>NZ_RPCY01000001.1:0-3019477 GCF_008728975.1 Haloarcula sp. CBA1131
GTGACGGTCCCGTTACAGGCGGAAGCGCTGGATATCTCGTTCAAACTCGTTCCGGCGATCATCGTCTTCTTGATGATGGCCTCGTTCCTCGTCATCGGCTACGTCTTCAAGGTGGCCGACACCGAGGGGATGTGGGTGGCCGGCCGCGGCATCGGGAACATCGAGAACGGGATGGCCATCGGCGCGAACTGGATGTCCGCCGCCTCGTACCTCGGACTGGCCGGGCTGGTCGCGCTCTCGGGCTTCTACGGCCTGGCGTTCATCGTCGGCTGGACGACCGGCTACTTCATCCTGCTCATCTTCCTGGCCGCGCAGATGCGCCGGTTCGGGAAGTACACCGCGCCGGACTTCGTCGGCGACCGGTTCAATTCGCCGACCGCCCGCGCGCTGGCCGCGTTCACCACGCTACTCATCGCGTACGTCTACTCCGTCGGCCAGGCCCGCGGCATGGGGCTGGTCGGTCAGTACGTCTTCGGCCTCGACATCATCCCGATGATCGTCGTGATGATGACCATCACCGTCGGCTATCTCGCGCTCTCGGGGATGCTGGGGGCGACGAAAAATATGGCCGTCCAGTACACCATCCTCATCGTCGCGTTCCTCGCGGGCGTGTACGTGGTCGGCTTCTCGCAGGGCTACTCGACCATACTTCCACAGATCGAGTACGGCGCGCTGATCGCCGACCTCGGTCGCGAGTTCTCCGCACCGTTCGTGAACCAGCCGTTCTACCTCTGGATCGCGACGGCGTTCTCGCTGATCGTCGGGACCTGCGGCCTCCCGCACGTCCTCGTCCGGTTCTACACGGTCAGAAGCGAGCGCGTCGCCCGCTGGTCGTGCGTGTGGGGGCTGTTCTTCATCCTCCTGCTCTACTGGGCCTCGCCCGCGATGGCGGCCTTCGGCGTCGACCTCTTCCAGGCGACGACCGGTGCGAGCGCCTACGCCGCAGAAGGCGGCATGTCCGGCGCTGAGGGTGACGTGATCGTCGTCCTCGCCGCGCAGTTCGCGAACCTCCCGACGTGGTTCGTCGGCCTCGTCGCGGCCGGTGCGATGGCCGCCGCTATCGCGACGACTGCCGGGCTGTTCATCACGGCCTCCTCAGCGGTCGCACACGACATCTACACCGAACTGATCAACCCCGACGCGACCCAGCGCCAGCAGGTGCTCATCGGTCGCGGGACGATCATCGGCATGGGCGCGCTGGTGACGGTGACCGCGTTCAACCCACCGGCGCTCATCGGCGAACTGGTCGCCTACGCGTTCTCGCTGGCCGGCGTCGTCCTGTTCCCGATGTTCTTCCTCGGCCTCTGGTGGGAGAACACAAACCGTCAGGGCGCACTGGCGGGGATGGTGCTCGGCCTGCTCATCTGGATCACCTCGATTATCAACAGCGTCCTGCCGAACTACATCGGCGCGCTCGGCGCAGCCGCTGGCGAGAGCGGAGCACTCGTCCCGATATACGCCCAGTACGTCCCGCCCATCGGCGCTGCGCTGATCGGGACGCCGGTCGTGTTCATCGTCACCATCGCCGTCTCGCTGGCGACGCCCGAGCCGCCCCTGGAGACGAAGCAGATGGTTCGACAGTGTCACAGCCCCGAGCCGATGGGGCAACAGGAGACCGCCGCAGACGTCGTCGGCGACAGCACCAGCGGCGGCACCCCCGCAGACGACTAAACCCATGTACGACAACATTCTCGTTCCGACTGACGGCAGCGAAACCGCGGAAAACGCGGTCGACCAGGCAGTCGATATCGCCTCTAAGTACGGCGCAACGGTCCACGCGCTGTACGTCGTCGACGTCGACGCCACCAGCTACTCACTGGGGACAGAGCAGGTCGACCGCATCCGCCAGGGGAACCTGGCGGAGATGACCGACATAAAGGAAGACGCCGACGAAGCCACCGGCTACGTCCGCGACCGCGCCGCCGAACACGGCGTCGAAGTGGAAGAGCACATCACCGCCGGCGAGCCCGCGCGCGCGATCCGGAAGTTCGTCGAGGACAACGACATCGACCTCGTCGTGATGGGGTCCCACGGCCGCTCGGGATTGAAGCGCGTCATCCTCGGCAGCGTCACGGAGAAAGTGCTCCGCCGGACGCGACTGCCGGTGCTCGTCGTCGACGTCCACGGCGAGACGGACGTTGAAGACTGACAGTACCATGGCACTGAATCGACTCCAATCGCTGCGGACCACGCGAGGCCGCCGATGAGCGTCGTCGACACCCTCCGCAACCACGTCCGCGACCACAAGCGAGGAATGTTCGTCGACCTCGTGTTCGCTATCGCCTGGGTGACTGCCGTGAGCGTCATCTTCGACCTGCTGTCGGCTCCGCAGTGGGTCTACTACCTGACGCTCGCCGGCGGCGTCGTCGCGTACTACGGTTTCTTCTGGTCGCTTGAGCTGGCGATGGAACAGCAGTAGGTCGGGCTCCGTTTTTCACGGTGGCGACGGATTCACAGCCAATTCACGAGGGGTTTGTGAAACAGACACGTATAGTGGCTGAATCACCTCCGTACCCGGGCCATCCAAGCACCCCTCTATTCTCAAGGCCGTAGAATTTCGGTCTCGCCGGTACTAATAAGACCATGTAGGTGCATTGACTCTTTCGACGGCAGCAGACGCTGTGGAGTTCAGCAATGATATACGAAAGTTCGACGGGAGAGTACTACAGTGGTCTCGACATCTGGATGCGCTTCGAGTCGGGGTTCTGGGAACCACACGATTGGAGTCAAGCGACTGGACAGGAGTGGGTACAGACCGAGGCGGGTGACGTCCTCACCCTGACGCCGGTCCCGGAGTCCGACCTTCCGGATGGAGTATCGGTGACAGAGGCTGAAGACGTCGAATACCTGGGTGAGTGAAAACGGCAAGACCGGGGCAGGCCACGGGTCCGTCTGGGCTGCCTGTGCCACAGCAAGACCGGCAGGGAAACCGCCACTGCGGGTCACATTACCGTACCGCTCGTTCAGAGGGGCGTAGCGCCTCTCTACTGCTCACGAGTCACTGCGTTCCTCGTTCGCTATCCGAGGGCCCTCCCTCCGGTCGGCCCCTCGCTATTTCTCACTCATCGCCTCACTCGCCATATTCCGCCCCTGCGCGTTCAACGCGACCTCGGTCCGAACCCGGACCTCGTCAACCGCCCCAATATCAAGCAGTTTCTGATAGATTTCCTCGACCTCGTCGGGCGTCGTTCCGACGAAATCAGACATCTCGAAGGGAGAGACACCGGAGTACAGCGCCATCAACACCTGGCTCTCCATCTCCGAGAGTTCGTAATCGTCCTCACGGTCCTCGATAACGCGGGTGAACAGCGTCTTCAGCGCCCGCGTGTGGTGGTCCATCCCCGAGATGTGGGTCTCGACGCTGCGGTCCTGGTCGTCAGTGTGTTCGACCTCGATGACCTCCCGCTCCTGGCCCATCACGGTACTGGTCCCGGTTTCGATGGTTCCGACGTCCTCTATTTCGAAGGACATACTCTTGCCGCCGGGGAACTGGAGGCGGATGATGTCATCGTCCAGTTGAAACCGTGCCTTGCTCCACTCGGCGTCCTCCTGAACGACGCCGCCGACGACCGCCTGCTGTCGCGCGAGGATGACCTCGCCCTGTAGCGTGGCGCGGACGTACTCCGTCTCGAAGTCGTCCAGGTTCGGCGTGTCGACGAGCAGAACGTTGTTGCCGACCTCCAGCGCGGTTGCACCGCCGGTCCCGCCGTCGGGGACCAGATCGTCGGGGTTCGACGGGAGGGTGATGTTGGAGTGTGGAATAGGCTGTTTCGAGCCGTTCGTCGCCAGAATGAGTCGCTTGTTGGTGACGATGAGTCGACAGGAACGCCACTTCGGGTCGGTCACCGTGTCGCCATCGCGGACGACGTACTGGAAGTCCCCCGATGTGTCGACTAGTTTGCGTTCGTCACCACTCATGGCCGCTGGTACTACAGATTTGATGCCAAGGGATAAATAACTTCCATCGTCGCCAGCACGGCACTGGTCGATACCACCCGGTCTGTGTCACCCAGAAACCGTTCACTGCCGGCAAATCGGGCGAAACTCGGCTGAAATCGGCCTGACTATCTGCCGGCTCCTTTACCCTGGGACGGCTGTAGAACAGTGTATGCACGATCCACAGCAGTCAGGAACGACGTCTCGACGCGACTATCTGAAAGCCGCCGGCGGCCTCGCGGCAGCGAGCACGGTCGGCCTCGCCGGCTGTTCCGGGAGCGGTACCGAAACAGGCACGCTCGCGACACAGGTGACCGACCAGCCGGGCGACATCGCTGATTTCGAATCGTGTGTCATCACGATGGCCGGTATCTGGGTAAAGCCAGTCTCAGAGGAGGACACAGCGACCGAAGAATCGACGACAGCGGACACGAGCGACGCCCGCGAGTACCACGAGTTCGACGAGGCCCAGGAAGCCGACCTGGTCCAGTTGCAGGACGGCAACACCTCGCTCGTCGACGAGACCGAACTCGAGGTTGACACCTACGAGTTCCTCCAGCTCGACGTGACAGGCGTCGACGGGACGCTCGCAGAGGGCGGTGACGCGACGGTCGATACGCCCGGCGACGCGCCGCTACAGTTCACGCAGGAGTACGAAATCCGCGCGGATACCCGCACCGTGTTCACGGCCGACTTCACCCCGGTCAAGCGTGGCCAGACAGGCGAGTACATCCTTCAGCCGGTCGCCAGCGGCACCGAAGTCGAGTACGAGGAGTAGGCCGCCCTCTGGTCGCTACAGCGCGACGAGCAGCCCGCCGACGACGCCCAGCCCGCCAAACACCGTACAGACCGCCCAGAACGGGACCTGTCGCACCAGGCGGACCAGCGCATCGACGGCGAGGTAGCCGACCACGGCACTCACAGCGAGGGCGACAACGGCCGGCAGCGGGTCGATTGCCGGCACGCCGTCGTCAACGAGGACCAGTACGTTCGCGGCGAGCGCGGCCGGAATCGACAGCAGAAACGAGAGCCGAAGCGACGACTCGCCTTCGTGGCCTCGGAGCAGCAGGGCACTCACCGTCGTCCCGGACCGGGAGACACCGGGAAGGATAGCCAGGCCCTGCAGGACGCCCACCAGCACGGCGTCGACCCCGTCCGGAATCTCGCGCTCACCAAGCGATAGCGCCGCGGCGAACCGCTGGAGCAGACCGGTGACGACGAGCAGGCCGCCGACCAGCGCCAGAAAGAGCCCGCCCTCAAGATTTGAGACAGCCGCGTCGAGCACCAGATACGCGGGAAGACCGGTGACGGCGGTCGCCGCCGTCGCGATGACGATAAACGAGAGGTCCGCCGTCTCGTCGGCGAACGGGCGACGGGAGAGTTCTCGGATCGAACGCAGGATGGTTCGAACTTCGGTGCGGTAGTAGGCCGTCGCCGCGACCGCTGTCCCGGCGTGGAGAAAGAGCGCGAGACGGGTCGCGGCGGCCGGGGAGACGCCAGTGGCCACCGTCGACGCGAGGGCGACGCCGCCCTCGCTGGAGACCGGAATCCACTCCAGTATCCCTTGCAGCAGGCCCAGCAGAATAGCGACGAGAATCGGGTTCATACCCACGGAGCGGACGCCGCGGGACAAAGGCCGTTCGGTTCGGGCCGTCGACGTGGCAGTATATATAGCGCTGGTGTCCAAACGGGGGTATGCAACTGGGAAGCGGGGTGGTAGACCTGCTGTCGGGACTACCGGCCTGGCAGGGGTTTCTCGTGCTCGTCGGCAGCGGAGTCGCGCTCGCGCTGGTCATCCGCGTCCTCGGCGACCGACTGCTCAGACGGGTCACACCCCATATCGAGGGCGACGTCGACGACATCGTCTTCCGTGGAATCCACACCGCCGTGTACGTCACAGTCGGCCTCGGCGGCGCGTACGCTGGCGCACAGATTTATGACATCCGGCCGGCGGTCGCCGTCTCGCTGGAAGCCGGGACGCTCTCGCTGGTCGTCATCGTCTGGATGGTGATTCTGCTGCGTATCGGCCGCCAGGCATCAACCATCGCGACGGATTCGGCGTACATCGACCGCCAGATGGTCCCTATCCTCCAGAACGTCTGGAGCGCGCTCATCTCCGGCGGCGGCGTCCTCCTCCTACTGGTCCTCTGGGACATCGACGTGACGCCACTGCTTGCCTCGGCGGGGATTATGGGCATCATTGTCGGGCTGGCGGCCCGAGACACGCTGGCGAACTTCTTCGGCTCGCTGTCGCTGTATCTCGACGGGACGTACGCGGTCGGCGATTTCGTCGTTCTGGAGACCGGCGAGCGCGGTCGCGTCGAGGACATCTCTGTCCGCTCGACAGTCATCCGTACTCGCGACGACATCCTCGTTACTGTGCCGAACTCGAAGCTCAACAATGCCGCCATCATCAACGAGTCGACGCCGAGACGCAAGCGCCGGATTCGCGTGCCTGTCGGCGTCGCCTACGGGACGGATATCGACCACGTCGAGGAGATTCTCCTGGAACTAGCCGAGGCCGAAGACCTCGTGCAGGAACGGCCGAATCCGCGGGTCCGATTCCGGGAGTTCGGCGACTCCGCGCTGAACTTCGAGCTCCTGTGCTGGGTCAGCAACCCGGCCCTGACAGCCCGTGCGACCCACGAGCTCAACAGCGCGATCTACAAGCGGTTCCAGGCTGAGGACATCGGAATTCCGTTCCCCCAGCGGTCCATCTCCATCTCGGCCGAGGAGGTTCCGGGCGAACTGTTCGACCAAGCACAGTCGGAAGGCAAAGCCACAGACGACGGCGGCATGGCTGGCAAGTGAGCGCAGGCAAGGTCGCAGGGCTGACCGACTCGGGTGACCGAGAGGTCGAAACGCAGTTACGGTGGCGACGCGTCGGCTCAGGCAATGAGCATACTTGAGGACGCCCGTGCGGCGCTTGCCACCGGGCCGCTGTGTGATTCCTGTCTCGGCCGACTCTTCGCCGACCGGAGTTTCGGGCTGGCCAACGCCGAACGGGGCCACGCCCTGCGGGTGACGGTTGCGCTCGCAGACGACGACCCCTTCGAGGCGGGCGAGGACTGCTGGGTCTGTGAAAACGAATGCGACCGCTTCGACTGGTGGGCCGAACAGGCCGCGAGCGCCGTCCGCGGCTACGAGTTCGACACCTACCAGGTCGGGACGAAGGTGCCGCCACTACTCGAAGAGAACGACGAACTGCTCCGGGAAGACATCGGGCTAGACCCCGACGCCGGCGAAGCGCTGAAGACCGAACTCAACCGCGAGGTCGGAAAACGGATCGGCGACCTGACCGGTGCGGAGGTCGAGTTCGGCCGTCCGGCGGTCCAGCTTACGCTCGACCTCGCGACAGATGAGGTGGAGACCCACGTCAACTCGGCGTTCATCTACGGCCGCTACCGCAAGCTCGAACGCGATATTCCCCAGACGAAGTGGCCCTGCAACGACTGCAACGGGACCGGACTGTGGCAGGGCGAGCCCTGCGACGGCTGTGGCGGCAGCGGCTACCGCTACGACGAGAGCGTCGAGCAACTGTCCGCGCCCGTCGTCCGCGAGGCGATGGACGGCGAGGAGGCCGTGTTCCACGGCGCCGGCCGCGAGGACGTCGACGCCCGGATGCTCGATTCGGGCCGCCCGTTCGTCATCGAGGTGATGGAACCCCGCAAGCGCGACGTGGACGCCGACGAACTCGAAGCCGACATCAACGCCTTCGCCGATGGGAAGGTCGAGGTGACGGACCTCCACCCGGCGACCCACGAGATGGTCGAGCGCGTCAAGGAACTGGACGCCTCGAAGACCTACCGGATGGACGTGGAGTTCGGCGATGCGGTCGACGCCGAGGCCCTACAGGACGCACTGGTGGAACTGGACGGTGCGACCATCCAGCAGGAGACGCCCCAGCGGGTCACCCACCGCCGGGCCGACATCACCCGGACGCGGACGGTGTACGACGCCGAGGGCGAACTGACCGACGACCGCCACGCCGAACTCCGCATCCACGGCGAGGGCGGCCTGTACGTGAAGGAACTCGTCTCCAGCGACGAGGGGCGCACGGAGCCGAGCCTGGCCGGCCTGCTTGAGACCAACGCCGTGGTGACGGCGCTCGACGTAATCGACGTGCAGGGCGAGGACGAACCGTTCGCGAAAGACGAGTTCCTCAGAGAGTAACGCGCTGGGCCGCCGTCCAATCGGAAGCTGTTTTTGCAGCGCCGTCCAGAGGATAGTCATGCGATTTGGCGTCGATGAGGCCGGGAAAGGGCCGGTTCTGGGGTCGATGTTCGCCGCCGCTGTCCGGGCCGACCCGGCGGCTCTACCCGATGGTGTCGGCGACTCGAAGGACATCAGGCCGGAGCGCCGCGAGCGACTGGCCGGCGACATCCGCGAGTCGGCCGACGCTGTCGGTATCGCCGAGATTCCGGTCGAACGCATCGACGCGGACGGGACGGACATGAACACGCTGACCGTCGACGGGCAGGCAGAGGCGCTATCGGCAGTAGCCCGAGACGGTCTATCGGGCACAGTCGACGCCGGCGACACCGACGCGGCGCGGTTCGGTCGCCGGGTCGCGGACGCGGTCGATACTGACGTGGCGGTGACCGCGGAACACGGCGCAGACGAGACGGACCCACTGGTCGGTGCCGCCTCGATTGTCGCGAAGGTCGCCCGCGACGCACACGTCGCGGACCTAGCCGAGGAGTACGGCGATGTGGGGTCGGGCTACCCCAGCGACCCGACGACGCGGGCGTTCCTGGCGGACTACGTCGACCGCCACGGCGAGCTACCGGCGTGTGCTCGCCGCTCGTGGTCGACGTGTGACGACGTGCTGGCGGCGGCAGAACAGGCGTCGCTGGGCGACTTTTGAACGGGTACAGTTCGACAGCGAACGTGGGGTGTGTCAGTCAGAAAGCAAGAGCCGCTCAGTCCTCGTCCAGCACGAGGTTTCGCAGGATATCACCGTAGGCCGGGCGCGTCACGAGTACGCCGATGAGGACGCCCACGATGGTGATAATGGCGAACCCGGAAAGGTCCCCGAGTGGTAGGACCATCAGCGGACTCATCGCCATGATGGTCGTCGCCGCGGCCGCGCCGATGACCCAGAACGCCTTGCGGAAGCGGCTCTGGAACACGCGTCCCGTCTCGACCTCTCCCTGCTGGAGAATCTCGTCAGCGATAATAATGAGGTCGTCCACCCCCGTGCCGATAACCGCAATGAACCCGGCCAGATGCGAGAGGTTCAGCGGATACTGGACGAAGGCGACGAACCCGAGGAGGATGAACACCTCCGACAGCGCCGTGACGACCATCGGGACGACGACCTCAACCCGTTTGTATCGCACGTAGACCACGAGACTGACTGCGAGGACAGCCAGCAATCCGGTCAACAGCGAATTCTGCTTGAACCGCTCTGCAAGCGCCGGGTCGAGCGACGAGCCGGAGTCTTCAGAGAGGTCGAGCGGCGCCGGAAGCTGTCCAGCACGAAGGTTCAGCTCGATTTTATTGGCCGTCTCAGCGGGGTTTTCCGAGCTTCCAGTTTGCATCACGTACACAGGGTCGTTGGCGAACTCGCCACTGGCGAAGCTCTCGCCGAGGCCCGGCGTCACACCCCGGGCTGTGACAACCTCACCGTTTAACGTATGGACCAGACAGCCAGGTTCGTCGTTTGCGAGTGCTGGGTCTGCCGACCCACCGGCAGTCGTTTGCTGAATATCCGAATGGTTGTAGTTTCCACACGGAGCCCCGTCGCCGAACCCGGCATCGACCATTCGTTGTGAGAACTCGTCGGCGGCATCCGGGCTGACTGTGATGTACACAGCCCAACCGACGCCTTCCCTGTCCGCAGCCGAGATATCACTCATCTGAGACCGCTTGAGCACTTCTTCGCGGACGAAGGTCCCGTTTTCACCGCCGGGATACACGGCGTATATTTTGACGGTCCCGCGCTCGTTCAGCAGGTCGACGAGCTCTTCTCGGTCCCGGTCTGGGGCAGTAATACTGACGAAGTGTTGGCCACCGGGAACGTTGACGATCTGGACTGACGCACCGCTGAGCGCTGAGGTCCGGAGTTTCTCGTCAACAGCTTCGACCATCTGTTGACGCGTCTCCGGGGTCACGCCGTCACGTACGGTAGTCGGCTGATACCCGTTGTTCTCGAGTGCCGTTCGGAGTTCTTGATGCGTGACGTTCTTTGTAACGACCTCCACAGCCCCCGTGCTTCGCTCGGAGGTGATAGGTCGGACTCGGACGTCTACCGTGTCGAGGTCAAGTTCGTCGGCCACTGTTTGCTCAAGCTGTGTCGAATCCGCCTGTGTCACGTTGACGTTCTCGGCAGTGATGCCGACGATAGGGGCGCGAAGTCGGGTTCCGCCACTGAGCTGAATACCGTAGTTGAGGTTTGTCAACTGTTCGGCCTCGCCCGCTTCTGGGGCAGATTCGTCGGTCGGTCCATCGGCACTCGTTCCCGGCGGGACACCGGGAACGAATAGCGCGATAGCACTGGTCAGGAGAAGCACGACCAGTAGAGCGACTCGCCAATTTTCTCGAAGAGTACTCATCGGTTTACCCCCTCATATTTGTACCAGCGAAGCAGCGTAACGTTGAGTAAATACGTATTCATTAGGTCTGCCGTCAGTCCGAGAACCAGTATCAGACCGATATCGGCCATCAGGCCAATCCCGAATAGTGTCGCTGTGACCGCCATCACGGTCATCGCTGCAATAGACGTTAATGTCATCGTCACACCGGTTCGCATCGCACGGTACGTCGATTCGTAAAACCCGCCTGAACGTCTGAGAACATGGTTATTCAACAGAATATCCGAGTCGACAGAGTACCCGATCAGCATGAGGAACGCTGCGACGATTCCCAGTGAAAGCTTGATTCCAAGGAGGTTCATTATCGCGAGCGGAATCATGATGTCGGAAAACGCCGAAATAACAATGGCGATACTCGGGACGAATGTACGGAAGAAGGCGAAGGCGAGCAGGCTCATCCCGAGGAACGCAACTCCGACACCGATGACTGCGAGACGCTGGTTTTGCCCGCCAAACAGCGGCGATGTCGTTCCGCTCCCCAACAGCGTCAGTTCCTCTGCCGACTGGGCAGCGGACCGAACCGAAGACACGTTGGCCGAATTATCGAACGTGACGACATATTGATTCTCGTAGGTGGATTCCGAAGTCGTCGTGATACCCTGCACCGAAACAACCGGCTCATCGAATGTGGCTTTGATGTCTTCGTTTGTGAGCGTCGCGTTTGTCCCTATCGTTAATTCCGTCCCGCCAGTAAAGTCGATGCCCCGGTCGACTGGTGCCCCGGTGACAGCCCACCAGCCACCGATGACCGCGAGCGAGAGCGCAAGCACCACCAGCGGAACCGCCACCAGCTGGCGGTTCGAATACTGGGTGTAATCGACTTCCGGGACCTCGAACTCGAACATGACGGAACGGTGTGAGACGGGGGCGAATAAGCCTTCTCAATCACTGCCGCTGACATCCGCCGTGCCGTACATCTATGGCAGTTTATCACGTATATCCGACTATGCCCGAGAGCGCAACCAGGGTCGAACTCTCCTATCCGGCGGACCTCAGCGGCTGGGGTCGCGACAAAATAGACGGGTCGCCGTTCCGCGCGTACCTCCGGAAGACACACAACACCGCCACACCGGGCGACGTGTGGACAGAGTTTGTCGGCGTTGGCTGCTGTGGCGACACGCTGGACTTCCCGCTCCAGGTCGAATCCGTCGACGGCGGCTCCGCGGTGACCGAAGACACCGCGTTCGTCTACACCGAGCGCGAGGCCTGCGGAATCGCCGGCGGCTGGCAGGTCCAGAGCGCCGCCGGACCGACCGAATAGGAAACTGGAGCGGACGAGAGAACGCGTCAGTCCGGCAGGTAACGCACGCTGACGACGCCCTCTGCCGTCCGAACCTCGACGCGGTCGACGCCAAGCCTGGCCGCCCGCGAGAGGGTGGCCTCGTCGTCGACGACATCCGCCGCCGCCTCGTCCGTCTCGTCGTCCGGAACCGTCAGGACGTGAACCTCGCCCTCGCCGGCGCGTTCGACCGTCGTTAGCTCGCCGGGGGCCTGTTCGGCCGCGATTTCGGTCGTCTGCGCCGTCGGCGCGAGGTCGACCGTCTCGACGGGAATGCGTCGCCGCTCGGCGACTTCAGTGACGGTGTACGTGACCTCCATCGGCGGCTCCGGCTCGACTGTCCCCTCCACGACCTCGCCGGCCTCGACGCCGGGGTTGTCCGACAGTGTCAGCACTTGCGAGTCCGCGACGTTCCGAAGCGTCGCCGACGCGTCATCAGCATTCGTGACCAGAAATGTCCCTTCAATGGCTGTCATAGAGATACGTTCGGCACGGGCGTTCTTGCCCGTTTCGACCCGGGGACGGTGTGTCGTATCACTTCGGAGGAGTGGGTGCTGTGGGCCGGCAGCGCTACTTCAGCAGCCGGTGGGTCAGATAGATCACCAGCGTCGCGAGCAGCGGCGGGGCCAGGCCCGCAAGCGGGGGCAGCGAGTAGAAGAACCCGACGACGGCGCTCTGTGTCGGCTCGCGAAGTTCCGCCGGCGCTGAGGTCAACAGCGCGAGGTATATCGACCCGATGAACAGGAACGCCGAGAGCGCGAGGGCGCGGTCGTAGGCGACCGAGGATGCGGTCCGTCGATGGCGGCGCGCGACGGAGAGCACTGGAGCCAGCAGCGGCGCGACGAGCAACAGCCCGACGAACAGGAAGAAGCTCCGGGAGAAGGTGAACGTCCCGCCGCGGACGCTGCCGGTTTCGGCGAGTTGCGTTATCAGCCCGAACGAGAACACGAGCGTAATCGCCACGGACAGCAACAACGCGACCGGAACGTAGGCTTTGAACAGCAGCGAGTCGCTGGCCCGGAACGCGTATGGGAACGCACCCGGCAGGCCGTTGTACGGTTCGGGCCGGTCGTCGTCGGCGTCGGCTGTGACGGACTGCTCTGCCGTCGCGTCTGTCATGCCGATGGGTTAGGCGAGCGCGTGGTTAAGCGCGGTGTTGTCCGACCGGCGGTGAGAGCGGACCCGCGTCCGCTACCCACCGCCTCCTTCGGGAGTTGTTTGTACCCGCCCGTCGACACCCCGAGTATGCACGTCGATATCGGAGCCGCGCTTGCCAGTGCCGCCGACCCGGGCGTCGAGCGGGCGACACTTGACGACCTGGACGAGCGGGTGGCCGCGGCCCACGAGCGAATCGAGCAGGGACGGGAGGAGGGCGAGTTCGGCTACGCGTCGCTGAACCTCCCCGAAGCAACCGACGCCGAGACCATCCGCGACGCCGTCGCGCCAGTCGCCGACGCCGAGTCAGTCATCACCGTCGGTATCGGTGGCTCCGCGCTGGGGGCGAAAACCATCACGGAGGCACTGGCAGAGGACCCGGGCAGTCACGTCGTGCTGGACAACGTCGACCCGGAGCACGTCCGGCGGACGCTCGACGGCCTCTCCCTCGCCGACACAGCCATCAACGTCGTCTCGCGTTCTGGGACGACGGCGGAGACGCTGGCGAACTTCCTCGTCGTCCGCGAGGCCTACGAGGACCGGGGCGTCGACTGGACCGAGCGCATCGTCGTGACCACGGGCGAGTCCGGCCCGCTCCGGGCGCTCGCTGACCAGCACGACCTGCCGACGCTGCCGGTCCCCGAGGGCGTCCCCGGCCGCTTCAGCGCGCTCTCGGCGGTCGGGCTCGTCCCGCCAGCCATCCTCGGCATCGACATCGAGGGGCTGCTTGCCGGCGGTCAGCAGGCGGCTGACGACCTCGCGCCGTCGCTGTATGACTCGCCGGCCTACGCCTACGGCGCGATGGCCTACGCACTCGAAGAGGAGGGCGCGAAAGTCAACGCATTCATGCCCTACGCCGAGCGGCTGGAGTCCTTCGGCGAGTGGTTCGCACAGCTCTGGGCCGAGAGCCTGGGCAAGGACGGGCGGGGCCAGACGCCGGCGCGGGCGCTGGGCGCGACCGACCAGCACTCCCAGCTCCAGCTGTACCGCGCCGGCCACCGCGACAAGGTCGTCACGTTCGTCCGACCGCGCGAGCGCGCCGACGTGGCGATTCCCGACCCGGACCACGATGACCTCTCGTATCTCGCCGGAACCGACCTCGGCGGCCTCATCGACGCCGAGTACGAAGCGACGGTGGCGAGCCTGCCGGCGGCTGACCGGCCGGCGCTGGAAGTAGAGATCGACCGACTCGACGCAGAGAGCGTCGGCGAACTGCTGTACGCGATGGAGGCGGCCTGCGTCCTCGTCGGCGAACTCGCGGACGTGGAGACATTCACCCAGCCGGCCGTCGAGTGGGGCAAAAACGCCACGCGGGCGCTCATCCGCGGCGAAACGACGGACGAGACGGCGGTTATCGACGAGCGCGAGCGGCTGCGGATCGGCGAAACGGAGTCCCTTTAGGCCGGCGCAACGGACTGCCGATAATGGACGACACTGCCGCGAACTGGGGTGTTCTCGCCGCTGGCCTCGGTCTCGTCGTACTCGTCGCCACGGAAACCGGCGTCGTTAGCTGGATGACACCGGCGACGACGGTCGGCCCGGTCACCGCCCGACAGATAGCCGTCGCCGGCTTCGTCGTCGCGGCGCTCGCCTTCTCACTCGTCCGTCACGGCGCACTCGACCGCCGACAGGCGGGCCTGGGCGCGACGGGCGCAAGCGTCGTCGCAACGCTCGCGACGCTCGTCGCCTTCTTCGGACCGGAGTTCCGTACCGGCGTCGAAGCGACCGTCGGAATCGCCGTGTATCTCACGGTGCTGGCCGGCTGCGTGACGATTGCGCTGGGTTGGGCGCTGGCGTCCGACGTGCCGAACGACCGGCTGTACACGGTCGCCAGAGCGCTCTCGGTCGCGACAGGAATCGGGCTGGCCGGCTTCCTCGTGGGCACGCTGTTCGCCCAGTTCGTCGTGCTCGGAGCCGCGGCCGCAGGGCTTGTCAGCGCCGCGGCGCTCGACGGCGGAACCGTCACCGGCCCAGTGTACATCACGCTCACTATCGGTATCGGCGTCGGTTTCGTTGGTTTCGGGGCGGCCGTCGCCAACCGGCTAGACCGGACCTGGGCTGATCTCGATTTGCGGCGACCCAGTCTCCGCGACGTTGGCTACGGCGTCGGCGGCGTCGTCGTCCTCATGGTCGCGCTGTTTGGCTTCAGTTACCTCATTCAGGCGCTCGGACTCGAAGCGGCTCGGAGCAGCGTCGAAGAGCTAGCCAACAGAGACCCGTCGTTCCTGCTTGTGATGGTGCCGCTGGCGTTTCTCACTATCGCGCCGAGCGAGGAGTTCATCTACCGAAACATCATCCAGAAGTACCTCTACGACGATTTCAGTGATCTGCAGGCGATTATACTCACGAGCGCCGTCTTCGGCGTCGTCCACTTCGGACAGTACGCCGCTGGCACGCCGACACAGACCGCCCTCTCGCTGTTACTGGTGTTCGTCCTGTCGACGCTGCTGGGCCTCAGCTATCTCAAGACCGAGAACCTGCTCGTCCCGATCTTCATCCACGGGGCGTTCAACGCCATCCAGTTTCTCACATTGTACATCGAGATTACAGGAAATCCGGCAGTTTGAGCCGTCTGACTGCTGTCTGACGGGTATTTATGCGAACTACCGTTGTAGGCGATGGCATGGCTCGGCGGTTCACCATCGTCTGTGATGACGACCAAGCGCGGATCATCGAAACGCTTGCGCGGCGCTACGGCATCACAGAGGAGGAAGTGCTTTCACAGTTGGTCGAGCTCGGACTCGAAGCCCGGGACGAACAGACCGTCTAAGCCGGGTTCTTCCGCGATAGTGAGCTGCCACAGATGGGACAGCGGTCGCGGTTCTCGTCGAACTCACGGCCGCAGCCGGCACACTGGAACAGCCAGTCCCGCTGTTCGGTGATACCGTCGCGGGCGATTACCTCGACGCTCACGTCGAGTTTCTCCGCGACGTTCTGCATCGCGTAGTCGTCTGTGACGAGTCGACTGTCGAGTTCGAACGCGGCCGCGATCAGCCGGATGTCGGTTTCCGAGAGTTCCGCGAGGTCACCGGTTTCGCTGGCAGCGCGCTCGATGCGCTCGACGGTGTTGTCCTCGGGAATGTGGAGGTGCATGCCCGAGCCTTCGAGGGCGTCGAAGCGATAGGCGGCCTCGTCTTCCAGTTCCTCTCTGACGAGCGGAATCGTTGCGATCTGCTCGTCGGTGTGATACTCGTTGATAAATGCCGAGGAGTCAAGAACGTACATCTAGCGTTTGACGATCATGTGGTCTTTCACCGCCTTGACCCGCTCAACCGGGACAAGCAGGCGGCCCTGGTCACTGTACTCGAAGTTCGTGTTGCGGAGCGACTCCGCAGGGTCGATAACGAGGTTGTGCAGCGCGCCCGACGAAAAGTCCATCGTGATGTTGTAGAGACTGCCGATCTCCGCGCCGTCAGTCCCCATCACGTCTTTCCCCGACAGGTTTTCTGCGAGTATTGCAGCCATACCCCCTTGTTCCGAACGAGGTTACATAAACGCCACGGGGATGTCCGACAGGTGAGCGGCGATGGGGACGGATGGATACCAGTATCGGCGGCCATGGTGCCGTCCTCGACCGTCCCACGCCCCGGAACATCTACAGCGAGCCACAACCCTATGCGAGAGGCGGCCGATGGGGACGTATGGACAGTAACAGGCGGCAGTTTCTCGGGGGCCTCGCGGCCGCCGTCATCGGTACCGTGGCAGGCTGTAGTGGCGACGGAACACCGTCACCGACAGCCACCGCCACAGAAGTGCCGACTCGAACTGCGACGGCAACTGAAACGGCGACACCGACTCCGACTGAGTCGCCGACACCGACTGCTACGGCCGCCCCGACCGAGACAGCGACGCCCACGCCGACCGGAACGCCGGTGGACGCCGACCAGGAAGTCGCCGTCGCGCCGGGAAGCTTCAGTTTCGATCCGGAAACCTTCGAGGTCCCGGCCGGTAGCACCGTTCTGTGGGTCTGGAAGGCCGGCGGCCACAACGTCAAACCGACCGCGACGCCGGAAGACAGCGACTGGTCGGGGACGCCCGGCGACGATGGGACGACGTACAGTTCGGGCTACGAGTACGCCTATCGGTTCGAGGTCCCCGGCGAGTACGAGTACCACTGCGTCCCCCACCAGAGCGTCGGCATGACGGGGTCGTTCACTGTAACCGAGTGACGCCCGCTTAGCCCTACGTTCGGTCGCGCGCGTCTGATGACGACGAACTTAACTGCCACCGACGACTCGGTTCTGACAACTTCTGGAGCCATCTATGTCTGACACGGACCCCACCACAGCCACCGACGACACCCTGCGGACGCCCATCGTCGCCGTTTTGGGCCACGTCGACCACGGGAAGACGAGCCTGCTCGACAAGATCCGCGGTTCGGCCGTCACCGCCGGCGAATCGGGCGCGATTACGCAGCACATCGGCGCGACAGCCGTCCCACTGGACGTGATTTCCGAAATCGCCGGTGACCTGGTCGACCCGACTGACTTCGACCTGCCCGGCCTGCTGTTCATCGACACACCGGGCCACCACTCCTTCTCGACGCTTCGCTCCCGGGGCGGCGCGCTCGCCGACATTGCCATCCTCGTCGTCGACGTCAACGACGGCTTCCAGCCACAGACGCTGGAGGCCATCGACATCCTCAAGCGAACCCAGACGCCGTTTATCGTCGCCGCGAACAAGATTGACACCGTCCCCGGCTGGAACCCCAACGAGGGACAGCCGGTCCAGCAGACGATGGACGCCCAGTCCGACCGCGTCCAGTCCGACCTCAACGAGAAGCTGTACGAGATCATCGGCGAACTCTCGGACAACGGCTTCTCCGCGGATATGTACTGGCGGGTCCAGAACTTCCAGGCTAACATCGGCGTCGTGCCGGTCTCGGCCGAAACCAGCGAGGGCATCCCCGACCTGCTGACGGTGATGATGGGGCTGTCCCAGCGGTACATGAAAGAGGAGATGGAGATCGACACCAGCGGTCCCGGTGTCGGGACCGTCCTCGAAGTGAAAGACACCCAGGGCTTCGGGACGACGCTCGACGCCATCATCTACGACGGGACCATCCGCAACGACGACACCATCGTGGTCGGCGGCCTTCAAGGGCCAATTGTCACTGACGTCCGCGCGCTGCTCCGGCCACGCCCGCTCGAAGAGATCCGGACCGAACAGGAGTTCGAACAGGTCGAGCAGGTCGCCGCCGCCGACGGCGTCAAGATCGCCGCGCCGGACCTCGGCGACGCGATGGCCGGTGCGCCGATCCGCGTCATCCGCGACCGCGACCGCAGCGAGGTCATCGCCGAGGTGGAGGAGGAACTCGCCGAGATCGAGGTGACGACCCAAGAAGAAGGGGTCGTCATCAAGGCCGACACGCTGGGCTCGCTGGAGGCGCTTTCAAGCACCCTCGAAGAGGAAGAGATCCCCGTCATGCGCGCCGAGGTCGGCGCGGTCGCACCGCGGGACGTGCGAGTCGCCGAAACGGCCGGCGAGCCGACCAATCAGGCGATTCTGGCCTTCAGCGTCGAAGTGCTCGACGACGCTCGGGACCTCGCCGAACAGGAGGACGTGGAGCTGTTCGAGGACGACGTCATCTACCAGCTCGTCGAGTCCTACGACGACCACGTCACCGCCATCGAGGAGGCCCAGCAGGAGCAGATTCTGGAGAACATCACCCGCCCGGCGAAGTTCCGGATTCTGCAGGACCACACGTTCCGCCAGTCAGACCCCGCCGTCGTCGGCGTCGAAATCCTCTCCGGTGAACTCCGCCGGAACGTCAACGTCGTCAGATGGGAGAACGGCGAGGCAAACCGCGTCGGGACCCTCAAAACGATTCAGGACGAGGGCGAAGACGTCGACTCGGCCCGCGCCGGCGAGCGCATGGCCGTCTCCATTCAGGGGCCGACCGTCGGCCGCCAGGTCGAGGAAGGCGACGACCTCTGGGTCGAAATCCCCGAAAAGCACGCAAAGATTCTCGAACAGGAACTCAAGGAAGACATCTCCGTCGACGAGCGCGAGGCGCTGTCGATGTATCTGGAGAAACACCGGAATCGCGACCCCTTCTGGGGCAAATAGGCGGTACTCGGTGCGCTGTTTGCGCGAGTAATAATATTTAATTAGGAGGCGTGTCTCCATACAGACACGAATGCCTGGGTCCCTGTCGATGCCTGACCTCGTGCTTGCCAGCATCGCCCTCTCGATGCTACTGGCGTCGCTCGGTGCCGTCGTCACCTCGCTTAGTTTCGTCACGGCGCTGAGTGCCGGCAGCCTCCCAGCGACCGGCTCCATCGGCTACGCGCTGTTTTATGACCCGCCGGTCACCAGCGGCGGTCGGGCTTGATATCAGCGACTACGCGTCACCACGACTGTGCTGCAGAAAACTGAGAGCAGCGACTGTTACTGCGCCGTCGGCGAGGTGTCGTCGCCCATCACTTGCTTGACCTGCAGGGCCGCAGAGGCGGCGATGCCCTGAGCGAGGTCGTCGCGTTCGGCGTCGGAGATGCTCGCACTCTCCGGGTCCTCGGGCGTGTAGTCGGCGCTGACGACCGATCCGACGGGCGGCTGGACCGCGATTGTGGCCCGCGGTCCAGTCGTGCTGTTGCTGATCTCCGAGCCGACGACGAACTCGCCGGGCAGGAGTTCGCGGGTCCGTGCGGCGACGCTCGAGAGGTCCCGGCGGAGCTCCTCGCGCTGTTCCGCGGTCAGCGTCACTTCTTCCGTCTCCCCACCAAACGACGTATTACCGTACATGAACGTTCTCTGTCTCTATGGGGGGAAGACTAAAAACCCAGGGTCGAACACAGTTCTGACCGGAACCGTCGGTGCAACGCCGCTTACACGACGGGGTGGCTCTCGCCGTAGGTGGCGAGCACGACGGCGCTGGCGTATTGGGCATCGTCAGTCGCCGACTCGACGTACACGTTCTCCTCGACGAACTCCCAGTCCCGGAGGTCCCGGCCGGCGGCCAGTCCTTCGCGGATTTCCATCCGGACCGCGTCCTCGCTGCCCCCGTCGACCTCGTAGAAGATGCCCGGCCCGTCCTCGCTGCGGGCCCAGCCGATACCAGCGGCCACGCTCTCACCAGGCTCGGCTGTCGCCGAGGACTGGACGACCTCTAGCGCTTCGCCGGGCGGCCCCAGATCCGGTGCCGTCCCTGTCACCTCGATAGCCGGCTCGGTAGGAATGACCGACGAGAGCGAGATGAGGTTGTAGTTGTGGACGCCCGCCTCGGCGAGTGCCGCGTCGTACGCGGCCAGTGCGGTCGGGCCGGTCGCAGTCCCCCACACGACCCGGATGGTACTCATAGGCGATTCTCGACGGTCCGCGGGGTAAGGGGTTTCGCTTCGTTTTGCCGGAACGAGTCTGTAGCACATTCCCGGTCGGTTCGGGTCGCCCTCGGCCGCACGCTCCGCGTAGTAGATGGCGTCGGCGGTCACCAGCGGAGCACTCGTCACATGGCCGCGGTTGTCGGTGGTCCAGGCCACTGCACCGGTGTCCCGCTCCAGCGCGTACAGTCGCCCGTCGTAGGACCCGACGAGGACGTGGTCTCGGGTGGCGACAACGCTCCCGATAATCCACCCGCCAGTGTCGTAGCGCCACTGCTCCTCGCCGCTTTCGAGGTCGAGCGCGTACACCCGGTCGTCGTGGCTGCCGACGTAGACGGTGCCGTCGTGGACCGCCGGCGCACACATCACGTCGGCGTCGGCCTCGAAGGTCCACTGCTCCGAGCCGTCGGTCACGTCGACGGCGGTGACCGTCTCGGCCCACGACGGCACGATGGCTGTCCCGTCAGCGACGGCGAGAGGGGCTTTCACGTCGCCGCCGGTGTCGTACCGCCACACCTGTTCCAGGCCCGGGAACGACCACGCGTAGCAGTAGCCGTCGTTCGAGCCAAACAGCAGACGACCGTGTTCGCGGTCCAGCGCCACCGTCGAGTGCGGATGGTCGGTCGGCCGACTGTCCCGCCACTGCACGTCGCCGGTCGCGGCGTTCACCGCGACGACGCTCCCGCTCGGTGCGGCGTGTTCGACGGCGACGTACAGCGACCCGTTGTAGTAGGTCGGACTTGCGCCGATGGCATCACCGAGTTCCGTCCGCCAGCGCCGCTTTCCGGTTTCGAGGTCCAGCGCCGACAGCGCGCCGTCGTAGGCCCCGATGTAGACGGTGTCGTTGGCGATGGCCGGCGTGCCGTGGCTCCCGCGCGTCGCCTGCGTGATGGTCGTCGCCCACTGGACCTCGCCATCAGGTGCGATGGCCCGCACGCGGCCGGTATCGTCGGCCAGAATCAGGTCGCCAGTCGGTGCCAGCGCGGGACTCCCCTTTGCCGCGGTGTGGTCCCCGCGGTTGGCCGGGAGTTCCCAGGCCCGCTCGACAGCGTCCGGAACCGATACGTCCTGATACCCCTGGTTCAGGAGCCCCTGCCGGAACTGTGTGGCGGCGTGTTCGTCAAGCGCCGTCGATGCGAGCGGATCGAACTGTGATTGACACCCCGCAACTGACCCGACCATCGTCGCCGCGAGCGTCCCCAGAAACGCCCGCCGCGTCCGTCCGCGCTCTGTCACGGGCGCTGATACCGGGCGGGGTGGCTTAAATCGCGTGGGGACGGGAGGCAGTCACGATAAGAACGGAAACGACCGAACACAGTTATCGCAGAATAGACAATGAGAATCGGTGCGGTTAGCATACCGCGGCCGAATGGCCGCGGTTTCCCCGGCCGCGAGCAGCGTGAGCGGCCGGCTTTTTCCCCCACGTTTTTCAAGGAGCCTTCCACAGCGCGCTCTACGAGCGCGCGAGGAAAGGCGACGCTAAAAAAGGTGGGTGGTTAGGCGAACGCGACGGGGACACTGCTGGCGTCGTCGTCGGCTTCGATCTTCTCTAGGGCGTCGTGGAGGTCGGACTGCTGGACCGTCGTCCGGCCGTCACGGATGGCGAACATCCCGGCCTCGGTCGCCAGCGATGCCAGTTCCGCGCCGGAGAGGCCGTCGGTCTCGGTGGCAAACGCGCCAAGGTCCACGTCGTCATCGAGGTTCATTTCCTGGGTGTGGATCTCGAGGATGCGCTCGCGGCCCTCGACGTCGGGGTTCGGGACTTCGATGAGGCGGTCGAAGCGGCCGGGGCGGAGGATGGCCCGGTCGAGCATGTCGAAGCGGTTCGTCGCGGCGATGATGCGGATCTCGCCGCGCTCGTCGAAGCCGTCCATCTCCGAAAGCAGTTGCATCATCGTCCGCTGGACCTCGGCGTCGCCGGAGGTCTTCGACTCCGTCCGCTTGGCCGCGATGGCGTCGATCTCGTCGATGAAGATGATAGCCGGTTCGCGCTCGGCGGCGAGCTCGAACAGGTCCCGGACCAGTCGCGCTCCCTCGCCGATGAACTTCCGGACCAGTTCGGAGCCGGCCATCTTGATGAACGTCGCGTCGGTCTCGTTGGCGACGGCCTTCGCCAACATCGTCTTCCCGGTGCCGGGCGGGCCGTGCAGCAGGACGCCGCTCGGCGGTTCGATACCGACCTCGCGGAACTGTTCGGCGTTGACAAGCGGCTCCTCGACGGCTTCCCGGACCTCGCGGATCTGTTCTTCGAGGCCGCCGATATCCGAGTAGGAGACGTCCGGCGAACCGTCGACCTGCATCGCCTGTGCGCGGGCGTCGGTCTCGGGGTCGAGGATCTGCTTGACGCCGAAGGAGTCGTTGATGGCGACGCGGTCGCCGGCCTCCAGGCCGTCACGGATGGATGGCGAGACTTCGGTCAGCACCTCCTGGTTGTTGCCGTGCTGTTTGACGACCACGCCGTCGTCGGTCAGCTCCTCGGCTGTGGCGATGTACAGCGAAGACGTCTTGAGCGTCTCGTTTTCCCGTTCAAGCTGGTCGACCTCGTCCGTGAGATCGTGCTGCCGGTCACGGGCGGCGTCCAGTTGCTCAGTCAGCTGTTCGTTGACCTGTACTATCTCTTTGAAATGTTCCCGGAGTGCCTCCAGACGCTCGTCAGGCGTCATATCGGGATCAAGTTCCAACCGTGGTCGTTCCGGAAGCGAGGGACTGCGCGACATTTGGATGGTCGGTACTATACGGTTGAGACACAAAGTGCCTTCGGGTCACAGGGGGTGAAACAGTTATCCGTGTCGAGACGGGGCTGTAGCGTTCGGTTAGACCGGTGGCTCGAACAGCCAGACAGGCACCGGATAGCTACTGGCCGCCCTACAGCAGCTCGGCGAACTCGTCGAGGTACTCGCCGTACGTCGAGAGGGCGGACTCGACGGGGTCCGGACTGGCCATGTCGACGCCGGCGTCGCGAAGCAGCTCCAGCGGGTACTGCCGCGACCCGCTCCGGAGGAAGTCGATGTACCGCTGTGCGGCTGGCTCGCCTTTATCGAGGATACCGTCGACGAGCGCGACGGCCGCCGAAATCCCGGTCGCGTACTGGTAGACGTAGAACGCCCGGTAGAAGTGCGGGATGCGCATCCACTCGCGGGCGATGCGGTCGTCGAGCACCGCCGGCTCGTAGTAGTCGCCTTTCAGCTCCCGGTAAAGGTCGTCAAGCCGGTCGGGCGTCAGCGGCTCACCGGCCTCAGACATCTCGTGGGTGCGGTGCTCGAACTCGGCGAACATCGTCTGGCGGTACAGCGTCGACCGGAACCGTTCGAGGTACTCGTTGAGGATATGTCGGCGCAGGCGTTCGTCCTCGACGGTATCCAGCAGATGGTGGGTCAGCAACGTCTCGTTGACGGTGCTCGCGACCTCGGCGACGAATATCTCGTAGCCGGAGTAGACGTAGGGCTGTTCCTCGCTGGTGTACTCCGAGTGCATCGAGTGGCCGAGTTCGTGGGCCAGCGTGTACATCGACTCCACGTCGTCCTGGTAGTTCATCAGGATGAACGGCTGGGAGTCGTAGGTCCCGCCGGAGTACGCGCCGGACTGCTTGTGCTCGGTCTCGTAGACGTCGACCCACCGCGAGTCCAGCCCGTCGGCGAGCCGGGACTGGTAGTCATCGCCCAGCGGTGCGACGGCTTCGGTGACGTATTCGCAGGCCTGTTCGTACTCGATTTCGGGCGATTCCTCCTGCACAAGCGGGACGTAGAGGTCCCACATCCGGAGTTCGTCGGCCCCGATTGACTGGCGCTTGAGGTCGGCGTGGCGGTGGAGCGTGTCGAGGTTGTCGTGGACGGTGTCGACGAGCGTGTCGTACACCTCGACGGGGACGTTCGGACCGTCCAGCGCGGCCTCGCGGGCGGTGTCGTAGTCCCGTGCGTTCGCCATCTTCACGTCCGTCTTGACGGCGTTCTTGTAGGCCGTGCCGACGGCGTTGCGGACGGTGTCCCACTCGTCGTAGAACGCCTCGTAGACGCGCTGGCGGAACTCTCGGTCGGGGTGTTTCTGCAGCGTCGTGAAGTTGTTGAGCGTGATGGGCTGCTGGTCGCCGTCGGGGTCCTCGACGGTCGGGAACGCCATGTCGGCGTTGGCCAGCATGTTGTACACCTCGCCGGGCGCACCGGTGACCTCACCGAGTTCCGCAAGGAGATTCTCGACCTCGGCCGAGCGGGTGTGGTCTTTCATCCGGAGCACGTCGTCGAAGTAGTGCTCGTAGGGCTCCAGCCCCGGCTCCGCGTCGATCATCGCCTCGATGTCGTCGTATTCCAAATCCTGCAGTTCCGGGTCGAGGAACGAGGCGGCCGAACTGGCCTCCGACGAGAGAGACTGCGAGCGGGCTGTCAGCGCCTGGTACGTGTCGTCGGTCGTGTCCTCGTCCCGGCGCATCCGGGCGTAGGCGGCGACGTTCGACACCGTCCGCATCAGTTCCTCGTAGGTCTCCAGAGTTTCTAACAGCGTCGCAGCGTCCTCGGTGGCGCGCCCCTCGTAGGCGGACAGGTCCTCGATCAGTTCCTCCGCCTCCTCGTAGGCGGCTTCCCAGTCCTCGTCGCTGGCGTAGAGAGAATCGAGGTCCCACTTGTACGCCTCGTCGATGTCGCTCCGTGCGGGTACCGAACTCATAGCCCGCTCTTGGGACGGGGCCGAAGTAAGCCTTCGTTTCAGCGACGGGGAACTACAGCCCGTCGGTTATGTGGTCGGCAACCCGCGCTGTCGTGTGGGCGTTCGCGCGTCGGTGCTCGAAGACCGTCCGTGCGTCCGCAGCGGCGTCCTCGTCCCGACTGAAGGCAACGTCCGGGTAACGAACGTCGGTCAGCACCAGCGGTTCGGGCGGGGCCGGCGGGACGCCGTCGGGGCCACTGACGGACTCCGGCGAGAGGATACGGTCAACCTTCGACAGCTGGGCGGAGCCGTCCGCGACAGTCGCCGCGAGCGAGACGAGCCGACGAACCAGCTGGCGGCAGAACCCGCCGGCCGTGAGCCGAACGACGAGGAACCGGCCCTCCCGCGCCCAGTCGATGTCGACGGTTCGCTCGGTGCCGGTGTCGTCGGACGTGAGATTGTGGAAGTCGTGGCTCCCGGCGAGTGCGTCGACGGCCTCGCCCCACCGCTCGTCGTTGACCGGTTCGCGTCCGAGTCGGTCTGCGTCCGTCGGCGCGTACAGGTAGTAGGTGTAGGTGCGTTCGGTGGCGTCGTGGGTCGCATGGAAGCCCTCGGAGACATCGACACTGGCCCACACACGGATGTCGTCCGGAAGTTCGCCGTTGAATGCCGCCGGTGAGAGCCACGCCGGCGCGTCGAAGGCGACTGTCTGTGCCCGCGCGGACACACCGGCGTCAGTCCGACCAGCGGCCGCGTAGCACTCGGGCAAGCCGTCGCCGCGCTCGCAGACGCCGAGGCGGACGAGCGCCGAGCGCAGTCGCCCCTCGACAGTGTCGACGTCGGGCTGGCGCTGGAACCCGTGATACGGTCGGCCGTCGTAGGCCACGCGATAGGCGCGCATACCGATTTGTCGACTGCGAGCCACTTGTCTCACCCGAATCTCAGTCGCTGGGAAGGATAGACGAACTTAGGCATGCTGAGAACAAAGGTGGGAGTATGTCCAACGCCGCCGCGGCGGATCACGACTTCCCCCGCCCGCCCGAAACGTTCACCGACAACGACGGGCGGACGGTGACAATCGAGGCCTATGACGGCGCCATCGACCCGCTGGTGGAGATGTATGTTGACTTCGGGCCCGACTCCCGGTCACAGGGCGTCCCACCCCGGACGGAAGCGGACATCCGCGACTGGCTGCCGAATCTCGTCGAAGACGGCCTGAACGTCGTCGCTTGGCACGAGGAGCAATCCGTCGGCCACGCCGTCCTCGTCCCCTATCAGGACACCTCGGAACTGGCGATTTTCGTCCATCCGGACTACCAGCACGCCGGGATCGGCTCACAACTCATCCGCGTGCTGCTTGGCTACGGCCAGGAGAACGGCCTCGAACGGGTCTGGCTCTCCGTCTCGAACACCAACCACGTCGCACGAGCGCTGTACGAGTCGGTCGGCTTCGAGACGATCGCCAAAGAGCGCGTGGAAATGGAGATGGAACGGGCGCTCTGACCGGGAAATTCACGAACAGCCGCACACAGCGATAAGTAGCGGCTACGCGAAGGCGGAGTTATGGACCCCCCTCGCATCCAGAGACGCTGACCTGCACGGCGTGTGACACGGCAATCGAGGGCGTGGGCTACCTGCTGGCGACCGAGCGGGACGGCACTTATCACCGGCTGGTCGACGCGGTGATCTGTGGCGCCTATGGCTTCAACGACATCGGAAACGGGCTGTGCGCCCGAACTCGCCGACGTGGTCGACCCGGGACCGGACGATGTACTTCTGTACGTTCGCCTAACTGACAGCGGTATCGAGGTCGTCAGCGCGAAGGAATGAGGCCGCGAGTGCCTTGACTGCACATCCGCCTGTGGCACGGCTCGAATACGATGGCCGGCGACTCACTCGGTTTCGAGGCTGACTTCTCTGTCGGTCTCACCGGCTGTATTCTCTGCCTCGCTGTTCGCTGAGAGGGCTTCGGTTTCCAGCAATCGGTCCAGTCGCCGCTCGAACTCGCTGTCTGTCAGTTCACCACGGGCGTACCGCTCCCGGAGCTGGTCGACCGGATCTACCGTCGGTTCCGAAGCCGTGGTCATCTCGGTTTCATCCGAGTCCGGCTCGGCCGCCGGTGATTCAATCATCGGTAGTTTCGATCCCAGAAGGGCGACGAGCGGGGCCAGAATGAACCAGCCGAGGATGATCGACATCGATGCAATCGGCCCGCCGAAGCCGGCCACGCCTGCAAGCATGGCGATACCCAGCGAGAGTATCGCAATGGTCGCGACGAGCTTCCACCTCGGGAGGGCGATGGAGGGGAGCTGCATGTCGACTACTCGACACGGTGGTCGCAAAAAGCTACTGTCGCGGACCGATGGCTCGGCCGCGCTACTCCGCAAAGTCCTCGAACGTCGGCCGGTCGTGGTCGCCCGGGAACGCCGAGAGCGGGACGCTGATCTGCTCGCCGTCGTCCATCTCCTTGAGCGTCACCTCGTCGTTTTCGAGGTCCTGCTCGCCGACGATGACGACCGTCTCGGCGTTGATGCCGTCTGCGTAGCCCATCTGCGCGCCAAAGGAGCGGTCGGCGACGTCGCTCTCGACGACGTGGCCGCGCTCGCGCAGGTCGCGAGCGATGCGGGCCGCGGTCGGGCGCGTGTCGCCGACCTGCAGGACGTAGTAGTCCGTCGATAGCTCCTCGGCGGGCCAGACGCCGGCGCGCTGGCAGAGGAGTTGGAGCGTGGCATGGCCGGGCGCGAAGCCGACGGCCGGCGTCGGCTGGCCGCCGAAGCCCTCGATGAGATCGTCGTAGCGGCCGCCGCCAAACACCGAGCGGGACACCTCGCCCGTCGAATCGAAGCACTCGAAGACGACGCCGGTGTAGTAGTCCAGCCCGCGCGCGGTCGTCAACGAGACGGTGAGGTGCTCGCGGACGCCGAAGTCCTCGGCGGCGTCGAGCACCGCCTGAAGATTGTCAGTCGCCGCGCGGACGTCCTCGGAGCCGGTGAGGTCCGCGAGCGTTTCGATTTCCTCGGCATCGATCTGCAGCATCTCGTCGAATTTGTCGGCCTGCCCGTAGTTGAGCCCCGCCTCGACGAGCGCGTCAAGGTAGTCGTCGTGGTCGACTTTCGCCCGCTTGTCGACTGCGCGAATCGCTTCGGGCACGTCCACGTCGGCCCCGAAGGACTCCAGCACGCCCGCGAGGATGTCCCGGTGGGAGACGCGGATTTCGAAATCCTCGGCGGTGAGCCCGAGGTCGGTGAGCATGTCCACGGCGACGGCCAGAATCTCGGCGTCGGCCGTCGGCTCCGCCGACCCGAAGATGTCGACGTTGGTCTGGTAGAACTCCCGGAACCGGCCCTGTTGGGGCTCCTCGTAGCGCCAGAACGGCCGCGTCGACACCCACTTGATTGGCTTCGAGAGTTCCTGTTGCTTGGCGACGAACATCCGTGCGACGGTCGGCGTCAGCTCCGGCGTGAGCGCGACCTCGCGCCCGCCCTTGTCCTCGAAGCTGTACAGCTCCTCGACGATCTCCTCGCCGCTCTTGTCGACGTACATCTCGGTCGGCTCCAAGGCCGGCGTGCCGATCTCCCGGAAGCCGTAGCGCTGTGCGACGTCTTCCAGCGTGTCCATGGCCCACCGCCGAGCCTGCATCTCCTCGGGGTAGAAATCACGAAAGCCCTTGACGGAGTCGTACATGTCCGCGTCTACAGCGAGGGCGCGCTTGAACCTGTTCGTTCACGCTGGCCGTGACCACCAAATCGCGCCCAGTAGAGACTCACTACGACAGGGGCTCGCTGCTGCTTTCGCCAGTAGTCCGTCCGTGACAGACGGGCGTGGCCGGCACGCGCTGGCGTCAAAAGGGTAGTGGCCGGCTACACGGGGAACGGTCCGTGTTAGAGAGGGGACAACAAAGACGCGGTCTATCGAGGGTGGCGCTATGGGATGGGCAAGGCATCGGTGGACGCCGCGCGGGGTGAGACAGTGACACAGCGATTCGAGACGGGGGTTCGAGCACTCGACCGGAAGCTCGACGGCGGCATTCCGACTGGGAGCCTCGTCACGCTGCTCGCCGAACCGGCAAGCCAGGCGGAGCTGTTTCTCTCCGAGTTCGTCGCCCGGCAGGAGACGGTGTATCTCTCCGGCGAACAGGCACCGACGACGGTCACGTCGGCACTGCGGTCCCAGCGGGGGACCTACGACGATCTCGCAGTCAGCCAACTGGATCGGGAGGCCCCGGTCAGCGATGTACTCGCCCACGTCGAGGGGCTCACCGAAGAGTCGCTCCTCGTCGTCGGCCCGGTCGAACCGCTTGAGCGCGCCGATACGGGGGAGTTTCGGGCCTTCCTCGAAACACTGCAGGCCAGACTCGCACAGACTGACAGCGTCGCGGTCCTGTACGCGCTCAAACACAGCGCCACGCCGCCACAGCGCCACCGGACAGAGTACACGAGCGACATCGTGTTCGATCTCGAAACGAAGCGAAACGACGACGCCATCGAAAACAGGCTCTTCGTCCCGAAGTTCCGCGGGGGCCGAGCGCTCACAGAACCGATATTCCTCGACCTCACCGACCGGATCAACGTGGACACCAGCCGGGACATCGCCTAATCTGACGAACGCACGCGCAGGACTCGAACCGCCGACGGCTACCGCAGGCCCTGCACGCGGGACTGCGTGTGCTCGGGGAACACGTCGGTCACGGCACCCTCGCCGTAGCGCTCCCGCAGGAGCGCGCGGAGTTCGACCTCGTAGTCGGCCTTCGGAATCTCGGCGCTGGGGCCGCTCTCGACCACGAGTCGGTTTGCAGCCATCGCGTCGATAGCGCCGCGGCCGATACCCGCAAGCGGCGCGAGGTAGTCCACGCCGAAGCGGTCCTCGACGCTCTGGGCGAGCGGGCGCTCGATGGTCGGTACCCGGTCGTCGCGACGGGTGCCGTCGGCAACGGCATCGAGTGTGTCGATGTCGTCAGCCTCGGCGACCCAGTCGCCCCGGGCGACGGTTTCGACGGCGTGTTCGTGGACCTGCTGGATGCCGTTACGCGGGTAGCCGTCGTCGTGCATCTGCTCGACGGCGTCGTGGGCCACGTCCGGGTCTAGATCGACCGTCGCGTGGTCGAAGCCGACAGCCGACGCGCTCTCCCGAGCGGGGTCGGTGTCACGGACGCCGAAGGAGCCGCTGACGAGCGTTACGTTGTAAAAGGGGTCGAGCAAGAGCGCCGCCAGCGTCGAGTCCTTGCCCCCGCTGTACAACAGGGCACAGCGCATCTACCGGCGCTTAATGTCGAAGCTCTTGGAGTCGGGCGTCAGCTCCGAGAGGAGCTCCTTCATCTGGTCCTCGTCGATCCGGCCCTGCACGCGGCCGCTCTGGGCCAGCGCGACGACCTGCTGTTCGATCTGCTCCCCGACCTGCGGTTTCGACATCTTGACCGTGTTGAGCCGCTTGCGTGCGCCGTCGGTGAGGTTCTGCTTGAGGACTGCCTGCTTCTGGGCGTCGGCCTGCTGCTTGGCCGCCTCCTGCGCCTCGCCCTCGTCTCCCTGCTGTTCCTTGAGCTGCTCCATCTTCTTTTTCCGGAGTTCTTCGAGTTCCTCCTCGCTGGGGTCGCCACTCATAGTTGTATGAAAGTACTGGAGTCGGTCGGAAAACGATTTCGGAGCAGGGGCTACGGACCGACTGAAAAACAGCGAGAAAGGCGTCAGTTACGCGTAGCGTTCGAGTTCCGGACGGTCGAGTTCCGTCAGGAGGTCGCCTGCGGTGTCGTCGAGGAGACTGCGGCCTTCGCCGGTGACACGGCGGCCGTCGTTCTCACTGGTCTCGACGTAGCCGGCGTCTTCGAGCTGCTGGAGCGCCGTTCGGATGATGTTGCCCGAGCCCTTGGTCTTCCGGTGGGGCCGGACGCGGTAGCGGGTCGTCCCCTGCTTCGAGGTGCCGTACTCGGAGCGGAGGGCGTTGACGCCGACGGGACCGTCGACAGCGACCTTCCGGAGGAGGCTGGCGGCGCGGCGCGCCCAGAAGTCCTCCTGCTCGGGTGGGAGTTCGCGGTCGACGCCGGTCTTGGTGTACTCGGCCCAGTCCGGCGCTTCGATGTCGTCTTCGTCTGCGAGCGTCTCCGTAAGTGCCTCGATGAGTTCCTCGGGGGAACGTCGTAGAGTGTAGCCATTGCAGATTTCTTTCCGTCGCCGTCATTTAAACGCGTCGTTCGCAGTCGGCGGGCGTGAACCGTTCACTCGCCCATAGGGCAGCGATGCTCTCTCCCGTCAGGAACTGTGAGTGTCACTCCTCGGACGCGGCCCGGTCGACACTGAGGGCGGCAGCGACGCCGCCGCCGATAACCGTCGGCAGCAGGTAGCTCCCGACGCGGTGGATCAGCACCGCAGAGGTGGCGAGGGCGGCCGAAATCGGGGCCGTCGAGACCAGCAGCGTCACGAGTACCGTCTCGATAGCGCCCGACCCACCGGGAAGCGGGACGACGCTGGCGATGCTCCCGACGGGAACGACAAGCAGGACGACTTCGACCGGAACTGGTGCCCCAACGGCGTACAGCGACGTCCACAGCGACGCCGACAGGCAGAGCCAGCCAAAGGCCGAGAGCCCGAAGGTCTGGAGGACTGTCCGCCGGTCCGTCGCGATGCGTTCGATGGCCGAAAAGAACCCCTCGATTCGTGTCTCGATGTTTTCGGCGGACGGCGGGGACCACCGGGGAACGACCTTCGACACCGCGGCGAGGGCGGGTGCGACACCGCGAACGACCGCCGCCTGAATGCGGTCCCGGTGTCGCCAGCCCAGGACGGCGGCGATGGGGATGCCGACCGCGAGCACCGCGACAGCACCGGCGGCAAACGCCAGGTTTCGGGTCAACTGGACCGCTCCAGCGGCGACGAACGTGAAGCCGACGATGGCATACCCGAACGACGGCAGGAAGTGGACCGTGTCGACGGTAGCAATAGCCGCCAGCCCGGTCTCGTACTCGGTGTCGGCGGCTGTCGATATCAACAGCGCGCTCACGGGCTCGCCGCCGGCCTGGCCGAAGGGCGTGACGTTGTTCGAGAACACGGCGGCGACGAACACGAGAACGGCTGTGTGTGGCGCAACCGGTGCGTCAAGCGCTCGGAGGACCGTCCACAGCGCCAGCCCCCACGAGACGAGCCAGAGCATGGCGATGCCCGCGACAGCGAGAAGCGCCCACGGGTCCGCCGTGGTGAGCGCATCCAGCGTCTCGTCGATGCCGACAAACCACACCAGCCCCCCAAGGACGGCCAGTGCTGCCGCGAACCCGACGACCGTCGCCATCCGGTTCCCATCCATGTGGATGGGATTGGCAGTCTCCGGTTTCAACCCACCGACCCTGTCCCGCCGACCGATACCCCGAGGGTTTTGCCCCGGGACACCGACGACCGGGTATGGACGAGCGGGCTGCACTCGCCGACCTCGCCGACCGACTTCCCGACGCGGGCGACGACTGCGCCGTCGTGGACGGCCAGGTCATCACGACGGATATGCTCCACGAGCGGACGGACTTCCCGACGGGGACGACCCGCTACACGGCGGGCTGGCGGGCCGTCGCCGCCTCGCTGTCGGATGTGGCCGCGATGGGGGCCGACGCGACAGCCGCGGTGGCCGCGTACGGCGCGCCGTCGTTCGAACCGGACGAACTCGCGGCGTTCGTCGACGGCGCACAGGACGTGTGTCACGCGGTCGGCGCGGAGTACGTCGGCGGTGACCTGGACAGCCACGACGAGTTCACCGTCGCGACGACGGCCATCGGGGCGGCCGCGGACCCGATCCGGCGCTCGGGCGCGTCGCCCGGCGACGCGGTCTGTGTCACCGGAACGCTGGGCCGGTCAGCCGCCGCCCTCGAACTGTTCGACCGGGGCGACACTGGCCGGGCGAACGAGCTGTTTCAGTTCGAACCCCGCGTGCGTGCAGGCGTCGCACTCCGAGCGCACGCGACGGCGATGATGGATTCGAGCGACGGGCTGGCCCGCTCGCTGCACCAGTTAGCCGAGGCCAACGGCTGTGGCTTTGCTGTCGAAGAGCCGCTCCCGATAGACGCGCAAGTCGACGCGCTCGCGGAGACTGAGCAGGAGCGGAGAGAGCTGGGCGTGTTCTTCGGCGAGGACTTCGAACTGGTCTGTACGCTGCCCGAGGCGGATGTTCCCGAGGCAAGACAGGCCGTGCCGTGCCCGCTCCACCGGATCGGAACGGTCACCGAACACGGCGTCACGCTCAACGGGGAGACGCTTCCGGACCGCGGGTACTCACACTGAGAACGGCCAGACCGCGACGCGAGCTAACGGTCAAATCGCACTTATCTCGAACGGAACCGGCGTGAAACAGGCCAGCCCCAGTAGGAACGTAAACAGGCCGAGCAGCGCCCGCCGTCGGTCCAGCGTCGTATCCACGGTCGGGCGGGCCGGACCGGCGTACGCGAGTCCGGTGGCGAACAGGCCCCAGAACACCCACAGGCCCCAGACGCCGAAACCGACCGGCGGCGGGTCGCGGGTGAAATACAGGTAGCCGGCGAGTGCGAACAGCGCTCCGGGAACGGCGGCGGCGACCGTCTCCTGGCGCTGCCCGACGATTGACCGAACGATGTGGCCGCCGTCGAGTTGCCCAACCGGGAGCAGGTTCAGGAACGTAAAGAACATCCCGGCCCAGCCGGCGAACACGATCGGGTGGACCGATTCGCCGGGGCCGACCTCGGTCCCGAGTCCCAGCGTGTTCACCAGGGCCTCCAGCGCCTGGAACAGCAGCGGATAATTGAACGTGATGATGACGCCGGTGTCGCTGTTTGCCACGCGTTCCGGCACCGTAATTGGGTCTATCGAGAGGCCGATGACCGTGACGATGGTCGTCGCGACGAGCCCAGCGAGCGGGCCAGCGACACCGATATCGAACAGCGCCGTCCGGTCGGGGATGCGTCCGCGAATGTTGATGACCGCCCCCATCGTTCCGAGAAACGACGGAAACGGGATGAAATACGGGAGCGTCACGTCGACACCGTGGTATCGGGCCGCGGCGTAGTGGCCCAGTTCGTGGATACCGAGCACGCCGAGCATCGCGACCACGAACGGCCAGGCCTCGAAAATCCGAAGCGGGTCCTCCGCGACCGGGATGTAGTACCAGGCGCTCGCGCCGACGTAGAGGGTCGACGCGATAGTCGCGAACAGGAGCCCGATGTTGAGCCACGGGATACCGCCAGTGTCCGTGTCGGCGGGCTCCGCGATCAGTGCGTACTGGTTCGGGCGCGCGTTCAACGCACCACCGGTGGCGGTCATCGAGTCATCGACCGTCGGACCGCCGACGACAGTAGTGCCACCGTTGCTCGTAGTGGCTGCTGTATCGCCGGATTCCGGGCCGAGTTCTTCGAGCCGAACGTCGTAGCCCCGCTGTCGAAACAGCGGTCTGAGTTGCTCGACAGCGGCGGCTGGTGGCACTATCGGGTCGCCGAGATACTGGACAGATCCATCCGTCCGCCGCATTGACGAGACGGAGAACACGCCGGCCAGTCGGTCAGGCGACGGCGGGTCCGCGGAGCCACTCATCAACTGCTCGTAAACGATGCGGGCACAAATACTCCGCGAACGATCACACAGCTATAGTAGCCGTTGAAAATCAATGCACACCTGATCGCACGATGGCAGTGCGATCAGTGTATAAATCGTTTCAATTGTTACTATAGCAGGTACTATCGTCCGAGAACTGTACGCGGGGACCGGTCGTCTACGCTGGCTCGATACGCCAGGTGGTCGCGCTCGTGTACGACCACTTCTCGACGTTGATCTCGGACGCGCTGTCCTTGAGCTTGACCATCAGGGCACCGATCTCTTTCGGGGAGAGACCGACTTCATCAGCGATGAACTTGCTCTTGAAATACATCTCGCCGTCACTTGCCTTCTCTGCGAGGAACGACTTCAGTCGCTCTTCTTTGGAGGGCTCTTCCTCGCCGGAGGGCGTTGCGGTAGCGCTCATCTTTGTCACCTCACTTCTTCGTAACCCCGCCGGGAGTATATAAAGGAAGGAACCTTCAGGTCACTTCGGTCACTTTCAGGACAAATCGAGCTAAAACGCATTTTTTACAACCAGTTCAGATTCTTTTAGACATTTCACAAAGCCTTCTTAGACCGTAAATCGATGCAAGTTTCGTGGTGTTTTGAGCGGTCTGTGAAAGAGAGATATCACCATCTGTAGCGCCAACAAGCGGCGCATTTCACCGTTAGTTTTCCAGAAGCGTCAGACACGCGTCAGCACGTCGGGCACGCGTCAGACGGACATTCTCGCGGGGACGCGACCGACAGCGATCGCAGTGGGTACCAGAAAGGGCCGACTAGAGAGACAGCAGTCAGTGGCCTTGACAACCCTTAAGAGTGCATCGCGGTTACGGCGGGCTAATGAAAGTCGTCGTCTCCATTGGCGGAAGCGTACTGGCCCCGGACCTCGACGCGGAACGGGTCGCCGACTACGCCGGCGCCATCCAATCGCTCGATGCACAGGGACACACGCTCGGGACCGTCGTCGGCGGCGGACCGACCGCACGCGATTACATCGGCACCGCCCGCGACCTCGGCGCAAACGAAATCGAGCTCGACCAGCTCGGTATCGCCGTCACGCGGCTGAACGGCCGGCTACTGATCGCCGCCCTGGACGACCGCGCCGCGCCGACACCCGCCGAGAGCTACGACGAGGGCCGGGAAGCCATCCGTCGCGGGGACATCCCTGTCCTCGGGGGCATCGTCGCCGCACAGACCACCGACGCCGTGGCGGCCGCCTTCGCGGAGTACGTGGGCGCGGACCTGCTCGTGTACGCGACGTCTGTCCCGGGCGTCTACGACGCCGACCCGAACGAAGACGACGACGCGACGCGGTTCGACGAACTCGGCGCGAGCGAACTCGTCGACGTGATTGCCGACATCGAGATGGACGCTGGCAGCAGCGCACCCGTCGACCTGCTGGCCGCGAAAATCATCCAGCGGTCCGGCATCCGGACGATAGTGCTCGACGGTACCGACCCCGAACACGTCGTGCGCGCGGTCGAAGATGGTGAGTTCGACGGGTCCGAGATTCTCCCGGAGGCATAGATGGCGGAAGACCCCTACGAGGTTGGCCGCGGCGGCGGCCGGGCGTTCTGGGCCGACTCCGTCGCCGACGCTATCGAAGCGCGCGACCCCGACGACCCAATCGTCATCAAGGGCGGCGTCTCCCCGTCGGGTGTTCCTCACATCGGCCACTTCAACGAGATCATGCGGGGCTACTACGTCGCCGAGGCCCTGCGGAACCGCGGCCACGAGGTCCGGCAGGTGTTCACCGCCGACGACAAAGACCGGCTTCGGGCGGTGCCCCGCCAGCTCGCCGACCTCAACTGGAACGTCGTCGGCCTCGGCGAGGTCGACGCCGGCGCGCTCGGGCGGAACCTCGGGAAACCGTACACCGATATCCCGGACCCATTCGGCTGCTGTGACTCCTACGGCGCCCACTTCACGACGCTCCTGCGAAAAAGCGCCGAGCTGGTCGGGGTGGGCGTGGAGTTCGTCTCGAACACCGAGCTGTACGCCGACGGCGAGTTCGAACCCGTGACCCGCCGCGTACTCGAACGCGCCGACCGGGCCCGCGACGTGCTCGCCGAATACCAGAACAAGGTCGGCGACGACTACGTCCCGTTCCTGCCCCAGTGCGAGGAGTGCGGCAAGCTCACCGAGGGCGTCACCGATGTCGACCTCGACGCCGGCGAAGTCGAATACGTCTGTGAGGACGTCGAAGCCGGCGACCAGACCATCGAGGGCTGTGGTCACGAGGGAACGGCGACGCTCCGGGACGGGAAGCTCCCGTGGCGGTTCGAGTGGCCCGCCCAGTGGGAGATTCTGGGCGTCGACTTCGAGCCGTTCGGCAAGGACCACGCCGAGGGCTCCTGGCCCTCCGGCGAAGACGTCGCCGAGAACGTGCTGGACATCCAGCCGCCGGTCCCGATGGTGTACGAGTGGTTTACGCTCGACGGCGAGCCGCTCTCCTCGTCCTCGGGCAACGTCATCACCGTCGACGAGGTGCTGGATATCCTCGAACCCGAGGTGTTCAAATACTTCTTCGTGAAGGACCCGCGGAAGCAGCGGGACTTCTCCGTCGAGAACGTCGACCAGCTCGTCGACGAGTTCGACCGGTTCGAGCGGCGGTACTTCGGAGAGGCCGAGGCCAGTGAGGACGACGCCGAACTTGCGGAGCAAGCCTATCCGATGGTCGTGGACGAACCGCGTGAACAGCGGGTTCGAATCCCCTACACGTTCGCCGCCGTCCTCGGGATGACCGACGACCCGGAACAGCGGGAGCAGATCGCCCGGAAAGAGGGCCACATCCCGGACGATGCGCCGGAGTGGGCCGTCGAACAAGCGCTCGCCCGCGTCGAGCGCGCCCAAGAGTGGGCCAGCCGCACTGACAACGAGTTCAACTACGAACTCAAGCGCGCCGAGATGCCCGACGTGTCATTCGACGACGAGACGGCGGCCGCGCTGGACGAGCTGGCCGATTTCATTGACGAAGGCCACGACGGAGAAGCGATTCAGTCGGAGATATACGAGACGGCGAAGCGAAACGACATCGATATCGGCGAGTTCTTCTCGGCCGGCTACCAGCTCCTGTTCGACGACACCGAAGGCCCACAGCTCGGGACGTTCATCGCGAAACTGGACCAGGAGTTCGTTGTGGAACGGTTCCGCCGGAACGAGTAGTCCCGGGGTAGGCGGGTCCTACCCACCCGTAACAGGCTATTGAAACGGCGACTTCAGGGCGACTGTTCCTGCGTGTCGACCCGTTCGAACATCGGTCCGAGACGCTCGTCGTAGCAGTCCTGACAGACGTACGCGTCGATGACGCCCGTCTCGCTGTGCGTGTGAATCATCGCGTGGACGGTAGCATCGAAGGGGACCGTCTCACCACAGATACCGCAGGTTTCTGGCATTGTCCGGCACCGTCTTGCGATATGTTCCCACGATACATAGAACGGGTGGTTCGTCCATCCGCTCAGGTCGAACGGGGCGTCACTAGCACGGGGACATCGACAGTTCGGAGCAGTTGCGACGTGACGCTACCGAGCAGTTGGCGCTTCAGGTTCGAGCGTCCGTGTGACGCCATCACGACGAGGTCGATGTCCCGATCGGAGACGTACTCGCAGATGCCAGCGGCGACGCCATCGAGCGAGTCCGACCGTTCCACGGCGGTTTCTACCGACACGTCCGAAGCCGCCGTTTCGAGGTCGTCGGCGGTTGCTGCGACGGCGTCATGCCCGTCCGCTTCCAGTCGTTCGATGAACGCCTCGTTCAGTCCGCCAGCGTTGAACGCTCCGCCGGCGGCCTGGATATCGACGACGTTGAGGACGTGTACTGTCGCGTCGTACCGGTCTGCTACCGCCGCGCCGTGTCGCGTCGCCGTGTTTGCGTTCTCGCTCCCGTCAGTTGTGACGAGGACTCGTGAGTAGTCGAATTCGCGCCTTTCCGCCTGTTTCTCCCCCGAAACGACGAGCACGGGCACCGCAGTTCGATGCAGGAGCTGTTCGGTGACGCCACCGAGGAGTCGCTTCCCGAGACCGGTCAGTCCCTGTCGACCGAGGACGATGAGTCCTGCGTCGGTTTCGCGGGCGTACTCGTCGATCTGCACGCTCGGTTTCCCCTCCAGAAGCTCCGTCGTGACGGGCTGGCCGATATCGGCGGCGAGCGACTCGATGTCAGCGAGGACGGACTCGCCGTGTTCGTGGAGGCGTCCGCTCTCGCGATCCGTTCGCGTGAGCCTGCGTGCTCGCTGGTCGACGACGTGAACCGCCTCGGCAGTCGCGTCGAAGTCCTTGGCCAGTGCGAGGCCGCGCCGTGCGGCTGCCGTGGATTCGTCGCTCCCGTCGACGGGAATGAGAACGTGGTCGTACATTGTGTGGTCGTTTGCAGCGCGGTCACTTCACCGTTGGCTGCTGGCGGTGTGTCCCAAACCAAACCCTCTTGCTTGGCTAAACCTAGTTTCGGGTAAATGGTGAGTACGCTGACGTGGGTCCTTGCGGGCCTTGTCGCTTACACCCTCCTCGCGATGGCGTTGCGGACCCGCGGCGTTGTCCCCGAGTATATTCGTTTTAGCGGCCCGATTACGACGATTCACACGCAGAAGGGCAAAGCTGTCCTCGACTGGCTTGCACGGCCAAAGCGGTTCTGGCGGGCCTGGGGGAACCTCGGCGTCGGGTTCGGACTCGTGGTGATGGTCGGCTCCTTCCTCCTCGTTGCGCTCGGGGCCTACCAGGCGCTCGTCAACCCACAGCCCTCCGCACTGAACGAGCCGCGGAACGCGCTGGCGATTCCCGGCGTCAACGACTTCCTCCCGCTGTCGGTCGCACCCGAGATCGTGCTCGGGTTGTTGCTCGGCCTCGTCGTCCACGAGGGCGGCCACGGGCTCTTCTGTCGCGTCGAGGACATCGACATCGAGTCGATGGGGCTGGCCTTGCTGGCGATCATCCCCATCGGCGCGTTCGTCGAACCCGACGAAGACGAACTCCTGCGGTCCGACCGCGGTGCGCAGGCCCGGATGTACACGGCCGGCGTGACCAACAACTTCGCGCTCGCGATCATCACGCTTCTGTTGCTGTTCGGGCCAGTCGCCGGCGCTGTCGCTGTCGTCGACGGCGTGCCGGTCGGAAGTCCGATCAACGGAACCCCCGCCGCTGATGCGGGTATCGAGTCAGGCGACGTTATTACGGCCGTCGACGGCCAGTCGGTCGAGAGCCAGCAGGAACTCGAATCGGTGCTCGCCGAAAACGACGCACAGACTGTCGAAGTGGCCCGTAAGGATTCCGAAACAGTCACCGTCGAGCGGTCCGTCGTCGTCTCGGCGGCCCTCCAGAGCGCGCCGCTTGGAACCGGTGAGACGATTGTCTCGGTCAACGGGACTGCCGTGGCTACCAGCAGTGAGTTCGAACAGGCGGCTCGAAACAATCCCGTTGCAACAGTCGAAACCGAGTCCGGGGAGACGGTCACGACCCCGCTCGGCGCATACGTCCTGGTCGCCGAGGACGGCCCGCTCGCCGGGGAAGGGGCACCGAGCGGCGAAGGCATGATAATCACCGAGGTCAACGGGGAGCGAACACACAGCGGGGCAGCGCTAATGCAGGCCCTCGAGGGCGGCGAACCCGGTGACCGGGTGTCGGTCACCGGCTACGTCGACGGTGCACGCGAGACCTACGAGGTGACGATGGCCGAGAGTGAGCAGGTCGACAACGGTATCATCGGCGTCAGCATCCAGCAGGGTATCAGCGGCATCCAGGTCAGTGACTTCGGCATCGACGCCTATCCCGCCGCCGCGTTCCTGGAATTCCTCGGCGGATCGCCTGACACCCCCACGTCAGTCTCCGAGTTCTCGTTCGCCCAGCGGATTTTCAGCACGCTCTTGCTCCCCTTTATCGGCGTCGCCGGCGGCTTCGGCTACAACTTCGCCGGCTTCACCGGCATCGCGACGAACTTCTACACCGTCCAGGGACCGCTCGGAGCGCTCGGAACGACGCCGGTGTTCCTGCTCGCGAACGTCCTGTTCTGGACTGGCTGGATCAATCTCGTCATCGGCCAGTTCAACCTCATCCCGACGTTCCCGCTCGACGGCGGCCACATCCTGCGGGCATCGACCGAGTCGTTCGTCTCGCGGCTCCCCGTCTCGGACGGGCGGCGGGTGACGACGGCCGTCTCCATCGCGATCACGGTGTCGATGATCGGCGGCCTCCTGTTGATGGTGTTCGGCCCGCGGCTCCTGACCTGAGACAGACAGGAATCGGTCTAACGTGGCTGGGGTTTCGTTACCCATTTACTCCCCGCCGCGAAAGCCCGGCGTATGTTCCTGCAGCTCCGTGCGGAGGTCGAGGACGCCCTCGCCGACGCACTCACAGCCCTCGACCTGCCGGCCGAGGACCTCGGTATCGAGGAACCACCGGAGGACGTCGACGCCGTGCTGGCGTCGAGCGTCGCCTTCCGGCTGGCCGGCGAGGTCGGTACTGCGCCACCGAACGTCGCCGGCGACATCGCCGAGGCGATTGACACGGACGACCTCACCTACGTCAGTGCTGTGACGACACAAGGGCCGTACGTCAATTTCCTCCCGAGCGAGGCGTACTTCGCCGAGACCCTGCAGTCAGTCACGGAGAGCGAGTTCGGGCGGCTTCCCGACCGCGACACCAGCGTCGTCGTCGAGCACACCTCCGCGAATCCGACTGGCCCGGTCCACGTCGGGCGAGCACGAAACCCTATCATCGGTGACGCCGTCGCTCGGGTGCTCGATTACGCCGGCTACGACGTCGACCGCCACTACTACGTCAACGACGCGGGCCGCCAAATTGCCGTGTTCACCTGGGCCTACGAGACGTTCGACGAGTCCGACCTGCCCGAGCCCGAGCGAGAGTCCCCGGAGTACGAGATGGTTCGGTACTACCGCAAGGGCAATACTGTCCTCGAAGAGGGCGACCCCGACGAAGTCGAGGCAGCGGAGGCCGAGGTCCAGTCGATTTTGCAGGGCCTCGAAGACGGCGACGAAGAGACGTACGAACGCGTCGCCGAGGTCGTCGACACTGTGCTGGGCGGAATGCAGAACACGCTCGGTCGCCTCCCTGCGGAGTTTGACGAGTTCGTCAAAGAGACGCGGTTCATGCGCAACGGCGACACGGACGACCTGGTCGACCGGCTGAAGGACCTCGACTGCGCCGTCTACGAGGAGGACGCCTGGCAGCTCGACCTGCCCGACTTCGAAAAGAACCTCGTGTTCCTGCGTTCCGACGGCACATCGTTGTACACCACCCGCGACCTGGCCCACCACGAGTGGAAGTTCGATACCTACGACCGCGCCGTCACGGTGCTGGGTGAGGACCACAAGCTCCAGGCCGACCAGCTCTCGGCGGCCCTGGAACTGCTGGACAACGACACCGACCAGCTCCGACAGGTGTTTTACTCCTGGGTGAACCTTCCCGAAGGCGGGATGAGCACGCGGGAGGGGACCGGCATCGACCTCGACGACCTGCTCGATGAAGCTATTGACCGCGCGCGCGAAGAGGTTGAGTCCCGACTGGACGACCGGACCCGCGGCGACCTCGACGCGGACGATATCGACCGTATCGCTCGTCAGGTCGGCATCGGCGCGGTGCGCTACGACATCGTCTCGAAACAGCCGACGAAGGGCATCACCTTCGAGTGGGACCGCGCGCTGGACTTCGAGGCCCAGTCCGCGCCGTACGTCCAGTACGTCCACGCGCGCTGCTGTGGCATCCTCGGCGACGTGGAGGCTGACATCCCAGCCGAACCCGACCTCGATCCACTGTCGGAACCGGAAGAGAGGGACCTGCTCCGCGAACTGGCCCGGTTCCCCGCCGTCATCGAGGCGGCCGCGGACGACCTGACGCCGCACACCGTCGCCACCTACACCCGCGACCTCGCCGAAACGTTCAACGCCTTCTACCGGGAGTGTCCGGTTCTCGACGCCGACGGCGAGACCCGCGCCGCACGGCTGGCCCTCGTCGACGGGACCCGGACCACGATTGCGAACGCCCTCGACGCGCTGGGCGTCGAAGCGCCGACCTCGATGTAGGAGCGGTCTGCGTCGGGAATCCGATGTGACAGGCGCGATTGCCGCGAAAAGTCCGTCGAGCCGGCCTAATTCTGCAGGAACGCGTCGACTTCCGCCGCGATTAGTGCAGGTGCCTCGGCGGGGCCGCTGTGGCTGACCCCGTCGAACTCGACGAATCGGCTGTGCGGGAGTGCGTCGTGAACGGCCCGGGCACTCTGCCGGAGGAAATCCGGCCCGTCGGTGCCGGACAGAACGAGCGTTGGAGCGTCGACATCGAAGTGGTCGGGGAGCCGGTACTGCTCGACGGACCGGTTCATCCGAACGACCTCCTCGGCGAGGGCCACGCAGTCGGGCCAGACAGGCCACTCCGCAAGCCAGGCGTCGAGGTCCTCGATACCGTCTGGGTGAAGGACCTGTTCGATGTAGCGTTTCACCGCTTCCTCTCGCTTTCCATCCTGTACGAGCGATGCCATTCGGTCAGCGAGGTCAGCGTCGGCCCGGTACTCGGCGGGAAGTACCGCCGGTTCGTACGCGATAACTGCCTCGACCGACGTACCCGCCGCGGCCTCGATAGCGGTGAGTGCGCCGTACGAGTGGCCGAACAGGATTGGGTCGCCGTCGACAGCGTCGGCAAGCGCCCGGACATATCGGACCTCACGATCCAGCACCTCGTCGGCGTTTGTTTCCGCCGGGGAGTCGAGACAGGTCCCGAACCCCGGACGCTGCGGGACGACAGCGCCGTATTCCTCGAACCGTGCGATGACTGGGTTCCAGTACTCCGTGGGAGCCATCCCGCCGTGCAGGAGGAGAAGTGGCTGGCCATCGCCGTAGCGCTCGAACTCGACTTCGGTCTCGTCGGCGGATTGTGTCGGCTGCATACAACATACGGTCGAACGCAGTCGGGCTAAGCCGTTCTCTCAGTGATTGGGCCGTTTAAGTAGGGTGTCAAGAGCAGGACCGACAGCCACGCCGATGCTCTGTTTCGACAGGCGCTTCAGCACTGGCAGCGAGCGATGCCGTATGGGGCTTATCGCAGAATTTCAGATCGATTGCGACTCATTGCCGCTCGTGTCGGTCGCGGCTGCGGTACCCGAAGCGACGATCACCCTCTCACTGCAGTACAACCACGGTCGTCGCCCGCTGTTTATTGGGACCGTGACGGGTGGCTCCGAGCAGGCCATCGAGCGGGCGTTCACTGATGCCCACGATATCGAGGAGTGGACACGCATCGGGACGGCCGGCGACACCCGTCGGTATCAGGCAGTGCCGGCACTGAGCTTCGAGGAGCAACTCGGTGGCCAAATCGACGACTTGGACGGACTCGAAGCACTCGCCACGGCAGACGCCATCATCGAACGGATAACCGTGACCGCAGACGGGTGGGAGCAACTGGGATGGTTCGCCGACCGAGCGGCGTTCACCGAGTTCGCCTCGTTCTGGCAGCGAAACGCGGACTTCGGACTTGAGCGGCTGACCCGGGATGCGGAGCCGAAGTCGCCCGGCAACGGGCTCACTGACCGACAACTGGAAGCGCTACGGACGGCGTACGAGATGGGGTATTTCGAGATTCCGCGGCGCACGTCGCTGGACGCCGTGGCCCAGGAACTGGACATCTCTGCGTCGTCGCTCTCGGAGCGACTGCGCCGGGCACAGACTCAACTCATTCAGGAAACGGTCGCGACGCTGTGGCCGCCGCTTCCGGAATGAGTCAGAGACAGCGAGATGCGGTCGGAGCGGCAGGCTGAAACCGGACCGGCTGGCGGGTACAGAGCCGTCAGTTGAAGAGGCCGAACACACCGCCGGAGTCCTCGTCGTCGTCGACATCGGAGTGATCCTCGGTGTCGTCGAGGAACCACTCGTCGTCGAGTATCGTCTCGATATCCGTTTCGGGGCTCTCGCCGCGGAAGAACACACCCTCCAGCGCCTCGGTCAGCCGCTGATAGGCGTCGGCAGCCGTGCTCTCGGGGGCGTTGAGCACGAGCGGTTCCTCTGTCGTCGCCTGCGGGTCGTCCGGAATGACCGCAAGCAGCGGGAACTCCATCTGCTCGGCGATGGCCGCGACGTCAGTGTGGCGGGTCGCGCGGTTGATGATCGAACCGAGAACGGTCCCGTCGATTCGGTTCGCTAGCTGGGCCGTTTTGACCGTATCGCCCACCGCAACGTCGTCGGGGGTCGTGACGAGGACGATTCCGTCGGCCAGCCCAAGCGGCACGGCGACTTCGTGGCTCAGTCCAGCCCCGGTATCGATCAACACCACATCGTAGGCATTTCGGAGCGTCTTGATGACTTTCCTGAGCTTTGCGGGATCAGCGTCCGCGAACGCCTCCAGCGACTGTTCACCCGGAATCACCGTGAGTCCACCCGGCGCATCAGTCAAAGCCTCACTCACGGCAGCCTCACCGGCCAGAATCTCGTGGAGGCTCTTTTCGGGCTCTACAGAGAGCATCGAGCCGAGGTTCGCCATCCCCAGATCCGCGTCGACGACGGCGACATCGTAGCCCATCTCCTGAAGCACAGCCCCGAGATTTACCGCGGTCGTCGTCTTTCCGACGCCGCCCTTGCCGCCCGCAATCGTACACACATACCCCGCCATAGTCTGATTGCTTGGGTACAATGCAGGCAGTCATATAAATGCGACTGTCATTTGTTGGATCGTGACGGGCCAGGCGACGTTCAGAATAGGTGGTTTCACGGCCAGTCAGGTATCTCGGTTGTCACGTCTGTCGTATCGGCCTCACGGCTTTGCCGCTTCGCTCCCTCCCTCCACGGCTCCCGATGGTCGCCGTTCCGGTGCGAGGGCCGCTCACTTCGTTCGCGCCCTTCGCTGCTCACGGGTCGTCCCTCCCCGCTCGCCCGTCCTGCGATTCTCGCTTCGCTCGAATCGCACTGGCTTCCTCCGCGGCTCTCTTCGGTCGCCGCTCCGGTACGAGGGCCGCTCACTTCGTTCGCGCCCCTCGCTGTCAACAGGTTCTTACGCCACCTCGGCCAACATAGAGTAATGAGCGAGCAGCAGGAACAGGAACAATCTGACAAGCAGAAATACGAGTTCCGGAAGGTCATAGAGGAACTCAAAGGGTACCAGGGCTCGGGAACCCAACTCGTCTCTATCTACGTGCCCGAGGACAAGCTGATCAGCGATGTCGTCGCTCACGTCACCCAGGAGCACTCCGAAGCCTCGAACATCAAATCGAAGGACACCCGGACGGCGGTGCAGGACGCACTCACTTCAATCAAGGACCGCCTCCGGTACTACGACGTGCGACCTCCTGACAACGGGCTAGTCGTGTTCTCGGGTGCATTCGACACCGGCGGCGGTCGGACCGACATGGTAACGAAGGTACTCGAATCCCCGCCGGACCCCATCGAGTCGTTCCGTTATCACTGTGACTCGGAGTTCCTCACCGAGCCCCTGGAGCACATGCTGGCCGACAAAGGGCTGTTCGGCCTCATCGTGCTCGACCGGCGCGAGGCCAACGTTGGCTGGCTGAAGGGCAAACGGGTCGAACCCGTCAAATCCGCCTCCTCGCTGGTCCCGGGCAAACAGCGAAAAGGTGGTCAGTCCGCCCAGCGTTTCGCCCGCCTCCGTCTCGAAGCCATCGACAACTTCTATCAGGAAGTCGCCGGCATGGCCAACGATCTGTTCGTCGCCGACCGCCACGAACTGGACGGCATCCTCGTCGGCGGCCCCTCACCGACGAAAGACGAGTTCCTCGACGGCGACTACCTCCACCACGAACTCCAGGACATGGTACTGGGGAAGTTCGACGTGGCCTACACCGACGAGTCGGGGCTGTACGACCTCGTGGACGCGGCCGATGACGTGCTGGCCGAACACGAGATGCTCCGTGACAAAGAGCTCATGGAGGACTTCTTCAAGCAGCTCCACAACGGGGACAAAGCCACCTACGGGTTCGACCAGACGCGCCAGAACCTCAACATGGGCGCGGTCGAACAGCTGCTCATCTCCGAGGACCTCCGGAAGGACGTGGTCGCCTACACCTGCGAGAACGGCCACGACGAATACGAACTCATCAACAGCAACGCGAGCACCGACGACCACGACTGTTCCCGCTGTGGCGCCACCGTCGACGCCGAGGACGGCGAGCGCGAAGACGCCATCGACCACCTGATGGAACTGGCCGACCAGCGCGGCACCGAGACGGTGTTCATCTCGACGGACTTCGAGAAGGGCGAACAGTTGCTGACTGCTTTCGGCGGCGTCGCCGGCCTGCTGCGCTATTCGACGGGCGTCTAACGACCGTCGTTCGCACTTTCAGTTCTGTTATAACAACTGTTCCAGTTGCCGACGACGACGGCCGAGGTCGACGTGGGCCGCCTCCCCGTAGCTGGCGTCGAGGCGGTCCAGTACCAGTAGCGGGTCGACGCCCTCGCGCTCGATTCGTTCCAGCAACGCAGTGATCTCCGCCCGGTGCATCGCCAGCGAATCGAGTAGCCCGACGAGCAACACCAGCGGGACCGCTGCGTCGTCGTTATCGGGGATGGAACTATCGAGACCAGTAAAGTCCGGGACAGCAGTGGGTGGCTCCGTCTCTGGTTGGAGAGCTAAACAGGACTGACAGACGCTGGCACCCGGTGCGTCTCCGGGGAGATATTGCTGGAGATCAGACGGGACTGGGAACGAAACGAGGTCGCCACCGCAGTCGGGACAGGACATACTCAAGCACGAACCTGAAAGCGCAAAAACGATACCGGTCAGGACGGACTCCCCGATCAGTCGTCAGCAGTGACCGCTTCGGGCTCTTCTTGTGCTTCCTCTTCGGCCGCGAGCGCGTCCTCTTCCTCTTCTTTCTTGGCTTTGATCTTCTTCATGCGGAAGATCTCTTCGCGCTCCTGCTCTTCGAGTTTCTGCTCGATGTACTCCTGGTTGTCGTAGAGATCGGGCAGGAGTTTGAATTCGAGGGCGTTGACACGCCGTTTCGTCGTCTCGATCTCTTCGAGCATCTTCTTCATCGCCGTCTCGACTTCGGCGGCGAGGATGATGTTCTCGAGCAGTTCCTCGTAGGCCTCGGCGGCCTCGTCGATGCGGGCCGAGGTCCCCATGACGCCGTAGCCGCGTTCGTCCAGTGACTTCCGGACCTTGCTGGACTCGATCTGCGGGACGACGACGCCCATGATGTTTTTCGACTGGGTCGTCAGTTCCGGGTGTTCTTTCAGTGCTGCGGCGGCCCCGCGGACGGCCACGTCGCCTTCCATCGCCCGGGCCATGTTGATCGCGCGCTGGGCCCGTTCGTAGGAACCGTCGAGGTCTTCACGGACGTCCTGAGCCTGGTCCAGAATGTCCATGAACTCCATGATGAGGCCGTCACGCTTCTTCTCCAGCGTGTCGTGCCCACGCTCGGACAGCTCGATGCGGTCCTCGATCTGCATCAGATTCTTGCGCGTGGGTTTGACGTCCTTAGCCATTACGGGTCTTTTTTCGACGTAGGCAGTTAACGGTTTCCAGTTATTTCGGTTCGAGCGCCGCCGCTTCCGGATCGACACCCAAAAAACGAAGTCGGCGAACGGCAGTCGTTAGTCGTCTGCAGGCGTTGCGCCGGTGCTGGTCGACTCCGCAGCACCGTCAAGCACGCCGTGGCTACGGAGCAGGATGATACCGAAGCCGACCTTGGCGACGAGGTCGATGACCATGAAGCCGGCCGTCTCGATCCCGATACCGACGAGGCCGAGTCCTTCACTGCCGACGAGCCACCAGACCGGGTAGACCAGCCACACGACCGTCACGAGGTTGCGCAGCGTCTTGAACGTGCTCCGCGTGTCGCTGGGCAGGTCTGCGACCCGGCCGGACAGCGAGGCGAACAGGAAGTACAGCAGGACCAGCAGGAAGGCGGTGCTGATACCCCACCAGACCAGCCGTTCCGCGCCGGCCGACAGCACGCCGCTCCCTGCGCTTAGCGTCGCGACCACACCGGTACCGATCATCAGCACGTCGAGGCTGACGAGCGAGGCGATGGTGTTGCGGTCTGCCCCTGCAAGCAGTCCGAGGTCATACAGCAGTAACGGCGTCGTGAACAGCCAGTCGGTGTATCGCGCCCAGTAGATGGGGTGTTCCGACCCGCCGAACTCGATGAACGTCAGGCCGAACCCGAGTGCCATCGCGAGGTAATTCACGAACGCGATTGCCGTGATCAGTATTGTCGCGATGTAGAACTTCTGGCGTCGGCTGTCGGTTTCACCCCAGCCACGCGCGATGAAGTATAGCATGCCGAGGAACATGCCCGCTGTACCTAACCACAGCCATATCGCTTCACTCCCTGGTTCTGGCATAGTGCACGCTAGTATAGGAGGTCAACGCTAAACAGTCGCGTACCCAAAATATGTGGTAAAAATTGCGAACGGCCGTGAGATATAGGGCCGTTGTCAGGCTTCGGCTTCGACAGTTTCGGCGGCCTCGTCTTCGCGGTAGTGCTCCTCGATGAGGTCCTCGTCGATGCGGTTCAGCGCATCCTTCGGGAGCATCGAGAGCAGGTCCCAGCCGAGTTCGAGCGTCTCGTCGATACTGCGGGCCGTGTCGGTCCCCTGGTCGACGAACTCCTCCTCGAAGCGGTCGGCGAAGTCCAGGTACTTGTTGTCCAGTTCCGACAGCGCCTCGCGACCGACGATGTTCACGAGGTCGCGCAGGTCCTCACCTTCCGCGTATGCGGCGAAGATCTGGTCTTTCACGTCGGCGTGGTCGGCGCGAGTCAACCCCTCGCCGATACCGTCGTCCATCAGCCGCGACAGGCTGGGCAGGACGTTGATCGGCGGCTGGATGCCCTGGCTGTTGAGGTCGCGGTCGATGTAGATCTGGCCTTCGGTAATGTACCCGGTCAGGTCCGGAATCGGGTGCGTATCGTCGTCGCCCGGCATCGTCAGGATCGGGAGCTGAGTCACGGACCCCTCGCGACCCTCGATCCGACCGGCACGCTCGTAGAGCTGTGCCAGGTCAGTGTACATGTATCCGGGGTAGCCACGCCGGCCCGGGACCTCCTCACGCGCGGCACCGATCTCGCGCAGTGCCTCGCAGTAGTTGGTCATGTCCGTCAGGATGACCAGGACGTGGTAGTCCTTCTCGAAGGCAAGGTACTCGGCGGTGGTCAGCGCCAGCCGCGGCGTAATCGTCCGCTCGACGGCCGGGTCGTCCGCGAGGTTCATGAAGACGACGGAGCGTTCCAGCGCGCCGGTGCGCTCGAAGTCGTCCATGAACTCGTTTGCCTCTTCGGCCGTGATACCCATCGCGCCGAAGATGACAGCGAACTCGGAGCCTTCGTCGTCGCCGCCTTCCTCCTCTTCCGGCACTGTGGCCTGTCGCGCGATCTGCAGCGCCAGGTCGTTGTGTGGCAGGCCGGAGGCGGAGAAGATCGGCAGTTTCTGGCCACGGACGAGCGTGTTCATGCCGTCGATGGCCGAGACACCGGTCTGGATGAACTCCTCGGGGTACTCCCGGGAGTAGGGGTTGATCGCCTCGCCGACGATATCGAGGCGCTCGTCGGGCACGATTTCCGGGCCGCCGTCGATCGGCTGGCCGGTCCCGTCCATGACCCGCCCGAGGAGGTCCTCGGTGACGGGCATCTTCATCGTCTCGCCGAGGAAGCGAACCGAGGCATCGCGGTCGATACCTTCGGTGCCCTCGAACACCTGAATAGCGACGTAGTCGCTGGCGGATTCGAGCACCTGGCCACGGCGGGTTTCGCCGTCGCTGAGCTCGATTTCGACGATGTCGTCGTAGCCGACCGGCTCGTCGGTCTCGACGAACACCAGCGGTCCGCTGATCTCCGTGATTGTCTGATACTCTTTCATTGTTAGTACAGCTCCCGCAGTTGAGACTCGATGTCGTCTTCGAGGTCGTCGATGTACTCGTTCCAGTCCTCTTGGACGCCGATACGGTTGAGCCGCGGCGCGGCGTCGATGTCGGTAATCTCCTCGACGGGGACACCAGCATCCAGCGCCTCGAAGGCCGCATCGTTGTACGTCTTGGCAGCGTCCATGATGCGGTAGGTCTTCTCGGGCTCACAGAACGTGTCCACGTCGTGGAAGGCGTTCTGCTGGAGCCACGCCTCGCGCAGGTAGCGGGCGATCTCAAGCGTCAGCTGCTGGTCCTCGGGCAGCGCGTCCTTCCCGACGAGCTGGACAATCTCCTGCAGTTCCGCTTCCTCGTCCAGCGTGTCGATGGCCCACTGGCGCGTCTCCGGCCAGTCGGCCCGGACGTTATCCTCGAACCACGGGTCGAGCTGGTCGCGATACAGCGAGTACGACTCGTTCCAGTTGATAGAGGGGAAGTGCCGGCGTTCGGCCAGGTCAGCGTCGAGCGCCCAGAACGTCTTGACGATACGCAGCGTGTTCTGGGTGACCGGCTCGGAGAAGTCCCCGCCAGGCGGCGAGACGGCCCCGATGACTGAGACAGAGCCCTCGGTCCCGTTGATGTTCTCGAAGTACCCGGCACGTTCGTAGAACTCGCTCAGGCGAGCGGAAAGGTACGCGGGGTACCCCTCCTCGCCCGGCATCTCCTCGAGTCGGGACGAAATCTCACGCATGGCCTCGGCCCACCGTGAGGTGGAGTCGGCCATCAGCGCCACGTCGTACCCCATGTCGCGGAAGTACTCCGCGATGGTAATCCCCGTGTACACGCAGGATTCGCGTGCCGCGACGGGCATATTCGACGTGTTGGCGATGAGGCAGGTCCGGTCCATCAGCGCGTTGCCGGTGGTCGGGTCCTCGAGTTCCGGGAAGTCCTCAATAACCTCAGTCATCTCGTTGCCACGCTCACCACAGCCGACGTAGACGACGATGTCCGCGTCGGCCCACTTGGCGAGCTGGTGCTGGGTGACCGTCTTCCCGGACCCGAACGGACCGGGAATGGCGGCCGTTCCGCCCTTCGCAATCGGGAACAGGCCGTCGAGTACGCGCTGGCCCGAGATGAGCGGTTCCGTCGGGGTCTCCTTGTCGACGGTCGGGCGCTGCTGGCGCACCGGCCACTCCTGGTGCATCTGGATCTCCTCGCCGCTGTCCAGTTCGACGACCGTCTCTTCGACGTTGAAGTTGCCCGATTCGATGGCGACGACCTCGCCACCCTCGGAGTCGGGCGGGACCATCACCTTGTGGTCGATACTCGGCGTCTCGGGGACGGTGCCGACGATGTCGCCGGCCTCGACCTCGTCGCCTTCCTCGACTTCAGGGGTGAACTCCCAGGTCTTTTCCAGGTCGATACCCGGCGCGTCGACACCGCGGTCGAGGAACGCCGACCCCATCTTCTCTTCGAGCACGTCGAGCGGGCGCTGGACACCATCGTAGATGGCGTCGAGCATGCCCGGCCCGAGGTCCACGGAGAGGGGCGAGCCCGTCCCTTCGACGGGTTCGCCGGGGGAGACACCGGAGGTCTCCTCGTACACCTGAATCGTGGTGATGTTTCCTTCGATCTCGATGACCTCGCCCATCAGCCCTTCCGAGCCGACGTAAACGACGTCGTTCATCCGGGCGTCGAGGTCCCGAGCCGTTACGACCGGTCCCGAGACGCTTTCGATAATGCCGTCCTCGCGGACGTCTGTGTCTGTTGCTTGACTCATGGTTAGTCCTCGTCCATCAGGTCGATACCGATGGCTCGCTTGATCTGTTCACGCAGTCCGCCGCTCCCAGTGCCGCCGCCGAGCGTGACCATCACCGGCTCGACACTCGTCTCCGCGTCCTGCCTGACACCGCGTGAGAGATGCGACAGGTCGTCGTCGTGCATCACGACGATACCGACGTCGTCGTCGTCGAGCATCTCCTCGACGGCGTCGTCGAGCTGCTCGTCTTTCTCGTCAGCAGGCACGTCCGCGAACTTGCGGACGCCAGCCAGCCGAAAGCCCGTCGTGAACTCCGGGCTTCCGATGACAGCTATCTCCTGGCTCATAGTATCACCAGCTCCTGTTCGATCTCGTCGGGGCCGAGGCCGGCCTCGCGACCGCGGGCGATGGCCCGGATGTTGTCGACCTCGCGCTCCTTTTTGAGGATGTACGACAACACCGGACAGACCGACAGCGGATAGCGGTTCGAGAGCCGGTCGGCGTATTCGAGCAGCGCCGCGTCCAGCGCCCGCTCGAAGTCGATGAGGTTGTCGGCCTCCTCAAGCGCCGACAGCGCCTGATCGAGGTCGTCGCCGTACTTGCTCTCGCGAACGGCACTGACCAGTTGGTCGAGATTCGTCGACAGCTGTGCGACCTCCTGTGCGTCGAACAGCTGGCCGCCCTCGATGAAGTACTCCGAGGGGTCGAGGTCCGCGCCACTGCGGGCCAGCCGGAGCGCGTTCCGGAGGTTGCGGAAGTCGACTTCCGTCTCCAGGAACTCGACGTACAGCCCGGTCGGGCTGTCGATCTCCGGATTATCCGGCAAGCCGGACAGCAGTGTTTCGTAGAAGGCGCGGTCGAGCGCGTTCTCCAGGGGCACGAGGACGCCGCTTTCCTCGTACACGTCGAACGCCTCGGCCATCGTGTCACCGAAGATAGTGTCGTCGAGCTGCTCGACGACCTCCTCGATAGAACCGGCGTTCAGCAGGTCCTCGATACGCCGGTCGGTGAACTCGCCGGCCCGGATGAGGTCGTCCTCGACCTCGGTCCGCTCCGCGTCCGAGTAGAGCCCGCGAATGACGGTCTTGACGTTCCACACGTCGAATTTCCGCAGGTAACGGGCAATGTAGTCGTACAGCGCGCCCTCAGACCAGCGAAGCAGGTCGTCGAAGTGTTTCGCGAGGTTGCGGTTCAGCGCGTACTCGACGAGGTCGACGCCGTCGTACCGGGAGCCGAGCGCGTTCATTTCGGTCTCGTACTCCGTTTCCTCCATGAAGCGGGCGATTTCGCCCGTCCCCATGCGGACCAGTTTCCGGTAGTCGTCATCGTCGAACAGGGACGCGCTGCGGGCACGAACCCGTGCGATGACGTACTCGTAGTTGCTTCCCTGGCCGCTCGTTCCCGTTCGCGAACTCATTGGTCTTCGAACAGGCGGTCGCTGATTGCTTTCAGGTTGTCCTCCCAGACGTCCTCAAGGATGGAATCGAACGTGTTGTTCACACGGACTCGCGACTCACCGCTCTCGACGACGACGCCGCCGAGGCAGTCCCGCTCACCGGCGTACGTCGCGCCGTCGTAGTCATCGAGTACATCCTCGAGAAGCGACTGGTCCGACGCACGGCCGTACACCGACAGCTCGTCGCTGTCGTCGAATTCATCGACGGCGGCGTCAAGCAGTGCGCGTGTCAGTTCCTCTCGTCGGTCCCCTTCGAGGGCCGCAAGCGCGTCCTCTACGTCGCCGTGAACGTCTTCGAGGATGTCACGCCGGGCGTTGAGTCGAGCCTGTTTGGCCTCGAGCTTCGCGGAGGAGAGTCGCTGCTCTCGCTCCTGCTCGATGGTCCGCTCGACCTCGGCCTCGCGTTCCTCGTGGATCTGCTCGGCGTCGGCCTCGGCGTCGGCGATAATCTCCTCGGCACGTTCGTCGGCCGCGTCGCTAATCTCCTGAGCACGCGCGCGGGCCTCGTCGCGGATATCCTCTACGACTGTTTGAAGGCTCATTATTGGAAAAGGGAGAGAGTGGTTAACCGAGGATGAAGACGACGACCAGCGCGAGAATGACGAGCGTTTCCGGCAGGACTGTCAGGATGAGCCCACGGCCGAACATGCTCTCGTCTTCTGCGATTGCGCCGACGGCGGCGGCCCCGATCCCACGTTCCGCGTATCCCGAACCGAGCGCAGCCAGCCCGACAGCGAGGGCTGCAGCAGCTTCTCCCGGGATAGCCGGAGCAGCGGCGCCACCTTCTTGCAGTACAGCGTTGACAACGAGTGCGATAGTTTCTATCATGTTGTTGAGATCCTCTCTGAGGTTGCTCGTGTCCGAACAGGCGTATGTGACTCCACGGACTTCATAAAGCTTCCCAAAACACTTCGTCAAGATGCTGTTCCGTGGGTTTAGCCGCGCTCTCAACCACGGTTGTCATCTGGTACCAGCCCCCGAGTACGCGACGGTAGGGCAGTAGCTACCGGAGTACCGACAAATATCGGAAGTAAGGTCGATAGCGGTCAGTCGTCAGTGGTGTAGGTCCGCTCGTAGCCGAACGGGTTGTACCGCTTGCCGCCGCCCTCGAAGAACTTGCCGAAGAACTCCACGTATTCGAGACGCACACCCTGTAGTCCGGCACTGGTGATACCCAGTACGAGGACGAGGAGGTGCCCCAGCACAAGGACGAGCAGTCCACCGACGAGACCAGCGATGCCCGAGTGCATCAGGCCTCCGAACATGACCTCTGTGACTTCGTGGCCGTGGTAGACGCCTTCCTCGAGGTAGTAGCTCGGTGCGTGACTGATACCGAAGTGCCACGCTCCGTCGTCCGTGACGAACACACCGAAGAACAGCAGATTGACCACGAAGGCCATCCCGGCCTTCGCCAGGAGTACTGCTGCCAGTCGCGTGTACGACAGCACGTTCACGAACACGTTGAGGAACTCGACGACTTCGATGGGGTCAGCGAGCGCCAGCAACACGAGGCCAGCGAAAAACACCAGCAACCACGCTGATATCGGGAACCCACCGACACTGAACAGGTCGATAGCCGGGAGCCCGGCGAAGCCGAGCGGGAACGGGTTCCCGGCAAAGATGCCTTCCTCAGCGGTGTAGAGGAAGTCCGGTGCCGAGCCCGCTGCGCCGGAGAACACCCAGGCCCAGAGGCCAAACAGCATCAGGAGCCAGGAGCCGCTCTCGGTGACGGCGTCCCAGAGGCCGTGGTTCAGGTTCTCGATGAAGTCGAACGTCCACCCCACAGCGAGGTGGAGCATCCCGGCCAGCAGGCTCAGCGTCAGCCACCCGATCGCGTACTCACCGTACGCCGGCTGCAGTCCCTTGTGGAACGGCGCCCCTTCGAACCCGAGGGCAGGCCACACGACGTTCGAGATTGTGTGCAGGCCGAAGATCTCGCCGTACAGCAGGCCAAACAGCATCGTGAATCCACCGGCCCACATTCCGACACCCCCGAGGCTTTTCAGCACATCGCTGTCAACCGCTGAGTACAGCCCGTAGCCGAGCGCGAGGTACAGCAGTCCATACCCGACGTCACCGATCATGAACCCGAAGAAGGCCGGGAACGTCAGGAAGAAGGCGACCGTCGGGTCGAACTCGCCGTACTTCGGCCGGTTGACGACCTCGACGAGGTCCTCGAACGGCTTGACGCCTTTCGGGTTGTCCTGAATGACTGGCGGCGCGTCGTCACCCATCGTGATGACGCCACCGTCAGCGACGGTTTCCTGCGGTTGGCGCTCGCTCTCCGGTTCGGGAGCATCGACGGAGCTTCCGACGGGTTCGCCGCCGTTGCCGCCTTCCCGCTCGACTTCTTCGTGGGACTCTGCGTGCCCCTCGCTGTCGTACTCGGCGATTTCGATCCTGTCGATGTCGACAGCGTCGCCGACAGTACTCGAAAGGGCCCGCTCGAACTCCTCGTAGCGCTCGTTCGGAATCCAGCCCTCGGCGATGAAGGCGTTTTCCGTCGTTGCGAAGGTGAGCGGCGCTTCGCCCTTCTGGGCCTCGATAGCCAGTTTCTCCTCGGCCGCGAGCAGGAACCCGGCGTGGTCGAGTCGGAGTTCGTTGAGTTCGTCCTCGACGGTCGAGAGCTTCGATTCGAGCTGCTGTTTCTCGTGTTCCAGCTCTTCGAGATACGCCGTCGGATCGCCGTCGCCGTCGGGGATTTCGAGTCGGGAGAACGTCGCCCCGACGAGCGCGTCCTGCAGGGCGTCTTCGTCGGCCTGTGCGAACACGGCGACGATGCCGTCCTCGGTGAACAGTTCGAACGTCCCGACGTCGCTGTCTGCGAGGACAGCCTCGATCTCGTCGCTGTCGCCCTCGCCGACAACGACGGACAGCGAGTCGTAGCCACGGAGCAGGTCGAGGTCGATGCCGAGCGTGACGAACGGCGCCATCGTGTTGATACGGTCCTCGACGGCCCGGAGTTCGTCACGGACCTCGTCGCGTCGGTCGTCGAGTTCGTTGACCTCGGTTCGGACTGTTTCGAGTTGGTCCTCGATCGCGTCGTCTGTGACGACCCGCGTCGGACCGGCGTCCTCATCGCTGACACCGAGAATGGACTGCAGCGAGCGAACCGTGACGAGCTTGTCCGAGACCTCGTTGGTTCCGTCGAGCGAGTTCCCGGGTTCGAATCCGTCCCAGGAGCCGTCATACTCGGTGACGTGGAGCATATCGAGGTCGTGGACGGCCTCAATAGTCTGCTCCATCGCGCGTTTCGACCCCGTCACCGAGACGCGGCACATCTTCTCAGGTCTGAGCATGCACCGCCTCCTCGAACAGGTCTGTGACGTATTCGACTACCTCGTCGATCTGTTCACTGGCCTGCTGTTCGAGGTCGTCGCGAGCGCTCTCACCGTCTTCGATGATCTGCTCGCGCTCGGCCTCGATCTCTTCGCGAGCCGCTTCGAGACGGTCTTCGGCGGCCGCCTCGGCCTCTTCCCGCGCGGATTCGCGGATCTCCTCGGCCTCCTCGCGGGCCTCCGCGATGCGGTCTTCGCGGTCTTGTTCGGCCTCTGCGACGATCTCGTCGGCCTCCTGCTCGGCCTCCTGTATCCTGTCAAGAACTTCTGGCCGTGGCATTCTCTAATCATGTGAGCGTTGCCAGAGCGGCTATTTGGTAGTTGCGAAGTTTCCCCGTGTGATAGAGCGGCCAAAATCCGGGGAATTATGACCGCCAAGTCCTAAGCTGGCAGTAATGGGAGTCCTCGAGAACAAGGCCCGCGCGCGGACGTTCTACAAGTATCTCTCGAAGGTGTACGACCAGATCAACCCCTTCATCTGGGACGAGCGGATGCGCGACGAGGCGATTGCGATGCTCGATCTTTCGCCCGACGACAAGGTCCTCGATGTCGGCTGTGGCACCGGCTTCGCCACCGAGGGGCTGCTCGAACACGTCGATACGGTGTACGGGCTCGACCAGAGCCCCCACCAGCTCTCGAAAGCGTTCGAGAAGTTCGGCAAGTTCGGCGACGTGCGCTATCATCTCGGTGACGCCGAGCGACTCCCGTTCAAGGACGACAGTTTCGATGCGGTGTGGTCCTCGGGGTCCATCGAGTACTGGCCCAACCCCGTCGACGCGCTTGCGGAGTGTCGCCGACTGACCAAACCCGGTGGCAAGGTCCTCATCGTCGGCCCCGACTACCCGAACTCGACTGTCTTCCAGAAGATGGCCGACGCCATCATGCTGTTTTACGACGAAGAGGAAGCCGACCGGATGTTCACTGAGGCCGGATTCGAGGAGTTCGAACACCACATCCAGCAGTCCCGACCAGGTAGTCCGCGAGCGATTACGACGATTGCAGAAGTACCCGAGTAAGCCCTTCAGCCACGAGCAAAGCGAGTAGCCGCTTTTTCGCCCACGTTTTTGCGGTGAGCGGTAACCGGAGGTTACCCGAGCCGGAAAAAGGTGGTCCGGCAGTCCCGACCAGGTAGTCCGCGAGCGATTACGACGATTGCAGAAGTACCAGAGTAACAGCGACCATAGAGCCGCTTTCTTCCGTGCTACGCCGATCCACTGACGGGAACCCGTACTCGGTCGCCGTCCTGTGTGGTGACGGTAACCGTGTACTCTCCACGGGGTTCGACAGTCCAGAGAGAGCCGTCTGTACCGGTCGTCCCGATCCGTTTACCGTTTATCCTGACAGTCGAATCCGCCGTGGATCCCGTACTGTTGTCGCTGACCGTGACGAGCAGCGGTCCGGACTCGAAGGACTGCTCGACTCGGACGCGAACTGACTGGTTCACGTTCGTCGCTACTTCCGACCGGTCGACTGTCGTCAGTTCGAGGTGCTGGGTTTCGTAGAAGACATTCGTCGTGCCGCCGTCGAGATAGGCCGTTAGCTGTCCGTTCGAGTGATCGGCCTGAATCTGGTAGATGGCACTCCGGCCGTACGTCTGGACGGACGGGTACTGCTCGCTGTAGAGCCACGGGTAGAGAGTCTCCGCCCGCGTGTTGACCGCACGGAGGGAGTCGTTGGTCCGGGCGAACTGGTCGATTGCCGTCTGTTCGCGGTCCTGTCCGAGATACGTCTCACGCGTGTACCGACCGCCTGCGACCGTCGACAGCATGTACCCCTCGGACGAAACCTCGACGTATACCGTGTTCGGCTCGGTATTACCGGCGGTTTCAGCGCTGATACGCTGACTAATCGGGCCACGGGACGTCTTGAGCACGCCCCTGTTGTTTTCCAGCCGGAAGCGCTGGTTCGGTGACAGTGAGTAGTCCGGTGCGGTACCAGCGGTCGCCCGAATCCGGTCGAGTCGGGTGGCCAGTTGACGTGACTCTGCGTCGAGCAGCGCCCGCTGTCGCAGGAACTCCCTAGCGGTTATCGCACCGTTTGCGTACTGCTGGATCGCGATCTGATTCCGTTGTTCCAGACTCGTTCGCTTGCTTTCGATATTGGTCAATGTCTCGTCGACGAGGCGGTCGCGGGCGGCCTCGCTGTCCTGCTGGAAGAACTTCCGTTCGAACGTCGTCGTCGCGTAGTCGCTCCGCAGGTCACTGGATCCGGCTGCAACCGCGACGCCGACATCGATCGACGATTGGTTGTACGTCGTCGACCTGACGTCGCTGGCCGGGATAGTGAGATGGTTCGTCGTGTTGTCGACAACCGTGATCTGTGGCAACTGATCGCTGCCGTCAGCGGTCTGGGCCGGCGAGGCGAACCCAGTCACTGGGGCAGCCACGGAGACGACCATGAGGAGGATCACACCGACTGCGGGGAGGGGACGCATCAGCATCGAATACTCGCCCACCGTACAAAAATCTCCCCATTCTCCATGTATCAATAATGACCTGAGAAGCCACGAGACCTTTCAAAGCGTCCGCTGACGTTTTATTCTCGGATGGAAAGGGTTTTGCCCCCAGAACGTTCATCGGTGAACGAGAATGACCCCGCGGGTATCAGGTGCCCTCCTCCTCCTTGTCCTGTTTGCCCTGTTGGCGACCCCGCCGCTTGCGACAGCGGCGGCAACAGATACCGTCCCCGCCCAGCAGACGACCGGGACGCCGACACCGGTCGCGGAGAACACGACGTTCGCTCTCCAGATCCAATCGAACGGCGATGCCAAGTGGACGATAACAGACACCTACGCGCTCGACGAATCCGAAACTGAGTGGTTTAGGAACACCGGTGAGCAGTTCGCCAGCGAGGACACCGAGGCAGTGTGGCTGCCGTCGTTCCGGGAAGCGAGCGACGAGGCCAGTGCCGTCACCGGCCGCGAGATGGAGATTACCGACGTCGACCGTCGGTACGAGGTGTCAGACCGCAAGGGGCAACTGATCCTCGAGTTTACGTGGACGAACTTCGCAGTCGTCACCGGCGAGAACATCGTCGTCGGGGACGCGTTCAATTCAACGGACGGTACGTGGTTCGGGACGCTAACTGCGGACCAGCGACTCGTTATCTCGCCACCGCCTGAGTACGGGGTGGAGAGCGCCCCGAGCGCCGTCGACGACGGAAAGCTGGTTTTCGAAGGACGGCGGACGTTCGAGCCGGGGTACCTGTCCGTCGTGTACACTGGCGAACAACCGGATACCCAGACGCCGGCAGAAACCCCTGGATCGATGTTCGGCGGCGTCGACTCGACCTGGATCGGCGGGGTCGTGCTGATGGTGCTGCTCGTCGGGGCCGTCGGTTACATGTTCAAGACCGGATACACTGACGCGCTGCCATCGGTTGCTGCCGGGACCGACGACGACGGAGACGACAGTACCGGGACGGCAGCCCCGGTGAGCGACACCACAGCCTCGGACGACGTCGACGTCGAACTGCTGAGCGACGAGGAACGCGTCGAACGGCTCCTGGAAGAAAACGGCGGACGGATGAAGCAGGCTCGCATCGTCTCCGAGACCGGGTGGTCGAACGCGAAGGTGTCGCAGTTGCTCTCAGCGATGGACGAGGAGGGCCGCATCGACAAACTCCGTATCGGTCGGGAGAACCTCATTTCGTTCCCGGACGAAGAGATCACCGACTTCGACGAGTAACTGTCCGGACTATTTGACTGTAAACGAGCCGGGCGTGGTTTCTGGTTCGAAAACGTTTATTCGCTGTCCGGTCGGACGTCTCAGCATGAAAATCCTTGTCACGGTGAAGGAGGTGGCAGCCGTCGACGACGAGTTCGAGATCGACGGACTCGCTATCGACGACCGGTACGTCACAGCCGACCTCAACGAGTGGGACGAGTACGCTGTCGAAGCGGCCGTCCAGATAAAGGAGGCCCACGACGACGTCGAGGTCGTCACCGCCACTATCGGCCCGTCCGAGACGGACGAAACGATCCGGCAAGCGCTGGCGAAAGGGGCCGACCGGGCGATCCGTGTCTGGGACGACGCACTCGATGACGCCGGCCTGCTGGACCCCGAAACGAAGGCCCAAGTGCTGGCCGCCGTCGCTGCCGAGGAAGACCCCGATCTGGTGCTGACCGGCGTCCAGTCCGCCGACGACGGGTTCGGGGCGACCGGCGTCACGCTGGCCGACAAACTCGACATGGAGTGGGGCGCTGTCGTCAACGACCTCGACCTCGATCTGGAGGCAGGTGTCGCGAGCGTCCACCGGGAACTGGAAGGCGGCGTCGAGGAACTCACCGACATCGAGATTCCGGCCGTCCTGACGATACAGACCGGGATCAACGACCCACGCTACGCGAGCCTTCGGGGCATCCGGCAGGCCCAGAGCAAGGAGCTCGCGGAGTACAGCCTGGCGGATATCGGCCTCGACGCGGCCGGGATCGAGAGCCCGCTGGAACAGACCTCGCTATACGAGCCTGAAACCGAGGGCGAGGCGACGGTGTTCGAGGGGAGTCCCGAAGAGACGGCGACCGAGTTGGCTGAACTGCTCGCGGAGAAGGGGGTGACCAGCTAATGTCGGTCCTCGCTATCGCCGAACACCGGCGTGGGGAGCTCCGACCGGTGAGCTTAGAACAGTTAGCAGCCGGTCGCGATCTCGCCGACGAACTCGGCGGCGAGCTACACACCGCCGTCATCGGCGGTGACGTCGAGGCGTTCGGGGCAGAGCTGAACCGCGAGGGCGTCGACACCGTCCACACCGTCGATATCGGCGAGGAGTTCAACCACGACGTGTACACGCAGGTCGTCACCCAACTGGCCACGGAGCTGGACCCGACCGTCCTCCTGATGCCCAACAGCGTCAACGGCCTCGATTACGCGCCGGCAGTCGCCAACCGGCTGGACCGGCCGCTCGTGACCGACGTAGTCGACATCGACGCCGAGGACGGCCTCACTGCAACCAGAGAACTGTACGGCTCGAAAGCCGAAACGACAATCGACGTCCACGCCGACCAGGCGGCCGTGACCATCCGTCCGGCTGAGTGGCCGACCATCGAAGCGGACGGGGATGCTGCCATCGAGGCGTTCGACGCGACCATCGACGAGAGTGCCATCAGGTCGACCGTGAAAGGCTTCGAGGAGGTCGGCGGTGGCGATATCGACATCACGGACGCGGACGTGCTGGTGTCCGTCGGCCGCGGTATCGAAGAAGAAGAGAACCTGGATATCATCCACGACCTCGCTGAGGCGCTGGACGCGACGGTGTCGGGTTCGCGGCCGCTCATCGATAACGGCTGGCTGGCGAAGGACCGCCAGGTCGGCCAGAGCGGGAAGGTCGTCACACCAGACGTGTACATCGCTATCGGCATCTCCGGAGCCGTCCAGCACGTCGCCGGGATGAAGGGCTCGGACACGATTGTCGCCATCAACACCGACCCGAACGCACCGATCTTCGATATCGCCGACTACGGCATTCAGGACGACTTATTCGAGGTCGTCCCGGCACTTATCGAGCAGTTCCAGTAGCCACGATACACTGAATCGCGGGTGACAAGGTACTTTTTATGGTAGTCCTAAGGGAGCGGTAATGGAGTATCTCGAGCGCCGGCGGGACCGGGTCGAGGAGCGGTTGGAGGCTGTCCTCGACAGCGTGGAGCCGGACGAACTCGCAGACGAAGTGCGTCATGTGGCGCTTTCCGGGGGGAAGCGGGTGCGGCCGACGGTGACAGTGCTGGTGTGTGAGGCGCTGGGCGGGGAGCCGGCCGATGCCGTCGATTTCGCGGTCGGCATCGAGCTCGTCCACAACGCCTCGCTGGTCATCGACGACATCATCGACGAGTCAGAACTCCGGCGGGGGTCCCCGGCTGCCTGGGAAGCCTTCGGCCACGGCCCGGCCATCATCGCCTCCGATGGCCTACTCGGCGAAGCGTTCAATCTCTTTTCGACGGACGAGCGCGCCATGCAGACCGTCTCCGAGTCGATGGTCGAACTGGGCGAGGGCGAGGCGATGGAACTGGTCGCGGAGCCCTCCAACGAGAAGGAGTACATGGAACTGGCTCGCCGGAAAACCGGGGCGCTGTTCCGCGCTGCGGCGGAACTTGGAGCTATCGCCGCCGACTCGGATCCGTACACGGTCGAGGCGGTCGGCCAGTACGCCGAACGGGTCGGCGTCGCCTTCCAGATGCGTGACGACGTACTCGATGCGACGGCCGACGCCGAAACGCTGGGCAAGCCGGCCGGGACCGACGCGGAGATGGAGCGGCCGTCGCTGGTGGAAGTGACGGAACTGACGACCGAGGAGGCAAACGAGCGAGCGCGGGCCGAGTCCGACGCCGCGCTGGAGTCGCTGTCGACCATCGACGCCCCGGAGTCCCAGTCGATGGAGTACCTGCGGGACCTCGCGGAGTTCGTCGTTGTCCGCGAGCGGTGAGGACCGATCCGAACGGGAGGGCTTTTGCCCGCTGCTCGATTACGCCCGGCAATGACAGTTATCGGTATCGTCGGGCTGCCGGGCAGCGGGAAAAGCGAGGCAGCGAACGTCGCCGCCGAGATGGGCGTGCCGGTCGTGACGATGGGCGACGTCATCCGCGAGGAGTGCCGCGACCGCGGGCTTGACCCCGCGACAGACCACGGGACGGTCGCGAAGGCGCTCCGAGAGGAGAACGGCCCCGCCGCTATCGCCGAGCGCTCGCTACCGATGATCGAGGCAGAACTCGAATCGAACGACACCGTCCTCGTCGACGGTATCCGGTCGGACGTAGAGGTCGAAGCGTTCGAATCGGCGTTCGGCGACACGTTCCTACTCGTCGAGGTAGACGCTCCGTTCGAACTGCGGGCCGACCGCCTCGACCTCCGTGGACGGGACACCTCGGCGGAGGACGGCGGCGAATCGCTCGAGGACCGCGACGCTCGCGAACTCGGCTTCGGAATGGGCGAGGCCATGGAGATGGCCGACCTGACCATCGAGAACACGGAGACGCTGGCCGCGTTCCAGCGGACTGTTCGTACACTGATTCGGGACGGTCCGGAGGCACTCGACCAATGAGCGCCGTCTACTCCGTCGACATCCGAATCGAAGTCCCCGTCAACGACACTGAAGTGACCGACCGGGTCGCTGACGCGGTCCGGAATCTCTTCCCTGAGGCTGACCCGACTCACCAGCAGGGTGCACTCGTCGCCGAAGTCCACACGATGGACGGGTTTTCCGAGCTGCTCCACCGGCGGGAAATCCTGGATACAGCCCGGTCGGTCTTCTTCGATAATCTAGAGGGCGACACCTTCGCGTTCGACGTGAAGAAGCAAGCGGCGTTCGAAGGCCGAATCAACTTCGCGGTCGGTGACCCCTCTGAACTGGGCGACATCCATGTGAACGTGACCGTCCACGAACCGACGGCCGAGGAGTACATCGACTACGTCGCGCCGCCGACCGAGGACGGCCAGCCGGTCTACGACGAGGAGACATGACGACGACCATCTGTTTCGACCTCGACGACACGGTCGTCCACTACCCGGAGCCGTACAAGAACATCATCCGCCGGACGGTCGAGGCCCACGGTATCGAGTACACGGACGAGCTACGGGCCGTTAGCAAGGACGTGTTTTACACGGCCTTTGAGGCGCTGGAGCCGGAGCCGTACCGGCAGTCGATGGCCGCCGTCGTCGAAGCGGCCGGGGCAGACGTGGACCTCGATGCACTGGTCGAGACGCTCAGAGAGACCGAATACGCATCGACGACCGTGCCCGAGGCGGCCCGGGATAGCCTGACCGCACTCGCTGCCGACAACCAGCTCGCGATTGTCACCAACGGCATCCGGGAGCGCCAGCTCGGCAAGCTCGACCACCACGGGCTGACCGACCTGTTCGACCGCTTCGTCGCCTCCTACGAGGTTGGCGCACACAAGCCGGACAGCGCACCGTTCGACCGGGTCCGAGAGGAACTGCCGGCCGACGAGTACGTGATGGTCGGCAACGAGTACGAAACCGACGTGGAAGGGGCCCGCAACGCCGGCTTCGTGCCGATTCACTACGAGTCGGGTGAGGACGGCGGACCGGACCTCTGGGATTCTATCGACGCGCTGGTGTAGCACATACAACTGCCGGCACAGAACGCCGTGGGTATCAGAGGCGGTCAGCCGGCGGTTTCAGGCCAGAAGGGCGGTGAGGATGATGCCGGTGTTCCACGCCGTCACCACGACGCCCAGCAGCGCCAGTCCGAGCGGGACACCGATGGAGTACGGCCAGGAGACGTACTTCCAGATGGCGAAAAAGCCCACGAACACGGCGGCTTTCAGGCCAGTCAGCACCAGCAGTGCGTGCTGTTCCAGCAGTAGCTTGACGACCGGACTGAGCTCTGTCACGCCGGTAATGCTGTAGCCGACGAGCGTCGTGACGAGGTCGCCGACGCCGAAGAAGGCGACGGCAACCACCCACAGGGCGACGGCGGTGTTCGACGGGCCGGTGAGTCGGGCGGGCTGCCGCCAGTTCATAGCCCCCGCTACTGCTCCACAGCACTTCGTTAGTGGTAGCTTCAATGACAACTACAGTGGTAAGCTGCTCTTTCGACCGCTGGGCCTGTCGTACTGTGCTGAGCGCCGAGTCAGCGTAGAGAGACAGTGCGTCGGGGTGTTCCCGTCCGAAGTGAGCAGATACTGCGGGTAATCTCCTCTTTCCAAACGGGATTTCCTGAAGGAACAGCGACCGCGCTACCGCTGGGAGCACATGGACAAATTCAGAGCCCGCTCACGAATATCGCGAGCCACTCACCGAGTTCGCGGCGCTTGCTGACCCGGACCGACTCGACCCACTTCACCCACTGGAAGCCACGGCGGCCCGGTGCGACGAGTCGGAGCGGGTAGCCGTGCCCGTGGGCCAGGCGCTCGCCGTCGACGTGGGTGGCCAGCACGGCATCGCGGGCCTCCGACAGCGGGAGGCTCCACCGGTAGCCGGTCACCGAGCGGAACTGGACCCACGCCGCCGCGTCGTCGGGGTCAACGGCGTCGAGCAGGTCCCCGACGCGAACGCCCTGCCACTCGTGGCCGGAGTACCAGCCGCTCGTGCAGTCCAGAATCGCGGATTCGGTCGCATCCGGAGAGAGCTCGTCTGCGGCGTAACTGCGCTCCCGAGCGACCCGACCGGCGACCGACAGCGACCAGTCGGCGGCGTCGACCGGGTCCGGATCGTCGGCGACCCAACTGGTGACGGGGAACCGGTTGCCGTCGTCGGTTCCTTCCTCCCGCGAACCGGTGTACCGGCGGTCCGCGCCGGCCGAGTCGAGCGCGTCGTTGACTGGCCCCTGAACTCGCCAGAGGAGCGCACCGGCAGTCACCAGCCCGGCGTACCGGAGGATGTCCCGGCGGCCGCCACGGGTGGCCTGTCTTGGAGAGTAGAACCGAGCACGGAGATGCACCAGTAGCAGTGGCGGGACCAGCAGGCCGAGCGCGACGTGCAGGTGAAACAGCCCCCACGGCCCGAGGTCGAGCGTGCCGCCGAATATCCACCAGACGCCGGTGCCGAGCGCGCCCAGCGCGACTGCCGCCAGGACGACCGAGAGGACGCGAGTCCCGGTCAGCCGCGACGGAGCGACGCGGGTGGAAACGCGGTGGAGCTTCACCGGCAGGAGGAGGATCAGCACGACGCCGGAGAGTGCGTGGATGTCGATAATCCACGCGCTGCTGGGGATGCCTGCGAAGATGGTGGCGACACCGGAGACAAGGAGCGTCGCCACCGCCGCGAACAGCCCCCAGTCGACCGCCCGTGGCGTGGGCGTCAGCCGGCGGATGGCCATGACAGCGGTTAGCACTGGAGCGGCTTATACTGCCGTGGCAGCGTGGCGGCGTCAGTACGACTGCCGCAGGACCGTCTCGCCGCTGGCGTTCCGGACGACGACAGTGTCGCCGTCGTTGTTCCAGACCGCCCCGTTCCGGCCCCAGTACCGTTCCGTGTCAGTGTCGGTTCCGCTTCCGGTGTAGAGGGTCACCGACGCGTTCGGGTCGAGGGTCAGGTCCGTGAACGCGTACTGGTGGCCGGCTTCGTCGCTGACTGTCCACCCGGAAAGGTCGAGAGCCGCGTCACCGGTGTTCGTGAGCGTGACGTACTCGTCGTTCAGGTTCTCGTTGTCGTTGCCCGTCGCATCGGGATGGATTTCCGCGATTTCGACGCCGCTGGCACTCTCGGTCCCGCCGTCGGCGATAGCCGTGTGGGTCACTGCGTCCGGGTCCGTACAGCGCCAGAGCCCGCGCCGGTCGGAGCGGGCAGCGTCCTCGGCCGCGTAGAATCGGTCGGTGCGGGAGAATTCACTGTCGTATACCCTCGCATGACCAGTCTCGACGAGTCGGTAGTTGAACAGCGTCCCGTCGAGGACGACGTAGGCCAGCAGTCGGTCGTAGTAGCCGCGGCGGTCCAGATTCTGGTCGAACGCGAGCCCGACTGTCTCGCCCAGCAGTTGTTGCTTGGCGAGCGACGACGCGTTTGTGCCGGCCCTGCGGAGGCAGGACGCACCGGCGTCGGTCTCGGGGACGCCCTCGAACTCCGCGGGGTCGTTCTCTGTGTGGACTTCGGGCGTGTCGACACCGACCAGTCGGACCGTGTCACCAGTCCCGTTCTCGTAGGCGACCTGTATCGTATCGCCGTCGACGACAGCCGTGACGGTCACGGTGACAGCGGGCTCCGGAACGTCGACTGCTGACTGGCTGTCAACGGCGGTCCCCGCGGGCTGAGACGGAGAAGTAGTGAAGCCGCTGCAGCCGGCAGCGACCACGAGGACGACGACGAGACCGAACGCGAGCCGACGCATTGTCGAGATGTCGGTGGCCGGCGACACAAGGGTGCCGGTGTCGTCGGGCGGACTGTTATACGTCTGCCATGTCTGGGTTCCGGTAGGATGCTCGTCCCGCTACCAGTCAGAGATATCATGCGGACGCCGGTCAAAACGATCAGCCCCGACGCTCCGGTCATCGAGGCGGCTCAACGCCTCCGCGACGAGGATATCGGTTCACTCGTCGTCGAGGACGATGGCGGCTGTGTCGGCATCATCACGGAGAGCGACATCGTCGCCGTCACCGCAGCCGAGGGAGATACCAGAGCGCTGTCGGTCAGCGACGTAATGACCGAGACGCTGTTGACGGTCACGCCCGACGCGGACATCGAAACGGCCGTGGATCGGCTGCGGACGAACAACATCAAGAAACTGCCCGTCGTCGAGGACGGGTCTCTCGTCGGCATCGTCACGACGACCGACCTCTCGGACTATATCCCGCACCTCTCGCGGGCAAGGGGAGCGTTCGACGACCAGACCCAGCGAAAGCGGTTCACCCGGCCGGACACGCTGTACGAGAACGAGGACTGGACGTTCGAGAGCTACGGGACCGCCGACGGTATCGACGTGGGTGACCACGTCCAGTTCAGCAAGACGATATCCAAGGCCGATGTGGAGGCCTTCGCCGAGGCGAGCGGCGACACGAACAGACTCCACCTCGACGCGGCGTTCGCCGAGGGGACGCGCTTCGGCCGCCGGATCGCCCACGGAACGCTCGTTTCCGGAATTATCAGTGCAGCCCTGGCGCGACTCCCCGGGCTGACAATCTACCTCTCCCAGGAACTGAGCTATCAGGGGCCCGTCGACATCGACGAGGAAGTCACGGCCCACTGCGAAGTCGTCGAGCGCATCAAGGACAACCGGTTCCGCCTGGCCACGGCCGTTGACGATTCAGAGGGGAACTGCGTCATCGAGGGCGACGCCGTCGTCATCTCCGACCCGATTCCGGACACAGCCTGAGCCGACAGTCGGGCGCATCCTGTCACGTTCGAACAGGGCTGCTCGGACAGAACTCCCACCGCGTTTCATGTTTTGTGTTACCAAATAACAATTGTTAATAATCTGCTAGTAGATGTGTCTGTTATGGACGCTGTCGAACGGCCGACTTTCGAGACCAGCGCGGCGATGGAGGTGTATCAGCACGTCGAGCGACACGGGACGGCGGCACGGCACAGAGTCCGTGAGATGGTTGACCTCTCGCCGGAGGCGTTCGAGGAGGCACTGACACACCTCCTGTCGAAGGGGTACATCGAGGACGACGGCGGGACCCTGACGCTGGCGCTCGATGTCGGCTCGGTCGAGCAACACACCACGAACGGGCTGACGTACACGATTCGGCCGGCCCACAACGACGATTTCGAGGGACTCGTCCAGACCATTCGGAACGTGTCCAGCGACGGCACGTACGTCGTCGCCGAGAGCGTCGCCGAGCAGTTGCTGTACGAGGACGCCGTCACGCGACACAACACGGTCGAATCGCGGGTGTTCTTCGTCGCCACAGTCGACGGGGAGGTCGTCGGCTGGTGTCACCTCGATATCCCGCAACTGGACAAGCTCCGCGAGACGGCCCAGCTCACCGTCGGCGTCAGGGAAGAGCAGCGTGGCCAGGGCATCGGCAGCCAGCTCATGCAACGCGGGCTGGACTGGGCGAAGGCCAACGGCTACCGGAAGCTGTACAACAGCGTGCCGGCGATCACGGAGAACGCGATGGTGTTCCTCGAAGACCACGGCTGGAACACCGAGGGTATCCGCCGGAACCACTACAGCATCGACGGCGAGCAGGTCGACGAGGTGATGATGGCCTACACGTTCGACTGACGGCGGACCACCGGTTTCTCACTACAGCAGGACGGCCAGCGCCAGCGCGATCCAGACGATTTTCAGCCCCGTGTTGACGACGATGACTTTCGAGCCGAACTCCCGGCCCCAGATGCCGAACTGGAAGGGAATCGAGCGCTTGAACGTCGAGACGGCAAAGGAGATGATGCCGCCGACGAGCATCGTCGCCACGGCGGTCCGGGCAGTGAAGGTTCCGTTCCGGATGAGCGGCGCGATGACCGTCGCCCCCGAGGTCGTATCGAGGGCGTAGGCGGCGATGACTGGGATGGCCGCGCCGGGCAAGCCGAGCAGCCCAGCGAACCCGTCGGCAGCGGCGGTGACGGAGGCCCCGTCGCTGCCAGCCAGCACCAGTAGTTCGTCGCCGTAGGCGACGAGCAGTGAGACGACAGCGTAGATGGCCGCCAGTCGGGGCAGGATGTCCCGGACCTTCTCGGCCGTCGCGTCGAACGCCGTCCTGACCGCTGCCCGGCGGCTCTCCGGACGCTCGTCGAACACGTCGCCCGCGTCGTCGGCCGTCCCGTCGTCAGGGGCCGGGTCCGTATTTGCGGTCGACCGACCGACGTTGGACGCGTCCAGCAGGACCGCACCGGCGGCGATGCCGGTCAGCGTAATCGCCAGCGCGATGAGCCCCCGCGTGGCGACGTACAGCACCCCCACCCGAAAGCCCAGGATCGGGATGAGTATCGGGGCGTAGAACGTGATGATGTGCTGGGCGAAGCCGAAGAACGTGTTGATGGTGACGGCAATTATCGTCGCGCGGTCGGACAGCACGCCGGACTCGCGGAAGTCGGCGAGCATCCCGTAGCCGGCGGTTGTCGACGCCGTCGTCGTCAGGATAGCGGTGCCAACCTCGTCCGGGAGGTTCGCCGGCGACGTGAGATAGCGCGAGACAACGGCGATTTTCTCGACCAGTCCGAACGCGACCGCCAGTTCCGCGAGGAACACGCCAAACGAGAGAAAGAACGTGATACGGAGGACCCTGATAGCGACCTCTCCGAGGACAGCGACTATGGGGTGGCCAAGCACGGCGGCGACGAGCGACTGCACGTCTGAAAGTAGTGGTCTAGCTGGCAAATGCCCATCGGTAGCGACAGAATCGCGCTGAGCGAGCAATCGCGTCTGTGGCTAGCACAGCCACTTCACCAGATCACACGAACACCCGCACAGCGCCGAACAGCACCACCACGCCCAGCACGTCACAGACGTTCGTGACGACGGGAATGACCACGTCGTCGGGGTCCAGTTCGAACCGGTAGGCGGCGTAGGTCGTCACCGTCGTCACGACGATGGCCAGCACCGCCAGCAGGCTCCCGCTGACGAGCGCGACCAGAACGACCGTCCGGAGCGGGAGCGCAGTGCCGCCGATGACGGCCTGGAGGAGCCACGCACCGGCACCGACGAGCGGGAACAGCGTCACCGCGAGGGCAACGGTGGCGATTGCGTTGCCGGCAAGCCGGTCATCGGTCGCCGCGAATGACAAAAGGCCGAGGTGAAACGCCGTCGAGAACCGCGCCGCGAGGATGCTGCCGAGGTTGCCCGCCATCCCGATGGTCACCGGGACGAGCACGAGCAACGACGGGTACTGCAGCAGTGTTCCCTCGAAGGTATCGAGTACGAGACCGCTCCCGAGTTCGATAGCAGTGAGCACGACAAGGATGGGGAACATCGTCCGGACGATACCCGAAACCGACCACTGGGACGCGAACTCCGCCACTCAGCCACCCCCCAGTGCGAGGACGAGCCGGGTCGCGCCCAGCAGCGTCGCGATACCGACCACGTCGCCCGTCGTCGTCACGACCGGACCGGCGAGCGTATCGGGATTGAGTCCGCGGCGGTAACCGACGAACACGACCGAGACGACGGCGATGGTCAACAGCAGTCCGGAGACGAAGCCCGCGATGAGCGCGATGGCGACGAGGGTCGTGAGCGGGGCCGACGGTCGACCGACCAGCGTGAGCAGGGCGACAGCCATCACTGCAGCGACGCCGCTGATGAGCACGCCGTTTGCCAGTGCCGCCGCGACGGCGGCGTTGATGCGGTCGTCGTCGAAGGAAAACCGAGGGTCGATAAGCCCCTGATGGAGTGCCGACCCCAGGCGTGCGCCGAGCGAGCCGTATACGTTCCCCCGAGTGGCGAGCAGCGCCGGCACGAGCACGAGCAGCCCGGCGACGTCCTGTAGCTCCGCGTCCATACCGCCGAGGACGACGCCCGCGAAGAGGCCACCGACCGCACTGAGTGCCAGCACCGGGAGCGATTCCCGGTAGGCTTCGAGTGCCACCTCGCGGACAGTCATTGCAGGGCGAAGGGCGGCGAGCGAAAAAAAGCCCCCTGATAGCGCTGGCGTGCCCTCAACCGGTCGACTGCGCCCTGTCACGCCACGGCGGCGGTCCGACCGTCGTGTTGCCGACCGCGGTAAACCTGACAGTTCTGGTTACAGTGACTGGTTCGTCGCCGTCCGTGAGCGTCGTATACTCGGTCCGGTAGTGCCGGACAAGGCCCGACTGCGTGACGTGGGCGACGAGCGTCGCGTTCTCCCGGGACGCCCACGCTGTCGACGAGGTGTTCTCCCGTAGCCGGTCCCCTCTGATGACGTAGGTGGTCCCGTCTGACTGCTGGGGCTGCAAGGTCCGGGTGTGGAACGGGGCAACGGTCCGAGTGACGTCGGCGGCCGGACGGCCGTTCAACGCGGCGGCGTGAACCCAGTACCGCCACGTTCCGGCGTAGCTGTCCGGCGGGTCGTACTCGTTGTAGATCGTCTGGTTGTCGCGCACGAGTCGGCGGAGATACGTATCGCCGTCGGACCAGAACGACGCGGTCGCCGGCGGCCGACCGAGGAGCACCGGGGCGGCAGGGCCGCGGACAGTGACGTTGGCGAGGTGTGTCCGGTTCGCGTCCAGCACGACCTGGACTCGGAGGTGGGATCGCAACGACCCGTTTGCATATCTGACGGTCCGGTTCATCGTCAGCGTGTACCCGGTTCCGTTGAGACGGTCACCGTGTGCGGAACCGAGCAGAGATGGGCTGGTGACGCCCGTCGCCCCGACGCCGGCCGGATACGTGGTCGCGGAGTCGGTCGGCACCGGGGCGGGCGTCACCGGCGTCGCCGAGTCGTCGCCGCCGCTGAACCCGAACCCCCCACAGCCCGCGGTAACGACGACGATGAAGACGAGTAACTGCCGACGCAGATTCCTCGCCATGCTCTAGCAAACCAACCAGATCGGAATAAGTCTACGGATCGCCATTTAGCCGATATCTGTCAGTGCATGGATGTGAAACCGTTGGTTAACCTACCGAAACTATTATGATAGATTGAACCACCGTATGGAACATGCCAACTAATGGCAGTACGGTCAACCGACGACAGTTGCTGAAGAGTACGGGCGTTGCAGGTGTGGCAGGGCTGACGGGACTGGCCGGTTGTTCCGGTGGCGACGGTGGCGATGGTGGCGGCGATGGCGGCGATGGTGGCGACGGTGGCGGCGACGGTGGCGACGACTACCCGTCGCTCGGGAACTTCCCGGTCGAGGGCGACACGGTCACGTTCGGGTTCAACGTTCCACAGTCCGGGCCCTACTCCTCAGAGGGCCAGGACGAACTACGGGCGTACGAACTCGCCCAGAAGCACCTCAACAACGGGGGTGGCTGGGTGGACAGCTTCGAGGACCTCAGCGGCGACGGCGTCCTCGGGTACACGGTCGATTCGGTGAACGGCGACACGGCGACCGACGCCGATACCGCTCGACAGGCCGCCTCGCGGATGATAAACCGGGACGACGTGGTGATGATCTCGGGCGGCTCTTCCAGCGCAGTGGCCATCGCCGTGCAGGGCCTCTGTCAGTCGCAGAACGTCATGTTCATGGCCTGTCTGACCCACTCGAACGACACGACCGGCAAAGACTGCGCCCGGTACGGGTTCCGGGAGATGTTCAACGCGTACATGACCGGACAGGCACTCGCGCCGGTGCTTGAAAGCGAGTACGGCTCGGACAACGAGTTCTACCAGCTGTACGCCGACTACTCCTGGGGCCAGACCCAACAGGACTCGATGAACCAGTTCCTCTCGGAGATCGGCTGGGAAGAGGTCGACAGCGTGCCGACGCCGCTCGGGACCAGCGACTTCTCCTCGTATCTCTCGGAGGCCGCAAACAGCGGCGCGGACGTGCTCGTCCTGAACCACTACGGGCTGGACGGCGCGAACTCCGTCTCGCAGGCCGTCGATGCCGGTATCGACGAGGACATGGAGCTCGTCGTCCCGTTGTACAACCGCCCGATGGCACAGGCCGCCGGTGGCTCCATCGAAGGCATCTACGGAACGATCGCCTGGGACTCCCAGATCGACAACGAGGCGTCGAACGCGTTCACGCAGGCCTTCCAGGACGAGTACGACCGCGTCCCGTCCGGTCCGGCCCAGCTCGCCTACGCCCAGACGCTCCAGTACGCGGCCGCCGCCGAACGAGCGGGCACGTTCTACCCGCCGGAGGTCATCCGCCAACTGGAGGACTACGAGTACAGCAACATCGGCATGGGTCAGGAGACGATGCGTGCCTGCGACCACCAGGCCCAGCGTGACATTCCGGTCGCACAAGGGCTGCCGGAGAGCGAGCAAGGCGACGGGAACTTCATCGAGATTGTCGAGATCACGTCCCGAGACGACGTCGGATACGGGTGCGATTCCGGACCGGCCGCGGAGTGTGAACTCGGCGAGTACGGCGACGAATAGGGCAGAATCCGGGCAGGGGACCGTACCCCTCATGATTTATAGTGCATGAGGTTGCCTTACTTGATACACAAAAACTAGCATGATTAGGAATACGCAGAGAGTACGAGAAGAGTGCGGTGGGGGGGATCCGGCGTGACGCTACTCGCGGACATCCTCACCATCTTATTGAATGGGTTGCAACAGGGCGCGATTTACGTCCTGCTCGCGGTCGGACTGTCGATTATCCTCGGGACGCTAAAATTCGTTAACTTCGCGCACGGGGCACTGTACCTCGTCGGTGCGTATCTGGGGCTGTTCATAACTGGAAGTGTTCCATTGAATGACGGCCAACTGGTAGAATGGGGCATCCAGTCATACGGCATCGGACTGGGATTCATTGCTGCACTGGTCATCGTGCCGATTGTCGTGTTCGTTATCGGCCTCCTGATGGAGCGCTTCCTTGCACAGGCGTTCTACGACCGCCCCGACACCGACCAGATTCTCGTCACGTTCGGACTCGCAATCATCGTCCAGGAACTGCTCAGAGCGATGCTCGGCGGGAACAGCCAGCCGTTCCCACAGCCCTCGTGGGCATCCGGTCCCATCGCGCTGCCTGTCGTCGGGAACTTCCCGCGCTGGCGACTCGGCGTCATCGCGATTACGGCAGTCCTCGTTCTGGGCGTGTACGCCCTCGTCGAGTACACTGACTTCGGCCTCATCGTTCAGGCCGGTACCCTTGACGACGAGATGGTTCGCCTCCTGGGAATTAAACTGAGCCGGCCGTACCTCGTCGTCTTCGGCATCGGTGCCGCCCTCGCCGGCGTGGCCGGCGTCGTCGGCGGCCCGCTCGCCAACGTCAACCCCAACATCGGCACTGAACAGTTGGTGCCGGCGTTCCTGACCGTCGTTATCGGCGGCGTCGGGAAGATAGAAGGGGCCGTCGTGGCCGGGCTGATGCTCGGGACGCTGCAGGTACTCTTAATCCAGACCGGCTACGCCGCCTGGAGCCAGGTCGGCATCTACGCGCTCGCGGCGATAATCCTGCTGGTGCGTCCACAGGGGCTGCTGGGCTCGGAGGTTGATGTCTCGTGAGCGACGAACCGCGCGACGCGACTGCCACGGCGGCGGCCGACGCCGAGGCGGAGGTCACCGGCGGTCTCGGTGACCGCTGGGCCAGCTTCCGCGACCGGGAGATATCGACGGTGCTGCTCACGGTCGTGGGTGTGGCCGTCTTCCCGTTCCTGTTCAACAACTTCCTCAACGGCTACACGCAGCTGGCGACGCTAATACTCATCTACGGCATCTTCGCCGTCGGATTCGACATCTTGCTGGGGTACACCGGCCTGCTGTCGTTCGGCCACGCCGTCTTCTTCGGCGGCGCGGCCTACGCCGCCGGTATCTTCAGCGCGAGCGTGAGCAGCTCGCCGCTGCTAGTGTTGCTCGCCGGCACGGTGTTTGCAGTGTTGATGGCGTGGATCGTCGGTTTCCTGTCGCTGCGCCGCGGCGGGATTTACTTCGCCATCCTGACGCTGACGTTCGGCCAAATGTCCTTCTATCTGGCGGCGTCGCCGCTGGCGTTCCTCACGAACGGTGAGAACGGGTTCACCTCCGTGGATATCGGCCACCTGCTGGGCGTCATCGACATCCACGGCGGGGTGCCGTTCCCGCTGTCGATGCTGGTCGACAACATGCTGTACGTGTTCGTCGCCGTCATGACTGTGCTGTCGGTCGCGATGGCAAACCGCATCCTGCACTCGCCGTACGGGACCGTGTTCCGCGCGATTCGGGAGAACGAGCGCCGAGCGGAGTTCGTCGGGCTGGACGTCTGGCGGTACAAGCTCATGGCGTTCATCATCTCGGCGGCCTTCGCCGGCATCGCCGGGAGCCTGTTCACCATCGAGGGGAACTACGTCCCCCTGCAGTCGCTGTACTGGACCGAGTCCGGGCGCATCGTCATCATGACTGTGCTCGGCGGCGTCGGGTCACTGTTCGGGCCGCTGTTCGGTGCTGGCCTGTACCTGTACATCGAGAATATCGTCAGCGGGTTCGAGACGCTCGGCCCGTTCTGGCACCTCATTCTCGGCATCGTGTTCGTCGTCGCCGTCGTCCTCTTCCCGAACGGAATCTGGGGCGGTATCGACTACGTTCGTGACATGGTCGTCGGAGGTGAGGACGAATGACAGTCCTCAAAACGGAGCGGCTCACCAAGCAGTTCGGCGGCCTCACGGCCGTCGACGAGGTGGACCTGGAAATAGAACAGGGTGAAGGCGTGAGCCTCATCGGCCCCAACGGCGCGGGGAAATCGACGTTCATCAACCTCGTCACCAGACGGCTCGAACCGAGCTACGGCGAGATCGCATTCCAAGGGGATTCCATCATCGGAATGGACCCACACGAGGTCGTCCAGCGGGGGATGAGCAAGTCCTTCCAGACGGCCTCTATCTTCCCCGAACTGACCGTCAAGGAGAACGCGACTATCGCGGCGCTGGCGGCCGAGCACGGCTCGTTCCGGTTCAACTTCTTCCGGAACCAGAACAGCTATCCGGCGGTCGACGAACTGGCGAACGAGGTCCTCGAATCAGTCGGGCTGTACGACGAGCGCGAGAACCAGGCTGATAGCCTCGACTACGGGAACAAGCGCCGGCTCGAACTCGGCATTGCGCTGGCCGCCGAACCGGATATGCTGCTGATGGACGAGCCGACCGCCGGGATGAGCCCCGAGGAGACGAAATCGACCGTCGACCTGATCAAGCGAGTCAAGGATGAACTCGACCTGACCTTCCTGCTGGTCGAACACGACATGGAGATCGTCTTCGACATCTCCGACCGTATCATCGTCCTCAACCGCGGGTCAGTCATCGCGAAGGGGACCCCCGACCAAGTGCAGGACGACCCCGCTGTGCAGGAAGCGTACCTCGGAGGTGTCGAAGAATGACGCTGCTCGACGTGGACAACATCAACGGCTACTACGGCGAGAGCCACATCATTCAGGACGTATCGATGAACGTCGACGACGGCGAGATCACGGCCCTGCTGGGCCGCAACGGAGCGGGGAAGACCTCGACGCTCCGGTGTATCTCCGGGGCGACGCCGCCCGACGTCCGGAGCGGCACGATCCAGTTCGACGGAACGAACATCACCAACGACCCGCCAGAGGACATCGCCGTCCGCGGCATCTCGCTGGTCCCGGAAGAACGGCGCGTGTTCACCGATCTCACTGTCGCGGAGAACCTGCACCTCGCGGACACCGTCCGCAACAAGACGAACACCTGGCGGCGGAAGCTCGATTTCCGCGACGAAGGGATGTCGACGGCGGAAATCTACGAGTACTTCCCGAGACTCGACGAACGACGCTCCCAGAAAGCCGGAACACTCTCGGGCGGCGAACAGCAGATGCTCGCAATCGCCCGCGCGCTCCATCAGAGCACCGACCTGTTGATGCTCGATGAGCCATATGAGGGGCTTGCTCCGCAGATCATCCAGTCCGTCGAGAATGCCATCGAACGCATCAGCGAAGACGGTACGACGATACTGCTGGTCGAACAAAACGCCGTGGCGGCGATGAAAATCGCCGACCGGTGTTACGTGCTGGACCGCGGGCAAGTGGTCTTCGAGGGACCGGCCGAGGAACTGCAGAACGACCAAGAGACCCGCGACAAGTACCTAGGTGTCTAAATGTCCCAAACACAGTCCCCCGAAGCGTTACTCGACGCACTGCAATCGGAAGGTGTCGTCGTCATCGACGAGGAAACGGACGAAGTCAGCACGACGGAAGCGTTCGAGGCCGACCGCGAGGTGTACTACGACACCTACGTGACGATGGGCGACACGGAGTTCCACGAGTCCGTCGCCGACGTGTTCGGCCTCGATTCGGCCGCCGAAGCGGCCGAGCGGGTCGACGAACTCGACGTGTCGCGCGAGGAGTTCGCCACGTTCCTGACCCTGCGGTCGAACGTCGACGACTCGTACACCACCGTGGAACTGACGACGATGGCACAGATGGCGACCGAGCTAGGTCCGGAGACGCCGGTCCCCGACGCGGTCGAACACCTCGACGACGACAGCTACGCGGCCTTCGTCGACGCCCACGACCGGTGTGTCGTTACAGTGTGGAAACTGTTCTGTGACCCCTGTGAAGCCATGAAAGAACAGTTAGACGACGTGCTGGCCGCGTTCCCGGACGGCGTCCCGGTCGGCGGCGTCGCCGGCGAGCGGTCCCCGGAGTTCTGTCGGTCGGTCGGTGTCAACGCGGCACCCGCCGTCGTGCTGTTCGAGGACGGCGAGCCCGTCGAGCGGATCACTGGCCGGACGGACCCGTCGCCGCTCGCTGAACGGGTCGAGGAAGTGTACGGCGTCTGACTGCGGCGTTACTCCTCTTCGCCGCTGCAGACCAGCACGGAGCGATCCGTGCCGAGAATCACGCTCTGCGTGACACTGCCGAACAGCACCTTGCCCGTCGGCGTCCGCTTGCGTCCGGCGACGACAATCATGTCGGCGTCCTGCTCGTCAGCCAGGCGGAGGATCGCGTCGGCCGGTTCGCCGCTTGACTCTTCCAGCGCCACCTCGACGCCTGCCTCCTCGAGGACTTCCCGGGCCCGGCGCACGGAGGCCACCTGATCGACGGACGCGCCTTCGGGGTTCTCCTCGAAGTCGTGTAGCAGCGTAACACGGACCTGGCTGGTGTCCATCGGAACTTCGGTTATCGCTTCCGCGATGGCGGTCCCACGAGCCTCACTTTTGTCTATCCCAGCGACAATTTCGTACATGCTCGCTTCATCCGTAGGACGGGCCAACCCTTAGTTCTGGCCCGGATTTCGAGCATAGATCATCAAAAATACCGTCGCGTCTCACGTCGCGCGGACCGAGAAAGTGGCGTCAGTCGCCGAACGGCCCCATACCGCCGCCACCCATGCCGCCACCGCCGCCTCCGCCGCCCTGTTGCATCTGTTTCATCATCCGCTCCATGTCGCCGTCGCCCATGCCCTGGAACTGCTTGAGCATCTGCTCCATCTGCTTGTGCTGCTGGAGGAGTTCACGCACCCGCTCCTCGGGCTTGCCCGAGCCCCGACAGATGCGCCTGGTCCGGGACTGGCCGACGACGCGGGGGTTCTCCAGTTCCTCCTCGGTCATCGAGTCCATGATGACGTCGAAGTCCCGCATCCGCTCCTGGGTCACGTCCATCGCGTCGTCGGGGAGCTGGTCCATCAGCCCGCCGCCCAGCCCGGGAATCATGTCCATCACCTGGTCCAGCGGCCCCATGTTGTTCATCGTCTGCATCTGCTTTCGCATGTCCTTGAGGGTGAACTGCCCCTCCAGCATGTCCTCGGGGTCCCAGTCCTCCTCGTCGCCTTCCTGGGTTTCCTCCATCGCGCGCTCGACGCGCTCGGTGAGCTGTTTGAGGTCGCCCATCCCGAGCAGGCGCGAGATGAACCCGGAGGGCTCGAACCGCTCGATGTCCTTGACCGTCTCCCCAGAGCCGAGGAAGGCGATGGTGGAGTCAGTCTCGTTGACGGCGGCGAGCGCGCCGCCACCTTTCGCCGTCCCGTCGAGTTTCGTTATGACGACGCCGTCGATGCCAATCGCCGCCTCGAAGTCGGCGGCCTGGCTCTTGGCGCTCTGGCCCATCGCCGCGTCCAGTACGAGCAGGTCCCGGTCGGGCTGGACCTCCTGTTCGATGCGTTCGATCTGTTCGATGAGTTCCTCGTTCAGGCCGTCACGGCCCGCCGTGTCCACGATGCGAACGTCCGCGTTCGCCGTCGCTTCCAGCCCGTCCCGGGCGATCTTCACGGGGTCGTCCTCGTCGGGGTCGCCGTAGAAGTCGACCTCGGCGCGCTCGGCCATCTCCTTGGACTGGTCGTACGCGCCGGGCCGGTCCGTGTCGGTCTGGATGATAGCCGGCCGGAGCCCTTTCGTCGAGAACCACCACGCCATCTTCGCGGCCGTGGTCGTCTTCCCCGACCCGTACAGGCCGGCGAGCATGATGGTCTGCTCTTCTAGCGGTAGTTCGGTCGACTCGCCAACGAGGTCGACCAGTTCCTCGTAGACGATCCGAAGGACCCAATCGCGTGGGGTCGTCCCCGCCGGCGGTTCCTCCTCCAGCGCGCGCGTCTCGATGCTGCTGGAGAGGTCCTGTACGAGCCCGACGTCCACGTCGGCCTGCAACAGCGACCGCTGAATCTCCTTGACGATGTCCTCGATGTCTTCTTCAGAGAGCCGGGATTTCCCCCGGAGGTCATCAAGTGTCCCCCGGAGCGAACTCCCAAGATCGTCGAGTACCATTGTTAGCGCGAGATACGCGACGGCGCGGGTAAAGGCTTGTTGTCATGCTGTCGCCCGCTAACCGCTGGGATGACTGCCGTATCCGTTCGGTTGAGGCTGATTCGCTCATTGCTATCGGAGCGAGGCCGACCGGCAGGTCCATCTCACGTTTCCGGCCATCTTCGGGCGAGACGTGTTATCTGTGTGCGACAGCATCTGCATGATTAATTCCACGTCTACCGGTGGCGAAAGGGTGAAGAGGTCGAACCGACTGGTCGACAATATGGGCGTTCTCGGGCAGCTCGGATTCATGGTCGCCTTTCTTTCGGCCGGCGTCGCCGCCGGCCACTTCGGGCTGTTGACCGACCGGCGGACGGATATCCTCACCACACTCGTCTTTACTGTCGCCCTGCCGGCGCTCATATTCCGGTCCACGTACAACCGCCCGCTGCGGGAGATTATCTCGCCGGCATTACTCGGGGGCTTCTGGGCCGTCATCGCGCTGACGATAACGCTGGGCTGGCTCGTCCACCGGCGGCTGGAATCCCCCGACCGCCGCAGCGTCTCCGTCGTCCAGTCGTATCACAGCAACATGGGGTTTCTCGGGCTGCCGCTCGTGGCAGCGACGATGGGCAGCGAAGCGACGGCCGTCGCCAGCGTCATCCTCGGTATCGGCGCGGTGACCCACGTCCCGGTGACGGTGTTCCTGCTGGTCCGCATCAACGGCAGCGACGCCTCGCTGCTGGGCGAGTGCAGGAAACTCGTGACGAACCCGGTGCTCATCGCGCTGGCGGCCGGCATCACGGCCTCGGTCCTGTCGCTGTCCGTTCCGGAGCCACTCGTCGGTGCGCTCGGTCCGCCGGCCGAACTGGCGCTCCCGGTCGCCCTGCTGTGTATCGGTGCGACGCTCGACACGGACCTCCCGGTGGCGGACCTGCAGAAGACCGTCAGCGTCGTCGGGCTGAAGGTGCTGTGGATGCCGGCGCTGGCGTGGCTGGTGTACTCCTCGCTAGCGATGGACGCGACGGCGCTGGGCGCAGCGGTCGTGATGCTCGGCACCCCGACAGCGGTGTCGACGTACGTCTACACGACGGAACTCGGCGGCGACGCCGCGTTCGCCTCGCTGAACGTCTTCACCTCGACAGTGGTCTCAATCGGAACGCTCTCCGTGCTGATCTGGCTGTTCGCCTGACGCCCTGCCGTGGTCACGCTTTTGCCCGCCGACGCCCCCACCGACGATATGGGCTATCACCAGATCAACCCCGAGGACCTGTCGGAAACTGCGGACTACCCCTGTGACCGGCGCGGCGTCTCCGACGCCGCCGAACTCCACGCGCTCCACGCGGCCACCTACGAGATGGCACCCGGCGAAGACCTCTCGCGGGCCTACCACTACCACGAGACGCGCGAGGAACTATTCTACGTGCTCAACGGCACGCTTCACGTCGAAACGCCCGACGGGGAGTTCGTGGTCGCCGCCGACGAGGTGTTCGTCGCCGAGCCGGAGAGCCCACACCGCGCGCACAACCCCGCCGACGCCGACAAGCCAGTCACGGTCCTCGGCGTCGGCGCACCGCCGACCGACATCGCGCGCCCGTACGACCCCGACGCGTAGCGAGCGGGCTCGGCGGTTCAGACACGCTTTTCAGCCCCCCCATCACAGTTGCGCCCATGACGAGCAAACAGGCGGTACAACAGGAACTGGTCGACAGCGGCGTCACGGCAGTCCTGCGCGGGATTCCCGAGGAAAAGATGGTCGACGTGGCGACAGCCGTCCACGAAGGCGGCGTCACGGCGCTGGAACTGACGGCCGACGCGAAGCGCTGCTCGGACATGATTGCCGCGGTCGACAAGGCTCTGGACGACACCGACGCCATCATCGGGGCCGGCACAGTCATGGACGCCGCCGCCGCCCGCAACGTCATCGAGGCCGGCGCGGAGTTCGTCCTCGCACCGAACCTCAACGAGGACGTCATCGACGTGTGCAATCGTGAGGGCGTCCTCGCCATCCCCGGCGTCATGACGCCGACGGAGGCCGCCGACGCGATGGAGGCGGGTGCGGACATCCTGAAGATGTTCCCGGCGAAAACGGTCGGCCCGGCACACATCGGCGCGCTGCAGGGTCCGCTCGGCGACGTCCCGATTATGCCGACCGGCGGCGTCTCGACCGACAACGTCGACGAGTTCTTTGATGCCGGCGCGGTCGCTGTCGGCGCGGGCTCGGCGCTGGTCAACTACGAGGCAATCGAGAATGACGACATGGACGGCGTCCGCGAACAGGCCGCGGCGTTCGTCGACGCCGTCGAGGCCGCCCGAGAGTAGCAACAATCTCACCCGGCCGAGCAGAACGAGGCCCGGCACGGCGGCAGCGGCTTACGTTCCGGTGTCGTTCTCGGTCGTCTCGTTGCCTGTCTCGTTCCCAGCCGTTCCAGTCTCATTACCGGGCAGGTCAGTTTCGTTGCCCGGAACCGCAGTCTCGTTTCCGGCCGTCCCAGTTTCGTTCTCTGGTCTTTCCGTTTCGTTACCGGGCACGCCTGTTTGGTTGCCTGGAGCCTCGGTCCCGTTGCCAGGCATTTCAGTTTCGTTCCCCGGTACTCCGGTCTCATTGCCGGGCAGATCTGTTTCAGTATCCGACATCTCCGTCTCGTTTCCGAGAGCATCGGTTTCGTTCTCGCCCAGTTCCGTCTCGGTATCCATCCCGGTTCCTTCTTCGGTCTGGGCTTCAGTTTCCGTCTGCGATTCCGTACCGGCTTCCGTCATCGCGTCAGTCTCTGCTGCCGTAGATGTGCCCGGAGCTTCGGCACCGCCGCCACCGCCAGTCTCCGTACCGCTGCCGCCAGTGTCACTACAGCCAGCCAGCGCCACGAGTGCGCCGCCTGCGATTTTGATAACGTTCCGTCGAGATGTGGGTCGTCCCATAGCGTTTGCCCGAAGAGAAGCCGGACAGTTTATGAATGACCTGCTAAGCGTCTGACGGAGAGCCGACAGAACGGCTTAGCAACACCCGAAGGTGGGCCGGTTCGCAAAGCAAACATAAACGATCTGTTTCAGATCATGAATGGTTCGAGTCCGGTATTTCGGCCAGTTCACGGGTGGTTCTACACCTCGATAGCCGAACATCGGCCTGTTGCGGTGTGGTTCGAGACCCGAGTTACAACTATCCGTACTGTTCCCGAGCGGTTATCGAGCGCATAGGTATCTTCGTCCCCGGGTCACGATATCAGGCCCTGCGTTGTTAGTCAGACAGCCGTTTTAGCTGTCAAAATCGCTCAGTCGCCGTTTAGCAACGTCATAACCTGGACGCAGTGGGCAGCATCCCCATGCCCGCGGGAACTCCCGTAGCCGTAATTGTCGCCGCCGTCGTCTGGAACACCGGGTATCGGTCCGCCTCCGTCAGTTACGAGCCGTGTCTCGTCAACAGGGAGACCACGGTCACCCGACGACAGCACGATGAGTTCGGGTGCGACATCAGCCGGCGCGACCTGCCGGCAGTAGCGTCCATCAGACATCGGTGGCTCCCTCTGCCGGACCACTGTCAGCCCCATTCCTCACATCGCCGGAAACGTCGCGTCGTTCGATTGTCTGCATTGGTATCACGCTACGATACTGTGTGGACCAGTCATGAACAGCAAACGACTTCAACGCGCCCCTGTCGGCGAAAACGACCACACCTGCGATGGAGTGGCAGTATTTTCCGCATCGCACGCGGTGCGTTCCCGTCGGAAGAGCGCGAACTCGCCGGGTTCTACACAAACAGGGTCGACAATGGCCGCTCATGTGCCGCAGGTAGCAGCAAAAGTAACCGCGAAGTCCGAGGCCTACTCGCCGATGAGGCTGTCGACGATTTCCTCGGGGTCGAACGGTTCGAGGTCGCCGTAGCCCTGGCCGGTCCCCAGGAAGAGGATCGGCTTGCCGGTGACGTGCGCGACGGAGATGGCCGCGCCGCCCTGCGGGTCGGCGTCGGCTTTCGTCAGAATCGCCCCGTCGATCTCGGCCGCATCGTTGAACTCGCGCGCCCGGTTGACGGCGTCCTGACCCGCGACCGCCTCGTCCACGAACAGCGTCATGTCCGGGTCGATGTTGCGGTCGATCTTCTCCAACTGGGCCATCAGGTCGTCCGAGGTGTGGAGTCGGCCGGCCGTATCGCCCAGCACCACGTCGATGTCGTTGGCCTTGGCGTACTCGACGGCGTCGTAGACGACCGCCGTCGGGTCCGACCCCTGCTCGTGGGTGATGATCTTCTTGTCGAGGTTCTCGGCGTGTTTCTCCAGTTGCTCGTTTGCGCCAGCGCGGTAGGTGTCGCCGTTGGCGAGCACCGTCGAGAGTCCACGGTCCTCGAAGTACTGGGCGAGTTTCGCTATCGAGGTCGTCTTGCCGACGCCGTTGACCCCGGTGAACACGATGGTTACCGGCTTGTCTGCCTGCTGGACGCGCTCGTCGAAGTCGAACTGGCCGACGTTGATAACGTCGTACAGCGACTCCCGGAGCGCGTCCCGGACGAGGTTCCCCGTGCTGGAGAGCCGTCGGCGGGTCTGACCCGTGAGGTTCTCCTTGACACCGTCGAGGATCTCGTTGGCGACGCTCATCTCCACGTCGCTCGACAGCAGCGCCAGTTCGAGGTCGTCGAGGTGGCTCTGTAAGTCCTCCTCCTCGATGACCGTCTTCCCGGTGGCCATGAGCTTCGCCTTCGCGGCGAGGCCGCGGCCGCCGTCGTCGTCTTCTTCGGACTCCGAATCGGTGTCGGATGCCGAGTCGTCCTCTACCTCTGTGGCGTCGTCAGACTGGGAAACTTCATCCTGGATCGCGTCTGTGTCTTCGACTGCCGTAGACGACGCTGTGGCTGGCTCGTCTATCGCGTCGGAGTCAGCGGCCGGCGGTTCAGAACCAGTCTGTGGCTGGTCGCTCTCGACCGCAGCCGCCTGCGTGTCGTCTTCGGACGGCTGCGAGTCCGTTGCGGGCTCAGCGTCGGCCGCCTGGTCGGCAGTTGCTTCCCCGTCAGCCCCGTCGGCGTCCGGTTCGTCCTCCGCTTCGAGTGCGTCGTCGTCGACGTCCTCCTCGACGTCACTCGTGAACCCGCTGAGTTTGTCCTTCAGTCCGTCGAACATGGCGGCCTTACTCGTCTTCCTGCTCTTGCTGTTGCATCATCTGCTGCATCTGCTGCTGTTGCATCTGCTGGGCCTGCTGTTCGAGCTCTTCCATCTCGGTCTCGACTTCGGCCTTCTCTTCCTGCAGGTCGCTGATGTGGTCGTCCAGCGTCTCCTTCTTGGTTTCCAGCGTGCTGACAGCGCCGTCCTGCTCGCGCTCCGCGGAGTAGCCGCCACCGAGGGAGACGACGACCTCGTCGATGTCCTCGATAGTCGCGCGGATGTAGGCGTCGCCGCCGAGCGGGACCTGCACCGTGGAGCCGGAGTCGAGCGTCTCGATGGCCTCGATTGCCTCGTCGATGTCAGTCTGCTTGTCGCGGAGGCGCTCGATTTCCTCGTCGATAGCGTCGACTTCCTGCTCCATCTGCTCGATCTCCTGTGCGACCTGCTGCATCTGACCGCCGCCGCCACCGCCGCCACCGCCCATCATGCTGCCACCTCCTCGATTGTGATCTGCGTGCGCTTGAGGTTGTGCTGGGAGCCGAAGTCGCTGTAAACGCGCTCCTCAGCGACGTTCTCGTTTGGCGCGTCGACCTCCTTCTCGAACTGCTGTGGGCCGTCTCGGGCCGGGAAACTACCGCGAACAGTGTACGTGCTCATACACGCAGGTGCGGGCAGGGCAGGGAAGTATCTTCCCCTTCCGTCCGTCCCACCATCCACAAGAGTAGCCGCCGCTACCCAGCGACTGCGACGGCCACACGGCTGGAAAACGAGCGACGGGCCTACTCCTCGGACGCCGGGGCGTACACCATATCGCCGCCACACTCGGGACAGGACGGGCGAAGTACACCTGTCGAGTAGTCACACTTCCGGCAGACGAGGCGGTTCTGGTCTTCCGCGGGCGGTGTTCGCTGGACCATACGTGACGTTTGGGGACGCACTATATTATTCTTTGACACGAGCTGTCATGGTTGCCGGCCCCGATGGATTTCCCGGGGCAATACGTACAGCCAGCTATGAGCGAGACGACTTACCAGTGCGAGTGCGGTGCGGCCCTGCGATTCAGGCAGGACCTGACGCTGGAGCGGGGCGGAACCAGTCGGGCCTGGGCGTGTGGGGACTGCGGACTGCCCGTTCCAAGCGTGGTGGCAGAAAAACTCAGCCACCAGCATCCGTCCTGAGCGGGCGGCAGAATGAAAACCGCGTCAGTCGATGTAGCCGAGCGCCGCGTCGATACGGCCCAGTTCCGGCCCGGAGGTGTCCGAGCCACAGACGTAGCCGTGGTCGTTGGCGAGCAACCCGGAGCCGACGAGCGGACCACCGTAGTTGATGGTCCCGATGTCGGCCGGCACGTCGAGGATGTCCTCGAGGGCGTCGAGTTCGCCGTCCGTGGCCTTCGGATGACAGAGCACGCCCTTGTTGGTGGCGACGGCGGCGGTCCCGACGGTCGTGACACCGGCGATGACGCCGCGTTCGACGGGTACGTCCAGCCCATCCTTGACCGCTTGCACGGCATCCCGAGAGAGGTCGGGGTGGACGTACGCCCCGTAGTCGTTACAGCAGACGACGTTTCCGGCGGCGTTGATCCGGCCGGGCATTCTGGTGATGGGCACGTCGACGACGTCCTGAATCCGTTCGATTTCGGTCTCACGGACGCGTTCGGAGACGACCAGCCCGTTCTCGTTGCCGGTCGCGAGCGCGCCGACGGTCCCGGAGCGGCCGACGGTCGTCGGCACGGCCGGAACGTCGAGTTCGTCGCTCAGGTCGTCGAGCAGCGATTCGTCTAAGTCTGGGCGAACCAGCACGCAGTCGTCGGTCGCACGGGCGAACACACCCACGTACGACGACCCGGAGAAAGCCGCGCGGAGCAACGTTACTCTGCGGTCTCTGCTTCGACGATGGCTTCGCCCTCTTCCTCGAAGCGGGCGGCGCGAACACGGATCTTGCTCGGCGTGTTGGCGCGGCCGCGGGCCCAGGCCGCCTCGTTGATCGAGGGGTCGAGGCGGACGGCGTCCTCGTCGACAGAGAAGTGCTTGGCGAGGTGCTCGCGGATGAGGATCATCGCCTTGTCTGCGCGCTTGTGGTTCGGTTCGGCTCGCGCGTCTCGGAGCGGGACGGTGACGACACGCTCCTCGAAGTCACTGGCGCTCATTATTCGTCAGTGTCGTTGCGCCGCCAGTGGCGTCGTTTGTGGTTGCGCTGGACCTCGCGGTCCGTCTTGAGCATGACCCAGGCCGGGACTCGACTGTTCTGGTTGTCGAGTTTGGCCAGTCGCTTCTTCGTAGCCTTCGATTTCTTACCCATGGTATGGTGCTTGTTCCGCGCCGTGGTTTAAATTCCTTCCTTTTCGAGCCGGTCGCGGCCCGTTATCAGCGGCTATAACTGCGGACGTAGAACTAAGTAGTCCGTGGCCCTGATTATCAATGGATGAAGCGCCGGAGATTCCTCCAGACAATGGGTGTCAGTGCGACAGCCGTCGGCTCTGGTTGCATGGGTGGGGGCGGTGAGGTCGTCGTCAGCGTGCAACAGGACGTCAGAGTCAACCCGCACAAGGCGTGGATCAAGGAGGAGATCCCTGACGTGTCTGACCCCGGCGGTGAGCTACGGTATATCGTCAAAGCGGACATCCCGTTCAACGTGTACTTTTTTACTGACCGCGAGCAGTTCGAGCAGTACGACACGTTCATCAAGGGTCGGGAGCCCGACGAAACACCGCCGGGGAACCCCAAGTTCAGCCAGACAGCGGTCCAGCCGGCGGGGTCGGATATTTATCAGGCGTCCACGGACGACGGCGGCGCACGGGAGTCACTGGACGAACCCGGGCCGTACTTCTTCGCCGTCGACCACTCGAACTACCGGATGGAAACACGCGTCGATGACTACGACGATCCGTTGAAGGCCTTCGTCGACCTCACCGTCATCCGAAGCAAACTGCCCTTCTAAACGAACGCCAGCGGTACCATCGCCAGCACCCCGACGGCGACGCCGGCAGTTAGTTCGCGTTTACCGCCACCCGGCAAGCCGTCGCCGTACTCCAGCGCTTCGGGGACGAACTCCGTGAGCACGAGATACACCATCGCCCCGGCGGCGAAGCCGAAGCCGAACGGGAGAAATGCCTTCGCCAGCGTGACGAAGTAGTACGCGATAACGGCCCCGACCGGCTGTGGCAGCGAGGAGAACACCGCCCACCAGACCATCTTCCACTCGCTGACACCCAGCGAACGGAGCGGGATGGCGATAGCAGTCCCCTCAGGGACGTTGTGGATGGAGATGGCGACAGTCATGAACACAGCCAGCAGCGGGACGGAGACGCCGAGGATACCCACAGCGGATTCGGGCGTGGCCGACTCCAGCCCGAGTTCCGCGAAGGAGACGCCGACGGCGACGCCCTCCGGGAAGCTATGGACAGTCAGAATGCCCAGAATCAGCAGAAGCTTCTTGAAGTCGGCCCGCTCGAACTGCTCGGGTGACTGGTCGAAGTCATCCAGAAGTTCGTGGGCAACGACGACGAGCAGGACGCCAGCGAGAATGCCGGGAATCATCAGCAGCGGCGACCCGTATGCCAGCCCCTCCCGGACGAGTCCGAAGAGCGATGCGGCGACCATGATTCCCGAGGCCAGCCCCCACAGCAACACGTTCCACCGGTCGGAGAACTCATCGACGAGAAAGAACGGAATCGCACCGAGGCCGGTGGCGAGTGCCGTGAGCAACCCCGCGACGAACACAAAGGCAACGTTCTCAACGGCGACCATATCGGTGCTACGCCGCTCGGACCAATAAAAATTGTCACTAACCTGATTTGTTTTGGTCGGCCTAAACAGTCTGCTGGCACGCTGTAAATAGGTTCTCAAGCGGCTAATTGACGCCCCTCACTCGGTTATAGGCCAGTGCTACGATAGTCCCGACGCCACAACACGCATTCTAACAGATATATGACAACAAATGCACGCCAACAGTGTCCGTGTAGAACACGCACCGACAGCAACCCCGCTGGCCGAGACGGCACACACTCATAATGACACTGACTCGACGGTCCGGTACGTCGGGCCGTCAGGTCCCAGCTCACTCTCTTTCAGCCGGATTTCCTCGACACGCAGGCGACCGACATCCGGGTCCTCGTTCTTGACGGTGTCCTGTACCGTCTCTTTGCCGCCGGCGTGGTCCATCCTGGCGATGGTTGCGTGCGCCGTGAACTCGTGGTCCTCCGGGTCGAACCCCATCGCGACGGTCCGGGCCTCGACGGCTTCGTGCAACGCGGTCAGTTCCGCGCCACCCTGTCCGTCGCGGACACCGACCCAGACGACACTGATGTAGGACAGCGCCGGGAACACGCCGAGACCGCCGAACTCGGCTTCGAACGGCTCGACGCCGCTGTCTTCGACCGCCCCTTCGAGAGCAGTGACGATGTCGTCAACGCGGTCCGGGTCGGTGTCGCCGAGGAACTTCAGCGTGATGTGGGCCTGTGCGGGGTCGGTCAGCCGAAGCCCAGAGACGCCGTCGAAGCGTTCCTGTACGCTCTCGATAGCGTCTTCGAGCCCGTCCAGATCGACGCTGACGAACAGGCGGTTGGCCATAGCTAGCGGTTCCGGTCGTGTCCGCAAGAAAGCTACGACGGGGTCAGTGACTGCTGTGATCTGGGGCTGTATGCCACCGCCAGAGACTATGTCCGAGTCCCAGAGCGACCATTGCGACCGCGACGCCGAAGAGAGCGGGGATGGCGGTGTCGGGAAGGAGACCGAGAGATAGCCGGACGAGAATGGCCGCCACAATCAGGAGGGCTACACGCGCTCGTGCCCGGGGCGTCTCTGCCGGACTGGATACCCAGCGCCCGAACGCCGGTAGCTGCGCGTAGTAGCGTCCGACGAGAACCGCCAGAACGACCGTTCCTGCAACGCCCGCTCCAGCGGCGGACAGCGACAGCGAGGTCTGGTTTGAGGTGAGAGCAGCCCAGCTAACGACTGCGAACACACCCCCGAAGAAGACGAGCAACGCGTCTACTGCCAGTGGGTCCCGCATATCCGGGAATCCGACCGCAGGACACCTAAATCTTCACGAGCCGTGGACGTAGCCCTTAACCGGATTGGCCGTCAATCAGGAGGCATGACAGACCACGACGACGACCACGCCTTCTCCGAGGGCCAGGGGTTCGACGACCCCTACGAAGGGTTCGATCTCGAACCGCCGGAGTTTGAGGTGGACCCGGACAAGGTCGACCCCGTCGACTCGCGTGTCGTCACCGACCTGCTGGACCAGCGGAACGTCTCCTCTGACGCCGTCGACCCAGAGCAACTGCTCGATGTCGGCCTGGAGTACATGCACATCAACCGCCACGAACAGGCCGCCGAGACGTTCGAGCGCGTCGCCCAGTACACGGACGACGACCGGCTCAAACAGGAGGCCTGGACGAACAAGGGCGCAGCCCACGCGGAACTCGAAGAGTGGGATGCCGCCATCGGCGCGTACAAGGAAGCACTCAACTTCGACGAGGAGTCCGACCACGCCGCCACAGCGGAGACGAACCTCGCGTACGCGCTCTGGAAGTCCGGCCGCTCCGAGCAGGCACTCGAACACGCCGAGCGCGCCGTCGAAATCGACCCGCGCTTCGGCGAGGGCTGGTACAACCGCGGCTTCTTCCTGCTGGAACGCGGCCTGGCCGACGAGGCCATCGACGCGTTCGATAACGCGGTCCGCCTCGGCTTCCGCAACGCCGACGTGCTCGAAGAAAAGGCCCGCGCCCTCGAAGAGGTCGGCGAGTTCGACCGCGCCGAGGAACTGGCCGAGGAGGTCGACGAGATGCGCGAGGAGGCCGAACAGCAGTTGCTTGAATGATACTCAACGAACGCGACACCGACGAGGGGTTGCTCGTCTCCGTCTGTGACCCTGACATCATGGGCGAAACGTTCGAGAACGGCCCCGTATCGCTCACGGTCAACGAGGAGTTCTACGGCGGCGAAACGGCTACCGAAGACGAAATCGTCGACAGTCTCGCACGCTGTTCGGTCGCCAACATCGTCGGCGACGACGCCGTCACCGTCGCCGTCGAACACGGCTTCGTCGACGAGGAGAACGTCCTCGATCTGGGCGAGACGCGCCACGCACAACTGCTCTGGATGTAACTGCGGTCGCGACTGGCAGCCCGACCCCGACAGTCTTTGCGAACGCCCATCGAGGGGGACACGTATGTATTCCCGAGACCACGCTATCGTCTCTACAGCCGTCGGGGCTACCGGTGTCGTCGTTCTGCCGGTCCCACTCCCCTGGTGGGCCGCCGTCGGCTACGCGGTCGTCGTCGGCGTCGCCATCGACTTCGACCACTTCGCCGTGGCCAGACTGGAGACCGGCGACTGGGCCGCCCTCCGCCGTTGTCTCCGGAACCCCGAGATAGTGGTGCTCGACCAGGACGAGATATTCGACCCGCAGGACCTCTGGCCGCTCCAGCGGCTCCTCAGCCATCACCTCATCGGCGGCGTGGTCGTGGTCGGCCTCTGGCTCGTCTCCGAGCCGCTATCGCTGTTTACCGCCCTCGTCCTGTACGCCCACGTCCTCGGAGACCTCGTCTGGGACAACTACCTGCTTGATACCTACCGGGAACAGCACATGATGGCTGCTGAGTCTGACTCCGAGTAGGTCCATATGTTCCCGCTATCGATAGCGGACGACAGCCAGTGTACAGGGTGCCCCGAAAGAAGCCTCATCAGTCTAATAACGCCTCATTACCGGTTTTTTAGAGAGTAGAGCACCTCTTAGGCGGTACACAACATATCCCGAAATGTCTGACTAGCGAGAGATTGCGGACTTTGCTCACCACGCCTGTGTGCCGTGGTATTATTACACATTCATTCGCGGAAAGTAGCCGTTTTCAGGCTGGTTACGCCGAAAGATCTGGTTAACAAAGTATCGTATCACGCAAGGGGGGACCATGATCTGGTGGAGGACAGCTGACGGCCAAACATGAATCTGCCGTCGGTCCCGAAAATCAGTCGCAAGTCCGTTCCGAGAGACGTTGTTATCGCCTGTGTCGGAATAGTTGCCACAGTACTGCTCGCGCCACTGGTGCTGTTCACAACAGAGATATTTGTTCTCATAGTCCCGTTATGTGGTGGGGTTGCTGGCCTGACATATCTGGCGGGGTGGCTACGAACCGACGAAGCACGCACGCACACGACAGCGTTCGTGGGAAAGAACGCGGTACGGGTCGTAGAGACGGCTGTCATCGTTGGAATTGGATCCCTGGCGTTGCTTGGGGCTCTCCAGAACGGCCGGACGATTCAGTTCCATCTCGTGAGCGGCGTCATTGGCACGGCAATCATTGCGCAGATCGTTTTCGCTGAGACATCGGCATTGCGCCCCCGGGTCGTGCTCGCAGAACTGCTCGGGCTCCTGCTCGTGATCCAGTACACTGCCCTGCTGACCACTCCAGGATTCATTGGCGTCGACACATGGGTTCACGTAACCCAGTTCATCGCGGACATACAGTCCGCCGGAACAACCGCTGCTATCTCCGAGTCGAAGTACTCGGTGGCGCCGGTGTATCACATACTCGTCGTCAGCGGTGCGGCGCTGTTCGGATCCAGTCTCCGGACAGCCATGTTTGCGAGCGTCGCACTCGTCATTCCGATGACGCCACTACTAGTATACAGTACAGCCCGGTATATGCTGGCAGTACGGGGCTCGCTTCTCGCTGCAGCGTTGTTCACGATGAGCGATTATATGTTGCGCTGGAGTATCGACGTTATCCCGAACAGTCTTGGGCTCGTTTATTTCGCCGCCGTCCTGTTCGGACTAACGAAGCTGTTCTACACCGACACCCGACGCCCACTGTATGCGCTTACGCTGTACTGCTGTCTGTCGGTCGTGCTGGTCCATCAGGTGTCGACGTTCATCGTGCTTACACTGCTTGGTGCCGGTGTCGTCGCCAAGTTCGTCACAGACCATACGGACTATCTCAGTGGCGTCGCGGACCGCGTCCCCTCGGAGATTCCAACGGTAAACACGATTGGACTGTTCGGTACGACGACGGTACTGGCAATGGGGTTCTGGTCGGTTACGCCCTATGGAGACCAGTCATTCATCGGCCGGATGATTGTACTGCTCAGCAGCGACCTCTCAGGTGCCGGCTTCCTCAACCTGCGCAGCAGTAACGCCGCCAGTGAAAAACTGCCCGCCTCAATCGTGCAAGATGTCCCCACTGCAGTGACTCTCGTTGACGCAATGGGGTTCTCGATCCTGCTGTGTCTGCTAGTGCTGGGACTACTGGTGTTGCTTCAGCGACACCGCCTCACCCAACTCTCCGCGATATTTGTTGTCGGCGCGGGGATTATGCTTGTATTCACACTGGGGCTCCCATTGTTTGGCATCAACGTCTTCATTCCGGATCGATGGTTCGCGTTCCTCTATGTCCTGATGGCAATCGTTGGCGTATTTGGCCTGCGATACGTCACACAACAGTTTGGGACCCGTACTGTCGTCGCCTGTATGCTGATTCTCGCGCTTGTGTTCCCCGGGTCAGTCTTCGTCTCACGTAAGGCGACGCTCGAGAACCCTGCCTTTGAGGAAGCATACCCGCGGTACTCACACACGGAATCTGAGCTGGCCGCGGTGGAATCGATCTCAGCGCTCCGGCCACAGGATCGGAGTACAGTCGTGACCGATCACCCTTACCGGATGGTGTTTCCACTCTGGCAAAACCAGTCGTCGCGGCCGTTAGAGTACGACACCGATAGCGGTGGCTTTGAGAGCAGAGACCGGGTGTACCGGCGCTATCAGTCCACTGGGTCGCCAATCATCACTGCTAACGGTCGGTTCAAAAAAGTACAGCTTGACAGGGAACTCGTCTGTCCGTCCGATTCGGCCGTAGTTTATAACAATGGGGCGGTCCAGTACTGCCGTACTTTCGAGGTGTCAGGGTAGCTACCGATGATTCACTCACTGTGTAACCGGCTGCTACACCGGACGGGGCCGTACGCCGATTTGCTACTCGTCGCCAGCTATACGACCGTGGTGGCTTCGGTGTTGCAGTCTCCGGGATGGCTGGGACCGACGGCACGGATCCCCGTTGCCCTGCCAGTGTTGCTGTTCGCGCCGGGATATGCTCTGGTCACTGCGATCTTCCCGAGCTTGACTGTCGAATCAGTCACAAGCGATAGCCGAGCCCCGCCTACGCGACCTCGTAACCGACTAAACGGGCTTGTCCCGGTCGAACGTGTGACACTCGCAGTTGTCGCAAGCGCATCGGGACTCCCGATGGTGTTGTACGGCCTCTCGATGGTGACTCGGATTCGCCTCTCACTGATCTGTGCTGTCGCCGCTACCGTGACAGTTGGGTGCTGTGCCGTCGCTGTGGGCCGGCGGACTGTTACAGGCTGGGAGCCGCCGGTGGACGGCGGGATTGGACGCGAAGTGCTCGGCATCGAGTCACGTATCGACGTGTTACCGGTTTTGGCCGCCGTCGTTGCAGTGGTACTGGTCACCGTCGCTGGCGTAGTGGTTCTCGATGGAAACGGAGCAACGGCGAACGCCGAACTCGCAATCGGAACTGAGAACGCTGCAGGAAATGTGACCATCGAAGGCTACCAGGGCGTCTATTTCCCGGGTGATACGGGTAACTACACAGTCCAAATCGAACACCACGGCGATACGTCCCAAGAGTACACGTACGTTGTCGGATTTGAGCGCCAGTCGGGGAACGGCTCCGGTTCCTGGTCAGTCAGGCAGCGGACGTCTGTTACCGCTCGACCGTCGATCCCGGTAACGGACGACGTGAGCGTGCAACTCGATGGACCGTCGGGCAACGGCACCGTCGTCGTGCTCCTGTATGAGGGACAAGCCCCGGAAACACCCACGCGGGACAATGCACTCAGAGTGGTGTCTGTCCCTGTCGAGGTACGATTACCATGACCCCATCCGCGTATAGCCTCGGACTCTCGACAGCTAATTCGAGTATAAATTACTGGCCATCGCTTGCAGGAATACTAGATCTTATGCACCGATGGATACTGGCCCACGAGGGACCCAGTTCTGAAACTGCAACGTCGACGAGAGACAGCCGATGAGTGAACGAGTCCTGTTCAGCGTCAATCATCCCGCACAGGTCCATCTTTTCAAATATGCCGCCCGGGAGCTCGAAGCAGAGGGCTTCGAGACGCTCGTGGCTGCTCGCGAGAAGGAGATGACGGTTGACCTGCTCTCGGCCGAGGGACTGGACTACGTCACACTTACCACCGAAAGCGACGGGCTAGTGGAGCTGACAGCCGAGCTTGCGAAGCGAGAGCGGCGGCTCTACAACTTGGCCCGTGAGTTTGATCCCTCCGTAATCGTCGCGCGGTTGGCCCCGCCAGCGGTCCACGTCGCCACTGCGCTTGGCTGTCGGAACCTTGTGTACATGGACACAGTCCTTCGCCCGCGGACGGTTCGGCTGCTGTATCACGGACTCACGCTCCCATTCGTCGACGATATCTGTTCGCCACCGGGGATGGACTTTCACGTTCCCTTTGGACAGTCACACACGGTCGGGTTCCAGGAGCTAGCGTACCTCCACCCCGACCGGTTCAAGCCGGACCCAGAGCGTCTACGAGCCCACGGTGTCAACCCAGATGCGACCTACACCGTGGTCAGACTGGCGGGCTGGGATGCGTACCACGATATCGGTGAAAAGGGACTCGACACGGACGCCAGGTCACAGCTCGTTGAGCAGCTATGTGATCGGGGCGAGGTGTATATTACCTGTGAGGGGGACTTGCCGACAGAGTACGACCGGCATCAGCTCGCTGTCCCGCCGCATCTGGTCCATGACCTCCTCTACTTTGCCGACCTCTATATCGGTGATTCACAGACGATGCCAACTGAGGCTGCCCTGCTGGGGACACCAGCTATCCGAATAAATTCCGTCGTCGGAGACAACGATATGCACAATTTCCTCGAACTGGAGGAGCGGGAGCTGTTGTACTCGTATACAGATGGGACAGCGGCCATCGACCGGGCCGACTCTCTGCTGTCTGACGACGACGCGGAGCGCTGGGAGCGCGAACGTAAGCGGCTCCTGGCACAGCAGCGTGACGTAACGGAGCACATGGTCGAGCTTATCCGAACTGGTGGTAACGATTGAACCGATACAGGCACCGTCTATCCCGTCGGTATGCATCGGTTTCAATCGCGGTACGCCTTGCTATAGCTAGATAATCCCCTGCTAACAAATGGATACCAGCGCAGTCCACGAGGTACTGGTGTTGCTATATGGAAGTTAGAACGGCCGTCCTGAAGTTATTCTCCGGAAATATCGCACTCGCGATCATCGAGTTTGCAGCGGTTGCCGGGTTCACTCGAGCCATGGGCACTGGGGCTATCGGGTCGTTCTTTCTTTTTCAGGCAGTCATTGGGATGCTCAATATCCCCGCTGATCTGGGCATCTCGAAGGCGGTTGAAAAACAGCTTTCGGCTGCTGCCCCGATGGGCGAGGTTCTCGGGACGGCACTCGTCGTCAAGACACTGCTGGTGCTGCCGTGGCTGGCCGGTCTAGTGGCATTTGCCTCCTATGTTGAGCAGTATATCGGCATTCCGGGCGTTGTACCCATTCTGGTCACCGGCCTCGTCATCAGACAGGTCCGAGAGCTTTCGCTGCGCCTGCTCGCGGGGGAATTCCAGGTTGAGCGTAACGCAGCGGTGAAAGTATTCGGGAAGCTGACCTGGGTTGGAACGGGTGCCGTTTTCGTGGTAAATGGAATGGGTGCAAGTGGCCTCGTTCTCGGGTTCGTGCTGGGCGACCTCGCGGCCGCGCTCGGAGCCATGGCACGGCTCGATATCAGAGTGGGCTGGCCTCGACTGGACCGGGCGCACGCACTCGTTGGATTCGGGCGGTACCTGTTCGTCGGGAGTGTCAGCGGAATCGTCTACGAGTGGATCGACGTGGCGATCCTCCGTCTGTTCGTCCCGGTATCACTGGTCGGTGTGTACGAAATCGCCTGGCGGGTTGCCGCTGTCGCGCTGCTGTTGACCAACGCTATCCGCACATCGTTGTTCCCACAGATCTCAAGATGGCACGACCGGGACCGGTTTGAACGCATTGAAGACGCCTTCCGAACCTGGGTTCAGCTGTCGCTGTACGCGACTATTCCAGCGTTCGCCGGTGCAGTCGTCCTTGGCCCCGATCTTTTGACTACTATCTTCGGAAGCGCGGCTGCCGCGGGCTATCCTGTGCTGGTTGTGTTTATGCTAGAGAAGATCCTCCGGTCAGTACAGCTTGTTATCGGTCCGGCACTGTACGCAATGGATGCGCCGCAACTGGGCTACCGGGGCAGTGTCGTCGCTATCAGTGCGAACGTTGTTCTTAATCTCGCGCTCATTCCGTCTTTCGGTATCCGTGGAGCAGCGGTCGCAACGACTCTGAGCGCGGCGGCGGCCGCCGTGGTGTCAATCTATTACGTGCGGCAGTTCGTCCGCATTCCACTCCCCCGTAAACGAATCGTTTGGAGCGCTATCGCGGCGACACTGATGGCTGGTACGGTTGCGCTGGTGATTCGTCCCTTCGATCCCGGCTGGCTTCGTCTCAGCGTTGGCCTCGGAGTCGGCGTGTTGAGTTACGCCGGGCTGTTGTTGGCTAACTCCGGTATCCGAATCCAGTTGCGGCAGGCTATGGGGTCGCTTGGTTGGGCGTAGTTGGGAACAGCGCTACGGCGTGTTTGTCGACAACAGTGTCCCAGTCATGCGCCTCAGCAGTTTCTCTGGCCGTGCGCTCGATTTGACCGGCAAGAGCCGGGTCATCGAGACACTGCTCGATCGCCGAGCAAAGCCCCGTTGCTGTTCCATCGTACAGGAGCCCATTGTCTCCGTCCGTAATCAGGCGCTGGTGTGGCGGAATATCTGTTGCCATGACGACTGCGCCGGCTGCCATGTATTCGAGCAGTTTCGCCGGGTAACTGATTCGATACGACTCGATATCCTCTAGCGGAGAAATGGCCACGTCAGTCCGGGTCAACAGCCCTGGGACGTCACTGTGGGGCACTCGTCCGTACCAGACGATCTGGTCAGCCACTCCCAACTTCGCAGCCTTTGCCTGCATTGCATCGATGTAACCGGATTGGCCATCACCCGCGATATGGAACTCAAACGTCTCGCCACACTCTGCGAGCGCTTCAATAACGTGTGGGAGCCCCCTGGCTGCGCCGAGCGATCCAACGTATGTCACGGTCAGTGGTCTAGAGAAGGAGTCACCAGTCTGTCGTCCGTCAGCGGGCTCGAACGTCTCAGTATCAACGCCCATTCCGATGACTGTCGCCGACGAGAGGTCCAGCCCGTACTCCTGTTCGGTGACTTGACGGATCCCCTCAGTCAAACAGGTGACCTGATCACACCGCTGCAAAGCCACTTTGACTGCGGCGGCGTACCCTGCCCAGATCATGACGGAGAGGCGCTCCGCGGGCGACATATCTGCCTGTCTAGACATGACAAAGTCACGCTTCTGTCGGACCGGAACCACCTGAAGACCAGCGACAAAGCGCGAGTCACCAGCAATAGCGCCAACCCATGCCTGAACGAGGGTTCTCTGGAAGCCATAGGTGGCATCGAACCGATGCCGAGCCCCGAGTACGGTCGCGTACAGTGTGGCGATGATGAAGAACGCTATCGTCGAAACGAGGCGGGTATTGCCGGTTCGGATCGGATGGTAAACGACTGACGTGTTACCAGTACCGCCTGCATCGTGGTCTTTGTCGGCGCTACAGATGACATGAACAGTGTGTGTAGCTGCAAGCTTTGTCGAGATGTAGTGTGGGACAGTCGCGCTGAACGGTGACCTAACATCGCGGTGATGAATCAATAGGAGAGAGCGACGCTGTGCCATCGGCTCAGGGGTTACAGACCCACCGGTACGGGTCGAGTGCCTCGTGTGATTGTTCCTGCTATCATTTGCACCGAAAGTCTACGGTTACGGTCATAAGTAAAGGGGAGTTATGCGCACACAACCCGGAGACCGCACGGGAAGGCAGCGAGAGCCACCCGACCTATCGATGGTAAGGGGTGTATTATATAATACCTCAGACGGCTACAGGCAGCAATGAATGGAGGTCAGCGGACGCGGCGGAGATTTATTAAGGGGATCGCCGCTACGGCCTTGACAGTCGGTATTAGCTACCCCGGGACTGTCACGACCCAGTCGCGATTCGACACTGTCGTCAACGCCATTGCAGCGGGTGCAGACCCCGATGGGTCGGAACGGATCGACAACGTCCTCGAGGGGTACATCGATGATGATACACTCATCGAGTTCCCCGCGGGAAGGTACCGTCTTGGCTCCCTCGACGTCGGCCCTGTTCGTAACTTGGGTCTACGAGCGAAGCCCGAGGCGCAGGTCTTGTTTGAGCCCGCGACACCAGCCAGCGATCAGCGCTCACTCATTACGTTCGAGGGTATCGAAGACCTTCTTTTAAAAGGACTGACATTTGACTTTTCACGGCCGGGATTCGGAAACACCCTGAGGGTGATTGCTAATGGTGACTTTCTGGCTCAGGACCTCAGAATCCGTGGTCAATTGCCGGATCAGGACCGGACGACACCACATGTCGGGTTCCGGTTTGACGTGCGCGACCCGGATTCGACAGGGGTTGTGAGAGATGTCTCTGCCCCCGACGGTGGACATCAAGGGGGGAACGGTGTTGGTGTCTTCGTCGGTAAAAACCACGCCGGGACACTTCGGTTCGAGAACTGCACTGTCGCTAACTTCCCCAATAACGGACTCTACGCCTCCGCACCGGGCCGAAGCAGTCGGAACTATACGGGTCGGGACGGCGTTGTACACGTCAGAGGGGGTCTGTACGCAAATAACAACATCGCTAACGTTCGGCTGGGATCGACCGGATCGACGGCTTACGGAGTCACGGTTCGCGTCGATTCGGTACCACCGTACCCGTCACTGGAGAAGCTAAACGTCCGCGGCATCAGGCTACGTGCCCAGTCCGGGCAGTTCATCAGCGACTGTGATATCACTATCACTAGTGACGCAGGCCCCGGATTCGGTGCTATCGTCTATCACCCCGACCACGACTCTGCAACCCTTCGCAACACGACGATCCACGTCGACAAAGACGAGTACAATGCGGTCAGGGCCATCAGTGGGGACAGTGGCGGCACCGGGGCACCACTTACTCTCCAGAACGTTAGTGTGACTGGCGACGCAGCCGACGGTGCTGCCGTTGTTATCGCTGATCGAGACAGAACAGTACTGCGGGACTGCGTAATCAAGCAGTCGGGAGCGGGGCGCGATGGAGTTAGGTTCACCAGTGCAGACGAGTGCCTAATAACCGACTCAACCATTCAGGTTCCCGGCGAGCCGCTGTCTCTTATCGACTCATCCGTGCGGAAGGTTCGGCTTACTGTCTGAATCTGTTCCTGCCAACTGAATCGTAACTGGTAGTTACTTGGCCTCGAAAGATGCGGTAGTCGTAATTACGCTTTATTCCATTATTAGTAATGTACTCCTGAATGGTCGAAAAGGATTACATACTACCCCACAGTTATGATGGGGCCAGTTCTAGTGCGGACTCCACCAAAGAGGGACGGTCACTACTGACACGAAGGCAGCTACTGGGAGGCATACTGGCTGCAAGTACAGTACCGATGATTCCGAATGGACTTGGAATGCCATCTTCTCGTACTCTCGAAATAATTTCAACGGATCAGCAAAGCGAGACTGGCTCCCTTGACGTGCGCTACGAGTTCACTACAACAGGCGAGATCGTCCCGGTAAATGACGGCGAGAACGCAGCAGAGGCCAACGATAGCGTGGCGAAAAACGACGACGAAACGTGGACTGCAATTGGGCGGACAGGCAATGGATTCGGCGATAGCTACGAGATCAACGGTATCGTTACCGGTTTCAATGCCAGTGGGAACTACGAAATCCGGCTGGACGGAGCGGTAGTGACAGTCTCGGAGGTAGTTGCGCCTGCTGACCACGTCGTTGAGATACAGACCACGGAAGACCCTTCTGAACTCGATTACGAACTGACGACGACGGGTGAGCCGATTCCGTGTACTGGTGATACGGAAAACGCCGCTGACGACAATGACAGCATCGTCCGTAACGACGACGACACCTGGACGATCGACGGATATACTGGTAACGGCTACGGCGACCAGTACTACTTTTCCGGCGAGATTGTCGACTTCGGGCCCGTTGAGCCGTTCGCTGCGGTATACGTTGATGGGAAGCAGATCGACCTCTCGCCGTTTGAGCGGTCTCCAGATCCGGCTACAGAGATCGGCGGTGGCAGCGGGTATGCCAACACGGTTCCTGAGTCAGATGCCAACTACGTAGTCGAGACACTCTCCGAGTTGCTTACTGCACTGGATGCTGCCGGCCGCGGCGATACTGTCTACGTTGCTGGCGACGCTACCATTGATGCCTCACCAGTTACCGGAAGTGACCGGCTAACTGTGCCTACCGGAGTAACCCTCGCTTCTAACCGTGGTATCGACGGCGCGTCGGGTGGCCAGATCTCCACTGGCGTCATCGATTATGAACACCTCATGGGCCTGAGCGAGGATGTCCGATTGACCGGACTCCGGATCAGTGGACCCGAAACCGGATATCGCGAGTACGGTACCCCGGTATCCAGTGGCGTCACCGTTGAGGGAGCAGGCTGTGAAATCGACAACACCGAGCTATGGGGTTTCAACCACGCAGCACTCAAACTCCGAACGTCGACACATATCCATCACTGCCATATCCACGACAACCCCATGGGCGGACTGGGCTACGGTATCCAATGTTTAGACGGGGACAATACGCTTATAGAGTACAACAGATTCAACTTTAATCGCCATTCTGTTGCGAGTGGGACCGGGGAGGCCGGATACGAGGTCCGATACAATCACTTTGGCGGCACCGAAACACCATCCTACCAGGTCGGAACACATCAGCCGGGTGGAACGACGCTGCTGATCCATCATAACACCTTCACGCCCCTCCGACACGTTGGTCAACATCCTGAGGAACCGGGAACGCACGTCAGCATCCGTGGCGTCCCCGAAGACCGTGGTGAGATCCACCACAACTGGTTTTACAACCCAAAGCAGCCATCGGCGGGTCGGGGTAACGAAGCAGTCATCCAGCCACATGTCGAATCATTAACAAACCTTCATTTCGGGAACAACCACTACGGACAGAACATTCCTGACGGCGATGTGGGGTGTCCACGGCGCTAAAAAGTACTCTAAGGAGAACGTTACTAACACCCTAGATCCTGAAGACACCCAATCGATGGGGACCGTCGTCATTTCGCTGGACGCCGAACTCGCATGGGGGTTTGTCGATTTCCCGGTCTTACCAGAGCGACGACTCGCGCGCGCCCGAGAGATGTGGCTAGAGTTGTTGGACCTGTTTGAAAAGTATGATCTTCCCGCCACTTGGGCGGTCGTTGGCCACTTGTTCCTTGAAGACTGTGATGGTCGACACCCGAACCACCCGCTCAATGCGGCGTGGTTTGACAGAGAACGGCCCTCAGAGCATGAGGAACTGTGGTGCGCGCCGGATCTCATTGACACAGTTGCCGACGCGACAGTCGACCACGAAATCGCTTGTCATTCCTTTTCGCACGTTAATTTCCAGTCTAGCAGGGCCTCGAAGTCTGTTGCGGCGGCCGAATTGGGGCGGTGTCACAAGCTCGCCGACCGTTGCGGAATTGAGTTGTCCAGTTTCGTGTTCCCACGTAACCGTGTTGCACATCGCGATGTCCTTGCGAGATCGGGTTTTCGTTGTTACCGTGGGCGGCAACCACCGTGCTGGCACACCGACAATCGATTGACGCCACTGGTTCGGGCCGTCAGTGGCTCGCCGCTAGGAATTACGCCGCCCATTGTCCATCCTCGTGTCGACGAGCATGGACTCGTTGAGATCCCGGCGTCGCTGTTACTGTTTTGCTTCGAAGGATGGGCTCGCCAGATAACAGAGACACTGTGGGCTGACCCCGTTGTCAAAATGGTCCAGCGAGGGGTCGATCAGGTCGACGGTGGTGATGGAATCTTCCACCTCTGGCTTCATCCAAACAATCTCATCAACGACGCGGGGATCAAGCGGATGGAGTCGGTATTATCATATATCGATCAAAAGCGTGGGCCGGGTCTCGCGGTCCGGACCATGGAGACAGTCGCACAGCGGACTGTCGGCTCGGCCCCGCAGCAGACCTGGTAAGGATATCCTTCTACCGATAATGAACTTATAATTAACTGAGAGTCAGCCATCGCCACACTATCTGTGGAGTTAGCAGAGAGATATGATACTATACATATGTGCTAGGCGATCGAGCGAGGCCTTGGTGGGGCCAGTTGACTGTCTCAGCCTGATGGGTGAGGATGTATAGAGGGCACACTGTTGGTGTGGTTGTCCCAGCGTACAACGAAGCAGGACTTGTCGGTACTGTCATCGATACAATTCCGGAATACGTCGACCGGATTTACGCTATCGACGACTGCTCGATGGACGACACATGGACAGAAATTCAGGCACACGCAAGACTGGACCAGGCGGATGCCCCATCCAATCCGGAGCAATCCGTGCAAACAGATGGTGGGTTTGAACAGCGAGTCTGCCCGATACGCCACGAAACCAATCGCGGCGTCGGTGGCGCGATCAAAACAGGCTACCGCCATGCGTTGCGGGACCACATTGACGTAACTGCCGTGATGGGCGGTGATGGGCAGATGGACCCGAGTATTCTCGACTCATTCCTCGATCCCATCATCGACGGCGAGGCGGACTACACGAAGGGTAACCGTCTCCACAGACCGGCGTATCGTGAATCGATGCCCCGTGCCCGGCTTGTCGGCAATGCGATCCTCACAGCGTTGACAAGGGTCGCGTCGGGCTATTGGAGGATAACAGACCCCCAGAACGGGTATACAGCCATATCACGGCAGGCGCTGTTGGCGATCGACCTTGACGAGATGTACGAGTACTACGGGTACTGCAACGATCTGCTTGTGGAACTCAGCGTCAGTGAGATGCGGGTTGCAGATGTTCCGATGCCAGCGAAGTACGATGAAGCCGAGTCGAGTATTCGCTACCGGGAGTACATTCCAAAGGTCTCGTGGCTGTTGGTGCGGAACTTCTGTTCACGACTGGATCGAGCATACGTCCGAGAGGGAGTCTACCCGCTCGTACTGTGTTACGTCGCTGGTTTCAGTGCGATCTGCGTCGGACTGGTCGCCGGCGTACTGGGGCTGGCACAAGACACTGGACTTACAGCGGCGGCGCTCGCAAACCTGTTTGGCGTCCTCGTCTTTTCGCTCGGAGTGGTCCTCGACCACCGGAAGAGTTCTGGGACAGAGGTGGATGTGCGTGACTGAGTGTCTCTGGCAGGACCCAGCGACCACTCCTGCCACAAAGAGGGAGTAAATCCCGATGGACGTTCTTCAGCTTGTGACAACCCGGCGGCCGTTTTTTCACAAGCAAGTCGAAGCGCTGGAGCGTCACGGCATCAACTGTACGGTTCTGGAGGTGCCCGGTGGCGACGAAGCTACTCGGTCACCGATGGCGTATCTCCGGTTCTACACGGAATCGCTCAGTGCCGCCCCGTGGCAATACGACCTCGTCCACGCTAACTATGGATTGACTGCGCCGATGGCACTGGCACAGCCGACCCGTCCGGTCGTCCTGTCGTTATGGGGATCGGACATTTTCGGCCAGTACGACCGGCTGAGTCGCCAGTGTGCCACGCTCGCTGACGAAGTCGTCGTAATGTCTTCGGCCATGGCTGATGCGCTTGGAGAAGCGTGTCATGTGATCCCTCATGCCGTCGATTTCGAGCAGTTCGAGCCAGTCCCGACCGAAACTGCCAAAGAGACGTTGGGCTGGGATGACAGCAGGTATCATGTGCTGTTTCCTTACGACCCCGACCGTGCCGAAAAGGACCATCCCCGAGCCGTCCGTGTCATAGATGCGGTCAACGAGCGTCTCGACACGCCGGTCTCGCTTGAGGTCGTCCATGGGGTCACCCACGACCGGGTCCCGACATACATGAACGCCGCAGATGCGCTCATACTGACCTCGACCCACGAGGGGTCACCGAACGCGGTCAAAGAGGCGCTGGCGTGTAATACACCAGTGGTCTCGGTAGATGTCGGTGACGTCGCGAGTCTGATCGATGGGGCCGCTCGGTCTGCCGTCTGCGCGGACGACGAAGAACTCACGACGGCACTTACAGCGACCCTCCAGTCGTCAGAGGCTGTCCACGGACGGGTTGCTGTCGAGCCGCTACGTCTGAATCGGATGGCAGAGCGTCTGACCGCAGTATACCGATCAGCTATCGACCGGAGGTGTGCATGACTGCTCACGAGACGACGATCCACAGTACAGTTAGAGCCGTCAACGCGAACCAGTGGAACAATCTCGTCACACAGTCGGACCTCGGAACGGTGTTCCACCGGTACGAATGGCTCCGGGCAGTCGAAGCAGGTCTGGATCGGCCGGCCTATCATGCGGTCGTGACGAAAGGATCGAACCCGGTTGCCGTGCTTCCGACCGTCCTGGTACCGGTTGCAACCCCCGACCCAGCGGATCTACCGGGCCCCGATCGGGTTGTGGAAGCGACGGCTTGCCACCTGCCAACTGAGCGTCTAGTGTCGCTCCATCCCGGCACTGGCGGTCCAGTAATCGCCACAGACCACGAGGCGTGTCTCGATGCGATGCTGTCGGCACTCATAACAGCAGCGCCACGGCAGGCGCTTTCGCACAAAATCCGGACGGGGAGCCAGGCACAGAACAGATACAGTAAGTATCTCATCGGTCAGGGGTATGAATCGACGGTCACTTCCTGCCGACTCGTACTTGACCTCACGCCCGGGTGGGACCGTATCGAGTCCGGAATGGACCGGACACGACGGACGGAACTACGCAACGACGCAGTCACCGTCGAACGGACTGACTTCGATGGCTCGATGCTGGCCTCGATCCATGCTGACTACGTCCAGAACATGGAGCGAATCGGAGCGGATAGCTTTCCAATGGCCTTCTTTGAGGCGCTTGCCGAACACATGGACGAACGAGTCGAGGTGTTTACTGCTCGCCGCGAGGGCGATACCCTCGGCCGACACATCTGCATCGTAGATGAGGAGCAGTCAGCCCTCAGATACTACTTTTCGGCAGTTCCGGAGACGTCAGCCTACGAATACGGGACATCGGAACAGCTCCATGGCGCGGCCATTCAGTGGGCCATTGACGCTGGCTTCGAGAGCTACGACTTCGGCACGACAGGTGCGGACTTCAGAGACGGATTGTTTTCGTACAAGTCACAGTACGGACCAGCGGTCCGCCCGATCGTCCAGTGGGACAGAGGGCTTTCGGCGGTCGCCTGGCGTGCGTTCAAATTCGGGCGCCGGCTCTATCGCGGACAGAACTACTGAGATGACAATTGGAACCAAACCACGACAATGAGTATCGAGATTGAGTGCGTCGGGACAGACCGACATGAAGAGTGGGATAGCGCTCTTGAACATTCGCCACACGCTACTGTCTTTCACCGGTGTGCGGCTCTAGAGCAACTGGCAGCCGAGTCAGGGACGGAACTCCACCGGCTGATGGGGTTCAAGGGACAGGAACCGATCGGTGTCTTGCCGATCTTCGAGCTTCGCAAGGGGCCGTTCAGTGCTGTTTTTTCCCCGCCACCGAACCTCTGGATTCCCCGACTTGGTCCGGCGTTCGTCGTTCGAGGGGACCCCAAACAACGCAAGCGGGAGCGACGTCGGCAGGGATTCATCGATGCGGCATTCGAGTATATCGAAGACACGATTGATCCGAAGTACCTCCGAGTGCGGTCGCCAACCGGGCTCGATGACGTCCGGCAATTCAAGTGGAATGACTGTACAGTTCGGCCGGAGTATACGTATGTCACCGACCTCTCTGGTGGAAAAGACGCCGTTCGAGACCGGTTTACCAGCGAGGCGCGTCGGCGGCTCCGTATCGGGCAGGAGTCGGAGTCCGAGTACACGATCTCTGAGGAAGGACTCGACGCGACTGAGACGGTGATGCACCACGTTGAAAGCCGGTACAACGAGCAGGGCGAGCCGTTCCCCGTTCCCACTGGGTTCCCCGGGCGGCTCTACGAAGCGCTTCAACCGGGGCAAATCCGCCCCTACGTTCTCCGAGTGGATGGCGATGTCGTCGGCGGGCACATTTATTACGACGACGGAGACACAATTTCGGGCTGGCTCGGGAACGTCAAGCCCCCCGATCATGTGGACCTCCCGGTCAATGAGTTGCTCATCTGGCGAGGGATTACTGATGCGATCGAGCGGGGGCGAACAGCCTATGAACTGGTGGGTGCAGGTGACCCCCGTCTAAACAGGTATAAACTCCATTTCGGGCCCGAGCTAACCGGGTTCTACTCTATGGAGCGGAGCGGAGCCGGTATCGATTCACTACTGCAACTGTATCGGTGGTTTGTACAGTACTCCTGATTTTACAGGTACTGTGCATATAATTATTCGTTGAAAAGAATAACTTACTGATAGGTATGGTAGTATTATATAGAATATATACTTTATAATAAAACCTGTATAGTAAAAATAGCCGCTTGGACATGCCTTCTAACCATAGGGCTTGTTGGTGGTATGGAGAGCAGTACTCGGCCAGTAACACGCTGGTTCCTTTCCTGCTGAACAACGTATTTACGAGCAACAGGGTGAGCGGAGGTATCGAATTCTATGCAAGCTGAGGTGGGTGAGAGCGCAACTATTTCGCCACAGGCGACGGTGGGCTACGAGTACAATGACGATGTCTCACCGACAGTCCTCGGCACAGCGGCAACAGTACGTGCCGGGACAGTAATCTACTGTGACGTCGCCGTTGGAGCATCGTTTGTCACGGGACACAACGCACTGGTGCGGGAGCATACAACCATCAGTGACGATGTCGTACTCGGAACGAACGCTGTTATCGATGGGAAGACGGACATTGGCTCTCATGTTAGCCTTCAGACAGGGGTGTACGTCCCGTCTCAGACAACCATCGGGGACAACGTCTTCCTCGGCCCACATGCAGTCCTGACAAACGACAGATATCCAGTGCGTAGCGACGGTGGACTGGCGGGGCCAACTATTGAGGACGGAGTCACTGTCGGGGCGAACGCCACGGTGTTACCCGATGTGACCATCGGCGAGCACAGCTTTGTTGCTGCAGGGGCAGTCGTCACGACGGATGTTCCGCCGAATAGCTTGGCAGTCGGCGTCCCGGCCAGCCACGAACCACTACCGCCTGAACTAGATACACGAAACAGGCTAGAGCAATGATCAACCTTGCCACACCCGACATCGGGGATGCGGAGCGCGAGCGGGTGCAAGCAGTGCTCGATAGCGGACAGCTGGCGGATGGCCCGCAGGTGCGAAAGTTCGAAACCGAGTTCGCCACGCACTGTGGGGTGTCCCACGCCGTTGCTACCGCTAACGGGACCACAGCCCTCCACGCCGCGCTGAAAGGACTTGGCATCGGAAGTGGCGACCGTGTCCTGACGACGACGTTCTCGTTCATCGCGAGCGCGAACGCAGTTCGCCTCGCCGGGGCGGAGCCGATATTTGCCGACATCGCTCCGGCAACGTACACCTTAGACCCCGACAGCGTTGAACGGACTATTGCGGCCCACGATGGGGCCGTCGACGCTATCATCGCTGTTCATCTCTACGGATTACCTGCCGACATGACCAGATTGCGAAGGATCGCTGACGAGCATGACATCCCGCTGGTGGAGGACGCGGCACAGGCCCATGGAGCGGCCGTCAGCGGCGAGCCGGTCGGTAGTCTCGGCGATGTGGCCTGTTTCTCCTTTTATCCAACAAAGAACATGACTACTGGCGAGGGTGGGATGGTTGTCACCGACGATCCTGTGGTCGCGGGTCGGACCGAGCGGTTCGTCAACCACGGTCGTGGCGACGAGGGATACACCGACGTAGGGCATAATTTCCGGATGACGAGTATCGCCGCCGCTATCGGCCTGGCACAACTAGAATGCCTTCCAGAGTACGTCGCGACCCGGCGAGAGTACGCGACGATACTAACTGACGCACTCTCGGCAACTGACCTAACGACTCCTGTCGAACCGTCCGACCGCCGGCACGCCTACAATCAGTACACTGTTCGCTGTCGGGACCGAGATGGATTGATCGACCATCTCACCGCACACGATATCGGATGCGGTGTTTATTACCCGACCCCGATCAACGAACAAGAGGCGTACAGCGGTGTTACTGCCGACACGCCCGAAGCGAAGCGCGCAGCTGCGGAAGTATGCTCACTTCCGGTACATCCGGCGCTGGAGCAGCGTGAGATCGAGCGAGTTGGGGAGGTGGTCCAGACGTATGGGTGAGACGCTCGATGTCGGAGTTGTTGGCGTCGGAGCAATGGGTCGACACCACGCCCGTGTCTACAACGAACTGTCCGGTGCGACGCTGATCGGTGTGGCCGACGCCAACGCGGACCGAGCAAAGCAGATCGCTGACAAAAATGAGGTCCGGGCCTGTGACAGCGCGGACCTGTGCAAGCAAGCCGATGCGGTCTCAATCGCCGTCCCGACGCGGTACCACGCCGAGGTTGCTCGACAGTGTATTGACGCTGGGACTGGGATGTTGATCGAAAAGCCGTTGGTCGTGAAGACTGCGACCGGACGCGACCTCATCGACGCTGCGGATGCCGTGGACGTGACCCTTCAGGTAGGCCATATAGAGCGGTTCAACCCTGTGACAGAGGTCTTAGAGGAGATCCTCGCAGATATCGATGTTATTTCTGTGTCGGCCAAACGGCTAGGGCCGTCAGTCGATCGCACCGTTGAGGACTCGGCAGTCACCGACCTCATGATACACGACATCGATCTGATCTGTCATCTCCTGCCGTCCGCAGTATCAGATATTCAGGTCAGCGGCGCTGCACAGGGCCGATACGCGACAGCAACGTTAGAGTTCTCCTCCGGAGTCATCGGCTCACTGACGGCGAGCAGGGTCACAGAAAAGAAGATCCGCCAGTTCAAAATCACCGCGGATTCCTGTTACGTGACTGCTGACTTCATTGATCAGTCACTAGAAGTCCATCGCCAGTCAGTTCCGGAGTACGTTGCGACGGACAACGAGGTCCGGTACCGCCATGAGAGTATCGTCGAGAAGCCGGCAGTACGCACCGGGGAACCACTCAAACGCGAACTCGAGTCCTTCCTCGATGCTGTACAGACGAACAGCCAACCGCGTGTCACAGGTGAGGACGGGATCCGAGCCGTCGAGTTAGCACAGACAATTGACCGAAAAGCGTTCGACGCGGGGTCTTCGGAAAGGGAGTTCACCACCAATGCACAGACAGACTGAGTCAGTAGGTGGCGTTTACGGGAACGACGCCACTGCCGAGCAGGTTCAAACCGCGTTTGAAAACGGAACCCTTCCGGTGGCAGTGTACGGACTCGGCAAGATGGGGCTCCCTCTGGCTGCTGTGTTTGCCGACGTCTGTGGCGCTGTCATCGGTGTCGACATCGATCCGGCAGTCGTTGAAAGTGTCAATGCTGGCAACTGCCACGTCCAGCGCGAACCGGGACTGCCCGATTTAGTGGCAGACTGTGTCGCCGCCGGGGAACTTCGCGCGACGTCTGACCCGGCCGCTGCGGCGGCTGCAGCGACCGTTCACGTCGTCATCGTACCAACACCACTTACGGACACGTCTGAGCCCGATCTCTCCATGCTTGACGCTGCTATCGACGGGATTGCGGAGGGCGTCGCGCCCGGCGACCTCGTCCTCGTTGAGTGCACCGTTCCACCACGGACGACTGCTGACCACGTCCGGCCCGGCATCGCTGCGGCAGCCGGCTTAGAGACCGATGCGTTCGGTGTCGCATTCTGTCCCGAGCGGACCGCGAGTGGACGCGCTATTCAGGACATCCGCGGCGCGTACCCGAAGGTCGTTGGCGGTGTCGACGATGAGAGCACCCGACTGGCAGAGTGCATCTACGCCAGTATCAACGACAGCGGTGTTATCGCTGTCGCCGACGCAACCACTGCCGAATGTGTCAAGCTGTTTGAAGGGTTGTACCGTGATGTCAACATCGCGCTGGCAAACGAGCTAGCGACGTTCACCGACGAGCTTGACGTCGACGTTCGGGCAGCAATCGAGGCTGCCAACACGCAACCGTTCTGTGACATCCACGATCCTGGACCCGGAGTTGGTGGCCACTGTATCCCGGTCTACCCCCACTTCCTCATCGAACCGTTTGACACCGAGGCGCCGTTGCTCGAAACCGCACGCGAGGTCAACGATTCGATGCCGGTGTTTACAGTCGAGACACTCCGCGAGGAACTGGCCGCCGACGGCGTGGAACTGGCCGCGGCCAGCGTCCTTGTGCTCGGGCTGACCTATCGACCCGGTGTGGAGGAAACGCAGACATCGCCGGCCCGTCCAATCGCAGAGAGGCTGTCAGCGGCCGGGGCCGACGTCGACGGGATCGACCCGCTTCTCGACGATACCGCCGAGTTCGACCTGGAGCAGCTACCACTTTCTCGGGCGTCAGAGCGGGACTACGACGCTATCGTCATGGTCACACCGCACGACGAGTTCGGGGCGCTAGACTGGGACTCGATAGGCCGACCAGCGGGCTCAGTCGTCATCGACGGACGGGACACACTGACCCTGTCTGACACCAGTCATCGCGTCTACACCGTCGGGCGCGGACCCGTAGAGTAGACGGAGATACGCCAGTCAGTTGTCCCGCCTGTCAGGAAACCCCGCCGGTTCGCGCTCCGGAACGCCACTAATCGTCAACGCGGCTGCGGTGGTGCTGAGCGCTCGTTTACTGGCCCGTCTGCAGGCTGTCACATTGACTGGCCGCACTCTCGTCGAACCGTTCCGTAATACCTGCGACCGAAGGAATGTTGCCTGTCGAGTCCCTGTATAGAGGTAATGGGACACGCTGAATCTGAACTACTGGACGTGGAGCGTATCCGCGAGGACTTCCCCATCCTCCAGCGCGAATTCGACGGCGAGCAGGTGGTGTACCTCGACAACGCGGCCACAACGCAGACGCCCGAGCCGGTCGTCGAGACCATCGCTGACTACTACCGGACGACGAACGCCAACGTCCACCGCGGCCTCCACCAACTCAGCCAGGAGGCCAGCGTCGCCTACGAGAAGGCCCACGACCGCGTCGCCGAGTTCATCGGCGCGTCGGGCGAGCGCGAGGAAATCGTCTTTACGAAGAACACGACGGAGAGTGAGAACCTCGTCGCCTACGCCTGGGGCCTGAACGAACTCGGGCCAGAAGACGAGGTCGTCCTCACGGAGATGGAACACCACGCCTCGCTGGTCACCTGGCAGCAGATCGCCAAGAAGACCGGCGCGACGTGTCGGTACATCAGCGTCGACGAGGACGGCACGCTCGACATGGACCACGCCCGCGAGATCATCACCGACGATACCGCGATGGTCAGCGTCGTCCACGTCTCGAACACGCTCGGCACGGTCAATCCGGTCTCGGAGCTGGCGGACATCGCCCACGACCACGGGTCGTACATCTTCGTCGACGGCGCGCAGTCGGTCCCGAACCGCCCAGTCGACGTGGAAGCCATCGACGCTGACTTCCTGGCCTTCTCGGGCCACAAGATGGCCGGTCCGACCGGTATCGGCGTCCTCTACGGCAAGAAGCACCTGCTTGAGGAGATGGAGCCGTACCTCTACGGCGGCGAGATGATCAAGAAGGTCACCTTCGAGGACGCTACCTGGAACGACCTCCCCTGGAAGTTCGAGGCCGGCACGCCCGTCATCTGCCAGGGCATCGCGCTGGCGGAGGCCTGTGACTACCTCGACGACATCGGTATGGAACGAATCCAGCGCCACGAGGAACAACTCGCCCAGTACGCGCTTGAACAACTCCGGGACGAAGGCGACGTGGAGACGTACGGCCCGTCCGCGGGAACGGAACGAGGCGGTCTGGTCGCGTTCAACCTCGATTCGGTCCACGCCCACGACCTCTCCTCGATCCTCAACGACTCCGCCGTCGCCATCCGCGCCGGCGACCACTGCACCCAGCCCCTCCACGACAAGATGGGCGTCCCCGCCTCCGCACGAGCCTCGTTCTACATCTATAACACGCGTGAAGAAGTGGACAAGCTCGTTTCAGCTATCGACGACGCCCGCCAGCTGTTCGCGTAATCCCACTCGCAGTCTCCGTCGGAGTTGCGGAGTGATTTATTGGCAATTTTTTACATTACCGCGGTGCACGCCACCTATATGACACACCGCCGATAACTTTCGGCGGAACAATGACTGATACCGATGAAGCGGAGCGGCCGCTGACGCCGGAAGCCCTCGATTACACGCACCTTCCCGATCAAACGATGTACAAGGTGTCGCTCGACGACGCCAGCCACTTCGAGCAGGGTGGGGACGACATCCGGACGTACCCGGTGTGTATCACGAACGAATTCAAGTTGCTGTACTTCGAGATGGACCCTGGCGCGGTCATTGACTGGCACACGCACGCACCCAGTTTCGACGAGGTGTGTCTGTGCCTCGATGGTGCCGCCAGATACACGCTGAAACGCGAAGACGGAAGCGAGCAAGTAATCCGGGCTGAACGACGCGAGTTCGTCTATCTACCCGGTGGGGCACGACACAAGATAGAATCTGTGGGAGAAACCAGTCACGAGGGACTGGTCGCAATGCCGTCGGACTCGGTCGGACGCCTCGAATTGCTCGAAGGGAATGAGCCGTACCAGACAGAGGACTGGCCGGTTGCGCTGTGGGTCGACCAAGTCCGCGACGAAGTCGTCACGAAAGACGAGAACGCCGTCACGGAGTAGGTCCAATAGGTACGTATCGGGAAATCACGGGTCCGCAGCGAGGTAAATGACAGCTAGCTCATAGAGAGCGGGGTTCGGCGTCGCAATCGGCCGGGCCTCCTGTACAGCCGCCAGCGCGTTCGAGAGCGGGCGGTCCTCCTCGGCGGCGATGGCCGTCGCAAGCAGCGTCGAACTCCGGGAGACGCCAGCCTTGCAGTGAATCAGTGCCGGACCGTCCGCTCGGACGAAGCGCCGGGCGGTATCGACGGCCGCCTCGAACGCCGCCCACTCGTTCCCCGGGCCGTCAGTGAGCGGATGGTGGGCGGTCGTGAGCGGGTACGCCTCGCTCGTCGCTGAAAGCACGTAATCGAAGGACTGGTCGTGTGTCTCGGGTCGTGCCGCGTGTTTGTTTCCGAGATACAGCGACCGGTCGCCAATCTGTCGGATTACCGGCGCATCGCTGACGAACCCCACGGGTCGGACAGCACAGTCGGTAGAAGCCGAAGCGTCGTTCTGCCCCATGTGTTGACAGAACGAGCTGCGATAGTAAATACTGCCTACTGACGGGAGAGCGTCGGTCAGTGCTCACAGACCGTCGGGGCGGTCCCTGGCGAAGGAAAATACATGCGAACCGATACCTCGGAACGCTTTTCCGACTGACAGCCGTATCATAGTTCAATTATGGGTATCGGTGGCTCGGACATGTACCGGCAGCAGATCCTCGATCACTACAAGAACCCGCGGAACTACGGGGAGATCGAGGACCCGACGTTTACCCACATCGGCGAGAACCCGATGTGCGGCGACGAGATACGGATGGATGTCGTCCTCGACGAGAGCGAGGAGACCATCGAGCGGGTCGCCTTCCAGGGCGACGGCTGTGCCATCTCTCAGGCTTCGGCGTCGATGCTTTCACAGGAGCTAGCTGGGATGGCGGTCGAGGACCTGGAAGCGATGGACCGTGACGACATCACAGAGATGCTCGGCGTCGACATCTCGCCGATGCGGGTGAAATGTGCCGTCCTCGCCGAGAAGGTGGCCCAGGACGGAGCGGAGATCTACTTCGGCGAGAAGGACATCGACCGGACGACGACCGAAGACGACGACTGAGACGGAATCACACACCGACAGTACGCTTTTCATTCCACTCGGGCGATAGCCCAGTCAATGCCGGAAAACGAGTGGGACCCCGACGACTACGACGGGGGACACAGCTTTGTCGCCGAGTACGGAGCGGACGTGGTCGAGTTGCTGGACGCGCAGCCGAGCGAGCGCGTCCTCGATATCGGCTGTGGCACGGGCCACCTGACGGCCGAAATCGCCGACCGGGGTGCGGCTGTGGTCGGCATCGACGCCGCCGAAGAGATGGTCGCTCAGGCTCGCGAGCAGTACCCCGACCTGACGTTCGAGGTCGCCGACGCCCGGGACTACGACCCCGGCACGTTCGACGCTGTCTTCTCGAACGCCGCACTGCACTGGATACCCAGCGACGACCACGACGCCGTGTTGTCGATGGTCGCCGAGGCCTTGGACGAAGGCGGTCGCTTCGTCGCGGAACTTGGCGGCCAGGGGAACGTCTCACAGGTCGAAACAGCGGTCCGTTCGGTACTCGCTGAACGGGGCTACGAGACCGGGAACCCGTGGTATTTCCCGAGCCTCGGCGAGTACACGTCGCGTCTCGAAGCGCACGGACTGGAGGTCACCGCAGCGTGGCTGTTTGACCGTCCGACACCGCTTGAAGGCGGTAGCGCGGGCTTGAGAGAATGGCTCGAAATGTTCGGCGATTCGGTGCTGGCTCCGGTCCCCGAACGCGACCACGGAGCCGTTCTGGACAGTATCGAGGACCGGCTGCGACCGACGTTATACGACACCGAGACTGAGACGTGGACCGTCGACTACCGGCGGCTGCGGTTCGTCGCCAGTCACTAACGAACAGTTGGCCTCTGATTCAGGCCAGGAAGACGTGCCGCGGTCGGTCAGCCAGTACGTCGCGACCCCAGTCGACCGTCTCCGAGAAGTCGTCCGAGCGGAAGAACGCCATCGCATCCTCCTGTGAGTCCCACTGGCTCGCGATGAACATGTCGTTCGCGTCGTCGTGGTTGAACAGCAGCGAGGTCTCGCGGTGGCCGTCCATCTCTTCGAGCAGGCCGCCGACAGTGTCGAACTTCTCGACGAAGTCGTCGTGGTACTCAGGCTTGACCGTGTAGAACATCCCCATCGTCCCGAACCCGTCGCCCTCGCCGTGGCGGCCGACGACACCGGGCAGGTCGGTGAGGTAGTCGCTGGCGGTCTGGGCGGCGTCTTCGGTGTCCCACAGCGACGCGACAGCCGCGACATCGCCGTCGGTGTCGCCGTACACCGTCGTCTGGACGTGGGTGTCGTAGCGGTCGAACGCGCTCCGGAGGTCTGCGACTTCCTCGTCGAGCGTTTCGGCGTCAGCTTCGGAGTATACGACCAGTGCGTACACGTCCTCACCGTGCGGTTGCCCGGCGTAGACGCCCGCCGACTCGAGCGACTCGCGGATGGACTGCGACGACTCGGCGGTCTGGGCGTCGCTGTTGGCCTCGGTCTCGCTACTCTCGGCACCCTCGCCGAGCGGGCCGCCGAGTTGCTCCTCGACGCCGTCGATATCGGACAGGAACCCGGCCGCCGTCTCGGCGGCGTCTTTCGCCGTCCAGATGCTGACGACGTAGGTCTGGCCACTGTCGGCGCGCACGGCCGTCCGGACGTGGCGGTCGTAGTGGTCGAAACTGCTCTCGAGGTCGGACACGTCGTCGACGATGTCCTCCGCATCCGCCGAGGAGTGAAACACCAGCGCGTAGTCCCCGGCGTCGTACGCCTCACCTTCGTGCAGTCCCAGCCGACCGAGCCGCTGTGCGGCGTCGTCGACCTCCTCGAAATCGGCCGAGACGTCCGGCCGGCCGCCCGAACTGCTCGACGATCCCGAGTCATCCCCGTCGGAGGACTCCTCCGAATGCGGATGGTCACCCTCGCTGGCGCTGCCGGGGTGGGCACCGCCGTGACTATCGGTGTCCCCGCCGGCATGTGCTCCGGCCTGTGCGTCGCTCGCCGTCGGCTCTTCTGCGTGGCTGTGGCTCGCGCCGGCATCAGTCGGAGCGTGCTCGTGTTCCGCAACGTCCGCCGGCGTCTCCGGAACCGACTCGTCGTCGGTCGGCACCCGCTGGCCGGCCAGCACGGCCGGCAACTCCGAGGGATCGAACCGCCGGCCGACGTAGAAGGGGCCGAACTCGGCGAACTGCGAGGTCGAGGGGTCAAAGCGCATCTCGGTCAGCAGCTCCTTGATGTGGCGCATGTCGTCGCTCCAGAGCGTGATGCCCCACTCCCAGTCGTCGAAGCCGATGGAGCCGGCGATCATCTGGTTCACGTCGCCGCCGTAGGTGCGGCCGATATCGCCGTGGCGTTTGATGTGGGCCGCCCGCTCCTCGAAGGACGTGTCGTACCAGTTCTGGTCGGGCTGGCGGCGCTTGCTCATCGGGTAGAAGCAGACGAACTCGTCGTCGGGCACATCGGGGTGGAGCCGGGCCTGGATGTACTGGGCCAGCCCGGAGTCGTCGTCGACCTCGCCCTCGAAGTACTCACGGGACTTCTCGGTGTAGCCTGAGGCCTCCGTCACGGAGACGTACGAGAACTCCTGTTCGGTGAAGGCGGCGAACTCCGTCTGCTCGAAGTGCCGTTCGGCCGCGTCGAGGTCGCCCATCGTCGGCCGCAGGTGGAGGATCATGATGTCCGCCTTGTGACCCATGACGGTGTACACTGCCGTCTGTCCCTCCTCGGCGTCTTCGACGGCTTCGTACGCGTCGAGGAAGCCGATCCCCTCCGAGAGCGCACGGTCGCGGACTCGCTGGGGGCCTCGCGCCAGGCGTCCCAGTCGATACTCCGGCAATCGTGCAGCGCGTACCAGCCCTCTTCCGTGGCTGGCGGCTTTCGTTGATCCATAGATATCAGTTGCAGGTCGACAGTAAGGAAACTTCTCATGTCGTTCCGGTCCGGCGACTTCTGACCCAGCAGTTCAGGCTATGCTTTTATTAGGCTAACGTGACAGCGAATCTATGTTGTCGCATGAACAACCCAATCGATAGACGGGTCGCAACTGCCCTCCAATCATATACGGTACTTGCGGTTATCGCCATTCTCATTGGTGCCGCCGTCGTGCCGTATGCGGCGTCGGTCGCCGAGGGTGACGAACAGTACGTCGCTGTAGTGAACATCGACGAAACAATCTCCGGCTCTAGTTCACAGGACACGATACAGGAGCTCCGCGAACTCCGCAGCAACGAGTCGGTCGAAGCGGTCGTCCTCCGGGTATCGAGTCCAGGGGGAAGCGCCGCCGCCAGTGAATCGATGTATCTGGCGGTCAAGCGGCTCTCGGCCGAAAAACCGGTGTATACGAGTGTGAACCAGTACGCCGCTTCCGGCGCGTACTACACCGCGGTCCCGAGCGACCGCATCTACGTGACGCCGGCCAGTCTCGTCGGCCACGTCGGCGTCATCGGAACCGCGCCGAGCGACGGTCTGAGCTCCGCCGCCACCACTGGACCCGACAAAGCCCATCGAGGTATGACGCGCGACCAATACTACGCCAGTCTCGAATCAATGAAGCGGGCCTTCGTCGGGGCAGTCATGACCGAACGCGGTGACAGGCTCAACGTGTCCCGCGAGACTGTCGCTGAAGCGTCAGCCTATCAGGGCGGTCGCGCGGTCCAGACCGGCTATGCGGACGAAGTCGGTGGACTCGAAGCCGCGATAGCCGGCGCGGCCGAAGCCGCCGACCTCTCGGAGTATCAGGTCGTGTACCGCAACCCCGCGGACCCACGGGGGCTGTTCCTGCTCAGTGGCGGGAGTGAAGCCGGTGGGAACGCTACCGTCGCCGCCGAAGGCGCACCGTACACGTTCCAGGGCGTCGACACAGTCCACTTCCTCATGATATACGGCACGCCGGAAAATCAGCAAGTCGTCTACAACAGCAGCGCACAGGGAGGTGCCTGAAATGGCAGCCAATAGCTCAAGTACGGTCGTTCGAGCAGGATTCTTCGTCGGTATCCTCATCCTCTCGGCGGTCGTCGGCACCGTAGCAATCGGCGGTGGTGGTGGCAGTCAGGCGGCCCCCGATGTAACCCAGGTGAACGCCCCGTCGTTCAACAGCGACGAGTCCGTCGCGACGCCGGCAGCCGAGAGCGGTGACCTCTCGATGTCGGCTGACGCGTCCGGGAAGGTCGTCGTTATCGACGTCGCTCACGCCGGCGACATCGACCGAGAAGCGCTCACACCGCTCGTATCGACCCTGACCGAGAACGGAGCGACGGTACGCTACCACGTCGGTGAGCGACAGAGCGGAAGCCCGCTCAACGAGTCACTGCGTTCGGCTGACGCCTTCGTCGTTCTCGGCGCGGAACAGCGCTACACCGAGAGTGAGATGAACGGTCTGACCGCGTTCAGCGACGCAGGCGGTCGCGTGCTCTTGCTGAACGAGCCGTCACAGGCGAGTCCCGCCGGCCTGGGGCTGTTCGGCCCGGTTCGCTCCGATAGCGTGACCATGCCGATGGCCCCACTGGCGAGTCAGTACGGCCTCTCGTACGGGAACGGCTACCTGTACAACATGCACGAGTACGACACCAACTACCAGAACGTCTACGCGACGCCGACGGGCGATACGGAACTCACAGAGGGCGTCGACCGAACGGTCTTCTACGCCGCACTCCCCGTTCAGGGTGGCGACACCGTGGTCACTACGACGGAACAGACAACGCTCTCGAAGACCCGGCGACAGGACACGTACGGCGTCGTTGCCCGCTCGGGGAACGTCGTCACCGTCGGTGACACGAACGTATTCACACAGGAGTTCCTCTACCGGGCCGATAACGAACAGTTAGTCGGGAATCTGCTTGACTTCCTCGTTACAGGCGAGAAATCACCCGCAGACGCACCACAGCCCGCAGACTCCGGCGAGTCCGGACCTGGCGGCTCGCTCCCCGGTGCCGGAACGGGCGGTGGCGGCGCACTGCCGTCCGAGCCGGATTCAACCCCAGCGCCCGAACCGAACGAGACCATGAGGGCCGACCAGTAGGGCGTCACCGCCCGCTCTCGTCGGAGATACCGGCAGAACAGGAATAACGCAGCAATTGCCGAACCGCGGCGAGTGCAGTCAGTCGTCGATGTCGAAGACGCGGCGCAGTTCGCGCTCGATCTCGTCGACGTATTCGGAGAGCACGGCGTCGAGTTTCTCGTCGTCGACGATGATCGCCGAGAGCCGCTCGGTCGGGTTCTCCGGCAGTTCGACACTGAACTCGCCGTCCTCGTAGAACGGCTCCGACTCGTTGAGGACCTGCTGGTCGATCGCGTGGACCAGTTCTGAGTCGTACGCGTCGTTCATCCGCTCGAAGGCGTTCTTGTAGGCCTTCTGGAGCTCCGGGAAGTAGTTCGCGTACTTGTCCTCGAACTTCTCGGGGTCGAACTCTGTCATTGTCAGAACGGTACAGGGCTGGGGATAAAGATGGCCCGATGTTCATACTGTCGGCTGTACGTCTGTGACGAATTTCGCCTCCCAGGGGTGGCGACTATCCAGACATAGTTACGGCCGACAGTATCACCGTTGTATCGTGCGTGCGTCCTTCTGGGGGAGATACATCGTGAGATACGCGACGAAGCAGATGCCGAAGATGCCACCCAGGACGAGAAAGACACGGATGTCCAGCCTGGCGATAGCTGCGATAATCTCTTGCAGCGTCGTCCGCGGATTCGCGAAGCCGAACGTCTCAGTGTAGGCTAACAGGCCGGCGACGACGACGAGCGCGATATCGAACAGGCCCCGAGAGTCCATCGTGGGGTGTTCGGAGAAGCGGACGTATAGCTTTTATTGCTGATACTGGTGGCAGCGTCGTCAGTCACCCTACCGCGCTGTTTGTGACGGCTTGGTTACGAGACTTGCTCGCTGATAATCTCGTCGGCCGCCTCGATGAACGCCGATTCCTCGCCGGTCGGGATAGTCGCGCCCGCTGCGATGTCGTGCCCGCCGCCATCGCCACCGACGGCCTGGGCGGCGTCGCGCATCACGACCGAGAGGTCCACGCCTCGGCCGACCAGCGGGCCGGTCGCCCGCGAGGACACTTTCGTCTCGTCCTCGTCGGTGCTGGCAAAGGCGATGATTGGCTTGTCCGAATCGACGCCGTCGGTCCCCAGCGCCATCCCGGCGACGATGCCGACGATGGTCTCGCGGATGGCGTCACCGGCGTCGAACCACTGGACGGTCCCGGCCTGGGTGACGCCGCGCTCCTTGACGAGCGTGAGTCCCTCCGAGAGGTTCCGGCGGTGGTTCGACAGCAGTGTCCGCGCCCGCTCCAGCGGTGCGTCGCGCTCGCCGAGACAGACCGCCAGTCCCACGTCCGCTCGTTCGTAGCGGGCCGTGGCGTTCAGGAGCGTCGAGAACTCGCTCGCATCCCGGAGTTCCGTGCCGCGCGGTTCCGCAGTCAGCGTGTAGGTCGTGCCGATGAGCGTCTCGATCTTGTCCGCCGGGACGCCGCGCTCGACGGCACGCTGGACCAGCCCGCTGGCGACGGTCTGGCGCTCGTCGTCGGAGAGGTCCGCCCACGTCCGCCAGTCTCCATCGGCTTTCAGGTCCAGACCGAGGCCTTCGAGGAACCGCGTCGCGCCGGCCTGATCGTTCGAAATCCCTGGAATCGGAACTTCCGTGGCGTACTCAAGTAGCTTCGGCAGCGGTCGGGTCTGTTTGCCATACAGCGAGAGGTCGGTGCCCTCCTCCAGCACGTCGGCGGCGATGCCCTCCTCGACGAGACCGGCGTTGGCTCCGACGAGTTCCCCGCCGACGGCCTGCATGTCCCCGACTGCGCCGACGACCGCCAGCGCGGCGAGGTCGCGGTTGTCAGTCTCCCCGGTCGAGAGCGCGCGGGCAAGGACGTACGCTGCGCCTGCACCCGAGAGCTCCGACGCGCCGTTGATACCTTCGAGTAGCGGATTGAGATGCGTCTCGAAGTCGGCGTAGCCGTCGGTGTCGACGACCGCGTCGGAGTGGCAGTCGTCCGGGGCCGACGGCTGGTGATGGTCGGCAATGATCGCCTCAAAGTTGCCCGCGGCGACGTGTTCGGAGATCACGTCGAGCTGGCCGGACCCGAAGTCCGTGAACAGCACGGTGTCGTACTCCCGAGCCGCGATGCTCTCGATCTCAGCGGCGTCGAGTTGCTTCTTGAACACGGTCTCGACGGGGATGCCGGCCCGCGACAGCGCCGCGGTGGCGATGGCGGCGCTGGTCAGCCCGTCGGCGTCGATGTGGGAGGCCAGCAACACGCGGTCGGCCGCCCGGAGTCGGTCGGCGCAGGCGGCCGCGCGGTCGGCGAGCGCTGGAACGGGGCCGGTCGTAGTCATCGTACCGGGGATAGGTGCGCTCCGGCATAAAAACGTTCAGACGCGCAGTCAGTCGTCCCGGAGCGGCCTGCCCCGTCAGGCGACCTTCCGCTGGTCGCTGAGCGTGACGGTCCGGTCGGCCGTCTCGACAGTCGTCCGGATGGTTATCCAGCCGTCCGCCTGTTCGATAGCGTAGGCGTCGCGGAACGACAGGTCGACGCGCCGGGTCGTGGTGTAGGACTCGTCAGCTTCGAGCGTCCCCACGTCCTCGGAGCCCTCCCAGACCACGTCACCGTCGTCGGTGGAGTTCCCGGCGTAAATCCGCGTGTAGACGGTGATTTCCGCCGCCGTACTGTTCTGCTGATTCGTCAGCGTGGAAGTCACGTCACGACAGGTCTGGCCACACTCCTCGATGGAATCGACGGTGAACGCAAACGGCGGGGTACTGGCCGCGCCGCCGTCAGCATTGGTTCCGTCCTCAGTGCTGGCGGTATCGCTATCAGGCGTCTCCGTCGGGAACTCCGAGAGGTCCTGCCCGCTGCTTTCCGCCTGGAACGGGCCGAGGCCGGCGACGAACGCGCCGCCGACACCCGCGAGCAGGAGCACGACAGCGCCGCCGACGGCGAGCAGCTTTCCGTTCATCGGTCTACGTCCCGGCCCCTGTCGCCGCCCCACTCACGTCCGAGCCGGGGCTGTCGTCGCTCCCACCGGCGAGGAACTCCTGAATCGCTTCGATGATCGTTGTCACAAAGTCAGGGACCTGATCCGGGAGACCGCCGGGCGGGCCGACGGCGTTCGTCCCGTCGTCACCGTCCACCGCGGGCGCAGCCGCGGCCGCCGCTGTGAAGAGTGTCAGCGCGAGCACCAGCGTGCCGACCGTGCGCAGTAGGGTTCGTGTCATCGTCGTCCATCGATTGATTCCGGCACCCCATCAAGTAGTCAGACGGTAAGCTCGAATAACCGCGGATTTCCGTCGTTTTAGCCGATTAACCCCGTATTAAATCGAGTAATACCCTGTTATTATAATGGCTACAGTCATACGAGGTGACATGAGTGTTGTCACGACCGAGCCGCAGTCGGTATCGCTTCGAGTTCCTGTCCGACCGGAGCAATCCCGATGAGTCTGCTCCAACGGTTCGCGTTCGCCATCCGCGCCAAGCTCAACGCCCTGCTCAGTCGGACTTCGGACCCGGCGGCGGAACTTGACTACTCATACGAACAGATGCGGGACGAACTGCAGGACGTGACCCGCGGTATCGCCGACGTGACGACCCAGAAGAAACGGCTGGAGATACACCGAACCCGGTTGCGGTCGAACGTCGAGAAACACGACACACAGGCCCGGGCCGCCCTGCAGGAGGGGCGCGACGACCTCGCGCGCCGGGCGCTTGAGAAGAAGCAGGTGAACGTCAGCCAGATAACGGAGCTGACGGGTCAGATAGACGATTTACAGGAGACACAGGACCGACTGGTCGGCAAGCGGGCCGAACTGAGCAGCCAGATAGAGCAGTTCCGGACGAAAAAAGAGACGATGAAAGCCCGCTATCAGGCCGCCGAGGCGTCGGCGCGGGTTTCGGAGGCGTTTACCGGCGCTGGCGACACGATGGCCGACGTGCACCGCTCCATCGAGCGGGCGACTGAGCGCACGGAGCAGATGGAGGCGCGCGCGGCCGCGCTCGAAGAACTCGAAGAAAGCGGCCAGCTCGAATCGGTACTCGACGACGGTGACTCCATCGACCAGGAACTCGACCGGCTCTCCAGCGAGCGGGCCGTCGAGAACGAACTGGCGACGCTGCGGGCCGAGATGGACGAGCGCGAGGCCGTCGAAGAGGCCGCAGAATAGCTCCGAAGAAACGCCGAAACCGCCGTCCGAGTCTCGTTACTCGTAGTGTGTCGGGGCCGCCGCCTCGACGGCCTCGCAGGCCAGCGCCTCGAAGTCGGCCTGGTCGGGGACGACGTCGACCGAGATGCCGGCGTTTTCGGCCGTCTCCCGCGTCGGCTCGCCGATCGCGCCGACGGTAGCCTCGTTCAGCCCGTCGATGGCGGCCTCGCGGACGCCGCGCTCCGCGGCCGCATCGAGGAAGTGCTCGACCGTGAGCGAGGAGGTAAACAGCGCCGCGTCGAGGTCCCCGGTGGCCGCCAAGTCCGCGGACTCGCCCGATCCCGCTGGCCGGACCAGCCGGTACAGCACGGTTTCGTGGACGTACGCGCCGGCAGCCTCCAGCCCGTCAGTCAGCACCGCAGAGCCGTGGTCCGACCGGGCGACTTCGACTCTTGTGCCGGCCACCGCCCCGGACAGCGTTTCGACGAGTCCCGTCGAAGAGTACTCCGCGGGGATGATGTCGACGCCGTAGCCGGCCTCGTGAAGCGCCTCGGCGGTCGACTGGCCGATGGCACACACCGTCGCCTCGCCGGGGTCCCAGCCGGCTTCGGCGGCGAGTTCGACGCCGGTCTTGCTGGTCAGGACGACGTAGTCGGCGTCGGTGCGCGGCGTGACCGGGCCGTCGTCGCCGTCACCGTCGGTGTCGCCGGCCGCCGCTGGTTCGACCGCCAGCATCGGGTCCGGGACCGGGTCGGCGCCGAGCGATTCCAGCAGTTCGACCGCGCTATCGAGGCGGTCGTCGGCAGGCCTGAAGGCAGCCACGCGGAGGCGCGGTTCCTCGCGCATCAGTACCCCTCCAGGAACTCCACCACCCGCTCGCGCTCGCCGGCCACCTCGCCGATGACGGTGATCGCGGGGGGTTCGATATCGGCCTCATCGCGGACCGAGACGATACTGTCGAGCGTCCCGGTAGCGACTTGCTGGTCCGGCCAAGTGGCACGTTCGACGAGGGCGACCGGCGTATCGGGGTCCATCCCCGTCTCGCGCAGGGCCTCGGTGTACTGCGGCAGTTTGCCGACGCCCATCAGGACGACGAGCGTGCCGCCGGTCGCGGCCAGGGCCTCCCAGTCGACGGCCGATTCGTCCTTCGTCGGGTCCTCGTGGCCGGTGACAAAGGAGACTGAAGACGTGTAATCACGGTGCGTGACCGGAATCCCGGCGGCTTCGGGGCCGGCGATAGCGCTCGTAATTCCCGGAACGATCTCGACGGGAATTCCGTTCTCCGCGAGATGGGCCAGTTCTTCGCCGCCGCGGCCAAACACCATCGAGTCGCCGCCTTTCAGTCGGACAACGGTGTTACCCTCCTCGGCGAGTTCGACCAGTCGGGCGTTAGTGTACTCCTGGGGCGTCCACTCGCCGCCGGCGCGTTTGCCCACGTCTTCGCGTTTCTCCTCGGGAATCATCCCGATGATTTCGGGGCCGGGGAGCTTGTCGTGCAACACCACGTCGGCCTCCTCCAGCAGGCGCTTTGCCTTGACTGTCAGCAGGTCCGGGTCGCCGGGACCGGAGCCGACCAGATACACCTTGCCGGGTGCAGCGTCCGTCATTCCTCGTCTTCCTCCCGCGCCGTCGAAGCGTCGTCGTCTGCCTCCGTCGAGTCCCGCTTGGCCTCGGCGATGAGGTCGTCAGCGCCCTGTTCGGCGAGTTCCGCTGCGAGGTCCTGTGCCGCGTCAATGTGGTACTCGGCCGGGATGTCGCGGCCGACCGAGACCTCCTCGGTGCCGTCCTGTGAGAGTACGCGCACCCGCGTGTGGACGACGCCGCCTTCCAGGTGAGCATGGACGCCGATCGGCGCGACGCAGCCGCCGCCGAGTTCTTCGAGAATCGTCCGCTCAACGGTCGTCTCGACGCGGGTCTGTGGGTCGTCCAGTCGGTCCTTGATGTCCAGCGCGAGGTCGCCGTCGACGGCGGTCACCGCAAGCGCGCCCTGCCCTGGGGCCGGCACAAACCGGTCGGGGTCGAGGTCGGACATGCCGACGTAGCGCGTGAGCCCGGCCCGGTGGAGGCCCGCCTTCGCCAGCACGATGGCGTCGTACTCTACGTCCGGGTCCCGCTCCATCGCTCGACGCTCGAACTCGGTGAGGTCGTCGAACCACTCCTCGACCGTGCGGTCGTAGGGATGTTCGTCCGCTTCGTCAGTGTCTGTGTCCTCGGCGTGTTCGTCCGCCTCGTCGGCGTCGGGGTCGCCGGCGTTACCCTTCCGCTCCTGTTCGGCCTCGTGGCGCTCCTGATGTTCCTGCTGGAGCGACGGGGCCAGCAGCTTCGCGATGCGCGTGTCGACGTTGCCCCGGAGCGGTTCGACGGTGAGGTCGTCGCGCTCGGCGAGCAACTGTGCCTTGCGTCGCAGGCTCGACGTGCCGACGGTCGCGCCTTCCGGCAGTTCATCGAGCGAGCGGCCGTCCGGCGTCACCAGCACGTCCTCGGCGGCGGCCCGCTCGGGGACCCCCGCGACGACGAGGCGGTCGGGCCGTTCGGTCGGCATGTCCTTCATCGAGTGGACCGCCGCGTCGAGTTCGCCGTCGAGCACCTTCTCGTCGAGGCTCCGGACGAACGCGCCGGTCTTGCCCAGCCGGTGGATGAGTTCGTCCCGGATCTGGTCGCCCGTCGTCTCCACCTCGACGAGTTCGACCGTCAGCCGGCGGCTCGACAGCGTGTCCCGGACCGTCTCCGCCTGGCGTAACGCGAGGTCCGACCCCCGCGTCGCCAGTTGCAGTGTCTCCCCGCGTGTTGTCATACCCGACACTCCTCGGTCAGTGCGTAAAAGCGCACTTCTTCGTCGGTTCGATGTCGTTATGCAGGCCGCTTGGCGAGGAACGTCTCGGTCAGGAGCTGCGAAACGAACCCCGCAACGAACGTCGTCAGGCCGCCGGCGACGAGAGCGAAGTCAATCAGTCTGTTGAGCGTGTCGACGGGACCGACGCTTACCGTGAGGACTACGTACGCGTGCAGGAGCACGTACATGACCGGCAGAAAGACCGCCGTACAGAGCACGCCAGCAGCCGTCGCACGTCTAATGATCGGCGGGGCACGTCTACCGACCGGGAGGGAGGTGGCCAGGGCCATCGAGTGTGCGTTGTGGGCGATAGAAGTAGTTCTATTGGAAAACGCCACGGGCCGCTACAACTGTTACCACGGCTCGTTTTTCAGCCCGAGCAGGTAGGCGAGACCGTTGGTGACGACGTGTAACACCGGCGTCGCGACGACAACGACGACCAGCACCGGGAGCGTGAACGTCTCGGTGAACCACGACGGCGCGGCCACAAGCGCACAGAGCAACGCTCCGACGACGAAATCCAACTGGTCCAGCCCGGGGAACGCCGCCCCGCGCTCGCGGCCAGTCCGGCGTTTGAGGAATGACGCGCCGATGTCCCCGAGCATCGCGCCGAAGGCGAGTCCAAGCCCCGCACGGAGCGGAAACGTCGGGAGGTCGGTTCCCAGGGCAGCGCTCACGCTGGGCGCGGCCTGTGTCAGTCCGAGCGCGAGCAGCGTCCCGGCGGCGGTTCCGATCAGTGTCCCGCGCCAGGTCTTGCCGTCGCCGAGCACCCGCCGCCCGCCCCAGGTCCGACCGCCGTCTATCGGTCTGCCACCGCCAGCGAGTACCGCGGCGTTGTTCGGGATATACGCCGGCAACATCGCCCACAGCGCCCAGACGACCGTATCGACCGTCTCCATATCCCCGCCGTCTGGCCCCGTCGTCTTAATCTGTGTGACTCGCTGCTGCAGTGATGGTTGCTTGCGTTGGTTCGGATGCGACGAGCCAGAAAGCTCCCGAGCCAGTCGGGGCTTTCTGGCTGTTGAGCACAGAGACGGCGACTCACAGAGACGCTTCCACACCTGCGGCTAGCCACGAATCTAAAAAAGATCGAGAGCTGGCCTCAGAACGGCGCTTCGGGGCCTTCGTCTTCGTCGCCGCCGACGTCGCCGCCGCGGGACTCGCCGGGGAACGAGGGGCTCATGCCGCCGCTGCCGCCGGACATCCCTTCCTGCTGGTCCATCCCAGTTCGGGCGGTGACCTCGTTGATCTCCGGGATCTCCTTGGTCATACGCGTCTTGATGGCCTGAATGGTCATCGGCGAGATGCCACAGCCGGAACAGGCGCCGCCGAGGCGGATCGTGACGCTGCCTTCCTCGCGGTCGATTTCCTCGATGGCCGCGCTCCCGCCGTGCATTTGGATCTGCGGGAAGTTGCGGCGCAGGAAGTTCGTGATTCGCTCGCGCAGGTCGTTGGCGTCCTCTGTGTCAGTGCTCATAGTGAATTGTATTCGGTCCCGGGAGGGCTTAGACCTTTGGACTAACATCTATATGACGGGCGAGAAACCGCGACCCGCCGGCACCCGCCCGTAGTTACTCCGACCATACCTGAAGCTTCTACCGGCGGGGTGAGTAGCCCGTCGTATGACACCCTCCGCCGACGAACCGCGACTGTTCGAGTGTGCGACCTGCGGCGGCATCGGTATCGGCGAGAACCGGCCGGAGTGCTGTGGCCAGCCGATGGCGGCGACCGAGGCGACGGACGCGGCGGTCAGCGAGCCGTCGCTCGAAACCCTGCTGCAGACCGTCTTCGAGATGTCCGGTACCGAGCTGGACGTCTGTCTCTGCGTGATGGAGGGCGGTGAGTTGACCGTGGCAGCACTGGCCGAACAGATCGGTTACGACCGGAGCGTCGTCGCGCGCCATCTCAACCATCTCGCGGAGTTCGGCGTCGTCGAGAAGCGCCGGCGAATCAGGCCGGAGGGCGGGCATGTGTACGTCTACACGCCACAGCCGCCTGAAGTAGTGCGTGAGCGGCTCCGCGGGGAGTTCCTGTCGTGGATTCGGCTGGCGACTGCGCAGTTGGACGACCTGCAGCGCGAGAAGGTCGAGGCGATAGCCGACGCCAGAACCGACGAGCGACAGTGGACCGTGTTTCAGGAGCAGTAGCGGCGACCGCGACGGCTCAGGTTGGGTCTCAGATGCGGTCCACGGTCGCGGCGTAAACGACCGCGAGGACGCCCCCGTAGACGACGTGCCACAGCAGCGACGGCGGCGCGAAGTTCGGGAACGGCGGGGAGGCCGGCGAGCCGACCGCACCGAGCCAGACTGGCATCAGAAGCGCGGCAAAGAGCACCCAGGTGGCGACGCCCCAGCCGACGCCGAGCCCAAGCAGTTTGCCGGACGATTCCAGATTGAGGACCCTCGCCAGCCCGGCGAACATCACGCCCATCACGGCCCCATGGGAGAGGTGGACGACGAGGCCAGCCGCTGGGCTCGGCGGCGGCGCGAGCCCGTACAGGGACGGGATTGCGACGGCGAGCGTCGCGGTGTTCATCACGAGAATCAAGGCACCCATCACGGCGCTCCCGGCGATACCGCCGAGCACGCCGGCTTTCCAGTTGCCGGTACTGACGTCGTACGTCTGTGTCGTCTCTGTCGTCGTTGACATGCATACGAACGGTCGCGCCGCCTAGCAAAAGAGCCGGCGTGGCTGTTCGACCTCGTGCCACGTCCCCGGAAGAACTATACAGCAGCTCTCGCCAGCCATGGCCAGACAGGCAGCTAACTTTCAAGCCGCGGCCGGACGGACGTGTGGTATGGCAGACTCCGACACAGTGATGGCTCGGTTCGAAACCCCCGACATCGACGACCTCCCCGAAGACCTGCAGGAACGCATCGAAGAGGAGACCGAACGCGCCGGCTTCACGCCGAACATCTTCCCGGCGATGGCCTATCGTCCCTCGCACTTCCGGGCCTTTTTCGCGTACCACGACGCGCTGGTCGAGCAGACGGCGCTGGAACGCGAGGAAGTCGAGATGATAATCGTCGCCGTCAGCGGCGTCAACGACTGCCTCTACTGTATCGTCGCCCACGGTGCGCTGCTGCGTATTTACGCCGACGCACCCAAGCTCGCCGAACAGGTCGCCGCGAACCACCGAACTGCGGACATCAACGAGACGCACAAGGCGATGCTGGATTTCGCGGTGAAGCTGACAGAATCGCCCGCCCGTATCGAGGACGCAGACCTCGAACGGCTGGAGGACCACGGCTACAGCCGCCGCGCGATCTGGGACATCGGCAGCGTCGCCGCCTTCTTCAACCTCTCGAACCGGCTGGCACAGCTCGCCGACATCCGTCCGAACGACGAGTTCTACGATCTGGGCCGCTGACTCGGGGCTTAGTGGCACCCCAACCTCACGCTGCTTCGGCCGGCCGCACCGCCCCAGCGCCACACTCCGGACAGGTCAGGTCCTCGACTGTCGCCACGCGCTGTGCGAACTCGGTCCCGCAGTCGTCACAGCGGAACCGGTAGTGCTGGTCCCCGGAGCCGAACAGCTCGGAGACCGTGTCAAGCACACCCATACTATGTACTCACTATCCGGAGCCCCCAAAATCTTCCGGCTGAGATACATCTCCGCCGGGATTTGATACATATAGCATACATCACAGCGCGTATCTATACACCTAGTAGTTCTGGTCTTGCCTATCAGGGGCATCCACAGGTGTATGAACAAAACACTCTATCTGATGCAGAAGGACAGCGAAACCCGAATCGAAGTTGACGACGATGGCTACGACCGGATCATGGAGAACGGCAACGTCGTCGGCCACCACATGAGCAACCCCATCGTCAAGCTGACGTAAGTTGCCACACGCGGTCCGAGCGTATCGTGACTGACGCGCAACATCCGGGAGTTTTTGCCGCTGGCTGTTGAAGCCGACAGCAATGAGTGACGCCGACGGCGGTCCGAAGCAGGTCTCGGACCCGGCCTACCACAGCGAGAACCACACGGCCGCCCAGACCTGCGGCTGGACGAAAAACGCCCTTCGCGGCGAAGGGAAGTGTTACAAGTACATCTTCTACGGTATCGAGTCCCACCGCTGCATCCAGATGACGCCGGTCGTGAAATGCAACGAGCGGTGCGTGTTCTGCTGGCGGGACCACGCCGGCCACGCCTACGAACTCGGCGACGTGGAGTGGGACGACCCCGCGGCGGTCGCCGACGCCTCCGTGGAACTCCAGCGGAAACTGTTGTCGGGCTTCGGGGGCAACGATGAAGTCCCGCGCGAGGTGTTCGACCAGGCGATGGAACCGCGCCACGTCGCCATCTCGCTGGACGGCGAACCCACGCTCTACCCGCACCTGCCGGAACTCATCGAGGAGTTCCACGACCGCGACATCACCACCTTCCTCGTCTCCAACGGGACCAACACGGAGATGCTGGAGCGGTGTGACCCCACGCAACTGTACGTCTCCGTCGACGCCGCCGACCGCCAGACGTTCGACTCGACGGTGCAGGCGATGGAGGACGACGCCTGGGACTCGCTCATCGACACGCTGGACGTACTGGCCGAGAAAGACGACACCCGCACCGTCATCCGGACGACGCTGGTCAAAGGCCACAACATGCACCACCCCGAGTGGTACGCGGCGATGTGTGACCGGGCCGATGCGGACTTCGTCGAGATGAAGGCGTACATGCACGTCGGCCACTCGCGGGGCCGTCTCGACCGCGACTCGATGCCCGACCACAGCGAGGTCCGGGAGTTCACACGAGAGATGGGCGAGTACCTCCCCGACCACGACGTGCTGAAGGAGGTCGAAGACTCCCGCGTGGCGATGCTCGCCGAGGACGAGAACACATGGGTTCCGAAACTGGAGAAGTCGAGCGAGTTCTGGGAGCAGGATTCGCTCGTCGAGTACTGAGTGCCATGTACGACATCGGGACGCAAGTCGAGCGGAGTGGGACCACAATGCGAACAGCGAAACCGTGAGCGAAGGCAGTCGCTTTTTCGCCTGCTCCGTTGAATAGCGGTTAATCCGCTTGTTCTTACAGATCCAGAGGAATGGAACCGGTGGGTTTGATTCTGTCCTATCGAGAGCGCTCTTTTCGAGTTTGCGTAGGAGTGGAAAGAACTGGCCAGACACCACTCAGGAGTGCCACTCGTAGTGAAAGATCGTAGTCCGAAAGAATAGTATTAAATACATAAGGGGGCGTATTTTCAATCGCGTGAATATTAATGGATCTAAAAAGTAAGCGAAAAGTAAAGGAGTTTCAGGAAGAAGAAATGCCGTCGCTAAAGGACTCAATTGACGACGCAGCGGGTTTTGAGGTCGATCTCGATATCCAGTGGGAATCACTTATCGACGAGAGAGTCAACGAAGAGCTCTGGTTCGAAGGGTGGACGAAAGTCTATTTTCTACCGACAATCAGTGCCTTCGAGGCAATCTGTAGCGACAAATTGGGGCGGGAAGCGCTTGAAGCAGAGCTGGAGTCGGTCGTGTTCAAGAACGTCGCAGGGATGACTGGTGAGATCAACTACAGCGATGGAGTCCTCACGGTTGATAAAGAGCCATGCACCAACATGGACAAAGTCGACAAACGGACAGAGTCCATTGTCTCGTTGCTCGAAGGCAGCCTCTGAATAGCCCAATCGAAACGAATCGGGGCCGATACCCGGTTTCGCGGTCTCATGATGCATTTTCGACCAGTGTCTCCCAGCCGCGTCTTATCATCTATCACAGCAGTGTGATAGGGCCGAACGTGTTAGGCAGCGGCTTGAATTGTATCCAGTAGAAACGGTAAGACGCGCTTCTGCTACCAACCCCGTACCAGTTTTTCTCCGTTCCAAAAGTGGAATGCATTCCACCTTCGGTATGCTTATCCGGCGGGAATCCCTACTGCAATGCATGGCTGAATCAACGGGACAGGGCGTCGGTCGGGACGAACTGGCGACGCTGAAACTGCTCGCCCTCGACGGTGCGCTCGATGAGTCGGCAAAGGTGTCCTGTGCCGATCTCGCGGAACGGCTGGACGCCTCGAACCAGACCGCCTCGCGGCGGCTCCAGCGGCTCGAAGACGCCGGGCTACTGGCCCGGGACATCGTCAGCGACGGGCAAGAGGTCGAACTGACCGGGGACGGTGAACGCCGCCTCCAGTCGGAGTACGCCGACTACCGGCGGATCTTCGAGTCCGACGCCAGCGTCGACCTGACCGGCGTCGTCACCTCGGGGATGGGAGAGGGACGACACTACATCACGCTGCCGGGCTACATGGAGCAGTTCATCGAGCGACTGGGGTACGAGCCGTTCGCGGGCACGCTCAACCTCGAACTCACGGCCGAGAGCGTCCGCAAGCGAGCGCGGATGAGCGCCATCGAACCGGTCACCATCGAGGGGTGGGAAGACGACGAGCGGACGTACGGTCCCGCGTACTGCTACCCCGCCTCGATAGAAGGGAGCGATGGCGAGTACGAGCCGGCCCACGTCATCGCCCCCGAGCGGACCCACCACGGCGAGGAGCAACTCGAAGTAATCGCGCCCGAGAAGCTCCGCGAGGTGCTGGAACTGGCCGACGGTGACGAGGTGATCGTGCATGTCTCGGAGTGAGGAAACCGCCGTTGACGCCGACAGCGTGGCCGACGCCGTCGCCGCCTTCGCCCGCGGCGAGCCGGTGCTGATCCACGACGCCGCCGACCGCGAAGGTGAGACCGACCTCGTCTACCCGGCCGGGGCCGTCAGCCCCGACGCCGTCGCCCGGATGCGCAACGACGCCGGGGGCCTCGTCTGCGTCGCGCTCTCGGACCGCGTCGCCGAGGCGCTGGAACTGCCGTTCATGCAGGAGGTCCTCGACCATCCGACGGCGGCCGACCACGACCTCGCCTACGACGAGCGCTCCTCGTTTTCGCTGACGGTGAACCACCGCGATACGTTCACCGGGATCACCGACGACGACCGCTCGCTGACGATTCGGGAACTGGCCGCCGTCGCGGCGGACCCGGCCCCGGACGCGTTCAGCGATGCCTTCCGGTCACCGGGCCACGTCCACCTGCTCCGGGCGGCCCCGGACGGCCTGGCCGACCGCGAAGGGCACACCGAACTCGCGCTCGCGCTCGCGGCCGCGGCCGACCAGCCCGAGGCCGCCGTCGTCTGTGAGATGCTGGACGACGAGACCGGCGCGGCGTTACCCCCGGCGGCGGCACGGGCCTACGCCGACCGCGAGGGCCTCGTGTACGTCGAAGGGGCCAGTCTGCTAGAGCGGTTCGACTGATACTGGTGGCTGTAGCTGAGACAGAGTAGTCGACACTCCGTGCCGCAGGATTATTGAGAGACCAACGTCCAACAGTGTGGGAAGCAGACAGCCAGTGTTTATTCCCAGCAATCACAGGACTGGACCGGTTTACGAGTCAGAAGGGTGTATCCGCCGCCACTGCAAGTTGTCTGAGGCCGCTGGCGACGAGGTACAGCGTCGCTCCAGTGAACAAATCGATACCCACGGCCCGAGAGAGCCCGGGCACCGGTGATTCGACGACACCAGAGAGATTGCGCGTGATGACCTCGGCCTGAATCAGGAGCAGGCCCAGCGGAAGCAACAGGACAGCGACGCTGCGGTGGAGCGACCGCTTCAGGGAGGACATGTGCGGTGCAGACGGCCAGATTCCACTAAAGCGTTTGTGCTCGCCGGGGCAGTGCTCCGTACTGGCCGTACGAGACAACGCGACCCTGACCCGCGGGGGTATCGTCAACACTCTTAACCAAGGGAATCAATGGGGTAGATATGACACACAACGAGACAGCAGGAGGCATCACCCGCGGGCATCGCGACTGTCAACTCACCGGAGGGGTCGTTCGATGAGCGACCGTCCAGAGATGTTCGAGGGGACCGACCGCATCTGGATGGACGGCGAGTTCGTCGACTTCGAGGACGCACAGACCCACGTCCTCACGCACGCGCTGCACTACGGGACCGGCGTTTTCGAGGGCGTTCGCTGTTACGACACCGAACAGGGGCCGGCCATCTTCCGCTGGGAAGAACACCTCGACCGCCTGTACAAGTCCGCGAAACCCTACGACCTCGACATCGAGTTCAGCAAGGACGAACTCACCGAGGCGACGACGGAACTCATCGAAACGGAAGGGTTCGCGTCGTGTTACATCCGCCCCATCGTCTACTACGGCTTCGATTCGCTGGGCGTGAGCCCGAAGGACTGCCCGACGAAGACCACCATCGCCGCGTGGCCGTGGGGCGCGTATCTGGGCGAGGAAGCGCTGGAAGAGGGCGTCGACGTGATGGTGTCGTCCTGGCGCAAGCACGCCTCCAGCCAGATTCCAACCAACATCAAGACGACGGGGCTGTACGTCAACAGCATGCTCGCCGGCGAGGAGGCCCGCCGCAATGGCTACACCGAGGCTATCGTCCTGAACAAGGAAGGCAACGTCGCCGAAGGCCCGGGTGAGAACATCTTCATGGTCCGAGACGGCGAAATCTACACGCCCGGACTGGCCGAGAGCATCCTCGAAGGCATCACCCGCAACACCGCAATCACGCTCGCCGAGGAGATGGGCTACACCGTCCACGAGGAAGCGACCATCTCCCGCGGAGAGCTGTACACCGCCGACGAGCTGTTCTTCACCGGCACGGCGGCGGAGGTCACGCCCATCCGAAGCGTCGACGACAACGAGATCGGCGAAGGGACCAAGGGGCCGGTCACCGACGAACTCCAGTCGGCCTTCTTCGACGTCATCGAGAGCGGCGACCGCGAAGAGTGGTTCCACTACGTCTGAGCGAGAACTGAACCGCGCGGTTAATCGTCCGCGAGGTCTTCCTCGTCGGCGACCGGAATCGGCGTGGCGGTACTCCGGTCCGTGTCGCCGAACCCGGCGCTGAGAATGCGCGTCAACGCTTCCTCGACGCGCTCGTCGATTTCCTCGTAGCGGTGTGGTTCGACCTCGACGACGTAGCCGGTCGTGATGTTCGGCGCTGTCGGCAAGAAGAGCACCTCGCGGCCGTCCTCGGTCGTCTGGCCCGTTTTGAACGCGGTCATCCGCATCCCGTCCCACACTTCGAGTTTCACCGGTGCCTGAAGTTCTTCGGTTCCACCGACAGCCGTCTCGACCGCCATCTTCGAGGCGTTGTACACCACCCGGAGCCCGGGGACGTGGTTCATCGCGTCGTCGATTGCGCGTTCGACGATGTCGCCGAAGGCCGTCCGCATCAGATAGCCGATAGAGAACACGATGAGGATGAAGATAATCAGCGTCGTGAACACCCGTGCGAGTTCGACAGACGACGTTCCCGAGGGGAGTCCGAGCGTCGCTAGCAGTTCGCCGTCAATCGCCGGGATGACCGCCGCGGACGCGAGGATAGAGTAGAGATAGATGATAACGTAAACCGTCACCAGCAGCGGCAACAGGATAATAAGGCCGCTCGCAAAATCGCGCTTCCACGACGTTGAGGAGGCCATACAGGTACGTATCGGGCGCGGAATATGAGCCCTTTCCTTTGGTGCGTGTCCGTGCTGCCGGTCTCACAGTTGTCCGGTGAAGAGTGCGAGAGGATAGCCAGTTGCCGAGGGGGAGCCGCCGGGCTACCACTCGGCGACGCTGCCGTCGTCGTGTCGCCAGACCGGGTTGTGCCAGTCGACGTCCTGCTGGGACTGCTCCCGGAGGAACGCCTCGTCGATGTCGATACCCAGTCCGGGGTCGGTGGGGACAGTGACGAACCCGTCCTCGTAGTCGAACACCGACGGGTCGGCAAGGTAGTCCAGCACGTCGGTGGTTTCGTTGTAGTGGATGTCGATGCTCTGCTCCTGGATGAGAGCGTTGGGCGAGCAGGCGTCGACCTGGACACAGGACGCCAGGGCGACCGGGCCCAGCGGGCAGTGGGGGGCCATCGCCACGTCGTAGGCCTCGGCCATCGACGCTATCTTGTACACCTCGGTGATGCCGCCGGCGTGGGAGAGGTCCGGCTGGATTACGTCGACGGCCCCGTCCTCGAACACCGCCTTGTAGTCCCAGCGCGAGTACATCCGCTCACCGGTCGCAATCGGAATGTCGGTGTGAGCCGCGAGCGCCGGCAGCGCGTCGTTGTGTTCGGGCAGCACTGGCTCCTCGATGAACATCGGCTCGTAGGGCTCCAGCGCGGACGCGAGCCGTTTGACCATCGGTTTCGTCACGCGGCCGTGGAAGTCGACGCCGATGTCCACCTCGGGGCCGACGGCCTCTCTGACCTCCCGGAGGCGGGTCGCGGCGGCCTCGACCGCGGCCGGGTTGTCGACGCGCTCGATTTCCGGCGTCGCGTTCATCTTCAGCGCCGTGAACCCGGCATCGACCTGCGCCCGGGCGGCGCTGGCCACGTCCGAGGGCTCGTCGCCGCCGATCCACTGGTACACCCGAATCCGGTCTCGGGCCTGCCCGCCCAGTAGCTGGTGGACCGGCGCGCCGAGTTGCTTGCCCTTGATGTCCCACAGCGCCTGGTCGATGCCGGCGATGGCAGACATCAGGACCGGGCCGCCGCGGTAGAAGCCGCCGCGGTACATTGCCTGCCAGTGGTCCTGAATGTTCTCAGGGTTTTCGCCGACGAGATAGCTGTCGAGCAGTTCCTCGACAGCCGCACGCACGGTATGTGCTCGACCCTCGACGACGGGTTCGCCCCAGCCGACGGTACCGTCGGCCGTCTCTAGCCGAAGGAAGAGCCAGCGCGGCGGGACCTCGAACAGTTCGTAGTCGACGATGCGGTTCCCGGCCGCGTCGTCCGCTGTCATACCAGTGGTCCCCTCGCTGTAGTACACGAAGCAGTCCTGCTGGGAGCACTACGCGGCGCGTCGAGCCGCGCTCCGTCGGTCTGTGGAGTCATGTGAGACACACATAGGAGACGTGTATATAGTCGTTGTGTGATTCCAGAACCTACCGCTCGCGGTGTCGCTCCCACGTACGGACGAGCCCGGCAAGCGTCTCGTTGACCGGGACTGGTGCCGTCGCAGTCGCCGCGACGTAGCCGTTGATGGCGTCGATTTCCGTTTGGCGGCCGTCCGAGATGTCCTGGTACATCGACGAGTGGTTGGCGGCGGTGTCGTCGACGACACGTTCGACGAGCGATACCGCACGCTCGTCCGAGAGGTCGATCCCCTGCTCGCGGGCGACGGCGGCCGTTTCCCGTACAGCGTCCGCCGCGATGTTGTCGGCCGGCGAGTCGGCCAGCGCGCCGTTCGCCACGCGGGCGAGCGCGGTCACAGCGTTGATACCGGCGTTGACCGCGAGTTTCTCCCAGAGGCGGGTCGGCATATCCGCTACGACGGTTGTCTCGATACCGGCCGCACGGAACGCCGCCCCGACGTCGTCGGCGGTTGCGGACCGGCCGCCGTTGCGGTCCCCGAGTACGATGTCGCCGCGGCCGGTGAACGCCACGGTGCCCGGTTCCCTGAGCCGCGCGCCGTAGGAACACGTCCCAGCCAGCACCGGACAGTCGAGTTCGGCGGCTAACCGCTCCTCGTTGCCCATCCCATTCTGGAGCGAGAGGCAAGCGTCGAGCGTGCAGTCCGCGAGGTCCGCTGCAACGGCGGCGGTGTCGTAGGCCTTGACCGTCACCAGCGCGAGGTCGGCACGCTGTGGAATCGTCGTCTGTGCGCCCGGACGGACCCGGAACTCCTCGGTTCCCACCACCGACAGACCGTTCTCGCTAACGCTGCCGGCGTGTGGCTCGCGGCCCACGAGCGTCACGTCGTGTTCGCGGGCGAGCAAGCCACCGACGAGGCTGCCGAGGCTTCCGGCCCCGACGACGACGATATCCATACCGACGAGCAGGGACGGCCCGAACAAAAACCCATCACCGGCGGTCGGAATCAGCACGCACTTTGCCGCGAGCGACGAACGAGCGGCCATGGGCGACTCCGACGACGCCGAGGCGGTAGTTCGGGCGATCGACGAAATCGGCATCGACCGGCTGACCGAGACAATCGTCACGGCGTGGGAGGGCATCGGCGGCGGCGTCGAACCGGGACCGACCTGGCCGGAAGACGAAACCAGGCGTCGGTTCGAACTGTCCGACCCGGACGAAGCGGTCGGGCTGGACGTGCTCGCGGCGGTGCTGGACGCGTCACCGCGGTCCCCCGAAAAGGCCTTTGTCCACCTCGGTGTCGGCCGACGAGACACCCCCCAGCACGAACGGTTCGCTGTCGAGACGCTCGCGGGCCACACCGACGTGTCGGCTACCGACACCCACACGACCGGAACGGTGCCGATGACGGCAGAAACGTTCGACGCGCTGGCGCGCGTCTACGGGGGGACGCTGGTGTACGTAGTCATCGGTGATGCGGACGGGCACGCGGTTCTCGAACTCGACTGGACGACACTTCGGTTCTCGCTTCCGCCGTCGGCCGTCGAGACCGTGCGGGAGTCAGTCGGACCGGCCGTCGCCGAGCGATTCGAGCGGGCGTAAGCCCGGCCTGTCACGCGGGCGTCGCCTCAGTCCTCCTGCCAGTAGTAGATGTCTTCCTTGGGCGCGTTACAGGACGGGCATTCGTCGGGGATGTCCTCTATCTGGCCCATCTCGCCGCATTCCCAGCAGCGCCACATCAGTTCGGCCTCGCCCGCGGCCCCGGCGCTGAGATGCTCGCTCGACAGCGACTCGATGCCGTCCTCGACCGTGACGTAGAAGCCGTGTTCGTCGAACCCGCGGATGGTCCCGAGTGCGTCCCCGTCCTCGTCGTACACCGTCTGGCCGAACGAATACTCCTCGCTTTCGATGTTCGTGGTCATGTCAGCCATACATAGAGCTAGTCGTTCCGAAATATGTTAAATGCTACCGTAAGACAGAATATGCATGATTGACGAGCCGAATCGGGGCCAGCGAACCCGCCTGTCGGCGAACGGCACTCGCGTCGCTACTGCGAGAACAGGCTGTTGTGGACGGGTGCGAAGTCACTCTCCTGGCTGTCCTCGACCACCGAGTCGGTGACGGCCTTGCCCGCGACGCCGTCGTCGAGGAAGTCCCCGAGCGGCGGCCCGACGTTGTCCGGTTCGACGAGGAACGCGTCGTGGCCGTGGTCGGAGTCGATGACGTGGTGGGCGACGTTCGCGTCGGCCGCCCGGAGCGAGTCGGCCAGCGCCTCCGCCTGCTGGGTGGTGAAGTGCCAGTCGGCGGTGAAAGACATCACCAGCGCGTCGCCGTCGAAGGCCGCCAGCGCGTCCGCATCGGACTCGAACCCGGCGGCGAGGTCGTAGTTGTCCATCGCCCGTGTCAGATAGAGGTAGCTGTTGGCGTCGAAGCGCTCGGTGAACTTCTCGGCGTTGTAATCGAGGTACGACTCCACGTCGCGGTACGGGAAGAACGCGCCCGCGGCGTCGGTGGGGAACGTGCGGACGGCGTCCCGGCCGGCGGCGCGGCGGCCGAAGCGGCGCTCCATCGACGCCTTCGAGAGGTACATCACATGGCCCAGTTGGCGGGCCAGCGCCAGCCCGTCGCTGGGCGGGTCCTGGTCCTCGCCGTAGTAGTGGCCCTGGTTCCAGTTCGGGTCGGTCGTGATGGCCCGTCGGGCGATGGCGTCGAGCGAGAGGCACTGTGTGTCCAGTCGCGCGGCCGCGGCGATGGGAACGATGCGGTCGACGTGGTCCGGGTGGCGCTTGGCCCACTCGATGACGTTCATGCCGCCGACGCTGCCGCCGACGACCGCGTGGAGGTGGGGAATCCCGAGTTCGTCGAGCAGCGCGCGCTGGGCCTCAGTCCAGTCCGTGACAGTGACCGGCGGGAAGTCGGTGCCGTAGGGCTCGCCCGTCTCCGGGTTCTCGCTTTTTGGCCCCGTCGACCCGTAGCACGAGCCGGGCACGTTCGCACAGACGACGTAGTACTCCGTGGTATCGATGGCCTTGCCCGGGCCGACGATGTCGTCCCACCAGGCGCGGGCCTGGTCGGCGCTGTCGACCCGGTCGCGGCCGGCGACGTGGGCGCTGCCGGTCAGGGCGTGACAGACCAGCACCGCGTTGTCGCCGTCGAACTCCCCGTAGGCCTCGTAGGTGATTTCGAGATCCGGAATCGTCTCGCCGCAGTCGAACTCGAACTCGCCCAGCGAGACTGTGTTGTGTTCGACGTTCATGTGATTCGCTCGATTGTGTCGTCGATGTCCGCGATGATGTCTTCGGGGTCTTCGATGCCGACGCTGAACCGGAGGAGGTCCGGCGTCACGCCGCTGGCGCGTTGCTCTTCCTCACTGAGCTGGGCGTGGGTGGTCGAGGCCGGGTGAATGACCAGCGTCTTCGCGTCGCCGATGTTGGCGAGGAACTGCGCGAGTTCGGTCTCCTCGCAGAACCGTCGGCCGGCATCGTAGCCGCCCTCCAGTCCGAAGGTGACGATGCCGCCGAACCCGCCGGAGAGGTACTGCTGTGCCAGGTCGTGGGTCTCGTGACTCTCCAGTCCGGGATAGGTGACCCAGGCGACATCGGGGTGGTCGTCGAGGTGCTGTGCGACGGTCATCGCGTTCTCGCAGTGGCGCTCCATCCGCAGGGAGAGCGTCTCGACCCCCTGAAGCGTCGCCCAGGCGTCGAACGGTTTCTGGCCGTCGCCCAGCGACCGGAGGGCGCGCTGGCGGGCGGCGACGGAGAAGGCGCGGTCGCCGAATGCCTCGGTGAAGTTCTTCCCGAAGGCCTTGTTCTCGCCGCCCAGTTCCGGGAACTTCTCGGGGTACTCGTCCCAGGGGAACGAGCCGCCGTCGACGAGGACGCCGCCGACGGTCGTCCCGGAGCCGTGAATCCACTTCGTCGTCGACTCCCAGAGGAGGTCCACGCCGTGGTCAAGCGGGTTACAGAGCGCCGGCGTCCCGAACGTGTTGTCGACGAAGACGGGCACGCCGTGGTCGTGAGCCACCTCAGCGATGTCTTCCATCGGCGGGACCACGAGCGAGGGGTTCCCGATGGTCTCGAAGTGGACGTAGGCCGTGTCCTCGTCGATGGCCGCGGCGTAGGCGTCCGGGTCGAGCGTGTCGACGAACCGCGTCTCGATGCCCCGCCGGCTGGCGGCCTTCGAGAAGTACGAATGCGTGCCGCCATAGATAGAGGAGGCCGTCACGATGTTGTCGCCGTTGGCCGCGAGGACGAACGTCCCGGCGTCGAGCGCGGCCATCCCCGACCCCGTCGCGACGGCGTCGACGGCGTTTTCGAGGGAGGCGATGCGGTTTTCGAGCATCCGGACAGTAGGGTTGTCGAACCGCGAGTAAACGTTGCCGTCGTCCTCCAGGGCGTACCGGTCGGCCGCGGTGTCGGCGTCCTCGAAGACGTACGACGAGGTCTGATAGATGGGCGGCGCGCGAGCCCCAGTCGCCGGGTCCGGCTCCTCCTGGCCGGCGTGGACACAGCGCGTCCCGAATCCGTAGTCGTTGGTCATGTGCAGTATGCATATATCTCTAGCTATCTATAACTCAGAGTTACGGCAATACTCTCTTATTGTGATAGGATGGCATGGTATCGGTACGCCGACCGGTGGACCCGAGGGAGAGGGTATTTGTCGGTGGCTGTCTACACGCCGGTATGGACCACGACACTGCCGGACGAACCAGCCGACAGATTCTCGACGCCGTCGGCAGTGCCGTTATCGCTGACGACCACTTCCTCGAAACCGTCATGACCGGGGTTCTCGCCCGGGGCCACGTCCTGCTGGAAGACGTGCCGGGCACGGGGAAGACGCTCACCGCCCAGTCGTTCGCGACGGCGCTCGATCTCTCCTTCAAGCGGGTGCAGTTCACGCCGGACCTGCTGCCGTCCGACATCACCGGCTCGAACGTGTTCAACGAGGCCACCGGCGAGTTCGACTTCCAGCCTGGCCCCGTCTTCGCCAACGTCGTGCTGGCCGACGAAATCAACCGCGCACCGCCCAAGACGCAGGCCGCGCTGCTCGAAGCGATGGGCGAGAAGCAGGTGACCGTCGACGGCGTGACCCACGACCTCCCCGAGCCGTTCTTCGTCATCGCCACGCAGAACCCCGTCGAACAGGAGGGGACCTTCGGCCTGCCCGAGGCCCAGCGGGACCGCTTCATCGTCAAGACGTCGATGGGCTATCCCGACTTCGGCGGCGAGCGGGAACTCATCGACCGGCGGGCCGACCGGACGGCACAGGCCCCGAGCGTCACCAGCGTCATCGACGGCGAGCGCCTGCCGGCGCTCCAGCGGACTGTCGAATCAGTCACCGTCGACGGCACGCTCCGGGACTACGTCGTCGAACTCGGCCGGGCCACCCGCGAGGACGACCGCGTGGACGTCGGCGTCTCCCCGCGTGGTATTCAGCGACTGTTCGAGGCGACTCGCGCCGCCGCGGTCCTCGACGGCCGCGACTACGCCGTTCCGGACGACGTGAAAAGCGTCGTCGGGGAGGCGTTCGCCCACCGACTCGTCCTGACCGCCGACGCGGGCGTCCGCGGCGTCGACCCGGCGACGGTCGTCGATGATGTGCTGGACCGCGTCGAGGTGCCCGCAGTCAGCCCCGGCCGCTGAGACGGGGGGCCGTCAGTCGGTTCCGGATTACCGCCCCAGCAACGGCTCCGCCTCGACCCACAGTCGGTCGAAGCGGGCCTCGAACGCCGCCGCGACCTCCGAATCGGTGATCCCGACCACGCCGAGCCTGTCGGCGGGCGAGAGCGGGTCCGGAACGTCGACCGTCACCGCCGCGGCGTCGATCACGTCGAAGGAGACCCCGACCGTCGGCACCGCCCGGACCGCCGCGTTGCGGTCGGCGAGCAGGTCGGGGAGCGACTCGGGAAGCACGTCGAGTACCGCCTCGCTACAGAGCAGGTCGACCCGCACGTCCTCGCCCACACCGTCGAGGAACGCGTCGACCTCGGTCTGGAGCGTCTCCCACGACGCGCGCTCGTACGGCGGACCGACGGTCGCCCGGACGTGCTCTCGGGCGGTCCTGACGTGCCGGCTCATCGCCGCCCGCATCTCCTCGCTTCCGAGCGATCCGAGCCAGAAACTGCTGTCGACGGGCGGCGCGGGCAGGAGGTCCGCCCTGACGGACGCGGCGACGGACCGGTACCGATCGAACTCCGATGCCAGTTCGCGGGTCCGCTCCGAGAGCAGCCTGTCGACGACCGTCTCCGGGTCGACGGGGGTGTACCGCGTCGGGTCAGTCGACTGGGTCCGGACTATCCCGCGGGCTTCGAGGCCGTTGAGCACGTCGTAGATCCGCCCCCGGGGGACGCCGCTCGCGTCGGAGAGGTCGCTCGCGGACACCGCACCGGTCACTAGCAGCGTCCGATACGCCGTCTCCTCGTAGTTCGAGAGCCCGAGTTCGGCCAGTTCGGTCATCGTCGGGTGGTCGAGCGGCCGGTACAAAGGTCCACAGGACCGGACTCGACGCGGGTGCGGCCGGCGCGAGGAGCGCCCCCGACGTGTGGGTTCCCTGCCACCGGAAGCGCCGCCAGGGCCGCCGAGCGGCCGAAACACACCGAAAGTGGCGGGGCGTTTCAGTACGTTCATCCCACCGCCGGCCGGCGTTCTCACTATGAATCCGTACGTGTTACTCGGGGCCGCAATCGCCTCGGAACTGCTCGGAACGACCGCGCTCAAGCTCTCGGAGGGGTTCTCGAAGCCCGTTCCCAGCCTCGGCGTCGTCCTTGGCTACGGTGTGGCGTTCTACCTCGTCTCGCTGACCCTGGAGGAGCTCCCCATCGGCGTCGTCTACGGGACGTGGGCCGCCCTGGGTATCGTCGGTGTCGCGGCCATCGGAACCGTCGTGTTCGACGAACCAGTCGACCCCGTCGGCGTCGTCGGAATCGCGCTCATCGTCGCCGGCGTGTACTGCCTCAACGTCCTGTCCTCGATGGCCGCCCACTGACTCATAGGCGGCGGAACCCATAGCTTTCGCCGAGGAAGTCGATGCCCGGCACCCGCTCGGCGTGAGAACGACACCGACCGGCGACGCTACTCACACTCAGCTCCGCTCGAACTCCCGTTCCCGCTCGTCCCGAGTCGCGTCCTCGACGTCCTCCAGCGTCTCCGTCTCCAGCAGCCGCTCCAGTTTCCGCTCGAACTGCTCGTCGGTCAGCTTCCCCTCGGCGTACCGGCAGCGCAGACGCTCCAGCGGTGTTTCGTCGCCAGTATCGCTCGACGGTGCTGGGTCCGCTTCCTCGATATCTTCCACCTCCTCGTCCGCATCGCCGTACAGCAGTTCGGTCAGCGGAACGACCACGACGTAACCGACGAGCAGCGCCACGAGCCACCACTCCTGCCCGGTGAGGAGAGCAACGAGCCAGAACCCGGTGACCGCCAGAGAGGCGAGTTCCGTCACGTTGTCTCTGGCTCGCTCCAGCGGGGACCGGTCGGTCATACTGCTTGCTTGTCACCACACCACAATGGATTGTTCGGTGCGCCCTACCGTATCGCAGCCACGAGTGCCAGCACGGCGACGAGACAGACCACGAGACCAGCCACGGCGACCGACGGCTCGACAGCGACGGAACCCCGGGCGACGCCGGCCAGACCCAGCGTCGCCGCCGCGCCGACGCCGCCGACCGCGACAGTTCCGCCGGTGTGGACGAGTTCGGTGCGGCGCGTCGCGGCCCCGGTGCCGACCTCGTGTCCCAGCGTCGTCCCGAAGGAACCGGCATCCCAGACGACGACCGCACCGACCAGCCCCGCAAGCACCAGCCACGTCGAGGTGTCAAGCGTCGCGGCGAACGCGCTCGCACCGAACAGGCCGGCCGCGGCGAGCGTGACACCGGCCGTCCGCTCACGCAGATAATTCGTCGCCAGCGCCAGCCACAGCTGTCCAATTGCGCCGACGACGGTAAACAGCGCCACGACGGCCAGTGACAGCGTGACGGTCTCGGGGCCGTACACGTCCAGTATCGGAACGAAGAACTGTTCGACGGCCGCCGCGGCCGGCGTCGCCCGGAGCGCCGTTTCGATGGCATCGACTGCCGGCCCCGCGACTCCCACCGCGGCGAGCGTGATGACGCCGCCGCCGACGTACGGTGCGAGAACGGTCCCGACGCGGTCAGCCGAACTCTGGACCGTCCGCCGGAGGAACCAGACAGCCACCGAGACGGCCGTCCCAGTGAGGAACAGCCACCAGAGGAGCCCGCGGAGGCCCGGGGCGGCCGTGACTGCGACAATGAGGTCGTACAGCCCGACAGGGAGCAGTTCGGCCATGGATTCCTGGCCGAGGCCCAGTTCGAACAGGCCGGCGACCGGCGCGACCAGCAGGGCGAGTCGGCCCGTCCACCGGAGCGTTCGCTCGGCGGCGGCGACGGCCCTGTCGATATCGGGTGCGTCGCTCGTTTCCGGGACGAGTTCGGAAAGCGGCAAGGCGTCGAGCCCGTGAGCCAGCGCCGCCGCGGCGAGGGCGAGCAGCAGGCTGAAGATAGCGATATGCGTTCGCCCCGGAACCGGGTCGAAAATCGGTCCCAGCACCCGAGTGAGAACCTCGCCCAGCAGTTGCTGGACGCCCGGCGTCCCAGTGTTGGACTGCAGGAAGGCGACGGCACCCCGGGTAAACAGTGCGAGGGCGGCGACGAACGGAACGACGGTCGTCCGTACGACGACGCCGCCGTAGGTCCCCACCCGCTCGGTGTCGACGACACCGCGGGTGGCCGCGGTCGCACCGAAGACGGCGGTCAGGCAGCCGAGGACGACGACCACCTGCGACAGCAGTGTGACGACCGCCGGTCGGACGCCAGTCTGCGAGGTGACGGGAAACAGTTCGGCGCCGAGCGAGGCGACCGTGCCGCCGGTGGCGACCATGAGCCCGACAGCGACCGGCAGCGCGAGGGCGCTGGCCAGAGCCGTCCCGACCGCCTGCCAGCGGTCCCAGCCGCTCAGCCACAGCGACAGCGCCAGCAAAACGCCAGTGGCCACGCCGACGAGCGCGGCCCGGTCGGCGGAGACGGTTCCCAGCAGTCCCGCGACCAGCAGCGCCGTCACGCCGACGACGGTCACGAGGCTGGTCCAGGGCATCCGGGTCGGGAGCGAGATCGTGTCGTCCATAGTTACACGCTGAACAGGTCCGCGAGCGAGGCACGGAGCGCCACGTCGATGGGGCTGTCGAGGTCCCAGTCGATGACGGTCGCGCCGGACAGTTCGGCCCGCTGGAGCCGAGCGGTGCGTTCGGTGCCGGCGACGGCCGCGCCGAGCGAGTCCCCGCGGGCCAGTGACGGACTTACCAGGGTCGTCGGATAGTCACGGACCGCGAGCGACGACACCAGCGAGACGGGCCAGTCGTCGGCGGCCGGCGAGAACACGACCACCTGTGCGGTCGGCGGGAGCCGAGCGAGTACGGCGAGCAGGCCCGGGTCCTCGATGGTCCCGCCGTCGGCCGTCGTCACCTGCGCGTCGCCCCTGTGAGGCTGCTGTGGGGACTCGTCCTCGGACGCGCCAGCGTCACCAGCCGCGTCGGTGTCCGACTGTCGGGCCGCGGCGCGGCCCACGCTATCGAATATCTGTCTCGCGTGGGCGGCCGCGTGGCCGCCCGAGGCGTCGACCCACGCCAGTCCGTCGGGGCCGAGCCCGCCGGGAACGTCCTCCGGAGCCAACCCGACAGCACAGACACTCGCGACGACGCTGGTCCGGGAGAGGGCATCGAACAGGCGCTCGGCGGCGTAGGCCGACAGTTCGGCTCCGGTCGGGAACCCAGGCTCCGGTGTCACGCGGGCCGGCGGCCGCGCATCGACGACCAGCACCGTCCTGACAGCCTGTTCTTCCCGGTAGTCGATGGTCGTCAGCTCGTCGGTCTTGGCGTAGCGCCGCCAGTCGATTCGGTTGACCGGGTCACCGGGCTGGTAGCTCCGCGTGGAGTGGAACTCGAGGCCGCTCCCGCCGGAGTCGGTCGGAAGCGTCCCCGCCCGCGGGAGCGTGGCGTCGGCCATCGGCACTTCGGAGACGGTGTTCGAGCACGTCAGCGTCCCGTCGCCGGCGACGGGCAGGTCGACGGTCACTTCATCGCTGGCCGACAGCGTCCGTACCCGCACCGCGGCGGCGTCGAACGTGTAGGTCCCGCGCTTTGCCATCACGGCGTACGACAGCGTGGCGCTCTCGTTTGGCCGCAGTGACGTACAGAGCCGCGGCGACCCCTCGACGACAGCCAGTTCCTCGGGCACGCCGTCGATGACCCGCACGTCGGTCAGCGAACTGCTGCCCGTATTGGTCACGGTGAGTTCGACCTCGACCGGTTCGCCGGGCGTCGGCTGGGCGTCGGAGACGGACCGTGCCGCCTGCAAGTCGGTTCCCGCCGGCACCCGGGACAACGAGCCGTAGGCGACGTAGATGAGCGGAATCGCGGTCGCCGCGAGCAACAGCGGCTCGGCTGTCAAAAGCGAGACGCTGACGAGAAACAGCGCGGCCGCGAGGCCGCCGCTCCAGCGCCGCACGCGGCGATGCATCGTCAGCGCTCACCTCCCGACACCCGCTCGATAGCGTCGACCGTCCGGCGGATGCGGCGGCGGCGCTCGCTCTCCGGGTCGAGCCACAGCCGGAGTCGGGCCAGCAGCGACTGCGGCTCTGTCGGGGAAAGGAGTGCCGCCGCGACGGCGTCGTCGGTCCACGTCCCTGCGCGTACTGCCTGGTGGGCGGACGCCTGCGAGACACTGCTGCCGACAGCGTAGGCCGTCGTCGCCGCCGCGGCGAGTCGCTCGGTGACCGTGTCCATCGCCTCGTCGTCGCCCGCAACCGCGTCGTCGATGGCCGCGTCGATGTCGGCGGCGAACAGCCGACTCTCCGTGGCCGTCACGTCTTCCGGTGGGGTGTCGATAGCCACGTCGAAGGCGGTCGCCGAGCCACCGCCGAGGAGCCCACCGAGCCAGCCGGCAAGGACCGCACAGAGCCCGACGGTCAGGCTCCCGGCGAGGAGGGCGGTCGTCGGGGCAACACTGCCGAACACGGCGGCCAGGGACTCGCCGGCGGCCGTCGGCGCAAAGATGAGGGCGGCCGCGACGGCGGTCGCCAGCAGCCCCACAGTCCCGAAGACGACCGTTCGCAAGCGCATCAGGGCCGCCCCTCCGTCGCGTCGTCAGTGTCGTCGGTCGCGCTGGACTGCTGCCCGGCGGCCGCCTCGATAGTCCGGATCGCGTCCTCGACGGCCGCGACGTGCTCCTGTGGGTCTCGCTGACCGTACTCGACCGCCCGGAACGCGTCCCGGACCGTCCGAACCGCGGCCGGCGGAAGGCCGTCCCGTTCGATGGCGTGGGTCGCGATTTCACCGGGCGTCCGCATCCAGTACCGACGGAGCGAGACGTGGGTCAGAAAACGCGTCCACGCCTCGCGGATGGTGACGCGGGCCGCGGGCGTTCCGTCGTCCCCGTTCGAGTCAGTCGCGGAGACGACCGCCACCGCATCGCTGGCTGCCTCTTCGGCCGCTGAAAGGCGTTCGTTGACCCACACTCGCAACGCGTCGAGCAATGCCGAAGGGGACCGGCGGCCGGCGAGCAGGTCCCGGAGCGCCGTGACAGTGCGTTCGAGTCGCGTTCGGAGGCGGCCCAGCAGGTCATCGGCCACCACCGCGACGCCGACGAGCGCCCCGACGGCGAGTTCGCGTGCGGCCCGAACCCAGCCCCATACCGTCCCCGGCGTGACGTTTCGCCGACGAGCACCGACGACCGTCCCAGCGACGAGAACACCGAGAGCGAGCACGACGCCCGCGGCATTGACGAGCAAGCCACCGACCGTCGTCGTGGCCGTCTGGCCGTACTTCGAAACGGAAATTTCGGCGCTGGCCGCGAACGGCAGACCGACCGTCGCCTGACCGGCCGCACCGGTCCGTGCTGTCGGCTCTCCGCCGACGGCAACTGTCGCGTTCGTGACCGGGTCCCCGCCCATCGTCGCGTTCACCGTCTGGCCAGCGACGGGCAAGGCCAGCGGGAGCGACGGCGACGTTGCCACGGAGAGCTGTTCGAGCACCACAGTCGTGTTCCCGCTGACAGCGTCCCGCTCGACGGCAACAGAGACGTTTCCGGGCTTGGTCGGGAGCGCGACGGTTGCCCGCCCCCGCCGGTCCGTCGTCGCCACCTGCTCACCGTCGAGCAGCACGTCGCCGTCCCGCACCGGGACGCCGTCGACGGTCGCAGTGACAGTCACCTCGCCGCCAGTGACCTGTTGGCCGGTGATGCTCACCGACGCAGTCGTGTTCAGTTCGTAGCTCGCGTTCGTCGACTGCTGGGCCTGTGGGCCAGTAATAGCGAAGGAACGAGCGCTGTCACGCGGGACCGACGGAGCGATGAGTGGGTCCGCATCGCTGGCTACATCGACAGTAATCGTCAGTTCGGCTTCGTAGGGGACCGTCCCGGAAACGGTGCCGGCCGGCCCCGTCGTTCCGACCGGCTCACCGTTGAACGAGACCGTCGCGCCTTCGACCGGTGCGCCGTCACGAGTCACCGTCGCGGCCACCGCCGCGCCCGGCGTCGCCGTCCGATTGAGTTCGACGATGAACTCACCGGACTGCGAGACCGTCTGTCCGTCGCCCGAGTCGCCAGTTCCGTCGCTGTCACCGGTCCCGTCTGCACCGGTCTCGGTGCCCTCGGTTTCGTCACCGCCAGACTCCTGTCCACCTCCGTCGGTCGGGGCCTCGGTCTGTGTCTCGTCCGCCGGCGTCCCGACGGCGAACTCCTCGTCTGGGCTCCCGGACTCGGCGGCGCTGTACTCCTGGCTACTGTTCTGCATCGCCTGCTGCTCTGATTCTAGGCGCTCCTGGCCCGGCGTCGGGTCGAACTGCACCCAGCCAACGCCCTCGAAGTACACCTCGACCCACGCGTGGGCGTTCATCCCGCGAACGGTGTACTGGTTCTGACCGGTCCGCTCGCCGGTCGAGTAGCCGACGACGTAGCGCGCCGGGATGTCCTGGCTCCGCAGCATCACCACCATCGAGGTGGCGAAGTACTCACAGTACCCCTCGTCCATCTGGAAGATGAACTCCGAGGCCACGTCGTCTTCGGGCGGCTGACTGACGTTTAGCGAGTAGTTCTTGTTCGCCTCAAGCCACTGTTCGACGGTCGTGGCCGTCTCGTAGGGCGAGTCGCTGTCCTCGGTCAGCCGGTCGGTGAACGGCCCCACCTGCGCCGAGGTTGACGCCGGCACGCCCGTGTAGCGTGATTCGATGTCCGCAGGGTAGTCGCGGCCACTCGTCCGCAGCACTTCCGGGTCGTCGGGCGGCGTGACGCTGGTCGCGCTGTAGGTCGTCCCGGCAGGCAGCGGTCGCTCGGAGGTGACCGCGCCGTACTCGGTAACCATTACGTCGTCGCGCGAGACGGATTTCGGCCGCCAGACGGTCGGCAGCGACGTGGCGGGCTTGGCCAGTCGCACCTCGTAGTCGACTGTCGTGTCGGACATCCCGTCGACCGCCATCGGCCCCTCGTAGGCCTGCGGTTCCGCACGCCCGTCCCACCCCGTGCCGGTGTAGGTTTCGTACGCGCCGGTCCGCCAGTACGCCGGTTCCGAACTCGTGACGGTGAAATGTGGCTCCGTGTCCTGTGACTGGTACGGGCTGTCGCCGCTGTCGCCACTATCGAGCGAGCCGCCAACATCAGTCTGGCTTCCCGGGTTCAGCGCACCGAGTTGCCCGCCGCTGCCGCCAGTCGAGGTCCCCCCAGCCTCCCCGAACGGGTTCTCCTGTGGGAGGGGAATAAGGGACTCCATCGGGCTCTGTGTCCCACCAGGGGCCAGAATCGGGAGCGTCGCCGTCGCCAGCACCACGGCGACGACACAGACGGCAGTGAGCAGGACCCGAAGGTAGTCCCGGTCAGCCGACACGTCGTCGAACGGCGAGTCGTCGGAGCCCACGTCGGATTGTCGTACTGTCCCGTCGCTGTCGGCATAAATCTGCTGTCAACGGTGGGGATAGTGAGCCCGGGTGTCGCGTTCTGTCGTCTGGAGTGCCACGTCGCCAACAAATTGGCACCCCAGAGATTCACTAGTCGGCGTCAGTCGGCCCGGACAGTTCAGGTATTGACGGGTACGTATGGTTCAGACCGCTATTATAAGCGGTTATTGCGAACGGCCGGGCAGCCATACTTGAATGACTGCTGACACAAATGGAGCTAGTACTGGGTCGCGACAGTCGGACTGGGGCGCGTCACGACGGTCCGTTCTGTCGAGTATCGGTGCCGTAGCGGGCATCGGACTGTTCAGCGGAACCGGGCAGGCACAGACGGGCGCTGGACTATCGGGGACAGGGGCAGTGTACGTCGTCACGACGGGAACCGGCCAGTCGAACGGGAACGGCAACGGTACGGAGTATCTGGTGCTTGACGGCAGCGGCAGCGTCGCGTTCTCGACCGGCGGTACTGCCGATGAGGCGTTCCAGTATGCCTTCGACAACGTGCCGGACAGCGGCGGGGCCGTTATCGCGAGCGCCGATACTTTCCGATTTGGCGAGCCGGCGACGATGGGCGACAACACCACACTGACCGGACAGCAGGGAACCCGGTTCGTTGCGTCACAGACGGGAACGGGCGAGGACCCCGCACCGTCCGAGTCCCAGTCGAACCCGCTGCCGGCCGGCCACGACCTCGTTCGCGTGCGCGGTGACAACGTCGCAGTCACCGACATCGAGTTCGACGCCAACGGGACACAGCTGAACAACCAAGCCATTCAGGCCGATCAGTGCGACGGCGTCTACATCGCTCGCAACCGCACAGTGAACGGTTTCCAGATGGCGCTGTCGTTCACGCGGTGTACCGGCGTGACGGTCGAGCACAACGAGGCCGTCAATCCGAACTGGTACGGTATCACCAGCCGGGCCGCACCGACCGGCAGCGACCGCGACCTCCGGCAGTCCAGCGATGTGGTCATCGCCGGGAACCGCGTCGTCGGCGTGAAGTTCAATAACATCGCGCCGTACAACGTCGCGAACTTCGCCGTCATCGGTAACGTCACCGTCGACGGCGGCCACAGCCTCATCGCCTGCTCGCCGGCCCAGCGCGGAACCATTGTCGGGAACGTCTGTCAGGACCTGACGGAGTTCGCACCCGACCCTGGCGGCGAGGCGGGCATCGAAATCGAGTACAAGGAGACCCACCTCCGGGACGAGGTAGCCGGGACCCCCAAAGCCCGGTCGTCCGACATCACTATTTCGGGTAATCAGGTCGACAACTGTCCGGTTGGCATCCTTGTGCGAACGGTCCCAGCGGATGCGGACAACACCGACGCACGGAGTGCAGAGCGACCGTACAGTTTCACCATCACGGGCAACACGGTCAGCAACGCCTCAGCGGCCGGCATCCGACTCCGGTCGGGCAACGCGGGCGTGGTCGCGACGAATACGGTCCGGAACGCCGGGACTGCGGTCGACATCGACGAGGAGTTCACCGCGGACATTGAGCAAGGGCTGAACGTGACCCGGTGACGGCGGTCTGGAGCGTTGTAAGATATAAACCGCCGGCCCGCAAACGACACAGCAATGACCGACGACGAGGAGACGGTCCAGTGCTGGCTGGTCGAACGCTCCAGTTTCGGCGACGAGCGGATGGTGACGCTCATCTACGCGCCCCCAGAGGGCGACCGCCACCTGACCAAGCAGCTCTCGCCGAACCTGCTCAGACGGAAACGGATTACGGCAGCGACGGATGTCGAGGTCGACAAGCTCGAACCCGTAACCGACGAGGAGACGCGGGAGCGCTACGCCACGGAGGCCCAGCGGATGGCCGAGCGCCACGACCCCGACGCTGAGGTATAACCGGCCCTGAGACGGTGTGTAGCCGCGTTCTGACTTTCTTGCGTGATAACTGGAACACGAAAGACTATACAGGCGGCCGTCACAAACCGGCCGTATGGCAGCGATAGAACTGGATGGCGTCACCAAGCAGTTCGGGAGCCTCACCGCACTGCAAGGGGTCGATCTCACCGTCGAGGAGGGCGAAATCTTCGGCTTCCTCGGCCCGAACGGGGCCGGGAAGTCGACGACGATCAACATCCTCCTGGATTTCGTCCGCGCGACCGACGGGTCGGCGACGGTGCTCGGCCACGACATCCACGAAGAACCGAAGCGAATCCGTGCCCGCACTGGAGTCCTCCCCGAAGGCTACGACGTGTACGACCGGCTCACCGGTCGCCAGCACCTCTCCTTTGTCATCGAATCGAAAGACGCCGACGCCGACGCCGACGAACTGGCCGAACGGGTCGGCATCGCCGACGCCATCGACCGCAAGGCCGGCGGCTACTCCAAGGGGATGCAACAGCGGCTTGTGCTCGCAATGGCCATCGTCGGCGAGCCCGACCTCCTCATCCTCGACGAGCCGACGACTGGGCTCGACCCGAACGGCGCACGGCTGATGCGTGAGATCATCCGCGAGGAGAACGAGCGCGGCGCGACTGTCTTCTTCTCCAGTCACATCCTCGGCCAGGTCGAGGCCGTCTGTGACACGGTCGGTATCCTCCAGAACGGCCGCCTCATCGCGAAAGACAGCGTCGCCGGGCTGCGCGAGGCCGCCGCCGGGGACACCGTCCTCCGTGTGACGCTGGCCGACGGCGATGGCACTGACGACGTGATTGCAGCAATCGAGGGAATCGATGCGGTGTCGGGGGTGACCGCGGACGGAAATACGCTCTCAGTCACCTGCGACGGCGACGCGAAGATGGCGGTCCTCAACGCCGTCGAGAAGAACGGCCACGAGGTCGCCAACTTCGACACAGAGGAGGCATCACTCGACGAAGTGTTCGCCGCATACACCGAGACAGAACAGAGTCAGCAGGAGGTGGACGCATGAGTCCCGAGCAGAACCCCGTCAAGCGCTTCATAAGCGACGTCGATACGAGCATCAAGAACTCAGAATTCGCCGATTGGTACCCAATCGTGAAAAAAGAGTTCGCAGACATGATTCGCACGCGGGCAGTACTCGTATTAGCCATAATTTTCCTTACAGGTCTCGTACTGTTCCCGATTATTGCCCTCTACAGCCCATTAGGGAGTAACGCTAAAGCAGCCTCTGGAGTGCTTAATCTGGTAGTTACGTCTCCCCGAGTTCTCTCTGTTATCATCCCAATTGCCGCTATTGGGTTTACTTACACTGCGATTTCAGGAGAACGCGAACGCGGTTCGTTAAAGATCCTCATGTCGCTCCCATATACTCGTAAAGATGTAATTATAGGGAAGTTGATTGGGAGGTACCTTTCAATTGCGACGACGCTGGTAGTCATATTTGTGTTGCAGATACTCGTTTTCCTTCCAGAGGCTGGCAGTGATATTGCATTGGGGTTCTATAGTAAGCTCTACGGATTAACCCTAGTGCTGGCCCTGACATTCATCGGTTTCTCTCTCGGTGCCTCAGCCGCGACCGCAACCGCAAAACGGTCGCTTATGGTAGCAGCGGGAATCTTCTTATATCTCTTTGCGCTCTGGGGAAGGGCTGCAAGGGGTACTGGAAGCCTTCTTCAAGAGCATGCAAATGTTGCATCCGCGACTAGCATAAAAATCGAGCTATTCCTGAAACTTCTCAACCCGACGAGAGCGTATCAGGTGTTAGTTCAGTCAACTACCAACTCCGAGGCCACAGTTGCACAAGTGCGTGCACAAATGGTAAGCGGCGGAATCCTTTCAGCAGGAAGGGAGCAACAAGCATTCAATATCCTTGAAGGGGCTGTCCCGTGGTATCTTTCTGATCCGTTTGCATTCGTTATACTCTTAGCCTGGTGTATTGTCCCGCTCGCTATTGGCTACCAGCTATTCAATGGGGCTGATTTATAGTACGTTCTGCTGTTCCAACAGCTCTTCAAACGCTCGCTCGCTCAGCGTTTCCACGTCGTGTTCTTCCGCGTCATCGCGTTTTCGCTGGCCGGGATTGTCGCCAAGCACCAGATAGTCCGTGTTGCCGGAGACACTGCTCGTCGCTGACCCGCCGTTGCGCTCGATTAGGTCCTGTGCGTCGCTGCGGGTGTAGCCGTCGAGCGAGCCGGTGAAGACGAACGTCTGGCCCGACAGTGCATCACCGCCCGTTTCTTCGGCGGCCTGCGGGTCGACGTGGTCGAGCAGGCGGTCGATGACGGCGCGGTTGCCCTCGCCCTCGAAGAACTCCACGATTGAGCGCGCGACGGTCGAACCTACGTCGGGGACGGCCTCGAACGCGTCGGTGTTGCCGTCGTCAGCGGCGTCCAGTATCGCCTCGAACGTGCCGAACTCCTGAGCGAGGTTTCGTGCGGTGACGGTGCCCACTTCGGGGATACCCAGCGCGACGAGGAAGTTCGCAAGCGGCGGCTCGCGGGCGTCGTCCATCCCTTCGACGAGGTTCCGGGCGCTGGTCTCGCCCCAGCCCTCCAGGTCAGTGAGGTCCTCGACGGTGAGTTCGTACAGGTCCGCGGGGTCCGAGACGAGGTCGGCGTCCAGCAGTTGCTGGACGGCCTTCTCGCCCAGGCCCTCGATGTCCAGCGCGTCGCGGCTGGCGTAATGTTCGACGCTGCGCTCGCGCTGGGCGGGGCAGGTGAGGCCGCCGGTGCAGAACGCCATCGGGCCATCGCGCTCGACCGGGCTGTCACAGGCTGGGCAGGTGTCCGGGAACTCGAAGTGGCCGTCGCCGTTGTCATCGAGCACTTCGACGACGTCCGGGATGACGTCGCCGGCCCGCTTGATGCGGACACGGTCGCCCACGTCGACGCCGAGGTCGGCGATGAGCGAGGGGTTGTGCAGCGAGGCGCGGGAGACGGTGACGCCGCCGACCTCGACGGGGTCCATCAGCGCGACGGGGGTGAGCCGGCCGGTCCGGCCGACCTGCACGACGATGTCCCGCACCGTCGTCTCCTCCTTGCGGGCCGGGAACTTGTAGGCGAAGGCCCACCGCGGGGCGCGCGAGGTCGAGCCGAGTTCGTCGCAGGCGTCCATGTCGTCGACTTTGATGACGACGCCGTCGATCTCGTAATCGAGGTCGTCGCGGGCCTGCTGCTGGTCGGTCCGGTAGTCGATGGCGGCGTCGATGTCGTCGACGACAGCGGTCCGCTGGCACACCCGGAGGCCCCACTCGGGGAACCGCTCGTGTATCTCGCTGTGGCTCTCGAATCTGACCGAAGCGTCAAGGACGCCGAAGAAGAACACCGACAGCGGGCGTTCTGCGGTCACCGCCGGGTCGAGCTGGCGGAGCGTCCCGGCGGCGGCGTTGCGGGGGTTCGCGAAGGGGTCCTCGCCGCGCTCGACGCGCTCGCGGTTGAACGCCGTGAAGGCGTCCCGCGGGATGTACACCTCGCCGCGGACGGCCAGGAAGTCGGGGTAGTCACCGCGGAGCCGCTGGGGGACACTGGAGATGGTCCGGACGTTCTCGGTCACGTCCTCGCCGACCTCGCCGTCGCCGCGGGTCGCAGCGCGCTGATAGACGCCGTCCTCGTAGACGATCTCGATAGAGAGGCCGTCGAACTTCGGCTCGCAGAAGTACTGAACGGCGTCGGTTCCCAGCCCGTCGCGAACCCGCTCGTCGAACTCCCGTACGTCCGCTTCCTCGCCGCCCTGGTCGATAGAGCCCATCCGGGCGACGTGTTCGACGTCGGGGAGTTCGTCCAGTGGCTCGCCACCGACGCGCTGGGTCGGACTGCCGTCGGTGTCGAGGTCGAACGCCGATTCGAGTCGCTGGAGCCGGGCAAACAGCGCGTCGTAGGCCCGGTCGCCGATGACCGGGTCGTTCTCGACGTAGTAGCAGTAGTCGTGATAGCGGAGCGCCTCGCGCAACTGGTCGGCTTGCTCGCGGGCCGTCGCTTCGTCGAGAGTCGTTGTGTCCTCGAACTCGGTCGGGGGTCCCTCGACATAGGGGTTGTCCGCGAGATCAGCGTCGTCGGCTACAGCCATTACAGTCTGTTCTGGGTGCCGACCACTAAGCAACTCCGTCTGGGATTGCAGAGTGTTATACCAACAACAGCGGCCCTCGTCAATCAGCGCGCTGAGCGCCAGCCGACTCCGATGCTACGTCGGCAAAGCCGGTCCGGTCGACCGCGATAGCATCGACGTTGGCAAACAGGAACCCGGCGAAGCCGACGCGGATCAGGAGCCCCATGTACTCGCTGATGACGGTCAACACGAACGGGTCGAACACGTCCGCAACCGCAAGCAACGAGTAGGCGATGAGCATCCCGATGAGGAACAACAGGAGGTTCCGGGACTTCCAGTGCAGGAGCCGCTGGTCGTCGGGCAGGTCGGCCGCACGACGCCAGACTGGGCCGAGTAACAGGTACGCAAGCAGGAGCTGGCCGATAACGAGGACGCCAAAGCCGACGAGTCCGATAGCGCCGCCGACGATCGTCCCGCCGTTGAAAGCGATGACCTGTACCGCCGGGATGGCGGCGGCGACAGCCAACGTTCGGCGGGACGCCCCGGCTATCGCGACCGTGAGCGTCCACAGCACCGTGTACGCGACGAAGTCGTCGACGATGTTCGGGACAGTGAGCTGGGACCCGGGCACTGGCAGGACGCCGGCCGCCGTCAGCGCGGTCGTCACGGCCGAAATCCCGACGACGGCCACCACCGGGTAGCAGTAGTGTCGGTGGGACGACGGAATGCGCCTGAGCCACCCAGAGAGCACGACGGCCGCGACGGCCAGCAGGACCGCGGCGATCTCGTAGACGGCCGACCCGCTAATCATCGTCGCCCCCGACGCGCTGTTGTCCGGCGGTCGGTGTCGCCCCGTCCGTTCCACCGTGACCGACTGCCCGCGTCTCGAACGCATCGAGTCGATCGATGAGTTCTCGGGTCCGTGTCGAGAGGTCCTCTGCCCGCTGCCGGACGGCACTCATCGTTTCGGCGGTTTCCTGGGCCGTATCGGCCAGGTCGTGGGACTGTTCGGCGACGTCGCTGGCGACCTCGCCGACGGTGTCGATAGTCGCAGCCAGTTCCTCGGTCGCGCTGGCACCGTCGTCGGTCGCCCGTGAGATCTCGGCCATCGCAGCGTCGACATCGTCGACAGTGTCAGTCAACCGCTCGACGGCGTCACCGACCTGATTGACCGTGGTAACGCCCGCGTCGATGCGCTCTCTGGTGTGGTCCATCTCGTCGGCCACCTCGTCGACTTCCCCGCGAGCCCCCTCAACGATACTCTCGATCTCGTCGATCGCCGCCTGGGTTTCCTCCGCGAGCGTCTTGACTTCCTCGGCGACGACAGCGAACCCGTCACCGCCGTCACCGGCGTGTGAGGCCTCGATGTTGGCGTTCAGTGCGAGCATATTCGTCTGCTCGGCGATATCATCTATCAGCCCGGTCGTGGCCGCGACGTCGTCCATGCGGTCATCCAAGTCAGTCACCAACTCGTCGAGGTGGGTCACAGCGGTTTCGATTCCTTCGATGGCCTCAATGGCCTCTGCCGTACGGTCTGTCCCGGTCGCGCCTACGTTCGCGGCTTCCCCGGCCTGTCGAGCGACTTCGTCAGTCGTCGAGGCGACTTCTTCGACGGTCGCGGACAGGTCGTTCGTCTCTTCGATGGCCGTTTCGAGCTGGGTTGCCTGTGCTTCGATATCGCCGGCCAGTTCCCGGATATCGACGGCAAGAGACTGATTGAGTTCCTCGACCTCTGTCGCGTCGGCAGCGACGGCCGTGCTTGCTTCCTCAACATCAGTTGCGAACTGCCGGATATCGACGACAGTTTCCGAGAGGCCGTCGGCCATCTCCTCGTAGGCGACCGAGATCCGTTCGACGGCATCGACACCGGTGTCTGTGTCGAGACTTCGGGTGAAATCGCCGTCAGCCGCGGCCGTCATTGCGTCACCGATGTCCGTCGCATGATCAAGGAGCGTTTCGTTGAACTCCTCGGCCTCCTGTCGCGCCGCCTGTGCGTCTTGCTTGGCCTGTTCGGCCTCCTTACGTGCGGTTTCGGACTCGTCGAACGCGTCGCTGAGAGAGCGGCGCATACTGTCAAAAGCCGATGCGAGGCGACCGAACTCGTCCGCGCGGTCGACGTCCGGACTAGTCTCAAGGTCGCCGTCCTCGATAGCTGTCGCGGCGTCGGTCAGGCGCCGGAGTTCGACCGCCGCGTTCCCGGCCAGAACAATCGCGAGCAGTCCGAGATTGAGCGTTACCACGAACAGCGTCCCAGAAATGGCCGCGAGTCCAGCCCCCTGATTTGCCGCGTGCGCGGCAAACACAGCCCCGAACGCGAGCGTGACTGCGAGCGTCACACCGATTGCGACCCCGATTCGTCGGCTGTAGTGGGTCACAACCCTCGCTCGCACGTTCGTCCCAGTCATACGTACGAATTTCTGACCTCCTGACTTATGCCTACCTTTTCGAATTCAAACACTGATAATTGGGGTGTCGAGGCCTAAAAACGGTTTTTTATAGATATTCGGAACTGGCGTTTCGATCCTGCACAAGCACAATCGCTATCAGGGGGAAAACAGGAGAGGAGGAGCAAAAACTCCGCAAACCGAAAGTTATCGGCCAATACTGGCGCTTGGTGCCTTGATAACGAGTTCCCCGTCGCTTCGGACAGTGACCGAGTGACCGGCATATTCAAACGAGATACTGACAGGCGTCGAGCGCTTCGAGGAGTCGACGAGTGAGTCGAGCGCTTCGGGGTCGACAGTCTCGTACAGCGGTGCGAAGTCAGTTTGTTCCCGGCCGGTCATGGCGGAGATGTACTCAGTCACTGCCGCGCTCGGTCGCGTCTCGCTCCAGTCGAACTGTTTTCTGGTCACGTTCATCGGTGTTGAGGAGTCGCTGTCCCTACTCCGCCTGTTGCTTTTACTCATATGGTTCGTCTATCTACATCAAAGTAGTCGGCAGTAATATAGTCTTCCCAGCATTATCAAACTGTGAAAACGCCAAGTGGTAGAAGCGAACCGCCCCAGAACGGCCTATAGCCCCGGCCTCAGTCGATTATTTCTCAATTTACAGATCGGCGACGTCCTCGATTGCGTCGGTTAGTTCTTTGATACTCTCGACGGTGTGTTCGCCCATGTGCCCGATGCGGAAACTCTCCTCGCTGATGTCGCCGTAGCCGCTGGAGAACACCATGTCGTATTCTTCGGAGACGGTCTCGACCGTCTCGGCGACGTTGATGTCCTGCGTGTTCTCGATGCAGGTCACCGTCTGGGACTCGTAGCCCTCCTCGGGGTAGAGGTCGAAGTGTTCGCGCGCCCACTCGCGCGTGTACTCGGCCATCTCCTGATGGCGCTGGTCGCGGGCGTCGTGGCTCTCATCAAGCATGTGTTTCATCTGCTTGCGGTACGCGAGCATGAGCGGAATCGCCGGCGTGGAGTGGGTCTGGCCCTTCCGGTCGTAGTAGTCCAGACAGCGCTGGAAGCCGCCGTACCACGACGCCGAGTCTTTCTCCAGTTCCCGCTCGTAGGCCGCGTCGCTGACGGCACAGACCGCGAGCCCCGGCGGCATGGCGAAGGCCTTCTGCGTGGACGTGAAGATGGCGTCGATGCCGTGTGCCTCGATGTCGATCTGGTCGCCGCCGAGACAGGAGATGGCGTCGACGATGAAGTAGGTGTCCGGGTACTCCGCGACCACGTCGCCGATCTCCTCGATAGGGTTCCGGACGCCGGTCGAGGTCTCGTTCATCACGGCCCCGACGGCGTCGTAGTCACCGGATTCGAGCGCGTCACGGATGTCGCCGGGCTTGACCGCCGTGCCCCAGTCGTACTCGATGCGGTCGACGTCCTTGCCGAGGCGCTCTGCGACGTTGGCCTGGCGCTCGCTGAACGCGCCGGAGGTCGGCACGAGCATGCTGTCCTCAACCAGGTTGAGCGTCGTCGACTCCCAGAACTCCGTGCCCGACGCCGTGAGCACGATGACGTCGTTGTCGGTGCCGAGGAACTCCTTCGTGTCCTCGACGATGGTGGTGTAGAGGTCCGTCATCCGGTCCATCCGGTGGCCGAACATCGGTTCGGCCATCGCCTCGATAACGTCCTCGCGCACCTCGGTCGGCCCCGGGAGATACAGCGTCTTGTCCTGATAGTCGTCTTTGTATTCGCGTTTTTCGGTCACAGAACCACCTGTAGTAGATGACCACTCGAATCCGGGAGGCATGGTAGTTTTGATACCGGGCGAAGCGAACCGGCGTGCGGCCTGAGAAGAGCGGACCGCTCACGAGGAAAAGACACAGATGGCGGTTGTACCTTCCACGAAGTATTTATCAGTTGAATAACCACATTCGTCCATGGGCCGCCACACCCCGCTCACGGATGCCCAGCGAGCGGCCGTCGCGGATAGAGCGGTCAAGCAAGTCGCCGACACGCTGGTCGAGATGCACGCCAACTCGGGTTCGGGTCACCGCAGACCGCTCAGCGACGACGATACCAGCGGACGCCGTACATGACCAGACCGGCGTAAATTGCCGGGCCGAACAGAACTGTGGCACTGGTCGCTACCGCTCCGCTGAACAGATATCCGAGGAACACGTCGAGAAACACCAGCAGGAAGGGAGCGAGTGCGAGTGCCTTCCCGCCGGTTCTGAGCGCCGCGTCGAACGTCGACTGTGTCGCGGCAATTGCCCCGACACCGGCGACGACGAGGAGATACAGTGCAGCGCCCGGGGGCGAGACGAGTGGGAGGGTAAACAGCGCGATACCGGCAAGTACGACACCGACGAGTGTCGGCCCGTTGTCGCTCTGTGCGAGAGCGTTCTGGATACCGTCGACGTCGCCGGCGTTCAGCGCCGCTTCGAGGTCTGACGTGGTCTGGCTGCCGCCGGCATCGAGAACCGTCGTTCCGGTTCCGGCGTCGACCGGGCTCTCGAAGTCCCGGCCACAGTGCATACACCACGTCGCGGTCGCACTGACCTTCTCCGAGCAGTGAGGGCAGCGGGGGTCGGCGGTCATACTGTCATGTTCGAGGGCGCACAGTTAGCGGTTACGGGGGGAGAATATACAGGTGTCCGCGGTAAACGGGGTGTATGGATTGGGTCGCACGGGCCGAGAGCCTCCTGTACGACGGCGAGGTGATCGAAGCGGACGTCTGGCTGGACCGTGGCGGGGTCGTCGTGACGAGTCACCGCGTCCTCGTGTTCACGCCGGACCGCGAGGGGTCGAACTACCGACAGGTCGACCGCCCCAACGTCGAGGGCGTCGACGTCACCACCAGCGGCGACTGGTCGTTCCTCGAACTCGGCGTGAAGGCGCTGGTCGTCGGTGTCGTGCTTGTGGCCGCCGGGATGACCGTGAGCCTCGACAGCCTCGTGGGCAACGTCTCGCTGGACAGCGGCGGTGCCGCGAGCGCCGTCGGTATCGGGGGCATGCTTGGAATGCTCCAGACGATGCTGACGCTGATGGCGCAACTGGACGACCTGATGCGACTGTTCGGCGGTCTCGCACTGGCCTTTGCCGCCGTCGTCCTCGGTGTCTACCTCTGGAGCCGCGACCGACTGCTCGTCGTGCGCGTCGCCGGCGACGACGATATCGAGCTGACTGCACCGGACGACGAGAGCGTCGTCGACCGGATCGAAGCTGCCATCGTTCCGGAGGCTCCGCCTGCCGATGCCGGCAGTGCGGCCCAGTCGGCGCCAGACGACCCGCTCCCGTGACGTTCAACCCCGCCGAGCGCCAACCCTGTGCTAATGGACGCCGACGAGGTTCGAGAGCGCGCGGGGTCGTTGCCACGGGAGCCCGGCGTGTACCTGTTCGAACAGGGCCGGGACGACAAACGCCGGGTCCTCTACGTCGGGAAGGCTGTCGACCTGCGGGACCGCGTGCGCTCGTACGCCGACCCGCGGAGCGAGCGCATCGCCAAGATGGTCGAGCGAGCCGAAACCATCGACTTCGCCGTCACCGACACCGAGACACAGGCGCTGCTCCTCGAAGCGAACCTCATCAAGCGCCACCGGCCGCCGTACAACGTCCGGCTGAAAGACGACAAGTCCTACCCGCTGGTCCAGTTGACCGACCATGCCGTCCCCCGAATCGAGGTGACCCGTGACCCCGCGGACGGCGCAACCGTCTACGGGCCGTTCACCGACAAGGGGCGGGTCGAGACGGTGGTGAAGGCACTGCGGGAGACGTACGGGCTCCGGGGGTGTTCCGACCACAAGTACAGCAACCGGGACCGGCCCTGTCTCGACTACGAGATGGGCATCTGTACCGCACCCTGCACCGGCGAAATCAGCGAGGGCGAGTACGCCGAGGACGTCGAAGCCGTCACGCGGTACTTCGAGGGTGAAACCGGTGTTCTGGCGGACCCGTTGCGCCGCGAGATGGAGGCCGCTGCACAGAACCAAGAGTTCGAACGCGCCGCAAACCTCCGGGACAAGCTCGGGGCCGTCGAGGCGCTCCACGGCGAGGGCGACACTGCCGTCAGCGACTCCGGGGGATACCAGACGACGGACGTACTCGGGGCCGCCGTCGAAGGCGAGCGCGCCATCGTCGCTCGACTCCACGCCGAGGGCGGCAAGCTCGTCGAGCGGGACCGACACACGCTCGACGCACCTGACGGTGAAGGGACCGCTGGCGTGTATCGGGCGTTCATCCCGCAGTACTACGCCGAGCGGGAGCTACCCGACCGGATTCTCTGTGCCGAGGCCCCCGCCGATCCGGACCTCGAAGCGTGGCTGGAGAACGAAGGCGTCACGCTTGGTGTGCCGGGTGCCGGACGGGAGGCGACGCTGGTCGACCTCGCACTAAAAAACGCCCGCCAGCGCGGCGGGACCGACGACGAGACCGGACGGCTGGCCGACGCCCTTGGCATCGACCGTCCGGGCCGTATCGAGGGCTTCGACGTGAGCCACGCACAGGGTCGGTCAGCCGTCGGTTCGAACGTCACCTTCGTCGACGAGACGCCCGAGAAGAGCGACTACCGGCGGAAAAAGCTCACCGAACAGAACGACGACTACGCGAACATGCGCGAACTCCTCCGCTGGCGGGCCGCACGCGCCGTCGAAGGCCGGGACGACCGGCCGGACCCGGACCTGCTACTCATCGATGGCGGCGACGGCCAGCTCGGGGCGGCCCGCGACGCCCTCGCCGAGACCGGCTGGGACGTGCCGGCCATCGCGCTGGCGAAGGACGAGGAACTGGTCATCGCGCCCGACCGCGTGTACGACTGGGACAGCGACGCCCCGCAGCTCCACCTGCTCCAGCGGATTCGCGACGAGGCCCACCGCTTTGCCGTCCAGTACCACCAGACGCTACGGGACGAAGTGTCGACGACCCTTGACGACGTGCCCGGCATCGGCCCCGAGACGCGGAAGCGACTGCTCCGGCGCTTTGGCAGTGTGGACAACGTCAGGACAGCCTCTGATGAAGAACTGACGGCTATCGACGGTATCGGCGAGCAAACCGCGGAGACGATTCGGTCCCGGCTGCAGTGATTTTGTATAGCGTTTAGTGGTTTATCGAGCCATAGCGCTCAGATTCACTAATCTGTCGAGAAGAGGCTAAAGAAGGCCGCTATATGGCTATTCCAGCGTCTTAATGCCGTTATAGCGAAACGACCGAGTTCCGGAGCGTCCCGACACCCTCGTAGGTTATCTCGATTGTGTCACCGGGCGCGACCGTCCCCGGGTTGGCCGGACTGCCGAACGCAACAACGTCGCCAGGGCGGAACGTGAACCGCTCCGAGAGGTACGCGACCACTTCATGGGGACCGAACAGCATTTCGCTGGTGTTGGCAGACTGCCGGCGCTCGTCGTTGATATCGGTGTACATGTCGATACCGGTGGGGTCGACATCAGTCTCGATCCATGGCCCCAGGGGCCCGGACCCGTCGAAGGCCTTGCGTGCGGTTCGGCCCTGCTGGTCCAGCGCGTCGACGTCGTTCAGGATCGTGTATCCCGCGACTGCGTCCGGAACATCAGCTGGGTCGATATCGTGGCACCGCTCGCCGATGACCGCGGCAAGCTCACCGGCGTAGGTCAACTCGTCAGTAAACGGCGGGTAGGAGATGTCCTGCTCGTGGGCGAGCAGTGACGTCGGCGGCTTGATGAAGAAGTCAGGCTCCTCGGGCCGGTCGTAATCCATCTGGTCGTTGGTCGCAGCGTAGTTCCGGCCGACGCAGTACAGCGCGGTCGGTTCACACGGCGGGAGCAGTCGTCCATCGCGACCGACCACGTACTGGCCGTCGTCAGCGTGGACGACGCCATCGACGTATTCGCCGGTGAGCGGTCCATCCTCGGTCAGAAGTCGTGCGGTTCGCATACTGAGTGGTCCGTGTGGCGGTGAAAAAGGCGTGTCGGCTACAGTGTGCGCTGCTTCGTATCTATCACCGGCAGCAAGGCCTGAAACGCTGATTTGTCGCCGGTCCGGCGAAGTAGGTATTCCGTTTTTGGAGCCGAAGTAAATTCGATATCGCTATATCAAATCCTCGATGGCCGCGAAACTGGCATCGCAGTATTCGAAGGACGGAACAGTGGTGACGCCACCGAAGCGATTTTTTCGCACAGCGGCGTACCGACGAACATGGCTGTGACCCGACGGCTCCTCATGGCCGTCGTCGGAGTGTTGTCGTTGCTGGTCTATCTCTCGGCGGCATACGTGGGGTACGCGCTGCTTCTACCAGTGTGGGACAGCCGTCCGTCACCACTGACAGCCGCTCTGGTCGTTATCGGGACGGCAATTGTTTTCGGCATCGTGAACTACTGGGCTGCTACGGCGCGGCTCAAGCGGTCTCTCGACGCAGTCGAACTCTCGCGGGCGCGTGTGCCGGAGGTCTACCGCCGCCTCGACACGCTCGTCGATCAGATGGACGTCGAGACGCCGACGTTGCTACTGGCGGAGCTGCCGATCCCGAACGCGTTCGCCATCGGCGGCGGCGCTGGGGTCATCGTCGTCGACCGGCGGCTGTTCCAACTGTTATCCGTGACGGAGTTCGAGGCGCTGCTGGCACACGAACTCGCACACTTAGAGACCCGCGACGCGCTCGTTCAGACTGTCGCGTACAGCCTCGTCCAGACGTTTGTCGGGCTCGCTGGCCTCGTGGTGTTCCCCACCGTGGTGCTAACCGGCGGTATCGCCCGTTCGCTCGCGTTGCTTCGCGGCGACCCGTCGTCGTGGTCGCGTTCCTGGCTCGGGCGGGCACAGCAGTACGCGCTACAGGTCGTTGCTGGTCTCGGGTTCGCGGTAACGCTGCTGATACTCGGCTACTCCAGGCGTCGAGAGTTGGCAGCCGACGACCGCGCGATCGAGATAACGGGGAATCCCGTTGGACTCGCCCGAGCCCTCACGAAAATCGAGCAGGCGTCGAAGCCGGAGACCGGTCTCCTGCGACAGTTATACGTTCACAGCGAGCTGTCACGTCTCCTATCGACGCACCCGCCGATAGACGAACGGATACAGCGGCTACAGGAGATCGCAGCACGGTAGTTCCGCGAGGGTGAGTGAGTCGTCAGGCAGCCGTCGGTAGCTGCGTCGTTCAGCGACGGTCGGTAGCGCCGTAGTATATGCACACTAGCTCTTTTAGAGATATATCTTGCATTTCAGTAAACATATAGGAGATATATGACTAAGAATCGGTATTCTTCGTGGTAGATACCGGTCGAAACACGTCGGTTTTGGCGTGTCTGACCAACGACAGTCTCGTTTGAGGCGTGAGAGGGATACGAACATTGTACACCAATCTCGTCGAGGTGAGTGAGCAGCCGGATGTGTCGCGTCTGAGGCTGACACGGGGAGAGTCTCTATATGCACATTGAGAGCAACATAGCGGTCCTAGAAACCGCTATGTTCGGCAAGGCCCTTACATCCGCATATGCAAGCCAGCATCCCGCAGCGAGCGACCGAGGGGGCAAAGAGCCACACATACGGATGCCCGCTGTGTAACTGTGGTGCGGACAGCGAAGACGACATTTACTGCCATCTGCTGGTCTCACACCGGAAGAGCGCACTTGTTGACGCCCTTCTCGAAAGAGTGGACAGCGACGAGTTGGCCCGGGTTTAATTTCGGTACGGGCGTCAGTATCATCTGGTAGTACTAAATAGTTAATTCTGGAGAGAGTAGTACAGTATTTGTGTTCACACTTGTCCACTTGTTACCCATATTCTGAAATCTGAGGGTAACACCGGCACCGTTCGTGTGGTAGATTCGACCCGGTTCAAGAGCCTTTGGGCGTACTACAGCGCATTGGCTGATATTTTTTCGTCGGTGCTGTTTATCGCTATAAATTAAATACCGCTATATCAAATGTCGGGAGAGCGGCTCGGGCGGCGGCCAGTCCAGCAACTACCAGCAGCGGATCAATAACATACATACACATGTTATACTATGAGATGGATTTATATACTAGGAGGAGGCGCAGCAGCGATCAGTCGTAGCGACACGGCAACAGAATGCGAATAGCTCAGGGAGACCGGTACGGACCGACGAATAGTAATTTCCAAGCAACGCAGATACCGCAACGCGGCCACGCTGACGTTGTGACAGATCTGGCAACACACAGATCGTATTGTCGTGCTGTTTGACAGCGGTAGCTATTTTAGTGCCTTCAATTGCGGTTCCGCTGTGAGTCGGGCATCGCGAATTCGGGGTTGGACCGGCGACGCTGGGTACACTGGCTACGGTGCCTGTTATCCAGCATTCCCCCGTGACCCACCGGTCGTTCCATACCGTCGAACGACGCGGCACAGCGAAGGATGGGAAACGCGTAAGTATTGGGAATGAGATGAATCAAACGTATGACGCAGACGTATGAGAACTATATCGGCGGTGAGTGGACCGGGAGCGGAGAGACACAGGACGTCACGAACCCGGCAGACGAGACTGACGTCGTCAGCACGGTTCCGGTGGCCTCGGCGGCGGACGCCGACGAAGCGGTCGCGGCCGCGGCGGAAGCAACAGACGAATGGGGCGGAATGTCTGGCCCGGAGCGCGGCGTGCTCCTGCGTGAGACCGGTGAAATCCTGAAGTCCCGGAAAGACGAGCTTGCGGAGACGCTGACCCGCGAAGAGGGGAAACCGCTCGGCGAAGCCGAGGGCGAGGTACAGCGTGCGATTGATATCTTCTATTACTACGCGGAGAAGGCCCGCGACTTCGGCGGCACTGTCAAACAGCCAAGCGGCGGCCGCGCCGGTCTGCAGACGAAAAAAGAGCCGATGGGCGTCGCGGCGCTTATCACGCCGTGGAACTACCCCATCGCGATTCCGGCCTGGAAGATCGCCCCGGCGCTTGCGGTCGGCAACACCGTCGTCATCAAGCCCGCGATGCAGGCGCCGACCGTCGGCGCGATGATCGTCGAGGCGCTGGACGAGGCCGGGATTCCGGACGGCGCTATCAATCTCGTCTGTGGCCCCGGTAGCGAGGTCGGCGAGCGACTGACCACCCACGAGGATGTCGACGTAGTGTCGTTCACCGGCAGCGCGGCCGTCGGCGAGCACGTCTACGAACAGGCGACAAGCAACGGGAAGCGCGCGCAGGCAGAGATGGGCGGGAAGAACCCGACCGTTGTCATGCCGAGCGCCGACGTGGACAAAGCGGCCGACATCGTCGGAGCAGGGGCCTTCGGCGGCACGGGCCAGGCCTGTACGGCCACGTCCCGGGCCATCGTCCACGAGGACGTGTACGACGAGTTCCTCGACGCCGTCGTCGACTATGCAGAGTCGCTCGAGATCGGAAACGGCCTCGACCGGGCCGGCATGGGTCCCCACGTCAGTGAGGACGAGCTCGCGGGGAGCCTGGAGTACATCGACATCGCACAGTCGGAGGGAGCAACCCTCGAAACGGGCGGCGAAGAGCTCGCTGGTGGCGAGTACGACGCCGGGAACTTCATCTCGCCGGCCGTCTTCTCCGACGTCGAACCTGACATGCGCATCGCACAGGAAGAGGTGTTCGGGCCGGTGCTCGCCGTGATTCCTGTCTCCGACTTCGACGAAGGTGTCGAGGTCGCCAACGACATCGACTACGGGCTCTCGGCCAGCATCGTGACCGACCGAATCGAGGAGGAAAACGAGTTCATCGAGCGCTCCGAGTCTGGTGTGGTCAAGGTCAACGAGAAGACGACCGGACTGGAACTGCACGTTCCCTTCGGCGGCCTCAAGCGCTCCTCGACGAACACCTACCGCGAGCAGGGTGACGCCGGACTGGAGTTCTTCAGCTACATCAAGACGGTGTACCGCAACAGCTAATCGAGGCGGCCACCGTCGCTGACGGTGGAGTGTAGTTTCTGTTACAATAAAGTTATATAGTATTATTCTTAATATCCTGTTGCTCTTGTCCACCGCAAGAGCGAGCGTACAAAGTCATGGTCGTAGCCCAACCGGCCGACGATGGTGGAACGGTCCCAGCATCGACACTGTCTGTCCCGTACAGACGTTCCACTCTCGTTGTTAGCGCCCCGGCATCCGAAGCAAGTTTCACTACCGCGAAGTGCCACTAGCCGGCCCGGTCAGAATACGGCGAGAAACGGGACCGGTATCCGATTGGGCGCAGCGCCGTTCTGTCGTTGGCAGTCATTGTAGACACCCCGTGTGAACACAGCGAGCGGGGCGGAGCTTCGAAGCGGCCCCCTTGTCAAACGAACCGTGGCGCTCCGCCCTCGACAGTCCGTTCAGTATTATGGAATGTTCCCGTAACGGTTGTACTGTCGTTATTCTCGATACGGAAACCGGAGAGCGTAGACGAAGACAGTCCACAGACGGCCCGTGAAACAGTATTTTCCGCCCGGATTATCGACGGGTCGCTGTAGAATATCTGCGGGTGAGACTGTCATATCGTTCCATAATACCAAACATCTATGTCATCTGCTGGGACTAGTTTACTCAACAGACGAACTACCATTCGCTACTCTGGAACAGCGGGAGCTGACACGGGCGTGCCAACACAAAAGATAATATCCAGCCAGTCGATGGCAGTGGCATGAACGTTGACGCGCTCACGGGAGGATTCGACCGTCGAGACTGGCAGGAACAGACAGAGACCAACGATCCAGTACGGTTCGCGATGATCGGCGTCGGCTGGTGGACCACCGAACAGGCGATGCCCGCCGTCGACGCGGGGGACCTCTGTGAAACGACTGTGCTGGTCAGCAGTGACCGCGAGAAGGCGGCCGATGTGGCCGCTGATTCGGAGACAGTCGAACACGCGATCACCTACGAGGAGTTCCACGACGGGGCTGCGAGCGACGCGTACGACGCCGTCTACATTGTCACCCCGAACGCGCTCCACCTCCCCTACGTCGAGACGGCGGCAGAACTGGGGAAGGCAATCCTCTGTGAGAAGCCGATGGAGGCCACCATCGAGCGCGCCGAGCGAATGGTCGAGGTCTGTGACGAACACGACGCGACGCTGATGATCGCCTACCGGATGCACACCGAGCCAGCCGTCCGGCGGGCGAAAGACCTCATCGACGAAGGGTACATCGGCGAACCGCTGTTCGTCCACGGGAATATGACCGAGCCCATCCTCGAACTCGTCCCCGACCCCGACCAGTGGCGGCTGGACGGGGAGCTTTCCGGCGGCTGTGCCGTGATGGATATCGGCCTCTATCCGCTGAACACGAGCCGATTCCTGCTGGATGCCGACCCCGTGGCCGTCCGGGGGACTGTCGCATCGGTACAGGAAGAGTTCGCCGACGTGCCAGACGAACACGGCGCGTTCCAGTTAGATTTCCCCGGCCACATGTACGCGATGTGTACAGCCAGCCAGAACGCCCATCTCGACAGTCACATCTCCGTACTCGGAACCGAGGGCAAGGTCCGCGTCGAACCGGCCTTCTATCCCTGGGACGACCGCGCGCTCCAGCTTTCTCACGAGGGAACGACGGTCGACATCGACTTCGAACAGATCGATCAGATGGAAGAAGAGTTCGAGTACTTCGCCCACTGTCTGCTGACCGACACTGAGCCCTACGCCGACGGTGAACACGGCCTCGTCGACATCAACACGATCAAGGCAATCTACGAGGCCTCCGAGACGGAGTCGACAGTCACACTCGACTGAATGCGGTACGAGATTTTTTGACCCGGCCAGGCGTAGTTCGGCGCATGGTTCAGTCAACGTGGGACGACTGGTTCGTCCACGACGAGATAGAGGCGACAGACCCCGGCGATGGCGTCGTAATCTGGTATCTCGGCTGTAACGGCTTCGTACTCCGGTCGCAGTCGACGACGCTGTACATCGACCCCTACTTCGGGACTGGCGACCCGCCGAACCTCATCCGCATGATTCCGGTACCGATGGACCCCGCCGACGCGACCCAGTGTGATGCCACGCTCGTCACACATGAACACATCGACCACATGCACCCGCCGTCGTACGGCCCGCTGGTCGAGGACCTCGGAGCGGACCTGTATGCGCCGTCGGCGTCGTACGACTCTCCGGACTACGACGGTGAGATGCGGGTGCCCGACGAGAAGCGCAACGAAATCACCGTCGGCGACGAGTTCGCTGTCGGCGATTTCACCGTTCACGTTACTGGCACCAACGACCCCGACGCCATCGAACCGGTGGGGTACGTCATCAAGCACGACGCCGGGACGTTCTTCCACGCCGGCGATAGCCGGCCTGCCGAGGCGTTTGCCGACGTCGGCGAACAGTTCGACATCGACGTGGGCGCGCTGGCGTTTGGCACCGTCGGCTCTATCTACGAGCCCGAGCCGGACTGCGGTGTCAGAACGAAGTGGTACATGGACGAAAACGAGATTATCGAGGCCGCAAATCAGCTCCAGCTATCCCGGTTGCTCCCCTCACATCACGATATGTGGCAGGGCGAAGCCGGCGACCCGAAGGTGCTCCACGAGCACGCGGTGTCGTTCGACTACCCCGAGTCATCGAGCCGCTGTACATCGGCTGTTCGGTTCGGCTGGGTGAGGCCGGTATTCGCCGTATTGACGCGCTGGACTGAGTGAGACCGTGGTTCCGGTCGCTGCTGTGCCGGCCGCTCAAACAGAGACGGCGTATCTGTCGCGGGGTAGCTTTAATATCCCCACCACAGTATGTCCGGCAAATGTCGCCAACGATAACGAGGATCGAAAGCCGAGAGTTCGAGTACCCCTTAATGACGTCGGGACCGACAAGCACGGCTTCAATCTGGTCTATGCGCCGGGCGAGACAACCACGCGGAAACTGTTCGGCGTACAGATTCACACTGACGAGGGAATCACGGGCGAGTACGTCGGCGGGAACTCGCCGGCAGCCGCCCAGTACAACATCATCGCGAAGTACCTCATCGGCAAGGACCCGCTGAAACGCGAGAAGCACTGGTCCGAATGCAAGCGCGCGCTCCGGAAGTACGACCGGATGGGCATCGGCCCAATCGACATCGCGCTGTGGGACTTCGCCGGCAAGTACTACGACGCACCGATTCACGAACTGCTGGGGACCTACCGCGAGCGTATCCCCACCTACGCGTCGACGTACCACGGCGACGACGCGGGCGGGCTGGACTCGCCCGAGGCCTTCGCCGACTTCGCCGAGGAGTGCCGCGACGAGGGCTTCGGCGGCTTCAAGATTCACGGCTGGGGCGGCGGCGACGACGCCCGAAGTCTCGACCGCGAAGTCGAGGCAGTCCACGCCGTCGGCGAAGCGGTTGGCGACGAGATGGACCTGATGCACGACCCTGCCTGCGAACTGGAGACGTTCGCCGACGCGCTGGAGCTGGGCCGGGCGCTCGATGAACAGGGCTTCTTCTGGTACGAGGACCCGTTCCGCGACGGCGGTATCTCACAGCACGCCCACAAGAAGCTGGCACAGAAACTCGACACGCCGATCCTCCAGACTGAACACATCCGCGGACTGGAAATCAAATCCGACTTCGCCGCAAGCGAGGCGACTGACTTCCTCCGAGCCGACCCCGAGTACGATGCAGGCATCACCGGCGCGATCAAGGTGGCTCGCATGGCCGAAGCGTACGGCCTCGACGTGGAGTTCCACGCACCCGGCCCCGCCCAGCGCCACTGCATCGCCGCCTGCCGGAACTCGAACTACTACGAGATGGCGCTGGTCCACCCGGACTGCCAGAACACCCAGCCGCCAGTGTACGAGGGCGGCTACTCCGACCTGATGGACGCCGTCGACGACGACGGGACAGTCAGCGTCCCCGACGGCCCCGGCCTGGGCGTGGAGTACGACTGGGACTACATCGAGGACAACACCACCGGGAGCGTCCACATCTACGAATAGCGGCACTGTTTTTCCCGGTAAGCGCACTCCGTCCGTTTTGACTGCCGCAGTAGCGAGCCGTCTCGTCGTTCGCGGGGACAGGCCGCCGAGCGTCGTCCTGTTGGGTCCCAGGCGAATACTTATGCCGGAATCGTCCGAACGGATAGTAGTTGATGACAGACGGAGACAGGACCCTGACCCGCCGGGAAACGCTCCGCGCAGCCGTCGCCCTCGGAGGGTCGACAGGGCTCGCAGCCTGCCTCGACCTGGAGGGGCAGCCAACGGAGGCGGGAGGGACAGACCGCGGTACCGACCGGCCGGCTGGCACCGAATCGGAGGCTGAACTACCGAGTCGACAGCACGCGTGGAACGAGTTCTCTCGAACCGACGAGCACGGGAATCCGGTGCCGGCTCGGCACCATGTGTTGTTGCTGGCCGACTATGTTGGCGACGGACCGGTCAATGATGGCGACCGGACACAAGCGGAGAACGCGTTTCGCGAGCTAGAGGAGACGTATCGGTGGGGGTCTGACGGGCTTCTGTTTACTGTCGGCTACTCCCCAGCGTACTTCGACCGGTATGACGAACCGCTCTCCGAGTTGGTCGACCTGCCACAGCCAGCGGCGCTGGCCCCTTTCGAGGACCCGTCGTTCGATACCCCGGATCTCCTCGTTCATCTGGCAAGCGACCACGCTTCGGCGGTGCTGGAGGCCAAGCAAGCGCTGTTCGGTGAGCTGGAGACCGCAAACGGGAGCGAAGTCACCGAAACCATAGACGGGACGGTCGAGTTGATCGACCGACGGACAGGGTTTATCGGTGCGGGGCTCCCGGCGGAACACGACGACGTGGATGGCGTTCCGGACGGCGCGGTCCCCGAAGATGCACCGCTGTTCATGGGTTTCAAATCGGGGTTTCGACAGAATCAGGCGACGGAAGACAGCGTAACGATCGCGGAGGGGCCGTTCGCGGGCGGGACCACGCAACACCTCTCAATGCTACACACGGAACTGGAACAGTGGTACAACCAAGACTCCCGGGAACAGCGCGTCGCCAAGATGTTCTCGGCGACGCACGCAGCGAAGAACCTGGTCGAGGGCGTGGGCGACAACCTCGGTGATTCGTCGCTCGTAGCGGAGACTGGCGTCGCTGACCGAGTCGAGGACGACGCATTTGAGAAGGGAGTGGTCGGGCACGCACAGAAACTCGCGCGTGCACGAGATGAGGGCGGTGACCCACGGCTCCTCCGGCGCGATTTCGCGACGGTAGACGATGGCCAAACCGGAGTACACTTCCTCAGTCTTCAGGAGGGCATAACGGACTTTATCCGGACCCGGAACGCCATGAACGGCGACGACGTTGCGAATGTCGGCGGCGTCGGTACGAAGAACAACAACGGGATACTGCAATACGTTACGACGGTTCGACGCGGGAACTACTTGCTCCCGCCCCGCTCGAAACGCTCGTTCCCCCGTCCGTCGTGACCCAGCCGGCCCCACAGTCCGCCCGAACGACGGCGACGGTCTATCCCTGACAAGGTTTTTTATCCTTTCCGAGAGCAGAGGGATACCATGTCGCCCAGGAGAAACCCGACGCGCCGGGACTTCATCGCTACGAGCGGGGTAGCACTTGGGGTGAGTGTCGCCGGCTGTGCAACGGGGGATGACGCCGCGGACGAGACCCCGTCCGAGGCTGCACCTGGCGGTACCGAATCGACGCCCGAGGGAACCGAACAGGGACGGGGAAATGAGCTCCCGACAGCGTCTGCCCAGGAACGGCCATTAGTGCACATCCCGGCACATCAAGACGGGATGCGGATGGTCGGTATGGCGGAGGTAGGACCGTATATGGTGGCGATGTCCTATACACTGCTTCACGACTTCTGGATACTAACTGGCAAGGAGAAGAGTTACGTACAGATCGAGGACGGGCAGGGACTGCATCTCATGGCAACCGTGTGGGACCCGGAGTACAACCAGCGCATCCCGCTGGGTAGCCCGCCTGTCGAGGTTCGAGATGCCGCGAGCGGCGACAGTGTGACCGAAAAGTCGCTGTGGCCGATGCTGTCCCAGCAGATGGGCCCACACTTCGGGGACAACGTCGCGTTTCCGGAGGAGGGAGAGTACACGGTGCAACTCTCGTTTGACCCGGTCTCAGCGCGGCAGTTAGGGGAGTATCACGGGCGGTTCACCGACGCGGTGGACGCCGAGTTCGACCTGCTGTTCAGAACCGACATCACGAACAACATTCGCGAGCGGTTCGTCGACGAGGTGGGACAAGCGGGGGCGCTCGAACCGATGGAGACGGATATGCAGCCCGACGGAAGGCTGGCGGATGCAGCGTCGCTACCGGGTGAACACGGCGGGATCATCGAAAGTGGTGCTGCGGAATTTGTGGTGCAGGTGCTGCGTAGGGCTCCGGCCGGAATCGACAGCTCTGGTCCGTATCTCGCCGTGTCCGCTCGAACGCCGTACAACCAGTATCCCCTCCCGTTCATGGGTCTCCGAGCAACTGTGGCCAACGCCGGCGAGGAGGTCCGCGAGCCACTGAAGGCAGCCGTTCACCCCGAGCTGGGGTATCATTACGGTGCCCCGTTCCCTGCTATCGCGATGGGTGACGAGGTGACGCTTTCGGTCGGGGCCCCGCCACAGGTCGCGCGACATCGCGGCTACCAGACTGCGTTTCTGGAGTTCGACGACACGACGCTCACGCTCGGAGACGGGACGTAGGGGGCTACTCGGGGACACAGCGAGGAGATGACAGTTCTCACGCCAGACATGGCCTGGCCGTGTACTGTCAGCTACGATCGAGATGCAACTCCGGGCCAGAGTGCCACATCGGGAGAGAATCTGCTACCGCCGAGACGACGGAACCCGGCTACAACCATCGCACGGAAGGCGGGCGCTGGGATGCCAGACGACCGACGCCGAGAGAGCGCACGACGGCGATGCGGCCCAGTGTAGGACACGCCGCACACAGCGGCGAGACAATCATGGTCGGCCAAGCGAATCCATGTTCGTAGCTACTCTGTCTTGATTCGGCCTTCGACCGACGGCGAAATCGTCCCGTCCTCCTCGATTGCGTCCTCGACGATGACCGACAGCAGTTCGCCCTCTTTCGCGTCGATAATCCTCGGGGCGTCCTGGAACATCGTGTAGCTGTCGCCGCCTGTGGCGGTGAAGCCGTTCGTTGCGACGGTGTAGGTCGCTTCGGTGTCGAGTGGCTCACCACCGACTGTTACCTCCGTGACGCGGTCGCCCTTCGATTTGTCCGGGTCGTATGTGTAGCGCATACCGCTCACCTGCAGGAATCCGCCCCCGCCGGTCGAACTGAGCTCCAGTGCCTCGACCAGCGTTTCACCGGTGACCTCGATGGTCACCTGGTTGTTCCCGAACGGGAGGACGCTGTAGACCATTCGTCTCGTGATGTCCCCTTCGGGGTAGAGTTCGTCGGTCCGGATACCCCCACCGTTCTGGATTGCGACGTCCGCGTTGCCGTGGCTGCGGAGCGCATCGGCGATGTAATTCCCGAAGTTTGACTCCTCGGAACGCACAGTGTCCTCGCGGGCATCGAGTGGGACGGTTGTCTCTCCGATGACGACGTCGAGCTCGTCGCTGAGCTTGCTTTCGTAGCTTTCCGCGACTTCGAACACACCTGGGTGCGGTTCGACGCGGCCCTCATCAACCGCGGCAGCGGTGTCGTACACCGTCAGGCTGTGGTCGGTTCGCTCCCCGTCTTCGACAGTGAGCGTCAGTTCGCCGAGGTAGTCGTACTCGTCGTCAACAAAGGAAAGCACCGTGTCGTTCACGACTTGGGGCTCCTCGGAGAACGTCGCGGCGTGGTCGCCGACGATGGCGTCGATACCGTCGACAGACTCCGCGAGCTCGACGGCGGCCGGGCTTGCCACGTGGGACAGCACGACGACAAGATCAGCGCCGTCGTCCCGCATTTCGGTCACGACTTCCTCGACCGGGGCTTCGAGGCCCGGGACCTCCGTCGTCTCGCCCATGGTGGTGATCGTCGGCGCTTCGACGTTGATTATGCCCGTGAGCCCGACAGTCACATCGCCGGCCGAAACGAGTTCGTACTGGCTCGCTCCCTGTTCAGCGCCGAACACGTCGCCCGTTTGTGCGTTGCGGGCGTTCGCGCTCACCCACTGGAACTCGCTGTCGGAAATGCGGTCCCGCAACACGTCCGGCCCTCTGTCGAAGTCGTGGTTCCCGAACGTGTCGAACTCCAGCCCGCCCTCATTGAACGCGTCGACGATGTGTTTGCCGTCGAACTGTGCGGAGAGAATAGAGGTGGCCAGGTCGTCGCCGGATCCGACCTTTATTGAGTGGTCGTTGTTGTCCGCGATCTGATTCATCAGGTCGAAGTAGGTAGCGATGTTCGCCGCCTCTTCGAGGTCGCCATAACTGCCGTGGACGTGGGTGTCGTGGACGAGCGTCACCTCGCCCGTTGCAGGTTCAGATGTGCTCTCGGCCGTGCCAGATGAGGTCGTGGTCTCCTCAGCATCTGTAGATGCTTCGTCGGTCTGCTCGGTGCCGTTGTCGGAACTGGAAGCACAGCCGGCGATTCCCGCAACGCCGAGTGCAGCAGTAGCCGAGAGGAACTTCCGCCGGTCGACTGGTGTGTTCGTCGTATCGTTCTCCGATCGGTCCGCTGAAGCGGCTTCTAGGTCTTCTTTGTTGCTTCGTGACACAGCATACATTAGATTGAACGTTTATATAAAATGTTTGCTGGGTGCTAATTTGACGGAACTACAACAAATAATCCACACAGACGCTGGTGTGGTAATATTGCACAAAGTGAATCACAGACTTGTGCCATATTGGCATTCGGTCGGCAATAGCACAGTAGCGCAAGTTCGGACACACTCGTGCTGCAGCGGTGGAGCAGTCCGCGCCTCAGTGGTCTGGTTTCCGTGGCTTCAGGCTGTCGGCTCATCGGATTTTCGCCCCGAAGACAGTTTCACGGGTGTTATCAGGGCGTTGTAATAGCAGAACCGACACAGCAAGCGGTCGCTACTGCGTCGCGTAGGCTTGGAGGCCCGTCTCAAGGATGTCCCGGTATCGGTCGACGTCGATGTCGACAGCGACACGATTGTTGGGGTCGTTGTCGGTCGTGCCGTGCTCGTCACAGATGACGGCCCCGTGGCAGGGACCGCCGGTCGTGTCTACCTCAATGTGGTACTCCTCGAAGGTGAGTACCGATTCGTCGATGAGATCGGCGACGACGGCGGCGTCGTGGATAGCCGGTGCGTCGGCGAGCGGGTAGGTCCCGGAGTCGGGTCGGTAGTCGAGCCACTCGGCGATGGTTCCGCGGACGCCGTCGGCCGTGCGGAACTCCTCGATGAACTCGGGGGAGACGGTGGCGCGGTTGGTCACGTCCAGGCCGACCATCCGCGTGTTGGCGTCCTGCAGGACGCGGCTGGCCGCCGCGGGGTCGTTGTGGAAGTTGGCCTCGGCCATCGGCGTCACGTTCCCGGTCGTCATCGCCGCCCCACCCATGAGATAGATGTCCTCGACGAGGTCGGGTAACCGGGGCTCCTTGGCCAGTGCGATCGCCAGATTCGGAAGCGGACCGACGGCTGCGATCGTCAGTTCGTCCCCGTACTCGTGGGCGGCTTCGACGATTGCGTCGGCCCCGTGGATGTCCCGCGTGTCGCCGTCGGCGTCGGGGATGTCGCCGTGGAGCCCGTTCTCGCCGTGAATCCACTCGGCGGTCGTGAGATCGTCGACGAGCGGACGCCCACAGCCCCGGGACACCGGAACGTCGTAGCCACCGAGGCCCAGTATCGCGTGGGCGTTTCGCGTCGTGTTCTCGATAGTCGTGTTCCCGCAGACAGTCGAGAGACCGACAACGTCGATTGCATCGTGACCGAGCGCCATCGCCAGCATGACCGCGTCGTCGCAGCCAGGGTCCGTATCAAAGAAGACTTTGCGTGACATACCTCCGAAGTTCCGCCCATCGGGTCTTAAAAGCTGGTACGTACCGGTTGTGACACGGACACCGCCGGAGACAGACCTGTGGGCGATCTGTCGGGCCGTCGTCGCTACCACAATCCGTGTGTCGGAATGTGTGGCCGACAGACCAGGTGTGTCCGCCAAAGCCGTCTTATACTGCCCAAGCGGTGCGATACTGGGGGACAGCTGAGGGTTCATCCATCCCCGAAGTCCGGGCCACAGCTCAGGGGGAAAGTCGATCATTCGTTACGGAGAACAGTCAGTATCCGGCAACAGTGCGTCTATCATAAATTTTAACTATATAGTCACAATACTGTACAGGAAGTGATGGATAGAAATCACATACGGCCAGTACTACTCAGCGTACTACTCGTTTTGTCGGTTGTCAGCACCGGCTTCCTCGGAAGCGCCGCTGCTGCACCGAGCGAACAAAACGAGCTAGCAACGGCGAACAGTCAGACAGCAACACAGACGGCTTCGGCTGGTGGGGCGACCTGTCAGCTCGACGGGAGCTGTCCGGTTCCTGATGATTCCGTCGATCTCAACAACAGCGGTGCCGGCGTCGACGTGTTGATCGACGGGAGTCATCAGGGCTCGACATTCACGAAGTTCGCGAACCGACTCAGCGAACGCGGGTACGATGTCGACACGAAACGGTCGACGACCGGCGGGCTGACCTCGTGGAACAGTTCGGCCGCGAGCGGGCTGTCGGACTACGACGTGGTCATCATTCCCGTCCCCCAGACGGCCTATAGCGAGGCCGAGCAGGATGCAATCGACGAGTACGTCAGAAACGGCGGCAGCCTGTTCGTCGTCGGGGACTGGACCTCACCACTACAGGGCCACGCCGGCAAGCTCAACGACATCACCGACCCGTACGGCCTCCACTTCAACGGCGAGAGCGACAAGTGGCTCCGGAACGTTCAAGATCCGACCAACAAGACCGTCGAGGACTACGAGTGGCGGGTCATCCTGCACAACACGGGCCGCCATCCGATAATGAACAACGTCGACACCGTAGAGTACGACGGGGTCAGTCTCAACGTCACCGACACGGAAAACGGGACGCAGGCCCCGCTGCTGTACGGTGACAGCGATACCTACGAGTACACCTACTCCACGACAGAGAAAGAGTACCCCCGCGGCGAGCGCATCGTCGGTGCGGCCGCGACGTGGGACATCGGTGACAACGGCCGCGTCGTCGCCTTCGGCAGCCAGAAGTCGCTCACGACGTATCTCACCGACGAGTGGCAGGCCGAACACCAGCAGACCGATACGCGGCCGTTCCTCTTCCGAACGGTGAAGTGGCTGGCCTCGTCGGGCCACGTCGAGCGACCGGACAGGCCGGTCGCCGTCACCGGCGAGCAAATCAAGGGCGGCGAGACGCCGGCGAACGAGACCATCGTCCTGAAAAACAGCGAAGTCGCCGCCGCTATCGGCACTGAAACTAACGGTCCTTTCGGCACGTTGCCGGGCGGTATCTACGACGCCAACGCGTACGGGCTGACGACCGACCAGATCGGCGTCGCCGAGTTCGCGTTCAACAACTTCGGAACGTGGCCGAACTACGAGTCCTTCGAGCGCCAGAACGCAACCGGTCCGAACGACGCAGCAGTCGTCACCGCGACCGGCCACGTCAGTACGAACCCGAACGTTTCAGTCACGACGACGTACACGCTGCCGGCCAATTCCAGCCACATCTGGATCAACACCACGATGGAGAACGGCGGCGACCAGCGCCTTCCGGTCAATGATTCCGAGCGTCTCCAGAGCGGGGCAGCACTGAGTTCCGAGGGGCAGTCGACCTGGCTCCCCGGTTCGGGGAGAATCGAGGAGACGCGCTCGCCGCCAGTGAGTGCCGACACACTCGACCAGCCCTGGGCCGCGCTCACTGGTGACCGCGTGAGCTACGGCGTCTGGGGCGGGAACGACTCCTTTACCTCGTACACGGGTTCCACAACCTGGATTGACCCGTGGCTCGAACACCGTCTCGACCCCGGCGAAACGCGGTCAGCGGAGTTCGCTCTCTTTGTCGGCGAGGACGGTTCAAGTAGCGCGACCAGCGAGTACTACAACAAGCAGCAGGGAACCGAGACAGGGACGGTGACTGGCAGTATCGAAAGCACGGACAACGAGTCCGTCTCACAGGCCACAGTCACCGCCTCGAAGGGCGACCGCGCGTTCACCTACACCGTCGGGTCGGAGACCGGAACGTACGAACTCGAACTCCCCGCCGGTGAGTACACGCTGACGGCCGATGCCAGCGGGTTCGCAGCATCAGAGCCCAAGTCCGTCACCGTCAGCGGCGGCGAAACGACAACCGCCGACTTCGACTCGCTAGAAGGACCGGCTCCCGTCAACGTCACCGCAACGATAGACGACGAGGGCGAGGTCAGTCCCGCCGATGCCCGGATTACGGTGCTCGACGGCGGCACCGCGGTCCAGACCGTCTACACCCGGACGACGCCGGCCGGCACGGCCTCGTTCCAGCTTCCGCCCGGCAACTACACGCTGGTGTTCAACCACGGGACCGGCTACATCGCCGAACCAGTCGAGAAGAACATCTCGGTGACGCCCGGCGAGAAAGTCAGCGTCAACGCGACGTTCACCGAGGAGCTGGACCCCAGCGAACGCAACTGGGTCGGCATCGATCCCCACGCCCACAGCAGCGTCAGCTTCGACGGCAAGACGCCCATCGACAACTTCGTCGCCATCCAGAAATCGGCGGGCGTCGACGCGGTGTTCATTTCCGACCACAACGCCATCGGCGGCTGGGGCTCGATGGAGTCACAGGCCGCAGAGCGCGACATCATGTTCATCCGGAGCGAAGAGATAACCACCGGTGACCTCGGGCACTTCAACCCCTACCCGATGCACGGCGAGGAGATGGTCGACTCCGACGGGAACCTCGTGGAGTTCATCGAGGAGTCCCGGAACCGACACAACGCAACGGTGTTCCAGATCAACCATCCGGGTGACCGCTTTGTCAGCCTCGACAGTGCGCCCGGCCAACACGAGGAGTACCTTCCGATGGTCGACGCCATCGAGGCGTACAACGGTCCGTACGGCGAATCCGACGCTGCCAGCGTTCAGGGGCTGTTCACCCTCTGGAACGAGGGCTACGAGATCACGGCGACCGGTGTCAGCGACGACCACTGTTCGCAGTGCTTCCCGGCGAAATACGGCACCGCCCGCACGCGGGCATACGTTGAGGGACCCGTCACGCCTGAGAAGTGGGCCCAGTCCGTGAAAGACGGACATACGTACGCGACGTACGGTCCCGCCGTCGAGTTCACCGTCGACGACAGGATGCCTGGCGAGACCGTGAACACGACCGCCGGGTCGTCCGTAGAGGCGTCCGCAACGGTCCGGAACCTCGACGAACTGGCCTACGCCGAGGTCATCCGGAACGGCACGACGGTCTCGAACGTCACGCTCGACGGGACGAACGACACCATGAGCACTGACGTGGACATCGACGGGAACGCCTGGGTCGCCTTCCGCGTCGTCGACGAGGACGGCGACCGAGCGCTGACCAGCCCGGTCTGGATTTCGACCGACCAGCAGGCCGAATCCGGGACTGACGGCAACGGCGAATCCGGCGGCACTACGGGGACTGCAACGCCGGCGGACACCGAGGGCGAGTCAGCGGCAACAGCAGCGGATGACACTGCAACCGCGGAGTCGGAGACGACCGCCGCGTCCGGACCCGGGTTCACCGCCGTCGTCACACTGTTCGCGCTCGTCGGCGCGGCGCTGCTCGCAACACGACGGAGGACCTGATTCATGCGGGACACCAGCCAGCGACGGAGTCGGCGTGGGTTCCTCGGAACCCTCGCGCTGGCTGCGGCGACCAGCGCAGGCTGTAGCAGCCTCGGCGGGACGCAGAACAGCCAGTCGGACGACATCGGGGCCGGCGGCTCGACGCCAACGCCCGCGCAGGGAGACGATGGGCCACATCACGACGAGGCGCACGGCCACACGCACACAGACGGCAGTCACGACCATGGCGAGGGACACAGCCACGGCAACGAACACGCAGGTAGCGACGACGAAGCCGACGGTACTGCCGACACCGAACTGGCCGCGTTCGAGTCCAACCTGCGGAAGTGGTTCGTCGACATCGACTCGCTCGCCGTCGAAGACAGCCGCGTCAGGCTGACGTACGTCACGAAGAGCACGCGCGGCCACGAACTCGCGGCCGGCATCGAGACGGTCGTCGTCTCGTTCATCCAGGCGTACACGGACGACTGGGGGGTCGAGGGCCTCGACGCGGAGGTGATCGAGCCGTCCGGCGACGTGATGGGCTACTGGCGAACCGAATCGCGGTGGGTCGAACCGGTCGTCGAGGGCCACGAGACGCGGACCGCGCTCCTCGAACGGACGCTCGACACGTACCACGGCCGCCTCACTCGCGATCACGATCACGGGGAGGCTGGAACCGACCACGGCGAGAACGAAAGCACTCACCAGCACCACAACGGAACCGAGCACGCGGACCACTGACGGCGGCAGTGTCGTCACTGCCGTCACTGTCGTTCTGGTAGCGAGAAGCTAGGACGCTCAGGTCCGAAAAGCGCTCTATCGTCGTCAGACCTTCAGCAACGACAGCAGGCTGACGCCGACGTCGAAGTACTCGATGAGGCGATAGCCGACGAGGATTCCGAGGATACCCATGACACCGGCGAGATTCGGTGGGGCCGGAATGGGAACGTCAAGCAGTCCGAACACGACGCCGGTTGCGACGCCAGTCATCGTCGCGACGATAACGAGCGAGAGATTCATCGGTCGGTCACCGCTGTCCCACAGCGAGGAGCCACGCAGTCGCGTGTCGGAACGGCCCGAGAGCGACCAGTGGGTGTGTTTGATGTGTGTGTCATTGGTGCCGTAGAGAACGGGTTCGAGCGATAAGTATGCTCCTCATCGAGCCAGCAGTGGTGAGTAGTAGCACACACCAAGCCCGGACAGTGTTGCAAGGCCGAGAAGGACGCTCAGATATCTGAATTAGCGTCTTTTGTGTTTTTATCTCCAGATATCCACAGTATCTCAGGCTGATATGGCCGCATATACGATAGATAATAATAGAAGTCGGCTAGATAGAGAGAAGATGTGTATTCTGTAACCATACAGTGCATAGACAGAATAGAATAAGCAATAGACACAGATTGAGCGGCGCTGGTAGACCGAACACTGGCGACGACAACCAGAATAGCCTCCGGGAGGCTGGCGTTTATAAGCGAGCCACGGGAAGTGATGACGATGCAAGCCGTTCAGTTCGACAGTCACGGCGATCGTGATGTGCTCGAGTATGGCGAGTTTCCCGACCCCGAACCGGGCCGCGACGAGGTCGTCATCGACGTGAAGGCGGCCGCACTGAACCACCTCGACATCTGGACCCGTCGCGGGCTCCCCGGCATCGACCTCGATATGCCACACATCCCGGGGAGTGACGCCGCCGGGGTCGTCGACGAGGTGGGCGACGGCGTTTCGCGGTTCGAGCCGGGCGACCGCGTCACCGTCCTCGCCGGCAAGAGCGGCGGTGGCGACGAGTTCACGCGGAAGGGCGACCCGACGCTCGCGCCTGATTTCCACATCATCGGCGAGCACGTCCGGGGTGTCCACAGCGAGTACGCCGCCGTGCCAGCGGAGAATCTCACGCCAGTCCCGGAGGGCGTCGACTGGGAGACGGCCGCCGCGTCGCCACTGGTGTTCCAGACCGCCTGGCGGATGCTCCGTGACCGCGGCGACCTGAAGGCCGGCGAGTCCGTTCTCGTTCTCGGTGCCTCCGGCGGTGTCGGCCACGCGGCCGTCCAGATAGCCGACCACGCCGGCGCTGAGGTGTTCGCCACTGCCAGCAGCCAGGAAAAGCTCGACTACGCCGAAGAACTGGGCGCGGACCACACCATCAACTACGAGGAGGCGGACTTCGCGAGCGAGATTCGGGACCTGACCGACGGCCGCGGCGTCGACATGGTTGTCGATCACATCGGCGCACAGACATGGCAGGACTCGCTCAAAAGCCTCGTCAAGGGCGGCCGGGTCGTCACCTGCGGCGCGACCACCGGCGGCAACCCGGAGACGGACATCAACCGCATCTTCTGGAACCAGTTGCAGGTCATCGGCTCGACGATGGCCACCCCGGGGCAGGCCGACGAAGTGCTTGATCTGGTCTGGCAAGGAGAGATGGAGCCGCGAGTCCGCGAGACGCTGCCGATGAGCGAGATCGCTCGGGCACACGAGATAATCGAGGACCGCGAAGGCTTCGGGAAGGTCGTCGTCGTTCCCGACAGCGAACTGTAGGGCCGCCCCCACATTTTTCTCGTTACTCCGCCCCGAAGCGGGCCGTTGCAAAGTCCTCGAAGGGAGCAGAGTACTGCATCAGCATCGTCCCGAGAATACTCATCACGAGCACGTAGGCGACAGTAAAGGAGTAGACGGCGTTGGCTAGCTCGGACGACAGCGACGTGCCTGCGCCGGTCAGTGCGACGGCGGCGATGATCAGAGAGAACTCGCCGCGAGTGACCATGCCGAGGCCGACGCGTATCGACCGACGGGGGTCGAGGTCGTACGCGCGGCCGCCCAGATAGCCCGACAGGATTTTCGTCGGCGTGGTGACGACGACAGCGGCGGCGACCAGCCCCGCGACGCTTGCGAACAATCGGGGGTCGGTCTCGACGCCGATCCAGAAGAAAAACACCGCCGCAAACGTGTCGCGGACAGGCTCCAACAGGTTCTCCAGTTTATGTGTGTGGGTGGTCGAGGCGAAGGCCATCCCGACGAAAAAGGCAGCGACAGCTTCGCTGACGCCGATAGCGAGGGCGATGCCGGAGACGAGAACCGTGATGCCGACGGCTCGTATCACTGTGAACTCATTCGAGTTCGTCTGCAGGGCCCGCTCGAACCACGGCGTCCCGTAGCGGGCCAGGAGCAGGAGCGCGACGATGAACGAGAGCGCGACGCCGACGGAGGTCACGGCGGCCCCCACGTCGGACCCGCCGGCGACGAGAGCGGCGGCTATCGTGAGATACACAGCGATGACCAGGTCCTCGAACACGAGCGTCCCGAGCAACGGGTCGGCCTCGTCGTTGGCGATCCAGCCGAGGTCGATGAGCGACTTCGTGATGATGGCCGACGAGGAGATGTAGACGATGCCGGCGACCAGAAAGGCCGCGAGCGGGTCGCGAAACAGCGCGAACCCGAGCAGGAGACCGGCACCGAAGTTGATGGCGAGGTCGATGGTCCCCGCTCTGGTGATGCGCTCCCAGCGGTCCAGCAGCCGGTCGAGATTGAACTCAAGCCCGAGGAAAAACAGCAGGAAGACGATACCGAGCTCCGCGCCGAGTTCGATGAACTCGGAGGACTCGACGACGGGGAGGCCGTAGCCGGCGACGGAGAATTGCCCCGCAACCGACGGCGACAGCACCATCCCGATGATGATGTAGAACGGAATCACCGACTTGTTCAGCCACACGGCGACGAGGGTAGCGACCGCGACGGCGGCGAACAACACGCCGATACCGAGCAGGTCAGCCACGGCGGTAGCCCCCCAACGAGCCGGCTACAGGCATCTGTCTACAGCTCTCCGCCAAGGAGCTGCTCGAACCGCTCACAGTTGTCGCGTTCGCCGATGACGACGATTGTGTCGCCGGCCTCGATTTCGGCGGTGGACGCGGGGGCGGCGATGACGTCGTCGTCGCGCTGTATCGCGACGACAGTGACGCCAGTTCGCTGACCGACATCAGCGCCGGCCAGCGTCTCACCGACTAGCGGCGAGTCGTCCTCGACTGCGTACCACTCGAGCAGTGTGCCCTCCGACAGCATCGTCTCGACATGATTGGATTCGACCGGCTGGAAGTACGCGCCTTCGAGTATCGTGCCGACTATCCGAGCCATCCGGTCAGAGAGTTCGAGCAACTTCACAGAGTCGGCGTCCTCGCTCTCTCTCAGATACAGTTCGCGAGTGCCCGTGTTGTGGGTCACGACGACCAGTTGTTGGCCACCGCCGATGTCCACCTCGTGTTTCTTTCCCACGCCGGGCAGGTCACTCTCGGTCACGTCCATAGCCCGAGATTGCGGTCCAGCATCCATAAGACCCGGTGCCCGCTGCGCTGCACAGACGGTCGTCGATAGCCGGTACGACGGGGGACCCAAAGGTATTAGTGGGTTCCTGCCAACGTTCAGGCAAGCCAACTTTCGCTAAAACAACTCAGCTTGTTTTAGCGTTAGGAGCTACCAATGCCACACGACACACTCCTGCTCATCGGTCGGGACACGTCACGCGCTACGCCCTACGAGACACACGCTCGCCGTCTGCGCGAGCGCGGGGTAGCCACCGACGTGAGGGTGCTGACCTACGACCACGAACCCCGTCGGGAGTTACGCGACGAACTGGTAGCCATCGATGCGGACCGGGTGTTTGCGCTCCCGATGACCGTCGCTCACGACCACACGACAGTCACGGACGTTCCGGCGGCGCTCGAGGAGGTCGACGCCGAGACGCATTACTGCGAACCGGTTGGGCGAAGCCCACTGCTGACCGAAGCGCTCCGTGATCGTGCCGCCGCTGCGGTACCGGAAGCTGCCGATTCGTCCGTCGCACTCGTTGCCTTCGGCTCCAGCGGCAAGCCGTATCAGCGGCAGGTGACGGAGTACCACGCCGAGCGCCTGCGCGAGCGGTCGGCCTTCGGCGAGGTCGAACCGTGCTATCTGCTGCAAAACCCCGCCGTCGAATGTGTCAGGTACAACCTCACCCACGACCACGCCGTCGCCGTGCCGCTCTTTCTCGCGCCGACCGACGCAACTGAGACGCAGATTCCCGCCAAGCTCGACCTCGACAGAGGCGGGCTCGCCTACACTGACACGCTGGGCGACCATCCGCTCGTCACCGAGGCCGTCGCAACCGCCGTCGAGACGGCACGGACGATGGCCGACACGCGCACGCCACAGACGTTCGAGGCGACGCTGGCCGCCACAAACCGGCCGATGGCGACCGACGGCGAGGGCGATTAGGGCTGTCGCGGCGGCAGTGCCGAGCTCCCGTCGACGAGAGGAAGCGATTTGTACCCACGGTACATTCTGGCACGTAGATGGTTCGCCGACGAGTAGCGCAGACGCGGGAACAGGTCAAAGAGAAGCTGGTGACCGCGCTGATAGAGGACCACTCTCCGCGAGAGGTCGCGATGAGCTTCAGCGTCGGTGTGTTCCTCACCGCGCTACCGACGCTTGGCACTGGGTTCATCGCCTTTCTCGTCCTCGCGTACCTGTTCAGACAGCTCAGCAAGGTCGCGCTGTTTGCCTCGGTGCTGATACTCAATCCGCCAGTCAAGTGGGGCGTGTACGCGTCGAGCTTCTGGCTCGGCAACCGGATTCTGGGGCCGATACCCGGGCTGTCATTCGACGGTGTGTCGATGTCGATGGGCGGCGACGTGCTGGTCCGACTGTGGACGGGGAACATTATCCTGGCCATCGTGTTCGCTGCTATCGGGTACGTGCTGGCGTTCCGTCTGATAAACGAATACAGGCGGCGGCAGCAAGAGCCCGCCGCAGTTAGCTGACCGCAGTAAAACGGCCTCAGTCTCGCCGCACGACGAACACCGACAGGTCCGAGAACCGCGTGTCGTCCCTGCCGCCACCGCCAGCATCTTTGGCAAGATCGCCGAGCGTCGTCGCGGTCCGGTCCTCGTCGTCGTGGGTCAGTCGCTCGTAGACCAGCACCGGCAGCTCGGGGTTGCCGCCAGCGTCCAGCAGTTCGGCTGCGACGTCTTCGGGCATCAGGTCGAAGGGGCGCGGCAACACGAGCAGGTGTCGGTCGCCCACGTCGCTCCGGAGCCGGTCGAGGTCGGTGGAGAGGTCGCCGCTCTTGTGGAGCGTCACAAAGGTCGTGTCCTCCATTGGCGTCCGGGCGCGACTGGCAGCCAGTTGCAGCGAGGAGATGCCCGGCACGATACGAACCGGCCGGTCGACGGCGCGCTGGACCTTCCCGACGAACTGGTAGCCCGAATGGTTCGGGTCACCCATCGCCACCGCAGTCCCACGCTCGCCGTCGGCCACGCGTTCGGCGAAAGTCTCCAGCGTGTCGAGTTCGTCCCGGTAGCCACAGGTCAGCAGGTCCGCGTCGGTCCGGTCGGCGACGAAGTCGACGACGGTTTCGAAGCCGACGACTACGTCAGCTTCGCGAATCGCCTGCTCACCGCGCGGCGTCAGGAAATCGAGGTTCCCCGGGCCGATGCCGACAGCGTGGACCGGCCGGTCGGCGTCGGGGTCCTCGGGCGCGCTCGCCGCGATGGCCGCTGGGTCCGGCCCGCTATCGAGGTCGTAGTCGTCGCTACTCATCGAGCGTGAGTTCCCCGTCTCGTACGTCTGAGGCTACGTGCACCAGTTCGTTCGTCAGCCCGGCGGCCAGTCCGCTCCCGCCGCGGCGGCCGACGTTCGTGATGGTCGGCACGCCGTGCTCGGCGGCGACCTCGCGGAGCCGCTCTCGGCTCTCGGCGGCCTTGACGAAGCCGACGGGCGTGGCGACGACGACCGCCGGGCGCGTGCCGTCCTCAATGCAGTCCGCCAGCGCGAGCGCGGCGGTCGGCGCGTTCCCGACGACGGCAATCGCCCCGTCGTAGACGCCCTGCTTGTCGAGTTCGAGGACCGACGCCGCCGTGCGAGTCATCCCGGTTTCGGCGGCCAGTTCCGCGCCGTTACCGATGGCCTTCTGGACCGGACAGTCGTGACCGCGACCGGTGATGCCGGCCTTGACCATCGTGATGTCGGTGACGATGGGCTGTTCATCGAGGACAGCGCGAGCCCCCGCACGGACCGGTTCGTCGTCGTCCGTCCCGGTGAACCGCAACAGGTGCTGGAACTCTGGGTCGCCGGTCGCGTGGACGGACTTCTGGCGGATGCGGTCGGCCAGCGTCTCGTCCGAAACGAGTTCGCGGACGCGGTCCATCGACGTCTCCGCGATATCCATCGCGTTCGAGGTGGTCGCGCCGAGGTCGGCGTACTCCTCGAAGTCGTCCTCGCTGTTCGTGTCGCCGTCTGTCGCGTCGTCTGTGTTAGTCGTCATCTGAGGTCACCTCTGTCGAATCGTTGCTGGAGCCAGCCCCGGCACGGGCCTCCAAATCACCGTCCACCTCCAGGTTCAGATCCCGCAGGCGGTCCCGCGTCTCGTCGTCGGCGTCCCAGAGCCCGCGGTCGATAGCTTCGAGTAGCGTGTCGGTGATCGAATCCAGCGCCCAGGGGTTCACGTCCCGGAGCCACTCCTGACGGTCCGCGTCGAAGGCGTAGCGTTCGGCCACGTCCTCCCACAGCGTGTCGCTGACCACGTCGGTCGTCGCGTCCCAGCCCAGCACCACGTCAACCGTCGTCGAGAGGTCCCCGGCTCCTTTGTAGCCGTGTTCCTCCATCGAGTCGAGCCACGAGGGGTTGAGCACGCGGGCGCGCATCGCCTTCCGGACCTTTTCCTCGTTGGTGTAGACGTCGACGTTGTCCGGATCCGAGGAGTCCCCGACGTAGGAGTTCGGCTCCTCGCCGGCGATTTCCGTGACTGCGGAGATGAAACCGCCGTGGAAGGCGTACCAGTCCGAGGAGTCGAACTCGTCCTGTTCGGCGGTGTCCTCGATTTTGACCGTCGCGTCGACCGAGGACAGGCGGCGCTCGAAGGCGTCGTGGGCGTCGCTGACCCGGCCCCGGGACCCCATCGCGTAGCCGCCCCACTGGACGTACACGTCGGCGAGGTCCGAGCGGTCGTCCCAGTTGCCCTCGTCGACGGCCTTGTTGGTCCCGGCACCGTAGCCGCCGGGGCGAGTGGTGAACACGCGGTGTTTCGCCGCGCTCTCGGCGTCGCCCTCGTCCATGCCGTCGGCGACAAGGTCGTTGGTCTCCTCCTCGACGTGTTTCTTCACGTAGTTCATCTCGTGCGGTTCGTCGAGGTCGACGACGGCGTCGACGGCGTCGTGGACGACTCCCGCTGCCGCCGGGAACGCATCGCGGAACAGGCCGGAGACGCGCGTCGTCACGTCGATTCGCGGGCGGCCGAGTTCGTCGAGCGGAATCGGCTCCACGTCCTCGACGCGGCCAGCGTCGGACCAGACCGGTTCGACGCCCATCAGCGCGAGCACCTGCGCGATTGTCTCGCCGCGGGTCCGAACCGTCGGCGTGCCCCAGACGACGACGCCGATTTCCTCGGGGTACTCGCCTTCGTCCGTTTCATGGCGCTCCAGTACACCGTCGGCGACCTCGCTGCCCACGTCCCACGCCGTCTTGGCCGGGACCTTCCGCGGGTCCAGTGTGTAGAAGTTCCTGGCTGTGGGGAGCAGGTCGACACCGCCACGGGTCGGCGCGCCGGACCCGCCGGGCGGGACGTACTCGCCAGCCAGAGCATCGGCGGTGCGGGGAATCTCGTCGGCTGCGCCGGCCACCCGGGGGGCCGCCTCCTCGCAGATGTAGGCCAGCGCCTCGCGGAGGTCCTCGTGTGCGCCAGACCGCACGCGGGCATCCCCGAGCGGTTCGATGTCGACCACGAGAAGGTTCATATTCACCTCCGAGGTGTTGTCTTCGAGTTCGCTCTCGGGCACGTCGAAGTCGTGCTCGGCCAGCGTCCGGACGAGGTCTTTGCTGGTCTCGTGGACGTGGTCGGCGGCCTCGGCGTAGGTCATCCCCAGCGCCTCGTCGTACTCGCCGGGGGCGTTGCGCAGTTTGTCGTAATCGACGCCGAGCACGCCAGCGACGCTCTCGCGCAGGGACGGCGCGCCGGGGTTCTCGAGGCGCGTGAGCGCGACCAGGTAGTCGACCAGTCGGTCGTCGGCCGGCGGCTCGCCCATCGTGTGCAGCCCCTTCCGGATCTGCGTCGTCTTCACGTCGGTGAGGTACTCGTGGACCCGTTCGACGAGGGCGTCAATGTCGAGGTCGTCGCCAGCCACGTCACCCTCAGCGAGCGTCGACCCGGCTTCGTCAGGGCCACGTACGTCGGCCTTCTCGTCAATCTCACCAGCGATGCCCAGCCCCACAGCGAGGTCCAGTTCGTCGACGGTCTGGCGGAGCTGCTCGGCGAGGTGCTCGCCGTCGTCGGTCCGAGCGTCTTCCATGCCGGCCTCGCGGTAGCGGTCGGCCAGTTCTTCCAGGTCGGCCAAGTCGTCGTAGGTCCCGGCATTGGCCATCACCGGGGTCAGGTAGTCGACAATGGCGGCGTAGGAGCGCCGCTTCGCCTGGGTCCCCTCGCCGGGGTTGTTGACGATGTAGGGGTAGACGTTCGGGATGTCGTCAATGAGCTGGTCCGGTGCGCTCTCGCCGTCCAGCCCGACAGTCTTGCCCGGCAGCCACTCCAGACTGCCGTGGGTCCCGAGGTGAACGACAGCGTCCGTCTCGTAGCTGTTGCGGAGCCAGCGGTAGAAGGCGACGTAGTCGTGTGGCGGCTGGAGGTCGGAGTCGTGGTACACCTTCGAGGGGTCCATGCCGAAGCCCCGTGGCGGCTGGACTGTCACGAGCACGTTTCCGAACTCCACGCCGGGAATTGCGAACGGGCGCTCGGGCGGGTCGCCCCACTCCTCGACGACGTTCTCACGGAAGTCGTCGTCAAGCATCTCGAACCACTCGCCGTACTGGGTCGGCGAGACGGTGTCGACGCTCAGCTCGCGCACGTCTTCGGCCGCAACCCAGCGGTCGTCGAGGGTCAGTTGGGCGGTGAGGCGTTCGACGAGGGACTGGCCGCTGTCGGGCATCGTGTCGCCCAGGTCATAGCCCCGACTGTCCAGCTCTTCCAGCAGATTCACCGTGCTCTCGGGCGAATCCAGCCCGAAAGCGGTCCCGATGCCGTCGTCGCTGGGCGGGTAGTTGTGGAGGACGACGGCGACCTGCTTCTCGTCGTTCGGGGTGTGGCGCAGTTCGGCCCAGTTGACCGCCAGCCGCGCGACGTGGTCGATGCGGTCGTCGATGGGGAAGTGCTGTTTCGGCGCGCTACCGATGCCGGCGTCGTCGTCGGTCCGCTCCTTGCCCGAGATGGGGTGCGTGATGACGTTGCCGTCGAACTCCGGCAGCGCGACCGAGAGCGCGAGTTCGAAGCCCATCACGCCCGTGTCGCTGCTGTCGTACCGGGACCGGGACCGCATCGTCGTCACGGTCTGGATGACCGGGACGCCGAGTTTGTCGAGGAACACGTCCTCGGCGCTCTGGCCTTCGTCGTCGGCGCTGCGGCCGCGTTCGTCCATCGACAGCGAGAACATGAACGACGAGCAGACTGCATCGACCAGCGGGTTGCCGTCGGCATTGAGGAGCCACTCCTCAGTGACCTGTTCGGCGTTCCACTGGCCCTCGGCGTCGGTCGCCGGTTCACAGAATATCGGGAGCGCGTTCGCCCCTTGGGCCTCAATGGCCCGGACCTGCGCGTCGACGTAGCGGGTGTTCTCGTGGGTCCAGTGGGACTCGTAGAACCAGACGGCGACGGTCGGTTTCGCCGGGTCGAACGTCGCCCGCAGGTCGTCGATGCTCGCGCCCGGATGGTCGGGATGGTAGACGCCCTCCGTCGGCAGCGTCACCGGGTCGTCGTAGGATGGGTCGGCGTGCCCGTACTGCGCCACCAGGTAGCGCACGCAGTTGGCGACGTTGCTCGCCCCGCCCTTCTCGAGGTAGTCGTAGACTGTCTCGCGGTGCTCGTCAGGAACCGACGTGTCCTCGAAGGCGAAGGCGTCGCCCGTCGCTTTCACCACGAGCGGGACGCCGGCCTCGCGCAACCGCTCGACGGCCATCTCGTAGCCGGGCATGCTGTCCTCGGCTCCGTGGAGCCACAGGATTACGGCGTCGGCGTCTGTCAGTTCGTCGACGAACGCCTCGACCGCTGGCTCGTCGTCGAGGTCGCTCTCCGAGCGCACGACGAGGTCGGCGTCGACCTCGTCCGCGGCCCGCTGGACGGCCCCGAGTTCGTTCTCCGTCGCGGTGTAGAGTCCTAGCTGTGGCATAACGTTATTAAATCTCCGTTTGCACTAATACAAGTATGGTTGTACTCGGCGACGGCAAAAAAGCTTCGCAGGAGGCCTCCTTCGCAGCCGTGGTGGGCCAGCGGGACCTCAAAGACGGGTTGCTGGCCGTCGCGACAGACGACGACCTCGACGGCCTGCTGGTCCGCGGCGAGAAGGGGACGGCGAAATCGACGGCCGTGCGCGCCCTCGCCGACCTGCTGCCCGAGCAGCGCGCGGTCGCGGACTGTCCCTACGGCTGTCCACCGGACAGGCCGGAGGCCCAGTGTGACGACTGCCGGACGCGGGCGGACCCACCCGTCGAGACGCGGTCGGTGCCACTCGTCACGCTCCCGCTGGGCGCGACCCGGGACCGCGTCGTCGGGACGCTGTCGGTGGCCGACGCGCTCGACGGCGACCACGAGTTCGACCCCGGCTTGCTGGCCCGCGCGAACCGCGGCATCCTCTACGTGGACGAGGTGAACCTGCTGGACGACCACCTCGTCGACGTGCTGCTCGACGCTGCTGCGAGCGGCCAGAACCGGGTCGAGCGCGACGGCGTCACCGTTTCCCACCCCGCCGAGTTCACCCTCGTCGGGACGATGAACCCCGAGGAGGGCGACCTCCGCCCGCAGTTGCGGGACCGATTCGCCCTGCAGACCGAGGTGTCGGCCTGCGAGAACCTCGATGACCGTGTCGCTATCATCGACCAAGCACTGGGAGAGGACGGCGACGAGGAGATGCAGAGCGAACCCGACCGCGACCCGGGCGAGCGCCTGCGGACCGCCCGCGAACTGCTGCCCGAGGTCGCCCTCGCCCGCGAGTTCCGCGAGCAGATCGCCGAACTCTGTCGGGACGCCGGCCTCGACGGTCACCGCGGCGACATCGCCACCGCGCGGGCGGCCCGGACGTTCGCCGCGCTCGACGGGCGGACGACGGTTCTTGAATCAGACATCGAGCGCGCCGCCGAGTTCGCGCTCCCCCACCGGCTCACCTCCCGGCCCTTCGAGGACGCGCCGGACGTGGACGACGTGCTCGACGACCATTTCGAGGACGGCGAGGACGAATCCGAGGAGCAGTCCGACGACGACGGAGAAAACGGTGACGAGGAAGGTGACGCGGAAGACGATGGAGAGGAAGCGGGGGCCGGCGACGAGTCAGTAAACGACGGAGCCGATTCCGAAGGCGGTGAGGACGGAAGCGAACAGCAAGAACAGCGGCCGGACGACAGCGGTGACGCCGGCGAGGGCGGCGACGACGAGTCAGGCGAGCGCGGCGAGCAGCCAACGCCCACCTCGGCCGACAGCGACGGCGAGCGGCAGGAAGCAGAGGCCGGCGACGGCGAAGGAGCGGCCGGAGACGACGGTGGGGAGGGAGAGTCCAACCAGTCCGACGACCCGGAAAACGCCACCCCGCTGCTGCCGGGCCAGTCCCGCGCCACAGTCGGCGACAGCGGCGCACCCGACGTGGATGCCCCGTCGGTCGACACCGACGGTGGGAGCGCAAGCGGCCGTGCGAGCGCGACAGGGACGAAACGCGGTGCAACGGTCCGAACCGAGCGCGCCGGCCGGGACGATGAGGTCGACGCCGCAGCGTCGGTCCGGGCGGCGGCCAGTCGCGGGAGCGGCCATGTCGAGTCACGTGACCTTCGGAAGTCCGTTCGTGCAGGCGACGCCGAGACGCTGGTGGTGTTCGCCGTCGACGCGAGCGCGTCGATGCGCCCGGCGATGAAAGCCGCAAAAGGCACAGTACTGGAACTGCTGAAAGACGCCTATCAGGCCCGCGACGAAGTCGCCTTTGTCACCTTCGCCGGCGAGGGCGCGGACGTGGTCCTCCCGCCGACCGAGAGCGTCTCGCTGGCGGCACGCCACCTGAAAGACCTCCCCACAGGCGACCGGACACCACTGCCGGACGGGCTGACGGCCGCCTGCGAAGTGCTCGACCGGGCGGACCCGGATGCCGGCGTCGTCATCGTCGTAACCGACGGGCGGGCGAACACCGCCGACGGGAGTCCGGTCGCAGCGACCAGAAACGCGGCGCGGACGCTCGGCGAAGCAGCCGACCGCACCGTCGTCGTGGATGCGGGCGAAGGGAGTCGCGCCGGTCTGCTCGACCTCGTTGCTGACGAAACGGACGCGTCGGTCGTCCCGCTGGACGCGCTGACCGCCGAGCGCGTCGACGCCGTCGCCAGCAAGCGATAACCCCCGGCCGGAGCTGTCTCAGGCGGAAGTTTTACAATCTTACTTGTTCTTAAGACAAACGAGATTTCAATGCAGGACGACACTGACACCGCACGCGCTACGGACAGCGTGCATGACCGTATCGAACGCGCCAGAGCGTCGCTGACCGGCCCGCAGATCGCCATTGCCGTCGCGCTGGTGGCGGCGCTCGGCTTCACGCTGCTGTTCGTGCAGGACCCGATGCTGCACGACTCGCTGCACAACTTCCGACACAGCGCCGGGATCACCTGCCACTGATGGCGACTGACTACCTCGAACGCGGCGCAGTGGCCGGCGTGGCCGGCGGGCTGGTCTACGGCCTGTTCGTCGCGACAGTCGGGAACAGCTTCACTGCCGGACTGGAGACGTTCGAACACGGGCACGGCCACGGCGGCGGCCCCGTCGTCTCCGGGCTCACGACGGCCGTCGCGAGCATCGGCGGCGGCGTCCTCTGGGGCCTGCTGTTCGGCGTCGCAGTGTTCGGGATGGCGTATTTCTTCCTCGAACCTGCAATCCCCGGCTCGGGCGCGACGAAGCGACTGGCGCTTGCGGGAGCCGGCTTTCTCACCGTCTCCGGCGCGCCGTGGCTCGTCCTGCCGCCACAGCCGCCGGGCGTCGAGCAGGCGCTTGGGACAGAGACGCGCCTCGCCTGGTACGCCGGCCTGATGGCACTGGGGGCGCTGGTCGCAGTGCTCGCCGGGCTCGCGTATCAGCGGACAGCGCGCCACCACACCGCCATTCGACTCGGAGCCATGGCGCTGCCGCTCGCACTGCTCGCAGTTCCGGTCGCGCTCGCACCGGCAAACCCGGTCCACGGTGACGTGCCTGCCGCGCTCGTCGCGGCCTACCGCTGGACGGTCGTGTTCGGCCAGCTAGTGCTGTGGGCCACAATCGCAGGGGTTCACGCCTGGCTCGGTGACAGTGATACCCCAGCCGCGGACGACCTGGACTATCCCGCGACCGCGGACTAACGACGACGCGGCTCAGATTTTTCCGGCAACCGTTCCGAGATTCAGCGCCAGGCCGACGATAGCGACGACGGCGGCGATAGCGAGGTTCGTCGTCGTCCCGCCGACGCCGAACGACGCCGTACCGGCCGAGACCAGCGCGCCGAACCCGATCCCGGCAACGACGAGCGCGACACCGGTCAGCCCGACAAGCATCGTGCCGGTCGGACCGAACCGACCGGTCGACCGGCTCGCCTCGTACTGGTCGAGCGCGTCGTGCATCGTCTCCGTGACCGATTCCTCTACGTCCGTCATCTGCCCCGAAAGGTAGGTGTGCAGCGTCTTCTCGTGCTCGTCGAGTTCCGTGGCACGTTCTGACAACTGCGCATCGTACTCCGTCAGTTCGGCCTCGCGCTCGTCGAGGGCCGTCTCCCGGTCGTCGAGAGCGGCTTCGCGTTCATCAAGTCGGTACTCCCGCTCGTCCAGTTCCGCCTCTCGCCGGTCAAGCTCCTCCTCGCGGGCGTCATTCTTCTCTTCGCGCCGATCGAGTTCCGCGCTCCGCTGGTCGAGACCCATCTCCCGCTCGTTGAGCCGTCGCTGCATCTGCGCGAACTCCCGCTCACGCTCTGTAGGGTGATCGGCAGCGGCGCTGTCGTCGTCAGCTTTGGCGTCTGCCTCCGACTGTGTCTCCTCGTGGTCCGGGTCTGTGTTATCGGCCATGCTGGGCACCCATACCGAGACGCTACGACTGTCGAATGGTTAGTTTGACACCACATAACACAGTAATCAGAGCCAAACCAGGGATATCACGTCTGAGCGAAAAGTCGTCCGAACGGGCCGTTACCGGCCCAAATCGCTACGTCGACGCGTCAGTGGCGCGAACGGGCCGTCTCGTTCTCCACCTCAACCAGATGCAGCCGGTACGCTCCGCGCTCGCGGCCCTCGTCGTGGTAGACGACCGGCTCCTCGACGGCGACAGCGGTCCCGTCCGCAACTGCGGCCGCCGTCACGACGCCGTCGGTGTCCAATGTGTCGATGGGGCCGTCTGCAACACCGAACAGCCGAAGCGCGTGGTCGTCGGCATCGCGGTCCCGGAAGTTCTGTGCACCGGGGACGGCCAGCAGCGAGCCATCGGTGCCAAGCCCGCTGGCGAAGCCGCCGACGGGCGCGTCCCAGCGACGGTCGCCATCGGGCGAGACGCCAACGGCAGTGTGCTCGGTCGGATGCCGTGCCTCTGTCTCGCGGCCCTCCTCGGGGTAGGTGTTGCCGGTCACAAACACCGCGCCCACCTCTGTCGCGTGAACGTGATTCGGGTACGCGTAGACGATGTCGCCGTCCACGTCGGTCGGCGTCGCCAGCGGGACACGCCAGCGCTCCCGGCCGCCGCTGTCGAGCCGGTAGCCACAGTAGTCGCCGTGGCTGGAGACGACAGCGCCGTCGTCCAGCAGGGCCACGTCACCGACACGCCGCTGGCCGTCGGTGCCGGGGTCCCACATCCAGCGCGGGTCACCGTCGGCGGCATCGAGGACGACGAGGCCGTGCTGGTGGTCGCCAGGACAGCGGTTGTAGGCGATTGCGACACGGCCATCGTCGGCGTCGAGGGATATCGGCGAACCGTCGGTCCGGTACGTCCAGTCGACGGTGCCGTCGGGCGCGAACGCGTAGACGACGCTCTCGAAGTGGCGGAGGTCGTTCCCGTCGGCGTCAGTCCGTCGCTCGTACCGTCTGGCGGCGGCATAGAGCCGGCCGCCGTCGGTTGCGAGGCTGGCGACGAACGGCAACAGAAATCTGGTCTCCTGCTGGGCCTCGCCGAGGTCCCCGCGGGTTTCGTACCGCCAGCGCAGGTCCCCGTCGGCGTCGTGACAGCGGATTTGCCCGCGAGCGCTGCGCTCCCCGACGACGACACCGCCGTCGAAGGACACCGCCGCGACGACGCTGGGTTCCCCGTCCGTGTCGTACTGCCAGCACGGACGTGGGGGGCCGGAGTCCGCCGAGACGTCGAACGCCCGGAGGTCCCCGTCGGCGGTGCCGACGACCGCGAGCCCGTCGGTCAGCGTGACCGCCGAGCGACGGCCCTGATGGCGCGAGCGAGCCGGGGCCACGTCCCCGAGGTCAGCGGTCGGGGCGCGCTGGCTACTCATCGACCGGGAACGCCTCGTGGAGGACGTCGTGGGCCTCACCCAGCCCGTCGAGGACGTCCTCGCCCTGCATGGTGATGCGCGACACCGCCCGCTCGGCGTCGCGGACCGCCACGAGTCGCCCCCGGAGGTAGTCGTACTCGGGGTCGTCTTCGGGGGTCGCGGCGATCTCCTCTTCGAGGTCCACGAGCGCGGCGTCGAGGTGGCGCTCGATGGCGGCCAGCGTCTCCGCGCCGGCGAGGGCCTCAATGGGGCCGGTCATGTGACCCTCCAGCTCCTGTTCGGCGTGCTGGCGGGCGTGGTCGTCTTCGGTACCGAGAACGTTCATGAGGCCCAGTCGGAGGGCCTCGATTTCGTAGCAGCTCATGGTTGTAGTGTTGTAAGGGTGTACTCTCAAAGCGTCTGGTCGACGAGTTCGCTCACGATGCGGTCGCGGTCAAGATGCGAGGAGACGATGTCGGCGGCGTCCTCGTCTTCGACGCCGCCGTACCAGACACCGTCCGGGTAGACGGCGACCATCGGCCCCTCGCCGCAGCGGCCGAGACACGACGACCGCGTGATGCGGGCGTCGCACTGGTCGCTGTCGCGGGCGGCTTGGCGGAGCCGTTCGAGGACCGCTGGTGCGCCGTCCTGCGCGCAGGTCTGGTTCGTGCAGACCGCGACGTGTTTCTCGGGGGCGTCGTGGACGTGCGGGTCGTCGTCGACGTTCTCGCGGTCGGCGTGTTCGGCCTGATGGGTCAGCGCCCGGAGCATCGCGCGAGCGCCGCCCTGATCCTCCTCGTAGCCGTCGAGTTCGACCTTGTACTTGCAGGTGTCACAGGACATCTCGACGCTTCCCGTGCGGGCTTCCTGCCAGCGGTCGCCAAGCACGTCCAGCAGGCGCGTGTCGGTCCCCAGCGGTTCGCCGGGAGCGGCGTCGACGTAGGGATACTCCTCGTCGAACTCGCGTGCGCCGTCCTTGATACGGCCGGTCAGCACGCCGTCGCCGAGCATGTACGGGATGACGACGACGGCGTCGGGCCGGGTCTTGGCGATGTCGTGCAGGGTGTCGTCGAGCAGCGGCTCTGTAACGCCGATGAACGACGCTTCGACCCGCGAGAACTCGCGGCCCTCGTACAGCAGGCGAGCGAGCTTGTGCACGTCGGCGTTTGCGTCCGGGTCGCTGGACCCGCGGGCACAGACGACGGCGGCCACGTCGTCCTCCTCCCGGTCGACGCCCAGTTCGGCCTCGACGGCCGCCGCGCGGTCGTCCAGCAGGTCCAGCAGCGCCGGGTGGACGCCCAGGTGCGCGCCGTTGTTGATGGTCAGTTCCGGGTGGGCCTCGCGGGCCTGCTCGACGGCCAGGGGCACGTCGTTTTTGACGTGACTGGCGGCAAACAGGGAGAGGTGGACCACCGATACCTGCGAGACGGCTCTGGCCAGCCCCGCGATGGCCTCGTCGATAGCCGGCTCGGCCAGTTCGAGAAAGGCCGCGTCGACCGGGATGCCGAGTCGGCCCTCCAGTTCGACCGCAAGGTCGCGGACCTGTTCGTTCGACTTCTCGCGCCGGGAGCCGTGGCCGACCAGCAGCACCGCTTCGTCGTCCAGCGTCTCCGGCGCGGTGATAGCTTCACTCATCGGACTCGTTCAATGCTTTTCTGGAGCTTGCGCCGGCGGCTCGGCGCGAACAGCCCCGTCTCTTCGCTGCCCTCGTACAGCCAGTCACCGAGGACAGGTGCCGCGTCGTCGGCCACGCCGAACCAGTAGCCCGACGAGGTCTCCGAGAGCTCGTCGTACGGCGCGTCGACCGGACAGCGGTCGAGCAGCGTCTGTATCGTCCGGAGGAGTCGCTCGTCTTCGTGAACGAACGAGATGCCGACGGCGTTGTCGTCGGACTTGAAACACACCGTGCCACAGCTTTCGAGCAGCCCCCGGAGGAGCTGGCGGTCGTAGTCGGCCAGCGCGTCGAAGCGGTAGCCGCCCGACTCGCCGTCGAACGGGAGGCCAAGCGCGGCGCTGGCACGGTCAGCGAGGCTGCCGACGACCTGCACCGTGAACTCCTCCTCCTGGCGGGTGATGGAGGTGTCGTGGGCATACGCCCGCTCGACGATGCGGCGGTCGGCCCGCTCCGCACCGGCGATGGAGGCGAGCCGCCGAGCGGCCGTCTCGTCGTTCGTCCGGACGGTGATACAGCTGTCCTCGCACTCGCCGTCGCCGGTGACCCGACCCCAGAAGTACGCCGTCTCGGGGTGGGCTGCGAGCATATCGTTTGGCGCACCCGTTTCGACGCTCATGGCTGGACCTCCTCGTGGTCGGTGCCGGCAGGTGTATCGGCGGCCCCGACGTCCTCCTCGACGGATTCCACGTGAATCGCATCGAGCGGGCAGGCCGCAGCGGCCTGCTCGGCGTCGTCTCGCCGGTCGTCGTCGAAAGTGGCCTCGATTGCCGTCTGGTCGTCCGTCTCGATAGCCGCCAGTCCCTCGCTATCCTCAACGAAGCGGTCGTCGCGGACGAGACAGGCGAAGATACCGTCGCAGGCCTCACGGTCGATAGTGATTCGGTACATTAGTAGTCGTACTTGGTCTCGTAGCCCCGCGGGGTCACCATCCGGTCGTCCCAGACGTAGGTGTCCTCGTTGCCCACGAGGAGGGTGGTGGTCATGTCCACGAGGTCAGTTTCGCCGAGTTCCGGCAATTCGCCGAGTTCGACGATTTCGACCTGTTCGTCCTCGCGGCCAGCGGCGTGGACGACGCCAACGGGCGTCTCGGGGTCGCGGTGTTCCAGCAAGATCTCACAGCACTTCTCGTAGTTGTCCCGGCGCTTGCGGCTCCAGGGGTTGTAGATGGTGATGGTAAAGCCCTCCTTGGCGGCGGCGTGGAGCCGCGACTCGATGGTCGGCATGTCTGTGAGGTGGTCCGACAGCGAGATGGAGACGGTGTCGTTGACCAGCGGCGCGCCGACGCGGGCGGCACAGGACTGAGCTGCCGGGACGCCCGGAACCACGTCGAAGTCGAGCATCGTCGCCGTCGCGCCCTTGGACTCGATGATCTCCAGCGCGAGGCCGGCCAGCGCATACACGTTCGGGTCGCCGCTGCCGATGATGGCCACGTCGTTGCCCGCCAGCGCGCGGTCGATGGCCTCCTCCGTTCTGGACACTTCGCCACACATCGGCGTGTTGTAGATGTCGTCGGCTCCCTCAGTAATCTCGTCGGGCAGCAGTTCGACGTAGGTCGTGTAGCCGACGATGTGCTCGGCGTCCATGAGGGCGGAGCGGGCGCGAGCGGTCATTCCTTCAGGCTGGCCGGGGCCGAGGCCGACGGCGATGAGCCGGCCCGGTTCGGCGTCGAAGTCGTCGACCGTCGCGCCGACCTCCTCCTCGTCCGAGGAACCGGACGACGAGGACGCGCCACAGGAGCGACTACTGGACGAGGACGACGATTCGGACGACGACGAGGCCCCGCACTTCGAGGCGGTGTCGTCGCCCGTGTCCGGACTCGTCTCTGTCGACGAACTCGCGCTCGCACCGCATTTCGAGGTGGTATCGGTCTCTACTTCGCTCGCGCTCTCGGAGGCGCTTCCCGCCTCGCTCGCCCCGCATTTCGATTCTGTCTCGGTACTTGCGTCAGTAGTGTTGTCAGTGCTCATTGTTAGAAATCGTCGACGTCACGCCCGCCACGCGGGGTGACGAGGAACTCCTGATAATCGTTGCGCCAGACTTCGGTCTCGTGAGTGCCGACGACAATGGACGAACCCATGCCGCCGACCTTGTCGTCGTGTTCGGACAGTTCGCCAAGCGTCGTGATCGTCTCCGTCTCGTCGTCGAGGTTCCGGCCGGCTTCCCCGCGGCCGGAGTCGTTGACGATAGCGGCGGGCACGTCGTCCGCTCGTTCCTCCCGCAGAACATCGACGGCTCGCTCGTAGTCGCGCCAGCAGTTGTAGAGGACGACGACGAAGCCGCTGATCGCGGCCGCCCGGAGCTTCTCCTCGATTTCGTCCCAGCCGCGCCATTTGTCCGACAGCGAAATCGTACAGAAATCGTTCGACAGCGGCGCGCCGAGGTTCGCCGCGCCCGACAGCGCCGCGGTCACACCGGGGACGATTTCGATGGGGACATCGTCGGCGTCGTCGGCGTCGGCCATCGTAAACAGCAGGTCGGACTTCCCGTAGACGTTCGGGTCGCCGCCGGAGACGTGGGCGATGTCCTCACCGGCGCGGACCCGCTCGAAGGCCTCGCGGGCGAGTTCGACCTGTTTGCCCATCGACGACCGGATGAGCGTCTGCTGACTGCCGTCGGGCCGCTCCAGTACGGCCCCTTCTTCGCCAGCGATTTCGCCGTCATCGGTTTCGCCGTCGAGTTCAGCCGATTGGGGCGGGAGCGTGCCGTCCTTCCGGAGGAACTCCTGATAGAGGTTCGAGGCGATGATACAGTCAGCGGTCTGGATAACGTCTTTCGCCCGCTGGGTCATGTCGTGGGGGAGCCCCGGCCCGATACCGACCACGTACAGCGTCCCGTAGTCGGCTGGACGCGTCGCCTCAGCCGCGGCCGCTGTCGACTGGCGTCCGTCGCTACTCATCCTCGGTCTCCGAGGGCCGCCGGTCGAATCTCGATACTGTGGCGCATGGTGAGTACAACGCCGCTTTCGCATAAAACAATTGTGCTTGTACTAGTCCAACCGAAGGTGTTGGGAAGGGGTAGTTTGGTTGTATACGAGCTCGGGGAAGAGTCGAGAGCGGTGGCTGTGCAACCGTACTCACGTCGACGAATCGCAGCGCAAACAGTGTAATAGCTGCTTCGGTCAGGTGTTCGTCAGTCCTCCGTCGACTACAACGCTCTCGCCGTTGACGTAGGAGGCCATGTCGCTGGCGAGGAACGTCGCCACGTCGGCGATTTCCTCCGGTTCGCCGAAGCGGCCGGAGGGGATGAGTTCCTTCAGCATCATTTTCGTCGTGTCGTCGATGCGCTCGTCCTCGAACATCTGGGTCTTGCTGTAGCCCGGATGGATGGCATTGACCCGGATGTCGTAGTTGCTCAGGCGATCCGCAAGCGCGTACGTGAACAGTCGGACTGCGCCCTTCGAAGTGCAGTAGTTGACCAGCAGGCCGGTGCCGCGGATGCCGCCGGAGCTGGACATATTGATGACAGTGCCACCGCCGTTCTCCCGCATCGCCTCTGTCGCGACCTGCGCGCCGAAAAACACTCCCTTCGTGTTCACGTCCATCAGCCGGTCGTAGTCCTCCTCAGTCGTCTCGTAGAAATCAGCTATCTCGGAGATGCCGGCGTTGTTGACCATGATGTCGATGCCACCCAGTTCCTCGGCCGCGGTGACAGCCACCTCCAGGTCGTCGGGGTTGGTCACGTCACACTCGACGAAGTGTGCTGTTTGGTCTGTCTCGGCTTCGACCAGTTCGTGGGTCGGTTTGCCGCCCTCGCGGGGGTCCTGCTGTCGGTCCGCAATGATAACGTCTGCGCCGTGCTCCGCGTACCGTCGGCAGATGGCCCGGCCGAACCCGCTCGCGCCGCCCGTAACGACCGCCGTCTTGTCTTCGAGTAGTGTTGTCATGCGCCATTTGTCACCACAGGCCCACATAATAAATAAGTTTAGAGTTGTACAGTGGCAAGAACTCGGAACAGTTGTGGAGTCGCGGCCAGAGATGGTTCAGTAGCTGCTCGGTTGCGAAAAGCTGGAACCAAAACCCAATGCCTGAGAAAAAGCGAGATTAGCGCCCGATAGCGACGGTCACAGCTTCGTCATAGCGGGTCTTCTCGGCCAGCAGATCGTGCTCGCTACCGGCGGCGATGGCCGACGCCTCCGCGATGCCCGGCCAGCCGATGAGTTCCTTCGACCGCGAGGGGGTCGGTCCCTCGAACTCCTCCAACGTCTCCTTCTCGAAGGCAATGACACCCAGCCCCCACTCCTCAGCAGCGGCGAGCATGCCTTCCTCGTCGGCTTTTCGGGTGCCAGTCGCGATGAACTCCACGTCGTCACGGTCGAGGTCAGCCTCGTCCAGCGCCTGTTCCCAGGCCGCGTGGAACTGCTCGACATCCGCGCCGGCGACGCTGCCACAACCGAGCACGACGCCGTCGTCCTTGTTCCGCTTCAGGACGGTCACGTCGTCGTCGACCAGCACGGCCTTCGGCCCGTCGAGGCGCTCGATGGGACCGAGTTCGTCGTCCAGCACGGCGAGGTTCGTCGCCACGGTCGAATCGCCGTTGACGACGTGGGCGTCGAGCGCTTTCGCCTGCTTCTCGACGCCCTGCTTGTCCGCGGCTTCCGAGGCGGTGGTCATCGCCGGCACCGCACCCATCGACGCGAGGTCGTCGGCGACCTGGTTCGCGCCGTGGTGGCCGCCGGTGATGGGGATGGCCCACGTGAGTTCCTCGTCGACGACACAGATTGCGGGGTCGTCCCACTTGTCGTCGAGCAAGTGGGCCGTCTTGCGCATCGCGATGCCACTCGCCATCAGGCCGATGAAGCAGTCGTACTCGCCCCAGTGCTCCTCGAACACGTCGCCGTGGTATTCGAGGATGTCGATGGACTCGTAGCGGTCGCCGATGCCGTCGACGATGTCCTCGGCGGTGTCCATCTTCCGCTCGAACGCGACGATGGCGATGTCTTCGGCTACCTCGCCGTCCGAGTCGGGCGCTTTGCAACTGTTCGAACTCGAATCGCTGTCGGTGTCAGTACTCATGAATTACGTCCGGCCGGTGAAACTGCCCCAGGCGACCGGCCGGGCAGCCGCGTGGGTGATGTCTGTGAGTCAATACTCGACTGCGAGGTGACGCGAAACTGCTGTCGGCGCGCGCTGGCGCGCTCGGATGGCGCGCCAGAACTGTGCGAGGGACGAACGACCGACGGCAGTCGGGAGTGAGTCGGTTGGGGAGGCGTGTGGCTCGCGGTGCAGCGCGGTGCTGTCGGGTGGACTGAAAGGGGCCGGTCGCTCCGGAAAGACGGCCGAAGCAAGCACGCGAGCGAAGCGAGCGCGCACAGCGAGGCCCTCGACCGGAGCGACCGGGGGCTTTCGAATTGTGCTTGACCAATTTGACGAGTCATCCTAGTCGTCGGCTTCCTGCGTTCCGTCAGTCGAGTCACTTCCACGGTTCGCCCAGTCGCCATAGAGGAAGGAGCGCTCGTAGTCCTCACCACCAACAGCGTCCCCAATCACGACCATCGCGGAGGCGCGATACCCCGCGTCTTCCAGTTTCTCGCCAATGGTCGCAATCGTGCCTTCGATGACGTCCTCGTCGGGCCAGGAAGCGTGATAAATCGCCGCAACAGGCGTCTCTGGGTCGTGGCCGTCTTCGAGCAGACGGTCCATCGTCTCGCTGACGGCGTGGGTTCCCAGATAGATACAGGTCGTCACGTCGCCCATGCCGACGAACTCGGAGATGTGATCCTCGTCCTCGTCCAGTGTCTTGCCCTGCGGGCGGGTGAAGGCGACGTGGTTGGCGACCTCGTTCAGCGTCAACTGCGTGCGCATCGTCGCGCTGGCGGCGAACGCCGAGGTGACGCCGGGAACGATGTAGGTCGGGACCCCCTCGTGTTCGAGCGCGTCCATCTGCTCCAGCGCGGCTCCATAAATCGCGGGGTCGCCGCTGTGGAGCCGGACGACGGTGTCGCCGGCCTCGTAGGCGTCGCGCATCAGCGGAATCAGCTCCTCCAAGTCCTTGCCGATAGAGGAGACCGTCTCGGCGTCGTCGCAGTACTCCTCCAGCAGTTCGCTGTTGACGAGCGAGCCGGCGTGGACCACGAGGTCGGCGTCGGCCAGCAGTTCGCGGCCGGCGACGGTCAGCAGCCGGGGGTTGCCCGGGCCGGCCCCGACGAATGGGATGCCCTCCTGCTCGTCGCCGGCGTTGTGCTCGTAGACGCGGTCGTCTCGGTTGCCGGCGACAGAGTCGATAGCAGTCTGTGGATCCGTCTCGCCGGCCTCGGTAGCGTCCTCAGTCATGCTTCACCTCGTCGCCACAGAGGGCGGCTTCGGAGCGCTCCTGTCGCACTACCGCCCCAGACCCGTTTTCGCCGCCGTCGGTCACGACGCCGCTCTCGTCGGCCGCTTCGAGGAAGGCGTCGGTCGCCTGCTCGACGCGGGTCTCGGGCTTCTCGGCGTAGGCCAGCGTGTAGTAGTCTCGCTCGTCGATCTCGCTTGGGTCGTCCGTGACAACTGTCTCGCCCTGTTCCATGAACAGCCGGCGGCCGTACACAACGTCGTAGCCGGCCTCGACCAGCCCCTCGTGGGTCGCCGGCGCGTCGGTCACCTTGAACAGGATCATCCGATCGGGGCCGGTCGGCGACGCGCCGCGGTCGGCCTCACGCAGCGCTAAGCTTGACCCCGCGGTGATTTCGACGCCGAGCGCCGTCGCGAACGCCGACATGGCGCTGACGCCGGGTACCACTTCGAGGTCGACCTCGGGGTGGAACGCCGCCAGCGTCCGCCGGAGATGGCCAAAGGTCGAGTAGACGTTCGGGTCCCCGAGCGTGACGAAAGCGGCGTCGCCGTCGCGGGCCGTCGGCGCGATTTCGGCGGCGGCGTCCTTCCAGGCCGCCCGGAGTTTCTCCTCGTCGCGTGTCATCGGGAAGTCGAGGTCGCCGATGCGCTCCTCGGGGACGTGTTCGGTCGCGACCGAGCGCGATAGCCGCCCCGGCGAGTACACCACGTCGGCGGATTCGAGGGCGCGCTTCCCGCGGACGGTCACCAGGTCGGGCTGGCCGGGACCGAGGCCGATGCCGTAGAGCGTCATCGGTCGCCTCCGTCCTGCGCCGCAGATTCGGCCGGCGACCCGCCGTCGGCAGCAACGTCCTCACTGGCGCTGCCGACGAGCATGTACACCGGGTTCTCCGAGTTGAAACTCGTCGCGCCGGCGAGTTCGTAGCCGTGGCTCACCTGGAACTGGACGACCTCCTCCAGAATGTCGCGCTCGCGGAAGGCCTCCGTCGCCGCGCCAGCGACTTCGAGCCGCGAGACGTTCATCACGATTCGGTCGACACCGGTCTCGACCGCGTGGTCGAGGATGGCCTCGTAGTTGCGCGACCCGCCGAGGAAGAGGGCGTCGGCGTCGTCCGGCAAGCCCTCCGGGGCCTCGGCCTCACGCAGTTCGACATCGGCGTCGACGTCGTTAGCGGCGAGGTTCTTGCGAGTCACGTCGAGTCGGTTCCCCTTGCGTTCGAGCGCAGTGACCCGCCCGGCCCGGCGCGCCGCCGTGATGGTGACGGCACCGGTACAGGAGCCGACCTCCGCGAAGTGGTCGGACCCGGTGAGAGCGAGTTTGCTAGCGAGAACGGCCCGGACCTCCGGCTTGGTGGGACCGGCCTTCGCATCGTGTGGGAGCGAGACGCGGGACATCACGCTATACAACTGCAGTAGCGCGTAAAACAATTTTGGTTGTATTAATCCAAGTCGAGATGACAGCGGCATCGGTGCCGGACAGGGGCGAGTCAGCGGGCCGATTGACAGCAGCGCGAGCGGGCAGTATCAGAGCGGTGCCCAGAAGCCGGGTCAGACCAGAGTCTAGATTCCGGGTCAGAACTCCGGACCGGGTGCCGGCACGCCGTCGCTGTCGTCGCCGCCGTCCAGATCGAACTCCTCGCGCAGTTCGCGGATGCGGTCTCTGATGTCCGCGGCCAGTTCGAACTCCAGGTTGTCCGCGGCCTCCTGCATCCGTTCTTCCAGTTGCTCTATCTGGCGGGCGGCCTCGTCGGCGTCGCTCGCGCCGTCGCTGGAAATGCCGCCGGTGTCGGTCTTGCTCCCCGGCAGGTTCGTTTCGCCGACTTCCTTCTCGATAGTCGTCGGCTCGAAGCCGTGTTCCTCGTTGTACTGCTGCTGGATGCGCCGGCGGCGCTGGGTCTCCTGGATGGCCGACTGCATGGCGTTGCTGCGCTCGTCGGCGTACAGCACGACCTCGCCGTTGACGTTCCGGGCGGCCCGGCCCATCGTCTGTACCAGCGTCGTCTCCGACCGGAGGAACCCCTCCTGGTCGGCGTCCAGAATCGCAACGAGCGACACCTCGGGGATGTCCAGCCCCTCCCGGAGGAGATTGATGCCGACCAGCACGTCGATGTCGCCAAGCCGGAGCGACCGGATGAGTTCGTGCCGTTCCAGCGTGTCCGTCTCGTCGTGCATATAGGCGACGTTCACGCCGGACTCCTCCAGGTACTCCGTGAGGTCCTCGGCCATCCGCTTGGTCAGCGTCGTGACGAGCACCCGTTCGTCGCGCTCGACACGTTCGTCGATGCGCTCCAACAGGTCCTCAACCTGGCCCGTCGCCGACGCGATCTCGACGGCCGGGTCCACGAGGTGGGTCGGTCGGACGATCTGCTCGACCACCTGGTCGCTGTGTTCGCGCTCGTAGTCACCCGGCGTCGCGCTCACGTACAGCGTCTGGTCGGTCTTCTCCTCGAACTCCTCGAAAGTGAGCGGGCGGTTGTCGAAGGCCGTCGGCAGGCGGAAGCCGTTCTCGACGAGGCTCTCCTTGCGGCTCTTGTCGCCCTCGAACTGGCCGCGGATCTGGGGGAGCGTCTGGTGGGACTCGTCGACGACCGTGAGGAAGTCATCGGGGAAGTAATCCAGCAGGGTGTAAGGGGCTTCACCCGTCTCGCGGTCCGAGAGGTGGACCGAGTAGTTCTCGATACCCGAACAGTAGCCCGTCTCCTGCATCATCTCGATGTCGAACGTGGTCCGCTCCTCGATTCGCTGGGCGGCGACGTGGTCGCCCTGTCGCTCGAAGTAGCTGATACGCTGGTCCAGCAGTTCCTTGATTTCGTCGATGGCCCGCTGGAGCCGCTGTTCGGGAATCGAGTAGTGTTCCGCCGGGTGGAGCAGGGCGGCCGGTTCCTCGCTTTTGACCTCGCCCTCCAGCGGGTCGACCTTCAGCATCCGGTCGATCTCGTCGCCCCAGAACTCCACTCGGAGGGCGTAGCGGGCATACATCGGGTAGATCTCCAGCGTGTCCCCGCGCACGCGGAAGGTCCCCTGTGTGAAGTCCACGTCGTTGCGCTCGTAGTTCAGGTCGACCAGCCGACCGAGCAGGTCGTCGCGCTCGATCTCCTGGCCCACCTCGAGCGAGAGGGACATGTCGATGTAGTTTCGCGGGTCACCGAGGCCGTAGATGGCCGACACCGACGCGACGACGATGACGTCGTCCCGGGTGAGCAGTGAGCGCGTCGCGGAGTGGCGCAGCCGGTCGATCTCGTCGTTGATGGAGGCGTCCTTGTCGATGAAGGTGTCCGTCTGCTCGACGTAGGCCTCGGGCTGGTAGTAGTCGTAGTAGGAGACGAAGTACTCGACGGCGTTATCCGGGAACAGCTCGCGGAACTCCTCGTACAGCTGGGCCGCGAGGGTCTTGTTGTGGGCGATAACGAGGGTCGGTTGCTGAATCTCCTCGACGACCCAGGAAACGGTGTTTGTCTTCCCGGAGCCAGTCACACCGAGCAGGGTCTGCCGGTCCATCCCCTGGCGATAGCCCGACGCGAGCCCTTCGATAGCCTCGGGCTGGTCGCCCGCCGGCTCGAACGGGGCGTCGACACGGAACTCGCGGTCGACATCTGGTCGGTCGATAGAGAGTGGGCCGCCGGTGTCGCTCATTACCCACACATCGGGCTGGACGGACTTGAGCCGCGTGGTTCGTGAAGCGTTAGCAGACCGGCTTCGGGTTCACGCCGAGATCTTCGAGCGTCTCGAAGTATTCGTCGTAAGCCGTCGAGATGACATCGATAGCAGCAGCCTCCGCGGCGTCCCAGTCGTCGTCGCTCCCACACACCGCATCGAGCAGTTCGGCGGCCTCGTCGCGGAGGTCCACCACGTCGCTGCCGGCGCTGCGGAACGTACTCGCCGTCTGTGGGTCCGCTTGGCCGGTGAAGAAGCCGGTGTACTGCTCTTTGACCTTCTTGTCGACGAGCGACCAGCCGACGAAGCCGCCGAGGCGTTCGACGGTCCCATCGAGGTCAGCGAGCACGCCGTGCATTGCCGGCGTCCGGTCGACCGGATCGGCGTCGATGCTATCGCGGCGCTCAGCCGTCTCGCCCGCCGCATCGGCGAACAGCACCGCCGCGTCGTCGTGGCCGTCGTCGCTCCAGGCGTCGAACGTGTCGTGAGCTGCCTGCTCGCGGGCGGCGGCCGCCGAAAGCACTACGTCCGGTTCCATCTCGCCGCGGGTGTCAGCATAGAGCGTCTTCGAGGAGCCCAGTCGGGAGAGTTCCGTCTGCTGGTCGTCACGAACTGCGTCGATAAGGTCGGCTGCGGTCATACTCTGGCCTGTGGCCGGCGCGGGCTTGTAACCATCGGACCCGCCGCTCGAAGGCTCGTATGGCTGCGGGGAGTAAGCCCCCTTCTGTTCGGGCCAGCATTCGGCTGAGCGGCCACGTCCAGCGCTTGCGCGCGGCGTCGGACTACCTGTCGACGCGGCCTTGCACCGGTGAGGTTTCGCCGTTCCATCGGTCCGTCGCCGGAAGCGTGGGGCGTTTGCGGCCCACGGAATGCGTGGGGCGTCTGCGGCCCACGGGTGGAGCACGGATGTGGTCCACAACTGCGCGCCCCGGAGTCACCGGGTCGCGACTGCCCTCGGTGGGTTAACTCTCCCTCGCTTTGGCCGCGTGCCACACCGTCTGGTGGGGCACGACCAGCCTCGCTCGGGATTCGCACACCTCATCGGTCCGGCAACGACGTGTCGTTGCTGTTCCAGAGCCGACGGTCTCCCGCCCCGGGCTTGCGCCCGGTCACCTGTCCGACAGGTGGGGGGACTTTCCTCATGGCTTGCGCCACGGGAGCCGGCCTCCCGCTGCCATATATAGATACGCCAGTGCCGCGAATAAGGCTTACCAACGACCTTTTTCTGCGTCGGGTTCGCGCGAAGCGCGAACCACTCCTTGAAAAACGTCGACGAAAAAGGCCGGACTCGCCACACCGCGGCGAGTCCGGGGAAACCGCTCGCTTCGCTTGCGGTATGTTCACGGTGACTTAAATTGTGTCTCATCCTCAGGCAGACCTGCCCTCCCCCGGGTCGCGCGACAGAGCGCGCTCCCGGCCACAGCGTCGGGAGAAACTGTGTGAGAAAGGCGGGTCACAGCGCAATTCGACAACAGTCGAGACGCGAATGCCCAGCAGTGTGACTTAGTCGTCAGAGGGGAGCGGCTCGCCGGCACCATCGGTCGGCGCAGGCGAGGACTGCATGTCGTCGTCCTCTGCGTAGGGGTACCACGTCATCTTCGTGTTGTGCATGTACGGGTCGTGGTAGTCCGTCTCTTCGGGCTCGACCATCTCGGCCAGCGTTTCCTCGTCGCGGTCCTCCACGAAGTCACGGAAGGTCTCGCCGCCCTCGCGGGCGTTCTTGAAGTTGTTGACGAGGTTCTTGATCGCGCCGGGGACTTCGTCGGCCGGGACGCGCATCTCCACCCAGTCGGCGAAGCGCGGGTCGTCGCCGAGGCCGCCGCCGAGACCGATATCGAGCGCTTCGACCGGTTCGCCGTCCTTGCGGGTCTTCATCCCGCGCAGGGACACGTCGGCGATCTGGGGCTGGGCACAGGAGGCCGTACAGCCAGAGAGGTGGATGTGGAAGTCCTTGTGGTCCTCGGGCAGTTCGACGTTGTCCTTGAGCCAGCGGGCGTAGCGGACCTGGCGGTTCTTCGTCTCGACGATAGAGAGCGAGCAGTACTCCGTGCCCGTGCAGGCGATAGAACCGCGCATGAACGGCGACGGGTCCGGGGAGTAGTTCTCAAGGAGGGGTTCGCTGGTGAACTCGTCGAGGTTCTCCTCGGGCACGTCGGTAACGATGATGTTCTGGCGCTGGGTCAGTCGGACCTCGCCGGAGCCGTACTCGTCGGCGAGTTCGGCGAGTTCGAGCACGTCGTCGGCGCCCATGCGGCCGACCAGGACGTTCAGGCCGACGTAGTAGTTGCCGTCCTTCTGTTCGTGAATCCCGACGTGGTCGTTGTGCCCGTCCTGGGACCCGGTGTTGTAGCTGTACTGGTCGCGCATGTCCTCGCCGGCGGTCGGCAGTTCGAAGTCGACGTAGTCGTCCTGGAGGACCGAGCGCATCTTTTCCGGCCCCCACTCGTCCATGAGGAACTTGATGCGGGCGTTGAAGCGGTCCTCGCGGTCGCCGTGGTCGCGGAAGAGCGCGGACATGCCGTGGGCCACGTCGGCGGCCTGCTCCGGCGGCACCCACACGTCGATATCGCGGGCGAGGCGCGGTTCCTTGCGGGAGAGGCCCCCGCCGATACGGACGTTGAAGCCGAGTTCGCCGTCCTTCTCGGCGGGCTCGAAGGCGAGGTCGTTGATGTCGCCCTGGCCACAGCCTTCGTCACAGCCGGCGATGGCGACCTTCCACTTGCGCGGGAGGTTCGAGTAGTCGTCGTTGCCCTTGAACGTCTCGTGGAGGTCCTCGGCGACGGGCCAGGCGTCGACGTGCTCGTGTTTGTCCTTGCCGGCGACGGGACAGCCGACGATGTTCCGCCAGGAGTCACCGCAGGCCTGCTGGGTGCCCAAACCGACGGCTTCGAGCTTCTCGAAGATCTCCGGGATGTCCTCCAGTTTGATCCAGTGGAGCTGGATGCTCTGGCGGGTCGTCCAGTCACAGTAGGCCTCGCCGAACTCGGGGTTATCGACGGGGCCGGTCGCGTACTCCTTCGCGACTTCGCCGATGACTTCGAGCTGGCCGGGCTTGATGACGCCGTTTGGCGTCCCGATGCGCATCATGAAATACGACTCCTGGCCGGAACGCTGGTGGTACAGCCCCCACCATTTGAAGCGCTCGAACCAGGCGTCGTGCTCGTCTTCCGGAATGGCGTCCCAGCCCTTCTCTGCGAACTCCATCAGATGCTCTCGAATCTCGTTACCGTAGACCTCGTCCTTCCATTTCTCGACTTTACTGGGCATAGCTAATGTGTTCTTCCACAAGTCTCACAGACTTATACAACACACTTTGCCGTCAACCGTCGCCACCACTCCCCGAAACAAGAAATTGTTGCCTATTCATCGGGACGGGCAAGCCGGGTTCGCTTCTCCGGAAAATGGACGCTCTCGTGGACGACACCGTAGAATTCGCCGGAATCGGGGTCTACGACGCGGCCGACCGTCAGCCAGTCGGTAACACCGCTTTCACCGCAGGCGATACACTGACCGGCTATTCGCGCCTGAATATCCGGGTAATCCACGCCCACTTTTACGAACCCCTCGGCGAGGAAATCCGTCGTCTCACACCCACAGAAGTCGCTTCGAGCCAACAACCACAGGTCCGAGACGTTCACTTCCCGCGAGTCGTTGACGGAAATCCAGGCCCCGTCGTCGAGCTGGTGAACGTCGGTCGTCATTACATATCATTAGATTCCAGAGATACCTGAGAGCATCGGCGGTCACAAGTATCACCGGATCGGGTCGAATCCACCGCAGTCATGCGGTGAGTGTATCAGAACATAATGACCCACTATTTGGTGGGATCTGTACGAGATACAAACATATGTTGCCTGTAAGTCGCAGTGCGGGCCAAGCTTACAGGAGAGTCCGTGTTTAAGATAGTGGGGGCGTTACGAAGGAGTACGACACCACGCGGCGGCCACGCAGGTCGCTGCTGTGACAGAAACGATGACGAACGCACAACAGACCCACGACGACGACGCCGAACGCGAAGAGCCGACCACAGACCACCTCGACAACGTCGAGGATGGCTGCGGTTGCACAGAAATCTGGGAGCACATGAGCGAAGAGCGCGAGAGCGCCTCTGACGACTGATACAGACTGTTGTGACTGCGTATTAATTGCGCCGGCCCGGGTCGGCGAAATCCCGGAATGACTTACAATAGCCTGTATGACACCCCTGTACGGGATACTTTTGTGCGGTGCTCCCCAAGCACGTATCGATGCCTGAGGGGCCCGACAATTACGTTCCATCGACCGACCGTGAATCACCGGTCGGTAAACCGGTCATCCGCGGGGACCCGGCACTCACTGGCCAGCGGCCCGAGGAGGCCATCGAGTTCGATCCCGACGACTCCGAGAGCCTCGAGCTCGCCGCCAGAACGGTCGAGAAGTTCTCCGAGAACACCGCCGGCGCCGATGACAACGTGTTCATTCTGCGCGGCGCAGCCGCGTGTGCAGCCCTGGTCCGTGGTGAGGGGTCCTACAAGGCCGCTGCCGAACGGGCCGGTGGCGAAGCCTCGGTCTCGTTCATCCGGAAGTGGTCCCGCGTGCACGACCTCCCCCGGTCCGTCCGGATTCACGTCGCCAAGGGGGAAATTGCGCCGACGGCGGCCAAACACATCGCCAGAGTCTCCGGCGAGTCCCGCCTCCTGCTGGCGTGGGCCGCCCTCGACCACAACCTCACCGTCCGCCAGATCCGGTCCGTTGCCAGCAGTGTCAACGACGGCGCGTCCGTGGACGCGGCGCTCGCCAGAAACGGGTACGCGCTGGGCGAGTTGCGGACACAACTCGGCCGCGACGCCTACTGTCGACTCCGCCGGCAGGCCGCACTCGATGGGGCCTCCCCCGGAGAAGTCATCAGCGAGGCTATCGAATCGTACTTCGACGACGGACCGTAAGGTCTTAATCGCCGCTCCCCCGAGCGAATAGCGAGGGCCGGTAGCTCAGTTAGGCAGAGCGTCTGGCTTTTAACCAGATGGTCGGGGGTTCAACTCCCTCCCGGCCCGTGCAACGAACCGACAAGCACCGCGAGTCGGTGAGTGAACCGGCAGGAAGGAGTTGAACTACGGCACGAGCGAACGTAGTGAGCGAAGTGCAGGTGGTTCAACTCCTGCCCGGCCCGCTGTTCTGTGTACAAGAAGCAGCGCGACAGGACAGAGTTCGAGACCGGTTCATTTACCACCGAGACGGCGGATGGCACCAGTATGGACGGAAATACCGGTACAATTCAGCGCGCACTCGCGCAACCGCTGCGCCCGTTGGGCGTGACTGTGGGCGTACTGCTCGTCGTCGCCACGCTCGCTGCGATTGCCAGCACGCCGTGGCAGACGTACGCGTCGATGGGCGCGGTAATTATACAACTGGCGGCAGCGGTCGTGATGGGGTTGATCGGTGTCGGACTGGCGTACATCAGCTGGGCAGCCGACGCGTAAGTCAGTCGCCGAGAACAGAGCCGAAAACAGACGTCTTGTTATCCGCGGACGGGCATATACGCCATCCCTAGCATCAGCACGGCAGCGATGCCCGAGAGTATCGAGACGCCCCAGATGCCGTTCTTGCGCTCGTGGAAGTAGTCCTGCTGGTCGAGCGTCGTCTGGTACTGGTCGTACTGCTGAATCGGGACGATCTGGACGGTGCTATGGTCTGGGAAGTGCGTGAAGAACTGCTGCTCGTTCAGCGTGACGTTCCCACCCTCCGAAAGTTCGATTGTGTTCTCGCGCGGTGCGAACCATTCGAGGGTCGCGCCGTCGTCGGTCACTTCGGAGATCGTGGTCTCCTGGGTGCCGCTATCGGTCGCGTGCGGGTAGGTATCGCCGGTGGTGAACGACACCGTCTCCGGCTCTGGGAGCCATTCACTCAGCGGGACTTGCGTGTTGTTCGACCGGTAGACTACGTACTCGGTCCCGTTCTGGGTCGCCAGCGTGTTCTTGACCGAGGTGTCCTCGGCGAGGAGCGCACTGACGTTGAGTTCTTCTTCGAGGGTCACCGTACTCTCGTTGCTGTCAGTGTGCACGCGGTAGGTATCGTTCTGGTAGGTCGTCGTGGCGTTGTGCTCTAGCGTCGCTGTATACCGTGACGATTCGTTCGTCCAAGAGAGGTCAGCTGCAATGCTGCCACCGCCACCGCCGCCGTGGCCGCCACCGCCGCCGCCGGACATGTGGATGTTCGTGGCTGTGTATTCCGTTCCGTCGACAGTGAACGTACTCTCGTTGGTCAGTTCGGCGTCAGCGTCGAGCGACACCGCCGGCCGCTGACTCTCCGCGACGCCGATGTAGGCGTACGCAGCAACACTGATAACGAGGAAGAACGCGAAGTACGCCGCCGCGGCTCGTCGTTGCATATCAGGAGGGTCAGTCGCCGCGCCGTTTAATGATTACTTTTCGAGTGTCTTGATAGACGGGTGGTAGGGGCGTCTCGCCCCAGTAACGGCGGTGTCGATGTATCGCATCGATCAGGCTATATCGGACTCGCCAGCGAGAACGTCGTAGCTGTCGAGCGTCCCTGCCATCGACGGGGCATCCGGATCGTCTTTCCGCTGCGTACCGTAGTCCATCCACACGCCGCTCGTGTAACTGTACATTTCGAAGGCAGCCTCGGTCTCGACGACAATGTCGATGACTGCGTCCTCGGGGGCGTCATCGAGAACGACGGCCGACCGAACGTCGTTGTCGTGGTGCATCACCCAGACCGCGACAGCGCCATCGATGTCTTCCAGCAAGGCACTGGCTTCCGTCGGCGAGAATGGGCGGTGGGGCCAGTCGTCGACGGGTTCTGGTTTGTCCATACCAGTCGGACGGGCCGGAACGGCATCGGTGTTCCCCCGTTTTCCCCGGTTAGTCGGCGAAGTAGCTGGTGAAAAAGCCGGACAGGAACGACGAAATAGCGACGGCCATGGCCATGTCAGTCAGGCTCCACGGCGCGTCCTCGTCGTCGGCCAGCCAGACAGTGATACCGACGCTGACGACCAGTGAGACGATCCCGTTGAGGAGGTGCTTGCTCTTGAGCAAACTCATACACCTATCCGTTGGTGCGGGGTTCGTATAGAGATTACCCACGAGCGACGTGTCGCTGACCGAAACGCGGCCGCTGAATTCGCGTGATGGGTAGTGCTGGCGCTGGGACAGTTAGCCGTTACAGCAAACCGTGTACCGAACCTCTGAGTGAACGAGCGATTCGACCTGCTCGACGACGCCGTCGACCGTCTCGAACGGTCCGAACTTGCTCACGACCGCCCCGTCCGCGCGTAACACGACTGTCCACCGGTACCCATCCGGGCTATCGTTCCGCTCGAACGCGAACTCGCGGTCGGGCAGTCGAGCGACGACTGGGCCGTCAGTAGTGACCGTCCACGACACGCTATCGGCAAGCGCGCTCTCCAGTACTGTTTCGAGTCGCCGGGCGAGTCTGGTCATCGGTTCGTCCCGTGCGTCCATACAGAAACGTAGAGGGACAGAAGCATAAGCCGTTGTGACACTACACAACGTTCAAACGGCCCAAACCCGTACATGGGGTGTGACTCAGTCGCTTCTCGTCTACGACGGCAGTACCGACCTGTTCCGGCGCGCTGCCGAGACGGTAACCCGCTGTGCCACGGACATCACGCCGGTCCCCTGGGAGTCCGACGCGATTCAGGCGTTTCTCCAGGCACAGTTCGACGACCTGCCGTTTGCGTTCATCCTGATTGAAGGCGAGTCCGTTCACGTCGGCGAAGCGGCTGTGAAGGAAGCGCTGGAAGGCCTCGATGTCGCGGCCCCTGTCGCCCGGTTGGCCGAGCAGGTGTATCCCACCGCCGCCGCGCCGTTCGGGCGTGTCGTCCACGGCCAGGTCCCGGCCGACATCCACGGGACCTTTCCACTGGACGAGGCGGCGAAAGCACACATCGCGCCGCTCCGGCAGGTCCACACGATCCCTGTCGAAACAGAGTGATCGAGACGGTCAGTGATATGGTCGACCAGAACTGGCCTGCCACGCGGTCACCATACGACAGTGCGTCGCGCGCAGAGACCCCACGCGCCGATTTCGTACGCTTCGGATAATGAGCGACTGCGTCGACTGCTCCGCTGTTCGGAGGGTTGAAAACCTGTGACCGGCTACTGCAGGTATGCTGCGGCAGGCCGTCGAGGACGCGTTCACCCTGCTTGCTGTCCTCGTCGTTCTCTCCCTCGTTATCGGGCAACTCCTCGGGCAGCCGATCCTGCTGGGGTACGTGACCTCAGGGAGTATGTCGCCGACGCTGAACACGGGCGACGCGTTCGTCGCCGTTCCTGCACCCGTCGCTGGCGAGATTGAGCCGGGGGACGTCATCGTGTTCGAAGCGGTCGAGCTACAGGGCGGCGGACTGACGACACACCGGGTCGTCGCGGAGACCGACGGCGGCTACATCACGAAAGGGGACAACAACCCCTTCAGAGACCAGAGCGGAGGTGAGCCGGTTGTCACGGACGACCGAGTCGTCGCGACAGCACTCCAGATCAACGGACAGGTCGTCCGGCTCCCCGGTCTCGGCACCGCCATCAGCTCCGCTCGAACGGCGGCAGAAAGCGGCTTGGTATTGATTGGCGGGCCGGGCAACAGCGACCTGACGAGCGGACAGGGACTCAGTGGACTGTTCATCTCTATCGGGCTCGGACTGTTTCTGCTCGTCTTCGTCGACAGCTTCCGGGCCAGCGAGGAGCGGACCAGAGAACGGACTCGTTCGCGCGACGGGGACGCCATCAATGGCTGGACGGTTATACTCGCACTGGCAGTGTTGATTCTCGTCCCAGCCAACGCGGCGATGGTCGCTCCGAGCGGCACTCACAGCGTCACCATCGACAGCACTAGCGAGGATGTCACGCCCGGGGAGACCGTCGAAAGCGAGTTCACTGCCGAAAACGGCGGACTGGTAACGATGCTCATTATCCTCGAATCATCGCACCCGGACGCGGCGATGGACCGTAACCGGCTTGTCGTCCAGCGCGGCGGGTCCGCGACGGCAACGCTGTCGGTGCCCGCCCCACCACCGGGCGAACAGGCGGTCGTGACCGTCGAAGAGCATCGATACTTCCTGCTAGCACCGCCGGGCGTCATCGCGGGACTGCACCGAGTCCACCCGCTGGTGGCAATCGGGGCGTTCAATCTCCTGGTGTTAGGAAGCCTCACAGCGGCAGTTGGGGCGACCTTCGGGTTCGGAACAACGCGCGAGCGGAGCCGAGACCGGTCGGTCCCGCTGAAGCGACAGGTACGCCGCCTGCTTGGGCGTGAATGATCGCGGGTTCAGCCGGTGATATCGCCGCCGCCACCACCTGCGCTTGCCGTGCTTGAATTGTAGAGATTGCTCACCTGCTCGGCGGTGAGCGCGGCGTCGTACACCTTGGGTTCGTCCATGGCACCGTCGAATCCATAGATAGCGTTCCCGCCAGAATTGAGTCCTGTACCGATTCGAAGCGGTTGTTCGGACGCCTGCGCATCGGGGAGCGAAAACGTCGGCCCCTTTTGCGCCCCGTTGACGTACACCCTGTCCTGTGATCCGTGGGTCCACACGACGTGTGCCCACCGGTTCTTCGTCAGCGAAACACCCGTGAGTTTGTTATCGTCGGTGGTCTCGATGAGCAGTTCTCTGTCGTCCGAACCCTTCCAACCACCACCGAAGCCGAACTGATAGCTATCGTCGCCACGGGAGTTCCACTTGCTGAACAGTCGTGTGAGGCCATTCTGGCTTCGGGGGAATACCCAGGCAGAGAGCGAGAAATCATCAGTCAAGTCGAGCGTATCGTCGTCAGGAACGGTGACGGCATCGTCACCATCGAAATTGAGCACTTCGCCGCGGCCCTGACTGGATGTCGCTAGGTCTGGTTCATAAAAGCGGTCGCGGTCCCTGTCAAAACTAAACTCCCGTTCGCCATCGTTGCCAGCGGCCCAGGAATCCGGTATATCCGTTCTGCTAACATCTTCGAAGTGCCACCACGACACCTTGGGGTCGCGACACTCGACTGAAACCGATCGGCTCAGTTCGATACGCTGGTCGTCGCCGGTAGCAGTGATATCAAGGTTGACAGTGGTACTCCCTTCTGAGTCACAGGCGAGCGTCGTTGTGACATCGCCGCTCTCGCCCGGCAGAAGCCTGTTCGGCGTCTGGACAGTTTCGAACGGTGGAGCGGGACCGGGGCTGACACGAACACTCGTAAGTTGCTGGTCGAAGTTGTTGGTGAGCGTTAGCAGTGTCACTTGCTGGCCGTCCATTCCACTGACTGGGCCGATGTCGATACCAAGCAGTGCATCGCTGCCGTCGGTCGCTTTCAGGTTACTGGACCGCTTTGCGTCGATGGTAGTGACACCGGATGTTTCAGCAGCGAGCAGGCCTGCCCCACCAGCGATGAACGCGAGTGCACCACGTCGGGTCCACTTCTTGTTCATTCCGACAACTCCGGTGGCTTATCGGCTGCGCCGAGTTGCAGCCGGCGAGTCTCCGTGACGTGGTACGCCGCAGAGACGAGAAACAGCAGCGTGATGACCGTCGGCCACACGAGCGACGGAACCGACGGTGGAAAGACACCGACCCAGACAGCGACGACGAGCGCTAACGAAACAGCGGCGAGCCCGAGATAGTACTCCGCCCACGGAATCGAATCCCCCGGGACGACGTCAAGGTACACGTCAAGGCTGTCAGCTGTATCGGTCATCGTAACTGTCCCGTTGTCGTGCGTGATGACTCCCGCGCGTTCAAGCGTCGGGAGATGTGTCTGCTGCATCGACGTGTACACGCGGTGTCGCTCCGTGGACGTGATCTCCTGAATGCACTTGTCGTTTTCCCACGCAGCGACTTGCTCGGCAAGGTCAGAGAGTTCGGCGCACTCGTCCTCCTGTTTTATCGCGTGTAAAGCGTACCGGCGCCGTTGGTTGCTCAGTATGTCGTATACGTCATCACGCGATAGCTGTCGCTCTTCTGGCCGGCTAACCCCCACCTGTCCCATGTTCCTGTTTAAACTGCACTACTTGATAGATTTTTTGTTCGTATTTGATTGTAAATGGTAAGTAACTGTATTTTCTACGCTAGACATCCATCGCCAGAGGCAGGCGTCTGCCGGCAGCAGGGCATGGATAGGTGAAGGAGTCGAACAGCAGAGCCAACCCGTTATACTTCAGTGATTGTGATTGTCAGGTCTTCGGTTTCCTGGGCGCTGTCGCCCGTTTCGAGGGTTGCAGAGAGGTCAGAAACCCCGCCCGCAGACACCTCTTCGCTGTGGGTATCGCCGCTCCCGTTGATATCGGAAAGAAGGCCGCTGCCGGTACTCAGCTCAACGTTGAACGCCGTCGAGTTTCCGTCGTCGTTGTTGACCAGTTTGAAGAACCCACTTTCATAGTCGTACGTACTGTTTGGCATCAGCCGTTCGTCGGTTCCACCGTCCTCGTATCCAAAGACGACAGACACATCGTTCGCGATGAGGCTTACGTAGCTATCTGACAATTGTGAGTTGTTGCCACCTTCTGGAGTAAGCGTGTCATTGGAGGAGTCACTGTCTGAATTCGGAAATAGTCCTGAAGCGTCGGTAACGAGATCGTCGTTGCTATTCCGAAGCGCAACCTCATCGGCGGACGCGTCGACAAGCACGTCAGTAAATTCGGTTGCGATCTCGGAGCCGTTGCCGTCAGCGCCAACGACGTTGACTTCGACTTCACGCGTTGCGCTGACAGTGCTAAATGCACCAGAGCCGAACGCCGCGCCAGATCCGATACCGACTGTCCCGATGAGACCGAGTACGCTTCTACGGTTCAGTTTCATGTTCAGTTCGCTTATCGAGAGGGTACCACTTACTATTTTGTTGCATTAGCCCGGCTAAAGCACTCATTGAAGCCGCTAACGCTGTTCAGTACTAAGCCACTATGCCGTGAACTAGCTTCCAATGAATCGGCGTGGCTTTCTCCTTAGTATTGGTGCAGCCAGTGTGGGGACGGGTGCGGTGTTTGGATCCGGTGCGTTCACCTCTATCGAAGCAGACCGGAACGTCAATCTCGAAGTCACCGGCGATACCGGATCGGCACAGGTGGGGTTCAGCCCGGGGAGCGGTGCCACGAGCATCGTCGGGACGGACACAAACGAGTCGGTTGATATCATCAACTTCGAACAGACGAATCTCAACGAACAAGCGAAGACCAGCTTCGAGAACGCTTTGGAGGTCGACAACAACAGCCAATCCAAGGTCAACCTCTATATTGATGACAGCACTACCGGGGTTGGGGATGACCCCACAAACGGTGAAGTTCTGGACTTCCGGGAGGGGTCCGCTGGCGTCTCAATTGTCGGCTCGGACCAGGCTATCACGCTCGACCCCGACGGCGGGAGTTCAGACGGCGGCTACAGCGACACCGTGGAACTGGACATCGTTGTCGACCTCCGAGATGACGGCGTCGATGGCGACGATCTCAGCGAGATCAGCGACGTGACCTTCGTCGTCGAGGCGGTCCAGCAGTAAGTGAAACGCGATTCCGGCGCTGGCCGCCGACCAACAGGCCCAGATACAGGCACACACGAAGATCCAACGCAGTCGGCACGACACAACCAACTATGAATCGCACTCTCATCGCTGTCATGGCAGCGGTCGTCCTCCTCGCAGGGACCGCTATGGCGACAGGTGCCTTCATCGACGGCGACGAGGTTGCACCCGACCGGAACTCCGGCGTCTACTTGGCTCCCGCTGACACGGTAAACGGGGACCAGTACGTCGAATACGACGAGACAGGGCAGCTACGCATCAGTCTTTCACCAGTGCTCCCGAACGGTCAGACCCGCGTCGATGACCTGTTCGTCGTCGGGTTTGCGGGCTACGAGGGGACTGATAGTGCCGCTACCGTCGAACTGGACAGCGAGCCGGAAACAGTTCGCATGTACCGGATGGACACCGGAGCACAAGTCGCCGGCGACACTGTCTCGCTGGAGCCCGACGAATCAGTGCGCTTTGGGCTGGCAGTGACGCCAGCGGAGCGCAACTTCACTGGCACGATATCGATCACCGCCCCTGTTCCCGAACAGCAGTCAACCGAAGGGGACGAGAGCAACGGTGGGAGCGGCGGTGGGTCAACCGGTGGCGGTGGTGGCGGTGTGCCACCCAGTAACGATGATGGGAGTGGTACGCAGGGCGGGGGCGATCCCACGACGCCGACGCCAACGCCGACGGACAGTAACTCGACGAACGAGACCGTAAACGATGACGGGAACGAGACTGAAACAGCCGCTGGCGGCGGAAGCGGTGGCAGCGGTACTGGTGTCGGGACGTCGACCGACGAACCGGCTGAGACGCCCACCACCAGCGAAGAAGAACCCGAAACCGTGGCCGGCGGTGGCGCTGAGCCCGTGCCGACGACACCCGAAAGTCAACAGTCAGCCGAACCGAACGGATTCACGCTCGGCTTCGAGCCGGCATTCGGAATTAGCTGGGGGCCGTGGGCGTTCATCGCTGGCCTGCTCGTCGTAGTGACGAACTACCTCGTGCAGACGCGATATCACGATGTCCTCCCGGTACTCCAGACGCAACCGAGTGACCGCCGTCGCCGGTTCCGGCGCGTCGCTGTCCGCGAGACCGCGATCGGTCTTGCCGGAATCGTACTCACGGTTCTTGTCGTGGCAGCTGCCTCAGGCGCTGGCTTCGGCCCAGTCTCGCAGCTGGTTGCGGCGCTCGCGTTCTCCGCTGCAGTCGGCACGGTGACCGGGTACCGGCTGGTCCCAGAACTCGATGCACTGCCCGAACTGCAAGCCGACGACGACGGCACCGAAAAGCAGTAAAACAACCCGGTCAGTCCGGTGTCTCAGCGTCACTGTTTCCCACAGTCGAATCAGTTCCGGGTTCTGGCGGAGGCGCGTACCGAAACAGTCGGTCACCAGTGTACACGATGAGTTCAGAATCGCTATCTGACTCGATGATACGTTCCTCGGTGTCTATTGCGACGTCCACGAGCCCGACGAGCGAATCAACTGAAGTCGTCCAGACGTCGTCGTCGACTGGATCAGCCCGGCCGACGGTTATCCAATCGTCAAACTCCTCACGGGCGGACTTGTATGCGAGCCATCGGCGCTCGGCGTCGGTCAGTGTGAGATAGTCGGTCGTGCGCCCGTAGACGATGGCAGCAGCACCACTAAAGCTACCAAGCAGGAGCACTGGGCCACCGAGAGTCCAGATCGGTCCATACGCTTTTTCGACCTGCGCTTCGACGGTTCGGTCACCACTGTTCGGAACCGGGCCAGCGTTTTCGACCCGGTAGCTGCTCTGCCTCGGGATAATCGGGAGGCGATACGTCCGAGTCGTGTCGACCGACTGCCCGTTGCGCGTCCCCGAAAGAGCCACCTGAGAGACCACCGCCATCTCAAGTCGACCGGACGTCTGGCCGTGTTCCGAATCGATACGTCGAACAGTTTCGGCTGCGCGACTGACATTCAGCGAGAACGGAACCGTCAGCCGCTCACCCGCGGCCAGCGACTGCACAGTGCCTTGTGTCAGTGGTCGTTTGACCTCCCAGTAGACGAGCTCTCCGTTCTGGGTTGATTCGACGGAGCGATACTGAACAAACACGTCAGCCGAGGCCGTAAGGTCGCTTTCGTTGCTGGCGCTGTACGTGTACGTGAACGCGCCGTCCAATACGGGGGCGACCGTCCGGAGATACACAGGTTGATCTTCGAGCACTTCACCCTCTGGAAACGCCGAGGTACCGTTGCGAACTGTCGCATTGTGGGAGAACGATCCGGACGACTGCCACGACGACACCTGACGCGTAGTCGTGTCCGTTCCCGGAGCAACGTGGCCCGTATACGTGAGATATCCGCCAACCGCAGCGATGGCGATCAGACAAATCAGTAGCAGTTCGTAGTTGTCGACGACTGTCCGCCGTATTTCCCGTCCCAACAACCCCATTGCAACTGTAATACTGGTGCCGACAAATAAGAGTTGATACCGGGTCAGCAGCGTCATCCATCTTTCTCCGCCGCCCCCATCTCCGCTAACTCCAGCTTCGAATGTCCCGGGAACCAGTTTGTGGCCGTACACTATAGTAACAATCGAAACGATTTACACACTGATCGCACGACGGCAGTGCGATCAGGTGTGCATTGATTTTCAATGGCTACTATAGTTCGTGCGACCCCGATAGGTCGGGCGTTGCCCCGTCGAAAGCGGATTCCATGAGCGGCCTGCCCGTACTGTATTCTTCGATAGAGTCTTGATTCTGTGTGCAACCGTTTTCGAGCAACAGTTCACAACGTCGAGTCTATAGAGAAAGGCAGGTAACAGTTACGTACCGGCACTTCTCGGGGGTGTAAGAGACGAGGAAGCCAAGGGCCGGATTTGAACCGGCGATGGGCGGCTCTGCAGGCCGCTGCGTTAGGCCAGACTCTGCCACCTTGGCGCGAATAGAGGTAGTCAACTCGGTCGTTTAAGCGTAGCGAATTCGATTAGCCATTACTCTCTGCCTGATCCAGATCACCGTTCCCTCGACCGGGATAGTACTGTAGATTGATGATTGTCCCCGTCCAAAGAACCAAACTGCTCGCGTTGGCAAGTAGTGCGACCCGCGGCGGAATTAACGGCATACACGAGCCGTACATCGTCAAGATCCGCTCGGACCATCTCGACAGACAGCAGGTGCGACACCGTCGAGGAGTGCTGTGAATTCGTTCAATTCGACTTCACAAGTCTGCGAACTCTCGATCCAGCCACGTAGCTCTCGGTTTGTACAAATACAGAAAGCCCACTCGGGAGAGATACCTCTCCTGAGTGGGCTATGTAAGTATGAATGGTGGCGGCGAACCGCGTTTCCCAGAGGCTCGCGCACTCCAGTACTCCCCGGAACGCTGGTGGGCTTATCTTCCGTGTTCGGGATGGGTACGGGAGGCAACCCCACCGCTGTGGCCGCCTAACGTCGAGTCGTGGAATCGAACCACGAAAGCACCAGTCTCGATCAACTTTTCCACCGTGTGATTACGTGCGATCCAGTTTGCGCCTGGACTCGGTCAGCGACGAGTAAATCGTCGGTGAATGAGTCACAGTGCGTATGAATGATGGCTTTGGTCTGTTAGTGCTCGTGGGCTTAACGTCTCGTTACCTCGACGCGCACACCCCGAGTCTATCGACCGCGTCTTCTACGCGGGACCTCTGCGGTGTCTCTTTTCCAAGTGGGTTTCGAGCTTAGATGCGTTCAGCTCTTACCCCGTGTGGCGTGGCTACCCGGCACGTGCTCTCTCGAACAACCGGTACACCAGTGGCCACCAACCGTAGTTCCTCTCGTACTATACGGTCGTTCTTGTCAGACACCATAACACACCCAGTAGATAGCAGCCGACCTGTCTCACGACGGTCTAAACCCAGCTCACGACCTCCTTTAATAGGCGAACAACCTCACCCTTGCCCGCTTCTGCACGGGCAGGATGGAGGGAACCGACATCGAGGTAGCAAGCCACTCGGTCGATATGTGCTCTTGCGAGTGACGACTCTGTTATCCCTAGGGTAGCTTTTCTGTCATCAATTGCCCGCATCAAGCAGGCTAATTGGTTCGCTAGACCACGCTTTCGCGTCAGCGTTCCTCGTTGGGAAGAACACTGTCAAGCTATCTTTTGCTCTTGCACTCTTCGCCGGGTCTCTGTCCCGGCTGAGATAGCCATAGGGCGCGCTCGATATCTTTTCGAGCGCGTACCGCCCCAGTCAAACTGCCCGGCTATCGGTGTCCTCCTCCCGGAGTGAGAGTCGCAGTCACCGACGGGTAGTATTTCACTGTTGACTCGGTGGCCCGCTAGCGCGGGTACCTGTGTAGTGTCTCCTACCTATGCTGCACATCGGCGACCACGTCTCAGCGACAGCCTGCAGTAAAGCTCCATAGGGTCTTCGCTTCCCCCTGGGTGTCTCCAGACTCCGCACTGGAATGTACAGTTCACCGGGCCCAACGTTGGGACAGTGAAGCTCTGGTTAATCCATTCATGCAAGCCGCTACTGATGCGGCAAGGTACTACGCTACCTTAAGAGGGTCATAGTTACCCCCGCCGTTGACAGGTCCTTCGTCCTCTTGTACGAGGTGTTCAGATACCTGCACTGGGCAGGATTCAGTGACCGTACGAGTCCTTGCGGATTTGCGGTCACCTATGTTGTTACTAGACAGTCCGAGCTTCCGAGTCACTGCGACCTGCTCCGTTCCGGAGCAGGCATCCCTTCTTCCGAAGGTACGGGACTAACTTGCCGAATTCCCTAACGTTGGTTGCTCCCGACAGGCCTTGGCTTTCGCCGCCATGGACACCTGTGTCGGTTCTCGGTACGGACACTATGCTCGTCTTTTCATGGGCCCCAGGTTGAATCACGTTTCCCTATACCGCCGTTCGTCCGCTTCCTGCCATTACGGCTTCCACGGAGTTTGACGGTTCGACCGGGCGAATGCCCGGCGTGATCGACCCCAGGGCGTCAACTTTCACTGCATAGTGGCACGGGAATATTAACCCGTTTCCCATTTCGTCTCAGTCGAGTTGCGGTGAGACTTAGGACCGGCTAACCCTCAGCTGATCAGCAGTGCTGAGGAACCCTTATCCATTAGGCCGTCGGGGTTCTCACCCGACTATCGCTGCTACTATGGCCAGGATTTTCGTCACTATTCGGTCCACAGGAGCTCTCGCCCCCGCTTCCATCCAAATAGAGCGCCAATCTACTCGATTACCAGTATCAGTGGTACGGACAGGTCTCGGTGGTGGATTTGAGTCCCGATCATTTTGGGCGCCTCAAACCTCGGCCGGTAAGCTGTTACGCTTTTCTTAGAGGGTAGCTGCTTCTAAGCTCACCTCCCGGCTGTCTAGGGCTCGAGACCACCTTCAGAGGATTACACTTAATCCACACTTGGGGACCTTAACCTATCTCTGGGTTGTTCCCCTCCTGGTACACAGGCTTACCCCGCGCACCGGAATCCCCGCGTCAAACAGCGTCTGTAAGTTTGGAGTTTGACAGGTGTGCCGACTCCTCTCGGAGGCGGACACACCAATCGGTCGCTCTACCTCACAGACTACCTCGGCGGAGGTCATGCTTCGACATGTTTCGATTGGAACCAGCTGTTGCCGGACTCGATGGGCCTTTCACCCCTACACATAGATCACGAGAGGGTATTGTAGGACACCAACTCTAACAGACTTCCACGTGCCTTTCGGCACGCTTCATCTTGTCCATGCGTAGATCGTCCGGATTCGGGTCGTGTCCGTGTGGCTCCCCGCGCTTGAACACGGCGGCCCTCGGGCAAAGCCCTGCGGCCATGTCGGTTTCCCTGTGCCTCCCCGGATGCTCCGGTTAGACTTGCCATACAGACACACTCCCTGGCTCGTTTTTCAAAACGTACGACAGAACATCGGCTTCCCGTGAGTCTTACTGGACGCTCGCGCGTCGGTCATTCGTCATGGGACCTTGTATGCCCTGTCGCTCGATCGCCAACTGATTTCATGCTCTATTTCGCCTCCCTTCTGAGGGTACTTTGCAGCGTTCGTTCACACTACTTGTTCACTATCGGTCTCAGGTTGTGTTTAGCCTTCGCAGTCGATGCCTGCGTTATTCGCGAGGGATATCCAACCCCCGCTACTCTGGCACTACCGCACAGCGTACTGGTCTTCAGTACGGGGTTGTCACCCTGTATCACGCTCTATTCCAAGAGACTTCGTGAAGACGGTCGGCTGATGAGAGGTAGCCCTGACACCACATTGCCCGTGAGGGCTTCGGTTTGGGCTGTATCGCGTTCACTCGCGGTTACTAACGACATCACATTGCGTTTTCTGTTCCTCCCGATACTGAGATGTTTCAGTTCTCGGGGTTCCTCATTGCGCGAAGCAATTGTTAGAGAGATTCTCATTCGGAAATCCATGGTTCTTCGCCTCCGTGCGGCTCCCCATGGCTTATCGCAGCTTGGCACGTCCTTCATCAGCGCCTGAGCCGAGCAATCCACCAGCTGGCATAGTAGCCAACGTCGTTGTGACTCGTTCAACTGAACGAGTCCAGTGGACGCCTGGATCGCACGTACACACGGTTTCATATTCGCCCCCAAGGTGGAGATGGTGGGCGAATCGACCCTTCCCAGGCTCGGTTTCACCCGGCCTGGTGCATCTGTCGTCGTACCATATCCCATCGCCGTCCCACACTTAAGGGGCACGGTTCGGGGCTGGCACGTCGTATGGACCCACTGGGATTTGAACCCAGGGCCTCCGCCTTGCAAAGGCGGCGCTCTCCCGCTGAGCTATGGGCCCGGCAGATCCGCACGGTTGTTAGCCCTGATAGTTCATAGGTGCCCGGTCGACGGAGTTCTCGAACACCGAAAGGTGGGTCAGGCCAGAGGCCTGATCCCGATCAGTAGGAGGTGATCCAGCCACAGATTCCTCTACGGCTACCTTGTTACGACTTAAGCCCCTTGCGGAGCCCAGATTCGACCGTCGCATGACGGCCTCATCCGGACCCCACTCGGGTGCTTTGACGGGCGGTGTGTGCAAGGAGCAGGGACGTATTCACCGCGCGCTTCTGACACGCGATTACTACCGAATCCAGCTTCATGCGGGCGGGTTTCAGCCCGCAATCCGAACTACGACTCCGTTTGGAGATTAGCTCCGCCTCTCGGCGTCGCATCCCACTGTCAGAGCCATTGTAGCCCGCGTGTTGCCCGGTCCATTCGGGGCATACTGACCTACCGTTGCCCGTTCCTTCCTCCGCTTTAGCAGCGGCAGTCCTCCTAGTGTACCCAACTACCTCAAGGGTATTGCTGGCAACTAGAAGTGCGGGTCTCGCTCGTTGCCTGACTTAACAGGACGCCTCACGGTACGAGCTGACGGCGGCCATGCACCTCCTCTCAGTAGCGTCGGGTAAAGTCGTCAACCTGACCGTCATTACTACTGTCGGGACCGGTGAGATTTCCGGCGTTGAGTCCAATTAAACCGCAGGCTCCTCCGGTTGTGGTGCTCCCCCGCCAATTCCTTTAAGTTTCATCCTTGCAGACGTACTTCCCAGGCGGCTCGCTTCTCGGCTTCCCTAGGGCGCAGCGCAGGCTCGTAGCCTACGGCACACCTAGCGAGCATCGTTTACAGCTAGGACTACCCGGGTATCTAATCCGGTTCGAGACCCTAGCTTTCGTCCCTCACCGTCGGGTCCGTCTTCCTGAGGTGGTTTCCCCATTGGTGGTCCGTCCAGGATTACAGGATTTCACTCCTACCCCGGACGTACCCCTCAGGTCTTCCGGCCCCAAGCCGGACAGTTTCCGCTGGACGCCGACGCGTTGAGCGCGTCGATTTCCCAACGGACTTGTCCGGCCGGCTACGGACGCTTTAGGCCCAATAATATCGGCCATCACTTGGACTGCCGGTATTACCGCGGCGGCTGGCACCGGTCTTGCCCAGTCCTTGTTCCTGTACCACCTTACGGTACAGAAAAGCGAGGGCTATATGCCCTCGCACTCGGAGTCCCCCTATCGCACTGTCGTGCAGTGTAAAGGTTTCGCGCCTGCTGCGCCCCGTAGGGCCCGGTATCTTGTCTCAGATACCGTCTCCAGGCTCTTGCTCTCACAACCTGTACCGATTATCGGCATGGTGGGCCGTTACCCCACCATCTACCTAATCGGCCGCAGCCACATCCTACAGCGCCGGAACGTTTCTAACTCTCGGCACTCCAGCCTGAGAGTTATATCCGCTATTGGCCTCAGTTTCCCGAGGTTATCGCGGTCTGTAGGGTAGTTTGGCCACGTGTTACTGAGCTATATGCCACGGGTCTAAGCCCGTGCGACTAGCATGGCTAAATCGGACTCCGATAGCAATGGCCTCCGGCAGGATCAACCGGAATGTATCCCGGCACAATGCCGGGGGGTTAGGCGGGATCACACCCATATAATGGGTGTGGTCGCTATCGAAGGGTGTTCGAGGACACCCGTCGACCGAGTGTCACCGAACTATCAGGGCTAACATCAGATCCCATCTTGACGGCGGACCGCAGGGGTGGAATCCTCATTTCTTCGGACCTGATTGTTGTCTCGAAGCCACCATAAAGGCTTCGAGTTTCGTTGGCGAGTCGATCCCGCCTGGTCCGTGTCGGCAGGGGTTCAACACCCCGACCGAACGTCGTTCGCGTTCATTCCGAGTTCCCTATTACACTTAAGGGCATCGGATGGGACTCGCGTCGAACCGCACGACGCGAGCGACCTTCGCGTTCATTCCGAATGTCCTGTTACACTTAAGGGCGTCGGAACGAGTGCGTTCGTTCGGGGGCGTCGGCCCCTGTCCGCGTTCGCATTTCATTCCGATGGGTGAGCCACACTTAACCCCGTCGAAGGGAGTCGCCTACGGGACAAGATTACACGGGGGAGAGTGTTGCACACGACTGCAGACGGTCAGTACGGCGTGTCGGGAATGGGACGCCGAAACAGACGTCGACTCCGCGCGCGCACGAACAGTTACAGCAGCCGCTACCGGCCGGGCGTTGCACCGAAAATGTCGGGAATGCGACCTAGATCTCGTCTAGGTGTTCGACGCCCTGCTTCGAGACGTTCCCTTTCGTGATGTCGCCGGGCATCCAGTCGGGTTTGTCGTCGGGTGCTTCCTCGACCCATGCCCACGCCTCGTAGATGTGGACTTTGTGGGTTCCTTTCTCCCGTAGTCGTATCTCCTCAGGGTCAGCCTGATCTTCACCGTCGGCCGGCTCGAGTCGACGTGCTGCCTTCAGCGCAGCCTGTCGAGGTGTTCCGCCCGAGAAGACGCTCGATTCGTCACCGTCTTCGCGCAGTGCGAAGTTGCGCTTGTCACTGTCGGGTGCCATGGATTTCACCGCTCCATGCCAATTCAGCACATGGCAGAACATAAATATACCCCCCAATCCGCCCTCCGTCGGGGGGTACCTTTATAAATTGAAGCCATCACGTACCGGTTCAAACCAGCAAACCGGCCAGTTCAAGCCGAATATTCGGGTCGAAATCGTCACGCGCGTCCACAAAACCACCAGCCAGCGGCCGGCGGCACGGTAGACTTAAGTGTATCCTGCGGTGAAGTGCGGAGTAGGATAGCGCGATGGTGCGAAAGAAGAAGCTCAGCCCGAGTGGCGCCAAAGATGAGGACGGCGAGTACCACAACGTACATATCAACATTCACGAAGACGAGCTGGCCGTGGCCGGGATGGAGATCGGCGACGAGGTGTTCGTCCGCGTCCGTGACAACAAGATTATCATCCAGAAGGCCGACCCCGAAGAGGTCGAACACGACTTTTGAGGCACCATCGACGGTGACACAGTGCCACCGGGCGGAGATGCCGGAGCCATCGCCCGATATCAACCGGTCACCACTGTTTTTCGGGCCAACCGGACTACCATCACAATGAGACCCTACGATATCGCGAAACCACTCCTGTTTTCACTGCCAGCCGAAACTGCTAACCGGAGCGTCCACCGACTGCTGGAGGCAATCGACGGAACGCGCGTCGCCGACGTGATGGCCGACCGCTACACCGTCGCTGACGACCGACTTGGCGTAGAGGCGTTCGGTCGGACTTTCGACAACCCAGTCGGCGTCGCCGCCGGATTCGACAAGAACGCGACCATCCCCGAAACCCTGGCGTCGCTCGGCTTCGGCTTTGCCGAGGTCGGCGGTGTCACGGCCGAGCCACAGACAGGGAACGCCCGCCCACGGATGTTCCGGCTCAAAGAGGACGAGGCCATCATCAACAGGATGGGACTGAACAACGATGGGGCCATCGTCATCGGCGAGCGGCTGAAGAACGTCGACGCCCCGTTCCCGGTCGGCGTCAACATCGCCAAGACCGAACACGTCGGAACGAGCGAGGCCCCCGACGACTACCGGACCACGTACGAACACGTCGCCGAAGGCGGGGACTTCTTCGTCGTCAACGTCTCCTGTCCAAACTCGGAGGGCTTCGAGGAGCTCCAGAACCGCGACGCGATGGAAGCGATCCTCAGTGAGCTACAGGACGCTGGCGCGGCCCCGCTGCTCGTGAAGCTCTCGCCGGACCTCCCCGAGCCGGCAGTTGAGGATGCACTTGATCTGGTGACTGAACTCGACCTAGACGGCGTCGTCGCGACCAACACGACGACGGAACGGCCCGCCAGTCTGCGCTCGCCGAACGCGGTCGAGACGGGCGGCCTCTCGGGGAAGCCAATCGAAAATCAGGCGACTGAGATGGTACGGTTCGTCGCCGAGCGTGTCGACGTGCCCGTCGTCGGCGTCGGTGGCGTCTCGACAGCGGAGGGCGCATACCGGAAGATCTGCGCTGGGGCTTCACTCGTCCAGCTGTACACCGGCCTGGTGTACCGCGGCCCGTCCATCGCCCGCGAAATCAACGAGGGACTGCTGGACCTGCTCGCGGAGGACGGCTTCGACTCGGTCGAGGACGCCGTCGGCGCGGACCTGTAACCAGCGAATCTTGAAGTACGGTTGCAGCGAACCGCCGGCATGGGCGACAGTCCCCGCACCCACCACATCGCCGCCTGGGACGACCGCTTTCTCGCCTGGCTCCTCGACGTCCTGCTCGTCGGTATCGTCCTCTCCGCACTGGGTGAGGCCGCTGGCGTGTTTTCGCTCCTGACCCGGGGCTCTCAGTTACCACCCCAGCCATCGGCCTGAACGGCCTCGGCTTGTTCATCTACTGGACGGCCCTCGAAGGCCGGCAGGGTCAGTCGGCGGGCAAAATGGTGATGAACATCGCCGTGACGGACGAACGCGGCGACGCCATCGACTACGGGACGGCAGCCATCGAGAGCTTCGGGAAGGCGTTCCTGCTTCCCATCGACATCCTCGTGGGCTGGCTGGCCTACGAGAAAGAAGGGCTGCGGCTGTTCAACAAGCTCTCCTCGACCATCGTGGTCGAAACCGACGAAGAGGCCACAGGAAAACCGAGCGACGTAGAGTACGTGTACCCGAGCGACAAGTAGAGCAGCGCGGAGAGAATTGGACGCTCGCTCCGCTCGCAGTCGAAGCTATTCCAGCGCGTCTAACCGGAACTCGAACGCAGCCACAGGTAGTTCCAGGTCGTGTTCGACGAGCACCTTCGGATGGATTTCACCGATAACGCCAACCGGCTCGCCGTCGAGAACCACTTCGGCAACGCGGCCGCCGATGAACGATGGATGCGTGGTCGGCGGCGTTTCGAGGTCCTTGTCGAAGGCGTCGGCGAGCGCCTGGAGGCGAGCCTTCGCATCCTCGTAGGAAGCGTCCGTGCGCGCGAGCGCGGCCGCGACGGTGCGGTGTTCGGCAACGCCGGTGTTCTCCGAGTCGTCGAGACCGGCGGCCAGTCCGATCTCGGCGAGATCCTGCGGGTAGCTCCGGTGGGTGTTGTTTTCCAGCACCATCATGATGGACGGGAGCGCCCACGTCCGGAGAATGGTGTAGTCCTCGCTGTAGGGCTCCTGAATGGTGACCGGGTCAACCAGACCGACAGTGTCTGCGTCGTTTCCGTCTTCGGCCTCCGGCGTTGAGAGGTTCATCCGCTCGAAGTTCTCGGCCTCGTTTATCATGTGGAAGTTCAGCAAATCCTCGAAGCCCAGCCCGACCAGAGCGTCGCGGGCGGCGTCCTCAAGCCGGGACCGCTCGTGGCGGCCGCCGACCGTCGATACGTCGGGGTAGGTCGGTTCGAGGCTGTTGAACCCGAGCGCCCGCCCGATGTCGTCGATGATGTCCAGCGGGTGGATGACATCGACGCGGTACGGTGGGACCTCAACGTCGTATGCCACACCGTCGTCAGATTCAGTCTCGGTCGCATCGAGGCCGGCGCGCTCGGCGTAGTCGATGACCTCGCGGCTATCCAGCGAGACGCCGAGGATGGACTCGATGCGGTCGTGCGTGACCGTCTTCGTCCGGACGGAGAAGTCCGGCCGTTCCAGCGTCTTGCCGGTGTACTCGCCGGGGGCGTCGTCGGCGTAGGACACGTCAACCTTCTCGACCTGGCCGCCGCGGGCGGCGAGCGCGTAGCAGACGATATTACACATGTGGTCGATGGTCCACTGGTCGGTCCCGGTCATCTCGATGAACAGGTCCCGGGAGTCGACGCTGACCTCGGTCCGGCGGCCGTTGATGACCGGCGGGAACGAGAACAGGCCGATTGCGTCGTAGATGGCCGGGACGCGGTCGAAGTCGGCCACGAGGTCGCCGTAGGTCTGGCCGGTTTCGTGAGACGCCATGACCTCGCTGGGGGTCATCTCCGCGTCGGCGTCCAGCGGGACGAACGTCGCCTCGTCCGGGTCGGCGCTGGTGTAGGTGATAGACTTGCCAGTCTCGTCCGTGACCGAGTCGCCTTTCAACATCGTCAGGTCGTGAACCCCAATCGCGCCTTTCGCCCGCTTGCGGCCCATCGTCGCGTGGAGCTTCTCCTGCAGCTGGATGAGCGACTCCAGCGCCGCTTCGTCCATATCCAGGCCGCGGACGATAGCGCCGGTGACATAGGGGCGCTCGTCTGGCTGGTCCTCGACCTCGATACTCCAGTCGGCGCTGTTCGTGTTGGGGACCTCCACGCCGCGGTCGTCGCCGTAGTGGTAGCGCAGCGACCGCGCGACCCCCTCGACGGAGAGGCGGTCGAGTCTGTCGGGCGCGAACTCTAGCTGGAACTCGTCGTCCTCGGTCCAGCCCTCGAATTCCAGCCCGAGATTGAACAGGTCCGACTTGAGTTCGTCGTCGTCTTTTTCGTCGTGCCCAGTCAGATACCGTAGTTCATCGGGGTCGACGTCGACGACCGGCATCAGCGCATCACCTCCGTCTCCCGCAGCAGTTCAAGATCACAGAGCGTCCCGTGCACGTCGCGGATGTCCTCGAAGCCATACATGAGCATGAGTAGTCGTTCGAGCGAGAGGCCCCACGCCATCACGTCGCAGTCGACGCCGAGCGGCGTGAGCACCTCGTCGCGGAAGATACCGGAGTTGCCGACCTCGACGACCTCGCCGGTCTCGGGGTGGGTGCCGAACAGTTCGAAGCTCGGCTCCGTGTAGGGGTTGTAGTGGGGCTTGAATTCCAGATCAGTGATACCGAACTGTTCGTAGAACTCCGTAAACGTCCCCATCAGGTCCCGCACGGAGAGGTCCTCGGCCATCACCCAGCCCTCGATCTGGAAGAACTCAAGCAGGTGTGTCGGGTCAAGGGTGTCGTTGCGGTACACCTTCTCGACGCTGAAGTAGCGTTCGGGCGGGTCGAGTTCGCCGACCTGATGGCCCGAGAGATAGCGCATCGACAGCGAGGTGGTGTGGCCCCGTAGGTCCATCCCGCGGGCGATGTCCTCGGTCCACGGCGAGTGGTACCCCTCGCCGTCGGGGCCGACGCCGTCCCTGTGGGCCGAGCGGACCCGCTCGACGAGGTCCGGGGGGAGGTGGCCGATCTCCTCTGGCTCCTCCAGGGCGAACTGGTCCCAGTGGGTCCGCGCCGGGTGGTCCTGTGGCATGAACAGGCAGTCGTTGATCCAGAACTGGGCGTCGGCGTGGGGGCCCTCCATCTCGGAGAAGCCCATGCCGACGAGCGTGTCCTTCACGCGATTGGCCGTCTGGCGGAGGATGTGCTCCTTGCCGTGGCTCACGTCCTCGGCGTCGGCCTCGACGTTGTACTCGGTGAACGCCACGTCTTCCCACTCGCCGCTGGTGAGCAGTTCCGGGGTGAGCTGGTCGACGGTCTCGGCGGCTTCGACGCCCTCCATCAGCGCGGTGACACCGTCGTCGGTGAGCCGGACCGAGCGGACAGTCTCCTCTCGCACGTCGAGGAGGCCGCGCCGTTCCAGTTGGTCGAGCGCGTCCGCGTCGGCGTCTTCGACGCGCCCGTCGGCGACCGCCTCCAGTGCAAGCATCTCGGGGTCTGACCCGGGGTCGGCGTCCGGGTTGGCCGTGATTTCGCCGCTGTCGATCTCACCGTAAGCCTTGCGGGCGTAGTTCGAGAGCGCGATGTCGACCGCGCCGCCTTCGAGGCCGGACGCGCCGATGGCCTGCCCCATCTGGACCGGGTTGTCGGCAGCGCCGGCGTCAACGGCCGCCTCGTAGAGGTCCTGTTCGGGCAGACTTTCCCGGACGTACTGGTCGCCCTCCTCGGTGAGTTCGTAGTGTTCCAGCGTTTCCTCGGCGACGGCGAGCAGCCCGTCGGATTCGAGTTCGAACGCCGCTCTGGTGGCCGCTTCCGGCTTGATGTCAGCCTCCGCAGCCACGTCGTCGATACGCCTGTCTTCCTGTGCGTCGGCGGCCTGCAGGACGGCCACCTGTGCCTGTGGTCGTTTCATACGGGTGTCTCGGTCTTGTGGGGATAACCGCGGGTCGCTCAGTTAACGGTTCTCACTTCCTGTTCGCGGTTTCGTCTGACCTCGCCTCTCGACGCCGTCAGAGTCCACACACGATCAGGCAGCGAAGAAGAAGCCGAACCCCGGACTGTCGAGTGGCTGACGAGCGACGCCTGGGTGGGATTCGGGTGCCATATCTGAGCGATTGTGATTAGCGGCTAAAAGCGTTGTGCGTGTACTCGTCTCGACACGAGACGGGGTGTCTCGGCTCGGTTCTCAGTCCGCGGTCGTCGGCGCGCGGTCGGAGTCGAGGTCGATATCGAGTTCGTCGAGCTTGTCCTCCCACTCTTCGCGTTTCTCCTGGTGGTCTTCGAGGAACTCGGCCATCAGTTCGGCGGCCTGCTCCTTGCAGCCGCCACAGAGCCGTTCGCCGCCAACACACTCGTCGTAGACCTCTTTGGCGAACTCGTCGTCGTCGCCCGAGAGCAGGTAGGCGTACAGCTCGTACACCGGGCACTCGTCGGCCTTCCCGCCCTTCTCGCGCTGTTCCTCGGCTGTGGAGCGACCACCGGTGGTGGCCGATTTCACTTTGTCGTAGCCGTCCTCCGGGTCATCCAGCAGCGAGATGTGCGAGGCCGGAATCGACGAGGACATCTTGCCGCCGGTGAGGCCGGTCATGAACCGGTGGTAGATGGACGAGGGCGGCTGGAACCCGTAGCCGCCGTTGTCGAGTTCGACCTGGCGAGCCAGCTCCTCAGCCTCGGCGTGGTCCAGGTCGAACGTGTCGATGTGCTCGTCGTACACCCGTTTCTCGCCGTCGATGGCTTCGATGAGGGCCTCGAAGGCTACGTCGGTGGCGTTGCGGTCAAGGAACCGAATCCGCGGTCGGAGCGGTTCCTTTCCTGCCTCGTCGAGTTTCGCGACGACGGACTCGCGGGCGTCGGCGGGCGCTGGCTGGTGGTCGCGCAGCCAGTCGGCGGCCTCGCCACACCGCGGCCGGTCGACGTCCTCGGCGTACTCCTCCCGAGCATCGTAGGCCTGCCGGAGCAGCGTCCGCTCGACGGCGTCGGCCTCGAAGCTGGCGAAGGCCTCCGTCACGCCGAAGTACCGCATCCGCGCGGCGAGGTCCCGCGCCAGGCGCATATGCGGGTCCTGGTCCGGGCCGACGGGGATGACCGTCGGCTTGGGCTCGTCCAGTTGCGGGTAGAGGATGTCCGCCATCTGGGTGACGACCGACTGCATGTGGGAGACGTCGGTCTCACCGTCGAAGTCGTAGATGGCCTGCAGTTCCGAGAAGTTCGCCTCCGCGCCGAGTTCGAACGCGAGGTCCTGTACCTCGCGGTTGTCGGACTGGCGGTACAGCGTCCCCTCATCGGGGTCGAATCCGAGCGCAAGCAGCGAAAGGACGTAGTCCGTCGCGTGCTCGTCGATTTCGTCCCAGGACAGCCCGCGGGCGCTGTGAGCTTCGAGGTCCGCGATGAGCGCATGTGCGTCCCCGCCCTGCTGTTGATGCCAGATGATTTCGTCGAAGACTAGCTTGTGGCCGATGTGGGGGTCGCCGGTCGGCATGAACCCCGACAGCGCGGCGAAGGGGTCGTCGTTGCGCATCGCTTCGGCGACCGGTCGGTAGTCTCGGTGGCCGAAGATGACGCCCCGCCGCATCAGGTAGTGGGGATTGGGAACTTCGGGGAGCACCTCGTCGAACGCCTCGATGCCGAACTGCTCGAACAGTTTGCGGTAGTCGGCGATAGTCGAGGAGCCCCAGGGGTCGAGCGTCGCCTCGTCGGCCCCTTCGGCCTCAGTGCCGCCGTCCGGTAGCACCGACTCGCCGCCGGAGCGGGCGTCAGGCTCCCGCCACGTTCCGCCCGACTGGCGGCGGTCCTCGTCGGGCGATGCGTCGTCGTGGTGGGAGTCGTCCGTTGTCATGGATGTGGTCGGCTCGCGGTGAGCCACGTTACAGGTGCTTTGGTTCCGGTCGGCGCAAAAAGGGTTCGTTTCGGTGCGCCACACAGAGCGGCGTATCAGGGAACAAATGAATGACCACCGGCCGGTGAAGTGGCGACCAGATCAGGGCGTCAGCCGCTCGACGGCGATCCACTCGAGATCGTTGCCGTTGCCGCTATCGCCACTACCGTCGCCGCCGTCCGCCGTGAGAGCGAACACCATCGTCTTCCGGACGCCGTGGGCCAGGCGAACGTCCAGCGCGAGGTCCCGCGGCTCGAAGCGGTGGTCGGCCGGCAGCACCCGCACCAGTAGCTCTGAGTGCCCAAGGTTCTCGGCACTTTCGACGTCGGCGTAGGTCCGGAAGTCCGCGCCGAATTTGAAGCCGGTCTTCGGAGCGACGCCGCTCGCTCGCAGAGCCGCATAGACGGCCAGCCGACGGTCGAAGCGGTCGCCCTCGACCTCGCGACCCCGCCCGACGACAGCGTCGGCCCCGCCATCGACCGTGAGCAGCCCCTCCTGTGCGAGATACGCGGCCTCCACGAGCGAGAGCTGGACCGCGCCATCGTCGCCGAGTTGCTGCCCGTAGAATGCCTGATCGTACAGCTCCGCCGGCGGTTCCCAGCACACCACCCGCTCTCCGAGCAGTTCACCCGCCGTCGCTGGGACGGCGGCGTCGCTGGTCCCGGAGACCTCGCGTCGGTCGGTATCGAGGTACGTCACTTCGCTCTCCTCGTCGACGACCGCCAGCACGCAGCCGCCCAGGGCCGTCGCGTCGACGGTATCACGCTCGCCGATAACCCGGACGCGGTAGGCCACTTCGTTGTCCCACGGCCCCTTTCCCCGCGGGTAGACCACGAAGTCCGCGCCCGCGGCGTCGTCGACCCATCCTTCGCGGGCGGGCGTGAGGTAAAAACCGCGGTCCCGCAGGTCTTTGTAGACGGCGAAATCGACCTCGGAGACGGCCGCCGACCCGAGGAACGCGCGGAAGTCCATCCCGTCGATGCTCTCGATATCTCCGCGGTAGAGGAGGTGTGCGGCCTCCACCGGGGACAGGTCGATGTCGCCGTTGCGGACCTTCCCGTAGCCGCGCGAGTCGTAGAACCGCTCGCGCGCCTCGTAGCCGGCCCGCACGACATCACCGTCGAGCGTCAGTTCCATGCTCTGACGTGGCTCCCGCGGCGACAAAGCCCCTGCGGGTCAGGTCTGTTTTCACAGTCGCGGACACAAAGGGCCAGAAAGCCCCGAGACGCTGGAGTCGGGGGCAGGTCTGCGCTCCTCGCTTCGCTGCGGTGCTTGAACCAGCCGCCTTCCGCCAGCGTCTCGCCCCTTTCATTCCCACCCAGTGTCGGTTGGGCAACACTGGCTAAGTAGACTCTCAGGAGGTTCAGAACTGTACCCCCAGCAAACACAGGCTTGAAACCTCACCCCAATTCCGAACAGGAGCTGTCCAGACACCGCGTTCCCCCGGCAGTTTCGAACAGCGGCAAGCCACAGTCACAGTCGCCGACGACGACGCCGGACGGCATCGAGAAGCCGGTGTCGCAGTCGGGGTAGTGCTCACAGCCGGCGAGCAGGCCGCCGCGGCGGAGCACCAACAGGTCACCGTCGCAGTTGGGACAGTCCCACTCGCGGTCGAAGGCCGCGGTGACAGCGTCGTCCAGCGAGTCACAATCCCGGTCAAGGCACAGTTCGAACGCCCGCCCGCGTTCCACCCGAAGCGTGGGGAGTCCGCAGTCGTCACAGCGGCCGCCGGTGACCGCGGCATCGCTCGGAATTCCGTAGGCGGCGTCACAGCCAGTACAGGTGACATCGCTTCGGGTGCGGACCAGCGTTCCGGCGCAGTCGGGGCAGTCACGCACCGGGACACCAGCGTTCGAGGCCGGATAGCGGGCACTGCCGTGTTCCTCGTGAGGGACCACCCGGAGGAGTTCGTCGCCGTCGCGGGCGGTCACCGCCCCGTCGTCGATGGTGACGCTTTCGGCGCGCGTGAGCCACGCGATCGGCTGATACCCTTCAGCATCATGAACGAGGACGGTATTGTCCGGCTTGACGACGACGAGCACGTCGCCGCGCTGCTCCCGCTCGCGCGTTCCCTCGAAAACGGTCGTACATTCGCCAGCTATCACACGGGTTCCGTCGTGCATGGGCCAACCTGGCCGGGTTCCGGTACTTAAACCCTCAGTCGGCGACAGGGCCCCGTCGAACGGTCACCGCTGCCGGAGTCGGAACAGCCAAAGCCGTCGCCGAGCGACAGGGGGGCAATGAGCGAACCACCGGCTGCAGTCTGTTTCGATATGGACGGCGTGCTCGTCCAATCCGAAGAGCACTGGGTCCGTGCCCAGCGCGAGGACATTCTTCCGACGGCCGCACCGAACGACGACATCCCTGTCGCCGCCATTACCGGTCGGAACTACCGGGAAGTGTATCCGGACCTCGATGCCGAGTACGACCTCGAAATCAGCCGTGAGGTATTCGAGAGTCTGTTCGAGAAACACGGCGAGCGGATTTACGGCGAAGAGGCGACCGTCCTCGACGGGGCACACGAGCTACTGGACGACCTGCGGGACGCTGGCGTGGCGCTGGCGCTGACGACCTCCGCGCCGTGGGCCTGGATCGACGTGGCCGACGAGCGCTTCGACCTCCTCTCGAAGTTCGACGTCGCCATCAGTGCCGGCGACATCGACGGCCCCGGCAAACCGGAACCGGACATCTACGAGCGAGGCGCGGCAGAACTCGGCGTCGCGCCCGAGGACTGCTGGGCCGTCGAAGACTCCACCGCGGGTGCACGCGCCGCCGTCGCCGCCGGGATGACGACCGTCGGATTCCGGGGCGACGGCGATGAGACGGACCTGTCGATGGTCCACGAGATCGCGGACGACGCCGCGACACTGCACGAGGTGCTGTTAGGCGGTGTATAACAGCCGAGTATAGTCTGTTTGCAGGGGCGGAGAGAGGGCAGACTCATACTCCGGCTGTAACTATTTCAAGAGATTCGCCACCCCGAAGTGGCGATATTCGTCACAGACGTACAGCCGGCAGTATCAGGAGCGGTGGGTAATAGCGATCCGATACAGAACTGGGCCGGAGACCGGGAAGCGATACTGTTCGGGTATTAGTACGGTGTGCAGAGATTCGAGCGTCACGAAACAGCGTGAAATGCCGGCGTGGAGGGGAAAGACCCGGCCAGGTCAGGCGGGGTCACCGTATCCTCGGCCTGCCAGCAGGCCGAAGACGTTGAGGGCAACGACACCCACGAAGATGAGGAAGCTCTGACTGTCCAGCCCGCCCAGCAGCAGCGGCGGATATGCCAGCGGCGTGACGATAGCCAGCCAGAACGCGATGAATTGCAAGGGACGAGTGAGTGACCGGAGGATGAGGCTACTGGGGGCGGCTTCCATCGGGGAACGGAAGGGCGATGCACTGGACATTGTGGGCTTCCTCACTTCTTCGTAAGAACCCATACCCCCATATAAACGCCAGACCCTTGGGGATAATTCGTGCTCTTTTCGGAATGTTAACCGGATTTCAGCACCTTTCAACGATATTTCACGGAGTGCTGTAACGCTTTTAGATAGCTTTGTAAATTTTACCGAGCCATCTGAGCGCGTTTCAGAGAGACAGTCGAAACGTCGATTACCGGACCAGCACGGATCGGGTTTCGGTAATCGTCGGGAGCGGCAGCGCGGGGAACGCGACCTCGACGGTGAACGTGAGTTCGTCCGCGTCCGCGCCGAAGACGGCCACCGGAAGCGTGGCCTCGCCGAGATACGACGGCTTGGCGGTCATCTCGCGCCCGTTAACCGTCACTCGCAGGCCCGCGCGGGCGCTGCCGCCGGTGTTCCTGACCGTCACCTCCCGCATGTCGTTGTCGCCGGGCGCGATTGTCCCGGGGAAATCGCCCCAGTCGATACTGATGACGGGGAGTTCCCGCGCGTTCGCGAGCACCTGTTCGGCGACGCCGTCCGAGAGTCCGGCACGGACGAGGCCGTCCTCGCCGGCTTCGACCACGTCGGCGGGCGACGTGAGCCCGGCGGCGGCGAGTTTGCCCGCTCGGCCGCTGCCGACGCCGTCGATGGCCGTCAGCCCCACCGCGTCGGCGCTGATGCCGTGTTCGACTCTGGCTTCGACCCGGCAGGCGAGGTTCGCGTAGCGGGCCGGGCCGAGCGTGTCGACGAACTCCCGCATCGCCGCGAGCAGGCGAAGGGCGTTCTGGCGGATGACCCACGCGTCGCTTTTGAGTTCCGTGGGCGTCGTCCCGGTCATGCCCGAGCGGAGGATGGCAAGCACCTTCCGCTGGCCGGCGTCGAGACTGTCGTCGACACTGTCTCCCAGCACCGCGTGGACAGCGTCCTCCTCGTCGGAGCGGGCGCTGACGCTGTCGAACTCCGTCGCGCCGGCCACCGCGGTCAGCAGGTCGTCCGCGTCAACGGAGACAGCGGAGTCCGGGTCGGCGGCGTCCTGACACCGTTCGGCGACGTCCGCGAACCGGCGCGCGGTCGAGAGCCGGAGGTAGAACTTCGAGGCTAGCTGCCCGAGCCGCGTCGGTTCGACGTTGAGACCGTCCTGTTCGACGAAACCCTCGTCGACGAGTGCGGAAAGCGTGTCACTGACCCGGTTTCGGAGATCGCTGCCGGCGTCATACTCGTTGGGGGCCGACTGCGAGCGAGCATAGTAAAAAGTCGTGGAGAGCCAGTCCATCACGTCGTCCACGTCGTCGATGGTCCCGAGCGCGATTTCGGCGTTCAGGTGGGCGTCGAGTTCCGCCGCGAGCCGTGACTCGATCTCCTTGCCGTCCCGGAGCAGGCGGCGGTACTTGTCGGCGTCCGAGCGGTCACAGACGACCCAGGCGTAGCCCATGTCGTCGTAGCCGGGCCGACCCGCGCGGCCGAGCATCTGGAGCACGTCGAGCGGGCTCATGTCGACCTCGCCTTCAAGCGGGTCGTGGAGCTTCGTGTCCCGGATGACGACACAGCGGGCGGGGAGGTTCACGCCCCACGCGAGCGTCGAGGTCGAGAAGAGGAGCTGAATCTTCCCTTCCTTAAACCACTGCTCGACTTTGTTCTTGTCCTCGCGCGCGAGGCCGGCGTGGTGAAAGCCTACGCCGTCGAGCACGGACTGGCGGAGCGTGTCGTTCGAGAGGTCGGCGGCGTCGTTGTGGAAATCGTAGTCCCCGCGTGCACCCATCGGGATATCTCGCTCGACAATTTCGTCGCGGGCCTTCTTCGCGGCCTGGACCGTGTCCTGGCGCGAGGAGACGAACACGAGCGCCTGACCCTCCTCCCGGATGTGTGGCTCGGCGAGGTCCAGCGCCCGGTAGAGCCGCCGGTACTTGTCGGCAAAGGCGTTCTCGCCGTGGGAGTAGGTCTTCACGTCAGCGTTCAGCGGCACGGGTCGGTACTTCTCGCCGAAAGCAAAGGTCGTCTCGTCGGGGGCATCAAGCCAGTCGGCCACGTCGTCGATGTTCGGCATCGTCGCCGACAGCGCCACGACCCGCGGGTCACAGAGCCGGCGGAGCCGCGAGACGGTGACTTCGAGCACCGCCCCCCGCCGGTCCGAATCGAGCAGATGGACCTCGTCGATGACACAGCAGTCCACGTCAGTGATGAAAGAGTAGCGGCTGGTCTCGTGTTTCCGGGTGGCCGAGTCGGCCTTCTCCGGTGTCATCACGAGGATGTCGGCCCGCTCGGCGCGGCGGGGGTTCAGGTCCCGCTCGCCGGTGACGACGTAGACGGAGTAGCCCAGGTCCTCGAAGCGCTCCCATTCGCTCTCCTTCTCGTTGGTGAGCGCGCGTAGCGGCGCGAGAAACAGCGCGGTCCCGTCCTCGGCGAGCGTCTTGCAGATGGCCAGTTCCGCCAGCGCGGTCTTCCCGCTGGCCGTCGGCGCGCTGACGACGACGTTGTCGTCGCGGTTCAGCAGGGCCGGCAGGGCCGCCGACTGCATCCGGTTGAACTCCTCGAACGGGAAGGCGTCGGCAAACTCGGGGAGCACCTCCGCGACCGCCACAGTCGGCTCGCTGTCGGTTCTGGATGACACGTCACAGTCGCAGTTCCGCGACGGCAAAGGCGTTTCTATGGGGGAGCGAAAGCGGGTGAGACGTGGCCACATTTGCGGGGTCGCCGTGTGGCTGGTCGTTGTGAGCGCCCCACACTGCTGGCCAAGAATTAACCCGGCCGGCTGACAGTCCGAAAGCGTGCCTATCAGTGACCCCGAGGACTATTACGACGAGAACGACGAGAGCGAGTGGGACCGCCTGACAGCCACGCTACACGGGCAGTTGGAGTGGTCGGGGACCGTTGCACAGCTCGAAGCGAACCTCCCCGACACGGGACACGTCCTCGACGTAGGCGGCGGGGCTGGTCGGTACGCCGTCTGGCTGGCCGAACAGGGGTACGACGTCACGCTCGTCGATCCCAGCGAGGGCCAGCGGGCTATCGCGCGGGAGAAAATCGCCGAGCATGGGCACGAGAAGCGGGTGACCGTCGGGGCGGGCGACGTGCGCGACCTCGGGTTTGACCGGGACGTATTCGACGCGACGCTGTGTCTGGGTGGGCCGCTTTCGCATATACTCGACGCTGACGAACGGGCAGCCGCCGTGCGGGAGCTTCACCGGGTGACGAAAGCCGGGAGTCCGGTGTTCGCCTCCGTCATGGGGCGGCTCAACTGGCTGGTGCTCTCGCTGGTCGGCGAGTCGGAACACCTCGTCAATGCGGCCGAACTCGCTGAGACGGGCGATTACGACCGCCCGTTCGTGGCGCAACTCGGGCACGACGCGGCGTTCACCGAGACCCATTTCTTCCGCGCCGATGAGTTCGAGGCGCTGTTAGAGGCGGGCGGAGTAACCGTCGAGACGCTGGTCGGGCTGGAAGGGCTGGCGTCAGTACTCGCCGCTCCATCGCTCCGAGAGACCGCTGCCGACCTGTCGGCACACGAGCGGGCCGGTGTTCAGGCGCTCGTAGACGAACTCCGGACGGACCGAACTGTCGTGGATATGTCCGCACATATGCTTGCGGTCTGCCGTGCCTGAGGTGGGCACGCGGGCAGGAGCGTTGATGTCCCTGAGTGCGCAGGTGGCGGTCGGTTCGGCTGAGCCGCCTGACCGCCCGACTGGCCTTCAACAAGGGATGTGACAGAGGACATGACCCCCGCACGTTTTTGACCGACCCAACCTAACTGCCGGTAATGAGTCGTTCGCGCAAGCCTGACTGGCTGAAGATGCGGCCACCGTCGGGCGAGCGGTTCACCGATATCAAGCAGACGCTCCGGGACCGCAACCTCAACACGGTCTGTGAAGAGGCCAACTGCCCCAACCTCGGAGAGTGCTGGAGTGGGCGCGACGGACCGGGGACGGCGACGTTCATGCTAATGGGCGACCGCTGTTCGCGGGGCTGTAACTTCTGTGATGTCGAAACCGGTGGGATGGACCCGTTAGACCCCGACGAGCCACAACAGGTGGCCGACGCCGTCGCGGAGATCGGGCTGGACTACGTGGTGCTGACCAGCGTCGACCGCGACGACCTGCCCGATCAGGGCGCGGGCCACTTCGCCGAGACGATCCGGGCCATCAAAGAGCGTGACCCGTCAATCCTCGTCGAGTGTCTCATCCCCGATTTTCAGGGTGAACCGGACCTTGTACGAAAGATCATCGACGCCGGCCCGGATGTCATCGCCCACAACATCGAGACAGTCGACCGGCTCCAGTGGCCAGTCCGGGACCGCCGGGCGGGCTACGAGCAGTCCCTCTCGGTGCTTCGGCAGGTCGACCGCGAGAGCGATTGCTACAGCAAGACCAGCCTGATGCTGGGCGTCGGCGAGTACGCCCACGAGGTGTACCAGACGCTGTCGGACCTCCGGCAGGCCGGCGTCGACGTGGTCACCTTCGGCCAGTACCTCCAGCCTTCCCGCTCGCATCTGGAGGTCTCGGAGTACGTCCATCCGGACGCCTTCGACACCTGGCAGCGGGTCGCCGAGGAGGAATTCGACTTCCTGTACTGCGCCTCGGGACCGATGGTTCGGTCGTCATACCGGGCCGGCGAACTGTTCGTCGAGAGCGTCCTGCGTGAGGGCCAGAGTGCAGACGAGGCGCGGGCGAAAGTGCGCGCTGACAACTGATACATCGGAGTTATCACTAATAAATTGGGCAGAATTTAAACCGGCTCAGAATGTCTTAGGCACCCATATTCCCAGTAATACCTACGTCGGAGATGTTTTTCAGCCCCGCGAAAGCTCTAAAGGTAGTGCGAGTGAACAGTCGTTGTATGCCACTTCGACGGAGGCGGTTTCTATGAGTGTCCTCCAGCGCGACCCAGCGGACAGGGTACAGATTCTCGATGAAGACGGGACAGTGGTCGACGGCGCAACGGTGCCGGACCTCTCGGACGACGAACTGGTGGAGATGTACCGGTATCTCAAACTTGGCCGGCACTTCGACCAGCGGGCAGTGAGTTTGCAACGGCAGGGCCGGATGGGGACTTACCCCCCAATGTCGGGACAGGAGGCCTCGCAGGTCGGCAGCGCCTTCGCGCTGCGAGACGGCGACTGGGCCTTCCCGAGCTACCGAGAACATCTCGCGATGTACGTCAAGGGATGGCCCCTGTCGGACGACCTGTTGTACTGGATGGGGTCGGAGTCGGGTAATTCGCCGCCGGAAGACGTTCAGGCGTTCTCGTTTGCGGTCCCAATCGCGACGCAGATCCCACACGCGACCGGGGCCGCGTGGGCATCGAAACTCAAGGGCGATGACACCGCTGCCCTCGTGTACTTCGGTGACGGTGCGACCTCCGAGGGCGACTTTCACGAAGGCCTGAACTTCGCTGGCGTGTTCGATGTGCCAGCGGTGTTTTTCTGTAACAACAACCAGTGGGCGATTTCGGTGCCACGGGAGCGCCAGTCGGCCAGCGAGACGCTCGCCCAGAAGGCCAACGCCTACGGCTTCGACGGCGTCCAGGTCGACGGAATGGACCCGCTGGCGGTGTATCAGGTGACCCGCGAGGCCGTCGACAAGGCGCACGACCCACCAGAGGGTGAACTCCGCCCGACGATGATCGAGGCAGTGCAGTACCGCTTCGGCGCGCACACGACCGCCGACGACCCGTCGGTGTACCGCGACGACAGCGAGGTCGAGCACTGGAAGCAGAAAGACCCGATTCCGCGGATGGAGGCGTTCCTCCGGGACCGGGGCCTGCTCGACGACGAGCGGGTCGACGCCATCGACGAATCGGTTCAGGAGGAGGTGGCTGCAGCTATCGACGAGGCCGAGGCGACCGAGCGACCGAAACCGGAAGAGATGTTCGCGGACGTGTACGCGGAGATGCCACAGCGACTCGAACAGCAACTGGACTACCTCGAAGACCTGCGCGAACGACACGGCGACGAGGTGCTACTGGAATGAGTACGCAGGACGCAGACACACAGAGCTTGACGCTCGTACAGGCCGTTCGTGACGGCCTCTACGGCGAGATGGAACGGAACGAAGACGTGGTCGTGATGGGCGAGGACGTCGGGAAGAATGGCGGCGTCTTCCGGGCGACACAGGGACTCCACGAGGAGTTCGGTGACGACCGGGTTATCGACACGCCGCTCGCGGAGGCCGGCATCGTCGGGACGGCTATCGGCATGGCCGCCTACGGGCTCCGGCCGGTGCCGGAGATGCAGTTTTCCGGGTTCATGTACCCCGCGTTCGACCAGATTGTCAGTCACGCCGCCCGACTTCGGAACAGGAGCCGCGGCCGATACAATTGCCCGCTCACCGTTCGCGCGCCCTACGGCGGCGGCATCCGCGCGCCGGAACACCACTCCGAATCCAAGGAGGCGTTCTACGTCCACGAGGCGGGGCTGAAAGTCGTCGTCCCGTCGACGCCGAAGGAGACAAAGGGGCTACTGACGGCGGCCATCCGGGACCCGGACCCCGTCATCTTCCTCGAACCGAAGCTCATCTACCGGTCGTTCCGCGAGGAGGTTCCCGACGACCCCTACACGGTTGAACTGGGCGAGGCGAAGGTCCGTCGTGAGGGGAGCGACGTGTCCGTGTTCACCTGGGGCGCGATGACCCGGCCGACGGTCGAAGCCGCCGAGGAACTGGCCGAGGAGGGCATCGACGCAGAGGTGATCGACCTGCGAACGCTGTCGCCGATGGACACTGACGCCATCGTCGAGTCGTTCAAGAAGACCGGGCGAGCGACTGTCGTCCACGAAGCGCCCAAAACCGGCGGGCTGGCCGGCGAAATCATCGCCACCATTCAGGAGGAAGTCCTGTTGTATCAGGAGGCCCCCGTTACGCGGGTGACCGGCTTCGACGTGCCCTACCCGCTGTACGCCTTAGAGGACTACTACCTCCCCGAACCCGCCCGCATCAAAGACGGTATCAGAGAGGCAGTGGAGTTCTGACGCATGTTCGAGTTCAATCTCCCGGACCTCGGTGAAGGGGTCGCAGAGGGTGAGGTGCTGACCTGGCACGTCTCGCCGGGCGACGCCGTCACCGAGGATCAGGTCCTCGCGGAGGTAGAAACCGACAAGGCCGCCGTCGACGTGCCGTCGCCGGTCGACGGCGTCGTGCAGGAACTGCACGCCGAAGTCGGCGAGATGGTACAGACCGGCGAGGTGCTCATCACTATCGACGAGGCGGGCGATGCCGAAGCGGCCGACGCGGCGGCTGGCAGTGCGGCCGACGCCGAATCGGCAGAAGCTACCACAGAGGCAGTAGCCGACGACACTGCGAGCGAAGCCACAGCGGCCGATGCGTCGGACCAGTCGGACGCAAGCACGGCCGACGGCCGCGTGTTCGCCTCGCCGAGCGTTCGCCGACTCGCCCGTGAGAAGGTGGTCGACATCGCGGCCGTCGACGGGAGCGGGCCGGGCGGTCGCGTCACCGAGGGGGACGTCGAGGCGGCCACGGCGTCAGCCGATGAGACGGCTGACAGTGACGACGGCCCCACGTCGGTCGTTTCGGAGGCGTCCGACGACGGGGACGGCCCGACCACAGCAGTTTCGCAGGTCGACGATGCGGACACAGACGACGGGAATGCTGTCAAGTCAGCCGTCAGAAGTGTCTCCGGTGACGGACAGGCGGCCGCCAATCGCGACCAGACGCTGGCGACGCCGGCAACCAGAAAGGCCGCCCGCGAACTCGACGTGAACATCGACGCCGTCCCGACCGACCAGACCCGGGACGGCCAGCCCTACGTCGACGAGTCGGCCGTTCGGACGTACGCGGAGGCACAACAGGCCGCGCAGGCGGCTGATGCCGAAGCCGTCAGCGCCGAAGGTGGTGCGGCGGGAACGGCAGCCGAGGCGGGCGGCGCTGGGGCCGAAACGACAGCCGTCGAGACAGGCGACGGCGAGCGCCGCGAACCGTACCGTGGCGTCCGTCGGTCCATCGGCGAACAGATGGCTCGGTCCCGGCGAGAGGTGCCCCACGCGACCCACCACGACCAGGTCGACGTGTCCGGCCTCGTCGAGGCACACGAGCGACTACAACCGCTCGCCGAGGAGCGCGACGTCACGCTGACGTACACGCCCTTCGTGGTGAAATGCGTCGCCGCGGCGCTGGACCAGCACCCGGTGCTCAACACGGCCCTGGACACCGAAAACGAGGAAATCGTCTACAGAGACGTCCACAACATCGGCGTGGCGGCAGCGACCGACCACGGACTGGTCGTGCCGGTCGTCGACGACGTGGACGGGAAGGGCCTGGTCGAACTCGCAGACGAGATCAACGACCTCGTCGGGCGGGCCCGAGAGCGTGACATCGAGCGGTCGGAGATGCAGGGCGGGACGTTCACCGTCACGAACTTCGGGGCCATCGGCGGCGAGTACGCCAGCCCGATAATCAACGTCCCAGAGACGGCGATTCTCGGGATCGGGGCGCTGAAGGAGCGGCCGGTGGCCGAAGACGGCGAGGTCGTCGCAAAACCCACGCTCCCGCTCTCGCTAGCAATCGACCACCGCGTCATCGACGGGGCAGACGCCGCACGCTTCGTCAACACGCTCAAGGAGTACCTGGCGGACCCGACGCGACTCCTGTTAGAGTAGCCGCTCGGGTTCGCAATCGAAACCGAAACGGGTCACTGGAACGACAGGGCTGGTGATGCCCTCCACGAGAGACACATGGATCTGGTACGGATTAGCCGCGCTGTTCGTCTTGCCGCCGGGGTGTATGGCCCTCTCCCGGCTGTCGATGGACCTGTTCATATCGTCAGGGTCGGCCGGTGAAGCGAGTCTCGGAACGTTCCTCGGCGCGTTTGCTCTGACCGTCCTCGCCAGTTGGGCGAGTGTGCTGTTCAGCCTGCTTCTCACGGTCGGCCTCTTTCTCGACAGTCGACAGCTCCGGCGGACCGACGGCGACTGGTCCCCGACACCGCTGTATGCGCTCGCCGGCATCGTCCACGGGGTGGGATCGACACTGCTCCCGGCGTTTGCGGTGTCGGTACCGGTCGTCGGCTATTATCTGTATCGCCGGCGCACGCGAGACACGACAGCGAGGTGAAGGGCGATAGCTTTTCACGGACCCGGACGAGGCACCGGTATGGTCGTCGGAGATGTCACTACGGGAACCGAACTGCTTGTTATCGGCGGCGGTCCGGGCGGCTACGTCGCCGCGATCCGGGGCGCGCAACTGGGACTGGACACGACGCTCGTCGAGCGGGACGCCTACGGCGGGACCTGCCTGAACCACGGCTGTATCCCCTCGAAAGCGCTCATCTCGGCCTCGGACGTCGCCCACGACGCCCGGCAGGCCGAATCGATGGGTGTGTTCGCGGACCCGGCCGTCGACATGGCCGGGATGACAGAGTGGAAAGACGGCGTCGTCACACGGCTGACACGGGGCGTCGAGTCGCTGTGTGAGAGCGCCGGCGTCAATCTGGTGGAGGGGACCGCCGAGTTCGTCGACGACGGGACGGTCCGGGTCGCCCACGGCGGCGATGGGCAAGGCTCGGAGTCGCTGTCGTTCGAACACGCCATCGTTGCGACAGGGAGCCGACCGATGGCGGTCCCCGGCTTCGAGTTCGACGGCGAGCACATCCTCTCTTCGAAGGACGCGCTCGCGCTCGAATCGGTCCCCGAGAAGCTGCTCGTCGTCGGCGCGGGCTACATCGGCATGGAGCTCTCGACGGTGTTCGCGAAACTGGGCGCGGAGGTCACGGTCGTCGAGATGCTTGATGACGTGTTGCCCGGCTACGAAGACGACATCGCGACGGTCGTTCGGGACCGCGCCGAGGACCTGGGTATCGATTTCAACTTCGGCGAGGCGGCCGACGACTGGGACGAGACAGAGGAGGGCATTCGCGTCCAGACCGTCGACGAAGACGACGCGGTCACCGAGTATAACGCCGAGAAATGTCTTGTCGCGGTCGGGCGCGAACCGGTCACGGACACGCTCGCGCTGGAGAACATCGACCTCCAGACGGACGAGAACGGCGTCATCCCGACCGACGACCAGTGCCGGACGGCGTACGAGTCGGTGTTCGCAGTCGGCGACGTGGCCGGCGAGCCGATGCTTGCCCACAAGGCGATGGCCGAAGGCGAGGTCGCTGCGAGAGCCGCCGCCGGCGAACCCGCCGCGTTCGACCATCAGGCGATTCCCGCCGCAGTGTTCACCGACCCCGAAATCGCCACCGTCGGGATGACTGAGAGCGAGGCCGAGGCGGCGGGCTTCGACCCGGTCACTGGGCAGATGCCGGTACGGGCCAACGGCCGCGCGCTCACGGTCAACGAGAAGGAGGGCTTCGTTCGCGTCGTCGCTGATGCTGACGAGGAGTTCCTGCTCGGAGCACAGATCGTCGGCCCGGAAGCGTCGGAGCTTATCGCCGAACTCGGGCTGGGTATCGAGATGGGCGCGCGGCTTGAAGACATCGCCGGGACGATCCACACGCACCCGACGCTCTCCGAAGCGGTCCACGAGGCGGCCGCGGCGGCACGCGGCGAAGCCGTTCACACGCGCTGAGAACGTGTGGGGCTGGTTCACGAAGGCCCAGTCAAACACAACTCTGTGGGTGTTTACTGACAGAGAGACAGAATCTTGCGCCGTGCAAAAGGGTTATATTGTGGATTGAGTAAACTGTCGGTGACTAGGAACCGGTAAGATATGTCTACTGACTCAGAGCCCGACGATACCATCGCCCAGGCGATCATTTCGGGGTCGACGTACGAGCGACTCCGTTATGAACGCCACTCGTATCTCAGACAGACTGTCCCGCGGACGCTCGCACTCCAGAGCGCCCTGCTTGGTGCGCTGGCACTGTTACTACCGATCTACGGTCTGTATCCGGACAGCACCGCGGCGTTTCTCCCGGCAGTTGACCCCGCCGTCGCCTCGCCGAAGGTGCTGTTGCTCGGGCTGTTCGGCGGGTTCTTGCAGTTGTTCGGTGCGACGTTGCTCGTCGGGTCAGTCCTCTACCGAGTCCGGCTTGCCCCGCTGACTGAGCGACAGGCGCACGCGGCGCTCAACGCCGAGGACTTCGCGCGCTACGTCGGCCTCGGGACCGGCGGACTGGCAATCGTGCTCTCGCTTTGCCTGTTCGCTGTGGGGCTTGGCGGCGGTGACGCAGTGTCCGCATACGTCGCGTTCACGGGTCGAAACCCGTTCGTCGACTCCGGGTTCGGCCTGTCGGTTGCAACGGTCTCGCTGCTCGCCTTCGTCGCCAGCGTGACGGTTTTTTACGCCTCGCGATACCTTCTCGTTCACCTCGCGCTGTTCCACCGTAGCAACGAGTGAGGAGTGTCACCGGTAGCGATACAGCAGTGGCGAAATTCCACGTCCGTGAAAAGTCGAGGACGCCGTCAGTTAGTCGCAACGTCGTTGATACCTGACTGTATCAAGAACCACGAAATGGGACCGAAGACGACGAACAGCAGGAACAGGACCACACCACTCTGGTCGGTGACGGCTTCCGCCGCGTTTGAGATCTGCCAGATCCCGATGATGTTTACGAGAGGAATGACTGCCAAGATAGGAGTCAGGTTCTGGTCTGTCCCTGCATCGAGTTGCTTGGCGGTCTTGTACAGCCAGTACAGGCCATAGAGCGTTCCAGTCACGACAAACAGGACGACCTGCAGGCCGAGCGATCCGTCTTCGAACGCGGTTGCGTCAGTCACTTGCGGTGATGCTGACATACAGTCGCTATTCGCTCACGCTTGCTGAAAAAAGTACACCCGCTGTAGATTCGCAAGCAGTCGGACGGGTGCCTGTCTGGCACGGCACTGACGAGGACCTGGCACGGTTGTCCTGAACGGCGGCTGACGCCACCGAGACAGCGTCAGACGGATACCGCGACCGCCCCGGCACAGCGCTTGCCGATGACCACGGTTCTTTTGGTTCCCACCGCTGTACCCCGGGTATGACCACTGTTACCCTGGGTCCCGAGGGGACCTACTCCCACCGCGCCGCACAGGCAGTCACCGACGACGAGATATCCTTCTCCGAGTCGGTGACCGCCATCGTCGAAGCCGTCGCCAGCGGCGAGGCCGAGCGCGGCGTCGTCCCCGTCGAGAACAGTATCGAAGGCTCCGTCACCGAATCGCTCGACGCCTTCGCGGAGTACGACGTTGCCGTCGTCGAGGAGATTATCACGCCGATCCGCCACGCGCTGCTCGCACAGGACGAGTCGTTCTCGCTGGTGGCCAGCCACGCCCAGGCGCTGGCCCAGTGTCGCGGCTGGCTCGACGAGCACTACCCCGGCGTCAACGTCGAGGCCGTCGCGTCGACGGCCCGCGGCGTCGAACGCGCCCGCGGCGACCCGGACATCGCCGCTATCGGCCACCCCGAGAACGCGACCAACGGGACCGAACTGAAGGTGCTCGCCGAGGACATCCAGGACCAGTCCTCGAACGCCACCCGCTTCGTCGTCGTCGCACCGACGAGCGAGCGCAGCGAGGCCGGCGGCAAGACCTCCTTCATCGTCTACCCCGACGTCGACTACCCCGGCCTCCTGCTTGAACTGCTGGAGCCGTTCGCAGCCCGCGACATCAACCTCACCCGCGTCGAGTCCCGGCCCAGCGGCGAGCGCCTGGGCGACTACGTCTTCCACATCGACATCTCGGCCGGCCTCTACGAGCAGCGCACGCAGGACGCCCTCGCCGACATCGAAGACATCGCCGAGAAGGGCTGGGTCCGCCGGCTGGGGTCGTACGACTCGCAGACGGTCGTCAACTGAGTCAGCGGGACACCGCCGGCCCCGTTCAAGCGTTAAGTCCCGGGCCCGTGTACCCCCGTGTATGTCTGACCGCGATCCGTTCAGCGAGATCGAGCGCGCGTTCGATATGCTGGGAGAGCAATTCGGCGTCGACATGGGCGCTATTCCAGTGGATGTCGTCGACGAGGGCGACGCCTTCGTCGTCCACGCGGACCTGCCGGGCTACGACAGCGACGATATCGACGTCCAGCTCGTCGAGGACCGAGAAGTCACCATCAGCGCCACGTCGAGCCGGGAGCAAGAGTCGACTGACGGCCAGTACGTCCAGCGCGAGCGCCGCCAGCAGTCACTGAGCCGGTCGGTCCGCCTCCCCGAAGCCGTCGACGACGATGAGACCACCGCGAGCTACGACGACGGCGTCCTCACCGTTCGGCTGGCGAAGGTCGGACACAGCGAGGACGATAACGGGACGGATATCCCCGTAAACTGACGATGGTACTCGAACCCGGCACGGACGTGCCGACGATCAGGGCGACGAACCAGCACGGAAACCCGGTCCAGCCCGCCTTCGAGCAGCCGACGGTGCTGTACTTCTATCCGGCAGACGACACGCCGGGGTGTACGACGGAGGCGGAGCAGTTCGAGGAGCACGCAAACCGGTTCGAGGACGCCGGCGTTTCAGTGTACGGCGTCTCGACCGACGGCGTGGAGAGTCACCGTGACTTTGCGGAAAAGAACCACATCAGTTTCGACCTGCTAGCCGACCCCGAGGGACGGCTGTGTGAAGCGTTCGACGTGCCGCTGGTCGACAGGCGGAGCCAGCGGACGACGTACGTCATCGCGAAGGAACGCGTCGTCGCCGTCTACGAGCGGGTCGGCCCCGACGGCCACGCGGCGAGCGTCTTCGAGGACCTCATTGACACCGGCCTGGTCAGGGCCGAGTAGGGCTCAGAAAGCGATAGCACGCCGACGGGCTACTCGTCGATGTCGATGGCCGGGCGACCGGGGCCGGCTTTGCCGACGAGGTCGGGGTCCGCTTCCGCTGGTCCCTGAACGATTACGTCGGCGCCGAACTCTCGTTCGACGAGCCACGCGGCACGTTCGAGCGCCGCCTGTTCGCGCTCGGGTGGCAGTTGCTCGTCCAGCGACTGCGCGCGGCCGGCCAGTTCCTTGGCGAAGTCCGCGGCCGCCTCGCCCTGCTCGCGCAGGTCCTCGTCCTGCATGACGGTGCCGACGACGTTGCCGTCGGCGTTCCGAGCGAGGTCCAGCACGCGGTGCTTCCACTGGGGCGCGACGGCGAGCGTGATGGTCTGTGGGTCCTCGATGCCGACCGTGTCGACGATATCGCGGATGTCCTCGCGGGTGTTCTCGACCAGCCGGCGCTCCATCTCGTAGTCTTCGGGGGCTTCAGCAGCCGGCCACTCGGCCTCTGCGATGAGGTCGTCGTGGCCCAGTTCGGCCCACATCTCCTCGGCGGCGTGGGGCGCGACCGGGGCGAGCAGTTTCGCCGCCGTCGCCAGCCCGCGCTCGAAGGTGTCGGCGTCGGGGGTGGTCGCTTCCTGATAGCGGCGCAGCAGCGACACCAGTTCCCGCACGGCCTGGAGCGCGTGGTTGAAGCGGAAGTCCTCGAACTCGACCGTCGCGTTCGCCGCGGTGGCGTCGATTTCGCGGGCGACGTAGTCCGCGATGTCGTCACCGTTCGCCAAGTCTGTGGCTGTCTCCGCCTCGCCGTTGGCGTATTCCGAAACCAGCGTGTACACGTTCTGGAGGAAGCTATGAGCAGATTGGACACCCTCAGGACTCCAGGCGAACTCCTTCTCTGGCTGGGCGGCCTCCATGATGAACAGCCGGGCCGTGTCCGCGCCGTACTCCTCGATGATGCGCTGGGGTGAGACGCCGTTATCCAGGCTCTTCGACATCTTGTTGCCGTCCTCGCCCAGCACCATCCCCTGGTTCGTGAGGTTGGTGAAGGGTTCGCGGACGCCGTCGACCATGTCGAGGTCGTCCAGCACCTTCGTGAAGAAGCGGGCGTACAGCAGGTGCATCACGGCGTGTTCGATACCGCCGACGTACTGGTCGACCGGCATCCAGTCGCTGGCCCGCTCGGCGTCGAAGGGGGCATCCGCCATCTCCGGCGAAGTGTATCGCAGGAAGTACCACGAGGAGTCGACGAAGGTGTCCATCGTGTCCGTCTCCCGCACCGCGTCGGCACCGCAGTCCGGACAATCAACCTGCTTCCACTCCTCAGCGGCGTCCAGCGGGTTCCCAGTCGTGTGGACGAACTCCGGCAGTTCGACGGGGAGATCCTCATCGGGGACTTCGATGTAGCCACAGTCGTCGCAGTGGATCATCGGAATTGGCGTGCCCCAGTAGCGCTGGCGGGAGATACCCCAGTCGCGGAGGTTGTACTCCGTGCGGTGCTCGCCGTCGAACTCCTCGACGAAGCGGTCGCGGGCTTCGTTACTACTGAGCCCGTCGAACTCGCCGCTGTTGACCAGCAGGCCGTCCTCGGGGTAGGCTGCTTCCTGCACGTCGATGTCTTCGGGGTCAGCGTCCGCGTCGTCGGTCGGTTCGACGACCTGCACGATGTCGATGTCGTGGGCCTCGGCGAACTCGTGGTCGCGCTCGTCGTGGGCCGGCACGGCGTACAGCGCGCCCGTCCCCACGTCGGTCAGCACGTAGTCGGCGACGTAGACGGGAATCTCCTCGCCGGTAGCGGGGTTGACGGCGTACTCGCCGGTAAACACGCCGGAGGTCACGTCGAGTTCGTCCTCGTCGGCCTGTTCGGCCGTTTCGATGTACTCCGCGACTTCATCGTTGCCCTCGGCGATTTCCTGTGCGACAGGGTGGCCCGGAGCCAGCGAGAAGAACGTCGCCCCGTGGATAGTGTCAAGGCGGGTCGTGAAGATGTCGACCTCGCCGTAGTCGCCGACCTCGAAGGCGACGCTCGCGCCCGCCTGCTTGCCGATCCAGTTGCGCTGCATCTCCCGGACGTTGTTCGGCCAGCCGTCGAGGTCGTCTAAGTCCTCCAGCAGTTCCTCGGCGTAGTCGGTGATGGTGAAGAACCACTGGTCCATCTCGCGGGCTTCGATTGGTGTGTCACAGCGCCAGCACAGTTCCTCCTCGCCCTCGACCTGCTCGTCGGCGAGGACGGTCTCGCAGGAGGGACACCAGTTCAGTTCGGCGGCCTGACGCTCGACCAGCCCTTCCTCGCGGAACTGTTTGAACAGCCACTGGTTCCACTGGTAGTAGTCGGGTTCACAGGTCGCGAGTTCGCGGTCCCAGTCGTAGCCAAAGCCCATCTCAGTGAGCTGGTCGCGCATCGAGTCGATGCACTGCATCGTCCAGTCCCGCGGGTTGGTGTCGCGTTCCTCGGCGGCGTTCTCAGCCGGGAGGCCGAAGGAGTCCCACCCCATCGGGTGGAGGACGCTCTCGCCGCGCATCCGCTCGAAGCGGGCGTAGGCGTCCGTGATAGTGTAGTTCCGGACGTGGCCCATGTGGAGGCTCCCGGAGGTGTAGGGGAACATCGCCAGGACGTACTCCGGGTCGCTCTCGTCGTCGTCGATCCGGAACACGTCGGCCTCGTCCCACGTGCGCTGCCACCTGGGTTCGATCTCCGTGTGATCGAACCCCCGCTCGCGTTCCTCACCGGTCGTGGTCATGATATCGGAACATCCGGCAGCGACCGTGCTATACCTTTCCCTTCGGGAGGCTATCAGGGGCCGCCGCACGAGCCCACAAGCCGAATGGATGTGAATCCGGGGGACCGGCGTACCACAGAGCGGTAACGTCGCCACAGGTCGACCAGCCGCCCGCTATGCCTGACAGTCGACGTTGCCGATGTCGAATCGAGCACCGCCCGACTCGCTCTCGGACATGGAGATCGTCCAGCCGTGGTCCGCGGCGACCCGGCGAGCGACGTAGAGTCCGAATCCGGTGTTCTCCGGGACAGCGGTGTGGCCCGCGTCGAACACGCGCTCCGGCGGTTCGACATCGATGCCCGGGCCGTCGTCGGCGACGAAGAAGCCGTCGGCCGTCGTACCGACGGTGACGGTAACCGACGGGCCAGCGTGTTCGAGCGCGTTCTGGAACAGTATCTGGAGCAACAGCCCGGCGGACTCCTGATCGGCGACAATGCGGGTGTCCCCGTCGAAAGTCAGGCACGCCTCACTGCCGGCGAGGGTGTCCCACACCTCCCGACTGAGACGGGAGAGCCAGACGTGTTTTCGCTTCGGGACCTGTTCGATCTCGTCGCGCTGGCTCGAGCCATTCGGATCGCTCGTGGAGAGTTCGACCACGGTATCGATAATCGTCGAGATCTGGGAGAGCGACTCCTCGATGTCGGCGGTCGAATCGTCACAGTCAGCCAGTTCTTCGAGTCGCCCGTAGGCGATCTGGAGTTCGTTTCGAAGCTCGTGAGACGCCACGAGTGCGACTTTCACCATCCGTTCGTGCTGGCGGCGAAACGCGTGCTCGCGGAGCTTTCGCTCCGTGATATCCTGAGTGTGTCCGACGATTCCCCGAACGTTCCCAGCGGAATCGTACCACGGCATCTTGCGGGTGCGGACGTACGACGCGTCGAGATCGAGGAACTCCTCCACTTCGATCCGGTCCGTGTCGCCCTCGATGACGTCCATCTCATCACGCAGGGCCGCTCTCGCGTGTTCATCGGCCAGTTCCGGGACCTCGACGTCGGTGAGGCCAAGCCGGTCGGTCGGCTCGTTGAACCCCCGACCCATCAGGACGTGTCGTGCCTGCTCGTCTTTCGCGTACAGGTGGTCCGGCAACTCGTTGAACAGGGAGAGCAACAGCGTCTCCATCGGGGACGGCGGGCGTCCGGCAACAGTCGGTGGCTCAGCGTCGAGACTGTCCCGGAGGGCCTCGGCGACGGTGTCTTCGAGACGTGTCGACGCCTCGACAGCCGTCACGTCGAGGGTATCCGGGACCGCCGCCGGGTCCTCGCCAGCGACGATCACCGGCAGGTCGGGAAACAGCTTCCTGACGCCGTACGCGATATCGGTTCCGGACTGGCCGTCGACTGTTTCGGGCAGAACGAGAGCGTGGAACGTCGAATGGGTGAGCGTGTCAAAGAGGGCCGTGAGGTCCGACAGATGCGTGATCGAAGCCGGCGTCTCAGCGAGAGCGGATTCGAGAGTCCCGGTATCCAGCCTGTCGGCTGCGACGACGAGCACAGATTTGCTACCCATAGTGCGTTCCCAGTGACCAAACTATTGCGTGTGGTGGACTGTCACTGTTTCGGGTGTTTCGAGGACCAGACGCCGCTCACAACTGCCAGTGCAGCGATGTCGCCCGGACTGTCGAGCCGATAGCGTCGCCGGTACTCCGGCCGAGAGAGCGGCGCCCCACACAAGATTTTTGCCGGTCTCGGCTGGTGTCGGGAGTGTATGGTACACTGCCCTGACTGCCAGACCTCGCTGGAAACGGCCGACGACATCGAGTTCGTCGAAGTAGACGCCAAGACCGGCTTGATTAAAGCCTCCAAGCGCTTTTACACCGCCAACTGCGCGGCCTGTGGCGTCACTATCGGTAGCGGCGTCGCCGGCGCAAAGTCCAACGGAGGTGCGGCCTGATGGTCCACTGTCCGGAATGCGACGCGGAGATGGCCGACCAGGACGATGTAGAGTTCCTCGACATGGATTCGACGACCGGCTTCTTCACCGCCTCCAAACGCTTCTACCTCGTGGCCTGTGGCGAGTGCGGGGCCGCAATCGGTAGCGGCGTTGCCGGCGCAATGTAGTTACACCGGGGCCTAGGCTTATACACGTTTCAGTGCAAGAGAAAGTATGTCTGAATCACCTGACGACGACACGAAGGACAGCGGACGACTGCCGGCACCGCTCCGGTCGGTCACGCCGGGGACGCGTAGCCGTCCCAACGAGGGGATGGACGTGATCGGTTGGGGGATGCTCGCCGGCCTGTTCGTCCTGCTGATGCCGCTCCTTCCGTTTATCATCATCGTCTGGGGCATCTCGAAAGTGACCGAGATGCTCACGCCCTCGTCGTAATCAGGACGTGTCGGTGTCGACGAGCGAGAACGGCGTCCCGTCGCCGTCATCGCTTGCGTTCTGATAAACGACGTGGGCGGCCGCGACATCCTGAATGGCCAGCCCCGTCGAGTCAAAGAGCGTGATGCCGTCGTCGTCGGTCCGCCCCGAGAGGGTGCCCGCGACGATGTCGCCGAGCTCCCCGTGGAGGTCGGTATCAGTCAGGACGCCCTCGCCCCACGGGACGTTGATCTCGCCGGAGTGGGTGCACTGTTCGTAGTTGTCGATGACGAGTTTCGCGTCCAGCAGCGTGCGTTCGTCGTGTTCTTGCTTGCCGGCGGCGTCGGCACCAATGGCGTTGATATGCGTGCGCTCGCCGAGCCACTCCCGGTTGACGATGGGCGACTCGACGGGCGTAATCGTCGACAGCACGTCACAGCCGGCGGCGTCCTCGATACTGCCCGCACGTACGTCGAACTGGTCGGCGCAGGCGTCGACGAACGCCTGCTGTTTCTCCGCGTCCCGGTCGGCGACGACCACCGTCTCGATGTCCCGGACCGACGAGATGGCGTCCAGTTGCGTGTACGCCTGCGTGCCAGCCCCGACCAGACCAAGGGAGTCCGCGTCGGCGACGGCGAGATGGTCGGTGGCGACCGCCGCGGCCGCCCCGGTCCGCAGGCGCGTCAGGACTGTGCCGTCCATCACGGCCAGCGGGAACGCCGTCTCGGGGTCCGAGTAGATGAGCGTCCCGAGGACGGTCGGTAGGTCGTGGTCGCGGGGGTTGTCCAGATGGACGTTGACCCACTTGACCGCGGCGGCGTCCCACGTTTCCGCGTTGACGTAGGCCGGCATCGACCTGAAGTCGCCGTTGTACTGCGGCAGGTCGACGTATGACTTGGCCGGCATGATGGTGTTCTCCCTGGCATCGGCGGCGAAGGCCGCGGCGACTGCGTCGATGACTGCCGGCATCGCCGCGTGGTCCTCGACCGCGTCCGCGCCGAGAAGTAGCGTCTGCATATGGTATGTTGACACTCGACAATATTCAGCCCTCCGCCGTCACAGGGGTTATATCGCCACACGACCAGTCACGGGTATGCGTCGCGGGGTGGCGATTGCCGCGGTCTGTCTCTGTCTGCTGAGCGCCGGATGTACCGGTCTGTTCGGGGACGGCTCGGCCGCCAGGGAGACGGTGACACCGGCTCCAGTCCCGACTGCAGACGCACCGACGAGTCCGGCGCAACGCGCCCCGGGCGTCGTCGGCGACCGCGTCGTCAACGCCACCGCGCTCGGCCGCGCCCACGTCGCCCAGCTCTCGAACACCTCCTATCGCGTCCACCACACCAGGACCGTCATGAACGGCAGCGGCCTGCACAGCCGCGTCCGGACCCGTGCCAGCGTCAGCGCGGGCTACGAGTCGTACACGGCCACCCGAACGATATCCGGGGAGAGTGTGACAGCGCGTGAGATCCATAGCACCTGGCGGGACGGCCGCGCGCTCAGTCGGACGACCGTCAACGGGTCGACGTCGGCGGAAGTAGTCGCGGACAGCCGCGGTATCGGTGGCCCGCCACGCCCACCTCGGGCCGCGCTGTTCTTCGAACCCACGTTCAACGGGCGTCTCATAGCGCTGCTTTCCGCCACTAACATCACATCCATCCGCCCCGGCGACGAGGTCATCAAGCAACTGTACGGCGTTCCGTTGTATCGCATCAAAGGAACCGGGTCGGCCGACGACAGCGCGGTTGCCACCCGTCCCGTCGACCGTGTGACCAACGTCTCCCTCTCGGCGACCGTGACGCCCAACGGCATCGTCCGAGGCTACGCGCTCCAGTACACGGTCGTGAACGGAACGGATACCCACAGAGTGACCGAGATTCTCCGCTACAGCGACCTCGGAACGACGGACGTGGTGTTCGAAGACCGACAGCGGACCGAACGCCATCGAAACCGAACAGCGCGTCCCGAATGACGCGAGCGACGGCTGGACGCCGTCGAATCAGTCACAAAACGGAGAGAGGCCCCCACCCGCTGTCACCAGTCCGTCCCACCAAACGGACCGGGACAGTCGATACTTCGCAGAGACGTACCTAACTGTTTCTCCGGTTTCACGTCTCGATATACACGCTGGGATGACTCGGCGCGTTACAGAATCGCAAAAAAACCGAACCGCAAACGGCGATTCGCTCGTTCGGAGATTTCGCTCCGCTCAGAACCTCGCTGTTCGCGGCTTTCGCCGCTCACTATTCGAGGGCCCCTCACTTCGTTCGGCCCCTCGCTTTGCTCACGGACTTCGTCCGTTCGCTCGTTCGGAGACTTCGCTCCGCTCGTCTCCTACATCATGCCGCCCATACCGCCGCCCATGCCGCCCATACCGCCAGGGGCGCCACCGGGGCCGCCGGGGCCGCCTTCGTCGCCGCCGGAGGTCGAGAGCTCGCCGGCAGCGATGATGTCGTCGATCTTGAGGACCAGGTTCGCGGCCTCTGCAGCCGAGGAGATCGCCTGTCGCTTGGCGTGGGCTGGCTCGACGACGCCGGTGTCGAGCGTGTTCTCGACGTCACCGGAGAAGACGTTCAGGCCGGCGCTGACATCGCCGTCCTCGTGGGCGGCGCGCAGGTCGACGAGCGTGTCGATGCTGTCGAGACCAGCGTTCTCGGCGAGGGTGCGCGGGATGATCTCCAGCGCGTCGGCGAAGGACTCGATAGCGAGCTGTTCGCGGCCTTCGACGCTGTCGGCGTAGTCGCGGAGCCGGCGGGCGACTTCGACTTCAGGTGCGCCGCCGCCACCGAGGACGCTGCCGTTGGCAACCGTGGACGCGACGACATCGAGCGCGTCCGTGACGCCGCGTTCGAGTTCGTCGACGACGTGGTCGGTCGAACCACGGAGCAGGAGCGTGACGCCGTGGGCTCCGTCGCCGCTGCCCTCGACGTAGAACAGGCCTTCGGCGTCGTCGCGGGTGACAGAGCCGTGACCCAGGTCTTCCGCGCTCGCGGAGTCGAGATCGGAGACGATGCGGGCACCCAGAACCTCTTTGAGGAACTCGATGTCGGACTTCTTGGCGCGGCGGACGGCCAGAATACCCTTCTCGGCGAGGTAGTGCTGGGCCATGTCGTCGATGCCCTTCTGGCAGAAGACGACATCAGCGCCGGTGTCGGCGATCTGGTCGACCATCCCCTTGAGCTGCTCTTCTTCCTTGTCGAGGAAGTTCTGGAGCTGGCTCGGGTCGTCGACGGAGAGCTGCGCGTCGACTTCGGTCTCGTCGAGTTCGATGGCCGTGTCGACCAGCAGGACGTCGGCGTCGTCGACTTCGGTCGGCATCTCCTCGTGGACCGGGTCCTTGTCGATGACCGCGCCTTCGAGGAGTTCGGAGTTGCCGGCGGAGCTGCCGGTCTGGGTCTCGATGTTGAGGTACTCAAGGTCGGCAATGACGGAGCCGTCCTCGGCCTCGACGGTCACGGCGTTGACCGCATCGACGATGAGCTGGGCGAGCAGCTCCTTGTTGAGCTCCGCGCCCTTGCCCGTCATCGAGGTTTCGGCGACTTTCTTCAGGAGTTCCTCGTCGTCGGGGTCGACTTCCGTGGCGATATCCGCGATTTCGTCCTTGGCCTGCGTGGCGGCCATGTCGAACCCTTTGATGATCGCCGTCGGGTGGATGTCCTGTTCGAGGAGGTCCTCGGCGTTCTTGAGGAGTTCGCCTGCGATGGCGACGGCAGAGGTGGTGCCGTCACCGGCCTCGTCTTCCTGTGTCTCGGCAACCTCGACGATCATCGAGGCTGTCGGGTTGTCGATGTCCATCTCCGAGAGGATGGTGACGCCGTCGTTCGTGACGGTCACGTCGCCCATCGAGGAGACGAGCATCTTGTCCATCCCCTTCGGGCCGAGCGTCGAGCGTACTGACTCGGCGACCGCGCGAGCGGCCGAGATGTTGTGTTCCTGTGCAGACTTGTCCTTCATCCGCTGGGAGTCCTCTCCCAGGATGATCATCGGCTGGCCCTGCATCTGGCGTTGGCTCATAATCAAGCGAAGATTGCATGTGGTTCTATATAAAAGTATGGGTTATGGGACGTTCGTCGGTCACCCGTTGAGACAGCCAGAACAGGTGAAACCACCAGACAGAGGGAGTACGGTCCGTCGGTAATGGTAGCTGTTGGCACGCCCCATCAAGCGAGCGACGACCTGTTTATATATTCACTCGACGGGTTCCGTCCAGTGGACCGTGACCGACCCGACGACGAAGGCGTCCTTCGAGTCGGTGTCCCGTCGGAACTGGATCGTGTTCTTGCCGAGGTGCAGTCGCTCGGGCGCAATCGTGTCCATCCAGAGCTGCCACCCCTCGCCAGGCGCGATGTCGAACCCCGACAGCGCCTCGCCGTTGACCACGATCTCGTGGTCAAAGTCCTCGACGTCGAACACCTGCATCTGCACGTACGGGTCATCCGGTGACGAGGTGGGGATGTCGAAGGAAACCGGATCGGTCGAATCACCGGTGTACTCGGCCCAGGGAACGTCGAGCGAGTCCGCCGACGGGCCGAGGAGCTGCTGGAACTGACAGAGCGCGTAGTTGGCACGACGTGACATACGGGTTACGTCTCCCGGGCGGTATAAAAATCAGTGGTCAGTTGCGGTCGCAGTGTCACCCAGAGCGAACAGAGCACGCACAGGAGAGCGGAGCGCCTATGAGTGGCCGGCTGTTGCCCATCGGTATGGACGCTGCGCTTGGCCCGCCAGAGAAGATGGCCGAGCTCGAGGAGGACCTGACGCCGATGATGGCACAGTACTACGAGCTGTGCCGGCAGTACGACGACGCCCTGGTCCTCTTTCAGGTCGGGGACTTCTACGAGGCCTTCTGTGCGGCCGCACAGCGGGTCGCCCGGCTGTGTGAGATCACGCTGACCCAGCGCGAGGACTCGACCGGCGAGTACCCGATGGCCGGCATCCCCATCGACAACGCCGAGTCCTACGTCGAGACGCTGCTGGACGCGGGCTACCGGGTCGCCATCGCCGACCAGGTCGAGGACCCCGACGAGGTCAGCGGCGTGGTCGAGCGGGCGGTGACGCGAATCGTCACCCCCGGCACACTCACGGAGAGCGAACTGCTGGGCGGGGCGGACAACAACTACGTCGCCGCCCTGACCGCTGGCGAGCGATACGGGCTGGCGCTACTTGATATCTCGACCGGCGACTGCTACGCGACCAGTGTCGGCTCGGAAAGCGCCGTCGCCGACGAACTCAGCCGGTTCGGCCCGGCGGAAGCCATCGTCGGGCCGGAGGTCGACGTGGACCGGGACGCCGTCTTCGGCCCGGCCTGTCTGGTGACGCGCTACGACGCGGCCGCCTTCGACCGGGAGCGCGCCGAGGACCGCGTGGGGCAGTACTTCGGCCCGCCGGAGCGCCTGCTCGCCGGCGACGCGGAAATCCGGGCCTGTGGCGGCCTGCTGGCCTACGCTGAGTACACCCGCGGCAGCAGCGGCGCGGTCGGCCCCGACGGCGAACCGGTCGACGCGGACGTGGACCCCGCCGGCACGCTCGACTACCTCAACCATCTCACGCGGTACGACCCGCGGGAGTACATGCTGCTCGACGCCGTCGCCGTCGAGAGCCTCGAACTGTTCGAACGGCGCTCGGTCCGGGGCCACGAGAACCGAACGCTCGTGGACACGGTCGACGAGACCGCCTGTGCGCTAGGGCGGCGGAAACTGACCGACTGGCTCCGCCGGCCGCTGCTCGATGCGGACCGCATCGAGGCCCGCCACGGCGCGGTCGCGGAACTCCAGCGCGACCCGGCGACCCGCGAAGGGCTCTCGGACCTGCTCGCGGACGTGTACGACCTCGAACGGCTCATCTCGCGTGTCTCTCGCGGCCGGGCGAACGCCCGTGACCTCCGGTCGCTGGCCGCCACGCTGTCAGTCGTGCCGGATATTCGTGACCACCTTGCTGACGCCGATGCCCGCCTGCTCGCGGACCTGCACGCCACGCTGGACCCGCTGACCGAGACCCGCGAGGAAATCGAAGCGGCGATCCGCCCGGACCCGCCACAGCAGGTGACCGAAGGCGGCGTCATCCGCGAGGGCTACGACGATGAACTGGACCGACTGCGCTCGACCGAACAGTCGGGCAAGCAGTGGATCGACGACCTCGAAGCCAGCGAGCGCGAGCGCACCGGCATCGACTCGCTGAAGGTGGGCCACACCTCGGTGCACGGCTACTACATCGAGGTGACGAACGCCAACCTCGACGCCGTGCCCGCGGACTACCAGCGCCGCCAGACGCTGAAAAACAGCGAGCGCTACTACACGCCGGAACTCAAGGAGCGCGAGGACGAGATTCTGCGCGCCGAGAGCGCGGCCGACGACCTGGAGTACGACCTGTTCTGTGCGGTCCGGGACGAGGTGGCCGACGAGGCCGAGCGCGTGCAGGCGCTTGCCGACCGTCTCGCCCGCCTGGACGTGCTGGTCTCCTTCGCCGAGGTTGCGGCGCAGTACGACTACTGCCGGCCGACCGTCGGCGGCGACGGCATCGACATCACCGCCGGCCGCCATCCGGTCGTCGAGCGGACCGAGGACGCCTTCGTCCCCAACGACACGCATCTCGGGAGCGGGCCAGTCCGAGCGAGCAGAGACGGAAGCGACGACGGTGTCACCGCGGACGATATACAGCCCTTCCTCGCCGTCGTCACGGGACCGAACATGAGCGGGAAATCGACGTACATGCGCCAGGTCGCGCTGATCTGCCTGCTCGCACAGGCGGGGAGCTTCGTCCCCGCGAAGGCGGCTGACCTCCCGATTCTCGACCGAGTGTTCACCCGCGTCGGGGCCAGCGACGACATCGCCGGCGGCCGCTCGACGTTCATGATCGAGATGACCGAACTGGCGACGATTCTGGACGCGGCGACCGCCGATTCGCTGGTCCTGCTGGACGAGGTCGGTCGCGGCACGTCAACGGCCGACGGACTGGCTATCGCCCGCGCCGTCACGGAGCATCTCCACGACGAAGTCGGCGCGTACACACTGTTTGCGACCCACCATCACGACCTGACGGCCGTCGCCGCGGCGCTGCCCGGCGCGACCAACCGCCACTTCGAGACCAGCCGCGAGGACGACGACGTGCGCTTCGACCACGAACTCGCGCCCGGTCCCGCGGCGGCCTCCTACGGCGTCGAAGTGGCGAGCATGGCCGGCGTGCCCGAATCCGTCGTCGAACGGTCGCGGGACCTCCTGGCGGATGCCGAGACGGCCGACTCCGACACGGGTTCCACTGCCACGGAGACGGGACCGACGGAAAACGGAACAGCGGTGGCCCCGGCCGGCGAGGGTGGAGCGGACGGCCACACACAGGAGGCGCTTCGGACGAACGGGTCGGCTTCCGAGGCCGAACTGCCGGCGGCCGTGGCAGAGCAACTGGCGTCGCTCGATGTCGCGACGATGACGCCCATCGAGGCGATGAACGCGCTCGCGGACCTGCAGGACCGACTTGAATAACAGCCGCGGTCAACTATCGCTGGCACTGGCCCGTTCGTCGTGCGGGCAGGCGAACATCGTCGCGACGAGTTTCTGTTCGGCGGCCCGCAAGTGCTTGTGCAGCGTTGGCTCCGAGATGTCGAGGAGTTCAGCTAAGTCCGCGGCCGTCGCCCCGCGGGGCCAGTTGTAGTACCCCGCTTCGTGGGCCGTCGCGAGAACCTCCTGCTGTCGGTCGGTCAGTGGCTCGGTGTGGGACGCGTAGTTCTGGAACCCGAACAGCGGCACGATGGACTCGCGCTGTTTCTTCGCCGCGAGTTCGGCATCCGAGTGGGCCGTCAAGAACGAATCGATAACCGCGGCCGTATCGGTTTGGCTCGGGACATCGGCTACGATAGTCCCCTGTCCATCGACGCTCCGGGCGGTCTGTGGTACTGCCCCGGCGTCCGCAAGCGAGACAACGGGACAGTTGTCCCGCACGTTGATTTCGACGAGCCCACCGTCGCTGGTGCACTCAATCACCCGCGCCGTACCGCCGTTTTCGTCCTCAATGCGTTCGACAAGCCGGCCGGGGCGAGCACCCTCGACCGAAAAAAACTCGGCGTACGTGTCGTCTGTCTGGGGGAGACATTTTTCGAGAATCACGGAACACGATTCGGCTGCAGACACCGAGACGAAGGGATACGACCCATCAGAGAGGGCAAACTCCACACGGGTGACCGCCCGGCCGTTACCAGACTGTTGGGACATAGGTAAATGTAATTGGCATACTGTGAAGAGTGTTGGCATATATCGTGTTTCGGCGTTTACTATGCTAGCCACACTGAACTTTACATCTACAAGACAAATACAACATGAGGTCAGAGAACCGTGTCCGGAATATCACCAACCGTTATAGAAGTCCACGGCGCCGACCAGTCCATCGTCACGGCAGTCGTTCGCGCTGTCGCGACCGCGGAGAGACGGCCGGTCGAGACGCTCCCCCCACTGGCCGATAGTATCAATCCGGATGCACTGACGACGTGCATCGCTGATTCGAACACCGACGGTCATGTGGCGTTCGACTACAGCGGCTACCGCGTCGTCGTTGACACCGATGGAACGGTTACTGTAGACGGATAACTGCGTCATCCAACCGTGTGACGACAGCGGCAGTCAGTACGGGCGCGAGACTGACAGCTCCCAGAGAAGAGGAGAAAATAGCGGTTATGGCGGCTTGAGCGAGACGAACTCCAGCCCTTTCTCGGCGAGCAACTGACGCGCTCGGTCGGTCACCGACGGAGCGACGAGGATACCTCGGACCTCGGTGTCGGCGTGCAGGTCGCGCTCCAGGGCATCGACGTACCGACCCAGTTGGCCGACGGCGTCGGGACCCACGCGCCGGCGCTTGAGTTCGAGTATCGTCGTCCGGCCGTCGGCGTCCTCGCCGTAGATGTCGACCGCGCCGGCGGGGGTCTCGCGTTCGGTCGCAAGCGGCGTAAAGCCCGACTCCACCAGCGCCGGCTCGTCGAGGATGCGGTCTTTCAGATCGGCCTCCGTTCCGGTGAGCGCGAGGTCCTTGGAGTCGGTCACGTCGAAGGCGGCGGCGTGGGCGACCGTTTCAAAGGCCACTTCGAGCGACTCCTCGGGGGTCGACCGCGTGGAGCGGACGACCAGCGAGCCGTCGTCGACGCTGATGCTGTGCTCACAGCCCGGCGGCTGCCAGTTCACCGGCTGTTGGCCCTCGTCGGTGTGGACCAGCGCGGCCCCGTCGGGCTTGAGCATCACATGGCGGTCGCCGAGCCCCAGCGAACTGGCCGCTCGGCCCTCGTACTCGACCGTACAGGTGCCGACGAGCGTCACCAGCGCGCCGCGGTCGGCGTTGCGCGACGCGAGGTCCAGCGCGTCGGTGGGGTCGGGGTAGGTCAGCGTCTCGACGGCGGTCACGGGTGGCGGTTAGCGGTCCCCGCGTAAAAAGGACGCGTCGTCAGGGCAGTGGACGGACGAAGCGCGGTTTCGGAGCGACGCGAGCAGGGCGCGACGAACAGTTTCCGGGTCGCAGCCGTCGCTATCGAGGGCGCGACAGGCCTCGTCCTTGCGGTCGACCCACCACCTCCGAAACGCATCAGCGTCGGTAGTGCGGGCCAGAACGATATCGTCGAGGTCCGACAGCGTCGGATCGAGCCAGCAAACGGTGTAGGTCCGGACCGACCCGTCAAGCACGACCAACCGGTCGTGGGTAGCATCGATGGCAGCGAGAACAGCCGACGCCGTCCAGTCGTTCCCCAGCGGCCGGGACTGGGCGATGGGGTCGGCGTCGACGCCCCAGTGTGCGATGCGGCAGTCGTAGCGGCCGTCGGGACGGGTGACAGCGACGAGCGTTCGACGACCCATCAGGGACCACCGAGCGTGTAAGCGGGCATGGGGTTCCGTGGCTCCGTGGTCCTATTTGAACGCTGGCCTACAGGATCCCTATCGAGTGCCCGCCAGCGTAACCGAAACCACCGACCATTGGTAACCCAGCACAACCCTCAAGTAGTACGTTCACGTATCATTACATATGATGGTGAGCGAGTGGCTCTACGGCGCTATCGCGCTTCTCGTGGGGCTCCATGTCCTGACCATGCTGTATGCGTACCGGCACCGGGGTGACCCCGCCGGTGCGACCGGGCAGGGCGATACCGAAGGGCGCCGTGGCAGCGCCACCGACGACAGCACTGAATCCATCGACTGTCCCCACTGCGGGGCGAGGAACGAGCAGGACTACCAGTTCTGCCGGCAGTGCGTCGCCGACCTGACGAGCGGGAGCCCGCAGCGTCAGCCGACGGATCGAAGCCAGCCGTACTGACCGTTTACAAGGCCGGGGTCGAATCAACCGGATTGAGCGCTGCTGTCGGCCAAAGTATTTATTTCTCCGAATATATATTTGAATATACTGACGAACGGGGGTAGACTGTGGAAACCGTTATCGACGTACGCTCCTCGGGTCGACCGGAGATATTCGAGCGAGCGAACACCGACGGGCTGTTCGGACGCACACGCCGGCTCGAGCAGCCGCTGGGGCAGTATCTACGGGCGGCAGAGACGCCACGATATCTCGCGTACAACGACCGGTCCGGCGTCGTCGCTGGCCGGGGAAACGATAAGTCGCTCACGCCGGCCGGCGACTACCGCGCGTATCTGCTTGCAACGAACATCCGGGTCGTGTTCGTCGTCGGCGACGACAACGGCGACCGGACCATTTCGCTCCCTTGCGAAGACATTGTGGCCGTACACTGTCAGTCGGGGCTCCGTACGTCGACACTCGAAATCGTCACCGTCGACGAAGACCGCTGGGCGTTCGAATGCAAGGGCGATCTAGCGCCAGTACGGACGTTCATCGACGAAGCCACACAGGTCTGGACCCGTACGCTAACCGAACTCGACCGGGCAGAATCCCAGGTCGAGGCTGCAACGGCGGCACTGGAGGCGGCGAATCCCGACGCAGCAGCCACGCACATCACGGCCGCACAGGAGGCACTCGATAGCGGACGGGAACGGGTCGAATCGCTGGGGAAGGGGGCGACAGCGACCATCGATGCACGCCTCCAGTCAACGCAAGCACAGATCGACACCAGCCAGCGCCGACGGCACGTCAGGGCGGCCGAGGAGCACCGCGACGCGGCCCGGCACGCGTGGGAGGACCGGGCGTACGAGCGGGCCGCGGATGCGTACGCACAGGCCAGCGTCGAGTACGAACGAGCACTGGCGGTAACGGCACCGGAGCCGTCGGCAGAAGCCATCACGGACGCACGGGACGCAGTCGAGGCGGAATACGCCGAACTCCTGTCGGCCCCGGTCGACGCGGCACAGGCGGCTGCGGGCGCGGCCAGAGCCGCGACGGACCCGGCAGCGCGGGCCACACATTGGGAAGCCGCCCTCGACCGATACCGGACGGCGTACGAACTGGACTGGGGTCGTGACCGCCGCTTCGACGGCGACCGGGCGTCGCTCCGACAGGCGCTCGCGGACATCGCCGTCGAACTGGTCGATGCACACCGTGAAGCGGGGCAAGAGGCGCTGCGTGAGGGCAGCGACGAGTCAAAGCGAGAGAGTGCCGGGGCCGCGTGTGACGGTGCGGCGGCCCACTTCGAGCGCGCACGCGAGGTGGCCGCCGAACTCGTGCCCGACAGACGCGAGCCGCCAGCGGACGGACTGGCCGCCGTATCCGAACAGGAAGTCAGCGTCGAGTCAGAAGCGAAAGGTCGGTAATTGTTTATCAACGGAGAGTCGGGTATCGGTATGCGCTTTGGCATTATTTCGACGGCGAAAATCGCACGCAAGGACGTGATTCCGGGCATCCAGAAGTCGGACCACACGGTCGCGGCGATCAGCTCCAGAACCCGGGACCGTGCCAGCGAGGTCGCCGAGGCCCTCGATATAGACAGTGCCTTCGGCGACTACGAGACGATGTTCGCCGAGGCGGATATCGACGCGGTGTACAACCCGCTTCCGAACGCGCTCCACGCCAAGTGGAGCCAGCGGGCCGCCGACCACGGGCTCGACGTGCTCTGTGAGAAGCCACTGACCGTCGACACTGCCGGGGCAGTGGACCTCTTCGACTACTGTGCCGAACAGGGCGTCACGCTGATGGAGGCGTTCATGTATCAGTTCCACCCGCGGACCCGGCGGGCAAGGGAAATCGTCAAAAACGAACTTGGCGAGGTACACACCGTCGACGCGTCGTTCAAGTTCTCGCTCGGCGACGCCAGTAACATCCGGCTGGACCCGGAACTGGCCGGCGGGAGCCTGATGGACGTGGGCTGTTACGCCGTCAGCGCGGCCCGGGGCTTCCTCGGCGAGCCGGACCGGGCGTTTGCCCATGCCCGGGATTCCCGGGACAGCGGTGTGGACACGAACTTCAGCGGCGTCCTCTCGTACGACGACGGGGGGGTCGCCTCGGTTTCCTGCGGGTTCGACGGGCCGAGGCGGGAGTACTACCGGGTCGAGACCGACGACGGCTGGCTCGAAGCGCCGAACTGCTTCGGCCCGGAACACGACGAGTCAGTCTCGCTGACGTACAGCGTCGACGGCCGCGAGGTCACAGAGACGTTCGACCCGGTGGACCACTATCAGTTGCAGGTCGAGGCGTTCGCGGACGCCGTCGAAAACGGTGAAGCGCCGCCCATCGACCGGGCCGAGACGCTGGGGAACATGCGCGCCATGGACGCGCTGGCCCGGAGCGCGGACACCGGCCAGCCGGTCGACATCGCCAGTCCCGAGTGAAACGTAAATCGGGCGTGTGCCACGACACGACGAGCGCGAAACGGTTTTGACTGCGGCGGATGAGGCACGTACTGTGACACCCCCAACAGTGACGCTTCCGAGTGGCGACGAACTGCCGATGGTCGGCGTCGGGACGTGGGACATCGACGGCGACACCGTACAGGAGTCCGTTCGAGCGGGGCTCGATGCGGGCTACGCTCACGTCGACACCGCCGAAGGCTACCGGAACGAGGCCGAAATCGGCGAGGCCCTGGCCGACTACGACCGCGAGGACGTGTTCCTCACGTCGAAGGTGCTGCCCAAGCACCTCGATTACGAGTCCGTCATCGAGGCCTGCGAGGCGTCGCTCGACCGCCTCGGGACTGACTTTCTCGACCTGTATCTCGTCCACTGGCCAAACCCCGCTGTCTCTATCCGCGAGACGATGAACGCGATGGCGACGCTCCACGACCAGGGGAAGATCCGCAACGTCGGCGTCTCGAACTTCAGCGCGTACCAGCTTGGTGCCGCCCAGCACGTCGCCGACGTGCCCATCGCCGTCAACCAGATCGAGTACCACCCCTGGAACACCCAGGACCAAGTCGTCGAGTTCTGCCGCGACACTGACACCGTCGTCGAGGCGGCCGCACCGCTGGGTCGGACCGAGGTGTTCGCCGACGACGTGATTCAGGAGTTAGCCGAGGAATACGACAAGTCGCCGGCCCAGATTATCCTGAAGTGGGCGGTCGAGAACGACGTGGTGGTGCTACCGAAGTCTTCCTCTCCCGAGCACGTCCGCCAGAACCTCGCGTTGTTCGACTGGGAACTCGACGCCGCCGACCGCGAGCGAATCGATGCCATCGAACGCGAGCAGGCGGTCTACGACACCGGCGTCAACGACTGGGACAACGATACTTACGGCATTTCACAGTAGTCCCAGATGGTCGATCCGCCCGCACTGGACCGCTGGGACGCCGCAGCCGCGGCAAGCATCGCCGTTTTGCTTGTCGTGGCGTACGTTCTGATTCCCGACCCAACAGTCCAGTACGGGACGTGGCTGGTCATATTCTGCGTCTGGATGGCCTGGTTCGTCTCTTTCGGTGCCAGATGGTTATACGGGCCCTAGAGGAGTTCGTTGAAGCTTTTACTCGATTCCGTGTCAGCGGAGATTTATTTACTCCCGCTCTCTATACACACTCGATGCCCCGTATCGAAGTCTCGGAAAACCTGTACCGGCAGATCGAGAGCGAAGCCAACAACGACGACTTCAACGACACGCTGTGGAAGATGGTGGGCTCCTATCGGCGGACGAACAACCCAGAAGCGGACCAAACGTAAACGCACGTAACGTAGTCGTCGACGCCCCGTAGCGAGACAGTTCTGAATGGCCAGTTATCTCCGATAGCCGCTGTACCCGCGCCTGCTTCGACGCCGGTGTCCCGTCACTGTGAGCGGCAATCACTACCGTCAGTACGTACGTTTTTACCGTTTGAGCCGCTGCATACTGGTAATGAGGCCACGGATCGCCCTACTGAACGCGGCCCACGACGGCGATGACAACCGCCGGAACTTCCGGCGGGAACTCGACGCCGACCTCGTGGAATACGACGTGACCGAACGCGAACTGCCCGACACCTTCGCGTTCGACGGCTGTCTGGTCACGGGCAGCCGCGCGTCCGTCTACTGGGACGAGCCCTGGATACGGGACCTCGAATCCTGGGTGACCGACGCGGTCGACCGCGACATCGCGTTCCTGGGCGTCTGTTTCGGCCACCAACTGCTGGCGCACGCGCTCGGCGGGACCGTCGAGGCGATGGACGAGTACGAGATCGGCTACCGAACCGTCGAACACGACGGCGAGAACGAACTGCTCGCCGGCGTCGACGAGTCCTTCACCGTCTTCACGACGCATTCGGACCGTGTCGCCGAGGTGCCGCCGGGTTCGACCACGTTCGCCGAGAACGACTACGGCGTCCACGGGTTCCGGAAAGAGAACGTCTTCTCGGTGCAGTTCCACCCCGAGTACGACCCGGAGACGGCCGAGACGGTGACGAAAGGCAAGGACGAGCAACTCTCCGACGAGCGCATCGAGGCGGTGCTGGACGGCGTCACGGAGGAGAACTACCGCGCCGCCTGCGAGGCCAAGCGACTGTTCGACAACTTCACCGAGTTCGCTGCGCGTCAGACTGGTGACGCGACCGGCACCGCCGCTGCTTCCGATGACTAAGCCGTCGAAGTACCTTCTGACGGTCAGGTGAACCGGCCGGTCTCGGCATCACATTCCTCACAGCGTGTCACCAGCGCGCCCCGGTCGTCCGTCATCTCGACGTAGTTGTGCGTGCGACCGCCACACTCCTCGCAGTGCCGAAGCATGTCCGTGTCGCCCATCTCCTGTGGCGCGCCGAGCGCAAGCGCAACGACGCGCACGTCGCCCTCGTTGTGGCCGCGTTGCCACTCACCGGGGGCAAAGCGGATGGCCTCACCGGCTCCGACGCGCACGTCGCCGTCCTCCGTCTCGAACGTCGCTGTGCCCGACTGGACGAGAAACACCTCCTCCTGGTCCGGGTGTCGGTGGTAGCCGAAGCCGAAGGACTCGCCCGGTGCCAGTTCGTAGTAGTTCAGCGCGATGGCGTCGGTGCCGAGCGACCCGGCGAGCGCCCGCTTGACCGACGCCGGCCCCATTCGCGACTCGACGGCGTCGAGACTGACTTTCTCCATAGTTGCCATGTACAGCGGACAGTCCTTAACCGTTAGTCAGGGCGAGTCACATCGGTGCCACTGGGGCACGCCACGGCAGAAGCAGCAAAACGGAGCGTCGGTCACTCGCGTCGGTCGATGTCGAGTTCTTCGTCGAGGTCTTCGAGCCAGTCGGCGTCTTCCAGTTCCGCCATCTGTTCACGGAAATGCGTCTTGCAGACACCGACCTTGATGCCGTCGCTCTCGACGGCGATGTCGGCTTCACGGTCGCAGTAGTGACACTGCATACCTGAATAGTAGCCCCGGACGACATTGAACCCTCGGGTTCCGTCTGCCGGTTGTCAGACGCTGAGCGCTGTTTCTACCTTGCCCCAGGCGGCGGCGTCCAGACCGGTGTCACCCAGCGTCTCGCCGTGAGCGTCGCTGCCGCCCGTCGGCACGAGGTCGTATCGCTCGATAGCGTCGTCGACGAGGCTGTCGTCGACCGTACGGCCATAGGGGTACCACCGTTCGACGGCATCGAGCGACGCACACTTGGACAGCGCGGCCGCCGTATCGGGGTATCGAAACGGATGGGCGAGGCCGACCAGCCCGCACGCGTCCGAGAGGACTGCACAGCCGCGCTCGAAGGACGGGACCTCCCGGGCGACGTAACAGGGACAGTCGTCGCCAATTAGCTCGTCGAATGCGGACTGGAAGGTGTGATCCGACACCTCGGCGATCCCGTGGGCGATGTGGGGGCGACCCAGGCCGTCACGCGGTTCGACGGGGAGCGAGACGCCCAACCGGTCCTCGACACACTCGATGATGCGCGCGCCGCGCTCGCGGCGGTTCCGCTGGATGCGCTCACACTCGGCCCGGAGTTCGTCGGTCGGGTCGACGCCGTAGCCCAGCAGGTCCAGTCGCTGGGTCCCGGTTTCGACGCGGAGTTCGATGCCGTGGAGCAGCGTCACGCCGTCCCGGTCGGTAACGGGGCTGTCGAGTGCAGGCTGGAGTCGGTCGTGGTCCGTGAGGGCGACGACCTCGACGCCCGCTCGTCTCGCGGCGGCCGGGACCTCGTCGAAGGAGAGCGTCCCGTCGGAGCGGGTCGTGTGTACGTGCAAGTCAGCGACGACCATACAACACCCACAATCCCCAGCAGCAAGCCGCTTCTGGTCGAGCCATGTGTCGTGGGCACACGAAACGTGAGTTCCTTATACGCATTAAGAGACATTATGATTATCTATAGTGAAGGTTTATTATCGACCATGAACTTTCGGGACATATGCGAATGCTAAGCAACGCGACGGACGCCTTCCAATCGTATGACTACCCGGTTTCCGCTGAAGAGATCATCGAGGGCGACGGCGACATGGAGCTAGAACTGCCAAACGGCACCGAACGGCTGGGCGACGCGCTGAGCCGGTCGGCCCCGGAAACCTTCGAGAGCGCGGAAGACGCCGAGTTCGCGGCGTTCGCGGGCGTGTCGAGCAAGGCCATCGGCCGAAAGGGCTACTCCGACCGCGACCCGGTCTGCATGGGCGAAGACGGGCCGGACCAAGTCTCCTTCTAACGGCCCAGCACTACCTGCGGCCACCCCAGCTCTGGACGGGTTTCCCGTCTCCTTCGTTTTTACACGGGCGAGCAGCAGCGCTATCGCTGTCGGTGAGTGCACACACTGGAGCCAGCTACCTGTCGAGAAAGTCCGGTCTGTCGACGGCGTCAGTGCTGTCGATCGACTGCCTGTCGAGCAGTTCCGAGGAGTCGAGCGCCGACGGCAGACCGTCGCGGCCGCTGGTCGGCACGTCGTCTTCGTCGATGTACGTCTTCTCGCCGTTGATCAGGTCGGCCCAGAGGGCGTCCCGGTCGGCGTTGGTCGTCTCCGCCGCTTCCTTCGCTTCGTTGCGGCCTTCGTCGTACGCGAGTTCGACCATGCTCTTGTGGTACGCCGAGTTCATCTCGGCGTAGATGGCTTCGAGTTCCTCGCGGTTGTACTCCCCGAGGCGCTCGGCGACGCCGATGGCGTAGGCCCGGTCGGTCGCCTCGTCCTTGTCGAGGGTCTCCCAGTCGGTCCCGAACTCGCGCTCGTAGCGGCTCATGTCTCCACTTTCCGGTCGGCGTGGACCTGCAGTCCGGCGTCAGAGAAGGATATCTCCCGAATGTCACAGTCGATGGCAGTGCCTCGCATCTTGATAACCTGGACGCCGCGGGTCATGCTCCCGTTTTCGAGGAAGTTGTGGAAGAAGACGACGCCGTGTGCGAGGTAGTGTTCGTCGCTGTAGGAGGACGGGTCGGTCATCTCAGAGATGAGCAGCGTCGTCGCGTCCGTCTGTTTCAGCGCGGAGAGAAAGCCCGTGATCTCGTCTTCGACGTCGTTCATGAAATGCTGCAACAGCATCGTCGAGTCGATGACGACCCGCTGGATGTCGTTCTGTCTGATATATGCGACGAGGCGGTTCGTCAGGCCGCCCTCGCTGCCGAACTGCGTGATAGTTCGCTTTCCGCTCTCGGTGACGAGGTTGAGGAACTGGATGGCGTCAGACTGCATGGCCCGGTCGAACCCGAACTCGTAGCCGGCCATGTCCTGCATCAACTCCGTCTTGGTCTCGTGCATCGTCACGTACAGGCACGTCTCGCCCTCTTTGACGCCCTGTGTAATGAACTGTGAGCAGAAAGTAGTCTTCCCGCTGCCCGGCGGGCCGCTGACCACATAAAGACGATTCGGGAGTAGCCCCCCCTCAATGAGTTCGTCGAAGCCGGGGACCCCACTAGAGAGACGCATATCAGCTACCTGAGTCCGTCTGGACATATGCTTTCACATTCTATTTTCACCGGTGATAACTCATTCGGCTGCCTCAGCGTTCGAGGGCGCTGGGGTGGCTATCAGCCAGTTCGAGCAGTCGCTCCGTGCCAGCCTCGTCGAACCGCATCGGCCGTCGCCACCACGGCCCCTTCCCCGAGTCGGACGACAGTTCGGTGACCAGTTCGTTCGCGTCGGTGCCGCCGCTCGGTGCCGACAGCGGGACGACCGTGTCGTACAGTCGTGACTCGTCAGCGTTGCCGCGAATGAGAACGCGAGCGTCGAAGGGGTCGCGTTTCACATGGGCGTTCGAGGCGAACTGTGCCTGTTCCTCGGACGGGAGGTCCCGGTACTCGTCGCCGGTCACCGCGTCACGAGCGAGTTGGAAGTGACCGATGACGTGGGCACCCCACTTCGGCGACGCCCAGGCCGAACGCTCGTCGGCCATCGACAGCGTCGCGTAGAAGAACAGGTAGTCACCGGCCGACAGCTCCGAGAGCGGGCCGGCCTTCACGCCGTGTTCGTCGCCGTACGTGTAGCGCTCGCCGCCGGCCTCGGGAAACTCCGGGTCGAAGTGGACCGGCTGGTCGGCCACCGCAGAAACGTCGGTCCGCAGGTCGAGGTCGCCGTAGGTCGGCACTGGCTCGCTGGTCGGTTTCGATTCGGGAATGGGAATATACTCGAAGGTGCCGTCGGAGAACAGTGGCCCGCGAAAGCCGGGCTCGTTCGTGTTCGCTCCGACGTTGATGGCGACGCTTCGCATACCAGGGGTTCGGTCGGTGCGGCAAAAGGACTGCCGGCGTGGCCGCACCGGCTACTGGCGGTCCGGCGGCTGGAGGTCCCGCTGGAACTCGTCGAACTGCTCCAGATTATCGGGCAGGGTAACGGACAGTTGCCGCTCGGCGCGGCGGTCGACGTTCGCCCCCTCGATGGGTTCCGCGACGGACTCCCAGCCGTCCTTGACGGTCAGGGACTTCGCCGGCGTGCCGGCGGCGATATGATGGGCTGGGATGTCCTTGCCGGCGATGGACTTCGCCGCGAGGATGGCGTTTTCCCTGACTTTGACGCCGGCCCGGACCATCGAGTCGTAGGTCAGGCGCACGTCGTCTTCGATGATGGTGTGGTAGTTGTCGACGTGGGTCTGGTCGACGGCGTCGTGGTCGTGGCTGTAGACGTGGGTGTCGTCGGAGATAGAGACGCGGTCGCCGATAGTGAGTCTCCCGCGGTCGTCCAGGTGGACGTCGTCGTGGACCACGACGTTGTCACCAACCTCGATGTTGTGGCCGTAGGTGAACGTGATGCCCTTGAAGAAGCGACAGCCCTCGCCACAGGAGTCAAAGAGGTGGTCGGCGAGCATCCGCCGGAACCGGAGCGCGAACTCGACGTTGTCCGCCATCGGCGTCGCGTCGAACTGCCGCCAGAGCCACTGGAGGTGTTTCGAGCGTTTGAACCGCTCCTCGTCTTTCTCGGCGTAGTACTCGCTTTCGAGGGTCGTGTTACAGGGGTCATAGCCCTGAAGCCGGACCCGCTCGGCCGGGGAGATATCCGCGCCGTCCTGCCAGCGCTCGTAGGCGTCCCGGTCGCCGTGGAGGTCGACCAACACGTCAGTGACAACATCGCAGGTGTCCTCGTCACCGGAAAGGCGCTCGTCGACCTCGTCGATGAACGCCCTGAGCCCCTCTTCAGCGAGCGGTGGCAGCGACACGTGACGCTTCGTCATGTCGAGTACGTGGCTTCGCGGGCAGATAGGGGTTTCCGTTACCTGAAACCTACCCAGTAACACCCGTGTCACGACACCGTATACCACGGAATTCGGCGAGCAAGCCACAGTTAAGACGCCGCCGTTCCAGACGACGACATGGTCAGGTCGGATTTCATCATGGAGATACGGCGCTACATCGTCAATCCCTCTGAGCGCCGGCTGCGAGCGCCGTGGCGGGTCACGCTGTGGGTGTTTCTCGCCGGATTCGGCCTCGTTCTGCTCTCAGGAGTGGTCGCAGTGGTGTCGTCCGTGGTGGGCGTGACGCCAGCGGTCGCAGTTGCGCGCCAGATTGCGCTCTTTGCGGCCGGAACCACCGTCGCTGTCGTACTCGGCTATCTGCTGGACCGACGGACGCTCTCTGACTACGGGTTAGGGTTCGACCGACAGTGGTGGCGCGACGCTGCGTTCGGCCTCGCGCTCGGGGCGGGGCTTCCCACGCTCGTCCTGCTTGTCGAGCTAGGCGCAGGGTTCGTGGAAGTCAGCGTCATCTTCGCTACCGTCGACAGCGGGCCGCTCCCACTGACCGCGTTCGGACCGCCGGTCGCTGTCCTCCTCTTGGGAGCGTTCTTCATCGTCCAGGCGACTGCAGAGGAAGTGCTCGTCCGTGGCTACCTGTTGACGAATGCGGCCGAGGGGCTCGCTGGCTGGGTCGGGAAGCGCCGCGCGGTCATCGCCGCGACGGCGCTGACCGGCGCGCTATTCGGCGTTCTCCACTGGACGAACCCCAGCGCGTCGCTGCTCAGCGTGACCAACATCACCCTCTACGGCCTCCTGCTCGGTGCGTGTTACGTCCTGACCGGGCGACTCGGGGTCGCCAGCGGCTTCCACGTCGCCTGGAACTACACGCTGGCACTGCTTGGCTTCCCCGTGAGCGGCCTCCGCATGGGTGTCTCCCTGCTCTCAACCGATGCGACCGGCCCGACGCTGGTGACCGGCGGCAACTTTGGCCCCGAAGGCGGCCTCATCGCGCTCCCGCTGCTTGGCGTCGGCGGAGCCGCGCTATACTGGTGGGTCCACCGCGAGTACGGCACGGTCGAACTGCTCGATGCTATCGCCACCCCCGAGCTCCGGATTCGGACGCGGTCCGACACCGCAAACCAAGACGGCTAAGTGGACAGCGCCACTACAACGGGTATGGAATACGCGACACTCGGAAACTCCGGCGTCGAGGTCTCGGAAGTCGGATTCGGTGCCTGGGTCGTCGGCACGGACTGGTGGGGCGACCGCACCCGCGACGATGCTATCGACATGGTCCAGCACGCACTCGCGGAGGACGTGACGTTTTTCGACACCGGCGACGTGTACGGCCACGGCGACAGCGAGGAGATCATCGGCGAGGCGCTGGCGGAACACCGCGACGAGGTCACCGTCTCGACGAAGATCGGCTACGACTTCTACAACAACCCCCAGGCCGGCCACGGCGAACTCCCGAAGAAGGTCACGCCCGAGTGGGTTCACACCGCCGTCGACCGCTCTCTCGACCGCCTCGGCATGGACCACGTCGAACTTCTGATGCTCCACAACGCCAACGTCGACGAGGTCGACGAGGACGTGCTGGAGGCGCTGGACGAACTCCGCGAGGAAGGGAAAGTCGAGGCCATCGGCTGGGCGCTCGGCCCCTCTATCGGCTGGCTCGCCGAGGGCGACGCTGCGGTCGCAAACGAATTCGACGCGCTCCAGACCGTCTTCAACCTCTTCGAGCAGACTCCCGGCCAGCATTTCATCGACACTATCCGCGAGCAGAACGCCGATACGTCGGTACTCGCTCGTGTCCCGCACTCCTCGGGCCTGCTGAACGAGCAGGTGACCCCCGAGACGGAACTCGGCAAGGGCGACCACCGTTCCCACCGGCCGAGCGAGTGGTACGAAACCGGCTGGGAGAAAGTCGAGGAAATCCGGTTCCTAGAACGTGACGGAGCACGGACGATGGGCCAGGCGGCCATCCAGTGGCTCCTCTACAACGACGAGGTGGCGTCGGTCACTCCGACGTTCCGGACGAACGCCGACATCGACGAGTGGGCCGGCGCGCCCGATACGCCGCCGCTCAGCGACGAGGAGTACGACCGCGTGCAGGAACTGTACCGGGACAACTTCGGTATCGACCGCGACGACGGGATGGACGCCCTGCGCTCGTCGGTCGGCGGTGCGGACCTCGAAGAGACCGGGATGAAATCTGCCGGGGACTGACGGCGAGGTGTCGGAGCGCCGACGCACAGGCCACGGCAGATCAGGCGGGCGACTGATTTTCTCGCTGTCCACCGACTTTCGTACCGTCCAAACATGGCGGTTGGACTCTGACATCTCCAGTCGACAACTGACCCCTGGAGAACATCGACGACCAGACAGCTGTCTGTCGGTTCCCGGCTGTTACCCCTCTGTTTCGACAGGAGATGTACCGCCGTCTTGCGGTTGGGGTGGCGAAGTTTCACATTCACCACGGTGCGTCTGACGGCCGCAAGACGCGGGACGGAAGGCGGTTCGAGATGAAATGAAGGGGTTCGAGGCGCGGGAGCAGTCCACATGCCAGTTCGGGCGGACGCTGTTGCGGGTCTCGAAAACCGCCGGAGAAAAAGTCTGGAATCGTCGCGTCGGTAGTAGTCCTTAGGACTCGGGCTACTCGTTCAGCAGGCCGTCTTCTTCGACGCGCATGACGCCCTCGCCGTCTGGGAGGTTCGGCGCGTCGACGAGTTTGACGATGCGCTTGTTCCCCTTGGACTTGCGGAGGTACATTCGGAACGTGGAGGTGTGGCCGAGGATGTTGCCACCGATGGGCTGGGTCGGGTCGCCGAAGAAGGAGTCCGGGTTGGAGGCGACCTGGTTCGTGACGACGACGGCGGTGTTGTTGAGGTCGCCGACCCGCATCAGGTCGTGGAGATGCTTATTGAGCTTCTGCTGGCGGTCGGCGAGTTCGCCACGCCCGACGTACTCGGCTCGGAAGTGGGCGGTCAGCGAGTCGACGGCGAGCAGGCGGACGGGGAACTCCTCGTCCTGACTCTCGCTTGCGATTTCCTGGGCCTTCTCGGCCAGGAGAATCTGGTGGTTGGAGTTGAACGCTTTCGCGACGTGGATCTTCTCCAGCACGGAGGCGACGAGGTCATCGAGCAGGTCCTCATCGGTGGGGTCTGCGTCGTCCCCCTCCTCGACGATGCCGTGGAGGACCATCGTGTCTGCCAGTACCTCGTCGGCGAGGCCCTTGACCATCTGTTCGATACGCTCCGGTCGGAACGTGTCCTCGGAGTCGACGAAGATGGCGCTGCCTTCCAGTCCGCCGTGTTCGGCCGGCAACTGGACGTTGACCGAGAGCTGGTGGGTTACCTGGGACTTGCCGGCCCCGAACTCGCCGTACACCTCGGTGATGGACTGGGTCTCGACGCCGCCGCCGAGCAGGTCGTCGACCTCGTCGACGCCCCAGGAGAGCTTCCCGATCTGCTCGCGGCGTTCGAGCACTGTTGAGCCGGTTTCGAAACCGCCGATATCAGCTGCTTCGCGGGCAGCCTGGATGATGTCTGCCGCCGACGATTCGCCGATGTCGGCCGTATTCGACAGTTCGCCGGGGGAGGCGACCGCAATCCCCTGGTATGAATCGTAGCCGTTGTCTTCGAGTTTCTCTGCTGTCGCCGGACCGACACCCGGCAGCTCTTCGAGGTCCTCACTTGCGGACATGGACGTGCCTTGTGCGTCCGGGGGTATAAAGCCTCGTTAACACCAGAGTGAAAGTGAAAGTGTAGGACGGCAGCGGTGTCGTTCGAGACGGAATCGGGAGTTTTAGATGGGAAAGGGGAAAGAGCGCGTCGTCCTACTCCCAGGGGTGGTAGCCGGGACGGTCGGGCCACAGCGGATACCAGTACTCCTTGTCGCCTTCCACGGTAATTTCGTCGCTGAGGTTGCTGTCCAGTTTGAACTCCGCGGACGTGTTGCGTTCGTGGCTGTCGTGAGGGTCCGGCGCGAACGGGTAGTACGCGCCCCGGCGGAACGAGTACACCCAGTAGACAGTCTGGTTCTCGCGCGCGTGCTCGAACGCGAACAGCGCTGCGAGCAGGCGCGACCCGTAGCGCCGCTCGACGAGCGTGTCCGCGGCGAAGTGAATCGACGTGAGCAGGTCCTCGAAGTCGTCGTCGTGCAACACGACCCACTGGTAGCCGTGGTCGTCGGTCTCGAAGGTCGCCCGCGTGCCCGTCTCGACCATCCCGGCGTCGAGAATAGATTCGACCTCGTCGACGGCGTCCTGGAAGTCCGTGCTGTCGACGTCGGCGAAACACAGTGCCGCCTCGCCGGTTGGTTCGTACCCCAGATCGGCCTCCATCGTGATGTAGGCGGTACTCATTCCGAACAGATCGTCGGGGTCGGCGTCCCGTGTCGCGTCGGCCTCGGCTTTCACCCCGAGGACGCTCTTGAGTCCGTCGAGCAATCCCATATGCTCGTCTCTATGGGCCGGGGACCAAGGTGGTTTGTGTCTCTGGCGGGAGGAGTCGGATTCAGGAACAGGTAGTAGAACAGCCAGAAAACCCCGCCCTGTAGCTGATTGAGCAGCCGAAACGGTGGGACTGAAAGGGGCGAGACGCTGGGCGTACGAGACGACGTAAGCACTGGAGCGAATGGAATGAGCGAAGCGCGCAGCGAGTGTGCGGCGCTCCGCGCCGCGACTACTCGAACGGCGAGCGAAGCGAGCCGTGAGAGTCACAGGAGCCCAGCGTCTCGGGGCTTTCTGGCTCTATGCAGTAGCTACTGCGAGACGGCACACTCCGTCATACCTGACAGTCAGAAAACTAGCTATTTCTAGCGGCCTTCGAGTTCGCGTTCGAGGTCCTGCAGGCGGTCGATGCGCTTCTCCGTCGACGGGTGGGTACTGGCCAGGCGGCCGATCCAGCCGACGTCGATGGGGATGATGAAGAAGGCGTTCATCTCCGCCTGGTCGCGCATGTCCTCCTTCGGAACTTTGTCCATTTGGCCGTCGATCTTCATCAGCGCGTTCGCGAGGGCGGCGGGCTTGCCGGTAATCATCGCGCCGCCGCGGTCGGCGGCGTACTCGCGGTAGCGGCTGAGCGTCCGGATCAGGAGGAACGAGATGACCCAGACGACCAGCGAGATGAGGATGGCGACGATGACCGGTACCTGCTGGCCGCCACGTTCGCGGCCGCCGCTGAACAGCCAGCCCCACCGGACGATGAGGAAGGCAATCGTCGAGAGGAACGACGCGATGGTCATCACCATCACGTCGCGGTTCTTGATGTGGGCCAGCTCGTGGGCCAGCACGCCCTCCAGTTCGTCCTGATCGAGCGTGTCCATGATGCCCGTCGTCACGCAGACGGCCGAACTGTCTTTCGACCGGCCGGTGGCGAAGGCGTTGGGCACCCGAGAGTCGGCGACGGCGACCTTCGGCTTCGGGAGGTCGGCCTGCTGAGCCAGGCGGTCGACAGTCCGGTGGAGTTCGGGGTACTCTTCCGGTTCGACCGTCCGGGCTCCCATCGAATACAAGGCGAGCTTGTCGCTGAAGAAGAACTGCGCACCGAGGAACAGTCCCATGACGACCACGATAAGCGCGAGGTTCTCGAAAGCCACAACGAGCACTCCGAGGAAGACGATGTACAGCGCGAACAGCAGGAACATCGTCAGGGCCATTCGGCCTCGGAGCCCCCAGTCTGTTTGCCACTCCATGCCCAGTGATAGACGGTCGACACTCTAAAACCTCGCTATCGTGCGAAAGCACCACACGGCAGGGCCAGGGACTGTCAGCGAATGGTCCACACACATTTACTCTCGGGGCAACAACCGGATGCATGACCGACACTGTCGTCGTCACTGGCGGGCGCGGACGTTCCGGGCGCTGGATCTGTGACCACCTCGCCGGCGAGTACCACGTCGTCTGCGTGGACCTGGACCACCCAGGCTGGGAGGTCCCGACGCGGGAGCACATCGATTTCAAAGCCGTCGACGTGACTGAGGGCGTCGAGGTCCGTGACCTGTTCAGCGAGGTCGAGCCGGACGCCGTCGTCCACTGGGCCGCGTTGCCGGCGCCGGAGCGCCACGCGGGCACGCGAGTGTTCGACACCAACGTTTCCGCGACGTACAACGTCGTCGACGCGGCGGGTCGGGCCGGCGCGGACGTCGTCTGGGCGTCCTCGGAGAGCGCCTACGGACTGGCCTTCGCCGAGGAGACGCCGCTCCCGGCGTATCTCCCGATAGACGAGGCACATCCGACTGCGCCGGAGGACCCGTACGGCACGTCGAAGGTCGCCGGCGAAGAAGTAGCGAAGATGGTCGTCCGGCGTGACGGCGTCAACGTGGCATCAATCCGCCCGTCGTGGATTCAGTACCCCGGCGAGTACAACTGCCGGGACGTGGCCACGGGCGACCTCGCCGACGGTGCGGGCAACTGCTGGTCGTATGTCGACGTTCGCGACGTGGCGACAGCAGTTGCGGCGGCGCTCGATGCCAACCTCGGCGGGCACGAAGCATTCAACGTCGCCGCCGCCGAGAACTACGTCGGCCGGCCGACGGCTGACCTCGTGGAAGAGCAGTGGGGGGAGCTTCCCGCAGAGTGTGAACTGGACGACGACCAGTCGGCGCTCTCAACTGCGAAAGCGCAGGGCCTGTTGGACTGGGAGCCGGAATACGACTGGCGTGAGGCCGTCGACGCCGACATTGCAGCGCCGACCCTCACGGGTGAGTGAGCGCTTGGGAGCAGTGCTGGACCTGCCGACGGCGTCCTGCCGCGGCGGCGGAACACACGGCTTAAACAGTTCAGTACAGTAAGGCCGGTAATGAGCCGGTCGGGAGAGTTCTGTCCACGCTGCGGTGACGAAATACCGGAGGGCACCGACGAGCGCCCGGAGCTGGCTGGAGCCGGCGGCCAGCGCAACTCCGAGCACGTCCTCTGTGACGCCTGCTACTTCGAGGAGTTCGACTTGGTGGACGCCCCCGACACCATCCAGGTTCGGGTCTGTTCGCGGTGCGGCGCGGTCCACAAGGGAAACCGCTGGGTCGACATCGGCGCGGAGGACTACACCGATATCGCCGTCGAGCAGGTCAGCGAGGCGCTCGGTATCCACGTCGACGCCCAGTCAGTTGCCTGGCAGGTCGCCCCCGAACAACTCGACAAGAACAACATCCGGATGCACGCGGAGTTCTCCGGCGTCATCCGCGGAACGCCAGTCACCGAGGAAGTGACCGTCCCCGTCCGCATCTCCCGGCAGACGTGCAAGCGCTGCGGGAAGATCGCCGGCGGGTCATTCGCCAGCATCGTTCAGGTGCGGGCCGACGGGCGCGACCCGACCGACGACGAGCGCGAGCGGGCCGAAGAAATCGCAGAAGAGTACATCGCCGCCCGTGAAGCGACCGGCGACCGCAACGCCTTCATCACCGAGACGAAGTCCGTCGACGACGGGCTGGACATGAAGATCTCGACCAACCAGATGGGGCTGGGCATCGCCAAGCGCATCACCGCCCAGCTTGGGGGCTCCTACTCCGGTTCGCGGCGTCTCATCTCCGAGGACGAGGACGGCCAGGAGCTGTACCGGATGACCTACGCCGTCCGCCTGCCCCGCTACCGACAGGGCGAGGTCATCGACCCGGAGGACGGCGACGGGCCGGTGCTGGTCCGTTCGGTGCAGGGGAACCTCAAGGGCGTCCGCCTGACGACGGGCGAAGACTACGAGGCCAGTTTCGAAGAGGGCGAAACGCCCGACGCCCGCCGCCTGGGGTTCCGCGAGGACGCCCAGACGACCACTCTCGTCGCCGTCGAGGACGACAACGCCGTCCAGGTGTTAGACCCCGAAACCTTCGAGAGCAAGACCGTCCCGCGGCCGGACTACCTCGACACCGACACCGACACCGACGAAGTTCCGGTGCTGAAGAGCCACGCCGGGTTGCACATTCTCCCGGCCGAGGGAGACAACACGGATACCGATGAGTGAGGACGGAGCCAGACGCGAGTCGAGCGAGACGGACGACCAGCAGCTAGCCGCTGTCGTCGCCAAGCCTCGCTCGCAAGTCGCTATCGAATCTTTGCGGGCCGAGGGCGTCTACGACGATACCAGAAGCATCACCGAGTGGACCGCGGACAGCGTCGCGGTTCCGGTGACGGCTCCGCCACAGGAGACGCAGTTCCGGGAGGTCGTCCGGCAGGTCGGCGAGCGCCGTCTCCGAACGCTCGATGACCACCTCCGGGAGCGCGGCTGGAGCGACGAGGAGATCGCTGCCGCGCCGAGTTCCTGGGCCGTCCTCGGCTCCGTCGTGCTGGTCGACATCGGCGACAGCCCTCGGCCGGCGGAAGTCGGCGAGGCGCTGCTGGCGCTCCACGGCGAGGCCGAAACGGTGCTGGCCCGTCACGGCATCTCCGGCGAGCACCGCGAACCCAGCGTCGAAGTCATCGCCGGCGACGGCGACACTGAGACGGTCCACACCGAACACGGCACGCGCTACGCGATGGACCTCGCCGAGGTTATGTTCTCGCCCGGCAACAAGGCCGAGCGGGCGCGGATGGGCGACATCGTCGCGGCAGACGAGCGGGTGCTGGACATGTTCGCCGGCATCGGCTACTTCACGCTCCCGATGGCCCGTGCCGGCGCGCAGGTCACCGCCGTCGAGCGCAATCCCACGGCGTTTCGCTTTCTGGTCGAGAACGTCATGCTGAACGATGTGGACGAGCGGGTCCACCCCTACCGGGCCGACTGCCGGGATGTCGTTCCGGGCTTCGCCGAGGAGGCACGCGCCGACCGAATCGTGATGGGATACTACGAGGCCTCCGCGCCGCGCGCGGAGGACAGTCGGGCTCCGCCCGACGCTTCCCACGAGTACCTCGACAGCGCGCTCGACGCGCTCACGCCCGGCGGCGTCCTCCACATGCACGAGGCCACGCCGGACGCGCTCGTGTTCGACCGTCCCATCGAGCGACTGGAGGCGGCCGCCACCGAGGCCGGCCGGGACGTCGAGATTCTGGATACCCAACGCGTCAAGGAGTACAGCGAGGGCGTCGCCCACGTTGTCGTCGACGCTCGGGTGCAGTAGGGCGTCTTTACGCACGCAATCCAGACAAGTGAGAACAGGTAGCATGCCCCGGGCAGACGGTCGTAACGCCTAATTAGGCGAGTAGTCAAGGGAACGGCATGGACAGACAGCAGATTATCGCCATCATTCTCGTCGGTCTGATGGTCGGGTCGTCGGTGGTCTACGGGTTAGCCTTCGCCTTCTTCTAGTCCCACACGTCCGACAGCGGGTGGTTGCCGTCCCCGGACCGCGAGCGCGAGCGGTCGTGCCGGCGTTTGGTCCCCGAACTGAGCGCAGAAAGCGCCTGGTCCGGTGCGAACCGTGGCAGGTCGGGCGCTGAGAGGCGGTCGACCTGCGCACGGAACCAGTCGGGCATATCGTGCTCGGCGCGCTCAAACAGGTCCAGGAGCGACGTGTCCGCGAGGTAGGTCGCGCCATAGTCGTCGGGCGCGCGGACGACGCGGCCACAGGCCTGGATGACCGTCCGCAGTGCCGTCCGGTAGTACCAGCCCCACTGGTCGTCTTCGAGCCGTCGGGCGACGCGGGAGTCGCGGGTGTTTGGATAGGGGGCCTTGCACAGCACCTGCCAGCGACAGAGATCGCCCTCCAAGTCGAGGGCCTCCTCCATCTTCACCGAGAGGAACACGTCGGGGTTGTCGCTGCGCTTCCAGGCGGACAGCGCCCCGTCTCGGCCGTCTTTATCGTGGGTGCGGACGCGAGCGCCGACGCCGAAGTCGTCGAGAAGGTCCTTCAGTTGCTCCTGAATAGCGTAGGAATGGCAGTGAATGAGCCCCTTCTCGTCCGTGTGCTGTGCCATGATGCGAACGACGGTCCGGGCGATGTCGGGCAGCGTGTCGTCGCGGTGCTCGTAGGTCATCTTCCCCTGGGCCACGTCGTACAGCGGCCGGTTCTCGACGGGGAAGGTGTGGCCGACCTCGACGAGCGCGACGTTACTGGGATCCAGACCGACGTTCGCACAGAACGCCTCCTTGTTGAGGATGGTCGCCGACAGCAGAGCGAAGCGGTTGCCCCGGTCCCAGACGGTGTGTTTGAGGTAGCGCTCGGGGTTCATCGGCTTGATCGTCACCGGGGCGTTCTCGCCGTCGGCCTGGTCGACGACCCAGGTGGTCGCGCTCTCGGTGTCGGTGTAGTCCTCGCGGAACCACCCGAGGTCCTGTCGGAGCGTGTTCAGCGAGTCACGTTCGGCCACCTCGTCGCCGGTGAGTTCCGCCTTGTTCCGCAGTTCCTTCACCCGGCGCTCGGCGAGGTGTTCGACCCGTTCAGTGAAGGAGACGGCCTCGTCCAGGCCGTCGATGTCCGGCACGTCGATGTCGTTCCACATCGGGATGGACTGCGGCGAGAGGTCGATGGTGGCGTACATCTCCGCCCACTCGCCCAGGCCGTGGGCCTCGTCGATAACGACCACGTCGCGCTTGCCGAACACGTCGCTGCCGGCGGTCTGCATGAAATAGGCCAGTGTCATCGCGGCGATGCGGCGGTTCGAGGCGATGGCGCGGTCCGAGAAGTACGGACAGCGGTGTTTGACCTGGCAGTCGAACTTCCGTTCGCGCACGCACGGGGCCTGGTTCACCGGCGTGTCCGTCTCGCCGGGGAGGATGCAGTCGTAGTTGTTCTTCCCGCGGATGACACAGAGGTCCTCGAGCAGAGCGTCCTCGGCCACGTCGTCCAGCTGGGAGACCTGCGGTGTCGTGTAGTAGGCGTCGACGACCTGTTCCGGGGCGGCCTCACCCGCGGTCCGGGCACAGCCGGCGATAGCCCGAGCGAGCAGGGACTTCCCGCTCCCAGTCGGCGCGCGAACGAGGACCACGTCCTTGCCGCTCTCAAAGGCCGCACGGATGTCAGCGAGGGCCTGCTTCTGGTTGCCCCGGTAGGACGGGGCCGGGAACTCGTCGGTAATCCGCGCGGGGTACACGCGAGAAAGCAACGGACGAGGCGGCCTAAACCTTTCTTGTCGTTGGATGAGCGTCGGCGGCTAGCCGAGATGACGGGGGTGTGTCGTGTTCACAGGCACACGGTCGTGGTACTGATACTCTCGGAACTCTTATACATATACCCCCTGTACGTATATTTGCAATGGCAAACGGTAAGGTTGATTTCTTCAACGACACAGGCGGTTACGGTTTCATCTCGACTGAGGACGCGGACGATGACGTTTTCTTCCACATGGAAGACGTTGGCGGCCCTGACCTCGAAGAAGGCGAGGAGATCGAATTCGACATCGAACAGGCCGACAAGGGCCCCCGCGCGACGAACGTCGTCCGCAACTAAGGCAGATTTCCGGTCGCCTTTGGGCGACCACATCTGACACTTGTTCTTATCTGAAGTCACTCGACGAACAGCGCGTACAGCACGGCACAGAGCCCTGCGACGGTCACGAGACCCCTGACGAGCAACACAATGCCAGCCCCAGCGCCCGCCCAGACAGCGATGGTGGCAGTGGCGTAGACGCCGGCGGTCAGCGACCCGATTCCGACGGCGAGCCACCACATCTTCGGCGCATCGTTGCGCCGGTAGCCCCGGTAGGCCAGCGACGCGACGAACAGTCCGACGACGGCCGTCAGGGCTCGCGAGAGTTCCGCGACGGCGTCCGGCGCGAGCAGGTCGAACGGGACCGTCACGACGACTCACCCCCGTAGACGGTCCACAGGATCGTTCCGAGCCCGAGCAGTTCGCAGGCGCTCACGAGGAGCGAGCGCCCGACGACACCGACGCCGGTGGCCGTGGGGAGCGCGATGCGGAGGATCTCCGGTACAGTCGTGAGCAGGAGAAGCCCGACGGCGAGCGTCAGCATGCCCGTCCGACCCGGCCCGCGACGATAGCCGCGGACGAGGACGACGGCGATGGCGGCCGAGAGCAAGACGGAGAGTATCGACAGCGCGACGACGGCCAGCGCAATTTCCGGATCGGTCCCACCCGTGCGTATCTGCAGTAGCGTCGCGAACATCTCAGGACAGCCCCTCGAACAGGTCGGTGAATCGGTCCGCCGGGTCCGACGAGGACCGCGTGACAGCCACGTCGTACGACCCGTCGGCGAACGTGACGGTCACGTCCTCGACGGTCGCGACATAGCGCTTGTAGTGGTGTCCGTCGGGGTCGACGGCCTGCCGTTCGGCGACGAGGTCGGCGGCTTCCAGTCGGTCGAGGCGGCGGTACGCCGTCGGGTCGGACATCTCGCAGGCCGTACAGAGTTCGGAGACGGACATCGGTCCGGTGGTGAGTTCGGCGATGATGGCCCGCGCGTACTCGTCTTCGAGCAGCGCGAGCAGTTCATCGTCGCCGACCGCGTCCATGCTCGCTGAAAGCGAGCGAGACGCAATAAAATCGGTCCACTGGCTTCCGAATCAGAAGCAGTGCCCGCGGTGATACGTCGGTCCCGGCCGGTCGTCCGGACATGCCACCGAAGTCACCGGAGCAAAGAGACAGCCGGACGACCCCGAGCGTCGTCGAGCGGACTGTCTCTCGCCTCGTCTGGCCGATCTGGAACAGCGCGGACGGCAGGCTCAGAGCGCCACTGCGTGCGGTTCTCCCGGCGGTACTGTCGTTTCTCGCCCTCGCGGCGCTACAGAGCGTCGTTCGGGCCCGATTCACGCACCCCATCCGAGAACCGCTCGAAGCGGCCGGGATCGGGGCAGTCCTCGTCGCCACGGTGTTCGTCAGCGCGCGGGTCCTCGACCGCCGACCTGTCGGCGAGTACGGCCTGTCGCTCGACCGTCACTGGTGGCGGTCATTCGCCGTCGGCGGGGCGATAGCGACCGTGATCAATGCCGGCGCGCTCGCCGTCGCAGTCGGCGTGGGCTGGGCCACTGTCGTCGGCGTCGCGGAGGGAGCCGGCGATCTCCCGTTTCTGCCGGCGATGGCCGTCGTCTTCACCTACGTCGCCCTCGCGTCGGCGTGGGAGGAGATCGTCTTCCGCGGGGCGATGCTGAAGAACCTCGCCGAAGGGGCCGACGGGCCCGTCCCGCGGTGGGCCGCGGTCGGCGTGGCGGTGCTCGCGAGTTCGCTCGTCTTCGCCTTCCTGCACGGCGGGAAGGTCGACCACCCGAGCCAGTACGGCTATTACCTGCTCGCCGGACTGGTCCTGAGCGGCGCGTACGTCCTCACCGGCGACCTCGCCCTCCCGATCGGCTTTCACGCCTGGTACAATTTCACCCAGAGCGCGGTGTTCGGTCTCGGCCACTCACAACGGACGCCCGAGCTAATCGCAGTCGATATCGTCGGCCCCGCACGCTGGGTGGGCGAAGAAGGGATCGTCTACTCGCTCTTCGTGGTCGTCGGCGGCCTCCTGCTACTGACGTTTCTCCGCTGGCGCGACGGCCGCCTTGGAATCGACGAGCGCGTGACGCGGTGGACGCCCGGATTCGAACGGGAGACGTGACGACTTAGAGGGCGGCCACGTCCGCCGCCGTCACCTCGCGGTCGTCGGGAAGCTGGTCGATGCAGTCGTAACAGAGGAAGTGTTCGGTGTCGTCGCCGAGTTCGAGGACGATTCCCTCGGTCGGTCTGGACTCCTGCGACCAGATGTTGGCGATGCCGCCGGCTATCGAAACGTTCGTATCGCACCCGTCGCAGGCTCTAGAGGCCATTAGCGAGTTTTTATGCGCTGTATACACTTCAAGGTAGCTGGCCCCTTCGAACAGTTCAGTACAGTTAACTCTCGACATACTTTTGTCGTCCGATGGCCACCGTCCAGATAATGCAAATACTGGTCACAGGGGGTGCCGGGTTCATCGGCGGCCACCTGGCACAGCGGTTCGCCGCCGACAGCCACGATGTGGTCGTATTGGACAACCGCGACCCGTTCTACGATCTGGATATCAAGCAACACAACATCGAAGCTGGACAGGCGGCCGCCCGGAACAGCGACGGGAGCTACGAGTTCATCGAGGGCGACGTGCGTGACGCGGAGCTAGTGACGGACCTCGTCGCCGACGCCGACTACGTCTACCACCAGGCCGCCCAGGCCGGCGTCCGCCCGAGCGTCCAGAACCCCCGCAAATACGACGAGGTCAACGTCGACGGCACGCTGAACCTCCTCGACGCCTGCCGCGACGAGGGCATCGAGCGGTTCGTGATGGCGTCCTCCTCCTCCGTTTATGGCAAGCCAGAGTACCTGCCCTACGACGAGCAACACCCCACGACGCCCGTCTCACCCTACGGCGCGTCGAAGCTCGCCGCCGAGCGCTACGCCTGCGCCTACAGCGAGGTGTACGACCTGCCCGCCGTCGCGTTGCGATATTTCACCGTCTACGGCCCGCGGATGCGCCCGAACATGGCCATCTCGAATTTCGTCTCCCGGTGTCACAACGGCGAGCCGCCGGTCATCTACGGCGACGGCACGCAGACGCGCGATTTCACCTACATCGAAGACGTCATCGACGCAAACATGACGCTGCTTCACGAGGACGCCGCCGACGGCAAGGCCGTGAACATCGGCTCGACGGACAACATCGAGATCAAGACGCTCGCGACGGAGATCCGGGACCAGATCGACCCGGATCTCGACCTGGTCTACGAGGAACGCCACGACGCCGACGCCGAACACACCCACGCCGCGACCGACCGCGCCGAGGAACTGCTCGGCTACGACCCGGACCACACCATCCGGGAGGGCGTCGCGAAGTTCATCGACTGGTACCGCGACAACCGCGACTGGTACGAGCCGCTCGTTCGACAGTCCTGACGGGCGACACGAACAGGCCACGGTTTTAACCCCGTCCCGTCCTGCAGGAAGGGTATGCACGTCCTCGTGACCGGTGCGACGGGGTTCGTCGGGGGCCACCTCGCCCCGGCGCTCCTCGCGGCCGGCCACAGCGTCCGCGCGCTCGTTCGCGACCCGAGCGAGTACGCCCCGCCCGACGGCGTCGACGTGGCGACAGGCGACCTGCTCGACGCGGGCAGTTTCGACGCCGCCCTCGCCGGAATCGACGTCGCGTACTACCTCATCCATTCGATGCGTGCCGGGACCGACTACGCCGAGCGGGACCGGCGCGCTGCGCGGAACTTCCGTCGGGCGGCCGACGCGGCCGGCGTCGACCGAGTCGTCTACCTCGGCGGCCTCGGCGAGGACGACGAGACGCTGTCCGAGCACCTCCGGTCGCGCCGCGAAGTCGAGTTCCTCCTCAAGGAGGGCGAGTACGACCTGACGACGTTCCGGGCGGCCATCATCATCGGCGCGGGCTCAGCGAGCTTTCGGATGATACGCGAACTGACGACGCGGCTACCAGTGCTGGTGACGCCGCGTTGGGTGCGCACGGACTGCCACCCAATCGCTATCGACGACGTCATCGCGTACCTGGTCGACGTGCTCGACACGCCGGAGACGGCCGGCGAGACCTACGAGATTGGCGGCCCGGAGGTGTTGACCTACGCGGAGATACTGCGGCGGACAGGGCGAATCATGGGCACGGGCGAGCCGAAAATCGTGCCGATACCGGTGCTGACGCCGAAGCTGTCTGCGTACTGGGTCGGTCTACTGACCGACGTGCCATCGAGCGTCGCCCGGCCGCTCATCCACGGGCTGAAGACGCCAGTGGTCGCGGACACCGAGGCCGCTCAGGCACAGTTCGCCGTCGACCTGACGCCGTTCGCGGACGCGGTCAGGCTGGCCCTCAGTGAACCGCGGAGTCGCGAAACGGCGCAGGCGGCCGCGGCCACGGGTGGTGCAGGCAGATGAGCGGGGATAGCGCCCGTCCGGAATACGGCGAAACGTGGGTGTACGAGAGCATCATCGGCGCGCTGCCGGGGATTCGGCTACCGACGTGGGCAGCGATGGCGATACAGCTCCTCATCTTCGAGGTCGCCATCGTCGCTCTGTCGTGGTACTACGAGGTCTGGAGCGCCGCAATCGCCGGAACGGTCGTCGTGTTCGTCGCCACCATCGGAAGCGCCGAGATGCTCCGAATCAGCACGCTTATCCGCCGTATCGACGTTCCACCGACCTACCGCGCGCTGCTGTTCGCCTCGAACGTCGAGGTCGTGCTGTCCGTCCTCGCGTACGTGGCGTTGCTCACCCACCTGTTCGTCTTCGACCCGCAGGTCAGCTCGACGCCACTTCTGGGCCAACTGTTCGGGTCGGAGCCGCCGGTACTGGTGGTGTATCTGACCCTACTCATCCTCTGGGACGTGAGCTACCGTATCGGTACGGGCTGGTGGGCCAGCGTCACGGGTCTGTGGCGATCAGCGCGCTACCGGTTCGACCCCGAGACGGCGCGGGTGTTCATCCGGGCCGACCTGGAGATCTGGGGCTTTGGCGTCCTCCAGCTCGTGCTCGTTCCGTTCGTGCTTGACCAGCCGGTACTGCTCGCGGCGCTGGTCGGCCATGTGATAGCCGTCACAGCCGTGACGGCCGCCTCTGTCGGGCTATTGCGCTACCGGTCGAGAACGGCCGCCGTCAGTCAGAGTTGATCTGCTTGAACTGGTCGAGCAGCTCTTTTGTCGACTCGTCACCGTCGTAGTCAACACTCCCGTGGTACGTGCTCCGGTCGTCGTCTTCCGACAGGTCGACCTCGCTGTTCTTGCGTTCACGGCGTTCGTGTTCGTCGTCGTCGTACGCTCCCATCGACATAGGTTACCACGGTGAAACTTGGCTGGTAGTGACTATCAATGTAACGGTGGTCCCAGAAACCGTACCACACGACCTACAGAGTGTGCGAGCAGTCCGAACCGGGGTGTCTCGATAGGGCGGAACGCCCAAGACCACTGACCGTCTACACGGCCCTGTGGCTGGTCCCTTACGTCTGCGACGGTCGAACGAGCGATGGAGCGAGAAGCGGGTCCGGACAGACCTGCTGACACCGCTGCAGAACACCTTCGGTGCGACGATGAACGGTCCGTGGTTCGCCCCGCCGGAGGGGTGGGCCGCGCGCCGACTGGAGATGGACAACGGCGATCTGGCGCTGTTTTGCTGGAACGGCCAGCGCGCGTACTGGGTCGGGAACACCGAGACCCCGGAGACGCTGTGGCGAACGGAGAAGTACACGTTCGACGAGGTGCCCGACGAGATTAGCGAGTGGGTCCAGCGTGAGCTGTTCGCCCAGTTAGAGGTGGAGGACCCGTGGCTCACCGAGTACGAGACGCTGGCGCACTTCTTCCTGCCCGTGTTTCTCTCGAAGGACGGCCGGGAGTCGACACGGACGTTCTTCCGGGACCACGCCAGCGGCTTCCCGGACGCCGACCGGGCGGACGGGCTGGCGTTTTACGACGACTTCCTCGCGACTGGCGAACTCGACGACTACCGCTACACGATGGCGAGCAAACTCGGGACCAGCGAGGGCTTTGACCTCTCGCGGATGCGAGCGACGATGGGCGAGTTCAACGTCGCCAAACTGCTCGTCGACGCGGGCAACGACATCAGACCCGAGGTCGAACTGAACTCGGGCCACTCCGTCGATTTCCGAGTCGAGGACACGCTCGTGGAGGTCACCCGCCCACGGCCGCCGTCCCGACGGCAGGTCAACACCGGTATCGCCGCGGTCAAAGCATCGGGTGACGCGAAGACTCGCGACCAGCTAGCGGCCCACCCCGGAGCCGTCCTCGTCGTCGACTGCAGTTCCTTCCCGGACGACGACTGGCGGCGGGTCTACGGCGAACAGCCCGATGTCGGCTACTCGCCGACCATCGTCTTCCGCGCCCGGCCGGACGGCAGCATGGAAGGGTACGCCTACGGCTCGGTTCCGTTCCCGCTCCCGTTGTAGTCAGTTCGCAACTGACGGTAGGTCGCGTTATCTTCCCCGAAATTCGGGGCGTAACATATAACGCGCCGGACGGGCAACACTGAGAGAGATAGCCGTGGTGGACGACACAGAGCAATCGGGGACCAGCGGCGCGGGTCAGTCGGTTTCCGAGGTAATGGACCGGCTCGAATCGCTCCGGTCCGAGGAAGAAGAACGTTCCGAGAGCGCCACCGCCGGCGTGTTACTGGACCAGTTGCAGGAGGTCGAACAGCGACTATTGGCCTTCGGCGAGGCGCTGGGCGGGACCGCCGATACCGTGACAGACCTCCCGTTTACCGAGGAAGCCGGGCTGGACCACATGCCCGAGCCGCTGTACGTCCGCCACGACACCGAGATGCTGAATCAGGTCACGTCCTGGCTCCTGCAGGACCAGCACATCGGATTAGTGAGTCCCTACGGCACCGGAAAGACGGCCTTCCGGGAAATCGTCCTGCGTGACCTTTCGAAACACGAGGGCTTTGTCATCACGCATCTGGACAATCCACGCGAGACGACGCCGCGAAAACTGTACCAGACGGTGCTAACCGCCGCCTACGCCGCGGGCTACTCCATCGACCAGCGCAACTACTCGCAGGTCCGAGACGGGATTCCGTGGGCGACCGCTGAAGCGAAAGACGCCGTCCACGAAATCGTCCGTCGCGTACGCGAGGACGGCAAGACGCTTCTGCTGGTCGTCGACGAAATCGAGGTGCTGGAGGCGGACCTGCTGTCGCCGCTGCAGGTGGCCGGCGACGCCGGCGTCCGGCTGTTCCTCACCGGAACACCGGAGGGGAAGCGGCGGGTGGCGGAGATCCGGGGAACGCTCGACTCACGGCTTCGCTACTACGAGGGCATCGACCCGTTCTCGCCGGACGACGTGGCCGAGTACGCCGCTCGCTCGCTGGCGTACTTCCGGGGCGACCCCTACGAGGGGCAGGCCCCGGACCTGTTTACGCGGGCCGCAATCGAGGACATCCACGAGCGGACCGAGGGCAACCCCCGTGAGGTCCGCATCGAGTGTCGCGAACTGTTCACCAGAGCGGCGTTTGTCTGGTACCGAACCGGCCAGGACATCTCTCGCATCCAGATTACCCCCGAACTGCGCCACCGGCGGTTCGGAATGGGCCGCTGAGCGCCCCTGAAAGGGTATATAAACCACCTACGTGATACGGTATCACACCGACGAGTGTGGCATGTAGTCGGGCGATACAGCGTCCGGCACCACAGCTTTTATATAGAATCACATTCAATCATCGTTTGACTATGGCTCAACAGCAGATGGGCAACCAGCCCATGATTGTACTTTCCGAGGAGTCCCAGCGGACATCCGGAAAGGACGCGCAGTCGATGAACATCACGGCCGGGACGGCCGTCGCCGAGGCCGTTCGGACGACACTGGGTCCGAAGGGCATGGACAAGATGCTCGTCGACAACTCGGGCTCAGTCGTCGTCACGAACGACGGCGTCACCATCCTCGACGAGATGGACATCGAGCACCCCGCCGCCAACATGATCGTTGAGGTCGCCCAGACCCAGGAAGACGAAGTGGGCGACGGCACGACCACGGCGGTCGTCATGGCCGGCGAACTCCTCTCGAAGGCCGAGGAACTCCTCGACCAGGACATCCACGCCAGCATCCTGGCTCAGGGGTACCGCCAGGCCGCAGAGAAGGCCAAGGAGATTCTCGAGGACAACGCCATCGACGTCGACGCCGACGACACGGAGACCCTCGAAAAGGTCGCCGCGACGGCGATGACCGGCAAGGGCGCGGAGTCCTCCAAGGACATCCTCGCCGAACTCGTCGTTCGCGCCGCACAGTCCGTCGTCGACGACGACGGCAGCGTCGACACAGACAACATCCAGATCGAAACCGTCGTCGGCGGCGCAACCGATGAGTCCGAACTCGTCGAAGGCGTCATCGTCGACAAGGAACGCGTCCACGACAACATGCCGTTCGCCGTCGAGGACGCCGACGTGGCCCTGCTCGACACGGCCATCGAGGTTCCGGAAACGGAACTCGACACCGAAGTCAACGTCACCGACCCCGACCAGCTCCAGCAGTTCCTCGACCAGGAAGAAGAGCAGCTCAAGGAGATGGTCGATCAGCTCAAAGAAGCCGGTGCTGACGTCGTCTTCTGCCAGAAGGGCATCGACGACATGGCCCAGCACTACCTCGCTCAGGAAGGCATTCTGGCCGTGCGCCGCGCCAAGAAGTCCGACATCGAAGCGCTCTCGCGCTCGACCGGCGCGCGCATCATCTCGAACATCGACGACATCGAAGCCGACGACCTCGGCTTCGCCGGCTCCGTCGCCCAGAAGGACATCGCCGGCGACGAGCGCATCTTCGTCGAGGACGTCGAGGACGCCCGCGCTGTCACGATGATCCTCCGCGGCGGCACCGAACACGTCGTCGACGAAGTCGAGCGCGCCATCGAGGACTCGCTCGGCGTCGTCGCCGCTACGCTGGAGGACGGCAAGGTCCTGCCCGGCGGCGGTGCCCCCGAGACGCAGCTCGCCCTCGGTCTCCGAGACCACGCCGACTCCGTCGGTGGCCGCGAGCAGCTCGCCGTCGAGGCCTTCGCCGATGCCATCGACGTCATCCCGCGCACTCTCGCGGAGAACGCCGGTCTCGACCCGATCGACTCGCTGGTCGACCTCCGAAGCAAGCACGACGGTGGCGCAGTCACCTCCGGGCTTGACGCGTACACGGGTGAGGTCGTCGACATGGAAGAGGACGGCGTCGTCGAGCCCCTCCGTGTCAAGACCCAGGCCGTCGAAAGCGCAACCGAAGCAGCCGTCATGATCCTCCGCATCGACGACGTCATCGCTGCTGGCGACCTCAAGGGTGGCCAGGGCGACGACGACGAGGACGAAGGCGGACCCGGCGGCCCAGGCGGCGCGCCCGGCGGAATGGGCGGCGGCATGGGCGGCATGGGCGGCGGTATGGGCGGCATGATGTAAGCGAGGTTTCGAAGAAACCTCGGCACGCCGAGCGGGGAACGAAGTGACCCGCGAGGCAAGCCACATTGGCGAAAAAGGCGGAATCGCCGCAAAGCGGCGATTCCGAGAACCGCGGCCTTCGGCCGCGGATGCCTGCCTCGCCCGTCGACCTCGTGAAGAATCGGTGCGATTCTCTATTTTTGTTTTCAGTATAGGTGGATAACGACGCTATGACGATAGCGTAGCCGCGGTGAACGCCGTCTCGCCCCTAAGAATCCTACTATCACGAAGTAGACGCCACGGTCAAACCGACGTATCCCTTTGAGTCGGTATGGACCTGACACGGACCGAACGGCGGTTGCTGTGGGTCGGAACAGCACTAGCGGGCGCGCTTCATCTGCTCGTTCCGGGGCTGTTACTGTCGCTGGCGCGGCTGGGCTATCGCTGGGTGCTGTCGGTGGAGTTCACGCCACAGGACGGGGCCCATCGTCGGGTCAGGCTGCTTGGCGTTGGGAACCTCGTTGTTGCGGCGGTACTGAGACGGCTACTCGACTGAAACGACGGCTACTGCACGGCAGACTCAACGTATGCGACAGCCTCGGCAGGGGTGTCGACGTGTTCGATGGCGTCGCCGTCGGCCACGCCGTCGAGGCGGTGGGTACCGAGCCCGGCGACTGGGCGATTTATGTCGAGGGCGTGGCCGAGTTCCGAGAGCGTTCCGGTGCCGCCGTCAACGGCGATGACGGCCGCGCCGTTCATCACGACGAGGACGTTTCTGGCGTTTCCCATCCCCGTCGCGATAGCTGTCTGGACGTAGTCGTTCGCGTCGGCCCGGCGCTCGCCGGGTAAAATACCGAGAGTGTGACCGCCCGCCTCGCTCGCACCGCGACAGACGGCTTCCATCACACCCGTGAGACCGCCACAGACGACGTCGTGGCCGTGCTCACCGAGTAGTTTCCCGACCTCGCGTGCCTGTTGGTACTGTTCGTCGGTAACTGTCGAGCCGCCGATGACCGAGACGCGCATAGCTGGTCGTGCAACGGGAAACAGAAAAACGCCGCCGGATTACAGTTGGTCGAGCCAGTCTTGCGCGCGGGATTCGGTGGTTTCGGCGATATCGGCCAGTTCGGCCGCGTCGTACTCGGCCAGGTCCGCGACGCTGTGAATGCCGGCGGCGTGCAGCCGTTCGGCGTAGGTGGGGCCGATACCGGAGACGCTATCGACGTCGGCGGGTTCGTCGGCTGCGTCGGCGTCGTCCTCGGTAGCGTCGGCATCGACATCGTCAGTCGCGTCAACCTCGATATCAGTGGATTCCGACTGGTCCACTGTGTCGTCTTCAGGGGACTCGACCTCGATGTCGACTTCCTCGCTCCCCTTGCTGCGCTCGGAGTACCACTCGGCGACCTCGGGCCAGAGGTCAGCGTGGGTCGACGACGAGACGGAGAGACCGATGTGGCCCGTCGAGAACTCGATGGTTCGCGTGTCGTCGCTGGCGATGACGTCGTTGAACGGCTTGGAGGCCTCCGGCGGGATGAGGTGGTCGTACTCGCCCATGAGCTGGAGGACGGGCATGTCGATGTTGTCCAGGTCGACGTGCTTGCCGTTGAGCTCAAGCTCGTTCTTGTAGAGTTTGTTGTCCTGATACACGTCTTCGAGGAACTGAACGTAGGCCTCGCCGGCGACGTCGATACCGTCACCGAGCCACTGCTCCATGCGGCCGAAGTTCTCGACGAAGCCCTCGTTCTCCATGTTCTCCGCGAACCGGATGTACTTCGTGACGTAGTTCTCGACGGGGTCCATCAGCGCGAAGCCGATGTCGAGCATGTCCGAGGGGACGTTGCCGAACGTATCGACGACGTCCCGCGGGGAGTAGTACTCCTCGGAGCCCCACTCTTCGAGGACGCCGCCCGTGTGGTCGAAACACAGCCCGGCGGCCATCAGGCCCAGGGTGTTGACCTTCTCCTTGTGGAGGGCGGTGTACATCACCGACATCGTGCCGCCCATACAGTAGCCGAGGATGTTGATGGCGTCCTGGCCGGAGCGCTCGCGGACCACGTCGACGCAGTTGTCCATGTAGCGGTTGACGTAGTCATCGAGCGTGAGGTGCTGGTCGAGCCGCGACGGCTCGTTCCAGTCGATGAGGTACACGTCGTGGCCCGCCTCGAGCAGGCGTCGGACGACCGACCGCTCCTCCTGCAGGTCGAGGATGTACGGCCGATTGATGAGGGCGTAGACGATGAGGATCGGAACGTCCTCCTTCTCCTCTTCGGGCACCTCGATACCGGCGGCTTCGGCGTCGTAGTGGAGGAGTTCGAGCTTGTTCTCCTCGTAGACGACGTCGCTTGGCGTCTGGCCGACTTCGACGGACTCCATCAGCTCCAGTCGCTCGTCGGCGATCTGACTGGTCTCGGCGGCGTCGGTCATGTTCTCCAGCGTCTTGCGCTGCCAGTTGAGCGCGGCCTCGAACGGATTGAACGGGTTACTGGACATGAGTTACTCTTCCATGTGTTCGAGAATGCGGTCGAGCTTCTGTTCGACCGCGTGCTGGCGGCGCTCAAGCTCGACGAGCCGCTCAGCAACTTCGTCGACATCGTTGCGCGTTGGGAAGCCCATTTGCTCCAGAGCGTCCTGACTCAGGTCGTCCGCTTCCTGTTGCATCTCCATCATCGACTCGACGAGCTGGCCGTTGGCGGCCGCGAAGGCCGAGGTGCCCATGACGTGTTTGAACGCCTCGTTGGCGGACTGCAGCCAGATATCACGGAATTCGGCGGGGTCGACGTCCTCGCCCTGTGCGGCGTCGGTCGAGCGCTCGACCATCTGCTCGGCGGCGTCGATCCACTCCTCGTAGGCGCGGTTGTAGCCGTCCATCCCGTCAGCAAGGTCCTCTTCTTTGGGAATCGTGTCCTCGACGGCGTCGGCCCACGACTCCACGAAGGCCGCCTGGGCCTTCATGTTCTGCTCCATCGAGTCAGCGACCGCGTTGTTCATCTCCTCAACCATCTCCGTCCATTCCTCCTGAATGTCGTTTGTATTACTCATAATAGTACCTCGGCGGCGGGCGCACAAAAAAACCGACTGTCGTATTTACGCTTCGACGTCGACAGCGTCGGCGGCTTCGGCCTGCACTTCTTCGACCTGTTCCTGAATCTCCTCGACCTGCTCCTGCACTTCTTCGAGCTGCTCGCCGAACTGCTCGGCGGCCTCGACAGACTGCGCTTCGAGTTCCTCGTGGGCCTCGACGAGCATATCGACCTGATCGTTGACGGCGGTGACGTACTCGTCGGTCATCTCGTCGTAGGTGTCAGCGCCCTCTGTGAGCTCCGTTTCCATGTTGTCGAAGACCTCGGCGTGGTTCTCGAGCAGGAAGTCGAACTGCTCGTCGACAGTCTCGCGGATCTGTTCGACGGTTTCGGTCATGCCGGGCATCGTCGACGCCATCGCGTCGAGGTAGCTGTGGAACGCGGTCTGCTGAAGCTCGACGCCGCGGCGCTGTGCCGACTCCTGCGTGTCGAGGCTGTCGATGACCGCGCTGTTGACGTTTTGCTGGAAGGAAACGCTCTGTTCGAGCGCCTTCTGGCTCTGCTCGATCGTGGTACGCTGCATCTCGAACGCTGTCGTGACGGGAGTTGTGTAGTCTACCATTGTTGGATTACTCGCTGTTGTTGTTAGTGACCGGGAGGACGACGGCTTGAACGATATCGCCTTCGTCGATGCCCAGCGCCTCTCGCTCCGCATCGGGGATGCTGATCCGACCCCCGCTTTGCACGCGGGTCTTGAACGTCGCCATCTGGCTCATGGCACCGAGCTGATTCATATCGAAACTCGGCATGCCACCGCTGGCGAACATCTGTTTCATCAGCTGCTGTTGCTGTTCCATCGCGTTCTCGCTTGCCTGTTGCATCCCCTTGAACATCGGAGGCCACAGCAGGCCATCATCCTCGTCGGCCATCGGTCAACTACATGTACTCTCCTCAACAATATAAACTTTCCGCTGAAACCCATTGAATACCATTGATTGGTAGAGAATGGTATTACCGATTGAGGAGCGTCGAGGGACGTGCTACGCTCTGTAGCACCGATAACTTCAACCCCAAATACACGTCTGACGCCCGTTAGACGGTATTTACCGACATCTGAGGCGAAACCAACACCAAGGTTTAATACTCCGACCAATAAATTAGCAGAACAGATGAGTTCTGAATCGCCACGAAACCCGCTGTTAGACACATGGACTGAAACATCGTCACATATGTTCAACAGCGTCGTTGCAGCTAACCGGGCAGCGTTCGCTGCGTTCGGCGTCCAGCAGGAGGACGAGAACGGCGTCACGCCCGCAGACCGTATCGAGCCGGACGAAGACCTCCCGGAGTGGCACGTCTCGATCTCCGAAGACCACCCGGGCCGCCTCGGCGTCGGCGACCACGTCGATTTCACGAAGACGATCTCGGAGAACGACGTGCAACAGTTCGCCGCCGCGAGCGGCGACACGAACCCGCTTCACCTGGACGACGAGTTCGCGGAGCAGACGCGCTTCCGCGGCCGTATCGCCCACGGGACGCTCGTCGGCAGCCTCATCAGCGCGGCCCTAGCACGCCTGCCTGGGCTGACGATCTATCTCTCACAGGACCTGGAGTTCCACAACCCGGTCCGTATCGGCGACCGACTCACTGCCGAGTGTGAGATCGTCGAGGACCTCGGCGACGAACAGTACCGGCTAACCACGCGCGTCCTCGCAGACGACGAAGTCGTCATCGACGGCGAAGCGGTCGTCCTCATCGACGACCTGCCAGAATAGTCAGCAGAACGCTCGAACGGCCCGGTTGAAACGGTCGGGGTGTTCCCGCGGCGGACAGTGCCCGCAGTTCTCGAAGATTTTCAGCGTGCTATCAGTGACCGTCCCGGCCGCCTGCTCGGACCACCGACGGGGGAGCAGTGGGTCGACGGCCCCGTGAATCAACATCGTCGGCACGTCTATTTCCGCTAACCGGTCGGAGTAGTCGGTCCGGAAGCCACACCACTGGAACTCGCTGCGCTGCCAGCGCCGCATCGCCCGGACGGTCTGGCGGTCGACGGCGCTGTCGACGTCCTCGACCAGTTGCTGGGGTGGCTCCCCGGGACCCATGCTTCGGAGACTGTTTCTGATCGCCGATTGGGACGATCCCACACCCTGCCAGAGCATATTTCCGAGTATCGGTGTCTGCAAGACGCTGCTGGCCGCTGTGCGCCAGTAGGCGTCGGAACCCAGTCCGTAGCTGTCGACTAATACAAGCCGTTCGACCGGACCGCCGTCGAGCGCGTGTCCGAGCGCGATTGCGCCGCCCATCGAAAGGCCGGCCAGCGCGGGTTCCTCGATACCGAGCGCGTCGATGAACTCGGCCACGGTCTCAAGGTAATAGTCGGTCGTGTACGCGCGGTCTGGCTTGTCGCTGTCGCCGTGGCCCGGCAGATCGAGTGCGTACACCGTCCGTTCCGGCGCGAGTGCGGGGAGTGCGTGACGCCACGAAACTGTCGCGGCGTCCAGCCCGATGCCGTGGAGAAACACCAAAGGCGGTCCCTCGCCGCCGGTCCGGTAGTGAATATCGACGTCCTCACCGTCGACGGACAGTTCGACGCGCTCGGACGAAATCCCTGTCGTCATCGGCGTTCGTTCGGGACCGAGGGCGTATGAGCCTTTGTATCCGCCCAGTTATCACGGCGGGAGCGTCCGAAATCGGTCACTCAGTTCGCTCGTAGGCGCCGTCCCGCCGGAGTCGAGCCTGCTCGCGGACGATAGCCGGCGTCCGACAGCGACCCGGTTCGCCGGTGACCTGCGGGACAGTGCAGTTGTTACAGCTCTCACACAGCGCGTCTGCGCCCTTGAGCAGGCGAGCGCCGAGCCGCGGCTCCGCGTAGAACGGGCGAGCCATTCCGACCGCATCGGCGGCGGGGACGGTTCCAGTCGCTCCGAGGAACCGATCGCAGTCGGCCCGCGTCCGAAGTCCGCCCTCCAGCAGAACCGGCACGTCCACGCGCTCGCGGACCGCCCGGCAGAAGTCGGCGTTCCACCCCGGGTCGCGGCTGAAACGGCAGGCTTGCAGGCGATTAAGCAACTGAACGGCACGCGCTCGTAGTCGGCCGCCGAAGACTGCTGCGTAGTCGTCCTGCAGGTCACTCGCGTCCCAGGCCCGGTCCGGAAACGCACCACGGACAATGCTCATGTCCCAGAACGGGGACACCTCGACCGGAACGAGACCATCATAGCCGATAGCCGCCGCTCGCGTCGCGATAGCCACGCCATCCCTCCGAGTGAGATGCCGTCGAACGAAACTCGGCGCAGCGGTCTCAGCTGGGACCTTCGTGACCAGCGGCACGTCGCCGGCGTGTTCCCGAACGGCGTCGTGGATTGCTTCGAGGAAGCGGACGCCGTCCCGGAACTGGTCGTTCCGACGGTTGTAAAACGGCGAGAGGAACTGCTGGATAAGGCTCATGTTCGCCGCAGAAAGGTGGATGCCGTCGTATCCCGCCTCGACGGCGTAGCCGGCACAGCGCCCGAACTGCTCGGCCAGGGCCCATACCTCCTCTGTCGAGAGCACATCCGGCTGGAGCGAAATCAGGCCAAGCCGGTCAAGCATCTGGAGCTGCCACGGCGGGTGGCTGACGGCGAGCTGGCGCTGGTCCGGGTGCTGTCGGCGGTACTCGGTGTGCCACGTCGCCATGCTCCGGAGACCGCCGTGGGCCAGTTGCAGGAAGACCCGGCCGCCGTGGTCGTGAATCGCACCGGTGAGCCGTTCGAGGCGCTCGACGAAGGCCGGGTCGTGGACACGCGTCATGTTCGGCGCGGCACAGCCGCCGCGGTCGGTGACGATGCTCGCCCCCTGAAAGAGGAGGCCGACACCGGAGGCTGCCGTCGGTCCGAGTTCGTCGATAAGCGTGTCGACTGCGGCCGCGCCGTTGCCCGCACACTCCAGTACCGGTGCGCGGTACAGCCGATTAGGGACCTCGACGCCGCCGATCCGCAGCGGCGTCTCCAGGTCGGTCACGACTGTTCGCGCTCGTCAAACGTCGCCTCGGTACGGCTGCCCTCCTGTGGTGTCACCTGCCGGATGGCCGCCCGGACCTCCGTCGGCGAGTCGAACTCACCGTCGGTGCCGCCCTCGATCGCGGCCGAGAGGTCCCCGGCGGGCGGGTCGGCGCTGCCGTACTCGTCTGCCAGTTCCTCCACGCGGACCGGGTACGCGGCCCCACCGGTGGTGCGGTCGACCGTCGCCTCGACCCGGCGGGCGCGCTCGCTGGCCCGCTGCCGTGCCGTCCGCTGTGGATCCATGTGTGAATATAACACGGTCGTTGTCAAAAATACTGTCGCTACTTCTCGACCGGCAACAGCGCGACGCGCTCTCGGACGGCGTCGGGAATCCCGCCCGCCGTCGCTGCGAGCTCGGTGTCCGTCACGTCGAAGAACGACCGGACGCGGTCTTCGTCGTACGCGCCAAGCGTCGGCCGGGGCGTGAGGTGGTCACGGACCTCGTCCACAGCTGCCGCGATAGCGTCATCGCCCTCATTTCCTTCGTGCGTATCTCCAGAGTCGGGGTCGACGACGGCCACGACGACGGGACAGGTCCCCTTGCTGACGCCCATCGTCAGCGCGCGGTTGATCTGGCGGCGACCGGCCGCGTACAGCAGGATCTCCACGCCGAAGTCCTCGGCGATGCCTTCGCCCCGGTCGTGGGCCCGCGTCGCAAGTTCGACGGCCAGTTCGAGGTGGGCCTGGTCCACGACGTAGCGGGCGTCGAACGCCTGTACCGTGACATCGTGGCGGTCACCGATTGCACTGAGCGTCTCCACGAACGCCCCCACGTCGTCGATATCGGCAGTGCCCTCGACGACCCGCATCAGAAATCACCCAGGCTCGACTGGTCCTCGTTCGCCGCCGCTTCGGCGTTCGTGTCGGTGTCCGCCTCGTCGTCGAGGTCGACGGACACGTCGGCTGCGGGTTCGACGCCCTCCATCGACGGGTCGCGGTGGCCGGCGTTCTCCAGCACGTTCTCGGCCGTTTTCCGGCGGCCCCGGAGCGCCGCCAGGACGACCGACTTATCGGCGTCCCGGAGCTGTGCGCGGTCGGTGATACCGGCCTGAAACAGCCGGCGGGCGCGCTTGCGGCCGACGCCGCGGACGCCGGCCAGGTCGACCAGTTCCTCCCGGACGCCGTGTTCGACGCGGATGCGGGCCTCGCTGATGGCCCGCGCAGCGTCCAGATCGACCTCGCTGGCCAGCGATTCAGCGGCCCCGAGCAGCCACTGGGCGGTTTCGACTTTCCCGCGGATGTCGCCCGGGCCGACGCCGTAGCGCTCCGTGATCGTCGCCTCGTCGACCTCCGTCGCCCAGTCTTCGAGCAGGCGGGCGGTCTTCAGCGCCGAAAGCCAGTCCTCAAAGCGGCCCTCCTCGAACTCCGAGGGGGTGGGGCCGAGCAGTTCGTCCTCCCGTTCGAACAGTTCCATCTCGTACTCCTCCCGGTCGCCCGACCGGAGATACAGTTGGTACATGTCCGGCGTCCGTGAGACGAGGTGGTACAGGCCCAGCGCGGAGATGTCATCCGGGTCCGCGTCGGCGTCGTCGCTCCCATCGGCATCCTCGGCCAGTTCGCTGGCGGTGGTGAAGCCGCTGTCTGCCGGCGGTTCAGCGGGTGCGTCAGCCGGCGACCCGCTCGCGGAGGTGCTGTCACTTGCGCCGCGCTCCCAGTCCCGGAGGCCGTCGACGATTTCGGCGGCGCTCATCGGGTCAAGGTAGAGCCGTGAGACAGTGTGGCCCAGCGAGGTAGCATCCAGCTCTCCGCCCTCGATTTCGAGGAAGTCGTTGCGCTGGAGGTACGTGAGCACGTCGTCGACGACGCGTTCCAGTTGGCCGCTGTCGTCGGTCTGGCTGGCGTACAGCGTCTGTTCGAGGAACTCCAGCAGCCCCTCCCGCGAGCGGGCGAAGCCGGAGGCGACGGTCGCGAGGATGTGGGTCCGCAGCGCCGGTTCGGCCGCGAGTTTCGACCGGACCGGCTCCGGGTCGGCCCAGACGTAGCGCTCGAACAGCTCGTCCACTTCGTCGTGGCTGGACGCGATGAGAACAGCCTCGCCGTAGGGGTCGAGTCCCGGGCGGCCTGCCCGCCCCATCATCTGATGCACTTCGAGCACCGAGAGCGGGGCCATTCCGCCGGCCGAGCCGTCGTAGCGCCGCCAGTCGCGGACGACGACGCGCCGCGAGGGCGTGTTGACGCCGGCCGCGAGCGTCGGCGTCGCGCAGACGACCTTCACTAGCCGGTCCCGGAAGGCGTCCTCGACGAGTTCGCGGTGGCCCCGGGAGAGGCCGGCGTGGTGGAACGCCGCCCCGTCCGCGACGGCGTCCGCGAGGTCGTCGCTCGTCTCCGTGTCGCTCACGTCGCGGATCTCCTCGGCGATGTCGGCCAACTGGTCCCGCTCCTCGGCGGTAAGGTGGGGCCGGACGGTGTTCGCCAGTCGGCCCGCCGCCGCCTCGGCGTTGCGCCGGGAGTTGACGAACACCAGCGTCGACCCGTCGTCTTCCAGCGTGTCGCGGACGATTGCCGCCGTCTGCTTCTCGTTGTTTTGTACCGAGAGTCGCTGCTGGCTCCCGTCTTCGAGGTGCAGCGCCTGCCCGTAGTGGACCCCCTTCTGGAGGTCGATAGGCCGCCAATCAGAGTCGACGAGCCCCGCATCGAGCCACGTCGCCAGCGCCTCGGCGTTGCCGATGGTCGCCGACAGCGCGACGGTCTGCAGGTCGGGGTTGAGCCGCCGGAGCTTCGCCAGCGTCACCTCCAGTGTCGGCCCTCGCTCCCCGTCGTCGACCAGATGGACCTCGTCGGTGACGACACAGGTGAGGTCCTCGATCCAGGGGGCGTCGTTGCGGACCAGCGAGTCAACTTTCTCGCTGGTGGCGACGACGATATCCTTGTCCGCGAGCCACCCACCTTCCGACTCGTAGTTGCCCGTCGAAACGCCGATGTCGAGGCCGTACTGTTCGAACTCCTCGAAGTCGGCCTGCTTCTCGCTGGCCAGCGCCCGAAGCGGGACGATGTACAGCGCCTTGCCGCCGCGGGCGACCGAGGAGAGCATCGCTAGCTCGGCGATGAGCGTCTTCCCGCTCGCCGTCGGAATCGACGCGACCAGGTTCTCCCCCTCGGTGACGCCGGCCTCGACAGCCTCGGCCTGGGGCGGATACAGCTCCTCGATGCCGTCGTCGCGCAGGTGGTCCGGGAGCCACTCGGGCACGCCCGGCAGGTCCGCAACGTCCATTACACCCCGCTTGGGTCCTGCCCCGATTTAAACTGTCGCACTGCAACCGCATCGACTCACTGGCGGATCGAGCACCGAGGGGGAACGCCTTTGCCCGCGAGCGGCCAACACGAGGTATGCGAGTCGAGTACGACTACGACACCTGTATCGGGATGTTCCAGTGTGTCGCCGAGTGGGACGCCTTCGAGCGCGACGAGGACGCCGGCAAGGCGGTGCTGGCGGACAGCGAGGAACGCGAGGAGGACGTGTTTGTCCGGGAGGTCCCCGACGACGCCGAACTGGACGCGAAGTTCGCGGCCCGGTCCTGTCCGGTCGACGCCATCACGATTTACGACGACGACGGCGAACAGCTCATTCCCTGATTATTCCCTCGACAGTCGCTTCGAGCACGACGGTGTCAGCGGTGTCGCCATCGGTCGATTTCGCCGCGGCTGTGTCGGCCTGACTGGGTTCGTCGCCGCGATTGCTGCGCCGGACGGTCACGTCGCCCACGAGAGCGACGCCGGCGTCGGGACGTGGGTCAACGTTCACTACCGTCAGCTCGCAGACTAGCGTCTCACCGGTGTACACCGGGCGCTGGAACTGCAGGTCCATCTGCGAGGCGAGCACTTCGAGGTCGCCGCCGATACTGGTCAACAGCGACGCGGTGAGCAGCCCCTGAACCATCCGCCGACCATCTCCGTCAGGCTCCGTGTGGCGAGGCTGGTCGTCTCCGGAGAGGGCGGCGAACTGGTCGACATCTTCGGGCTGGAACGTCCGCGTCTCGGTGAACGTCTCGCCGGCTTCGACGGAAGGCATGTGCTGGCCTGTCGGCGTTACGGGAGAAAAGTCTATGGCCTCGTCCCGAAACCCACAGGGGGCTGGACTTCCCAGGTCAGAGCGATGTCGACTGGTGGTCGCCTCCGTCGTCTTCTGACTGCGTTCCCGGCATTGCTGGCCAGTGCAGGGCTCGTCGACCGAGAGAAGGCGACTGCCGCGACAGATCTCGCCGCGCCGGTGATGGTCACCGGCGGGCTCCGGATCCTGCTGCGCCTCGCCGACTTCCTGATGGTCGGGCTGGCGCTCGGTGACGCAGCTATCGCCGGCCTCGAACTCGGCTTCCAGTACTACTTCGTCGGGTTCGGGCTCTCGCTGGCGGTCTCCTCCGGGACGATAAGCGTCGTCTCACGGCTGCAGGGAGCCGACCAGCCCGAGCGCGCGAACCTCGCTGTCAAGCAATCGCTGTGGATCGCGTTGCTCATCTCCATCCCGCTGTCGGCGCTCTGCTGGCGCTATCCGGATCTTCTGGTGGGGGTTCTCACCGACGATCCGGCGACCATCCGGTTCGGCGCGACGTATCTGGCTATCGTGATGCTGTCGCTGGCCCCGCGGTTCTGGAGCATGGTCGCCGCCCGCGCGCTGGCCGGCAGCGCCGACACGAAGACGCCGATGTACGTCCGCCTGCTCACGCTGCCGACGAACGTCGCGCTCAACGCTGTCCTCATCTTCGGCGTCGGCCCGTTCCCCGAACTCGGTATCGCCGGCGCGGCGTGGGGCACGGCCATCGCCAACACGCTCGCGGCGGTGATTTTCCTCGGGCTGTTGCTGTCCGGGCGCTACGTCGTCACGCTCCGGCCCGGCGGGACGCAGTTCAGCGCCGACCTCATGCGCGAAATCGTCCGCGTCGCGCTCCCGCTGTCCGGAATGCGACTGCTCCAGACGTTCGCCCGCTTCCCGTTCCTGTTCATCCTCGGCGTGCTGGGGACGCCGACGCTCGCGGCCTACGCCATCGGCCGCCGGGTGATGCTGCTGGCGCTGATGCCAGCATGGGGCTATGCGACCGCCGCGTCGACGCTGGTCGGGCAGTCGCTGGGGGCCGGTGACGAGCGGGAAGCGACCGCCTACGGCTGGCAGACGCTTCGCGTCGCGCTCGCCGTCCAGCTCGTCGCGGCGGTCCTGCTCGTGGTGTTTGCCCGCCCTATCGTCGCCCTGTTCGGGACGGCCTACCCCGATCTGGCGGCAGCGTTCGTCCGCGTCTTCGGCCTGCTCGTCGCCGGCTTCTCCATCTCCCGGACGATGCGGGGCAGCCTTCGTGGCGCTGGTGACACCCGCTGGCCGCTGTACGGGACGTTTCTGGGCGGCTACTGCTACCGGCTCCCGGTGGCCGCGCTCGCCCTCCCATCGTCGTTCATCGTGACAGTTCCCGTTCTCGACATCGCCGTCTCGCCGGGCCTCGGACTCGGACTACCCGCAATCTTCGCTGCGCTCGTCGGCGACTTCTACCTGAAGGCCGCGGTCAACGCGGGCCGGTTCTGGTCCGGCGGGTGGCGCGACGTCGCCAGACGGTCGGGCGTCGGTGCGATAGACGACTGACGCCGGAGGCTATCAGCCACACCGGCCCGCTGTCGACCGCGTCACTCGACCTGCGCGACGGCTTCGACCTCGACGACGGCCTCGGGCGTTGCCAGCCCGCTCACCTCGACCATCGTCGCCACGGGGCGCACGTCGCCGAAGAACTCGCTATGGGCCTCGCCGACCCGCTCCTGGTTGTCGATATCGGTGACGTACATCCGGGTCTGGACCACGTCCTCGATAGCGGTGTCGAGGTCCGCGAGCGCGTCCTCGACGAGACCGAAGGCGTGTTTCGTCTGTTCGTACGGGTCACCCGGCGCGACGACCTCGCCGTCGTCATCCGTGGCGATGGTGCCGGCGACACGGACGGTAGCACCTGCGCGTATCGCCCTCGAATAGCCGACTTGCTGTTCCCAGTCTGTGCCCGTGGAAACGCGTTCGCGGCGCATACCCGATGGACGGCTCGGACCTGGAAAATCGTTTCTCAAGTTTTAATGTCCGGCCCGAGATACTCATTGGCATGAGCAAGGCCACGAAAATCGTCCTCGGAACAATCGGCGTGTCAGCACTGCTGTCAATCGGCATCGTCATCAACCTCGTCCTGTTCTCGGCGTAGATGTTCACCGAGCGTTCACTGACCGGCGAACTGCCGGCAGTACGTGCGGCCTACGCCCCTGAGACACTCGTACTGAACTGCGACCGTGACTTCGAGACGCTGGACCCCGCAGTCGCCGAGGAACTCCTGCTGGTGACTGACAGCCTCGACCAGATTTCTTACGACGGTGCGTGGCTGCCGACCACAGCCCCGGAGGTACTACAGGAGTACATCGGCAGCGACCTGACTATCGGGATGCCGGGGGACGGCGGTGTCGCCTGGACACACCAGACAGTCCCGCCCTGCGTGTTTGTCAAGCCGCGGCTGGAGACCTCACCGGACGACTTCGTCTCGTTTCTCATCGCCGAGGCGCTCGTCGAGGTCAGTCTCGACGAACCTGAGCATTTCCTTGGCTTCTTCGGCGAGCGCTACCCGGAGTTCGTGGCCGCCACCGAGGACCACCTCGACGCCAACGCCCGGTACCAGCTCGCATCGGCGGTGTACACAGCGTATCTGGGCCTCCAGACCCGCGCGGAGTTCGCCGACTGGGCCGACGACTACCCCGAGCTGTACGCGGCATGGGAGGATGCCGGCGAGCGCCTCCAGCCCCGCCTCGAAGACCTCCCCAGCGAAATCGCCCAGGGCCAGACGGAGTTCGCCGCGGCCGCCGAACTCACCTGTAGCGGCGTCAAGCACGGACTCGACCTGCCCGCGCCGTTTGCCGCGCTCGACACCGACGCCTATCTGGAGTACGGCGCTGACTACGCCGTCCAGTGGGCCGAGACGACCTTCGAGAAAATGGAGTGACGCAGTTCCGTTTTGATGACTCGGCAGAATACAATTTAATACGCTGTACTACAGCCGTTCCAGCACCGCGTCGGCGTCGTAGTTGAGCGTCAACTCCCGCGAGCGGCCTCGTCCCTCGACGTTAGTGTAGTCGGCGTCGATGATGTCCAGCTGGTCGAGTTTGTTGATAATTTCGGAGTACCGGGTGTAACCAAGGTCCGTCTGCTCGGAGAAGGCGTCGTAGATATCGCCGGCCTGCTGGCCGTCGTGGGCGGCGATGACCTCGACGAGCGCGGTTTCCGAGTCCGACAGCTCCCGCAGCCGACGGGAGAGGTGGACGTATTTGGACTTGTCGTAGGCTTCCTCGACGTCCTCCGTTTCGACGGAGCGGGAGGCGCGCATCTCGGCGTTCATGCCGGCCCGGCGCAGGAGGTCGATACCGACCCGGAGGTCACCGCCCTGTTCCTCGGTCAGTTCGGCGACGCGGTCCAGCACCGTAGGGCCGACGACACCTTCGTTGAACCCTCGTTCGGCGCGCTCGCCCAGGATATCCGCGATTTCGGCCTGTCCGTAGGGATTGAAATACACCTCCTCCGGGCGGAACACGGACTGGACACGCGTATCGAGCGCGTCGATGACATCCAGTTCGAGGTCCGAGGAGACACAGATAACGCCGATTTTCGCGCCGGAGTGGGCTTCGTGAGCGCGCAGGAGCGAATACAGCGTGTCGCTGGCCTCGCTCTCGTAGAACAGGTAGTTCACGTCGTCTAAGGCGACGACGAGCACCTCGTCTTCCTCGACCAGCTTGTCGGTAATCTGGGAGAACAGTTTCTTGAAGGAGATGCCCGAGGACGGCGGCTCGTAGTCGAATATCTCGGCGAACAGCCGCGAGAAGACGGCATAGCGCGTCGAGTCCATCTGGCAGTTCACCCGGACGGTTTTCACGTCCGTCTGGGCGGTGAGTTCGTCGAACAGTATCTGGACGGCGGTGGTCTTCCCCGTTCCGGGCGGTCCGCGGGCGATGACGTTGAGCGGGCGCGACCCCCGGACGGCCGGCCGGAGCGCGTACTTCAACGTCTCCATCTGTGTGTCCCGGTGTTTGAACGTCTCCGGGAGCCAGTCTATTTCGAAGACGTGTTCGTCCCGAAAGACGGACTCGTCCCAGCCGAGCATCCGGTCCTCGGGGTCGTCGCTCATCACTTTCACCGAGCTTCGCGGCCCACTTAACCATTTGCCACAGCTTCACGAGCAGTGACAGGTACACGAGAGACCGTGGTCTCGCTGGCCGTCGCTACTCGAATTTCCCGAGCAAACCGCTGTAGAACCCATCGGCACCGTCGACGCCGTCGTCGGCGAGCTTCTCGACGATGAGTTCCGGCGTCGAGCGGGCGAGTTTCCCCTTGACCGGGGAGCGCTCGACGCGCAGTTCCCCGTCTTCCAGCCCCTTGGCCTCGATACCGTCGATGCTGATGTCGGTCTCGGCGGCCTCGCGGATGTCGCGTGCGAGGTGGGAGACGAAAATCGCCGTGGCCTGCCGTTCGCCGAGCGCTTCGAGGATACCGGCCATAATCTTCGCGCTGGCCCCGGGTTCGGTTATCGATTCGAGTTCGTCCACGAGAACCATCACCGGGCGGTCGTCGGTCCCGGCCGCTGGGCCGTCGGTAGCGGCACCGTCGTCTCGTCCCGGGTTGCGGTGATCGACGTCCGCGACGAGGTCCCCGAACTCCCGCAGCGTGGCCTCGAACGCGCCGGCGTCCAGCGTGCCCTGGGTCTTGGCGTGGTAGTGGAGTTCCGAAACCCGGCCGACGCGGGCAGACTCCGCCGGGACGGGCAGGCCCATGTGGGCGAGCGTCGTCACCAGCGCCACGAGGTCCAGCGTCGAGGTCTTGCCGCCGCTGTTGACCCCCGAGAGGACGGTGACGCCCTCGACAGCGTAGTCGACGGGCTCGACTGTTTCGAAGGGGACATCCAGCAGCGGCGAGCGCCCGCCCTCGATGGCGACGCCCTCGGACTCGGTCAGGTCCGGCATCGTGCAGTCGAAGTCCGCGGCGAAGCGGGCGATGGCCAGCTCCACGTCCAGTTCCAGCGTCGCGTCGACCAGCGACTCGGCTGCCTCGCGCATCTCGGCGAGGTCGTCGGCCAGCTCCCGTTTCCGGCGGGTCGCGCGCTGGTCGCGCGCGGCGGTCAGTTCCTCGCGGAGACGGGCGACGACGTCCTCGCTGTGTTCGACCGGGTAGGCCGGCTCGTCGGGGAAGGCCCGGCGCGCCGTCGCCTCCATGTCTCGGAGCGCCAGCGCGTCGACGAGGTGGTCGCGGGCTTTCTCGACGGCGGCGGCGTACTCGTCGGCCAGTTCCCGCTGGAGCAGCGAGTCGACGCCCGCGCCGCGTTCGACCAGCGACAGCAGGTCCGTCCCCTCGATGGTCACGTCCTGCTCCTCGATGGCCTCCCGGAGGTGGTCGTTGGCGACGCTTTCAGCCGTGGAGACCGCCGCGTCGAGGTCGTCGACGGCGGTGGCGAGGCGGTCGAGCTCCTCGTCGCCGCTGACGCTCCCGTCCTCGTCGAGCTGGTCGAGCGCCGACAGGAGCGTCTCCAGGTCACACGGCGAATCGAGGTCGGCGACGCGGTGGACCTCGGCAGCGGCCCGTATCCGGTCGCGGTTGCGAGCGAAGAAGGTGAGCACGCGTTCGGGCACGACGGATTCGGGCTCTTCGAGCGCGTTCGGTTCTACCCGGACATCGCCATCCACGTCAACACCGGCGAAGGCCTCGTCCAGCGCGACGACCGTCGAGTACGAGCGGGCGAGTTCGGCCAGCTGGCGGGCGTCGTCGACGACCTCGACACTGACCTCCGGAATCGCGGCCTGCGCGTCGGCGTAGCGCTCGGCGTCGCGGGTCGCCAGACAGCGGTCCCGGACCCGCACGTCGCCGGGTTCAGCCAGCGGTTCGACGGCCGACAGGGCGTCGAGAACTGCCGGGTCGGGGTCGCGGGCCATCGCCGACTCGGCGAACGCCCGGACCTCCTCGATGCGGCTGCGGACGCCGCTGGGATAGATCGTCTCCAGTCGCTTCGCGGCGTAGTCGGTCACTGTCCGCTCGGTCAGCAGGGCCAGCGCGTCCTCGTGGATTTCGCTGGCGCGTTTCGTCGCGGTGAACCCACCGGGGTCGTCGTGTTCGGCCCTGATCGCGCCGCGAGCGATGCGGGCGGCCCGACCCTCGCTGATGCCCGGTGCGTGTGCGAGCGACGCCACGTCGCCGTCCCGGAGTGCCGCCTCCGGATCGTCTAGTTCCCGGAGCGCCGCGGCTGTCTTTGCCCCGACGCCCGGAACCGATTCGAGCTCCATCTGCCCGCCCATTCGACGCCAGCGAGAAAAAACCCGTTGCCAGCGGCTCCGGCGGCGGAGTGGGTAGTCGACACCGCTTCGACTACGTCAGCTAAACACCGAACGCGAAGGCGTTTTTGCGCTCCACCGAGAAAGGAATCCCATGTCTGCTGTTTCGGAGAAGCTAGCGGCCGCCCGCGAAGACCTCGAATCGCGAGACGGCGTGCTGATCGCCTTCTCCGGTGGTGTCGATTCGAGTGTCGTCGCCGCACTGGCTCACGACGCCCTCGGCGACGACGCTATCGCCTGTACCGCCAAGTCCGAGACGCTCCCCGCTGCCGAACTGACGGACGCCACGCGCGTCGCGGAGGAGATCGGTATCCGTCACGAAATCGTGGAGTTCTCCGAACTCGACAGCGACGAGTTCATCCAGAACGACGACATGCGGTGTTACCACTGCCGGTCGATGCGCCTGGGCGCGATGTACGACCGCGCCCGCGAACTCGGCATCGACGTGGTGTGTGACGGGACGAACGCCTCCGACGTGGGCGAGGGCCACCGCCCCGGCCTGCGCGCCGTCGAAGAACTGGACGCCTACTCCCCGCTGCTGGAACACGACATCGAGAAGTCCGAAGTCCGCGAAATCGCCCGCGAGTACGACCTCTCCGTAGCCGACAAGCCCTCGATGGCGTGTCTCTCATCGCGGATTCCGACTGGGCTCGAAGTCACGGAGGAACGCCTCTCCCGCGTCGAGAAGGCCGAGCGCCTCCTGCGAACGTGGGGCTTCGAGCAGTTCCGCGTACGCGACCACGACGGCCTCGCCCGCATCGAAGTCGGCGAGGAAGAACTCGAAACCGCACTTGATCCCGACTTCGTTCGCACCGCCCGCGACCACATCGAGGACTGTGGCTTCGACCACGTAACGCTGGATCTCCACGGCTACGAGACAGGAAGTGTGAGCCCAGAAACGGAAGAATCAGCCGAAGAAGAGACCGAAGACGTGGTCAGCAACGTGTTCGACGCCGACTACCCGTCCGTCGACTGACGACGCTATCTTCTCTGACGAGTACGTCAGTCAGCCATCGTTGCTCCGCGAGACGATCAGGCACGTAGAGTGGCACTTTCATTGTGATTGGGAGTGTACGATAACACACAAGTACTGGGATGCCGTCGAGGTGAGTATCTCAGACGGCAGCAGACCGCGGCAGGTCTGGAATCGATTCGGAACCAGTTTCGGCCATCCGTGCGGCCAGCTACCCAAACACCGCAGGTATACCACGCTACCACATGGAACTCGCCCTCCTCATTGATTCGGCGCTTCTCGTACTCGGTGTCGGCTCGTTGCTCGCTATCCCGTGGGTTCTCGCACAATCGACCGAAGACGCGGAATCCGAGTACAAGTTGGAGCGTATTGCACCACTATTGATTGTTATTGCGTACGTGCTCTCGAAACTCGTTCCGGGACGGTTCGTTACGGTGACACCGGCCGTTGACAGTGCTATCGGGGCAGTAGTACTGACACTCGTTGCCCTCTATCTTCTGTTAATAAGATAATCAGAGCCACGGCGCGTCGACCATCCGCAGTCGCTGGTACTTGCAGTGGTCACCGGTGGGAGCACAGAATGATACTTCTGGTCGGGATAGCATCGAGAAACGGCGACACCACGCAGTCAGTCAAGCAGCGCCTGCCAGCCGGTCAGTTCCTCGCCGACCAGTTCCGGCTCGTCACCGTCGAGCCGAATCTCGTTGACGGCGCAGTTCAGCTGTGAGTCCTCGGCCAGCGCCGCGTCCGGGTCTATATCCGTGAGTTTCGCCAACAGGACCTTGATGACGCCGCCGTGGGTGACCACCAGCGTGGTTTCACCGGCGTCGGTCGTCGCGATTGCCCGGTCCCAGACCGACTCGACCCGTCCGCGGAAGGTCGGGATGCCCTCGCCGCCTTCCGGGGCCGCATCGAGTGAGATGACGCTCGCGTCCCGGTCGTGGCCGGGAAACTCATCGAGCAGTTCCTCCGCGTACAGGCCCTGCATGGTTCCGAAGCCGCGCTCACGCCAGTCAGTCTCGAACTCAGGGTCGGGCAGGCCACCGTAGCCGTCGTTGGCTGCGGCGGCCGTCTCGCGGGTGCGTCGGAGGTCCGACGCGAAGACGCGGTCGACGCCGTAGCGCTCATCGAGCCACGCCCCGAGCGCCGTGGCCTGCTCCTGTCCCTGGTCGGTCAGCCGACTCGGCGCCCATCCCTGGATGCGCCCGTCGCGGTTCCACGTCGTCTCGCCGTGCCGGGCGACAAGTAGGGTTCCCATCTTATTCACCCCGGTTTCGCCAGCGCGCGACGGCGATAGTCCCCTCGTACAGGAGGACGAGGCCGGCGGCGACGGCGATGGCGGCGTTTCGCGGGAGACTGAACTGGTTCACGAGGCGGAACAGCGTCGGGTCCGGGCTGCCGAGGTAGCCGACGACGATGGCGACGGCCCACACCGGCAGGCGGGCGGCCCGGAACCCGCGCCAGAGTCTGACCGAACCGTAGTAGTTCTTGTTCAGGTACGCCAGCGCCTCGAACAGGACGATCATCCCGCCGCCGACGAGCATCGGCGTGGCGTTCCCGAGGCCGACGGTCGCCAGCGTCTCGGTGACGGTGGCCGGAAGCCGCTCGTAGTAGCCCGTCGGGACCGGCGCGGGGCTGAGCAGGTAGCCGGCGATACCGAAGACCAGCCACGCGGCGGGACGGCGAGCGGCGAGGTCGTCGGCCGTCGGCACCGGCGACGTGCTGCCGGTCCACCGGAGGAGCAGCAGGGTCCCCTCGAACAGGCCGATCATCGTCACGGCGACCATGAGCGGGGCCATCCCGGTCGGGTCCGGGCTGAACAGGAACGCCACGGCGGCGAAGCCACCCCAGAAGTACAGCCGCCGGTCCTGGAGCCACTGGCGCGTCGTCACGCCCATCATCACCGCAAGCATCACGAACAGCGGGATCTGGAAGATGAGCGCGAACAGCCCGAGCATCAGGATGATGAGGTTGAACGTCTCGCTCAGGCCGAAGGCCAGGTCGGCCGCGCGGTCGGAGTAGGTGATGAAGTAGTCGAACATCGCCCGCAGCACGGCGAAGTACGCGAAGCCGACGCCGACGGCTGCGAGGACGAGGCTCGTCGGCACTGCGGCGAGGTAGTAGCGACGCTCGCGGGGGTACAGTCCCGGCCGCATGAACAGGTACGTCTGGTAGACGAACACCGGCAAGGCGGCGATGAAGCCGACTAGCGAGGACACTTTCAGCCGCGCCAGAATCAGCGCGAGCGGGTTGTACACGTTCGGACAGTCCGCCCCTTCGACGACACTGCCATCGGCATTCGTCGCGACCTGACCGCATTGGCTTGCCGGGCCATCGAGGAAGGAGTACCACAGGAAATTGATGAGTTCGTCGGAGTACGGCAGGGCGATGACGGCGACGACGGCCATCACGCCGACGACGACGAACAAGCGCATCGCCATCTCCTCAACGTGGTCGGCGAGGGGCATCTCCTCGTCGTCGGGCGCGCCCTCATCGACGATGTCCTCATCCGGGTCGTAGGTGGGCGCGTTCCCGCCGCCGTGGGTCGGTGTGGCACTGCCACCAGCCGGTGACGGCGTCGACTTGCCCCAGTCGGTCGGGACATCTGCCGGGACAACGGCGGCAATGTCCGATGCGTCCCGGTCAAACAGCCCGGCGCTGGATTCGGATTCAGTCGGCGTGGCGTGAGAGCCAACGGTATCCTCATTGCCGCCGGCCGGCGCGGGACCGGGGCTCGTTACTTCGTCCGTCTCCCGATCGGCATCGGCCTCGGCCACGGGGTCGGTGGGGATCGACGACTCGTCGGATTCGTCGTCGGACGGTAGTGGCGGCTCTTCGGACCCGCGCCGCTCGTCGTCTGCGTCACCGTCCTCCATCTGTCCCGGGCTTAGACGGTGGGTGTTGTAAACTTTCTTTTCGAGCAGTGACCGTCACCGGGATGAATAAATTGATAACGCCCACTGGGCTAGGCACAGAGAAGATGGCGAGTGCTATCGACGAGGACACCGTCCAGACGGTTCAGAGCGGGCGCGCCACGCTCGGCGCGATGCTCCGTTCGGCGCAGGTGCACCTCCAGAAGGTGTTCATCGTCTTCGTCATCGGGATGATCGGCACGATCATGGGACTGCAGTACGGCGTCTGGGACACGCTACGCGCCGATCTCCTGTACTCGCAGATGGACCTCACCACGCAGGAGGCCACGAGCATCGTCGCGGTCACGCCCTTCGACGTCATCCTCCTCCAGGTGAAAATCGGGGCCGTCATCGGGATTCTCATGTCGTTGCCGCTGTTGATCTACTTCGGCCGCGACGGACTCCGCCAGCGCGGCTGGTGGCCGGCCGAGCACATCCCGACCTGGAAGGGTGCGCTGTTCGTCACGATCAGCTTAGGTCTGTTTTTCGGCGGCGTGGCTTACGCCTACGAACTGTTCTTCCCGCTGATGTTCAACTTCCTCGCCGGGGACGCGTTCAAGGCCGGCTTCACGCCACAGTACTCCATCGTCAAGTGGTTCCAGTTCGTCTTCCTGCTGGCCGTCTCCTTCGGACTCGCCGCCCAGTTGCCCCTCGTGATGACGGTGCTCTCCTACACCGAGATCATCCCCTACGAGACGTTCCGGGACAAGTGGCGCTACGCGGTGATGGGGATTTTCGCCTTCGGGGCGCTGTTCTCGCCGCCGGACCCCTTCACCCAGATTATGTGGGCCGCGCCGCTGTGTGGCCTCTACGGTATCAGTCTCGCGCTGGCGAAGCTCGCGATGCTGGTCCGTCGCTCCGGTGATCTGGTGAGTACGTGGAACGTCGCCCGCGGGCACTGGAACACGATTCTCGGCGGTGCAGTGCTGGGCGGCGGTGTGGTGTACTACGTCTTGGCGACGCCAGCATTCCAGTACATCCAGCAGTTCGCCGAGGTGTTCCCCTCCGACCGGCTCACCGGCGACATCCAGCCGCCGGCGCTGTTCGGACTCCCCGTCGAGAGCACGGCACTGCTTCTCGCTGCCGTGTTCGGTGTCATCGGTGCTGTCGTCGTCCTCTACTACCACGTCCTGACCGCCCTCTCGGAGAAGGCCGGTCCCGGTCAGGTCGGTGACCCGACGGCTATCGACATCGACGAACTCAACGCCTCGGCCGTCGAGGTTGCTCCGCCGGAAGTGTTCGAGGAGATGACCGAGGACGAGGCGCTTGCTCACGCCGACAGCGCTCTTGCGGACGACAACAAGGAGAAAGCTCAGGCCGTCCTCGACCGCTGGGACATGGCCCACCAGGACGACCCAGAGCCGGAGGGCGAGGGCGATGGTGCCGACGGGACCGCCGAAGCGGACGAGGAAGAAGCGGGCGTGTTCACGTCGACGACCGCTGGCATGGTCGATGCCTTCACCGAGGACGAGACTACGGAAGACGAAATCGGCGGCTACTACTACGACATTCAGTTCATCCTCAGCGCGCTGGCCTCCCGGGCGTTCGTGATTCTGGGCATCTTCGGGGCAGTGCTCGCCGCCGCGTTCCTGTTCCTCTATCAGGGCGGCATCGGGTCGATACAGCGGACGTTCGTCAGCCGGCTCCCGCCGGAGATGGCCGCCGACGTGAGCATCGTCACGCTCCACCCCGTCGAGCACCTGGTGTTCATCGTCAAGTTCTCGACGATACTCGGGGCCGTCTCTGTCATCCCCGTTGTGCTGTACTTCGCGTGGCCGGCGATGCGCGAGCGCGGCCTCGTCATCGGCAACCGCAACATCCTGGGCATCTGGGGCGGGACGCTGTTCGCCGCGCTCATCGGCGGGAGCCTGCTCGGCTTCCTCTACGTGGCCCCGATGACCATCTCCTGGATCGCCTACGACCAGCTGAACTCGAACATGGTCATCGCCTACCGGGTGAGCAAGTTCGGCTGGCTCGTGTTCTTCCTCACCATCGGGATCGGCCTGCTGGCGGAGATCCCGGTGACGATGTTCCTGTTCCACAAGGGCGGGATTATCCCGTTCCACCTGATGTACGAGCGCTGGCGGGAGGTCGTCATCGCCATCGTCGCCCTCTCGGCGATTCTCTCGCCCAGCGGCATCTTCACGATGTTCATCGTCGGCATTCCGACGGCGCTTTCGTACATGCTCGGCCTCGGCATCCTCTGGGTGTACACGCTCGGCGGCCGGCGGACGACGAACCGCCGCAGCGAACCGGCTGACTGATAGCTGTTCGTAGCGGCGACACGTCGACCGTTATTCGACGATTATTGTGCCGCCGTTCCGGTCGTGGAACGCACAGTGATACTCGTAACGGCCCGTGACCTCGATGACAATCCCCCGAGACTCCCCTTCCTCTAGACTGAAGCTCCAGGCTTTGCCCCCGTCCGGCCTGTCGTGAGTGCAGTAGATTTCGTGGTTTCCGGAAACTGCCTGAAAGTGGACGCCCGCTCCGGACTGAATAGTGATGCTGTCTGGCGCGACGTGGTTTTCATCATCGACGCCCATGCGGATAGTGTTTTCACTGACAGGAGTCGAATCCGCTGTCGTCGGACGAGTGTCCGTCGAACTGTTACGTTCGGTCGCGGTGTCGTCTTCTTCAGCACTGTTCTCATTACTGCAGCCCGCTAGTCCGACCATCAGCGGGACGCTGCCGAGTACTGTGCGTCGCTTCAACTTCCTCATATTTTTCTGTAAATAAATGCAGAATAAAAAGCTATCGGAGAGCTGTCTCAGCGCACGCCGTCTATTCACCGCCGGTCGTCAAACCACAGCCCATAAGATACTCTTGATATATTCTTCAGATATGCCCAAGATAAGCGTCGAAGTCCCGGCCGAACTGCTGGACGACATCGACAAGCACGTCGGCGAAGACGGGAAGTTCGTCAACCGAAGCGAAGCAATCCGCGCCTCGGTTCGGAAGACTCTCGATATGCTCGACGACATCGATGAACGGCAGGGACGACTCGACGATGACCAGTGAGCGGTCGGAGGCGGTGCGCGTCGGCCTCGTCGCGCTGTTCGTGACAGCACTGGTCACTTCACAGGTGACCGCCTCGAAGCTGCTCGCGTTCTCGCTGCCGTTCTCGCTCCCGCTCGCCGGGTCGACGCTCGTCCTGCCCGGGGCCGCGCTGGCGTACGCGCTGACGTTCTTCGCCTCCGACTGCTACGCCGAACTGTACGGCCGGCGGGCCGCGACGGTCGTCGTCAACGTCGGCTTCGCCATGAACTTCGTCCTGCTGGCGCTGGTCTGGAGTACCATCTTCGCCCCCGGGCTCCCGCAGGCGGCCCAGCCGGTGGATCTCGCGGCCTTCCGGAACGTTCTGGGGGCCAGCACAGCCATCGTCGTCGCCAGCCTGTCGGCCTACGTCGTGAGCCAGAACTGGGACGTGTTCGTCTTCCACTGGCTTCGGGACCGAACCGACGGCGAGAAACTCTGGCTCCGTAACATCGGTTCGACGGCCACCAGCCAGCTACTGGATACGGTCATCTTCGTCGGCGTCGGCTTCATCCTGTTTCAGGGCGTCCCGCCGGCCGAGGCACTGGCGCTCATCGTCGGCCAGTACTTGCTGAAGCTCGCTATCGCCGTCCTCGACACGCCGTTCGTCTACGCTGTCGTGGGCTTCGCCCGGCGAAACGACGTCGCACCGACCCCGGCACGGGCCGACTGAAAAACGACTGCCAGCGGCTCACTCGACCGGTTCGGCGAACGCGTACCGGGGCTTCACGTCGTCGATGCGGACCTCGACGGTTTCACCCGCTTCGACGCCGCTGACGAACACAGTGAAATTCTCGACTTTAGCGATACCGTCACCCTCCTCGCCGATGTCGTCGATAGTGACTTCGACGATGTCACCCTCGCGGACCGGCCCGGTCAGGCGGTGTTTCGCCACCAGATACAGCTCCGAGGAGGAGTCACGGGAGGCGTCGGGACGGACCTCACGGACGTACTCGAACTCCGGTTCGATATCGGCGATGAGGTCGTCGAGGTCCTGCCCGTCGAACACCTTCGCACAGAAGTCCCCGCCCGCGTCGAGCAGGTCCGTCGCCACTTCGAAGGCCTGCCGGACCAGGTGGACCGACCGGGCGTGGTCGAGGTCGTACTGGCCAGTCATGTTCGGGGCCATGTCTGAGATGACCACGTCGACCGGGCCGCCGCTGCCGTCTCCCTCGCCAACGATCTCGCGGATCTCGTCTTTCGTACTGTCCTCGGTCATGTCGCCGCGGACGTACTCGACGGTCGGTTCGGGGTCCTCCAGCTCGTCGATGGTCTGGCGGTCGACGCCGACCAGCGTCCCGCGCTCGCCGATGCGCTCGGCCGCGACCTGCATCCAGCCGCCGGGGGCAGCCCCGAGGTCGACGACGGTCCGCCCCTCGCCCAGCAAGCCGGCCGTGTCGTCTAGCTGCTGGAGCTTGTAGGCCGACCGCGCGCGGTACCCCTCCTGCTTCGCTCTGTTGTAGTAGTCGTCTTTGCCCGACATGGTTACCACACACCGCGCTGTGACACGTTTTGAGCGCCGAAATGCGGCGAAATCGCAGTCATAGTAGTGGGAAGGCGGTCAGCGCTGAAATGGATGCCGACTCGAAGTTTCCGGCCGAGCCACGGCACGACAGTCGCCAGTCGATTGCCGCACCGACAATCAGGGCAAGCGCCAAGGACGTGACTACGTGCTTTACCATCAAGCCGAACACGTTCAGAGCCATTCTTACCGCGCAAGAACGCGTCTCAGCGGCTGAGATTTGCCGTCCCCATATATACAGGTCACGCGCTGAGTCCTATCTGTAGGAAGTGACCTCCCAATGTCAACCATTCCGACGGCGACGCGGAGGCGGGTGTTAGAAGCCCTGGGCGTCGGCACGGCCGCGCTTGCGGGCTGTGCCAGCGCACCGGGCGCAAAAGAGCAACCGACCGAGGCGAAGACGACCCCACAGGAGCCAGCTATGAACGCCGCACAACAGACTGACGTCGACCGTATTGCCGCGGACCCGACCGCAATCCCGGACCCAATCGACCGGTCGGAGCCAAAGACCGTGTCGGTCGAGATGACCACCAAAGAGCAGGTCGCAGAGATTGAGCCGGGCGTCACCTACACGTACATGACCTTCGGCGACCAGATTCCCGGCCCGATGATCCGAGTCCGCCGTGGCGACACCGTCGAACTCACCATCACGAACGAGGAGGGGAACTCGATGCCCCACAACATCGACCTCCACGCGGTCCGCGGCCCCGGTGGCGGTGCTGAGGCGTCGATGGTCACGCCGGGCCAGACCAAGACGTTCCGGTTCAAGGCCACCTACCCCGGCGCGTTCATCTACCACTGCGCCGTCCCGAACCTCGATATGCACATCTCCTCGGGGATGTTCGGGATGATACTCGTTGAGCCGAAAGAGGGGCTGCCCGAAGTGGACCACGAGTTCTACTTCGGCCAGCACGAACTGTACACCACCGGCGACACCGGCGAGAAGGGGCACCACGACTTCGACATGGAGGCGATGGCGGCCGAAGAGCCGACGTACGTCCTGATGAACGGCGAGAAGTACGCAATCACGCCGGACGTTCACGGCGCGCCCAGCATGCAGGTGGGTGAGACAGCCCGGGTGTACTTCGTGACCGGCGGTCCGAACCTCGACTCCAGTTTCCACCCCATCGGCTCCGTCTGGGACGAGGTCTGGCAGCAGGGCTCTATCGCTGGGCCGCCGAACAAGTACGTCCAGACCACGCCGGTCAAGCCGGGGTCCTGTGCCATCGCGACCCTCCACGCCGAGGTGCCTGGACCCATCAAACTGGTCGACCACGCGCACTCCCGGGTCGCCCGCAAGGGCATGATGGCTGTCATCAACCGTGAAGGGGCGGCAAACCCCGACGTGTTCGAACCGGAGGTCTGACCGCTTCGCCGGAGTAACGCTCCGCACTGCCGCTTCGCGTTCGGCCCGATTACTCGATAACCGGTGTCGCTCGTAACCGCTGGCCCGTCCGCGGTCGCTCGCGCGCACGCGGTTTCAATGAGGGACTTTTTAATGGATGGGGGCATAGTCCGGTTCAAGATGTTCAACGCCATCGTGAGCGCAGACACGCTCCAGGCGACTCTCGACTCTGTGAGCGTGCTGGTGGACGAGTGCAAGATCCACCTCGAAGAAGACGGGCTGGAAATCCGGGCAGTCGACCCGGCAAACGTTGGAATGGTCGACCTGCGACTCGACGCGGCGGCGTTCGAGTCCTACGAGACTGATGGTGGGCTCATCGGCGTCAACCTCTCCCGCCTCGAAGACATCGCCGGTATGGCCGACGCCGGCCAGCTCGTCCACCTCGATCTGGACGAAGAGACACGGAAGCTCCACATCTCTATCGACGGCCTGGAATACACCCTCGCCCTTATCGACCCCGACTCCATCCGTCAGGAGCCCGACCTCCCGGACCTGGACCTCTCGGCGAACATCGTCATCGAGGGGAAGGACATCGACCGGTCGGTCACCGCCGCGGACATGGTCAGCGACCACATCGCGCTGGGCGTCGACGCGACAGAGGAACTGTTCTACGTCGACGCCGAGGGCGACACCGACGACGTCCACCTCGAACTCACCCGCGACGACCTCATCGACCTCACTCCCGGGGACGCCCACTCGCTGTTCTCGCTGGATTACCTGAAGAACATGAACAAGGCCATCCCGAAGGACGCCGAGGTCGAGATGGAACTCGGCGAGGAGTTCCCGGTCAAGATGCACTTCAGCTTCGCCGAGGGGCAGGGCCGAGTCACGTACATGCTCGCACCGCGCATCCAGAGCGAATAACGACGGATGGGGTCCGCGCCGCCGATTCCGGCCACCGACTGGCTGCCGAACGATTCCGAGACCGAGTCGCTCTCGCTCCCTGACGGTCGGCGGCTGGCCTACGCCACCTACGGCGACGCCGACGGCTATCCGGTCCTTTTCTGTCACGGTACCCCCGGATCACACGTCGCCGCACGGCTGCTCGCCGCGCCGGCTCGCGAACGCGGCATCAACCTCATCGCTCCGGACCGGCCGGGCATCGGGAACTCCGAAGACGCAGCTGTTACGTTCGAGGACTGGCCGGACGACGCCGCGAACCTCCTGTCCCATCTCGATGTCGACGCGGCTGGTGCCGTCGGCTTCTCCGGCGGCGGCGCGTTCGCGCTGGCCTGTCACCGACTGCCCGAGATAGAGCGAATCGCGCTCCTGGGCAGCAGCGGCCCACCGTCAATCGGTTCGACGGGGCGCGTCCAGCAGTTCGTGGGGTCGCTGTCCCGACACGCTCCGTGGGCGCTCGGGCGACTCTTCCGGCTGCAACGATGGTTCGCCCTCCGCCGGGATCCGTCCTACGCTGTCGGGTTCGTTGCCGAGGAGACACCGGAAACAGACGCCCTGGCAGCCGACGAGGTGGCTCGGGTCGTCCGTGCGGATATGCTCACGTCGATGGCACGCGGTCCAAGCGGGATCATCCGCGAGCAGCGACTCCTCTCACAGCCATGGCCGTTTGCCCTCGAAGACATTTCAGTGCCGGTTACTGTGTTTCAGGGACGAAACGACGCCAACGTCGCCCCGTCGACGGCGAAAGCCCTCGCCCAGCGGCTTCCGGACGCCTCGCTCGACCTCGTCGACAGCGACCATCTCGGTACGTTGACAGCTGCTGGCGACGGCGCGCTGGCCGCCGTACAGCGTCGCACACGCGTCTGACGTACCGTTTTGTGGGTCGGGTGCCAACGGGCCGGTATGGAGAATCTCGGGGACGCGTACAACGACCGGCGCTGGGAGGGACGCGATCCCCGCCGCGTCGTTGCCGGTGCGACCCTGGGGTTCGTCGGCGCGCTGGCGGTGGTCGTGGCGATACTTCTGGTGACGACGCCGCTGTCGGCAGTCGTCGGCGCAACTGCACCCCACGCCGCCGAGAAACTCGGCGGGACGCTGGGTGGGCTGGGAATCCCCGCAATGTTCCTGAGTGTCGTCGCCGTGCTCCCCTCGAGCCGCCGGGAACAGAGCGGTGTCACCGTCGGCGCATTCCTCTGTCTGGTCGGCGTCGGGCTGTTTCAGGTAGCATATCCCTACAACTGGACGGTGGGCGGACAGACGCTGGCGTTCGAAACGACGATGGCGTACTTCATCGGGACGTGCGTGGCGTTCTGGTTCGTCTTCACGGCGATGGCGAGCTTCCGGCGACGGAACAACCCACACGGCACCGTGAAACTGGAAATTTCGCACAAAGGCGAGACCAAGACTGTCCAGGTGTCTCCCAAAGAATACAAACGCTACACGCAGGCGGTTCGCGGCGACGGCGGGACGACCGACGAGGTCATTCAGGAACTGGAGTCCCGAATCGAAGACTAAGCGTAGCTGAGCGTTACTCGGCGGCCGTCGTTTCGTTGCCGCGCTGGTCCGACTCCGTCATCGAGTCGCGATCCGTTTCCTCGGTTTCCGTCGTCTCGACTTCGGTCTCCTCGTCGTCATCGTCATTGTCGTCGGCATCTGTACCTTCGCCGACTTCCTCCACCTCAACGTCCTTGCCAGCGACGCCGCTCTCCGAGATGACCGGTAGGAGGTTGTAGCCGCCGTTGCCCTTCTTGACGACGTTGATGTCGAAGACGAAGTCGACCGATTCGCCGGCGACGACTTCGAACGGCTTGGTGAGCTGGAGCTTCTCGCTCGGGATCTTCACGTCGACCGACGCCCCGTCGACGACCCCGTCGACGGATTCGGCGTACAGTTCGATCTTGCTGTAGCGGCCCGCTTCGAGTTCGCCGTCGAGGACGCCGATGGCCTTGTCGCCGACGACCTCGGTGAGGTCGACGGTCGCGCCGTCGAGGTCGCGGACGACGAAGCCGTTGTTGTCGTCGCCCTCCTCGTCTTCCGTCTCATCTTCGTCGGCTTCGTCCTCCGGCTGGTCTACGTCGTCCATCTCCGCCGTCTCGGTCGGTTCGGCCGTTGCAGTCTCGTTTGTCTCTGTCGCCTCCGTCGTGGCAGTTTCGTTCGTCTCGGTTGCCCCGGCCGGCTCCGTGGCTTCGGTCTCACTCCCTGTATCCTCCCCGCCTGCATGGAAGATGCGGGCCCGTGAAAAGGACACGTCGAGCGAGTCGAAGTCGCCGATAGCCGCGGGCTGGTCGCTGATCAGCAGCCGGAACGTCCCAACGGTTCCGCCGTCGTCCGTCATCGCGTCCTCGTCGGTGGAGCCGCCGTCACTGGTTCCGTCACCGCTGGTCCCGTCAGACCCGCCGGAGTCGCTCGACCCGGAACAGCCGGCGAGGAGACCGACCCCGACGCCCGCGCCCGTGGCGATGAATCGTCGTCGTCTCATTGGCGTCGCTCCCCGTTCTGCGCCGCTATCATTACTGTCTCTGCTGTTGCGAACGAAATCATTCCATGACGTGGGATGGGACTGGTGCGTATATGCCCCGCGATAGGTCAAATCGATGTACGGCCCTTTGAACGGAATGAACGGTCTGGCCGTATCTGAACGGTTTTACCCCCGTCGCTCCACGTCCTGATAATGGCAAACTCGAACGCGAAGGGCGACCGCCGCGAGCGCGAACTGGTCAACGCACTCGACGAGGCGGGCTTTGCGGTGATGCGCGCGCCGGCCAGCGGCAGCGCGACCGAGCGGGAACTGCCGGACGTGCTCTCGGGCGACGGCGAGACGTTCTACGCTATCGAGGCGAAATCCAGCGCCGGCGACCCCATCTATCTCACCGGCGAGGAGGTCGAGGCGCTACTGTTTTTCGCCCGGAACTTCGGCGCGAAGCCGCGTATCGGCGTCCGGTTCGACCGCGAGGACTGGTACTTCTTCCACCCGGCGGACCTCCACACGACCGACGGCGGCAACTACCGCGTCAAGAAGGAGAAGGCCCTCTCCGACGGGACCGACTTCGACGAGTTCGTGGGTAACTCCGAGAAGGTCACGCTGGACGAGGTGGGCGACGACGGCCCCGACCAGAGCGTGCTGGACGTGCTGTCGGCCTTCGAGCGCGGCGACCTCGACAAGGAAGAAGCTGCGGCGATGCTGGAGTAGCGGTTCGCAGGCGTTCGATTACTGGGTCTCACTGCCGATGAGTTCGGCGTCCTCGACGCGGCGGAGCCGCGACAGGGGAAAGGCGTACTCTCGCGGGTCGCTCGCGCGGACGGCGTCCGAGAGATACGTCACCAGCACAACGAGGTCGTCGGATGGGTAGCCATCGTTGGTGTCGTAGTCGGCGACTGTCTCGCCCGTCGCCTCGATGGTCCAGTCGTCGGCTGGCGTGTCGGTGACAGCCGTCACGACGAGTCTGTCGCCCGTCTCGCGGTCCCGCACGATGTCGCCGGTCTCCAGTCGGCAGTGCCCACAGAGATGCGGCGCCTGTGCGTCCGCGGCGACGAAGGTGACGGTACCACAGGCGTCACAGGTCGCCCGTTCCTTCCCGGGCGGCGCGATCCGCTTGGCAGTGATTTCGATGGCGACGCGCCGGAGGTGTTTGCAGTGCTCGCCGCGGATGCGGTTGTCGGGACAGGTACAGGAGTGCTGTGCGACGTCGACGAGGTACGTGCTTTCGCTCTCCGTCGTCACAGCGTACGTACTGCCCGCTCGCGGGCGCACGGCCATGCGCTCGGTCCAGGCGCGGGCTGCCCGGTCCGGGAGGGAACGGAGGTCCGGTGCAAGTGCGGTACTGTGCCGGTCAGCGGAAGGCTCGATAAGCGTCATAGGTGCGGACGCGGCTGTATTTTCCAATGCGTCCAGTTGAAACGTAGGTGCTACACGGTCCTAAATGGCTCGGCCAGCGGGCTCCGGCGCTTCGATACCCTTTTTGCCGGCCCTGTGAAACCGCAGAGCATGGATATCGAGCGGGAGACGCTCCTGCAAATCGTCATCTCGGCGGTCGCCGTCGTGCTGTTCGTCGGCGCAACTATCACCGCCTCACAGATGTATCTGGACGGGTCAACCGTAGAGGCGACGGGCGGCTACGCGCTCATCGGCGCAATCGGCCTCTTCGTCGTGTTTATGACCGCTGCCGGCCTCTGGCTCGAACGCCAGCAGTTCTAGGCGTCGGCCTCTTCGTCGCCCTCGTCCTCGCGCCAGTCGACCAGTTCCTCCTCGTCGGTGTCGTCTATCTTCTGCTCGTAGTAGCCCATCGGGTGGGAAATCGTCTCACAGAGGTCGTCCATGTTGACACAGTCGCCGTAGGACTGCATGGTCGAACACGCCGGCGTCGAGTACTCCGTCGGGCTGGTCTCCCCGCGGATGTGGTCGACCTGATACCGGGTCGCCTCCTCGCCGAAGCCGGGGTTGACCTGGAACAGGTCGACGATTTCGTCCGTCGTCATCCCGATACCGATGAGGAAAGTCGCGATAGCAAACCGGGAGTGGTGTTCGAGATGTTCGCCCTTCTGCACCCGGTCGAGGAGGGACTTCATGCAGGGCGGGAACAGTTCCGGGACAACGGTGTCGATTTCGCGGGTGAGTTCCAGTTCCGAGAGCACTTCCTCTAAGCGGTCGACTTCCTCTGTTAGCTCATCGGCGATAGCGTCGGGGACGGTGAACGGCAGGCCGTCAGTGACCCGATGGCGGATGGCCTGTTTCAGGAGGACGTTCAGTTCCTCGGCGGTGACCCTGACCTCGCCGTCGGCCAGTGGCCGATTGACCAGCCGCCAGGAATCGCCCCGCTGGTCGGCCGCCAGGTCGAGATACGCGCCGACCTCGACGCGGTAGCCGTCACCAGTGTCGCTGACGGCGCTCGCGAGGTCGAACTCCGCGAGGAGTTCCGTGCGGTCCAGCGTCTCGCGTTGGGTCGATTTCAGTTCCGTCGTCGTCGCGAACTCCTCGGTGAACCGGTCGTAGGCCGCCTCGGCCTCCGCCTGGGCGTACTTCCGGGTGCAGATGTGCACGTCGACGAGCGACACCAGCACGCGGGCGACCGGGTACGACAGCAGTTCGACGCGGGTCCGCCGGTGTGGCTCCCCGACAGTGCCGTTCGTGATTGCCGATTCGACCCGCTCCAGCGCGCGCGCCGTGACCGTCTCGTCAGTGGCGACGATTTCGCCCAAGTCCACCGCCGCGGCTTCGACGGCCTCCCGCGACCGCGCCAGAAACGGGTAGCGTGCGTGGAGCGGTTCCATTGCCACCACCTTTCGGATGGGAGCGAATAAAATTGCCGTCACCGGGACGGTCGGTGTCGGATTCCCGACAGCCGGTTCGAGAGTCAGTGCGGCGATATCGCGAGGCTATACATATAGTCCCAGGCCGGCGGCGGGTGAATACAGCTAGTAGACAAGCGGATCCCCGCCACTCTCCAGTGATAAGATGTGGTAAGGACGCGGGTCGGCGACTGCACACGGTTCGGTCGGGGAACCGGACCAGTGCAGTCATCCCCGACGAGGGAACTGCCAGACGAGACACGGAGCACATCGATGACGCACGAGCACGATACCGATTCACAAGAGAGCATCAGAGCGACATTCGAAGAGTACGACGTCGGCGTGGACACGGTCGCCCACATCGGCGACCCCGAAAACCCGTCTGCGTGGATTCAGTCGACGGTCTTCGTCGACGTAACCGAGTAGGGCTAGTCGACGGTCTATCGGCGACACCAGCGGAGCGAGCGGTTTTGCTGTCCGTCTCCCGGGACGGTCCGCCGGGAGATGGGGACCGGTGTTCTGGAGACGTTCAGAGGGAACGCTGTACCGTCTCCGTGGCGTTCCGGACCACGGTCTCGGCTGGGACGTCTTCGGTGACGGTGGTTCCGGCACCGACGACAGCGTTTTCGCCGACCGTGACGCCCGGAAGGACCACCGCGCCAGCGCCGACAAAAGCCCCGTTCTCGATGACTATCTCGTCGAACGTGTCGTTCTGAAACTCCATGCCCGCGTCGGTGAGGTCGTGGGTTACGCCGACGATGGAGGCGTTGGGCCCGACCTGGACGGACTCGCCAAGCGTCGCGTTCTCGACGTAGGCGTTCGCGTTGATATCGGTCGGTCCATGGATGGTCGCCTTCTTGATTGATGCCCCTTCGTAAATCTGGACGCCGTCGCCGATGTCGGCGTCGTGGATTGTCACGTATTCCCGAATCTCGACGTTGCCCAGCGTCGCGTTCTCGACCTGGGCGGTCTCGTGGACAGGCATATGCGGATGTCAGCGCCGACCGTAATCATCGTGGCGGCGGCCAGTGTCGGAACTGGATATGGGAGTCGTAGCGCGGCTCGAAAAAAGTCGCCAGTGGTCGGCGCTCTGGGAGGGGTGCCGCCGCTCGACTGAAAGGCGGTCTTCGCTTCGTTCGGAGCGCCCGAAGCCCTCGCGGGTCGTCCCTCCCCGCACGGGTATTCGAGGCCTCCCGCTGGTCGGTCTCGCTATGTCTCACGGCTCCGCCGCTCGACTGAAAGACGGTCTTCACTCCGCTCAGACCGCCCTACGTCTCGCGGGTCACTGCGTTCCCCGCTGCGCGTTCCGGCGGCCTCCTTTCAGTCGGCCGCCCTACGTCCCGTGCTGCCAGGAATCCATATACTCGGCCTGGGTGTCAGTCAGCGAGTCGAAGTCGACACCCTCAGCGTCGAGCTTGATCTCCGCGACTTCCTTGTCGAGTCGGTCCGGGACGGCGTGGACACCGGCCTCGTAGTCGTCGCCGTTCTCGACCAGTTCGCGGACACAGACGGCCTGCACGCCGAAGCTCTGGTCCATCACCTCGACGGGATGGCCCAGCGCAATCGGCGTCGCGAGATTGACCAGCCGGCCCTCGGCCAGCACGTTCAGGCGGCGGCCGTCGGCCATCTCGTAGGTCCGGACGCCGTCGCGGGCCTCGTAGGTGTCGGCGGCGAGGTCCGACAGCGCGTCGAGGTCGACCTCTACGTCGAAGTGGCCGGCGTTGGCGAGCAGGACGCCGTCCTGCATCGCCTCGAAGTGCTCCTCAACGATGACATCGCGGTTGCCGGTGGTCGTGATGAACACGTCGCCCTCGGCGGCGGCCTCGGCCATCGGCTTCACGTCGTAGCCCTCCATGTGGGCTTCGAGCGCACGGCGGGGCTCGACCTCGGTCACAATCACGTCGGCGTTCTGACCGCTGGCTTTCTTTGCGACACCTTTGCCGCAGTCACCGTATCCGGAGACGACGACGGTCTTGCCGGCCCACGAGAGATTCGTCGTCATCGCAATCGAGGCCAGCGAGGATTCGCCGGTGCCGTGGACGTTGTCGAACAGGCGCTTCATCGGCGTGTCGTTGACAGCGAACACAGGATAGTCGAGTTCGCCGTCATCGTCCATCGCGCGCAGTCGGTGGACGCCGGTCGTCGTCTCCTCTGCCCCACCGATGATAGTGTCGATGAGTTCCGGATAGTCCTCGTGGATGGCCGCGACGAGGTCCATTCCGTCGTCGACGGTGATGGTCGGCTTGTGGCCGATGACAGCCTCGATAGCCTCGTAGTACTCCTCGTCGTCGACGCCGCGCTCGGCGTAGGAAGTGATGCCGTCGACGGCGTCGAGTGCGGCACTCACGTCGTCGTGCGTCGAGAGCGGGTTACAGCCGGTGATGGCGACTTCCGCGCCACCGATTGCGAGGATTTCCGCGAGGACGGCGGTCTTGGCTTCGACGTGCATCGCCATGCCGATGCGTTCGCCGGCAAAGGGCTGGTCGGCCTCGAACTGCTCACGGAGCGCGCCGCAGATGGGCATATGCTGGATAGCCCAGTCCATCTTTCGGCGGCCGGAATCGCGAGCCTCGTCAAGGTCATCAAGTCGCTCCGAAATAGGCGTCGTCATGTCACAACAGAGGAAGAGAGTTCCTAAAACGCTACCGAAGCCGTTCAGTTACCGCGTTCGTCCGGCGGGCCGGCGTCGTCCGGTCGGCCGCGGTCGCCGTCGTCATCGTCGTCGCTATCGGTGTCGTCGTCAGCATCGTCGTCCTCGTCTTGCTCTTCTGACTCGTCTTGCTCTTCCGTCTCGTCTTCCGGTTCCTCGGTTTCGTTCTCGTCGTCTTCAGTTTCGTTCTCCACGTCGTCGTCATCGCGGTCCTCGGGTGGCCCAGCGTCTTCGGGCGGACCACGACGGTCGTCGTCCGTCTCGTTTTCGTCGTCCGTTTCATTCTCCGCGTCATCGCTGCCCGGACCGCGGTCTTCGGGCGGTCCGGCGTCCTCGGGCGGGCCGCGGCGGTCGTCTGTCTCGTTTTCAGTCTCGTTCTCGTCGTCACCGAAGATGTCGGCCGGCGGACCCTGTCGTTCGCTGGGGTGGGTCTCGTTGTCGTCGGACTCGTTCTCACCAGTGACGTGTGCGGGCGGGCCGGCGTGGTCCGGCGCGTTGCCGGGGTTGTTCGCCGTCACGAAACTGGCCACAGCCGGGCCGATACCACCGGTCCGGTTCTCGTCGCTCAACAGGTCGCTCACGTAGGCCGACACTTCGAGTCCGAAGGTGTCGAACTCGGTCACGTTGGTGGCGTTCGGCGCGACAGTCAGGTCCGCCGTCGTCGTCGCAGTGTGATTGTCGGCCGTCGCCGTCACGTCGACCGTCACGTTCTGCTCGGGGGCGGGCAGTCCAACCGTCCCGTTGCTGTCGGTCGTGTAGTTGCCGGTCCCAGCGTAGGAGGTGTTGTCAGCCGATTCCACGGCGACAGAGGCGTTCTCGACGCCCGTCTCGTTCTGTGTGACCGATACCGTCGCGCTGCCGTCGTCAGCCTGTGAGACACCGACCGCGAGGGTGTTCCCCGCGCCGGTGTTGCCGGCCGAGTCCGCAGCGGCCGCCAGACCCGGACCGACGGCCAGCAGGGCCAGTCCGACAGCGGCGTACAGTGCGAAGAGTTTGGTGCGCATCGTAGCCAATACGTTCGCCGAGAGCGCGATAAACACCCCCTCCCGTTCAACTCGTTCACGCCGTTCGCAGCATCGACAACACCGCCTGAAATATAGTTATACCGTTTAAAACCCGTTCTCAGCGTTTATTCCGCTCACTCAGTCACCGGCTCGTTCGACCAGCGCGGACGCGTGGTCGCTCGCTCGTTCGCGGACGGCCTGCTCGTCGAACACCTCGACCGTGCGGTCGCGCATGAGCACTTCGCCGTCACAGACCGTGTGGCGAACGTCGCTCCCGTGGACGGCGTAGGCCAGGTGCGAGACGAGGTCGTGGGCCGGCGTCAGGTGGGGAGCGTCGAGGTCGATGACGGCCAGGTCCGCGTTCGCGCCGGCTTCGAGACGGCCGCTGTCGAAGCCGAGCAGGTTTGCGCCGTTTTCCGTCGCCATTTCGACGACAGTGCCAGCGTCGACCGCGCTGGCGTCGTCGGCCGCGAGTTTACCTATCATCGCCGCGTCGCGCATCTCGTCGAACATATCGAGGTCGTTGTTTGAGGCCGCGCCGTCGGTTCCGATGCCGACGGTGACGCCGGCGTCCAGCAGGTCCTGTACCGGAGCCATCCCGCTGGCGAGTTTCATATTCGAGGCTGGACAGTGAGCGACGCCGGTACCAGTTTCGGCCAGCAGGTCGATCTCGCTGTCGTCGACGTGGACGCCGTGGGCCACGTAGGTGTCGCCGTCCAGCAGGCCGATGTCGTCAGCGTAAGAGAGCGGGCGCTGGTCGTGCTCGTCGACGATGGGTGTCACCTCGTCGCGCGTCTCGTTGGCATGCAGGTGAATCGAGCGGTCATCGTCGAGGGCCTTCGGGACGTACTCGCGCAGGTATTCCTCACCGACGGTCGTCAGGGAGTGGGGCTGGAACGTCGTCCGGATACGGCCGTCGGCCGCGCCGTCGAGTTTCCGAGCCACGTCGAGACTCTCCTGCAGATCAGACCGTGCGGCCTCGTCGTCCTTACCGACGGTGACTGCAGTAAAGCCCAGCACTGCTCGTATCCCGGCCTGGTCGACGGCGTCCGCGATTTCCTCGACCTCGAAGTACATGTCCGATAGTGCTGTCGTCCCCGACCGGATCATCTCGACCAGCCCGAGTTCCGCCCCGGCGCGGATGTCCTCGGCGGTCAGTTCCGCCTCGACGGGCCAGACGTCCTCCTGCAGCCAGGCGTCGAGGGGCTTGTCGTCCGCGAGGCCGCGCAGCAGCGTCATGGCGACGTGGGTGTGGGCGTTGACCAGCCCGGGAATGACCAGGCCGTCGCTGGCGTCGAGTTCGTCGTCGCCGTCCAGTGTGCCCGGTTCGTCGACCGCCACGATCTCGCCGCTGTCCTGTGAAACCAGTACGTCCGCACGCTCGACGGTCAGGTCCGGCCGGAGGACCTGCCCGCCGGTAACGAGGAGTTCACTCATGGCGGTGGCTTCGCAACCGCGGGTCTTAGTTCGCAGGGTCCACAGCGCCGCTGTGTGGCGTGTTGCCATATCCCTGGAACAGGCTGACCGCCGAGACGGTGCCTGTTCCGTAGGGGTCTTTCCCCTCCGGCGCGTTCGGAAGGCCAAGAACATGGCGACGGCAGAGCGCATCCGACAGCGGGTCAGCGCGATGCGGCACGGAAGCCCGGCCCGAATGCTGCTTGCCGTCGCTGCCGGCTGGTTCCTCGTCCTCGGGATGCGTTTCGTCGTGCCTGCGGTTCTGCCGACGATACGCGAGGAGTTCGTCATCTCGAACACACAGGCGGGGCTCGCGGTCACGGTGCTCTGGCTCACGTACGCGGCGGTACAGTTTCCGGCCGGAGTTCTGATCGACCGGATCGGGGAGCGGACGCTGTTGGTGGCCGCGGCGTTGCTGTCCGGCGTCGGGCTGCTGGGCTACTTTTTCGCGCCGGTGTTCTCGCTGTTCCTCATCGCGACGGGCGCGTTCGGGCTCGGGACGGGACTGTACGGCCCCACCCGCGGGACCGCCCTCTCGCGGACGTTCGACGCCCGCGAGGGGACCGCCTTCGGTGTCGTGATGGCCGCCGGCTCTCTCGGAGCGGCCGCACTGCCCGCCGTCGCCGCGTTCGTCACGACCCGGTACGGCTGGCGGCTGGCGCTTGCCAGCGCCGCCCCGCTGTTCATGCTTGTCGCCGGCGCGCTCTGGCTCTCGGTGTCGGACCGTCCGACCAGCGAGTCCGAACGGAGCCTCCGTCGGGACCTCCGAACGGTCCTCGTCGGCTTTCGGGACCGCCGGCTCGTGCTGTCGGTTTCGGGCAAGACACTGATGTTGTTCGCCTTTCAGGCCGTGACAGCATTCCTCACCACGTATCTGGTCACGGTCCGGGGCCTCTCACAGGGAACCGCTGGGGCGCTCCTCTCAGTGCTGTTCGTCGGTGGCGCACTCTCACAGACAGTCACCGGTCGGCTCGCCGACCGATACGGAACGCCCAGTGTCCTGACCGCTGTCGCGCTCGTCAGTACCGTTCCGCTCGTACTCATTCCGTCCGTCCGCGGCGTCGTGCCGCTGGCCGTCGTCTCCGGCCTCATCGGGGTTCGGATGAGCGTCGGCCCACTGGCAAACGCCTACATCGTCGACACGCTGCCTGACGCCGCCGAAGGCACCGGCTGGGGCCTGCTCCGGACCGGCTTTTTCGGGATTAGTTCGCTGGGCTCGACCGCTGTCGGCCTGCTCGCCGACCAGAACCTGTTTGCCCTCGCGTTCTACGGTCTCGCCGGTCTGACGCTCCTGGCCGCGGCTACCTTCATCGTCCTCCCACGCCGGGACCGCCTGTAACGGCTCCGCCCGCAGCTGGTCAGTCTGAGGGGAAAGACAGTTGCCCCGCGGCCTGCCAGTAGGCGTATGCGAATCGCCGTCCCCAACAAGGGCCGCCTGCACGAACCAAGCGAGGAACTGCTCGAACGGGCCGGCCTCCACCTGGTCGACGGGGCCGACCGCCAACTGCACGCCGACACCGTCGACCCGGACGTGACCGTCCTGTACGCCCGTGCCGCCGACATCCCCGAGTACGTCGCGGACGGCGCTGCCGACGTGGGTATCACCGGCCTCGACCAGGTCCGGGAGTCCGACACCGACGACCTCGTCGAACTCCGCGACCTCGATTTCGGCCGCTGTCGCCTCGTTCTGGCCGCGCCGGAGGACAGCGACATCGAGACCGTGTACGACTTCGAAGGGGGGCGCATCGCCACGGAGTTCCCCAAAATCACCCGGCGGTACTTCGACCGGGTCGATGTGGACGTGGACGTGACCGAGGTGTCCGGCGCGACGGAACTGACACCCCACGTCGACATCGCCGACGGCATCGTCGACATCACCTCGACCGGGACCACGCTCCGGATGAACCGGCTGGCCGTCGTCGACGAAGTCCTCGAAAGCTCTGTCCGCCTGTTCGCCCGCGAAGACACCGCTGACGACGAGAAGGTCCAGCAGGTCGACACCGCGCTCGGCTCCGTCCTCGCCGCCGAAGACAAACGCTATCTGATGATGAACGCCCCCGAGGACGCCCTCGACGACGTGGAAGACGTGCTTCCGGGCATGGGCGGCCCCACGGTGATGGACATCGCCGGCTCCGACCAGCTCGCCGTTCACGCCGTCGTCGAGGAGCGCGCCGTCTTCGAGACGATTAGCTCGCTCAAAGACGTGGGCGCAAGTGACATACTGGTGACAGAGATAGAGCGGCTGGTCGAATAGCCGTTTTGCTCGTGCTGTTTCTCACGCGCTCACGGAGCGTACTCGACTTTGATACACTCATCGGCGTCGACCGTGACGAGAGACTCGCTGAACCGAAACGAGATAGAATCGGTTTCGGGCGTCTCACGTTTGCTGTCCTGTCTGAACAAGTCATTCAGTGATTCGGGATTGACAACGCCGTACAGTGAGGGGAGCGCTCGTGGATGGCAATCCTCAGCGATACTCACAGCCAGGACGACCGCTTCGCTTACCGATTCAGCGGAACGAACCTCGCGTTTAATCATACTAATCCTATAATTCAAAATATCTAATTAGTTCTGGTTTTCACGTTCTGCATGTTGTTTATTATCCGGGTGAAACATCGGACAGCCCGCCAACAAGGACTCAACGGGGGTTACACGAAGCTGAAGATGTTGTTCAGCGCGAACCCGAGGACGGCTGCGAAGGCCAGGTGCAGCGCCACGAGCGGGGCTGTCGAGCGGGTCGAGAGCCGGTACGTGGTACTAATCGCGATACCGTCGGCCAGCATTGTGAGCACGAGGACGACCAGCACGCCCAGATCTGCTGAGACGATTCCGGACTCGACCCCCCAGCGCTGGAGGATCAGCGAGACGACCGCCGGTGCGGTGGCGGCTTTGGCCGCGAGCTGGCTGGGCACGTCGCCAATGAAAAACGTCGCGGCCAGGTGGAGCGTGACGGCGTAGAAGAGCCAGGTGACGAGAACGGTAACGAGGACGGCGAGGATACCGCCACCGGTCAGGCTAGAGAACCCGGACTGGAGCATACTCGAGGTTCGGCGGCCGCTCGCTTGTGCGTTTTGTTCCCGGGCGCGACCGGCACGCTCATAGCCGCTCGGCCACACCGCTCGGGCGTGTACGTCCTCGAACTCGGCGGGCAGGACGACGCGTTCGCGCGGCGGGAGGCAGCAAGCGCCGCGAGCGCCGTCGACACCCTCGCGCCCGGACTAGCGACGGCACGGGGCATCAGCGACCGCGTTCGCCACCTCGCGTTCACCCACCGGGCCTGTGACCTGATCGGAACCGCGGACCCCGACATCGAAAGCGCCGCCGCGCTGCTGTCGGCTGCGACCATCGACCGCAAGGGGAGCGTCGCCGTGCGAGCGGTTGACGTGCGAGCGAGCACTGGCATCGACACACAACAGGCTGAGCGGACGCTGGGCGGGGTGCTGACCGATCGCGGCTTTGCCGTTGACCTCGACGACCCCGACCACGTCCTCTACGCCTATCTCTCGGACCCGGCTGGCGACGAGGAGGGCGGGACCGGCGAGGCCTGCTGTGCGGTGGGCTGGCTCGCCACCGAGAGCGTCCGTGATTTCGGGGGGCGTCAGCCGACGGACCGGCCGTTCTTCCAGCCCGGCAGCATGGACCCGCTCGAAGCCCGCGCGCTGGTCAACATCGCCGGAGCAGGTCCGGAGGCAACGATACTGGACCCGATGTGTGGCACCGGCGGCCTCCTGCTGGAGGCGGGCCTTGTCGGGGCCGACGTGGTCGGCGGCGACGCACAGGAAAAGATGGTCTCGGGGACGCGCGAGAACCTGAGCTACGCGCTCGACGGCAACGGCCATCCCAACAGGGACGCCTATCCCGACCCGGGCGACTGGGGGGTGTTCCGCTCCGATGCGTCCAAACTACCGGTTGCCGACGACGCCGTCGACGCCGTCGTCTTCGACGCCCCCTACGGCCGCCAGTCCCGTATCGAGGGCGAACTCGCCCCCCTCGTTTCCGGTGCACTCGGCGAAGCCGACCGCGTCACAGGACGGTGCGTGCTGGTCGCCGACCGCGACTGGCGCGAGGCAGGGACCGGCGCAGGCTGGACTGTCACCGACTACTTCCAGCGGCGAGTCCACCGTTCACTTGTCAGACACGTCCACGTTCTTGAGTGAACATACGTCCACCTTCTCTGGACATGCGTTGTTATTTATTGCGGTATGAGCAAGGTTTATGCCATGACAAATGCTAATTAGTACCAAGTATGCCGACGTGGTCAGACCCCGCCCCGTGCGACGACGACGAACAGTTATTCGAATGCCCGGACTGCGGAAAGCGCCTCTGTAGCGAGCGCTCGACAGTCACCTGCGACCGCTGTGAAACAGATATGCAGAACCTCAGCGTTCCACGGCCGGAATAAGACCAGTCGCGTCCCGTTTTCTCGCCGGTTACTCCGACACGAGCGCAATCGCCCGCTCGGCGTCACCGTCCATCCGCTCCAGCAGCGACCGGACCCGGTCCCGGGCTTCGGCGTCACAGTCTGCCAGCACCATCCCTTCGTCCGGCTGGCCGTACACGACGCTGGCACCGGCAGGTGCGGCGAGCACTGCGGGGAGCGTGGCGAGGTCCTCCTCGCCGTCGACATCGAGAAGTGTCGTCTCGCCGCTGTCGATACCGTCCCTGAGCGCAGCAAGCAGTTCGGCGGTGAGCGTCGCGGCCGGGTTTGACACGTCTCGCTTCCGGTCAAACCCGTCGATAGCCGCCGACACGTCCGCGTCGACGGCCGAGCGCTTGGTCCGTTCGTCGACCAGCGCGAGGTCGGGCACCCGTCCGGCCTCGATGAGGTGGTACGTGACCATATCGCCAACGGCGATGATGGGGTCACCGGCGTCGGCCAGCAGCGCCGCTGTATCGGTATAAATCCGTCCGAGCGGCTCTTTCAGCTCGTGCCGCAAGTCACTCGGGAGTTCGAGAACGACGTCGGACACGTTAGCGGACTTTCAGCGCGTACTTGCCCGGCTCGGTCACTTCCATCTCCTCAGCGATGTCGGAGCGCTCCGGGTGGGCGATGACGACGTAGCCGGCCCAGTCCTCGGTCAGTGCGGTGCCGCCGCAGGCCTCACACTGGCTTTCGATCTCCGCGCTCTGGACGCGGTGACAGTCGCGACAGACGAGTCGGTCCGCCATCAGCTATCACCGGCTTCCGCCGTGCCTTCGCGGCGCTCGCGCTCCTCCTGAAGCCAGCCGTGCTTGCCCAGGCCGACCTGTTTCGCCGTCAGACCGATTTTGGAGTCGCGGGGGTTGCGCTCGTCGATGCTCTTGGTGACGATACGCGCCCGGACGGCGTCGCCGACGGTGAGCGTCCGGTTGGACTCCCGTGAGGCGAGTTGCTGGTTCTCCTCGTCGTAGGCCAGATACTCGTCGGAGATCTGAGAGACGTGCAGCAGGCCGTCGACCGGCCCGATGCCGATGAAGGCCCCGAAGTTGACGACCTCGACGACCTCGCCGTCGACCACTTCCTGCATCTGTGGGTCGAACGTGAGGGCGTCGAACTCGGCCTCGTAGTAGACGCCGGGCTTGTTCGGCAGCACGGCACCGGTGCCGATGTCGTGGACCTCGATGACGGAGACGACGCTGCCGACGTCTTCGTCCATTCGTCCTTCGAGCTTCTCTTGCAGGAGCCGTTTGACCAGCCCCGGACTGACCTCCGCCAGAAAGCGTGGCGGGACTTCGACCGTATCGCGTAGGCGTACCCGTTTATACATGTGTTATGGTTGAGTGATACCCAGTTTGTTCCGGCCCCTTAAACTAATTACTGGAACGCCCGCGTCCAGCAGGCGTCGTTTGAGGGGGTGTCGTTCGTGACCGCGTGTGTCGCATCGTCTGCCTGTGCCAGTTCGAGGACGGCGTCGTCCGCGTAGTCCGCCGTCGTCTCCCGAACCGTACACCGGTCGAGCAGGTCCTGCCCGACCGAGGCGGCCGTCGCTTCCGCACCGGCCCCGTCGGCCAGTTTCGCCAGTTCGTCGCGGACGGCAGCGGGCGCGACGTAGTCCGTCGCGTCCGGCAGCACCCTATCGAGTTCCTCGAACAGCCGTACGTTGCATTCGACCGGCATCATCAGTGCGTTCGTGTCCAGCACAATCATCACCGCAGCGTGCCGACACCGATGAGCCGCCACCGAGCGCCGACACGGCGGTTGATGGCGATCTTCGAGCCCGAGGCCGCACAGACCGGGCGCTTGAGCGCGACTTCACATTCCTCGTCGCGCGCGCTTGTGACCGAACCGACTGTGGTGGCGGTACCGATAGTCAGCATCAGCGGTTCGCCGGTCGAAATCTCGTCGACTTCGCCGCCGTCGTCGCCGACGATGCGTTCCAGCAGGTCCACGTCCATCGTGAACGTCTCGTGGACCGGCGGGAGGCTGCCGGGCGGGCCGGCGACCTGGCCGGCGAGGGCGTCGCCCTTCGTGATGGCGGGATCGAGACCGGTCCCGACGCCGAGCAGGCCGCCCGGCGTGACCGTGTCCACGAAGTCGCCGCCGGACTGGAGCGAGCGGACCGTCGTCGTCACGGGCTGCCACTCCGTCTGGCCGCCTTCCTCGACCTCGCGGCCGGGACGGAGTTCGATCTCGTCGTCGGCGTCCAGTTGGCCGCCAACGAGCGACCCGCCAAGCACGCCGCCCATCAGGTCGTCCCAGGTTGTACCGGGACGGTTGATGTCGAACGAGCGTGCGACCATCATGCGGGCGTCCTCGTCCGGGTCCCGTTCCGGCGTCGGAATCTCAGACTGGACAGCCTCGATAAGCAGGTCGATGTTGGCCTCCTGGCCCGCGCTGATGGGGACAACCGGTGCGCCTTCGGCGACGGTGCCCTCGACGAACTCCTGAATCTGCTCGTAGTTCTGCATCGCCCGCTCCTCGTCGACAAGGTCAACCTTGTTCTGGGCGATGACGATATTGTCGATACCGATGATATCGAGCGCGCTCAGGTGCTCCTCGGTCTGGGCCTGCGGGACGGGCTCGGTCGCCGAGATGACGAGAACGGCCCCGTCCATGATGGCCGCGCCGGACAGCATGGTGGCCATCAGCGTCTCGTGCCCGGGCGCGTCCACGAACGACACCGTCCGGAGGTGGTCGGTGTCGACGTCGTGGTCGTCGCAGTGCTCGTCGACGGTAAAGGCCTCCGGCTCCTCGGCCTCCGGGCAGCGACGGAACGTCGCGTCGGCGTAGCCGAGTCGGATAGAGATACCGCGCTTCATCTCCTCGGAGTGCTGGTCGGTCCATTCGCCGGACAGTGCCTGTACGAGCGTCGTCTTTCCGTGGTCGACGTGCCCGACGAGTCCGATGTTCACCTCCGGTTGTTTGTTCGATGTCATTTCGAGAGTAATCTTGGTGGAGTTTCGCCGCGTGCAACTGATAAACCTACTGTTTGCGCCCGGAGCACCCCCGCCGAACCCGGTTCAATCGCCGGTCTGGTCTCTGCTGACGGCGGCAACGTCACCATATTGCTCGGTATCGCCCTCGATATAGCGACGCGACCCCTGTCGGTTGGTGCGAGCGACAAGCTGTACGAGTCGGATGTCACGCCGGCAATCGCCGTTGCGATAGCTCCGGTTTGGTGAGTGAGAGTCCGCCGCTGAGGTGAGTGCGGCTACAGCCCGCTCTCGTCAGCAGTGTTACGTAACTGTGTTTCTGTGAACGCTTTTGTTCCCACGGGGACAAGTTCACGCACGATGCGAGTCGATGAGTCCCCCGAAACTGATGCCGACATCGACCCGGCGACGGCGTTCTCGGTCATCGCGAGCGAGACGCGTCTGGACATCCTAGAGGCGCTGTGGCGCGCTGAGGACCGGCCGGTTCGCTTCTCGGAACTGTTCGATGCCGTAGAACTGGCCGACAGCGGGCAGTTCAACTATCACCTGCAGGAGCTCACCGGCCAGTTCGTCAGCCAGGGAGCGGACGGATACGACCTCCGGCACGCCGGGGCGCAGGTCATCCGCGCGGTGCGGGCAGGAACGTTCACGCGGACACCCGACATCGACCCGTTCCCGGTGACCGGGGCCTGTACGCGGTGTGGCGGCGGTCTGCTGGCCGAGTACGCCGACGAGCAGTTCGCCATCGACTGCGAGGACTGCGGGAAGGCCCACGGCGAGTACCCGTTCCCGCCGGGCGGTCTGGTCGACCGGACGCCGGCGGAAGTCGCGACGGCCTTCGCCGAGCGGGTGCGCCACCTCCACTGTCTGGCCGCTGACGGCGTCTGCCCCGACTGCGCCGGGCGGATGGAGACGGAGATATCTCGCGATGGCGACTGCTGTCTCGACGTGTCGGTCCGCGCCGAGTTCGTCTGTGAACAGTGTCGACACGAACTCTGTTCGCCCGTCGGGCTGACACTACTGGACGACTCCCGCGTCGCGGCGTTCTACGACGACCACGGCGTCGACCTGTCGAGTCGCCCCTACTGGACGCTCCCCTGGTGTGTCGACGACCAGTACACGACCGTCGAAGGCACCGACCCGTGGCGGCTCGCGGTCCGGATTCCGCTGGCCGAGGCGGAACTGACCGCCTATCTGGACAGGGACCTCCAGCCAGTCGAGTTCGAGCGGCAGGCCTGCGGGCACTGAGCCGATTCGCCGGATATACGGTCGGGGCTGTGCCCAGCGAGCTATTTTCCCGCTGACTGAAATCGTCTGCAGGAGAGCGCCGGTACGCGCCTCCTGCAGAAATATCATTCAGATTATGCTTATCGCGTTTCTGGACCATCGTTTCACTGTAATGTACCAGCCTGCACCGTACACCGACCCCGAACTGTATAGACCGACGTATCCGCCGCTGACCGTTCGTTCCCTCCTCGGAGTGCTGACTGTGTATCTCGGCCTTCTGGCGATACTCTCACTGAGTCCACTTCTCGGACTGGCGGCGCTGGCCTGTCTCTTCGTCGCTAGGCGGTAACCGGGCGCGGGGCTTTTGCCCGTCCCAGCCCTCCGTCCGGTCGTGCGGGAGTTCGACTTCGAACTGGCGCTGTGTGCCCACCTCGAACGCGAGGGCCGTCTAGTGAGCCGCCAACTCGGTGGCGCGGTCCACGGCCGGCGCGTCCTCGACACTGTCGTCGTCAAGCCGGGGCCCGAGTTCGATGAGCGGGCGGCCATCACTCCCGAACGGTTGCCGACAGCGGCCATCGAAAGCAACGTCGGGCCGGGCCGGGCGCGGTACTGGAAAGACGCCTTCGACTGCCACCCCGACCGCGCCGAACGGGCCGTCGAACTGGCGGCCGAGCGTGGATTCTTCGAGCGCGAGCGCCGCGGCGGCCGGACGTACGTCCGACAAACGACGCGGTACCCCGACTGGTTCGACGGAATCGTCGCCATCGAAAACAAGCCGGACCTCGGGCGGCCCGGCGACCTGGAATCCCAGTTGCGGACCGACGTGTCGCTCGCGCTCGCCGACCGCGTCGTACTGGCGACGGCCTCTTACGTCACCGGCGCGCACCTCAACCGGATTCCCGAGGAAGTCGGCGTCTGGCGGTTCGACCCCGACAGCGGAACCATAGACGTCCGTCGGGAGGCGACACCACTGCCGACCGACGATGCCGGCGTCGAACTGCTGGAGGAGGGGCCGGTCCGGACGGACGTGCGGATCGTCGATTCCGCTGAAAAGGCCCGTGCCCGTCGAAAACTGGCCGAGCGAGCCTACGGCAAGGGGTGGCGGAGTTTCGACTACCCGACGTGTGAGCGCTGTTCGCCCGACAGCGACGGGATTCCGTACTGTCAGTGGAAAGGGCGCGCTGTCCGCGAAAGCGACGACTGCGGCCCGGACTGTGGTGGGTACGAGGCAGCCGACCCGCCGGCCGTCGACGGCGACTCACTCCGGGCCGAGCGGACGCCGTGGCGGGCAGACCCCGACGGGCGCAGGCGTCGCCAGTCGGGACTGGATCGGTTCGGATAGCCACGAGAAGTTGTCACCGCTACCGGGTGTCGTCGCTTGACGGCGCGTTATCGGGCGGGACGCCGCCGTCGCCGGCTGTCGGACGGCCGTGCTGTTCGTAGTTGTCTTCTGTCACTTCGGGGGCCTCAGTTGCGACCTGCGCCGCGTGTTTCGTTCTGGCCTGATAGTTTGCCGCGGCCGCGATACCAATACAGGCCACCAGTCCCACCACCAGCACCCAGTCGATACCACCCACGAGGCCCTGCTGGGCGGCGGTTGCGAGGACACCGCCGGCCAGCGACAGCCCACCGACCTCCGCGATGCCGCGCCTGTCCATATAGCGGCATTATCCGCCAGTACCTATAAGCTACGCCCTGTTTCACGGGTAGTGTTTAGTTTGGAGCATTGTGCCAGCGAGCGAAACTCTGGAGCCAATTTTCAGCTGTCTTCGGTTCGACGTGACTGAAACAGTTTGAAAACGAAGAAGTTCGTCGTTTTACTTCTCGGAAGACACGTTCGACAGCATTCCGATTTCCGTGGCGTTCTGTCTGAAATCGGAGCCCGAATCGTTGCAGTGCAGCTCGGAGATGTTTCGCGCCATCGACGAGAAAAACGGCGGTTTCGACGTCATGTTTTTGCTGCAATTCTTTGAGAAATATCTCGGTAAGAGCGGTTGTAGTAGTCGAAAACAACCGCAAATGGAGAATTTCGTTTGTCTGTGGATTTGCAGCGGCGTACAGCCAGAACTGCTGGTTGTTGATTCGAATCACCGTTTCGTCGACCGCAACCTGATTCGGTGATTTACCGCTGACTGGCTGTAGATCGGCTTTCTGTACCCAATCGTGGATAGCTTTTCGAGAGCGTTTGACACCCAAAATATCAAGAATAGATATGGTATTCGAAAGTGATAGTCCAGCCATATGCATCTGAATACCGAGCTTCATCGCACGCTCGGGTGTCCGCTTGCGCTCCACAAAATCCAAATCAATCCAGTCTCTACTACCGCTGAGGCGGGCGATTTCTGGCATGAACCACCAAGAAATTCTCCCGCCTCACTTTTGATGCTTAACTAAACACGACCGTTTCACGGAGCCGAACGGCCATTAGAGCGTGAACCGCTCGCCGTCGAGACCGATGTCATCGGCGAAGGCCCTGTCCGCGGGGACGTAATGTGCAGTGTGGACGATGCGGTAGTCGTCGGCCTCGATGTCGGCGGCGAAGTCCCGCGCGCCGGGCAAGGTCATGTGTTTCGTGCCGAACGTCCGCGGGACGCCATCCTCGTCGTGGTGCGTGCCGCCCTTGGGGTGGTACTCGCAGGCCTCCGGGTGAACGATGCCCTCAACGAGCGCGAGGTCGGCCCCGGTCAGCACTGATTTCGAGCGGTCGGGCACGTCGTAGCAGGTGTCGCCGGAGATCGACAGCACCGCGCCGGTCTGTGGTTCCTCGATTCGCAGGCCGTAGCACAGCAGCGGCGGGTGCGTGACCGGGACGAGCGTCACCTCGAAGCCGGCGACGATGAACGGCTCGAACGGCGTCTGTGCGTGGACAGACACCGTATCGAGGTAGTCATAGCGGCTCCGGACGCCCTCTGCGACACTCTCGCCCGTGACCGGGTCTGTCTCGTCGGCGGCGTGGACCGGCAGCTCGTCGAACAGGCGATAGGCGTTCCCGAGACCGTCGAGATGGTCGAAGTGGACGTGGGTGACGATAGCCGCGTCCGGCAGCGGGACCGACTCGCGGAGGAACTGGTGGCGGAAATCGGGGCTCAGATCGATCAGCAGCGACTCGCCGGTTTCGTCGTTCGCCACGGCGACGGAGAAGCGCGACCGCTCGATGCCGTCCGTGGGGTCGATGCCGCGCTCGCGAGCGCGAGTCCGGAGTTCCTCGTCGGGGTCGCGCGCCCGTTCGCACGTCTCGCAGTCGCACTGGACGGTGGGCGTCCCCGTCGTGTCGCCGGTCCCAAGCAGCGTGACCTCCATTACCGTCCCTTCGGAGGGCGACCCGCCTAAGCCCCTCGCTTTCGTTACTGGGTGTCAGCCAGGTCCGCCGGGTCGACCCCCTGTCGCTCCAGCGTCGCCGCCAGCAGGGACTGTGCGCGCTCGTCGGAGAGATCGTCGAACAGGCAGTCGAGGAACCCTTCGAGCAATGCCGGTCGGATGCGCAGGTCGACGTACTCGACCTGCTTTTCGGCGATAACTACGTCTACATCCCACTCGCCTTCATCGGGGTCAGTCATGCGAACGTCGACCCACGATTCCGCGGGGTCGTCTGTCTCGGTGAACACGTCGTCGTCAGCCATGGCTACAGGGAATGGTTCCTGTACTGATAAGTAAATCGCTCATAACGACGGCCAGAGCCGGCGCTCGAACGGGTGATCCGCCGCTCAGTGGTCGTGATCGTGGTCGTGGTCGCTGCCGCCGTCGCCGGAGAAGCCGCCGCTCCCGGCGACCAGCGCGTCGGCGTCGCCGTCCATCATGTCCATGTTCTTGAGGTTGTCCCGCTCCTCGAAGTCGATGATGGCGTCTTCAAGGTCCTGCTGCGTGAGCGTGGTCCGCTCCTCGGTCAGGGCGTTGAGGACAGCCTCACGGAGCACGAGCCGGAGGTCGCTCCCGGTCAGTCCCTCGGTTAGCTCCGCCAGCGTCTCGGGGTCGAAGTCGTCGATCTCCATCTGCTGGGTGACGATACGGAGGATATCCGCGCGCATCCCGTGGTCCGGCTTGGGGAAGTTCACGATCTCGTCGAAGCGCCGCCAGGCGGCGGCGTCGAGCTGGTCCGGGTGGTTCGTCGCGCCGATGAGCAGCACCTCGTCCTGAATCAAGGATATCTCGTCGATGCTCTTGAGCAGGGTGTTGACGGCGCGCTTGATGGCGGCGTGTTCGTCGGAGGACCGGGTCTTGGCGACGAAGTCGAACTCGTCCATGAAGAGGATACACGGCGAGAGCCGCTTGGCGACCTCGAACACCTTCTCGACGTTCTTGGCCGTCTCGCCGAGGTACTGGCTGGTAATCATCGACAGCTTCACTTCGACGAACGGGAGGTCGAGGTCGTGGGCCAGCGCCCGGGCGACGCTGGTCTTGCCGGTCCCCGGCGGACCGACGAACAGCAGTTTCCCGATCTCTCGCAGGCCGATGCGGGCGAGGTAGTCGCGGTGCTCGATGGCTTTGACGATTTTCTGTATCTCGTCTTCCTGGTCGGTGGTCAACACCAGGTCGGCCAGGGTCATCTCCACCTCTTCGGGGGCGCGAACGTCCACGAGGTCCAGCATCTCCTCGTCGTCCTCGTCGTCGGTGTCGAACGCCTCCTCCAGTTTGGCGTCGATGAACGCGCGGTCGGCGCGCGACGGTCGGTTCTGCTCGCGGGCCCGCTCGTAGTCAGCGCCCTCGACCTGGTCCTCGAAGGCTTTCGCCAGGACCGGATTGTCTTCGAGGGCCGCGGCATCGACCCGTTCGAGGAACCACTCCTCGGCGAGGTCGCGGTCCGTCATGGAGATGCTCCCCGAGAAGTCGTCGCGGTCGGTAAACATCAGGCCGGAGATGGCCGCCCAGGGCCGCTCGACGCCGGTGGCCTCGCTCGCGGTCGTGTTGGTGACCGACAGGGGCCGTTCGATCTCGCCGTCGCTCCAGAAGACGGACCGGTACGAGGCCGGCAGGTCGTCCGGTTCGAGGTCCCGCCGCTCGCTGTAGATAGTGGCCGTCAGCAGAAACTCAACGACATCCAGTTCCGGATTGCTCATTCCCACTGATGTTACCACGCAACCGGTATAAGTCACTCGAAGCCCCGGTGTCCGACACCAAGGTAATATACCCCCTCTGTGTACTCCCAACGTGGCAACTGATAACACATTAATCAGCGTGTATCGGAACCGCATCGGCGAGCCGACGACCGACGACGAGGCCTACGGCTACTGGCTGTTCGTCATCGGCATCGTGCTCGGTATCGTCGGCCTCCTTCTGTTTTACCTGACAGCATCGCGGAGCACGCCCCGGCAGTTCGGCTATCTGCTGGGAGCTATCGGGCTCATACTGCTGTTTGCGGGACCGACAATCAGACTGCCGCTGACACGGCGTGGGCTGATACTCACCTATCTCGGTGCCGTAATCGGACTGGTCGCGATGGTGTGGTTCACCACGTTCTATCCATCGAACTGGACCGGCCCCGAGGGGAACCCGGCGGTGACGCTGTACATCGTCGGCCTCGGCCTGATGGCGGTCGGCGCGGTTGTCTCCCCGCTGCTGACCGGGCGGAAGGAAGCATACGACGAGGCCGTGCGGACGGCACAGGAAGCGACGGAGTCCGCCAAACGGTCCTCAGATGAAGCAGAGCGAGCGTCCAAGGAGACCGAGCAGGCCTCTCAGACGGCCAGCGAGCAGTCTCAAATCGCTGAGCAGGCGGCCCGCGAGCGCAACAGGTTGGCCGAGAAGTTGGCGACCAGCGAGGCCGCCCGCGAGGAGATGGCGACGGTCACAGAAGCTACCGAGGCGGAACTCGCCGCGGCCCACGCCACCATCGCGGCTGCGATGGACAGCAAGGCGACGTTCGAACTGTACGAGGACTCGGCGGGCAAGTACCGCTGGCGGCTCCGCCATCGGAACTCGAACATCATCGCCGACAGCGCACAGGGCTATTCGTCGCGCCAGAAGGCGATGCAGGGGCTCCGCAGCGTCCAGTCCAACGCCGCCGGCGGAGCCGTCGTCTTCTTCGAGGACGCGACCGAGGACGACACCGCCGAGGACGTGCCGGTCGTGCCGGCCCCCGAAAGCGACGCGACGTTCGAACTGTTCGAGGATTCGGCCGGGGAGTTCCGCTGGCGCTTGCGCCACGACAACGGCAACATCCTTGCCGACAGCGGCGAGGGGTACGCCTCGAAGTCGAACGTTCGACGGGCGCTGGAGAGCGTCCGCGCGTACGTCCCCGGTGCGGCCTATCTCAAGATCGACCCCGTGGCGTACGAGGTGTACGCCGACGCCGCCGGGGAGTTCCGCTGGCGCTTGCTCCACCGCAACGGCAACATTCTCGCCGACAGCGGCGAGGGGTACAGTTCCCGGTCGAACGCCCGGCGGGCGGCCCGCCGCGTCGGCGAACTCGCGCCCGACTCCGAGGTCGACGACGGCTTCGAGGTGTATCAGGACAACGCCGAGGAGTGGCGCTGGCGGTTGCGTGCGGCCAACGGCGAACTCGTCGCCGACTCCGGCGAGGGGTACGCAAATCGGTCGAAAGCCATGGATGCCGTCGAGCGGGTCCAGTCCTACGCCGCCGACGCCGACCTGCTGGAGATCGGGAGCGCGGCCTTCGAGGTGTACGAGGACAGAGGCGAGGAGTGGCGCTGGCGACTCCGCCACCGCAACGGCGAAATCATCGCTGACTCCGGCGAGGGGTACGCCGAGCGCAACAAAGCCGTCGCCGCCATCGAGCGAATCAAGCGCCACGCCCCCGGTGCAACACAGGAAGGGTAGCGGCGACCGAGACGCCCGGGCGGGCAATTCTCCGTAGCGAAGAATAGCCGAATTAATTAAACAGGTTTCAGTTGAAGTTACACCTATATGACAATAGATACCCTCGAAGCGGCCGGACTCACGCGCATGGACGACAGCAACATCGCGGCGTTTCTGTCGAACCAGCGGGTCGGCGTGCTGGGCCTGCCGACCGGGAACGGACCGTACATGATTCCCCTGTCGTTCGGGTACGACGGTGACCGGTCGCTGTATTTCACCTTCATCGGTGGGTCGGCAAGTCGTAAACAACAGTTGACCGAGGCGGCAGCGGACGCGGCCGTGCTCGTGTACAAGGTCGAATCGATGTTCCACTGGGAGAGCGTCCTGCTGCAGGGCGGCATCGAGGCCGTCCCCGAGTCCGAGTGGGACGAACTCGCAGACGTGCTCGATACGGCGTGGCGGCCGGAACTGCTCGAGGACGCTATCGAGGACGGCGACATCGCAGTCTATCGGTTCCACATCGACGAGAAGGAGGGGCTCAGACACGCCGGTCTGCCGCCGGCGTTCGAACAGGAGTGAGCCCACTGTCCGACTGTTTCGGGGAGCGGTTGGCCCGGTCGGAGACAACGGTTCCCCCACTGTGTAGAGTTTGTCAGGTTTTAACACAGGCCGAGACGTTCCGTTGTCCATGCCCACACCTGTCATCGTGGATGCAGTCAGAACGCCACAGGGAAAGGAGGACGGCGCACTCGCCGGCGTCCGGAGCGAAGACCTCTCTGTGCCGCTTATCAACCAGTTGCTCGCGTCGACCGGCGTCGAGGCCGAGGACGTTGACGACCTGCTGTGGGGCTGTGCCCAGCAGCGCGGGGAACAGGGCAACAACATGGCTCGCGTCATCGCGCTGTTGTCGGACCTCGGCGAGAGCGTCCCCGCATCGACCATCAACCGCTGGTGTGCGTCTTCCGCCGAAGCGCTGATGCGGGCCGCCGACGCCATCGCGGCCGGCCAGCGCGACGTGCTCATCGCCGGCGGCGTCGAGTCGATGTCCCGCGTGCAGATGGACGAGAACACCCACAACGTCCATCCGCGACTGGCCGAGCACTACAATATCGGCGAGCTTCAGATGGGAATGACCGCCGAGAAGGTCGCCAGCGAGATGGAGGTCGCCCGACAGGAACAGGACGAGTACGCGCTCCGGAGCCACCAGCGCGCCGCCGACGCGACGGAGTCCGGTCGCTTCGACGACGAAATCGTCCCAATCGATACCGAGGACGGCCAGCTCGAAGCAGACGAGGGTATCCGCCCGGACACCACGCTCGAAAAGCTGTCCCAGCTACCGACAGTGTTCAAGTCGGACGGGTCAGTCACACCCGGCAACGCCTCGCAGGTTTCCGACGGCGCGGCGGGGCTGATGGTCACGTCGCGCGAGTTCGCAGAAGACCGCGGGCTCGACATCCTGGCGGAGATCGGTTCCCACGAAGTCGCCGGCGTCGACCCGACCGTGATGGGTATCGGCCCGGTCCCCGCTGTCCGGAAACTCACCGAGCGCACCGACCGTGAGACGGACGACTACGACCTGGTGGAACTCAACGAGGCCTTCGCCTCCCAGTGCCTGTACTGCCAGCGCGAACTCGGCTTCGACGACGACATCTACAACGTCAACGGCGGCGCAATCGCCATCGGCCACCCGCTCGGGGCCTCCGGCGCGCGCCTTCCGGTGACGCTCGTCCACGAGATGAACCGCCGCGACGCGGAGCTCGGCCTGGCGACGGAGTGTGTCGGCTTCGGCCAGGGTGCGGCAATCGAGTTCCGACTGCCCTGACTGGGTGCTATCGGCACAGTTTCGGGATTTTACCGCAGTACGTCGTTTTCGAGTGCGTTATTTGCGAACGTCGAGGCGCTCGCGCGAGCGAGAGTCGAGAGAAGACAGTCGCTAATCGGCAGCCACGTCGCCGGCTGTCGCCGCCTCGGCGGGACTCGTCAGTGAGTGGATGTAGTCGTCGAGGTCGAGCGCGAAGGTGGCGTCGGTCGGGAGATCGACCCACGAGAATTCGAACTCCGCGCCGCGCTCCTCGCCCGTGCCGGTGACAGTGTGCACCCAGTGATCACGGGACTCGTGGACGGGAAGGTGGTAGAACGACCGCACGTACCGCTTCGGGGGTGATTCACGACGCGTCCAGACGTCGGTGGCGATGTGTTGCAGGCGCTCGAAGGAGGCGAGACCGCTCTCCTCGACGGCTTCCCGTTGTACGGCGACCCGCGGTTTTTCGCCCGGTTCGACGGTTCCCTTCGGTATCTGTAGCCCGTCGTGGCCCGGTCCGTCGAACACCAGGAGTTCCGATCCGTTTCTGGTGATGTAGGCGCAGGCCTTCTTCACGTACGTCGCCCGCTGTGGTTGCATACTATCCGGTAGCGACAGCAGACATATAGTACTACCCACATATCTGCCTAAAATCATATTAGGACACCGGATGGCTGAGAAGAGGAGTGAGCGGGCGCAGTACGCCGGTAGCGGCGCACCACAGTACACTGACGCCGTCATTCTCGGTAGCGGATACGCACTGTGATGGTGGCAGTTCCGGGTAGTGAGAATTAATTTTAATCTAGATTGCGAGGATTAAAGTTGTGTCAACCATGAGGACTGTGTATGGACGGTCACATCACACCTGAGGAGTGGGAGCGAATCGAAGCGTTCGCACAGAAACCGAGCTACCTGCGTCGCCCGGAGCATCTACTCCCCGAAGAAGCCACGGAGGACGAAGAGAGCGTGGACGGAGCGGTCGCGGGCGACTGACAGGAAGCCGTGTTCTGTAGAACCGACCACACCTGACCCGTTGTTGTTCGTTCTCGGAGACTTATCAGACTCGGTTCCCTGGAGGTAGCCATGAGTCTCCAATCGATGTTCAACGACATCCCGTTTGTCAAGCAGTTAGGGATGGAAATAACTGCCGTCGAGGACGGCTATGCGGCAGGCGAACTCCCGTTGGAGGACGGTCACTCCTCGAACCCCGAATCGATAATCGCACACGGCGGCGTCACGTACTCGCTCGTCGATACCGTCGGCGGGGCGGCCGTCGTCTCGCAATCCGGCACCGTCTCGCCGACGGTCGACATGCGGATCGATTACCTCGCGCCCGCAACCGCCGATTTGCGGACTGAGGCGGAGGTGATCCGGAGCGGCGGGAGCGTCTCCGTCGTCGACGCAGAAGTGTACGACACCGATGGCCATCACATCGCGAGCGCTCGCGGCACGTACAAGACGGACGGCGACCGCGGCGAGTCGCCGTGGACAGAAGGCGTCGACGAGTCAGACGTTACACGGCTTACCGACGACTAGTCGCCACTGACCATTTTCATCCCGTCGCGGACGGACTCCCGACGGCCCAGCAGCGTCACCATGTCGCCCTCTTCGAGGACGTAGTCGGCCGTGGGTACTTCGGCATTCTCGTGGAGCTCACCGCTGACGAGCGCGACCAGACAGGCGTCGGGCAGCATCGGCCCGACCTCACTGATCGGCTTGCCGATGAGGTCCGGGTTCTTGACTTCGACTTCCTGGACATCCCCGCTGCGACCGATGTCGGTCATCCAGTGGGCGATGGCCGGGCGCTCGATCTGGTTGTCGATGGCCCAGGCCGTCGCCATCGCCGAGGAGATGGTCCGAACGCCGAGGTCCTCGAAGGCCTCGACGTTGTCCGGGTTGTTCGCGCGGGCGATGACCCGGTCGACGCCGAACTTCGAACTCGCAAGCTGTGACACCAGCAGGTTCGCGTCGTCGTCGCCGGTCGCCGCGACGACGGTCTTGGCGTTGTCCGCACCGGCCGACCGCAACATATCGGTGTCGGTGCCATCGCCGATCTCGACGGCGTACCCCTCGTTGCGGGCTCGTTCGACGCTCTCTTCTTCCTGCTCGATGATGACGACGTTCTCGCCCCGGTCTTCGAGGCGTGCGGCGAGCGCTCGGCCCACCTGTCCGCCGCCGACGATGATGACTCGCATTGGTATCACATCCAGTTTTTCCGCGATGAATCGCGCCAGTCCACCCTCGAACAGGGCGGTCGCAAAGATGACGAGGAAGACAGTGCCCAGCAGGATATCCGCCTGCGTCCCCAGCAGTTCGGCCTGTGCCCCAGTGACCTCTTCGGCTGCAGCGTTCAGCTCGACGGCAAACAGCGTGGCGACAGATGCCGGAATAATACCACGCGGCCCGACAAAGCTGACGAACAGTTTCTCGTTCGTGGTGAAGCGGTCGCCGACGGCCGAGACGAACACCAGCAGCGGGCGGATGACTAGCGCGACGGCGAGAACGACGATAATGCCAGACAGTCCGACGTCGATGAGCGACGCGAGCTCCAACTGGGCCGCCAGCGCGATGAACACGAACGACAGCACCAGCAGCGTGATGTCGCCCTTGAACTCCTCGATGTCCTCCTCGTACGGGTGGTCGACGTTCCCGAGCGCCATCCCCGCCGTCGCGGCGGCGGCGACGCCGGCCTCGGTCGCTATCGTGTTCGCACCCGCGTAGGCGATGAGCGCCCCGGCGAGCACGAGCAGTCGGGAGTTCCGCGGCGCGTCACCGGGCGAGAGGTCGACGTACTGGAGGAGGTAGTACACTACGCCAGCGACGAGGAGACCAACGAGTAGCCCCGTCCCCAATCGAAGCGCGAACGCCCGCAACAGCCCCTCGCTCGACGCCGCCGGATTGACCGTCTCGAAGATGACGACGGCGATGATCGCCGCGGTCACGTCGTTGACGATCCCCTCCGTCTCCAGCGCGGCCGCGACGCGGTCCCGAACCGGAACGACGTTGAGGATCGGCGTGATGACCGTCGGCCCAGTTGCGACCAGCAGCGCACCGATCAGGAACGCGAGGTTCCAGGAGACGGCCGCGGAGTTGAACGCGAACTTGACGGCGATAGCGGTACCCACCAGTGCGATAGCCGCACCGACGGTAACGAGTCTGAACGTCGCAGCCGGGGCTTCACGCAGACGGTCGAACCGGAGGTGGTAGGCCCCCTCGAAGACGATGATTGCGACCGCTAAGCCGACGATGGCGGACAGCGCCCCGCCGAAGGTGCCGTCACCGATGATGCCCAGTCCGGGCTGGCCGATGATGACACCGACCAGTAAATAGAAGATGATACTGGGCACCCGCAGGCGCGCGGCGAGGACCTGTGCAAGGACGCCAAGTCCGATGATGCCGGCGACAAGCGGAATCAGTAGCCCCGAACTACCAGCCACAGTTGGCCTCCATCTGTCCAGCCTAACGTATCGGCCTCGTATAAACGCACTCACTCAACGGCACACGAAGGCTCTATCGGGAGCCCAGTCCACGGCCGATGTGACGCTGGCTATTCTTCGCGGTTGTCGAGGGCCACGAGCACGCCCCGGACGTTCAAGCGCATCTCGGCGCGACCCTTCCGCTCGCCCCAGAGGTCGGTGTCGGCCCGCTTGAGGAAGTAATCGATGACAGCCTCGTCGTCGTCGAGTTCCTCGCGCTTGCGCTCGACTTCGGCAACCCACTCGGGCAGGATCTCGGCGTAGGTCTCCAGTTTGTCGCCGGTTTCGGCCGGGCCGTAGTGGCCGAACATGAGGATGTCCGGGTCGAGGTCCTGTAGCATCGTCACGTCGTCGAGGGCCCCCTCCAGCGTGAAGTTGACCGGCGGCGTCGTGACGTGCATCTCGTCGGTCGCCGGCGTGTAGATACCGGCGGCGTCGGCGGTGAACACACCGTCGACGACGGGGTCGTAGAAGACGACCTGGTGTGGGGCATGGCCCGGCGCGTGCATGACGTCCAGCGAGTGATCGCCCAGGTCGATCACGTCGCCGTCGGTTAGCGTCTCGATTCGGTCCTCGGGGACCGGAATCGGCTTGCCGTAGTACTCGATCTGGTCGCCGACGGCGTGTTTGGTCCCCTCCCAGAGCCGCTGGGGGTCGACGAGGTGTCGCTTCCCGGACTCGTGGACGTACACCGTCGCGTTCGGACAGTCCTCGACGAGGTAGCCGGCCCCGCCGGCGTGGTCCAGATGGACGTGCGTCGCCGCGATGACCTCCAGGTCCTCGGGCGCGATACCGACTGACTCCATCGCTGAAAGGATGTTCTCGTGGTGCGCGCCGATGCCGGTGTCGACCAGCGCCGGCCGCTCGGCGTCGATGATGTAAACGGAGCCGTACTCGGCTACGTCGTACATCCCGGTGTCGACGTAGTGGACGTCTGTGCAGTCCCCGACCGTCACCTCGTAAACGTCACCGATTCCCATACACTTCCTCGTGACCGGCGGGGGCAAAACCGTTGTGCTGTGGCCGTCTTGACAACCGATAGTCAGGAAGGGCAAAGCCATTTACCCGGAATCAGAAACACCACTGTATGTACGACGCCGTACTCGTTCCGACCGACGGCTCCGAGGGGTCCGTAACTGCGGCCGAACACGCTATCGACCTCGCACAGCGCCACGATGCGAGTCTGCACGCGCTGCACGTCCTCGAAACCGAACAGGTAGTCGAACAGATTCCCGATTTCGAGGACAGCAGCATCTTCGACCGCCTCGCTGACGCCGGCCAGCAGGCCGTCGACGACCTGCGCGCGCAGGCCGAAGACGCCGGCATCGACACCGTGACCACAGCGGTCGAACAGGGCGTCCCCCACGAGGAAGTCGTAGACTACGTCGAGCGCAACGACATCGACGTCGTCGTGATGGCGACGGAGGGGCGGACCGGGCCGTCCAAGGAACTCATCGGCAGCGTCACCGAGTCGGTCGTTCGGGCCTCGCCGGTGCCGGTACTGGCGGTCAAGGTCGGCGGCGAAACGTAACGGAGGAGACGCACAAGTCGACAGTCGGGGGCAGCCCCACCGCGGGACCGACACGCCTAATTTCTGCCGCCGAGAACCGTCGTCCATGTTATCGAGACAGTTCGTCCGGGAGCACCCCGAGACGGTCCGTGACGCTATCGAGCGGAAGGGCGTCACGGACGTAGACCTCGACGAAATCCTCGAAATCGACGAGGAGTGGCGGGAACTGAAGGCCGAAGGCGACGGCCTCCGGCAAGAACGCAACGAAGTGTCGAGCAAGATTGGCCAGCTGAAACAGGACGGCAAAGACGAGGAGGCACAGGAGGCCATCGACCGCTCGCAGGAACTCAAAGACGAACTGCAGGAGGTCGAGGAGCGCGCCGACGAACTGGAGTCCCGGTTGGAAAAAGCCCTGCTGGAACTGCCGAACGTCCCCCACGAGTCGGTCCCGACCGGGGAGGGCGAGGCCGATAACGTCGAGCGCTACCGCGAGGGGTTCGACGACCTCCGGGACCTGCCCGACGAAGTAATTCCTCACTACGACCTCGGTGAGGACCTCGACCTGCTCGACTTCGAGCGCGGCGCGAAGGTGTCCGGCGGCGGCTACCAGTTCGTCAAGGGCGAGGGGGCACGTCTGGAACACGCCCTCATCCAGTTCATGCTGGACGTCCACCGCGAACAGGAGTACGTCGACGTGCTTCCGCCGATTCCCGTCAACTCCGATTCGATGGAAGGGACCGGCCAGCTTCCGAAGTTCGACGAGGACGCCTACCGCGTCGGCGCGCGCCAGGACGACGACTACGACAGCGACGACCTGTGGCTCCTGCCGACGGCGGAGGTGCCGGTCACCAACATGTACCGCGACGAGATCCTGCTGGACGACGACCTGCCGGTCAAACACCAGGCGTTCTCGCCGAACTTCCGCCGCGAGGCCGGCGAACACGGGACAGAAACGCGAGGCTACGTCCGCGTCCACCAGTTCCACAAGGTCGAACTCGTCAACTTCGTCCGGCCGGAGAACAGCTACGACCGACTGGAGAGCCTACTGGACGAGGCCGCCGAGGTACTGGACCGTCTCGAACTTCCCTACCGCGTGCTTGACATGTGCACCGGCGACATGGGCTTTACACAGGCCAAGAAGTACGACATCGAGGTGTGGGCCCCCGGCGACGACATGGCGGACGGCCCCGACCGCGGCGGCCGCTGGCTCGAAGTCTCCTCGGTGTCGAACTTCGAGGACTTCCAGGCGCGCCGCGCCGGCCTTCGCTACCGTCCCGAACGGCACGAATCCGCCGACTACCTCCACACGCTGAATGGCTCTGGTCTGGCAGTCCCGCGTGTCCTCGTCGCCATCATGGAGTACTACCAGAACGACGACGGCACCATTACCGTTCCCGAACCCCTCCGCCCGTACATGGGCGGCCAGGAAGTTATCGAGGGCTCCGAGAAAATCGGCGAGAGCGCCGTCGGAGCCGGCGAGAAAGAGTAGGCCGCCGCGGTCCGTTCGCGCTCGGCCGGTGTCCCGCTTTCCCGTATGCGGTGCGTTACACGACACCATATTTCAATGCACTATTACATTCGTTCGTCAGCACCGCCGAAGTATGCCGGACGACGCTTTCGGGCAGATGGTACTGGACTTCCACCGCGACGACCTCGCCGAGCGGCCCCGCTATCGCCGCGACGACGGCGATTTGACCGAGGCGCATCTGGCGGGCTACTTCGAGCCGCCGTCCGAGTGGCATCCCATCGAACAGCGTCTGCTCTCGGACGTTACTGGACGGGTCCTCGACGCCGGCTGTGGCGTCGGCCGGCACGCGCTCGCGCTGCAGGAGCGCGGCCACAGCGTGCTGGCGGTCGACCGGAGTCCGGGGGCTGTCGCGGTCGCCAGCGAGCGCGGCGTCACGGATGCAGTGGTCGGCGACCTCCGGCGGCCGCCGGGCAATGGGTTCGATACTGTCGTTGCCCTGGGCAAACAACTCGGCCTCGGCAGTTCGCTGGCCGACCTCCGGGCGACGCTCAGCGAACTGGCGGCGGTGACACGGCCCGGTGGCCGTCTCGTCGCCGACGTGGACACGCTCGACCGGGCAGACCCGGAGACTGGCGCAGCCCACCTCGCCCAGCCCGGTGTCGCCTACCGCACCTTCCGCATCGAGTACGACAGGCTGGCCGGCCCGTGGACCGACCTGCTGCTGGTCACGCCGTCGCAGTTCCGCGCCGCGGTTCGGGAGACACCGTGGTCCCTGGACACGTTCGTCGGGACCGAAACCGACGGGTCGGCTTACGGCGTCCGGCTGTCGCTGCCGGGACAGTGACACAGCAAATCCGAAAGCAGTCGAGCCTCAGCGCGTGTACGTCTCGATGCGCTCGATATCGTCCCCGGCGAACGTGAACACGTCGACGAAACCGACGATGCACTCGCCGTCGGTATCGAGCAGGCGGCCGCGGGCGACGACTTCCGCCGTCGCCGTGTCGTCGCCGTCGGCCGGCTCCGCTACGCTGTCCGGGCGACAGTAGAGGCCGTCCAGCGGATGCGTGGTGTCTGTCTGGGGCCGCTCTTCACGCATGAACTGTACGAACCGGTCCCGGCCTTCGATAGTCTGATCGGGGCGGTCGTGGACGAACGACGGGGCGAGCAGCGAGGCCAACTGGTCGTAGTCGTCGCCGTCGATGGCGTCGTAGTAGGCCCGTGTACGCTGACGGAGATCGGGTCGCGTCACGGGCCTGATTCGGGTTCCTCAGGGGTGTCTCTATCGCTCTCCGTGTCAGATGGCTCGCCGTCTGTTTCCGGTCCCGAACCGTCGTCCGGCTCGGGGTCGACCGCTGCTCCCGTGTCGTCGTCGGCCATCGGGTCGGCCAGGTCCAGTTCGACTGCGTCGTCGGTCTCTGTCTCGGAGGCAGCGACGTCCGGCGACGGGCCGGCAGTCGACTGCTCGCCGTCCGGTGCGTCCTGTGTCGAGGCGTCGTCGTCCGGTGCGTCCTGTGTCGAGGCGTCGTCGTCCGGTGCCGAGGATTCGTCGGCCGCGCTGCCGACCGTGTCGGGCGGCTCTTCGACCATTGCGGTTGGAGTCTCTTCCAGCGGGTCCGTCGGCTCGGTCTCGGCTTCGCTGGCGGCCAGTTCGGCCTGTATCTCCTCGATATCAGCGTCATCGACGTCCGATATATCACCCTCTCCGTCGGGTACCGACACTGACTCCGGCGGCGCGTCGTCGGCCGACGTTGCCGCAGATTCCGACGCTGACGGTTGGTCTACGGGTGCAGTCGGTTCGTCGGTCGAAGGCGGCGGATTCGTCGACTGGTCAGCTGTCCCCGCTGGTGTCGTCTCCTCAGCTGGTTCTGCCGCCGGTCCGTCGGCTGCGTCTCGCATTTCGTCGGCCGCATCGGCGGCTTCGGGTGATGGCATCGAATCCAGCGCCGACTCGGTAGCCGACGATGCTGTCTCCGACAGTTCGCTGTCTGTCCGTTCGACTTCCGCGTCGATATCCACGTCGAGCGAGGTGTCCACAGCGGTCTCGTCCTGTGTGAGGAACGCCGGCCGGTCGTCGTCCTCCTCCTTTTCCAGCGTCTCCAGAGCTGGTGGCCACGGATCGTCGGGGTCGGGCGGTTCCTCGTAGCCACGGGCAGTTTCGAGCGGGCGCTCCGCGTCGTCCCGGAGTTGCTGGCCCTCGGCTCCGTTCCCGCTAGAGTAGGCGCGGGCGGCCTGGGTGAGCCAGTCGCTGGCCTGCCACAGCGAGTTCGCCTTTGTCTTTGCGTCCTCGTAGATCGGTTTCAGGGACTCGTCGTCGACGAACCGGACCGCGGTGTCGAAGTGGCCTTCGGCGTCTGCGAACTCGTCGCGTGCCTGCTGGAAGTCGCCCTGTGCGACCATCCACTCCGACTCGCGGAAGGCCTCCATCGCCGAGGTGAACGCGCGCCGGCCCTCCGTGTAGTGGGCGTAGCCGACGCGGTAGCGGGCGAACGCGGTGTCGTCGCCGCCGGTGTCGGCGATAGCGTCCTTGATCTCCCCGACACGGGGGAGTTCCTGAAGGTCGTCGGTACTCCAGGCGTACTGCACGTCGCCGTCGTGGTCGATGACGACGACAGCGCGCTCGATGAGCTGCTGGCCGATGTCGTCCACGAAGTCGAGCCCGTACTCGCGGGCGACATCGTGGTCGGTGTCGGACAGCAGCGGGATGTTCAGGTCGTAGCGGTCGGCAAAGGCCCGGTGGCTGTACACCGAATCCGGGCCGATACCGAGGATAGTTACGTCCTTCTGCATCGTAAAGAGGTCGAGTTCGTCCAGATCACAGGACGTCTCGTCACAGGCTGGATTGAAATCCGCCGGATAGAACGCGAGGATGACCACATCCTCGCCGAGATAGTCGGCTAGTCCGACTCGCTGGCAGTCGTCATCGACGAGCGCCGGTAGTTCGAACAGTGGTGCCGTCGTCCCCTCTGAAAGCACACGTTGTACAACCAAGCCCGGCTATAACAGTGTTTGCACAGTGTCACCGAACGAGTCGCTTTTATTCGCCAGCGTAGTAGCGCTCGTGTGGAACTGCACGTCCGGTACGAGGGTGACGACGACCCCGACAAATGTAGCGCGCGGAAGCTGGCCCGGATGGACGAGGCCGAACTCCACCGCGCGACGCGGTCGACGCCGCCCGGCATCGTGCTCAACCCCTTCGCCGAGCAGGCGCTGTCCCCGGCGGACCGGCCGACCGCCGGCGACGGCGCTCGCCACAGCCGCCTGGTCGCGCTCGACTGCTCCTGGGAAACCGCCGAACGGGAGGCGTTCGACCTCGAAGGGGTGCACCGCTCGCTCCCGTTTCTCGTCGCCGGCAATCCGGTCAACTACGGGACCGCGTTCCAGCTAAATACCGTCGAAGCGTTCGCCGGTGCGCTCGCCATTCTCGGGGAGCGCGACCACGCCGAGCGAATCCTCTCGACGTTCTCCTGGGGCCACACCTTCCTTGAACTGAACGAGGAACCGCTAGAGCGGTACGCGAACTGCGAGGATTCGAGCGACGTCATCGACGTACAGGACGACTACCTCGCCGAGGAGTAGTCATTTGGGCGTTGCTGGCTTATCGAGGAGCGGCGCATCACAGTGTGGACAGGCCCGTCGTGCGTGTGCCTCCAGTACATCTTCGATGCGTTCTCCGCAGGCTTGGCACCGCATGACAATAGTTAGCCTCCAGACAACAATGTAGCTTCGGCTTCATTTCTAAGGGCGTTTACCAGAACCCGGTTCCGATGCCGACCGGCGCGTCGGGTGGCGCAAGCGGACTCGTCGGCAGCTCCGCGTCCGGGTCGGGGTCGTTGTAGCCGCCGGGCGCGACGTCGTTCGGCCCGTCAGGATAGCACAGCGACGCCAGCGCCTGGATGTGGTCGCGACCGACGCCGAGCTCGAACTGGCCGCCGCCGTACAGGTCGATGCCGTGTTGCTCACAGTAGTCGATGGTCGCAAGCACCGACTCGACGGTCCCGCAACGGGACGGTTTCATGTTGAGCCACGCCGGTTCGAACGGCAGCGCCTCGATGCTCTCGACGCCGGTGATAGGCACGTCCCAGGTGACGCGGGCTTCTTGGCCGTCGAAAACCGGCCGAGTTGCGTCGGTCAGGTCTGGGTCCTCAACCAGCGCGTCGGGGAGGCCGGCGACGACGCGGCGGTAGAACTCGGGGTCAGCCTCTACGTCGACGTCCGTCCCCTCGTACAGCCCTTTCAGGTCCAACACGCGAACATCGTAGTCCGTCAGTGCGTCGACGAGGGCATCGCTCCAGGACGGCGTGGGGTCGAGCTTGAACGCCAGGTCGCCGTAACGCTCACACAGCATCGCCAGTCTGTCAGCCGTCGGTGGTGTGTCGTCATCCGCGTTCGAGAGCCGCGTCGAGACGACGAAGTTCACCGGGTCGTACTGCCGGCCGAGCGCCGTCCCAAGGTCCGTGTCGGCCTGTTTCAGCGCCAGGTCTAGCGCCGCGCTCTCGAACCCCCAGCGCCGGTAGTGGCGAAAGCGCTCCTGGTCGGGAGGGGCGGGCCACAGGTCGGCCGCTTCCAGCGCCGCGGAAAACGAGTCGACGGTGTACTCGCCGGCCAGCGGGGAGTCCGAACCCTGCAACGTATCGCTGTCCTGCAGCGCGTCGTGGGCCTCGGCCGTGTACGTCACGTCCTCGCCGCTTCCGGTCTCACCCGCACCGGAGAGGTGGACAACAGTGGTGACCCGGTCGAATCCGCTGGAGGTCGCCCGCTCTCGGCGCTCGAACGCACAGTTCTCGACGGTAACTGGCAGGTCTGCGACCTGATTGTACATACCCTGGCTTCGCCGCTCGGGCATCTAAAGCCGGCGACATCCGGAGTCCGATTCCCGTGCTCGAACGGTCACCGCTCCCCGTACCGAAACTCAAAGCTTAAACGCGCGCACCGGAAAGAGGCGCGCATGGCTAGCTTCGAGACTGCGTCCGACCGACTCCTCAACAAGCAGATCTGCATGCGGTGTAACGCTCGGAACCCACAGCGCGCACAGCAGTGCCGGAAGTGCGGCTACGGCAACCTGCGTCCGAAGGCGAAAGAGACCCGCAGCGCCTGATTTTCGGGTCAGTTGCCGCCGGCATCCGGTGGCGGTTCGTCGCCAATCAACTACTTCTCAGTGGGTTCTCTGTCCGCTGATTGCCGGTCGAGCGTCGCCATGCGAACCGACGCGTGTGAGACGATGAGTTCCAGCAGCTTTTGATCTTCTTCCCCGACAGTCGTCTCGTCCGTCGTGACTGAGAGAACGACCGTCGCCGTGCCCTCGTCGTCCAAAACCACCGCCGACACGCAGTCGGTGACTGACTCGGGGATGTCGACGGAGAACGGCCGGTCGTGAACAGTGATCTCACCCTGTTGCTGTGTCCGGACTTCCTGTGCGAGCGAGCCGACAACGTCGACCGGCACGGTTCGAATCGTGTTCGCGAGCACCACTGCATCGCCGTCCTTGAGCCGGATGACGGCCGTCTCCTCCATGCCGGTCATCGTCCCGAAGGCCTCGACGACGAAGGCGGCGACGCCGTCGACGCTGGGGGCGCTGGCGATGGCGCGTCCGTAGTTGTTCACGTCGGCCGCCTTCCCGGCGAAGGCCTCGATACGGTCGCGCTCGGCCGCCAGTTCGCGGAGCCGACTGCGGCTCCGGGCGTCGTACAGCCCGACCAGAACGCCCGCCAGCGCGCCGACGGTGACGAGGTCCACCGTCAGGTACGACGCTCGGGCGAGTGACCCGGAGGTCACGCGCTGGCTGAACAACAGGAGCGCCGCGATGGCGGCAAACGCCACGGTCCCGCCGGCGGCCCACGCGGCCACCCGGGACGTGGCCCCCTCGAACGTCGTGTCACGGACGAGCCAGACGCCCGCGTACACTATCGCCAGTCCCATCGCCACAAAGGGGAGCGCATCGACTGCAATTGCCACCGGAATCCGGGTTTGCTGGAACGCATGGAGGGCCTGCATAGCGGCCAGCACGACGCCGGAGAGCGCCAGGGCCGTCCCCGTCAGAAGTCGCTGGTTCATGGAGTCGAATATCGGCCCTATCACTAGAGCGTTGCGCCGGTTTCGAGCGGTCACTCGTCGGGATACTTCGGCTCGCGGCGTTGCGCCCGGTCGAGGGCGCGTTCGACGACCTCGCGGACGTCGCCGTGGAAGACGCCGCCGTGACCCGAGTACATGTGTTCGACGCCTGCCGGCATTCGGTCGAGAATGCGCTCGATGCTCTCGATGAGGCGCTCGCGGGACTGGCCGGGGCGGTCGGTGCGGCCGAAGGAGCCGCCCTCGAACGCGCCGTCGTCGTGGACGACCACGTCGCCGGAGAACAGGGACGACTCGGAGACGAGCGAGACGTGGTCGTCGGCGTGGCCCGGCGTGTACACGACCTCACAGTCCTCGTCACCGACCGTGAGCGTGTCGCCGTCAGCGAGTTCGTGGTCCCGGCGCGGGTGGGAGCTGTAGGCGTACAACGGCGCGTCGAAGGCGTCGAGGACGGCGTCGAGCTGCTGGACGTGGTCGCCGTGCTGGTGGGTCAACACGACGGCGTCGAGCGCATCGACGTGCTCGCGGACGACATCGACGACGCCGCGCATCGCGCCGGAATCGACCAGCGTCGTCTGCTCGCCAGTCGCGAGATAGGCGTTGCAGGTGAACGTCTCGGCCTCGGCGGTGACGTTGTGAACGTCCATACACCAAGCCTGTGGCGCGGCCCGCTTGAGTGTACTGTCCGCCGGCAACCCGACCGGAATAGGGTATTTCGGCTCACAGTGCCGAGAAAATATCGGTTATCAAACACGATAGTGTCGCCGAGTGATTTTTTACTAAGAACGTCATAGTTGTACACGTACCATGGGGTTCGGGAGCTACGACGAATCGGAACAAGACAATCAGGAGTACGACACAGACTTCGAGGACGAGGACGGCCTCGATGCTGAAGAAAACGCCCACGAGGGCGACATCGAGTACGAGTTCACCGCGTCGAACGACGAACTACTCGATAGACTGGAAGACATCAAAGACAACCAGAACACGTGAAATCAGGGGCACGGGCCCTCGGCGTGGCGGAGTCGTATCGGGCTGAAACCAGTCAGTTCGCTGGTGCCGTCGTTCGCGCCAGTCGAGTGGCTGACGGCTTTGTTTTCAGTACTGCCACAGTCGGTGGGAGCGACGCGACTGAGACGGTGTGTGCGATGGTCGACAGACTGGACCGCGAGGACGTTCGTTACCTGCTAGTGGCGGGTATCGCGCCGGCGTGGTTCAACGTACTCGACCTCGAACAGATTCACGACCACACCGACCTGCCGGTCGTCTCGGTCACCTTCGAGTCCTCGCCGGGACTCGAAGGGGCCATCCGCGAGGCCTTCGACGACTCCGATGTCGTGCAGGACCGGCTGGCGACCTACCGTGCCCAGCCGGAGCGCCGACCGGTGTCGGTGAACGACGAGACGGTGTACGTCCGGAGCGTCGGCCTCGACGACAGCGCCGCCGCGGATGTCGTCTGCGCGTTCACGCCGGAGGGCGGCCGTCCTGAACCACTCCGTGTCGCCCGACTGGCGGCGCGGGGACTGGTCGAGATGGAGTGACTCACGCAGCGGGATCGGCCGACCGGATGCGGTATCGTATTGCCCATCGGTACAATGGACGGCCCGAATTCACGTCCTTCAGCTACCCCAACGACTTATTAGCTATTACTAAGTTAGAGATGAGGATTTGAACGACAAAGGCGGTAGCAATATTCTATCGTAGATTGTATTTAGCAATAGCTAAAGATAGCCTGATTGTTCGGCACTGTGTTTGTAGAGATACAATGGCAGAAAGCAGAACGCAGGCGAGGAATGCTGTAGAGCCCGCAGAAACGAGCGAACAGACGAACATCAACAGTAGCGTGACCCGGTCCGAGGGCGACCAGCCGACAGAACACAGCGTCTACGGCACGCGCCAGCAGGACAGCCAACTCGTGTTCTTCGACGGCCAGTTCCCCGACGCGGAAACGGTTCGCAGCGGCGACGTTCAGGAACAGACGCTCGCCGCGCTCGACCAGATTCGTGCCATGGCTGCCGAATCCGGTCTCGAACCGCGTGACCTGATGCGGACGACGGTGTACCTCGCGGAGATGGACCAGCTACCAGCGGTCAAGCGAGCGTACGCGGCGTTTTTCGACGGGCAGCGACCGTCGCGGACCGTCGTCGGCGTGGCACGCCTGCCGAACGACGCGGCGGTACAGATCGAAGCGACGGGTGTAAAGCGGTAATCGCTGGCAGATCTGGACAGTTGTTGTCGCTGAAGCCAGCGGAACCGGATTCCGACCGGAAGCCCGACGGCGGACCGCTGCGTTTGAGAGCCCCCGGCGCAAACGACGGGGCATGGAGCAGATGGACGGTCTCGACGTCGTCGGCTGTGAGCGCTGTGACGACCTCTGTCGCTCGCGCTCGCGAATCGTCAACGGCGTCGGCCCCGCGGACGCGGACCTGCTGTTCGTCGGGGAGGCCCCCGGCGCGAACGAGGACGAACAGGGCGAGCCGTTCGTCGGGCGGAGCGGCGACGTGCTCGACGAGGCGCTGCGCGAGGCCGGCCTCGACCGCGGCGACGTGCGCATCACCAACTGTGTGCGCTGTCGCCCGCCGGACAACCGCGACCCGCGAACGGGTGAACTCGCGAACTGCCGCGACTATCTGGAGACGGAAATCGACCGCGTCGACCCCGAAGTCGTCGTGACGCTCGGGAAAGTGCCGGCCGAGCACCTGCTGGAGCGTGACGTCGCCGTCACCGGCGAAGCGGGCGACGTGTTCGACGTGGCTATCGCCGGCCAGCCACGCCGCGTGCTCGTCTCCGTCCACCCGGCGGCGACGCTGTACGACCCCAGCCAGCAGGAGACGTTTGAGGCCGCGATAACGACTGCCGCGGAGTTCACCGACGCCCAGAGCGGACAGTCGCGGCTCGGCGAGTTTTAAAATAGTCGGGTAGTGCGGCCCGGAACCGCTACTTCGCTGCGATGTCCATCGCCTCTGCCTTCGTGTCGACCAGCGAAATGTCGACACCAGGAATCTCGCCGACCCGGCTCTTGAGCGCCATCTTCTTGATTCCCTCGGAGACGATGACCCAGTCCGTGATACCGAACTCCTTGCCCGCCTCGGCGGCCTCCTGTGCTCGCGTGAATACGTCGTCGTTCAGTGACGCCTCCATCTGGAGGTTCGAGATATGCGTATCGACCGCCGGCTGTGAGGCGAGTTCCTCGAACCGTTCATTGACTTTCGCGAATGTCTCGTCTGTCATCTCCATCTCTTCGGGAAACTCAGCGATGAGAACGTTACCGTCGACGTACAGAACGTCTGTAGGATCAACCATCAACGGCCGTATGCGGTAGGTCAATAAAACTGGGCCGGCCTATTTTCATAGTTGATATCCTTATCAGGTCCGGGTGTCCGACTGTAAGCGACACCTCCCGCCGGACAGTGGTCGTGCCGAAGGTTTGTTCGAACAGGAAGTCACTTAGCCCCTGTTCGCCTACGATCCCGTATGAGTGTCAGACAGACGACCGCGGACGTGGTCGTCGTCGATTACGGACTGGGGAACCTCCGGAGCGTCACGCGCGGGCTCGAACGCGCCGGCGCAGAGGTCTCCCTTTCGGAGGACCCGGCGGAGTTCGACGCGGCCGACGGCATCGTCCTGCCCGGCGTCGGAGCGTTCTCCGAAGGGATGGACAACGCCGGGCCGTTCCGCGAGGCGCTGGTCGAACAGGCCGAGGCCGGCAAGCCCCTGTTCGGAATCTGCCTCGGGATGCAGATGCTCCTGACGACGAGCGAAGAGGCCGACCACGAAGGCCAGGGCGACGCCGAAGGGCTGGACCTCATCCCCGGAAAGAACGTCCGGTTCAGCCGCGACCAGACCGTGCCACACATGGGCTGGAACGAACTCGACGTGACGCGGGACCACCCGCTCGTCGAGGGAGTTGATGGTGAACACGCCTACTTCGTCCACTCCTACTACGCCGTCCCCGACGACGAGAACGCGACGGTGGCGACGACGGACTACGGGGCAGACTTCGCCTCGATTGTCGCCAACGACGCCGGCAACGTCTTCGGAACGCAGTTCCACCCGGAGAAATCGGGCGAGACGGGGCTGCGCATCCTCCGGAACTTCGTCGACTACTGCCTCGACCACTGAGTTCTGGGCTCGGGATTCGTTCGTATGTCTACAGGAGATTCTGTCGTCCTGCTCACCGGGGCAGCATCGGGTATCGGAGCGGCGACGGCGCGGGCGTTCGCCGACGACGGCTGGACCGTCTACGCGACGGACATTCGAGCGGAGTTCCCTGCGGACATCCGCGAGCGCTGTCGCTGTCTCGAACTCGACGTGACTGACGAGGCACAGATCGAAGCCGTCGTCGACCAGGTCATCGAGGAGACAGGCCGACTTGACTGTCTGGTGAACAACGCCGGTTACGGAGTGGCTGGGCCGGTCGAAGACATAGCCAGCGACGACGTTCGCGAGCAGTTCGACGTGCTAGTCCACGGGCCACACCGCCTCGTACAGGCAGTGCTCCCCGAGATGCGCGAGCACGGCGGGCGCATCATCACTGTCTCTAGCGTGCTGGGCCACACCGCCTCGCCCGGACTCGGCGCGTACTCGGCCGGCAAGGCCGCCGTCGAGTCGCTGATTGACGCGCTTCGGATCGAGGTCGCCGGAGCGGATAATATCCACGTCTCGCTCGTCGAACCGGCATGGGTAGACACCGGCTTCGCCGACAGCGCGCTGGGAAGCCTGAACGACGAAGATCGGACGCCGACCTACAACCGGACGTACGAGGCGCTGGAGGACGGCTGGGTCCTCACCGGTGGACCGCTGGCGACAACGCCAGAAGCCGTCGCGGCGACGGTACTCGCCGCAGCGACCGACGACCCGCCGAAGGCCCGCTACCCCGTCGGAAAGTTCGCCACGTTCGTCCGGTGGACCCACTGGCTCCCGGCGCGACTGCAGGACCCGATACACCGTGGGTTCGGTCGAGCGAGCGCGCTTCTGGGGCGGTGGTTATGATACACCTGTCCGACGGCGACCGGGTTCGGCTCTCGACCGGCCACGAAGTGACGCTGCCGCTGGTCACCGAGGCGACGGTCGCCGGCGCGGTGCTCCCGGCGCGATACGACGTTGCCGAGTCACTGCTACCCGACGGGCTTGCGCCGGTTCGGGCGACGGCCCGCCGGGCCGCGGTCGTGCTCCTCTGTGTCGAGTACCACCGCATCGGCGACGACGCGATGGCCCCCTACGACGAGTTCGCGGTGCTGATTAGCGCAACGGCGGACGGGCGGCGGCCGCCGTTGCTTCCACTGCTGACGCGCAATGTCGGCGGTTACGTCTGGTCGCTCCCGGTGACGACCGAGCCTGCTTGCGCCCTCGGCGACGAGATCTGGGGCTACCCGAAGACGGTCGCCGACATCACGCACCGCGACGACGCGACCCGCCGCGAGACGACGGTCGTCGAGGACGGGAACCGTGTCGCAACAGTCGGCATCGACTGGCCCCGGACATGGGAGCGTCGGGAAACGGTCGAGAGCTACGCGGTCCGGGAGGGCCAGCTTGAACGGACGCCAATCGAGTTCCAGGGGAAACTGGGGGCCGCGCCGCTGAGCAACCGCGTCGACGTGGACCTGGGCGACCACGAGCGAGCCGACACGCTCCGGTCACTCGACCTCGGCTCCCGGTCAGTGCTTCGGTTCTCGCTGGAAGGGCGGATTACGTACGGCGCTGGGCGGCCGGTGGAGCGGTAACGGGATAGTGCGGTAGCAGGAACGGAGCAGAGCGGTAGCAGTAGCAGAGCGGTGAGGAAGCCGTACCGCATAGCATACCGCGCGCCGACGGAGCGCGGTTTCACTTCTCGCGACCAGCGGGAGCGAGAAGGTCGTTTTTAGCGTAGATTTTTGCGAGGAGCCCTCCCGCAGCGGCGCTACGCGCCGCGAGGAAGGGCGACGAAGTAAAAAGGTACTATAGGAACTCCCGGACCTCAGAGTACCACATATCGTGCTCGTCGACGGCGTCGATAGCCTCGGCGACGCGGACGGCGATGGCGTGCCAGCAGAGCTGGTCGGGGTCGTCCGCATCGAGATTGTACTCGCTGTCGGCGCAGGTACAGCCGCCGTCCTCGACGATGTACTCGTCGTCGTGGCCCACGACGACGGTGAAATCGCGGTACTGCTTGACGCGGCTCTCGCCGACAGCCTCGATGGCCTGGTGGCCGCGGTCGCCGTGGACGTCGACGATAGCCGACACTGCGTCGGGGGTCAGCTCCCCGGCGGCTTCGAGGTCGGCCACCCACTCCTCGACTCCGGTCACATCCATGCTACGGAAAGGGGTGACAAAACGGCGTCGGCTTCAGCAGCCACGTCCCGGCTGGCTCGCAGCCGCAGCAGGGAGTTATCAGTGCTTGTACTGTGCCCGGAAGAATAAACACGGAATACGGGTTTCTTCCGGCATGAACCTCGACCTCCCGTGGCTGGCGCTGGGCTCGTTTGCCTCGGGATTCGGGTCGCTGTATCTGCTGGCCCAGCTCCAGGCGCACTGGGACAAGCCGGGCGCGCGGTGGTTCGTCGCGACCATCGTCACGCAGACGGGCTGGTGTTTCAGCTACGGCGCGGCGCTGCTGGTGTTCGACCCGACACTGCGCCTTGCCTTGGAGATGGTGTCCTGGCTGGGTATCATCTGGATCGGCTTCTGTTTCCTCTCCTTTGCGCTGGGATACACCGGTCGGACGAACGTCCTCGAAAGCGGCTGGTACCGGGCCGTAGCGGTGCTGCCGCTCGCCGGAACGGCGCTCGTCGTCACGAACCCGCTCCACACCGTGGTCTGGCAGGGATTCCGGGTCGTGCCGACCGCCGGTAGCGCGGGAGCCGACTACGCCGTCTTGCCGGTGGGGCTGCTCACGATCATCGTCGCGATGCTGTTCGTCAGTTTCGGGACCCTGCTGGTGTTCGATACGGTCGTCAGCTACGGCCCGCTGTACCGGCGCGAGGCGCTCGCGGTCGGCCTGAGCCCGATACCGCCCGGCGCCGGGGTGTTGCTGTGGGCCGGCGGCGTCGGACCGGTTCCGGCGGTGAATCTGACGACGCTCCTGTTCCTGCCCCACATCGCCCTTGACCTGTACGCGTTCGTCCGGAGCGATATGTTCGAGTTCCACCCGGCGACCCGGCGGGCCGGCGAGCGGGCGGCCATCCACGACATCGCCACGCCGGTCGCCATCGTCGACGAACAGGGACGGGTCGTGAACCTCAACCCCGCCGCCGAGCGGATGCTGGGCGTGGATAAGCGCGAAGGCCTGACAGAGCCACTGAACAGCTTTCTAGCGGGTGACGACATCGCGACAGACGGCGGGAGTTCGCGGGCGTCCATCGAGGCCGGTGGTCGACACCGGGAGTTCAAGGTCCGGCAGACGGCGCTCCGGGACGAGGCGGGGACGCAACTGGGATACACAGTCGTCTTTCAGGACATCACAGACGAGATCCGCCGCGAGCGCCGCCTCGAAGTGCTCAACCGCTTTCTCAGACACAACGTCCGCAACGAGAGCGTCGTCATCCAGGCCCGGGCGGAGTTGCTGGCGGGAGAACTCGACGGCGAGCAGTCCGACCACGCGGCGACCATCGAGCGGTCGGTCAGTCGTTTAGTCGACTCCGGCCAGAAGGCTCGAACGCTCGCCGAAGCGGGTGCTGGCGACGCGGGCCTGGAATCCGTCGCACTTGCCGACCTCGCCACCGGAGTCGTCGAGTCTGCCCGCGAGGAATACGGTGGCTCGGTCACGGTTGAGATACTCGACGACCTCCGGCTGACGACCCAGCCCGCCCTGCTGGAAATCCTGCTTACCAATCTCGTCGAGAACGCTCTCCAGCACGTTCCGGACGCCGTCGTCACCGTCGGTGCGAAGGTCGATGGCGACGATGTCGTGCTGACCGTCAGCGACAACGGCCCTGGCGTTCCAGAACACGAACTCGGCGTGCTGGAGCGGGGCCGCGAAACGGACCTGAACCACGGCAGCGGCATCGGCCTCTGGCTCGTCCGCTGGACGACCACGACGCTTGAGGGGGACCTCAACTTCGACACGAGCGACGGAACGACGGTGACCGTTCGGCTGCCACAGGAACGGACGGCCGCCGAAGCGGCGTGAGCGGAGAGCCTTCGAACGACTTAACGGCGCACGCACGGACCGGGGAGTATGCGCGTCAGTGAGGGCCGGGTGACGGTCACGGTGCCGGAACAGCCTGATGCGGGGAAGGGCGCGGACGTGTTCTTCAACCCCGTCCAGGAGCTGAACCGCGACATCACCGTGGCGGCGCTGCGGGCCTACCGAGAGCGAACCCCCCGCGTGTCGACGTACCTGGACGCCACCGCCGCGAGCGGCATCCGGGGCGTCCGCGCGGCGGCCAACGACTGGGAGACGACGCTGTGTGACATCGACGACGACGCGACGGCGCTGTGCGAGCAGAATCTCGAACGCAACGACCTTGCCGCCTCGGTCCGTCGGTCGGACGCGAACGTGCTCATGCACTCGGAGGCGTTCGACGTGGTCGACGTCGACCCCTTCGGCACGCCGATTCCCTTCGCCGACGCGGCGGTACAGGGCACCAAACACCTCCTCTGTGTGACGGCCACCGACACCGCCCCGCTGTGTGGCGCACACTTCGAGAGCGGCGTTCGGTCCTACGGCGCGGTCCCGCGCAACACCGAGTTCCACGCCGAGATGGGGATGCGCGTCCTCCTGTCGGCGATGGTCCGGACGGCCGCCCGCTACGACATCGCCGCCAGGCCGATTCTCAGCCACGCGACGAAACACTACGCCCGGACCTACCTGGAGTTCGACCACGGCGCGAAGGTCGCCAACGACTGCATCGACGAACTCGGCTACGTCCACCACTGCCAGCACTGCCTCTGGCGCGACCACGACTACGGCCTCATCGCCGACCCGCCCGAGGACTGTCCGGTCTGTGACAAGCACCTCCAGACGGCCGGCCCCATCTGGCTCGGTCGGACCTGCGACCCGGCATTCGCCGACGCCGTGTCCGAACAGGTGACCGAGGAGATGGGCACCGCCAACGAGGCGACAGAACTGCTGGCGACGCTCAGCGAGGAGATCGACACGCCAACCCACTACGACCAGCACCGCCTCTGCAAGCGCTGGGGACGCGGCGCGGAAGCCATGGACGAGTTCATCGAGAAACTTCGGGACACTGGCTACGAGGCCTCTCGAACGCACTACGGCGGCACGACGTTCAAGACGGACGCCGACGTGGTCGAAATCCGCGAGGCGACGGCGGAGTAGCGGGTCGGGAATCTATAGTAGCCATTGAAAATCAATGCACACCTGATCGCACGACGGCAGTGCGATCAGTGTGTAAATCGTTTCAATTGTTACTATAGCTCCGTCTGGACACGAACTACCGACCGTTCGCCCGGCCAACGCTCTCTCGAACCGCGGAGACGAGGTCGTAGCCCAGCAGATACACCGGCCGCAGGAAGTAGTTCGCCATCCCCGCGAGGCCGAGCATGCCGCCAATGGCCTGTACCTCTCCGGGTGTGGCCGACAGGCGGACGAGCAGCGGTAGGGCCGTGACGAGCGGCGCGAGCCACAGCGACTTGACGATGCCGTCCATGTCGACACCGGCGACGGGACCGAATCGGTCCTCGTCCGGTCGGGCGGCGAATAGAACAGCCGTCAGTACCAGCAGGCCCACGACAATCGGCAGGGACGCGCCGACGCCGGCGACGCCGAAACCGATAGCCAGTGCGGCCGCGACGAGCAACAGGACGGTCACCTGCATCGTCCCGTGCCGGATGGCCGCTTCCGTATCCATATCCGGTCGTTGCAGCGGCGCTGTATAAACCCTGTGAGGGCGGCTCCCCTTTCTTAACACCTTTCGGGTTCGGCCGCAAAGCAGTGGCGAAGACGTGCCCTCCACGTACAACCCGGTCCGTGGCGTCCTGCTGTTCATCGGCGGCCTGCTCGCGCGGTTCGACCTCGTCGAGCGCGAGCGGGTCCGCCGAGCGACGGACCTGTCCTGGCCCCGGATCGTCACCGGACTGGCCCGGATGTCGAAGTCGACGGTCGACGTGGCGATGGTCGGACTGGCACTCGGGCCGACCGCCATCGCCGGCGTCGGCTTCGCCGCACCGTTCTGGGAACTCGTGTTCGCACTGGGCGGCGGCGTCGCCGGAGGAACCATCGGGATGGTGTCCCAGCGCTACGGGGCCGACGCCGAGAGGGAACTGGCGGTCACCGTCACGACCAGCGCCGCCGTCGTTCTGGGGCTGACACTTCCGTTGATGGCGGCGTACTGGGTCATCCCCGGTCTGCTCGTCGATCTCGTCGGGACGGGGTCCGAGGCCGTCGGGTACGGGGTCGAGTACCTGCGCGTCGTCGCCCTCGGTGTCCCCTTCGCCGCACTGAACCTCATCGCCAGTCGGACGCTCGTGGGAGCCGACGACGCCTGGACGCCGATGCTGTTGCGGGCCGGCGGCGCGGTCGTCAACATCGCGTTGAACGCCGTCTTCATCTTCGGGTTCGGCCTCGGCGTCGTCGGTGCGGCGCTGGGCACGGTCATTGCGAACGTGCTCGTCACGGCTGGGTTCGCTGTCGGGCTGGCTCGCGGCGGCCTGCCGATAATCGGCGCGTTTCCGGTCCGGATTCCGGTGTCGCGGCCGTTCCTCGACCGGGGACTGGGGCGGGACCTCGCGAAAACCGGGACGCCGCTGGTTGGGGCCAACCTCGCGCGGACTGGGGCGCAGTTCCCCCGGCTGTTCATCGTCGGCCTGTTCGGGCCCGGCGTCGTGTCGGCCTACGTCGTGGCGCTCCGCGTCCGAGCGCTGCTTGACACGCCGAACTGGGGACTGAGCCTCGCGTCGAGCAGCCTCGTCGGACAGGCTCTGGGCGACGGTAACGAGGCCGAGGCGACCGTCTGGGCGCAGACGGTGCTCAGGCTAAGTGTCGGCGTGTACATCGTGGTCGCGGCGACGCTGCTCCCGTTCTCGCGGGGCATCGCCCGCCTGTTCGTCTCGGACCCCACAGTGCTCCCACTGGTGACGGTGTTCGTCTCCGTCGCCTGTGCCAGCGTCGTGTTCCGAGGTGTCGACGGCGGCTCGACCGGGCCGCTCCGGGCCAGCGGCGACACGCGCTGGCCGTTTTACTCCCAACTGGCCGGGATGTACCTGTTCGCCCTCCCGCTGGCGTATCTCGGCTACGTCACGCCGCTCGGCGAGCTCGCGCTGTACGCCTCGCTCGTGGTCGAGACGGCCGTTCCCGCGGCAGTGACCTACTATCGCTTCCGGTCGGGGACGTGGCGGGTCGTGAGCCGGTCCTACCGGCCCGACGCGGCGCTCGACGACTGACGGGTGTCGACGGCCAGAACGACGGTCTGGCGTCAGCCAGTCGACAGTATATTTGGGGCTCCACCCCGAGATGCTCGCGTGGATCGCACACGCGCTGTCTCCGTCGCTCGGGATGTCGTCCGCACTGTCCAAGAGGAGGAGGTCTCCTTTCTCGCGGCCGGCATCGCCTACTACATGTTCGTCTCGCTCCTGCCGCTGTTGTTGCTGACGCTGGTCGTCGGCACGCTGGCGGGCGGGGAGGCCTTTGCCGAGCGAATCGTGACGGCTGCGGGAGACGTGCTCTCGCCGACGGCATCGACGCTGCTCGAAGACGCGCTGACAAGCGGGGCTGGCCGCGGGGGAGCGACTGTGCTCGGCGTCGGCGTCACGCTCTGGAGCGCGCTCAAGGTGTTCCGCGGGCTTGACGCGGCCTTCAGCCGCGTCTACGGGACGGACGGCCCCGGTTCGATTGTCGGCGAGCTCGTCGACGGGCTGGCCGCGCTGGGCGGCATCGTCGTGGCGCTGGGCGGGCTCGGCGTCATCGGCGCTCTCGGAACGGTGCTGGGCGTCCAGGTCGCGCTGGGCGGACTCGCACTCATCCCTGTACTGACGGTGGCCTTCCTCCCGCTGTATTACCTGTTCCCCGACCAGGAGATGACGATACGGGAGGCCGTCCCCGGCGCGGTGTTTGCCGGTGCCGGGTGGACGCTGCTCGGGACGGGGTTCAACGTGTACGCGGCGCAGGCCGACGCCTACCAGGTGTACGGCGTCATCGGCGGGGTCCTCCTGCTCGTGACGTGGTTCTACTTCGCCGGACAGGTGCTACTCGTGGGCGCAGCGGTCAACGCGGCGCTCGCGGACCGGCAACTACAACAGGTATCGCGCCGACGGTCCGGCAAAGCGATGAGTGAGGACGCTGACGAGACCGACACACCCCCGCCAGCCGGAACCGGGCCGACCGGACGAGACACTGATGCGCTGACAGACGAGGAGCTACAGGAACTCCGCGAAGAGTTCGAGTCGTTCCGCGAGGACGTCGAGGACCGGACACTCCACCGTGACGAGGTGCGGTCGGACCTCAAACAGTACGTCCGCCGCCGGATGCGCCGCGGCCACGCCCGACAGTGGGGCCCCTACATCGTCTTGCTGTACGGCACGATCATGACGCTTGGCGCGTTCTACTACCTGAAAGGCGTCTGGGCCGTCCTGGCGATGCTGGTCATCTGGCTGTCGACGCTCGGCCTCTACGCCGTGATGATTACGGTCGGTGTGACGCTTACTGCCACCGGCCTCCCCGGACGGCTCGTCGACCGAGTGCGCGACTGGCGACAGTGATACGGGCTGTCGGCGTCACCGAGGTGCTGTCGGCGCTGCCCGGTGCAGTCGTCGTGTTGTTCGCCCTCATCACCCAATTAGGGGACTTCTGGTTCACATTCCTGGCCTGTGGCCTGCTGTACTGGCTCGGCCCGTGGACGCCGAAACTCGGTCGCGGCCTCACTCGGGACCGGACGGCGATGCTCGTGGCGCTGCTCGCCGTCGCCGTCGCGCTCGTCGTGTCACTGAAGGGCGTGTTCGCGCTGCCGCGGCCGCCCGGAGCGGGTACGGCCACCCACGCCGAACTGCTCCCGGCGGCGCTGCGGGGCGTCTACGAGTCGATGGCGACCGGAGAGGGGTTCGGCTTCCCCAGCGGCCACGCCACCCTCTCCCTGCTCGTCTGGGGCGGCATCGCGTGGGCGCTCCGGGTCGGCACGCGTCGGCAGCGCGCCGCCGTCGCCGCGACGATCATCGCCCTCATCGGGCTCTCCCGGCTTGTACTCGGCGTCCACTACCTCGCCGACATCCTCGCGGGCTTTGCCATCGCCGGTGCGGCCCTCGCGCTCGCCCTCGGTGCGCTCAAAACGCCCGAGCGGGTGTTCGGCTTCGCGGCCGTCATCGCCGTAGCAGGGCTGTTCGTCACCGGCGTTTCCCGCAATTCGGCCGGCGCGCTGGGTGTCGCTGTCGCGGGTGCCGTGGTCTGGGCGCTCCTAGGAGATTCAATCCCGGAACCGACCCGGCACGGTGTCGGTATCACGGCGTTGCTGGGCGTTGTCTCGGTTGGAACGTTGCTCGGGGTGACGTTCGGGTTAGACCCGACGCCGGTCGCCGTCACGCTGCTTGCAGGGGTCGGGACCGGGGTCCTGCTAACGCTACCGCTGGCCGGTGAGCAACTCGCAGAAAAATACTGAAGTGGAAGCCGTTTAGAACTTCTCGAGGTAGCGGTCGAGTTCCCAGTCGGAGACGTCGACGAGGTACTCCTTGTGCTCCTGCGTTTTGGCCTCGACGAAGTTCTCGTAGACGTGCTCGCCGAGAGCGTCCTGAATCACTTCGTCGTCTTCGAGCGCTTCGACGGCTTCGCCGAGGTTCGACGGGAGCGTGGTGATGCCGTACTCCTCGCGTTTCTGCTCGTCGAACTCGTAGATGTTCTCGCGGACAGGGTCGTCGCAATCGAGGTCCTGCTCGACGCCGTCGAGCCCAGCGTGGATGAGCGCGGCGAAGGCGAGGTACGGGTTACACGACGGGTCGGGGAAGCGAGCCTCGATACGGCTTGCGGCCGGGGTGCGGGCGGCCGGCTTGCGGATGAGCGCCGAGCGGTTACGGTCGGACCAGGCGACGTAGACGGGTGCCTCGTAGCCCGGGACCAGACGCTTGTAGGAGTTCACGGTCGGGTTCGAGACGGCCGTGATAGCCGGTGCGTGCTTGAGGATACCGGCGGTGAAGCTCTTTGCCGTCTCGGAGAGGTTGAACTCGTCGTCCTCGTCGTGGAACGCGTTCTCGCCGTCCTCGGTGAACAGCGAGAGGTGCGTGTGCATCCCGGAGCCGTTGATCTTCGGGATGGGTTTCGGCATGAACGTCGCGTGCAGGTCGTGCTCGGCCGCGATGGCGCGGACGACAGAGCGGAAGGTTGCGACGTTGTCGGCCGTCGAGAGCGCGTCGTCGTAGGTGAAGTTGATCTCGTGCTGGCCCTGGGCGACCTCGTGGTGGGAGGCTTCGATGTCGAAGCCCATGTCTTCGAGGCCGTAGATGATGTCACGGCGCACGTCGGAGGCGAGGTCCTTTGGCGCGAGGTCGAAGTAGCCGCCGGCGTCGTTGGTCTTGGTCGTCGCACGGCCCTCTTCGTCTTCCTCGAACAGGAAGAACTCGGGCTCGGGGGCGGCGTTGACCGTATAGCCCATGTCGTTTGCGCGCTCGATAGCACGCTTCAGGACGCCACGCGGGTCGCCGGAGAACGGCTCGCCGGTCGAGGTGTCGATGACGTCACAGATGAGGCGGGCACTGGAACCGCCTTCGACGTTTTCCCTCCACGGAAGCACCGAGAACGTCGAGGGGTCCGGGTCCAGACGCATGTCGGACTCCTGAATCCGGACGAAGCCGTTGATCGAGGAGCCGTCGAAGTAGATCCCCTCTGTGAACGCTTTCTCTGCCTGGTCGGCTGTGATCGAGACGTTCTTGATGGTGCCGAGGATGTCGGTAAACTGGAGCCGGAGGAAGTCGACGTTCTTCTCGTCGATCTCGTCGAGTACCTCCTGTGCCGCCTCTGAAAGTTCGCTTGTCATCTTTGGACACCCGATAGGAACGGTGCTACTACTAAAACCCTGCTGATTTGCGCAAAGGTTTCGACGCTTTCGCTTACATTTGGACATTCGTAAAATTCTAATCCCTGGGGGGCGTCCACCAATGTAATGACGTACGAAAATCTCGACCGTGAGCTAGTGAATGCACTTCTGGGGGATGGCCGCGCCAGCCTCCGAAGCCTCGGAGAAGACCTCGACGTGTCGGTAACGACCGTCTCAAACCACCTCTCCGATCTCGAGGACGAGGGAATCATCAACGGGTACACCCCCAAAGTCGACTACGACAAGCTCGGTTACGACGTGACAGCCATCATCCAGCTCAAGGTGGAAGGGTCGTCGCTCCCGGCAGTCACCGAGGACCTCGAAGAGCACAAGCAGATGATATCGGTGTACGAGGTCACCGGCGACTACGACGTCATCGCGGTCGGGAAGTTCACCGACACCGACGGCATGAACGCCCAGATCAAAGAACTCCTCACCGACCCGGATATCAGGGAGTCGAACACCTCCGTCGTGCTCAACGCCGCAAGCGAACACGAGCAGTTCGACCTCGACCTGAAGGAGTAGCGACCGTCCTTCTACCATCGTTCCGAACGCTCTCAGAGCGACGGCTCCTGCGAGTCTGAGCCCGATATAGCAGGGCATGCGAACTCACCCGCAAGCGGTACCGACGCATTCTTGACTGACCAGTCAGTTAGTTACGCGTAATGAACGACGGCGACACGGCCGACGATATTATGGACGCGACCTACCGTGCGCTGTGTACGCACGGCTACGCGGATCTGACGATGCAGGACATCGCCGACGAGTCGGACAAGAGCAAAGCTGCCCTCCATTACCACTACGACAGTAAACACGACCTCCTCTGTGCGTTCCTCGAATACCTCTATGACGGGTTCGTCGACCGGATCGAAGACCCCGACGGCGAGAACCCACACGAGCGCCTGCTGGCGCTCATCGATTCCGTGCTGGACAAGCCGGACGACGGGAGCGAAGAGTTCGGGACGGCGATTCTCGAAATCCGTGCCCACGCGCCCTACGAACCCGGCTTTCGCGAGCGGCTCACCAAATTCGACGACTACCTCGTCGACGAACTCGAAGTGATCCTCGAAGACGGTATCACTGGCGGGACGTTCAAATCCGACCTCGACGCCGAGGAGACCGCCCAGTTCATCGTCACCGTCCTGACCGGGGCTGCGACCGAGCGTGTCACGACCGGTCGCCCGGTCGAGTGTACCCGACGGATGCTCGCCGAGTACGTCGAGACGCATCTCCTGGACGGACAGCAGGAGGTCACAGCGTGAGCCTCCGGCAGAAACTGGGCCGTCTGGGTGCGCGGCTCGGGAACCTGTTCAAGGGGCAAGAGGAACTGAACCTGACCAGCGGCGACATCGGCAAGCCGCTGCTGTTCCTTTCTTTCCCCATCGTCATCACGAACCTGCTACAGGTGGCGTACAACCTCGCGGATACGTTCTGGCTGGGGCAGTACTCCACGACGGCGCTTGCGGCCATCTCATTTGCCTTCCCGATGATCTTCCTGCTCATCTCGCTTGGAATGGGACTGTCAGTGGCAGGCAGCGTGCTGGTCGCCCAGCACACCGGGGCCGAGGAGCACCGCGAGGCCGAGTACGCCGCCTCCCAGACTGTGACGTTCGCGCTGCTGGCCTCCGTGCTGCTCGGCGCGACCGGCTACTTCTTCGTCGAGGACTTCCTGTCACTGCTGGGTGCGTCCAGCGAGGTACTGCCGGGCGCGACGGGCTACCTGCAGGTCGTCTCGCTCGGACTGACGGCGATGTTCGGCTTCTTCGTGTTCATCTCGCTGATGCGCGGGGCCGGCGACACCATCACGCCGATGCTCGTGATGTTCGGGACTGTCGTGCTGAACATCGTCATCGACCCGTTCCTCATCTTCGGCTGGTGGGTGTTCCCCGAGATGGGCGTCGTCGGCGCGGCCGTCGCGACCATCTTCTCGCGTGCCGTAGCGCTGGTCGTCGGCATCGGTATCCTGCTGTCGGGCAGGCGCGGCGTGCGGATTCACCTCAGTGATATGGCCCCCGACCTGGAGTACCTCCGGAAACTGCTCAGGCTGGGCATCCCGGCCTCCGTCGAAGGCACCGGGCGCGCCGTGTCAGTCAACGCCATGCTGTTCATCGTCGGGACGTTCTCCGTGACCGTGGTCGCGGCCTTCGGCGTCGGCATCCGCGTGTTCTCGCTGGTGTTCATGCCCGCCATCGCGATGGACCGCGGCGTCGAAACGATGACCGGCCAGAACCTCGGTGCCGAGCGGCCTGACCGCGCGGCGACGGCCAACCACTTCGCCGCAAAAGTATCGTTTGCCATCCTCTCTGTGCTGGGTGTGGTCACGATCTTCGCCGCACCGGCCGTCGTCAGCGTGTTCAGCGACGACCCCGAGGTCGTCCGCATCGGGGCCGAGTTCCTCCAGTGGGTCGCCCCGACCTTCGGCTTCATCGGCGTCGTCCGGGCCTACTCCGGCGGGTTCCGCGGGGCCGGTAAGACGCTCACCGCAGCGGCGCTGGCGGTTACCATGCTGGGAATCATCCGCCTGCCGGTCGCCTGGGTCGCATCCCGCCCAGTTGCGGTCCCGGCGTGGCTCGGCCCGCAGGTCGTCGACCTCTTCGCGTACTCGCTGGCCGAACAGGGCATCTGGCTGGCCTTCGCCGTCTCGAACGTCCTCGCGGCCGGCCTCGCAGCAGCCTGGTTCCTCCGCGGGACGTGGCGCGAGGCCGACCCCCGGGCCGGCAGCGAACCGGCCGTTGCAGACGACTGATGGCACAATCGAGACAACCGCAAAACGTTCTAAAATCGCGTTTCAGCGCCGTTCGGCCCGCTCGAAGCGTTCGTCCGTGAGGTACACGTCGCCGTCCCGAACCGTGACCTCGATACTGTCGAGGGCGTCGCCGGCGCAGGGGCCGTGCGTGCAGACGCCGTCGTCGCGTTCGAACTGCGCGCCGTGCTTGTGACACACCAGACGGTCGCCCCGCACAATCGCGCCCCGGCCCGGGTCGAGCGGGACTTCGGGCTGGTGGGGACAGGAGTTGCGCCAGGCGGCGACGGCGTCGCCCGAGCGGTGCAGGATGCAGTTGACGCCGCGCCGGCCGTCGCGCGCCTCGAACACGAGCGTGCTGTCGGTCGGCACCGAGTCGAGTTCGGCGATGCAGCGCGGGTCGTCGTTGCCGTCGGGCGACTGCTCGTCGTCGCCCCCAGCCGCCTGCCCATCGTCTCCAGTGCCGGAAAAACTGAATCGGACGGTTGCGTCGCCGGCTTCGACCTCGCCACCGTCGTCGTGGATACGGACCGATTCCGACTCGTCGTCGGTGTCAACGGTCACGTCCACGGGGTCGCTCATAGCAATGGGTCAGCGGCTGACACACATAGCGATGTCGAAGTCGGTCGCAACGTGCCGGTTGCAAAACTGAGTTATGTCAGCCCCTCGGAAGGTCGGTATGGACCGAGACGACGTTTCCGTCGAAGTGGAGGTCGAGGTAGCGGTAGATACAGCGGAACTGGAAGCCGAAGTCGAAGACATGGCGGAGTTCGAAGCCGAACTGGAAGGCAAGGGCGTCGAAATCGAACTTGAGGCCGAAGTCGAGTTCGCCGAACACGACGAACACGAGGAGATGGACGAGACAGAAGACGAGACGGCGGCCTCCGAAACCGGCGACGAGATGGACGAGACAGAAGGCGGCGACGAAGACCAGGAGTAGTCGCGGGCAGCAACGGACGTGGGGCAGGGCACCCCCAGGAGCGCGGGTGAACTGCTGTCAAATCACAGGTGCGTATCGGCCTCAGCAGTGAATCTCGGCAGCGCTGTGACCGATAGAATTCGGTCTATGTTCATCGATATCAGCTGTCGCGACTGATTCACGATGTCACTACGGCCTGACCCGTGACTTCCTGTCAGAATACGCACTGAAACTTTTTTCTCAGAGTACTTACTAATTAGCGGTGGCTACGAACAGGCACACGATGCACGACACGCCACACGTTATCGGTATCAGCGGAAGCCTCCGCGACGACAGCGGAACCAGAATCGCCGTCCAGCGCGCCCTCGACGCGGCAGTGGGGGATGGTGCAACGATCGAGCACATCGACCTCCGGGAGTGGGACCTCCCGCTGTTCGACCCCGACGCGGGTGAGGCCGACTCCGGTGACGGTCCGGAACTCGCCGCCCGTGTCCGCGAGGCCGACGCCCTGGTCCTCGGAACTCCCGTGTATCACGGCACCATCGCCTCACCACTGAAGACGGCGCTTGACTACTGCAGTATTGACGACGTCGAAGGGGCGACCGTCGGTATCCTCGCAGTGGCCGGCGGCGGGTTCCCCACGCCGACGCTACAGCATCTTCGCGCCTCTGTACTGGAGTTGAAGGGCTGGCCGCTTCCGCAAGCCGTTGCCATCCCCGAATCGTGGGCCGCCTTCGAGGACGGACACATCGCCGACGAAGACATCGCAGCGCGCGTCGAGGAACTGGGCTCAAACGTCGTCGCGTACACGGGTGTTGCGGACCGACGCGAAGAAACAGAACAGTCGGAACTGGCGACCGGCGACTGATACTGTTGACTGTCCCTTCGTGAAGACAGTCGCCAGCTCGGGGTGGCAATATTCGTCAGGGGAGTACAGCCAACAGTATGACTCACTCGAACCAGTCGACGAAACTGCCCTCCAGCAGCGTCTCCTCCTGATGGCGGATGTAGGTGGCCTGCATCCCCCAGATCGCTTCGGCCAGCGGGACGTTCTCCTCGACGCGGCGGCGGACGTAGTCGTGTTTCCAGCGCGCGGGCGTGAGCCGGCGGTCGACGCGCTCGCGTAGCGGCCGGATGTACCCATGGGCTTCCTCCGCCGAGAGGCCGCGCTGTTCGAGGCCCTCGCGTGCGTGCTCGAACAGTTCGCCGTATATCTCCTCGGTGCTGGTCGTCGTCGCCCCGTCGGCGGTGATCCACTCGATTTTCGCCCGGAGGCCGCTCCGAGCGGCGGCGTAGAAGTTCCGCTTCGCCGTCTCCCAGTCCAGTGACCGGATGGGGTGTTCGAGCTGTGGCAGGCTCTCCATCAGCCCGGCGAAGACGGCCGCAAAGCCGATTGCGTCGTCGACGGTCGGCTGTGCGGCCAGCGGGCGGAACTCGATGCGGGCGTTGGCCGCCGACCGCGTCGGCCCCTCGAACACCGGCCTGACCCATCGCCAGTACGAGCCGTGCTTGTGCCGGAAGTGAACGAAGTCGTCGTCGAAGCGGGTCCCCGACTGCAGGTCGACCGGGACGATAGTGTCGTCAGCGACGATGTCGTCGATAGCCTCCTCGACGGAGTCGAAATCCGGCGGGAAGCAGACTTTCGGTGGCGTCGAGTCGCCGTCGGGCGGATTGAGGACCGACTCGAAGACGCCGATGCGGTTCTCCATGTTCGCCCCGGCGACGATTTCGGGGTCGGGCGCGTCGTCGTAGAGGTCCGGCGGGAAAAACGGCGAGTTGACGCCGAGTGCCAGCAGCGGCGCGGCGATGCGGAGCGCGTAGGTGAAATACTCCGGCAGGTCCGGGGCGTGGGGAATCTGGTAGTGGGGTTGAATCGAGGTGATGAGCGACTCCGGCATCACCGTCTCGGCCTGTAGCGAGACGTGTGGCGCATCGATCTCGAACGCCGAGGGGTAGTCGGTGTTGGCCATCGTGTGATAGCGGACGGAGTCCGACATGTTCGTCCCGATGCGGACGCCGCTCTGTTCGACGCAGTCACAGAGGTACTCCCGGGCCGTCTCGCCGGCGGGCGGAACGGTCCACATGCCATCAGAGACGAGGCGGATACCCTCGTTGCGTACCCGTTGCTGGGCCGGCATCAGCGACGCCTTCAGTTCGTTGCGCTGGGCCGCCAGCCCGTGGGTGTTCAACGGCTGCGGGCTCGTCTGCATCTCGGCGTTGTGCAGGCCGAGTTCCTTTTCGAACCCGATGAGTTCGAGCAACTGACGCGGGACCCGCTGGAGCGCGTCGGTCTGCTCATCGACGGCATACAGCTCCAGCTCCATGCCGACGATCGCCTCCGAGTTGTCGAAGGTCCCGCTCCGGACCGCGGATTTGAGCGCTTCGGCTTCCTCGCGGGCCCGTTCGTTGAACGACTCGCTGTCCGCTGCAAGCACCTCGGCCACCCGGTCTGCCAGTTCCGAAGCCGACATAACTCCGGGTTTGCAGTCACGGGTGTTAAGCGTGCCCCAGACAGTACGGGAGAAGCGAGAGCAGGGGTTCCACACACGACACCGACTTGCCAGCATCGGTCCCAACTCAGCGAGAGAACGGTAGTCACGCACTCACAGCAACTCGCCGACGTCGCTCACCCCCGACCTCGCCGAGAGTGCAGATCACACATCCTCACAGCAGCTCGCCGATGTCGCTCACTCCCGACCTCGCCGAGAAAGCAAATCACACATCCTCACAGCAGCTCGCCGATGTCGCTCATCGTCTCCCCTAACGGGTCCCGTTCCGCAGTTGTGAGCGCCCCCTCCACTGCATCGCGAGCTGCGGGCAACGGCTCGTGCGTTTCGATGTACACCGCCAGGGCAAACTCCTGTTCAGTTACGTCAGCGAGTGCGATGGCATCGCTGCGAGAGAGGTCCCCGGCGAGCCAATCGGCGATTATCTCACGGCCCTGTGGGCCGACCGGTGACACTTGCTCACCGACGAGATGGAGCGTCTTGGCGGCCATCACAGGCGCAACACCGGCGGCGCGGCCCGCATCGCCGACGCTCTTGCCGGCTGCGTAGGCCTCGACGACGGTCGCCGCTGTCGCCGCCGAGCACGGGAGGTCGTCGGCCACCGGGGCCAATCGCTCCGGGAGCGGGGCGTCCGTCTCGTCGACGGCAGCGACGCCGCGATCACGCTGGTGGGTCGTGACCTCGACACCGGCAGCGATATCCGACAGCGTCATTGAAATTTCATTCTTTGTGCCGGAATTTAATGCTGTCGGTATCCCGATAGGCGCGGGTGTCGAACCCGATAACTACCTACCGGTTACCGGTCGGCAGTTGCATCGAAAACCGCCCGGAAACCCGTCTTTGCATCGGTTTTTTAACCCCTCGCCCAGCCGTAGGTGGGAACATGAGCACGACGGTAACGCAATGTCCGGAGTGTAACGGGTCGGTCAAACAGCAGGGTGTCGAGTCGGTCTGTGGCAGCTGTGGACTGGTCGTCGGCGAGGACGCCATCGACCCCGGACCGGAGTGGCGGTCGTTCGACGATGACGACACTGACCGGGCACGCACAGGCGCGCCATTGACACGGTCGCGTCACGACCGCGGCCTCTCGACGAAAATCGGCCGGTCGACACGGCTGAAAGGGCGCAAGCGCCGTCAGTTCGCCCGCCTCCGCCGCGAGCACAACCGCGCACAGATCAGCTCGAAACGCGAGCGAAACAAGGTGTACGCCTTCACCGAGATCCGGCGTATCATCAGTTCGATGTCGCTCTCGGACGCGATCCGGGACCGGGCCTGCGTGCTGTTCGAATCCGCACAGAACGAGGACCTGCTTCAGGGGCGAACGCTGGAAGGATTCGCGGCCGCAGCTATCTATGCCACCTGCCGGACTGAAGGGGTCGCCCGAACCGTCGACGAGCTCTGTACCGTCGCCAAGGCGAATCAGTCGGAGCTTCGCGCGGCCTACGACGCTCTGAACAGGGAGCTCGGGCTGCCAACCGGTCCGATTGACCCACGCGAGTACGTCCCTCGGTTCGCGACGACACTGGACCTGCCGACGGCGGTCCGCCAGCGTGCGGAACGGCTCGTCGACGAGGCACAGGACCGTGGGCTGGTCAGCGGCCGCAATCCGGCCGGCGTCGCGGCGGCGTGTCTCTACACCGCGGCCCAGGAACGGGACGTGGCGCTCACGCAGGCCGAGGCGGCGGAGACGGCGGACGTGACGCCGGTCACGCTACGGGGAACCTACACCGAGCTACAGGAATAGACGGCATCAGCGAGCGATTCAATCGAGCGCCGAGCCGACGTGTCCGGCGCTGTTTCTCGAAGCGGCTGTCCATGGGCCTGTGCCGTCGCTAGCGGCTCGCTCTCCGGGACAGCGACGGTCGGTGCACCGAACCGGTCCGTGACGGCCTCGGTCGCGGGGTTCGGACCGGCACGGTTGAGGACGACCCGACAGAGTCCGGCGTCGAGTTCACGGGCCAGCGCTCGGACCCGGAAGGCGTCAGCGAGCGCCGCGCCCTCCGGCGTCGTGACGAGTATCGCGGCGTCGGCGGCTGCGAGGGGCAGACCCACGTCGGCGTGCAGGCCGGCTGGCGAGTCTACGATGACCCAGCGATAGGTCCGCTCCAGCGCGGCGAATACGTCCGTGAGGCCTTGCAAGTCGGCGCTTCGAGCGCCGGCCAGCGTCCGCCCGCAGGGAACGAGGGTCACGGGGCCGGTCTCACGGACAGCCTCGTGCGGGTCGGCGCGGTCAGCGAGAACGTCGTGCAGGTCGGGGCCGTGACTGGACGGGAGGTCCGCCATCCCGAGGTCGCCGTCGACGACGACGCTCCCAGCGTTCGCGTTCGAGCGCGAGTCCCTGCTGTTAGGCCGTTCGAGCGCGCTGAGTTCCGCCGCGAGATTGTACGCGATAGTGGACTTGCCGACGCCGCCCTTGCCGCCGGTGACTGCCAAGATCATGCCAGGCGCGACAGCGTCTCGGTCGGCACTGTGGCGGCCGCCCGTCGGTCGGCGAGCCGTTCGGCCCGCCGGGCCAACGCACGGAGCATCTGCTCGTCAGTATCGCCGCGTGTCGTGACCGTCCGGACGCCGGACAGGCCGTCCGCCGCGCGAACCGCAGCTGTCGCCGCCGACAGCGAGTCCGCCTCGGCCAGCCGCTCTGCGCGGTCGACGCGTCGAGCAACGGTTTCGAGCCACTGCGAGACAGCGTCGGGGAGCTGCTGGTCCGGTCGCAGGCCCATCGGCGTCCCCGACTCGGCTGGCGATTTGACGGTCGCTCGCTGCGGGTCCATCTCCTGTTCGACTGTGGATTCATTCGACCGCCGACTCGCGGCTTCGGCCGCCTGCGATGGCTCGCCTGCAGGCACAGCATCAACAGGCGGCGACGGGTCGCCCAGTTCCCTGAGGACGGCATCTGCGGAGTCGAGTCGCTCGTCCGCCGGGGTCGTATCGGACGTCGGCTCGGCACGCACCAGATCTGCCGGCTGGTCAGATAGTGGGGCCGGCGTCGCGTAACCGAGCGCGTGCGTTCCCGGGCCGACGATGCCCTCGAAGCCGTCCTCGGTCCAGCCGGCCTCTGGAACGCCCTGCTTTCTCGGCGGCCAGAGAGGGCCATCGAGACAGTTCCGAACAGTGATTCGAGTCGGTTCGGTAACGTCGCCGACGGTCGCCGTGACGAGCGTCACGCCGTCAACTCGCTCGGCGCGACAGTCGAAGGTAACCATAGGGGTGGTGGTCCGGCCTTCCGATTTAAAAGTCAGCAGCGGACGACAGGGGCGTCGAGACAGTCCGACGCAGCCGTCGGTGACCTGAACCGATCCGTTCCGAGGACGACCGGTGCGGGCGTCCGGGCGACCCGGAGTACGGCCAGCGCGGCCGTTACTGGGTCGGCGTCGAACGGGCTGTCCGGGACCGGCCCCGGAACGGCTTCGATGGCCCGAGCGAACGCATCGGCGCATCGGTCGACGAGGGTCGCCCGGGCACTCCGTCGGAGATTCGCCAGTTCGTCAGCAAGCCGTCGCTGCTCCTCCAGCGTATCCCGGTAGGCGCGTGCCCGCTCCCGGCGGAGTTCGCGGGTCTCTCTGGCGGCAGCCCGTCGGGTCTCCCGTTCGCTCAGTTCTGTCGCCGCGTCCCGGAGGTCAGCCTGTACCGCCCCGTCGTCCGCCCCGACCGCCTGCCGAGCGGTGAGACGGCCGCGGTGGGTCGCGACCGCTTCCTGCAAGCCGTCGATGGTCGACTCCGAAACCGGCTCGACAGGGTCCGGCAGATCCGGCGGCGAACATTCGAGCTCGGCCAGCTGGGCGCGGCACTCCGCGATAGCGTCGTCCTGCGGGGTCTCGTGTCCCCGTGACTGAGCGGCGGCCGCGAGCGCGGTCCGCGTTCGGAGTCCCATCGACGGGTGGACGTATCCGGCGTAGGCGTACACGGCCGGTGGTTCCGGGCAGGAAAGGGCCGGAAAGCACCGCCGCCCACGGATACTCGCGGCGATGATTCGACCGTCGACGCCTCGCGCTCGGAGGTCGACGACAGCGCCCGCGTAAGTGGTTCCAGCGACGCGGAGCTTCACAGGTCGACGCCTCGGAGTTGGTCCGGGTCCGGGAGGTCACGCCCCGACGCGAACCGCTCGTAGGGCGTCGCCGGTTCCTCGCGTGCTTCGTACCGTTTGGCCGCCTCGCGGACGTGCTTCGGGACGTCTGTCGGCTCGAACGGTTCGACGTGTTCGATCTGTATGTCGAGGTCGTGTTTCTCGTGGAGCCGGAGCGCCTGGAAGGCCCCGAACTCGGTTCCGGAGAACAGCGCTGCTCTCCCGAACTGCCGAACGACACAGTCTTCGTGGGCACGACAGACGTTCCGCAGGTCTGTGCGTGCCGCCCGGGAGTACGTGACGACGAGTAGCACTGGGTAGACATTACTATTATTACTATAAAATTTTACTGAATTGAATGTGGTTTAAATTGAATATATATGACGACTGGCCAGAAAGATAGCGGCGGCAGTCGGACTCCGGAGTCGACACTGTGGACAGCAGATGGAGACATCGACAGTACCCGCGGTGCTAGAGAACGTCCTACTCGACGACTGTAACGGTAAATTCGCCGGCGTCCGCGACGAGGTCTTGCACCCGTTCGCGGGCTGCTGTCTCGGATGGCGCGAGGACGACGAGGCCGTCCACGGCGGCCTCACCGCTTGCCCGGTAGGCCTGCAAGTCCCCCTCGAACTCAGTCGCGTAGGTCCGGAGCGTCCCGCGAACGTCCTGTTCGAGGTCACTGAGTGACTTCGACCCTGTCTCGAACTCGGCCAGCGCCTCCTCGATGTTGCGGAGTGCGGAAATGCGGTCCATATCAGGTCGTCCGGAGGTGGTCCGTCCGGGGCTCGTACACCTCACCTTTCTGTTTCAGCTTGTCGATCTCGTGTTCGGCCTTCGACTCGTCGATGCCGACCTCCTCGGCGCGTTCGATGACCACGTCGGCGGGTGCGCCCTCGTCGTACTCGTCTTCGATGTCCGAAATGATGCCTTTGATGTTCTGGATGCGGTCGCGCTGGGTCTTTGACTGGCCGGTCTCGACCACATCGGCGTCGAACTCGCCGGTCTCGGGGTCGACGCCGATCTCCTTCAGGCAGTAGTGGGCGATGTCGACCGCCCGGTCGGCGTCGGCTTCGTCGACGGTGTCAGAGAGGCGTATACGTGCAGAGGCCTCGGCCAATCGGACCAGCGCCTCCAGTTTCCGGGCGGTGACGGGCACCGGCGCGTCCTCGTCCTGTCCCTTCATCCGTAGGTCGACGTAGAAGTCCTCGATACGGCTCTTTGCCTCCTCGGTCATCGTCGGGAAGCAGTTGCGCTTCGCGTAGGCGACGTACTTCCGGAGGAGGTCCGGTTCGATTGTCGGCGCGACCTCCTCGGTGACGGTCCCGACCTCCTCCTCGCTGAAATTCGAAGTGGGGTTTTCCGTCCGGTGCGTGTGGAGTTCGCCGGCGTAGTTGGTCTGGATGATGTGCTCGGCGAGGTTCCGGTCTTTCTCCTCGTCGGGCTTGTCCGTCACGGTGAAGATGAGGTCGAACCGGGAGATGAGCGCCGGTTCGAGGTCGATCTGCTCCCCGATGGGTTCGTACTGGTCGAAGCGGCCGTACTTGGGGTTGGCCGCGCCCAGCAGCGAACAGCGGGATTTGAGTGTCGCGTTGATTCCAGCCTTCGAGACGCTGATACGCTGCTGTTCCAGCGCTTCGTGCATCGCGGAGCGGTCTTCCGGAGACATCTTATCGAGTTCGTCGATAGCGGCGATGCCCTGGTCTGCGAGCACGAGCGCGCCCGCTTCCAGCGTCCACTGCTGGCCGTCGCCGAAGTCGTCGCGCACGGCGGCCGCAGTGAGCCCCGCGCTCGACGACCCTTTGCCGGAGGTGTAGACAGAGCGTGGTGCGATATTCTCGATATATGACAGCATCTGTGAGTTATGCGAGACCACGCCGTTAGTGAGATAGTTGTGTGTTCCCTCGATTTCGAGGTCGTAGACCCACTTTTCGTCGTGTTCGATAGGTTCTATCGATTCGATCCGGTCCCATGCCATATCGCCTTCGACGAATGCAGTGAGTGAATCCAGGTCTTGACGGAGTGACCCCGTTCCGCCGCCGTCGCTACGCGCAGTGTCGCTGATAGGTGTGTCATTGTTCATCTCAGCCAACCGTGCCTGGAACGCATCGAGAACCGATTCGAGACTGTCACGGCTTGGGTTTCGGCGTCCCCGCTCGTAGTGTTGATACGTCGAACGCGGGAGGCCGCACTCGGATTGCGTCAGTCCAAGTGCTTCCCGGATGCGACGGAGTTCCGGACCCAGATTGGGGACAATATCAAGGTTCGTATTTCCGTGGGTTCCCTCGAACTGCCGGCACGCTTCGGTCTTTCGCGCTGTGATGAATCCGATTTGTTCGGCGTAGTCGTGGAAGGAGTTTCCGGAGATTCGAAGCCGGTAGCTACCGTTGTTCCGGGGTTGGAGTTGTGCCGTGATTCCTTGTGTGACGAGCAGAGTTCGAACATCTTCCAGCAGCGGTTTACTCATCGAAGCAACAGTAATCTCCCGCTGTGATGTCGAAACGTGTCCCTCTCCCTCGATATAGCCTCGAATAAATCCGGTGACAACGTTGTCGCTGGCTCGCATGATATCTTGCGGAACGCGTCTCTCCGCCGAGGACTGGAGCAACGTTTCGTCCAGAGATGCGAGGAAGCTCACGAACTCGCCGGCAGAACACAACAGTTCGCGGGTGGTCTTCCCCTCGTGTGAACTCCGTTCCGTAACGTTGAGGTTCAGTGTCTCCAGAACAGATTTCGCGTCATCGAGAACTTCGCGGTCGTTATTGGTTATCGAAACATACCCCGTGTTATCCGGACGTTGCTCGACGTACCCCTCGGCAACAATATAACCGATCAGACGGGCCAGTTCGGGTGTCCACTGCGGTGGAAGGTCAAGGTCGATTCTGTTGTGGGCCTGTGATTGTCGGAACGTGACATCCAGTTCGTTACGGGCATTTGTGGAAACCTTCCGTGGAACGGCAACGTGTGTCCCGCTCTCTAATTCCTCGGCTTTCCTGGCCTGAAACCGCCCGTTAGATTGGACGAACAGTGGATGTGACGGTGTTACATCGAGTTCACGACCGGTCGCGGTTCGTATCCGATACAGTGTTTCCGGTGCCTTGCGCTTCCAAACCTTGGTCGCGTTTTGCGTGGCTACTGTTCCATCGGATTGGAGTGACGGGACATCGAAATCAACAGTGTCCCACACGCCGTCGTCGACTGGTTTGGGATCATCTAAGTTCGATTCAACGACCTCTCGTATCGGCCGTTCGTGGCCGTCTGCGAGAGTTACTCGCGTGTCACCGTGGACGCATTTCCCCGTCCCCGGATCTCCTATCAGCAACATATGGAGATCTCCACGTATCCGAGATCCGTCAGGAAGCTCTTTGGTCACGCCCGAGAAGAGCTGGAGCATCATCGCGAGCTTCTCCTTCTCGTAGCCGTAGATGGAGGGTGCGATGGCCCCGACCATCTTGTCGTAGATGTCAGCTTCGTTGGAGAGTTCGACGATCTCCTTCTTGTCGGCGTCGGTGATCTCCATGTCCTCGAACTGCTCGTCCTCGATTTCGACGCTGACGCCCTCCATGTAGATGTCGAACATCGGGGACTTCTCGTTGTCGTTGCCCCGCTGGTCGAGCTTGAGGATGCCGGTCACGCGGACGTGATCGCCCGCAGTGACGTGGCCTGTGATGTCGTCCTCGATGTTGATGTCGATGGACTGGGGTGTCTCCCCGCCACGCAGGCCTTCGGGGGACTCCTGCACGCGGAGCTTCTGGGCGTCGATGAACTGGGACTGGTCGGTGTTGAGCCGGAACGGCCCCTGTCGTTCACAGCCCTGGCAGTCGTGGGGTTCCTGGAAGTCGCCGGCGGTCTGGGGGATGCGCGTGAGCGTCCCACAGCGCTGGCACTCGAAAGCCGCCTCGATGACCTTCGGGCGCACGTCGGTCGCTTTCCGGATGATGCCCCTGACGGCGACGAGGTTGCCGTGGTGTTCGTGGCGCAGGTCGCGGATGTCCTCCGACTCGGGGAGGTTCCGGACGCGGACGTGGGCCTGTCCGAGCGACACGTCCACCGGCAGGTCGTACAGTCGCAGGGCCTCCTCGGCGTACTCCTGAATCTGCTCGGGCTTGGTGCGGTAGTCGTCGGCCAGGTCCGGGTCGAAGCGATAGAGATCGTCCCAGTCGATATACAGCGATTTCTGGTCGTTCGGATATTTCTGGGCGAGCTCACCGATCTCGTTGCGGTAGTAGTTGCGGTAGAACTCCTCGAAGCGGTCGATGAGTTCGGTGTTCTCGGCGGTCGCCATTTGAGTGGACAGTGGTTATGCCCACTGGCCTAAGAAGGTTCGCAAACCGGGGTGGAACTGAAATGAGGCGGCATTGGGGTACTATTAGTATCAGTGCCGAGAATTGGGACCAGTAGTTTTTGCTGGTATACCTGATTCACTCAGAGTAGAATAACCGTGCGCGATCAAAAAATCACAAGGCGTCGGCTCCTCGCCAGCGGCAGCGCGGCCGCGACCGCAACGCTCGCCGGCTGTGCAGGCCGCTTCGGGGATTTCGGAGGGAGCGGAGACGAGGACACCGGCGACAGCCAGCAAGCGACGGAAAGCGACATCGGCGTGAGCGATGCGGCGGCGACTGTCGGAATGGTGTACGCACTGGGCGGGCTGGATGACCGCTCGTTCAACGATGCGGCGAACCGCGGCATTCAGCGCGCGCGGCTCGATGATGGGGTCGAATACACGAACCACGAGCCAAACAGCGTCGCCGGCTTCGCCGAGGTACAGGCCGAACTGGCGAGTTCGACGAACCCACCATACGACCTGATCTGCTGTATCGGATTCCTGCAGGCCGAGGGGCTGTCTGAGACTGCACCGGAGTACACAGACCAGCAATTCATGATCGTCGACTCTGTCGTAGAGGCCGACAACGTGGCGAGTTACGTGTTCCGCGAACACGAGGGATCGTTCCAGGCCGGGAACCTCGCTGGGCTGCTCACGACCAGAGATATCGACCTCGGGGCAGGCTCGACGAACCCGGACGAGACGACCGTCGGATTCGTCGGCGGCCTCGACCAGCCCCTCATCCACAAGTTCGAGGCCGGCTTCAGAGCCGGCGTCGAGTACGCCAACACGGACGTCGATGTCCTCACGGAGTATCTCGGGAATTTCGACGACGTGCAGGGCGCCCGCGACATCGCAGCCGGGATGTACGATGATGGGGCGGACATCGTCTACCACGCAGCGGGTGGCGCAGGTGTCGGCATCTTCCAGGCCGCACAGGCCAGTGGCCGGTACGCAATCGGTGTTGACTCGGACCAGTCCCGCAGTAATCCCCGGTACGCGGACGTCGTGCTCGCGAGCATGGTCAAGCGGGTGAACGTAGCCGTCTACGACGCTGCGACGGCGACGGTCACGGACAGCCTTCCCGCTGGTGAGGTGGTCTCTCTCGGGCTGGATAGTGACGGCGTCGGCGTCGTCTATGGCACCTCCCTCGAACCGGCAATTCCCGACGATGTCAGGGAGGCGCTGTCGACGTCGCGGGAGCAGGTCGCCGCCGGCGACATCGACGTACCCACTGAGCGCTCCAACACGGGTGGTGCCTGATGGCGGGCGGTCCGCTCGACGGACTGGCGAGCGCGCTTGATCGGGTCGCTCCCGAGTTTGTCCGGCAGCGGTTCGCTGCGAAGTTCGCTGTTGCGTTCCTTGCCGTGTTGCTCGTCATCGCGGGCGCTGGCGCGTTCACCTTCCAGGCGACATCCACAGCCGTCGAACGCCAGACGACCGGACAGCTCGCCGAGACCAGCCAGCTGGAGGGGGGCTCTATCGGCTCGTGGGTCGAACAGCAACGCACGCACACGCGCTCCGTCTCACAGGGCGAACCGCTCCGGAGCGACCGGCGCGCCGCGGCGTACATCCTGTTGCAGGACCAGCTACTGCCCGACGATGTTGTCAGTATGCACCTCGTAAACGATACTCGTGGCGAAGTGGTCGCCAGCACGGAACTCCCGCTGGAGGGGCGGTCGCTATCCGAACTTGACGCGCCGTGGACGGCCGCCGAAGTGCCGGAAGGACCCGGGAACAACAGTCAGGTGTGGTCGAGTAGTCGGTCGTACCGCTCACCGGTCCTCAACGACGAGCCCGTGATGGCGTTCGCTAGCTCGGTCCCGAAGCGCGACGGCTCGTACCTCGTCGTCGTCACGCGCATCCAGAGCCAGGTCGACCGGCTCAGCGATGCCAATTCCACGAAGGAAACCACGATTCTGAACACTAACGACGAGACGGTGTTGAACATCGACCGCGAGTTCGATGCCGACACCCATAGTGAGAGCCTCGCGGCGATCCGCGACGCGAACGGCACTGCAGCACCGGTGACAGCGGTTGCCGATGGTCGCGTGTACGCGTTCGCGCCCGTCCCGACCACCAACTGGGTCACTGTTACGAGCCTGGACACGGCCCAGGCGTTCAGTGTCCGGGATACGGTCGGTCAGACGGTCGGACTGCTTGTACTGCTGGCGCTCGTTTCGTTGTCGGCTGTCGGTCTCGTGCTTGGGAAACGCACGGTCGACCCCCTGAAGCAGCTGCGAGACCGTGCCGAACGCATCGAGGCCGGGGACTTCGATGTCGACCTCTCGACGAACCGTGCCGACGAAATCGGCCGGCTCTACGGGACGTTTGACGATATGCGAGTCTCGCTGCAGAACCGCATTCAGGAAGCGGAGGATGCGGTCGAGGAAGCGAAGACGGCGCGGGCGGAAGCCGAAGAGCTGCGTACGGAAGCAGAAGACGCACGGGCCGAGGCAGAGGAAGCCAGCCAGCGTCTGCAGGAGCGCGCCACCGAGTACAGCGCGGTGATGCAAGACATCGCCGACGGTGACCTCACGGAGCGACTCGACGAGGACGCGGAAGAGACGGCGATGCGGGAAGTCGCAGTGGAGTTCAACGCGATGCTCGACGGCCTCGAAGCCACCGTCAGCGAGGTCGCGGCGTTCGCCGACGAGGTCGCGAATGCCACAATCGAGGTCGCAACCGGGGCCGAGGAAATCGAGACGACGAGCCAGACCGTCAGTGACCGCATACAGGAGATCGCCGACGGCGCTATCAGACAGCACGACGACCTCGAGGAGGCCGCCGCCGAGATGGACCAGCTATCGGCGAGCATCGAGGAAGTCGCAGCGTCGTCGACGACGGTCGCAGAGACGGCCAGAGAAGCCGTCGACCGTGGCGAAGCGGGCCGGGAAGCCGCCGAGTCGGCCATCGACGACATGGCTGAAATCGAGTCCCGCTCGGCAGACGCGGTCGACCAGATTCTCGCGCTACAGGAGCGGATGGACGACATCGGCGAGATCGTCGACTTCATCTCGGATATCGCCGAGCAGACGAATATGCTCGCCCTGAACGCCAACATCGAGGCCGCCCGTGCCGACAAGGACGGCGAGGGCTTCGCCGTTGTCGCCGACGAGGTCAAGAACCTCGCGGAGGAGACGAAACAGGCGGCCGCAGAGATAGAGGCCGAAATCGCGGCCGTGCAGACGGAGACCGACGAGACTGTCACGGACATCCGCGCGACCAGCGACCACATCGACACCGGTGTCGAGACTGTCCGCGAGGCTGCCGACGCCATCGAGGATACCGTCGAGGCAATCGAGGACGCCAACGACGGGATTCAGGAGATTGCGGATGCCACCGAAGACCAGGCCGACGCGACACAGAGCGTCGTCCACCGCGTCGATGGAGTTTCCGAGATCAGCCAGAACGTGACAGAGGACGCCGAGCAGGTATCGGCGGCCGCCGAGGAGCAGTCCGCGTCCGTCGCTGAAATCGCCCAGAGCGCGGACGAACTCCGCGACCGCGCCGACTCGCTGGCCGCGACTGTCGATCAGTTCGACACCAGTGGCGGGGGAGACGACCACGGCGATGCCGACGGTGCCAGCGAGGAGCGCACTACGCGTTCCATCCCCGACGGGACTGGCGACTAGCGCGGCGTGCCATCGCTACGGCTTCTTTTCGCAGTGTGGCTCGGGTATTCGCTGGTAGCATGTCGGCGGCAGTCGGAACGCGAGTACGACTACGAAGAACGATGACTGCGAGGGACGATCAGAACGAGTATCTGAAGGAACGACAGTAGAAGCGGCAAAAGGGCCACTTCGAGTGTGGTAGGGATGGGATCGCCCAGATTTGAACTAGGGGCGCGGGCACCCAAGGCCCGAAGGTTACCAAGCTACCCCACGATCCCGCATCAACATCTCGACCGGACAGCGAGTAAAGGGTTTCGTTGCGAGGCCGCTGTGTCACGCGGGAGCGAGGCCCCAGAAGTACGCGATGCCGAGCGTGGTCACGACGGCGAAGACGGCCTGTAGCGGCGCTCCGACGCGGAGGTAGTCAGTGAAGCGGTATCCACCGGGACCGTAGACGAGGAGGTTCGTCTGGTACCCGACCGGCGTCATAAAGGCCGTCGAGGCGGCGAAGGTGACGGCGAGGACGAACGCGAAGGCGTTGGCATTCAGTTGCTGGGCCGTTTCGATAGCGACCGGAATCATCAGCACAACGGAGGCGTTGTTCGAGATGATGTTCGTCAACAGCGCCGTGACGAGATACATCAGCCCGAGGACGACGGCGAGGCCGCCCCCGGCGGTGAGGACGCTGCCGGCACCCATGACGAACAGCTCCGCGAGCAGGTCAGCGCCGCCGGTCTCCTGCAGGGCGACACCCAGCGGGATGACGCCGGCAAGCAGGAAGACGACGTCCCACTGGACGGCGTCGTACAGTTCCGACGGGCGGAGACAGCCGGTGAGGACCATCGCGAGCGCGCCGCCCAGCGCTGAGATGACGATGTGAATCGGAGTCAACGCGGCAACGCCGACGACGGCGGCGACGATGCCGACCGCGACGGGAATCTTCGACCGGCGGAAGTCCGGCCGTTCGACCTCCTGGGCGACGATGAAGTCGTTGTTGCGGTTGAGGCGGTCGATGCTGTCGGGGGTGGCCTGCACCAGCAGCGTATCGCCGATGCGGAGTTTGACGTGGTCCATCCGCTGGCGGTACAGCTCCTGGCCGTGGCGAAGTGCCAGCACGGTTGCGTCGTAGCGCTGGCGGAAGCTCGTGGAGACGAGCGTCTCACCGATGAGCGAGGAGCCGGGAGCGACGACGACCTCGACGAGGTTCTTTCGCTCGTTTGCGGCCTCCAGTTCTGCCTCACCGACCTCGACTTCGGGAATCACGTCCAGCCCTTCGACGTCGAGGAGGTCGACGAGCGTGTCCCGGCCCGTCCGAATCGCGAAGACGTCGCCGGCCCGAATCGTTTTCTGGCCGAAGGGTTCGAGGAACGTTCGTTTCTCGCGGACCAGCTGGACGATGTCCACGTCGAACTCAGATACCCTGAGGGCCTCCTCGACGGTCTGACCGATGAGCGGGGAGTCCTCGCGGACGACGACCTCGGTGAGGTACTCACCCATCTCGAACTCCTCGGTGAGGTCCTCCTCGGCTGGGATACGCGACGGGACCAGATAGCGACCGACGGTGAGCAGGTAGATCGTCCCGACGATGGTCACAATGATGCCGAGCTGGGTGAACTCGAACATGCTGAACGGGCGGCCGAGCAGTTCCGCCGAGAGCTGCGAGGCGAGGATGTTCGTCGAGGTGCCGATGAGGGTCAGCATCCCGCCGAACATCGAGGCGTAGGACAGCGGCAGCAGCAGTTTCGACGGCGAGAGCTTGCCCTTGTGCGCGATGTCGGTGACCATCGGCAGGAGGATGGCGACGGCGGCGGTGTTGTTGATGAACCCGGAGATAGGCGCGACCAGCCCGACGGTCGCACTGAGCTGTCTCGTTTCGCTGTCCCCGGTCAGCGAGGCGATTTTCGCGCCGAGAATCTGGACGATGCCGGTCCGCTGGACGCCGTCGGAGAGGATGAACATCGCCAGCACCGTTATGGTCGCCGTCGAGGCGAAGCCAGAGAGCCCGCGGTCCAGCGGCGAAATCCCGTCACCGGCCTGGTGTAACACGTACACCGGCTCGGCAAGCAACCCGAGGTCGGTCGCGAGCACCGTCACCGGTTCGGCCAGCATCAGCGCGACCATGACGGCGATAGCAGTCACGTCGACTGGCAGCGCCTCCGTCGCAAACAGCACCAGCGCAGCGACGATAACCGCGAAGACGAACAACATCCCCGGCGTAACAGGTGGCAGCGACACGTCTGGCCCCTGCGCCGCCAGTGACAAAAGCATGGGTCGTTTGCGTGCGGTGGCGTCCGCTCACACCCTGACCAGGCAGCCGACGTTTATCCCTGTCCGGGCCGAAGGAGTGGCAATGAGCCTTTTCAACGATCTCGGTCGAAAAGTCGAGGAGCTGAAACAGGAGGTCGGGAACGCGTCCGACGACGAAGCCACCCACCGGTGTATCGAGTGTGATACGCTCCTCTACACGGACCACGACGAGTGTCCCGAATGCGGGAGCACGTCAGTCATACCCATCTCTGACTAGCAACAGCGAGAAACCGCCTGGCCGGTGTCGCGTTGCTCACCGCGTCGGCCCGTCACGACCCAGGTCTTCGAGCAGGGCGTCGTAGCTCCGGCCGAACACCGCCTGTTTTCTGAGCGAGGTTATCGCGACCTCGAAGACGGGGATGGCGAACTGCCCGCCCGGTCCGCCGACGACGACGGCCGCTTCGTGGTCCGTCTCGTCGGTCCACTTGCCGTCGAGTTGCCGGACGAGTACTTCGCCGAAGTAGCCGCCGAGTTCCCGCACGACACTGGTGAACGCGCGGTCGTCGAAGGAGTCGTCGCTCCCGAACGTCGTCTCGGCGAATCGCTCGTCGTCCCACTCCGCGTCGACCAGATCGTCGAGCCGCGAAAGCGAGGCCGGCGAGAAATCGAGGTCGTGTTCGCCCCAGAAGTCGGCGAACTCGACGGCGGTGTCGGCGTGTTCTGCGCGGACTGTTCCGGGCTCCCACGCGCGGGCCGCCGAGCCAGCGGTCGAGTCGCTGCCGGTGGAAGCAGGCTGCTCACGTTCGTCAGCGGCCGCCGTATCAGGCGTCTCGTCAGCGGTTGCGTCCTGTGACGGTGCAGTCTCAGTGGCATCAGACGCCTCGACATCCCCGACAGGAGCCGATGTGTCGGGACGATCATCGGACTGTTCCACGGCGTCGGATTCCGCAACGGCTGCCGGCGGGTCATCGACCCCCGCGGCGTCAGCGGTGTCTGCAGGCGACTCGTCACCCGTGGTTTCGGAAACCGCCTCCGCGTCTGTAGCGACGTCTGACGACGCATCCGGCGAGATATCGGGCTTTGATTCGTCGTCTATCGATTCCCTGGCCGCTCCGTCGTCGGCTGTATCGGTCACTGCTTCGTCAGCAGATGTGTCGGTTGCCGCTCCCGCGGGCGCGTCGACAGTTCGATCCTCGTCGCGAGTGTCGATAGCCGAGTCTTCGGGAAGTGTCTCGGCCGCCGGCGCTTCGTCCGAGGGGTCCGCTGTAGCACTGTCGGCTGCCGGTTCCGCTTCGTCGATGTACGCGGCCGCTTCGTCGGCAGTGGCCATATCAGCGGTATCATCGGCATCGGCCGTCGTCTCGACAGCATCAGTCGTGTCAGCAGTCGGTCCGTCTTCAGCGGCGTCGAAGGTCGAGTCCGCTGCCGGTGTTTCGGCCGTTGGTTGCTCATCGGCAGTATCAACAGCCGATTGCTCGGCAGCGGGTTCGGTGGCCGGCTCCGCATCGCTTGAGTCGATAGTCGACCCCTCCTCGGTGGTTTTAGCGGCCGACGGCTCGCTGCCGGCATCGTCTGACGCTGACTCGGTCGTCTCGGGCTCTGCGTCCTCGCCGATGTCAGCGGTCGAACCGTCGGCGTCGTCACTGCCCCACGGTGGCTCGTTCTCTGGCTCGTCAGCGGCCTCACTGACGGCTGGTGTGGGGTCGGTGTCGTCCGGCCGGTCTTCGCCTTCCGACTCGGATTCGACCCGCCGGACGATTCGGGTCGGCTCTGTTTCGATGGCCTGGGACGAATCGGTAGCAGCGGTGTCGCCGGCAGTTGCCTCACTTCGCTCATCTGTTGCCGTCGGTTCGGGCGGTCCGTCGCGTTCGTCCGCCTGTCCGTCGTCAACTCGACGGACGATCCGTGTCGGCTCGGAGACGACACTGTCGGCGTCGATTTCGTCCGCGCCCGGCTCTGTCAGACCTCCGTCGTCGGTACTCTGTATGCTATCCAGTTCCAGGTCGGATTCCAGACGCGTCACGACGGCCGCAAACACCGGTTTGTCGGCGAACGAGCGAGCGGCCACGTCGAACACCGCGACACCCACCTCATCGTCCGGGCCGGCGACAGCGACGCCCCATCGACCGTCTGACTGGACCCACTTGCCGTCGTACGCCCGCACGAGGAGTTCGCCGAGGTAGCTTCCGAACCGAACCGTGTTCTCGGTGTAGGTCGTCACACTCGCGGCGTCGCCGACGGTTTTGCCGTCGTAGCTCTCCTCGATAGCCGTATCGAGGCGTGCGAGTGCGTCGGGGTCGAACGTCAGCGGGTCCGCGCCGTCGACGACGTGCTCGGCGTACTCCCGGAACGTCGTCGGGTCGAGCGTCGCTGTATCCAGAAGGTCCGGCCCATCGTCGGACGGCGGGTCGCCCCCGGCCGCCCGCTCGTCTCCGTCGGTCGACGAGTCATCGCCACCGACGGCGCGACGGATCGTATCGAACAGGCCCATGGACACCGGAAGTACGTGCCGCTACAAGAATGTACGCCGAAAGGATACTTGGCCGACAGGTCTGCGGAACGAACGCGGCTCAGTGCTCGTCGCGCAGTTCCATGTCGGCGACGATCTCGTAGGGGTGCTGTCCCTTTCGGATGCCGTCGAGCAGCTGGAACGACTCGTCGGGCGCGAGGAAGTGCCGGGTCACGGCTCGGCCGAGCGGCGTCGGTGAGAGCCCGTCGATAAATTCGTACTCCAGTAGCTTCCCGAGCGCGTGCTTGGTCGGGACCTCGCCGACCATCCGGTCGTTGAGCCGCTTGGCCTGCTTGCCGGCGACGGTGACGTTCGCCAGCGTCTCCTCGACGGCCGCGCCCTCGTCGTAGCGGGTGATGACCGGCTCCATCTCGCCTTTCAGGAGCTTGAACGCCACCTCGTCCTCGGTCATCTCCATGCTGTTGTGGTACGAACAGTCCGGCTCGACCAGCATGTAGACGGTGCCCTTGTCGTGGTAGTCCGGGCGACCAGCCCGGCCGAGCATCTGGCTGAACTCCTGAACGGTGAGCCACTCGATACCCATCGCAAGCGAGTCGAAGATGACCTGCGAGGCCGGGAAGTCGACCCCCGCCGCCAGCGCCGCCGTCGTCACGACCGCCGCGAGGTCCTGATCAGCGAACTGCCGCTCGACCCGCTGTCGCTTCCGGTTGTCCAGCCCGGCGTGGTACGGCGCGGAGCTGTACTCCAGTTTGCGTGAAATCTGGTGACACCGGCGTCGGGAGTTCGTGAAGATGATGGTCTGGCCGCGGTACCCCTTGCTCGACTTGTTGTCGAAGGCTCGCTTGACGAGCTTCTTTTCGGTCTCGATCTTCTCGCGGCCGTCGGCGAACGTGACGTGGCGCTCGATGGGGACCGGCCGCTCCTCGAACTCGATGAGCGTCGCCCGGAGCTGGTCGGCCAGCTGGCCGGGGTTGCCGACCGTCGCCGAGAGATAGATCCATTGCGTGTCGCCGCTGTCGGGTGCGCCGCCGGACTCGCAGTAGTATTTGAGTCTGGAAATCAGGCCGTCGAGGCGGTGGCCTCGCTCGTCCTCGCCGAGCGTATGGACCTCGTCGATGACGACCGTACCGACCGTCCCGAGGTCCTTGCCGGTCCGGAGCGCGTGGTCGATTCCCTCGTAGGTCCCGACGATGACATCGGCTTCGGGGTCGAAGCGTCCGCCCTCGTCGGCGATGCGGCTCGCGCCCACGCGCAGCGACACGTCGACCATGTCGCCGTAGCGGTCCTGAAACTGCTCGTATTTCTGGTTTGCAAGCGCGACCAGCGGGACGAGAAACAGCATCGTGCCCTTGTTGTTCAGGACGCGGTCGATGCCGGCCATCTCGCCGATGAGCGTCTTCCCCGTCGCCGTCGCGCTCACGACCAGCTGGTCGCGGCCCTCCGTGGCCCCGTGCTCGACGGCGAGGCTCTGGACCGGCAGGAGCGTGTCGAACCGGGATTCGAGATGCTCCTGCATCCCGGGATGGAGGTCCAGCGAATCAACGCGAACGGGGTCGACCTCGTCGACGGTCGCCGAAATCTCGTCGAACTTCGTCAGGTCCGGGTCCAGCTGGCCCGACAGGAGGTTCGTCACGCGGTCGAGGTCCTGCACTTCGAGCAGGAGCTCTTCGAGCCGGTCGCGAGCGTCGCCGCCGATGTTTCCTTTGTAGGCGAGTTCTCGGTCGAGCTGCTGGCGAGCGCACTCCGGGCAGATGGTCTCGTCGTCAGTCTCGATAGCCGTCTCGCTGGTAATCGGCGAGTAGCGCCCGTCGGAGGCACACAGCCGACAGGTCCGGACGACCTTGGCCTCGATCTGGTACGCGTCGAGCATCTCTCGGATGCGCTCGCGTGCACGCGGAGCAGTCTGCTCGGAAATACGAATGCGGGCCGCACGGCGGGCGAGGTCGACGAACTGGTCGGGCGAGCGAAGCTCCTCGCTGGTCCCGTCCTTGACGCGGAGCCGACGCGGGCGGGGGCCGGCGTCGGTCTCCTTGAGTTCGAGGATTCCGTGGAAGAGCCGCTCGCCGTCCCGGTGGGCGGCGACGCGGAACTCCTCGCCATGTTCGTGGAGGAACAGCGTCTCTACCTGTGCGGCCTGCTGTGACACAATTATCTAGTGGCGACTGCGCTACTTGAGCGGTTCGGACTAGCTGTGGGTGTTACTGGTGCTGTGACAGTTGATTTAAACAGCCGGAAAGCCCCGGTCGGCTACGCTCCCGCGCCTCGCTGTGCGCTTCCCTCGCTTCGCTCGGTACAGTGCTTGCGTCGTCGGGGTTCGCGTAGCCGACCGCCCCTTTCAGTCCCACCCAGCATGGCTTGTCCAACGAGCGACGGGTAGGGCAGTCTGGCCCGCACTGTTCCAAGTACGGGGAGAAGTGAACTGTTGCTCCGGGTCACCCTTGCAGTTTGATTTCGTCGTCGCCGGCGGGAACCGCACAGAGGAACGCGCCCGGTTCGTCGCCGTCGTTGCGGTACCAGTGGACAGCGCCGGCGGGGATGTGGAGGCTGTCGCCGGCTTCGACGTCGTGTTCCTCGCCTTCGATACCGACGGTATACCGCCCCGAAAGGACGTACTGCTCGTGTTCGATGTCGTTAGTATGTTTCGGCACGCTGCCGCCGGGGGCAAGCGTGAAGCGACGGATTGCGAGGTTGCCGCCGCCCCCCTCCTCGCCGATGAGGACGCCCTTTTCCAGCCCGTCGGCTGCGTCGACGGCCTCGTACTCGATGTCGTCAGCGCGGCGAATCAGTGGGTCGCTCATGTGCGGTCCATCGCGGGCGCGCCGCAAAGGCGTACCGGCGTCGGTTACCACGGCAGTTCCGCCAAGGGGGCTTAAGACCGTCCCCCGATAAGCGACGGGTATGCGCCGGTTCCGCATCGGAAGCGCGTTCGGAATCCCGATCCAGTTGGACCTGACATTTCTCCTCGTGCTACCGCTGTTCGCCTGGATTATCGGGACACAGATCGAGCAGACGACCGAGCTGTTGAACGGGACGCTGAACGCCGGGCTGGACGCGGCCGTCCTCACCGACGGCGCGCTCGTCTGGGTACTCGGCATCGGTGCGGCCCTCGGCCTGTTCACCGGCGTCGTCCTCCACGAACTCGGCCACTCCCTCGTCGCTATCCGCTATGGCTTCCCTATTGACTCCATCACGCTCTGGCTGTTCGGCGGCATCGCCCAGCTCAGCGAGATGCCCGAAGACTGGAAACAGGAGCTGGTCATCGCTATTGCCGGCCCCATCGTCAGTATCGCCGTCGGCGCTGTCTGTTTCGTCGCGTTCCAGCTTCTCCCAAGCGGTGCGGCGACAGCCATCGAATCAGCACGGTTCATCCTCGGCTATCTGGCGCTGATGAACATCGCACTGGCGGCGTTCAATATGCTCCCCGGCTTCCCGATGGATGGCGGCCGCGTCCTGCGCGCGCTGCTGGCCCGCCGGCGGTCGTACGCCAGAGCCACCACCATCGCCGCCGAAGTCGGGAAGGTGTTCGCCGTCTTCCTCGGCCTGTTTGGCATCTTCGTCCTCGGAAATATCTTCCTCGCCGGCCTGGCCTTCTTCATCTACATCGGCGCGGCGGGCGAGTCCCGCCAGACCTCGATGCGGGCCGCGTTCGAGGGCGTCACCGTCGCGGACGTGATGACGCCGGCGGACCACGTAACGACAGTCCCCGAGGACATGTCCGTCCGGGAACTCATCCAGACGATGTTCAAGGAGCGTCACACCGGCTATCCGGTCGAGCGCGGCGGCGAGGTCGTCGGCCTCGTCACGCTCGAAGACGCCCGCGCCGTTCAGGAGGTCGAGCGCGAGGCCTACACCGTCGGCGACGTGATGACGACGGAAATCATCACAATCAGTCCGGAGACCGATGTGATGGACGCGCTGACCTCGCTCCAGCAGAACTCCGTCGGTCGCCTGCTCGTCACTGACGAGGACGACTCCTTCGAGGGGTTACTCACCCGGACAGACATCATGACAGCGCTCTCGATTATCAAGTCCAGCGGCGACTTTACCCCCATCGGTGAGACGGAGACCGAGACTGTCCGGCCGGAATCAGGGATAGAGCGGTAACGGTCACTCGCCGTCGAGATACGACATCGCGTCCTCGTCGGAAACCTGGTCGAACTGCTCGTAGTACTGGCCGACGGCGCGGAACGCCGACGGGACCTCCAAGCAGACCACCTCGTCGACCAGCGCTTCGAGGTCCGAAATCGCCCGCGGCGAAGCGACCGGCACCGCAAGCACGAGTCGCTCGGGACCGGCCTGTCGGATCTGCTCGATGCAGGCCCGCGCCGTCGCGCCCGTCGCCACGCCGTCGTCGACGAGGCAGACTCGCTTCCCGGTAAGTGTCGGCGACGACTCCGAACTGCGGTAGCGCTGGGCCTTCTGTCGGGCGGCTTCCGCCATCTCCGCTCGTGTGCTCGCAACGTAGTCCCGGGGTATCTCGCGTTGCTCGATGACATCGGTGTTGAGCCAGACCGCTCCGTCCGCGGCGACGGCGCCGATAGCGTACTCGGGGTTGTTCGGTGCGCCGATCTTCTTTGCGACCGCGATGTCCAGCGGGACGTCGAGCGCGTCGGCGACGGGGCGGCCCACTGGCAGCCCACCGCGCGGTATCGCGAGGACGATGTCGACCGCGATATCTCGCTCGCGCAACGCCTCTCCCAGCCGTCGACCGGCAGTTTGCCTGTTCTCGAACGTCGGGGAGCGGTTGCGTGCCATACTGGTTAATTCGCTGTCGGGAAGCAAATAGCTCCGCATTCTGACGGTCAACTGGAAACCTCGCACCAGCCGAAGGGCACCGTTACTCGTCGGACAGCGCCGCGGCAATCGCTTCGAGTTCTCCCTTCCGGAAGGGCTGTTCCGCGTCCGCCGGGTCGTCGTCCTCGCGCTCGCCGATTGTCCAGAGAATCCCCGCCCGCATCTGCGGCTTCGACGGCAGTCGGTCCGTGTCGATATCGTACCCGACAGCTTCGCAGATGGCCGCCAGAGCTTCCTTGGTGAAAGCAGTCGAGACCGGGCGTTCGTACCGCCCGACAGCCTCGCGGATCTCGTTCCGCAGTTCGTCGACAGTTGGTGACATACGCGTACTGGCGGCGGGACTGATTGTGTAGATTCCGGTCCAGTTACGCCATCGCGCCGCCTGCGACGGGGGTATCTATTCGAGGGATACCGGCCCGCCAACGCAACTCCGCCCGCGAAACGTGACCGAACTCGGCTCGACGGTGACAGCCCGGACACAGCGAGACGACGTTGTCAAGCGTGTGTGCGTCCCGGACGGCGAGCGCTGGCATCACGGCGAACAGCCGAACCGGCACGATGTGGTGCACATCCGGGTTCCGTCCCAGTTCCTCGGCAGCAGTGCCACACAGCACGCAAGCGTGGTCGTCCCGCGCCAGGGCCTGCTCGCGCACCGACCGCCATCCCGGTCCGTACTCGCCCACGCCACCGCCGCGCCAGTTCGGATGCCCGTCACCGGTGAACGCCGCCGAAAGCCACTCCGCGTGGCAGTCACGGCTGCAGAGGACGACTTCACTCTGAATCTGACTCGGATATCGCTCAATGCGGGCGTCGCAAACGTCACAGGAGACCGATAGTTTGCCACCGGACCACGAGTGGTGTGCAGCTCCAGAAATTTGTGGCGGGTCGCGCCACGCCGCGTTCTCGACACAGTCAGAGCAGTATACCCCATCTTTCTCCGACGGGTAATACTCGAACTTCGCGCCACAGACCTCGCAATTCGTCTGCTCTGTCGCATCCGAAAAGTTCGGATTGGCTTTTCCTTCGTACGATACAGCGGCATCGTGGCAGTGCTTCGAACAGTAGGCTCGGGCGGACTCACAGTAGAAGGAATCTCCACAATGGTTGCACTCTCTATTCGGTAGCCGTTCGTCGTGGACGCGGCTATGATGCACCCCAAGACCACGTCGACTATCGAATACCCGACCACATGTCGGACAGTCAAACTCTTTCACAGGGCAGACAAGAACGTAGTAGATAGTAAATATGAGCCGAGTGGGGTGAAAGTAAAACTAAACGTACTGATGTCCTCGGTTCAAAACATATAAGAAAATTGATACAGTCCGGGTGCGGGAATTGAACCCACGTCTCAGCCACCACAAGGCTGAAGGATACCACTACCCCAACCCGGACACGCTTATTGAGGCAATCATAGATATTCCGCTGGAACAGAAATACGTTACGAATCGGGGAACCAGTGAGTCGTGAGAGCGCGTGACAGCGGTGGCACGTCGGTTCGGAGTTGAGTTCGACTATAGTAGCCATTGAAAATCAGTGCACACCTGCTCGCACGCCTGCAATGCGGTCAGTGTGTAAACCATTTCAATTGTTACGATAGCTCACCGGCTGCTTCGAGACGCTTTTACACAGCCGACGCGTACAGAGAGGCACGCGTGGCCATCACGGACAAAATCTACGTCAAGAACCACCAGCAGCTCGCCTCCCAGCTAGAGACGAGCTTCCCGAAGGGGGCGTTCAAGGGTGCGACGCTGGACATCCTGTTTCAGGGCGAGGGGTTGGCAAAGCTCGACGAAGCCTCCAGAGAGCGAGTCCTGGATTTCGCTGAGGACTTCCTCGACTGTGACTGTGAGGCCAACCCCCACTGTGGTTGTGCCGAGCGGAAGTTCATCTCGTACCTGCTGGAACTGCGCGAACAGGGAATGGGGCCGGACGCAATCGTCGACGTGATGAGCGACGACTACATGCTGTATGCGTATCCGGGCGACGTGCTCTCTTTCCTCGATAACTCCGTCAGAACGTTAGAAGCCGTGGAAACCCTGGCCGATGTCGATGGGCGCGACGACGTCGCCGAGGACGTACAGCAGAAACGCCAGCGGTTACTCTAGGTCGTCGAAGCTGCCGATGCGATAGGAGGCGTCTTCCTCTTCGCCCTGATCGAGGTCTTCGAGATGAATGACCTCGTCTTGATCCATCTCGTCGAGTTGCTGGCGGAGCTTCGTGACGTAGCGCTTGTGTTCTTCCAGTTGTTCACGGAGGTGTTCGGCTTCGAGTTCGAGTCGCTCGTGCTCGCGGACGAAGCTCTTCGGAACTTCGACTTTCGGCGGGAAGCTCTCGGTACTGGTCTCGGTTGCGTCGTCCTCGAACTCGTGTTCCGGCGCGACCTTCACCTGACCGTCGTGGGAAACAAGCGTGTCGACGTAATCCCGGAAGACGGCGGACAGCGAGATATCGCGTTCCTCGGCGATTTCGCGGAGGGTTTCGAATTTGTCCTCGCTGACGCGAAAGGAGATAGTCTTGTTTTTGTTGCCCATAGTTACGTACTGTTTTAGTAGCAACGTATTTAATCGTTTGTCAGACGCTACCGGACCGATTCCCTGGTAGCCGTGAGTCGCAACAGTCGAACCGCTGTGATTTAACCGCCGGCCGACCTCGGTATCGGCAGAGATGGCGACAGACATCGACGCGACCGCTCACCACTTCGGTATCATCGTCAGCGATCTGGACCGCGCCGTCGAGTTCTACCGCGACGTGCTCGGACTCGACGTGCTGACGCGCTTCTCGGTCGGTGACGAGGCGTTCGGCACCGCCGTCGACATCGAAGGGGCCAGCGCCGAACTGGTGCACCTCGACGCCGGCGGCGCGCGTCTGGAACTGGCGAGCTACGAGCCGGAAGGCGAGGCGATGCCGGACCCGGACCTCAATCGACCGGGAGCGACCCATCCCGGGCTGGAAGTCGACGACCTCGATGCGGTCGCCGACCGACTACCCGATGATGTCGAAACGCTCAGCGGCCCGCAAACGACCGAGAGCGGGACGACGATCATGTTCGTCGTCGATCCAGAAGGGAACCGAATCGAGCTACTAGAGCCGTAGCGCCGGTCGACCTGCCAGCAGCGAAAAATCGAGGACGGTGCCGCGGTCAGTCCGCGCTGGCTTCGGCCTGTTCGTCCTGCAGGCTCTCCAGCGCGCCGACGACCGACTGCCGATAGTTCTCGATTGACAACTGCTCGTACTCCTCGTCAGCCATCGAGATATACTCGTCAGTGGCCGGGTCCTCCATGTCGGCTTCCTTGTACCGCTTGACCCGGTCAAGCGTTCGCTCGGCCGTTTCCACGACCCAGCGGTCCCGCGTCGCTTCGTCGACCTTCGAGATGGACTCGGGGCGGATCGAGACGTTCACTTCGCCCTCGTCGGTCTCGTAGGTGCGTGGCTTGCCGACGACAGCGACGTAGGCCGGCGGCTCCAGTTCGCGCAGCATCGACGCCGCGTCGGGCTGGTACTGCCCGGCGTACATGAAGAACGTGTCGCCGTTGGGGTCGACGACCCGGCCCTGCCAGTACTCGCTGTCCTCACCGACGTCTTCGGTTTCGGTGAGGGTCCCGACCAGGAACACGCGGTTGGCGCGCTGGCCGGTCGGCAGGAGGACGTACACCGGCGCGCGGTCGTCGTCGGATTCCTTGAACGTGTAGCTCGCGTCGTTGAACTCGCGTGCGAAGACGCGCCGTGCGACCTCGCGGGTGGGTGTACTCGCCATTTAGATCGACCTCGCTTTGATGAGAATCTCGTCTGCATCCACGGCCCCGGTCAGTCGCTCCTGCTCGTCGGCGAGCAAGTAGCGGCCAAACGTCGGACCGCGGACGCGGTAATACCGGCCGAGGATTTTCTGTCGCATCTCGTCGGCGACAACGGTGGTGTCGAGCGCGTCCATCGCCATCTCCTTCGCCTCTTCGAGGGCGATGCCGGTCAGCTCCTCGGTCGCGTCCTCGTCGAAGATGACCTCGGTGACCTCCTCGCCGTCGTCGAGGACGCCCTTGATTCGGAGGTCGAACTCGCCTTCGACCTCGCCGTGTTCGCTACAGCGGCCGTTCTGGAGGACGCGCGTGCAGTCGTCCTCCGGACAGCGCTTGATGAGCCCGGAGCCCGACTGGATGTCGACCAGCGCGCCCTCGGCCTCGACGCTGTCGTCGCCGACCTCAATTGCCTCGTCGAGTTCCTCGATAGTGGTCGTCCGGTTGAGCTTCACGGAGAAGCGGCCCTGGTACTCGTCGGTGACGACGTTGCGCAGGGCGTAGGACTTCCCTTCTTCGAGCGACGGGAGGTCGGACTTCGACCACTTCGTGAACTTGATCGTGCCCGTCTCGTCGCCCAACAAGCCGACCTGGGCCACGGCGTCGGCGCGCGGCTCCCAGAGTTCGACGACCGTCGCGCGAACGTCGACCCACTCCTCGGGGGCGTCGACATCGGCGACGTTCACTTGCTCGTTGCCGCCGCCGTCGCCGCCGCCCAGCTGGTCGCGGTCCATACCAGCCTCGTCGAGGTACGTGTTGACGACGCTCCGGCGGGCCTCACTGATGGGGACCTGATAGTCGTTCACCAGCGTATCGAGCCGCTCGACGACGTCGTCGACGTCGATCTCTAGCTGGTCGGAAAACTGCTCGTGTATCTCTGTCGCGTGGGTACGCAAATCTGACTCAGTCATTGGCTTTCACTGTCTCCGCCTGGTTTTCGTTGGGAGACATCCGACGCTTGGTCGCCTTCGGATATAAACACTCGCCCAGCGGAGTGAAAGTGAAAGTGAGTGAGGGTGTTGCGGTCCCACAGTCGCGGCGCGAGAGCCACGCGAGAAGATTGATTTGTCGCGGGGCACAACGGTCAGTATGGCCGACGACGACCGACTCGCACGGTTCATCCGAGATACCTTGCGGTCGGCCGAGCAGCAGCTCTCGGACGCGAAGAAGGCCTACAAAAACGGCAAGCGGTCGGCGGAGGCCGGCCTGCCCAGGGACGAGGAGGGCCGGGCTCGAATCGTCTGTCGCCGCCACGCCGAGTACCGCGCGGTGTCGATGGACGAGCAGCGTCGGCCAGTCTGCTACGACGCAGAGAGTCCGGACTGTCAGGGCTGTGTCGAAGACATCAGGGACGGGACGATAGAAACGTGGTAACTCGCTGACGGCAGTGGGTTCTGTTGGTACTCTCCTCGGTCGCCAGTACAACATTTTAGCACTGGCTGGGCAAAGCCCGAGTATGGAGCGACCAATCGTCGCGCTCGTCCTGGCCGGCGGCACCGGCACGCGCCTGTATCCGGCGAGTCGGAGCGACCGCCCCAAACAGTTTCTCTCCTTCGGGGAAGACGAATCGCTACTCGCCGAGACTGTCAGTCGGGTCGGGTTGGCCGACGAGACCTACGTGCTGACTCGGGACTCGTTCGCCGACGGGGTCCGGGAGCACGTCCCGAATGCAGCAGTGTTGACCGAACCGGAACCGAAAGACACCGGGCCGGCACTGGCGTATGCGGCCCACCGCATCCGCGAGCAGGTCGGCGATTGTGTTCTGCTGTGTCTGCCAAGCGACCACCGGATTTCGGGGCCGTTCGAGACGGTCGCACGAACGGCCGCGCGAGTCGCAGTGGAAACCGAGGGGCTTGTTACCGTCGGCATTGAGCCCGACCGGCCGGCGACCGGCTACGGCTACATCAAGCCCGGGCCGTCCGAGAACGGCTTCGCGCCGGTCGAAACGTTCCACGAGAAGCCGGACCGGGAGACCGCGACGGAGTACGTCCGGGAGGGGTTCTACTGGAACGCCGGCCTGTTCGCGTGGACGCCGACGGCCCTCCTGTCCGCCGCGGCGTCGTCGCCGCTTGCACCCATGGTCGAGCGACTCGACGACGGGGACCATGACGCCGCCTTTGCCGCTGTTGACCCGGTGAGCATCGACTACGCTGTGCTCGAAGAAGCCGAGAACGCCTTCGTCGTCCCGGCGGCGCTGGACTGGGACGACCTGGGCTCGTGGGACGCCTTCGAGCGCATCCTCGACAAACAAGACGGAAACGCGGTGCTGGGGGAGGCGGTCACCATCGACGCCGATGGGAACGTGCTGGCGAGCGACGGGCACGTCAGCGCCGTCGGCGTCGAAGACCTCGTGGTGGCGTCCTTCGACAACCGAACACTCGTCGTCCCGAAAGACGAGGCTCAGCGCGTTCGGGAGGTCGTGTCGGAGCTACGCGATGACGAGCGATTCTGAGCGGATCGGCGGCCAGGGCTGTTAGCTCCGCATCGCGCCGCCGTCGACGGGCAGGGCCGTCCCGGTGACGTAGGAGGAGCGGGCCGACGAGAGGAACGCCACCACGTCTCCGAGTTCCTCGGGCTGGCCGACGCGCTGGAGCGGCGCGTCGGACCAGGATTCGATACCCTCCTCGTAGGAATCGTACTCGCCGCGCTCGACGGCCGCCTCGACGAGTTCCTCGATGCGGGGCGTCTCGTGTGCACCGGGGAGGACGGCGTTGACGCGGACCTCCGGCGCGAACTCGCGGGCCTGGGTCTTCATCAGGCCGATGACGGCCCGGCGGACAGCGTTCGAGAGCACCAGGTCGTCGATGACCTCCCTGACGGATCGGGAGGTGATGTTGACGATAGTACCGTCGTCGGAGTCCCGGAGATACGGATAGGCGGTCCGGGTGGTCCAGACGGCGCTCATCACCAGCAGGTCGTACGCGCCGTACCAGTCCCGTTCGGTCGTCTCCATGAACGGTCCGGGGGCCGGGCCGCCGGTGCTGGTAACGACGTGGTCGAGGCCGCCGAAGGTGTCGACGGTCTCCTCGACGAGCGCTTCGATCTGGTCGGGGTCGGTGATGTCGGCCTCGACCGCCAGTACGTCGCCGTCGCCGATTGATTCGAGCCGGTCCCGCGCCTCATCGACGTGGTCCGGCGTTCGGCCACAGACGGCCACGTCGGCACCCTCAGCGGCGAGGGCTTCGGCGCTCGCGAGTCCGAGGCCGCTCGTCGCGGCGGTACACAGCGCTGCGTTGCCATCGAGTTCGAGGTCCATGTCCGGGAGAAGTACCGACTGTCCCAAAAAGTCCCGCTCGCAAACTGTCCCAGTTACCGTGACTGCACAGCGGCCTAGCTGCCCCAGAAGTTGTCCCGGCTCCCGAGACGCCGGCCGTCGTCGTCGGGGTCGTCGTCCGTCTCGTCGGTATCGGTGTCGCTCTCGCTGGTTTCGGATTCGGAGAGCTCTTCGTCCATCTCCAGTCGCTCGACCTCCTCGGCGCGGGCGTGGTTCGAGTGGACGTTCGTCACCTTGACCAGCGAGCGGGCCGGCGGGAGCACGCCGTCCACCATGATGATGAAGCCGTCCTCGGTCCGACCGACGCCGGCACCGCTCTCGTGGATGTCCTCGACGTCGACGGCGACTTCCTCGCCCATCTTGACCGGCTGGCTCTTGAGCTCCGAGATCGGCTGGTTGTAGTGATTGCACCACTCGGCGCCGCCACGGTCGCCGTAGTGGGTACAGCCCATCCCCTGGATTCGTTCGGTGAATTTGGGACAGTCGTCTGCGAGCGGACAATCGGCCATATCAGGGGATAACGTGGCCGCTGGCAAAACGCTTGCGACCCCATCTCCGCGCCGCACAGCCTGTTATTACGTTTGAGATTTTCACCGGCACACACTTTACTGCCACTCGCTGGTTGTCGCGTAGCATTCGGCAGCGCCCAGAGCTATGAGAACGCAGATGTCGGCAGGGCTGGTTTGCCTGCTTCTGGTTTGCACGTCTCCAGTCGCCCTCGGTGTCGAGTCGAGTCCACCGGCACAAATCGGCACCAGCGACAGCGATAGTTCGATTGATGTCCGGTACGCAATCGACAGAGAGCCGACCCAGACCGGTCGGGTACGGGTGACCGCGACGATTGAGCGACCACGGCACGTCACTGGACTGTCGGTGCGGACGCCGGCGGAGACGACAGTCCTCCGAGCCGACGGCCTCCGGTCAGATGGCGACCGCTGGCGTCTCAGCGGCGATACGAGGACAGCACAGTTGACCTACACTGTGCCGGTCGGACTCTCGACGACGTTCGGCCAGCGGACCGCCGGCACCGACAACTGGACGCTGCTGGCCAGACAGGAAGTGTCACTGCGTGCCCGCTGGCGCTGGCGCGCCGGGCCGCGGCCCAGATGGAACGAGTCGCTCGTACTCGCGCCTGGCCAGAACGGTGTCGCCGGGCGTACGGCCGCCTACATCGGCCCACACGAGACAGAACTCAGAACAGTCGACGGGGACCGAATCACCCTCGTTGTCCCGGCGGCTGCGGACCTGCGACCCAACCGAACCGCCGTCTTGGACTCCATCAGTCACGCGAAGCGTGCCTCGACCGCCGGAACGGATCACGACCACATCCGCGTGTTCGTCGCGCCGAACGAACTCGCACCGGGCGGGTACTCCCCGTCGAACGGCGAGTCGGATGTCATCGTCAACGCCGGCGAACCCGTCCGTTCCCCGGTCAACGTCTGGGTCCACGAGTACCGCCACACCCGGGAGACGTTCGAGACGACACCGGCGATGGACTGGCTCAGTGAGGGGAGCGCGGACTATCACACCGCGGCGCTCACCTACAGCGCGAGCGGTATCGAAAAAGACCAGTTTCATGAGAGGATTGCGACCGAGCGCCACGAAACCGCTGACCTGACACAGCCCGATAGCTGGGACGGGCCGGGCGCGCAGTACCACAAGGGAACGCGTGTCGTCGCGGCTATCGACGCCCGCCTCCGGCAGGCGACCGACGGGAACCGAACGTTCGAAGCGGTCCTCGACGGGCTGACTCGGCGAGACGAGCGAATTACACTCAGGCTGTTCGCCGAGACGGTGTCGGCTGTCGCCGGGGACGACCTCGACGCGTTCGTTCGACAGGCTGTCACTGACACCGCGCCGTCAGTCCAGACCGACGCGCTCACTGATCGTGACCTGCAGCGAAGCGGCGTAGCGGATACGACCGACCGGCAGGCGAATTTCGCGCCGTCAGTCGATAGCAGCCCGGCCACAGCGACCAGCGGCGACGACGAGGGCAAGCACGGCGTCGGTACCGCACGGCCCGTCACCGACCGTCACGGGGAGTGGACCATGCTCGGGACGCTCGGCATACTGTCGGTGGTACTGGTCGGTCGGCAGCGACGGCGCAAACGGCTGTAGCGCTTCGATGAGCGCTTGGCCTACTTTGAGAGCGTCGCTAGGCCACGCATCGCGTCGGAGCGCTAACGCGGCGTTCTGTGCCGAATATGTTTTTCCACAACTGTCATGCCGGCCGCTTACCTGTCACCTGACAATGGCATCACAGTCCATTTTCGAGCGGATCGGCGGTCGCGACGCGGTAGACGCGGTGGTCTCGGACTTCTACGACCGGGTGCTCGACGACCCGGTACTCGACCCGTACTTCGAAGCGACCGACATGGACCAGCTCCGCAGCCACCAGGCGCAGTTCATCAGTGCCGTCGCCGGCGGACCGGTCGACTACGACGGCGATGACATGCAGACCGCCCACGAAGGCATGGGAATCACCGAAGAAGCGTTCGCCAACGTCGCGACCCACCTCGAAGCCGCGCTCCGGGAGAACGGCGTCTCCGACGACGACGTCGAAGCGATTCTCACTGAGGTCGCTGCCATGGAAGACGACATCGTAGAAGCGTAGCACCGGGGTTCGGACGCATTCAGACACAGCGCCGGAGCCGTTCGGAGACCGGAACAGCTCGGTGTCGCTGTAGGGCTGGCCCTGTGAGCAGGCACAGTCCCAGTAGTAGCAGTACCGATGGTTCACCCGTGTTTTCAAAACAATAGCTGGGTGTGAAAATGTCGCTGTTTCATACGTCTCGCCGGGAAAACCATGGTTGTGGAGGGTGCGAAACTGATACCATCCCCCCAAGTCGGGTTCCGTGCCTCTGACAGGTCATGCGAGCCGACTAGGTATTGGCAGTAGTGCACCCTTCACTGCGACATTCTAAAGACTGGTTCTGGTGAGACATACGGGCGGTGACAGGCATTTTCAGAGCGGTCAGCCGGCAGCGAACTGTGGGGGACGCTGGAATGCGACCGATGGCGCGCTTGGTTGTTTTGAGAATGTGACTCCTCGGCGTGTAGCGTGGCTGTCTACGTTGCTTTTATTCGGAGATGGCGGGATGGTGGGATTCTCACCCGAGGCCAGGCCTCACTTCGTTCGGTCTGGCGTGATTCGAATCCCCCTGCGTGCTGCGGTTCAGCACGCTTCACTATCGTTCAGCGGCTTCACGGGCACGGTGGGATTCGAACCCACGACCGTCGGATATCTTCCCCCGATGGCAGCGCCAGCGGAGATAGAAGTCCGACGCTCTATCCGGACTGAGCTACGTGCCCTCGCTGTCGTGTACTTCCGGTAGTGACAAAAGAAATGCGGAACGCGATCGCCGGTCAGTCACCGTGGTCGAGGTCTTCTTCGACGTCATCAGCCGTCGTAATGGCGTTGACGTTCCCGGTCTGAATCGCGGTCAGCCCGTCCAGCTCACAGAGGGCGTCGATTTCGTCCTGCGTGGTCGAGACCAGCAGGTCGTCGAACTGGAGGTGGCGCTCGACGGTCGCGCCGGCGGCCGCCACGGCCGCGGCGACACGGTCGGGGTCAGCATCCTCAGCCGTTTCGAGAAGCAACTCGACAGGCTCGCCTTCGATTGGGTCCGCACGCAGGCTCTCGACGGCACGGGAGACGTACATCACTCGGACGAGGGACCGCCGGGGCCTTGATTGTGCTGTTCGGGGTGGTCGAAGCGGGCCTCCGCGACGGCGAAGGCCAGCGTGCTGACCAGACCAAGCAGGGTCCCGCCGGTGAGCATCACCGCAAGGTACTCCAGATCCCGAATCCCGAGGAAGAAGGCGCTGACGGCGTGCAACACGGCGGCAATCGACAGGACGTAGAAGGGGGCGTTGAGATACCGCCAGCGGAAGCTCCCGTCGAGGTACTCGTCGGTCACGCGGCCGAGGCTGGAGGTGATGCCGGCGGCGGCGAACCACTGGATCGCTCCCGAAACCAGCGACGCGATGACTTCCAGAGCGTCGGGGTCGGTCTGGCGTTCGAGTTCCTGAACGCCGCTGACGCCGCCGATAGCGAGCAGCGCGGCCGCGACGACGTAGGTGATGATCGTCACGCGCCCGGCGTACAGTCCGGACGTCGTCCGCTCGACCGCTTCGTCCAGTATCTTCTCAGCGCCGAGGCCCCGGGCGAGGATGTAGAGCCCAAGCAGGCCAGAGATGACACCCAGCGCGGAGCCGGGGTAGCCCAGCGCCTCGATGGCGATTGTCAGCGGGTAGATGAGCAGGAGTATGCCAAGCGGGACCAGAATTGTGCCGCGGGTCTCCGGATCGTCGAGCACCTGCTTGATGGTGTAGTACATCGATTCGAGGTTCTGGGCCTGGCGGACGACGACGCGGCGGACGCCGTCGATACGGACCCGCGAGCGGATGACGGGGACGACGGATTCGTCCTGTGCGCCGTCGGTGACGAGGAGCGCCCGCACGTCCTCGCTGGCCGCCAGCGACGCGAGGACGGTATCGACCTCCTCGCCGACCGCCCGGTTGGCGGCCACGTCGCTCCCGTCGACACCGGTGACGGCCGCGACTTCGACCGGTTCGTCGGTGATGTCGTCGTAGATGTGGACGCCCTCGAAGAGGACGTTCACGTCGGAGTCCTCCGGGTCGTTCGAGGCCAGCGCCACCGCTGCATCTACGACGGCATCGCGCCCGATGACTGGCGTCTCGATGCCGGTCTTGCGGCCGAGGTCGTCGTCGAGGTCGATACACAGCACCAGCAGCATCTATCGGCGCTACGCCGTCTGTGTTTAACTTCTTTCGGGACCGCCTCACCCTGATTCAGGCAGCGTCCCGCGGGTCCGCCGCTCGACGAGCAACAGCGCGGCGAGCCCCAGAATGATGAGCGTGTACGCCGCTGCGGCGGTGAGCGCGGCCTGTTCGGAGCTGTACTCACCGGTGCGGAAGATGATAGCCTTCCGGACCATTGCGATGACGCCCGTGTAGATGACTAGGCGAACGATACGTCGGGTTTCACTTTCCTGCGTGTACGCGACGACGGTCTGGTACACCTCGACGATGATAAAGAGGAGCAGGGCCGTGTCGATGAAGCCGACGACGACCAGTGGGTCGGTGATATCGCCGCGGAGCGCGCTCTGGAATATCTGGAGGGTTAGGTCGAAGACGCCGATGGCAAAGAGCAGGACCAGCACCAGCGCTGCGACGACTTCGACGTACCGGATGAGCGACTCGCTAACCCCAAGAACCCTGTCGTCGAACGACTCCGCTGCGGGCAGCGGCCCGCCCACGGGGTCGGACTCCTCGTCATCCATACATATGAGACGGCCCCCAGCCCATTCAAAGCGGTCCCTATCTGGCGTGGCCCACCCATGTTGTCTCATCTCACTCACGAGCCGATGCGCACGCTTTTTCCCGCTGGGAGCGGTGTTTACAGGTAATGATTTCCGAGGGCTGCGAACAGTGCGCCAAAGGCGGCAAGATGGTGCTGTTCGTCTACGGCTACTGCGACCAGCGAGACTGCTTCTACTGTCCCCTCGGGGAAAACCGCAAGAACGTCACCCAGATGTACGCCAACGAGCGTCCCGTCGAGGACGACGCGGACGTCATCGAGGAGGCCAAGCGCATGAGCGCGCTCGGCACATCGATCACCGGCGGCGAACCCCAGGAAGTGCTCGACCGGACCTGTCACTACCTGGAACTGCTGAAAGACGAGTTCGGCGAGGACCACCACACGCACCTCTACACCGGTATCCCCGGCGGCCGCGAGAACATGCGCCGCCTCTCGGAAGCCGGCCTCGACGAGATCCGCTTCCACCCGCCTCTAGAGCAGTGGGGCGACCTCCACGGGACCGAGTGGGAGGACATCCTCTACATCGCCCGCGAGGAGGGGCTGACACCCGCCTTCGAGATTCCCGGTATCCGCGCCGAGGAGGAGTTCCTCGAGTTCCTCGACGAGGGCGCGGCCGACTTCTGTAACATCAACGAGTTCGAGATGTCCGACGGGAACTACCGCCGGATGCAGGAGGAGGGCTTCGAACTGAAAGAGGACCACATGAGCGCCGTCGAGGGGTCCCACGACATCCTGGAGAAGATGGGCGACCACGAGAAGGTGTACTTCTGTACGAGCGTGTTCAAAGACGCCGCCCAGCACCGCTCGCGGCTCAAGCGGATGGCGCGCAACATCCGCCGCCCGTTCGACGACGTGACCGACGACGGGACGCTCGTCTACGGGAAGGCCTGGACCTCCGAGGCTCGGCTTGAAACCCTCGGCGTCCCCGAAGAGTACTACACCGTCAAATCCGAGCACGTCGAACTCGCCTGGTGGCTGCTGGAGGAGATGGTCGAGGAAGGTGACGTCGAGAAGGGCGAAATCGTCGAGCAGTACCCGACCTACGACGGGACGGTCGTCGAGCGGACGCCGCTGTCCAACGGTGCTGACGCTGGACGGGCAACGGCTGACGACTGAGACCAGGGTTCTGTTTTTCTGTCCGGTTTCTGCATCACACAGGCCTGTGCTGTCCAGCCGTGGCTTTATCTATCAGCTAAGAGAAATGCCGGTGACCCTCCATGCGCCTGGCTATCGACAGCGGGAAACTCCTGTACGCACTCGGTATTCTGTTCGCCGCGGCGGCGCTCCTGTATTTCGTCCGGGACGTCGTGTTTGATCTCTCGATAACGGTGAAAGCGGCGCTGCTGTTGCTGGGCTTTGTTGCGCTGTTCGTTGCGGGCGTGGCCCTCGAACGGGACGTGCTTGACGTCGTAGCCTTCGCTCTCAGTGGCGTAACCTACGTCGTGTTCGCCGGCTACGTCGTTGTTCGGTATTCGCCGGGTGAAACTGGCACGTTCCTGTTGCTCGCCGCGTCGGCGGGACTGTTCGTCGGGCTCGGCTACGCGCTCCGGGCAGGGATTCCGACACCGTCGCGCCGAACGGCGACGGTCGCGCTCGGCGGCCTGCTCGTCGTGAGCGGGGTGCTCGTGGGAGCCGACGCGCTCAGTGGCGGGGTGACCTACGATGTGCAGACAAACGAGTCCGTCACCGTGTCGGTCCCGGAGCCGGAGACCCCGGACAGGTACCCGTACATCGAGGCGGAAATCGGAGCCGTTACCGCATCGAACCCGTCACCGTTCCTGCGAGCGCTAGACCTCCCCTCGCTTTCGGGCTGTCTGGTCGGGCCGACAGACCACCCGCAGGACAGCGTGTACGTAGACACCGATATCCAGTGGGACGAGGACACCATCGGCGCTTCGACGACGAAGTCCTACGCCGTCACCGCCGAGTTGCCGATTGACCCGAACCGGACGGAGCCAAAAACGTACGCCATCGAGCGGGACATCGACTGTAGCGCCGAGCGGCCCGAGCCGACGATAGCGATTCAGGTCGGCGAAAGCGACAGATTAGACTGACTACTCCAGTTCTGTGAGACACTCCTGACAGTAGGAGGCGTCTTGCATGTTCGGCGTACCGCAGGTGCCACAGGTCACGACCGACATATTGGTCTCCGACAGCGGTGACGCCTCGTCGTCGGTGAGCGTGTCGACTGGCCAGTCGGCTCTGGTAGGCGACTGGTCCCGCATCTCGGCGCGCTGGTGGACCTGCTGGATGAGCTCGTCGTCACGCATCGCTTCGAGGCCACACCAGAGCCCCAGAAACAGCAGCGTCGGCGCGACGATAACGAACAGGCCAGCGATGACGCGCAACGCCAGTTCCACCTGGCCGAGCGACATACGGTAACAATGGGCTGGAACGTCGAGTATCCTTCGCCGCATCCGTCGGCTTGCGGGCCGTCAGGCCGCGTCGACGCCTTCTTGTCCCGTCTCGCTGAAGACAGGCTGTGAGTGACCCTATCGTGGCAATCGGTGGCGGGCTCGCCGTGGTCTTGCTCCTCGGGTTGAGCGCGTTCTTTTCGAGCTCGGAAATCGCGGTGTTCTCGCTACAGAAGGACTGGATAGCACAACAGGCGGCGACGGGCGACCGACAGGCCAAGGTGCTGGAGGAACTGTACGACAACCCACACCGCCTGTTGGTGACGCTGCTAGTCGGCAACAACATCGTCAACATCGCGATTTCGAGCATCATCACCGTCCTCGTCGCGAGCTATCTCTCCCCGGGGCCGGCGGTCGTTGCAACCACGGTCGTCACCAGCTTCCTCATCCTGATCTTCGGCGAGATCGTGCCGAAGGCGTTCGGCCTCGGCAACGCACAGAAATGGGCACTGACTGTCGCATCGCCGGTCCGGATCGTCGAGCGCGTGCTCTCCCCGCTTATCACGTTGTTCGATGGCATTACCAGTCGCATAAACGCCCTCATTCCCGTCGAAACCGACATCGAGAAGCCGTACCTGGACTGACCGTCAGTACTGGTACAGAGAGACGACGAACGGCAGTTTGTTGTACATCCAGATCGCCAGCGGGAGACCGATGATCGTCACCGATAGCGCGTACGCGACGCCGGTCCAGACGCCGCTGGCCCACCAGCCGACGAAGACGAACCAGACCGCGCGGACGAGCAGCGAGTGTTGCGAGCCACCGTCGGTCTCTGTGACGAGTCGGTCGCGTCGCTTGAGCGTCAGCACGAGCGGTACCCTGTTTATCATCTTGATGCCCAGCGGGATGCCGATGATCGTGACGTTCAGTAGCCACGCGACCGAGAGCCAGATGCCAGTGACCCACCAGCCGACGAGCAGAAACCACACCGCCCGAACGAGGAGGGACCGCTGTTCACTCATACCTGGAACCTACCCCGGCCGGCATCATAAGCTTCCTGTCCGGTGTGTGAGGACAGAAACCGAGCCAGCCACACAGTGTGGGTCCGGCGTTACGCTTCGAACCCGTCTTCGAAGACGAACGTCCCGTTCCGCTGCACGACTTGCACCGACCTTTTTCGGCGTCGGGTCGCCGCTGGCGACCGCTCCTTGAAAAACGTCGATGAAAAAAGCCGCTCACTCCGTTCGCGGTCAGTACTCAGACCTCGAACCCGTCTTCGAAGACGAACGTCCCGTTCCGCTGCACGACTTCGCCGTCGACTTCGATGAACGAGTCCTCGCTCATGTCGACGATCATGTCGACGTGGACGGCCGATTCGTTTTGCTCGTTGTCCTCGCCAACCGTCTCGTCGTAGGCTCGCCCTACCGCCATATGAACGGTGTCACCCATCTTTTCATCGAACAGCATATTGTAGGAGAACTGGTCGATATCCCGGTTCATTCCGATACCCAGTTCGCCGAGTCGGCTCGCACCGTCATCAGTCGACAACACCTCTGTCAGGAGGTCCTCGTTCTTGGCGGCGCTGTGCTCGACGACTTCGCCGTCCTCGAAGCGGAGGAAGACGTCGGTCACTTCCCGGCCCTGATGGTACAGCGGCTTGTCGAACAGCACCTCGCCCTCGACGCTGTCGGAGACTGGCGCAGTGAACACCTCACCGCCGGGCAGGTTCTTCTCGCCGTAATCGTTGAGCGTCTCGTTGCCGGCGATAGACATCGTCACGTCGGTCGTCTCTCCCGAGACAATGCGTACCTCCTCAGCGGGGTCGAGTATCTCGACCATCTGTGCCTGGTGCTCGCGAACGGCGTCCCAGTCTTTGAGGACGGCGTCCCAGACGAAGTTCTCGTACCCCTCTGTGGAGGTCTGGGCGAGCTGGGCGTTCGCGGGCGCGGGGTACTGGGTGAGACACCAGGTCTTCGAGAGCCGCTCGTTCAAGAGTGGCTGCTGGGACTGCTGGTAGGCGGCTGTCGTTTCGGGGTCGACATCGCTGGTCTCGGTGACGTTGTCGCTGCCCTTGATAGCGATGTACGCGTCCATCTCCTCGTACAGCGCCTCGATGTGGCTCGGCGTCTCGAACTCGTCCCGGTTGCGGAGGTAGGCGCGCCGGAACCGCTCGCCGAGGCGGTTCTGCACAACGAGCGGGTTCGCGCCGCGGTCAGCGGCGAACTCGTGTAGCGCGGTGACGAGGTCCGAAGCCTGCGGGTGGGCGTCGATAACGAGGTTGTCGCCTTCGCTCAGGTCGATAGAGTGGTCGACGATGACTTCTGCGTGTTCGCGAATACGTGGGTCCATACAGATAGGCACCACCGACGGCCCCTAACCGTTACCCTCCCGGCTACTTCTTCTTGCTCTGCTGGAACCCTTCTTTGAATCCCTGGAAGGTCCGCCGGAGCATCAGATACATAAAGAAGAAAAACAGGAGCACAGCAGCGAGGAGCGCGTAGGTGAGCAGGTCAGCCATACCGGCGGTTGTCGAGCCGACATGAAAGTCCTTTCGGGAGACCCGCCTTCGGGCGTCTACCGGTCGATATCGGAGGGTAAAATACGGGTTTGACCGATAGCTACAACGATCACTGTGCTTTGGCAAAGACTCATAATCCCATAGAACATACAGATAGTCATGTCGTTGCTGCCCTCTCGGGACCCGGCGACCCCGGACGCCGAACCCCGAGTAATCGGTGTCGACAGTGATGATGCGGACGACGTGCTGTCGGCACTCTCGGCAGAGACCGCGCGCAACTTACTGTCAGAGCTAAACAAGGAGCCAGCACCGCCGTCGGAGCTGGCTGACCGGGTCGATACGTCGCTGCAAAACGCACAGTACCATCTGAAGAAGCTCAAAAACGCCGGTGCGGTCGAGGTCGTCGATACGGCCTACTCCGAGAAGGGGCGCGAGATGGACGTGTTCGCGCCGGCCAACCAGCCGCTCGTTATCTGTGCCGGCGATGAACAGGAGACGTCGGGGCTGCGGGCGGCGCTAGCGAACATTATCGGCGGGCTCGCGATCATCGGCTTCGCCAGTCTGCTGGTCCAGCAGGTGTTCGGGAGCGGACTTGGGTCGCTGTTCGGTGGCCCGACAGTGTCCTCCGGGAGTGCGGACACTGACCCCCGGAATCCGAGTCTCTACGCCGAGAACGCTACCGTGACGGACGGCGGCTTCGAGGCCACTGCGGGTGCGCTCGACACCGCCGCACAGGGCGGCGCTGAAGCCGCCGCTGCTGTGATTCCGCCGGGACTGGCGTTCTTCGCCGGCGGCGCGTTCGTCATTGCAGGCATGGCGGCGCTGTGGTACATGCGCCAGTAGCCGCCGATTCGGTTCACTGTGACGCGAGCTTTTGACGGAAAGTTACCGTGTAACTGTCTCACCGTTCGACGATAGTCGTCGATATCGGCGTGCCATCCGGGGAGCGGAGACGGACGCGAACGTCACCGGCCATCACATCCAGTTCCGCGTGGGCCGGCTGATAGCGCCGCGGGTCCGCATAACTGCCCGGGTTGACCAGCGTCCAGCCGCCGAAATCAGTCAGTACGGGTTTGTGCGAGTGTCCGACGACGACGATATCGGCGTTTTCCTGCCGAGCCAGCATCCCGAGGGCGGTTTCGGTGTGCTCGTGGCCGTGGACAACGACGATGGTCAGCCCCTCCCAGGAGACGGTCGCAACGTCGGGGAGGCGGGCGCGGACCGCCGGTCTATCGTTGTTCCCGACGACGCCGGTCAGTTCGTCGCATTCGGCGTCGATAGCATCGAGGACCCGCTCGGTCATGAAATCGCCCGCGTGGAGAACGTGGTCGGCCTCGCGGACAGCATCAAGCGTCCGACCTGACAGTCGATGGTCGTCCGTCCCGTGCGTATCTGAGATGACAGTGAGCATACCGCCGGTAACGGAGCCAGGTATAAATCCAGAAGCATTTTGCGTGATGGATGTGACGGAAAAATAATGGCAGGGAGCAAATCAGTCGTCATCGCCGCACTGATAGCCAACGGCGCGATTGCGATTCTGAAGTTCTTCGGCTTCCTCCTTACCGGGAGTGCCGCGATGCTGTCGGAAACGTACCACAGCATCTCAGACACCGGAAACCAGGTGTTCTTGCTCATCGGGATTCGGTTCAGCGAGCGGGAGCGGGACCGTCGCCACCCCTTTGGCTACGGCAAGGCGCAGTTCTTCTACAGTTTTCTCGTCTCCGTGTTCCTGTTCGGCATCGCCGGCTGGGAGAGCGCGAAACACGGCTACAACCAACTGACCGCCGGCGGGCACGGCGGCGGTGGACACGCCGGGGAGGCAGTCGAGTTCCTATTCATCTCCTTCCAGCCGCCGGCGTGGCTGGACCCGCTGTGGGTCAACTACACCGTCCTCCTCGGCGCGTTCGTGTTCGAGACGTACGCGCTGATAAAGGCCCGCGCCGAAATGAAACGCCAGATCGACCGGAACGACTGGTCGGGCTACCGCGAGGCGTTCCGCAAGACCAGCGACGTGACGACGCTGACCGCGCTCACTGAGGACACCATCGCGCTGGCAGGCATCGTCATCGCGCTGGTCGGCCTGTTCCTCGAACAGCAGACCGGCAACCCGTTTTTCGACCGGATCTCCGCGCTGCTCATCGGGATTATGCTGATGGGCTTCGCCCTGGCCCTGGCCTGGGAGAACAAGCGCCTCCTCCTGGGGGAAAGCCTCCCGACGGACGAGGAACAGCGACTCCGTGACGTCATCATGCAGAACGAGAACGTGACGGAGATCATCGGCTTCCGGACGGTCTACTTCGGGCCGAACGAGGTCATCGTCTTCGCGGACCTACAGTTCGACCCGGCACTCGATACTGAGTCGATGGACGACGAGATAACGACCCTCGAATCAGCGATGCAGGACACTAACGGCGACATCAGGAAAGTCTACATCGAGCCGGAGTCGTAGGGGTCGCTGTCTTCGAGCCACCACGGAATCGGGACGCGCTCGGTGTCGGTCGTGACCGTCACTGTCGTATCGATGTCCGGCCGGTCCGGTCGACGTTCGGTGTGTTCGACGTATCTGATTACCCCCTGTCGGTCGACGTACAGCCGCGACCGCCCGATTTCGGACTCGTTCTCGCCAATCGGCGTCTCGACCGTATCCGTCACGGCCAGAACAGCGACCGGTCGTCCGTTCCACTGGACGGAATCCACCTGCCGATACTCGGTATTCGACAGGAGTTGTCGGAGCAGATTACTCCCGGCTGTCGAGGTGACCAGCGAGGTGTTCGGTGTCGCGGGCGTGGTGGCGTACGGCGTATCAGGATCGTCTCGGACGTTGGTGTACACCGTCCCGTTGGCGAGGATCACATCGTCCGATATCGGACCGAACCGACGTCTGACGCGCTGGACCTCTCGCTCACGGTCTACCCAGACGTCGAGCGTGTTCTGTGGCCCCGCCTGTTCGACGTGGCGGTGGAAGCTCCGGGTCGAAAGCGCCTGCTGGTGACGGTCCAGTAGTCGGCCCACGTCGACGGTTCCGTTGCTAGTCGGGACTGTCACTGTCGCGTCCGGCGAGCTAGTGGGGACGGGCGCTGGCGTCACCGGGTCGCCGCCGTCCGCTGTCGACCCGGCCGAAAAGAGGCCGGAACAGCCCGCGAGAAGCGCGATGGCGACAGTGAGCGCGACACGCCACATGTGCTTCAGAAGGGGCGCTCGCGGCAAGTAGCTGTGGGGCCGAACCCTTTTGCCGGTGAACGGCCAATCGAGAGTACGTGGCAACGACGGACGACGGCTACATGCGGTTTTTCCCCTTCGAGGAGCCGTACGACCATCAGCAGGAGGCGATGGGAACGATATACGACGCCCTCGACGAGGGCCGGGATGTGCTGTTCGAAGGGGCCTGCGGGACCGGCAAGACGCTCGCCTCGCTGGTCCCCGCGCTGGAACACGCCCGCGAGACGGGCAAGACCGTCGTCATCACGACGAACGTCCATCAGCAGATGCGCCAGTTCGTCGAGGACGCCAGAGCGATTACCGACCAGGAGCGACTGCGAGCGGTCGTCTTCCGAGGAAAAGGGTCGATGTGTCACATTGACGTGGACTACGAGGAGTGTCAGGCGCTGCGGGACACGACCCGTGACCTGGTCGAAGTCGAGAGCGACATCGCCGAGCTGGAACAGCGCGAGGGGGAACTGCTCTCGGACGGCCAGGCGGGCAGCAGCGAGGCGATGGAGGCCCGCAACGCCGTCGTCGAGGAGCTCCGGGACCTGCAAGACGAGCGCGAGGAGATCGAAACCGAGCGGTCGACCTGCGACCACTACTACCGGAACCTCACCGTCGACACCAGCGAGTTCTACGCGTGGCTGTTCGACGACGTTCGGACGCCCGACGATGTGTACGAGTACGCCCACCAGCAGGGGCTGTGTGGCTACGAACTGCTGAAAGAGGGGATGGACGGCGTCGACCTCGTCGTCTGTAACTACCACCACCTGCTGGACCCGACCATCCGCGAGCAGTTCTTCAACTGGATCGGCCGCGACCCCGAAGACATTATCGCCGTCTTCGACGAGGCCCACAACGTCGAGTCGGCTGCCCGCGACCACGCCCGGCGGACGCTCACCGAGAACACGCTCGACCAGGCGCTGGAAGAACTCGACAGCGAGGAGGACGCCCGAACGGACGCCGCGGCCAACGTCATCGAAACGTTCCGGGACGCGCTCGTCGAGGCCTACGAGGACTCCTTCGAGTTCGGCGCACGCGCGGCCGTCGACGAGCACTGGGACGACATCACCATCGCCAACGACGACCGGAAGGACGACCTGACGCTTGCCTTCCTCCAGGGGTACACCGGCCCCGGCTTCCACGAGGAACTGGACCGCGCACTGGAACTCGGTCGAGACCTCGACGCCCGCTACCAGAAGGCGTTCAAAGAGGGCGATCTGGACACCAGGAAGGAGTGCCAGACCCTCCAGGCCGCCGGCTTCATCGCCGACTGGCTCGACGAATCGGACGAGACCGGCCAGTATCCCGTGGTCAGCATCCGCCGCGACGAGTCGACCGACGACGTGTACGGCCGCGCGGAGCTGTACACCTGCATCCCCGAAGAAGTCACCCGCGACCTGTTCGAGGACCTGCACGCGGCGGTGCTGATGAGCGCCACGCTCCGCCCCTTCGACGTGACCGAGAACGTCGTCGGCGTCGACGACCCGGTGACGATGGCCTACGGCGCGCAGTTCCCCGAGGACCGCCGCCGAACCTACGCCGTCGACGGCCCCGCGCTGTTTTCCAGCGAGCGGGACGACCCACAGACCCAGCAACGCATCGCCCGCACACTCGAAGACATTGTCCGGTTCACCCCCGGCAACACACTCGTGTTCTGTCCCTCCTACAGCGAGGCCGAGCGCTACCACGACATGACCGCCGTGAGCGCGACCCGGTACCTGGACGAACCGGGCACGCAGGCGCGTGACCTCCGAGAGGCCTTTACCGACGGCGACAACGGCGTCCTCTACACCTCGCTGTGGGGGACGCTCGGCGAGGGCGTGAGCTACGACGGCGACGACGCCCGGACGGTCGTGGTCGTCGGCGTTCCCTACCCCCATCTCGACGACCGCATGGACGCCGTGCAGGACGCCTACGACACGACCTTCGGCGATGGCGAGGACGATGCCGGCTGGCGCTACGCCGTCGAAATTCCGACCGTCCGCAAGACCAGACAGGCCCTCGGTCGCGTGGTCCGCTCGCCGGACGACTTCGGCGCGCGCATCCTGCTGGACAAGCGCTACACTGAAGCCGCCGAGATGGAGATGCACGACTACGCCGTTCGCGGAACTTTTCCGCCCGAGGAGCGCCGCGAGATGGTCGATATCGGCCCCGAGAAGCTCAAGTTCGCGATGCTGAACTTCTATCAGGACATGGACGCCTACGACGGGCCGCCGCCGAAGCCGTAGGGAACTGTATATCGGTCGCCATCGGCGAGCAGTTTCGCCCACGTTTTTCCAGGAACCGTCCCGCAACGAGCGGAGCGAGTGAGGAACGGTGATGCTGAAAAAGGTGGATGCCGACGCCTACGACGGGCCGCCGCCGAAGCCCTGACCCACACCGGCTCAAATAGGGTAGCTCGCCCCAGAGATGCAGGAGGAGACCCGCTGTGGTAGCAACGTAACTCCAGAGTGGCCTCTCTATCGGCAGTCGATATTGAAGCAGTGTTTAATACAAATAGTTTGTTTTGATAAAATATAGGAGAATATAGATGATATTTGGGCTTATCGGACTGCTGTTCAACATTGTCACGTTTCCGGGGATACTTGTAAACAACGTCGTTCAGGGCGTATTCAACCAGAAGTACAACGTTCCAGCAGCGCGGTTAGCGGTCGATAAGGGCATAGATTTAGACGAGGTCGAAAATACTGAAGAAGCAATGGCCCGAGTCTCGCGGGTCCTCGCTGACGGCGAAGACCCGGGTGAGGGAGAACGGCTGGAGCAGTTCACTAACTACCATGGGGTCAAGCCATACCGAACCCTGTTCGGAGTCATCCTCGGCCCGTTCTTCGTCATGTCGACCCTGGCGCTAGTGTTGTTCACCGGTGCAGTCGGCCTGGAGATAGTGGGTGTCGTCGGTGATGGCGATGGACTGGTCTGGTTCGCGTCGATATACCCCGGGTTCGTTGTAGCCGCCCACGCCTTCCCGAACCAAGGCCCGACAAGCGCGCTATGGGATCGGTCCCGGGAGACGGGGAGCCTGCTACGGGTCGTCGGCTACCCACTGGCGTTGCTATCAATGCTGTTTAGCCTGCTCGAGTTCCTGTGGATCGACGCACTGTACGCGCTCCTGCTGTACTGGACCGTCGGGATTCCGCTCGGCGTTGTCGGTTGACCAGCCGAAACCGGATGTTTTGAAACCCTCCACGCGAAACTCGCGGGCAATGCTAGTCGCCTTCGACTTCGACGGGACGCTCTCCGATTCGGAGATGACGGTCCTGCTGGGAAGCCAGAACGGGACGGCCGAGGACATGGCCGACATCACCGAGCGCGCGATGAACAACGAAATCGAGTACGCCGAAAGTCTCCGCCAGCGGTGTGCGCTCCTCGAAGGCCTCTCCGAGGAGAAGGCACAGGACGCCTTCGACGAGGTCGCCCTGCGCCCCGGCGCGGCAGAGATCATCGAAGCTCTGCGGGACGCCGGCGTCTACGTCGCTATCCTCACCGGCGGGTTCGAGCGCGGCGTCGAGGCTGCACTCGAAACGGAGGGGGTCGAAGTCGACGCCATCGTCGCCAATCGGCTGCCAGTGGAAGACGGAAAGCTGACCGGCGAAGTTCGCGGACCGCTCATCTCCGGCACCAAAGACGACGCAATGGAGGTCGTGACCGCCGTTACTGGAGAAGACCGGGACACGACTGTCGCCGTCGGCGACGGAGCTAACGACCTGCCGATGCTCGAAGTCGCGAACCTGGCTATCGGCTTCGACCCGAAACCGGCCGTCGCACCGTCGTGTGACACGTCGGTCGAGACGATGGACGAACTGTACGACCTGCTGGAAGCCGAAGACGTCCTGTAGCGCAGTTTCCGCGCTCGCGCTCCGGATTGTGCATTGAAGCCGTTCTCGCCGCTGACCAGTATCGGATGAGAGATTGAAGCAGGGAGGGGCACGCTCCCCACGGACGCGAGCGTTCGTTGTCGGACCAATGACAGAGTATGGTTGAGCGTGAACCGACGCGTGCTCGCTACCGGCGACGGTTCATTGAATACATTATCCTCTCCCGTAATAAACCTAGTGAACAGGTGAATTCTTGCGTCACTTTGGTACGAGTGTCCAGATATTGTCTCTAAAAATACTGTATCTTCAGTTAGTTGGTTGCCTGACCGATAGCCTGGTCGAGGTCGGCTTTGATATCCTCGACGGATTCGGTGCCGACGGAGAGTCGGACCATGTCATCAGTGACGCCGGCGGCGGCCTTCTCCTCGTCAGTGAGCTGCTGGTGGGTGGTCGAGGCCGGGTGGATAATGAGCGTCTTCGCGTCGCCGACGTTTGCCAGCAGGGAGGCGATCTCCGTCGATTCGACGGTCGTTCGGGCGGCATCGTAGCCCGCGTCGAGGCCGAACGTTATCATGCCGCCGTAGCCGCCGTCGAGGTACTCGCTGGCGGTGTCATGCGTTTCGTGGTCTTCGAGGCCGGGGTAGGTGACCCACGAGACCTCGGGGTGGTCGGCGAGGAACTCGGCGACGCCTATGGCGTTGTCGCAGTGGCGGTCCATCCGCGCGGGCAGCGTCTCCAGGCCCTGCATCGTCTGCCAGGCGTCGAAGGGTGACTGCTGGCAGCCCAGGTCGCGGAGGCCGCGGGCGATGGCGGCGTAGGTGAAGGCCGCGTCGTCGAACCGCTCCCGGAAGTTGACGCCGTGGTACGCGGGGTTGTCGCCGGCGATTTCGGGGTATTTATCGGCGTGTTCCTCCCACGGGAAGGAGCCACCGTCGACGAGAACGCCGCCGACGGTGGTGCCGTGGCCGTGAATCCACTTCGTCGTGGAGTTCCAGACGAGGTCGGCCCCGTGCTCGATTGGGTTACAGAGGTACGGCGTCGCGAAGGTGTTGTCGACGAAGAAGGGAACGCCGTGGTCGTGGGCGATTTCGGCGAGGCGCTCGAAGTCCGGTGTGACCAGCGACGGGTTGCCGATGGTCTCACAGTGGACGTAGGCGGTGTTCTCGTCGATAGCCTCGGCGTAGGCGTCGTAGTCGAGCGTATCGACGAAGCGGGTCTCGACGCCGTTTCGCGGCGCGGTGTGGGTGTAGTAGGTGTAGGTCCCGCCGTACAGCGACGACGCCGTGACGACGTTGTCGCCGACGTCTGCGAGCAGGAAGGTGGCGAGATTCAGCGACGCCATGCCGGAGGCGGTGGCGACCGCGCCGACGCCGCCTTCCAGCGCCGCCAGCCGTTCCTGTAGCATGCCGACGGTGGGGTTCATTAGCCGCGAGTAGATGTGGCCCGGCTTCTCCAGCGCGAACTGCTTTGCGGCGTCCTCGGCGTCCTCGAAGACGTAGGATGTTGTCTGGTACAGCGGTGGCGCGCGCGAGCGGGTCTCGGCGTCCGGCTCTTCCTGCCCGACGTGCAGCGCGTCGGTTTCGAATCCGTGGTCTTGGTCGTCACTCATACACCCCGCTTCCACCGGACGGGTCTTAATAACAGCCACACCGGTCAGCCCCGCCACTGCTACGAGATACCGGTGATTCTTCGCACTAATGCCGAATAGGTTCGGCCATGGGTCGACAGGGTACAATCTGGGTGGTGCTGTCGAGACAACGTACAAACAGGCGGACGGCCGGGAGCGAGTGGTGCGACAACTGTCGCACCCGAAGCGACCCGGGGAAGGGCAGGCCTGCGGTCGTGCCGGGCGGTTAGCATACCGGTCGCCTGGCGACCGGTTTCACCGGACGCGAACGGAGTGAGCGTCCGGCCTTTTTCGCCCACGTTTTTGTACGGGGGTTGAGCGCTCGGCCCCGGCGAGCGCGAGGCCCCCGTGGAAAAAGGTGGTTAGGTAAACTTCCGGACCGTCATCGAAAGCGTATCCAGATCTAGAATCGGCGCGAAGCCGGCGTCCGGGTCGATGTTGACGCTCTTCTGGAACTCGGTCTGGGCCTGCCAGCACCCGGAGTTCAGCGCAACGACGTTGTGATACTCGCCCCAGCCGAGCTTGTGGACGTGGCCGGTGTGGAACACGTCCGGGACCTCCTCCATGACCAGATAGTCGCGGTCCTCGGGGGCAAGCCGGGTGTGGCCCCCGTACTGCGGCGCGACGTGGCGCTTTTTCAGGAGCTGATACATCGCCTTGTGTGGCTCCTCGTAGCTCGCTTCCTCGTCGGGGAGTTCGGCGATGACCTCGTCCAGCGAAACGCCGTGGTACATCAACACTGTGACGCCCTCGACGGTGACCAGCGAGGGATTAGAGTGGACCTGAGCGTCGTGAGCAGTCATGATGTCTCTGAGTTCCTCGTCGAAGCCGGGCTGGGGCTCGGCCAGCCGAACGGCGTCGTGGTTGCCCGGAATCATCCGAATCTCCATGTCGCCCGGGACCTCCTTGAGGTACTCCGAGAACGCGCGGTACTGGTCGTAGATGTCGATGATGTCCAGTTCCTCGTCCTGCTCTGGATAGATACCGACGCCCTCGACCATGTCGCCGGCGATGAGCAGATACTCGACGTTCTCGGCTTCGGAGGTGTGGAGCCAGTCGGTGAAGCGGTGCCAGGCGTCCTCCATGAACTCCTGGCTCCCGACGTGGACGTCGGAGATGAGCGCCGCCTGAACGTGCCGGTCGGCGGTCGAAGGGCTGTGCGTTCGGGGCACGTCCGGGAAGTACAGCGAGTCCACGAACAGAATGCCGGCGTCGTCGGCCAGCGTCCCCTCGACGGCGATGACCTCGTCCATGAGTAACTGCTGCACGAGGTCGGCGATAGGGCGGTCTTTCATCACGAGGCAGGGGAAGGTCCCGTTCGTGTCTTCCAGTTCGACCAGCCAGTGCCCGCTAGCGGTCGAGCGGATGTCCGAGACCATCCCGATCAGCGCAGCGTCGCTGCCGCCACCCATGTTCTCGATGGCGTCAGTCGGTCGGTGGTTCACTCTGCCGCGCAGTTTGCTCGCTAGTTTCTCGTAGCGGTCCCGGAACACCGAGACGAAGTCCGAGTACTCGCCGGTCCCGGTAGACTGGCCGGTCATGTCGTTCGCGACTTCGATTGCCCGGAGGGATGTGTCCACGTCCCGTGACCCCCCCGTTTCAGGTGGAACGGACCCACCCGGTTCGGTCGACGTGGCTGCACCTGTTCCAGTCGAAACGGAGGGGTGTGAATTGGGTGGAGTGCCGGTAGTTTCGTTTCCGGGGTTTGGTTCGGTATTCGGCGATCCCCCGGTGGCTTCTGTCGCTTCAATCACGGAGTCGACGTGGTCTGTTGTCAGCTTCAGCGCGTCGTCGGGGAGGGTTTCGAGTGCACGTTCCAGCGTCGCCGATGGGTCCGATGTGTCGGCGATCCGAGTCACTGCCTCGCGCTCCGCGTTGTAGCCGCGGCTCGCGAGTTCGCTGACGATTCGTGCCGGCGTCTCCAGAGGCACGTTCCACACTCAGTGTCTGCGGTCAAAAGGATAGCGAACCAACGGCCGTCACAAGATTGATACCCCGCTGTCGGCAATCCGAGATAGGATGGGCCGGGACGAACCGACCAGTAGCACGCCTCCAGACGGGACAGAGGAGTCTGTGGAGGCCAGCCCTGCGTTTCGTCTCGCGCTATACGTCCGTGACATCGGTACGAGCGTCGGGGCAGTGGTGCTCGTCGGCGCGTTCCTGTTTGCTGTCAGCGGGGTGTGGCCGCCACTGGTCGCCATCGAAAGCGGGAGCATGGAGCCACACATCGACACCGGCGATATGGTGTTCGTCATGGACGCGGAGCGCTTCTCGGGACAGGCGGCCCGTCACGGCGTTGTAACGGCAGCGGCCGGGACAGAGACCGGCTATCGGACCTTTCAGCAGCCCGGGGACGTCATCGTCTTCGAACCCAACGGTAACGAGCAGCGAACGCCGATCATCCACCGGTCGATGCTGTGGGTCGATGCCGGCGAGAACTGGTACGACCGCGCGAACCAGACGTATGTCGGGAGCGCGGACAGTTGCGACGAACTACAGAACTGTCCGGCGCCGCATGCTGGGTTTATTACGAAAGGTGACAACAAAGTAACCAACACTAGATACGATCAGGTCACCGGGGCAAGCACCGTTGTCCGCCCGGAGTGGGTCATTGGAACCGGGACCTTCCGAATCCCTCGTCTCGGATACGTCCGAGTCCAACCGTCTCAGCTATGGCACACGTCGGTGTCGATACCGGTCGGAGGAGCTACAGCACCAGCGGCAGCCTGAGCAAATCGGAAGATAGCGTTCGGTCCAACAACAGAAAGTTGATTGGCCGCCTCCGAGTATTCGTGGTACGAATGGCCGGGTCAGACCGTCGGTCGTCGGATGGAGACGAAACCGAGAGGCCGGGAGGGATGATGTACGTGGCCGATATCGTCAGTAGCGCCGGCTCAGTCCTGCTCGTCGGGGTGTTGCTGTTCGCCGTCAGCGGCGTGTGGCCTCCGCTCGTCGCTATCGAAAGCCCGAGCATGGACCCCCATATCAAGGAAGGCGACCTCGTGTTCGTGATGGAAGAGGAGCGGTTCTCCGGCCCGGGTGATCACGGGGGTGTCGTCACCGCAGCGAACGACGACAGCTATCGGACGTTCCAGCGTCCGGGCGACGTTATCGTATACGAGCCCGACGGCAACAGTCGGCAGACTCCGATCATCCACCGAGCGATGCTGTGGGTCGAGGAGGACGAGAACTGGTACGACCGCGCGAACAAGGACTACATCGGCAGTGCGGACAGTTGCGACGACCTCAGCTCCTGTCCGGCCGACCACGCCGGCTTCATCACCAAGGGCGACAAAAACGGCCGATACGATCAGGTCGGCTCTCCCCCCATCAGCGAACCGGTCAAACCCGGGTGGGTCGTCGGTACGGCAGAGATACGGGTCCCGTTGCTGGGACAGGTCCGACTCCAGTGGAACAAGGCCGGAGCGACTGGTGTAGTAACGGACGAGGCGGGGTCAACGGTGACGGACGAGACGGGACCCACAGCGGTGAACGGCACCGCGGCCGGGTAGCCGTATCACTCGAAGGGGATTTTTTCACCTGGAACGGCCGAGCTGTCGAGCGCGAATACAGTTCGCAGGTCAGTTGTCGAACCGGGCCTGGACGAACGGCTGGACGTCGTCGATATCGCCGAGTCTCGAATCCGACAGGAGCACCGCCTCCGTCTCTTCGGTTGGAACCGAGAGGGAGATCTCTTTCGTGCGCCCGTAGCGGCCCTTCGAGACGACGACGGCGTTGACGATGCCGAGCATGTCCAGCTCCGAGATGAGGTCTGTGACGCGGCGCTGTGTCAGGATGTCGGCGTCGATCTCCTCACAGAGGTTCTTGTAGATGTTGAACACCTCGCCGGTGTTGATGTTGTGGACGCCGTTCTTTTCCAGCAAGATGATGGCAAAGAGGACAATCTTCGACTGCGTGGGGAGCGTCCGGACGACCTCGACGACGCGGTCGAGTTCGATCTTCTCCTGAGCCTGCCGGACGTGGTCTTCGAGGACGTTGTCCGTCTGGTCACGCTCGGCGAGTTCGCCGGCCGTCCGGAGGAGGTCGAGCGCCCGGCGTGCGTCCCCGTGTTCCTGTGCGGCGAAGGCCGCACACAGCGGGATGACGTCCTCAGTGAGCGCGTCGCCTTTGAACGCCACGTCCGAGCGTGCCTGGAGGATGTCCCGAAGCTGATTCGCGTCGTAGGGGGGGAAGACGATTTCCTCTTCACCAAGGCTGGACTTGACCCGTGGATCGAGGAAGTCGGTGAATTTCAGGTCGTTCGAGATGCCCATAATCGAGACGCGGGAGTTCTCCAGTTCGGAGTTCATCCGGGAGAGGTTGTACAGCGTGTCGTCGCCGCTTTTCTCGACGAGCTTGTCGATCTCGTCGAGCATGATGACGACCACGCGCTCGTGGTAGTCGACGGCATCGAAAAATGAGCTGTACACCCGGTCCGTCGGCCACCCCGTCATCGGGACTTCCTCGAACTCCGCCTTGTCGGCTTCCAGCGATTCGATTTCGGTTTCGATGTCGTCGAGGGAATCGAACGCCGTCTCTTCGAGTGCAGCCGCGTTCTCGCGTGCACGCGATCGGAGATCTTCGAGTTCGGCGATGCGGTCGTCGATGAGCTGGGCGTTCTTGTCGATGAACTTGTTCGCGAGCTGGGCCAGCACGCGGTACTGGGTGTCGGTCACCTCGCAGTTGATGTACTCCACTTCACAGGGAACCTCGTACTTCTGTGAGGTCGTTTCGAGTTCCTCGCTGACGAACTTCGCGGACGCGGTTTTCCCCGTTCCAGTCTTGCCATAGATGAGGATGTTCGACGGCGTATCGCCGCGCAAGGCGGTGACGAGAATCGTCGCCATGTTGTTGATCTGCTCCTCGCGGTGGGGGAGTTTGTGCGGCGTGTAGGAGGGGCGGAGGACCTCCTTGTTCTCGAAAATGGGTTCCCCTTCGAGAAGGTCGTCGAACAGGCCGCGGGACGCCTCGTCTGAGGGATCGTCGGATCCGGCATCGAGATTGTCGAGAATAACGTCGTCGAGATCGGACGGCCCGGTCGATGCCCCGGAGTCCGTTTCGACATCGAGTTGCTCGTCGGACCCGTCGGCGTCGTTCGACGTCTCTGTCGTCGACGGGTCGGATGCCGGGGCCGAGTTGTCGCTTTCGTCAGTCATAGTCGAGAGAGTCCCCTTCGTTTCGTGTGGAGAGAGTTGGAGACACCGGAACAGAGGGAGCGAGGAGTGCGTCAGTACCGTCGTTAGTGAGCATCAGCGCTCTCCGGTGCGTCCAGTTGAACCACATGAACCGTACCGTGAGTCGATATTAAATATTTCGGTACACCACCCATGAAACATATATGTTGGCATATTTATGAGTGCTCCCGCATGGGTTCCGTTGTCGTAAAGAGGACTATAGCTTCAGTTTCACTGGGTTAGACGGGCATGGTACGGCAGGGGAATGAGTGGAAGGGAAGGGGAGCCATGGAGTGGTTCCGGGAGCTGGTACGCTGTGTGAACACGAGTGGTGGTACCACGGAAGGACGGGACCTGTAGGACAAAGCGACCGTAACGGGCCAACCCCCCCACCCCTTCGTTTCCGGTGGAACGGGAAACAGGCCCGGGGGAGGGGGTGAGGGTGACGAAAATGTCCTCTAGTAAGAGGAAAGATTTAATACACTGCCTCATAAACCAAAGCCGCACTAGATAAAACAAATCCCTAGTAGAGGGTAGTATACAGTTTTCTAGTGTCTAGGCCGTTCTAACTAGCGGTATGGCGAGTCGCGCCGATTTGAACAGCTGGTCCGCTCCCGATTTGATCGGTAATTCTCCACCCCCTCCCCAGGGATGTCTGTCGTTCCACCTGAAACAAAGGGGTGGGGGGCTAGGATGGTCCACCCCTAATCCGAATCGCTGGGTTTCGGATGACCGGACTCCACCCGAACAGTTCCCGTCCCGATTGCATCCGCGGAAACGCGCACACGCTGATCTGTGCTATGCCTCCCCATGTCAGAAAAAGGACTAATGTCTGACGTAGGCTTAAGTGAATTCGCCTATCTTTTACGGGCAGAGCCGCCATACCGGACGACTCCGGGCGGCGGGAGGATAGGATGGGATTGTTAACAAACCTCAAAGATAGCATCTCACGCGCGGCATCGACGCTGTTCTCCGAAGAGGATCCGAAGCGGATCGGTATCTACGGCCCGCCGAACGCCGGCAAGACGACGCTGGCGAACCGCATCGCACGGGACTGGACTGGCGACGCCGTCGGTCCGGAGAGTCACGTTCCACACGAGACTCGCCGTGCGCGCCGAAAGGAGAACGTCGAGATCGAACGCGACGGGAAGAAAGTGACAATCGACATCGTCGACACGCCCGGCGTGACGACGAAGGTCGATTACACCGAATTCCTCGAACACGACATGGAGAAAGACGACGCCGTCCGTCGCTCCCGCGAAGCGACCGAGGGCGTCGCCGAAGCGATGCACTGGCTCCGCGAGGACGTCGACGGTGTCATTTACGTGCTTGACTCCGCGACCGATCCGTTCACGCAGGTCAACACCATGCTCATCGGCATCATCGAGAGCCAGGACCTGCCGGTGTTGATTCTTGCAAACAAGATCGATCTGGAGGAGTCCTCCGTCCAGCGCATCCGAAACGCCTACCCCCAGCACGAGACGATTCCGCTGTCGGCGCTCGAGGGAGACAACATGGACGAAGTCTACGACAAAATCGCGGAGTACTTCGGGTGATATAATGGCAGAAGTCAAAGACCCAGACGACGGCGTCCAGATCGACCTCATCAGCGGCGAACGCATGGCCGGACTGGCCTCGATGGAGAAGATTCGGATGATACTCGACGGGGTTCGTGACGGCAACATCGTCATCCTCGAAGAGGGACTCTCCCCGGACGAGGAGTCCCGCCTGATCGAAGTCACGATGACGGAGATCAGCCCCGACGAGTTCAACGGCATCGAAATCGAGACCTACCCCAAGTCCGAGGCCGCCGACGCCAGCATCCTCGACCGGCTGATGGGCAAACAGTCGACCCAGAAGCTGACAGTCATCGGGCCGGCGAACCAGATAGAGACGCTCCACAAGGACGAAACGCTCATCAGCGCCCTCGTCTCCCGGAAATAATGCCCCACCAGTGTACGGACTGTGGCCGTGGCTTCGACGACGGGTCGAAGGAGATGCTCTCGGGCTGTCCCAACTGCGGCGGGAACAAGTTCCAGTATCAGCCCGAGGGGGCCGACATCTCCGAGACGCCGGACGCGGAGCCACCGGAACCACCGGGACCTGACAGCACTGTCGCCCGTACCGTCGGCAAGACCGCCGCCTCGGTACGTGACTTCGTCAGTGGCTCCGCTCCGGACGGCGACCGTCCCGCCGAACAGTCCCATCTCGACGCCGACCGGTCGGCTGACTCACAGCCGAGTGACCCATCCCACACGTCCGGCTCGCCGTCGACCGAACCCGACCGCACGTCTGCGACCGAGGATTCAGCCCAGGCTAGTGCCCGCGGCGATATCGTCGAACCGGACGAACTTCCGTCCGACGCACCGTCGGCGTCCGAAGCAGAACACCAGTTCCGCCCTGTCGGTGCGGACCCTGACCCACCGGCGGAACCAGAGCAGGAAGACCGGCCCGACCTAGAGGAACTGCGCGCGGAACTCAACGACCAGTTCGAGTCGATCAAGGTACTGGAACCCGGCCAGTACGAACTGAACCTGATGGAACTGTACGACCGCGAGGAATACATCATCGCGCTGCAGGAAGACGGGCACTACTCGATTCAGGTCCCCGAAACCATCCGTTCCGAGTGACCGACACGGTCTTATCGCCGCTTTCACCCATTCGTTAGCCCGAATTACGCCGTAGAACGGCTGCACACTCCATTGAGTATCAACGCGGGCACAACCATTATATAATATGCCGTGGATGCTTCGGATAACGCCATGAGCCACCGAGAACTCTCGACATCGGATTCACACCTCGAAGAGTGGGCGTCACTCCTCGGTGCTGATCTCGACGACGACGGGCGCGACAGCGACTTGCTTGAGGACCAGGACGAACCCGCTTGACATCCTCTCCGCCCTGAAGGGCGAAGATTCCCGACTGCCGTTGGGATATTGTGGTCTACGGGACAACCTGTTCTTGTGGGCGTAATCTGCCCGTTGATTTATCGAACAGGCGCACCGATGGCTGTGCCAAACAGCCGTTACTCCTATCCTGTGACGGACTCGGAGTTACCGTCGCTCGCATATTCTCCGCCGCATTCAGATCACTGTTCGCAACCAAATCACACTCTGAACACACATACAACCCGCGCTCAACACGGTTAGAATCCGCTTCTGTGCCACACTCACAGCATGTTTTCGAGGTTTTTAATCCGCCTTCGGGAACGCGCTCTATACTGATGCCGCGTTCTTCGGCTTTGTATTCAATGTGGCTCAACAGCGTTTCAAACGCCCAATCGTGCAGCCGCTTGTTCCCGTGGCGTCCCCAATCAGAGTCGTCACGAATCTTTTTCGGATGACCTATTGCTATCGTCCCGACATTGCGAGTGGCGCATTGCTCCACAATATCTTTCGATAGTGCGTGCAAGAAATGGTCTTGCCGCCGGGACTTCTTTTGTCGAAGTCGCTGTGCCTCATTGCTCGGGCCGTTTTCACCCTCTGTGTTGTATTCTTCATGACGGAAGTAGTGAGTATCTTCTTTCAGGGCGTTGCCCGGATACAATAGCGTCTCGTCACCGATAGAGACAGCCGCCGTGTTGCAGATACCAAGATCAACACCAGCCGTCTTCTCGCCGGGACTCTCCGACGTTTCAATCTGCATTTCGCAGACGAAATGCAGTTCCCACTGGTTGCCAGTCCAGACAGAACGCACCGTCTGGACGGTTTCAACATCGGAAAGCGTCTGGTCGTCTGCTTGGATCGTGTATTCACAGAGGATGTAGTCTGCGGCGTACCGAGACTCCTTCATATTCGTGCCCTTTGAGAGACGAACGCGGTTGTACTCGGTATCCAGTTTGAAGCCCTTATTTTTCCACGTCACGGTTGAACGCGGGTGTTCGTCGCCGTGTTTGCGATAACCGGGCGGATTCGCGTCAGGATCGTCCTGCTCGTACCACGAGACGAACGCCTCACCAAGTTCTTGGAGAACTCGTTGACTGGACTGAGAATGTAGGTCCGCGTAGCGTTCGTGATTTTTGAGGTGCGAGCAGAGTTCGTCGGCGCTTGGGATATGGTCGATAGCGTCCCAAACACGAGAGATTGTCCATCGCCCGATGTTCCAGAGTTTGCTGGCGGCGAAGCCATGCGAATCAAGGTCGTCAGAGACTTGCGAGTGATTAGTGACACTCGCTTTCAGTGTCCGAGTGACGACCTGATTCGACACACGTAAGCATAGTATTATTACTTATATAATTGTTCGGGTGATGTCTAATAGTGGAATATCCAGCCGTAGCTACGGGTGTAGCATGACGCCAATTTGTCGGATTCATGCCCGCCGTGAACGGCGAGGCTTTCTCCTCGTTTTCCCGTAACGATCACGGTTCGTCAGGGAGCGCCACTCACAGTTACAGCCACGTCTCTCACACCGCTGGCGAGGCGAAAAATACAGCTCGGGACGGATGCCGTCCCGAAATCCGACGGTTGCGAGCGATGCCGGGTTACGAGATTTTGTCGTACTGGTCCGAGAGCTTCTCGGCAGCGTCGGCCATCAGGTCCTGCTCGTAGTCGTCGAGATCCCACTCGACGATCTCTTCGACGCCGTTGCTCCCGAGACGGACCGGGACACCGAAGGCGGTGTCCTCGTGCCCGAACTCGCCTTCGAGCTTGACCGACGCCGGTAGCACTTCGCCGGTGTCGTGGAGGATGGCTTCGACCATGTGCGCGACGCCGCGTGCCGGCCCCCACTCGGTCGCGCCCTTGCGCTCGATGACGTCCATCGCCGATTCCTGCAGGTCGCCGAGCAGTTGCTCTTTCTCGTCGTCGCTGAACTCGGGGTCGGTGCCGTCGACGCGGACCTTCGAGAACACGGGGACCTGTGCATCGCCGTGTTCCCCGAGGATTGTCCCTTCGACGTTCTGGACCGGGGCGTCGAACTCCTCGCTCAGCACGTAGCGGAACCGCGCGGAGTCCAGGCGGCCGCCGAAGCCGATGACCTGCTCACGCGAGCGGTCGCCGGCCTCGTAGAGGTGGCGGTTGAGCAGGTCGACGGGATTGGAGGTGGTCAGCGAGACGTAGTCGTCGTTGTGCTCGTCCAGCGAGGACTGGATGTCCTCCATGATCGGCGCGTTGTCGCCGGCGAGGTCGATACGGGTCTGTCCGGGCTGGCGGGGAATCCCGGCCGTGATGACCACGACGTCCGAGCCGGCGGTGTCCTCGTAGCCGCCCTGGCGGACACGCGTGTTCGAATCGTAGGCGATGCCGTGGTTCGTGTCGGCGGCCTGCCCGACCGTGTCGTCTTCCTTGTCCGGGATGTCCACGAAAACGACTTCGTCAGCGATGTCACGGAGCGCGATGTTGTACCCTGCGGCTGCGCCGACTGTGCCGGCTGCGCCGACTACGCTTACCTTTGTCATACCATTCGGAAAGGCTCGGGCGCGAACGTTAAACGTGTCGAAACCCCGATTCCGCCGCACAGCGTTCAGGCAATACCGACATCTCGCACCCGTAAACTGTTTTCAGCCCCGTGGCGTTGTGACACGTATGAGCGACTTCGACAAGGAAGCCGAACGCGAGAAACTCCGCGAGAAGTTCGAGCAAGAGGAGGACAACCGGGCGGCGACAGAGCAGATGAGCGAACTCCTGTTGAAGGGCGCGACGATGACGAACGCCCACTGCAGCGAGTGTGGCGACCCCATCTTCCGCTACGACGGCCAGGAGTTCTGCCCCACCTGTCAGAAGCCGGTCGCTCGCGACGCGCAGGCCGACCGGGCGGAGACGGACGACGGCGACGAAGAGACGGCGGACAGTGCGGGCGACGGGGACAACATCGAGATGGCCGACCCCAGCGACGAGGCCCGCGTCCAGTTCGGCGACGACAGCAACGAGCCGGACCAGACTGCGGCCGAAGCCGGAGCGGCGGACGGGCAGACCGCACCGGACGCTGCTCCCTCCGCCTCTCAGGAACCATCCCACTCGGACTCGTCGACGGACGCATCACATTCTCCACTCGAAGCGGGGGGAGATAGGACCACACAACCCCGGAGCCAGCCCGATTCACCCGCCCAGAACGCCCGAACCGGCGCTCCGAACCCCGCTGACCGGACCACTGAATCCGAGCGGCAGCCCGGGAACAGTTCACAGGACCCCCCCGTTTCCGCTCGACAGCCCGCGCCATCCGAAGGTGGGGCCGGTGACATTGCGGCAAATCTCGATGCGGCGTCTGCGCTCCTGGCCGAGACAGTTCACCGCTTCGCCGAGCGCGCCGCGGCGACCGAGAACCCACGCGAGGCTCGCGAGCATCTGCAGGCAGCGAGAGAAGCGGCGGAAGCGCTGGACGCGACGCGGTTCTGAGCGGAGCTACGGCTCGTAGTCGCTGGCGATAACTTCTCGAATCCGGTCGGCGGTCACGTCGCCGATGCCGGACACCTCCAGCAGGTCGTCTTTGTCGGCGGTCATCACCGCCTCGACGCTACCGAAGGCTTCCAGCAGCGTGCGCGCGGTCACCGGCCCGACTTCGGCGATTGAAGCGACGACGTACTCCTGTTGCTCCGGGAGCGTCTTCGACTGTTTCTCGCCGTGGACGCTCACCTCGCGGTCGGCCACCTCCTGCTCCCGCCCGGCGATGACTTCCAGCAGGTCGGCGGTCTCGTCCTCGTCGCTAGTCCGCAGCACGCTCGCGCCGAAATCGACCGCGAGCGACGCGAGCGCGCCCTGGATCGCCTTGTGATGGACGTTCCGCGCACCGAAGAGGTCCTCGCCCTCGATGACGACGACGGGCCGACCGTAGTTGCGCGTGGCGTCCCCGACCTGCTCGAACATCGACCGGTCGCCGCCGGTCAGCGTGTCCATGAAGTCAGCGACGGTCTTGCGCTCGACGACCACGCGGTCCGAGAGGACGTAGTCGCCGACGGCCAGCGTTTCGAGTCGGGTCTCGATACCGTCCCGCGTCGAGAGGTCCCGGGCGATGTTCGAGTCGAGTTCCCGCTGGTCGGCGACGATTTCGACGGGGTCGTCCTCGTCGTCGCGTCCGGCGCTGGCGACCGTTCCCTCGTCGGCCGCTGTCCCGGTATTCTCCTCGTTGGCCGTGGCCGCTTCGCTGTCGACCTCGGCCGCTTCCGACGGGTCGTCTGCGAAGGCGTCCAGTCCGGCCTGACCGTCACTGCCATCGTCATCCTCGGCTGACTTGTTAGCTTCCCTACCCCTCTCGTTTCGAGTGGAATCCCCGCTCTGTGTGGCGGTTTCATCCTCGCTGGTTCCACCCGAAGCGGTCCCTTCGCCGTCCTCGTACTCGTCGAGCCCGGTCTGGTCGAGGCGGGCCTCCAGTTCGCCGGCGACGCTTTTCAGTTCGTTCAGTTCGCGTTTCATCCGCTTCTGGTCGTTGCGGGCCTTCCAGAAGTACGCCTCGTCGCGCGTGTCCTCGGCCAGCAAGACGACGACGCGACCCTCGGCCTGTCGTCCGGTCCGTCCCTTCCGCTGGATGGCCCGAATCGCGGTCGGCACCGGTTCGTAGAACAACACCAGGTCGACTTCGGGCACGTCAAGCCCCTCCTCGGCGACGGACGTCGAGACGAGCACCTCGAACTCGCCGTCCCGGAACCGGTCCAGCGTCTCCTGTTGCTGACTCTGGCTCATCCCCTCGCTGCCGTCGGTGTCGCTCTGGCCGACGAACTTCTGGGTCGTGAAGTGGTCCGAGAGGAAGTCGACGAGCGTCTCGGCGGTGTCGCGGGACTCGGTGAAGACGATGACGCGCTCACCGTTCTCGATGCCCAGCGTCTCGGCGAGCAGCATTCGCGTCTGGCGGAACTTCGGGTGCAGGTCGTCGTAGTCGCTGGCCTTCCGCATCGCCTCCCGGACCTTCGGCTCGCTGACGAGGCGCTGGTCGGCCTTCGACGCGCCCGAGGAGCGGGCGGCCTCCTTCAGCCGCTCGAAGTACCGCCGCAGGGACTCGACGCTCTGCGTTTCGACGTACGTGACGGCAGTCCGGAGCTTGCGGACCTCCGCGAGAAAGCTCATCCCCTGGTAGCCCTCGCTCTGGTCGTTGTTCATCAGGTCCCGAAGCTGGCCCTGAATCTGCTGGATTTCGCGCTCGGAGATGTCCGCCGAAGACTTGTTCGTGACGCCGAGTTCCCGCAGCTGGTCCAGCCGGTCCTCGATGACCTCATTGATTGCGTCACGGATCTCGACGACGATATCGGGCAGTTCGATGCGGTTCCAGTCGACGCTGGTGTCGTGGGTGTACTCGGCCACGTCGGCGTCGTTTTCGGTCATCACCGCGACCTCGTTCAGCCCGAGGTTCTCGCACACTTCGAGTATTGCCTCCTCGTCGTCGCCGGGGGAGGCGCTCATCCCCGTCACCAGCGGGTTCTCGGCGTCGGCGTGGTAGCGGTCGGCGATGTAGTTGTAGGCGTAGTCGCCGGTCGCCCGGTGGCACTCGTCGAAGGTGCAGTGGGTCACGTCGGCAAGGGAGATGCGGTTGCCCACGAGGTCGTTCTCGACGACCTGCGGCGTCGCGATGACGATGCGGGCGTCCTCCCAGAGGGCGGCCCGGTCGTCGGGTCGGACCTCGCCGGTGAACACGACCACATCTTCGTCGTCGATATCTAGGGCTTCACGGTAGAACTCGGCGTGTTGCTGGACCAGCGGCTTCGTCGGGGCCAGCATGAGCGCTTTCCCGCCGACGGCGTGCAGCCGTTCGGCGGTCACCAGTAGCGAGACGGTCGTCTTGCCCAGCCCGGTCGGGAGACAGACGAGCGTGTGGTCTCCGCTCGCCGTTTCCGCCAGTTCGGTCTGGTAGCGGCGGTTCTCCAGGAACTCCGGCGTCACCAGCGGGCGCTCGACGTACTCGCCACCGGCGTCGGTGGTCGCCATTACCCACGCGTTCGTCCCGCCGGTGGTTAAGGGTTCAGATACCGCGGTGAAAGTGAACGGACGGCCTTAGAGGCCGAAGCCGGGCAGGTACTGGACGCCGACCCACATCGCCAGCGCCCCGAGCACCGGAATCGAGAAGTTGTCGTCGATGACGTAGCCGGCGATACGCGGCTTGACGCCGTCGGCGAACGTCGCAGCGATACCGCCAAGCACTGCGGCGGCGGGGGGAACGAACGGCGCGGCGAGTAGCGTACAGACGCCGAACATCACCAGCAGGACCCAGGCCTGTTTGACGTTGCTGGCATCAGCCGAGCCCAGCAGGCCGCTGATGGGGTCGCCGATAGCGAGCATCAACATCGCCGGGACGGCGACCGTCTCGGTCATACTCGGGAGTTCGACGGCGAAGGCGACGATGGCGATCCCGACGATGTACAGCGCGTAGCCGGCGGGGTTGTCCTGCTCGTACTCCCGGGTGAGCCGGTCGTACACCACCCAGTCCAGTCCGGTGGTCAGCCGCACCGCTTCGAGAATCAGCACCACGACCAGCGCCACAGCCAGGAATCCCTGGACGACGCGCCATGTAATCAGGTCCGGCCGGAGCAGGTGTGCGAGCGGGACCGCCGCACCGGTGACGTGGACGAGCCGCCGGGATACCTCGTCGGCCATCTACAGGTCGTCGAAGGTCAGATCGCCGGTTGCGAGCCGTTCGAGCCGGTCGGCGAGCCCGTCGATGGGGAGGCGTTTCTGCTCGGTCGTGTCTCGTTCGCGCACCGTGACCTCGCTGTCTTCCAGACTCTCATAATCCACGGTGACGCAGTAGGGCGTGCCGACCTCGTCCTGCCGGCGGTAGCGCCGGCCGATGGCACCGGAGTCGTCGTAGGTGACCGAGAGACCGGCGGCCCGGAGGTCGTCGGCGATGTCCGTCGCGAGGTCGGCCATCCCGTCCTTGTCCATCAGCGGGAAGACGCCGACCGTCGTCGGGGCCTGCTCCGGCGGGAGGTCGAGGTAGGTCCGCTCCTCGCCGTCGACCTCGTCGGTCTCGTAGGAATGTGCGAGAACGGTGTAGATGATGCGGCCCACGCCGAAGGAGGGTTCGATGACGTGTGGGCGGATGTGTTCGCCGTTCTCGGTGACCTCGTCGACGCTGAAGTTCGTCTCCTCGACGGGGACGGTGTGGGACTCGCCGTCGACCTCGACGGTGACCTCGTCGTCATCGAAGGCGTCCGGGTTCCGCTCGGCCAGCGCTTCGAGCGCGTCGGCGACCGTGCCGGCGTCGCCGCCGAACTCCGGCCCGAGGTAGCTCATGTCGGGATCGACGGTCGCGCGCTCGACGGTGATCGGCTCGTCGTACTGCTTGAACACCGTGTAGTCCTCGCCGGAATGCTCGGCGTGTTTCGAGAGGTCGTAGTCGCCCCGGTAGGCGAAGCCGGTGATCTCGATCCAGTCGCCGTCGACCTCGCTCTCGGCGTCCCAGCAGTCGGAGGCGTAGTGGGCGCGCTCGCCGGCGAGGTGCTGACGGTAGCGAAAGCGGTCCATGTCGACGCCGATGCGCTCGTACCACTCTCTGGAGACGCCCAGATAGTAGGCGACCCACTCGCTCTCGACGACGCCCTCGTTGACGGCCTCGCGGACCGTGAGTTCGCGCTGGCCGCCGTCCTCGCTCTCCTGTGCTGCTGCGGAGTACAGCGGGAGCGTCACGTCCGCTACCTCGGCCAGCGGCGGCTCGTCTTCCTCGGGGTCGATGAAGTGTTCGAGTTCGGCCTGGGTGAACTCCCGGACGCGGACGAGGGATTTCCGCGGGGAGATCTCGTTCCGGTAGGCCTTCCCAATTTGTGCGACGCCGAAGGGGAGCTGATTCCGGGCGTACTCCGAGAGCTGCGGGAACTCCACGAAGATGCCCTGTGCGGTCTCCGGCCGGAGATAGCCCGGCGACGACGACCCCGGACCGATGTTGGTCTCGAACATCAGGTTGAAGTTGTCGACCGGCTGGTCGGCCAGGGACGCGTGACAGGAGGGACACTCGATGCCGTGCTCGGCGATGAGGTCCATCACTTCCTCGTTGGGGAGTGATTCGGCCTCCTCGATGTCCGTGTTGTCCTCGACGAGGTGGTCGGCGCGGTGGGTCGCGCCACACTCGCCGCACTCGACGATCATGTCGTCGAAGCCGTCGAGGTGTCCCGAGGCCTCGAAGACGGGCTCGGGCATCACGTCGGGTGCTGAGATCTCTTGATGGCCTTCCTTGACGACGTAGCGGTCCCGCCAGGCGTCCTCGATGTTCGATTTCAGCGCAGCGCCCTGTGGCCCGTAGGTCCAGAAGCCCGCCGCGCCGCCGTAGGCACTCGACGAGGGGAAGTAGAAGCCGCGACGCTTGGCCAGCTCGGTGAGGCGTTCGCCTTCGCTCATAGGCCTCGCAGCAGGTCGATGTCCCGGACGATGCCGGTGAGTTCGTCGCCCGACAGCAGCGGGATCTGTTCGATGTCGTGCTCGATCATCAGTTGGGCCGCCTCCTCGGCGGTGCGGCGCTTGTTCACCGTCACGACCTCGGCGGTCATGAACTCGCGGACGGGCTCGGCAGGGAGCTCGACGTTGCGGGTGGGCATGTACCGACCGCCGACGGCTTTGATTCCCTCCCAGGCCCAGTCGTCGTCCTGATTGGCGATGGAGTCGCCGGTGTCGTCCTCGCCCTCGACGACGCGGGCGACCGCGATGATGTCGACCTCGGTGAGCATCCCCGACATGTCGCCGTCGTCGCCGAGCACGACGCCGTATGGGACGTTCGCGTGGGAAAGCTCCCGTTCGGCGACGGTCAGCGGCGTGCCTTCGTACACGCAGTTGATGTCGCGGTTGGCGAGATCACCGACGATCTTGTCGCCGTCGACGTCGCCGTTGGCGATGGACCGAATCACGTCGGTCACTGTGATGATCCCTTTGAGCTGGCCGTCGACGATGGGGAGGCGTCGCTCGCCGTCCTCGACCATCACCTGCGCGGCGGCTTCGATAGACGTGTCCTCGCTGATCGCCGGGACTTCCTCGACGAGCAGGGCTAGCTGGTCTTCGTCGGGGCTCTCGATGAGCGCATCGCGTGAAATAATCCCTCTGAACTCCTCGCCCTCGTCGGTCTCCTTGATGACCGGGACCGACGAGAAGGCCTGCTCCTGGAGGTACTCCAGTGCGTCATCACGGGTCCCAGGAATGGTGACCGTGACGACCTCCGAGCGTGGCGTCATAGCGTCTGCGACGTTCATACTGCCAGAACTTCCTTCCCGCATCTACTAAGTCCTTAACATCCGTCCGTTTTCGGCATCCGGGTAGCACGCCGGGCGGCCATCGGCTATCGCCGGCGACCGCGCAGACGCCATCTCGGAAACCCAGGGACTGCACCGCCCCGGAAACAACTACGTCTTCTGTCATATTGGTATTCTGAATCTGGGTATGAATAGAACTGCGGAGACAGACTCTAATGGTTGAGATATAAGGTCCTATCCGTATTGGGTCACGAACCATCTCGTCCCAGTACTGACAGGATACGAACTATTGTCAGACAGTTGGCTCTGGATCATACTCCTGCCCTCTATGGGTTTCGCTAAGTTTTTATATGGTTGTTACATATTATCATGCATGGAGTCGGATACTGTCGCTCCGGTTGAGATGGTCGCGGACGGAGACATCATGGCATCCGTCGAAGAGGGTCCAACGGATCAGTTTATCGTCGCTGACGTGACCCGAGACGACGCCTATCTCACAACCCCGCTCGCGGACGCTGCCTCGCTCCCGGCCTGGCGATAGGCCGCTGTCTGTCGGTTCGATTTTCGCTGACGGTCCCACCAAGCAGGATACCCTATCAGCGGCGCGGGCGCTCCGTCCCGAGTGTCCGCACGCAGTCGTTCGGACGGAGAAAACAAGCGTTATGCCGCCCCAGTAAGTTCGATTCGGTATGAAGGTACTCGTCACGGATCCTATCGCTGATGCCGGTCTCACGCGGCTCCGTGAGGCAGGCCACGATGTCGAAACAGCCTACGAGGTCGAGGGCGACGCGCTCCTCGACGCGGTGGCCGACGCGAACGCGCTCATCGTCCGCTCGGGCACCGAAGTCACCGAGGAAGTGTTTGCGGCCGCGCCCGACCTCATCATCGTCGGCCGGGCCGGCATCGGCGTGGACAACATCGACATCGACGCCGCCACGGACCACGGCGTCATCGTCGCCAACGCCCCGAGGGCAACGTCCGCGCCGCCGCAGAACACTCCGTCGCGATGGCGTTTGCCACGGCTCGCTCCATTCCGCAGGCCCACGACCGCCTGAAAAGCGGCGAGTGGGCCAAAGGCGAGTTCCTCGGCACGGAAGTCAACAACAAGACGCTCGGCGTCGTCGGCTTCGGCCGCGTCGGCCAGCAGGTCGCCAAGCGACTCGGCAGCCTGGGCATGGACATCGTCACGTTCGACCCGTACATCAGCCAGGAGCGCGCTGACCAGTTCGGAGCGGAACTCGTCGACGAGCTCGACGACTGTCTCGCCAAGTCCGATTTCATCACCATCCACACGCCGCTGACCCCCGAGACGGAGAACATGATCGGCGAGGAAGAGCTCGCCGAACTCGAAGGCGGCTACGTCGTCAACTGTGCCCGCGGCGGCATCATCGACGAGCCGGCCCTGGCCGAGGCCGTCGAGGACGGCGTCCTGAAGGGCGCAGCGCTCGACGTGTTCGGCGAGGAACCGCTGCCGGACGACAGCCCGCTGCTGGACGTCGAGGACATCATCGTCACGCCCCACTTGGGCGCGTCGACGGAAGCGGCACAGGAGAACGTGGCCACCTCCACGGCCGACCAGATCATCGCCGCGGCCAACGGCCAGCCCGTCGCTAACGCCCTGAACGCGCCGTCGCTGGACGAGGCGACGTTCAAGCAGGTCGGGCCGTACCTCGACCTCGCCGATACTGCCGGTCGCATCGCCGTGCAGTTGTTCGGCGGTCACATGTCCGAAGTGCAGGTCACCTACGCTGGCGACATCGCCGAGGAAGACGTGGAGTACGTCACCGCCAGCGCACTGAAAGGGGTGTTCGCCCCGTCGGATCTCCAGGTCAACGCCGTCAACGCCCCGCAGATCGCCGAGGACCGGGGTATCGACGTGACCGAGTCCAAGACCCGCTCTTCCGAGGACTACCAGAGCCTCATCACCGTCACCGTCTCCGACGGCGAGGAATCCGTCTCCGTCTGTGGGACCCAGTTCGGCGGCGAGGAGCCCCGTATCGTCCGCATCGACGACCACCGCATCGAGGCCGTCCCCCACGGGCACATGCTGGTCGTCCGCAATCGCGACGAGCCCGGCACTATCGGGTTCATCGGGACCGTGCTGGGCGAGGCCGACATCAACATCGCCGGGATGTTCAACGGCCGCGAGACTATCGGCGGGGAGGCCCTGTCCGTCTACAACCTCGACGAACAGCCGCCACAGGACATCATCGAGCGACTCAACGGCGACAGTCGCATCATCGAGACCACCTACGTCGAACTCGGCGACGAGTAACGTCAGCGGAATTTTTCGAAAGCCAGTCGCAGTTTATTTGCCGTCGATAAGGCGCTCGTACCGGTCGACGACGGCCTGGCGGTGTTCGCGCTCCTGTTCGAGCGCGGTTTCGAGTGTCGCCACCTGCGAGCGCAGCAGCGCGATCTGTATCTGATAGATCGTACTGGGCGTCTGTCGGGACGATGGTGACGGGGAGCCCGACCGGTCCCCGGAGTCGAACGGCGGCGCTGAATCGCGGGACGAGGCCATACCCGTGACAGGACCGCCACGGCCAAAAACACCCGTCGGACGGCCGTCACGCGCTCGTCTGTCGCCCTGATGAATCCGGGTGACGCTATCGCTCACATGAAGTCCGCGATACCTGACTGCTTGTTGTGGTCGTTTTCGAACACCGACTCTATTTTCCGTTCCAGGATCTTGAGCCGCTGTTTCGTGTAGTCGCGGGCTCCGAACTCGTCGGCGACGCGGATGGCCGTGTCGATGTACTTGTTGACCGAGCCCTCGTGGACGGTGAGGTTGACGCGGCCGCCACACTCTCGACAGTCGCCGGTCAGGGGCGCGCGGCGGAACGACTCGCCGCAGTCCAGACAGCGAGTCTCTTGCCGGGAGAACGCCCGGAGGTTCCCGATGAGGTCCGGCAGGAAGTGGTACTCGATGATGCGCTCGGCCACGTCGCTCTCGACGACGGCCCGGAGCTTCCGGGAGATCTCGAGCTGGGCGTCCATCTTGTCCTCCATCGACCCGAGCGTCTTGTACGCCGAGAGGTCCGGCCCGGCGGCGATGTTCGCCGTGTCGTGGGTGTGGCGAAACTCGGTGTACTCGCGGTCGGTCCCCAGTGTCTCCTCGGCGATTTTCATCACGTCTTCGACCTCGGTCGGGTCTTTCATCTCGCGGGTGGCTTCGTAGAACTCCCGGGGATAGCTCTCCATGATGTCCATGTTGTGGGCCTCGTCGTCGATTTCGCTGGGGTCGATGCGCGAGGACATTACCAGCGGGGCGTCCATCTGTCCGCCACGCTGGTTCGGGAGGTAGGACTTCGAGAAGTTCAGCAGGCCGTCCATCAGGAGCATCACGCAGTCCTCGTCGCCGTCGCACTGGCCGACATAGGTTCCTTCGACGGCAACGCGGTGCGTGTCGGCGACCGTGAGACAGTAGACGTGGTCCACGTTGCTCTCGACGTACTCGACAGTCTCGACGGTGTCTGTCGGGGCTGCGCCGTCGGTTGCTGCCGTCGAGGCCTCGCCGCGTGCCGTCATCGTGGTCGTCTCGCCGCCGTCGTAGGCAGGGAGTTCGTCGCCGGCAGTCAGGTCGCCCGCCGGGACTTCCTCAATCCCATCGGAGCCGGCACGGAGCATCGTGTGGTCGGGCGTAACCCTGAGGGTTCGGTCGCCGACGGAAATCTCGACGAGGTGGTCCGGCGCGGGGTGTTTCGAGACGGCGTCGACGGGCTGGCGACAGGGACCGTTCTCGCCCAGCGACGACACGGTGAGGTCGCCGTCTAACTCTTGAACGAGTGTCCCGAAGTCGTCCTCGTCGGGGTCATCCAGTCGGTTTTCGACCAGTTCCTCGATGGTCCCGTACTCCCAGTCGTCATTCTCGTCTTCGTACCACAGCCGCGTGTCCGGGTGGAAGCAGTTCCGGCGTTTGGCGGCGTGGAAGTACGGATGCGCGTAGCCGACGGCGGCGGAGGTGAAGCCGACCACGCGCCCGACCGTCGCCGCGCTGGTGTGGGGGGCCATCCCGAAGACGAGTTCGCCGACGAGGTCCTCGCGGTCGTCGAACTCGTAGAACCGCTCCAGCCCGTAGTACTGCTCTAAGAGGTCGTCGACGAAGCGAGCGGTCTGGAGCATGTGCTCGGCCGCGCCGTCCGAGAGGACGATGTCCTGGACCTTCAGTTCGACCAGCTGGTCATCGTGAGTCAGCGGATCGCCGTGGATGTCCTCCGTGTAGCCCAGCCCTCGGAGTCGCTCGGCGGAGACGTCCAGTTCCGAGGCTCGGACCGCCGTCACCGGCAGGTCCGTCATGTCGTAGCGCACTGTCCCGTCCTTGAACGCCGACACGTCGTGTTTCGCCCGAAGGATACCTTTCTCCATCGGCTCCGGGACCTTCTCCTCGGAGGTGAGCCCCTTGACCGCTTTCAGTTGCTCGAAGGCTGTCTCGCGCTCGCCGACGTTCTGCAGGGCATCGCGGTAGGCCTCTTGCAGGTCGAGTACCTTGTACTGGGTCGGCGAGGCGAGCGTCTCACAGCGCGTACACTCCGCGCGGCCGGACTCGTCGCGTTCGACCTCGGCCTCGCAGTCGGGACAGACGTACACCGGTTCGGTGGTGCCGCCACAGTCGGGACAGCCCGCCTGGTGGGTCTCGGTTCCGCAGTCGGGACAGCGCCGGCGGGCGATCTCCACCTCGACGTGGCCGGGCGTGTCGCTCATCCCGTCCGCGTGCTTCGTCGCCTTGGCCACGTCCCGCTGTGCGCCGCCGGCCTCGCCGATGGGGCTGAGCGTGTGGACGGCCGGCGAGAGGTCCCGCCGCTCGGATTTCTCGGGGCGACCCATCCGGTTGCCGATGCGGGTCGGGGCTCGCTCCCGGACCTGAAACGGCGCGATTTCGTTGATTACCTCGATTGCGTTCTGGCCGTCTTCGCGTTCGGCGTCCTCGGCTACCCCGATTGCGTCGAGCGACTCGCTCTCGCCGTAGGTCTTGGCGCGCTCGGAGAGGTCCGCAGGCGTCCAGTCCCGCTCTAACGAGCGGGAGAACCCGAGTGTCCGCACCAGCGGCACCCAGTCGGTGACGGTAATCGTGTCGTCGTCTTGGGTGTGCTCGACGAGGAGGTGTTCCAGCGTCTTCTGGACGGCATCGGTGCGGGGCAGGACGAGCGCGCCGTCGTCGCTGTACGTCTCGCCCGCTGTACCATTCACCTCCGGGTCGGCGTACGCGCCGTCGGCCTGTGCGACCTGTGCATCCTCGACGGCGTCGGCGAGCGCACACACCTGGTCGACGCTCACGTCGTGCCAGAGGTAGGTGTATTTCGGGTGCAACGGGGCGTCGTAGTCGGTCGCCCACTCGATGGCTTCCTCGGCGCTCGGGTCGGCGAGGTCGACGTGGGGCGAGTCCTGCATCGCCTGCACGTCCGCGCCCGCGGCGTCGAGGTCCTGTTCCCACCACTCGACGGTGTAGGAGGCCGGCGCGAGCGGGTGGTTGTTCTCGACGAACTCGCCGTAGTTGACCAGGTACTCGCCCAGGTCGAGTATCTTCTCGACGCCGTTGCGGACTTCCAGCGCCTCCTCGGCGTCGTCGATGCGGCGCACGTCGCCGTTGGCCAGGCGGACTGTTGGCCCCTCGATGGTGTCGACCGGCACGACGCCAGCGGCTTTCCCCGGCCGCTCGGTCTTGATCTGTGTGCCGGTCGCGAGGAAGTCGTCGACGAGATGCATCGTCGCCGGGTGGACGCCCGCGGTCGCGAAGCCGTGGTTGCGCGACCGCCCGTAGCGAAGCCGAAACCCGCCCGCCTTCGACGGGTGGGAGAACACCGGTCGGCCGGCGATGAGGTCCCGGAGGTATTTGTCGGCTGGCTCGACGCGGGGCGGCCCCGACTGCTCGTCAGCGTCGTCCTCGCCGCCGTCGTCCGCTCCCTCGCTCGCGTCGTCTCCACTCGCGTCTTCCGAGCCGTCCGCCTGGTCGGCCTCGTCCTTGCCGATGGTCCCGTCGATGAGGTCCTGCAGCCACGGCCAGTCGACCTCGTTCAGGTTCCGGGTGTAGCGCTGGATCTTCGGCGCTTTCAGGGCAATCCCTTCGGCCAGTACCAGACACATCCCGCCGCGCGGCGAGTTCGAGTCGACGCGTTCGAGGTCCCGATAGCCCGAGACTTCCTCGTCGCCGGTCGCTTCGCCGTCGAGCATAATCGGCATGTGCTCGGCGATGAACTTCGTCTCCTTCTCCTTGGGTGAGTACTGCAGGCCGGTGTCCTTGTCGTAGAGGTCGATTTCCTCGGCGTAGCGCCCGATCTCGTCGTCGCGGGCCTTGTACTGGTCGATGCCCAGCAGTGCGCGGGCGTAGTCGGCGACCAGCACCGACAACGCCTGCGCGGTCCCGCCAGCCGACCGAATCGGGCCGGCGTAGTAGACGTTGATGAACTCCGTCCCGTCGTCGTTTTCCAGCAGTTCGACGCGGTCGATGCCCTCGATCGGTGCGGCGACGACGCCCTCGGTCAGCAGGGCAACGGCGGTCCGGACCGCGCCCTCGACTTTCCCTTCGCGGCTGTCGTAGTCGCCGACAGTCCCCTCGACGAAGTCCTCGACCAGTTCCAGCGCGGCCTCCTCGCGGGACATCTGCCCCTCCAGCTCTCGAACCCGCTCGGCAACGCCGTCGATGCCGAGGATGTTCTCGACCCGGTCTGCCATGTCGCGCGCGGTTGGAATCTCGACCTCCGGCTTCGGGTCACCGCCGCGCTCTTTGGCCCGCTCGGCGACGTCGAAGGCGGCTTCGAGCTGTGTTTCCAGCGTTTCGAAGTACTGTTCGTCGGCCTCTCGCATCTTAGATATTCCAGAGGTCCAGGTCGGTTGGCTCGTCGTGCTCCCGTTCCAGTGCTGTGTCGAACCCGCGGACGTACAGCTCGCCCGCCCAGACGGTGCCGGCGTTCAGGTGGCCGGCAATCGCTTCGCCGTCGGGCCGCGAGAGAACAGCGTGGGTGTGGGCGAACCGCTCCCCGTCCAGCTGCGAGATGTTGCCCATACAGGCGGCGACTTCCAGCGGTTCGTCGAAGGTCACCGAGTCGTACTCGGTCCGGTCCTGGTCGTAGAACATGAGCTCCGCGTCTTGGACCGCCCCGAGCCCGTAGAAGAAGCCGGCGTCGATGCCCTGTTCGTCCGCGAAGGCCTCGATTTCGCCCCGCCAGTCCGCGCCGTGTGCCAGTCGGCAGACGTACTCGGACGTACTGTCGACTTCCCGGTAATCCATATACGTACTCGATGGCAGGCCGCTCCAAAAGCGTTGCTTTCGGTGCGACCGTTTATATCCGAGGCCGGGATTACCGCCGCCGTGACGTAGCCACGACCCGGCGCGCTCAGCGATTGCGCGGCACACCGCGCCGGGACCGACCCGTGCCGCCTGTTCGCCATTGTGCCGGGACAGACGACCGACCGGCGTTATCCCGGCAGCGACACCCGACTGACCGGATGGTTCCGGTCGGCGTCGTAGAACGAGAGTTCGTCGACGGTCCACCGGATCGGCTCGATGTCCCGCTCGACCAGCCGAGCGGCCGCGTCGCGGTCCCCGCCGCGGGCGACGGTTACGTGCGGGACGTACGCGTCGCCCTCCATTTCGTCGACGGGATCGAACCGCTCGCAGAGCCGCTCGTGCAGGGCGACAAGCCCCGGGCTCTCGACGGCGAGATACACCACCGGTGATGGACCGGTCACGGCCGTCTCGAACTGCTCGACGCCCGAAATCCGCGCCTCGAACGCCGACTGGCCGCGAAGCGCCTCACGTCCCTGCGCTTCCAGCCGTGCGTAGGCCGTGTGGTCGCCGCCGCCCAGTCGCTTGGCGACCAGCGTGTGCTCGCCCCGTCCCCGCCGCTGTGCGAGCGGCAGGTCGGCCGCGAGGTCGGCCGCCAGCGACGTGACTGCCGACGGGAGCGGGACGTTGATGCTGTACACAGTGGGCGCTCGTCCGCTGTGGGCAAAAAGAGCGCGGTCCTACAGCCGGTCGAGCAGCCACAGGACGATGAGGACGATCAGAATCACGCCGAGGAACGGCTGTAGTATGCCGAGCAGGCCGGTCAACAGCCCGAGCGCTGTATCGAGCACTTCGAGCCCTAGCCAGACCACAATGAGGACAAGGACAATCTTCAGCAGAGTGTCCACGTCGAGTTTGGCTCTGTCCATGCTCGATAGGATTCCCTCGCGGGGCAAACCCCTTGTGGCCATGGGGGCAGGCGATCCAGTCCAACCACCAAACTTGCCTGGGATGTAAGGCCCCTGACTATCAGTTCACACAATCGGCAATAAACGATATACCTGCTGAGGGGATAGCCGCGGTAGGATGGGCCGGAGCGCTGGAACGCTAGTAGTCGTATTCGTCGCGATAGCATTGCTTGTACCGACAGCGACCGGAGTCGGTTTCGGCAGCCTCGGCCAGCAGTCCGTCGACGCGGATGTGGTCGTGATGACTGCTGACGTGGACCCCGACGGGACCGCCGACTGGACGGTCGCCTACCGAATTCGACTCGACGACGATAACGCAACGCAGGCATTCGAGGACCTGCGGACGGATATTCAGGCCAACCCGTCGGCGTACACGGACCGCTTCGAGAACCGGATGCAGGACACTGCCGGGGCAGCCGAAAACACGACCGGCCGCGAGATGGCCATCGAGAACGTCACCGTGAGCGCGCGCGAGGAGACGTTCGGCCAGACGTACGGCGTCATCACCTATCGGTTCCAGTGGACGAACTTCGCCGGCGTCTCCGGCGACCGCATCGAAATCGGCGACGCGCTCTCGGGGCTGTTTCTGGACAGCGAGACCTCGTTGACCGTGCGCTGGCCGGCGGACTATCAGGCTGACTCCGTCGCGCCACAGGCCGACGAACGGGAGAACGCCTCTGTCACCTGGCGCGGCCAGCAGACGTTCGGGGAAAACGAGCCGCGAGTGGTCGTCAGTCCGGGGGACGCCGCTGACGGGGAGGACGAATCGAACGGACTCCTCGTCGGCGGACTCCTCGCGCTGGTCGGTATCGCCGCCGCAGCGTATGCCCTTCGCCGGTACGGCGTGCTCGGCGGCGGTAAGCCGGCCGAACCGCCGGCGTCGATGGTTGACTCGGACGAGTCTGAAGCGGAGCCGGCCGCCGTGACGGACGCCGACGCTGGCGCACCACCGGCCGAACTCCTGAGCAACGAGGAGCAGGTCCTGCAACTGCTCGAATCCAACGGCGGGCGGCTCAAACAGCAGCAGGTGGCCGGCGAACTTGACTGGACCGACGCCAAGACGAGTCAGGTCATCGGGGGCCTGCGCGACGAAGACAAAGTCGAGACGTTCCGCATCGGCCGCGAGAACGTGGTGACGCTGCCGGACACCGACGTGACTGGTGGGGAGGGTGACGGGAGCGACGGAGCCGACAGCGGCGGCGAAACCCAGTGATAAAGGAACCGACCGTTTACTGGAATCTGCCGTCTCATATCACTGCTGTCGGGCGGTTTTAATTCGGCTTAATCGGCGCTAACCCGGCATCACTGACTCCTATTTATAGGGTGTTCGGTGGTCAAGTAACGGCTATAATGAGACGAGCCACTCCGGTATTGCTGGCAGTCGTGCTCGTGGTGAGCACGCTCGCCGCGGTGCCCGCCGCGACGATGGCACAGGAGACTGAAACGGTGACCGAACAGGCCGACGAGAACGCGACGCCCCCCGGCGCACAGCTGGCGGGCGTCGTCAGCGTGCAGGAAGCCGAACTTGACGGTGAGGTCCAGTCCCGGACGTTCGGGGTCCGCATCGCGCAGGCGAACACTGACGACGCGAAGGCGTCCGTCGTCGCCGACCAGGTGAACGACTCCGAGGCCCGGCTCGCGGAACTCCAACAGCGCAAGCAGGCGCTCGCCGAGGCCCGCGAGAACGGCTCGATGAGGGAGGGCGAGTACCGGGCGAAGGCTGCACAGCTCCACGCCGAAACGAAGAACGTCCAGCGACTGGCTAACGAAACGAACGAAACCGCCAGCCAGCTCCCCGCCGAAGCCCTGGATAGGCAGGGCGTCGACGCGGCGGCAATCAAGACCCTCTCACAGCGCGCGAGCGAACTGAGTGGTCCGGACGTCGCCGCTATCGCACAGGGTATCGCCGGGCCGAACGTCGGACAGCAGGCTCGACCTGACGCTGCCAGCGACCGTGGCGGCGATGCGGTGAACCGCTCCGAGGCAGACGACCGTCCCGGGGTCGAGCGGGAACGAACTCAGGCAGGTGAACGGACAGACGATATCGATGCCACGCCGGCCAACGAGACGGCCACCGATGGCGGTGAAACTGAGCCGCCGACCGACGTCGGGTCCGACACTGTCGACGCTGGCCAATAGCACAAAAGAAGTCGAAGATACTGTTTAACCTCGTCACACAGCGGTCTGCGTGTCGCTACTGGCCGCTACGGGCGACGCGATGGCTACTGTGTCCATGTGTCTGGGGACCATACACACGCCACTGCGAACACGGAAACTATTAGTACTCGAATCACACAGCAGGTAGTACATGACGCGGACCTCTCGCTCCACGATGCTCGCTGCGGACAGCGAGGGGTCCCTCCGTTTCTCCCCACGACGACGACCGGGCCGTTTCTAGGCCCACTACTACTTACTCTTCACTCGACAGGTTCGTTTCGTCGCTAGACGCCGTCGTCGTCGGTTCGATGGGATACTCGATCTGTTGTTCGATCGAGAAACCGACAGGCACACCACGGGACCAATTCAGAACACATCCATGCCAGAAGGAAACGGAACCGTCGCGCTCGCCTTCTCAGGCGGGCTCGACACGACAGTCTGCGTATCGCTGCTGAAAGAAGAGTACGGCTACGACGAGGTCATCGGCGTCACCGTCGACGTCGGCCAGCCCGACTACGAGTTCGAGGAGGCCGAGGAGACCGCCGAAGCGCTGGGCGTCGAACAGCACGTCGTCGACGCCACCGAGGAGTTCGCGGACCTCTGTATGGAGGCCGTCAAGGCTAACGCCGACTATCAGGGCTACCCGCTCGGAACCGCCCTCGCGCGCCCGGTCATCGCCAAAGCCATTCTCTCAGTCGCCGAAGAGGAGGGCTGTTCGGCCGTCGCACACGGCTGTACCGGCAAGGGCAACGACCAACTCCGCTTCGAGTCCGTCTGGCGCGACTCCGACCTCGATGTCATCGCACCGGTCCGTGAACTCGGACTGACCCGCGAATGGGAAAACGAGTACGCCGCCGAGAAGGGCCTGCCCGTCGAGGGTGGCGACGGCGGTCGCTACTCGATCGACACGAACCTCTGGAGCCGCTCCATCGAGGGCTCCGAACTCGAAGACCCGAGCACTATTCCAGCCGACGACATCTACAAGTGGACGGACAACCCCTCGGACAAGGATGCCGAACTCGTCGAGGTCGAATTTGAAGACGGCGTTCCCGTTGCCGTTGACGGCGAGGAACTCGGCGGGGTCGAACTCATCGAACAACTCAACGAGCAGGCGGGTGCCCACGGTATCGGTCGCACGGACATGATGGAGGACCGCATGCTCGGGCTGAAAGTCCGCGAGAACTACGAGCACCCCGCCGCGACGGTGCTGCTGACGGCCCACGAGGCGCTCGAAGGACTCGTCCTCACGCAGGAGGAGCGCCAGTTCAAGGCCCAGGTCGATCAGGAGTGGTCCCAGAAGGCCTACCAGGGCCTCGTCGACGCGCCGCTGACGGGGGCGCTCGAAGCGTTCATCGACGACACCAACGAGCGCGTCACCGGTACCGTCACGGTCAAACTCGAAGGCGGTCACTGCCGCCCGGTCTCCCGCGAGTCCGACTACGCCGTCTACAGCGAGTCGGCGGCCTCGTTCAACGAGGAGGACGTCTCCGGCGGGATCACCCAGCAAGACGCCACCGGCGTTGCGAAGTACCACGGCTTCCAGTCCCGCCTCGCGAACAAGATCCTCGACGACGCGAAGAAGGGCGCTGCCGTAACGGACGGCAGCGGCGACCAATCTGACGCCGCGACTGAGGACACGGAGGAGTAAGCGAATGAGCGACGGCGAGGACCACGAGACGGCGGACGCGGACCACGCGGCCACAGCGGGCGACGCCGACCGAAGCGGCGAGACGGTCGTCCGCCGCGACCGCTTCGCGGGCGGGCCCGCCCGGTCGTTCCTCTCCTCGCTGTCCGACGACGAGCGCATCTTCGCGGCCGACCTGGCCGTCGACCGCGCCCACGTCGTGATGTTGGCCGAACAGGAGATCATCGACCGCGAGACGGCCGGCGACGTGCTGGCCGCGCTCGCGGACGTGGAAGACGCGGGCCACGGTGCGCTGCCCGACGGCGAGGATGTCCACGAAGCCATCGAGAGTGCGGTCATCGAGCGCGTCGGCCCGGACGGCGGGAAGATGCACACCGCTCGCTCGCGCAACGACGAGGTGGCGGCCTGCATCCGCTACCGCCTGCGCGAAGACGTTCTGGACCTCGTCGAGACCGTCGTCGGTGCCCGCAAGCAACTCATCGACGTGGCTCGCGCCGAACGGGAGACGGTGATACCCGGCTACACGCATCTCCAGCCTGCCCAGCCGACCACGGTCGCCCACTGGGTGCTGTCCTACGAGCAGGCGCTCCAGCGCGACACCGCGCGCCTGCTGGACGCCTACGAGCGCGTCAACCAGAACCCGCTCGGGTCGGCCGCGTTCGCCGGGACGCCCTTCGATGTGGACCGCGAGCGCACGGCCGAGTTGCTCGGGTTCGAGGGCGTCGCCGAGAATTCGATGGATGCCTCGGCGACGCGGGATTTCCTCGTCGAGACGACCAGCGCTGTCGCGACGCTGGCGACGAACCTGTCGGGGCTGTCCGAGGACGTGGTCGTGATGGCGAGCAAGGGCCACGTCACCCTCGACGACGACTACGCCTCGACCTCCTCGATCATGCCCCAGAAGAAGAACCCCGACACGCTGGAGCTGGTCCGCGGTCGGACGGGTGACGCCGTCGCCGGGCTGAACGGCCTGCTGACCAATCTGAAGGGCCAGCCCCGGGCGTACAACCGCGACCTGCAGCGCGCCGGTCGCCACGCTTGGGACGCCATCGACAGCGTCACCGAGAGCGTGGCAGTCGCCGCGGGCGCGGTCGCAACCGCTGACTGGCCTGCCGAGACGCTCGAAGCCGCAGCCACTGATGGCTTTGCGACGGCGACTGGCGTGGCGGACTTGCTGGCGATGGCCGGTGTGCCGTTCCGCACGGCCCACGAGGTCGTTGCCGAGGCCGCCGCCGGTCTGGGGTCCGAGGAAGACGCGCCCGACTACGAGGCACTGTCGGCCGTCGCCGAGGACGTGCTGGGCGAGCCTCTGTCAGCCTACGTCGACCGCGACGCGCTGGAGGACGCACTTGACCCAGCGGAAAGTGTCGCGATGCGGGACTCTCGCGGTGGCCCGGCCCCCGACGCCGTCGCCGAGCAGGTGTCGGTAGCCGAAGACGCACTCGCCGCCGACAGCGAGGCACTGACTGACCGCTGGCAAGCGGTTTCACAGGCGGCTGACCGCCGCCAGACGGAGGTGGACCGATATGTCTGACCGACCACCGTCCCCTCGCGGGACAATTATACCATACTTCTGATACACGATTCGGAAACGTGGCGGATTTGGAGCTTTGATACGATTAGAAGGCAGTATATCTTGTTAAACTATTCTGATATGTTCGAAGGCTTTAAGTGGATCCCTGTCACAGGATGAACTACAATGGCAGAATGCATCGAGTGCGGGGCGGACGTGTCCCTGCACGACAACCTCGAAGTCGGAGAGATCGTTGACTGTGCCACCTGCGGTGCCGAACTGGAAGTCGTTGGCGCCGACCCTGTCGAGCTCGACAGCGCACCCGAGCTCGAAGAGGACTGGGGTGAGTGAGGTGTTCGCGGTGGCGCGGCGCTCGACGCCGTACGTGACCGTGGCGCTCGACGCTGCGAGCCGCGAACCCACGGAGGACTCAGTATGAAAGTCGGACTCCTCTACTCGCGCATCCGCCGGGACGAGAAGCTGCTCCTGTCGGAACTGCGCGAGCGCGACCACGAGATCGAGAAGATAGACGTTCGCAAACAGCAGTTCAACATCCACGAAGCCCCCGAGGCCTTCGAGGATCTGGACCTCGTCGTCGACCGCTGTCTGGCGACCAGCCGCAGCGTGTACGCGACGAAGTTCGCGAAGGCCTACGGCGTCCCCGTGGTCAACGGACCCGAGGTCGCCGACACCTGCGCGGACAAGGTCAACAACAGCCTCGCGCTGGAGGCCGCGGGCGTGCCGACGCCGAACACCGACGTGGCGTTCACGAAGGACGCGGCGCTGGAATCCATCGAGAAGTTCGGCTACCCCTGCGTCCTCAAGCCGGTCGTCGGCTCCTGGGGTCGCCTGATGGCGAAGATCGACTCCCGCTCGGCCGCCGAGGCCATCCTCGAACACAAGGAGACGCTCGGCCACTACGAGCACAAGATCTTCTACGTCCAGGAGTTCGTCGACAAGCCCGGCCGCGACATGCGCGTGCTGGCCGTCGACGGCGAGCCCATCGCGGCGATGGTCCGCTCCTCGGACCACTGGCTCACCAACGCCGCCAAGGGCGCTGAAACCGACGAGTTCGAACTGGACGACCGCGCACTGGAACTGGTCGAGAAGGCCTCCGACGCGGTCGGTGGCGGCCTGCTCGGTATCGACCTGATGGAGGTCGGTGTCGAAGAGGGAGGCGAGGCCGACCAGCGGGAGGCCTCGGGACAGGCGAGCGGCGACGAGCCGCGAGCGCGCGAGTTCGAGGACTACACGGTCCACGAGGTCAACCACACCGTCGAGTTCAAGGCCTTGAACGAGGTCACCGACGTGGACGTGCCCGCGAAGGTCGTCGACTGGCTCGAACAGAAAGCGGCGACCGAGACTGACGCCGAGGTGACAGCATGACGTACACCGCGAGTGTCGTCGGCGGCTCCGGATTCACCGGCGGGGAACTGCTTCGCATCCTCGACGGTCACCCCGAGTTCGAACTGGCACAGGCGACCAGCCGCTCGAAGGAGAACAAGACTATCGGGCACTCGCACCCGAACCTTCGCCACTCGGACCTGCGCTTCTCCTCGCCGTCGGACCTGGAGTCGGTTGACGTGCTGTTCGCCGCGACGCCCCACGGCGTCTCGATGGAACAGATCGACGCGTTCCAGGAGGCGGCCGGCACTGTCGTCGACCTCTCGGCGGACTTCCGCCTCGAGAGCGAGGCCCAGTACGACGAGTGGTACGACGGGCACACACGCCCGAAACTCCTCGAACAGAGCGAGTACGCGCTGCCGGAACTCAACCGCGACAACCTCGAAGGCGCGGACCTCATCGCCTCCGGCGGCTGCAACGCCACGGCGACGATCCTGGGCCTGCTCCCGTTGTTCGAGGCCGACATCCTCTCCGGCGACGAGCAGGTCGTCGTGGACGTGAAGGTCGGGTCCAGCGAGGGCGGGGCCGGCGGCGGCGAGGCCTCCAGCCACCCCGAGCGCTCGGGCGTCGTCCGCCCGTACGCGCCCACGGGCCACCGCCACGAGGCCGAGATTCAGCAGTTCCTCGGCATCGACGTGTCATTCACCGTCCACGCGGTGGACATGATTCGCGGCGCGAGCGCGACCTGTCACGTCTTCCCCGAGGGCCCGGTCTCGAAAGGCGACCTCTGGGGAGCCTACCGCGGCGAGTACGAGGACGAACCCTTCGTCGAACTCGTCGCCGGGGGCGGTGGCGTCTACCGCTACCCCGAACCCAAGTCGGTCGCGGGAACGAACCGCGCCGAGGTCGGCTTCGAACTCGACCCCGGCAACAAGCGACTGGTCGTGTTCTCGGCCATCGACAACATGATGAAAGGGTCGGCGGGCCAGGCCGTTCACGCGGCCAACGTCGCCCTCGGCATCGAAGAGACGGCGGGGCTGGAGTTCCAGGGGCTCCACCCCGTCGGCGCACCGTAACCCCTGACCTGAGTTCTTATGACAGTCGTTATCAAAGTCGGTGGCGCTCGCGCGGTCGACCCCGCGGGGGCGCTTGCGGACGTGGCATCGTTAGTGGCCGATGGTGAACAGGTCGTCGTGGTTCACGGCGGCTCCACCAAAGTCGACGAGACGCTCGAACGGCTCGGCGTCGAGCCCGAATACGTCGAGACGCCGTCGGGCGTCGTCGGTCGGTTCACCGACGAGACCACGATGGAGGTGTTCGAGATGGCCTTCGGGCATCTGAACACCCAGCTCGTCGCCGGCCTCCAGAGCGAGGGCGTCGATGCGGTCGGGCTCACCGGCGTCGACGGCAAACTGCTCTACGGACCGCGCAAGTCCGCAGTGCGGGTCGTCGAGGACGGGAAGAAGAAGATTCGCCGCGGCGACCACTCGGGCACGATCAAGCAGGTCAACGGCGACCTGCTGGAGACCTTGCTCGGCGATGGGTACACGCCGGTGGCTGGGCCACCCATGGCGGGAGACGATGACGGTGAGGTAATTCCAGTGAATACCGACGCCGATCGCTCGGCGGCGGCCATCGCCGGCGAACTCGATGCGCAGTTGGTGCTCCTCACTGATGTCGAGGGCGTTTACGCGGACCCCGATGACCCGTCGACGCTCATCGAATCGGTCGAGACGGCAAGCGACTGGGACGCTCTTGAAGACGCTGCAGAGGGATTCATGGGCCGGAAAATCATGGCCGCCGAGGAGGCGCTCGACGGCGGCGCATCGGAGGTCGTGGTGGCAGACGCCAACGCCGAGTCACCGATTCTCTCGGCGCTTGACGGCGGCGGAACCCACGTTCACGCGAGCGCACTCGAACAGGACACAGACCAGACAGCGACGGAGGAACAATGAGCGGATTCGTTTTCAACGAGAAACCTATCCAGATCGAACGTGGCGACGGTGCCTACGTCTACGACGACAGCGGCACAGAGTACTTAGACATGGGCGCGTCCTACGCCTGTGTCCCGCTGGGACACGGCCACCCGGCGGTCCAGAGCGCCGTCAGCGAGCAGCTAGAGAAGATCACGTACGTCCAGGCGTCGTACCCGAACGCCGAGCGGACGGCGCTGTACGACCTGCTCGCCGACACCGCACCGGACCCCATCGACAAGACCTGGCTCTGTAACTCCGGGACCGAGGCCAACGAGGCCGCGCTGAAGTTCGCCCGGTCGGCGACGGGGGACTCCAAGATCGTCGCGACGATGCAGGGCTTCCACGGCCGGACGATGGGCGCGCTGGCGACGACGTGGAAGAACAAGTACAAGAAGCCCTACGAGCCGCTCATCGGCGACGTGGAGTTCGTCCCCTACGACGACAGCGAGGCGCTCGACGAGGCCGTCGACGAGGACACCGCCGCGTTCATCGTCGAACCCGTCCAGGGCGAGGGCGGTATCAACCCGGCCTCGGACGGCTACCTCGAAGCCGCGCGGGAGATAACCGAAGACGCTGGCGCGGCGCTCATCTTCGACGAAGTCCAGACCGGAATCGGCCGGACGGGCGCGCTGTGGAACTCCCAGCGAGCCGCCGTCGCACCCGATATGATAACCGCGGCGAAAGGGCTCGGCAACGGTCTCCCCGTTGGGGCGACGCTGTGCCGGGACTGGATCGCCGAGGACTACGGCTCCCACGCCTCGACGTTCTCCGGCGGGCCGGTCATCTCGGCGGCCGCCGGCGCGACCGTTTCGACCGTCATCGACGACGACGTTCCCGCAAACGCCGCTGCGATGGGCGATTACCTCCAGACGGAACTGGAAGCGGCCATCGGCGACGAGGTCCGGGACATCCGCGGCGAGGGCCTGATGATCGGCGTCGAGGTCGGCCGCGGCGCGAACGCGGCCCTGAAGGAACTCGCGCTGAACCACCAAGTGCTCGCGCTGCCGGCCGGCCGCACGGTCGTCCGCCTGCTTCCGCCGTTGACCATCGACGAGTCCCACGCCGACGCCGTCGTCGACGCGATGGCGGAGGTGGTGGGATGAGCGAAGCCGCGAGCCGCGAGGCCGACACGGAGGCCCGCGACCTGCTCGAAGCAATCGTTCGCACGCCGTCGGTGTCCCGCGACGAGGAAGCCGCGGCCGAACGGCTGGTCGAGTTCTTCGAGGCCCACGGCCGCGAGGCGTGGCTCGACGAGGTCGGCAACGTCCGCGCGCCTGCTGACGACGGCGTCCTGCTCACGTCCCACATCGACACCGTCCCGGGTGACATCCCGGTCCGTGTCGAGGAGACCGACGAGGGCGACGTGCTGTGGGGCCGCGGCAGCGTCGACGCGAAGGGGCCGCTGTGTGCGATGGCCGTCACGGCCGTCCGCACCGGAGCCTCCTTCGTCGGCGTCGTCGGCGAGGAAGTCGACTCGAAGGGTGCCCGCCATCTGGTTGAGGACCGCGAGACGGCACCCGATGCCGTCATCAACGGCGAACCCTCCGGCTGGGAGGGCATCACGCTCGGCTACCGCGGCCTGCTGGCCGGAACGTACGTCGCCACCAGCGAGTCCGGCCACTCCTCGCGCCCGGAGAACAACGCCATTCAGGACGCCATCGACTGGTGGTCGGCGGTCGACGACGAGTTCGAGACCGACGAGTGGCACCCCGTCTTCGAACGCGTCACCTGCAAGCCCGTCGACTTCAAGGGCGGCACGTCCAGCGACGGGCTGAGCGTCGAAGCGACGATGGACGTCCAACTGCGGGTTCCGCCGGAGTACAGCACCGACGAGATCCGGGAGATTGCCGACGGATTCCTGGAGAACGGCACGGTCAACTGGGACGACAAGGTCGAGCCGGTGATGCAGAGCCCCCGGACCAGCGCCGCCCGGGCGTTCCGGGCCGCGATCAGGAAGCAGGGCGGCGAGCCCACGCTGCTTCGCAAGACCGGCACCAGCGACATGAACGTCTACGCGAAGGCGTGGGACTGTCCGATGGTGACCTACGGGCCTGGCGACTCCGACCTCGATCACGCACCGAACGAGCACCTCCCGCTCGACGAATACGACCGCTCCGTCGCGGTGCTGGAAACCGCGACCGAACGCCTGCTGGAGGACTGACATGGACATACTCGACGTCGACGACCTCACGACCGACGAACTGGCGACCGTCCTCGACCGCGCCGCGGCCATCAAGGCCGATCACGGCGAGGGGAGTCCGAGCGACCTGCTGGACCAGCAGACGCTCGGCATGATATTCGAGAAGCCGTCGACCCGGACCCGGGTCTCCTTCGAGACGGGGATGACGCAACTGGGCGGCCACGCCGTGTTCCTCGGTCCCGACGACATCCACCTGGGCCACGGCGAACCGGTCAAGGACACCGCCCGCGCGCTCGGGCGCTACGTCGATTTCATCATGGCCCGCGTGTTCGACCACGCGGACGCCGAGGAGTTGGCCGAATACGCCGAGGTCCCGGTCATCAACGGGCTGACCGACGACGCCCACCCCTGCCAGACGCTCGCCGACCTGCTGACCATCCGCGAGCGGTTCGGCGACTTCGAGGACGTCTCCGTCGCGTGGGTCGGCGACGGCAACAACGTTTGCCAGTCCTTCGTCATCGGCGCGGCGATGGTCGGACTGGACCTTACTGTTGCCACCCCGGAGGGCTACGGCATCTCCGATGACGTGGCCGACCGCGCCGCCGCCTTCGGCAACGCGCCCGAGACGACCCACGACCCCGAGGCCGCCGTCGCCGACGCCGACGTGGTGTACTCCGACGTGTGGGTCAGCATGGGCCAGGAGGACCAGCGCGGCCAGAAACTCGAAGACTTCGAGGGCTTCCAGATCACGACGGACCTGCTCGAAGATCGGCCGTTCATGCACTGCCTGCCCGCCCACCGCGGCGAGGAGGTCACCGACGACGCCATCGAGTCGGACAACGCCATCGTCTGGGCGCAGGCAGAGAACCGCCTGCACGCTCAGAAGGGGTTGTTGGTGTGGCTGTCTGAGCAGGCGTAGACCCGTCCCGAACGGGAAAACGTGGCCTAGAGAAACACCGACGAGGCCCGCTTGACGAAGTCAACTGGATCTGACCTGAGCTGATCGACGTACCTGAGCGGGTCGGATTTGACGGCCTCGATGGACATCCGGCCGTTTCTGGCGACGCGGGTCAGATACCCTTGCTGGAGCATCCGGTTTTGCTCCTTGCTGTAGACGGGTTTGTTCGTCTGCATAGCGATCGTTCGGGCCTGGGAGTGTGAGCTCTCGATGAACAGCTTGGCGTCCGAAGACCCGTACACCTCGGCCTTGTACTCGCCGTGGTTGCCCGCGGCGACCCGCGTAGCCTTGTCCGGGTACTGCATCATCACCAGCTCGTCGTACTCGATTCCGTGCTCGTCGAGCCAGGCGGCGGTCTCGCTGCGATACTTCTCCAGTCGGCAGGTGACGATCTGCCCGATTTCCACCGAGGGAACACAGATCGGGTCGACAGTCGAGATAAACTCCCGGTATTTCGGCCCGTCGTCGTTCTCTTCGGGCGTCGGGTCACGACAGAGGATGCCGTCAAGGTCGACACAGGAGTCCACGAGGAAGTCGTGGTGCATCATGTTCCACTCGAATACTCTCGGGAACGGCAGGGTCTGGGCGTAGGTATCGACGAACCGCTCGGACCCCTCGTCCACGTACACAGCGCCGTAGTACACGTCCGCGGACAGATCAAACCCGTCAATGGTCGACTGCGCATCGGTCATTTCGCTCCCGGTGTAGACGGTGTCGTCGACGACCAGTATCGTCGAGAACTCCGAGAGGTCGAACTCACCGTCGTACCGTTCCCCCGTCTGTAGGAGTCTGCCCTCCCGCAACCCGTCGATATCCGTCATCGGGAGATTGAGATGCAGCGAAAGTAAGTTTGACACTAGCATCCCGCTTCTGGGTATTCCGACGATCAGATCCAGGTCGTCTGGTAGATCGACGATCCACTCCTGCGTATCAGCACTGAGGTGGTCGAAACTCCTGTAGTTCATTGGTTTCTGGGATCGGGAAGTATTAGCATCCTCGTCGTAGCTCGGACACCACGAGGAGAAATGCGCTTACTTCTTTTTAAAGTGACATTAGCCAGTGAGTATTAATGCTTTTGATATGTACTCCGACGAGACATTCTTATGCGGATATAGGTGATCTGTGGCAGCTCTGGTTCGTATGAGGACAATCTCCACCCGAAACAGCACCCTTTTCGATAGGTTTGGTACTGTTTTACACAGTACTAGCTGCTGTTGGAATCCTGCTAGCTGGTCCCTCTAGCTGAAACAGTAACTATCCCTATATCTTCGACAACTGTTCACAGGGGTCTGTTTCCCGAGCCGCTGCCGACAGCTCGGAACCGGATAGAAGCGGACAGTCAAGACTCCGTCGCGGTGAGGTTGAGGTAACGACCCAGTTTATCCGGGTTGGCATAATACAGACCGGTATGTCTGTCAACCCCTCTCCGGACCAGTTCCACGAGCTGATGGTCGACGACGAACCGAACCTCTCGGACGTGATGGCCTGTGTTTTCGGCGTTCAGGAACACGAAGTACGGACGTATCAGACATTGCTCGAAACACCTGCAAGCACTGTCGAAGAACTCGCTGACGAACTCGGTCGGGATCGCTCGAACGTCAACCGGTCGCTATCGACGCTTCGCGAGAAGGGGCTCGCGACGCGGAAACGGCGGTTGCTCGACGGCGGCGGCCATGTGTACCAGTACACTGCGACACCGCTGTCGGAGGCCCGCGAACTGATGCACGAGACCCTCGACGAGTGGACTGTCGCGGTTCATCACCGTATCGACGAGTTCGACGCCAGGCCCAGCGAGTGATAGCTGCCGCGCCGTGAACGCTGGCAGTATAGCCGACAACCGTCCGACTTTTGCCCACTGGGAGCATGGTCCCGACAATGGCTGACCTGCAACTCACCGACGACGTGCCGCCGGTTGCCGATGACGGCGTCTGGCTGGCCTGCATCGAGTGTGGTGAGACGTTTGCTCCCTTCGACGAGATTCGCTACACCTGCGACGACTGTGACGGCCTGCTTGAAGTCCGCTACGACGACCTGCCGACCTTCGACGAGTTCGATGGCTCGGGGGTCTGGCGGTACAACGCTGCCCTGCCCTTCGAAGAGGGTGTCACGCTCCCCGAGGGTGACACGCCGCTGCACGAGATGCCGCGCCTGAAAGACGACATCGGCGTGGACGCGCTCCGCGTGAAACACGAGGGGATGAACCCCACTGGCTCGTTCAAGGACCGCGGCATGACCGTCGGTGTCCGGGTCGCCCAAGAGGTCGGCGTCGACCGACTGGCCTGTGCCTCGACGGGCAACACGTCTGCGGCACTGGCGGCTTACGGCGCTCGCGGCGGGATGGAGACGCTCGTGCTCCTGCCTGCCGGGAAGGTCGCAGCCGGCAAAATCGCACAGGCGAGCCTCCATCGCGCGCGCATCCTCGAAGTCGACGGCAACTTCGACCAGTGTCTCGACATCGTGCAGGACCTCGCACAGCGCGGTGAGGCGTACCTGCTGAACTCCCTGAACCCCTTCCGCCTGGAAGGCCAGAAGACCATCGGGCTGGAGATCATGGAGGAGTTCTACGCCGACCACGGCGAGTACCCGGATCGCATCGTCCTGCCGGTCGGCAACGCCGGCAACACCGCGGCGCTGTACAAGTGCTTCCGCGAACTCGTCAAGGCCGGCGCAATCACCGAGGAGCAGGTGCCCAAACTCACCGGCGTGCAGGCAGAGGGTGCCGCTCCGATGGTCGAGGCTATCGAGAATGGATACGAGGACACCCGCCGCTGGGAGGACGTCGAGACCCGCGCGACCGCCATCCGCATCGGCAATCCGGTCAACGCGCCGAAGGCGCTGCCGGGCATCCGGGAGACCGGCGGCACCGCCGTCGCTGTCTCTGACGAAGAGATCACCGAAGCGCAGCGCGACATCGCCGGGGAAGGCGTCGGCGTCGAACCGGCTTCCGCGGCCTCCGTCGCCGGCCTCCGGAAACTCCGGCGCGAGGGCGAGGTCGATAGCGACGAGTCGGTCGTCTGCCTGACCACGGGCCACCTGCTCAAAGACCCCGAGGCGGCCGCTGAGGCCGGGAACGAGCCGGAGCCGGTCGAAAACAGCACCGAAGCCGTGCTGGACCTCATCGAAGAACCGTCGTCGGTCGCCCAGACGGTTCGGCGACAGGCGTCGAAGGCCGCCGACGCGCCGCTGGTCCCGGCGCTGGTCGCCGGCGGCCTCGGCGTCGCGTACCTCTACCGAAAGTACCTCTCGAAGAAGTAACGCCGGCGAGCGCGGTCGCAAACCGCTCCGCGGCTGTACTGGTGCCCCCGGCGGTAAACTGACTGCACCGGCGCTCCGTTCGATATTTTCCTGCCACCTACCCAGTAGAAATATCTATCTGCCCCGGGAATAGCGAGCCAATGGACGCACAGACACGGGGCGCGTCGGGAGTGCTGTACCGGAACACTGCCGTCAAGACGCCGCTTGCGCTGGGGATGCCACTGGCCCAGGTGGTGCTGTGACGGGCGTCTACGAGCGGGCGCTGGGCGAGGCCGCGGCCGACCTCCATCCGAAGGTCCGCGACCGGTACAGCCTCGGCCCGGACGACGGGACGGTCTGTGTCGGTCGCGGCGAGATGGATATTACCCGCGGGACGCTGGTCCTCCCGGCGCTGTACGCGATGACGACCCAGAACATGCTGTTTCCCGAAGCCGGCGAGGACGTGCCGTTCTCGGTGACGACGGTGGCCTACACGACGGACGGCGGTCACGAGGCGATGACGACCCGCCGCGCCTTCGACTTCGGCGACACCACCCGCCTGTTCGACTCGCTGACCGTCTGGGACGCCGAGGCCGAGCGACTGCTCGACTTTCTGGGGACACACGGCCGGATCGCCAGCGAACTCCACCCGCGGGTCGAGGACGGGGCGCTCGTGGTCGCCGGCGGCCGACAGTGGGCCCGCCTGGGCAACCACTACGTTCCCCTGCCGGGACCGCTTGCCGCCGATGTCGAGGTACGTGACCGCTACGACGAGGATGATGAACGCTACCACGTCACCGCGACCGTCGAGAACGACCTCGTGGGTCACATGCTCGGCTATCGGGGGACGTTCACGCAGGACCAGACTGCCAGCGACGGGACGCCCGACGAGCTACGCATCGTCCGCGGGCTCGACCGGCTCCCGCCGCGATGAGCGACCGCGCCGGCGGGTCCCGGCAGCCAGCACTCGGCAGTGTCGCCAAGCCGTCTATCCGGGGCATCGCCGTGGCGGACCTGAGCGCGGTGCTTGGTGCGGTGGTCTGGCTGGCGATGACGGTCACAGGCGAACTGGCCGCTATCGAGCGGGCGCTTGCACTCGCACCGCTCGTGCTGGTCCCGCTCGCGCTCCGAACGGCAGTGACCGGGGGGTTTCAGGGGCCTGCGAATCGGCTCACGACCACAGCCATCTGGCTCCAGTCGGTCGGTGCACTCCTGTTTGCGGTATCGCTGGTCGTTCCGTCACCAGCACTGCTGGCCGCCGCGCTCGCAACGCCGTGGCTTGCGGTCACCGGCCTCCTCGGACTCGCCGCGCTCGCACGGACCCGGGTTCGAAGCGGCCTGACGCTCCCGGAGACGGCTATCGACGCCGGCTTCGCCTACGTCTCAGTTGGTGCAATCGCGCTCCTGCTGGCCCATCTCGACCTGACGTTCTGGTTCGACCGCGTCATCATTCGGCTGACGGCGGTCCATTTCCACTACGCCGGGTTCGTCCTCCCGGTCGCGGCGGGACTGACCGGCCGACACCTCGGTGACCGCTCGCGGGGATTCCGAACCGTTGCGGGTGTCATCCTCGTCGGCCCGGCACTCATCGCGGTCGGCATCGCCTTCTCGCCGCTGGTGGAGGTCGTCGCAGTGAGTCTCTTCACCGTCGCCGTCGCGGCCTTCGGCGTCGTGGTCCTGCGTCGCGTCGTCCCCACCTGTCCCCAACTGCAGGGGCTCTTGCTCGGCATTTCGGCCGTGGCGCTCCCGATCTCGATGGCGCTTGCGCTCGGCTACGGGGTGTCGACGTTCACCGGCCGCTCGCTGGGTCTGACGATTTCGACGATGGTCGCGCTCCACGGCTCGCTCAACGCCTTCGGGTTCGGGCTGTGTGCGACGCTCGGGTGGCGGCTCTCGGTCCAGTGACGCCGGTCAGTGCTCCGCTCGCTCCGGCTCTAACCGGTAGCGCGTCGTCTCCTGTCCGTCGAACAGGGGGCCGTTTCCGGTCGAGGTGAACCCAACCGCCTCGACGGCGGCCCGGACTTCTGATTCGTCTTCCGGCAGCAGTAGCTCCACGGACATGTGTTCCCGGCGCGCGAACTCGATAGGGTCGGTCAGGAGTACTTCGCAGGCGTCGCTCGACCCGGCCAGTTGCGTTACGTGGACGGTCCCACGCTCGGCGTCGAAGCTCACGAACCCCACGATGTCGTCGTCCTCTTCGGCCACGCGGACGGTGCGGTCGTGAACGAGGTTCTGCATCACGTCCGGCGGCCCGTCAGCGAGGGTGGCCAGTCGCTCGGCGTCGTCCTCGATAGCGTCGCGGATATCCATGCATATGTGTGGGAACCCCACGCAAATAAACGGTGTGTCGGACGCTTCGGGTCGCGTTCGCTTCCGTAGCAATAGGTCGTCACGCGACGGACTCTGTCGGGTCCTGCCGACAGTGCGGTGTGGAAACAGATGGACACAGTTATCCCGAGCGACGGATAACGCGAGGGCAATGACTCACGTACACATGGACACGGTGGTAGCATGCGCGTAGTCGCCAAGTTCGGTGGGACGAGCCTCGGGAGCGGCGACCGCATCAACCGGGCCGCTGACTCGATTGCTGCGGCCGTCCAGCAGGGCCACGAGGTCGCGGTCGTCGCCTCGGCGATGGGCAACACGACCGACGAACTGCTCGACGAGATCAACTACGACGCCGACTCCGCGGACCGCGCCGAAATCGTCTCGATGGGCGAACGGACCTCCGTTCGGATGCTCAAGGGCGCACTCGCCGCCCGCGGTATCGAGGCCGTCTTCCTCGAACCCGGCAGCGAGGACTGGCCGATCATCACCGACGAGTACGGCGAGGTCGACGTCGAGGAGACACAGAAGCGTGCCCACGCGCTGGCCGGCCAGCTCAAGGACGTCGTCCCGGTCATCACCGGCTTCCTCGCCGAAGATTATCAGGGCAACGTGACGACGCTCGGCCGCGGCGGCTCCGACACGAGCGCCGTGATGATGGGCGACTACATGGACGCCGACGAAGTCGTCATCGTCACCGACGTCGAGGGTGTCATGACCGGGGACCCGCGTGTCGTCGAAGGCGCTCGGAACGTCGGCAAAATCTCCGTCGACGAGCTCCGTTCGCTGTCCTTCCGCGGGGCCGAGGTGGTCGCGCCGTCGGCGCTATCATACAAGAGCGACGACCTCGGCGTTCGCGTCGTCCACTACCAGCACGGCGACCTGCTCTCCGGTGGCACGTCCATCGAGGGCGAGTTCCAGAACCTCATCGACCTGCAGGAACAGCCAATCGCCTGCGTCACCGTTGCCGGCCGCGCTATCCGGAACAGCCCGGGCATCCTCGCGGACCTGTCAGGCGCTATCGCCGACGAGGAGATAAATATCGAGGCCAACTCCTCGGGGATGGACTCGCTGACGTTCTACGTCGACGAAGACGACGCCGAGGAAGCCGAGGCGCTGCTGCACGCCCGTATCGTCGACGACGAGACGCTCTCGTCGGTCACCGTCGAGGACGATATCGCCGTCATCCGTGTCACCGGCGGCGATCCGAGCCAGTCGGCGCTCGCCCATCAGGTCGTCGAACCGCTGGCCGACGCGCACATCCACCTCTACGACGTGATTACGTCCGCGACGTCGGTCTCCGTGTTCGTCCCGTGGGAGGACCGCGAACAGGCCCTCTCGCTCGTGCAGGACGTATTCTGATCGCTGGGTACTTGTTAGTCGGTTGAGGAGGCCTGCTCGAACCGGCTCGCGGGCAGCAGGAGTTCGCTGACTTCGGGCAGGTGTTTCAGGTTGTAGACGATTTTCGCGTCGTCAGACACCGGTGCGGCGATACACGAGAGCCGAATCCCCTTTTCGGTGAGGTCCGGCGGGAGAATGTGGCTCGCCGGCGACGGCATCTCGCCTTCGACGACTGCGACGGCGCAGTTCGTACACGCGCCGCCGCGGCAAGCAAAGGGCCACGCAAAGCCGTTCTTCTCGGCCGCTTCCAGCAACGTGTCGTTCGGATCGACGTAGAACCGCCCGAAATCAGACGACCGCAAGTTCGCGTCGGCGGCTTTCTCGAACAGATCCTCGTCTTCGAGCGCCCAGCCGTGGTCCTCCAGCACCTCGAAGTTGAGAAACTCCACCAGCGGGTCGTCCGGTTCCGGCGGGGCTTGCTCAGTCTCGGACCCGGGTTCGCCCGTCGGTGACTCGTCCGGTAGCGGGTCCCCGGGCTCGTAGCCGTTCTGCAGTCGCTCGTAGGCGTCTTTGACCGCCTGGAACTCCTCCGTCGAGCCGCCCTGGTCCGGGTGGGCTTCCTTCACCCGCTCGCGGTACGCATCGACGATCTCCCCGTCGTCCGCGTCCGGCGGAATTCCGAGGACCTCGAATGGGGACTCCACACCACACGGTAGCGGTCACGGACATAAATTCCCTCCTCCCGCTGCAGTTTCTGCAGGCTGCCGGCGACAGGCGACGTACACTCCCTGTGGCTACCGGCCCTGCGTCAACCGGAAGCCGATTTGCCGCGGCAGGTCAGCGTCGGTAACCGCGTCGATGACCTCGCTCGTGTCGTAGGCCACGCGGTGCTCCTCGACAGTCAGGTCCGCGAGGTCGAGCACGGCGTAGGCGGCCCGGTGGTTTCCGTCGCGGGGCTGGCCCACGCTGCCGGGGTTCATCACGATACCGTCCCCGTACACCTCGTGGTGCTGATGGTGCGTGTGGCCCATCACGAGCACGTCCTCGTCGCCCAGCAGGTCCGGGCCGAACTCCTCGGGGAACGTGTAGTGGTCCGGGTCGTCCGGGTGGCCGTGGACGAGCTTCACCCGCTCGTCACACACCAGTCGCTCGTCGGGCAGCCCCGCCAGCCACTCGGTCTGCTCGTCGGACAACTGTTCCGTGGCGTGTTCGACACCCGCCTGGGCCATTCCGTTGAACGCAAACGGCGTCTCGACCGCGACGGCCCTGTCGTGATTGCCCATCACCGTCGGAACCTCCTCGGTCGGCCAGGGAACGTCCGCAGGGAGTGCGTCGGTGTGTCCGCGCATCGCGTCGACACAGTCGGCGTGCCAGGGGTTGTAGCCGACCACGTCGCCCGCACAGACCAGCCTATCTACTGGCGGCATGTCCGCAAGCACCGCCGCTAGCGCCACCCGATTGCCGTGGATATCAGAGAGTATGCCGAGTTTCATTGCTAGTGTCTATCCCCTGTGGGGTCTTGAGTGTCGGTCCTGGCTCAGTATCTGTGTCCGCTGCGTGGCCATCCGCTCACTCCCCGTTGAACACTGCCACGTCGAACTCGCCCGCTGACCCCGTGACGCCGGCTGAACAGACGGCGTGCTCGTACTCGTGGTCGTACACCTCGCGGGCTACCTCGCCGGCCTCGGTCGCAGCCAGGTCGAACGCCGTTGGACTGTTCTCCTCGTAGGTCGCCACCAGCGTCGGCTCGGTGACTTCCTCGACCAGTAGCGCGTCCCGGCGGACGGTCCCGATGACCGCGCCCGGGCCGTCGGCGTTGGTCGTCGGGTCCGCCGCGTCGACGCCGACGATGCCGGCGACCCGCGGCGTGTCGTAGTCGTCCTTCTCGAAGTCGAGCGACAGGAGCGGCTCCGCGATAGCGTCCCGTGCCGGATAGCCGAGTTCGAGCTTTTCGGCGATTGGGTCGACGTGAGAACCGTTCCCGATGACCGCGCCGCGCTCGGTGACGCGGACGCCGTTGTAGGAGATGTATGGGTTGTCCGTCTCCGGCGCGTCTGGCGTCGGCTCGACGGTCACTGTCCCGTCGCGCTGGACTGCCTGGCGGTTGGGGAACGAGCGCGAGGAGACACGGTACGCACCGACCTCGGGACTGACGACGACAAATCGTCCAACGTACATACGCGAGTGTGCACAGCACCCCGAAAAAGCGCTGTCGATGTCTTGCCGTCTAGCGTAGGCATGACGCTATTGTTCTCCTGGCGGTGTTGTGTGGGCTGCTGACACGCTTCATGTCCGACCGAATCGCGCAACGCTTACAAAGGGGCACCCGATACTGTAGAGTGCACACAGTCCATTGGGGTAGAGGCCAATCCTGAAGCCTTCTGGGGGCTTCGACCCTGGTTCGAATCCAGGATGGACTATTTCTGTGGCGAGCAAACTCGCGAGCCGCGAAATCGTAATTACTGATTCGAACCCCGCCAGTCGCGCACAGCGAAGCGAGCACGTCTGGTTCTGGTTCGAATCCAGGATGGACTATTCTTGTCGCGAACAACCCGTGAGCGACAGCGTCGTGATTAGTGGACTCGAGTCTTCCACTGGTTCGAACTCATGTGGGACGGGCTTGACACACATCTGGCAAGCGCCGGCTTGCCCGTGGCTACTTGTAGCTTCCTGCCAGAGAGAACATATGGCACCGACGCACGTCCTCGTCCCGCTGGACGGCTCACCGCTGGCTGACGAGGCGCTGACGTACGCGCTGGAGACGTTCGACTGTCGGATTACGGTCCTGAACGTCGTCGCGCCGCTCGATACCGGGATGAGCGAAGGCGGGATGCTCGAACCGGACGAGGACCGCCGGGCGGCGGCCGACGAGCGGGCCGCGAATCTCGTCGACCGGGCGTCACAGCAGGCCAACGAAGTCGGCCGGCAGGTCGAGACAGCCGTCGAGACCGGTGATCCAGCCGAAACGATTCTGGACTACGTCGAGGAGGTCGACGTGGACCAGGTAGTGATGGGTGGTCACAGCGAGACGCGAAACGAGATCGCCAGGCGGTTGCTCGGGACCGTTGCGACGGCGGTCGTCAGCGAAGCCCCGGTGACGGTGACGGTCGTCCGGTAGTCGTCGACCCGGACAGCACGCGGGAGCTTTTCACGCTTGGCTGCCGAGGGCCGCTTCCAGAACCTGATACACGCCGTAGCCGAGCACGACGCTGGTGACGAGTGTGATGAGCCAGAACCCGACAGTCACGCCAATTTTCCGGCGCGAGACGCCGGCGGAGCCGCCAGCCAGGCCGCCGCCGATGACCCCGGAGATGATGATGTTGTTGAACGAGATGGGGATGCCCAGCGCGATGGCGGCCTGTGCGATGATGAACCCGGGAACCAGTGCGGCGATTGAGCGCCGGACGCCCAGCTGTGCGTACTCGCGGGAGGTCGCCTGTAGCAGGCGAGGCGCGCCCATCCACGCCCCGCCGAGGATGCCCACCGCACCGAGTGCCAGCAACACGAACCCGGGCAGGCCGAGTTCGGTGCCGTAGAGGTTCTCCAGCGGGCCGGTCGCGAGGCCGACCTGACTGCCGCCACTGGAGAAGGCGACGACGCTGCCGAGAACGACGAGAAAGGTCTTGATGCCCTTGTCGACGGAGGCCTGGGTCTGCCGGCGGATGTAGTAGAAGCTCCCGGCGGCGACCAGTAGCGTCGCGGCGACAGCCGCGATATCCGTTCCAGCGACCATCGCGGCGAAGCCGGCCAGCGAGCCCTGGTCAGTGCCGGTCGGCGACGGGATGATACTCAACTGGACGTTGGCGACGATACCGCCGACGACGCCGGCGAGTAACGGGACGCCGACCGTCTCGGGGATGTCGTCCCGGCGCAACACGGTCGCGGTGAGATAGGCCAGGCTCCCCGACACTGGCGGGACAAGCAGCCAGAACGTGATGATGCGGCGGTAGGTGTCGAAGACCGGCTGACCGCCCAGCGAGAGCCCGACGCCGACCATCGCGCCCGTCGTCGCGAACGCCGCTGGAACGGGGTAGCCCGAGTAGATCCCGAACGCCATGAACCCCGTCGCGGTCAACAGGCCGGCAATGGCTGCGAGCGATGTGATGGCGACACCGTCGATGAGGCCGGCTCCGACTGTCTCGGAGATACTCCCGCCCTGGGTCAGTGCGCCCAGCGCGGCGAGGATGCCGATCATGAAGGCGGCGCGCATCGTCGAAATGGCGTTCGCGCCGATAGCCGGGGCGAAGGGCGGTGAGTTGCTGTTCGCACCGAGTGTCCAGGCCGTCACCAGCCCGGTGAGCGTCGCGAGGGCGACCAGCGCCCCGAAGACGACGGTAGTCACCGCGTGCTGGGCCCCGTCAGGGCCTGCCAGTTGCTGCTGTGTGAACGCGACCAGATTGTCATTGCCAGCCGTTCACACCCAGTACATAAAATGTCCGCGGCGTCGGTATCGACAGCCGATCGGCCCGCCTTGCCATGATTTGTCGCCGATGTGGCTAATGTGCGACACCGAAGTCTTTAACGCCTATCGACACCGCTGGTGGGACATGTCACAGCGGAGACGCACGTTCATCAGTAGTGTTGGTACCGCAACTGCAATCGGGTTAGCCGGATGCCTCGGTGGCGATGGCGGGGACGGTGACGGAGGCGACGGCGGGGACACCGACAGCGACGGCGGGGACGGCGGCGACAGCGGCCCGGCCGCTCGTGTCGGAATGGTGTACGCGACGGGCGGGCTCGGTGACGGGTCGTTCAACGACCAGGCTCAGACCGGCGCTATCCGAGCGGCAGACGAGCTGAGTATCGAATACGACGAGTCTCAGCCGGAAGCGGTACAAGACTTCGGCAGCCTCCAGCAGCAGTACGCGCAGTCCTCGAACCCGGACTACGACCTCGTCTGCTGTATCGGCTTCCTGCAGGCGGACGCCCTTACAGAAACCGCCGAACAATACCCGGACCAGAACTTCATGATCGTCGACTCCGTCGTCGAGGCGGACAACGTCGGCTCGTACGTGTTCGGTGAGCATCAGGGCTCGTTCCTCATCGGACTGATGGCCGCGAAGCTGACCAGCCAGGACTTCTCGGCTGGAGCCGGATCCACGCAGGGTGACTCCGCGAGCGTCGGTTTCGTCGGCGGCGTCGAGGGTGACCTCATCGGTCGCTTCGAGGCCGGCTACAAAGCCGGCGTCAAGCACGCGGAGGAGGACGTCGAGGTACAGTCGGCCTACGTCGGCGACTTCAACGACCCTTCCGGCGGACAGGAGGCGGCCCTCTCGATGTACGAATCCGGCGCGGACATCGTCTTCCACGCGGCCGGCAACACCGGAACCGGCGTGTTCCGTGCGGCGCAGGAGGCGGGGCGCTTCGCAGTCGGCGTCGACCGCGATCAGTCAGTCACGAAAGAGAACTTCAGTGACGTCATCCTCGCGAGTATGGTCAAACGCGTCGACAACGCGGTGTACACGTCGGTCGAATCCGTCGTCAACGACAACTTCGAGGGCGGTGCCGTGAACACGCTCGGTCTCGAACAGAACGGTGTCGAAGCGGTGTACGGCCAGCAGCTCGGCTCGGAGATCCCACAGGGCGTCAAAGACGAGGTGTCCGAGGTCCGCCAGAGTATCATCGACGGCGACATCAGCGTTCCGACTGACCCCGACAACGCCTGAGACGGATCGTTAAAGCGATTTGCCGATCTGTTCCGCCCCCGCGGTCGGAATTATCCGAAAATAATATACAACAATCCGTCCGAGTCACCGTGGCCACACACGCGGTTGCCGCATATTTTTGCCAGACATGTGGAACCGTGAAGTTAAAACAACGGGAAGGTAACGGCTCAGAGTATGGAACAGGCCGTCCACCTCGATGGTATTACAAAGCGGTTTCCGGGGGTAGTCGCGAATGACGACGTCGATCTGGCGGTTGAGAAGGGGACGGTTCACGCACTGCTCGGCGAGAACGGTGCGGGAAAAACCACCCTGATGAACGTCCTCTACGGGCTCTACCAGCCCACCGAGGGGACGGTCAACGTGCACGGCGAGACACAGCAGTTCGACTCGCCACGCGACGCCATCGACGAGGGTGTCGGTATGATCCACCAGCACTTCATGCTGGTCGATCCGATGACCGTCACCGAAAACATCACGCTTGGGAACGAGCCCCGCAAGTGGCTTGGACTCACGGTTGACAGCGAACAGTCCCGAGAACAGGTCCGTGAACTGTCCGAGCGATACGGGTTCGACGTGGACCCCGACGCCCGCATCGAAGACGTCGGCGTCGGCGTCCAGCAGCGCGTCGAGATCCTCAAAGCGCTCTACCGCGGCGCAGACGTCCTGATTCTGGACGAACCGACGGCAGTACTCACGCCACAGGAAGTTGAGGACCTCTTTCGCGTGCTCGAAGAGCTGACCGACCAGGGCAAGACGATTATCTTCATCACGCACAAGCTCGGCGAGGCGATGGAGGCTGCCGACGAAATCACCGTCCTGCGCGAGGGGAAAAACGTCGGGACGGTGCCGGCCGACGACATCACTCGGGAGGAACTGGCCGAGATGATGGTCGGCCGAGAGGTGCTGCTGGATCTCGACCGGGAGCCCGCCGAGCCGGGCCGGTCTATTCTTGAGGTTTCGGACCTCGTCGTGGAGGACGACCGGGGTGTCCGCGCAGTCGACGGGATTTCGCTTGAGGTCCGGGCCGGCGAGGTACTCGGTATCGCCGGCGTCGACGGGAACGGCCAGTCGGAACTGGTCGAGGCAATTACCGGGCTCCAAATGCCTGACGAGGGGACGATTACCTACGACGGCGTCGACCGGACCACCGACAGCCGCCGGGAGCGCATCGAGGCCGGGCTGGCCTACATCCCGGAAGACCGACAGGAGCGGGGACTGGTGATGGACTTCGACCTCGTCGAGAACGGCCTGCTGGGGAGCCAGCACGCGGCCGACTACACCTCGAAGGGGCGCATCGACTGGAACCACACGCGCGACCACGCGGAGGAGATAATCGAAGAGTACGACGTTCGGCCGCCGGATGCCAACGCCCACGCCAAGTCCCTCTCCGGCGGGAACCAGCAGAAGTTCGTCGTCGGCCGGGAGTTCGCCCGGGACCCGCGTCTCGTCGTCGCCTCCCACCCCACCCGCGGCGTGGACGTAGGGTCGATGGAGTTCATCCACGATCAGATCAACGCGCTCCGCGAAGCGGGCCGGGCCGTGTTGCTCATCTCCTCGAACCTCGACGAGGTCCAGTCGCTCTCGGACCGTCTCGCCGTCGTCTACGAGGGCGAGATCGTCGACATCGTCGACCCCGAGCGCGTGACCGAGGAACAGCTCGGACTGCTGATGGCCGGGCAGCAACCTGACGCCGTCCCGACCATTGCGGCGAACGAGGAGGGTCACCAATGAGCGACGACGGCCCGTCGCGGAACGGCGACGACCCGCCGGCACCGGCCTCGGACGACCGGTGGTCACAGTACCGGCAGCGACTCATCAGGCTGGGCCAGACCTCCGTCGGCGAGCGGATTCTCATCGCCGTCTCGGCGCTGTTGCTCTCTCTCGTCGTCGGGACGGTCATCGTCACCGCTGCGGGACTGATGGCGACGTGTCGGTCGCCGGTACTTTCCTTTGGTTCCACGACGCTGTGCTACGACCCGTTCTACGTGTTCAACCGCCTGTTCCTCGGCGCACTGGGCGACCCCTTCACGGGCGGCTGGTCGCCGCTGAACGCGCAGTTCGCGGCGACGCTTCGGGAGACGACGATTCTGGTGTTCACCGGACTCTCGGTCGCCTTAGCCTTCCGTGCGGGCATCTTCAACATCGGGACGCAGGGCCAGCTCATCATCGGCGCGCTGGCGGCCGCACTGACGGTGTTGTGGGCCGGCTCGCTGGTCTCCGGAACAATCGCCCTCGTTCTGTTCATCCCGCTCGGGCTGCTCGCCGGCGCAATCGGTGGCGGCCTCTACGGTGCGATACCCGGCGCGTTGAAAGCTTACGCCGACGCGAACGAGGTAATTACCACTATCATGCTCAACTTCGTCGCTGTCCGGGTCTCGCTGTATCTCGTCCGGAACCACTTCGCCGACCCGACGAGCCAGGCGACACAGACCCGAACACTGCCCGTCGAGGGACAGTTCCCCTCGATCCTGTTCGACCCGCGGACGGACTTCTCCTTGCTCGCGCTCCTGATTGCGCTCCTGTTCGTCGGCGGCGTCTACTACCTGCTCGAACACACGGCCTTCGGCTACGACCTGCGGACCGCCGGCATCCAGCCCGCGGCCGCGGAGTACGGCGGTGTCGACTCCGCACGGACCATCCTGACGTCGCTGACGCTGTCCGGTGCACTCGGTGGTATCGGCGGGGCCGTGTTCGTGATGATGACGCTCGGGAAGTTCCAGACTGGCATCCCGAGCTACGGCTTCGACGGGATCACCGTCTCCATCCTCGCCGGCAACAACCCCATCGGGGCCGTCTTCGCCGCGCTCCTGTTCGGCGTCCTCAAGTCCGGTTCGAACGTGGTGGCGTTCGCGACTAACGTGCCGCCACAGCTGGTCGGTGTCCTGCGCGGGCTCATCATCCTGTTCGTCGCGATGCCGGAGTTCTTCCGTATCATCGGTCGGCGGCTCGCAAGGGGACAGCGCGACAGACAGGCCACCGCGACCGCGGGAGGTGGTGCCGATGACTAACGACAGCGCCATGGAGCGACTCTCGTCGATGTCAGGCCGGCTGTTCATCGCCGCCGCGGCGTTCCTCCTACTGGCCGTCCTCGCCGGATTCGGCCTCCTTGCGCCGGCGTCGACGCCCGGTCAGATATTCTGGGTACTGGCCTCGAAATCGACGCTGTCCTCGACGCTACGGCTCTCGGTCCCGATCGTGCTGGCCGCGCTTGGCGGCATCTTCGCCGAGAAGAGCGGCATCATCAACATCGGGCTCGAAGGCCTGCTCATCATCTCGGCCTTCGCAGCCATCTTCGGGGCCGACGCCACCGGCTCGCTGTGGCTCGGGTTCCTCATCGGCATCGTCGCGTCGACGCTGCTCGCTGCCGTGTTCGCCGTCGTCTGTATCGAGTTCCGCGCCGACCAGATCATCGCCGGCCTGGCCGTCTGGCTCATCGCGCTCGGCCTCGCGCCGTTCGCCTCGCAGGTGTTCTACGGCGGGCCGAACACCAGCAACGTCGGCACCTTCGATACGATAACAGTCCCGGCGCTGGCCGACATCCCGTTCTTCGGCGCGCTGTTCGACGCCTCGCCCGCGGTGTACATCATGTTCCTCGCCGTGGCGGCGTCGTGGTACGTGCTGAACCGCACCACCTTCGGCCGCTGGGTCCGGGCCGCCGGCGAGAACCCGAAGGCGCTGGACACCGCCGGCGTCGACGTGTCCCGCGTCCGCTACGCAGCCGTCCTCCTCTCCGGCGTCCTCTCGGGGATGGGCGGGGCCGCGCTGGCCATCAACATCGGCCAGTTCACCGGCAACGGCCCGACGATGGTCAACGGCAAGGGGTTCATCGCCATCGTCGCCTATCTGTTCGGCAACTACAACCCGGTCGGCGCGCTGCTGTCGACGACGCTGTTTGCCGGCCTCGACGCCGTCCAGTTGCGCCTCCAGACAGCCGATGTCATCGCCGTCCCCGATTCACTGGTCCAGGCCATTCCGTTCGTCGCCGTCATCGTCGTCCTCGCCTTGGTGGGCAAAACCCGCCTGCCAGAAGCCGCTGGCGAGCACTACGAGTCCGGCGAGGAATGAGCTAGACACAACCTTCTCTGGACTTGTTTCTGCCCGCAGCAGTTGATCAAATGCGAACAGCCAGAAAGCCCCCGCACTATCGACTCCCGCGGCTTGCTGCGCCCTTCACTCACTGCGTTCGCGCCAGTGCTTGCTGCGCCGGGGTTCGCCGATGGTGCGGCCCCTTTCAGTCCCGCCCAGCGTGGATTGGCCAACCGGCTATGGGTGGGGATGAAAGGGGCGAGGCGCTGGGCGTTCGAGATCGTCCGAAAATCTTCGATTTTCGGGATGATGAGAGAGCTCTGCTCTCTCGGACCACGACACAAGCACCGCAACGAAGTGAGGAGCGAGGGACCTGCGGTCCCTCGGAACGTGCGAACGGCGTTCCGCGCCGTGAGCAGAGAGCGCAGCGAGTCGCAGGAGCCCAGCGCCTCGGGACTTTCTGGTAGCCACTGGAAGAGAATAGTCCAATCCTAGCCGAACACTCATGTGCGCGGCAGGCACAGGACGAGGTAGCAAATGTCGCGCCGATATGACCACGCCCGGGTTCAAGAGTACTGGCAGCAGGCTTGGGAGCGAGACGGAGTGTTTGAATGCCCCACTGACGCCGAGGACCCGACGTACGTGCTGGGGATGTTCCCTTATACCTCTGGCTCGTTGCATATGGGACACATCCGGAACTACGCCATCACGGACGCGTCTGCTCGGTACCGGCGGATGGCCGGCGACGACGTGCTTCACCCGATGGGGTGGGACGCGTTCGGCCTGCCGGCGGAGAACGCGGCCTACGAGCGGGACACGGACCCCGAGTCCTGGACTCGGACGTGTATCGACCAGATGAAAGCCGACCTCCGGGAGATGGGCTTTGGCTACGACTGGTCCCGGGAAGTCACCACCTGTGACCCCGAGTACTACCAGTGGAACCAGTGGCTGTTCACCCAGTTCTACGACGAGGGACTGGTCGACTACGGCGCGGCGACGGTGAACTGGTGTCCGGACTGTGAGACAGTGCTTGCTGACGCGCAGGTCGAAACGCCGCCGGAAGCTGATGAAGGCGAAACGACTGCCGGCACTGGCCACAGCCACACCCACGGCGGCGTCTGCTGGCGCTGCGGGACCGGCGTCGAGCAACGCGACCTCGACCAGTGGTTCTTCGCCATCACCGACTACGCCGAGGAGCTGTATCGCGGGTTGGATGACCTGGAGGGATGGCCCGACGGCGTTCGGGACAGCCAGCGCAACTGGATCGGTCGACAAGAAGGTGCTCGCGTCGCCTTTTCGGTCGACCACGACGACCACGACACTGTCGAGGCGTTCACGACGCGACTCGACACGGCGTACGGCGCGACGTATCTGGCGCTGTCGCCGGGCCACGACCTCGCGCGAGCGCTGGCCGAGACGGACGACGCCGTCGCCGACTACGTGGAATCAGTGGCGAGCACGGATGACGCCGGGATGAGCGGCGTCGAGACGGACCTCACCGCGACCCACCCCTACACCGGCGAGGAACTGCCGGTGTACGTCGCGGCGTACGTGCTGGATGACGTGGGAACAGGCGCGGTCATGGGCGTGCCGGCCCACAACGAACAGGACCACGCCTTCGCCGACGAACACGACCTGCCCGTCGAGCAGGCTGTCGAACCGGTCGACGGCAGCGGGACGGACCTGCCGCACGCGCCCTACACCGGCGACGGGATGCTCACGGACAGCGGCGAGTACGACGGGCTCGCCAGCTCCGCCGCCCGCGAGCGCCTGCGCGAGCACGGGGCCGCCGAGTCCGCGGTGACCTACCGCCTGCGGGACTGGCTCATCTCCCGGCAGCGCTACTGGGGGACGCCGATTCCCATCGTTCACTGCGACGACTGCGGCCACGTCCCGGTTCCGGAAGACGACCTGCCGGTGGAACTGCCCGACTACGTCCAGACGACCGGCAATCCCCTTGATGCGGCTGAGGAGTGGAAGCAGACGACGTGTCCCGACTGCGGGGCCGACGCGGTGCGAGAGACGGACACGATGGACACGTTCGTCGACTCCTCGTGGTACTTCCTGCGATACTTGTCGCCGCATTTCGAAGATGCCCCCTTCGACCAGGAAACCGCCGACGAGTGGCTCCCGATCGACGTGTACGTCGGCGGCGAGGAACACGCGGTGCTCCACCTCCTCTATATACGCTTTTTCACTCGTGCCCTGTCGGATATCGGCCTGCTGGACCGTGAAGAGCCCGTCGAGCGGCTCATCAATCAGGGAACGGTGCTCCACAGCGGCGAGAAGATGTCCAAGTCGAAGGGCAACGACATCGCGCCCCACGAGTACGGGGCCGAGACGACGCGGCTGTTCGTCCTCTCGGCGGCCCACCCCTCCCAGGACTTCGAGTGGACCGTCAAGGACGTCTCGACGGCCTACGACTTCCAGCAGACGCTGTACCGACTTGTCACGGAGTACACTGACAGAACCGAGACACGGACCGAAAGCACCGACCACGACGCGTACCTGGAGCGGGAAATCGACCGGACTATCGCGGCCGTCACCGAAGAGTACGACCGCTTCCGGTTCCACCGCGTCATCGGCGAGCTACAGCGGTTCGCCCGGCTGCTGGGGCGCTACGCGGGCTACGACCGGCCCTACCAGTTCGCCTACGGTCGCGGCCTGCGGGTGCTCGCCGGCCTCGTCGCGCCTATCGCCCCCTTCCTCGCCGAGGAGATGTGGCAGCTGCTCGACGAGGACGGCCTCGTCGCCGAGAGCCGGTGGCCAGAACCGCTCCGTGACGTGGACGACTACCGCATCGAGCGCCAGGTCGTCCGGCAGACCCTCGACGACGTGCGCGAGATCACGGAGGTTGTCGACATCGACGAACCGAACGAGATCGAACTCGTCGTCGCCGCCGACTGGAAGTACCGGGCCTACGAGATCGCCCGCGAGTCGGACCCCGACGACGCCATCGTCGGCGAAATCATGGCCGACGAAGACATCAAACAGCACGGTGACGCGGCCGCCGAGTTCGCCGACCGCCTGGCCGACCGCGGCGCGGGACTGGAACCGATCATCGACGGCGAACGCGAACTCAACACGCTCCAGCAGGCCGCGTGGCTGTTCGAAGACGAGTTCGGCTGTGACGTCGTCGTCCGGCGGGCCGCACCCGACGACGACCTCGCGGCCAAGGCGCGACCGAACAAGCCCGCGATCCACATCTCCTGACTACTCGGTCGCGGCCGTCGTTTCCGCCTGGGCGGCCTCGTGGGCGCCGGTCACTGCGTCGACCAACTTCTCCCGCTGTTCGTGGCGTATCAGGTGCGAGCGGCAGTCACAGTCCGAGCAGCCGAAGGCGTCGACGCGGTCGAACCCTTTTGCCGCCGGCCCGTCGACCCGTTTGGCGACGGCGCACTCGACGTCGGCCTCGGTCGTGACGACCCGGTCGACGGTCGTCGCCGCGTCGCCGAGCAGATAGTCGATGTGCCAGTGCCGGGTGTCGTTGTCGCCTTCGGCGACGGCGCGGTGGCGGTCGATGCGGCCGAAGCCGCCGCTGCCCAGCGCACTCCCGGTGTAGGCGTACCAGCCCGCCGGGAACTCGATTTCGCCCAGCGCGCCGACTGCAATCGGCCCGCTGGCGTCCCGTTCGAGAACCAGCGTGTAGGTCCCGCCAGGCATGCGCGCTCAGGTCCCGATGTCGGGGTCGGCGGCGAGTTCGCCGAACCCGTCGATGCGGAACGCCCGGGAGTCGGTGCAGTCCTCGTTTTCCGCGGCGAGTTCGCCGATGACCCAGTTGAACCGGCGGCCAAAGTCGTCGTATGGCGCGTCCGCGAGCAGGTCGGTGACGCGGTCGCTCGTCAGCTCCTCGTCGTACTCCTCGGCGAAGTCGGCGATGTTGTCGGCGGCTGTCTGTGCGATCTCGTCGTCGGTCTCGTCGGCGAACGCCGCGGCGAGCGTCTCGCTCAGGTCGGACATACGCGAACGAACGCGACGATGCCACCTATGCGTTCTGAAACAGAGGGCTGTCCGAGCGTTTCTTGTGTTGAGAGCGACAATATCGGCACAATGAAGCCGTTGCGACAAAGCCCAACCGTGGTCACGCTGGCGGTCATCGGTGCTGTGTTCCTCGCACAGCAGGCCGTCGGCGTGGTGACCGCCCCGCGGAGCCTGTTCGCCCTCTCGCCCCCGTTGTTCAGTCGTCCCTGGACGCTCGTTACAAGCGTGTACGCACATGCTGGCCTGTCACATCTCCTCGCAAACGCCGTCGGATTGGCTCTCGCCGGCGTCGTCCTCGAACGCCGGACGTCGCCGCTCCGGTTTCACGTCTTCTTCGTCTCGACCGGCGCACTCGCCGGCGTCTCACAGGTCTCGATTACCAGCCTCATCGGGCCGCTTGTTCCCGGGATGGTCAGCCACGTCTCCGTGCTCGGGGCCAGCGGCGCGGTGTTTGCCCTCTTCGGCTATCTGCTCGCCGCCAATCGCCTGACCGACACTGTCATCGGGGGCTTCGAACTCGCGCCGCGCGTCCAGTTGGCGCTGGCCGGCATTGTTGCCGCCGCGATCACCCTCGCGACCGCAAACCCTGGCGTCGCGCTCATCGCACACTTCACCGGCCTTTTGCTAGGGTTCCTTGCCGGGCGCGTCCACCTGCTGCGGCCGACGGACTCGTCACAGACGCCCGAGGCCGCCAACTACTGAGCAGCACGTCGTTCCGAGACAGCTTCGCCACGCCCGTTCTGATAGGACGCTGCTGATACAACTGGCCCCACACTTCGTAGGTGCCTGGTAACAATATGTACTGAGTGCGTAGCGCAGTGTATGTGGGACAGTGACATAGAAACGGCCGACCCACCGCTGGGGAGGTGTCCGGTCTGTGACGTGAGGATTCCCGCAGCGAATCTCGTCATCGCGTACGACACGGCCGGCGACTGGCCGCGGATGCTCGCGACGTGTCCGGATTGTGAGGGCGCGGTGAATCCGGTGTGATTCCTGCTGGAACAGACATGACAGAAACCGTGGACGTGAATACACATAGACACGCCGAAGCGGCCGCCTATATGTGTAACAACCACCGATTAGGTGCGGTATACTGTTGTTTCGACCAATGATACCAAGGCCAGACAGGGTGAGTGACAGTGGGGTCATCGAGCAGCGATAGCCCCCCGCTGCCCCAACGGAGCGACACCGATAGATTACGACCGACGGACGCCGGCCGATACCTCGACACGCTCGTGTTTGCGGTCCACGGAGTCTGGACCGTGACGCTCGTCGGTGTCCGACCGTTCGCGTTCTGGGGAGCCGTACTACTGCCGCTGTTGTATCTCCCGTCGCTCTACGGCGTCGGCACCGGACAGGATACGGCGCTGTTCCTCGAACTTGTTGCCTGGCACGTCGCTTCTATCGTTCTCGGACACGGGCATACGCCCTTCTGGAGTCGATAACTCGATACGCCTGGGTTCACCAGGATCATTTGATATTCCGTCACACTTCCACACTCCACTCGAAACAATGGGGGTATGGTGACGGTTCACGACCGGTTTGTCAACCGACGAAAACCTGCTCGTCAAGCCGCTCGGTGGCTGTCTCGGCCAGCGTCTTGAGGTTCACTGTATCCTCCCGGTTGTACGACACCAGCGTTTCGAGTGCACCGTCTCGGCCCTGTTCGTGTTCCCGCCAGAGCCGCACCGCGTCCCGGCCAGAGATGTCCGGTCGGTCCCGTTCGATGCCGATGTCCTGCTCGACCTGCTTGAGGCCGCCGGAGAGCCCGATTTTCTTGCAGGTGTACATCAGGTCCAGATGTGGGCGGTCGAGATTGACATCGAAGTTCGCTTCGAGGAAGGGCACGTCGAATCGCTTGCCGTTGAACGTCACCAGCAGGTCCGCGCCGTCGAAGGCGGCCCGGAGGTTCTCGGCGGTCAGGTCGTCACCGGCGATGAGCGTCTGCGTCTCCCCGTCCTGATGGAGGCTCACCGTCGTCACCTGATTGCGGTCCTGATCGAGTCCGGTCGTCTCGATGTCGAAGAAACAGGCCCGCTCGCGGAAGGTCTCGTACAGTCGCCAGCGCTCGCTGCTGGGAAACGCGTGGTCGAAGTAGGACACGTCGGTCTCGGCCACGCGGTCCCGCCCCTCGTCAATGAACTGTTGGATTCGGTCGCCGCGCTGGCCGCCGACGACGGACGGTTCGAACTCGTCCCAGTGAGTCACGCCCTGCTCCCAGATGGACCGCTCGGTCTTCTCCCCGACGCCGTCGGTTCCGATGAAACTGTTCTCGACGCGCACGCTCTCGGGTACAGGTTGGGCTGTATGTAAGCCCGTCGGTGCGCGTGACAGGCCACCGGAGCGTCATGTCCCACCCCGCCTAATGTCCACACATCGGAAGGATGCTGTTGTACACTGATTGACTTTCCACGGAGACGACGACTGTGCTATCGCAGCTATCACACACTGACTGGGGCCGGCCGAACGTCCGCTCACAGAACGGACAGACGAACCGTACCGGGTCCGGGGTTTCGGATAGGGGCATGGCTTCGCAAGGAGTCCCGTATATGAGTAGCCAGCCGCTATGTGTATGCTACGCCCCGATTCTGTTGCTATCTGTATAGTTGTCCTTCGCTGTGGTGCGCTGCTGACGAGCGAAAGCACGAAGCCGAGCGACGCCACAGTGTAGCCCATGACGACGTTTCTGCTCGCCACCAACTCGGTTCACGTCACTGCGGCCGCCGCTGACTACCTCCAGAAGCGCCTCGATCCGGCAGCTGATGACGACATCGTCGTGGTCGCCGTCCGCGACCCCGATGCTCCGCCGCGTGACGCGGGTGACGCAGTCAATGTCGCCCGCTCGCGACTCGCGTCGTTTATGCCCGTAACGGAAACGAAAGACGGTGAGCCCGTGACGGAGATACTGGCGGCGGTTGACGAACACGACCCGGACGAACTCCTCATCGGCCCGAACCGCGGGACCGACGACAGCGATGGTATCGGCTCGACCGCCCGGGACCTCCTGACCCGCGTTGACCGCCCGGTCATCGTCCTCCCATTTCCCTAGCGGGAGAACAGGCCGTCGTCCTCGAAGGTCAGGCCGAGGTCGACATCGAGCAGGTCCTCGGCCATCGCGGCGACGGTCGGTGCGACATCGGAGTCGGGGTCCGTCGCAAGTGGTCTGGGTGCGCCCGCGCCGATGTGCGGAACCGTGTGTGCGGCGTCCTCGACGGGTTCGCTGTCATCGCCGTGGACACGCGTCGCGACGACGGCTGTGGCCGGCGCACCGATGTCTCGAAGCCGGCCCTGCTGTCTCGGAAGGAGGTCGCCGCCGCGCCGGCTGGCCGGCACCACGAGCGCCCGCCGCTGTGCGGTCGTGGCAGCGGCGACGGCCTGATTCGACGCAATCGGCGGCACGTCGAGCAGGACGTGGTCGAACCGGCCGGCCACCTCTTCGATAGCCCGTTCGAGCGTCTGTGCGCTCTCGGCTGACTTCGCTCGCGCGAGGCGCTCGAACGGCGCGTGGGCCGGACAGAGCGCAACCCGCCCGTCGGCGTCGATATCCCACTCGAACAGCGCGCTGTCGACCGGCACGTCGCCGACGGCCACCGCAGTCACGTCGGCGTCGAGCCGCCCGTCGACGTACGTTGCCAGCCCCTGCGTGCCGAAGGCCGCGTCGACGACGGCGACGGACCGCCCACCCCGGGCCAGCGTCGCCGCCGTCTCGACTGTCAGCCTGGTCGTTCCAGCCCCACCGGTACACCCTATGAACGCGAGCGTCGGAACCCCCATGCGTCGCTGTTGGATTATCTTTCGATAAAAAGATACGGAATTTTACGCCTGTTCGGCCACGATATCGTCCTCGATGTCGTCTAGTTCGTCGTCGGAGAGGTCAGGACGGTCGTTGACCAGCGCGTGGATCGGCCGGCCGCCGTCGTCTTCGAACCGCGGGATGATGTGGCCGTGGACGTGCGGGACTTCCTGGCCGGCCGCCTCGCCGTTGTTGAACGCGACCGTGCTGGCGGGGGCGTCGACGGCCGCCTCGACGGCGGGGACGAGTTCGTGCAGGGTCGACAGCACCTCGCCGGCCACGTCGGCGGGCGTGTCGTTCAGCCGTTCGTGGTGGGCCTTCGGGATGACGAGCGTGTGCCCCGGCGAGAGGGGATTTGCATCGAGGAACGCGAACACGGTGTCGTCCTCGTAGACGGTTCGGCTCGGGATGTCACCGGCGACAATCTGGCAGAAGATGCAGTCCTCGCTCATGGTCGTCCCTGTGTCCGGCGGTCACAAGAAGGTTCTAGGTGTCATCGACACTGGTGACCGTGTCGGCGATGGCCGCCGTGTACTCGTCGTAACTGTAGCCCAGCCGCGAGAGCCAGACCTCCTGATACGAGGGGTGGAGCAGCGGGACCACGGGAACGCTCAGCGCCTCGCTCTGCAGCGGGTCGAGCACGCTGTCGAGAAACCCGTCGAGGCTGTCGTCGTCCAGCGCCAGCACGGTCTTCGTCGCGTGCTTGCCGGTGGTCAGCACCGCCGCTGGCTCGATTGCTTCGACTTCCTCGACGAGGTAGGGGCGGCAGTTCGCCAACTCCGCGTCGGTCGGGTCGCGGTTCTCCGGCGGATGGCACTTCACGGCGTTGGTGTAGTAGCAGTCGTCGTGGCCGAACCCGGCGTCGGCGAGCACCTGCCGGATTTTCCGGCCGGAGCGCCGCGAGGTGTAGGCCATCCCGGTCAGGTTGCCGCCCCGCCACTGCTCGGCTTCCGGGTCGCCGTCAGCCGGTGCTTCGCCGATGACCACGAGGTCGGCCGACGGCGGGCCGTTGCCCCACGAGATACAGGTCCGGCTCTCGGCGAGTTCCGGGCAGCGTCGGCAGTCCTCTGTGAGGGCGTTTTGCTGCTCGTCGGTCGGGAACGCTGGCACATGCGCTGGCACGGCCGTCGGCGGCAAAGCCGTGGCGGTCGCCACCACAAGACGTTTATCGCCGGTGGCCGCTCCAGCATCTGTATGCCCTCCTACGAGTACCGCACTATCGAGGTTGACAGTGATGTCATGATCGCCGGACTCGGCGGCGAGGTCACGCCGCCGGTCGAACAACTGAACGAACTCGGAGCCGAGGGGTGGCATGTCGCCGCTCCGCTCACAGACAAGACCGGCGAGACGGTCAGCTTGCTCCTCCAGCGTGAGCGCGAGCCCTGAACAGCACACATACAACCGATTGTCCTTTATTGGAGGCGGCGAATGTGCCGGTATGGAACGTTTCGCCGCTGTCGACGACCAGTACAACCCCGACGCCGTCGAGGACGGGGTCTTCGAGTACTGGGACGACGTCGACGCCTACGAGCAGACGAAGGCCCACCGGGCCGACGGCGAGGACTACTTCTTCGTTGACGGGCCGCCCTACACCTCCGGCGCGGCCCACATGGGGACGACGTGGAACAAGACCCTGAAGGACTGTTACATCCGCTACCTGCGGATGCAGGGCTACAACGTCACTGACCGGCCGGGCTATGACATGCACGGCCTCCCCATCGAGACGAAAGTCGAGGAGCGCCTCGACTTCGAGAACAAGAAAGACATCGAGCAGTTCGGTGAGGAGAACTTCATCGAGGAGTGCAAAGACTTCGCCGAGGAGCAACTCGAAGGCCTCCAGACGGACTTCCAGGACTTCGGCGTCTGGATGGACTGGGACGACCCCTACAAGACGGTCAATCCAGAGTACATGGAGGCCGCCTGGTGGGGCTTCCAGCAGGCTCACGAGCGCGGCCTCGTCGAACAGGGCCAGCGCTCTATCAACCAGTGTCCGCGCTGTGAAACTGGCATCGCCAACAACGAGGTCGAGTACCACGACGTTGGCAAGCCGTCGATTTACGTCAAGTTCCCGCTGGCGGACCGCGAGGGCGAGCGGAGCGAGACCTCGGAACGAGCGAGCGGTGAAACCGCGAGCCGCGAGGGCAGTCTGGTCATCTGGACGACGACGCCCTGGACAATCGTCGCCAACACCTTCGTCGCCGTCGACGGTGACCTCGACTACGTGGGCGTCGACGCTGAGAAAGACGGTGATACCGAACGGCTCTACGTCGCCGAGGCCTGCGTCGAGGACGTGCTGAAGGCCGGCCGGTACGACGACTACGAGGTCGTCGAGGAACTGTCCGGCGAGGAGATGGTCGGCTGGGCGTACGAGCACCCGCTGGCCGAGGAAGTGCCGGACCACGCCCAAGGCGAGGGCTCTGGGCAGGTGTATACCGCCGACTACGTCGAGGCCGACCGCACGGGTCTCGTCCACTCCGCGCCCGGCCACGGTGAGGAGGACTTCGAGCGCGGACAGGAACTCGACCTCGAAATCTTCTGTCCGGTCGGGAGCGACGGCGTTTACACCGACGACGCGGGCAAGTACGCAGGGACGTTCGTCCGCGACGCCAACGACGAGGTCATCGACGACCTCGACGAGAACGGCGTCCTGCTCTCCAGTGAATCTGGCCACACCGTCCGCGAAGGGCAGTGCTGGCGCTGTGACACCGACATCGTCCGTATCGTTACCGACCAGTGGTTCATCACGGTGACCGACATCAAGGACGAACTGCTTGCGAATATCGAGGACAGCGAGTGGTACCCGCAGTGGGCGCGAGACAACCGCTTCCGGGACTTCGTTGAGGACGCGCCGGACTGGAACGTCTCGCGGCAGCGCTACTGGGGCATCCCGATCCCCATCTGGCTCCCTGAAGACTGGTCCGGTGACATGGACGACGCCATCGTCGTCGGCGACCGCGAGGAACTTGCCGAGCGGGTCGACCAGGACATCGACCCCGAAAACGTCGACCTCCACAAGGGCACGGTCGACGACCTCACCATCACCGAGGACGGCACGACCTACACCCGCGTCGGCGACGTGTTCGACGTCTGGCTCGACTCCTCCGTGGCGACGTGGGGGACCGTCGACTACCCCGAACAGACTGAGGACTTCGAGGAGCTGTGGCCCGCCGACCTCATCATGGAGGCCCACGACCAGACCCGCGGCTGGTTCTGGTCGCAACTGGGCATGAGCACCGCCGCCACCGGTGAGATTCCGTACAAGCAGGTGCTGATGCACGGCTACGCCAACATGCCCGACGGCCGCGGCATGTCCAAGTCCAAGGGCGTCCTCATCGATCCCCACGAGGTCATCGAGAAGCACGGCCGCGACCCGATGCGGCTGTTCCTGCTGTCGGTGACTGCCCAGGGCGAGGACATGAACTTCTCCTGGGAGGAGACCGCCGAGATGCAACGGCGGCTCAACATCCTCTGGAACGTCGCGCGCTTCCCGCTGCCGTACATGCGTGCGGATGATTTCAATCCGGAGGAGACCACAGTCGAGGATGTCCGCGAAGACCTCGAACTCGTCGACGAGTGGGTCCTCTCCAGGCTTCAGACCGTGACCGAGGCGATGACCGACTCGATGGACGACTTCGAGAACGACAAGGCGGTCGACGAACTGCTCGAATTCGTCGTCGAAGACGTTTCCCGGTTCTACATTCAGGTCGTCCGCGAGCGGATGTGGGAAGAAGAGGACAGCGCCTCGAAGCAGGCCGCCTACGCCACGCTCTACCGCGTGCTCGAATCCGTGGCCGCGCTGTTTGCCCCGTTCACGCCGTTCGTCGCCGAGCAGGTGTACGGCGCACTCACCGGCGACGCCGGCAACCCGACGGTCCACATGTGTGACTGGCCCGAGGTCGACGCCGACCTGCACGACCCTGCGCTCGAACGCGAAATCGAGGTCGTCCGCGAGGTCGAGGAAGCGGGCTCGAATGCCCGCCAGCAGGCCGAACGCAAGCTCCGCTGGCCCGTCACCCGCGTCGTCGTCGACGTCGACAGCGACGACGTGGCCGACGCGGTCCGCGCACAGGAGGCCATCATCGCCGACCGGCTCAACGCCCGCGCCGTCGAGGTCGTCGGCGCTGACGAGGAGTGGGGCGAACTCCAGTACTCCGCCGAGGCCGACATGAGCGAACTCGGCCCGGCCTTCGGCGACGACGCCGGCCGCGTCATGAACGCGCTCAACGAGGCCCGCGTCGGCGAGCAGTCACTCGATACCCTCGAAGGCACAGTGAGCGAAGCACTCGGCGAGGACGTCGACCTCACCGAGGAGATGGTCGAGTTCCGCCGCGAGACCCCCGAGGGCGTCACCGGGACGGAGTTCGCTGCGCTCGATGGCGGCGGCGTCGTCTACGTCGACACGGCGCTCACCGAAGGCATCGAGAGCGAGGGGTACGCCCGCGAGGTCATCCGCCGCGTGCAAGAGATGCGAAAGGACCTCGAACTCGATATCGAGGAGCGCATCGTCGTGGACCTGGCAATCGACGACGAGCGCGTGGATTCGCTGGTCCGCGAGCACGAGGCGCTCATCAAAGAGGAGGTTCGGGCTGACGAACTCGGCGGCGTCGAGGACGGCCATCGAAAAACGTGGGACGTCGAAGGGATTGAGATGGAAATCGCGATAGCACCGGTCGCCGCGGCTGAGGCGTCGGATTAAGCGGCACGCAGTCGCGTTACAACGAGCGGGGTTTTTTTTGCCCCTCGTGTTTCAGCACCGGTGTCTACAGCTCTTCGGCGACGACCGGTGCGGCGCTGACCTCGCTGACGGCGCGTTCAAGCGTGTCCGTGCCGTAGACGGCTTCGACGCCGGCGCTGTTGAGCTTCGTCAGGGCGTTGCTGGCGAGCATCGGGTGGATACAGGTGACGAACACCCGTTCGGCGTCGCGGTCGTCGAGGACGCCAACGGACTCGCTCATCGTCGACCCCGTGGCGATGATATCATCGACCAGCACCACATCACGGCCCTCGACCGGCGCGTCGCTGGGGCTGATCTCGATGTCGCCGGTGTCGTAGTCCCGATCCTTCTCGAAGAAGTCCGTCTCACCCTCGCCGTACGCGTCCCGGACCGTCGTCGCGAGGGCGATTGCGCCTTCGTCGGGCGAGAGAAAGAGGGGGTTCGTCAGGTCCGCAGGCAGCGGGTCGGCGAGAACACTCGCCGCGTCGACGTTGGTGGCTGGCACGTCGAAGAAATCACAGACGGCCGGTTCGTGGGGATTTACGGTCAGTACACGGTCGGTTCCCGTCGAAATGGCGCGGGCCATCGCCCGCGAGGAGACCGGTTCGCCAGGCTTGAACGCCTCGTCCTGACGGGCGTAGCCCATGTACGGGATGACGGTGATGACCTCGCTCGCGCCGCTTTCGCGGGCCGCGTCCTGCAACTGGAGCAACTGGAGGTGCGCGTCGCTGTCGACAGTGGATGCGACGACGACGGCACGCTCACCGGAGACGGCTTCGGGCACCCGGACGACGTGCTCACCGTCGGGAAACCGTTCGTACTCGACCCGTCCAAGCCGCTCGCCCGTCGCCTCGGCGAGGGTCGCCGCGAACGCCTGCGTGTCCGCCCCGGGGATAATCATGTGCGGTGGGTGGCTGTCCGGGCTAAACCTCTTTTCGATTCCCCGACATCGTGGCTGACTCTCCCTTCAGACAACTGTGCATTGTAATTGACACCCATAGCGACAACACTCATGTAACTTGTGTGACCATGCCTATTTTCCGATACAATGATATATTTTCATAATATTATTTACAACTAGCTGAGGTATTTATCTCTGCTCGATTCCAAAGTACGAACAGCGCAGTCCCTCCAAAATCATGAAGGTATTACATTTAGATGACGAACCTGATTTTGCGGATTTGACCGCCCAGTTCCTCGAACGGGAAAACGAACGGCTCGAAGTTCAAACGGCAACGAACGGTACTGACGGTCTTGCGATTCTTCGGGCGGAGAACATCGATTGTATCGTCTCGGACTATGATATGCCAGTAATGGACGGGCTGGAGTTCCTGGCTGCAGTCCGCGAACAGTCTCCTGACCTGCCGTTCATCCTTTTTACTGGCAAAGGGAGCGAAGAGATCGCGAGCGAAGCTATCACGGCCGGCGTGACGGAGTACATCCAGAAAGAGCATGGGACTGACCAGTACGCGATCCTGGCCAATCGAATCACGAACCTTGTCGAACGCTACCGTGCCGTCCGTACAATCGACCGTAGCTACAGGGCGATGAAGACTGCCAGCGAAGGGATCAGCCTCATCGACCCGGACGGGACGTTTTCGTATGTGAACCCTGCCTTTGCGGACCTATTTGGATACGAGCAGGATGAACTGGCCGGCGAGCCCTGGACAATTCTGTACCACGACGATGAAGCGGACCGGCTAGAGAACGACATCATCCCAGCGGTCAAAGAAAACGAGTACTGGTCGGGTGAAACAGTTCGACTGATGAAAGACGGCGACAGGCTCGTTACGAACCATCGCCTGGCTCACGCTGACGACGGGGTACTCGTGTGTACGGCGCGGGACATCACCCCCGAACGGACGCAGTTGGTGGGACAGAGCACTCAGTTCGACGTTCTTATCGATGCCATGGACGACCACGCCTTTTTCACCCTCGACCATGAGGGCTACGTCACTCGCTGGAACGACGGTGCTCAACAATTCACTGGCTATAACGCGGAGGAAATCATCGGAGCGCACGTTTCGACGTTCTTCGAGGAGTCTGATCTGGCGAACGGCCTTCCCGAGCAACTCCTCGATACCGCGAAAACAGACGGGACCGTCTCCCACGAAGGGTTACAGATCCGTCAGGACGGCACGCGCTGCTGGACAGACATGACGCTCTCTGCGAGCTTTGACGAGTCCGGAGCGCTCCGTGGCTACGGCATTATTTTGAAAGAGGCCGACAGACAGCAAATACCGCAGTAAGAGTGCATGGACGCCGGTCGATACTGATCTATTGCCATGAAGGCCGGATAGAACCGCGAAGTCCCGCTTAGATACTACTGATCGAATCAGGCCACAGCGACGCCAACGACGTCGGGGACGCCCAGCGAGCGCTGTCGCCAGCCGCCCTGTCCGTCGGCGGTCGCCTCGGCCGCGGTTGCGACGAGGAAGGTCCCGTTCTCGGTGATCGCGTAGGTGTCGTCGCCGTAGGTCACGTCGACGACGCGCTCGGTCGCTGGCAACGTGCAGGGCTCCCACGCGCCGGCTGTCAGTTCGTACAGGCCGTCCGCCGCGGCGGCATGGACCTGCTCACCGTCGCTTGCAACTGCCAAGTGTCGGCCCGACCGGACCTCGGTCCACTCGCCGTCGCTGTCGGTGCTCCCGCTTTCGTAGCGGTACAGCCCGCTCTCGGTCGCGGCGTAGTCACCGGCTACGTCGACCACGTCCACCAGGCCGAGTCGGTCGAGCGACGGGAGGGCGTACACGCCCTCGGCCGCGGCGAGGTGGTCGCCGTCGATGGCACGGACGTCCGCGATTTCGCCGACGTCTCGCCACTCCCCGTCGTACCGAGCGACGCGGCCGTCGCCGGCTGCGAGCAGTCCGTCGCCGTCGTAGCCGACGGCGGTGGCTGGCCCGAACCCAGTCGGAACGAAGCCGTCGTCGGTCAACACGAGCACGTCCTCGTCGGTGGCGACCGCGACTTCGCCGCTTGCGCCGGCCACATCACGGGCATTGCACCGTTCGCTCAGGCTGAACCGCCCGATCTGGCCGCCGGCCGTCTCGACGCGGGTGACGCCCAGTCCCGACGCGACGTACGCGTGGGTCTCCGGACGTTTCGCCCCGTACATTCGCTTCTCGGACAGTGCGATGTCGTCGTCGCTCACCTCATATCGCCTCTTTGTATGCTTCGAGCGCATTCTCTATGTCTTCACCTGTGTGGGCATCACAGATGAACTGTGACTCGAACTGGTTCGCCGTGAGGAACACGCCCTGGTCTTTCATCGCAGGCCAGAACAGGCGCTCCCACCGCTCGGTCTCGGCCTGTGTCACGTCGTGGCCGGTCTTCGGACAGTAGTCGAAGCGTGGACAGGACTCCCGCTGCCGGCAGCCAGCCTCGCAATGTCCGTCGAAGGAATCAGGCCCGTCGCGGGTGAAGATGACCTTGAACATCGAGTCCCGGCCGACGACGGTGTACTCGGGGCCTGGTCTTCGAGGATGTCCTGCAGTCCCGCTCGGAGCCGGTCGCCGAGCTCGTTGACGTGGTCGTATACGTCGTGTTCAGCCGCATACCGTAACGTCTCCAGACCGGCCGCCATCGTCACGGGGTGGCCAGAGAACGTTCCGGACTGGAACACATCGCCGGCAGGGGTGAACTGCTCGATGATCTCGCTTTTGCCACCGATTGCCCCGACCGGGAAGCCGCCGCCGACAATCTTCCCGAACGTGGTGATGTCGGGGTCGATGTCGAACGCGCCCTGGGCACACTGGAGGCCGCCGACGCGGAAGCCGGTGATGACCTCGTCGAAAATAAGCAGGGAGCCGTGGTCGTCACACAGTTCCCGGAGCGTGTCGTGGTAGCCCTCGACCGGGTGGACGATGCCGTAGTTCCCGAGGATGGGTTCGGTGAGCACCGCGGCGATGTCGTCGCCGTGTTCCTCGAACACCTCGTGGGCGGCTTCCTCGTCGTTGAACGGCACGGTCAGGGTGTGCTCAGCGAAGCTCTCGGGGATGCCGGGGCTGGACGGGGCCGTGTGGTCGCCCTCGCCCTCGACCAGCGTGGACTCCTGTGCCCCGTGGTAGCCACTCTGCATCACGACGATTTTGTCCCGCCCCGTGTAGCCACGAGCCAGTCGGACCGCCGAGACCGTCGCCTCGGTCCCGCTGTTGACGAACCGCAGCATCTCGACACTGGGGACGTGCCGGGTGACGAACTCGGCCAGTTCGACCTCGACTTCGGTCGGCGCGCCGTACATCGGCCCCTCAGCGGCGTGTCGCTGGATGGCTGATTGGACCTGCTCGGGCAGGCTGTGGCCCAGCAGCAGCGGACCGTAGCCCATGACGAAATCGATGTATCGGTTCCCGTCGGCGTCGATGACGTGCCCGCCGTCCCCTTTCTCGACGAAGAACGGGTAGGGCCGTGTCGCTCGCACGGAGGAGTTGACGCCGCCCGACAGCACCGACAGGGCGCGGTCGTACAGCGCTCGCGACTGCTCGTGGTTCATACGCTGCCGTTTGACCGCTGTCAGAAAGAAACTGTTGTTAGCTCGCGGTCCCACCGACCTAGTGGACGGATGTCATGCGTTCACCGGTAAAATAAATATTTCGTAAAGAGTCACTGTTATACGGTGCGTATTCATCTATGTAATTACGATAATGGCATCCGAACGTACTTCGATATCATGCCAAATTGGACAAATGGGCGTCTTGACGGCGCGTGGGCGGCTGTGAGCGACTGGGTACCGACGACGTGTATGCGGTGTGCCGTTGGCTGTGGCCACATGCACCAGGGCGCTGACGAAGGGTACGGTATCGACGCTGTTCGTGGCGACGCCGCCCATCCGGTCAGTCAGGGACTCGCCTGTGCGCGTGGCCTCCGGGAGAGCAAGGCCCCCGACGGCGAGTGGCTCACCCGACCGATGGTCCGCAGCGACGGCGAACTCCGTCAGACCCAGTGGGACGTGGCGCTGGCCCGCGCGGTCGAGGGGCTTCAGGCCGTCCACCAGCGGGACCCCGATTCGGTCGCCGTCCTCGGAAGCGGTCAGCAGACCAACGAGGCCGCCTACGCGCTGGGGAAAGTCGCCCGCGGCGGCTTCGGGACGCGCAACTACGACGCCAACACGACGCTGTGTATGGCCAGCGCCGTCACCGCCTACTACCAGGCCTTCGGCAGCGACGCGCCGCCGTGTACCTACGCCGACATCAGCGACGCCGACCGACACGTCGTCTGGGGGGCGAACCCGGCGGTCGCCCACCCCGTGATGTTCCGCTGGATTCAGCAGTCTGCTGACGAGGATGGCGTCGAAATCATCGTCGTCGACCCCGTCCGCTCCGAGACCGCAGAGAACTCCGAGCACCACGTCGCGCCCGACCCGGGGAAGGACCTCGCGCTGGCCCGGGCCGTCCTCGCCCGCATCGTCGAAACGGGGCGGGTCGACCGCGAGTTCGTCGACGCAGCAACCGAGGGATTCGACGACCTGCTCGCGACCCTGCCCGACGCCGCCGACGCGGCAGCCGAGGCCGGTGTCGAGATGGCCCAGGTGGACCTGCTGGCCGACGCGATGGACCAGCAAGCGCTGGTCTACTGGGGCATGGGCATCAATCAGCACGTCCAGGGGACCGAGACCGCCCGGGCGCTCATCGACCTGACGCTGGCGACGGGGAACCTCCGGCCCGGTGGTGGCCCGTTCTCGCTGACCGGCCAGGCCAACTCGATGGGGACCCGCATCTGCTCCTCGAAGGGGTCCTGGCCCGGCCAGCGGGCCTTCGAGGACCCGGACCACCGCCGCCTCGTTGCCGACCACTGGGGCGTACCGGTCGACCGCCTCCCCGACGACACCGGCCCCGGCCCTGTCGGGATGCTCGAAGGCGAGCCAGACGCCGTCTGGGCCGTCGCCACCAATCCCGTTGCCGGGATGCCCGAGGCCGACTCTGTGCGCGAGACGCTCGAAGACGCCTTCGTCGTCGTGCAGGACGCCTTCCACACCGAAACGACGGAAATCGCCGACGTGGTCCTGCCCGCCGCGACGTGGGGCGAGAGCGACGGGACGACGACGAACATGGAGCGGACCATCTCCCGGGTCCGGTCGGCGACTGACCTGCCAAGCGGCGTCAGGCCGGATCTGGACATCATCGCCACCATCGGCTCGCGGCTGTTCCCCGGCCTGTTCGAGAGCACGTCGCCGGACCCCTCGGACGTCTTCGACGAGTTCACCGCCCTCACCGAGGGGACAGTCGCCGACTGCTCGGGCATCACCTACGAACGCCTCGACGACAGCCACGCCGTCAGGTGGCCCGCGCCCGACGGGGTGAGTTCGGGCGGCTACCGCTACTACGACGACGAGTCGTGGTCGTTCCCCACCGCCTCCGGCCGCGCACAGTTCTCGACGGGCCGCCAGGAGTCGCTCCCGGAGCCGACCGACGACAACTACCCACTGACGCTGACCACGGCCCGCGAGGCCGACAGGTATAACACCGGCGTCCGGTCCCGCGGGGGCGAGGCCGGCACGCTGGTGGCCCGCATCCACCCCGAGACCGTCGAGGAACACAGCGGCCTCGTCACCGACGACCGGCTGACCGTCGAGACCCGCCGTGGCTCCGCGACGGTCGCCATCGACCGCGACGAGGGCGTCCCCGAGGGGATGGTGTGGCTCCCCATTCACCACCCGGCAACGAACCGGCTGACGCTTTCGGACCGCGACCCCCAGTCCGACGAACCGAACTTCAAGCAGTGTGCCGCCCGCCTCGTCGCCGCCGAGGCTGAACTCCCGCCCGCCACGGCCGACTGAGCCGATATCGGGCGCGGCCCCGACGGTTCGTCGACACGCGCTTCTCCATCGCCGTCCGAAGTAATCTAAATATGTCCAATTATTCCCCCGTCCGCTGGGCGTTCAATGTCCTTAAACAGGGGATATCCGATGATATATTTGCGGTCTATCCACTCAGTCTGGGTAGAATAGCCGTTCTGTAAACGGTTACTGTTATTAAATGGTGGGACTTTCGGACTTCATGTACTGATGTGGGCACACATCCAAAATAAAGGCGGATTGGTGAACAAAGTCTCGTTATCGACCGTGAACAATACCGCGTCCGTAACCGAGGTGTCGGCATGGGACTGATCAAGATGACGAAGTACCGGACGCTGTTGCTGGCAACTATCGGGTTCAATTTCTCGTTTCTCATCTGGTTCTCCTTTGCGCCGTTCACCGGCCCGATGGCAGAGGAGTTCGGGCTCTCGACCGCGGAAATCGGTATTCTCGCCAGTTCGGCCATCTGGATGGCACCGTTCGGCCGGATGCTCACCGGCTGGCTCTCGGATAAGTTCGGTGCGCCGGCCATCTTCGCCATCGTACTGGCCTACGTCGGCGTGTTCTCGATAGGGAGCGCCTTCGCACAGGACTACTCCGTGTTCTTCGTGTTGCGACTCATCGTGGCGACGGCCGGCATCACGTTCGTCATCGGCATCCAGCACGTCGCCGAGTGGTTCGAAGAGGAGAACCTCGGCCTGGCGGAGGGCATCTACGCCGGCGTCGGGAACGCCGGTGCCGCCGGCGGGGCGCTCATCCTGCCCCGTGTGTTCGGGTCCGGCTGGAACGGGCCGCTGTTCTCGACGAACTGGCGGGCCGCCTTCTTCTACACCGGCATCGTCTCCATCCTCCTCGCAATCGCCTACTACACGCTGGGCGAGGCCGCGAAAAGCGAGGCGAAACGCCAGGCGACCAAGGAGGACACCAACTTCAAGGGCTGGCTACACACGGCCACGCGCTACGGCACCGTCGTCCTCGCCGCCGCGTACATCATGTCCTTCGGCCTCGAACTGTCGATGAACGGGTGGCTCGCCACCTACTACCGCGAAGCGTTCAACCAGGACAACCTCGTCATCGCGAGCACCTTCGCGGCGACGTTCTCAATTGCCGCCGGCCTGCTCCGGCCCTTTGGCGGCTACGGCAGCGACCTGCTGGCCCGCAAGGAGAAGAACCTCCTGCCGTTCTTCAAGGGCCAGTACCGCGAACAGTGGACGTTCCTCGGGCTCTGTTTCATCGTGGTGATGATGTTCGCTATGACGCTGGCCGGCCTCTCCGGCGTCCTGCTGAACGCCGTCGTCATCGGTTTCCTCGTGGGCACGGGCTGTGCCTGGGCCGAGGGCGCTATCTTCGCGCAGGTGCCCGCGATGTTCCCGAACGACTCGGGCTCGGTCGCGGGCGTCGTCGGCGGCGTCGGCACCGTCGGCGGCATCGTCTACCCGCTGCTTTACTCCGCGCCGTGGCTGGCGAACCTCCACCTGGGGTACTCCGTGGCCGCCGTCACCATGATTCCGATTGTGTTGCTGTCTGCATGGGTGTTCCAGCCGGAAATCGCGAAAGTCGCTAACACGGCTGGGTTCGTCGGAAGCACGCAGGAAGGCACCACCGTCGCCTCCGGCGACGACTGACGCTCATCGCTCTCGAACGAGCCGTTCTTTCTCTTTTCCGCACGCGTGACGCACTGAACAGGCCGGTGTGTCGCGTCCCTCGTCGGTTCGGCTCGCGCGCGACTGACACCTCAGTTCTACGGGGTCGCGCTCCGGTCGGGCGAATCACGCCCGCGGAGCGTCCCCGACGCACAGTCCCGAACTCGACCGGACAACCGATTGCCGTCCTGCGGTTTCATCTCTGTCGACGGGGCAGTGTATAACCTCTTTAAACACCTCTCAGACGGTATAATTCTGGACGGCCATTTTCTAACGCTCTATTATTCTTTATTTCTTTAACGAATAGCGTTATAAGGAATCGACCTCAGTACTTAGACGTGAATTAGCGGACATTCAGATAGATATGAGAGATAAAAAACTACATCCATTAAGAACGGGGGCGCGCGAAGATGGCACATAAAAAGGAGGAGTACAAGGCGGAGCTGTACGGCGACGAGGTACGGGAGAAGTTAGAGGAGTTCGCCGAGAAAGGCTGGGAGTCGATTCCCGAGGACGAACGGGAGAAGTGGTTCTCGCGGTTCAAGTTCTGGGGGGTGTTCCACCACCGCGGCGGCCAGGAGTCGTATTTCATGATGCGGCTGACCAACTGCGGCGGCGTCCTGGAGCCCGACCAGCTTCGGGCCATCGGCGAGGTCGCTCGGGACTACGCGAAGGGACCGGCCGAGAACCCCGAGTTCGGGAACGGCTGGATCGACCTCACGACGCGACAGTCCATCCAGTTGCACTGGCTCAAGCTCGAAGACATCCCGGAGATCTGGGAGAAACTCGAAGCCGTCGGCGTCTCCTCGCGCTCGGCGGGCGGGGATACGATGCGGAACATCTCCGGCTGCCCGGTCGCCGGCAAGGCCGAGGAGTACGTCGAGTCCCGCCCGATTCTGGACGAGATTCAGGAGACCATCCGCGACGATAACGACCTGGCCAACATGCCCCGGAAGTTCAATATCTCGGTGACGGGGTGCAAGCAGGGGTGTGCCCAGGACAGCATCAACGACATCGGGCTGGAGCCGGCCCACAAGTTCATTGCTGGCGAGGAAGTCGAGGGGTTCAACGTCCGCGTCGGCGGCGGCCTCGGCGGCCGCGAACCGCGCGAAGCCCGTCCGCTCGACCTGTTCATCCGGCCCGAACACGCCGTCGAGACGGTCCGTGCCTTCGTCGAGTTCTACCACGAGGTTGGCAACCGGACGAACCGCTCGAAGAACCGCGCTCGGTTTTTCGTCGACGAACACGGTACCGACGCCATCCGGGAGGAACTCGACGAACGGCTTGATTTCGAGTTCGAAACCGCCGGGACCGACTTCCGCGGGGAGTACACGTACAACGCCGGCAAGCACACGGAGTACGGTGCCCACGACCACGTCGGCGTCTACGACCAGAAAGACGACAAGAACTACGTCGGCCTCTCGGTGCCGGTCGGCCGACTCTCCGCCGAGGACGCCATCGAACTCGCGGATCTCGCCGACGCCTACGGCTCCGGCGAGGTGCGACTGACCCGCCGGCAGAACCCGCTCATCATGGACGTACCCGACGGGAATCTCTCGAACCTCCTCAACGAGCCGCTGCTGGAGAAACACTCGCCCGAGCCGAACCCGTTCGTTCAGGGCGCGATGGCCTGTACCGGGACGGAGTTCTGCTCGCTCGCGCTCACGGAGACGAAGGCGCGGATGGCCCGCTTGCTCCGCTGGCTCGGTGACAACGTCGACGTGCCCGACGACGTGGACCGCATCAAGATGCACTTCTCGGGCTGTACGGCCGACTGCGGCCAGGCGATGACGGCCGACATCGGCTTACAGGGGATGCGCGCCCGCAAGGACGGCCAGATGGTCGAAGCCGTCGACGTGGGCGTCGGCGGCGGCATCGGCGAGGAGCCGACGTTCATCGAGTGGGTCCGCCAGCGCGTACCCGCCGACGAGGCACCGGGCATGATCGCCAACATTGTCGAAGCCTACGCCGCGCTTCGCTCGGAGGGTCAGACCTTCCGCGAGTGGGTCGACGCCACCGGTCACGAGACCATCGTCGAACTGGCCGAACCCCACGAGGTCCAGGGGTACACCGACCCGTGTCTAGCCGACGGCAAGCAGTCGTGGTATCCATTCGACGACGGCGAAAGCCCGGCCCCGACCGACGCCGAGGGCCAGCCGATTTCGGCGGACGACTGACCATGGCTGAGACAGACTGCCCGACCGACCACGACGGAGACGATCCGCCGGAATCCGCGGTCAAGGGGGTGGCATACGACGCGGCACCGGAGCTACTGGAGTAACGCGGCCCCGGCTCCGAACAGCCGGATACGCCGACGTGACGTGTCCGTCACAGCGCGTCCGTCTGCCTCTGACAGCTGGGGACTGCTCGTGTCCACGTCCCCGTTCGGTTCTCCGTTTGCCGTATTTTTCCGTTGCGCAGTAGTCGCTGCGCTCTGGCTCTAGTCCCCGTAGTCTCCGAGTTCGCACTCGGTGGCCGGGCCGCCGTCACAGTCGTATCCGACCGCCTTCGTGACGCTGAGCAGGTCGTAGAACCGGCCAAGGGACTGCTCGGACTCGGAGAGCCCTTCGACCACCGGCACGCCACGCTGGGCCTGATGGTCACAGCGCCGCATTGTCTGGCTGCCAAGCCCGACCGAGTACTCGTGGTCTTCCAGTTCCCGGATAACCGCCGGCGGGTAGAAGGTGCCGGCCCGCTCGACGGCCGCGGCGTACTGGAGCGTCTGTGCGTAAGCCAGATGGGCCACGCCGGAGGGCCGCTGTGCGTTCCCGTACTCGGCGGTGAAGGCGTTCTTGAACTCGTTCGAGAGGTCAGACGAGACGCTGGTGTCCCACGCGACCGTCCCGACGACGCCGTCGAGCGCCTTCGAGGCGTTCTGTGCCACGATGCGGTTGTACAGCGGCACCACAATCCCCACCTCGTCCGGGAGAATCTCCTGGGCTTTTGTCAGCGAGTTCGCGGCGTCGAGTCCGTAGTGGTCGAGGAAGACGACCTCCGCGCCGGCGTCCCGGGCCTGCTTGAGCGGCTCCTCGTAGTCCGTCGTCCCGAGACGCGTCGGAATACTTGTGAGTTCGACCCAGCCGCTCGACGTGAAGAAGTCACGGATGGACGACTCCATGGTCTTGCCCCAGTTGTAGTCCGCGTAGATCTGGACGTACTGAGCCTCCCGGCCGAACCGTTCCTTGAGCACCGGAAGCAGCGCCTGTGCGGTCATGTACGCGTTGAACATCTCCCGGAAGCTGTAGCGGACACAGTCCCGTCCCGTCGTGTCGTTCGAGTGGGTCAGACAGCACATGTACGGGACCTTCTGGGCCTGTGCGACGTCCTGCTGGGCGATGGCGACGGAACTGGACGAGCCGCCGGAGAACATGATGACGTCGTCTTGCTCGATCATCTCCTCGGCGTTGGCCGTTGCGACATCCGGTTTCGTCTCCGTGTCCGCGGTGACGTACTCGACGGTCTTCCCGAGCACGCCGTCGCCGCTGAGCACGTCAAAGGAGCGTTGTCCGACCCAGCCACCGCCCTCGTTGAGATGCGTGACCGCGAGCTCATACCCCCGGAGTTCGTCGCGCCCTTCGGCGGCGTAGGTCCCCGACTGTGGGACGTTGAAGCCGAGCGTGACCGTTTCTCCTTCGACCGGATAGTTCCCGAGCGGTGGATGCTCCGGTGTGCTTTCGATTGTCGAACCCCCGCCCTGACATCCCGCCAGCCCGGCGAGCCCTGCGGTACCGACCCCACCGGCGATCTGTAGTACGGACCGCCTGTCAACTGCTCCCCCTCTTTCCGATCCCATACCAGCTTTTTGATGGTAAATATATATAATACTTTTTTCAATAGGAATGAGTGAACAATTAGCATAGAAGGCGCTGGTATCTGGTAGTGACGGCCTTCAGACTGTCTTCTCGGTGATTACATCCACCCTGGCCGTGCGAGGAAAAGGGGGAGAAGAGATAGGGGACCGATGTCAGTCGAGAATGTCGCTGGCTTCGGTGTCTACTGCGACGTCGGTATCGAGGTCGATATCCTGGATGAGCGCGACGAGGTCCTCCAGTTCGGGGAACGTGTACACGGTCATCCCGAGGTCGCCGTCGTCGACGGTGATACGCGAGTCGACGACGAACACCAGGTCGGAGTCCGGCCAGCCGCCCATCTCGTCGACGATGCCGTCGGCCGGCCCGAACACGAAGTTCGGTGTCCCCATGTCGATGGTCGTCTCCAGCACGTTGGCCCACCCGTCGATGAACGCGGAGGTCATGATGTTGCCGATCTCCTGCATCGCCGACCGTTCCATGTCGGAGAACCCCTCGCCCTCGCTTGGCTCACCCATTCCACCCATCATCGCGCTGGCCATCTGCTTGCTGTCGTCTGGTTCGAGCAGAAACAGGACGTAGCCGTAGGGCGGTTCGTTCAGTTCGACGTAGATGCCGACGCCCTTGTCGTCGCCGATGTGTGTTTTGACGTCCGCAATGTCGAGAAAATTGATCTGTGAGGTCCGAACTGTCGCGTCGAGCCCGGTCAGCTGCCCGAGGTTCTCCGCGACTGTCCCAGACCCCTCCTTTGCCATCTGATTGAAAAGGTCCAGCTTCCGCACGTCCACTTTCAAGCCCATATCTTCTGGAGCGGCGCGAGCGGCTTAACGCCACCGCCCCTCAACTGTCGGCCGTCTCGGGTTCGTACGGCCCCAGGTCAGTACACTCGCTTGCGGGATACTCCTCGCAGCCGTACGCGACGTCAGTCGAAAGCTGAATGACGTCGAGTACCTCGGGGCCCTGACTGGATCCTTCGACGACGGGAACAGGTCCCACCGACTGGTGATCGCATGCCCGTAACGTCGCCTCGCCGCGTCCGGCTTGGTACGTGGTGCCTTCGAGTTCACGGATGACGGCCGGCGGTTCGAACGTCCCGGCCCGCTCGACGGCCGCGGCGTACTGGAGCGTCTGTGCGTAGGCCAGTCGAGCCTGGTCTGACGGGACCCGGACCTGATCGTCGGCGTACGCCGCATCGAACGCCTCCGTGAACGCCGTCGAGAGCGGTGTCTCGATGCTGTAATCCCACGAAATAGTGCCGACGATACCGGCCATGTCGGCGCCGACATCGCGGGCCAGTTGCCGACTCACGATCGGCATGACGATGTCCATCTCTTCCGGGACTATATCCGTCGCCTGGTTCAGCGCGGTGACTGCGTCGCGCCCGCGGTAGGACAACACGATGGCGTCGACGTCAGTGTCCACGGCCTCCTGCAACTGCGGCCTGAAGTTCTCCGTTCCGACCCGCGTCTTCGTCGCGCCCATCTCGCTCCAGTTCTCCGACTGGAACCGGCGCTTGAACTGCTCGGACTGCGTGAAACCGAAATCCGAGCTGGCGTACAACTGGTAGAACTCCGTTCGCCCGTCGAACCGCTCGGTCAACACCGGAGCCAGCGCGTTGGCGGCCATCCGACCGTTGTGCATCTCCTGAAACCCGTACCGCGAGCAGCCGATCCCCGTAACGTTCGTCCCCGGCGCGAACCCGAGCATGTGGACCACGCCGCGGGTCGGACAGTACTTGAGCAACTCCCGGGCTGTGTTCGTCGACCCGCCGCCGGCGACCATCACGGCACCGTCCTGCTCGACCAGCGTCTCTGCCACGTCACGGGCCGTTTTCGAACTGGACTCCGTGTCAGCTATGACGCTCTCGACCGTCCGGCCGAGAATGCCGTCCCCGGACAGCGCCTGCCACGCGTCGGTGTCGACCCAGCCGCCGCCCTCGTTGAGGTGGTCGATGGCCAGTTCGAACCCGCGCTGCTGGCCGGTCCCAAGCGGCGAGAACGACCCCGACTGTGGGACTGTGAGGCCAAGCGTCACCTGGTCGTCGTCGACCGGCTGGTTCGCGTACGCTGTGGCACTGCTTGTCGGCGTCGTGGCGCGACTGCCCCCGCCACAGCCAGCAAGTCCGGCGAGCGAACTCGCTCCGACGGCTCCGAGTAGCTCCCGTCGCGTCACCGTTGACCCCCGAGCATCCCAATCCATGATGAAAAATATATTACTACTGCTGTAATTAAACCTTCCTTCATCGCTCAATAGGTCTCCAAACCGATACGGGACGCTACTCACTGCTGTGGTTGCCAGTCGGAAAACAGGCGTCGTCCTCAGGCGTCAGTTCCGTCGACCGGGAACTGCTCGTGTTCGCACACCGTATTCAGTACGACTGACGTCGAGGCAGATCGGATATCCTCGTCGGTCAGCAGCGTCTTTATCCGCTCGTTCATCGACTGCGTGTCGGTGAACTTCCCGACGGCCACGATGTCGTGGTCACCGGTCACCTCGTAGACCGCGATCATCTCGCGTCGGTCCCGTAGCTGGTCCACCACCCGTCCGAGCCCGTCGCCCTCGACGGAGAGCTGGAACACGGCGGTCACGTCGTAGCCCAGCGCCCCGTAATCGATGTCGACGGTGTATTCGTCGATCACACCGGTCGCCTCCAGGTCGTCCATCCGGCGAGACACCGTGGTCGCCGCGATACCGGTCGCGGCGGCGACGTCACGGGCGCTCGCCCGGCCGTCCTGAAGCAGTGCGTTCACTACCTGTCTGTCGGTATCATCGACCATTTCGTCCGCTCAGACTGCCTCTGGGCCTTCTTTACCGGTTCGGACCTGGTAGGCGTTGTCCACGGGGAGGACGAATATCTTGCCGTCACCTTTCTCGCCGGTGTGGGCACCGTCGGCGATGGCGTCGACGACATCCTCCGCGGGGATGTCCGCGACCACCGTCTCGACTTTGACCTTCTGGTGCAGGTCGACGACGTACTCCTCGCCGCGCCACTGCCCCTTCTTTGCGGGCTGTGAGCCGCGACCGGAGACGTTCGTCACTGTCAGCGAGGGCGCGCCGACCTCGGCGAGCGCCTTCTTCACGTCGCCGAGTTTGTCCGGTCGAACCATTGCGACTACCATCTTGATTTCAGAGTCGTCGGTTTCGTCAGTCATCTTGGGAACCTCCGTCAGTACGCATGCTCGGGCTCACTTTACCACCATCGGCGACGACGCTCTCGCCACCACCGAACTCGGGGTAGGTCTCGACGCCGTGTTCGCTGACGTCCAGCCCTTCCTGCTCGTGTTCGGGCGTGACCCGAGCCTGGCCGGCCGCCTTGAGGGCGTACCAGACGACCCCGGTTGCGACAATCGTCCAGCCCGCGATGGCGGCGACGCCGATCAGCTGTGCGATAAAGGCGTTAACGACCGATCCGACCGTGCCGGACGTGGCGACGAACGGGAACAGCAGCGTGCCGAGCACGCCGGCGCTCCCGTGGACCGGGAAGACGGCACAGACGTCGTCGATTTTCATCCGGTTCTCGATGAAGCTGAACACGACCGGCAGCTGTCCGCCCGCGAGGCCGCCGACGACGATTGCGCCCCACCACGTCGTGGTGTCGGGGATCGCCGTGATGCCGACCAGCCCGGCAAGCAGCCCGTTTGCCACGTACAGGGTGTCGACCTTCCCGGTCTTCAGCCACGCGACCAGTCCGGCACCCATCGCACCGCAGGCCATCGCGATGGTCGTCGTCATCGCGACGCGGCCGACCGTCGCGAACGCGCCGAGGGCGAGCGATCCGTCCTCAACGACGAAGACGGTCGCCGCCGTCCCGACGTTGAAGCCGTACCAGCCGAACGCGAGGATGAGCGTTCCCAGAACGGCGAACGTCAGGGAGTGGCCCGGAATGACGTTCGCGGAGCCGTCCTCGTTGTACCGGCCCATGCGTGGGCCGAGGACGTACGCCGCCGTGAGGCCCGCGATGCCGCCCATGCCGTGGACGATCATCCCGCCGGCGAAGTCGTGGAACGCCTCGCCGCCGAAGCTGATGTACGCGCCGGCCCACGTGATCCCGGTGACGACTGGGTAGATGACCGCCGCCAGCAGGAACGTGTACGTGATGTACGCACGGAGCTTGGCCCGTCCGGCGACCGCGCCGGAGACGATGGTCGCCGCCGTCATCGCGAAGACGGCACCGAACAGCCAGCCGACGTAGTCGTTTGCGGCCCCTGCGCCGAAGGCGGGCGAGAAGCCGCTCCCGCCGACCAGGGCACTGATCCCCGAGCCGATCAGGAAGAACACCGTCACGCCGACCGACCAGGTCAGGAGGTTCTTCGTTAGCTGGTTCGCGACGTTCTTCGAGCGCACCTGGCCCGCCTCCAGCATGGCGAAGCCCGCGTGCATGAAGAAAATCAGGAACGATACCACCAGTACCCACAGCAGGTTAACCCCCTCTGCGAGTACGCTCGGATCTACCTGTAGTGCAGTGTAGCTCATTTCTAGCTCACCTGTTTCGTTTTCGTATCTGCAGGCGTCTGAATGTCCAACTTCACTCCACTTTGGCTCAACTTCTTCAACTCTTTCACGAGAAAGGCTCTGGTAACAACACTACATAAGGTTTGCCTTTATGAACACGGAAATTAGAGGGGATGTGGTAGACGACCGTCCAGATTATGGTATGATATTATGGATATAAGGTTGTTCTCCGTCAAGAAAGTCCGTATATGCACACTGGAATTTTGGACGTTTGTTGCCCCCAGTTCCGGCCAGAGGGGGCCAAATAGGCCGTTTTCCCTTGCGCGCGCTCTCAGTCTTCCACCTACACTGCCCGACTGGTCATCGCCTGAGCGCCGCAGTCAGTGCGATTGCGCCCAGTACGACGCTTGCCAGCGCCAGCGGCGACAGCGGCGGCACGTCAAGCTGAAAGAGCAGGGTCGTCACCACGACGGCTCCCCCGACCAGCCCTGTCGTCCCCGCGACGTGCATGAGTTCGACAGGCGTTCCGGGCGCTGTTCCGAGGTCCGCATAGAGGTCGATAGCCGCATGGGCGAAGGTCCAGGCCAGCACCGTCGCGCCGCCGGCGACCAGCACCGTGGTCGTCGTTGCCCCCTGAAGGGCGGCCACCAGCAGCGCCAGGAACAGTGACGCGCTGGCGACGTCGATGAGCCGGCCGGACTGAATCAGTTGTCCGCCGGCGAGCAGCACAACGCCGACGAGGGTGGCGGCGGTCGAGACCGCGCTAATGCCGGCGACGAAAAGCGTCACGACGCCCGCCGTCAGCGCCGCACCGCCACAGACGGCTCCGGTTCGCGGTATCATTGGCCACCCCGCCAGGCCCGTTCGGTTACCTGTTCCAGCGGCTCAGTTGCGGGCCAGTCGTGGACGGCGATGCCGGCGGCTCGCAACCGACGGAGCCGCTCACGGCGTTCAAGCCGTGCCAGCCGGTGGCCCGCCGTGTCCGTCGCGGTCGGGTCGGGACTCAGGACCGTCACCGGGTGGCCGCTGGCGGCGAGTCGACGGACCAGCGCCTCGCTGTCGTCGTCACACAGCGGCCCGAGGAAGACGACGTTCGCCGCTGTCGGCAGTTGTGCGATGAGCTTCGTTGTGTCCGGTGTTCGGGTGACCGATGTCGCGGCGAACGCGCGGTCGGTCCTGAGCAGGTCCCGGGCCTGTTGCTGGTGCGCGGCGCTCGTGCCCGGTGCGAGCCACGCTCCGTGTGGCGAGTACGCCGCGACGCCGACCTCGTGGCCGTCCTCGGGGAGCCCCTCGACGAGGGCGACGGCAGCCATCGTCGACCGCTCGATGGCTGTCTCGGCGTCCGGACGCGGCGCGAGCGCGGCGGCTGCTCTGGCGTCGACGACCACCACGACCGTCGCGGATTGCTCGCGGCGGAACTCGACGGTCCGCAGGTCGCCGGTGCGGGCGTACTGATTCCAGTCGACGCGGGAGAGCGGGTCGTTCGACCGGTGCTCCCTGACCGCGTAGAAGGAGACCCCTTCGCCGCCCTCGTCGACGGGTACCGTCCCGGGTCGGCGGGCCACTGCGGGGACCAGCGGCAACAGCGCCGAACTGGTCGGCTGTTCCCAGGTGACGGTGTCGGGTTCGGCCGTGACGTGCGTTCGTCGGGCGGCGACGCCGACAACGTCCCTGACGACGACCGTCGCCGGGTCGAACACGCAGCGGTCGGTCCCGCCGGTAATCTCGTAGGTAATCGTCGTCGATGCGCCGGGCCGCAGCGCCGTCCCCAGCGACGCCGACCCGTCAACGACGCGGACAGAATCCGGCACGCCGTCGGCGAGCCGGAGGTCCGGAATCGTCCGTGATCCGTCGTTGCGGACGGTGAGCGCCACGGTGACCCGCTCGCCGAGTGCGGGTTCTGTCGGTGTGATGGATCGCTGTATCGACACGTCCGCCGCCGGCGGGACAGCGACCCGGTCGTACGCGCTCAGCGTGACGCCGAGCCCGCCCAGCAACACGAGCGCGGGGACCTGCCCCACCAGTCCGACGCCGACGGCGACCAGTGCGGCCCCGGCCAGCCCGAACCAGCGGCCGGTGCGATGGACCTCGCTCATCGCTCCTCGTCGCGTCGTCGGAGTTCCGCCGTCGCGTGGGCGACGCGCCGCTGGAACGGACGGATACCCGAGAGCCACCCGGACAGCCGCGCCCGGAGCGATATCGGTGTCCCGTCGAACAGTTTCCGAGCCGGCTCCCTGTCCGTCCACGCGCCGGACCGGAGCGCGTCCGCTGCCTCGTCGGGAGAGAGCCCGTCGCGCTGGAGGACGGTGACAGCGACCCCCTCGACGCGCCGCCGGATCGCTTCCTGTCCGGCTCCAGCAGCAAGCGCCTCGTCGATATCGTCGCCGGGGACCGTGACGTACTGGCTGTCTGTGTCCGGCAGCGCCATCCCGCGTTCGCTGTCGAGGGAGCGAACCAGGAGCGCGAGGAGCGCGACACCGCCAGCGAAGACGGCCACCGCGAGTATCGGGAGGTCCGAGACAGCGCCCGAGGGCAACAGCGGCGCGCCGAGCGCGGCGAGACTGACGCCGATGGCTGTCGCGACGAGGCCGAGCGCCAGCGGAACCCGGCGCAGTGTCACGTGCCGGCCTCCCCTGCGGACTCGTCTGCGTCTTTGTTCTCAGAAGCCACATCGTCGGGATTCGCCACGATGTCGTCCGTGTCGTCGGTCGCTCGTTCCAGCGCCGCACGGGCTTGGGACTCCAGGTCAGCGTCCGGCCGCTCCCGGCCGTAGCGAACCCGCTCGAACACCGACCGGAGCGAGGCGACGGCGTCGGGGTCGGCCCCGGCCGCCGTCGCGTTCGCCTCGATGTCCTGCGGGGACGATGCATCGTCGTCCACGGTCACCGCATCTTCGAGGGCGGCCCACGCGCGGTACACGTCGTTGGTCAGGGGTACGTCGATTGCAGCCGCGCTATGCGAGGGGGCCTTCGCGGACTCCGCTGTTGCGACGGCTGGCGTTTCGCCGCCCGTCTCGTCGATGGTCCGGCTCTGACCGGCCAGCCGCCAGAGGACGACCAGACCCACTGCGAGGCCGACGGCGAGCGCACCGACTGCCGGGGCGGGGACACTCGGCAGCAGCGCGCGAGCGCCGTTTTCGCTTTCGGGTGGGTCGATGCTACCCGGCGGGTCGCTGAGGCCCTGTCCGTCGGGGTTGTCGATCTCGCTGTCGTCACGGGTCATCTCCGCCTGGTCGGACCCGGTGGCGGCGTCGAGGCTCGCGGCGCCGACGCTGAACGACAGCAGCGCAATCGCGGCGACAACCGCCACGAGGAGGGACTGTCGCTGCATACGGCCACTCCGCCCCTGTCACATGAATAGGTTAGGGACCTGCCGTTCGCTGGAACCCATGGGCGCGGTTCGAACGGGTACACACGGGGACTGGTCCCGCCTATAGTAGCCATTGAAAATCAATGCACACCTGATCGCACGACTGCAGTGCGATCAGTGTGTAAATCGTTTCAATTGTTACTATAGAGTTCGTCAGCGAGGTCCTCGGCGAAGTAGGTCAGAATGAGGTCCGCGCCGGCGCGTTTGATGGACAGCAACGACTCGTAGGCGACCGCTTCGAGGTCGAGCCAGCCCTTCTCGGCGGCGGCGTGGAGCATCGCGTACTCGCCGGAGACGTTGTAGGCGGCGACGGGGTGGTCGTAAGACTCCCGGATCTCCTTGACGATGTCCAGATACGGCAGGGCGGGCTTGACCATCAGCACGTCTGCGCCCTGCTCGACGTCGAGATCGACCTCGCGGCTGGCCTCGCGTGCGTTCGCGGGGTCCATCTGGTAGTGCCGCCGGTCGCCGAAGGCCGGCGCGCCGTCCGCGGCGTCCCGGAACGGGCCGTAGAAGGCCGACTCGTACTTCGCGGCGTAGCTCATGACGGGCACGTCGGTGTCGCCTTGGGCGTCCAGCGCCTCCCGAATCGCCCCGACCATCCCGTCGATCATGCCCGACGGGGCGACCATGTCGGCCCCGGCCGCGGCGTGGCTCGCGGCGATTTTCCCCAGCAAATCGAGCGTCTCGTCGTTACGTACCGTCAGCCGCGGGTTCTCGGCAGCGTCATCTTCGAGGACACCGCAGTGGCCGTGGTCGGTGTACTCACAGAGACAGACGTCCGTGATGATGTAGGCGTCCGTCTCACTCGTGATGCGGCGCGTGGCTTCCTGCACGACGCCGTCTTCGGCCCAGGCGCGGCTCCCGCGCTCGTCTTTCGACTCGGGGACGCCGAACAGCATCACCGCTTCGACGCCGGTTTCGAGGACCTCCTCGACGCGCTCGACCGCCTCGCCGACCGGGACCCGTTCGTGACCCGGCATCGTCTCGATTGGGACTCGCTCGTCGGTCGTCGCGTCGACGAACACCGGCGCGATGAGGTCCGACGCAGAGAGCTCCGTTTCGCGTACCAGCGGTCGCACGCCGTCGGTTCGCAGGCGGCGCGGGCGCTGTGTCAGGTTCATACTGCCATTTCAGACCGTGGCCGGCATGAACCCACCGTTTGTGTGCTTAAACGCAACCACTTTTTTGGCAGACGGAAGCCTATATCGGGGTAGTCGCTCTGTCGTCGGGGCCCGATTTACGAATACATCGGTGAACTGGCCGTATTATAGGCTGTAACTGAATATTCCGGCTAGTCTGGACAGTCAGGACACGCACTGCACACGAACCTGAGCGAAGCTCTCCCATCCACACACTGGCTTGTCCCGATCCATTTCTTACCGGTAGCATTGACGCCCAATAGGTGCAGAATACGCAACTCAGCAAGGAGCGACGGTATCACCGGACAGTCTTTCAGTCCCTGTTTTGGTTACGAGATAGCGGGCATAGTGCTCAGCGTCATACACTGCTTCGCCCTTTGCCGTCGAATATGGTCGTCTAACCCGAACAGTGAGACCACGATCTGATCGGTTTACGACGGTCACCTTTGGACCAACAGTGAATGAACCGACATCCCAGCTATCAAGACAACTCGCATTCTGAAGCCGAGCAGTCACATAGTCCGTTTCCGAGTTTAGTGCGCGTTCTTTGGCTTCAGAGACGTTTATTTGTGCGCCAATGGTTGGGGTTTCCTGACCACTGTCTACGGCCGATTCCGGGGTTGCTGGGCCGTCGGAAAGCGTAGAACATCCCGTGAGCACAAGGCTACAGACAATAGCGAGAAGTAGAGCCCTTTGATCGTACATACAGAGAAATAATTTATAACTGACAAATGCCTTGTGGGAAATCCCATCTTATGACGTGTCATCTATTGCTGCTTCAGCTGTACCCGCAGGAGTAGCTACCAGATACTGGGTCCTCGTGCACCGGTCTGGACAGTCACCAGATAGCAGGAGCCTGTGACGCCTTCGAGGGAATCTCCGGAAAGCAGTTCACTCGATGTCGACGACCTCGATTCGCTCGCGGAGCCACGCCGCCGCGTCGGCAACGGTTGCCGGGTCGTCACCGGTAATCTTCACCCGCCCCGGTGTGTCGTCCTTGCGGGGATAGCTCCCGACGGCAACCGCGAACTGCTCGCGGGCCGCCGTGATGTGGGTGACCAGTGCGCCTTCGGGTGCAGGCGTGTGAATCGTCTCCGTCGTCCGGTCGCCGTCGAACTCGTCGGCAACGGTCTCGTACATCGCTTTCAGTTCCTCGGGGATACCCGGCAGGACGTACACGCGGTCGATGACACAGCCGGCGGCGAAGCTCTCGTCGGTCAGCAGTGCCTGCCCGCCCTCGGGGATCGACGCCCACGCGTCGAGGTCCAGGTCCATGTCGTAGCGGTCCACCATTTCGGGGTTGTCCGCGGCGAACTGCTCGGCCTTCGCTTCGAGGTGGGCGCGGACGTCCTCGGGTACGACGAGGTCCCGGCCGAACGCCTGTGCCACGCCGGCTTTCGTCACGTCGTCCGGTGTCCCGCCGATGCCGCCGGTGACGATGACCGCGTCGAAGGCGTCGTGATACCGCGCCACGGCGTCGGCGATGACCGCCTCGTCGTCGGGCACAGTCAGGACTCGGGTGACGCTTGCGCCGGCGGCCGTGAGCTGGCGGCCCAGCCACGACGCGTTCGTGTTCTCCGTGTCGCCAGCGAGCAGTTCGTCACCGACGGTGAGCAGTGCGACCTCCATCATCTCGCTGTGAGTGTCTGGCGGCGTTAAGCGTTTGGCTGGACGCAGGTGGACACAGACTCAGGTGTCGTCGGCCCGCTGCGGACCGAATGAATATGGATAGTGTATAATGGCATTATATCTAGTCTAGCCATATTTCGGTAACATACATATACTGGGTCCGGCAATTCAAAATCATGGTACTTGTCACCAATTGTGCTGATTGCGTCAAACGGGTGTACCCGAACCGAAGTCGCGTGCCGAGTACGGACCGCGACAGCGCTGGCCCGGTCGACGAAGCGTCCACAACATCCGCTGGAACGCTGACAGACTGACGCTGCTGGCAGCACACCGCGTCGTCGCGCTATCGGGCTCGTCGCGGTGTGTCGTAACGGCAACTCTTGGCAGGTAGCTACAGCAATGGAACACAGCGATAGCACAGGGCCGGACCGCTCGCTGCTCCGTCGGCTTTCCAGACCGGTTCTCGCGTTCGTTGGACTCGTCGCCGCCGGTGTGTTCGGATTCGTCACGTTCGGTGGCGTCGGCGTCGTCAACGCCCTGTTCTGGCTGCTTGACCCCACGAGCATCGAACTCCACTTCCAGACCCACGAGGGGCCCGCGACGCTGGTCAAAGGCTACGCCATCGTGGTGCTGACCGGTCTCGTCGTCGCTGGACTGTGGATAGGTGAAACAGTGCTGTCGGCAGCCTTCGGCGGCCAGATTCAGCAGGAACTTACACGTATGCAGATTTCGCAACGACTTCAGGAACTGGACGACCACATCGTCGTCTGTGGCTACGGGACGTTCGGACAGACTGTCGCGGAGCAGATAGGCGGCACGGACGCACAGGTGGTCGTCATCGAGAAACAGACAGAACAGTACGAACGGGCGCTCGACGACGGCCATCTCGCGCTGGAGGCCGACGCGAGCCGCGAGGGCGCGCTGACGGACGCGGGCATCAAGCGAGCCGACACGGTCATCGGGGCGATTGACGACACGAACGCAAATATTCAGATTGCGGTGCTGGCGAGCCAGCTTGCGCCCACTGTCCAGCTCATCGTTCGGGCCGGCGACCGACAGGACGAGACCGTGGCCCGCCGCGTGGGCGCGGATGAAGTGATAATCCCCGAAGTCGTCAGCGGAAAACAGGTGTGTGAGCGGCTGTGACCACGGGTCAGACGTTACTCCTCGGATAGTTCGGATTCCAGTGTCTCGACCCGGCGTTCGAGTTCGGAAACCCGCTTCTCGTAGCCGCGTTTACCGTCGAGAAAGTTGTAGACGAGTACCATGCCAGCGGCTGGTAGTCCGATGTACACCGCCAGTACGAGTACCATGAGGATAAGTTCTGTTGCGCCGGGTAGTCCCGGTATCTGGAGGAGGGCCATGGTGAGCCTTTTCGTTTCAGCTACTTGAAAACTCACATCTGAGCGATCAGACTCCCGCTTCCCCGACCGCTTCAGCGAGTAGCTCCGTGACCCCGACGATTTCAAGGTCCTCCTCGTAGCCGCCGGTTTTGCGCCCGTCCTCGTACATCGTCATGCACATCGGGCAGGCAACGACGAACTTCTCGACGGCCGCGCCCGCCTCGGTGTCTTCGAGGGCCTCGCGCAGGCGTTCCTCGCTGGGTTTGCTCTCCTCTTCGAGGTCCATCCAGAGGCCGCCGCCGCCACCGCCACAGCAGAAGGAGTCGTCCCTGTTGCGGGGCATCTCGTGGAGGTCGGCTCCGGTCGCGTGGATGAGGTCCCGCGGCGCTTCGAACTCGCCGTTGTACCGCCCGAGGTGGCAGGGGTCGTGGTAGGTGACAGTGTAGTCCAGTTCGGTCCCGGAGAGGCCGAGCGCGCCCGCATCTGCGAGGTCGGCGACGACCTGCGTGTAGTGGAACACGTCGTCTTCGCCCCACTCACAGGCCTCGAACTCGGGGTACTCGTTCATGAACGTGTTGTAGGCGTGGGGGTCCGTCGTGACGATGGACTGGAACTCACAGTCCAGTATTGCCTCGGCGTTGTCCTCGACGAGCATCTCGTAGAGCCCTTCCTCGCCGACGCGGCGCACGTCGTTGCCGTCGGTCTGTTCGGCCTCGTAGAGGATGCCGTAGTCCACGTCGGCGGCCTCGAAGACGGTGGCGAGCGCCTGCGCAATCTTCTGGTTGCGCTCGTCGTAGCTCGGGTAGTCGCCGACGTACCAGAGGTACTCCACCGGTTCGTCGCGGGCGTCCGGCACCTCGAAGTCGAGGTCCTCGGTCCAGTCCGGCCGGGCGCGCTCGGGGTCGCCGAAGGTGTTGCCGTGCTGGAACACGTTCATCATCGCGTCCTGGACGTGTTCATCCATCTCGCCGGCCTCGGTGAGCCGGCGGTTCATCTCAGTGAACTGCGTGACGTGTTCGATGTCGACCGGACAGGCGTCCATGCAGGCCATACAGGACATGCAGGACTCCATCGTGTGGGCGTCGATGACCGAGGTGCCGCCGTCGGCGATGATAGGCACGTCCTCGCCGCCGGCGTCGCGCTCCTCGCGGTAGCGTTTCAGGTCGAGGATGACGTTCCGCGGGTCCAGCGGCCGCCCGGACGCTTTTGCCGGACAGACCGACGAGCACCGGCCGCACTTGGTACAGGCGTCGTGGTCGAGCAGTTGCTTCCAGGAGAAGTCGTCGATGTCGCTGGGTCCGATATCGTCGGGGTCAGCGTCGGCCGGGACGCCGGGTAGTCGCACGCCGGCTTTCTCGTCGCGGGCGACGAGGTTGGCAAACGACGAGAGCATGTGGAACGGCTTCGCGTAGGGTATCCAGGCGACGAACCACAGCGCGACCAGCGAGTGGCTCCACCAGACGAACGGGTACGCACCCGCTGCCATTTCCGGTGTCATCCCGGCCATGACGAGCACTTCCTTGACCGACCAGCCGACGAAGCTCACCGTCTCGAAGGAGACGTCACGCACCGTCGAGGTACCGAGAATACGGATGCCCTCGGTGAGGTAGCCGCCGACGCCCAGCACGAACAGCGCGCCCAGAAACAGGTCGTCTTCGCGGGAGGTGTGGCGGTCGTGGAGGCGGTCGAGCTTGCGGCCGTAGCGCCGCCACAGCGCGACGCCGACGCCGACGACGAACAGCAGCCCCATCGCGTCCATGACGAACGAATAGGAGAGGTAGAACTGGCCGACGAAGAAGGATTCACCGGTCAGCGGCCGATAGAGGTCCATGTCGATACCCAGAATCGTCGTCCCGATGAGCAGCGTCAGAAAGCCCCAGACGATGAACGCGTGCATCACGCCGGCGACGGTGTCGCGGTCCAACTGCTTCCGGTTCGACAGCGCCAACTGCGCCGCCGCGAGGGTCCGCTGGGGCAACTCGTCCAGGCGGTCGAAGGGGTCGTCGCTGCCCTGGGCATAGCGGGTGACGCGGTTGTACACACCGTACAGAAAGACGATGATGGCGAGCGCTGCCAGATAGTAGAACAGCGCTTTCCCCACGTCGCCGATACGCCAGAACGTCGGGCGCGTGGTCGTCTGGAGTATAGATGACATACGGTAACACGCGATTTGTGTCCGCTTAAATCTTGCCACGCCCCGCCGCAGTCCTGCGAGAATTAGTGACCTGTTGAAAGTTTCCCCGTGTTACGTTGCTCATCCGACAGATATATGACTCCCGAGAAGTAGTTTCATGTTCGATGGACGAGAAGACCGAAGAACTCCGTGACATCTTCATGGACGTCTCCGACGAGGGGGCTGTGACGGAGTCTCAGGAAGCGTCGAGAGGGTCCCTGGCCGATACTGACGAGGCCGGTGTCGCGGACCGACTCGGTGATGTCATCGCGCGGATGCGCGAGCGGTACGAGTTCCGAACCGACCTCGCCGACGAATCCCTGGTAACAGTGGTCCGACTGTTCTACGAGGGGAGCGACGACGCGACCATCGCGGCCGAAATCGGCGCGGACGAGCCTGACGTGGTCGAGGCGCGGCTGGACCTGCATCTCCTCCGCGACGAGGACACAGAGGCACCGTTCGACCTGGCCGAGTTCCGCCGCCGCGTCGCCGACGACGACCCGTCCGTCGCCGACCTCGCCGCCGAGTTCGACATCGACGAGTCCTGGGCCGCCCACTACCGCCGCGTCGTCGCCGCACAGGACGCCGCGCGCCGGGTCTCCCACCGGTTCCAGAGCGAGTTCGAGGACGTGCTCACCGACGCCGGGCTGTCGACACAGCACGCTGCCGGCCTCCGCGAAGACGGTCTCGACGAAGCCACTGAGGACATCGACTCGCTGGATTCCGGCGCTGACGTGTCGATGTAACGCTGCGCATTCTTCTGTGCTAGCGGTCGGCCGAGATGGCGGGCCTTTCTGGCTGTGCGAAACACGACCGTTCCGTCCCGCCGAACCTTCTTGTAGGAGTACACGACCAGGCGGGGCCATGTCGACCCATACGTTCCGGGAACTGGAAACGGCCGCCTACTGCCCGCGGAAGCTCTACTACCGTCGCCGCGACGGGGCGAGCGAAATCCCCGACGAGATTGAGTCGGTTCGCCGGCTCGCCCGTGATTACGAGCGGCTGCTGACCGACGACGCCGCCCTGCTGGCAGCCCCCATCGAAGTGGGTCCGGACGAGTACCGCGACCGGCTCAGAGGGCTTCGAGAGCGCCTGGCCGACTGGGACGCGCTGGTCGCCCCGGCGGCGACCGACGCGTATCTCGAAGGGAAGGACGCCCGCGGTATCGCACACAAGGTCGTCGCCGGGCGGGACGGTCCGGTCCCGTCGCTCGTCTTCGCCGGTCGGCCGCCCGAGGACGGTGTCTGGGAGCCCCAGACCGTGCGGTTGGTCGCCGCCGCGAAGGCGCTCTCTTGGGAGCGCGAGCGTGACATCGACATCGCCTACGCCGAGTATCCGGCATACGGCGTCATCCGGCGCATCGAGGTGAACGCACGGCGGGCCGGCGTCTACCGTCGGGCGGTTCGGACTGCCGACAGCATCGACGGCCCGCCCGGACGGGTACACAACGACGCGAAGTGCGAGCCCTGTGAGTTCAGCGACGACTGCGGGGTGAAGACGCGGTCGCTACGGTCGATGCTACGATAGGGCAGATAATCGCCCGGACAGCGGTGAGTGTCAGCCTTGGGCTTCGAGCCACGACTCGACGGCGTCAGCGTGTGCGCCGCGGCGGTGTATCGTTCCGGTGTCGACGTTCACCACCGTCGAGCCGGTCCCGCCGTCGGTTTCGCCGGCGTCGAGCACGACGGCGGCGCGCTCCCGGATGGCGTCGAGGTCGTCGACGGAGCGGGCGCTTGGGTTGCCGGAGATGTTGGCGCTGGTGGCGGTTAGCGGCCCGGTCTCGGCGAGCAGTTCGAGCGCGAGGTCGTGGTCGGGGACCCGAACCCCGACGCGGTCCCGGCCGGCGACCAGCACGTCCGGCACTGCGTCGCGGCGCTCGACGACGACGGTGACCGGGCCGGGGAGGAACTCGCGCATGAACGCCAGTTCGCGGTCGCTTGGGTGCGTGTACTCGCGGGCGGACTCGACATCGGGGACGGCCATCGACACCGGCTTGTCGCGCTCGCGACCTTTCGCCTCGAACACACGCTCGACGGCATTAGCATTGAGCGCGTCCGCGCCGAGGCCGTACACCGTCTCCGTGGGATAGACGACCAGCTCTCCGTCGCGGACCGCTGCCGCGGCGTCGTCGACTGTCGCCATCGTTAGAGCTGGGCTTCGACGTCGTCGTAGTCGGGGAAGTCGGGCCACTCCTGGGCCACCCAGGCGTATTCGATGGTCCGGTCGCTATCGAGGACGAACACCGACGGGCGCGGTTCCTCGATTCCGGCCATCCCGTCGAGGTCCATGTCGATGTCGTACTGCTCTGCGACGCCGTTGGCCGGGTCCGAGAACAGCCGGTAGTCCCCCTCGATATCCCGCTCTTCGAGCAACTGCTTGTGCTCGTACGGCGTCGAGATGGAGACGCCGACGACGGTGGCCTGCTCGTGCCACGCGCGGTCGCGGATCTCGTTCCAGATGTACGTCGCCGGGAACGCGCCGTCCATCGCGTGGAACACGAGGACGACCCGGTCGCTGTCGGCACACAGCGACGAGAGCGACTCGTCCTCCCAGAACTCGTCGTTGACGAGCGGGCGTGTGAAATCCGGCGCGGTGTCGCCCTCGTCGGGATGGTCAACCGGGTCGAGGTCGACGACGTCGAAATCGAGTTCCATCAGGCCACACCCCCTGCGGTCTCCTCGCCCTCGCCGTAGGTCCGCTCCAGATACGCGACGATGTTCGCGCTCTCGGACATCGTGACGCCGGTGTTCTCGTCGACGATGGCCGGGACGGTCCGCTTGCCGGACAGTCGCTTGACCACGTCACGGTCGGCGTGCATCGGCTCGACGAACCGCGACTGGTAGTCGAGGTCGTAGGCGTCCAGCTTCCGGACGACGCGCTCACAGAACGGACACGCCTGCAACCGGTACAGCGTGATATCGGACTCGCTCATACTCTGTGGAGTGATACGCGTGAAAGCCGGGTAAGGGCTTCGCTGACAACCCCTTCATGACAAGCCTTAATCCGCACCCATTACAACTTCGACCGTTGATGGCCCTGGATCCACCTGCGCCGTTTGAGCTGTCTACAGCGATGTTGCAGGGCGTCGAAATCGTCGGCGTCCCAATACCAAAAGACGCGGTGCTCGTCGCTGGTATTGTCACGCTCGTCGCACTGGTCGTCCTCTCGGCGTTCTTCTCGTCCTCAGAAATTGCGATGTTCTCGCTGCCTGCACACCGGACGGAAGCGCTCGTCGAGGACGCTGTCCCGGGTGCGAAGACGCTCAAACAACTCAAATCAGACCCCCACCGCCTGCTGGTAACGATTCTCGTCGGCAACAACCTCGTCAATATCGCGATGTCTTCCATCGCTACTGGACTCCTTGCGATGTACGTCGATAGTCAGGGGCTGGCTGTCGCCATCGCGACGTTTGGCGTTACCGCCGTCGTTTTGCTGTTCGGCGAGAGCGCGCCAAAGAGCTACGCGGTGGAGAACACCGAATCGTGGGCGCTGCGCATCTCCAAACCGCTCAAGGCTGCCGAGAAGGTGCTGCTCCCGCTTATCCTGCTGTTCGACTACCTCACGCGCGTCGTCAACAAAATCACCGGGGGCCGCTCCGCCATCGAGACCTCCTACGTCACCCGCGAGGAGATACAGGACATCATCGAGACGGGAGAGCGCGAAGGTGTCCTCGACGAGGACGAACGGGAGATGCTCCAGCGCACGCTGCGGTTCAACGACACCATCGCCAAGGAAGTGATGACGCCGCGGCTGGACATGACTGCGGTCGCCAAGGAGGCTTCTGCCGAGGAGGCCCTAGAGACGTGCATCCAGAGCGGCCACGCTCGCATCCCGGTCTACGAGGGCAGTCTGGACAACGTCATCGGCGTCATCCACATCCGGGACCTCGTTCGGGACCTCAACTACGGCGAGGCGGTGGCCCGCAACATGGACCTCGAAGACCTCATCGAGCCGACCCTGCACGTCCCCGAGTCGAAGAACGTCGACGACCTGCTGACCGAGATGCGGGCCGAACGCCTGCACATGGTCATCGTCATCGACGAGTTCGGGACCACTGAGGGGCTGGTGACGATGGAGGACCTGACCGAGGAGATTGTCGGCGAGATACTCGAAGGCGAGGAGGAAGAGCCGATCGAGTACGTCGACGACGACACAGTCACGGTCAAAGGCGAGGTCAACATCGAGGAGGTCAACGAGGCGCTGGACCTGGACCTGCCCGAAGGCGAGGAGTTCGAGACCATCGCCGGCTTCATCTTCAACCGGGCTGGCCGACTGGTCGAAGAGGGTGAGACCATCACCTACGACGGCGTCGAGATCCGCGTCGAACAGGTCGAAAACACGCGCATCATGAAAGCTCGCGTTGTCCGCCTCGAAACCGACGAAACCGAGTCGGTCGACGCCGAAGAGGTCACGGACTGAGCACTTGCGGGAGCAGTCGTTTTACGTCGGTCGCTGTTGACAGGGATGACATGGGTTATCACCACCTCGCAGTCGACGATATCGAGCCGACACCGGACCGACCCAGTGTCCAGCGCTCCATCAGTGACGCGGCCGGTCTCGAAAACGCGGCCGTGAACGTCTACGAGGTCGCTCCCGGCGAGGATATCCCGCTCGCGTACCACTACCACGATAATCAGGAGGAACTGTTCTACGTCCTCTCGGGGACGCTCGCCGTCGAGACGCCGGAGCAGACCTACGAGGTCGGCGAAGACGAGGCGTTCGTCGTCGAACCGGACAGCCCCCAGCGGGCGCACAACCCCGAGTCGGCGACCGAATCAGTACGGACGCTCGTCGTCGGCGCGCCCGCGGTGGACGACGTCCACCCGTACGACCCCGAGTAAGCCGAGCGTCGAGATCGTTCCGTTGGCCCGCTACTGGAGCGTAATGGCATAGGTCAGTGCGAACAGCAGTATCGCGCCGGTCGCGACGTTGATAGCCGTGAGTTCCGCCGCGCCGATGACGCTCAGCCCCCAGACAATAGTGGCCGCAAACACCGTCGAGAGCACGACGTTCATCGCGATGAGTACCCGCGGGTCACCCTGCGACCCGCTCGCCCCCTCCTCGAACCCGTTCGCGTCGCTCATGCCCACGAACACGGACGGGACGCCCCTTAGCTCTTTGGCAGTGCCCGGCGAGTTCGACACGCTCTAGCCGGCGGCGGCCGAGTCGCGCAACTAAACACGCTCGGCGCCCAAGACGGGCGTATGAACGTTCAAAACCGTCATGGGGACCCGGTCGACCCGGTCCCGTTTCTCGTCTGCACCATGACGGCGGTGATGCTGCTGTTCTCCGTCGGCCCGCTGTATGGCCTCGCGTACGGGCTGCCAGTGTGGGCCGGCCTGACCGTTGCCACAGCCGGGACCGTCGCTGTCGCCGCCGTCGCGTATCACCGGCTTGTCTGGACTGCCCCGCCGCCCTGGGTCCAGATAGCCCCGGAACTCCGATTTCAGCGGCTCATCTACATCGGTCTCGGCTTCGCTGTCTTGCTGGTCGGCGTCTCCGCCCCGCTGGCCCTGTGATTTACTACCCCGGTGTGTCTGTGGACTGGTATGCGCGAGGTCGAACGCTCTCGGTTCGTGATGGCGCGGCCGCCGGCTGTCCACCGCACGCTCTCGCCGGAGGCGGTCGTCGCGGCGGAGGGGACGTTTACCGTAACGGCCGTCGAAGAGACAGACACGGGCACGCTCGTCACCGCCGCCGGCCCGGGAATGTCGGTCCCGCTACGCTTCGAGTCCCGGGAGGACGGCCTCCGGTACACTGCCGAGGGCGAGGTCGGCCCGTTCGACCATCTGGAGACCCAAGTCATCGTTACACCGGAGGAAAACGGGTCCCGCCTCACGATGCGGTCGACCGTCTCGCTGAACCTGCCGCTGCCCTTCGCCGACCGCATCGCCGCCTGGAAGCGCGGCAACGAGCTGGAGCGGGCCATCGAAGACCTGGCGGCGGACGTGCCCGGGGCGTGAATCGGCTGCAAAAGCACTGAACGTCACGATTGTCGCTGGTCGTGAGACGACTGCACACAACCACGGTACGTTTAGTAGCCGTAATTTCAATATACGATCATGAGCATCCTCGACAGCGTCAAGGAGGCACTCACGTCAGAGTCGGACGCGAAGTCCCGCCCCGACGACGGGTCCAAGGGGGCGTACTGGTGTGACGACTGCAGCGTTCGCATCAGAGACGTCGAACTGGAGGGCGAACCGGTCTGTCCGGACTGCGGCGAGGAGATGCGCTTCGAGCGTGCGGCCGGTCGTGACTGTGCCTGCTAAGGGCTCCGGATAACCGTTTCATCCCCCTGTTCTGACGGGAATGGACCCGCGGGTGGGTCGCTTTCGGTCCATTCTTCGTCCGTCACCAGCGCGTCGTCGAGCGCCGTCCGAAGGGCGTCCTCGTCGTAGTCCGTCCCGATGAACACCAGTTCCGTCCGTCGGTCGCCGTGCTCGTCGTGCCAGTCGAGTTCCGGCCGGTTCGAGCGGTACATGTCCCGCTCGACTTCGGGGAGGCTCGCAATCCAGGGTCCCTGTGCCTCGGCCCGTATCGAAGGGCCGGCCTGGCCGATGACGACGCGGCGCTCGGTGCCCGCCAGCCAGACGGTGCCCTTCGAGCGGACGACACCTGACGGGAGGTCCCGCAACGCGTCGGCGAGTCGGTCGGGGTGGAACGGCCGGCGGCGGCGGTAGGTGAAGGAGGTGACGCCGTACACCTCCTCGGGGTGCTTGTGGTCGGCGTGTCCGTGGCCGGCGTCGTCCGCATCGCCCTCGGCACCGTGGTCGTGGCCATCTCCGCCGTGGCTGTGCCCGGCCTCGGCCAGCGCCCGCTTCCAGCCCGGCAGGTCGTTGATTTCGTGCTGGTCGAACAGCCCGCGGTCAAACAGCCGGTCGGGGTCGACCTGTGAGAAGGTCGTTCGGATAGTCTCGGCGTCTGGCTGGAGCGCCCGCACCAACTCTTCGGCCTCGTCGAGCTCCGCGTCCGTACAGAGGTCCGTCTTGTTCATCACAACGAGGTTCGACAGTTCGACCTGTTCGACCATGAGGTCAGAGAGGGGGCGGTCGGCGTCGTCGGCCGCTGCGCCGTCGCCATCTCCGTCGGCGTTCGCTTCTACAGTACCGCGACGCGCCGGCGTCTCGCCGGCGAATGCGTCGAGGAACAGTCGGGTATCCAGCACGGTCACGAGCGTGTCGACGCGATAGAGCGCGGCCACGCGCGATTCGGTTGTGAACAGCCGCGCGACGGGCGCTGGCTCGGAGATGCCAGAGGACTCGACGACCAGCGCGTCGAAGTCCCGATTGTTCGCCAGCCGGACGACTGCCGTTTCGAGATCGTCCTGCAGTTCACAGCAGATACAGCCGTTCGAAAGCTCCGCGACGCCGTCGTCGACGTCCAGTTCGGATCCCTCGGCGATCAGTTCCGCGTCGACGTTGACGGTTCCCATGTCGTTGACGAGGACGGCGATGTCGCGGTCGCCGGCCTCGGTCAGCAGGTGGTTCAGCAGTGTCGTCTTCCCGGCCCCGAGGCTTCCGGAGAGAATCGTGACGGGAATTGTGTCGCGCATACCTCCCGTTGTGGGCCGCCTCCCTTCAAATCGCGCCTCGTTTCCGGGAGCCGAACACGACCGCTGTCCCGCCAGAGCGCGTGGGCACTATCGACGGGTAACTGCGACAGCTTTTACTCCGTGCCTCTCGCACACACGACCCACGATGGAACTGGCCGACCGAATCGAGCGCTTTCGCCGGACGCTGCGGGAGTGGGCCCGCGGCCTGTACCACGGCATGATAACGCACCCGGCCTACGAGAAAATCGAGAAGGAGGCCGAGGACATCGAGGACGCGTTCATGCTGGCCTGTTTCCCCGACGCCTTCGGCATCCCGTCGCCGGTGTCGTACTACACCGCCGAACTGCTGCCGTACCTCGAAGACACCTTCGAGGCCTGGGAGCGACGGCTGTGGGACCGCGGGTCCTACATCGAACGCAAGGGCCAGCAGTACCACTTCTGATGGAACCGTTCGTCTTCTTCGGCGGCAAGGGCGGGGTCGGCAAGACCACGGTCTCCTGTGCCTACGGCGTCAAATCCGCGCGAGCGGGCCTCGACACGCTCGTCGTCTCGACGGACCCAGCCCACTCGGTGACCGACGTGTTCGACCAGCCCTTCAGCGACGACCCCGAATCCGTCGAGGGTATCGACGGTCTCGACGCGATGGAGATCGACCCCGAGACCGAGGCCCAGCGCCACCTCGACGGCATCCGTAACGACCTCTCCGAGCAGGTGTCGGCGGCGATGGTCAACGAGATCAACCAACAGCTAGAGATGGCCCATCAGACGCCGGGGGCCTACGAGTCGGCGCTGTTCGACCGCTTCGTCGACGTGATGCGCAACGCCGACCCGTACGACCGGGTCGTCTTCGACACGTCGCCGACCGGCAGCACGCTCCGGCTGCTCGGCCTGCCGGAGTTCCTCGAAGGGTGGATCGACCGGCTGATGCACAAACGCGAGAAGAGCATCGACCTCTTCGAGAAGGCCGCAATCGGCAGCAACGAGCCCCGGCGCGTGATGGACGGCGACCCGGTGCTGGCCCGCCTGCAGGACCGCAAGGAGTTCTTCGAGTTCGCCGGCGGCGCGTTGCAGTCCGACGCCGCCTTCTTCCTCGTGCTCAACCCCGACCAGCTCTCGGTCAACGAGACGCGGCGCGCCATCGCCGAGATGCGGGAGCGTGACCTCTCGGTTCGGGGCCTCGTCGCCAACAAACTCACGCCCGAGCCGGACCCCGACGAGGACGGCCGCGGGGCCCGGTATCTCCGAGACCGCGTCGCGACTGAGAACGAACGGCTACAGGAGGTCCGAGAGACGCTCGACCCGCCGCTGGTCGCGGAAATCACGACCCGCACGGCGGAGGTGAAAGGCGACCTGCTCGACGATGTCGCCGCCGAATTCGACGTCGAGACGGACGCCGAGGCACCGACGTTCGTCTGAGCCACCGGCCGCCGCTCATGTGCGGGCCGCGCATAACCGATAAGTAATCAGATATTAGATTTTTCGTTGATAGTCGAAGCCGTGTGACCGAGCGGATTCTGACGGATTTGAGATATATAAGAAAAATATAATAACTATTAATAGCTTGATGTTGGTTACCATTCATGCACATACATGACACAGGTAATCTGGATCGTCCTGGCAGTACTGGTGACGTTCAGCGTGGGGTACCTGGGGTATTCGAAGTACCTCGCGCGGTTCCTCGAACTCGACAACGCCAACGAAACACCGGCACACAAGTACGAAGACGGGCAGGAATACGTCCCGTCGAAGAAACCGGTATTGCTGGGTCACCACTACTCCAGTATCGCGGGTGGGGCACCGATTGTCGGACCGATTACTGCGGGGGCCATCTGGGGGTGGGTTCCCGCACTACTGTGGATCGCTATCGGCAACCCACTGATGGGTAGCGTCCACGACTTCGTCTCGCTGTCGGGCTCGCTCCGACACGAGGGGAAGTCCATCGGCTACATCGTCGGTGAGTACGTCGGCGAGGGCGGAAAGAACATGCTGCTGTGGTTCGCGTTCCTGACGATTATCCTCGTCGTCGCAGTGTTCGCGCTGGTGGTCGGGATCGTGTTCAACGCCTATCCCGAGGTGGTGACGGCGTCGCTGGTCTACATCGCCCTCGCGCTGGCGTTCGGCGTGTACCTCTACCAGCTCAACGGGCCGTTCATCCCCGGCACAGTCCTGTTCGTCGCAGGCGTTTTCGCCGGCGTCTTCGCTGGGATTCAGTTCCCGATTGCCCTGTTCGAACCGACGGCCGAACGGACCGCGGAGATGTCCGTCATCGTGTTGCTCGGCGGGAGCGGTTCCTGGGTGCCTGGCGCGAGCGCGCTGGGCGGCAACACTGCGGCGTGGATACCGGTCATCATGGCCTACGCCGCCGTCGCCAGCGCGCTCCCGGTGTGGGTGTTGCTCCAGCCGCGTGACTACCTCTCCTCGTTCCTGCTGTACACCGGTGTCGGCGGCGCGCTGCTCGCCATTATCGTCGGGACCATCCTCGGCTCGTCGAGCCAGCCGCTGGTCATCGACAGCTCGCTGGGTGCCTTCAACGGCTTCTGGGGCGTCGAGGGTGCGGGTCTGTACCCGCTGTTCCCGCTGCTTTTCATTACCATCGCCTGTGGAACCATCAGCGGCTTCCACTCGCTGGTCTCCTCCGGGACGACGGCGAAGCAACTCGATAAGGAGACCGACGCCCGCCTGATCGGCTACGGCGGGATGCTCGGTGAGGGGCTGCTCGCGGCCGTCGCGCTGTCGACGCTCGCGGTCGCCGGCTTCCCCGACCCTGCGGGCGGTATTGGCGCGGCGCTGCCGAACTTCGCGACGGGTGGTGGCATCATCCTGACGAGCCTCGGCCTCCCACAGTCCTTCGGCGCGCCGTTCATGGCGCTCGTTCTCGTGAGCTTCCTGCTTACGTCTACTGACACGGCTGTCCGGCTCGGCCGCTACATGATGGAAGAGATCGTCGGTCTGTCGGCCGGCCAGACATCGACTGGCCTCGACGTGGGCGGTGGCATCCGTTCGACGCTGGGCGAACTCGGCCGCGGTCGGTACACGAACCCGATCATCCAGTGTGGCCTCGCGTACGTGATGGTCATCTCCGGCCAGTGGGTCGTCCTGTGGGCGCTGTTCGGCGGTGCGAACCAGCTGCTGGCCGCGCTCGCACTGCTGACCGCGACGGTCTGGCTGGCTAACTGGGACAAGAGCAAACAGCTGTACTCCACGGGCGTACCGATGGCCGTCATGGTGGCGATAACCGTGCTCGGCCTCGGCTGGCTCGCGTTCTACCAGAACATCTACCAGACGATTATCGTGGGCGGTGCGAGCGGTGTGCAACTGTTCGCAACGATTATCCAGACGCTTCTGGCACTGACCCTCATCGGCCTCGCTCTGGCGCTGGTCAAGAAGGGGTACGACAACATCAGCACCGTCCGCGAGAGCTACGGCGGCGGTGCCGTCGAACCGAGCGACGACTGACGCAACCGATCTCTTCTCCGTTTTTTCGGCGCTGACAGCGACTGCTACCCGAGCGTCATTTCCAGAACCGCTTGGCGAGCCGCGAGAGAACTCCTTCCTCGGGCCGGGTCACGTCCTCCCAGAGGACGAACGCCTCGACCACATCGGCGGCCTCGCCGGCGACGGCTTCCTGCTCGTCCGGAACGACGACGCCAAGGTTGACCTCGTAGTGGCCGTAGTAGCCGTATTTCAACAGCGTGCGCTCGCGCTGGCCATCGACGAACGACCGGACTTCCTCGGGCAGTTCGTCGGCGACGAGGACGAACGTGAAGTCGGTGCGGTAGTGCTCCTCGTTCGGCGTGACCCGTTTGTCGGCCAGGTCGTGGCCGAGTTCGACCAGCCGCTTCAGTTCGCCGACCGTCGGCCGGTCGACGCGGCGGGCGTAGAGGAACTCCTCTGATTCGTGGTCGCCGTAGGACAGCGCCGGGTGGAAGAACTGTTTCTGATTGAGGATCCGCATCTCGCCGTAGAGGTCCCAGCGCTCGCCGCGGAGCCGGTGGTCCCGCTCCAGCGTGTAGTTGTACATCAGGCGGTCGCTCACCCGGTCGAAGTACGGGTCGTCCGTCCAGTGTGGGACCTCCTCGATGATTTCGTCGGGCAGCTCCGATTTCGGGACCGCCCCAGTGACGGGGTCCTCCCAGTCGTCCGCACCGTAATTCGGGGGCCCCTTGACTGACCCGGACTCGGAGTCTTCGCTCATCGTATCGAGTCGCGTGGGCATTCAGTTCGCACCGATCCCATGCCGCGGTAGCTCATACCATGCCGATACCGTGTCGGAGTCTTAAGCGCATCGGTCAGTCGACGGTCGTTCACGGGCCGTACACGACCGCCGCGGCAGGTTTTTGACGCTGGCCTCCGAATTAATCACTAACAATCATGGCGAAAGACACCGAGGCCTGCGGCCGCTGCTCGATGACCGTCGTCGTCGACGCCGTCGACGAAACTGCGGACGAACAGCCCCACGACCCCTTCGGCGACGACCGCATCGAAGTCGACCAGCGGGATATCGAGCGCGTCTCGCCTGAGGCCTGGATGGGCCGGCTCTCGACCCGCGTCAACGAGGCCGTGAGTCGCTACGTCTGGGGTCGCTAAGCGAGTCAGAGGAGTGCGTCGATAATCCAGAAGAGGCCGTAGCTCAGTCCGAACGCCAGCGCGAGCGACCCGATCCAGGCCAGCACCGTCTTGCCCATCTTTTCTCGACTGACTTCGCCGCCGCCGGCGGCCGCGCCGGAGCCGACGATAGCGGAGACGATAATCTCGTTGAACGACACCGGAATACCGAAGAAGACGGCTGCCTGCGCGATGATGAAGCTCGGAATCAGCGCGCCGATAGACCGGCGCGGTCCGAGCGAGGAGTAGTCCTGTGCCAGCGCTTTGATCATCCGCGGCGCGCCCGTCCAGGACCCGATGAGGAGGCCGAGTCCGCCGAACAACAGGACTCCGGTGATGGGGATGGCTGCCGTCGGCCCCTCACCGAGTAGCGGGACCAGCGGCCCCAGCGCCAGGCCGACCTGGCTCCCGCCGGCGGAGAAGGCCACCAGTCCACCCATCACCAGCAAGAAGTGCCGCTGCCCGGCGGCTGCGTCCGCTCTGATGTCCAGGTACAGCAGTCCCCCGGCAAGCACCCCGGCAAGGAGCGATACGACGACCATCGACGGAAATATTGGCGTCCCAGCCGCTCGTGCGACGGCGCGGGCGACCGACGCCTGCCTGCTGCCCGGCGCGAGGAGCACGAACTCGATGTTCGCCAGAATCACACCGACCAGCCCGCCCAGCAGCGGTACGAGCCGTTCCTCGGTCGTGGTCTCGTGTCGGAGCGACCACGCCGTCCCGAAGGCGATGCCGCCGCCGACGAAGGGCGTCAGGACCCACAGCGAGACGATTTCGAGGTACTTGGCCGTCGCCGGCTGGCCGCCCATCGCCAGTCCGACGCCGACCACCGCACCGGTGACGGTGAACGCCGTCGCGATGGGGTACCCAGTGAAAATCCCGATGGCGACCAGCACCGCCGCGGTGATGAGGGCGACGATGGCGGCGATAGCCGAGAGGCCGCCGCCGCTCGGGAACAGAACGAGTTCGCTCCCGACAGCCTCCGTGACGTTGGCCCCCTGCAGGACCGCGCCGGCCAGCCCGAGGATGCCGACGAAAAACCCGGCCCGCATCACCGAAATCGCGTTCGCTCCGACGGCCGGCGCGAACGGAGTGGACCCGGACGACCCGGCACCGATAGCCCAGGCCATGAACAGACTCGCGGCTGACGCGACAACAAGCGTCGCAATCGTACTCGTCGCGACCATCTGTCACGGCGTTTGCCCCGGCCTGCAATGAGCCTACCGTTCGCGCGCCTTCGCGAGGCCGACTGCCGACACCGACGCGGTCGTCACGGGCAAACGTTCAGGTGCCAGCGCGTGGTTCGGTCCCGTATGTCCGCCACTGAAGAGACTGTTCGCGTCTGGCTGGTCGAACGAACCTACTCCGACGACGAACAGAACCTCATCATCCTCACGTACGCGACGCCCGACGGCGAACAGTACTTCCGCAAGGAGCGCGCTTTGACCTCGTTTTCAGATGTGCGGGAGACGACGGCCGCCGTCGACGCCGACCCGGACAACCTCGGCTCCGTCGAGGACGAGGACCTTCGGGCGCAGTACGCGGCCGAAGCGACGCGGATGGCCGAGAAACACGACCCCGACGACGCTATCTGACCGTCTGTGTGGCCACGCTTGCGCTTCGTTCGTTTTCGCCTCTCGGACCCAAAACCGGTGCCGCTCGCCCGGCGGCGAGCTCAGTTCGTCTTCGCATCGGTCTCCTCGCCCGGCTCTGTCGCATCCACACCTTCGGCAGCCTCCACAGCTTCGGTGACCTTCTCGGTGTCGACGTGCCAGCGGTCGACGGCCTGCTCGAAGTCGGCGAGCTTGTTGGAGACGCGCATCTTCAGGTCGTCGTCGTTGACGTTGACCTCGAAGACGTACTCGGGGCGGTCGCCGTCGCCGACGCGGCGGAGGTTCGCGCTGATGAGGTCGTTGTCGAAGTAGTAGGGCGCGATCTGTGTCATCACGTTGCGGTAGACGGTGTCCTCGACCTTCCGCAGGGCCTTCCGGCTGGCGGAGTCGGCCGCGCGGGCCACGTAGTCGACGGACTCGCTCCATCGCTCCATCGCCTCGTCCGGTTCGTCGAGGTTTTCGTAGGACTCGCTGAGCTTTTCCCCGGCGGTCTGGAGGTCCTCATCGGGGCCTTTCCCCGCTTGCTCTCCTTTGCCTTCGTCGACGCTCGCCTGGTCGGCGGTTTTCTCGTTGACGTCCTCGTCCAGTCGCTCGTGGCTTTTCGGTCGCCACTCGTCGAACTCACTGAGGGCGTCGTTGTCGACATCCTCGTCCGAAGCGATGTCTTTCAGCGCCTGCGTGATGCGCTCGCCGTGCTCGACGATGTCGACCCAGCCGCCCTTCGTCTTGAATCCTGAAACGCTCTCTTCGATGTCTGCCATGGTATAATAGATCGGTCTATGACAGCCGCGGGACCTGCTGCAGTGGGCTGTCCATCTGTACACAGCGGATTGCTGCTCAGTAGGGTTAAACGTTTCCGCCATGGCGGTAGACATGATACTTACCCGCCCTACTCCTCCCCAGCCCTCGACATCGGCACGCAGACGGCGTGCTGCCACTGCATAGCGACCCGCCCGCTCGGCCCGCTTCGCTCAACACCGAACGGCTGCTTATAAGGATTGCACGCGAATGGTAGTTTGATGTCATCCGCACTATTCGTCGTAAGCGAACACGGGTACTGGGGCGAAGAATGTATCGAGCCGCTGACAACACTCTCGGACGCCGGTCTGGATATCACGGTGGCGACACCGACCGGCGAGCCGCCGGTGCTTGACGAGCGCTCCGTCGACCCGGAAGAAGTCGGCGAGGACCTCTCAGAGCACGTTCGGGAGGTCCACGAGACCGATGAGCGCCTGAACAACCCGATTCCGCTGGCCCAGGCTGACGCCGAGGACTACGACACCGTCGTGTTCCCCGGCGGCCACGGCGCGGAGTGGGATATCACGCAGGACGTCCACGCCCGCGAACTGCTGCGCGAGAGCGTCGCCGGCGACGACGGCAAGGCGCTCGTCGTCTGTCACACGGTCGGGATTCTGGCGTTCACCAGAAACGCTGACGGCGAGTTCCTCGCCGACGGCCGCTCGGTCACCGGCTTCCCGAACGCCTGGGAGGAAGGCATCGTCGACGAGAACGACCTGCTCCCCGACGGCCGGAAGCTCCCGTACTGGGTCGAAGACGAAGTGAAGGCTGTCGGCGCTGACTGGGACGCCGAACTCGACGCCGACACCAGCGTCACGGTCGACGGCGACCTCATCACGGCTCGTGGCCCGCCGTCGTCGGCTGCGGCCGCCCGGACGCTCCTCGACGAACTCGGTATCGAGACGTCCGCGTAACGGGGTCCGGAACGTCAGCTACTGACACACGTCAAAGAATCCGAATTTCTCCGAACAAAGGACATCTCGCCCGGTCGAGTTATCCCGTCCGGTCGTCGTCCCCGAGAATACGTTGTCATACGGTATCGCACGATATAGTCAAATAACGACTGTGTACTAGCTAACCTTCTTGAAGGCCCCGTGCAACGTAGACATACGTATGACTAACAACTCCACGCGCAGGCGGTTCCTCAAGACAGCAGGCGTTGCAGGTGTCGCGGCACTCGCCGGTTGTGGCGGCGACGGTGGCGACGGCGGGTCGACCGAAGGCGATGGCGAGATGACTGACGGCGACGGTGGGACGACTGAGGGCGACGACATGACCGAAGGCGACGGCGGTGACACGGAGACACGCCTCTCGTGGCACGCCGGTGGGACCGGTGGGACCTACTTCCCGCTCTCGAACGAGTTCAAGACGGTCGTAGAGGACAACACGGACTTCACGCTGAACGTCCAGTCGACCGGTGCAAGCGTCGAAAACGTCGGCAACCTCGCAAGCGGTGACGCCGACTTCGCGCTCATCCAGAACGACATCGCCTCGTTCGCGAAGAACGGGACCGGCATCGATGCGTTCCAGGACAACGCCATCGAGAACCTCCGTGGCGTTGCGACCCTGTACCCCGAAACGATCACAGTCGTCACCCTCGCGGACACGGGCATCACGCAGCTCTCCGACCTCGAAGGCGCGACGATCAACACCGGCGACCTCGGGAGCGGGACCCAGGTCAACGCGCTCCAGATTCTGGAGTCGGTCGGCATCTCCGACTTCACCGAGCAGAACGCCTCGTTCTCCCAGGCCGCCGACCAGCTCCGGAACGGCGACATCGACGCCGCGTTCGTCGTCGGTGGCTGGCCGGTCGGCGCTATCGAGGACCTCGCGAACACGAACGACCTCGTCATCGTCCCTATCTCCGGTGACAACCGAGACGCAGCGAAAGAGGACGCGTCCTGGTTCGCCGACGACACCATCCCCGGCGGCACCTACACCGGTGTCGACGAGGACGTCGAAACGATCGCCGTCCAGGCGATGATTGCGACGAACGCTGAGCAGCCCGAAGGGACGGTCGAAGCGGTCACCGCGGCCATCTTCGACAACGTCGACGACCTGTCCATCAAGACGGACTTCATCAGCAAGGACTCCGCACAGGACGGGATGTCCATCGAACTCCACCCCGGCGCGGCGACCTACTTCGACGCGTAACGCCGACTGACGTCATCCGCATCGTTCACTACCCGTCTTCTATTACCCAGCAACCGGAATGAGACGACGATACGTCGCCACCGCGGTGCTCGTTTCCCTCCTCCTCATCGGGACTGTAGCGGCGCTACCCGGCGGACGCGCACTGGTCGTTGCGGACGCCGAGACCGGCGACCAGTATCTGACGGTCCCGGTCGAGGACGGGACGACCGTGGCGCTGGAATATATGCACAGTGTTGAAAAAACGCGCGTCTACGACGAGTACACGGTCCGTGGCGACCATCTCGAAATGACCCGCATGGAGTTCGAATCGTTCGGCTGGGGGCTCCCGAGCGGGGCCAACGTCACCCGGGAAGACGGGGTGTACGTCTTCGACCCACCGGGCAACTACACGCGTGTGACAGTCTCTCCCGGTGATGTTGCAGGGCATAAACTTCACGTCGGAGCCGAAACCTACGATTTGGTAGCCCGCACCAACGGCCGCTCGGTCCATCTCTACGTGACCCAGCGTTCGGCGTTCGGTGCTGCGAAAGACCAGCTCAACACATGACTGACGACACACGACCTGACGACGGCGGGGAGGCCGTATCGGACGAGGAAGTCGACGAAGTACTGCAGGAGATTGAGCGAAAACGCTCGCTCAGAGGCTGGGCGCTCGTCCTCGTCGCGCTCATCGGCATCTCGTTTTCGGTGTTTCAGATGTGGCTCGCGGCGAAAGGGTTCAACCTCTCGATTTCGCTTCCGGGTGTCGGCGACCCGGACCAAGTCCCCGAGGTCGTGTTCGCGTCGCTGCAACTGCTCCAGATAAACGCCGTCCACGTCTCCTTCGGCCTCATCCTGACCTTCCTGCTGTATCCCGGCAGCACCGGCGACGGCCCGCTCTCCCGGCGCTGTATCGCGCTCGGGACGCTGGTCGACGAGAAATTCGGCGCGGAGCATCCGGTGTCTCGCGTCGTTCACGCTATCGGCGACGCGCTCGCCTGGGCGTTTCTGGACGCCGAGATGGACCGTGTGACGCCCTCTGATTTCGTTTTCATCGCGCTGTCGGTGCTGTCGGCCGCGTACTTCATCACCGACTTCGACGAGATCCAGCGCATGCGTGCGCTGGGACTTGAACGCGGCCGACCGATTCAGGAAGTGTTCACCTTTCTGGAACCGATAGCAGGCCTGCTCGGGCCACTTGCCGATACCTCCTACGCGTTCGTGCTGGGTGTGCTTGGCGTCCTGCTCGTCCTCGAAGCGACCCGCCGGGCCATCAGCCTCTGGCTGATGGTCATCGTCGCGGCCTTTGTCGTTTACGCCCGCTTTGGCGTACTCATTCCACAGAACGCAGCCTACGTCGGCGTGCTCTCCATCCCGGAACTGTCCTGGGCCTCTATCATCCAGAACCTCTGGTACAACACCGAAAACGGGGTGTTCGGGATTCCGGTCACCGTCTCCGTGCAGTTCATCTACATCTTCATCCTGTTTGGCGCGTTCCTCGAAATGTCCGGCGCGGGGAAGTGGTTCATCGACCTCGCGTACGGCGCAACGGGGACGCGAAAGGGCGGCCCGGCGAAGGCGTCCATTCTCGCCAGCGGATTTATGGGAACCATCTCCGGGTCCTCGATTGCGAACACGGTGACGACCGGTGCGTTCACGATTCCGCTGATGAAGCGGTCGGGCTACTCGCCGGAGTTCTCCGGGGGCGTGGAGGCCTCTGCCTCCTCGGGCGGCCAGATTCTCCCTCCGGTGATGGGGGCCGCCGCGTTCCTCATCGTCCAGTACACGGCGACGCCGTTCGCCGACGTCATCGTCGTCGCGACGATTCCCGCCATCGTCTTCTTCTTCGGGGTCTGGGTGATGGTCCACTTCGAGGCGGTCAAGGAGGATATCGGCGGCCTCGACTCTTCGGAACTGGTGAACATCCGTAGCCACCTCCGGAGCGGCTGGTTCTACCTCGTCCCGCTCGTTCTTTTGCTGTACTACCTCATCATCGAGCGGCTGTCTGTCGCCCGCTCGGCGTGGTTTACGCTCATCGCAATCGGAGCCCTCATCGCACTTGTGGCGGCCTACAGCGACGAGACGCGGGCCCGACTCGGCATTACACTTGCGTCCCTCTTCGGGCTGACGACGCTCACGCAGTACTTCACTGGGCAAGGCATTTTCGGATACCTGTTCAATCGGTTCGTACAGGCCACGACAGCGTTCCCGCCGCTGTTCAACCGCATCGATGGCCTTGTCGCGGCAGACCTGGCAGCGGAAGGGGCGCTTGCACTGCCCGGCCCACAACCGCTTGGTGCCGCGTTTTCCGCGGCGCTCGGCAATGTCGGCACGTTGATCATCCTCGCCGGCGTCCTGACGCTGATTACCCGGCCCAGACTCGACTCGCCGCTGCTGTCGTTCGACAATGCCGTCGACGATGCCGCCGAAACGACGTCCGATGCTATCGGCCGTCCAGAGTTGGCTTCGAACGGACTGTACAAGCTCGGTGTTTTCCTCGGGAAATCTATGGAGAGCGGGGCCAGAACCGCCGTTCCAGTCGTTATCGCCGTCGCCGCTGCCGGCATCATCCCGGGTGTCATCAGCGTCTCCGGCCTCGGTCCGAACCTCGTCTCGCTCATCACGGCTGTCGCCGGCGGGTCGCTCGTCTTGCTGTTGCTCGTCACCGCGTTCTCGTCGATTATCCTCGGGATGGGGATGCCGACGACGGTGACCTACATCATCCTCGTCTCTCTGCTCGCGCCGGCGCTGACCGAGTTCGGCGTTCCGCTGCTCGCGGCGCATCTGTTTATCCTCTACTTCGGCGTCATCGCCGACATCACGCCGCCGGTCGCGGTGGCCGCCTACGCTGCCTCGGGCGTCGCGAAGTCCGATGCCTTCGAGACCGGTATCGAGGCGTTCTCGCTGTCGCTCAACAAGGCCATCGTCCCGTTCGCGTTCATCGTCACGCCGGGCATCATCCTGTTGCGGCGCAACCCTGACGCTGCCACCCTCGACATCGGGGACAAATACCGGGTCGTCGGGACCGCGGACCTCCTCGATGTCGGCTACGCGATCCCCGAGATTCTCATCCCCGTGATCGGCGTCTTCCTCGGCGTCGTCGCACTGGCCGCGACAGTCATCGGGTTCGCGTACGCGCCGGTCTCCCGTGGCGAGCGGGCAGCGTTCGCGTTCAGTTCGCTCCTGTTGATGGCTCCTGCGCTCGCTGTGTCCGGGGTGTACGACCTCCTCGGACTCGTCGGCATCGTCGGCGGCGAGATGACGGTCCTGCTCGACGTTGTACTCCGCGGCGTCGGCCTCGCCCTGTTCCTCTTCCTCATGGCGAAGAACCGCCAGCGCGGCGGTGACCCTGCGGTACGGTCCGGCACGGCTGAGCCGGCGTGAGTGAGAACCGTTTAACCCATCGGGGGTCAACGGGCACGATATGCCAATCGAACAGCGCGGCGACGCCTCCGTCGTCACGCACGCGCTGGCGCGAGATGAACTGACACGGATACGAAACGTCGAGACCGAACAGGTCGCGTTCCGGAAGGGACTGGTCCGTCTCGGCCGCATCTGTGGCTACGAGATCATCGACGGTCGGATGGAGACCGAGTACACGGAGGTCCAGACGCCGCTGACTACGATGATGGGCGAACGCGTCAAGGGACTCGATGACGTGGTCATCGTCAACGTCCTTCGTGCGGCGACGCCGTTCGTCGAGGGACTGCTCAAGGCGTTCCCCCGCGCCAGGCAGGGCGTCATTTCTGCCAGCCGCGACGAGGAAGCCGGGATGAACGACGACGGCGAGTTCCCCATCTCGGTCGACTACGTCAAACTGCCCGAAATCACCGAGGATGACACCGTCATCATCGCGGACCCGATGCTTGCGACCGGGTCGACGATGACGACGGTGCTCGACTACATCACCTCAGAGAAGACCGAACCGGAGAACCTGCTCGTTCTGGCTGCGGTTTCCGCGCCGGAGGGAATCGTCCGCGTCTCGGAGTCCCAGTCGGACGCAGACATCATCAGCGTCGCTATCGACGACGAACTCGACGAGGACGGGTTCATCGTTCCGGGACTCGGCGACGCCGGCGACCGGGCTTTCCGGACGACGTAAGCGGTCGCGGCCCGCTCGACCTATCGGTTGAGGGACGAAACGTTTTTATCTGTGGCCCGAATCACCCGATGATGTCGCGATTTTCCGTCTGTACCCAGCTGCTGTACCCCCTTCCTTCACATGGAAACCGACAGACGGCAGCGTAATTTTGGTCCAGTTGAAACGAGAGTGACGGCCGTGAACCGCCCCGCGGTGACCGGGCGTGGCTCCTGTCGGACGGTACTGGACCGGGAGGCTTTCGTACTGACGGCACGGCAACCCCGTATGGTTCGACGACGATACCGCGTTGCGGACACTGCCCAGCAGCTCGTCGGGGGGTTCCTGCTCGCGGGGCCGTTCGTCGTGACTGAGGAGGTGTGGGTGCTGGCCGAGAATATGTCCTGGTATCACGCGGTAGTCGTCGTCGGTATCGTGTTCGCTATCGGCTACGGGGCGCTGTACAAGGCCGACGCCGGCCGAGACATCGACACCGAGGCGGAGGTGGCCGGTATTCCAGTCCGGTTCGTCTCGCTGATGATTGTAGCGTTCGGTTCGGTCGCCATCCTCGCGACAGCTTTGACCGCCCCGGACACGTTTCTCGTCGACGGCGGGATTCTGGCGGACCCGACGCCGATGGCCGTCACTCTGACGACCCTGAAGGCGATCATCGTCGGTGCGATTTTCAGCGTCGTCGGGGCTGCGACGGCGGACAGCGTGTTCTGACCGCGACCCGCACACTTAATTGGGTGCCACTCTCCTTGATGTGCATATGGAGTATACGCTGGCTATCGACAACGCACCGGAAACCGTTCCGGGTGGCACGGGGGTACTACTCCTGCATCCGAGTACCGGCGAGACGGACCGACTGGACACGGATTTCCTTGCGACCGACACCGACTCGATGCTCGTCATCTCGACCCGGACCACCGCCCGGGAGGTCAAACAGAAACTGGAGTACTACGAGGTCGACGAGTCGAAGGCGACCATCCTCGACACGCTGTCGGTCGAACGCGGCTATACCCGTCGCCGCTCCGAGGGGGTTCGGTACGTTTCTTCCCCGGACGACCTGTCCGGCATCGTCTCGGAGACCGAGACGTTCCTGCAGGAACACGACGGGAAACTCCGCGTAACGTTCGACTCCCTGACGGAACTCATCTACTACGCCGACGAGGACGGCGCGCTCTCGGCCGTCGAAGACATCCTCGACCTGCTTGCGGAGTACGACGCTGTCGGGATGTTCCACCTCGCCGACGAGGTCCACGACGAGGAGACGGTCGCGGCGTTCCGGGAACTCTTCGACGGTGTCATCGAACTGTCCGAGGACGGAACCATTACCAGTTCCTTCGAGGAGTAACCGGACACGCGCTCCTGAATCCGCCGCTCCTTCGATGAAATTGTGGCAGCCGGCCGACACTACTTCGCCCATCGAACACCCCGATGGCGTCCTCCCTCTCGAATGAAACGGTGTTTTCACCCGGCAGCGACGCCAACACCCCGTATGTCAACTCTTACCAGACCAACAACAATTAAGAGGGTATGACCCACATACAGGGTTGTATGCCGGAATGCCAGAACTGCGGTAATTTTGTAACGGCTGACTACGCGCGTGTGTTCACGCCGAACGGGGTCGAAAAGCCCAGGGTCTGTCCGCAGTGCGAGGACAAGATTCGCGACGGGGCAGACGTCCGTGAGGCCCGGTCCACACGTCGCGGATAGAACCGGTCAGGAACTGCCGCCCTGTGACCTGACGGTTGCGGGGACGTTTTCCTCGCCGGCTGCACTCGCTACCAACCGCTGTTTTACTGCACAGGCGTTTCAGGGGCTATGCTAATGCATCTGTCAGGCGTGTCCGTGCCTCCTCGAACACCGCGTCAGCACGGTCCGCGTCACGGGCTTCGGCGGTGATCCGAACGAGCGGCTGGGTCCCGCTGGCCCGCAGGAGGAACCACGCGTCGCCGAGGTCGACCCGGACCCCGTCGAGCGTCGTCACGTCGTCGTAGGCGTCAGTCACCGTCTCTCGAACGCGGTCCATCACCGTTTCCTTCTGAGCGGTTTCGACGCTGTCCCGGCGGATGGGGTACTCCGGCACATCGGCGGCGCGGTCGCCCAGCGGGCGCTCGCTGTCCAGCGTTGCGGCGGTACAGGCCGCCAGCGGCCCGTCCGGACACAGCGTTCGCTCGGGCCAGATCCACGCGCCGCTCGGCTCGCCGCCGAAAGCGACCCCGTCCTCGCTCGCGGCCTCGGCGACATACACGTCCCCGACCGGGGTGTACTCGACGGCCACGTCGATATCGCTGAGGTGGTCCTCGACGGCGAGGCTTGTATCAACCGGGACGGCGACCCGCTCGCCCGGTGACGCCGCAGTACGGGCGAACACGGCCAGCAACACGTCGCCCGAGAGGAAGGTCCCGTCGGCCGAAACCGCCCGCATCCGGTCGGCGTCGCCGTCGTGTGCGATCCCGAGGTCGGCGTCTGATTCGGCCACTAGCGTCGCCAGTGACTCGCAGTTCTCGGCTTTCGGCTCCGAGGGCCGACCCGGGAACGCGCCGTCGGGCTGACCGTTGAGCGTCTCGACGGAGCAGCCCAGCGCCGAAAGCGCGTCGACGCTGACTCGACCCGCGCCGTTGCCCAGATCGACGACGACGTGGCTGTCGAGGTCCAGTTCGCCGATTTCCGCGACCAGCGCCTCGACGTGGCGCTGGCTGGCATCCCGGGACTCGATGTCGCCGCTCTCGTCCCACGCCGCTGGCTGGAACGCATCCTCGTCCAGTCGCTGTTCAATCGTCTCCCGCAGGTCCGCGTCGAAGGCTTGCCCGCTGGGCTGCCAGAGCTTGATACCGTTGTCCTGGGGCGGGTTGTGGCTCGCCGTCACTGCAACCCCGGCGTCGGCGTCCTGCCATGCCACCGCCCGTCCGATAGTCGGCGTCGCCGCACCGCCGAGGTCGACCACGTCGACGCCGCTCTCTCGGAGCCCGGCCACCAGCGCCGCCTGCAGGTACTCGCCGCTCGCTCGCGGGTCCCGGCCCACGACCACCCGCTCGCAGTCGATGCCAAGCGCCCGCCCCACCGAAAGCGCCACCTCGGCCGTGACTGTCTCGCCGACGGGACCCCGAATCCCGCTCGTTCCGAACTGTGTCATTACTGCTCTCTGGGGCGGGCCGCCCCTAAAATCCATCCGGCATCGGACAGGTACTTCGGGACGGTAGTGCCGATGCCGTTCCGCTACTGTGTCGGCGCCCACTCGCAGGCCGTCCCGGTCGTCAGCCCCGCTTCGTCGATGTGAGCCGAGAGGCAGCCGTAGTTGCAGAACTGCGTTGTCGGCTTCCCGTCGGGTGTCTCGCTGATGTAGACGGGGTCGTGGGCCTCGACGGAACAGCCGCAGTACGTGCAGTCGGCCATACTGACGCTTGCGGCCGGGAGAACAAACGTTTTGTCCGCGTCTGTCGACCCACCGCACATGAAACAGGGCGGCTCTGACGCGGCGAAACAGGCAGCGGGGGAATCGGCGGCCGAGGCAGTCGAGGACGGCATGGCCGTCGGCCTTGGCACGGGGTCGACAGCGGCCCACGCTATCCGTGCTATCGGGCGAGCGGTCGACGCAGGACTCGATGTCGTCGGCGTCCCGACGTCATTTCAGTCCCGTCAGCTGGCCCGGGACTGTGGCATCCCGCTGGCGGACCTCGACGACGTGTCGGTCGACCTCGCTATCGACGGGGCCGACGAGGTGGCCGGCGGCAACCTCGTCAAAGGTGGCGGAGCAGCCCACGCCCGGGAGAAGATCGTCGACGCGAGCGCTGACCGCTTCCTCGTCGTCGCCGACCCGACCAAAGAGGCCGAGTCGCTCTCGGTGCCGGTGCCGGTCGAGGTACTTCCGATGGCCCGCTCGACGGTCGCCGGAGCAGTCGATGATCTAGGTGGCGACCCGACACTTCGCCGTGCAGAGCGCAAGGACGGCCCCGTCGTCACCGACAACGGGAACCTCGTGCTCGACTGTGACTTCGGCCCCATCGACGACCCCGCCGCGCTCGCCAGCGACCTCGCCGCACTCCCCGGCGTCGTCGAGCACGGGCTGTTCGTCGACATGGCCGACGAAATCCACGTCGGCACTACTGACGGCGTCACCGTCCGAGCGCTATCGGAATAGCTGTCGCTGATCGGCGTGCGTCAAAAAATGCGCTGCTTGAAACGACCTTACAGGTCGCGCGGCTGGACCGTCTTCCGGTCGTTCTCGTCGGCTCGGCGGGCTGCGTCCTGGAGCAGCTCTTCGACTTCCTCGTCGAGTGCGTCGTAGAAGTCGGACGCTACGTTCATGTCGTTGAGCTCTTCCTTAACGGCGGCTTTGACGATTAGGTCTGCCATACAGACGAGGTATCGACGGGGGTTACTTATATACTTTCTCCAATTAGTTCGCTCTCGACCCTATTACCGGCAGTTTGAGGCATTATACGACACATAACCCCTTATAAATCCGCATTTGTGTCCTCTGTAATCCATCAGAATCCGTGCTTTCGGCTGTGCTAGACGGCTATTGTTGCGTTACTCCGGCCGAGCGTCGCTCACGCGCGCTCGCACAGGTCGGCCCTGAAACGGGCGATACGTTCGCCTCGGACCGACGGATAGGAGTGGCCGTATCACTGAATGGGTCCTATGCGCGACATACTCGATTCGGTTGCGGCGGGTGACCTCTCCCCGGTAGAGGCCGAGGCGGCGCTTGCGGGCTACGCGACCAGCGGGGCCGGTCGGTTCGACGCCGCTCGGGAGGACCGTGCCGGTGTTCCCGAGGCTGTCCTTGCAGATGGGAAGACGCCGGCGGAAGTAGCGGAGCTTGCGGTGACAGCTATCGAAACGACGGGGCGGGCTATCGTGACGCGGCTCGACACGGCAACTGCGACGACCGTTCGGGAGCGGTTGGACGAAACCGCCCCAGATGCGACAGTTCGCTGGGACGACCGCTCGAACTGGCTGGTGGCGACGACGCCCGCCTTTGAGCGCCCGTCGCTGGACGCGTCAGTCGGCATCGTCACGGCCGGGACCTCCGACGCCGTTCCGGCCGGTGAGGCCGCGCTCATCGCCGAGGAGATGGGCGCGACCGTGGCCCGTATCGACGACGTCGGCGTCGCGAGCCTCGCCCGGACGATAGACGCGGTCGATAGGTTCCGGGACCATGACGTGCTCATCGTCGCGGCGGGTCGCGAAGGCGCGCTCCCGACGGTCATCGCCGGGCTCGTGGACGTGCCGGTCATCGGATTGCCCGTCTCGACCGGCTACGGCCACGGCGGTGAGGGCGAGGCGGCCCTCTCGGGGTTGCTCCAGTCCTGCACTGCCCTCTCCGTCGTGAACATCGACGCCGGCTTCACCGCCGGGACGCAGGCCGGCCTAATCGCCAGACAGCTCGACGATGCACGGACGTAGATATCTACGCCAACTGCAGACATACCCAAGTATTTGGGTAAAGAGCTATGGGAACAACGTGCGTACGCGTATACGTCGGCGGTGGTGTCGCCGACGAACACGATGCCTGAATGTGATCATTGCGGCGCGCACGTCTCAGACCAGTTCGCCCGAGTGTTCGCGGACGAACGCGGACACATCCGGGCGTGTCCGAACTGCTCGGCGAACGCTGGCATTGCCGAGGTATCGAGAGAGCGCGCCCAACAAGTGTGAGGCCCGCTGGGCCACCAGCATCGTGCGATGACTACCGCGCGGAGCCCTTACCATGTGTACGTCCTCCGCTGTAGCGACAACACGTTTTACACCGGCTACACGACCGATGTGGAGCGCCGCGTCCGCGAACACGACGCCGGCGACGGCGCGAAGTACACGCGCGGCCGAACCCCGGTCGAACTGATCCACGTCGAGTCGTTCGACTCACAGTCCGAAGCGATGAGCCGTGAGTACGAGATCAAGCAGTACACCAGAGCAAAGAAGGAACGGCTTGTCGAATCCAGCGACGCCGAAGCGGACTTCGATATCTGAACCGCTATCGATACAACTGAAGAATTAGCAGCGCTACCGCCTCAGATGCCGAGGCTCACCTCTTCCCGTCGGTAGCCGTGAAGTGACAGTTTTGCGATGGGGCGTGATTTTTTGTCGAGGGGCTGAGAACCGCGAGATATGGACAACGACGCGGATGTCGACGCAGGTGCGATCGCCTTCGGGACGGACGGCTGGCGGGCGACGCTGGACGTGTTCACGAAGCCGCGGGTCCGGATGGTGGGACAGGCCGTCGCCACCACCCTGCAGGAACGCGGGGCGACCGGGACCGTCGCCATCGGATACGACGCCCGCGAGACCTCGCCCGGGTTCGCTGACGAACTCGCACACGTCCTGCGCGCGAACGGCTTCGACGTGCTCTTGCCGGACCGGGACACGCCGACGCCGATTGTCGCCTGGACGGTGAAAGACCGCGACCTCGCAGGGGCGCTCCAGATTACGGCCAGCCACAATCCCCCGGAGTACAACGGCGTGAAGTTCATTCCCGGCGACGGGTCGCCGGCGCTGCCGGACTGGACGGCCGCCTTCGAGGAGAACCTCGCCGTGCTCGACCCGCTGCCCGAGGACGAGTGGGGCGAGCGAACGGAGGAGGACCTGATCGGGCCGTACCACGAGCACGCGCTGTCGTTCGTCGACGCCGACCTCGACGGCCTCCCGGTCGCCTACGACGCGCTGTACGGGAGCGGCCGCGGCGTCACCGACGCCCTCCTCGCCGACGCCGGCGCTGACGTGACCCGACTCAACTGCGAACAGGACCCCGACTTTGGCGGCGGGTCGCCCGAACCGTCGGCGGAGAACGCCGAGGGACTGGTGGCGGAAGTCAGCGACGGCGACGCTGCGCTGGGAATCATCAACGACGGCGACGCCGACCGCATCGGCGTCGTCACGCCCGAGCGGGGCTATCTGGACCCCAACCTGTTTTTCGCCGCGATGTACGACTTCCTGCTCGAAGACGGGACAGGCGACGTGGTTCGGACGGTCTCGACGTCCAGCATCGTCGACCGCGTCGCCGAGGCCCACGGTCAGTCCGTCCACGAGGTCGCCGTCGGCTTCAAGTGGGTCGCCGAGGCGATGGCCGAGCACGACGCGCTGTTCGGCGGCGAGGAGTCCGGCGGCTTCGGCCTGCCGGACCACCTGCGGAACAAGGACGGCGTGCTGGTGGCGCTGGTCGCCGCCGCAGCCGAACGCGAGGAACCGCTTGACGCTCGTGTCGACCGATTGCTGGACGAACACGGCGAAATCCACCAGGACCGTATCAGCGTCGACTGTCCGGACGACCGCAAGGAGTCCGTCCTCGCCGACCTCGAAGTCGCGCTGCCCGAGACGCTGGCGGGAGTCGCTGTTGACGGCATCAACACCGTCGACGGGTTCAAAATCCGGCTCGAAGACGGGACGTGGGTGCTGGTCCGCCCGTCCGGAACGGAGCCGAAGCTCCGCGTCTACGCCGAGGCGTCGAGTGCGGAGCGCGTCGAGGACCTGTTAGAGGCGGGCCGGGACCTGGTCGAACCGCTGGTCTGACCTCACTTGCTTGCGCTGACGACGTACGTGCCGGCCACGCGGTCGCCGAGGCGCTGGGCGTCGTCGCTGACGAACATGACGGCCGCCTCAACGAGGAGCCAGCCGCCCATGAGAACGAGCGCGAAGAGGAACCCGAATCCGCCGAAAATGCCGCCCAAAAGGAGCATGATCGGGAACGGAGCCAGCAGCACGGCCGTTCGGACCAGTCGGTCACGCTGGGTCGGCGGCGCGCCGTTTTCGTCGACGACCGCGACGTTCTGGGACCGCTTCCCGACCGTCTCATTGGACTCGGCGTAGTAGCCGAAGTAATAGACGAGCACCGCACCGATGGCGAGCCACAGGGCGAAGTTGATAACGATGCCCAGCAGTCCCGCAGCCAGCACCGAGCCGCCGCCCATCGCGCCCGGACTCTCGGGCGAGGCGGCGGCCATCGCCCCGACAGAGAGGACCGTATTGAGAACGAACGTTACGAGCCACAGTCCGAACGCGACAGCGCTCAGAATGGCGAAGTCGATGAGGTACGCGACGACGCGGTCGTCCCGCGCTTCGACCGCGTTTTCAGGGACAGTTGCTGACATCGTTTTAAAATCATTCTCGAAACCATATGAAAAATGTTACGACGCTGTGCCAACGGTTGTGATCTCGCGCCGAACGATTGCCGCGCCTACGCACGCTCGCCCCGGAAACGGTCGGGTTCGCCCAGCGGCTCGATGGTGAACCCCAGCGCCTCGTAGAACGGCCGAACGTCAGCGTCGAACTCGGCGGTGACACAATCTCGCCGGTCGAGCGCGGCCTCGACGAGCGCCGTCCCGATACCCTGCCCACGACGACGCCGACGGACAGCGACGGCCTCGATGTGAGTGTCGTCGAGTACGAGTGCGCCGAGAACGCGCTCAGCCGCCGGGTCATCGTCGGACACTGCGACGAGCGTACCGTCGTCTTCAGCACCCGCCCGAACGGTTTCCACGGCTATCGAGAGGACCGCTCCGTCGAGGACGTTCATCACCGCCGGCACTTCGTCGGCGGTCGCTGTGCGGACGTGCATATCTGTTAGAGGCCGCTGCTTGGCGGTTAGCCGCCTTTGATGAGCCTGACGACCCGAACGTGGTCGTGCTCGACGGGCTGATCCGTCGGAACGTGCTCGCCGTCGACGAGGACCGACACCTCGTGGGGGCTCAGGTCGACCGGCGAAAGCAGGTCGGCGTAGGTCGCATCCGCGTCCACCTCCAGTTCGTGGGTGTCCTCGCCGGCGATCTCGACGGTGACGTACATACACCGACTACTCCGCCGACGCACCTGAGACTGTCGACTCTCGCGGGGTTTAAGACCGGCCCACGCTTCCCATCGTCCATGAGTGAGGCCGAGTCCGAGTCGCGGGCGGGACGCGAGGAGGTCTGGATCGAGAAGTACCGCCCGCAGACGCTCGACGACGTGATGGGCCACGAGAACATCGTCGGGCGACTCAAAAGCTACGTCTCGCGCAACGACCTGAGCCACATGCTGTTTTCCGGCCCCGCGGGGACGGGGAAGACGACGTGTGCGACGGCTATCGCCCGTGAACTGTACGGCGAGGACTGGCGCGAGCACTTCCTCGAACTGAACGCCTCCGACGAGCGCGGTATCGACGTGGTCCGGGACCGAATCAAGAACTTCGCCCGAACGAGCTTCGGCGGCGTCGAGTACCGCATCATCTTCCTCGACGAGGCCGACGCGCTGACCAGCGACGCCCAGTCGGCGCTGCGCCGGACGATGGAGCAGTTCTCGAACAACGTCCGCTTTATCCTCTCGTGTAACTACTCCAGCCAGATCATCGATCCGATCCAGTCCCGTTGTGCCGTCTTCCGCTTCTCGCCGCTGGCCGACGACGCCGTCGCCGAGGAAATCCGAAACATCGCCGCCGAAGAGGACATCGAACTGACCGAGGACGGACTGGACGCGCTCGTCTACGCCGCCGACGGGGATATGCGGAAAGCCATCAACGGCCTGCAGGCCGCGTCGGTCAGCGGCGACACGGTCGACGAGTCGGCGGTGTACGCGATCACCTCGACGGCCCGCCCGGAAGAGATCCGGACGATGGTCCAGTCGGCGCTGGACGGCGACTTCACCGCCTCGCGGGCGACCCTCGATAGACTGCTGACCGAGGAAGGCATCGCTGGCGGTGACATCATCGACCAACTCCACCGCTCAATCTGGGAGTTCGATATCGACGACGAAGCGGCCGTCCGGGTGCTCGAACGCATCGGCGAAACCGACTACCGGATCACCCGCGGTGCGAACGAGCGCGTGCAACTCGAAGCGATGCTGGCCTCGCTCGCCCAGGGCGAGTAAGGCCGTACTACCGCTACGATCCGGTTTTTCACACCTGATAACTGGCGGGTGAGCTTTATGATGAAAGGAAAGTAAGAGTATCAACAACTGAAATGCAACGTTTACGACCATCTACGGAGGGGACGGGTGAGGACCGCGGTCAGGTCGGGATCGGGACGCTCATCGTGTTTATCGCGATGGTGCTGGTCGCGGCAATCGCGGCGGGCGTGCTTATCAATACTGCGGGGTTCCTGCAGAGTTCCGCCCAGGCGACGGGGCAACAGTCCAGTGATTCGACGACCAACCGCATTCAGGTTGTGGGGATTACCGGGGACCACTTCACCGACAACAGCGAGATCGGCGTGGTTGACATCGTCGTCAGGCGGGCACCGGGGGCAGGCAACGTCGACCTTGACAAGACGACCGTCCAGTGGATCGGTCCGAGCGGGTCGTACTACCAGCTCGCGGCTGGCGGCGCAGACGGCAACCCCGATGGGCGGTTCGCTATCTCTACCGTGCAGGACAATGACGGCTCCCAGCCGGTGCTGAACGACGTTGAAGACCGGTTCAGAATCACGCTCGACCTGGGGACCGATAATTCCGTTGGCGCTGAGCCATTCGGTGAGGAACTGCCCGAAGGAGAGACTGCGACGCTGCGCATTACCTCGCCAGCCGGCGGGATGACGACCGAGGAAGTCGTCGCGCCGAAGACGCTCTCGGGGGAATCCTCTGTCACGCTCTGACGGCCAGGGATACCGCCGGCCCCTTCGGAACAGTTTTAGGCGAACGTGGGCCAACTGAACACCAATGAGCGACCTCGACGAGGCCTACCAACTCGACTACTTCGAAGAGGAAGGCTTCCACCGCCAGGAGTGTGCCTCCTGTGGCGACATGTTCTGGTCCCGTGTCGAGCGCGAGACCTGCGGCGAACCGCCGTGTGCGGAGTACGACTTCATCGACAACCCCGGCTTCGACGAGTCCCACTCGCTGACGGAGATGCGCGAGGCGTTCCTCTCCTTTTTTGAGGACCGTGACCACGAGCGCATCGACCCGTACCCGGTGGCAGCCAACCGCTGGCGCGACGATGTCCTCCTCACGCAGGCGTCGATTTACGACTTCCAGCCGCTGGTCACCTCGGGGACGACGCCGCCGCCGGCGAACCCGCTGTGCATCAGCCAGCCCTGCATCCGGATGCAGGACATCGACAACGTCGGGAAGACGGGCCGGCACACGATGGCCTTCGAGATGATGGCCCACCACGCGTTCAACGCGCGCGAGGACATCGAAGACCCCGAGCAGTACGCCTACGAGGGCGAGGTGTACTGGAAAGACGAGACGGTCCGGTACTGCGACGAACTGTTCGAGGAGATGGGCGCGAACTTAGACGAGATCGTCTACATCGAGGACCCGTGGGTCGGCGGCGGCAACGCCGGCCCGGCCATCGAGGTCATCTACCGCGGGGCCGAACTCGCCACGCTCGTCTTCATGTCCATGGAGCAGGACCCAGAGGGCGAGTACGAGATGAAAGACGGCAACCGGTACTCGCCGATGGACACCTACATCGTCGACACCGGCTACGGGCTCGAACGCTGGACCTGGATGAGCCAGGGGACACCGACGGTGTACGAGGCCGTCTATCCCGACATGATCGCCTTCCTCAAGGACAACGCCGGCATCGAACTCACCGACGAGGAGGAGCGAATCGTCCACGAAGCCGCGAAGCTCGCGGGCCGGATGGACATCGACGAGGCCGAAGACATCGAGGCCGAACGCGACACCATCGCCGCCGAGGTCGGCGTCGAGGTCGCGGAGATGCGGGACCTGATGGCACCGCTCGAGGACATCTACGCCATCGCCGACCACTGCCGAACGCTCGCGTACATGCTCGGCGACGGCATCGTCCCCTCGAACGTCGGCACGGGCTATCTGGCACGGATGGTGCTGCGCCGGACGAAGCGACTGGTCGACGGCGTCGGCGTCGACGCGCCGCTGGACGAACTCGTCGACATGCAGGCCGAGCGGCTGGGCTACGAGAACCGCGACACCATCCGCGACATCGTCCGCACCGAGGTCGAGAAGTACCGCGAGACGCTGGACCGCGGTGGCCGGCGCGTCCGCCAGTTGGCTGACGAGTACGCCGAGAAGGGCGAGCCGATCCCGACCGCGGAACTGGTCGAACTGTACGACTCCCACGGGATTCAGCCGGACATGGTCGAGGAAATCGCCGCCGAGAAAGGCGTCACGGTCGACGTACCCGACGACTTCTACGCGGTCGTCGCCCAGCGCCACGGCGGCGGCGACACCGCCACTGAGGAATCACAGATACCCTACGAGGACCGGCTCGAAGAACTGCCTGAGACCGACCGGCTCTACTACGAGGACCAGCAGCGGACCGAGTTCGAGGCCGTCGTCCTTGAGGTGTTCGACCGCGACGACGACAACTACGACGTGGTGCTCGACCAGACGATGTTCTACCCCGAAGGCGGCGGCCAGCCGCCGGACGAGGGGACGCTGTCGACCGACGACGTCTCCGCCGAGGTGACCGACGTCCAGCAGTACGGCGACGTCATCGTCCACACCTGCGACGACGACCCCGGCAAGGGCGAGTTCGTCCGCGGACAGGTCAATGCGAGCCGCCGACAGCGCCTGATGCAACACCACACCGCGACCCACATCGTCATCCACAGCGCCCGGCAGGTGCTCGGCGAGCACGTCAGACAGGCCGGTGCCCAGAAGGGCACTGACTCCGCCCGCATCGACATCCGCCACTACGAATCGGTGAGCCGCGAGGAGGTCAAGGAGATCGAACGCCTCGCCAACGACATCATACAGGACAACATCGCCGTCTCTCAGGAGTGGCCCGACCGCAACGAGGCCGAGGAGCGCCACGGCTTCGACCTCTACCAGGGCGGCATCCCGGCCGGCGAGCAGATCCGGCTCATCACCGTCGGCGACGACGTGCAGGCCTGCGGTGGCACCCACGTCGCCCGAACCGGTGACATCGGGGCTGTCAAGCTCCTGAACACCGAGCGGATTCAGGACGGCGTCATCCGCCTGACCTTCGCCGCGGGCAACGCGGCCATCGAGGCCACCCAGCGCACCGAAGACGCGCTCACCGAAGCCGCGGATATCCTTGACGTTGCGCCTGATGCCGTCCCGGAGACTGCCGAGCGGTTCTTCGACGAGTGGAAGGCCCGCGGTAAGGAGATCGAACAGCTCAAGGAACAGCTCGCCGAGGCCCGCGCCAGCGGCGGCGGCGACAGCGAGGAAGTTGACGTGGGCGAGGCGACCGCCGTCGTCCAGCGCATCGACGCCGACATGGACGAACTTCGCGCGCAAGCGAACGCTATCGTCGAACAGGGCAACATCGCGGTGCTCGGGTCGGGCCTCGACGGCGCGCAGTTCGTCGTCTCCGTGCCCGACGGCGTCGATGTCGACGCCGGTGAGGTTGTCGGCGAACTCGCCGGTCGCGTCGGCGGCGGCGGCGGCGGCCCACCGGACTTCGCACAGGGCGGCGGCCCAGACGCGGACGCGCTGGACGAGGCGCTTGAGGACGCACCTGAGATACTGCGAACTGTGGCGAACGTCTGAGACGGGCTGCTGCATCATTTCCGCATCGACCACCTGCGGACGGCGACTATCACGGGAACCAGGGACGGCGTCCGCCTGAACCGTCCCCGTTCTTTCTCGCCGCTGGTTCCGTTCTACGCTCGGTTACCTCGGACAGTTGTCCGAGTAAGACTCGATATTCTGCCCGAACGGTCCGAATACGCTCAAGAGATACAATTACATTTAGTTGTATTAGGTGTACCTGGATGAGTTTCCAAAAGTATTTTTAGCAACTGCCCATCTATAGCAGATATGAGCGGAGAACGTGACATCGCACACATTCGGACTCACACCGAGTACGTTCGGTCACAACGGACGTGTCGGCGCTGTGGGACCAGTGTGCCCGCTGCCAGCGGCCGTGCTCCCGACGAACTGTGTGAAAACTGCAGTGCCACCCGTGCTACCTGACCCATGAGTACGACCACGACGCCCCCGTCGGACACTGACCTCGACGAAGCGCCGGAGTTCGAACTGGACTGCCTGTACGACGACCCCGAGAACCCCTCGGAGCTGACGATTTTCCCCTCGGACCGCCAGCAGTCCGTGACAGAGTGGGTTACCGCGGACCGTTCGGCGACCGTCTCGCTCGACGAACTGCGCTGAGCGGTACGTGCTGTCCGGCTAGCCGCCCTGACACAGCCGTCTGGCGTCCCGCATCGCCTCGTTGGTCTCGCAGACGAGCGTCAGGTGATCGCCGCTTGCAAGGCGGAAATCGCTGTCGGGGACTCTGTCTGTTCCGTTACGGCTTACCATTGCGACCAGACAGCCGTTCGGAAGCTTCTCCGCGGTTTCCTCTATGGTCCGGTCGACCAGTGAGTCGTTGCTGAGTTCGACTTCCAGTACGTCCCCTGTTCGGCCGGAGTCCGACAGCCAGTGGGCCAGCGCTGGTCGCTCGACCGCGTCGTCGATTGCGTCGGCGACGGCGAAGCCGGCGGATATCGTCTCGACGTCAAGGTCCTCGAAGGCCTCGACGTTGTCCGGCTGGTTCGCTCTGGCGACCACGGTGTCGACGTCGAACCGGGTCGTCGCCAGCTGTGCCACGAGCAAATTCACGTCGTCGTCTGCGGTCGCAGCGACGACAACGGACGCCCGGTTCGCCCCTGCTTCTTCGAGGACGTGCGCGTTCGTCGCGTCCCCGTGGACGACGCGATGGCCGTCGGCCCGCGTCCGCTCGACCGTGTCCTCGTCGCTGTCGATGAGGACGACCTCCTCGCCGCGTGATTCGTATCGTACTGCCAGTTCCCGGCCGACGCGACCGCCACCGACGATGAGTGTTTGCATGGGAAGGATGTCGAGCGCTTGCGCGAAGTGACGGGCCAGCCCGCCTTGAAACATGACGGTCGCGAAGATGACGAGAAAGACAGTCCCGACGAGGACCGTCGCAGCATCCGGGTTCTCGGGACGCAGTTCGATGGCGAACAGCGTGGCGACGCTGGCTGGGACGATACCGCGCGGCCCCATCGCGCCGACGAACATCCGCTCTCGAACTGTCAGTCGGCCACCCAGCGTCGAGAGGAACACGCCGAGCGGGCGGACGAGCGTGACGACGACGATGACGACGACGAGTCCGCCGATCCCGAGTGCACGCAGGTCACCGAGCGATAGCTGGGCGGCCAACACGATGAAGACGAACGAGAGGACAAACAGCGTGATACCGCCCTTGAACTCGGCGATCTCCTCTTCGTGGGGGAGGTCGGCGTTCCCCAGTACGATACCGGCAACGGCGGCGGCCGCGATGCCGGCCTCCGAGAGCCATATGCTTCCCAGCGCGTACGCCAGCAGCGCTGCGGTCAGGACCACCGCCCGGGCGTTTTGCATGGCGTTGTCCGCCGAAAGGTGCCACCGCTGGAGCAGGAGTGCGATACCGCCGCCGACGGCGATACCGACGATGTGGCCCACGACCAGCCGGGCGACGAACGCCTCGACGACGACTACCGGCGAGGACTGGCTCGCGATGACGAACTCGAACGTCGCCACCGCGAGGATGGCTGCGGTCACGTCGTTGATGATGCCCTCTGTCTCCAGGGCGGCGGCGACCCGGTCCCTGACCGGGACCACTTGCATGATCGGCGTGATGACCGTCGGCCCGGTGGCGATCAGCAGGCTCCCGACGAGGACGGCGACTGGCCACGTCGTCCCGAACACGACCTTGACGGCGACGGCGGTTCCGACGAGCGAGACGAACGCGCCGATTGTCACCAGTCCAAGCGCCTCCCTGGACGCTTCACGGACTCGCTCGACGGTAAGGTGGAACGCCCCCTCGAAGACGATGATACCGACGCTGAGGCCGACGATAGCCTGCAGCCCGGCCTGTCCGAATATCGCGGGGTCGACGAGGTCGAGGGCCTGCGGGCCGACGAAGACGCCGGCGACCAGCAGGAACGCGACGCTCGGGATCTGGAGCCAGTCGGCGACCAGTTGCGCGGCGACACCCAGACTCACGACCAACACGACAGCGCCGATAAGTGATGCTGCTCCTGACACGGGACTGGCGGCCCTTCGACAGCCAGCGCTAAAGACCTACTCACCGAAAGAGACACACCACCGGCGAAGGAACCGACAGCCAATGCCGACCGCACGCAACCGCGACGTGTCCCTCTACTACGAAGCCGACGGCGACGGCCCCACCGTCGTGTTCATCAACGACGTGGGGTACGGGGCGTGGCTCTGGGGCTGGCACTACGACGCCGTCGCCGGTCCCTACGAGACGGTGGTGTGGGACCTCCGCGGAACCGGCCGGTCGGACGCGCCGGCGGGACCGTACGACGCGGACACGCTGGCGGCTGACCTCGAAGCCGTGCTGGCCGACCACGGCGTCGGGAGCGCCCACCTCGTCGGGGCCGGCCTCGGCGGCATGGTCGCGCTCGAATACGCTCACCAGTACAGCCGCGCCCGCTCGCTGACGCTGTACTGTACGGTGGGATCTGGCGATGCGGTGGATCGGGCGGAACTGGACGCGCTCGCGCTGGACGCCCCATCGTCGCTTGCAGGAGCGTTTTCGCCGGCATTCCGCGAACACGACCCGGACCTCATGGAGCGGATCGCAGGCTGGCGCGCTGACGAGGACGCTACTGGCGCGGCCCGCGACGCGCAGGCCAACGCAATGACGGCTTTCGACTCGCCGCCGCTGTACGAGATCACCCAGCCCGCTGAGGTGTACTACGGGCTGGACGACCCCGTCGTGTCGCCGGACGCCGCGCAGTCGCTGGCGGCCGACCTCCCCCGCGGGACCGGGGAGGCCGTCGAGGGTCGCCACTGCTGTTTCGTCGAACACGCGCCGGCGGTGACCGACCGATTGCTGGCGCTACTGGACGAGCAGACAGAGTAACTATTGGACCGGATGGCCGGACGCAATCCACAAATACGCGGCCTGATAGGTGATACGTATGACCGACCGGACGGCGGCCGTCACGCGGACCACGGCCGAGACGGACATCGAGGTCACGCTCGACGTCGACGGCGACGGCGACAGCACCATCGACACCGGCATCGGCTTCTTCGACCACATGCTCGACTCCTTTTCCACCCACGGGCTGTTCGACCTGACCGTGCAGTGCGACGGCGATCTAGACATCGACGACCACCACACCGTCGAGGACGTCGCCATCACGCTCGGCGAGGCGTTCACCGAGGCGCTGGACGACAAGCGCGGCATCCGCCGGTTCGCCGACCGCAAGGTCCCGCTGGACGAGGCCGTCGCGAGCGTCGTCGTCGACATCTCCGGCCGGCCGTACTTCGCGTTCGACGGTGACTTTTCGCAGGGTTCGGTCGGCGGGATGACCAGCCACATGGCGAAGCATTTCTGTCGCTCACTGTCGATGAACGCCGGGCTGACGCTGCACTGCGGCGTCGAGGGCGAGAACGCCCACCACGAAATCGAGGCGCTGTTCAAGGGGCTGGCACGAGCACTCGACGACGCGACCCGCATCGACGAGCGCCGCTCCGACGTGGCGAGCACGAAAGGCGAGCTGTAGTCGACGGCGGTGCGAAGCCGTCGCCGTTTCGGCTGCTGGCGGCACCGATTAGTGGCCCCACGTCCACCACTCCGTATGTTCGACGAGATTATGCAGAAATTCGAGGACTCCCCGGGCCAGCAGGATGTCATCCGTTTGCTGCTGGAGCGAGGGTTCTCCGTCAACGAGGACGGCCGCGTCGTCTCGGGCGGTATCGAAATCCCGAACACGGGTATCGCCCGCGAGGCCGACGTTGACCGCCGCGTGGTCAACGCGACGACGGACGCGATTCTCGACGACGACGACCTGCGGCGCATCTTCCGCAACATCTCCTCCGTGCCGAGCCTGCTCGATCTCGCCCCGGTGCTCGATCTGCACGCAGTGACTGTCACCGTCCGCGCCGCCGACGAGTCCGGCATCGTCTCGACGGTCACGTCGGCTATCGCCGACCACGGCATCTCTATCCGCCAGGTCCTGAGCGAAGACCCCGAGTTCACCGACGAACCGAAACTGTACGTCATCACTGACGAGGAACTGCCCGGCGACCTCATCAACGAAATCCGTCGCCTGGCGTTCGTCCGGACCATCGAACTGGCCTGATGCCGGCAACGCTCACCGTCGAGACGCCAGCCGGCGAGACCCACGAACTCACCGCCGAACGCGGGGCCGTCCTCCGGGACGTGCTTCTCGATGCCGACCTCTCGCCACACGGTCGCTACGCGAAACGGGTCAACTGCGGCGGCCGCGGCATCTGTGCCACCTGCGGCGTCCGTCTCGCTGAGCCGCCCGACCCCGACCACTGGCACGACGACCTCGCCGACCGGTTTAGCTATCCCCGGCTCTCCTGTCAGCTCCGGGTTCGGGACGGAATGAGAGTCGAACTGCTTGACAAGCGGGTCTGGGGGTCGCGGCAACCGGACGGCAGGACGGACTGACTCACTGCTGGGAGCGCGAACGACAAACGCTATTCCGCCGCCGGGCCTACGCCGGGCCGTGACGGACAGCTACCTGACCGTTCCGGGCCGCGGCGAGGCGCGCTTCGAAGTGCGCGGCTCGGAGTTCATCGGCCACGTCGCGCCGGCGGCGACCGTCGAAGCCGCCGAGGCGTTCGTCGACGCCGTCAGCGAGGAGTACGCTGACGCGACCCACAACGTCCCCGCCTACCGCGTGCGATCCGATCCCTTTCGGGAGTATTCGAGCGACGACGGCGAACCGAGCGGCAGCGCCGGCGACCCCGCGCTGAACGTTCTCCAGCAACGCGATATCGAGAACGCCGTCGCCGTCGTCACGCGCTACTACGGCGGGACGAACCTCGGCGTCGGCGGCCTCGCCAGTGCCTACTCCAGAGCGGTGAAAGAGGGCGTTGACGACGCAGGCGTGGTCGAGGAGGTGCCCCACGAGCAGTTCACCGTAACCGTCGCCTACGACGACTCCGGCAGCGTTCGGAGCCTGCTTGAATCAGCAGGCGTCGAGTTTGCAGCTGACTACGAGGCCGAAGTCGTCTTCGAGGTTCGGGTGCCTACGGCTGAGGGGAGCGACCTGCGGGACCGAATCCGGAGCGCGACCAGCGGGCGGGCGGCTATCGAACTGGCGTGACCCCCGCTACTCGTAGGTCGGCAACCGCGCCGACTGCGCCGAGCCGTCGATAAAGGGCAGGTCGACCTGCTGTGCGCTGACCGGTTCACCGTCGATGCGGATGGTCAGCGCGTCTTCGGGCCGTTCCCAACTGAGATTCGCCAGCGCAATCGGGGCTTCCCGCATCGGGCTCTGGCCGGCACGGGTCACGTCGCCGACGTGCTCGTCGCCGGCGAACACTGCGGCACCGGACTCGGGGCATTCCTCGACGGCGAGGCCGACCAGCCGTTGCGTGGGGTGGCCCCGGTTCTCGATTCGCGAGACGACCTCCTGACCGACGTAACAGCCCTTCTCGAAGTCCAGGGCGTTCCGCAGGCCAAGATCGTTCGGGAGCGCGCCCTCGATTTCGGTGTCGAACAGCGGCGTCCCGGCCTCTAACGTCAGCGTCTCCCAGGTCCGGTAGCCGAAGGGGACGGCGTTGAGCCCCCGGTTGACCAGCGTGTCGAAGACAGCCTCGGCGTCGTCAGCGCTACAGACCACGTCGTAGCTCTCCTCGCCGGCGAGGTTGTCCGTCCGGATGACGGAGACGCCGGCGTCGCCGAGTTCGCCCCGCTCGAAGGTCAGCGGCGCGGGCGGGGTCCCGGTCTGGTGGAGAACGCTGGCGATTTTCTCTGTCGCTTTCGGCCCGTGGACGCCGAAGACGGCGAAGTCGTCGGTCGCCTCCTCGAACTCGACGTCCTGAATGAACGTCTTGTCCGCCCACTCTGCGGCAAGGTCCTCGGCTTTCTGGGGCGGTGTGAACACGAGCAGGCGCTCGCCGGCGTTGTACACGTACATGTCCGTGTCGACGCGGCCGTCGGGGTCGAGCAGGAGCGCGTAACAGCCCGCGCCGTCATCGTCTGGCACGCGGTTCGAGACGGCGTTGTCGACGTAGTCGACGCGGTCCTCGCCGGTGACGACAATCACGCCGTAGCCGTACTCCATCGCCCCGACGACGTTCCGAACTGCGCGGTGGGTCCGCTCCGGTCGCCCGTAGTTGTCGACGACGCGCCGACCACCGACCTCCCTGAATGTCGCTCCGTGGGCCTCGTGAACGGACTCGAGAACAGTCATTGTACGGGCATGCGGCCCTCGTGGGGAAAAACGTCCCGTTAGCGCCGTCGGTGTGTGCGGGAAGGGGCTACAAGCCGTGCGGCCATCGTCACGGCGGCGGTGACGCGCTGACCGCTGCCGTCTGTCGCGTCCACGGTCTAATTGTCACCGCGTCACGGCGGACGTCCCTGGCTAATAGCGGAGTAAACAGAGATCGGTACGGCCGGCCGGTACGTGCCACCTACGGCCGTCTGGACTGCTGTGAATCGACGAGGCGCTCAACTTCGGACGGTTCGAGCGGTGTCAACGGTCCAGACAGTGTCCGGGAGAGGGCTGCTGCTGCGACACCGTGGAGCAGCGCTTCGTCCGTGTCAGCGCCGGCGGCCAGTTGCTGGAGCGTCGCGCCGATGAAGGCCTCGTGTTGTCCCGATTCGTCGACCGCGGTCGTCTCGATGGCATCTTGCTCGTGTACGACGCCGTCGTGGTAGGCCACCGCGCCGTACTCGCTCCGTGTGAGAATGACGCGGGTGAGTTCGTACTCCGTCGCGAGCGTGTGAGCGACTTCGCGCGGACTCCCAGTCGTGTCAAACACCGCGGAAACCTGCTCTTCGGCGGCAAAGAGAGTATCGACGGCCGGTAGCAGGTCTGCAAGCGCGTCGCGGGCGTCCTCGGCGTCCCATAGCCCCGGATGGAAATCGAGATCGAATGCTCGCATTCCTGCGGCCGCTCTGAGTAACGCCCCCGTCGTGTCGGCGGCTGTGTCAGAAAGTGAGAGGGTTGCGCCAGAGGTGAACACCACGTCCGCGTTCTGTATCTCGCCCATCGGAAGTTCACCGGGCGTCAGCGTCGCCATTGCGGTGTTGCCGCGGTCCTGTAGCAGCCGCTCGGTACGGGGCGGGTCGGCGTCCTCGTGGAACGTGAGTCCCTGGCGGCCGGTACTCGGGTCGGCCCAGACAACCTCTGTCTCCAGCCCGAACTCGTGGAGTTCCGCGACGACGCGCCGTCCGAGCGGTGTGTCCGGGACCTTCGAGAGCCACCGTGCGTCAGCCCCGAGTCGGCCGGCCGTCGCTGCAACGCCGCTCGCGGTCCCGTCGACGCGAATTGACGCCTCACGGGCCGTTTCGAACCGCTGTCCGTCTGGGGGTGCAAATCTGAGAGCGGTCTCGCCGAACGTTACGAGTGACATACCGCGTGCATCGGGAGACGGAGGTTTAGTTCAATCGGCTGTATCGATTGCTGTGTCGGGGGACGGGCCGGAATCTCTCGTTACCGCCGCCGACCGCCGTGTCCGGGGTAATCCCGCTCGAACCGGTCTTCGAGTTCCTGCCGGTCGATGTGGATGACCGTCGGCCGTCCGTGGGGACACGCGTAGGGGTTCTCACAGTCGTCCAGTGCGGCGAGTAGCTCCCGGACGGAGCCCTCGGTCAGCGACGTGTTCCCGGTCACGGAGGGGTAACACGCCAGGTCGCCGAGCAGTTCGTCCGCCGCCGCTTCGACCGTCGCTGCCGCTTCGTCGTCGCCGGCGACGAACGCACCGAGTACGTCCCTGACGATGTCCGGGCCGGCCGCATCGGCGATGACGCCCGGAAGGGTCCGGACCTCGACGCTTCGCTCACCCGTGCGCGCCGTGTGGAACCCCAGACTCGCCAGCGCGTCGCTGCGCCGGTCGAACACCTCGGCCTCGCGCGCGGTTAGTTCCAGTTCGACAGGGTTAGCAAGTGCCTGCGTCGTCGTTTCGCCCTCGAACTTGGCCTTCAGCCGTTCGTAGTTGACCCGCTCGTCCGCCGCGTGCTGGTCGACCAGCACGAGGCCGTCGTCCGTCTCCGCGACGACGTAGGTGTCGGCTAACTGTCCGAGAATCCGCATCGAGGGCAGCGACTCGTGGGTTGCTTCCGGGTCGTCGCCGAGGCGCGCCTGCTCCTGCCCGCCGGTGAACTTCCGCCCCTCGCTCTCCGTGGCTGTCCGTCCCGCCGCGGACGCGTCACGGCGCTCACCATTGCTATTTCCACTCGAAACACTACCCTCTGGATCGCGCACCCCGGATTCGCCCGACGCATCGTCCGTTGGGCCGGTCGCGGAGGGCCGTTTCGTGTCGGCTGATTGAATGGATTGGGCTGTGCCGGAGGACTGGCTACCCGCTGTCTCGGTCTGCGTGCTGTCCGGTCGGTCTGTGGGCTCGGTATCCGGCTCCTGTGCTGTTGCATCAGCGCTGCCCGTTGCGGTGGTATCCGTCCGTCCCGGCGTTGCTGCTTCGTCTCCGGTGTCCCGGCCGTCCGGACTCGACCGCTCGCGCTCGCTGTCGCTCGTCCCGTTCGATTCCGGCGTTATCTCTGTCTGCTCGGGTGCCGACCGGCCACGCGGTGCTGTCGAGCGCAGTAGCCCTTCCCGCAACAACGCGTCCTCGACGGCAGTCCGGACCTGCTCGCGAACACCCTCGTCGTCGGCGAAGCGGACCTCCATTTTGCGGGGATGGACGTTCACGTCCACGTCGCCCGCGGGCACGTCCAGAAAGAGGACGGCGAAGGGGTAGCGGTCCGGCGCGATCTGGGTCCCGTAGGCGTCGACGACGGCGTCGCGAACGGTACCGGCCCGGACATAGCGGCCGTTGACGTACGTCGAGAGGTACTCGCGGCCGGCGCGGTTCGTCTCGGGGTGCGAGACGAGGCCGTGGACGCCGTCGAGCGGCCCGTCAGGGAAACTATCACTCTCGTCGCCATCCGCGTTCGCTTCCGAACCTGCTCCGACCGAGATCATCGACTCGGCGACTTCCCGGCCGTAGACGGACATCACCGTCTCGCGCAGGTCGCCTTGGCCGGTCGTCGAAAACGTTTCGCGGTCGCCGTGGGTCAGCGAGACGGCCACGTCCGGGTTAGCCAGCGCGTAGCTGGCGACGGCGGTGTTGACGTGTGCGAACTCCGTCGACTCTTGTTTGAGGTACTTCCGGCGGGCTGGGACGTTATAGAAGAGGTCTTCTACCGCCATCGTTGTCCCCTCCGGACAGCCGGCGGGGCTGACTGACGTGACGTCACCGCCTTCGAGCACCAGTTCGGTTCCCACGTCGCCGCCGCGGGGTCTGGTCCGGATCGTCAGCCGTGAGACCGCCCCGATCGCGTGCAGCGCCTCGCCGCGGAACCCGAGTGTTCCCACGCCACCCTCCAGATCTGCAATGTCGCGGATTTTCGACGTGGTGTGCTCCTCGACGGCCGTTTCGACGGCTTCTCGGTCCATCCCGATGCCGTCGTCCGTGACGCGAATCCCGTCGGTTCCGCCGGCTTCGACGACGACCTCGACCCGGCTCGCGTCGGCGTCGATGGCGTTCTCGACCAGTTCCTTGACGACGGAGGCCGGTCGCTCGACCACCTCGCCGGCCGCGATGCGTTCGACGGTCCGGTCGTCGAGTCGCTGGATATCGGTCATACGTGCCTCCGCATGTGATTGCCACCGGCTAACGGGCGAAGCGACTTGATACTGTCTGCCTTCGCCGTGCCTATCAGCATTGTCATGAAAATAGTTAACACAAAACAGTCCTGAACCTCCCATGGTGACGACCTATGTGCCACCATAGAGAACGCTCCTGGACCGAAGCGACGGCGGACGACGAGGCAACTGACGAGGACGAGGAGGAACTCCCATCCTTCCTCAACGAGGAGGCGACCGAAACCGAGGTGCTGACCGACGGCGGCGACGAGGCGTAGCAGCGGCACACCTTCGATGCGGTGTTGGCAAACCAGCCATTTTTGTCGTGTGTGAGTATCGCAAACCCGATAGCTAAAGTACGCTCGCCGTTAGTCGCCACTATCCTGTGGATATCGACATGGAACAATACGACCAACTCTACCGTCTGTATAAGAGCGTAGACACGACGACGCTGCGTGGCTATCAGGAGTTCGTCGACCTGTTTCCTCCGCTCAGCTCGACTGTCGCCCTGGAACAGTGGGAAACCGCCAGTGACCGCCTTGACGCTCTCAAATCCGACATCACTGACGAGTTTCCCGGGACCGGCGAGACCTATGCGGAAATCGCGGCTCGGCTGACCCGCGACGAGGCCTTTACCGCGCTCGACCTCTACTCGAAGTACGACCGGTCGGTGAACGTGCTCGTGCTGGACGTCGACGAGACGCTCCGGTCGGCCGGTGACACCGACAACGAAATCCCCCGTGACACGCTGTATCTCCTGACGCAGTTCCACGAAGCGGGCGTCCCTATCGTCGTCTGTACCGGCCAGACGTTGGAGAACGTCAAGGGGTTCATGATACAGGGGCTTGGCAACGATCTCGTCTCCTCCGGCCAGATGAGCATCGTCTACGAGTCCGGTAACGGCGTGTTCACGCCCAAACACGGCGAGGACACCAAGCGACTGCTCTACGAACGCCTCGACGGAGCGGTCGTGGACGTGTTCGAGACCGTCCGGCGGCGAGTCCTCTCGGAGGCCCCCGACGCCGTCGGCAAGCGCTGTCACCTCCAGGGCAACGAGTTCAACGTCACGCTGAAACCCAACGCCGAGGTCGGCAGCGACAACGCCGTCGAAATCATCGACGAGTCGCTGCGGTACCTCTGTGGCCTCGTTGGCGACGCTATCGCCACACAGGTCGACGCCGAAGTCGACGACCCCGCAGGCTACGCGCGGGCCTACTTCAGCCGCGACCCGGAGATTCTGGACGTGCTGGCGGCGAGCGACCTGTCGACCGACGCCGACATCGACGACGCGCCCGAGGCGTTCCGCGACATCCTCGAACGCGTCGACCTGGGCTACTACGAGGGCGACGCGGCCGAACTCGTGAGCCTCGAACTGGACAAGTCCGCCGGCGTCGAGGAGGCCTTCGACGTGCTCGGCATCGACGACCCGTTCGCGCTCGTGATGGGCGACAGCAAGAGCGACCTGCGAGTGATGCGCTGGGTCGACGAGAACGACGCCGGCATCGCCGCCGCGCCCGCGCATTCCTCGCCCGACGTGCTCGACCACGTCAGTTCGAGGGACGACCTGGTGTACGAGGCCGGCGACGCTAGCACGGTGTTGCGGACTATCTACGGTATTAGCCTCGTTGAGCAACTGGACGAGCAGGGCGAGTGAGCCGACGCCCCATCTGTTGCTGTGGTTCGTTCCCGATTCGGACGTGCGTCCCACCCAACAGTTAGGCGTCGGCCGACCGAACTGCTACCATGAGTCTCGATACCGTGTTCGGGCAGGTGCCGGACCCGCAGTCGTACTCCTTCCCGGACTACTCGCTCCCGCAGGGCGACCCCGTCAAACCCATCGCGCTGACCGACGACGAACTGACGGCGCTGCTCGACCTGTACGACGCGTTCAGTGGGGTGGACCCGACGGGGATGGACTCGAACCCGTTCCTGCGGGCGACGAGCGAGTTCCTCCAGCAGACGCTCGGTGCGCCGCTCACTCGGCCCGACGAGCAACTGAACGACGATATTGCCGGTCTGCTCAACGACTTTTCGGACGATCTGGGCGGGCAGTCGATGGGTGTCGTCGACGCGACGCCGGCCCACCACCGGACGCTGTACTTCTTCCTGACCAGTTGCAAGGCGTACCACACCGCGCCGCACCTGCAGTTCGACCCCGACCTGGCCGCCGTCGAGACGCTGTATGCCGTCTACGAGCGCGTCACCGAGCAGGCGTTCTACCTCAAGCGGCCCAAGAGCGTCCTGGAGTGACTGCCAGGTGCGCCCGGCTGACGCTCCGGTCCGTTTATCGGGGAGCGAGCTAAACTGCCGCTAATGACAGCTGACCAGCCCGAGATTCCGGTCGTATGCGAGGAGTGCGGGACGCGGACATCGGTCGCCTTCGAGGACGTCGAGGACGCCGTCGCGCGCCACAACGAGCAGCTCCACGACGGTGAGCCGGTCGCCGAGGTCGACCCCGATGTGCTGGAAGAACTCGCCGACCGCCTGGCGAAGGACATCGGCCTGCTGGAGTAGTCAGTCGTCCGGCGTCACTCGTCCAGCGGCAGCCGCTCGTAGGCCTCACGGTCAGCGCCGGCGGCGAGCGCCCGCGGCCGCAGCCGGCAGACGTTCTTGACGGTTCGTGGGCCGAGCACGCGGGGCGAGACGAACCGCGGTCGCCCCGGCTCAGTTCCGGGGCCGTCGCCCAGCGCGAGCACCGCGCCGTTGAGGTCGGCGAGCGGGATACACGCCAGGTCGCCGTTCGCCGATTCGAACTGGACGTGGGTCGTGTCGCCGGGCATCGCCGCCGCATCTAACAGCTCGAACACATCGATGCCGGTGTACTCCCGTTCGATCCGGTCGCCGGAGGCACACTCGAACGCGACTGGGCCGCGGACGACATCGAAGGGGAGCGTTTCGGGTGCAACGTCCCAGGGGAGCAATACCGGGTCAGCCCCGTCGATGCGGACCGTCGGCCGTCCCCCCGCAGTTTGCGCCATACGTATCCTTTCCCCCTGAGACCCTTCAGCGGTTCGGGACGGCCGTGATTCGCCACACACATTCCGATTCTCACTCCCGGGAGTGGAGCGAGTACGCGATAAAGAGGACGCCGACGAACTGGAAGGCGCGAGTGACGAGTGTCAGCGGTTGCTGGAACTGGCTGTCGAGCAGGCCCTGGCGAAGGAGGACTGAGCCGGCGAACGCGACGACGAAGGCCACCGCCGTGAGGCAGAACAGCCCGACTGAGAGGTACTGCATCGCGCGGCTGTTATGCCGGCGATACCCCCGGTAGGCCTGGTAGCCGACGTACCCACCCAGTACTGTCGAGCCGAACGCCAGGGCGGTGATGAGCCAGTCCATCAGCGTCTCGATGGCGACCATATCAGAGATTCTCCCACATTTTTGTGAATCGGTCCGCGGTGTCCTGTTCATCCTGTCCCGGGAACGCCGGCGGTTCGGTCCGCTCGATCTCGGTTTCGAAGTCACCGTCAGCAAGCGCCAGCGAGAACTCCGAGAGCGTGGCAGCGAACACGCTGTAGTCGTTGCCGCCCGTCTCTATCTGGGTCTGTTCTTCGATGAGGCCGTACTCCTGAAGCCACTCGACCCGTCTGTACACGGTCGGTTGTGACATCTCACACTGGTCGGCGAGCTGTTTCGCGGACATGGGTTTGACACTCGTTGCTGCGAGGATGTCCCGGGCGTACTCGTCACTGAGCAGGTCGAGGATGTCGCCCACGGCCGGGTCCTCACTCACGTACTGGACCAACGTCCCGTCCCCGAATAAAAGGTCCCGTCAGTTTCCGAGTCAGAAGTCAGCCGCGTCGGAGAAGGGCGCAGTGTCAGCGGAGACCGGTGGGGTCAGGGCACCGCCCTTGGGCGAAGGTGGGGCGAGGTAGGGGACCAGTTCGCGGGCGGCCTGGCCCACATTCCCCCCAGGGTGGCGGCCCTGGGGAACCATAGGGCAGTATGGTGGACAGACAGCGGCTATTGCCGGAGGGCGCTGGTGGCACGGTGTTGTCAGGGCCGCTGCACTCGAATTGAGGAGCGGTTCCATAATATAACGTGCAGTCGAACTTCTGGCCCAGAAAACGGCGGCTTGATATGCCAGCGAGGGTGCTCACTCGCCGCCGGGACAGCCGATTGACTGGCCGACCGTGACGAGTCGGTCCGCGGACACGCCCTCACCGCGAACGGTGTATCGGTAGCGCTCACAGCTCCACGAAACTGAGGTTGTCAGTCCGTAGCTGACCTGTGCCGGTTGCCCGTCGATTGTCACCGCTCCGCTGGCGCTGTCCCTGTTAGCGGGCCGGTCGTATTTGCCGACAGTGATGAGACTGGTCCGGTTCATGTAGCGGAGGCCGACGCTGTGGATCCGCCCCCGCGTCTGCGTCGCGTAGGTCAGTTCGTACCCCGGCGGGATGTCGGGCTCCGGAACCTGGATCTCGGTGTCGGCTTCGAGCGCACCGACCGACTCGTAGGTCTGTCTTTCGGGCGTCTCTGGGACAGTGACAGTCGTGTTGTCGGGGAAGTTGGGGGTAAACACGTCCTCGGACACACCGGTGTCGTAGGTGACGCTCGTGTGCGTCGTCGTCACGACTGTTCGCTCACCGTCGGCTGTCCACGCAGTGCGCTTTTTCACCGGGAAGAACTGCTCTGTGTCCACCCAGACCGTCTGCTCGTAGGCCGCTGTGTCGTCTTTCGGTGCCACATGAATGACGTAGGCGTCACGCCCGTCGATTGATTCAGTACCGCGATAACTGACGCTCATCGAGCCAGCAGAGACGGTCGGCCGCTGCTCGCTGCGGGGAACGACGGGCAACGGCTCAACCGACGGTGAGTCGGTCGTCGTGTCGGTTGTCGTCTCCATGTTGAGATTCGCAAACAGACGCTGCAGCCGCTCACCCTGGTCTGAATCGGTTTTGCTGAGAGAGATGCGTGTCGCCTTCGCGCGGCGCTGGTCGTACAGCCACAGCATCGACCCGTTCGACACTCGGCGGTCGTATCGCTCGACGGTGCTGTTGACGACCACCAGCCGTTTCTTCTGGGTCCCCGGCCGGAGCGCGGCGTCGTAGGTCGTCCGGCTCGCAACTGTCCCGTTCCGGGTGATCGTCGTCGTCTGTGTCGCGTTCACACCGTCTATCGACTGGTAGCGTTGTTGTACGTCCGCGTCGATCTGGGGCTGATCAGCGGTTCCGGTACTCGCGAACGCAAGCGACCAGATCGCAACAGCCAGTACACCAACGACGACGACCGTCGCGACGGTGAGGACCAGTCGTTCCGATGTGAGGTGTCGAGTGGCCATATATCAGGTTACCGGGTGTGGGGAACTGCCCGACTGCGTTCGGTCTGTCTGAACGACAATATTATGTAGCACATAACTGGCAGCGCAGGTAAAACCTCCTATCTGATGGTTCCGGAACGCTGACTGCTGTGTCGTCCGGGAAGTCGGGGGCAAACTCGTCATGGGGAACTCCGGTGTCGTACGTGACGTTCGCATACCTCGTCGTCACGACTGTGTGCTTCTCGTCTGCCGTCCAGGCAGTCCGCTGCTTGGCCGGGAAAAACCGCTGTGTGTCGACCCAGACGGTTTGCTCGTATGCTTTTGTCCCGTTTCTCGGCGTCACATGGACGACGTACGCTTCGCGGCCGTCAACCGGCTCTGTGCCCCGGTAGCTGACGGTCATCCCCTCGGTTGAGTTGACCGGCCATCGCTCGCCTCGAGGGACAACGGGGAGTGGTTCAACTGACCGGGGGTCCGCTGTCGACTCGTCGAGTTTTGTGAAGAGGCGCTGTAGCCGCTCACCTCTGTCGGACTCAGTCTCGGAGAGGGGTATTCGTGTTGCCCTTCCACGACTGTCGTTGTACAGCCACAGCGTCGACCCGTCCGAGAGACGCACGTCATTCGCCTGTGACGTACTGTTGACGAGTACGAGCCGTTTCTTCTGGGTCCCCGGTTGGAGCGTCGCGTCGTAGGTTGTTCTGCTCGTAACTGTCCCGTTCTGTGAGACTATCGTCGTCTGGGTCGCGCTGACACCGTCTATCGACTCGTAGCGTTGCTGTACGTCCCTGTCGATCTGGGGTTGGTCGGCGGCGCCGTCACTCGCGAACACGAGCGACCACGTCGCAACAGCCAGCACACCAACGACGACCACTGTCGCAATGGTGGGCACCAGCCGTTCCGATGAGAGATATCGAGTGACCATTTGTGGGGTGCAGGGCAGAGGACCGCCCGACGCTGTGTGCGTAGCCCGAGCGAGAGTGTTACCTATCACATAACCGGCACCTCAAGTAAAACCTCCTGTCTACCGAAGTCAGTAGTCGCCGAGTACGCCGAGTCGTCTGGCCCGACGGGTCGTGTACTGGAACACGACGTACCCCAGCAGGACGTAGCCGACCGGGACGCCGACGAGGAGCCCCAAGTCGATGGCCGAGAACTGCCAGAGTCGGGTCCCGTCGACCATCGCCCGCTGGAGGAGCGCGCTCCCGTGGGCCAGCGGCAGCACCCGCGTCCAGCCGAGTTCGAACACGGGCGCGGAGATGAGGATAATGAACCCGAACTGGAGCAGATTGAGCCAGTTCCCGATGCGCTTGTACAGCACCGCGACGCCGCCGGCAGCGAATCCCAGACCAAGCACCGAGGCGATGGTCAACGACGCGACGACGACGACGGTAAGGACGTTCAACTGGAGCGTCGTCCCGGTAATCGCAAGCATCACCGCCAGCACCACTGTCGAGGTGATGAACGTCCGGACGACTTTCGCGACACCCTTGCAGAACGCGACCGGCGCGAAGCCAAACGGCGTCATGACGTGCCGTTCGAGCGTGCCCCACTGGGCCTCGCTCCCGATGTCGTTCGAGATGGACTGGTACGCGCCGACGGAAAGCGACCACAGGAAGTAGCCGACGATGATGCCCTCGATGGAGTCGGTTATCGCCTGTCCCGCGAGCATCCGGCCGCCGTAGAACAGTAGGCCGAAGAAAAACACCGAGATGACGATACCGCCGACGGCGTTGGCCGGATAGCGGACGAAGATGAGGTACTCGCGGTACAGCACCGCCCGCGCGAGGTCGAGATAGCCCGCCTGCATGGCGGCTCTGACAGCCTGGGCACTGGTCCCATCACTGTCCTCTGTGCGCGTGTCGGCGCTCGCGGTCATCGTCTCGTCTCCGCCACTCTCATCGTTTCTGCCCCGTGATTTCGACGAACACGTCCTCCAGACCCGGTTCGACCGTGCCGACGGTGGCAAGCGTCACATCGTGGTCGCGACACAGCGCAAGCAGGCGGTAGAACCCGTCGCTATCGGTCGCTACCTCGACGCGCCGGCCCCGTTCGACGCTCGTCACGTCGACCACCTCGAAGCGCTCCCGGACGGTCGCAAGCAGGTCGTCGGTGATGTCCGGACTGGTGACGGCGAACGCGTTCGCGGTGAACTGGTCGAGGACGGCCGCCACGCTGTCGTCTGCGATGATCTCTCCCTCGTTCATGATGATGACCCGGTCGCAGACGTCCTCGATGACGTCCATGTCGTGGCTGCTGACGACAGCCGTGAGGTCGCGCTCGTCGACGATGCGGCGCAGTTCCCGACGCAGCGTCAGCGAGCTTTCGACGTCGAGTCCCAGCGTCGGTTCGTCGAGAAACACCAGATCGGACTCGCTGGCCAGCACACTCGCCAGCGACACCTTCTGTTTCATCCCGCGGGAGAGGTCCCGGACCGACTCGTCGGCCTTCTCCAGGAGGTCGAGTTTCTCCAGTAGCCGCTCGTGACGGTCGGCGACGGCATCCGGCTTGACGCCCTTGATGGTCGAGAAATAGCGCAGGTTCTCCCGGACAGTCAGCCGCCAGTAGTCGTTTCGCGCCCCTTCGAGCATCCCGTCGACGTGGCGGTAGGCTGCCCGCGGTTTCTCGCTCATGTCGATACCCTGTATCCGAACACTTCCGGAATCAGGCAACACCAGCCCGAGAATCGATTTTATCGTCGTTGTCTTGCCCGCCCCGTTGGGTCCCAGCAGGCCGACAACGGTGCCTTGCTCGATGCGAAACGACACGTCGTCGACGGCCGTCACCGCGTCTGCACCGCTGCCGAACTGCTTTGACAACCCCTCCACGGCGAGTGCAGGCGTCGCTCCGTCCCGCGGCGCAGCCGACTGCTCGGCGGTCTGCGAGTCCCGCTGGGAAGGGCGCTGGGATGACATTACCCATACTGAGGGCTTCAGAACCAAAAGGTCAGTCACGTCCCGCAGTGGGCCTGCCGCAGATGTCGCTGGCCCGCACTCGGCGACTGGCCTGTCTGCTCAGGCAGGTTCGAGCCCTGTCACCTCGAACCGCGCGCCGCCGGCCTCGCTCTCGGTGGCTGTGACCGTCCACCCGTGAACCTCGGCGATCCGCTGGACGATTTTGAGCCCGAACCCGGTCCCGTTCTCGCCGGTCGAGTAGCCCCCCTCGAACACCTGTTCGCGGTCCTCCGATGGAATGCCCGGCCCGTCGTCGGCGACGTAGAAACCGTGCCGATCCGTGTCTTCGACTGTCCCGACCCGCACAGTTAGGTTCTCCTCGTCGTGTTCCGCGGTGCGGTCGGACGGTGCCTGAGCGCGCGTGGATCCGTGTTCCACGCTGTTCCGGAGGAGGTTCGACACCAGCCGGCGGAGTTTCGCCGTATCAGCCCGGATCTGACGGTCGGCCTCGACGACGAGCGTCGCCCGGTCCCCCTCGACGGTCTGCCAGCACTCCTCGGCGATGTTTGCGAGCGTGACGGATTCGAGGTCGGTCGCCGTTTCGCCGGCGCGTGCGAAGGTGAGGAGGTCGTCTATCAGCGCTCGCATTCGCTCGTGGGCACGCGACACCTCGTCGAGATAGTCGCTGTCGCGTTCTGTTCTGGCCAGTTCCAGATTCCCCTCCGCGACTGTCAGCGGGTTTCGGAGGTCGTGGCTGACGATACTGGTGAACTCGTCGAGGCGCTCGTTCTTTCGCTCCAGTTGCCGTTCGTACGCCCTGCGCTGGGAGATGTCCCGCCCGATACCCACGGTCCCGGCGACCGCTCCATCAGCGTCTGTCAACCGGGTGCCGGCAAACTCGTACGGAATCCGCTCTCCATCGGCAGTCAGAATCTCGGCTTCGAGAGTTACTCGGCCGGTGGTTCGCGTCTCGTCTATCGCTGCTTCGACTGCCCCGTGCTCGTCATCGGGGAAGAAGTCAGCGACAGCCATATCGCCGATTTCGTCGTCGCTGTATCCCGTGACTTCGGGGATGCGCTCGTTCCACCGCCGAAGGCTGCCGTCCGTGCCGATGACGTAGAACAGGTCGTCGAGCGTATCCAGCGCCTGGTCGATGAACTCGCGTTCCTCGCGGAGCTGGCGATCACGGTCGAGACGGTTAAGCGCCGCCGTCGCGTGGACCGAGAGCGTCCGTGCGAGTGTGACGTCCGTGTCGTCGAACGCACTGACCTCGCTCGACCCGATGAGGAGGACGCCGTGGTCCCCGAGCGGAAGGATGAGCTCGCTGCGGATATCCGTCTCCGGGTTGTACCGGTCCGGGCTCGACGTGATATCGTCGTGGACCCGGGCCTCGCCGGTTTCGAAAGCCTGCCACGCGAGCGCTTCTCCGGCTTCGAACACCGGGGGCGTGCCGATGAGTTCCTCGACCTGTTCGGTCCAGGCGACCGGATACAGGCTGTCGCCGTCGGCGAAGTGGACGCCGTTGGCCGGCATATTGAGGATGGTTCTGGCGGTGTCCACTGTGACTTGGGCAACCGCATCCTCAGTCGTGGCTCGCATGAACGCCCTGGCGGTGGAGTGTAACTCCTCGATAGCACGCTCGCGTCGCGTGCTCTGTGCGTGTTCGATGTTGTCGGCTGTCCGTTCGACAGCGTCGACGACGGTGTGTGCGAGCCGTGCGTACGGCTCGGCGCCGCCGTCGACCCGGAGATACTCGGTGACACCGGCGGAAATCGCGTCGCTGGCGGCTGCTTCGCTCCCCTCGCTGGTGAACAGGACGAACGGCAGGTCCGGCGCTCGCTTGCGGACCGCGTCGAGGAACTCGACGCCGGTCTGCTCCGGCAGGTCGTAGCCGGCGACGACACAGTCGAACGCGTCGCTGTCGAGCCGTTCGATGCCGTCGGCAACGCTCGTCGCTGTCTCGACCGTGATGCCACAGTGCTCCTGTTCCAGAGCGCTCGTGGCCGCTTCGACGACAGCCGGGTCGTCGTCGACGTGGAGAACGCGGATCCGGTCGGTCATTGCCTTCTAGCAGTGACAACTCCCCTATACCCTTTCGGGCGTGAGTATCTCCGTTGAAAATCGGGTGGCGTCTGCTACTCGTCGTCCAGTTCAGCCTGCCACTCCTGTACCTTCGCCATCAGCTTGACCGGCGGCGTCTCGTTGACGTCCAGTTCCGTCAGTTCCGACAGGACGGCCTCGGTTTCCGGGTCGAGCGACGCTGCAGCCGCGTCGCCTGCAGGACCCTCGGCTGCGGACTCGCCGGGCGCGTGTTCGGGATTGCCGTCGGCCGCAACCGGCTCAGTCCCCGAATCGGCTGACGTGCCCGCCGACCCGGCCGCGCCGTCCCTGAACTGCCCCGAATCCAGGTCGAAGACGGCCTGTGTCGTTCCGCCGTCGTTCTGCTCGCTGCCGCGAATCTCGATAGCCTTGTCGTCGCGCAGTCGGTCGAGCACCGCCTGTGAGCGGTCGACGACTGGCTCGGGGACGCCGGCGAGGTCGGCGACGTGGACGCCGTAGGAGCGGTCGGTCGGGCCGTCCCGGACCGTTCGGAGGAACGTCACGTCGCCGTCGCTGCCCGCAGACCGGGGCTCGCCGTCGACCGCGACGTGGACGTTTTCGACAGTCGGCAGTTCCTCGCCCAGCGCCGTCAGTTCGTGGTAGTGGGTGGCAAACAGCGTCTTGGACTGAATGGAATTGACGATGTACTCCGTCGCCGCCCAGGCGATAGAGATGCCGTCGAAGGTAGCGGTTCCGCGACCCACCTCGTCCAGAATCACCAGCGACTCGTCGGTGGCCGAGTGGAGAATATTGGATAGCTCCTGCATCTCGACCATGAACGTCGAGCGGCCCTGTGCGAGTTCGTCCAGCGCGCCGACGCGGGTGAAGATGCCGTCCACCAGACCGACTGTCGCCGACCGCGCTGGCACGAAACTGCCCACCTGGGCAAGCAGCGTGATGAGCGCCGCCTGGCGCATGTACGTCGATTTCCCGCTCATGTTCGGCCCGGTGACGATGAGGAACTGTCGGTCGTCGTCCATGTAGAGATCGTTCGGGACGAACTCGGTGGTCTGTTCGACGACCGGATGACGGCCGGCCTCGATGGACAGTTCGTTGCCGTCGACGACCGCCGGCCGGGTCCAGTCGTTCTCGACGGCATGGACCGCCAGTGACGCGAATGCGTCCAGTTCCGCCAGCGTCCGGCCCACGTCCTGCAGTAGCGTCGCGTGCTCAGCCACGCGCGCCCGGAGCCGCTGGAAGTGCTCGTACTCCATGTCGTGGCGGCGCTCCTCCAAGCGCAGCACGTCCCGCTCTTTCTCGTCGAGTTCGGGTGTCGTGTACCGCTTCGAGTTTTTCAGCGTCTTGATGTGCTGGTACTCCTCGGGGACGGCGTCGGTCTCGCTCTTGCCGACCTGGATGTAGTAGCCGTCGGTCTTGTTCCGGTCGACAGAGAGGTGGGTGATGCCGGTCCGCTCCTTCTCGCGGTCCGGCAGCGTCTCCAGCCACTCCAGAGCGGCCTCGTGCTCGTCGATAATCTCGTCGAGGTCGTCGTCGTACCCCCGTTTGAACAGTCCGCCCTGCCGGATCGTTCCCGGCGGGTCAGCGACCAGTGCGCTGTCGAGGTCCGCGGCCAGCGCGTCGGCCGCCTCGCGGTCGGCCCCGTCGAGCGCGTCGGCGAGCGGCGACTCGGCCAGCCGCTCGGTCTCGGTGACGGCGTCGGCGACCTGCCCCAGCAGCGCCAGGGTTTCCTGAACTGCTCGCAGGTCCCGCGCGTCGGCGCTCCCCGACGTGGCCCGCGCCGCCAGCCGTTCGAGGTCGTAGGCGTCCGACAGCGTCTCTCGAATCCGCTCGCGGGCCATCGCCGCCTCCGACAGCGCCGCCACGCAGGACTGCCGGCGCTGGAGTTCGGTCCGGTTTCGCCGGGGCCGCTGGAGCCACTGCTGGAGCAGTCGCCCGCCGGCGGCCGTGACCGTGTGGTCGATAGTGTCGAACAGCGACCCCGAACTGTCGCCCTGCATGGTCTCTGTGAGTTCGAGGTTCCGCTGGGTCGTCGCGTCGAGGTCGACGTGGTCGCGCTCGCCGTAGGCCTGCAGCCGCGTGACGGCCGCCAGCGTGCCGACCCCGGTGTCCTCGACGTAGGACAGCACCGCGCCGGCGGCCTGGACCGCCACGCTCTGCTCGCCGATACCGACGCTATCGACCGTCTCGCTCCCGAACTGCTCGCGGACGGTGTGGCGCGCCCGGCCCGGCTCGAACGACGCCGAGTCGTGCAGCGTCAGCGCCGCGTCCGTCCGCTCGCGCAGGCGGTCCAGAAATTCGTCGTCGTTCCGGAGCTCCGGGCCGGGGAGAATCTCGGCCGGCCCGAACGTGTACAGTTCCGTCAGCGCCTCGCCCGCGTCGGCGTCGTCGAGCTGTGTGACCTGAAACTGGCCCGTGGTCACGTCCGTCGCGGCGATACCGTAGGTGTCACCGCCGTCTCGGCTGGCCTCCCGAACCACCGCGGCGAGGTACTGCGCCGACTCGTCGCCGGTCTCCAGATGCGTTCCGGGCGTCACGACCCGCGTTATTTCGCGAGCGTGGCCGTTCTCGGTCTCGTGCTGGTCGGCGATAGCGACCCGGTAGCCCCGCTCGACCAGCGCGGAGACGTACGGCGTCAGGTCGTCGACTGGAACCCCCGCCATCGGGTACGACGAGCCATGCGAGGATTTCTGGCTCACCTTCAGGTCGAGTTCGTCGGCGACAATCTCGGCGTCCTCGTCGAAAAACTCGTAGAAGTCGCCACACTGCATCGCCAGCAGGTCCGCGTCGGTCCCCTCCTTGAGCGTGAGGAATTCCCCGACGATTCCCGTCGCCTCTGTCATACACGTCCGTGTGGCCGTCCGCGGCGTAAGGATTGCGGGTCGGGAGAGCGTCTTTGCGGCCGCCCGGCGTGGCCAGTGAAGGGGCCACAGGCCGTAGGGCCGAGCATGAACGCCAGCGAGACTATCGCAGCCTACTACGCGGCGCTCCGTGCCGGCGAGCCGCTCGGCCCCTTTTTCCCCGATGACGCAGACCGCTCGGTGGTCAAGTTCGGAATCTCCGAACAATTGGTCGGGACCGACGCCATCAGGGCAGGCCTGCAGGAGCAGACCGAGACGACGGCCGACTGGACTGTCGAGAGCCATGCGCTCCGGGTGACAGAACGCGAGGGCTACGCGTGGTTCAGCGACGACGTGACTCTGTGCTGGACTGACACCGAGGATGGAGTCCGCCACGCGTACGACACCCGCTGGAGCGGGACGCTGGTGGCCACAGACGGGGCCCGCCCGTGGCAGTTCGTGGGGATGCACGTCAGCACTGCCGACGAGCTGGGGGAGTAGTGAGTTACTACGCGTCGGCGAGCGTGGCGAAGACGAACTCGCTATCGCTCCCGAGGGGGTCCGTCGCGGTGACCGTCTCCGTCTCGGTGAAGCCGGCGTCGGCCAACTGGTCGAGCGTCGCCCGCCGACCCGGTGCCGAGAAGAACATCGACCCGCCCATCCAGCCGCGCCGGACGGTCTCGAACTGGCCGCTCGGCAGTGTCATCAACACAGTGCCGCCCGGCCGGAGGACGCGGGCGAACTCCCGGTAGACTTCCGGGTGCTGGTCTCGCTGGACGTGAAAGACGGCGTGGTAGGCCGTGACGGCGTCCACGCTGTCGGTCGCAACCGGAAGCGCCGTCATATCCCCCTGAACGAGACGGCTGTCCGGCACCGTCTCGGCGGCGAGGTCCAGGCCCACACGCGAGAAATCGAGCCCAACGCTGTTCGACGGAAGATTCGCAAGCGTTCGCGCGCCGTCGCCACAGCCCACGTCGAGGACTGTCGGCGTTTCGGGGAGCCGTTCAAGCAGGTCGTCGAGCAGGGCTGCGTCCGACCCGCTCGGGTCGCGCCGTTCGGCGTAGGTCTCAGAGACGCTGTCCCACGCGTGGCGCACCTCGTTGCGGTCCATGTCTACACTATGTGTGCAAGCCGGATAGGCGTTCAGCTACCTCTCCACAGTCACCTCCCTATTTCGACTCCAACGCGATATTCCGATGGTGTTCACTGATTCATTGACCAACTGGTATGCAATCTAGGTGAACTTTTATTACTTATCCGCGGGAGGAACGACTCGATGTTTGAAGAAGAATCACAGCCCAAATCTAACCCGAGCCGAAGACAGTTCCTCGGTGGGGTCGGTTCGCTGCTGGCCGCGTCGGCGTTCTCGGTCTCCGTCTCCGACGACGCTGCCGCACAGGTGACAGACGGCGACGACTCGGCCACACAGACTATCTCGTCACCTAACGGGGCAGTAACACTCACTGTCGATGTCAGCGACGGTGTGGCAACATACGAGGTCGCACACGACGGGACGACGCTCATTGGGGAGTCCGAACTGGGCTTCGAGTTCCGGAATCAGGACCCGTTCCGTTCGGGTCTGGCCGTCACCGGGAGCGAGCGAACCGAGGTCGATACGTCCTGGACGCCAGTCTGGGACCGTTACGACGAAATCACCGAGCGGTACACGGAACTCCGGCTGGGGGTCGCGGAGTCGACCGGGGCGGAGCGGTTCGGGACGCTCGTCTTCCGGGTGTTCGACGACGGCGTCGGCTTCCGATTCATCTTCGGGGAGCCCTTCGGCGACCAGTTCGTCGTCACATCCGAGCGGACCGAGTACAATTTCGCCGGGGACTACACCTCGTGGTGGATTCCCAACGACTACAACAACTTCGAGGTGGAGTACGAGGAGACGCCGCTGAGCGAGGTGGCCGGCGAACTCGACGGCACTGGCTTCGACGGCGTCCACACGCCGATGACGATGCGAACCGACGACGGCCGTCACCTCGCCGTCCACGAGGCCGACCTCACGGACTACGCCTCGCTCGCGCTCACGCCATCGGACGCCGGCGACACGACCTTCGAGTCGACGCTCGCACCGCTACCCGACGGGACCAAGGTGTCGGCGTCGGCCCCGCACGTCACCCCATGGCGAACAGTTCAGGTGGGGACCAGCGCCGGCGACCTCGTCGAGTCGAATCTGGTGGTGAACCTCAACGAAGACTACGACGAGGAGGTGTTCACGCAGGGCATCGACTGGATAGAGCCCCAGAAGTTCATCGGCGTCTGGTGGCTGATGATAACCGGCCGCGCCGACTGGGAGTACACCGGGGAGACCTCCGGCAACCACGGCGCACAGACCGGCCGCGCCACGCAGTACATGGACTTCGCCAGCGAGCACGACATCCCCGGCGTCCTCGTCGAGGGCTGGAACGAGGGCTGGTCGAGCTATCCGGGCGATGGCAGCAGTTTCGATTTCTCCACACCGTATCCGGACTTCGATCTGGCGGAAGTGACCGACTACGGCGCGAGCCTCGACCCGCCGACCCAGATGACGATGCACAACGAGACGGCCGGGGACTTCCGGAACTACGAATCACAGCTCGACGAGGCATTTTCGTTGTACGATGACCTCGGAATCCGGACCATCAAGAACGGCTACGTCTCCGACAGCGGTGACCTTGCGGGCGAGCGTTACAGCCACCACAACCAGATACTGGTCAACCACCACACGCTGGTCGCCGAGACGGCGGCGGCCAATCGACAGATGCTCGATATACACGAGCCGATTCACCCGACCGGCCGCCGGCGGACCTACCCGAACCTGATGACCCGCGAGGGGGTCAAAGGTCAGGAGTACGACTCCTTCGGCGACGTGAGCCCCGAACACCACGTCACGTTCCCCTTTACGCGGATGCTGGGCGGGCCGGTCGAGTACACGCCGGGCATCTTCGACATGGACTCGGGGTCGGGCGGCATCGAGACCACGCGCGCCAAGCAACTGGCGATGTACCCGACATACTTCAGCGGCCTCCAGATGGCCGCCGACCTGCCCAGTTCCTACCTGGCCGACCAGCCGTCGACGGCCGCCGTCGGCGAAGTCGCCCAGGCCGAGTGGGGCGACATCGAGGGCTTCTCGACGGCCGCCCGCTGGGCCAACGCTCAGGGCGAGCAGTACGTCGCCATCGACCCCAACAGCGCCGCGCCCGGTGCGACCGTCTCCTGGACCGTCGAGGACGCGGGCGAGGGCGAGTACGACGTTCACTTCCGGTACGCCAGCGACGCCGAGGAGAACGCCATCGGCGCGGACACCGACCGGACTGCGTCGGTGCTTGTCAACGGCTCCGCGGCCGGCCAGGTCACGTTCCCGCCCACGGAGTACTGGGACGTCTGGGAGAGCGTCTCGACGACCGTCTCGCTGTCCGGCGACGAGGACGAAATCGCCCTCTCGCTGACCGCCGAGGACACCGGGGGCCTCAATCTCGACGCCGTCGCCGTCACCGACACCGGCGCGCCGATGCCCGACCCCGAGACAGCTCCCATCCGCGGCGAGACCGTCGAGGCGTTCCAGTTTATCGAGGACGTGCCCGCCGCGGGCTGGGACGACACGCGCGTCATCGACGCCGAGATCGGCGATTACATGGTCACGGCACGGCAGAAAGGCGAGGAATGGTATCTCGGCGCGATGACTGACGGGGGCGGCCGCGCCATCGACGTACCCCTGTCGTTCCTCTCGCCCGCTTCGGATAGCAACGGACAGGGGCCGGGGAACGACAACGGCGAGAAGAACGGGACGAACGAAGCCAGCGGCAACGGTACCGGCCCTAACGGCCCGAAGTACGTCGCCGAAATCTATTCCGACGGCATCGACGCGGCCTACGACGAGAACCTGACCGACGTTCGCGTCGACGAGGCCGTCGTCACACCGGGGACGACCCTGCTCGCGTCGATGGTCGGCAGCGGCGGGACGGCTGTCCGCTTCCGGCGCGCAACAGGTCAGGATATCAACGACCTGCCGGCGTACGAGCGGCCAGCACAGGACTTCGACGTCACCATCGGCGACGAGGTGTTCATCCAAGAACCGTTCATCCGGGCCACTGGGCGCAACGACGGGGCGTTCATCGGCGGGACCACGGTGACGCTCCGCGTCGACGGCGAGACTGTCAGGACAGCGAACGTCCGCTTCCCGCCCAACACAAGCGACGCCACCTACGAGTTCGGCTACAGCATCGACGCGGCCGGCGACTACGACGTGTCAGTCGCGCTCCCGGACGGCACGACGCTCGCCAGCGGAACGGTGACGGTCAAGCCGCCGGCGACGGTGGCCGAACTCGCCGACCCGTCCGGCGACGACACCGGCCCAGGTGCGTACACGTATCCGACCAGCGGTGACTTCGAGGACGGCGCGTTCGACCTGGAGTCGCTGACGGTCGAACAGACACCGAGCCTCCATCGCTTCACCTTCAAGGTGGCGACTCTCTACAACGCTTTCGGCAGTAGCCGCGGCTTCTCGCCGCAGTGGTTCGTCCTCTGGCTGCGCGACCCGAGCGCTGACAGCGGGTCGACGACCAGCCTCGACGACCTCGGCGCGACCGTCGACTTCGAGGCCCCGTGGCAGTACCGCATCGAAATCAGCGGCTTCTCAAAGAGCGCGGTCGACGCCAGCGGTGCGACGCTGACCGACGCCGACGGGGACGCGGTCTCCCTCGGCGAGACCGTCGACGTGGACGCGGGGACAGTCACGCTCAGCCTCGACCGCGAGGCCGTCGGCGGCGCGGACGCGGCGGACCTCGAAGTCGTCGCGATGGTGCAGTCGGAGGACCGCGGGTCGCTCCGGCCAGTCGCCGAAGAAGCCGGGGGCTACGTCTTCGGCGGTGCCAAGCCCGGTGCAGTCGAGAACGCACCGCGAATTATGGACCTGACGACACCGGAGAGCGTCAGTCAGGCCGACGCGCTGGCCTACAGTGCCGACTCGCGGGCGACGCTGCCGTTCGTCCCGCTCGATTAATCCTCGGCGAGCGCGTCAATCGCCGCGTCGAGCGTGAACTGCCCCTCGTAGAGCGCGCTCCCGACGACGACGGCGGCGGCCCCGGCCGACCGAAGCGCGAGCACGTCGTCGATGGTTGCCACGCCGCCGCTGGCGACGACGGGGATGTCGACGCTGTCGACCAGTCGGCGAACCGGGTCGGTCCGAACCCCCTCGAGCTGCCCCTCGACATCCACGTCGGTGAAGAGGATGCCGCCGGCCCCGAGGTCGGCGTACCGCTCGGCGGCGTCGGCGGGGTCCAGACCAGTGCCTTCGGTCCATCCGGAGACGACCACCTCGCCGTCCTTCGCGTCGAGGCTCACGAGCACACTACCGGGGTGTTCGTCGCTGATTTCGCGGACGATCTCCGGCGTTTCGACGGCCGCCGTGCCGAGGATGACGCGGTCAAGCCCGCGGTCGAGCAGCGAGACAGCGTCCTCGGCGGTTCGGATGCCGCCGCCGAGTTGCACGTCCACGTCGGCTCCCACCGCGTCGAGGACGGCGTCGATGGCCGCCGCGTTCCGTCGCTCGCCCTCGAACGCGCCGTCGAGGTCGACGAGATGGAGCGTCCGCGCGCCGGCGTCGACCCACCGCTGTGCGGCCTCGACCGGATCGCCGTAGGTTTTTTCGGTGCCGCGTTCGCCGCCGACCAGCTGGACCACCTGTCCGTCCTGCATGTCGACCGCGGGGACGACCTCGAATTCGGGGTACATGGCCGGTGGTCCGGCGGCGGCCGTCGAAAGCGTGTCGGTCCACCGTGTACGGACGGCTGTCTGCACAAATCCACCCCCATCCTTTTACGCCGTGATGGGAAAGGTCCGACATGGTTACTGCTACACTCGTCCTCACACCGCTCGCCCGTCGGCTCGAAGCGATCATGTTCGGGCCGTACGAACGCGAGTACCAGCTCTTCGAACAGGCCGTGATGGTCGTCGCCGTCGGCCTGGCGCTGGCCTGGGGGCTGGCCGCGTTCGGTGTTCTCCCGCTCGGTGCCGGCACGGTGTCGGTGCTTGCGACCGCCGCCAGTGTCGCCATCTCGGCGTTCGTCGTCGTCGGCTTGCTACAGTTCCTCGTCCTCGCGAACGTCCTCGAACGGACGAACGAGGACGTCGCCACGAAGGCCGCTGAACTCGAAGAGGCCGCCGAGCAACTGGAAACGACAGCCGAGGAACTGGAGACGACCGCCGACGAGGTCGAAAACGCGGCCGAGACTGTCGACGAGGCCGCCGAAGATGTCGAACAGACCGCGGACGAAGTCGAGCAGACGGCCGGCGAGGTCGAGCAGACAGCGGACGAAGTGGAGGAGACCGTCGACGAGGTCGAGGAGACCGCGGACGAAGTCGAGCGGACGGCCGACGAAGTCGAACAGACTGCGACCGAGACCGGCGACGAGGACGCCGCCGAGAAGGTGACCGAGGTCAAGGACAAGACGACCCAAGTCAAGGACAAGACGACCGAAGTGAAAGACAAGACGACCCAAGTCAAGGACAAGGCGACGGAAGCGAAAGACAGGACGACCGAAGTGAAAGACAAGACCACGGAGGTCAAAGACAAGACCAGCGATGCGAAGCAGACCGCCGAATCGGTCACCGACGAGGTCGAAGCGGCCAAGGAAACGGCGAACGAAGTCGAGGAGACCGCGGCGGAGGTCGAGGAGACGATGCCGGCCGACGACGAGCACCTCGCTGACGAGGGTGGCAAGTCTGACACCGACGACGGTGGCTCGGACGAGCGGTCGTCGTAGCGGCGGTCGCCGTCGCTTGGCACATTACCCGTTCGGTACGTTTTAACCCAGTGAGGGACTGGCACCTGTATGGTCGAAGTTCTCTTTGCCCTCGGTGTTCTGGTGGCTATCTTCGTCGGGTTCAATATCGGGGGCTCTTCGACGGGTGTCGCGTTCGGGCCTGCAGTCGGGTCAGATACGCTTTCGAAACTGTCCGCGGCGGCCCTGATGACCATCTTCGCGCTGGCTGGGGGACTCATCGTCGGCCCGGAAGTCGTCGAAAGCCTCGGGAGTGACCTCGTCGAGACCGCCTTCTCCCCGCTCATCAGCATCGTCGTGCTGTTTTTCATCGGTGTCGCGCTGTTTCTCTCGAACGTGGTCGGCGTCCCGGCGTCGACCTCGATGACGGCTGTCGGCGCTATCGCCGGTCTCGGCCTCGCTCGCGGGACGCTAAACGCCGCCCTGATGCTCGAAATCGTCTCGTGGTGGCTCGTCTCCCCGATCATCGCCTTCTGGGTCAGCGGGGTCATCGGCCGGTACTTCTACCCGCGCCTCGTCGAGTGGTTCGCTGTCTCCCAGAGCGAGGGGTCGCTACTGGATTTCGACCGGTCCGGTTCGATTCCACGGCCGTCACTTGGGGAGAACACGACACCGCGTGAGTTCGTCGGGACCGTCGTCGTCATCGGTATCGGCTGTTACATGGCCTTCTCGGCGGGCGCGTCGAACGTCGCCAACGCCGTCGCCCCCCTCGTGGGGAACGGCTCGCTAGATATGTACCCGGCTATCCTGCTCGGCGGTGGCGCTATCGGCCTCGGTGCCTTTACCATCGCCCGTCGAACGATGGACACGGTCGGCAACGACCTGACCGACCTCCCGCTGGTCGCCGCCATCGTGGTTGCGGCAGTTGCCTCCACCATCGTCACCTTCCTCTCCGCGCTGGGTATTCCGGCGAGTTTCGTCATCATCGCCACGATGAGCATCGTCGGGCTCGGCTGGGGCCGTGCAACGCGAACGACGAGCCTCTCCGACACTGTGCAGGGCGAGACGCCCGTCGCGTCTGTCGGTGCGCTGACCACCGACGCGGAAGCCGCGGATGCGCCGACTGTCGGCGGGAAAAAGGGGACGCCGAAGCCGGCCGAGACCGAACCCATCGGCGAGGAATCGCGGGAGGACATCCCGTCGGCGTCGGACCTGTTCGAACCCGGGACCACCGCCAGAGTGATTTTCCTTCAGAACATCGTCCCCTCGATCGCGACGCTCGCGGCGTATCTGGTATTCAAGTTTTTGCCGATTGCCTGAGCGGTGATCGGTCCCGAACAGCTGTCGTCGGTTTCCGACGAATCCCCGCGTTGTCCCTCATTATTTTGCACGGCCTAAAACCGAAGGGCAAAGTCTAACAGGGCGGGGTTCGAACCAATCAGGTGATGCCCACGGTAGAGTACCTTAACTACGAAGTAGTGGACGATAACGGCTGGGACATGTACGACGACGACGTCTTCGCAGAGGCGTCAGATATGGACCTCGACGGTGAGGACTACGGGTCCCTCGAGGTGAACGAAGGCGAGTACATCCTGGAAGCCGCCGAGGCGCAGGGCTACGACTGGCCCTTCTCGTGTCGCGCCGGTGCCTGTGCGAACTGTGCCGCCATCGTTCTCGAAGGCGACATCGACATGGACATGCAGCAGATCCTCAGCGACGAGGAAGTCGAAGACAAAAACGTTCGCCTGACCTGTATCGGCAGCCCGGACGCCGACGAGGTCAAGATCGTCTACAACGCCAAGCACCTCGACTACCTGCAGAACCGCGTCATCTAACGCGGCTCCTGCAGCGCACTACACTTTCTTCTTCCAGCAGCGACTGCCTTCGACAGCCGTCGTATCGGAACCATTAGGGGTACCCCTGTATTGCGTACAGCCGTGCTTGGGTCGATACCGGACCTGCTTCGGCTGGTCGCCGTCCCGGTGTTCGGGTGGGCGGCCTACCGCGACGTGAAAACCCGCCGGGTGCCCAACCGGACCTGGACCCCGCTTGCCGTGCTGGCGGTCGTGCTCCTGCTGTGGGACGCCTACACCGTCTGGGCCGGCCCGACAGCGGTCGGCCAGCGGCTGTTCTTCATCAGAGTCGCGATCAGTCTCGGCTTCGTCGTTCCGCTGTCGTACGGTTTCTGGCTCATCGGCGGGTTCGGCGGGGCCGACGCGAAGGCGTTCATGCTCGTCGCCGTCCTCTTTCCCGTCTATCCGGTGTACTACCTGCCAATGCCAAGCGTCGCGCTCCCGCTCCAGCAGAGCGCTATCGGCGTGTTCTCGCTGACGATCCTCTCGAACACTGTGCTTGCTGGCATCGTCTACCCGCTTGCCGTCGCTGCCGGGAACCTCGCCCGTGGTCGTTTTTCGCTGGCGATGTTCATCGGGCGGCCCGTCGCCGCCGCCAACGTCACCGAGGAGTACGGCCGCCTGCTCGAATCCCCCGACGGCTTCGACCGCGGCGGCCTCGACCTCGACGCCCTCCGGATGTACCTCCAGTGGCGCGGCTGCTCGCTTGCTGACATCCGTGCCGATCCCGAGCAGCATCGGCTGCCGACCTCCATCCCGGCGGTCCCGAACGACCCCGGCGACGGCTCGCTGGCGACCGACGGCGGCGACCCGGTGGCCGACGACGTGGACGAGCCGGCAAACCGTGACGCCGGGGCCGATGAGACCGACCGTCCCGACCACATCGACGATCCGTGGGGTGCAGAGCAGTTCTTAGACGACATCGACCACTCCGCCTACGGCACGTCGCCGGCCCAGCTCCGTGACGGACTGGACGTGCTCGCCGAACAGGACGAGGTGTGGATTTCGCCCGGGATTCCGTTCCTCGTCCCGATGTTCGCCGGGCTTGTCGTCTCGCTCACCTACGGCGACGTGCTGTTCTCGCTGTTGCAGGCTGTTGGGCTCGCGTGACCCCCGGTAGCAGAAGACCTATTTTTCGGACACGCCTCCGCCCGAGTATGACCGAGGTCGACCTCGCGTTCGACGAGCAGGAGTACATCCCCGCTGTCGCACAGGACGCCGACACCGGCGAGGTACTCATGCTCGCCTACGTCACCGAGGAAGCGCTGCGGAAGACCCGAGAGACGGGGGAGGCCCACTACTACTCGCGGAGCCGCGACGAACTCTGGCACAAGGGGGCCACGAGCGGCCACACCCAGACCGTCGAGGAGGTGCGGGTCGACTGCGACGGGGACGCGCTGCTGTACGTCGTCGACCAGACCGGCGGGGCGTGCCACACCGGCTACGAGTCCTGTTTCCACCGGACTGTCGACGGCGAGACGGTCGGTGAGCAAGTGTTTGACCCGGACGACGTCTACTGATGGCGCGATCCGATACTGAGATCGAAAGCAGTGCAGGAACCCCCGACGCCGTCGAGAACCTCGAACAGGCCGCCGATGCGCACGACCGAGCGCAGACGCGTGTCGGGGAGGTCGGTGCCGACGCGCTGCGTGACTGCCGTGACATCTACAGCGAGCTGTGGAACCTGCTAGACAGCTACGACGGCCGGGCGACCGGCGGCGGCGACTTCGAGGCGTTCATGGAGTTTCAGGGCCGGGTCGGGACGCTGACCGACGATCTCCCCGAGGATCTGCCCGAGCGCGATACCTTCGAAGAAATCGACGATTTCCTCCAGCAGCGGCGACTCACCGAGGGCGATTTCGAGCAGGCCCGCGAGATGCTGTCGCCCATCGGCGACCTCGTCGGGCGACTCGACGAACTCGACGACGCACGCGAGCAGTACAAGAAAGCCCGGACCGAGGCGAACCGTCGACGCGACGAACTGAGCGACCGCATCGACGACCTGGAACGCCTCCAGCGTCTCGGCGACGCCGATCTCGATGCCCCGGTCGAGCATCTCCGTGACCCCATCGAGCGCTACAACGACGCCGTCTCCGAGGCGTTCACCGAGTTTCGCCGCAATACGCCGGCTAAGGACGCGCTGGCAGTTATCGATCGGTCGGACGCGTACCCGCTGGTCGAGTTCCGGTCCCCACCTGCGGAACTGCTGACCTACGTCCGCGAGCACGACGCCGGCCGGGAGCCGATTCCGAAACTACTGGAGTACGCCGACTACTCCGCCTCGAAGCTGGACCACTACGTCGACGACGCCGCGGCGCTACGGAGCGCCGTCGCCACCCGGCAGACGTATCTCCGGCGACTCGACGCCGAGCCGGTGCGGATCGACTGGCCGCCGCCGTCGGCCGACGCTCTGCCGTGGTTCTGCCGTGAGTACCGCTCGGTCGTCGCCCGGTTCGCCGACGAGTCAGTCGTCGCGGCGCTACGGGAGGTGCGTGGACTCGCGGAGCGGGATGACTACGAGCGGCTTCGCGAGAGCGCTGTCGCTCGGGCAGACCTCACAGAATCCGAGCGTGAACGGCTGGCAAGCGGTGCTGTCGAGCAGGAACTATCGACCGCCCGCGAGGCCAGGGCAGCTATCGACGACGCGCTGGAGATTTATCGGCCGCTGTAAGTGTCAGCCTGCTGGGTTGCTCGCCTCACCATCGTTTCGGCCAGCTCTTCGGCGCGGTCGAGCGTGCGCGCTTCGGCGTAGACCCGGACGACGGGCTCCGTGCCGGACGGTCGGGCGAGCACCCAACCGTCGCCGTAGTCGAGGCGATAGCCGTCCGTCGTGTCGAGGTCGGCCGTCGCGTCGTTCGCGTGGGCCTCGATGCCTTCGAGCATCGCTTCGCGCTCGTCTTCGGTCTCGTATTCGAGGTTTCGCCGGACGTTGTAGTAGTCGTCGTAGTCCGCGGCCACCTCGCTCGCGGGCCGCTCGGCGACGAGTTCGAGGAACTTCGCGGCGGTGAACGCCCCGTCTCTGGCGATGCGGTAGTCGGGGAAGAGGATGCCGCCGTTGCCTTCGCCGGCAATCGCGACGTGGGTCCCCTCGTCCTGCAGTTTGCGGATGCGGCTGACGATGTACGTCGAGCCGATGGGGGTGAGCGAGAGGGTCGCGCCGGCGTCCTCGACGACGTCGACCAGCCGCTGGGAGGCGTTGACCGCCGAGACGACGCCGTCGCCCGACTCGATTTTCGCCGCCGCGAGCGCGGCCAGTGCGGCGTCACCTTCGATATGGGTTCCGGTCTCGTCGACGAACATCCCGCGGTCGGCGTCGCCGTCGTGGGCGAATCCGAGGTCGGCGTCGGTCGCGCGGACGAACGCCCGGAGGTCTCCGAGGTTCTCGGCGACGGGTTCGGGGTCGCGGCCGGGGAAGTGGCCGTCGGGCTGGGTGTTGACGGTGTGGACCTCACAGCCGAGTTCGCGGAACAGGTCGGGGCTCGTCAGCGAGCCAGCGCCGTGGCCGGGGTCGACGACGACAGTGAGGTCGGCGTCGGCGATGCGGTCGCGGTCGACGGCAGACAGCACCTGCTCGCGGTAGCGGCGGCGAGCGCTGGCGATGGCGGTGTCGGACCCGACTGTCTCCCAGTCCGCGTAGGTCGGGGTGTCGTCCCGGAGGGACTGCTCGACGTGGTCGAGCGTGTCCCGCGTCAGTTCGACGCCGTCCGCGCCGATGAGCTTCACGCCGTTGTACGCGGCCGGATTGTGACTCGCGGTAATCATCACGCCCGGGACCGACTCACGCTCGCAGTAGGCCTGCAACCCCGGTGTCGGCACGACGCCGAGGCGGTCGACGTCGAACCCGACGGCCGTCAGCCCGCTTGTCGCGGCGTTGATAAACGTCCGCCCGGTCGTCCGCGTATCCCGGGCGATCGCGACGCGGTCGTGGTCGTCACGCCAGACGTCCCCGGCGGCCTGTGCAACCCGAAGGACGTACCGCGGTGTCAGCTCATCGCCCGCGACACCTCGGACGCCACTCGACCCGAACACTTGCATTCGAGCGAGTGTCTGATGCGGAGGGGCTTAGGAATGTCGCTGTCCGAATTCAACAGTCATTAGCCCCGTGACCGTGCAGTGAGCGTATGGCAAACGACGACCTCATCGCGGCGCTGCGGGACGCCGACGCCGTCAAGTTCGGGGAGTTCGAGCTCTCCCACGGCGGCACGTCGAACTACTACGTCGACAAGTACGTCTTCGAGACCAACCCCGACTGTCTGGACCGCATCGCCGAGGCCTTCGCCGAGCGCATCGCCGAGTGGGACACGGACGCCACGCTCGCCGGCGTCGCCCTCGGCGCAGTCCCGCTGGTCGCGGTCACCAGTGTCGAGACGGGCATTCCCTACGTCATCGCCCGCAAGCAGGCAAAGGAGTACGGCACGGGCAACCGAATCGAAGGGGATCTGGCCGACGGCGAGGAGGTCATCATCCTCGAAGACATCGCGACGACCGGCCAGAGCGCGGTCGACGCCGCCGAGGCGCTCCGCGAGGCCGGCGCTATCGTCAACCGCGTGCTCGTCGTCGTCGACCGCGAGGAGGGGGCCAGCGAGAACCTCGCCGACCACGACCTCGAACTGTCCTCGCTCGTGACTGCCTCTGACCTGCTCGCCGACGCACCCGACGATATCGACGTATAGCGCTGGTCGGAACGCTCTCGGCCCTGCACGAGACGAGCACACCACCGATGTGTTCTTGACGCTGGCTCGCCTACCCACGAGTGCAAATGGCTAATCTCGAACTCTACGAACTCGAAGGCTGTCCGTACTGTGCGAAGGTAATCAAGAAACTCGACGAGCTGGGCCTCGACTACGAATCCCACATGGTCCCGCGGTCCCACGGCGATCGGACCGAAGTGAAGGAGGTTTCGGGCCAGACGGGCGTTCCCGTCCTCGTCGACGAGGACAACGGCGTCGACGGGATGCCTGAATCCGACGACATCGTCGAGTACCTCGAAGAAACGTACGGGCAGTAGACTCGGCGCTTACGGTAGTTCTCGTTTTTACGTGACAGCGAAGACTGAGAGCGCCCGCTCAGGCCACTTCCTCGGGTTCCTCGCCGCGCTCCATAATGAGGTCGCGCAGGTCGATGGCGTCCTCGATGTTTTCCATCTCCTCTTTCTCGATGAGCGCGGTCCCCTCGACGGACTCCCGTCGGAGTTCGTCGACGACGTACACCGACCGAGTCCGGGTTACCTCGCCGACCGAGGACATGATGCGGGCTCGCTTCTCGGCCGTCTCGGTGAACGCCGAGTGACCGGCAAGGACCTGCCCGTGCTCGTCGTCGCTCTCGTTGACGCTCTTGAACGGCGCGCGGTCCGTCGGGTGGACTTCGAAGCCGATACGAGTGAATACCGTCACAATCGGCTCGTCTTCCGGTGCGACGGCGGGGTCGTCCGGTGTCGGCTCGTCGTCCCGGACTTCCTCGGCGCCGTCGAGGACGCTCACCGGCGAGGTCAGCGGCGCGTCGAACAGGTCCTCCAGTTCGGCGGCCACCTCGACGGAGGCGTCCATCCCGTCCTCGTATTTCGAGACCGTCCGTCGGGAGACGCCAAGTTCCTTCGCCAGACGGCCGAGCGACCAGTCGCGGTCCTCGCGCACGTCGGCGAGAATCTCGGAATCGATGTTGACGTAGAGTCCGCCCGGAGCGGCGTAGATGAGCGGTGGGACCTCCTCGACGAACAGGTCCATCGCGGTGTCGGGCGACAGCACGGGGACGCCGTGCCGGAAGTAGACGACGCCGGGTTTCAGTTCCTCGTCACGGGTCCGGAGTCCGACTACGATCGGTGTAGCATTCAGGTACGTGCCCAGTCGCCGCATCTCGCCCCCGGTCTGTGCGTCGAAGGCGTCGATGTTGCCCAGTATCTTCAGGAGCAACACGTCCTCACCGCGACGGGCAGCGATGTCGAAACTCTTCGGACGAATCGCACAGCGGTCGCTGACGAGGAAGCCAGCGTCTTCGAGCATCGCCATGACGTTTTCCACCAGCGCCGACCGTGACATAGTACTCTGTACCTCTACTGAGTCTAGCCCGCTCACCCATTATATGCATTGCGCCGTTCGTTGACCTCTCAGGCTCCTACCGACAGCGTGACGAAAGGGGTTTGACCGTTTCGGGGCTACAGGCGCTTGTGACTGTCGTCGGCCTCGATGATACGGACTCGCGCGAGCGGGGGATGTGTACGACCTACGCCGCCGCCAGCCTCGCGGAGTCGATACACGACGCCGGGGGGACCGTCGAGCGACTGCTCCTCGTCCGACTGAACCCCGCCGTTGAGCACAAGACCCGCGGGAACGCGGCGCTGGCAGTGCATACGGACCTCGACGCCGACACGGCGCTTGAACTGGCCGGGGACGTGCTCGACATGGCCGAGACCGACGACCCCCGGACCAACCCCGGCGCTATCGTCGCGGACTGCGACCCCGAAGACGTCCCACCGCAGGTCGCAACGTTCGCCTGCGAGACAATCCAGTCGATACAGGACCCGATGGCCGCGACGACGCTAGCTGACGTGGTCGGGTTCGCCCGCTGTCAGCGGGGCAACGGCCGCGGGCTCGTCGGCGCGCTCGCGGCGGTCGGGGCCTGGGCCGCGCTGTCGGACTGGACCTACGAACACATCGCCTACCGGGAGCGAGACCGGTGGGGCACTGAGCGGGCGGTCGACGGCGAGAGCGTCCGCGACGTAGCGGCCGAGTACTACCCCGACGTGTGGGACACTGTCGACCGTGCATCGGGCTATCCGGTCTGCGTTCCCCGGACGCCGTGTCCGATTCTCTACGGGATCCGCGGCGACGACCCCGACGCCTGCCGCGCCGTTGCCGACGCGATCGACAGCGAACCCATCGCCCGGCGAGCGACGTTCGTGACGAACCAGGGGACGGACGTCCATCTACAGGACGCCGCTGTCGACGCGGTCACGGCTGACAGCGCCTACCGCGTCACCGGCGACGTGGTCGACGCCCCCGAAACGCGGGAGGGCGGGCATGTGTTCGTTACGCTCGAGGGCGACGATACGACCCTCGACTGTGCGGCCTTCGAGCCGACAAAGGGCTTTCGCGACCGGGTCCGCTCGCTCAGGGTGGGCGACCGAATCACCGCCTGTGGCGAAGTGACTGACGGCACGCTCAAACTGGAGAAGTTCGCGGTCCGGGAACTCGTTCGGACGGAACCCGTCACGCCGGACTGCCCGGACTGTGGGCGGTCGATGAAATCCGCCGGCCGGAACCAGGGCTATCGGTGTCGGGACTGCGGGACCAGCGCCGACGGCAAGGTCGAGCAGTCAATCGAGCGGGGACTGGAACGCGGCTGGTACGAAGTGCCGCCGGTTGCACGCCGCCACATCGCGAAGCCGCTGGTCCGTGGCGGGTTCGACGCGCCCACTCACCCGTCCCGCTGAGACCGATTAGCGTCGCGGTGTACCGGTCTCTCTCGACCTCGGGGACGACATTATCCGGAAATCAGATCCGACAATTCGAATGCGGTGTGACATCGTCGCGTAAACATCCCACCCGACAATCAATCGTGGCCCTGGTCCTGTCTTCTATCTGGTTCGAACCGGCTACCGTCGAGTAAGCACCACGAATATTCCGGTAATACGGGGATATACCTCGATTTAGACTACGGATAACAATATTGATATACCGTTATGTGCGGCCATGAGCACCGAAGGGGCAGACACCCACCGGCGAAATACGACGGACGGCATGGCCGCCGAGAAGCTATTGACTGTCGAACACGAGCCGGCTGCGGGCGGCGGCCAGCGCTCGATCCTGTATCCGCCCGGCAGCACGCCCTCCGAACTGGAAGGGAACTGGCTGGCCGTTTCGTCGGACTTTCTCGTTCCGCTTGACGACGTTCAGTAGCCCTTACGCCCGATAACCGACAGGTAACAATAATGATACCTGTCGTGAACCGAGACATGGACTCCGATACCCGGTCGACGAGTGCGGTGACGGCAGCGGCTGACGCTGACGAGGGAACGCTACCTGCCGTGGTACGCTCCCGTCCCGACGGCAGTGAGCGACTCATCTGCTACGCGCCGGATGTCGACACGACAGACGTAGAGGACCAGTGGCTCTCCGTCGATGCCGACTTTCCGGTCTCGACACTGCTGATGCGGTAGGTTAGTCGTTCCGTCCGGTCAACGCAACAACCACGTCGTCACCGTCCTGGAGTTCTCCCCGCTCTCTGAACTGAGGGAGCGCAGCCGTCGCCGTCGCACACGTCGGCTCGACGTGAAACCCTGCCCCACTGAGTCGGTCGCGCTCTCGCTCGGTTGCCGCCGCGGAGACGGCGACGGCGGCACCGCCGGTTTCGTCGATGGCGTGTCGTACTTGCTGGGCACGCGGCGGGTCGCGGATGTGGATCCCGTCAGCGAGGTCGTTGGCAGCAGCGTCGTCCGGTGTACTGCCCTCCTCGTCGGCGATGGGACTGTACCCGACCGCTTGCGTCCCCAGTATACGCGGGATAGCGTCCGTCCATCCAGCTTGCTCCAGTGCCCGGAACCCGCGGTAGAGGCCGAGAAACAGCGTCCCGTGACCGAGCGGTGTGACGACGGCGTCCGGCACGCTCCAGTTTCTCTGGGCGGCGATTTCGTAGGCGGCCGTCGCCGTCCCGGCGAAGAACGCGGGGTTCCAGGCGTGACTGGCGTACCAGCCCGCCCCACTCTCGACGGCGTCGATACAGGCCGCGGTTACGGACTCTCTACTCCCCTCGACCGGGACCACGTCGGCTCCGGTCCGTTCGATGCGGCGAACCTTCGCTTCCTTTGCGCTCGCCGGGACGTATATCTCCGCGTCCAGGCCCGCCCGTGCCGCGTAGGACGCGACTGCCAGCCCGGCGTTGCCCGAGGAGTCTTCGAGCACGCGGTCGGCTCCGACTCCGAGCGCTTCGGCGATGACCGTCGCCGCGCCGCGGTCCTTGAAACTCCCCGTCGGGTGGAGATACTCCAGTTTGAACGTGGCGTCCCACTCGGGCGCGTCGACCAGCGGCGTCCAGCCTTCGCCTAAACTGACCCGCTCACCCATCGGGAGGAAGTCAGCGAAGTCCCAGACGCCGCTGGCCCGCGAGAACTGCGCCGGTCGGCTGTCGGGCAGGGGCTGGCTGGCGTAATCAAGCGGAGCCCCGCAGGAACACCGCCAGGGTTCCTCACGGGGGTACTCCCGGTCGCAGACGCTACAGGTGCGCATGGGCTTGCTCCGTGGCGAACCGTCCAAAAGCTGGCGGCGTCTGTGGCGCGGTAGTCGGTGCCTGCGGCTGGGCTGGCGGAGCGCACGGAGCGATGGCCGGGCGGCCGCGCCGTCGGCCGCCCCGGGGAAAGGCAGGTCAGCAAGCGAGCATACGCGGCGCGAAGCGCCGCGTTTCACGGGACCGAGCGTAGCGAGGTCCCGCGTTTTCCCCACGTTTTTGCGAGGGGGGTGCCCACAGGCCGCACCGCGGCCGAGGACACCCTCCGAAGTAAAAAGTGGTTGTTAGTAGGTGTCGACGTTCGTCCCGACCGAGCAGACGTACTCGCCGGTCGCGACCTGCGGGAGTCGACGGGCACGCCAGAACACGCCGCTGGAGTCGGCGGTGATTTCGGCCTTCGGCTCGCCGAACACGTCGGTCACCTCGAACAGCGTCTCGCCGCGGGCGACGCGGTCGCCGAGGTCGGGCTTGAGGTCGATGAGGCCGCCGACGGGGGAGCCGTACTGTTCGAATCCGGAGGCGCGGGTCTGGGGGCGCGTGTCATGGTGGCCATCGAGGAAGCCGTAGTAGTGCAGGACGTTGAAGACACCGTCGACGCCCCGCTGGATGGACTGTTCGTCCCAGCCGACACAGCCGCCGAGTTCGGGGTCGATTGTCGGCACGCCCTCGTCGGGGGCGGCGCGAGCCAACTGCCCGTCGGGGCCTTTCTGGTCGAGGATGTAGCCACAGCCGAACACTTTCGCGAGTTCGAGACACTCCTCGTGGAGGCGGTGGCGGGTGCCACACCGGACCCGTACCTCGTCGATCATCCGCGAGGTCGACCCCTGGTGTAGGTCGAGCACGTAGTCGGCGCTGATGGCGGCGTTGAACGTCGCCGCGGCGATGCGCTCGCTCGACGTCCCCGTTTTGTCGCCCGGATACGCCCGATTCATCTTCGTGTCGTCGATCGGGTTGCGGTGCTCGGCGACCTGGAACGCGTGGTAGTTGACGACGCCACAGACTAGAATCGTTCCGGACAGCTCTGCTGGGTCGAGCTGCGGGAGTGTTCGCTGGATGACGCCGACGCCGTTCAACTCGTCGCCGTCGCTGGCCGCCTGTATGTAGAGGGTCCGCCCGTCGTCGACACCGTTGACGACGGCGACCGGTAGCCCGAACGTCGACCCGTCGCGGGTCTCACCGACCTCCAGCCGCCCCGTGTCTTTCTCACCGGGGGCGGCGGTCGCCGTACCGAAAGTAACCATTGTTCCCACGTTTGCCTTGGGAGCCTTTACTGGTTCGGATTTCGCCAGCAGTTGCGCCGGACCGACGGCATCTTGGGGCCGCCACCCCTATCGACAGGTGTGTCCCAGTCCGAGCCACAGAGCGGGAAAGCGGCGATGGTCGCGGCGCTGAACGTGCCACGGAACGCGAAAATCGGCTTCGTACTCGCCGGCCTGTTCACGGCGGGGCTGTTCGCCCTGTTCGTCCTGCCGGGGACCCAGCGCCCGATGGGGTTCTACGTGGCGCTGGGGTTCGTTCTCGCGACGTCGCTGGGCGGTCTGCTGACGGCGCTGTTTACGGCCGTGTCTGCTGTGCGACTCGCAAGACAGTAGCAGAACGCTATTTTCCCTCGGCCAGTTCTGTAAGCCGACCGCCGCCGGTTCGAGTCCCCTTCGCGATGAGCACGTCGCCCGTCTGAATCTGCGTTTCCGGGCCCGGCGAAACGACCCAGTCGCCGCCCTCGCGCCCGGTCCGTTCACTCTCCCCGGCCCCGCGACGTATCGCGATGATCCGCATACCCGTCGCCGTCTTGACCGCCGCGTCGCCGATGGTCGTCCCAGCGAGGTCGCTGTCGGGGTACACCGCCGTCCGGACGATGACCTCGTCGGACTCCTGCACGGCCTCGGCGACGACCGGATGGGTCGACAGTCCCCGCAGAACCCCCTCGCTCATCTCCAGCGCGGCGTCGGAGATAACCTCCGTCGAACGGGCCAGGTGGACGAGGCCTCGCAGCGACACGGGGTCGTCGATGTCGGCGGCGGCCCGGAGCGTCCAGGCCTCGAACCGGGACTGCAGCGCGTCGACCTCGGCTTCGAGTTCGACGACTTCCTCGGCGACTTCCGTACTGTCGAACAGCACCGCGCCGTAGGCCAGATCGACGGCCAGCTCGCCCATGTCTTTCATCAGGACGATGGAGTCGACGGCGCGTTCGAGGTCCCGGACGCCTCCCTCCGGCGGTTCCGGCGGCTCGTACACGTCGCCGGTCGCGTCCTGATACACCTCGGCGATGCCGGCCTCTGGCCCCCGGAACAGCACCACGTCGTCCGCTTCGAGGCGCGTCTCCCGGTCGGGGTTGAGCAGCCAGTTCCCCTGCCGGCGGATCGCCAGCGCGCGGACGCCGGTCTCGGTTTCGAGGTTCAGGCTCCCCAGCGTCTCATTGGCTAGCCGAGAGTCCGAACCGATTGTCGCCCGCACGAGCGTCTCGACGGCTTCGGGCAGGGCCGCCCGCATCGTGTCTGGCAGGCCGATATCCTCTAGCACTATTTTGGCGATGTCGCCGGCCGCGTCGCTGATCTTCTCGGCGGCCCCGACCATCCCCAGGACGGGGGCCAGCGACTCCGCGTCCGCCGTCGACCGGCAGGCCATCAGGAGGCTCATGCGTGCGCGCAACTGGAGCACGTCCATCTTTTCCTCTAACTCCAGCACCTCCGCGGCCACGTCGTCGCTACCCAGCAGGACAGCCGAGTACGAGAGGTCGATGAGCAACTCGGCGGTGTCTTTCATCTCGGCCAGCACCTGCTTGACGCTGACCGGTTCGTACTCGACCGTCCCTGTCGGGTCCATGGCCGTCGATTCGATGGCCCCGAGCAAAAACGTTCCTCACTGTGTGGAGAGATAGCGCGCCCCGCTGTCAGCCACGACTGGCCGTTTGCATACCAGTGTGGGTGCTACGTTGGGGTATCGACCCAAATAGACCGGTAATCAGATGGACAGTCGTCCAATAACTGTTCCTGACATTGTGCCACACACGCTCGGAAAGAAAATGTTTTTCCCGGAAGGTAGGGAACTGATTGCGTATGTCCGACGACCTCAAGAAGGGACTCGAGGGTGTCATCGTCGCCGAGTCCGAACTCAGCGTTATCGACGGCGACGCTGGCAAACTCGTGTATCGGGGGTACACCATCGAGGACCTTGCGAAGGGTGCCAGCTACGAAGAGGTGCTGTACCTGCTCTGGCACGGCCACCTGCCGAACCGGGACGAACTCTCCGAGTTCAAGCAGGCGATGGTGGACGCGCGCGGCGTGGACGACGACGTCATCTCGACCGTGCGACAACTCGCCGAAGCGGACGAGAACCCGATGGCAGCGCTCCGGACTGCGGTGTCGATGCTCTCGGCGTTCGACCCTGCGCCCGAGGACGCCGAACCGACCGACGAGACGGTCAATCTTGAAACTGGACGGCGAATCACGGCCAAGATCCCGACCATCATCGCGGCGTTCACCCGTATCCGCGACGGCAAGGAACCCGTCGCACCTCGCGACGACCTCGACCACGCCGCGAACTTCCTGTACATGCTCAACGGCGAGGAGCCCGACGACGTGCTCGCCGACGTGTTCGACCAGGCGCTCGTCCTCCACGCCGACCACGGCCTCAACGCCTCGACGTTCTCGGCTATCACGACGGCGTCGACGCTGTCGGACGTTCACAGCGCGGTCACTTCCGCCATCGGGACCCTGAAGGGGCCGCTCCACGGTGGGGCGAATCAGGACGTTATGGAGATGCTAAAGGAGGTCGACGACGCCGAATCCGACCCGCTGGACTGGGTCAAGAACGCCCTCGACGAGGGCCGCCGCGTCTCCGGCTTCGGCCACCGCGTCTACAACGTCAAGGACCCGCGCGCGAAGATTCTCGGCGAGCGCTCGAAGGAACTCGGCGAGGCCGCCGGGACGCTCAAGTGGTACGAGATGTCCACCACTATCGAGGACTACCTCATGGAAGAGAAGGGGCTGGCCCCGAACGTCGACTTCTACTCGGCGTCGACGTACTACCAGATGGGCATCCCCATCGACATCTACACCCCCATCTTCGCGATGTCCCGCGTCGGCGGCTGGGTCGCCCACGTCTTCGAGTACATCGAGGATAACCGTCTGATCCGACCGCGTGCCCGCTACGTCGGCAAGAACCCCGACGAGACGGAGTTCGTGCCGCTGGACGAGCGGTAAGGCGCTCCCGCTGTCAGTCGTCCGTAGCCTGTCACTACCGTGTGGCCGTGAGCGCGTTTCATCGCGCGAACCGGGGAAGGGCAGGGCGGCCAGCGTCCAGCGGCGACGCCGCCGGTTCTCGGAATCGGCCCAAGATGCATCTCCTGTCGAGTCTCTCCAATATCGAACTCTGCGGTAACGGACGCGTAGCGACTGTCCGCGAACGAAGTGAGCGGTTCACCGAACGCGAGCATAGCGAGCGTTCGGCCTTTTTCGCCACCGAAAGACTCGCGAGGCTCGTCTTTCGAGCCTTGCTTTGCTCCGCTCAGCAAGACCACGTTTTTGCGCCGAGCGGTGCGTGAAGCGCACCCGAGGCGGAAAAAGGTGGTTAGCCAAACGTCGATTTGAACCGCGTCACGCCGTCGTCGGTGCCGGCGATGACGAGCTTGTCAGTCGGTTCGATAGTCACGCCAGGACCGAGGTCAGTGATGACTGCACCGTCGCGTTCGATGGCGACGACCGTACAGCCCGTCCGTGAGCGGACATCGGCCTCGCCGATCGTCGTATTCCCGAGACCGTTAGCGGCGACGCGGATGACCTCGACTTGCTGGTCCATCGAGATGACGTCCTCGTCTTCGAGGATCGTGGAGGCGAGCATCCGGCCGCTGACCGTCGACAGCGCGAGGACGTAGTCAGCGCCCGCCCGGTACATCTTCTGGACGTTCTCGCTTTCCTCGGCGCGGGCAATGATTTCGACGTCCGGGTTGAGGTCACGGATGACCAGCGTCGCGAACTCGGTGTCGGTGTCCTCCGATAGGGCGAGAATAACCGTTCTGGCTGCGCCGACGCCAGCGTGTCGCAGGTCGTCTGGCTCCGTGGCGTCGCCGACGACATCGACGCCGGGCTCGTCGGTCTGATCGAGCACTGTGTGCGGCACCCCGGCGTTCGTGAGCGCCGCCGTGATCGTCTGGCCGACCTCGCCGGCACCGATGATGACAGTCTCCCCGCGGCGGAAGCCGTGTACGCTAGAAAGCGTCATCTCCTTGAGCTGTTCCAGCTGACGTTCGGTCCCCGAGACCAGCAGGACAGTACTGCCGTCGAGTTCGGCGTCGGGGTCGGGCGGACTCACGAACTGGCCACGGAACCACGCGCCGATGACGTTGACGCCGGTCTCCTCGCGGATGCCGCTGTCGGCCAGCGTCGTTCCGACGAGGTCGCTCCCACGGTGGATCGGCAGTTCGGCGATGTCGAAGTCCTCACCGATCTCTATCGAATCCCCGAGCGTCGTCGAGACGCCGGTCGTGACTTTGCTCGCGAGGCTCTCACCGAGCAGTCCACGCGGCGACAGGACGGCGTCGGCGCCGGCGAGGTCGTGGTACTTCGCCCGGTCGGGCTCCTTGACGACACTGACGGTCTGGACGGACTCGTCGACTTCACGGGCGGTGAGGATGATACTGGTGTTCACCTGGTCGGACGCGTCGGCCACGACCGCGCGGGCGGACGACAGATGGGCTCGCTCGAGCCCGTCGACGGACTGCGGGTCGGCGTGGATGACGTAGTACCCGTCTTCGTAGAGGTCGTTGGCCCGGTTCCGGTCCGGCTCGACGATGACGTAGTCGACGTCCCAGGTGTCGAGTTCGGTGACGAGTGTCTCACCGCGGGGAGAGAACTGACAGATGACGACGTGGTCGCTGAGTCCGTTTTCGACCGTATTCGGGGCTTTCGTCTCCATTGCCTCCTCGAACAGCGGAAACAGCAACACCGGTAATGCGAGGAAGATGAGCACGACGCCGGTGATGTCCATCACGATGATGAGTAGTAACATCTCCGTGCTCTGCCAGTCCCCATCCGAGCCGTAGCCAGTCGTAGTAAACGTCTCTACGACGATTTGCAGCGATTTCAGGAACGTGCGCGGCTCGTTCTCGAAGGCCGACATCCCGTAGTCGTAGGCCAGCGCATAGGCTAGGATGATGCCAACGAGGCCGAGAACGTACAGCGCTGTTCGTCGCTGCCAGGTATCCATCTACTACGTTCTGGGATACCGAGTGTAAAACAGTTCTGTCCGGCTAGTCGACGGCCCTCTCAGGAAACGAGCGCCAGGGAGAGTTTCTCACCCGGCCGTTGTCCCGCACTTTCACTTTCACCGCGCTACGACGGGATTTAAGTTAATCGCGTTCCTTCTCCCGCGTGCAGTCACACGCTCCCCCTTTCCGTTTCAGGACACTACCCGAGCAGTCGTGGCTATGGCGGCCGTCGATGCCGCATGGTCGGCCGACAGTATAACATGGTCCGGTGAATAGCCACTCCCATGCTCTCATTTGAGGACGTCCTCGCGGCACAGGACACCGTCTCTGAAACGGCCAGGCACACACCGCTCGATTACTCGCACACGTTTTCGGCGATGACAGGCGCGGATATCCATCTCAAGCTCGAACTGTTCCAGCGCACGGGGTCGTTCAAGATACGGGGTGCGACCAACCGCATCGCGTCGCTCTCGGACGCTGAACGGGAAGCCGGTGTCGTCACGGCGAGCGCCGGCAACCACGCTCAGGGAGTTGCACTGGCCGCCACGCGAATCGGCGTCGACTCGAAAATCGTGATGCCGGAACGAGCACCAGTCTCGAAGGTGAAGGCGACCCGGAGCTACGGCGGCAACGTGGTCCTCCACGGCCGGGACTACGACGCGGCCGCCGAACACGCCCACGAACTCGAGCGCGAGGAGGGCCGGACCTACGTCCACGCTTTCGACGACGAGAAAGTGATGGCGGGGCAGGGGACCATCGGACTGGAAATCTACGAGGACCTCCCCGGTGTGGACACGGTCGTCGTTCCAATCGGCGGCGGCGGGCTCATCAGCGGCATCGCCACGGCGCTCAAAGGTAAGGACGAAAGCATCCGCGTCATCGGCGTCCAGGCCGAGGGAGCGTCCAGCGTGGCCGAATCCCTGGAGAAGGGGCACCGTATCGAACGTGACAGCGTCGAGACCATTGCCGACGGCATTGCCACTCGTACCACCGGCGAAAAGACGTTCGAGGTCATCAGCGAACGCGTCGACGAGGTCGTGACGGTGTCGGACTCCGAAATCGCTGTCGCCCTGACGACGCTGTTAGAGCGCTCAAAAACACTCGCCGAGGGCGCGGGTGCCGTCGCGCTGGCCGCCGTCATGGAGGAGAAGTTCGGTTTCGAGGACGACGAGACGATTGTCCCCGCGCTGTGTGGCGGGAACATCGACCTGAACATGTTGACTAACGTCATCATGCGCGGCCTCGTCGAGACCGGCCGCTATCTCAAGATCCGGACTGTCCTTCAGGACCGCCCCGGCGCGCTAGAGGAACTCGTCGAGGTCCTCTCGCGCGAGCAGGTCAACATCTATGGCATCGAGCACGACCGGACCAGTCGCGACGTGGCGATGAGTTCGGCCGAGGTCGAACTGGATCTGGAGACCCGCGGCCACGACCACGTCGACGAACTCATCGACGCGCTCACCGACGAGGGGTACGAGGTCGACGTGCTCGTCTGACTGGGTCTCGCCCCCCGAGCCAGAGCGCGCCGAGAGAACTGTTCTCGACTGATTTCGGCGGGGTTTTAGCCGCGGCGGCCACCGCTTCGTGTATGCGACGGCTCGCACGGACAGTACCTGCCGATACAACAGCACGGAACGGAGGGCGCTGATGGACCCGCGAACGAAGGCCAGCCTCCTGTGGGGCGTCGTCGGGGGCCTCGCGTTTCTGGTTCTCGTTCAGGGTTACGAACTGCTGGCCGGGACGCCGGTGTCGATATCAGCCAAAGCCGGCGTCGCCGTAGCCGTCGGTATCGGGGCGACGCTGGCCTCTTACCGCATGCAGCCCCGGCTGTTCGGAAACGAAAGCCCTTAATCGCCCGCCCTCGCACTCTCGAAATACGTGCCAGGATGGCCGAACGGTAAGGCGCACGCCTGGAAAGCGTGTTCCCTTTCGGGATTCTGGGTTCAAATCCCAGTCCTGGCGTTTTCTGTGACTGACTGCGAGTGAGGAGCGACAGCGACGAGCGAGCCAGCAGTCACGAAACGTACACTGACTGGAATTTGAGCACGCGAGTCGCAGCCCCGGGAGCACAGCGAAGCGAGCACCCCGGAACGTCTCGCCATCGGTTCAAATCCCAGTCCTGGCGTAGTGAGGTTCGAACGAAGTGAGAACCTCCAGAACCGCGAACGGCGAACAAAGTGAGCCGTGAGCGGGGATTTCTGTGACTGACTGCGAGTGAGGAGCGACAGCGCCTGTCACATTGCTGTTCCGACTGCCAGTGCAACCACCGCACCGTTTTCCCGCCCACAGCCCTGATACTCGGTCGATGGTCGAACAGCGTGACGGCGACGAGATAGACCTGCTGGACTCCTCTATTCGGACGACCAGCGGGGCGCTGTTCTCGACGACGCTGTTCGTTCTCAGCGGTATCGTCTACGCGTTCGTCACATCGCCTGGAGCGACTGGGACGTATTTCTTCGTCAGTATCTCGGTCTCGCTCGTCCTTCGTCCGATCCGGGGCATCAGCCAGACGCTGCAGAAAGTCGGCAGCGAACGGGGCGAAGCTGTCGGCCCGTATTTCGGCCTGGCAGTGCTATTCGCCCTCGGCTATCTCCTCGTCGCCGGTGTGGCTGTGGCCGCGCTGGCCGGCGTCATCGTCCGCAATACCGTGGTGTCTCCGGGACTGCTCGCGCCTGTCGGTCTGTACGCCCTTGCGGTTGCACTGTCGATGGTCGCGACGAGTCTGGTCGGTGCCATCGGCTACCCGAGCGTGCAGACGTGGCTTAACGGCGTCCAGAGCGCTATCCAGCTCATTATCCTGCTGGGGCTGGCCCCGACACTGACGACCGCCGGCGACCTGCTGCTCGTCGTGGCCGGGGTTCGGCTGGCGGTGCTCGTTCCTGTGACCGTCGCGCTGGGCGTCGTCCCGACGCTGCCGGACCGACACGCCGTCGAGCGCGCGTGGAACTTTGCCAGGTGGAGCGTCCCGGACCAGGTGCTGGACCGTCTGTCGTACAATATGCCGGTGTACGTGCTGGGCGTCGTCGCGACGCCGGCGGCTGTCGGGATCTACGAGGCCGCCGACCGGTTCGCCGACTTCGGGGCGACGATCTCCTGGCGGCTCTCCTCCCCGCTGCTCACGAAGGTCAGCGGGGACTCCTCCGCCGGTGACACGCAACTCGCGTACCTCGACGGGGCGGTCACCGGCGGGACGGGCGTCACCTTCGTCGTTTTCGGCTACCTGTTGGCCGCACACGACGTGGTTGCGCGGATCGCTTTCGCCGGCTCGGAGGGTGTCTTCTCGACGACCGTCCTGCTCGTCGGCGGCGTGAACATCCTCCGTGGCTTCTGGACGCTCACGTCACACGCCATGGAGGGTATCGGGAAACCGAGCGTGAGCTTCCGCACGAAGCTCTACGGACTGGCGTTCAGCGTTCCAGTGCCCACGATCTTCGGGGCGGAGTTCGGGGCGGTCGCCGGGGCCGCCGGGTACGGCGTCATGAATCTGGTCGTCTTCGGGTACGTCATCTACTATTCTCGGGCTGTCTTCGGCCGGATTCCGCTGGATTCCAGGGTTGCGGCGTACCTCGCTGTCGGCCTCGGAGTCTCGTTCGCACTCACGACCGGTGCGGTCGCCGGCCTCACGCGCGCTGGCCTCTCCCCGGTAATCGTTGCCAGCGCGGCCGCTGTGACGTGCCTCGTCGGCTTCGGCGGCTTCCTCGCTGCGGTGTCCGAACCGGCTCGACTCGTCGCCACCCGGACGGCAGCGCTATGGCGCGGTCGGGTTCGCTCCCTGCTTGGGTGAGCACTGCTCGTTCGCTGCGGACGTCGCCGCTCAGAGCCAGCGGTAGAACTCCAGTGTGTACCCTTCGGGGTCCTCGACGAAGGCGGCGAAGGCCTCTGCAGCGTCGACTTCAGTCGGTTCCAGCACCGGCGCAGCGCCGGCGTCGATAGCTGCCTCGAAGGTCGCCTCGACATCGTCGACGGTGAACGCGATGTGGTCCACGTCGGCGCGGTTCGGCGCGACCGGGGTGGTGCGGTCTGGATCGTAGCGCAGTTGCAGGTCGCCGTCGCCGTCCCGACCGAGGTAGACGTTCTCGACGCCGTCTAACGTGAACCGATTCGTCTCCTCGAAGCCCAGCGCGTCGTAGAACTCCATCGCGCGGTCGAGGTCTGAGACGCAGATAGCGGTGTGTGCGAGGTCCATGCCGCGGCGTTGTGGACGGGGCGAAATGAGTGTGCCGGAAACCCGGCTGTCACGGCCACTTAGAGCAGGTCGCCGCGAGCGACGGCGACGACGCTGCCGCCGACTCGGACGCTGATGTCCTCGCCGCTGCCGTCAGTTGAGAGATGCAACAGCGACGGTCGCCCCATCTCGTAGCCCTGCTCGACACGGGCCTCGACGGCAGGGCTCCCGAGCATCTCGTGGCGGGCGAGATACGCGGCCAGGCAGCCGTTCGAGGAGCCGGTCGCGGGGTCCTCCGGCACGTTGTAGAACGGCGCGAACACGCGGACGGCGAGGTCGTTATCGGCGCTTCGCGGCTCTCGACAGACCGCCAGGACGTTCTTCGCGTCTCGGTCGCCGGTCACGGCGTCGTAGGCGTCGCGGTCCAGGTCGATGGCTTCCAGCGCGTCGCGGTCGGCCACCGGGACGACAATCGTCGCCAGCCCCGTGGAGACGATTTCGACCGGCCAGTCGTGGTCCAGTCGGTCAGCCGGCAGGCCGAGAACGGCGGCGAGGTCCTCGTGGGCCAACTGCTCGCCGAACTCGGGGGCCTGCTGTGTCATCCACAGGATCTCGCGGCCGTCGCGCTCTCGCACTTCGACCGGGACCTCGCCAACAGGCAAGTCCAGCGTCACCGTTTCGGGATTTCCGTCGGCCAGATGATCCCGGATGACCTGGACCGTACCGAGCGTCGGGTGGCCGGCGAAGGGTATCTCGGCCGCCGGAGTGAAGATGCGGACCGGCCACGCGCCGTCGGTCGGTTCGCCGGTGACGAACGTCGTCTCGGAGTAATCCATCTCGGCGGCGATGGCCTGCATCTCGTCCTCGTGCAGGTCGCCGGCGTCGGTCACGACGGCGAGTTGGTTCCCGGCGTATCGCTCCCGGGCGAACACGTCGACGATGTGAAACGGATGGGACATACCTGTTCGCTCGGCGTCGCTCCCAAAGAACACTCCGGATGCCTGTCGGATGGTACCGAGTCGCTTGAAGCCACCGGGCTATTTCTCGCCGTCAGCCGTATCGAGGGCATGGACACTGTTGCAATCGCCTGCTTCGACGGGTTCGACGAACTGGACGCCATCGGCCCCTACGAGGTGTTCGAGAATGCAGCGCGCTTTGGCGCGGCCTGGGACGTAACGCTTCGCTCGGTGCGCGACTCGGACACGGTCACTGCGAGCCACGGGCTTCGAGTCGAACCGGACGGATTGCTCGCCGACGTGACCCCGGACCTGCTCGTCGTCGCTGGCGGCGGGTGGAACGACCGAAGCGAGGCCGGCGTCTGGACGGAGACCGAACGCGGCGACCTGCCCGACGCCGTCGCGGCGGCACACGACCGCGGTGCGACTGTTGCCGGCGTCTGTACCGGCGGGATGGTGCTCTCTCGGGCCGGCCTGCTCGATGGCCGGCCAGCGGTGACACATGGCGGCGCAATCGAGGACCTGCGGGCGACCGACGCGACGGTTGTCGACGCCCGGGTCGTCGACGACGATGACGTTCTGACCTGTGGCGGCGTCACGTCCGGGCTGGACCTCGCCGTCCACCTCGTCGAACGCGAGTGGGGCGCGGACGTGGCCGCCGCTGTCTGTGAGGAGATGGAATACGAGCCCTGCGGCGAGGTCTTCCGCGGCGAATCGGCGTAAAACGCGGAATCAGGCGTTCGCGCGGGCGTCGTCGAGCAGCGCCTGCACGTCGACGGCCTCGCCGGTTTCACTGCTCTCGATGGCGGCGAAGACGATGGCCATCGACTGGAGGACGCTGTCGACATTCGTCGGCATCGGGTCGTCGCCGTCGATCCAGTCGCAGAACTGCTCGATGAGCCAGGCGTTTTTCCAGTGGGGCCGCTCTGCCAGCGGCACCGTCTCGCCGTCGCCCTTGCCGATGCTCTCGAAGTTCCCGGTGTCGTACGCGTCGGCGTGGAACCGCTCGACATCGCGGCGGTCGAGGAGGACCGTCTGGTCCGAGCACTCGGCGCGGAACTGCTCGTGGCCCCAGCCGTTCAGTGTCGTTGCGTTGGCGTAACTGCCCTCGTACTGGGCGCGGGTGCCATCGGCGAAATGCAGCGTCACGAGGCCGCTGCAGTCACCGTCGTAGTCGGCCTCCTCGGGCGTCCACGTCTCGGCGTACACCCGCTCGCAGGGCGAATCGGCCAGCGACGCGAGGATGTCGAGGTGGTGGATTGCGCCGTCGAGCAGGAGCATGTTCTCCATTTCGTAGACGTAGTCGGCGTAGAAACCTCGCTCGCGGACGTTGCCCGTGTACCGAGCCGTCAGATAATCGATGTCGCCGGCCTCCTCAACGGCCCGGCGGAACGTCGTCTTGTCCCGGTCGAACCGGTGGCTCATCGTGATCCCCATCTTCTTGCCGGCCTTCTCCACCTTCTCGGCCACCCGGACCGACGCCTCCAGTGTGTCGGCAATCGGCTTCTCCGAGATGATATGCAGGTCGTGGGCGAGCGCCGTCTCCACGACGGCCTCGTGGGTCGACGGCGGTGTCACGATAGAACAGATGTCGGCCGGCCGCTCCGAGAGCGCGGTTTCGAGGTCGGTGTAGCACTCCTCTGGCGACAGCCCGAGTTCCCGTTCGGCCAACTCGTGCCGTTCCGGGTCGGTGTCGACCGCGGCGACGACCTCGATTCGGTCGTCGTGAACGTTCGGCGGAATCGCGTCTGTCGCCCAGGTGGACCCCTGGCCGCCCAGACCGACGTGGACTAATCGGTGTGTCATGGCTCCGTTATTGCTTCAACGAATAAATGCTGCACTATCTCATCAGTACTCGTCTGCGTCCGGGAACTCGACACGGCGCTCCATCCCGTCTTCGGCGAGCACGACCTCGCCGTCGAACGCGTCGCGGGCTTCGTCGACTAGCTCGTCGGCGCTCGCGGCGTAGCGGGTCGAAATATGGGTCAGTGCCAGCGTCGACGCGCCGGCCTGCCGCGCCACGTCGGCGGCTTCCCGGGCAGTGGAGTGGGCCGTCGCCTTCGCCCGTTCCTTCCGGTCCTCCGCGAAGGTAGCGTCGTGGACGAGCAGGTCCGCGCCCTCGCTTGCCTCGATGACGCTCTCGGTGGGGAGCGTGTCGCCGGTGTAGACGAACCGCCGGCCGGGACGGGCTGGACCGACGACGGCCTCCGGCTGGATAGTTTCACCATCGTGTTCGACGGCCTCGCCGCGGTGGAGCTTGGAGTACTTCGGCCCTGGCGGGATACCGAACTCCGCTTCGGCTTTCTCCCGGTCGAACTTCCCCTTCCGGTCGTCCTCATCGAGGACGTAGCCGACGCTAGCACAGCGGTGGGCTGTCTCGATTGCCCGAATCTCGTACTCCGACCGGTCGAGGACTACGTCTCCGGCCGACACCTCGTTGATGCGGACGGGAAACGAGGGTGTCGTCCCGTTGGCCTGGATGAGCTGTTTGATGTTCCCGCGCGTGCCCGCCGGCGTGTGGATGGCGATGGCGCGCTCCCGTTCGTTGAAATCCCACGTCTGGAGCAGCCCCGGAATCCCGAGGACGTGGTCGCCGTGGAGATGCGTGACGAACAGGTGGTCGATAGCGAAGCCGGTGCCGTAGCGCATCATCTGCCGCTGTGTGCCCTCGCCGCAGTCGAAGAGCAGGTAGTCGCCGTCGCGATTGACGAAGATGCTGCTCGTGTTGCGCTGGGTCGTCGGCACGGCCCCACTCGTCCCGAGAAACGTCACGCGCATAGTCATCGAATCCTCTACTGTCGACGGGTAAACCGGTGTCGAAAGGGTGTCGTCACAGGAGCGGTAGCACTCTTCATCTTGTCACTGCGCCGCTCGTTTGTGTGTCGGGATGTGACATGGCTGTTTCTACTGACCGGTAATAGCGGCTGCTTTCCGGCGTCACACACTGTCTCGCGCGCTTCTCCGTCGAGACCTTAACCACCAGCAAAACAATTTAACACTGAGTAAGTGTCGCTCAGTCTCACTTTCCCGAGCCGGCAGTAACAGATGACGGCTTAGCAGGTTATTATGTCCTATTGAACTGTCTCGCCAGTTTATGTGTCCCTCACCCGTTGCATCGTTCGCATTGCCTTCCGATCACCGCAGAACCGCATCATGATACGCACACGCACACTCGCCGTTTTCGCTGCGCTACTCGTCGTCGGCGGCCTCACCGCACAGGTCGGGGCTGTACCGGGCGTGACAGCGCAACAGGAATCGCCGTCAGAACAAGCCGGGAACACAGGCGTCGCAGTCGATTCCCTGACCGCCCCGGAGAGCGTCGCACCGAACTCGACTGCTGACGTGGCCGCGACGGTCACGAACAACGAGAACACTACAGTGACTGAATCCGTGGCGTTCCGGTTCGACGGGGCTGTCGTCGACCGGACGCTCGTCACGCTTGAGCCCAACGAGACCACCACAGTCCAGTTCTCAGCGGACACGACCGGCGTCGCGCCCGGTGACTACCGCCACGGTGTCTTCACCAGCGACGACGGGCAGGTCGCTCCAGTTACCGTCTCTGAATCGTTCACCCTGGAGAGCCTCGACGCACCGACGAACGCTACCGCCGGTGACAACATCACTGTCGACGCGACCGTCGCCAACCCGAACGACTTCAACACGACACAGGCCGTCGAGTTCCGACTGGGTGGCCAGCCGCTGGCCTCCGAGTCTGTGACCCTCGACGCGAACGAATCCACTGACGTGACGTTCACCGTTGACACGACCGGCGTCGAGCCGGATACGTACACTCATAGCGTCTTCACGCGCGACGACGGTGCGTTCGCCGAGATCACTATCGACTCGGCCGTCGATGTGCCCGAAGAGCCGACTGAAGACGAGACTGAAGAGCCGCCGGCGAACGAGACTGAAGAGCCGCCGGCGAACGAAACTGAAGAGCCGCCCGCGAACGAAACTGAAGAGCCGCCCGCGAACGAAACCGAGGAGCCGCCCGCGAACGAAACCGAAGAGCCGCCAGCGAACGAAACTGAAGAACCACCAGCGGACGAAACTGAAGAACCGGCTGAGAACGAAACCGAAGAACCACCAGCGGACGAAACCGAGGAGCCGCCCGCGAACGAAACCGAAGAACCACCAGCGGACGAAACTGAAGAACCGACCGAAGGCGAAACGGAAGAGCCGCCCGCGAACGAGACTGAGGAGCCGACCGAAGGCGAAACGGAGGAGCCGCCAGTAGACGAGACTGAAGAGCCGCCAGCAGACGAGACCGAAGACGGAACCGAGGAGACTGACGAAAGCGACGAGACTGACGAAACGGACAACGCGACCGAAGAAGCCGCGACGACAGAAGGCTAACGCGCGCCACCCTGTCACCCGTTCACATTTTTAATGGTGGCCGTCGTACCGTCGTCCATGAAGTTCGTTATCGTTGGCTATGGCCGCGTCGGCATCCGGACCGCACGGATTCTGCAGAGCGAGGGTCACGAGGTTGTTATCGTCGACAACGACCCCGTAAAGGTCGAACGGGCCATCGAGACCGGGTTCGAGACTATCCAGGGTGACGGCAACGAGGAGAGCGTCCTCATCGACGCCGGCATCGAAACCGCGGACGCTATCGGCGGCCTCACGGGCGACCTGAACACGAACTTCACCGCCTGTATGATCGGCAAGGAGTTCGGCTGTCGGACCGTTCTGCGGATCGACGCCGACTACCGCGAGGAGATATACGAGAAGTACGCCGCCGACGTGGACGAGATCATCTATCCCGAGCGGCTGGGCGCGGCCGGCGCGAAGACGGCACTGCTGGGCGGTGACTTCAACGTCCTCGCAGACCTGACCGAACAGCTCTCGGTCGCGAGTATCCGCATTCCCGACGACTCGCCGTTCGTCGGGAAACGGGTCGTCGAGGTGGAACTACCAGGAGACGCACACATCTACGCACACGGCAAAGACCACGAACCGATGACGATTCCGCTCCCACAGACGGAAATCGAACCCGGCGACAGTGTCGCGATCATGGCCGACCCCGGTGGACTGGACGATATTCGGGCGACGCTCCGGGGCGACGCGTCAGCCTGAGATTCCGGGACCGCATCCCGCGTTGTCGTCTCTTTTTCAGGACGATAGCGCTTGCTGTCTGCGGCGAAAGCCGGGGGGAGTAGAATATGAAAGGGAGGATCGCGGTGTCCGGGCGCGCCTGGGGAGGATAGGATGGCACACAGTGGCACCGACATCCACTGGAGCCGTGGAAGCGCGCCCGTACCGGGTGGAATGCTACCGGTAGACATAAATGCCCGTCAGACAGGCGGCCGACGGACGACAGACGGCACGGCTTTTTGCCCGTTCAGCTACTGCTTCCTGCTATGACCTGGGCGACGTTGTTCGAACGTGCGGCGGACCACCAGACCACGGTCGACGCTGTCCGTGTGGCCCTCGACGAGCACCGGGCGGAGGACGACGATGCGTGAGCCGTCGCCGGCGCGTGTCGTCGCCGACGCCGACGTCCTCGCCGCCGATCTGCTGTGTGGACCAGACAGCGATGCCCGTGCCGCTATCGACCACATCCGCCGGCACTCGTGGGTCACGCTCGTCGCGAGTGACCACCTGCTAGACGATGCCGCTGCCGTTATCGCCGACCTCGCCGACGACGACCTGGCGGCCGATTGGCGGGCGCGGATCGAACCCGACTGTGACATCGTCGAGCACCCGGTCGGCGACCAGCCCGCGCTGGCATCGGCCTATCGGGGCGGCGCACAGCACCTCCTCTCCTACGATGACGACCTGCGGAGCGCCCGGACCAGCGCGTCGCTCAACCGTCATCTGTCCCTGAGTGTCAGACCACCGGACGCCTTCGCGCGCCTGTTCGACCCGGAGTCACTATACCCAGTCGTCGAGGACGGCGAGTATCCCGGTCCGGACCGTGACCCACGCGCGTAGCCGGTAATTTCGCTGCTTAGTCGTCAGCCGTCGTTACGGTGGTTGTGGCGCCTGCTCCCGACGGCCCGGCTGCGTCCTCGGCAACGTCGAATTCTGCAAGCACCTCACGCAACTCGTCGGTCTGGGCTGCCATCTCCTGTACCTCGGTGGTCACTTCGGTAATCGTCGCGGTCTGTTCCTCGGTCGCGGCGGCGACAGCCTCGGACTCCTCGTTGGTCTGCTCGCTCACTGTCGCGACTTCGTCGACCATATCGACGACCTCCTGCGTGGTCTCTGCCTGTTCGGAGGTAGCTCCCGATATTTCCTGAATCGAATCGTTTACCTCGCCGAGCACGTCGACGATGTCCTCGAAGTCCCGGAGCGCCGACTCGATGGTCGCGGCGCTGTCGGTCACCTGCTGGTTCGTCGCTTCCACGTCGCTGACGGTTTCGCTGGCCTCGTGCTGGACCGCCTCGATGCGGTCCGATACGTCCGTTGCAGCGTCACGGGTCTCTTCGGCGAGCGTCTTCACCTCGTCGGCGACGACGGCGAACCCGTCACCGCTTCCGTCCGCGCGGGCCGCCTCGATGGAGGCGTTCAGCGCGAGCATATTGGTCTGCTCGGCGATGTCCGTGATGACCTCGACGATGTCGTCAATCTCGCTGATCTGGTCGACCAGACTCTCGACCGCAACGGCGATGTCGTCGATACGGGCCTCCATTTCGTCGAGTTCATCGATAGCTTGCTCGGCGTCCGCGCGCCCCTCTCGGCCTCGCTGTGTCGCCTGCTCGGCGGTCCCGGCGGCGCTTTCGGCGGTCGCGGCGATCTCTTCGACGGTGGCAGACAGCCTGTTCATCTCCGAGGCGACGTCGTCGTGGCGCGACGCCTGCTGACTGGCTCCCGCCGAGATCTCCTGAACCGACCGGGAAATCTCGTCGCTCGCATCGTCGATCTCTTCGACGCTCCGGGTGACGTGATCGCTCGTCTCGTCGACGTCCTCTGCGAACGCGGCGACGGTGGCAACCGTCTCCCCCAGCGTCGTCACGAGGTCGTTGTAGTTCTGGACAACGGCGTCGAACTGCTCGTCGTCGGCCTCGAAGTCCTCGTCGATAGTGGCCGTCAGGTCCCCGTCTTTCGCCCGTTCGGCGGCGTCACCGAAGGCGACGACGAGGTCGTTCAACGCCTGGGAGCGCCGTTCGAGGTCGCTGGTCATCGTCTTGAGTTCGGTGGTGTAGTCGTCCATACTGGCGGCCATCTTCTCCAACGACTCTCCGAAAGCTCCGGGGACATCCTCGTCGAGGACGTCGGCGTCGAACTCCTGTCGGGAGAGCGCGTCGGCCTGTCGGGACACCGTCAGAAGGTAGGATTGCATCGATCGAAACGACGAGAGCAGTTCGGCGACCTCGTCGTCCCGCTCGCTCTCGGGCAGTTCCACGTCGAGCTCGCCGGACGCGATGTGGTCCGCACCCGCGGCCATGGCTGTGATTGGCTCGACGAAGTCCTCGCGGGTGATGAACACCGTGTTGGCGAACGCGACGATAGCGCCAGCGAGCAATACACCGGTGACGACGAACCGGACGGTCCCGCTGGCGACGAGAGAGACGACTGCCAGCGCGACCGAGGCGGCAAACTGTAGACCGACGGCCGCGAGCACCTTCCGCTCGACGGAGCCGGAGACGCCGAAGAGGTCCAGTGATTCGCGTATCACCGCTTTGTACTGTCCGACGGGGTCTGTGAGCATACGCACCCTTTTCTTACAGTGTTTAATAATGTTCCAGTCTAATTCTCGGATATTGAAAAGAAATCAGTGGACGTAGGCCCGGTAATAAGCGACACAAGCCCAGGGCCGATAGCGTTCTCGTACTTGATTCTCTACCGGCCTCGATTGACCAGCGCTGCAACGCGCCGGACGACACAGCGCGGCGTCACCCTGACCAGCCGGTCGATAAGCCGCATCGACCGCCGCGGAATGACGACAGTCTCGCCAGCGGCGGCTCCTTCGTAGGCCGCCGTCGCGACTGCTTCGGGCGTATTCGAGGCGACAGACCCAACCATCGAGTCCGCCATCCCGGCTCGTTCCTGAAACTCTGTGTCGACCGGGCCGGGACAGACGACCGTCACATCGACCGGAGTCTCACGGAGTTCCTCGGCCAACGCCTCGCTGAAGCTGTTGATGTACGCTTTGCTCGCGTAGTAGCCAGCGAGATTCGGTCCCGGCTGGAACCCGGCGACTGAACCCACGTTGATAACCGCGCCGCCGTCGTCGAACTCGTCGAGGAATAGCCGCGTCAGTTCGACCGGGAGCATGACGTTCAGCCGCAACTGCGTCCGCTCGGCGTCGAGATCGCTTTCCGCGAACGGGCCGTAGGTCCCCACGCCGACGTTGTTGACGAGGACACCGATGTCCAGCTCGCGGTCCAGCACCTCCTCGTACAGGGCTTCGGCGGCCGCCGCGTGGTCGAGGTCCATTACAATCGGTGTCGCCGTGACGCCCCTCGTTTCGAGGGCCGCGGCCAGCCGCTCCAGTTTCCGCTCGCTCCGGGCGACCAGCACCACGTCGTGCCCGCGTGCGGCGAACTCCTGTGCCAGCGATTTGCCGATGCCCGCCGACGCACCGGTTATCAGGGCGGTGCCGCCGGTCCCGACGACCGGCACGTCGCTACCGCTCACCGTACCACTCCGCGACCGGTGTCGCTTCGGGTTCCAGCGCCGTCGGTCCCTCGTCGCTGGAACTTCCGAGGGATGGGCCCCATCCCTCGACGGACGGTTCGCTACCGCTCACCGTACCACTCCGCGAACTTCGACAACGCCCGCCCGCGGTGGGAGATCGCGTTCTTCTGCTCGGTGCTCATCTCCGCGAACGTCGTTCCGTCGTGCTCGAAGATCGGGTCGAAGCCGAACCCGCCCTCGCCGCGCGGCGCGACGATTTCACCGTTCACGCGCCCCTCGAACAGCTTTACCGGGACTGTCTCGCTGCTCCTCCCCGCGCTCCCGTCGTGGACCTGTTCGTCCGTCGTCGCCGCGCCGCGGTCGTCGGCCGCTAGGTCCTGTCCGCGCCGGTCCTCGCGGTCGATCCCGCCCGGATCAGGCGTCGCCTCGAACCCTTCGCCGTCGCAGTAGGCGATGACCGTCTTGAACGCCGCGCCGCGGTCGTCCTCCGGCTCGGTCATGCGCCAGACGCGCTCTACGCCGACGGTGTCCTCGACGTAGGAGGAGTACGGCCCGGGGAACCCGTCGAAGGCGTCGATGAACAGTCCTGCGTCGTCGACGATGACCGGTCCGTCAGCCGCTCGGTAGGCCGCCCGCGCCCCCTCGGCCGCGACCGTTTTCAGGTCGTCTGCCTGGACTTCCGGGTAATCGAAGTCGAACTGTTCGACCTCGTCGTCGAGATACTCGGTCGCCTCCCGGACCTTCCCGGGGTTGGTCGTGACAAAATTGAGCATACCGGCACACAGCGACCGGCGATAAAAGAGCCGTCGAAACTCCGCAACCGCCCAACCAATCCGTCTCAGTCGACGACGACTTCGACAGGTTCGTCCTCGCTCTCGGATTCGAACTCCTCGCTGCTGCCGCCGCGTTCGAGATACAGCATCACGCCGGCGACCGCCAGCACGACCCACGAGCGCCAGTTCGCCAGGTTCAGCGTGTAGCCGATGCCGAACGGCTTCTCCACCAGCATGTCATCGCCCGGCTTCCAATAGGCCGACACCAACCGCTTGAGGCTCGGTCGTTCGAAGTTGTACGGCACGCCGAACAACGTTCCCGACTGGGGTTTTTCTGCCATACCGATTCCTATTCGGGCCGAGGTTAAACCATTTGTCCACCACCTTTTTCGACGGGGGCATCGCGCTCGCTCCCGGCGAGCGCTCAACCCCGGTCCAAAAACGTCCTCAGAAGTCGGAGACTTCTGATGGGCTGCACAAGAGCTTCGCTCTTGTGAACGTGGGCGAAAAAGGCGCGAATCGCGGAGCGATTCGCGTGAAACCGCGGCCGAAGGCCGCGGTATGCTTGCTCCGCCGACCGCAACTCAGCACCGCCCTTGGTTCCTATCCTACTGATACCGGCCCCGACCCTCGATGTCGTCGAGGCTGGCGAACACCGTGTCGGCGTGGTCGCTCTCGGTCCGGTAGGCGTCCTCGGCAGCCGACAGCAGCGTCTCGGGATCGTCCGCGGTCCCGGCGAGCGACTGGGCGAGGACGTGGAGGTCCATCGCGTGGTCCTCGGCCTCCTGCGTGTAGTAGCCGAGGCCGAAGTCGATCAGGAACGTCTGGTCCGCCTGTTCGTCACGACCACCGACCCGGACGTTTCGCGTCGTCGGGTCTCCGTGGACGAAGCCGGCGTCGTGGATGCGAGCGAGCCATCGGCCCACGTCTGTAACGCGTGACTCGGACAGCCCCTCGCGCAGGTCAGCATCGCCCACGCGCTGGAAAACGATACGAGATTCCTGCGGGTCCACGTCACGGACAAGCGGCGTCGGGACGCCGTTGCGCCGGGCTTCGCTGGTGAGTCGGGCCTCCTGTCTGGTGCGTTCGATTCGCAGGCGCTCGTCGAGCGTCGGATGGCGGTAGCTGCGGGGCACGCGCTCCTTGATGACGCGATCACCGTCGAAGCGGACGGTCGCCTCCGCGCCCTGGACTTCGTCGTCCGCCGCCCGATAGCTGTCCACCGACTCTTCGGTCCCGCGCCAGGTGACGGCCACCTCGTCGGGCCGGAAGTTCGAGTCAATCTGTGAGTCTTCGATAGCGATGGTGTCGCCGGCCGCGTACATCTTCGCGCCGAGTATGGCTATCATCCCCGCGTTGTCCCGCAGGAAGCGATTTTCGGGGGCGTAAAACGTTGCGCCGCGTTGCTCGCACATCTCGCCGAGCATCCGCTGGAGACGGTCGTTCTGGCCGACGCCGCCGCCAAGCACCAGCTCGTCAGCGCCGGTCAGCGACAGCGCCCGCTCGGAGACTTCCGTCAGCATCGCGAAGATGGTCTCCTCCATCCCGCGGCAGACATCGTCGACCGGAACGCCGTCGTCGACGGCCTGCTTGGCGGCGCTCATGATGCCCGAGAACGAGAAGTCCATCCCCTTGACGACGTAGGGCAGTTCGTGGTACTCGCCGTCGCGGGCGTGCTGTTCGACCTTCGGTCCGCCGGGATGGGACCAGCCGATGTGGCGGGTGAACTTGTCGATAGCGTTACCGACGCCGGTGTCCATCGTCTCGCCCAGCACGCGGTACCGGCCGTTGCGGTAGCCCAGGATGTGGGCGTTCGCGCCGGAGGCGTTCAGACACACCGGCGAATCGAAGCCCGAGCGATGGCGGCCCACTTCGAGGTGGGCGACCATGTGGTTCACGCTGACCAGCGGCACGTCGAACCGTTGGGCGACCGCCCGAGCGGCTGTGGCGACGATGCGAAGACAGGGGCCGAGTCCCGGGCCACGAGCGAAGGCGACGGCGTCAATCGGCGCGCTGTCGTCTCCGTCCCCGTTCGTACCGCCAGCGGCCGCCCGCTCGTGTGCGTGCTCGATGGCCGTCTCGACGACGGTCGGGATGGCTTCGCCCATATGCTCGGCGGCCTCGCGCGGGTGGATGCCGCCGCTGTCTGGCGCGTATGCGTCCGTCTCGATGAAAACGTGGTCGTCGTCAGTTACCTGCGCTGGGTCCGGCGTCTCGAACACCGAAGCACTGGCTGCCCAGGCGGTACCTTCGATACCCAGAATACGCATCGGGCGGCCTTACTTCCACTCGGTGTAGCCGCACTTGCCGCAGTGCTGGCGGTCCTCGTGCTCGGCGAGGACGGTGTCACCGCACCGGGGACAGGTCTCGCGGTCGAGTTCGCCGTCGTCGCTGTAGTACTCGTTGTGTGGCATCTATGCTTCCTCCGCTTCCTCTTCGCCGTCGGCGACGATCTTGTTGCGTTCGAGCATGTGGTCCTGCTCGACGTCGCGAGCGTACTCGGGGTTGTCGTAGACCTTCGCGTAGCCGACCGTCTTCCGCATGCCGAACTTGGTGTCGAGCTTGTGGATGACGACTTCTTCGGCATCCTTGTTCAGCGTGGCCGCAAGAGAGTCGCGGACAGAGAGACGGGAGGGGGTGGCTTCGTCGTGGACGACCTCGAACCGGACGTCCGTGCGGTGCAACATGGGATTCTCGTCTTCTTCGATGATGTCGATATCCATGGTTCGTTGTCCGTATCTACCCGCCGAAGCGCGTAAAAGGATTTCGAAGCGGTTGACGCCGCCTCGGCGGCTGAGCGTCCGCGATTCCATGTCACCGCGCCGTATCGCGGTTCGGCAAGAGGCGCGGGAACGTACAGTAGCGGCCGGCTGTGTCCCGTACAGCGCCCCAGAGCATTATCGGCCGGCAGCTGTTCCCTACCGCTCGCCCAGCTGTGCGAGGAGGTGTGAGAGATGGATTCGCTCGTTGGCCGCGTCCACGAGCGCCATATCCGTCTCCCCGGCCATGGTGTGAATTTCGGCCAGTCGATCGCCGGAGTAGCGTGACCGGGCCACCGCCAGTATGTCGTCGAGGATGTCGGACGCGCCATACCCCTCGTCGACGAGCAGGTCGTCGAGCGTCGACCGCGCGTCGGTAAAGCGCCCGTCTTCGGCCGCGTCGATCATCTGCTCGACCTGGTCGTCGGCTTCGACGGCGTTCAGCGTCTCGAAGGCGGCGTCCATCGTCACCTCGCCTTCGGCTTCGGCGGTCGTCTGGGCGGCCAGCACTGCTGTTCGGAGGTCCCCCTCAGCGTAGCCGGCGACGTACTCGATGCCGTCGTCGTCGTGGTCGACGCCCTCCGCGGTGACGATGTCCTCCAGCACGGACGCCGTCTCCTCGTGAGTCGGTTCGCGCATCACGACCGGGAAACACCGCGAGCGGATCGGCGGGATAACGGCCGAGGGCTGGCGCGTCGCGATGACGAACTGCGTCGCCTCGTAGTACTGCTCCATCACCCGACGGAGCGCCTGCTGGAAGTCCTCGCGCATCCCCTCAGCGTTGTCGAGCAGGATGGTTTTGTAGCTGCCCGACACCGGCGAGTAGCTGGCGGACTCCTTGAGGACGTGGTTGATGAGGTCGGCCTTCGAGGATTCGCGGCGGCGCTTGCTGTCGATGAACGACGCGAACCGCGGGTCGTTCGAGACCTCCTTTTTCGTCATGTCGAACACGTCCGCCATGTTGAGTTCCGTGAAGTCCGCGTCGGGGTTCTCGTGGACCTCCCGGGCAAAGGCTCGGACAGCGGCCGTCTTCCCGCTCCCTTTCGGCCCGTGGACTAGGAGGTTCATCGGCTCCTCGATGGCTCCTTGCAGGTGTTCGCGGGCCTTCGGCTGGCGGATATCCGACAACTCCGGGGCGTGTGTCTCCGTCCACAGCGGCGCGTCCATCTGTTGGCACTGGGTATGCCCGGCCCCGACAAGTATCCCGCGGTCCGCGGGCTCACGCTATCCGCTGGTACCAATGGTGCAATCGCGGCGCGTTCAGTGACGCCGCTCACGACCGCAACCCAATAGCGACCGACACACCGGCACCGGTGGTCCCCGGCCCTCGCTTACGAGAGCAGACTGTCCGCGACTGGCTGCCATCCACATTCCACGCACTCGAACTCCGCGTCGGCTGTTTTTATCACCGGCTCATGGCATTGCTTACATTCCAGTAGGGGATTGTGGGGCCGAGTGGCTGGTCGAGGCATACGTTAACATATTACATGTTATTCTCATATAACCATTCATTCTACGTACCTAGAACCATGCCGCTACGACCGGCGGAGCTGAAGTCGTATACCGGCTATGTGTGCGTTTCCAGCTGCCGCTCCTGCTGGTTGTTCGCAGCAAAACCCGCCGGCCGGGAGTGAGCGAACGCGACGCGTTCGCGAACATCGGGCGGCAAACGACCGCAGGGAGTGCGCCGGCCGGGAATTGAACCCGATTGCGAGACTCACTCCGTTCGCCTCGCGTGATTCAATTCCCGTGGACTGCATTTGCTGCTCGCGACTTGCTCGCAGCAAAATGCGCCGGCCGGGAATTGAACCCGGGCTATTGCCTTGGGAAGGCAATGTCCTACCACTGGACCACCGGCGCTCGTTGCACTCGCGCCGAGCATTGCGGTTCCCTTGGAACCGCATTACACCGGCGCGCATCGTTCACTACGGTCACTCGCGCGCCGAGGCTCGCAAATCCGTCGGATTTGCTCACCACCGGCGCACTTCGGTAGACTGCAGGTCGGTCGGACCTGCGAACCCCGTATCGAACTGTCAACAGCGACCGCACTTGAACGTAGCGTTTCGACTGGACGGTCGTCCGAAAATATCGCGCCGATGGATGGGTATTAGTTCCGCCCGGCCAACTAGTAGATATGGCAACAGCGGACTCCGTCGTACGGGCCAACGACCCGATCGACCTGACGTTCTCCGAGGCTGAACTGGACGCCCACCGCGACCATATCACGTCGTTCATCGAGGACCAGGTCGACGCTGCCGGTGTCGACACCGTGGTGCTGGGGCTCTCTGGCGGCATCGACAGCACACTCGTCTCACACCTGGCTGTCGAGGCGCTTGGCCGCGACGCTGTCCACGGCCTCGTGATGCCCAGCGAGGTCAACCGCGCGGACAACATGAGTGACGCCGAGCGCGTGGCCAACGACCTGCTCGGCATCGAGTACGACGTTATCGAAATCAACCCGCTGGTCGACGCATTCCTCGACGCCTATCCCGACGCCGAGGGCGACCAGCTCGCCGTCGGCAATCTCCGGGTTCGCTGTCGGGCGGTGCTGAACTATCTCGTCGGCAACCACGAGCAGGCGCTGGTCCTAGGCACCGGGAACCGGAGCGAAGCACTGGTCGGCTACTACACGAAGTACGGCGACGGCGCGGTCGACTGCCATCCCATCGCGGCGCTGTACAAACAGCAGGTCCGACAGCTGGCGAAACACGTCGGCGTCCCCGACGACCTCGCGGAAAAGACCGCCAGCGCCGAGATGTGGGCCGGCCAGACCGACGCCGACGAGATGGGGATGGACTACGACACGCTCGACTCTATCCTCGCCCTGCATATCGACGGCGGCGTCCCGGCGGCTGCGACGGCCGACCGGCTCGGTGTCCCGCTGGATGTTGTCGAGACTGTCCGAGAAATGTACGAATCGAGCGCCCACAAGCGAGCGATGCCGCCGGGTGCGGACCCGCTGTACTGAGGCCTGTTCCTTCGAGTTAGCCGTCAGCGGACCGGGTTCTCCGGCCCGCGGCCCAGATACTCCGAGAGGAACGCGTGGACGGTGTCGGCGTCGTAGCTGTCCAGCGTTAGCTCGTGCCGCCACGCCGTCACGACGTAGGTCGCCCGCGGGTCATCGTTGGGGTTCGGGACGGCGACGACGCTCCGCCAGGTGCCGGTGTGGGTGCTGGAGAACTCCCGAAGGCTCTCTCTGGCTTCTGGGGAAATTGCATCGGGGTCGTAGTAGACGATGACCGCGCCGTGTTCGAGCGTGTGGACGAGCGAACCGAGCAGCGGCGTCGCCTCGTAGAAGCCTGCATCGACTGTCGAAGCGTAGTGCGTCCCGGAGAGTGGCGGGACCCGCTGGTAGTCGATAGCACTGCCTTCTTCGACGTGGGTGGTCCCTCTGTCCGGGAACTGCTTGACGCCGGCCAGTCGGTCGCTGTCGCCGGTGTCGTCCAGTGACGACGCTTCGACCCCGGAGGCCTCGACTGCCGACAGCGGCTGTGCGCCCGCCGTCCCGACGAGGTCCGCGTCGCTGCCGCCGTCGCCACCACTCAGCTGGGTCGCGTACACTGTGAGTCCGATAGCGAGCACGACGACGACGCCGATAACAATCGGCCCGACCGGGAGGGCGTTCCCCTCTTCGCCACCGGTATGCTCTTCGACGCGCCGTCGATCAATCGCGCCCAGTTCGCCGTCGTGGGCGTCGGCGAGATGGTCAAGGTAGGCGTCGTCGCCGTCGAACGATTCCCCGCAGTACTCACAGTCGACCATTGGCGGTCCGTATGCGAGGCGTCGTCTTGTACCCTTTCCTACTCAGTCTTCGCGTTGAGGTCGGCGAAGGCCTGCTGCTCGCGGCGCTCCTGTGTTTCCCTGTCTGCATCGTCTCGCATCCGTGCTTTCAGCACTCGAAGCGCGTCCGCGTCGACGGCTGCTATCTCTTCAGCGACAGCCCGAGGCTCCGCAGTCACCCGTGAGACCAGCCCCATCTGCAGCGCCGTCTCGGCGTCAAGCGTTCGGCCGGAGAGTGCGATGTCGAGCGCGTCGCCGGTCCCGACGATGTCGGGGAGCCGCGCCGTCCCGCCCCAGGCTCCGAACAGGCCGAGTTTGACCCCGGTTTCGGCCAGCGTTGCGCCGGGCGTCGCCACCCGGATATCGCAGGCCAGCGCCAGTTCGACGCCGCCGCCCCGTGCTGCGCCGTCGATACCGGCGACGACGGCCCCCTCGTAGGATTCGAGTGTCTGGGCGACTCGCTGGCCCAGCGCCGCGAACGCTTCGGCGCTCTCTGCATCGAGGGCCTTGACCTCGTCGAGGTCCGCGCCGGCGCAGAACGCCTCGCCAGCGCCGTGGAGATACAGCACTGGTTCGGTCGCTGACTCGACGGCTGCTTCGAGGTCACGTAGCGCCGCACTGGTGAGCGCATTGCGCTGGTCGGGCCGGTCAAGCGTCAGGGTCCGGATACCATCGCCGTTCGTGGTCTGTACCATGGCTGCTGTGACTCTGCGGTTTCCAAAGGTCTTTGCCCTTCCCGTCGCTAGACCCTCATAATGGAGGAAGTGGCGGCAGTTCGCCGAGCGGCGTTGGCGGCAGTCGACGATGTCGAGCCTGACCGGCTTCACGAGCGGATCGCCGCTCGCCTGGACGACGCGTCGCTTGCGCCCGGCGTCCTGGCGCTCGTCAGCGCGGGCGCAACCAGCGACCCACCGGTCGACCTGGCCGACGGCGTCGCCGACCGAGCCGCCGGCGTTCAACTCATCTACGAGGGACTTTCGCTCACTCGCCAACTGGCCCACGACGACCCTTGGGTCAACGGCGACCGCGACGCGGCCGACCTGGATATCCTCATCGCGGACATCCTCGTCTCGCGTGGCTTCTACCTGCTCGCCAGGACCGAGGCCGCCGACGCCGCCGTCTCCGTCGTCCGTTCGTTCGGCCACGACCAGACAGTCCGTCAGACGACCAACGACGACAGTCTCGACGCCGCGCTCGAAACTGACATTCTGGAACTCGCCGTGGTCGCCGGCGTCACCGCCGCCGGCATCCGACCCACACCGACGCTCCGCGAGTACGCGACTGAACTGGCCGTTGACGGCCTCCCGTCGAACGCCAAATTGCTCGGTGAGGAGGTTGCCGACGCGCTCCGGGCCCGCGCGGGGGCCGAACAGCCATCCGGCGACGGGACCGAGGCCGCCGCCGACCACTGATACTAATCGACACACCGGCCCTGAATCGAAACGACTTTAGACAATTGCCGGATACACATTGATGCGTGCCTGGGTAGCTTAGCGGTAAAGCGCGTCCTTGGTAAGGACGAGACCCCGGATTCAAATTCCGGCCTAGGCTTTTTCCAAGCGACTGACCCAGAGCGCCAGCGATGGGTCCGGAGCGCGTGAAACGCCGGATCCGGAATTTGAATCCCTGCCAGTCGCAGCGCCGACCAGCGTGAGGGCGACCGTCCTGCTCCGGTTCACATTCCGGCAGAGGCTTTCTACAACGAATTAACTGTCCAGAGCGACGGACTCCGTGATCAGGTGAGGCAATAGTGGCAGTTGCAAGCCCGAAATTGTACCGAAGCGTGGAATCCCGAAACCTTCAGTTCTGCTGACTGCTTGCAAAGGGATATACCGCTGTAGGCCCAACATTGCATGTGGGTACCACACACGACGAGACGGCAGAGGCGGTATCGCAAGCCGAGAACGGCCGCGCCATGGGGCCCGCCGCGCTGGCGTCCGTCGCGTCCGTTGCCCTGGCGCTGTACTTCTACTACGTCCGCGGCGACAAACAGCGGGGTCAGTTCATCGGTCTCTGGCCTGCGACCATCCTCGGACTCGCCGCGTATCTCAGACTCGGCGAAATCAAACGGCTTCTCCGAGAGGGCGCTGACTGAACAGGAACTGACGCCGGATTCCGCCGTGGTATCGAGTTACAACCAGCCGTCCGACCAGCCACCACCATCGACACATGCGCTCAACCCTCGCCCAGACCATCACACGCCTTGACCTTGACACCCGAATCCAGTACGGACTGATGCTCCTCTTCGGAGGACTCTGCCTGCTAGCGGCGGCCGCCCCGCTTGGCCCCCTCACGAAGGCCGTCGTCGTCTCCGCGCTGTTCGGATTCACCGGCGGGCTCTGGGTGTCACACCTCGTGCAGATCATTCAACGGGCCGCGGAAACGGCACAGCCCGAGGCCGAGCAATGACTGAAGATGTCACCGAGGACTCGCCACAGACATCCGGCTTCCTCGCCGGGCTCGAGTTTCTCACCGGTGAGGACCCCAGCGCAGGCTCGTTCCTGCTGGTCGTTGGGATGGTCACCTGCGTCTTCATCGCCGCGTTCCAGTTCATGCTGACCCCCCCGATTTCGACACTGCTTACGGGGCTCGTTCTGGTCATCGCCGTTATCAGCTTCATACTGGGCGCGGTGCTGGATATGCTCAATTACTTCGACACGCCGCGGAGCCCGTCACATTGAGCCTGGCGCACGGAAGCCATCCCGCTAACACCGCCCTCTAGTGGCAGTTCCTGTCGGCTACCGCTGCGGTTCTTCTGCGAGCGCCGTTTCCCGTAGTCGCTTGCATGCCTCGCTTTCGGCCGTCAGTTCGGGCACAGGCGTGGGCGTGCCGTCGTCGACGGCGACGAAGGTGGCGTAGGCGCTCGTCGTCTCCTCCGTTTCGCCCGTGTGGGGGTCCTCGCGGGCGACTTCGATGCGAACCCGGACGCTGGTTCGGCCCGTCGCGTAGGCGTATGACTCGATGAGTGCGGTGTCACCGATGGGTATCGGGCGCTCGAAGTCGACGCGAGACATCTGCGCGGTCACGCAGGACTCTCTGGCGGCCCGCATGGCCGACATCGCCCCGATTTCGTCCATCCACTTCATCACGATGCCCCCGTGGGCACTGTTGTAGTTGTTAGCGTGGGTCGGCTGGACGCGCTCACGGTTGACGATGTGCGTATCGGCGATAGTCGGCATACCGTCTCGTAGAGCGTGTCCCGGGAAAACGGTGTGGTGCGCGGCTGACGGGATTCAGCAGTGACGGCGTGCATTCATACTGGTGCCGTGGCTCGCAACCGCCAGACAAACAGCTCCGGTGCCGGACTTATCCGGTGAACTGGTGGTATTCGAGGCCTTTGTGTTTCATCTCGTTGTGCTTGCGTTCGAGGAACGAGTAGACGGAGCCATGCGGTGCACCGTCCAGAATCATCTCGGCAGCCTCCCGGACGGCGTCGACCTGCTCCGGGCCGCCGATGATGCCCAGCGTCGAGCCGTAGATGACGACGGCCGCGCCGGAAAGTTCCTGCATGAGTTCCCGCGTCCGGCCGCCCTCACCGATGAGGCGGCCCTTCTGGCGGCGGAAGTCGTTCTTGTTGCGGGAGGCGGCCTCGATATCGATGAGTTCGAACATCATCATGTCGTCCTCAAGCAGCGCCAGCGCGTCGTCGGGCGCGAACCCGCGGCCGATGGCCTTCACGATGTCGGGGCCTTTCAGCGCCGTCACGGGGTCGCCGACGGACTCGACTTTCACCGTGCCGTCCTCGGAATCGATATCCAGCCGGACCTCTGCGCGCTCCTCGATCTCGCGCATGGTCTCACCTCCCTCGCCGATCAACACACCGATACGGTCCTGCGGAATCTTCACGTGTTGCATAAGTATACCTCTCTGTAGGAGGGTCTGCCTGTTTAAAACTTCGGCAGTCGCGTGACTGTAAGATGCCGGGCGCCCGTCCGCCGGCAGAAGCCATTTCAGTCCAGGAACTCGACGCCGGTAATTTCGAACCGCGCGCCGCCCGTGTTGCTGTCGGTGACGAGGATATCCCAACCGTGTGCGCCCGCGATGGTCCGGACAATCGAGAGGCCGTAGCCGCTGCCGTCTTCGGCAGTCGTGAAGCCGTGGTCGAACACGTCGTCTTTGATGTCTGCCGGGATGCCGGGGCCGTCGTCCTCGACGTAGAAGCCGTGGTCCAGCGGGCCGACGCGGACGATAACGGCTCCGTCGCCGTGTCGGATGCTGTTCTGAAAGAGGTTCTCGAACAGTTCGATGAGGCGGTCGGCGTCGGCGCTCACCGAGCCGACGTGGTCGTAGTGGAGCGTGGCTCGTTCGGTGGTTCCGCCGCCCCCTTCCCAGGCGGTGTCGACGACGCCCTTGACGTTCGTCGTTTCCGGGTCGGTGACGACGTTGCCCTGCTTGGCGACCGAGAGCAGATCGTCGACGAGGCGGGCCATCCTGTCGCTCGTCTCCTCGAGCGCGTCGAGGTGTTCCTCGTCACCGGTTTCGCGGGCCAGATGCACTCGTGAGGAGATGACACTGAGTGGGCTCCGCAGGTCGTGGGCGAGGATATCCGTGAACTCCTTGAGCCGGTCGTTCTGGCGTTCGAGCATCTTGTCGTACTGGTGTTTCTCGGTCGTGTCCTGGCTGACTGCGACGAACCCCTCGGGGTCCCCGTCCCCGAGCGGCGAGAGCGAGAGGGTGGCCCAGAACACCGAGCCGTCAGCCTGCCGGTGCCAGTGCTGTGTCTCGACGGGGCTGTCTGTCGCCTCCACCAGCAGTGACTCGACGGTCGTCTCCATCTCCTCGGGATCGGCAAACAGCATGTCCAAGTGGCGGCCGACCGTCGCGTCCCGGTCGTAGCCGTACAGCGTCGCTGCCGGGTCGGGCCAGGTCGTGATGGTGCCTCCGGCATCGAGCATGAACACCGCATGCGAGGACAGTCCCTCGATGAGGCGCTCAGACACCGAGGCGTCGCTGTTCGCGGTCTGCTGATCCGAACTGCTGTCTGATGGGGTGGTGTCCATCAGCCGCACCTACTCGGGACAGGCCAGCGCCGGCTCACACAGCATGGGTAGCACTGTGACAGGTCATCCATGTGTATATATACGACCTCTAACATTTTACGCACTGTGGTTTTCACAGTCAAACCGGGTTGTGAGGAAGCGGGTAACAACGGCGGTGTGCTGCGGTTTGTCTGCCGGAACTCAGTGCCATGGGTGATAATGGCTACAATTCACATATCGCCGCTGCGACAAGATTCCACCCCAAAACACATCACGCGAACAGAACGCTGGTGGTTACTCGTCGTCACGACGGTCGGCTGGCGTCCCCTGCGGGACGGCGTCGTCGTCGCTCCCCGGGGCGGTGTCGTCCTTGTCCTTCGGTGTCGCGTACTCCCGGACGTACGCGAGCAGGTCCTCGGGCGTGGCGTCGACGCCCTGTCTGGCGAAGAAGTTCGCGACGTTGCGGCAGTCCCGTTCGAGGAAATCGTCGGCGTTGGGGTGGTGGATGGTCACCGCCTGCCCGAGATCGATGATGTACAGTTGGCCCTCGTGGAAGACGATGTTGTACTCCGAGAGGTCGCCGTGGACGAGGCCGGCGTCGTACAGCCGGCGGGTGTACTCCTTGACAACCTCGTAGGCCGTCTCGGGGTTCTCGATGTGGACCTCGCTGAGACGTTTGCTGCGGCCCTCTTCGGTCCCGAGGTACTCCATCACGAGGACGTTCCGCTCGACGGCGATGGGCTCCGGCGTCCGGACGCCGGCCCGGCGGGCGCGCTTGAGGTTCGAGGACTCCTTGCGGACCCACGCGGTAACGACCTTCTTCTTGTCCGAGCCGATGCCCTCGAACCGGGGGTCGCCGTCGAGATAGCTCCGCATGTCCTTGAAATCGGAGGCGTTGATGCGGTAGACCTTGACGGCGACCTCTGTCTCGCCCGACAGCGCCGTGTAGACGTTGGCTTCCTTGCCGGTCGAAATCGGCCCGCCGAAGGCGTCGATGTGGCCGTCCTGCACGAGCTTGTACAGCGCGCCGTAGGTGGCGTCGTCGAAGACGCTGGCCTCGACCTTGAACTGGTCGGCGTCCTTGATGCGCTCGCGGAACTCGCTGAACTCGCGGTCCCGCTTGCGGGCGATGCGGTCGGCTTCCGTGTCGGAGACGTCGACCTCTTCCCATTCGTCACCCGGTGAGTCGACGTCGTCCGTATCGAGCAGGCCGAACTGCCCCTCGGTCACGCTTTTGCCTCCGTCGAGCCCGCAGCCAGATACATGTCAGGCTACTCCTGGATGTGCCCCTCCTCGCGAAGCTGGTCGGCGTCCTGTTTCTCATAGCGCCATGTGATGTCGGCTTTCTCGTCTTGCCAGTCCCAGGGTTCGACGAGGACCACGTCGTCTTCGCGTATCCAGATCCGCTTTTGCATCTTGCCCGGAATCCGGGCTGTGCGCTCGACGCCGTCCATACAGCGTACCTTGACGCGGTTCGCGCCAAGCATGTCCATGACGACGGCGAACACCTCGTCTTCTTCCGGCATCCGCAGGTTCTTTCTGCTGTCGTTGTCGCTCATAGACGGTACTTCGACGGGGAGAGGTTTAAGGTTTGGAAAAGTTGGACCGAGAACCCGGTCCGTGGCCCCCGTGACGGTGTGGGACAGACGCTGGGGCCGTAGAAAAGCGATGTCGTCGCGTCAGTCAGCGCCGAGACAGCCGACCCACGAGCAGTCGGTACAGGTTTCGATGCCTTTCGCCGTCGTCGTCTCCCCGCGACAGCGCGGGCAGATGGAGCCGATCTCCGGCGGCTGGACGGACTTACTCATCGGTGATGATGTCCGCCGACAGCCCCTGTGCCATCTCGATGTCCTTGGAGTTGTTCAGCGTCCAGGCGGTGCGCTCGGTGACGGCCTCGATGACCTCGCGGCCGCTCGGGAGGCCGTTGCCGGACTTCTTGACGCCGCCGAATGGCAGGTGGACCTCCGCGCCGATACACGGGAGGTTGCCGTAGGCGAGGCCGATTTCGGCTTCGTCGCGGAACTGGTTGATCTGGCGGTAGTCCTCGGAGATGATGGCACCGGCGAGGCCGTAGTCGACGCTGTTGTGCATCTCCAGCGCCTGATCGAAGTCACCCGAGTACTCAAGCAGCGCGACGTGGGGGCCGAACACTTCCTCGTTGATACAGCGCAGGTCCTCGTCGTAGTCGATCTCGTAGACGAACGGGCCGACCCAGTGGCCCTCCTCGTGACCCTCGGGAATCTCTTCGGCACCGAGGTCGGCGCGGTCGACGAGCACGTTCGCGCCCTCCTCGCGAGCGAGGTCGTTGTAGCGTTTGAACTTCTCGACCTGGTCTCGCTCGATGAGCGGCCCCATGAAGGTGTCTTCCTCCAGCGGGTCGCCGACGGCGATGTCCGCGGCGATGTCGACGAACCGCTCCTTGAATTCGTCATAGAGGTCCTCGTGGACGATGAGCCGCTCCGAGGAGACACAGCGCTGGCCGGTCGTCTTGAAGCTGGACATCACGGCCGAGTGGACGGCGATATCGAGATCGGCTTCCTCCGTGACGATGACGGCGTTCTTTCCGCCCATCTCGCAGGCGGCGATCTTGCCGGGTTCGCCGCCGACCTTGGAGGCGATCTTGTGGCCGACTTCGGCGCTGCCCGTAAAGAGGACCGTCTCGACGCGGTCGTCCTCGACGATGGCGTTGCCGGCGTCGCCGTAGCCCTGCACGAGGTTGAACACGCCGTCCGGGATGCCCGAGTCCTCGAACATCTCGGCGATGATGTGGGCACACCACGGGGTCTGCTCGGCGGGCTTCCAGACGACGGTGTTGCCCTCGACCAGCGTCACTGCGAGGTGCCAGAACGGGATTGCGACCGGGAAGTTCCACGGGGTGATACAGCCGACGACCCCCTTCGGCTTGCGCCGCATATAGGCGTCCTTGCTGGCGATCTCGGACGGTACCACGTCGCCGTGGGGGTGGCGGGCGTTGCCGGCGGCCCACTCGACCATGTGCCAGGACTCGGTCACGTCGGCCAGCCCCTCGCTGATTTCCTTGCCACACTCCATGGTGACGATTTCGCCGAGTTCCTCGTGGCGGTCACGCAGCTCGTGGTAGATGTCCCAGAGGTACTCTGCGCGGTCGATGTGCGAGAGCGAGCGCCACTCGTCGTAGGCGTCTTCTGCCGCGGCCAGCGCGCGGTCGACGTCGGCCTCGGTTCCGCGGTGGAACGAGGCGAGCGCCTCGCCGGTAGCCGGGTTCTGACTTGTGAACGTTTCCTCGCCGGTGCCTGTCGTCCATTCACCGTCGATGTAGTGTCGCCGTGAGTCGTCTGTACTCATGGTAGGTACTGTACGCGTCCCCCACCAATATGTTCCACCGTCCATGGTCAGGGGGCTGGTCGTAGCCTGATATATCATCTACAATCCGGCATTATCTCCCATGGTCGGTGTTCCCCTTATGAACCGCACCTTTATCTGCGTCCATATCGTGACTGTCTTTAGCACCCCTTCATACGGAGGGCGCCCAGTATGAGTGAAGCACAATCAGAACACGGGGGACTCCAGCTCACCCTGAGCATCTGGCATCCTGACTGCTGGACCCTCGAAGTCACCGATCAGACCGCGGCTGGCCTGTTGGCTCACGGCGTGTACAACACCCAGAACGGCAGCGTGAAGGGCCTGTTCACGGCGTACGCAGACAGTATTAACGACGTCGAGGATCTCATCGACGCGACCCGTGATTCGTCGCTGACCGACTCCGTGCTGGAGTTACGCGAGCGCCACGGCGCGACTGGCACGTCCTCGTCGCCGGGGAACACGACCCGCGAGCTGTTCGTCGAGTACGACCCGGACAACACCATTAGCGACAGCCTTCTCTCGCGGGGGTTCATCCACAACGACCCGGTTCGCGTCCGCCACGGCCGCGAGCACTGGCCGGTGTTTTTCCCGGACTCCCGCGACGAGGCCGAGTCGCTCCTCGACGAGATCCGCGAGGAACAGTCGGCCGATATCGAAGTGACTCGAATCACGTCCGCCGGCGGCGGCAATCCGCAGCAACTCCGGCGGATGGACAGACTCTCGGACAGCCAGCGCGAGGCGTTCGAACTCGCCAGACAGGAGGACTACTACGCGTGGCCGCGGGGCATCTCGACGCGCGAACTCGCGTCGAAACTCGGCGTTTCGAAGACGACGCTGCTCGAACACCTCCGGAAAGCAGAAGCGAAACTACTCGACCCGGACCAGTAAGTTAGCTCAGAACGGCCCGAACAGCGAACAGCGCGTTCTCTTTGCGTTCACGGACGCGCCGGTAGAAGTAGGAGAACCACTTGTCGCCGTAGGGGATGTACTGCCACATCGGGACGCCCTCCGCGGCGAGGTCGCGCTGGGCGTCGTCGCGGACGCCCATTAGCATCTGCACTTCGTAGTCAGTGCCGTACTCGTCGTGGAGGTCCTTCGCGTAGTCTATCATCGCCGGATCGTGGCTACCGACGCCGATACCGCCATCGAACTCCTCGAACATCAGTTCGAGACAGTCGCGGTAGGCTTCGTTGACGCGCTCTTTTTTCTTGTAAGAGACCTCTTTGGGCTCGGAGTAGGCTCCCTTGACCAGCCGGACCTTCCCGGGAAGAGGAGCGAGCCGTTCGAGGTCCTCGGGCGTCCGCTTGAGGTTTGCCTGTGTACAGACGCCGACGCCGCCCTCGTGGTCCGTGACGAGTCGTTCGTACGCGTCGAGGGTCACATCGGTCGTCGTGTAATCCTCCATGTCGACCCAGACGAAGACGCCGTGGTCGTCGCCCGCCGCAACGATCCGTTCGAGGTTCTCGACGAACACGTCGTCCCCAACGTCGAGGCCGATCTGCGAGGGCTTGACCGAGATAGCGCAGTCGAGGCCGCTCCTGTCGATTTCTTTGACTAACTCGATGTACTGGTCTGCGTCCTCGTTGGCGGGCTGGCGCTCGTCGTAGTGTTCGCCTAACAGATTTAGGATGCCCTTGACGCCGTCGTCGTTGAGCGAAGCGACGTGGTCGAGCGCCCCCGGGGCTGTCTCCCCGGCGACGAAGTTGTTCGCTATCGGCGGAATCATTATCGAAACTACGCCACTATATGAGCCTAAACGCACCCCCTACCAAAAAAGTCCTCCTCCATGGCCTGAAATTAAGTGAGTGTGAAACTGCCGAGCGTATCGTCGTCGTCCCGGTAAAACGTGTGATCGCCCGTGATATGCGCTGTACCCGAAACGACCGGGCTGGTCACGGTGACACCGTCGTCGACGTTTGTCTCGCTGATATACCCCTCGAACGCCGACCCCACCGGGCCGGTCACTTCGACACGCTCGCCAACAGCGAGGTCACCGTCGACGTGGTGAAGCGTCAACCGCGCACACGTCCCCGTCCCACAGGGAGAGCGGTCGATAGATCCGTCGGCGAACACCACACAGCTCCGGTCGCTGTCGCCGCCGGCGGTGAGTTCGACTGCCGAGACGGTCACTGACGAACCGGTGACTGGGTCGTCGGGTGCGACGTCGTTGACTGCTCGGCGGAGTGCCAGTGCGGGCTCGATACACTGCGTGGCATCCTCGCCGTCGAGCGTGACGCCCAGGCTCTCAGCGTCGACGACGGCGAAGTAGTTCCCGGAATAGACGATACGAGCCTCGACCGGGATGCCGTCCTGTTCGACGGTAATCGTCTCACAGACGTAACTGTCGACGTTCTCGAACGCGACGCGGTGGACGACGCCGTCAGCTATTTCGACCGTCACGTCGACCAGCCCGGCCGGGGTTTCGACGGTCAGTTCCCGCGTTTCGGGGAGTTCGCCCCGTTCGACGAGTGCGGTCACGACCCCGATGAGGCCGTGGCCACACATGTCCAGATAGCCGTCAGTGTCCATGAAGAAGACCCCGAGGTCGGCCCGGTCGGTGGGCACCGGGACCGCCCCGAACATATCCGCGTGTCCGCGGGGCTCCTGCATGAGGAGTTTTCGGACGCCGTCTGCTGTGGCTGCGAACCGGTCGCGTCTCTCCCGGACGGTCTCTCCGGCGAGTGTGTCGGCCTCGATGCCGTCGAGTACGATGCGCGTCGGCTCTCCGCCCGTATGCGTGTCTACCGTGATAAACTCCGTTCGTTCCATAGCCGTAGCGATACTCTATGCGGGAAAGGCGTTCCAGAAGTATTAATTGACGGCTTTCCGTACGCCGTCCAGAACATGGTGCCTACCATGGACGGTGACAGGGTTATACAGGGACTTACGAAAAAGGATATCAGTATACCATGAACGACCATGACAAGTCTTCGATCGACAGGCGAAGCGTAATCAAAGCCGCTGCCAGTGCCGGACTCGTCGGCCTCGCCGGCTGTTCCGGTGGTGCTCCCGACGAAGGTGACGGTGGCGACGGTGGTGACGGCGGCGACGGTGAATCGACGGACACCTCGACGGACTCAGGCTCCGAAACCTACACCATCGGGATGGTCGACAGCCTCTCCGGCTCACTATCGGCGTTCGGACAGCGGAATCAGCGCGGCAAGGAAATCGCGCTTGACGACGTCAACTCGGTCGGCGTCGGTGGCGGCGAACTGGCGATCTCACAGCAGGACGACCAGAGTACGAGCCAGGGTGGAGTCAGTGCAGCCCAGACACTCGTCAATCAGGAAGAAGTTCCGCTGCTCATCGGTACTGTCGGGAGCGGCGTCAGCACGGCCATCCACGAGAGCGTTGTCCAGAACACTGATGTCGTCCAGATCAGCCAGAACAGCACCAGCCCGAACCTGACGAACTTCCCGGACCTGCTCCGGATGCCGCCGGCCGGCAAGGCACAGGCGGAGGCGATCTCAACGCTCCTCGATGAAGACGGTAACGAGTCCGCTGCCCTGGCCTGGATCAACAACGATTACGGGCAGTCCGTCGGCGAGGCCTTTATCGAGGCCTACGACGGAGAAATCGTCTACAACGAACCCCACGACCAGGGCCAGTCCTCCTACAGTAGCACCATCTCCTCGATGGCTAACACCGACGCCGACGCGTGGGTGTTCATCACCTACCAGCCGGAGTTCGCAACGATGTCCCAGGAGGCGTTCGACCTGGGCGTCACCGATCAGGCCGCCTGGTACGGTGGGGACAGCGTCAAAGGCCCGAAAGTCCTCGAATCAGCTCCCGAGGGCAGCCTCGACGGAATGAAGGCCGTGGTGCCGAGCGTCCCACAGGACGCCGAGAACTACCAGGCGTTCGTCTCGGAGTTCGAGGAGCGCTTCGGCGAGGAACCAACGTCGTGGTCGGCGTACGCCTACGACGCGGTGGTCGTCAGCGCACTCGCTATCGAAGCCGCCGACGAGTTCACCGGCTCGGCGCTCATGGAGGTCGTCCGTGACGTGACTCGTCCCGAAGGCGAGGAGGCGACCACCTATGAGGATGCACACGAGATTCTGGCCAACGGTGGCTCGCCATCGGACGTGGACTACACCGGCGTGAGCGGCCCGATCGACCTCGACGAGAACGGTGATCCCGTCGGGTTGCTGCAGGTGTTCGAAGTCGTGGACCACGCGTACGAATCCAGCGGCTTCATCGAGGGCTAAGGCGGCCACGACCCTTTTCCAATTTCACCAATGGCGCAGATATTACAGTACCTGGCAAACGGGCTCGTTTTCAGTAGTATCATCATCCTCGGGAGCATCGGACTCTCGCTGGTCTACAGCATCGCCGACTTCGCGAACTTCGCACACGGCGATACGATGACGCTGGGCGCCTACGGGGCGTTCGTCGCGTTCGGCGTGTTCGGCGGTCTCGGCGGCACCGTTCTCGGTCTCCCGATCGGGTTCTTCATCGCCCTGGCAGTCGGAATGGCGCTAGCGGCCGTCGTCGCCGTCCTGACTCACATTCTCGTGTACAAGCCCCTCGATACGGACTCGATCGGGCTCCTCATCACGAGCATCGGCGTGGCGTTCGTCTACCGCGCGGTGCTACAGGCGTCCTTCGGGACGGACTTCCTGCAGTACGATATCCGTCGCAGCGGGCCGATTCAGGTGTTGCTGGACACGCTCGGCGTCGCGGTGACACAGCGAGACGTCGCGATCATCGTCAGCGCGGCGGTACTCGTCGTCGCTCTACACCTCTTGCTCCAGCGGACGACGCTGGGCCGGAAGATGCGTGCGACGGCTGACAACCCCGACCTCGCACGCGTGAGCGGCATCCGAACCGACCGCGTTATCCTCGTCATGTGGGTCGTCGGCAGCGCCCTGGCCGCCGCCGGTGGCGTCTTCCTCGCGCTGTACAGCCAGCTCGACCCGCGCATCGGCTTCAACATCCTGCTGGTCGTGTTCGCCGCGGTCATCCTCGGCGGTATCGGTTCGGTGTACGGGGCGATGCTCGGTGGGCTGCTCATCGGGATGCTCCACGAACTGACGCCGTTGCTCGGCGACATCGGGCTCCCCATCAGCAACGCCTACGCGCCGGCCGTCGCATTCGTCATCATGGTCGCGGTCCTGCTTGTCAGGCCCCGCGGCATCGCGGGTGATATGACATGAGCGCGCTCGATGTCGGTGGGTACTCGCCCCGGGAGAAAGGCGTCGCGGGGGTGCTGGGCGCGCTCGCCGCGCTCTTGCTCCTCGCGGTCATCACCGGCTTCCTCGCCCCAGCGTACCTGCTGTATCTCGTCGGGCTGTCGGCGATGTACATGCTCCTCTCGATGGGGCTGAACGTCCAGTGGGGGTACGGCGGCATGATCAACTTCAGCGTCGCGGCCTTCTTCGGCCTCGGCGCGTACGGGACCGCCCTGCTGACGGCATCCGGCTCGCCGATATCCGGTGGTGTCAGCCCCATCGTCGCGCTGTTCGGCGGTCTCGGTCTCGCCGCGGTGCTCGCGGTAATCATCGGCTATCCGACGCTGAAACTCCGCGACGACTACCTCGCAATCGCGTCGCTAGGGCTCGCAGAGGTCGTCCGTATCTTCATCCTCAACGAATCCCAGTGGACGGCGGGCAGCGCCGGGCTGACCGGCATCCCGCTGTTCTTCTCCGACTGGCCCGTGCTCGGTGACCTGACGTACCCCTACATCTTCTACGTAGGCGGGACGCCGGTGTTCAACATGAGTCAGTCGGTGGTCACCAGCGCGCTGAACGTCGTCCTCGTCACGGTGATTGTCGCGGCCGTCTACCTGTTCCTCCGGCGCATCCACCAGTCGCCGTGGGGCCGCGTCCTGCGAACCATCCGGACCGACGAGGACCTCGCGGAGACGCTGGGCAAGAACACGTTCGCGTTCAAGATGCAGGCCTTCGTCATCGGGAGCCTCATCATGGCGCTCGCGGGCGTGTTCTACTCCCACCTCGTCCTGTTCGTCAGTCCCTCGGACCTCCAGCCGATCACGACGTTCTACGTCTGGGTCGCTGTCATCCTCGGCGGCACCGGCAGCGACCGCGGTGCGATGCTGGGCGGGTTCACTATCGTCGCCATCCAGCAGGGGACGCGCTTCCTGACCGACACTGGCGCACTGCCCATCGGCGCGGCACCGCTCCGACTCATGCTGGTCGGCCTGCTCATCATCTTTATCGTCAGGCTCCGCCCGGAGGGGATTCTCCCGCCGGAGCGCGAGCTTATCTGGCCCGACTCGCTGGGCGGTGGTCGCGATGAGTGAGCAGTCGCTCGTCTCCGACGGCCCCGTTCTCGGCAAGGAGGACCCCGTCCTCCGTGCTGAGGGGCTGGAGAAACGCTTCGGCGGCCTCGTGGCGACGGACGACGCGTCAATCGAGGTCGAACGCGGCACCATAACGGGCCTCATCGGCCCGAACGGCGCCGGCAAGTCCACGCTGTTCAATCTCGTCTCGGGCTTCTACGAACCCGACGCCGGCTCCGTCGCAGTCAACGGCGTCGACGTGACTGGCCAGAAGCCCCACCAGATCGCCGATCAGGGGATGATCCGGACGTTCCAGACGCCGCGCAAACCGGAGGGGATGACCGTCCGGGAGGCGCTGCTCGTGGGGCCGCACAACCAGACCGGGGAGTCGATCATCCCGCTGTTCACCTCGCCTGACACCGTCGAACAGGAGGAACGGCGCTCGCTGGAACAGGCCCAGCAGATGCTCGAACGGTTCGAGATCGGCGATCTGGCCACCCAGCCCGCGACGGACCTCTCGGGCGGACAGATGAAACTGGTCGAACTGGCCCGCGGGATGATGGCCGAACCCGACCTGCTCCTGCTCGACGAGCCCGTCGCTGGCGTCAACCCCGTGCTGGCCGACAAGCTGGCCGGGTTCATCGAGGAACTCAACGAGGAGGGGATCACCTTCCTCATCATCGAACACGACATGAACTTCATCATGCGCCTGGCCGACCCGATTATCGTCCTCAATCAGGGGAGTGTCCTCGTCGAGGGGCCGCCCGAGGCGGTCCGGAGCGACGAGCGCGTCATTGACGCCTACCTGGGAGGGCCGTCGGAATGACCGACCCCATCCTCACCGTCGACGGCGTCGACAGCGGCTACGGCGAGGTGCAGGTGCTCGACGACCTCTCGCTGACGCTCGGCGAGGGGGAGATCGCCTGCCTCGTCGGCCCGAACGGGGCCGGCAAGTCTACCGTCCTCAAGACGGTGTTCGGGATGCTGGAGCCATGGACCGGCTCGGTACGTTTGGGCGACCGCGAGATCGGCGGCATGGCCCCCGAAGACATCGTCCGTATCGGCGTCGGCTACGTCCCACAGACCGAGAACGTGTTCGGCTCGCTGACCATCGACGAGAACCTCCGGATGGGCGGGGTCGCCCGCGACGGCGGCCTCGACGAGGTCGTGGCCGAGCTGTACGACCGGTTCCCCATCCTCGACGACAAGCGTACCGCGAACGCGAAGACGCTCTCGGGCGGCCAGCGGCAGGTGCTGGCCTTCGCCCGCGCGCTCGTGATGGAGCCCGACGTGCTCCTCATCGACGAGCCGAGCGCCGGGCTGGCACCGAACACTGCGAAAGAGGTGTTCGACGACGTGGAGACGGTCAACGACCTCGGCACGTCGATCCTCATGGTCGAGCAGAACGCCCGCGAGGGGCTGGGCATCTCCGACCGCGGGTTCGTCCTCGACCAGGGGACAGTCAAGTTCGAGGGCGAGGCGGACTCGCTGCTCGACGACCCCGAGGTGTCCCGGCTGTATCTCGGCGGCGAATCCCGCCGCTGAGGTCTCACATCGCTGTTTTATTCGCGCTCGCCGCGGAGCCGCGACGACGACCCTGCTGGCGTCGCATTCGAACGGACAAGGCAACACAGAAAAGCCCCCCTTGCATACCGCCTGCCAATGACTGTGACGCTGCCGACCGAGGCCGACGACTGGGCCGCCGCGTGGCGCGACCGGATAAACGACCGGTCCGAGTTCGCCGACAGCGCCGACGGCTTCACCGCCGTATTCTGTTTCGAAATCCGTGCTGACGACGCCTATACCGGCGAACCGATACAGTTCGTCGTTGTAATCAAGGACGGTGTCTGTACCGCCGCTGGGACGGTCGCGGACCCCGAGTACGACTTCGCGTTCCGTGGTCCCTACAGTCAGTGGGTCACGATGCTGCAGGGCGACCTCGATATCTCCGCCGCGGCGATGGACGGGACGTTCGACGTCGAGGGCGATACGATGCGGCTGCTGCGCCGCCAGGACACCATCGCCGAGATGGTCGCGGCGGCACAGAACGTCGACACCGAGTTCGAGCACTGACCGACGGGCTTTTGTCCGCCCGCTTGGCCTACACGGGTATGCTCGACAAACTCGGTGCGGTTGGTATCGGCGGCATCGTCGTTTTGCTCGCCGGCATCGGTCTGGTCGCGTGGAAGGCACCCATCGTCGCCGTCGGCATCGCTCTCGTTGTCGGGGGCCTCGGACTGGTCGTCTACGGCCTCGTCACGAGCCTGCTCGGCGCGTTCGGACTCGGCGGCGGCATGGGCGGTATGGGTGGCGGCGGCATGGGCGGTGGCGGTATGGGCGGCGACGGCATGCCCTGAGGCGGAGACGACTAACAGGCGGTGTCCGCATCAATATCGAACTCGAACCGTGCACCGCCGTGTTCTCCTGCTGTGGCACGTACTGTCCAGCCGTGGGCTTCGGCGATTGCCCTGACGATATAGAGACCGAAGCCGGTCCCATCAGCCGCCCGTGACGCGCCCGGTTCGAACACCCGCTCCCGTTCGTCGGGAGCGATTCCCCGGCCGTCGTCCTCGACCGCGAAGCCGTCGGGCGTCGGCACGACACGAACTGTTATGCCGGTCGCGTCACCGTCGCGTTCCTCGTCAGAGCCCCGTTCGTCGCGTTCAGGACCGTGTGTGACGGCGTTGGCGAAGACGTTCTCGAACAGTCGGAGCAATCGCTTTGCGTCGGCTTCGACCAGTATCGACGGCGGCGGTTCCAGCACTGCACTGCCGGTTTCGACGTGGTTCCACGCTGTCGTCGCCACGTCGGCGATATTGATGGTCTGCTTGTCGGCCGCCAGCGCTCCCTCTCTGGTCGCGGTTCGCATATCGTCGATGATGGCTTCTAACCGCCCCAACCCGTCTCTGGCGGCGTCGATACGTTCGGGCGACAGCTCCTCGGCAGCGAGTTCGAGGTGGCCGCTGGTGACGGCAAGCGGCGTCCGGAGGTCGTGTGCTAGCAGGTCAGCGAACTCCGTGAGCCGCTCGTTCTGCCGCTGGAGGTGCCACTCCCGTTCGCGCCGGTCCGTGATGTCGCGACCGACACCGCTGAACCCCTGCACTGTGCCGTCGTCCCCCGTAAGAAGCCGACCGCTGAGTTCGAACGTCACTACCCCTTCTGTCGTCTCCGCCCGCGCTTCGACGCTCGTTTGACCTGATTCAAACACCTCCTCGATGGCTGCTTCAACGGCTGCCCGGTCGTCCGCGACGAAAAACTCGGTTGGGTCCATGCCCGACAGTTCGCTGTCCGTCAGGCCGAACAGTTCGTTCAGTCGGGCGTTCCAGTAGGCAAGCCGGCCGTCCGTGTCGTAGACGTAGAAGACATCGTCGAGCGTTTCGAGTGCGGCCGCCAGAACACGACACTGGTCATCCATGCGAGAGAGAGGCACCCAATGAATATAACCACGCAGTACAGACGGCCCGCGGTTCGGCAAGTGACACTGAACGGGGTTCCATACAGCTACTGTCCGCCGACAGCCCGGACAGCGCCTAGTTCTCGCTTGTCGGCCGGTCGGCCCGGTGTTCGCTGATGATCTGGTCCACCATCTCCGCGTTCTGTTCCTTCCGGCGGTCGGCGGCGCGTTCCTCCCAGTCCTCGATTGCGGCCTCGATTTCGCCCTCGCGGGCGACGGCCAGTTCGTCCACTTCCTGCACGGTGACCAGTTCAGCCGGTGCGACGGGGACCTCGTTGTCGAACAGCACTTGATCAGCGATATCGGAGAGATTGCCGTTCCGGAGGACGATTTTCGGGTCGATGTCGGCCAACTGCTGCGCCGTCGAGCGACCCGCGCCCGAGGCGTCCCGGAACATGACGATGTCGTCCTCGACGAGGCCGAACCGCTCGTCGGCGTCGGCGATGGCGTCCTTGGTGAACTGCTCGACCACCTTGACCGGGGTGAGCCCCTCCTGTTTCTCCGACACGTCGGCGAAGTTCGAGTGGTCGAGCTTCCACAGCGCCTTCAGCCGGTCGAGTTTGTCGGCCAGCGCCTCGCGTTTCTCCTCCTCTTCCTCGACCTTCCGCTCTAAGGCCTCGTTGCGCCGCTGTAGCCGCGTCACCTCGCGGTCTTTTCTGACTTCGCGCCGGCCCTCGCTGCGGGCCTTCTCCAGCTGTTTGTCCTTCTCGGCGAGCTGGTCGTCCTTGCGCTTGATCGTCTCCTTGAGGTCGTCGACGTGTGATTCGAGCCGTTCGATGCGGGCGTTCAGCCGCTTGATCTCCTTCTCGTCGTCGGTGAGCTCCCGGGGCTCGTGAGCCGTGTCCTCTTCGGCCTCGCCGTCGTCGTCTTCGAGGTCACGCAGCACCGTCTCGACGCTCTCTTCGCCGGCGACGACGCGGTCGATGACCGGCCCCACGTCGTGCTGTGGCGGCACCTTGCTCGCGACGCGCTCGAACTGGTCGGCGTGGTGATCGAAGGCGTAGAGGGCGGCGGCCATCGCGTCGCGCTCGTGGTCGTTGTCGTAGGCTTCCTCGCGTGTCCGGTGTTTCTTCTCGTCGACGGGCAGGTCCGTATCGGGCTCCCAGCCGGCAGCGCTGAACGAGCGCCGGAGTTTCTCGACGGTCTCGGGCATCGGCGTCACGTCGGCGGCGACGACGACGGGCCGCCCGCGCTCGATAATCCACTCCGTCGTCGCGGCGGTGCCGTCGGTTCGCGAGGAGTATACATCCAGTACAGTGCCGTCGAGGGAGACGATGGCGACAGCCGTCGTTGTCCCGGGGTCGACGCCGACGACGACGTGGTCGCGCCGCTTCGCCAGCGGTTTGAACTCGATACCGTCCCGCCGCTGGCGCTCGATTTCGACGCGCGTATCGCCCGAACGCGCTCTCGATACGGGGATGTCCTGCGGTCGGGCCGACACCAGAAAGACGGCGTTCGAGAAGCCGCCGTACTTCTCGGTCACGTCCCGCTCGTACTCCAGGCCGGCCGCGTCGAGCTCGGACTCGATTTCGCGCGCTCGCTTCCGGACTGCGCCGTGGATGCGTCGCGTGTAGCGGTCTTCTGACCACCCACCTTTTCCGGTCGAGCGGCCCCGCGAGACCTTCACCTCCGTCGTGTCGGTGAATGCGGACACCTCCTGGCCGACGTTGGCGGCAGCCAGTCGGGCCGCGGCCTCGGCCTCCTCCATCGGGTCCTTGCCGTAGGGGACGCCGTGGCGCTTGGCGACCCGCGAGAGCGGTTCCGGTCGCTCGTCGCCTGTCACCTGCACCAGCTTCGTCTCGTCGGGGAGCGACCCCAGAAAGTGGATGAGGGCGTTTTTGTCCTCGGCGAGTTCGTACATGTTGTCCGTCGCGACGATGGCCGGCTCCTCGTCGTCGATACGCCGGCGGAGCTTCCGCCGCGAGACCACGTCTCGCTCGACTGATTCCCCGTCGAAGACCACTAGCGCGTACGACGGCGCGTCGCCGCGCACGTCGCCGCTCTGGATGTCGACACCGAAGACGACTGCGTCGAGCGCTGCCGTGCGGTTCACGAACCATGGTAGGCGACGGTCGACTATAAATCCGTTCCGGGCTAGCAGTATGGGCACTGTTCGGTACGTGAGTGAGACTTCGAACAGCCAGAAAGCCCCACCCAGCGTGGATTGTTCAACTGGCTTGCGGAGGGGGTTATTGTTCGGGATCGTTGACCCCAACACCTCTTATCAGGGCGCTCCGACGGCCCACTATGACCATCCCTCGCTACGCCGCGAGAGAGACTTCGGAGGTAGGTCGGCATGGTATCTGAACGGGAGAAGATGCTCGCGGGCGAGCACTACGACGCGAGCGACCCAGAACTCGTCGCGGCTCGCGAGCGCGCGAACGAACTCACCCGGGAGTACAACCGGACCGATCCATCGGACACCGACACCAGACAGGCACTCATCGAGGACCTGTTCGGCTCCGTCGGTGCGGACTGTCACGTCGAACCGCCCTTCCGGTGTGACTACGGCGACAACATCCACGTCGGCGAGGGCTTTTACGCGAACTTCGACTGCGTCGTGCTGGACGTGTGCCGGGTCGACATCGGCGACGACTGCCTGCTCGGGCCGGGCGTCCACATCTACACCGCGACACATCCGCTGGACCCGGACGAACGACGCAGCGGCGTCGAGTACGGAAAGCCAGTGTCTATCGGCCACAACGTCTGGATCGGCGGTCAGGCGGTCGTCAATCCGGGCGTCACCATCGGCGACGACGCCGTCGTTGGGTCCGGCGCTGTCGTGACCGACGACGTTCCCGCCGGCGTCGTCGTTCAGGGGAACCCCGCGTCGGTCGTACGAGAAATTGAGGACTGACGGCCCGCGCAGCAAGCGTGGCTGAGCGGCTGTGACCCGTCGCGGGGTTCTTCGCGCTGTGGCACGTACTGACTGTATGGACACCACGACCGAAGATATGGACACGACAACGGAACACGGCGTTCGGACGGTCGAAACGCGGGACGAACTCGACGACGTGCTGGCGACGGCCGACCGCGTACTGGCGATGGTCCGGACAAGCGGCTGTACAATCTGCAAGTCGATGGAGCCGATACTCGACATCGCCGCGAAAGCCACCGACGCGACAGTCGTCGTATTCAATCCCAAACGCGACCTCGATGCCGTCGACGCGTTCGACGTGCGGAGCGTCCCGACGTTCCTGCTGTTTGCCGACGGGGAGCTTATCGACCGCCGTGCCGACGGGTTCGTCCCGGCCGAGGAGCTAATCGAGTTCGTCGAAAGCGGGTCGGAATCGGACGCGTGAACCGAGTGGCCTTCTCACACTGAGACAACACTTATGTCCCCGCTTGTCGAAGCGCTCCCTTGATGGCCCTCCAAATCGGCTCCGTCCTCGAAGAGGCGGGGTATCGGCTGTTCAGTCGTACCGGCGCGATACTACTCGTAGCGTTTTTCGCCCTGATGGCTAGCTTTCAAGCACTGTTCAACACGATCGTGGCGACGACCTACACCAGGATGGGATACGGCGAGATCGCCGCAGCCCTGCCGCTGACCCTCGACATCTCGCTCAATGTCGCTGGTGCCGGTATCGCCATTGGCTCTGTGGTCTCACTGTATCTCACCATCGTGTCTTTCCGGACGTTCGCTGCCGGAGCGCGTGACAGTTTCCCCACGGGAGCGCTCACTCGGAACGTACCGCTGGCGATGGTGAACGTGTTCGTCGGCGGAATCGTCTACAGTCTACTGGTGTTCATTGGGTCGGTCCTGCTCCTCATCCCTGGCATCTTCGCCTACGTCGCGTTCATCTTCATGATGCCGTACGTCATCGTCGAAGACCGGAACTTCGTCGCGGCGCTCAAAGAGAGCTATCGGCTCACCGAGGGCAACCGGCTGGCGCTGTTCGGACTGCTGTTAATTGTCGGTACCGCCGCGGCGCTCGTCGGCGGTGTCATCGGATTCGTCGGCGCGCTGGCGCTTTCGGGGCCGACTTCGCAGCTTCCGACCATCGTCATCCAACCACTGGCGTCGCTGTACGGCACGGCGATTATCGCGGTCGCGTTCGAGCAACTCCGTGAGCGTGACGGGAGGCCGCCGTCGGCCCCGAGCGAGGACGATACGTCGATGGCCGCTCTCTGACTGGAGCCGCTGGCCGCTGTTGTCCCCACTCGGGACTACAGCGCGCTCTGTCGGACCGTGACTGTCTTATCCGTCCAGTTTCCTACCGGGAGCAATGCGACGGCATCGGGTCGGGACAAGCATGTACGCTGGTGTGCTGTTCGTTGTTCTCGGGACGCTCGCGTGGGCGAGCGGGCAGCCGTTCATTTTCCCGAGTCTGGGCCCCTCGGCGTTCATCCTGTCCTTCCAGCGGAACGGCGACCGGACGGACCTGATAAGCGTCGTCGCGAGCCATCTCATCGGCGGCGTTGCGGGGCTGTTCGCGTACAGCCTGCTTGCCGGCGGTGTCTCACTCGTCGCGGACCCGACCGCATTCTCCATGGCCGGGCTCCGCCTCGTCGCGAGCGCGACCCTCTCGCTCGTCGTGACGAGCTGGGGGATGATTGCAACAGATACGGTCCACGCACCGGCCTGCGCGACGACGCTCATCGTCTCCTTAGGGCTGCTCTCGACGCCGCTGCAGGTCGCAGTCATCGTCGTCGGTGTCGGCGTTCTCGTCGCGTTCCACGCGCTCGTGCTGTCAGCGTACCACCGAGCTACTGATCCGTCCCGGACAGCCCTGGTCGATGGCTGATGCGTCACACTGGCCCCTGTACCGTGCTCACTCGTCCGACAGCTGGACGGTCAGCACCGGCACCGGCGATTCGCGGACGACCGTCTCTGCAACGCTGCCGATGAGATAGTGGTCCAGTCCGGTCCGGCCGTGGGTCCCCATCACGACGAGGTCCGCCGGAATCTCCGTGACGGCGTCGACGATTTCCGTCTTCGGGACGCCCTCTCGCTGTGTGGTCTCGACCGAAACGTCGTCGGGTAGCTCGGCGACGGTCGCATCGATGGCCGTCCCTGCGCGCTCCCGCTCCGCCTCGATCCATGCGTCGGTCGAGAGACCGCTCGACGGGCTCTCGAACCGGTTGCGGGTGTCGACGACCGAGAGGACGTGGACTGTCGCGTCGAACCGACCTGCAATCGTTCCGGCATGCCTCGCGGCCGCACCGATACCGTCGCTGCCGTCGGTCGGGAGGAGGATCGTGTCGTACATCGTCTTAGACACCACCCGTCGCCATCAGGAACAGTGCTACGGCGATGACTGCGAACAACCCGCCGACGAACTTCTTGATGGTCCCGGTATCCAGTGCGGTCGAGACGTACGGTGCGATCTGGCCGCCGGTGACGGTCGCGGGCACGGTCCAGACGACCATGTTCCACGGCGTCGACGCGAGGTCGATCGAGTGCGCGCCCGGAACGAGGCCGCCGCCGAAGACGTGAACCAGCGACGCCAGCACGGCCGTCGTCGCGACGACGATGTGGTTCGTGCCGATGGCGACCCGGACAGGGACCTCTGTCCGGAGCATCGAGATGATGCCCAGTTCGCCGACGCCGAAGCCGGCCAGTCCCTGGAAGACGCCGCCGATGCTGTAGTTCGCGAAGCGTTCGAGATAGCCGCCGCGCGTGTAGCCGTAGTCGTTGCCGTCGCGGTCGACGCGCGTCACTGCTCCGTCGTCGGCCGTTTCGACGCCGGCCGGGCCGAGCTTGTTGTCGTCGTCGGGGAGTGTCGCGTCGCCCCCATCAGCCGATACCTCCGGGTCACTGTCGCCTGCCGCGCCCGGCTCCTCGTGGCCGAGGTCAGCCTTGAAAAGCAAGTACGACGCCGCCAGCAGAGCGATGCCGAGCAACGCGTGAAACAGCGGCTCCGGGATGACAAACGACAGTAGCGCGCCGGCGATGACAAAGGGCACGCTCCCGAGGACGAGGCTCAGCGCGAGCCGTCGGTCGACGAGCCCGTACTGGATAAACGCGAGTGCGGAACTGGAGAGGCCGAACGATTCGCTGATGAGCCCGACCTTCACCAGTGTCTCCGGTGTCAGCGTCTCTCCGGCTAGTAGCGGGAAGATGAAGATGAGAAACGGAACGAACAGGGCCGACCCGCTGATACCGACCGTGTTGACGATGGTTGCACCAGTGACGAAGGCGATACAGAGCCACCAGTACTCGAACCAGTAGCCGGTGCCCGCGTCCGCGGGCGTCGGTGCGGCGGTGTACACACCGACGACGAACAGCAGTGGTGCCAGAAACACGAAGACGTGCTGGTACTTGAGAAACCCCTTCTGGAGTCGACTGGACGGTGACGACGTGGTCATTGACGCGTGAAGCCAGCATTGTTAATTATCGCTTAAATCCCTTGTTGTCTGTACTTGTTTCAAAAATGATGGCATAAATACGCGAAGACGGCAAAAACACACGAGGTCTCCGGTGGCCTAATATCCCTAATATTTATTTCACAGCCCGTGGTAACACATATCGTTATGAGTTTTCCAGAGGGACCGATGGAGTCGGGCGGCCGGTCGAGTTACGATGAAGACGTTTCTGCCGACGCCGCGGACACAGACGGGCTCTTTGGACCCCTGCGTCGGTTCTCGAAGCGGTGGTCCCGCCGCTACATCGAGATGCGTGTCGACGCGCTCGAAAGCCGCTGGGACTGATCGGTTCGACATTTCGCCGCGTTCCGGAAAAGGACTATACTGTCCCCGCCGCAGGGACGGACATGGATATCGCTAGAATCGCTGTTCACGAGTCAGTTGCGAAGGCCTGTCCGCTGGAGGCGATGGTCGCCGCGCTACAGGGGCTCGGCGTCCCTGTCGAAGTTGTCGGCGACGACGCAACCTTCGATACCAGTGACTGCGTCGTCACGTTCTCTCCGCGGGAGGCGTTTCTGGACGCCGCCTGGGTCCACGGCATCCGTGCGGGCTACGACGAGTTCGACGTGGACGCCTACGAGGCGGCCGGGACGGTACTGACGAACAGCACTGGTATCCACGGCGACACCGTCCCGGAAACCGCCGTCGGCTATCTGACGGCGTTTGCTCGCCGTCTCCACGTCTACCGGGACCGACAGGGCGACAACGACTGGACGCAGGAACCGTACGACGCGCCGTTCACGCTGACTGGCGAGCAGGTATGCGTGGCCGGTCTGGGCACCATCGGTCAGGGAATCGCTGACCGGGCCGACGCACTGGGGATGGAGGTCGTCGGCGTTCGCCGCTCCGGTGACCCCGCCGAGAACGTCGAGCGCGTGTACACACCCGACGAACTGGACGCCGCCGTCGCCGACGCACGCTTCGTCGTGCTGTGTTGTCCGCTCACCGTAGAAACCGAAGGCATGGTCGACGCCGCTTTGCTCGCGCAGATGCGGGCCGACAGCTACCTCGTCAACGTCGCCCGTGGGCCTGTCGTCGTCGAGGACGCGCTGCTGAACGCGCTCGACGACGGGACGATTGCCGGGGCGGCCCTCGACGCCCACTGGGAGGAACCGCTGCCAGCGAACCATCCGCTCTGGGACCACGAGTCGGTCATCGTAACGCCACACGTCGCCGCGTTCACGAACCGGTATCACGAGGATATCGCGGCCCTCGTTCAGGAGAACATCGAACGGATCGACCGCGGCAAGTCACTGCGGAATCGCGTCGCGTAAGTTCGCTTCCTGCTATTCGAGTACAGCGACCGGCTGCGCCGCTCAGGTGCCTTCGACTAGCCGTTCTAGCTGCTCGGGCGGGACCGCGCCGCGGGCGGCGTGGCCGTCGTACGCGAACGTCGGGACGCCGGTGATGCCCTGGCGCTTGGCCGCCGTGAACTTCTCGCGGACCGCAGACCGGAGGCCGTCGTCCGCGAGCGCCGACCGGATCTCGTCGCCGTCGACGCCCGCGTCCTCGGCTAGGTCGACCAGCAGGTCCTCGTCGCCGATATCCTGCCCGCCCTGCCACAGCGCCTCGAAAACGGCCACGTCGAAGGTCAGCCACGTCTCGTAGTCGTAGTGCTCCTTGACGTAGTAGGAGGCGATCTGGGCGGGCAGCGAATCGATGTCGGTGGCGATATCCAGATCCATCTCGACGCCGTACTTATCCTGGAGCCGACGGACGCCCTGCTTGGCCTGTTCGTAGTAGTCCTCGTCCTTGCCGTCGTCGACGGAGTGGTCGATGGAGCCATCGGGGTTGCGCTTCCCGCTCCGGAGGTCGAAGGGGTGCCAGTCGACCTCCAGTTTCTCCTCGCGCGTCGACTGATACTGCCTGAGCGATTCGCGTCCGAGATAACAGAACGGGCAGACGTAGTCCGAGAAGACCGTGATCCGCTCGCTCGACTGTGTCTCACTCATACGTCCGGGTATGCGTTGCTCGCGGTTAAACGCGGTCACCGTCTGTGTCGACACAGCGCACGACCGACCGGCCCGCTACGCGCCGTCCCCGATGGTCTCCACCCGGGAGACGAGGTCGTCGACGTCCGCTGCGAGCAGCATCACGCGGCCGTCGGTACCCACGCCCTCGCGGCCGACGACGGCGACCGGCGTTCCGTCGCTGGTCCCGAACGCCCGGTCGATGCCCCACTGTGCCGCGGCGTCGTCGGAAACCTCGGCCGGTTGCTCGTCGGGGTCGTACGTAGCGACTGAGCCGTCCAGCGACGCCAGCGCGTCCTCGATGGCATCGGTCAGTCGGCAGTCGACGGCGAACCGGACCGCTGGGTCGTGCTCCCGGGCGGCCAGCAGGGCACGAGCCACCGTCGTCGATGCGCCAAAGCGGACGCCGCGGTTCGGCCGGACGCCGTCCATCGTGCGGGCGATGCGGCCCTCGACGGCGGCGACCGCGTCCGGCGTCTCCGCGTAGGGCGTCGCGCCGGCGACGGTCATCCCTCGCTCGGGGACCAGCGTCGACACGTCCGCCTTGACGAGCGCCGACACAGCCCGCTCAACGGCCTCGCCCGTCGGATGGCGTGCGGCGTCGTTGCGCGTCTGGACGAGGTGGTGGACCGCACCCGGGCCTTCACCAACGTCGAGGTTGTACCGGACTGCGCTCGCAAGCAGGTCGATACTGTCTCCGACTGCCGTCGGCAGGTCGTCGCCGTGGGCCAACTGCGTCGCGATGGCCGAGGACAGCGTACAGCCCGAACCGTGGGTGGCCTCGGTGTCGATGCGGTCGTGGCGGAACGTCGTTACCCCGTCCTCGGTTACGAGAGTGTCGACCACGGCGTCGCCCGGGACGTGGCCCCCTTTCACGAGCGCGCTGTCGGCCCCCATCTCGACGAGGTCGCGGCCAGCCTGTTCCGCGGCCTCGGGGTCGTCGACGTCGCGGCCGGTCAGGACGGCGGCCTCGTCGGCGTTCGGTGTGACAAGCGTCGCTTCGGCGATGAGGGTCTCGTAGGCGTCTTCGGCTTCGGCGGCCAGCAGTCGGTCGCCCGACGCTGCCACCATCACCGGGTCGACGACGAGGTTCGGCAGGTCGGCAGCGTGTTCCACGACCAGGTCGATGACGTCGCTCGTCGCGAGCATCCCCGTCTTGACCGCGGCCACGTCGAAATCTCCCGTGACCGCCTCGATCTGGGCCTCGATCTGTTCAATCGGGAGCAGATGCTGGCCCTGTACGCCCGTGGTGTTCTGTGCCGTGATGCTGGTGATCGCGCTGGTCCCGAAGCCGCCACAGGCCTCGATGGTCTTGACGTCGGCCTGGATACCGGCCCCGCCACCGGAGTCGCTGCCGGCGACGGTCAGCACGACTGGCGGCGTCACTGGGGCGTCCGCTCGTGTCATACCTGATGACTTCACTGGCGGCCACATATCGGTGCTGGTCTCTCAGTCGGACGAAACTATGCGGCCAAATCCTAGTATGCTAATATTACTCCATACTACATTTGAGAAACATTTATGTGTCACTGTGTCGGATGTGCCCTTGTACCACAATGGAACCAGCGTCGCGCGATACTACCGACTCCGACGAGCAGTACGGCAGCTTCACAACTGGCGGCGGCGACGTCGTCGTCTACGACACCGAGAACCCGACCGCGTGGCTTCAATCCAGCTATGCGGTACAAGTCGGCTGCTCGTCGGAACGAAAGTCGGCCTGACCTTTCTATCCGACCGATATCATCGCGATACCGACGATAGCCAGCCCCGCAGCGGCCAGGCGTGCTCGGAACTGCGCTTCGTCGAGAACAATCGCGCCCAGAATAACGGCGACGATGGCTTGCCCGTTGACGATGGGTGAGACGATACTCGCCGGGAGCAACTGGAAGGACAGCAACACGATGTGGTTCGCGTAGGCGACGAACATCGCCGCGACGACGAACTTCGGGAGGTCCCCCCGCCATCCCGGCGGGACCTGATACCGGAACGCGAGCGGCGTCATCAAGACGGCGATGCCGACGGCCATCACCGGGATGTAGGTCGTCGGTTCGACGGCCAGTTCCTGCATCAGCACCCGCTTGCTTACATCGACGAGCGCGAACGCCGCAGCCGACAGTAAGGCTAGCTGTGCGGGCCGGGACTTCCGGGCCCGCTTGAGCGGGGCCAGCAACGCTGTGCCCTGCCAGTTCGCGACGTAGACGGCGGCGGTCGCGACGACGACACCGCCGACCTGCAGCGCCGAGAGATGCTGGCCCAGCAGTCCGACTTCCAGCGGTAACACGAACACGGGAACGATTTTGCTGATCGGCGACACGTAGGAGACTTCGCCGACGCGGATCGCTCGAAAGAGGGTGAGCAGTCCAACCGCCGTCACCGCCGTCACGGCGAGAACCGACGAGAGGACGTTGACGCGGTTGCCCGCCGGGAGGAAGGGCTCGTTGCTGACGAAGACGATGGGGAGGTAGACGATGGGGACCAGGCTGTACGTAAGCAACAGGAACACCGGCGACGGATACTCGGTGAACCACCGCTTCATCACGAACAGGTACACCCCGAACACCAGCGCCGACAGAACGGCGTACGCGATTCCGACGTTCACGGTTGACAACGGCTAGCCGACCGCAATAACTGTTCCCTTCGGCCTCGTGTCAGGAACCGCGCTGACGGGCGATCAGGGCCGCAAGCAACACCGCGAGACCGGCCACGAGCGCGGTGAAGCCGTTGCCCTCGCCGGCTGTCGTCTGTGTGTCTGTGAGCCGCTCCGTCGGCGTCGACGTTGGTTCGGCTGTTTCGGTCGAGACGACCACCTCGACCGCCGTCGCGGTCCGTCCGTCACCCGCCGACAGCGAGACTGTTCCGAGTTCGCCGAGGGTGACCGTCCGCACGACTGTCGTCGTCGCCTGTGGCGGGAGATACAGCCGTTGCTCCGCGAACACGGTGCCGTTGCGGCGGAACTCGACCGCGATTGTCCCCGGAATCTCGTTGTCGTTGGCGACAGTGGCGGTCACGTCCACACTGTCCCCCTGCCTGACTTCTTGCGGACTCGCGGTGACGTCAGTGACGCTGGCCGCTGCCGGTTCCGTCACCACGACAGTGACGGTGTCGCCGTCGACACTGATCACGTATCGGCCGGGGTCGGCAAACGTGTGTGTCACTTCGACCTCGGTCCGCTCCCCCGGTTCGATCTGGCCCTGTTTCGCGGCGACGACGGTCTCGTTGACCGCGAGCGTCACGTTGTACGCTCCCGCATCACCGCCGGCGTTCTCGACGACCGCGTCGACCGCGAGCGTCTCGTTGGTCGCCAGCCGGATCGGTTCGCTCCCGCCGACGGGTGCGTCCGACCGGTAGAGACTGTCTGCACGGTAGGCGTCCGCGCGGTCGACCGGTGGGAGGCTGTAGCCGATACGGGCGGGGATCGCACCGAACAACCGCCGGTGCGTCGTCTCGTTCCACATCGCCACCGTTGTTGTCGTTTCGGTCTCCGTCGCGGTCGTGTTCCGAACGCTTGCCCCGCCAGTGGCCTCGACCTCGCTGAGGAACTGCGATTGCGTGACCGGGTCGCGGTAGCCGTTTAGCGACTGGAACACAGTCTGGAGTGTCTTGTTGCGGTCAGTAGCCGAGCGGATATGGACGTCTGCCCGCCCGGCTACCAGCGCGCCCTTCCTGTAGTTCGCGTCGTTCGTCCAACTCGACCGGTCCGTCAGCGCCACGTCGCTGTAGACGGGGCGTCCGCCCGCTGCGAGCTGTGCCCGGAACTCGTCGAACCCGATCCGGTCCTGTTCCAGCGTCAGGACAGCGGCGTAGTACGTCGCCCAGCCCTCGACCGTCCACCGCGTCTCCCGCGTCGTCTCGTAGGCCTGCCGGCTGTGGACGTACTCGTGGAGCCAGACGTTGTTGGCGGTATCCAGCGATTGCCGGGACTGGACCCACATATCTGCGTCACCGATCTGATACCCCTCGACGCCCCACTCGACGGCCTCGGACGGCGCGGCGACGACGAACACCTGCTCGTCACGGTCACCGACCCGGAGGGCGTTCGACGCGTTCGCCATCGAGTCGAGGACCGAAATCGGCGAGGCCGTCATCGTCGCCCGCTCCGGTATAGCCAGCGTGAACGTCTGGTTGTGCGCCGTCTCCTCGAAGGTCGCTACCTCGCCGAGGTACACGATCTCCTCGCCCGCCGCACCCGGGCCTGCCGTCCGGAGTGTCCGGTTGTACCTGACGGGGTCCTGGCCAGTGTAGCGCCAGCGCGTCGGCGTCCGTGACCGCGTGAGCAGCGCCCAGTCGCCCGTATCGACGCTGAGATAGCGGCCCTCGGCCCCCTCCGGACCGCTCTTCTCGATGGTCCGGTTCGGGTTGATGCGGTAGCTGACCGTCGCCGTATCCGTCGTTTCTTCCCACTCGTAGACGGACTCGTTGACGCGCTCGAACCCGTCGGTGTCAGTCACCGTCGCTTCCGCTGGGACGTGTGTTTCGAGGTCGACGACCCGGTCCGGAACCTCGTAGGTCAGGGTCACCGCGACTTCGCCCGGCTCCTCCGGTATGCGCGCGTAGGTCTGTGTCTGCTGAATCACGTCGCCGTCGTCGGTCTGTGTCGCACCCGACGTGGCTGTCCCTGTCTCAATGCTGGCCGCCATCGCGACGGCCCCTCCGGCAGTGTTCCCACCCTGTCGCCGCGGCCGTCGACGGTGTGTATCGGCACTTCCGACCCGGGCTAGCGAACCGCTCGCCTCGGCAGTGGCCGCTGTCTCGCCTGTCCCACCACTATCTTGCTCTGACGTCCTATCAGCCTGATACGTACTGTTCTCGCTGGCTCCGCCGACTGCTGTGTCGACGCTGGCCCCGGTCACCGCCCCGTGGTCAGCGCTCGCCGCCACCGGGAGCGACGCGAATCCCCCACCGAGGAGAAGGACCACGAGTCCGACGGCCACCACCCGTCGGGGTACAACGAACATTGCAAACAGTTACCTCCCCGTGGTTGAAATAGTTGACCGCCGATTATGGGTGCTGGTATCATGCAACAATATCTGTCTCGACCGGTCGCTACCAGAAGCGCCCACGACGGTAAAAAAACAGCCAGACCTGAACCACTCGTGGCCGGCCGCAGCGAACACTCGCGAGCAGACCAGACTGAAAAGCTGGCGAGCAGGTCACAGCAGTGGCTTGCCACGGCGCTCTCACGAGAACCGTTGGCAGTCAGGAGTTCAGGCGACGTTGAAACCTTTGTCGCGGAGGAAATCCTCGACGCGGCCCGTGTGATTGCCCTGGAGCTCTATCTGCCCGTCCTCGACAGTGCCACCGCAGGCGAACTTCGATTTGAGGTCTGAGGACAGCGAGTCCATGTCGACGTCTTTCGGGTCGAATCCCTCGATAATCGTTACCTCCTTCCCGTAACGGCGCTCGTCGATGCGGATGTTAATCTCCTGGGACTCCTTAGCGACGTCCTCACAGACGCAGAGCTCCTCAGGCAGCCCGCACGTCGAGCAGACTTCCGACATTACAATCGCGCCTACGAACACGACCTATTAAACACTGTCGGGGACTACCGGGCGGAGACGATTCTATCAGCGATTTCGACGGCCTCGTCGGCAACCGCTTCGTCGACCTCGCCGCCGTACCGGAGTCGTTCCCGTAGCGCCGCCAGCCGACGGACCCGGTCGTCGGCCTCTATCGCGTCGAGATACGCCCGGACTGTCTCACCGCTCTCGCGGTCCCGGTGTTCCGTCGCAAGGACGTACATGGCCCGCTGGAACGCTCGCTCGATGTCGGTCTCGGGGTCCACGCGGCGCTGGTAGCGCAGCCACACTGCCCGGTAGGCTCGCCCGCTGAGGCCGGACCGACGCGCGCCCGCCGCGATACCGAGCAGTGCAACGACGCCGAGCGTCATCTCCTCGCGTGACGGGAGGTCCGGCAGGCTCGGCCCCGCATCGTCGCCCGTGCCCGGCTCCCTTGCAGTGCCGGTTGGCGTGTCGGTTTCTGTGGCCGTTGGTGTCTCAGTCGGCTCGGCCTCGGTTTCGTCGGTCTCGGTCAGCGGGGCGGGTGTCGACGTGTCGGATGGCGTGTACTGTTCGACCGGGTTGTCGTCGCCGACAGTGGGTGACGATTCGTCCGAACTCGCCTCCTCGATACGCTGCTGCCTGACCGCCTCGCGCGGCCCGGACGGCGTCGGGTCGAACTGCACCCAGCCCTGGTCGGGGAAGTACACCTCGACCCAGGCGTGGGAGTTGAGCCCGCGCACAACCCACTGGTTCTCGTCGATTCGCTGGCCGGACGTGTAGCCGACGGTCATGCGCGCTGGAATGCCTTGTGTCCGGAGCATCGTCACCATCGTCGTCGCGAAGTAGACGCAGTACCCCTCGTCCATCTCGAAGAGGAAGGCGTCGGCGACGTTGAACTCGGGTCGGTCGACCTCCAGCGAGTAGCCCTTGCTCTCCTGGAGCCACCGCTCGACGACCAGTGCCGTCTCGTAGGGGTTTTCGGCGTTCGCGGTGAGGATGGACGTCCGTTCGGCGACCCGATCCGGCGTGCTGTCGGGGAGTTGAGTGTACAGCTCCGCGGTCGCGTCGTCGTAGTCAGTGCCGGCCCCGCGCAGTCCGTCGGGCGTCGCCACGAGCAGTTCGCTCCTGACCTCGTAGCTGTCGCCCGTCGACAGCGTACCGTTAGGCTGGAACCCGCCCTCGCTGGAGACCAGTACCGACGGCTCCCCTGAGTAGCGAACGGGCTTCCAGGCGGCCGGGACGGTCCCGATGGTCGACTCCGCCCGGAACTCCTGTCGAAGTGTCCGGGTCTCTCCCTCAGGCGAGTCGAGGCGCTGGTCGTCGTACGGGGTGGGGTTCCCCGTCCGCACCCACCCGTTGCCGGTGTAGCGGTCGTAGGAGGCGACCCGCCAGTAGCGCGGTTCCTCGCTTTCGACCGTGTACCGTATCTCCGGCGTCAACGAGATGCTCCCGAGCACCGAGAGGGACTCCCCGGCGTCGAAGAGGCTCCCTTCGACGGTCTGGCCGTCCGACCCATCATCGTACGACAGCAAACTATCCCGGGTGATCGGGACCTGCGAGAGCGCCGCCGGGACGACGATTATCGCCGCCAGTTGTTCGAGGACGGCTCGCCGCCCGGCGTCGATGCCCTCGCTGTCGTCGTCCGTCTGTCCCGTCTCGCTGCTGCCGGACATCGCATCGGGTCGCTTCGTCAGGTCCGCCGGCTCGTCCGCCGACAGCGTATCGAGCGTCCCGAAGCCGATGGTCGCCGCGATGCCGACCACGCCCAGCAGCGTCGTCACCACGCCGGCGTCGGTCGTCAGGGCGAAGAACGCCAGCGCCGTGCCGGCCGCCACCGTCGCCGTCACGTACCAGCGCCGCAAGGCGAAGTACCAGGTCAGAAACACCGGTGCCGGCGCGAACGACAGCACCCACAGCCTGACCTTGGCAATCTGGAGCAGTGACCGTCCGGTCAGCAGAGCGGCGGTGTCGGCCAACAGCTCCGTCACTGCCGGATTCGTCGAGAGGTTCAGGATGTACGCACCGAGACCGCCGGCGAACAGCACTGCGCCGACAGCGACCGCGAGGGGCGGTCTGAGCACGCGAGCCAGCAGCGTCGCACCGACGAGCGAGAGCGCGGTGAGCGCCAGAAACAGAGTCGGGTCGCCGACTACGTCGCTGAGATAGTACATCGTCCGCAGCGGCGCACCGATGGCCAGCGCCGCCGCAAGCAGCGCCAACGTTCGTGACCCGCTCCACGGGACTCGGCGGCGGATTCGTTCCACGACGACGGCGCTCATCCGTTCACCTCGCCTGCGATGGGGTTGTCCCGACTGGCGGTCACAGCAGCGAAGGACTGGCGGCGGCCGTCGACCGACACCGTGACCCCGTCGCCGTTGGCTGTGACAATCACGTCGGCGTCGTCTGTCCGGCCGGTCTGGCCCGCGTCAGCCCGGGCCAGCAGTTCGAGCAGTCGCGTTCGGTGGGTGTCGCCGTACCCCTGTTCGACCGCGCCGTTCGGGACGGCGAGTTCGACGGCGAGACCACTCTCCAGCGCGGCCATCGTGATCGTCGCCGCCGCGGCGGCCATCTCGTCGGCGTGGCCCCGCTGGGCTTCCGCGGCAACGAGCAGGGTCCGGTCGCTCCGGTTGTCAGTGAACTCCTTGACTAACAGGTCCTCGCGCTTGGCGCTTGACTTCCAGTGGACGTTCCGCAAGGAGTCGCCGCTGACGTACTCTCGCAGTCGGTCAAACGACTGCCGGTCCTCGTTCTCCGGTGTGAACGTCCGCGCGAACGCGTCCGTGCCGCCCAGTCGGTAGACGGGCGGATACACCAGTACGTCGGCCTTGCTCTCGATGGTGTAGCGCTCTCTGATGAGTCCCAGTGCGTCCGTCACCGTCGCTTCGACGGGGCCGACCTGTTGCTCGCCCCGGGCCGTGTAGGTGACTCGGTAGGTCACCGTCGCGGGCAGGGATTTAGTGACTGTCGTCTCCCCCTCTAACCCCTCGGAGAGCCGGTCGGTGACTGTCGCGATGCCGCTGCCGTCGACATGGAACTCGACGGGTTTCGTCTCGCCGGGGAAGCCACGGCGGAGTCGGCTCCGTTCGACGGTCGGCGCGCCGCTCCAGCGAACCTGGACGGCGGCGGCGAACACGCCGACGAACAGCGGGCCGGCGACAGCAGTGAGCCCAGGCTGGCCGAATCTGGCACTGACGAGGAGGGCGGCAACGGCGACGGCGAGGACGGCGAAACCGCGGCGCGTCGGTCTCATTCGACGTAGACGGTATCGAGTGCCTCCGCGACGAGTTCCCGGGCGTTCTGCTCGCTACTTTCAGTGCGGATCCGGTGCGGGAGGACAACCGGCGCTTCCGTCTGGATGTCGTCGGGGATGACGTAGCTGCGGCCGTCGAGGACGGCCCGGGCCTGTGCCGCCCGCAGCAGCGAGATGCTCCCTCGCGGGCTGACGCCAAGTTGTGCGTTCTCCCGCGTGTACCGCGCCAGCCGGGTCGCGTACGAGCGAATGGGCTCTTCGACGGTCACGTCGGCCACCGTCTCCCGAGCGGCGGACAGCGCTTCGAGGGTGGCGACCGACGTGAGTTCCTCGATGGGGTGCTGCCCCACGACGTCACCCAGCATCTCCGTCTCTGCCGCTTCGTTCGGATAGCCCAGATGGAGCTTCGTCATGAACCGGTCGAGTTCAGCCATCGGGAGGTCGTAGGCCCGGTTCTGCTCGACCGTGTTCTGCGTGGCGATGACGGTAAACGGCTGTGGCACGGGATGTGTGGTCCCGTCGACGGACACCTGCTGTTCCTCCATCGCCTCAAGCAGCGCCGACTGCGTCTTCGGCGGTGCACGGTTGATTTCGTCGCCGAGGACGACGTTGGCGAAGATGGGGCCGGGCCGGAACTCGAACTCCTGTGTCTTCTGGTTGTAGATGTTGACACCGGTCACGTCGGTCGGCAGGAGGTCGGGCGTAAACTGGACGCGCTTGAACTCGCCGTCGAAGGAGGCCGCGACGGAGCGGGCCAGCATCGTCTTGCCGACGCCGGGGACGTCCTCAAGTAGAATGTGTCCGCGGCCGAGCACCGCCGTCACGATGTGCTCGATTGCGTCGTGTTGCCCGACGATGACCTGCTCGACGTTTTCGATCACCTGATTGGCGACGCGTGTGGCGTCGCGGAGGGGACTGTCCGACTGTTGACTGCGTGAGGTGTCAGTATCTGTCATAGTCGCGATCTCGTGGGACGACGCCTTGGCACGGGGACTGGTGGGATAGTCTGCCCTGTCGACCAGTAAGTGTCTTGTGTGGGTGCCACATCCTCCGGGCCGTTCAGTTGTAGCCGCGTCTACGGCGTGATGGCATGTAACTCTGTGGATGCGTGAGGTCCACACACATCCGCTCTGTGGCCGGTAGCGGGGCTCACCAGCACTTGCAGGCCCCACAGACGAGGAGCCCGTCCTGTGTCCACCGGCGCTCGACGACCTCGCCACACTCGTCACATGCCGCTCCCTCGGGCGACCACGCGTACGTCGTCACGGCCGGGTCGACCGCCTCGGACGAGGCTGCGGAGTCGGTGGTTTCGCCTTCTGTCTCTGCAGTATCGTCTCTCGCCGACATGCCGTCCGCTCCCTCGTCCTCGCTCTCGCTGCTATCGTCGAGAAAGTCCTCCAGCGAGGCGTCTTCGGCCATACACCCTGGTTTTGGTTGCGGTCACAAAATACCCTGTCGGTCGTTCCGACGCCGTGCTCTGATGCCTACCTCGTTATTCGGTGGCGACGCCGACGGTCAGCAACGTCCCCAGTTCGCGGTAGCGCTCGACCATCGCCTCGCGGGTCTCGAACTCGTCCGTGGGGAACGCATCTGCCGGCGGAATCTCCACCTCGCGGTCGGGGATCGTGTCCTGCGACGCAACGGCTAGGCCGGCCTCGCGGAAGGCCTCGCGGTACTCCGGGCCGCTCCAGCGGGTCATCTCGATGTCGATGAACTCCTGCCACTCGTGGGAGTGGACGTTCTCCTCGTAGTAGTTCACCGCGATGTGGGCGGTCCCGCCCGGTCGCAGCACTCGCGCGATTTCTTCGAGGGTGTGTGGCGGATCACTGGCGTAGTAGAACGCCTCCATCGAGAACACATGGTCGATGCTGTCGGTCGCAAACGGCAACGCGTCGAAGTCGCCACGCAGGAACCCGATACCGTTGTCGTCCGTGTACTCGCGGGCGTTCCGGAGCATCTCCGGTGACCCGTCGAGCCCGTAGCAGGGACCGGCGTCGTTGGTGTCACGGAGCGCACGGAGCGCGTAGCCCGAGCCAGTACCGAGGTCGAGTACCGTGTCGCCCGGTTCGACCGGCATCCGGGCGAGGACGTGCTTGGCGGTGTGCCAGTGCCGGTCTTCCATCCCTCTGTCTTTGCCTTCGGCCGCCCACGCGTCGAATTCCTCGCGAACGCTCATACGTCCCTCCAGCAGTTCTGGCCTCAAAATGCCCGCTATTTTGGCCTGCCAGAAAGACGTGTCCACCGATAGCCGTACCCGTCTGGTGATGGACATCTCAGCCCACCTCTGTACACAAAATATCAGATGGGGAATAAGTCAATCGGCGTACTGCGACACAGCATGCGCTCGTACAAGGCTAAATCGGTAACGTCGATACAGCTTCCGCCCCGTGAGCGACGTGAGACCGCGCTCAGCGAAGCCGGACACAACGTCTTCAACCTCGCTGCGGATGATGTCTTTATCGACCTGTTGACTGATTCGGGGACTGGCGCGATGAGCGACGACCAGTGGGCGGACGTGGTCCGCGGGGACGAGGCCTACGCCGGTTCGCGCTCGTTCGAACGCTTCCGTGAGGCGGTCGCTGACGTGATGGGATTCGACCGCGTGGTGCCGACACATCAGGGCCGCGGCGCGGAGAACGTCCTGTTCGGGGCGCTACTGGACGAGGGTGACGTCGTGCTCAACAACACGCATTTTGACACCACCCGCGCACACGTAACGAATCAAGGCGCTACTGCAGTCGACTGCCCGGCAGAGACGGACCTGACCACTGATAGCGTCGGGACGTTTGCCGGCAACTTCGCCACAGAGCGAGGGTGGGACGCTGTCGAGGAGTACGGGCAGGACGCCGTCTCGGCTGTCGTCCTGACGATCACGAACAACTCCGCCGCCGGCCAGCCAGTGTCGATGGCGAACATCCGCGAGACGGCCGCCTTCGCCACGGAAATCGACGCAACGTTCGTCATTGACGCCTGTCGGTTCGCCGAAAACGCACAGTTCATCAAGCAACGGGACCCCGAATACGCCGACACGCCCCTCAGTGAGATCGCTCGCGAGCAGTTACGCCCCGCGGACGCAATCACGATGAGCGGGAAAAAGGATGCCCTCGCAAACATCGGCGGGTTCACGGCCGTCCGCGACACTTCCCTGTTCGAACAGTGCAAACAGCGCGCGATCCTCTACGAAGGGTTCCCGACATACGGCGGTCTCGCAGGTCGTGACCTCGAAGCGATGGCCACCGGTCTGCGGGAAGCGGTCCAACCGCCGTACGTCGCCGAGCGGATCGAACAAGTCGCGACCCTCGGCGACCTCCTGCGTGAGCGCGATATCCCGATCGTCACGCCGACCGGCGGCCACGCCGTCTACATCGATGCGGCCGCCCTGCTCCCGGACATCCCCGCCGACCAGTTCCCCGGGCAGCGGCTCGTCTGCGAACTCTACCGCGAAGGCGGCGTCCGGACAGTCGAACTCGGTTCGTTTGCCTTCCCCGGCACCGACCGCCCAGAACTCGTTCGGCTTGCCCTTCCTCGCCGGACGTACTGGCGAGAACACCTCGAACACATCGCGGAGACCGCTGCTCGCGTTCGCGACTGTCGCGACGAGTACACTGGCCTGAAAATCGTCTGGGAGCCACCGATGGAAGAACTCAGACACTTCTCAGCGGAACTCGAGCCCGTTGCGTAGGGTCGTTCGCCCGTGGCCCCGGACGACAGCGACCCACGAGCAACCACGTTGTGGCCGGGAACGCAAACACAAAGTAGGGCCACGCTAACGTTCAGGTAATGCAAGGACTGCTGTCGGAACTGCTCCAGAGCATCATCGACATGCCCGGCTGGTTCATCGACGTGGCACTGAACGACCCGCTGGCGGCACTCATGCTCGCCGTCGGTGCCGTCATCACGACCGTCTCGGTCGTCTTCTTCGGGTACCTGTCGCTGGGGGCCGTGCTGTCGCTGTTCAGTGGCTCCGGCGGTCGAGGACCGCCCCAAGCAAATCGATAGCCGTCTCGACGTCCGGCCCGAGCGGCGACGCGAACACGATACTGTCGGCATATTCTTCTAATTCTGCCGTGCGCTCGGCCACCGTCTCCGGCGTTCCGGCGATACAGAACGCGTCCAGCATCGCCTCCGTCACACCCTCGAACGCGGCCGGGAACTCGCCGGCCGAAATCGCCGCCCCGATGTCGGCGGCGGCGTCGTGGTCGATGCCGTGGCGGTCGAGCACCGGCGGCGGCGACCCCGCGGCGACGAACGCGACCGGTGGCCGGGCGGCTTCCCGCGCCTCGGCCTCGTCCTCGGCGACCGAGACGCTGGCGTAGGCCGCGAGGTCGAACTCGCCGTACTCCTCGGGCCGTTCGTCGGCCATCTCTTCTACTTGCTCGCGTGCCCACGCGAGGTCTTTCGGGTGCGCGCCGTTGTACAGCGCGCCGTCGGCGTGTTTCGCCGCCATCCGGGTCATGTGTGGCCCCTGTGCACCGACGTACACCGGAATATCGCCGACCTCGTAGTTCAGCCCGGCGTCGACGGCCTCGAACGTCCCGTCGTGGTCGACCCGCTCGCCGTCCCAGAGCTTCCGGGCCGTCGTGAACGTCTCAAGCACGCGACGCAGGGCGTCGTTGTGGTCGAAGCCGAGGTTGCTGAGCGTCGATTTGTCTCCCGGCCCGATACCGAAGACGGCCCGGCCATCGCTCAGTTCCTCCAGCGTCGCCACCCGCGAGGCCAGCGTCACTGGATGCGTCTCGTAGGGGTTGGCGATGCCGGGACCGAGCAGTATCTCTTCGGTCCGTTCGGCCATCGCGGTCAGCGACATGAACTGGTCGCGGTTGTTGTAGTGATGGCTGACGTACACGGCGTCGAGCGCGTTCGATTCGGCCTGTTCGGCAAGCGAGGCGAGCTGTGCGACCGGGTGTTCCGGGGTGAGTTCAATCGCGTACATGAGACCAGTCTCTGAGTGCTTGTCTGACTACGTCCTTCTCCGGGTCGCGGAACAGTTGCTCGCTGCCCGCGTGGTCGCCGAAGTCGAAATCGCGGACGACTGCGACGGGCGTTCCGCCGTCGCCTTCGCCGGTGACGAGGTTGGCCGCGGCGGCGAGTTCGTCGACAACGGCCTGGACGGTGGCTTCGAGTTCGCGGCCGTCGCGGTCGTGTTCGCCCCGCCAGTCCCGAGAGGCAGGGAGCCCGGCCCAGCCCAGTGCGACGCCGCGCTGGCCGAGTCGGAACGGCCGCCCCGACGTGTCGGTGACGATAACGCTGGGTTCGACGCCCGCTTGTTCGCGGATGCCAGCACGGATGGCTTCGGCCTCGGCCGTCGGATTCTCGGGGAGCAAGAGGAGGTCCGCGCCGGGCACGTTCGAGCGGTCGATGCCCGCGTTGACGGTGATATGCCCGAACTCCGTCACGCCGAGGATGAAGGGGGCTTCGACCAGCACCTCAGTACACTCATCGAGAATCGCCTGTGCCATTCGCGGGTCTTTCTCCTCACCGGCGATGTCCTCGATGGTCGCCGCGATGCGCTCGGCACGCGCGCTCGGCTCGTACGACGATAGCGACCGGCCGCGTCCGTTGGCCTTGGAAACGATAGTGCTGGCGACACAGATCACGTCGTCGTCCCGGAGGTCGGCCTGCTCGACGAGCAGCCCTGCCACGTCGTCCCCGGGGCGGACCTCGGGCAACCCTTCGACCGCGAAGACTTCCATACCGTTCCTGCGGTCCCTGCGGGAAAAAGACCCGCGTTCGCTGCAAAGCCGGCCAACAGTGGCAACAGCTGCCGGTACGCGGGAGCGAACCGCGACAGCCGAGGCCTTACAGCTCGTATTGGTGCACGTCGAGCGTGCCGTCCTCGACCGTCGCCGTCAGCATCGTCGGTCGGCTGGCCGGCGATGCGCCCGTGACGCTGCCAGGGTTCAGGAGCCGCACACCCTCGTAGACAGTGTCCGTCAGTTCGTGGGTGTGGCCGGCGACGCCGACGGCACTGCTGTCGGCCTCGTCGCGGACCGCAGCGGCGACACGGTCCGCCCAGCCCCGCGGCGACCCGGTGCCGTGTGTCACGACGAACGTGACGCCGCCGAGTTCGACTGTCGCCCGCTCCGGCAATCCGATCTGTGGGTCGATGTTGCCCGAGACGGCGGTCAGCCCCGTCGCCATGTGGCGGATGTCAGCGAGCGCCCCCTTGCTGTCGAAGTCACCGGCGTGGATGACGTGGTCCGCGACTTCGATGCGCTCCCGGAACGACGGCGGGATTTCGTGTTCCCGGGAGGGAATGTGCGAATCGCTGATGAGAGCGACATCCATACAAATCCATCGCGTCGGCGTTCAAAAAGGGTTTCTGCCACGGAAACGGGTGCCGACCGATCGCTGTGGCGGCGCTACTCTGTGGACGAAAACACGTCCCGCAGTCCGTCCAACTGCTCGACCAGTCGATCAATGCCGCCATTGATTGTTGCGACCCGCTCGTCGATGTTGTCCACCGGAATCGCTCCCTGCGGCGTCGGCTCGATGAGTTCGTCGTCTTCCAGCATCCGCAGCGAGTACCGCACCTTGTGTTTCGGGACCCCTGTCTCCTCGGCGAGCCGAACGATACCGATCGGCCCGTTCTCGATGACGGCTTCGAGGATCGACAGGTCCCGCCCCTCCTTCTCGACCTGATCTTCCAGTCGGTCCATTCCCATAGCAAATCGTATCTGTGCATTTAGGGTCGTGACACATAAACGCCTCAGTTGCGGCACTGCGACGCGGGTTGTCCCTCTGTACCGCTCTCTACCTATGTGAACCATCAGTCGCTACTCGTCCGAGACCGGCGTCCGGCGAAGCTCGTCGAGCTGGTCCCGGAGCTTGCTCAGCTCCGTCTCCAGTTCTTCACGGCGGTCGATGAGCGCGCTCAGCTCCTCCGTGTTGACCGAGTAGTCGTTATCCATCGCCACGTCCAGCGCGTCGGTCGTCGCGCTCGTGAGGTCAGACGCCACCCGCAACACCTCGCTTGGCGTTCCGCGGGACTCGTACAGCTCCTGTTCGCCCGACAGCGGGCTGTATGTCACCATCGGCGACTCGACCCCGCGGTGGTAGCTCACGGCGTAGCTCGTGTCCGTCACCGGATTGAGGCGGTCGTCCGCCCGCTCCGTTCGGACGATGTTGAACGGCTCGGCCAGCGCGGGAAACGTGTCGGCGAGGTCCCGAAGCCGGTCCGCGGCGGTCACGTCCAGTTGTGCCTCCACGTCGCCAAAGAACTGCCGGGAGTTGGTGAGGCTAAACGCTACGGTGTAAAACACTGACTCGTCGCTGTCGGCCAGATTGCGAACGCGGTCGCGGACCTCCTCGTGACGGCCCTCGATAGTGAGCTTCTCCAGTTCCTCAAGCAGCGCCCGGACGCCCTCCTCGCGTTCGAGGAACGCCTCGACGATCGCGCCGGGCATTTCCTCGCCATCCACGTCCTCCATGGCCCCTCTTTTGCGGGGCCTCGTAAACAGTTTGTCGCTGGCAGCCGCTAATCCGCACGGCTTATACTGTCGGCTGTACGTCTGTGAAGAATTTCGCCACCCTGAGGTGGCGAATATCTTGAAATAGTTACAGCCGACAGTATTACAACCAACACAAAACATATGCCATCCCGCGTGAAGTGATAGCACGTCCGACCCCGGTGGACGGACACTATGACAGGCCAAGGGGGCACTTCCCCGGACGTCTGCTATTGTGCCGGGCGTGTAATATCAGTATATGCCGTTTTATCGACCAGTAAGCGGTGTTTACTGCTTGCTGGACAGCCACTGAAACGGGGGCCCGGAACGGAGTGAGCGATCACGACGCGATGAAACGCGTCGCTCACCGAGTCAAATTCAGAGAAACGCCCGGAGCGGGATTTGAACCGACGGAAGACGGTCGCCTCACTCCGTTCGGCGCTGCGACTTCCAGGGTTCAAATCCCTGTTGTGCGTTTCATCGCTCACGATGGCGAGCACACGCTAAGCGGTGCTCGTCGGAATCGTTCGAAATAGAAACGCCCGGAGCGGGATTTGAACCCGCGTCACGACCGTGACAGGGTCGTATGATGGGCCACTACACCATCCGGGCAGCCTACGAGCACACACTGCACGGTGCTCGTCAGTTGGGTCGCAATAGGAACGCCCGGAGCGGGATTTGAACCCGCGTCACGACCGTGACAGGGTCGTATGATGGGCCACTACACCATCCGGGCCTTCGTTGCATTTCTTCGTACCTTGGTGTCGGTATTAAGACTTTCCAAAGAAATCCGCCCCGTGATGAGTGCACATGACGGGACCCAAAGTTCTATGTCCGGTCTGCTTCATGTGATTGGTAGGAGCAACCACGCCCGCAGTCCGCGAGGGTGGGCGGGTCCGATAGCCACAGCAGAGCGACTTGGTAAGTGTTATATGCACCCCGACAGTACGGCCCTGTAGTATCTCGTGACAGCCACCTTCTCCAGCAGCAGGCCAAACGCACACGCACACACATGGTAGATGTAAGCCAACACGACCTCGTCCCAGACCACAGTGTCGTCGACGAGGACGACCTCGAAGCAGTACTCACGGAGTATGAAATCAAGAAGACGGACCTTCCGAAGATCAAGCGCACCGACAAGGCGCTGCCCGATGACGCCGAAGTCGGCGACGTGGTTCGGATCGTCCGCGACTCCAGAACGACGGACGAAGCCGTCGTGTACCGACTGGTGGTAGAATAATGGACACACAAGATCGCCGCGCTATATCGCGTGAATATTTCGCCAAGGAACGGCTCGCCGAACACCACTTCCGCTCGTTCAACGCGTTCCTCGACCGGGGGATGCAGCAGGTCGTCGACGAGAAAGAGACCATCGAGACCGACATCGGTGACAAGGAAGGGCAGGAACCGGTGTGGGTCGAACTCGGCGACGTCCGCGTCGTCACCCCACGGGTTCGGGAAGCAGACGGCAGCGAGGAACTGCTGTACCCACAGGAGGCCCGCCTCCGCAACATCACCTACTCCGCGCCGGTGTTCATGGAGATGGCCATCGTCCGCGGTGGCGAGGAGGAGCCGGAGGAAGTCGTCGACCGGACCGAGACCAAGATCGGGCGAATGCCCATCATGGTCGGGTCGAACAAGTGCAACATCGCGGGCTTCACCGACGAGGAGCTCATCGACATCGGCGAGGACCCCGCAGACCCCGGTGGCTACTTCTGTGTCAACGGCTCCGAGCGGGTGCTGATGACCAGCGAGGACCTCGCCCCGAACAAGATTCTGGCCGAGTACGACACCAAGTACGGCGACGAGGTGCAGGTCGCCAAGACGTTCTCCCAGCGCCGGGGCTACCGCGCACTGGTGCTGTGTGAACGGACGCGGGATGGGCTGCTGGAAGTCTCGTTCCCGTCCGTCTCGGGCAGCATCGACTTCGTCACGCTGGTCCGCGCGCTGGGGCTGGAATCGGACGAGGAAATCGTCCACCGCGTCAGCGAGGACCCGGAAATCGTGAAGTTCATGCTGGAGAACCTGGAGGAGGCCGAGGTCCAGACGACCGAGGAAGCCATCGAGACGCTGGGCAAGCGTGTCGCCTCCGGGCAGGGCAAGAACTACCAGCTCAAGCGGGCCAACTACGTCATCGACCGCTATCTCCTCCCGCATCTGCACGAGGAAGGCGTCGAGGAAGAGGAAGTCCGTATCAACAAGGCGTTCTACCTCTGCCGGATGGCCGAGGCGTGTTTCGAACTGGCACTGGGCCGTCGCGAATCCGACGACAAGGACCACTACGCCAACAAGCGGCTGAAGGTCAGCGGCGACCTGATGACCGACCTGTTCCGGACGGCGCTGAACAAGCTCGCCCGGGACGTGAAGTACCAGCTCGAACGGGCCAACATGCGGAACCGCCAGCTGTCGGTGTCGACAGTCGTTCGCTCGGACGTGCTGACCGAGCGGCTCGAACACCCGATTGCGACGGGGAACTGGGTCGGCGGCCGCTCCGGCGTGAGCCAGCTGGTCGACCGGACCGACTTCATGGGGGTGCTGTCACACCTCCGGCGACTGCGCTCGCCGCTCAGTCGTTCCCAGCCGCACTTCGAAGCGCGGGACCTGCACGCGACCCAGTGGGGTCGTATCTGTCCCTCCGAGACGCCTGAAGGCCCCAACTGTGGGCTGGTGAAGAACTTCGCCCAGGCGATGGAGCTGTCACAGGACGTGTCGGACCCGCAGGGTCTCAAACAGGAACTCGCAGAGATGGGGGTCCAGGGCATCCCCGGTATCGAGTCGATAGAACAGCAGCCCGCGGACGATTAATATGAGTCAGGGACGCGAAGCCAAAGTATACGTAAACGGTAGTCTGGTCGGGACACACCCCGACCCGGAACAGCTCGCAGAACAGGTACGACAGGCGCGACGACGGGGGGACGTCTCCCAGATGGTCAACGTCTCGGTGAAGAACCGGACCGGCGAAGTCATCATCAACGCCGACGCCGGCCGTGCTCGCCGCCCGCTGCTGGTCGTCGAGGACGGCGAGCCGCTGATGACCGACGAGGAGGTCGAGCAGGTCAAAAGCGGCGAGCTCGAATTCGAGGAACTCGTCGAGCGTGGCCTCGTCGAGTTCATCGACGCTGAGGAGGAAGAGGACATCCTCGTCGGCGTCGACGAGGACGAACTCACGGAGAAGCACACGCACCTGGAAGTCGACCCGCAGCTGATGTTCGGTATCGGTGCCGGGATGATTCCCTACCCCGAACACAACGCCTCGCCCCGGATTACGATGGGGTCGGGGATGATTAAACAGTCGCTGGGCCTGCCGTCGGCGAACTACCGCATTCGCCCGGACACGCGCCAGCACTTGCTGCACTACCCGCAGCTCTCGATGGTCAAGACCCAGACCACCGAGCAGATTGGCTACGACGACCGCCCCGCGGCGCAGAACTTCGTCGTCGCCGTCATGAGTTATGAAGGCTTCAACATCGAGGACGCACTCGTGATGAACCAGGGGTCGGTCGACCGCGCGCTCGCCCGCTCGCACTTCTTCCGCACGTACGAGGGTGAGGAACGGCGCTACCCCGGTGGTCAGGAGGACCGCTTCGAGATTCCTGACGACGAGGTTCGTGGCGCACGCGGCGAGGAAGCGTACACGCACCTCGACGACGATGGCCTCGTCAACCCCGAGACGAAGGTCGGCGAGAACGCCGTCCTGCTCGGCAAGACGAGCCCGCCCCGGTTCCTCGAAGAGCCGGACGACATGGGCGGCCTCTCGCCCCAGAAGCGCCGGGAGACGAGCGTGACGATGCGCTCGGGCGAATCCGGCGTCGTGGATACGGTCACGCTGATGGAAGGCGAGGACGGCTCGAAGCTCTCGAAGGTCTCTGTGCGTGACGAGCGCATCCCCGAACTCGGGGACAAGTTCGCGTCACGCCACGGACAGAAGGGCGTCGTCGGCCACATCGCCCCCCAGGAGGACATGCCCTTCACCGAGGAGGGCGTCGTTCCGGACCTCATCATCAATCCGCACGCACTGCCGTCGCGGATGACCGTCGGCCACATCCTCGAGATGATCGGCGGGAAGGTCGGCGCACTCGAAGGCCGCCGCGTCGACGGCACCGCCTTCACCGGCGAGGACGAGGAGGAGCTCCGTGGCTCGCTCGAAGACCACGGCTTCGACTCTAGCGGCAAGGAGACGATGTACTCCGGCGTTACCGGCGAGAAGATCGATGCGGAGATCTTCGTCGGCGACATTTTCTACCAGAAGCTGTACCACATGGTCTCGAACAAGCTGCACGCCCGCTCGCGCGGGCCGGTGCAGGTGCTCACCCGCCAGCCCACCGAGGGACGCGCCCGCGAAGGTGGCCTGCGCGTGGGTGAGATGGAGCGGGACGTGCTCATCGGGCACGGCGCGGCGATGGCGCTCAAGGAGCGTCTGCTCGACGAGTCCGACCGCGAGTGGATCAACGTCTGCGGGCAGTGCGGGATGACCGCCGTCGAGAACGTCGAGCAACGGCGCATCTACTGTCCGAACTGCGAGGAGGAGACGGACATCCACGAGGTCGAGATGTCCTACGCGTTCAAGCTCCTGCTCGACGAGATGAAGGCGCTCGGAATCGCCCCGCGGATCGAACTGGAGGACGCAGTATGAGCTCACAACAGACACCCCAGGAAATCGGTCAGCTCAGCTTCGGGCTGATGGACCCAGAGGAGTACCGCGAGATGTCGGCCACGAAAGTGATCACGGCCGACACGTACGACGACGACGGCTTCCCCATCGACATGGGGCTGATGGACCCGCGGCTTGGGGTCATCGACCCCGGACTGGAGTGCAAGACCTGCGGGAAACACAGCGGCTCCTGTAACGGCCACTTCGGCCACATCGAACTCGCTGCGCCCGTCATCCACGTCGGGTTCGCGAAGCTCATCCGCCGACTCCTGCGCGGGACCTGCCGGGAGTGCTCCCGGCTCTGTCTCGACGAGCACGAGCGCGACGAGTTCGCTGACCGACTGACACGGACCCAGGACCTCGGTCGCGACCTCAACGACGTGACCAAGGCCGCCATCCGGCAGGCCCGCAAGAAGGACCGCTGTCCGTTCTGCGGCGAGAAGCAGTACGACATCAAACACGAGAAGCCGACCACGTACTACGAGGTGCAGGACGTGCTGGCCTCAGACTACCCCGAGCGGATCGCCGCCGCGATGGAGGAGTCCGAGGATCCGATCTCGCCGATCGACCTCTCCGAAGAAACCGGCATCGACAGCAGCCGTGTGCAGGAGATTCTCAGCGGCGAGTTCCGACCCCGGCAGGAGGACCGCCGCGCTCTGGAAAAGGCGTTGTCGGTTGACCTGACCGAGGAGGACATGAACAAGCTGATGCCCAGCGACATCCGGGACTGGTTCGAGGACATCCCGGACGAGGACATCGAAGTGCTGGGGATGAAACCGGCCCGCTCCCGACCGGAGTGGATGATTCTGACGGTGCTGCCGGTGCCGCCGGTCACCGCTCGCCCCTCGATTACGCTGGACAACGGCCAGCGCTCCGAGGACGACCTCACCCACAAGCTTGTGGACATCATCCGCATCAACCAGCGGTTCATGGAGAACCGCGAGGCGGGTGCGCCACAGCTGATTATCGAGGACCTCTGGGAACTGCTGCAGTACCACGTCACCACGTTCATGGACAACGAGATTTCGGGCACGCCGCCGGCGCGACACCGCTCCGGCCGTCCGCTGAAGACCCTCTCTCAGCGCCTGAAAGGCAAGGAGGGCCGCTTCCGTGGCTCGCTGTCCGGGAAGCGTGTCAACTTCTCCGCTCGTACCGTCATCTCGCCGGACCCGACGCTCTCGCTGAACGAGGTCGGCGTGCCGGACCGGGTCGCCAAGGAGATGACCCAGACGATGAACGTCACCGAGCGAAACCTGGAGAAAGCGCGGCGCTACGTCTCCAACGGGCCTGAAGCCCACCCCGGCGCGAACTACGTCAAGCGGCCGGACGGCCGCCGGCTGAAGGTGACCGAGAAAAACTGCGAGGAACTCGCGGAGAAGGTCGAAGCGGAGTGGGAAGTGTCCCGCCACCTGGTCGACGGCGACATCATCATCTTCAACCGCCAGCCGTCGCTGCACCGGATGTCTATCATGGCCCACGAGGTCGTCGTGATGCCGTACAAGACGTTCCGGCTGAACACGACGGTCTGTCCGCCGTACAACGCTGACTTCGACGGGGACGAGATGAACATGCACGCCCTGCAAAACGAGGAGGCCCGGGCCGAAGCCCGCGTCCTCATGCGCGTGCAGGAACAGATGCTCTCCCCGCGCTTCGGCGAGAACATCATCGGCGCGATTCAGGACCACATCAGCGGGACCTACCTGCTGACCCACACCAATCCGAAGTTCAACGAGACGCAGGCGCTTGACCTGCTCCGGGCGACGCGTATCGACGAACTGCCCGAAGCCGACGGCGTCGATGAGGACGGCGAGGAGTACTGGACCGGCCGCTCCCTGTTCTCCGAACTGCTGCCGGACGACCTGAACCTGGAGTTCACGTCCTCCGCCGGCGACACGGTCGTCGTCGAGGACGGCCAGATGACCGGCGGCACCATCGACGAGGACGCCGTCGGCGCATTCGGCGGCGAAATCGTCGACACCATCGCCAAGGACTACTCGCGGACCCGCGCCCGGATTCTGGTCAACGAGGTCTCGGCGCTGGCGATGCGGTCGATCATGCACTTCGGGTTCTCCATCAGCATCGACGACGAGTCCATCCCGCGGGAGGCCGAAGAGCAAATCAACGACGCCATCGACAGCGCCTACGACCGCGTCGAGGAACTCATCGAGACCTACGACCGCGGCGAACTCGAATCGCTGCCCGGTCGGACCGTCGACGAGACGCTGGAGATGAAGATCATGCAGACGCTGGGCAAGGCGCGTGACTCCGCCGGTGACATCGCCGAGGACCACTTCGGCGAGGACAACCCGGCCGTCATCATGGCCGAGTCCGGCGCGCGTGGGTCGATGCTGAACCTGACCCAGATGGCCGGCTGTGTCGGCCAGCAGGCAGTCCGTGGCGAGCGGATCAACCGCGGCTACGAGAACCGCACGCTTAGCCACTTTGAGGAGAACGACCTCTCGGCGGACGCCCACGGCTTCGTGGAGGCGTCCTACCGCTCCGGGCTCGGCCCGAAGGAGTTCTTCTTCCACGCGATGGGTGGCCGCGAGGGACTGGTCGATACGGCTGTCCGGACATCGAAGTCCGGGTACCTGCAGCGCCGGCTCATCAACGCCCTGTCAGAACTCGAAACGCAGTACGACGGGACCGTCCGGGACACCTCGGACACCATCGTCCAGTTCGAGTTCGGCGAGGACGGCACGTCGCCGGTCGACGTGTCCTCGAACCAGGAGGGTGACATCGTCGACGTCGAGCAGATCGCCGACAGCGTCCTCGACGAGGAGTTCGAGAGCGAGAAACAGAAAGAGAGCTTCCTCGGCACGCGGACCGAGCGGACCAACCTCTCGGAGCATGCGGACGACTGGTGGATGGCCGAGGGTGACGACTAACAATGACAGCACACGACGTATCAGCAGACATCGAAGCCGTCGTCGAGGACACTGAGCTGCCGCGACGGCTGAAAGACGAAGTGTACAGCACCATCGATGAACGGGGCGTCGGCGTCGACGACGCCGACCGCATCGCCAAGGCCGTCGAGTCCCGCTACCTCGACACGCGTGTCGACCCGCTGGACCCGGTCGGGACCGTCTCGGCCCAGTCCATCGGCGAACCGGGAACGCAGATGACGATGAACACGTTCCACTACGCGGGGGTCGCCGAGATCGACGTGACCCAGGGCCTGCCACGGCTCATCGAGCTGGTGGACGCCCGGAAGACGCCGGACACGCCGATGATGACGGTTCACCTCGACGAGGAGTACGCGGATGACCGCGAACGCGCACACGAGGTCGTCTGGAAGATCGAGGCGACGCGCATCCTCGCGCTGGGTGACATCTCGACGAACGTCGCGGATATGCTCGTTGAGATCGACCTCAACGAGGACACGCTGCTGGAGCGGTGGCCGACGGTCAACGACACGGACGCCATCGCCGAGGAGATCGCCGAGACCATCGAATCGAATCTCGGCGTCTCGACCCGGCAGGCCGGCACGGTCATCGAGTTCGGCCCGGAGGAACCCAGCTACCGCGACCTCCTACAACTGGTCGAGGAGTTGCGGGAGATCGTCTTCAAGGGGATCGAGGAGATCACCCGCGTCGTCATCCGCAAGGAGGAGACTGACAACGGCGAGGAGTTCGTCCTCTACACCGAGGGGTCGGACTTCGGCGAAGTGCTCGACATCGAGGGCGTCGACGCCTCCCGGACGACGTGTAACAACATCCACGAGATCTACCGGGAACTCGGCGTCGAAGCGGCCCGCGAGACGCTCATCAACGAGACGATGAACACGCTCGAAGAGCAGGGGCTCGACGACGTGAACGTCCGGCACCTGATGCTCGTGGCCGACATCATGACCAACGAGGGGACCATCGAGTCCATCGGCCGCCACGGCATCTCGGGGTCGAAAGACTCCGTGCTTGCCCGTGCAGCGTTCGAGGTGACGGTCAATCACTTGCTCGACGCCGCCATCCACGGCGAGGTCGACGAACTCGACGGCGTCACGGAGAACGTCATCGTCGGGAAGCCGATCAAGCTCGGCACCGGCGACGTCAACCTCCGGATGGGCACGACCCAGGACTGATGCGGGTCGAACTCTCGGACGAAGCGCGTCGACTGGTCGCCCTCTTCGAGGACGAGGCAGCCGTCACCGTCCGGGATTGCGTCGTCGACGAGGACCACGACCAGGTGGTGTATCTGGTCAAGCGCGGGGAGATGGCCGACGCTATCGGCCCGGGCGGTCAGACGGTCGAGCGCGTCGAGGAGCGCCTCGGCCGCGAGGTCAAACTCGTCGAAGCCGCCGAGACGGCCGAGGACTTCGTGGCCAACGCGCTCGCGCCGGCCGCGGTGTACAACGTCACCGTCTCGGAGAACGACGACACCGTCGCTTACGTGGAAGTTGCACAGGAAGACCGCGGGGCTGCTATCGGCCGCGAAGGCCGAAACATCGACGCCGCCCGGCAACTGGCGAAGCGACACTTCGAAATCGACGGCATCGAACTGACCTGAGCGAGGCGATTCGAGCGGGTCCACGGACCCGCCTGCTCGGGCAGTCGATGTGGAGACTGACAGAAACCGCTTTTTTGATTGGTCGTGAACCGACTGCTATGCCTGCACTCCGGCGTCCAGACGGCGGCGACCTGCTGGCTCCGCTGACTATCGTCGGCATTTACCTGTATCACGCACACGTTCTGGGAACCCCCCGTCCGGACTCGAAGGCGCGTTTATGCTCGCGCTGTTCGTGTTGGTGGGTGCCACGAGTCTCGTCGAGGGACTGCTCGCGTCACCGGCGTACCCGCTCGTCGGTGGCGGACTAACCGCGGTCTTTTATCTCGTCCGGTTCAGCCAGCGACAGGATATCGGCTCCGCGCTCGGCGTTTGTGCCGGGGTTCTTTTCGGTAGCTATGGCCTCTACCAATTGGTCACGTCGAGCGCCGAACCGAAACTGTAAGTGGCAGATGAAACAGGAGGCGACGCTCAGTCGTCGCCAGTGGCCGGGTCGTCCGCGCCGTGTTCGTACACGTCGGTATCGCTGTGCGTGGTGCCGCTGTCGACATCGAACGTCTGCAGGAGTTCGCTGAGGTCGCCGGCCTGATCCGAGAGGGACTCGATGCCGCCGGTGACTTCGTTGATCGTCGCGGTCTGTTCCTCCGCGGCGGCGGCGACGTTCTCGGCGCGGGAAGCGGTTTCCTCGCTGATTGTCCCGACCTCGTCGGTCATCGCCACTGCTTCCTCCGTCGTCGCGGCCTGCTCGTCGGTGGCGTCGCTGATGGACTGGATACCGTCGTTGACCTCTTCGACGCGGTCGACGATCTGTTCGAGGGATTTGATCGCGTCGTCGACAGTGTCGATACCGTCCGTGACGGAGTCGCCCATCTGCCTGATGTCGGTCACGGCGTCACCGGTGGTGTCCTGCACTTCCTCGATAACCGTCGAGACCTCCTCGGTGGCTTCGGTCGTCTCCTGTGCGAGGCCTTTGATCTCGTCGGCGACGACGGCGAACCCTTCACCCGCCTCACCGGCTCGTGCGGCCTCGATGGAGGCGTTCAGGGCGAGCATGTTGGTCTGCTCGGCGATGTCGTCGATGAGGTCGACGATGTCGCCGATCTGTTCCATCTCCTCGTCGAGTGACTCGACGCGGTCGATAGTCTCGTCGGCTCGCGTCTCGATGTCGTTCATGACCTCGATAGCCTCCGATGCGCGCTCGCTGCCGGTTTCACCGATCTCTGCGGCCTCGTTCGACGTGGTCGCGACTTCGTCGGCCTGTGCCGCGACCTCTTCGACCGTCGCGGAGAGGCCGGACATCTCGTCGACCGTCTCCTCGATGTTCTCGTACTGCGTCTCCGCGCCGTCGGCGATCTCCTGTACGGATTCGCTGACCTCCTCGCTGGCGTCACGGACCTCCGTGGCGCTCGCGGTGATCTGGTCGGCGGAGCCGTCAACGTCGTCGGCAAACTCCCGGATACGCATGACCGTCTGGCCAAGTTGGGCGAGCATATCGTTGAACGCGGCGGCGATGTCGGCCATCGCGTCGTTGTCCGTGTCGGTGTCGAGTCGCTGGGTGAGGTCGCCGTCGGCCGCTTTCCGCATCACGGCCGAGAACTCCTCGGCCTGCCGTTCGAGCGTTCCGGCCAACTCCTCAGCCTCCTCTTTGGACTCTTCGGCCTCTTGCTGGGCCTGTTCGAGATCGCTGATGAACGATTCGAGGTTGCCGTGCATGCTCGATAGCGACGCTCCGAGCTGGCCGGGGATGTCCTCGTCGAGCACCGGGTCGTCGAACGCCTGTCTGGAGAGTGCGTCGGCCTGTGCGGCGACGGTGTCGAGATAGGTCTTCATCTCGTAGAAGGCGTTCTGGACGTCGCCGATCTCGTCGAGGCGGTCAGACTGTTCGATGTCGGTGTCGAAGTTCCCCACCGCAAGGGCTTCCGCCTGTGTCGAGAGCCGTCTGAGCGACTGCATGATGCCGCGACCGACGAGGACGCCGATGAGGGCGAACCCGGCCAGTGAAACGCCGATGATGGCGACGAAGCTCCCCTGAATACTGTCACGTAACGCGAAGGCGGTCGATTTCGGGGCCTGCTTGACGACGATCCACGGCGTGTCATCGACGGACTCCGCGGCGATCAGGTACGGCCCGCTCCGGGCCACGTCGCTCTCTCCCGCTGTGAGTGCGGTCAGGTTGGCGGAGACGTTGTACTGTGTCCCGATAGTCGAGGCGTCCTCGGCGAACTGGACCGTGCCGTCCTGTCGGATAATCCGCGTTTCACCGCCGTCGATGGAGTTGCGGAACTGGGCCGTCCGCGCGGTCACGTTGTGGACCACGACGACCAGCTTGTCGCTCCGGGCGACCGGGCTCGCGAAGGCGATGTACTTGCCCCCGTCATAAGTGTACACTGTCGACATATCGACCGAGTTCGACCCGGTGACCGAGAGGCCCCCACCTTCCCACTCGAAGTCGTCAGTCCGGAGCGACGTGTCGCGTCGGTCGCTCAGCGACGACTCCTCGATTTCCAGGGTCTCCTCGTTGACGTAGTGGATGGCATACACGGACTCCGGCTGGTAGAACGCTTGCCGCTGTAACGCACCACGGATCATCGTTGGACTCCCCTCCTGAACGTCGGACAGCGTTGAGAGAGTTCGTGCGGCGTTTCGCTGGCTACGGACCCAGTCCGCTGTTGTCGTGGCCGTCTGGATGGTGCCCGTCTGCAGTTCGTTCTCGCGCTGTTCAGTCAGTTCGTTTGCGACCGTCCGCTCCGCAGTGACGCTGACACCCGCAACGAGCAGGGCAATACAGAGAATGATGAGCGTCAACTTCCGGAGGTACGTTCGCCGGACGATGTCTGGGAGACGTTGTTCGAGTTTCATAGATACTACCCGCAGGTCTGTCTGAATAACTCAAGCGCCGGTACTAGAAACCATCTGCCCAGTTATCACACCTGATTCCATGTGGCCGGGCTATCTCCCGGCCTGGCGGACTGGGACCGGTGTCTGTGACTCCTGATACGTACACTGTCGGCTGTGACGAATTCCGCAGACCGATGCTAGTGGGGTCTCCCGAAATAGTGTCAGAATGCTCTGTGAAGCCTGAAATCATCGAATATGGGTTCCCGAAGGACCGCCGGGAACTGTTTTGCGCGTCATACGCCGACCGAAACACCTTGTTACCCGTTTCTTTCCCGCTGTCGTGGCCTCTCTTCGCGTTATCTAACCCAGTTCTGCACCTGATTTCCCCGTCTATGGCACAGAACGCCACACACGGAAGCGCTACCGGCTGAGTCCGAAAGAGGAGTCTTAAGTACCTCCGAAAGGTACCAGTGCCTACTATGGCGAACGGCAAGTACGCCGCGCGCAAGCTCAAGAAGGACCGCCAGAAGCACCGGTGGTCCGACACTGACTACGCGCGTCGCGAACGCGGCCTGGGCAAGAAGTCCGACCCGCTCGAGGGTGCGCCCCAGGGACGAGGTATCGTACTGGAGAAAGTCGGCATCGAGGCCAAGCAGCCCAACTCCGCTATCCGGAAGTGTGTCCGCGTCCAGCTCATCAAGAACGGTAAGCAGGTCACCGCGTTCTGTCCCGGTGACGGCGCTATCTCTTTCATCGACGAGCACGACGAGGTCACGATTGCGGGTATCGGCGGGGCGAAGGGCCGCGCGATGGGCGACCTCTCCGGTGTCAACTACAAGGTCGAGAAGGTCAACGGCGTCTCTCTCATCGAACTTGTTCGCGGGAACGCGGAGAAACCGGTCCGATAACCATGAGTGCCGAAGACACACCCGAGGCTGACGCTGACGAGGCTGCGGAAAGCGAGCCGGAGACGGCCCGTGCGAAGCTGTTCGGCGAGTGGGAGATCGCGGACATCGAGTACTCCGACCCCTCGACCGAGCGCTACATCACTGTCACGCCGATCGCCCACACGATGGGGCGACACGCGGACAAGCAGTTCAAGAAAAGCGAGATCAGCATCGTCGAGCGGCTCATCAACCGCCTGATGCAGACCGACGAGAACACGGGCAAGAAGCAGCTCGCGACCTCCATCGTCACTGAGGCGTTCGAAATCGTTCACGAGCGCACCGACGAGAACCCGATTCAGGTACTCGTCAGTGCTGTCGAGAACAGCGCCCCGCGAGAGGAGACCGTCCGCCTGAAATACGGTGGTATCTCGGTCCCGAAGGCCGTCGACGTCGCGCCACAGCGCCGCGTCGACCAGGCCCTGAAGTTCATCGCAGAGGGCGTGTACGGTGGCTCGTTCAAGACCACCACCAGCGCCGCCGAGGCGCTCGCACAGCAGCTCATCGGCGCTGCTAACGACGACGTCCAGGCCTACGCGGTCAACCAGAAAGAAGAGAAAGAACGCGTCGCGGCCGCCGCTCGCTAACACGGCTGTCTCCGACATCTTTATTCTTCTTTGTTCTGCAGTGAAATCTATGCGAAAACCGTGCCGGGACGGCGGGTCTCGCCGCCAGTATCTCGCCGCACTCGCCGCCGCCGGAGCGACCGCGCTGGCCGGCTGTCGCGGTGAGTCCGGGTCACAGGACGGTAGCTCGGACCCGACACCGACAACCACAACGACGGCAGACCCGGCTCGGGCGCTGGACCGCTACGACGTATCCATTAGCCACGAGCGCAGCCAGTCACCCGACACCGACTGGGCGGCTCCGACCGCGTCGCCAACAGACACACCGCTCGCCACCGAACCACTCATCGAGGATCTGGAGATCCCGTGGGACCTCTCGTTTGCCGCGGACGGAACGCTGTTTCTCACCGAGCGGGTCGGCCGCGTCCTCTCGTTTGTGGACGGCAGCGTCCGAACAGTCACCGAACCGGCGGCAGTCATCGACGCGGAATCGAGCGACGATGGCTGGTGGGTAACGGGCGGTGAGGGCGGCACGCTCGGCGTCGCCGCGCACCCGACTTACCCCGAGCCGCCGGTAGTGTACGTCTACTACACGACGACAACCGACGACGAGCGGGTCAACCGGGTCGTCGCCATGGATGTCTCGGCCGAGGACCCGGCCGCCACGGAGTCCGTCCTCGTCGACGCCATTCCCGGAAGCAAGATACACAACGGCGGTCGGCTCACGTTCGGCCCCGAGGACTACCTCTGGATTACGACCGGGGACGCCGGGTCCGGCGAACTGGCCGCCGACACCGACTCGCTCGGCGGGAAGGTCCTTCGCGTGACGCCCGCGGGCGACCCCGCTCCGGGGAACCCGGACCTCGGTGGTGACCCGCGGGTGTTCACCTACGGCCACCGGAATCCACAGGGGATCGCGTGGCTTCCGGACGGCACTGTCGTTGCTTCCGAACACGGCCCGACCGGGCGGGACGAACTCAACCGCCTCGTGGCTGGTGGGTACTACGGCTGGCCAGACACCCGCAAGCACGAGGAGTACGCCGACGCCGGCCCCGAGGTCCGCCGCCCGCTCGCAAACACGGGCAACGCCGGCGGCTGGGCTCCCTCCGGGTCGCTGTTCTACACCGGCGACGCCGTGCCGTCGCTGCGGAACAGACTGCTCACTGGCGGCCTGAAGGGCCAGAAACTCCTCACAACGACGCTGACGCCGGCCGGTGGGGACCTGCCACCGGGTGACGACGCCGAGGTGTACGACGCTGACTGGACCGACGACGCCTACACCGCGACGACCCACTCCCTGCTGGCCGACGAAGTCGGCCGGATTCGACACGTCGAGCAGGGGCCGGACGGCGGCCTCTACCTCGTTACGTCGAACCGCGACGGACGGGCCGGCGACGGCTTCCCGCGGGAGCGCGACGACGTGCTCGCCCGCATCACGCCGGCCGAGTGACCAGCGCGGGCGGGCACCCGCTCTGTGAACCACTGGCTATATTTCGGTTGACGAGAGAGGGAGACCCATGGCAACAGAGCAATCTGTCGACCTCGTCGACGACGAGACTGTGGGCTTGTTCACGAAGGCGGTGCTGCTCGCGGCGCTGACCGCGGCGCTCGCACAGATATCTATCCCGCTTCCGGGACTGCCGGTGGTATTCTCATTGCAGCCGTTCGGGATGTTCTTCGCCGGACTGCTACTGGGACCGCTGTGGGGCGGCGTCGCGCTCCTGTTGTACCTGCTGGTCGGTATCGCCGGTGCGCCGGTGTTCTCGAACGCGAACGCGGGTATCGGGTATGTCATCGCCGGCCAGTCCGGCGGTTTCCTCGTCGGGTTCCTCGTCGGCGCGGTCGTCGCCGGCGCTATCGCACACCGAAGCATAGCGCCCAAACCGGTCGCTGATCTCTCTGTCCCGGTGCAGGTCGTCGCGCTCACCGCGGCGATCGCCGTCGTGTACGCTATCGGCATCCCGTGGATGTCGTTCGTTGCCGGCCTTCCGCTCACTCGTGCCACCGCTCTGATGGCTCCGTACATACCACTTGACCTCCTGAAGCTCGGTATCGCAGTCGCCGTTGTGCAGGGCGGATATCTCGACGGTCGATGATAGCGGTCAGCGACCTGCGCTATCGGTACGGCGACGTCGACGTCCTCGACGGGCTCACGCTGTCAATACCCGACGGTCAGTACTGCCTGCTCGTCGGACCGAACGGGAGCGGCAAGACGACGCTCGTCCGGCATTTCAACGCCCTGCTGACGCCCGACGCCGGAACGATCACCGTCGACGGGACCGACGTGACGGACGACCCGGTCGTCGCCCGGACACGCATCGGGATGGTGTTCCAGCACCCCCGCGACCAGTTCGTCGCCGCGACCGTGGCGGCTGACGTGGCCTTCGGCCCGGAGAACCTCGGCCTCGACAGGGACGAGATCGACCGCCGGGTCGAAACGGCGCTTGACGCCGTCGACCTCGGCGATGCAGCGGATAGCCGCATCGACGCTCTCTCGGGCGGTGAGCAGGCCCGCGTCGCCATCGCCGGGGCGCTCGCCATGGAACCGGACTACCTCGTGCTCGACGAACCGCTCGTCGGCCTCGACTGGCCGGCCAGGGAGTCGGTGCTCGACCACCTTGACGCGCTGGCCGCCGATGGAACGGGCATCATCGTCGTCACGCACGACCTCCGGGACCTCCACGAGCGGGCCGACCGCCTCGTCGCGCTGCAGGATGGGCAGGTCGTGCTCGATGCGTCGCCATCCGAAGCGCTCGATACCCTCACGGACCTCGGTATCCGCGACCCACGATGTTGAGCTACCGGCCCGGCTCGACGTTCGCGCATCGGCTGGACCCGCGGTCGAAGCTCCTGGTCCAGTTCGGGCTCGCCATCGCCGCGGTCGCACACCCCACGCTCCCGTGGCTCGTCGGGACGACCGCGTTCGCGCTGGGGACGCTCGCGGCGGCACGGCTCTCGCCGCTGGCCGTCCTCCGCTCCTACCGGGTCGTCCTCGCCGTGCTGGCGCTGGCACCGGTCGTCGCCGGCGTGGCGCTCGGCCCGCCGTGGTTTCGGGTCGACCCGGCGCTCCGTTCGGCCCTGCACGTCGGGCGCATCCTCCCGGTGTTGCTCGTCAGCGCCGCCTACCTCACCTCGACGCCAGTCCGGGATACCCGGGCGGCGGTCCAGCGCCTGATCCCCGGCAAGCCCGGCCAGATCCTCGGTATCGGGATGGCGCTCGTCGTCCGACTGTTCCCGCTGGTACTCGCGGACGTTCGGGAGGTGCGCGATGCGATCCACGCTCGCGGCGGTGAGGCCCGCCCGCTACGGGACCGCGTTCGGCTGCTTGCCGTTCGGTCGCTGGAACGGACCCTCGACCGCTCGGACCGGCTCTCCGTCGCCCTGCGGGCCCGCTGTTTCGCGTGGAACCCGACGCTGCCGCCGCTTGCCTTCGAGCGTCGTGACTACCCGGTGCTCGCCGTCGGCATCGCGCTGTCGGTGTCGCCGCTCGTTCCGGTTTAGCCGGTCGCCTGTGTGCGCCCGAGTACAACGGTGGATGGTGGTTTCGCTATTCTGTCACTCCACGATATCGACACCGGTAATCTCGAACCGTGCGCCGCCCTCGCTCCCCTCGTCGATAGTTACCGTCCAGCCGTGGGCGTCGGCGATCTCCGCGACGATCCAGAGCCCGAACCCCGTCCCGGCGTCTGACGTCGAGTAGCCGGTCTCGAACACGCGTGACCGCTCCGATTCGTCGATGCCATCGCCGTCGTCTTCGACGTAGAAGCCGTCGTCAAGTTCTCCAACGGTAACCGTCACGTCGTCGCTGCCGTGTTCCACGCTGTCGCCGGCCCCCGGCCGACTGCTTGTGGAGCCATGCTCCACACTGTTACTGAACAGGTTCTCGAGCAGTTGTTCCAATCGGCTCCTGTCAGCACGAACGACGGCGTCTGTCTCGACAGTGAGTTCGGCGTCGTTGGTTTCGACGTTGTGCCAGCACTGTTCGGCCGTGTCCGTGAGCGCCACTACGCCGGCGTCAACCGCTGACTGCTCGTCGCGAGCGGCCGCGAGCAGGTCGTCGATGAGCGTCCGCATCCGCGCGAGCGCGTCGCTGGCGCTGTCGAGGTGTTCGCTGTCGTACTCCTGTTGGGCCAGTTCGATGCGTCCCTCGGCGACGGATAGTGGGTTCCTGAGGTCGTGGCTGACGATGCTCGTGAACTCTTCGAGACGTTCGTTCGTGTCCTCCAGTTCCTGCTCGCGGCGCTTGCGCTCGGTGATGTCACGGTCGATACCGATTGCCCGGACTGGCGTCCCGTCGCTGTCGGATTCGACGCGGCCCTTTGCCTCCATCCAGCGGACCTCGCCGTCACGGACGATTCGGAACTCGGCTTCGTACGTGCCGGTCTCGGTCGCTGATTCGATTCGGGCCGCGACTTCCGACTGGTCCTCGGGATGGACCAGCGGTAAAAACTCGTCCAGCGACTCGATGTCGGTGCCGTACAGCGTCTCGGACCCGGGGTAGTACGACAGGCCGCCGGACTCGAACTCGCGGTCCCAGACGACCGTATTAGTGGTCTCTAGCGCGATTTCCATCCGCTCGCGAGTCCCTTCCAGTTCGCGCTCCCGGAGCTTTCGGTCCGTGATATCCTGGACAGAGCCCCGGAGTTTGACAACATCGCCGTTCTCGGTGACTGGTTCACACAGTGCGCGGACCCATCGGTCGTGGTCGTCGTCGCCGATACGCACCTCCATGTCGTATCCCTCTGCTGTTTCTATCGCCCGCTCGAACTCGGTCATGACGGTCTCCCTGTCGTCGGGGTGGTACAGGTCGACGATAGACTCGACGGTCAGTTCGTCGTCCGGAGTCAGCCCGTGTATCCGGTAGAACTCGCTTGTCACCGTCATCTCCGGCGGCTCGCTCGTCACGTCTATCTCCCAGCCACCGACGCTCGCGATCCGCTGGGCCTGGTCGAGGAGTTCCTTCGTTCGCGTAAGCTCCTGCTCGCGTGCCTTCCGTTCGGTGATGTCCCGGCCGATGCCGGCCAGCATCGGGTTCCCGTCGGGGTCTTCGACGCGGGTCGCCGTGAACTCGTGGGGGATCTGATCCCCCGATTTCGTAATAAACGGCACTTCCACCCGGGTCGTGTCGCCCTCGAACACTGATTCGATAGCGGCCCCAACGAGGTCCCGATACTCCGCCGGGAAGAACTCGGCTCCGTAGGTCCCGGCGACTTCGGCGGCCGAGTAGCCGGTTACGTTCAGCAGACTCTCGTTCCAGCGCCGGAAGCGGCCGTCGCTGTCGAGGACGTAGAACACGTCGTCGATGGCGTCCAGCATGTCGTCGGTGTACTCCTTGTACCGTTCGAGGCGTTGTTCGCGCTGCTGGCGTTCGAGTTCGTAGCTCACCCACTGCGTCGCGAGATGGACGAACGTCTTCTCGTCCTCGGTGAAGGGGGTCTTGCGGGCCTCCCGGTCGACGAAACAGAGGCTCCCTGAATGTGCGTCACGGACACGGACCTCGGCGCTGATGTACGTCTCGTATTCCCAGCGGTCGTATGCCGGGTCCGAGGCCCACCCCTCATCGGACGCTTCGGCGATTGCCATGACGCTCCCTGTGTCGATCATCTTCCGGCAGTACGCCTCCGACAGCGGTGTGACGGTTCCTGGCTTGAGCCGTTCGTCGCTCCCGCTCGCATAGCGGACGGTGAACTCGTCGCGGTCAGTATCGTTCGCGGACAGGAACGCGCCAGCGGTCCCAAGGCGCTCCCGACCAAGGTCCAAAACCGCCTGTATCTTCTCTTCAAACGAGGCGTCGGGGTCGGCGCTGATCTCGTAGAGCTTCCGGAGCGTCTGGTTGTGCTCTGTGAGCTGGTTCTTGGTGGCTTCGAGTTCGCGCTCGCGATTCCGCCGCTCGGTGATGTCACGGGCGAACCCGGCCACGCGAACGACCTCGCCGTCGTCGTTCGTGATTGGCTCGCCCTGTATCCAGACCCAGCGCTGATACTCCTCCGTTGCGTTGACACGGCATTCGACGTCGGCCGACTCGCCGTGCATGAGACGCCGCATCGCGTCTTTCATCAGCTCGCGGTCCTCGGGATGGATACCGTCCAGGAAATCGTAGGGGTTGTCACGGAGCTTGGCCACTGACCGCCCCCAGATATCCTCGTAGGCGGAGTTGATCACGAGGACTTCGCTCAGGTCGGCTGTGAACTCCCAGAGGATATCGTTGGTTGCCTCAGTGAGCTCCCGGACACGGCGCTCTGACTCGGCGGCCTGTCGCTTCGCGCGGTACTCGGAGACCGCGTTTTCGATGCGGTTGGCCAGTAGCTCGTACACCTCGACTCCGAACGACTTCTGTAGATAGTCGGTGACGCCCATCGAGATAGCTTCGCTGGCCACCTCTTCGCTGCCCTTGCCGGTGAACAGAATGAACGGTAGGTCCGGGTTCGTCTCCCGAATCGCATCGAGCAGATCGATGCCGTTCATCTTCGGCATATCGTAGTCGGAGACGACGGCGTCGAATCCGTTTTCGGCGAGCTGGTCGAGCCCGTCTCGTGCGCTGGTCGCGGTTTCGACGGAGATCCGGTCGTCCGCAGCCTCCAGGGAATCCGCTGCGACAGCCACGAAATCAGGGTCGTCGTCGATGTGTAACACCTGAATCCGTTCGCCGACGACATCGGTTTCCCCGTCGAGATGCCGGCCGCGAAGCGCCTCGGTCATAGTCAACTAGTTCACAAGTCCACGCAAAAACAGTTCTGCCAGTTAATTTGTGTTCGCGCGCAAGCGAAGCCGGCAGTCGGTGGCGACGAGGCTATCGCCTGCGTGTGACAACACCCGGCCGTCAGTGAGCCGGTCTTCCCGGGACATTCGGTTTCAGTCTGCCGCTCGGCCGCCGCCGGCGTACGCGCGAGTCACGTCGACGAGCGCCTTCCGGAACTCGGACTCGTTCGGCTCGGGCGACAGCGAGGCGAAGTGGCGCTTGAACTCCGTGAGGTCGACCGATTCGGCGTCCTGGGCCGCGGCGTGGGCGAGGTCGTACAGCCGGTGGTCCGGTTCGACCAGGTCGTGGCGCTCACACAGCGCAAGGGCGAACGCCGCATTGACGGCCGTGATATCCGGGTCTGCAGCCGGCGTCAGCCGTGCGGCCGGTTCGCTGGGGTGGCGCACTCGGGTCGGTGACGTCGAGCGGTCCCAGGTCGGTGGGTCGCCGGGGCGGTCCGCGACGGCGGCCGCGAGGCTGGCTTCCAGAAACGGCACCAGTTTGTCGCCGGGCACCACCGGCATCCAGATGTCGTCGGCGTAGACGTCTTTCATGTGGTTGGCGATCTGGTAACAGTGCGTGAGCTTTCGCTGTTCCACCGAGCGCCCCGCCAGCGCGAGGTAGATGGCCTCCCGCGTCGACTGGGTGTGTGACGGATGCTCCCGTTCGTGATGGTGCATGTGCGCGTATTCGTGTAACGCCAGTTCGCGGGCCATCGCGCTCGTCGCGGCCTGGCGGGAGATTGTCAGCCGGTGGGCATCGTCGCTGTGGCTGACGCGGGTGCGCTCGTCGGGGTCCTCCCGGATCCGGACAGTCACTGGTCGGTTCAGGTCGTGTTCCGTCGAGAAGAGGTCCCGCGCCCCGAGAAACGGTTCGGCCGGCCCACCCTGCACGTGCACGTCCATGTGTCACCTTCTCATGGGTCGCAGAGCTATTAATCCACGGGTGGGGGCAGCGTTCGCACAGAGCGGGTGCTCAGGACTCAATCGCCGCGAAACCGCGCTCCAGGTCGGCCCGGAGGTCCTCGACGGCTTCGATACCCACCGAAAGGCGGATAAGCGTGTCAGAGATGCCGAGTTCGTCCCGCGCAGCCGGTGAGAGGGGTTCGTGTGTCATCGCCGCCGGGAGCTCCGCCAGGCTCTCGACGCCGCCGAGGCTGACTGCCAGCGTCACCGTCTCTAACGCTTCGAGGAAGCGCTTGGCGTCGGCCATGTCTCCGGCCAGTTCGAACGAGAGCACGCCGCCAAAGCCCTGCATCTGCTCGCGAGCCAGGTCGTGCTGTGGGTGGCTCTCTAACCCTGGGTAGTGGACCGTTTCGACGCGCTCGTGGTCGTCGAGGTACTGCGCGAGGGCCATGGCGTTGTTCTCGTGGCGAGTCATCCGGACACCCAGCGTCTTGATGCCCCGCGAGATGAGATAGCTGTCGAACGGGGCGAGCATGTTCCCGAGCGCGATTTGCTGGCGGAACTCCACCCGCTCGGCCACCTCGGGGTCGTTAGTAATCAGTGCGCCGCCGACGGCATCGCTGTGGCCGTTGAGGTACTTCGTCGTGCTGTGGACCACGAGGTCCGCGCCGAGGGCCAGCGGCTGCTGGAAGTACGGACTCGCGAAGGTGTTGTCGACCCCGACCGTCGCGCCGTAGTCGGCAGCGACGGCCGCAATCGCGTCGATGTCACAGAGTTTTATCAACGGATTTGTCGGGGTCTCGACCCAGACTAACTCCGTTGCCGGCGTCATCGCGGCCGCGACAGCGTCGGCGTCAGTCGCGTCGACGAACTCCACGTCGACGCCAAGCTGGTCCCGGAACAGCGTTTCGAACATCCGTCGCGTGCCCGCGTACAGGTCGTCGAACGCAACGACGTGGTCGCCCGGTTCGACCAGTGAGAGCACCGCTGTTGCAACGGCCGCTGTCCCCGAACTGAAGGCATAGGCTCGCTCTCCGTCCTCTAGCGCGGCTAACTCTTGTTCGAGGCCGTGTCGTGTCGGGTTCGACAGCCGCGAGTAGAGGAACTCGCCTTCACCGGGGTCGACGTCCTCCAGAGAGAGGTCCGTGTCGAGCCCGGCCAGTTCGTAGGTCGACGAGAGGTGTATCGGGAGCGTGACATCCCCTGCTGCTGACGCCGTCTCGGTATCGACTGCAATCGTGTCGAGGTGTGGACGCCGAGTCATACGCTTCCGTCTGCTGGCTGGCGCTAATACCTTTGCAATCATTACTCATCCGACTGCAAATAATTATAATCGCTGGGTATACTCCCGTGACTATACTGTCGGTTGTTCTCCCGTGAGGGGTTGCCCCACAGGTAGCGACTATCTGCACGAAGACACAGCCAGCAGTGCACCGACCGTTCGGAATGCCAGACCATGACACGCGAACGGCCGGATTTCGAGCGGTCACGGCCGTAGTGAAACACTATCCTTTTGACCCTGCTGTTGATAGAAAGCTGTATAATGGGCCGACGTAAGAAAATCGTCCAAGAATGTGAGACACTGATGGACGATCCGGAGCACATCCGGAACATCGCCATCGCTGCTCACGTCGATCACGGAAAGACGACGCTGACAGACAATCTGCTGGCCGGTGCCGGCATGATTTCCGACGACACCGCCGGCGAACAGCTGGCGATGGACACTGAGGAAGACGAACAGGAACGTGGGATCACCATCGACGCGGCTAACGTTTCGATGACCCACGAATACGAGGACCAGAACCACCTCATCAACCTTATCGACACCCCTGGCCACGTCGACTTCGGTGGCGACGTGACCCGTGCGATGCGTGCCGTCGACGGCGCGCTGGTGGTCGTCGACGCCGTCGAGGGCGCGATGCCCCAGACCGAGACGGTGCTCCGGCAGGCGCTCCGCGAGGGCGTCAAGCCGACGCTGTTCATCAACAAGGTCGACCGCCTCATCTCCGAGCTTCAGGAAGGACCCGAGGAGATGCAGGAGCGCCTGCTCGCGGTCATTCAGGACGTCAACGACCTCATCCGCGGCATGACCGAGGAGATGGACGACATCGAGGACTGGACGGTTTCCGTCGAGGAAGGAACCGTCGGCTTCGGCTCCGCGCTGTACAAGTGGGGCGTCTCGATGCCGTCGATGCAGCGGACCGGCATGGACTTCGGCGAAATCATGGAGCTCGAGCGCAACGACAACCGCCAAGAACTCCACGAGCGCACGCCGCTGTCCGACGTGGTGCTCGACATGGTGTGTGAGCACTTCCCGAACCCTGTCGACGCCCAGCCGATGCGAGTTCCGCGTATCTGGCGTGGCGACGCCGAATCCCAGCTCGCCGAGGACATGGCGATGGTCAACGAGGACGGCGAAGTCGTCCTGATGGTCACCGACATCGGTGTCGACCCCCACGCTGGCGAAATCGCCGCCGGTCGTGTCTTCTCCGGCACGCTGGAGAAGGGGCAGGAGCTGTACGTCTCCGGAACTGCGGGCAAGAACCGCATCCAGAGCGTCGGTATCTACATGGGTGGCGAGCGCGAGGAAGTCGAGCACGTTCCCGCCGGGAACATCGCCGCCGTCACGGGCCTCAAGGACGCCATCGCTGGCTCCACCGTCTCCAGCGAGGAGATGACGCCATTCGAGTCCATCGAGCACATCTCGGAGCCGGTCATCACGAAGTCCGTCGAGGCACAGAACATGGACGACCTGCCGAAGCTCATCGAGACGCTCCAGCAGGTCGCCAAGGAAGACCCGACCATCCAGGTCGAAATTAACGAGGACACCGGCGAGCACCTCATCTCCGGGCAGGGTGAACTCCACCTGGAAGTCATCGGCCAGCGTATCGAGCGCAACCAGGGCATCCCGATCAACACCGGTGAGCCGATTGTTGTCTACCGCGAGGCCCCGCAGAACGAGAGCCGCGAAGTCGAAGGTCGGTCGCCGAACAACCACAACCGCTTCTACATCAGCATCGAGCCGCTCGGCGAGGACATCGTCGAGACCATCAAGATGGGCGAGGCGTCGATGGACATGCCAGAACTGGAGCGCCGTGAAGCGCTGCAGGAAGCCGGCATGGACAAGGACGACTCCCAGAACATCGAGCACATCCACGGGACCAACATCCTGCTCGACGAGACGAAGGGTATCCAGCACCTCAACGAGACGATGGAACTCGTCATCGAAGGCCTCGAAGAAGCCCTCGACGACGGCCCGCTCGCGTCCGAGCCGGTCCAGGGGTCGCTCATCCGTCTCCACGACGCCCGCCTCCACGAGGACGCCATCCACCGCGGCCCGGCCCAGGTCATCCCGGCCGTCCGCGAGGCTGTCCACAACGCGCTCATCGACGCCAGCATCAAGCTGCTGGAGCCGATTCAGCAGGTCCGCATCGACGTGCCCAACGACCACATGGGCGCTGCGAGCGGCGAGATTCAGGGCCGCCGTGGCCGCGTCGACGATATGTACCAGGAAGGCGACCTGATGGTCGTCGAAGGCGTCGCCCCGGTCGACGAGATGATCGGCTTCTCCTCAGACATCCGCTCGGCCACTGAGGGCCGTGCCTCCTGGAACACCGAGAACGCCGGCTTCCAGGTCCTTGCCGACAACCTCCAGCCCGACAAGATCAGCGAGATCCGCGAGCGCAAGGGCATGAAGCAGGAACTGAACCCGGCTATCGACTACTTCTAAGTACCTTTTTACTTCGTCGGGTTTCCTCGCGCCGCCGATGGCGGCGCTGCGGGAACCACTCCTCGTAAAAATCTACGCTAAAAACGACCTCCAAGTCGCGCTCTGTGAGCGCGCTCGGAGTGAAACCGCGCGCCGCCGGCGCGCGGTATGCTGTCTGCCCGCTTTCTCTTGTCTCTGCCCCGCTACAGGACTGCTCTCATTCTCCCGCTTGTTCCCGCAACCGGTCGATTCGGTTCCCCAGCGGTGGCGATTTCGAGAACGGGTTCGCGAGTCGTCGTCTCGACGGCTCCATTTCGTGGACGGTAGCGTACCGTTCGAGGGCGTCGGCAACGGCATCGGGGCCGACGCGGTCGGCCGCGTAGTCGTCGGCTGCCCGGACACCGCGGCGGGTGACCCACAGGCTGGCGACGATGAGTCCGAGACTTGCGCCGGCAAGCGGCCACAGCGGGCCGACGTCGGCCAGTGCCACGAACAGCGGAACTACTGCGACAAGCAGGCCGCCGACGACCCGGGCAAGGACTCGGGCGTTCTGGCGGCCGGCCTGGATTGCGAGCAGGGCCGTCGCCGTCTCGTCGTCGAACACGTCGAGGAACGTGCTCGTCAGGAACAGGCGGCGATACCCGGGGAAGCCGCGCACGGTCACGTTCGCGGTTCTCTCCTGTTCGGTGTCGAACACCCGGACGTCTCGGACAGTCAGTCCCGCACGCTCTTTGAGTCGCTCCAGCGTCTCCGCTGTCGGTTCGTCCGGTCTATCGACCGACCGGATTAGCGGGATGAACCACGGGGAGACAGCCTGTACGGTGACAGCGAAAACGGTAACGAGAGCCAGCAGTCCGGGGGGCGACAGCCCGGTTTCGAGCGGTACCACGACGACAGTCACCAACGCAGTGATTCCGAGGACGTACCGTCCCATCCGGACCACCGCCCGACCGGTCGAGAGTTCGATGTCACGAACGCTGCGGATACCCGGGACAGTCGGCGCGTAGGCGGCCAGTCCGACGGTGCCGGCGGCGAGCAGCTCGGCGAACGTCGCTACCACTGCTCCGACCACTCCGGTCTGCCCGCCGGCGATCAAGTGGCCGAGTCCGAGCAACAGAAAGACGACGTACGACAGCAGCGTGAATGGGAGTATGATGCCGAGGAACAACTGCCGGTATCTGGCGACGGGGTTCGAGAGTCGTCGTACGACCGCGCTTCCGAGCGCGCCGATGCCCGCTCCGACGACGGCGAGGACACCGACGAGGAACGCCGCCGTACCTATCGCTATCGGGGCTGACTGGAGGGCGTGCACATACGACACGCTTCACCGGTAGGAAAAAAACGTAGCGTTCCCTGCCCGCGACTGTCACGACGGCGGAGCCCCACGCTTAGGTCACCCGGAACCGAACGGCAGGGTATGAGTGACCGCCTTCACCAGATTGTGGACCTTCTCGTCGCTGCTGTCATCGCCGGCACGTCGACGTTCATCTGGAATCTCGTCCTGCCGACGGGGCTGGCGCTGACGCTTGCGGGGATGTTCGCGGCGATGTACTACTTTTCACGCAATCCCTGGGGGTCGCCTCGCGGCGAGGCGTACAACGAGTGGATCGACGACCTGTACGACCGCTTTCTGCCCTGAGACCAAACGAACGGTTTCTTATACGTGCCCCTGCTGAGTCATCCACAATGAGCCGAGATACCCAGGAGGTGAGCGGGCGATGAGCGACTCGACCGACGAGGTACGGTCCTACACAGTTCGGCTGGAGCTGGTCGACGAACCGGGCGAACTGCTGCGGGCGCTCGAGCCCATCGCCACGAACGGCGGGAACCTCCTCTCTATCTTCCACGAGCGGGGGAACGTGACCCCGCGGGGCCACATCCCCGTGGAGGTCGACCTGGAGGCGACCCCCGAGCGGTTCGACGGAATCGTCGACGCACTTCGGGACGCGGGCATCAACGTCATCCAGGCCGGGGCCGAGCAGTACAGCGAGGCGTTGACGATCATCCTCACCGGCCATCTCGTCAACACAGACCTCTCTGACACGCTCTCGCGGATTCACGAGTCCACGGACGCGACCGTGACCGACCTCTCGCTGTCGGCACCGGAGGGGACCGACGACGCCTCCAGCGCGCGCATCCGACTGGCGACCGAGGAAGGGGCAGTCGACGAGACGATGACTTCGATTCGTGCTGTCGCCGACGAGAAGGGGCTCCACGTCATCGAACCGCTCGCTGCGGGAGGTGAGGCATGAGGCTCGCCGTCATCGGAGCCGGTGCAGTCGGCTCCAGCGTCGTCGAATTAGCGAGCGACCACGGCCATTCGGTCACCGCGTTCGCTGACTCCAGTAGTGCCGTCATCGACAGCGCCGGCATTGACACTGCCGAGGTGCTCGACCGGAAGCGAACCGACGGCGTTGTCGGCAGTGCCGCACCCGAAGACGCGCTTTCGGCCGAGTACGACGTACTCGTCGAGGCGACGCCGACGACGCTCGGCGACGCCGAACCGGGGTTCAGCCACGTTCAGGCCGCACTCGAACGGGACCGCCACGCCGTGCTGGCGAACAAAGGCCCGGTCGCAGAGCGGTACGCCGACGTTCGCGCGCTGGAACGCGAAAGCGAGGGGAGCGTGCTGTTCGAGGCAACCGTCGGCGGCGCGATGCCGGTCCTCTCGACCATCGACGACTTCGACCCGAGCCACATTACCGCCGTCCGCGGGGTGCTCAACGGGACGGCGAACTTCATCCTCTCCCGGATGGCGACCGAGGGTCTCGATTACGAGCACGTCCTCGCGGAGGCGCAGGACCTCGGCGTTGCCGAGGCTGACCCGACCTTCGACGTCGACGGCACCGACGCGGCGCTGAAAGGCGTCATCGTCGCGAACGTCCTGGCCGATGACGAGACGGAATACACGCTCGATGACGCCGAAGTCGAGGGCATTCAGGATATCTCCGGCAGTGCGCTCGAACTCGCACGGGCTGACGGCCGGACCGTTCGGCTCATCGCCGAGGTCGTCGAGGGCTCCGTCCGCGTCGGCCCGCGGCTCGTTCCGGACAACGCGCCGCTTGCCGTCTCCGGGACCCGGAACATCGCGCAGCTAGAGACCGAACACGCCGGCCAGCTCAACATCTCCGGGCGCGGTGCCGGCGGCCCGGAAACCGCGAGCGCGGTGCTTGCCGATATCGGCCGACTGTAACGAGATAGCGGGATTTCCGACGCGCCTGTATCGTTCTCTTATTCACTGTGCTTCCCTCAGTTGGCAGTCCCGTTTGTCACTCCGAAGGACACAAACCCGGCCGTGACTGCCGGTATCGGTCGTTCTCCCTGACCAAGCTATTGGGTGCCACACTACCATGCCATGTCGTGCCGAATCGCAAGAAAGCGACGGGCTGACGCTTACACGCTTTCGAAATCGTTTTATGAACCACCAGCTAATAAACCCGATACAGCGCCTCTGCGCGTGAGAGATAACAATGAGCGACGAACAACACCAGAACCTGGCCATTATCGGCCACGTCGACCACGGGAAGAGCACGCTCGTCGGCCGACTCCTGTACGAGACAGGATCGGTACCGGAGCACGTCATCGAACAGCACAAAGAAGAAGCCGAGGAGAAGGGCAAGGGCGGCTTCGAGTTCGCCTACGTCATGGACAACCTCGCCGAAGAGCGTGAGCGCGGTGTCACCATCGACATCGCCCACCAGGAGTTCAGCACCGACGCCTACGATTTCACCATCGTGGACTGTCCTGGTCACCGCGACTTCGTGAAGAACATGATTACCGGCGCGTCCCAGGCCGACAACGCCGTCCTGGTCGTCGCCGCGGACGACGGCGTTCAGCCGCAGACTCAGGAGCACGTGTTCCTGGCCCGCACCCTGGGCATCGGCGAGCTCGTCGTCGGTGTCAACAAGATGGACCTCGTCGACTACGGCGAGTCCGAGTACAAGCAGGTCGTCGAAGAGGTCAAGGACCTCCTCACACAGGTCCGCTTCGACCCTGACAACGCCAAGTTCATCCCGCTCTCGGCGTTCGAAGGCGACAATGTCGCCGAGGAGTCCGAGAACACGGACTGGTACGACGGCGAAATCCTGCTGGAAGCACTCAACAACCTGCCGGCTCCGGAGCCGCCGACGGACGCGCCGCTCCGACTGCCGATTCAGGACGTCTACACCATCTCCGGTATCGGTACGGTCCCGGTCGGCCGTGTCGAGACGGGTATCCTGAACACGGGCGACAACGTCAGCTTCCAGCCGTCTGACGTCTCCGGTGAAGTGAAGACCGTCGAGATGCACCACGAGGAAGTCCCGAAGGCCGAGCCCGGTGACAACGTCGGCTTCAACGTCCGCGGCGTCGGCAAGGACGACATCCGACGCGGTGACGTCTGCGGTCCGGCCGACGACCCGCCGTCGGTCGCCGAGACCTTCCAGGCCCAGATCGTCGTGATGCAGCACCCGTCCGTCATCACGGAAGGGTACACGCCGGTCTTCCACGCCCACACGGCACAGGTCGCCTGTACTGTCGAGTCCATCGACAAGAAGATCGACCCGTCCTCCGGTGAGGTCGCCGAGGAGAACCCCGACTTCATCCAGAACGGGGACGCCGCCGTCGTGACGGTCCGCCCACAGAAGCCGCTCAGCATCGAGCCGTCCTCCGAGATTCCGGAGCTCGGTTCGTTCGCTATCCGCGACATGGGTCAGACCATCGCCGCCGGCAAAGTCCTCAGCGTCAACGAGCGATAACGTATGTCCCAGCAGGCACGCGTTCGGCTCGCGGGCACAAGCCCCGAGGACCTCGACGACATCTGCGCCGACGTGCGGGAGATCGCGAACAAGACCGGCGTCGAACTCTCCGGTCCGGTTCCGCTCCCCACCAAGACGCTGGAGGTTCCCACCCGCAAGTCCCCCGACGGTGAGGGGACCGCGACGTGGGAACACTGGGAGATGCGCGTCCACAAGCGGCTCATCGATATCGACGCCGACGAACGGGCACTGCGCCAGCTGATGCGCATCCAGGTTCCCAACGACGTCTCCATCGAGATCGTCCTCGAGGACTGAGCCTCGGGACCTGTCGCTTCGCGACAGCGTCGTTGTGTAGCCCGACCGAACCGCTGGCCGGGACAGTGTGAATCGCTATCGAAGGCCGCTCTCACGCGCAGGGTTTTTATAACTCCGCGTTCGAGTGGCAGACCACGCGGGCTCGTAGATCAGTGGCAGATCGCTTCCTTCGCAAGGAAGAGGCCCCGGGTTCAAATCCCGGCGAGTCCATGGCGTTACTTCGTTCTGGCGAACTATCCGGAAAAGCGTCAGCTACGCCCTTCTAACTGAATCTTACTCGCAGATCCATCTGCGTATAAACTCGAAATCAAATCGAACCACGAACAGTTACGAATCATCTGGGGTGCAGTCTTGCGATTTTGCGAAGGATTTGGCCGCTTCCCGAGCGGGGGTGGTTTCTCTTGAGTAACCGACTTGTCGAGAACGCAACTATCGAGAAGTCGAACTGCCAGCACTGCGGGGCACACGTTTCGCGTGACTTCCGGCGCACCTTCGGCGACGGCGATGATATCGCCCACCGCTGTCCAGCCTGTGACTGTATGCCCCGTATCTCGCGGGGTACTGCAGCTGGGAAGGAACTCGACTACCCCGATCCGGAAGACCAGCCACAGCGGAATCAGGGCGGTCGAGTGGAAGCACGGACTGACGGAGGTGAGAGTCTGTGAGTCCACAGTCGTCGCTTTTCGATTACGAACCAGACCTGTCGTCACTGACTGACGCCGAGCGAGAGGTGTACGAGGCTGTGGGCATGGGCCAGTATGGGCCACGGGAGTACGCCCGCAAGACTGGCCGTTCACCCGGTACTGTTGGCAACCTCCTTGGTCGTGCTCGCGAGAAACTGGAGGTGGTTCCGGCGTGACTGGGTTCGTTCGTGCTTCGGAATTATATGACGTAGAAGCAGGCGAACCCCTTCAGTTCGACTGGACAAACTTCCAACCTCTCGCAAAGAGTCAAGCCGAGGTCGAGCGGGCGGTGGCCGCCGTCGAAACTGACGGGGGGCGATGCGAACGATAGGGCTGGCCCCTCACGAACTCCACGCCAATCTCCTGTTCAATAGCGACGGCCTTGCGCCGTTTTTCGCACTGGACAGTGAGGTCAAGGCTGGTGAGGGGTCAAAGAGCGGCGAGTTCCTGCAGGACGGCGAGCGGTGGGTCGTTCGCCTCTCCTACCAGGACAGCAATATCGTTCACCCCGGCGAGCGGACGCCACAGGGCACGGACTGGCAGCTGCAGAATATGCGCGAGTACCGGCTGAAGGTCGCCCGTCATCCCGAAGAGGATTCGGTCGGTCAGCAGGATTTCGTAGCCCATGTTGCCCCACGCTGGCCCGGAATGCAGGGCGAGCGTGACGACGGCAGCCGTATCGAGATTCCCGTTCCGGACGGCTTCGGCGAAGGTGTGAACGTCCGCGTGAAGGGTTCGAATATCGAGTTTCGCCGATATCCCGAACTACTGCAGCGGGCAGCCATCGAGATCGGTGTCACCGGTCGGTACTTCGAGGAGCCACATTCCTACAGCAACGTTCAGGACGCCGAGAAGTATGCCCGGGTTCATCGCGACGCCAGTGGACCGGTCCATGCTCGCGATGGGCCGATTGCGGCGATGGGTCACCTCCTGGAGTCAGATCGTCGTGGCTATCGGAAGATCGTCCAGAACGATGACGACGAGCGCGGGCGGAACCTGCCAGGATACTACCACACGGCCACACTCGGCCCGAAGCGGATTCGAGAGGCGTTCCCCGACCACCACCTCCCCAAGGAGGTGAAGCACTACTACGCCCGCGAGGCGCTGTCTGTGCCCGACGACCATCCGCTATCCCACCCGAAAGTCGGCTCGTCTCTGCAGGCCTCGCTGCTGGATGATGACGAAACTGTCCGGTGGCGCGACTTGGAGACGCTGGAACGGGAGTTAGACCAGACTGTGCTGTCGGTACTGGCCGATGCGGGTATCGACATCGCACCATCTGGTTCCGGCCCATTTGTCGAAGATTCGTACTTCGAGCCGGAGGTAGACCACTCCGGCCCCGAACCGGTGGGCTTGGATCTGACGCGAGTCGAGCAGAAGCAGGAGAGTGTCGTCGTGCGCCATCTCTCAGACGGGCTCTCGCCGGTGCAGTGGGAAGCACTGGAGATGTTGGTGGCAGACGGCGGGCAGGTTGCTCCGGCGGATATAGCCGACGAGTACAGCCGTCATGTCGAGAGTGTCCGTCGAGCGCTTCGAGAGATGGAAGACTTGGTGATATCGGACTATGCCGACGTGTCGCTCCGGTCGGAGTACGTCGCAGAGATGGTTCACGCCGCCGTCGACGAGGCGCGTGAAGCCACTCGCCGTGCTGTCGATACCGCGGCGAAGGCCGCGGAAGCAGCCGAACGTGGGCTGGAGAATACGATGAGCGCGTTCATCGCATGGGCAGCCCGCCATGGTATCGATGTAAAGGACGCCCGAGAGGCACAGATGACCCTGCGGTTCGGAGAGATCGAGAAGCACGGGAAAGCGATTCGTGAAGGCTTCCGGGTGTGGAAAGACGCGGGAATGCCCGAAGAGCGCTACCGGCAGGCCCAGGTCCAGCTCGCGGACGGCTCGCGAGGGACGGCCTGGCGCTGGCTCGCCACCGGGTAGCGGCCCGCCTGCTGAGAGGCATCACTGTCCAGCACCCCGAAAACACCGCTTGTTTTGCCGATTTTCTCCCAGACCGGCATGGCCGCCGGCGTGATCGAGGCTTGACCGAGCCCATAGCTCGGCCGTCGCCCGAACGGAATCAAACCCGGGGGGTTGTGATTCCGTTTAGAGGTGTGGCTAAGGCCACATCATCAAAATACACCGCACGGCCCGCATTAGCTAACCGTCGAAATAGTGTTGTAGCCATCACGATGAGCGTAGTTTTCATCTAACGAGTCTTCGGGCCAGTAGATTCATCCGACGTTGACTGGCCGTACAGTCCTTGAAATATCTCTCTGATCCAAATGCATTTCCTGCATGCCATGCAGGAGAGGCTTTTTATGCATTTAGGCGCATGGCCTAGATGCATGAGTCAATCAGAGAAACAGACTCCTGAAAAAACCGATGTACCGCTCAATAGCTTCGCACTGATGATGTTTGATGACGAGGAAATTCTGTTCCAATATGAAAAGCCAGTTGACTGGAAAGATCCAGAATGGATCGAAAAAGGTCGATTCAAGCACGACGAGGTGCCACTACTCAATCTTGAGCAGGTCCGACTAAGCAGAGAAACGAATAAAAACGGGTTGGAGAGCGTCACCCTGTATGCAGCAGACCTGTCTTCTGGCGACTCCGATCCCGGTACTCCCAGCACACCATCCTCCGGAGATTCGACAGATGTGACCTCTTCGAAGAACAACAGTAGCACATCCTTACACTCCGGTTACACTATCCGATTCGGTGATGCTCAAGAAATTCCGGAAGGGGGTGCCCACAGCCAGCAGCAGCAGAATATGTACGAAGCGGTTGTCTATTTAATCGATGAGCATGGTCTGCTCGAGGAGATAGACCTCCCGTACAGTCCAGGTTTCGCACGGAAAAATTGCAGTATCAATTCCATCCCTGAACAGCCTGATGGACGCGAGATGAGGGGGGAGAAAGAGCTGCCCACAGGTGATTATTTATTCACAGCCCTGAACAAGCGGGAAAAGATGGACCGCATTAAAGATCTCGCCTCACAGGTTGGCCTCAGAGTTGAATTCCTCGGAGAGTGGAACAAATAATACTGCATACTGATTTAGATACAACTCCTGATCTCTTGCCCTCTGATTAAATCATGTGTGGATTGAAATAGCGTATGCAATCTATCGCCTCAGAAAATCTGCTGTATCCCAATTTTAGCTTGGTGAGCATTTCGGTGGGCACCGCCTCCATGCCACTCTGTGCGGGGTAATCTTGATGAATGACGAATCTCCCAGTCAAGTACTTCTACACCCTTCCCACGAACCCGATAAACCCCGAACACGTACCATCCGTTCGCTGCCCGTAGCTTCTCGTGATACTGGTCGTAGAGCTTGAACGTCCCGGGCTGGCCGTCGGCATGGCGGTGCATAGCGGCCTTGATTTCGACCGGGGCTCCGTCTGGCCGCTTCGCGTCGTGCCAACTGCATCGATCTAGTTCGAGATTGTACCGGTCAGCGGCGTTGCGCTCGACGAGCGTCCCGTAGTGATTGGCTTTGTGGCTTCGACTCATTCGCGCACCTCGCGTGCGTCATATATAGATACTCCTCCGGGCTGTTCCCGGCCGTTGCCCATGGCTCGCGCGTGCTCGCACCGCGAGCGCACGCCATGGGCCAACAACAGGGCTACGCCGGGGGGTTGGTTGTTGTTGGGTTGGTCGAATCCTTCCGCTGTCATGCGGTTAGCTCCGTCACCTCACCAACTACATTTCGATGCTTGCCATCGTCCTGATACTCGTTCCAGCGCTGACGGACCCATTCGGCGCTGTACGGCACGAAATCGGCAATTTCGTGGTTTGGTCTGTCCGGTTCAGACTCCTTTGCCGTGATGACTGTGTAGATCGCGAGCTTCCGAGAGAGGTCTTCCGGGTCTACCTCGTCACCGTCATCCTCGCCGCTCGACCACGACCACGTAGTCGGTTCCTTGTCGTCATATCGCCAGTCCGTTTCGGGGATACCGGACACGGAGAAGATCGGGTTGACGCCCTTCCGGTTTCGCACGTCTTCGTAGAAGGTCGCTTCTTTCAGGCCCTCCTTGTGGACACAGACGCCGAGTTCCCGAACGAGCGGGTGGACGTCGCGGCCGTCGTGGCCGATGATGATGAGCGAACCGCCGTACTTCCGGATCTTGTACGTGAGCGGCCCGAGCTTGGTTTTTGTGTCGTAGCCGTCTTTCCCGCTTCCGCCCGCGTTGCTGCTGGCCTCGTCGAAGATGAACAGTTTCGGGACCTGCTCGTTGTGCATCGGGTCACCGTCCTGTTTCAGCCACTCATTCAGCTCACCGTAGTTCGCCAGCCAGCCGTCACGACGATCTCCGTCCGAGTCGGCCCACTCGTCGGTCTCTTCGAGCGTCCGGATGTTCGATGCAACCAGAGCTTCCGAGGGCTGCTGTTCCTTCCAGAGCTGTCCGAGTAGACAGGCGAAGTTCGACTTTCCTGTACCGGGTTCTGCCCATTCGTAGAACATTGGTGCGGGGCCGGTCATCTGGGCACGGAGCTGGTCGATAGCTTTGATTCCCGAGATATCGGCTCGCTGGCCGGCGTCCCCGGTGAAATGCTTCAGCGACTGCATATCACCGTTCGCCATGGCCCGCCGTGCTGTTTCAGTGCCTTCGATGCGGACGATCTCCCGAACGTGCGAGAGGTCCTTCGCCTGTCCCGGCATCTTCTCTGGCCGGTCACAGTGTCGCGGGTCGTAGTGGGTTTCGAGAATCGAGAGGTAGCGCGATAGTTTCTCATCACGAACGATTCCGGCGTGCTGGTGAACCTCGTCGGGATCACGCTGGCCGTAGCCGTCCTGATACTCGCGGAACTGTGCGGGCGTGTAGAGGTCGTTACCGTCGTCAGTCATCGTTTAGTCGTGGGTCCTGGGGTTGCTCGCTGGTCGGTTCGTCCTGCCCATAGCCCACAGCGGCGTCTGCTGTGGGATCGGGTGCGTCGGTGAGGTCGTGGATGGTGGGTGCGTCTTCTGGATTTTCGCCGTCTTCGATGAGATCACCGAAGGTCTCCTTGGCCGCTGTCTTCTGGATCATCTGGCCGCGCTCGTTGGCTTCGGCGTCGGCGGTGACGAGCTTCTTTTGCAACTCGACGGACCCACGGGACCACCGACCACGGATTGCGGCGAGTTCCTCAGCGCGGTCGATGAGCCAGCCATGGATGTCCTGCATCTGTTTCTTGCTGGTCATCAGCTGGGTGTCCTGACAGCCTTCCAGCCAGACGCCTTCAACACGGAGCTGGCCGATGTCTTCGAGATACTCGTACTCGCGGACGGCCCACGCACTGCCACCGTTGACGGGGTACGGATCGGGGCCGTCGATCTCTTTCTCGCGCCAGAGTTCCGGCGGGACATAGTACTTCTCGGTCGTGTCCTCGACGGCGTTGACGTGGTGAACTTCGACCCAGTTACGTCGACGGAGCCAGCGGGCGATCTTCGCACCGACAAGATAGCAGGGGATCGCCAGCACGAGCCAGCCGACGGCGATGGCGGGAATCCACGTCGGCAGGGTCGGCAGCTGCGGCTGGTAGTAGGCGAACAGCACGGCCGCACCGACGAGCATCCCGCCGATTAGTAGCTTGTACTCGGCAAGCAGGTAGACAAGCCGGTCGCGGTTGTTCTGGAAGGTCGGTGCGGGCTTCATGCTACCTCCGGACGGCCGTTCTCGCCGCGGATTACGTTGTAGCCAGCTACGATCATCCAGATGAACGCGACAGTTGCCCCGGCGAGCCACGCCTGCAATGACGAGAGCGCGCGGAGGATGTCGAGCCCGCCACCGGAGGGCTGCTGGACGATTTCGGCGTACAGTGGCGTGTTCGCCGTGGAAATGGCGACACCGACGTAGCCGTCCTTCTCGGTGACGGGAATCTCGATGGTGGCGGTGTCGTCCGAGCGCATGGCAACCGTGCGGACGGGGATCTTCCCGCCTTCCTGGAAGCGGCCGGCGTCGGAGATCGTCACGGTCTGGACTGCGCTTGACCGGAGGGTGATGCGAGCGATACCCTCTTCGGGTAGGTACTCCGAGCCGACGATCTCGGTCTGTCCGTCGATGCGCGTGGTATCAGTAGCGTTGGCTGTGGGCTGTGGGCCGGGTGTTTCGGCGGGGAGGTTGCCCGCGGACTGTGCGGCGGTCGGAGCGCTGACGCAGCCGAGGCTGACCACGAGCAGCGCGACGAAGAAAATGGAACGCATGGGTGGGTTAGTTCTGGAGAACGACGATAGTCAGTAGCGTGCCGATGACGGCCAATGCAACGACGGGCGGAACGCTGCCGCCACCGAGCAAGCCACCGCCGGCAGACTGCTTCAGCGCCTTTTCGCGGGCTTCGATTTGTGCACGCTTGTATGCCAGATCCTCGTACTGTTGCTTGAGTTCGGTGACGTTCGAGGTTTCGTAGGTGGTTTTCTGGATAGTGACGTTCTGGACGGTCTGGCCGTCCGTTGTGGTGATATCGTCCACCGTGAAGTTACTCTCCAGTTCCACGATGCGGTCACTGGTGACGACGTACTGCGTGCCACCAATCTGGTTCGGGTTGTACGTGTTGTTCGCCTCGAACTGTCCGCTGGCAGGGTTTTCTTGAGAGAACAGCACGCCTTCGTACTGCGTGCCGGATTCGGTGGTGATGTTGAAGCTCCCGATTTGGTCGAAGTTCTCCGGGGAGTTCTGTCCCATCAGGGTGAGTTGTGCGGCAGTCCAACCCTGGAAGTCGTCGCCGGCGGACTGCTGGTTTGCCAGTACGTAGGGATCGACGAGGTCGCTATTGTTGATTTCGCCGGCCTGATAGGCGCTGTAGGTATTCTCTGCCAGCGTGTCCATGTCGGATTGGACTTGGCTGTTCTGGCTCTGAATCTCGGAGTTCAGGGTGTTGAACTCCTGCCATTGGACGACTTTGAGGTTCTGATAGTTGTCGTTCGGGGCACGAATCATCAGCGATTCGAGGTGGACGCTGGATCGTCCAGAACCAGCAGACGATTCGACATTGTTCGGTGCTGTGTGGGCCGTCAGTGTTGGGTTGATGTTATCTCCGCTATCGTAACCAGCATCGACGAACACCTTTGGGGCCTGGTACGTGTGGCTACTGCCGTTCGTGAGGGTATAGCTCACCGAATTGAGGCCCTGATACTCAATCTGACCGCCGTCGCCGTACGGGTGGGTGTGGTACGTCCCCACGAACGTGTCCTGATTGCTGTCTAGAGTCGATGAAATGCTGCTTTCGTTGTTAGCGATACCATGGAGGTAGTCGTAGTTCTGTGCTAGCACCGCATACTCGTTCATTAGGTTGACCTGCTTTTTGGCGTAGTAGTCCGCTACGGCCTGTTTTGACGCAGTTTTCGCCGCGGACTTGCTACTGCCTTTGTTCAAGGACTTGATATAGGCGTTCTTGCCGATAATTCGGGCCTGAGTCTTTGTATCCGACAGATAATTCTCTAGCGTGGTCTGGTAGTTGTCAGCCTGTGCCTTGCTGTTCTGAGCAGACTGGTAGATGTCGAGTTTGGTCTGTGCGGCGTCCGTTCCCGTCGTGTTGACGGTTGTACTGCCGGGCTGTGCCGTACAGTCCAGATTCTCGACGCCGGAAACCATGTTACCGATTCGGTCGGACGTGTCGCAGGTCAAATCAGAGTCGCCGCCGGTCGTCCCGACGACGGTCCGAACGAGGTTCACACCGCCGAGAAGCCCGCTCTTGGAGTCGAACGTCGGTTCGCCACCGGAGTAGTCCGACACCGTGACGTTCACGGATTCATACGCGCCGTCGTTGAAGAACAGGAGTTGGTCTTCTTTGAGGTTCGCGGTGTTGTACGTCTCACGGGCTAAGACGGTCGTCCCAGTGGATGGGCCGCCCTGCGTGGTGTACTCGACGGTGAACTCCGAGCCACCGTCGAGATTGCTGGTATCAACAATCAGCGTCGTTGGGGAGCCGGTGTACTCGTAGGTGACTGGTCCGCTGTCGGTGGCTGTCTGTGCCAGTGCGGGACCGACGGCCCCGACAACGGCGGAACAGATGATGAGCGCGGCCAGCAGGACCGAGCGAGCACGGGTCACTGTTCGCACCCTCCGTTGGTTTCGACCTGCTCGACGCTGGCACGAACCTCCTGGTCGTCAGCGCCAGCTGCGGTGTCCTTCTGCTGTGCGTGGTGCGCGGCGATCACGCCGCCGGCGACGATGGCGGGACTGACGACGGGGAGCGGGGAGCCGATGACAGCCGCGGCGATTGTGGACCCAGAGACGCCGATGACGCCCATAAGCCCATAGCTGAGTATGCGGTCCATCGGATTCACCCCAGGTAGCTGATGACGTAGTAGCCGGCGGCCTCAACGCCAACGACGACAAGACCGATAGCGGCCGAACCGACCACGATATCCTGCGCGCCGAGGATGTTTAGCCCGGTGAACAGGACGATGACGAGTGTCCCGAGTGCGAGGTAGGTTTCGACAGTGGCCGAGCCCTTGGCGATATCCACGAGGTCGGTGTCGAGCTGGTAGTTCTTGTTACGACTCTCGTTGACGCGGTTGGTGGCGTAAGCCATCGCCAGAGCGGCGAGCGACAACAGAAACGCGAGGTCAACGCTCGTGCCCTGGACAGTGAATACAGAGGCTGCGAGGTCGTAGCCGAGTAGACTGATCGATGCGATACCGTTGGTGACGAACGCACTGGCGGTGAAAATCACACCGGCCAGGGCGTCTTCGATGTCTATCTTTCCGAACATGGGTTGCACCGGCCGTGAGTACGACCGTATTCCGGCCGTGCAGTCTGCTGGCTAGAAAGCACCGAATCGCGGTATTCCCGGGACTCAGTAAATTTTAGTATCGGGACTGCACCGCCGGTGGCATGGAGATGCGAAAACTCTCTCCGGCAGGCGGGTGCGTGACCGTCTCGATACCGATAGACGATCTCCGCGAGCGCGGTGTCGTCGACGAGGATGGCGAGTTGGTGGGCAACCACTGGGCGAAGGTCGAGAGTCTTGACCAGGACGACGAAGGCGACTACCGATTAGAGTTGGTCAGCCCATGATGCGAGCCCGACCCCACGGAGTTCGACTCAGATGTAACGCCAATCCTCGATGTATGCACCTGTGGGCTGTGGGCCGTGGGCTACGGTGCATAGAATCGGGCCAGTTGGGACAGGGGTTTGACCCGATCACGTCGACGGCCCGACCACCGTTTATCAAGAACCATCCGTTCGCTCACTCGCGAACAACGCGAATCAACCCCCCGTACATACACCAGTTTAAACCATGACCCGACGAACCAGCCTCAAGATCACTGACGAACGGCAGCGACTACTGGACAAGGCGAGTGCGATTGTCGCCAGCGACCCCCACGACGACCCACCGATGTCCGACGTACTCGATGCAGCACTGACCCACCTTGTCGAGAGCGAGGAGAACATCGACGACGCGCGTGGAGAGTTGGACCCCGAGACGATCCAGCGATTCAACACGAGCGTGATCGGGTTACGGTATCGGACGAATATCGAAAGCAGGTGGCGTTGATGTCTGCCCTTTTTCGATATTCTCTTGACCAAGGGGACGCCACATCACACCAGCAACCGGTCTCTACGATGAATCAGTTAGGCCAGAAATGATGGATGAAGAAAATATTGTCTCGCTCCTAGAGGATGCTGGCGACAAAATCTATGAAGATATTGGAGGGGAGAAAGCCCTGGAGAAGGAAACCGATATGGTTGACTGGATAGACAAACATGGTCTTTGTGATCTTTCACAAACCCATAAGATAGTTTGTCATCTTTCAGCCTTCAATCTCTATTTAAAATCAACCTTGTACGAAGAATATCGTGGAGAGCAACAACCTTTTCCACCTATTGATCGAGTTGAAGATTATTTTGAGGCGTTTCAGCAGATGGATTCTGAACTCTCAATTAGGGCTTTCGAAGAATATGCTTTGGATATTCCAACTCAGAAGGCAGATCCTGAGAGTTTGACTGAAGTTGTTGATCAGACTGCTGAATTATCTCGGGGTGAAGGAGTGAGTGAGACTATCGGTAGTATATTCGAGACACTAGTCCCCAATGAGGGACGGAAACGATTAGGGCAGTTTCGCACACCGGATAATGTAGCGGATTTCATGGTAAAGTGGGCTGTCGACGAAGGAACAGATCGTATTCTTGATCCTGGTATGGGCGCAGGGATCTTGACAACACGGGCCTATCAGGAGAAATTGCGATATAGCGGTAATGCGAGCATTGATGAGGTTTCTGGGGTTGATCTCAGTCAACTGGCTATCCTCATGTCCGCCACGGCACTCAAGATACTGGATGGCGAAGGCTCTCCAGACCTCCGCTGTAGTGATTTTCTCGATACACAGGTCATGGGTCAAAGGAATTCCCAGCTCGACACTGAGCCCAGTGAATTCTTTGCCGAGCAGTTTGATACTATAATTTCTAATCCACCGTACTCACAACACAATAACTTCTCCGAGCAAAAAGAGAGAATGAACGAGAGAGCCCGTGCTAGCTCATCCTTGGATATCTCTCTTCGTTCTCCTATGTACGTCTATTTCTACATTCATGCAGCAGAGATGCTTCGTGAAGGCGGAAAGATGGCATTCTTGACCCCCTCCGAGTTTTTAGAAACGGAATATGGGACGTATCTCAAAGAATTCCTGCAGGACAGATTCAATATTCGTGCGGTAGTAATGCCAAGCCGAGATTCCTCAATTTTCGATACAGGGCGGACTACAGCATGTATCTGTCTGTTGGAAAAATGTGAGGATCGAGAGGGATCACGAACGACCTTCATCAGCGTCTCCAATGGTTCATGGCCGGATGTCAAAGAATTGCTTGACGTAATCACTCCAGAGCAACAGGGTTCTCCGGATTGGGCATACGTAAATCAGGTGGATCAAGATGACCTTGACCCAGACGAAAACTGGACTAATATGATGGACCCCGAATCTATCGATAATCTTCCAGAGCTGAAGCAATTCAGTGATATAGCTACTATCAAGCGAGGCATCGCAACGGGCAACAACGATTTCTTTTGTCTTTCCGAGAATGAAGCGGAATGCTATGGTTTAGTGGAAGAGAGAGAGTTGGTTCCGATTATTCGACGAACCCATGGTTTAGAGTACCACGATATAATTGATGACGACTGGGAAGAGTGGAAAGAGAATGGCGAAGAAGTTTATCTACTCTACAATGTTGACCATGTGGATTGGAATACAGGAGAGGGGCTCGAAGATGAGATGGATGAAGAGAAGAAACTACTTTGGGAATATATAGACCGTGGAAAAAGAGAAGGTGTTGATCAGGGATATCTCACCAGTAATCGAGGGACATGGTACAAGGTTGAGCGTCGAGAAATCCCCGATATTCTCTGTGACTATATGTCTCAGACCGGCTTTTCGTTTTATGAAAATAACTCGGGAGTCCGATCTTTGAATAATCTACATAACATCTATCTTGATGATAGCTTCACTCAAGAACACAGGAGAGCTTTATTAGCGTATCTAAATAGCGAGCTGGTGAACAAAATCATACAGCAGAGTGGAAGAACCTATTCAGAAGAGCTGCGCAAAGTGGAACCAAATGAATTGAAACGAATTCCAGTGGTCGATCCACGAGATCTACATGAGGAAACATCAAAGCGTCTATCGATGCTATTTGAGGATTTATGTGATGCATCTCGAAATGAATCGGAGTCAAAAATCTCCGAGATAGTTAGAAGTATAGACAATGAAATTGCTGAAATTACAGGTATAGACAACTATTCTGATGACTAATAGTCAGAAAGTTGTGCGTTCTTATTCTCAATTCCTGTGATACCGGTAGTATTCCCGAGTTCCTGAAGTATATCGTCTGGTGAAGAGTTAAGATAAAATTCGTCCGATTGGCTGGATTGTCTAACTCGGTTTGTTAGGGTTGATAAGGCTTCAACGGTGTTCTCAATGTCCTCTCTGTTGTACTCACTCAAACTATCTGCAATAGTCAGCGCACCCACTGATGGGGTCACGTTTTCTCTTTGAGTTTGGATACGATGTGCTTCTTTCAACACCTTGAGAACCAGTTTCTGTTCAGGAGTCTGGCCCCAAACATCATCAATGTGACTAATCATTGAGTCAGGAGTCCCCTCATAATGCAGGATGTCGACCACTTGTGAGTAGGTGAAACGTCGTTTGTAATGGCATTCAATAATATATTTGACTGCCTCGGTTGTTGCAAAAGTAACACCGTCAGGTGAGGCAGACCTGATTTGATCGAGTTCATCTGAATCTTTTCCGTATTCTCTGGCAACACAGAATGTGCGATCAAATCGCTCACCAGGTGCTAAAATAGATAGGTCGTCATCTATCCTCACCTTTCCACGGTCCCCTATCGACTGGATTTTGATTTCAGGATTGGTCGAAGATAAAGGAATCTCGATAAATCGATGTTCACCACCTGCCGAACGGTTCACATTTCCAAAACGAATATGTTGGAATGCATCAGCTACAGTTTCAATTATGGACCGATCATCTTCGTACACTGCAGTTTCTATTTCGGTCTTAAGATAATCCACATGTGGTCGGAAACTGTCGGCAGCACTGCGTAATGCATAATCAAAGAATTCTTCAGCTTGATCAATGGTGCCATAGTCCTCCTCAGAAAGATTGAATCTTAGATATCCCAGTAATAGTAAAGAACTGGCATAGACTTCTCCGAAAGTCTCTCTTAAATTTGGCTCAATATCCTGATCTTCAACAAGCAATTTGTATAGGCTATGTTCTTCATTAATCACAATATTTCCAGCCGAATCATCAAACTCTACTGGGTAATCTGAGGTGCTTTGCGTCCGCTGAATAATATCAACCTCTTCTGGTTCAACAGGAGATTTGCCATTATTTAAGCCAGAAACAGCTTCATAGGTTTGATTTGGTGTTTTAGAACCAACTCGATTAGTCAAAGATTTTGGTTCATAATCTGAATGGTCTGAGGAATCACTTTCAGATTCTAGTTGATCTCTTTCGCGGCGAGATAGATTATACAATTTATGAGCGACTTCTTTTGCTATTTCTGGTTCTCGGCGATCTCGTTTAGTCGAATCCCGCTGAACAAGTAAAGTTTGGTCAAGACCGGGTATTTCCAACTCTGCTGTAAATTGTTTCCACCACTTATAACCAATTTCATCAATTCCCCATTTTGGACTATGCCGATTCAACAACTTACCGCGGACGGTAATCTTGAACCCATGATCATGGAAGCCACGCTCTTGTTGATCTTTGGTATCCAATTTTGATTCATAGATCTCTGCAGATCCTATCACTGGACCCAAGTTCGGAACATGTATTCCAGCGATAGACTTGCTTGTGTCATTAGGCAAATCAAATTCTTCGATTTGGCACCGATATTTTGTCTCTGGGACATCCTCACGAGAGTCATATTCTGATGAATTGTTCTTCCAGTAGGATTTAAGGCCATCTTCAATCTCCTCTATTGCATCAGAATCAGTAACATCGATACTCACAAGGGGGTCGGCATCACGCTCAGACTTTGAGATCTGTTCACCGTTGAGATAGACCTCGAAATTAGAGGAGATCGGTATAGAAGAATTAATCATACGCTCCAAAAGCCAGGGCATTAGCTGGTTTCCTGTATTCTCTGGTTGAATATCCTCAACAAGTGCAAGCGTCCAGGTGTCCCAATTCTGTTCCCAAGGATTTGGGACCTTCGCGAAAATATCAGAGAACTTCTCTCGTGCCTTATCGGTGCTAATTTCATAGACTGGGAACGGTGGAGAATCAGAGACCTTTCTGTCCTCTAATTGACTTTGGTCGACAGAAATAATACGTGTTGTATCTCCCTTATTAGCAATATACGTTAGTCTGGAGCCTAAGGCAAATGCAGCTAATTTTCCAACACCGAACTTCCCGATCTGTTGCCGATTATGATTAGTTCGATCAGGGCCAAGGTCGCGAGCTTTAGGACTCTCGGCAACTCGCCAAAGCCATTCAATCCCCTCCATATCCATTGACTCACCATTGTCAAGTACCAATAATCGGTCAGAGTCGTCCTGAGGTGTAGAAATATAGCAATCTGATGCACCAGCATCGTAGCTATTACAAACTAGCTCTTCAATTGCTCTTCGAGGATTATCATACAGCTCTGCGGAGAATTGTTCAATAATCTGAAAATTTATATCAATGTTGACCTCTGAGCTAGATTGCGTTACTTCCCTCGCACGTTTAGCAATTTCACCCTTTGGTTGGACCCCAGTGTCGTTCGCCATAGTCACAAACAGTTGAGAGCCCCCTTGAATGTTGTTGAGGGACTCTCAGTTTCCGTTCGTCCGAATCTATTATATAGGTACTTGTGTTGATTGGGGTTAATGAGTGACAGCGATGGTTTTTCTGATATTCGAGATTATGGAGCTACGAATGACCAGCCATCGGATGAAGACCATATCGGATTTAAGCCCTATGTTGAGGCTGTAAAAGAATTTATAACTTCTGAGGAAACGAGTCCGCCGTTAGCGATTTCGATCGAGGGGGACTGGGGCAGTGGGAAGTCGTCATTTATGAGCCAGTTATCGGGTGAATTAGAACAAGAGGGAGAGACTGTCATTGAATTCAGCCCATGGAGGCATGATGAGAAAGAAGAATTGTGGGCAGCATTTGCATTAAAAATAATTCGAGATCTAAAGTCTAATCTTGGGTTCATTGAGAGGGGAAAGAGTGAGATCTCGTTAATGCTCAGGAGATATTCTTCAAATAGATCGGGGTGGGGAGAGATCAAAGTAGTACTCGGTCTTTTATACCTGTCAATACCTTTAATAGTATTTTTGATCATATGGCTATCTAGAGGTACCTCATTTGTCATTGCTAATGTATTAGGCCAGTCATCAGCACACATACTTACAAATATATTCATTGGCTTGGCCGGCTCGATAGGTATTATATTTACATATTTGCGGATTTTGAGGCTACTTGGAAAAGATGCTACACCTTCTCTCGAAAAAAACCTGATATCCCATATGAAAGGGCCCGATTATAAGGAAAGAGTAGGGTTCATCGATTCATTCCATGAAGACTTCGAAGAGATCTTAGATACACTCTCTGAGGCAACCGGAGATAGTGATCGAGTCTATATTTTTATTGACGATCTTGATCGTTGTACCGTTCCAAAGTCTGCTAAACTGATGGAAGGGATTAACCTACTGATTTCTGACGATACCAGATTGATTTTTATACTTGGATTAGACCGAAGTCGGGTTGCAGCAGGAGTGGCAGCAAGGCACGATGAAGTATTAGAAGTAATCGGAGAGAACGGGACCAACGATGTTTCAGGCCTTGATTTTGGATACCAATATTTAGAGAAATTCATACAGATCCCATTCCTTGTTCCAGAACCAAAAGAGTCAGAAATCAAAGGTTTAGTGAATGGGGAGTCTGGCGATGAATCGTTTGACCAAGATATGGTTAAAGATCACTGGCGAAAAATTTCAGAGAGGCTTGAACAAGAGATGGATGAGATCGTACAAATGGCTGCTCCAGCTCTGGGGAGCAATCCAAGACAAATCAAGCGATTTATAAATCTGTTCCAGCTTCGATCTGTGTTAGCCAGTATAGAAAATGTCTTAATTATTGAAAGTAGTCCAAGAAACCCCGAAAAGGTCTCTATAAAACAGTTAGCCAAATTTGTAATAATTAGCATTCAGTGGCCCCAGCTCATATCTAAGATGTATAAAGATCCGACAGCGTTGGAAAGGCTGATTGAGTTCAAAAATGGTGATGCAGAGATTAGTGAAATATCCGATCTTGATCAATGGGCCACCGATAACGCATTAATGAATCTACTAACATATGACGTTGGAGCTGAGAGTAGCATCGAAGACAAAAATATAAGCAATTTAATAAAAGTCTCTCCTAGAACCGACAAACCAACAGAAAGCAGCTCACCGGGACTGAATGGTAAAAAGGTACAAGTCTCCGTATTTGGCCCAATTGATCATCATACAGAGATAAAAAAATCAATTTATGAAGAGTCTCAACTTACATTCAATGCAGATATTGATCTTGAATTCCGTGATATTGATCCGTTAAATATGCCAGACACCACAATATCACGAGCTCTTCAAAGTCCGGTCTGGATTATTGATGAAGACATGGCTGGTCAAAACAAAGTGGTTGATTTACTTACCTATACACCTAGTGACACATTGATTATACATGTCGGGAGCTATGAGAATAAAGAAGATTTGCCATATGAGGATAGGCATAATGTTATTATCGCAGAATCCGTGAGCGAGATCACAGATAGCGCTTTAAATAAACTCCGCAGTTTACATTATGATGAGGAGAATTCAGATTCGGAGTCATGGAATACGTGGCTTAAGAAGTCAAAAGACGCTAGAAACGACTACCTCCACCAACTATGATATTTCTCCCGGAAATGCCGCATTAATTTTTACCCCCGTCTTCCGTCAGGCTGAACCGAGATGATCACGGACTCCGCTGTTTTCGACGATGAGCAGTTGCCGCGTCGCCTCCTCCACCGAGAAGCCACCGTCGACCACCTGTCCCGAGCGTGGGAGCCAGCCCTCCAGGGTGAGCAGGCCCATGACGTGCTGATTCACGGCCCTTCCGGCGTCGGGAAGACTTCGCTCGCCCGCTTCACCCTCCAGAAACTTACTACACACGCAGACATCTACTCGGCCCACGTCGAGAGCCTCGGAAAGACTACAGCCGGCGTCGTTCGGTCGATCCTCTACGATCTCCCCGGCAGTAACCCAGCAACGAACACGCCCCGCGAGGATCTGTGCATCGAGCTGCGCGAGTGCGTCGACCAGCCGACGATCGTCATCCTTGACGAGGCGGATGACCTGCCAGCCACAGACGTACTGGACCGGCTGGCCGACGTAGAGGGCCTGTCCATCGTCGCGATCTGCCACGATCACGAGCAGTGGCTTTCGCAGTTGGACAACCAGCTTCGGCGGCGGCTGTTGCTGAAGGAACTGGCGCTGGACCGCTTCGGCGTGAACGAGTTGGCGGACATCCTCGAAGCGCGGGCACGGCGTGGGCTGCCGTCCGGCGTGATCACTCGCGAGCAGTTGGAGGAGATCGCCGACGAAGTGGCCGGCGTTGCCCGGAAGGGCATTCAGTCGCTTCGACAGGCGTCGCTGTTGGCCGAGGAACGGGACCACAGCGAGATCAGAAGCGACGATGTGGCCGATTCCTACGAGCGGGCGCAACGGTGTATTCTACAGAAGAATCTGGACTCGCTGCCGTTCCACCACCAGCTATTGTACGAACTGATTCGTGTGGGCGGTGGGCTGAAGGCCGGGGAGCTGCACGACCGCTACGAATCGGTGGCCGACGACGTGTACCGTGGACGTGAGTTGACACCGATCTCGGAGCGGTCGAGGCGGCTGAAACTCTCGAAATTGGAGGATTACGAGTTAGTTGAGGTAGAGGGTGAAAATCGGCATCGACGATATCTCGTCAGAGATGATGAAATAGAGACCCCCTCGACTAAACGACTTCCTTGCCATTATAGGAATTGACTGATAGGAGACCTATACCACTCGTTTTAAGTTTTAGAACACCCTAGATATGATTGGGTTCGGTGGCGGTCCGGGCTGTCATAGCCTGACTACCACCTGTTATAATGACTTGATTAGCTTCGAAACTAAGACAGCGACTTCCAGAACCAGTTTGACCCATCCTATAGTATCTCGGCTTTGCAGGTCGTCACCGTCATCTTGAGGTGTATCTGAATTGTCCCCATCATTCTGATCTTGGGAATGGCTGTTGTTGGGCATAGCTGTGGCTCACTGTCGCAGCCCGCGGAGAACATTGGGTTCGGTGGCGCTCCCGGTGCTGCGTACATCCCAGTGTTAATCCCCTACTAACTTAATTATTGGGAATTCGGGCACTTCAGGCCCTAATAAGGCGCTTTCCGTAAGACGATCGTCTTACACCAGCAACCGGAAAAAACACCATATTATATAAATGTGTCGGCACCTCCGATATCTTTCAATTTTATCCACAGTTGTTATAATATGGATCATACTCGGTTCTATTCGGACACAATATCATCATAGGCCTAAAACGCACCTACGTGTAGCTCTACGGTACGTAAGACGCATACACAAATGTGTAAAATATATTGCCGATCTCTCTCGGAAATCTAGCACCTTTTTAACCCGAATCCGCCCCTCGAACCGTCTGTATGCAGGTCTACACTGGTGAAGAGGTAACTGTAGAGCACATGAAGACGCTCTCCAGCCGTGGCGCACGCTTCGACATCACAACCGATGACGGGCGGAAGTGGCGAGTCGACGTGACCCGCGACGGCGACGTGGAAATCGTGATGAGCTGGCGCGGCGGCGAGTTAGCCGATCTCGAATTGCCGGAGTGGGCCGGTGACGTGACGGCACGACTCGCGAGGGTCTAAAAGAATGTCAGTCAGCGTCTTCGCCGGGATCGAGTTCGCTGGCGTCGAGTTCCTCGTTGAGGAATGCACGCCCGTCATCGGTCAGACGGTAGAGACCGCGCCCGATCTTCTCGACCAGCCCGTACCGGGTAAGCTCAGAGAGTCGATCACGGGCGTAGTTGGCAGCGGCTATGTCGAAAGTATCATCGAGAGCTTGGGGAGTCATGTTCCCTTCATCTCGAATCGTTTCCAGAATGGTTTCGTCAGTCTGAGTCATCCAATCAGCACGCTGCCTAGGCACATCAAGCGGTGTGGCTGTGGAACTCATAGGTTTATCGGTGCATTAGACATCTATTTGCAATCACTTGTATCTCAGCGTAGTAGCACAGATTAATCTGTGCAATTCACAGAAAAGTATTTCAGTAGAGGCGTTATACAGGTGAAGTGACCCGCCCATCGGACCAGAAAGGTCCGGCGTGCTGGTACACGCCGGGTGGGTCGTTTCCCGTTTGAGGCTTAGACGACCCATGAAAGACGAGAACGAGCGGGCTATTGAAAGTAGCCCAATGAGCAGCGGTATAGCCAGTTCACCAACCTGCGGAGACCGGTACGTTCCGTCTGGAGGTGCGCGTGCGTGAGCGACCGCGTCATCGAAGACGTGGACAAATGCGAAACAGACGGCTGCGAGAACTTTTGCTATCCCGGTGAGTCCCGCTGTCTGGGCTGTTACCGGAAGCGAAAGCGGGGGCAAGCATGAGCGAGGATCTGATGGATCTCTCGCCGGAGGAAGGCATCGAGCGGTTCCTCCGACATCGCGAACCGTCCGTTCGCGAGAGTACGATGCGGAACGCGAAGACGCGGCTCCGGTTCTTCAACGAGTGGTGCGAGGAGCGAGATATCGAGAACCTGAACGACCTCACCGGCCGCGATTTGGCTGACTTCGTGGCATGGAGACGGGGGGATATCGCGGCGCTGACCCTCCAGAAGCAACTCTCGACGATTCGGGAAGCACTCCGATACTGGGCCGACATCGAGGGCGTTGACGATGGGCTGGCCGAGAAGGTCCATGCCCCCGAGCTGCCCGACGGGGCCGAAAGCCGCGAGGTCCACCTGAGCGCAGACCGGGCACACCGGATACTTGACTATCTTCACGACTACCGTTACGCGAGCCGGGATCACGTCGTCTTTCTGATTCTGTGGAAGACGGCGATGCGCCGGTCGGCCCTTCGGTCACTGGATGTTGACGACCTTCGTCCCGACGACTACGCGCTGGTGCTGGAGCACCGAATCGACGAGGGAACGAAACTCAAGAACGGTGAAGACGGCGAGCGGTGGGTCTATCTCGGCCCGAGCGATTACCAGGTCGTCGACGATTACCTCGACAACCCCGACCGCTACGAGCGGACCGACGACTACGGCCGCAAGCCACTCATCACCTCGCAGCACGGTCGGCCAGCGGGTGATACCATCTACAAGTGGGTGAACAAGCTCACCCAGCCGTGCGTTCTCGGTGGGTGTCCACACGACGCTGATCCGTCGGACCCATCGACCTGCGAGGCACTGGGTTCGCGTGCGGCCCACAGTAAGTGCCCATCTTCCCGGTCACCTCACGGGCTCCGGCGTGGCAGTATCACGTATCACCTGAACAGCGACGTGTCTCCGGAGATCGTCAGCGAGCGATGCGACGTGTCGCTCGAAGTGCTCTACGAGCACTACGACGTGCGGACGAATCAGGAGAAAATGGCGGTTCGAAAGAAGCAACTGGAGCGAATCTAACATGACCATTACTAAACACAACCCTCCGTTGTCGTGTAAATTTCAGACTACTACCCGGCGAGTCCATGCGAATTTCGCTTGTTCGGTAATCGCAACACGCCGCCGCTTCTTTATAATCGACATACCGTCGAATTGTGTCTCCGTTCTGGCTGCAGCAGCTTTGCCGGTAGTGATTCGAGACGCTGTCAGGAGGGGAAAACCCGTCCCAGGAGGATAGACGAAACCACCGGTGTGTCGGTATCGGCCTTGGTTTCGGATGAGCAGCGGGTCGACCCGCTGAGTCGTTCAGAAGAACTGGAACAGATCGTCTCGCTGGGCCTCGTGAAGGTGGTGCCGGACGGCCTCGTTCAGCGGCTCGACGGAGCCGCGCTTCGCGCTGATCGGCGCGATAGTCTCCTGCCACTGTTGCCATGGCGGGTGCAGTCCGAGTCGGTCACAGAGTTCGTTCAAGCGGTCGTCCTTGTCGTCGACCTTGTCCATCTTGTTGACGGCGACGACCGGCTCGACACCGACCTCCCGGAGGAAATGAAACATCTCCACGTCGTGTGGGATCTCGTCGGGGCCGGAGTGGCGGTCGATGATGTCGATGACCGACTTGCCGTCCACGACGAGGATACCGACGAGAATATGCTCGGCGTTCCGCTCGACGTACCGGACCACGTCGGTCTTGATTTCCTCGCGGACGTCTTCGGGGACGCCTTTCATGTACCCGAAGCCGGGGAGGTCACTGATGACGAAATCGGCGCTGGCCCAGTCGAAGTGGTTGGGCGAACGCGTGACACCGGGTCGCTGGCCCGTGTCGAACGTGTGGCCCGTTATCTCGCGCATCAACGTCGATTTCCCGACGTTTGACCGACCGACGAGCACCACCTCGGCGTCCCGGTCCGGTCGTGATTCGAACATACCCCGTGTACTCCGCCGGCGGGGAAAAGCGCGTTCGTTTCCCGAGGACCGACTGTTTCGCGATTCACGGCCGCGTCTCGCTCCAGTTTTGCACCCGGGACCCGCTAACTAGCCGCTTTTTTACCCTCGCGGGTCCCACCCGGAGCCGTGCGGCTGGTACAGATACTGATTCCGACCGGAAAGCGAGACGCCGTCTTGGGCGTGTTGGCCGAGGAGGGCATCGACTACGTGCTCACCGACGAGACGAGCGGGCGGGAGTTCACCGCTGTCGTCACCTTTCCAGTCCCGACCAACGCACTCGAACCAGTCCTCGAAGAGCTGCGGAACGTCGGTATCAACGACGACGGCTATACGGTCGTCGTGGACGCGAACACCGTCATCTCCAGCCAGTTCGACGAACTAGAGGAGAAGTACGCTGAGGAGGAAGACGAAGACCGCATCGCGCGAGAGGAACTCACCTCGAAGGCAAACGACCTCGCTCCCTCGATGTCGAACTACGCGCTCATGACCATCATCAGCGCGATTATCGCGACCGCCGGGCTCCTGCTCGATTCCCCGGCCGTCGTCGTCGGCTCGATGGTCATCGCGCCGCTCATCGGCCCGGCGATGACCGCCAACGTCGGCACCGTCGTCGACGACCACGAGATGTTCATTCAGGGCGTCAAACTCCAGGCCGTCGGGCTCGGACTCGCCGTGGCAAGCGCGACTGTCTTTGCCCTGCTGGTCCGGTACGCCAACGTCATCCCGCCGCTCGCCGATGTGACCACAGTCGGCCAGATACGCGAGCGGGTCGCCCCCGACTTCCTCTCGCTGATCGTCGCGCTCGGCGCTGGCGCGGCCGGCGTCGTCAGCCTCACCAGCGGCGTCTCGACGGCACTGGTCGGCGTCATGATCGCCGTCGCGCTCATCCCGCCGGCGGCCACGGTCGGCATCGGTATCGCGTGGGGCCAACCGCTCGTCAGCCTCGGGTCCGCCGTGTTGCTGCTTGTGAACGTCCTCTCGATCAACCTCGCAGTGCTCGTCGGGCTCTGGTATCAGGGCTACCGCCCGGAACACTGGTTTCAGGAGAGCAACGCACGGTCGGCGACTGTCAAACGGATCGGCGTCCTCGTCCTGTCGATACTCGTCCTGTCGGCGTTCCTGGGCGGCGTCACCTTCGACTCCTACCAGCAGGCGACGACGGAGTCGGACATCCGCGACGCCATCCAGGGCAGCGTCGACTCGCCGGCTCGCGTGCTGACGGTCGAAATCGAGTACACCAACACTGCGATCTTCCAACAGCCGCGCCGCGTCATCGTCACTGTCGGTCTGCCGCCGGACGCGGAGCAGCCACTGCTTGTCGACCAACTGGATGCTCTGGCTGATGACGCGGCCGGCCGAGACGTTGCGACGGAAGTTCGCTACGTCACTGTCGAGCGGAACGGCTGACGCTCAAAACCGACTTTGACCGTTCGGTGACATAAATACCGTTGGGCGTGTCGGGGACGATATGGTATCACGACCACTCGCAATCGCTGGCGTCCTGGCACTGCTCGTCGCCGGTGGCGTCGGGTTCGCACTCGCGGACACCGGAGCCGTCGCGCCGTCGACGAATTCGACCGTGAGCGTCAACGCTGACGCGACCGTCGAACGCGCGCCCGACCGTGCAACCGTCACCGTCGCCGCCGTGGGCCGCGGTGAGACCGCCGAAGCGGCGCGCAACAATCTCAGCGGTGATGCTGACGCCATTACGTCGGCGCTGGAAGACGAGGGCGCGAACGTGACCTCCTCGCGGTTCCAGATCCGCCCCGAGTACGAGGAGAATCGAGAGGGCCGCGAACAGGTCGGCTACGTAGCGATCCACACCGTCGAAGCCGAGACGAGCAACGTTTCGACTGCCGGGACACTCATCGATGCCGCAGTCGACGCCGGCGCTGACCGCGTCGAGGGCGTGCGCTACTCCCTGAGCGAGGAGACGCGACAGGCCGCACGCGAAGAAGCCCTGACGACCGCGATGGACAACGCCCGAACGGACGCCGAAGTCGTCGCCGCTGCGGAGGATCGGTCCGTCGGTGACGCCGTCACGGTCCAGACCAGCGACCACGGCCGCCCCGTCGTGTACGCGGAAGCGATGGCCGCCAGTGACGCCGGCGGACGGACGAACATCCAGCCCGGCGATGTCACCGTCGACGCCTCTGTCAGTGTCTCGTACGAACTAGAATAAGCCGTTCTGACTCGCTACTGCGGTTCCTTGTTCGGCGTTTTCAAAGACACTGCCCGTTGGTAACCGCGTTCTTCGCGGGTCACTGCGTTCCCCGCTCGGGTTCATCGAGACGCCTCCCGTTGGTGACCGCAATCCTCGCGATGGCGACAGCAGTCCTCGCGGGTCACTGCGTTCCCCGCTCGGAGTGTTCGAGACGCCTCCCGTTGGTCGGCGTCTCGCTATTCGTCAAACGGCAGTTCGATCTCGTACCCCACCGCGTCGATAGCGGCCTGCAACACGCCGTCGACGTTGTCGTCTTCGGTGACGCTCATGTAGTGGTCGGCCTCCACATCCGTCGAGAGGTCGCTCTTGTTTGCGATGGTCAGAACGGGCACGTCGAAGCGCGCTTCGATGGCGTTTCGAAGTTCCAGCTGGTCCGCGAGCGGGTAGCCACACTCGCCACTTGGGTCGACGAACACGAGGACGGCGTCGGCGAGGTGTTCGAGCGCGCTCACGGCCTGTGATTCGATCTCGTTTCTGTCCTCCGGCGGTCGGTCGAGCAGGCCGGGCGTGTCGACGAGCTGGTAGCGGATGCGCTGGTCCTCGAAGTGCCCGACCCGGATCTGCGTCGTCGTGAACGGATACGAGGCGATCTCGTTGTCGGCCCGCGTGACGCGGTTGACAAAGGACGACTTGCCGACGTTGGGGTAGCCGGCGACGACGATGGCCGGCTCGTCCGGGCGGATGTCGGGGATGTCTTTGAGGGCGTTGTGCGCCGTCGAGATGGCGGCGAGGTTGTCTTCGACCTCCTCGACCACGTCGGCGATACGGGCAAAGGCCTGCTTGCGGAGCTTCCGGGCGGTGTCGATGTCGCCGCGTGCGACGCGGCTCTCGTACTCCTGGCGGATCTCGACGACCTTGTCGGCGGCCCACGAAACTTCTGCGAGGTGCTGTTTCAGCGCGTCGATACCGGGGTCGTTGTCTGCGGGGTAGGCTTCGCCGATGACCGCGTCGGCGAGTTCGATATAGAAGGGGTCCAGATCATCGATCGTCGGCCACGCCGTCACCACGTTCTCCATGTTGTCGGAGGCGATGTTCGACGCCGTCATCAGCATCGACTGCTGGGCTTCGTTCCCGTCCTTGGCCCCGCCGGCGCGCGACGCCCGCGAGAAGGCTTTGTCCACGAGCTCCTCGGCGGTAGGCGTCGTCGGCAGACCCTCGAAGGGATGGCTCATAGGTCACGTTGACGGCCGGAGCGTAAAAGCGCGTTCAATCGCGCCCCAAACTGTTGCGAGTCACGCTTTTGAGCGTCCCGACCGCAGTTCCGGTATGGCACAGATTGACGCCGGCGAGATTCTGTCCAACGACCACGTCCAGCAGATGGCCGCCGAGGGACGGGTCACCCAGATGCACCGCGGCCACCAGTACGCCGACGAAGGCGACACCTTCGAGATCGACGGCACCGAGTTCGAGGTGACAGACGTAACACACCGGACACTGGGCGACATGACCGACGAGGACGCACAGCGCGAGGGGTCGGAGGACCTCGACGCGTACAAGGAACGAATGAAGAAAGTCCACGGCAGTTTCGAGTGGGACGACGACAGCGAGGTCGTCCGGCATCGGTTCGCGCCCGTTGACGAGTAGCGCCCCGACGACTGAGCGCCCTATTACTCCGATACCACGTCGACGCCGGTAAACTCGAAGCGTGCGCCGCCGGCATCGCTTTCAGTGAGGGTGACTGTCCAGCCATGCGCAGCGGCGATCTGTGAGATAATCGAGAGCCCGAACCCGGTGCCGTCAGTTGTCGTCGAGTAGCCGCTTTCGAACACCGCCTCCCGGTCGGCTTCGGGGATACCCGGACCGTCATCCGAGACTGCGAACCCGCCCGGAATCTCGCTAATCGTTACTGTCACGCCTGGTATGTCGTGTTTATCGGTACCACCGGACTGAATCCGACTGTCCGTAGCGCTGTGCTCTACGGCGTTTCGGATCAGGTTCTCCAGCAACTGTTTGAGCCGCGTCATGTCCGCCTGTATCTTGCGGTCGGTGTCGACCACCAACGTCGCGTCGCCGGTATCGACGACCTCCCAGCAGTCCTCGACTGCTGTCGCCAGTGCCACCGTTTCCATCTCTGTAATGTCGTCGCCGGTCCGGGCCAGTAACAGGAGGTCGTCAATCAGCGCCTGCATCCGCTCGAGAGCCTGTTCTATCGCGGCCATATTGCTGTCGTCGTCACACTCCTCTTTCAGCGCGCCCAGCCGGCCGATAGCGACGTTGAGAGGGTTGCGAAGGTCGTGGCTGACGACTGTCGCGAACTGTTCCAGACGGTCGTTTTGCGTCGATAGTTCCTGCTCACGGTCACGGAGCTGTCTGTCGCGCTCGACGGCGGCGAGAGCCGCCTCCATGTTCGCCGCGAGGACCCGCCCAGCGACGATGTCTGCCTCGTCGAATGCATCGACGGTCGTCGATGCGGCGATGAGAATGCCGTGTTCCCCCAGCGGCAGATACAGTTCGCTGCGTATCGGTGTCTCGGGGTTCTGCACGTCCTCTTCCAGCCGCACGTCGGGGACTGCGGTCGCTTCGCCACGCTCGTACACCCGCCAGGCGATGCTGTCGCCCGGCCCGAACGTCGGGATATCACCGACCAACTCTCGAGCCGATGCGGTCGCGGCGACGGGTTCTAACTCCCCGTCGTCGTTGAGGAGGTGGACAGCATTCGCGTCAAGCCCGATAATCTCCGCGGCCGCGTTGACGCCGATCCCGGCAACTTCGTTGTGGACTTCGGCGGCCATCAACTGTCGGGTGGCCTCGTGCAGCGCTTCGAGCCGCTGTTCGCGCTCGTCCGTATCGCCCCGGTCGCTGATGACCGACACTGTGCCGTCTTCGCCGTCCCAGGTCACGTCACACGCCGTGACGCTGGCCTGCACGCTGTTGCCAGCGAGGGTCCGTATCGTCCGGCTGACTTGGCCAGCCGTCTGGCCGTTCTCGACGACGCGTTCAACGGTCTCGGTCCCGCCGTCCGTTGTCGGTTCGACGAGGTCGGTCAGTGGCCGGTCACAGAGGTCGTCGCTGTCTGCTGCGCCGAAAAACTCCACCGCCGCCGGGTTCGCGTATACGACGGTGTCGGCGACGCTGATGAGGGCCGCATCGCTCGTTGCGTCGAGAATCCGTTTCGTCCGTTCCTGTGCGGTATCGGCCGTTGCTTTCGCTCTGACTCGCTCGACTGTGTTTCGGATCCGCTGCGCGAGCACGGCGTACTGCTGGGACCCCTGCACTTTTTGAATGTAATCGGTGACGCCGGCCGTGACTGCCTCGCTTGCGAGCGACTCGCTCCCCTGACTGGTAAATAACAGGAACGGCATATCCGGGTCTCTGGCACGGACCGCCTCCAGAAACTCCAGCCCGTCGATGCCGGGCATATCGTAGTCGCTGACGATGCAGTCCACGTCGTGCGCATCCAGATACGATAGTCCGTCCGTAGCGCTCGTGACTCCGGTGGCGTCGATCGCCTCGTCGTTGCGTTCGAGATGTGTCGCGATCAGGTCTGCGTACGACGGTTCGTCATCGACACAGAGGACTGTAATGCCCGACGCCACATGGCCCATGCCTCCTGATATGAACTGTGTCAGTGTCAATCTATCGCGCCCCTCACCTGGTGACGGGTCGCCTTACCGCCGCTTGGCCAGTTCTGCACGCAAATCGTCGACGTCCATGTCTTTCATCGACAGCAGAACGAGCAGGTGATAGACGATATCGGCCGATTCGTGGGCGAGCTCTTCGGTATCGTCGTCTTTGGCCGCCAGAATCAGCTCCGTCGTCTCCTCGCCCAACTTCTCTAGCACGGCATTTTCGCCCTTCTCGTGGGTGAACAGCGACGCCGTGTAGGAGTCCTCGGGAAGGTTCGCCTTGCGGTCCTCGATGACAGCGAACAGTTCGTCGATAACGTCGCCGGTGTCGTCGCTCATAGCCGCCGTTCGGTCAGCGGGGCCTTCAGGCCGTCGCTACGACTCCACCGAGTCGAAAAAGGCCAGGTCGTGGATACGCGGGTCCTCGGTCAGTTCGGGGTGGAACGACGTGCCGACGACCGGTCCCTCACGGACCGCGACTGGGTGGTCGTCCCACGTCGCCAGCACTTCGACGTCCGTGCCGACGTAGTCGATGACCGGTGCGCGGATGAACACCGCCGGGAACGGGTCGTCAAGACCCTCGACCGCCAGTGGGGCTTCGAAGCTGTCCTTCTGTCGCCCGAACGCGTTGCGCTCGACGGAGACGTCGATGACGTTCAGCGTGTCGACGCGGTCGTCCTGTGCGTCGCTCGCGCTGACGATGAGCCCGGCACACGTCGCCAGCACCGGCTTGCCGGCTTCGACGTGGGACTGGATTTCGTCGGCGATGCCCTCCCGGTGGATGAGCCGCGATATCGTGGTCGATTCCCCGCCCGGTAGCAACAGCACATCGCAGTCGGGGACGACCCCGGACTCGCGTATCTCGACGACCTCCGCCGTCTGGTCGTGGGCCGCTGCCGCCCGCCTGATCGCGTCTCCGTGTTCAGAGACATCGCCCTGAACCGCGAGTACACCCGCGCGTAGCGTCATACGTCCCCGTTAGTGTGCCTGTGCGAAAAGCCTCTCGTCTCCTGCAAAGATCCGGTAGCAGGGCCGTCTTTGACTCCTCCGGCGTCGTCTACGACGCCGCTCAGTGTCCGTTCGGATATAGTCGAACCAAACGGTTAGGTGAGGCGGCCTGTAGACGTGGCACATGGGAAAGCGACGGCAGGACCCGGTCGAGGTAAACGCGGACGGGTCGGCAGACCTCTATGAGATATCGACTTGGGAGCCCCGGTCGAGGCTGGACCGGTTCGCCCACTGGCTCTACCACATCGGAATACGGACGCTGCGGTATCTGGTCATCCTTGCAGCCATTCTGATCCTCCTCCTGCAGGTCGCGTTCGGGAGCCTCGGCGCGCTCAGCGACCAGCCGCTGTTTGCCGGGATGGCCATCCTCTCTGCCGTGCCGGCGCTCGGACTCGCGGCCTACATCTACTACGCTGATGTGACTACGGAGGAACCACTGACGCTGCTCGTGGGAACGTTCTTGCTCGGAGTGTTGTTTGCCGGCTTTGCCGGTATTCTCAACGGGTTCCTCGGCGAGCCGGTTCAGGCAATCGGCTCCGGGTTCGGGCTCGTGCCGTTCCTCGGTCAGGTGTTCGTCTTCTTCCTCATCGTCGGTCCCGTCGAGGAGACCGTGAAACTGCTGGCGGTACGCCTGTACGCCTTCCGCGACAACCGCTTCGACGCCGTCGTCGACGGTGCGGTGTACGGCGCTGTCGCCGGTCTCGGCTTTGCGACTATCGAAAACGCGCTGTACATCACACAGAACGCCGAGATGGCTACCGGGACGGTCGAGTTACTCGCCGCGAGCAGCGACATCACCGCGATCAGAGCGCTCGCGGGGCCGGGCCACGTCATCTACTCGGCCTTCGCCGGCTACTACCTCGGTCTGGCGAAGTTCAACCCCGACGACGCCGGCCCAATCGTGCTGAAGGGACTGCTCATCGCTTCGCTCATCCACGCCGTCTACAACACGCTGGCCGGCCCGGTGACAGCTATCCTGGCGGGCATCTACAACGTCAACTTCCTCGTCGCGTTCTTCGGCTTCGTCATCGTGTACGACTCGTTTTTCGGCCTGCTGTTGCTGAAGAAGGTTCACGCCTACCGGCGGGCCTACAGGCGCGCTCACGAGGACCCGGACGAGACTGCGCTTCGCCCGGAACAGACCGAGTTCGACCCTTAGACCAACTGCTCGACGTATTTCGCGACCACGTCGACCTCTAAGTGGACTGGATCGCCGACCGACTTCTCCGACAGCGTCGTCTCGGCGTACGTCGTCGGAATGATCGCCACGTCGAACTCCTCGGAGCGACGGTCGGCGACGGTCAGGCTGATGCCGTCGACCGTTATCGACCCTTTCTGAACCAGATAGTCCTGATGGGCCTCGGGCAGGGAGAACGTGAACGTCCAGTCCTCGCCCTCCTGTTCGATACCGACGATCTCGGCCGTCGTGTCGACGTGGCCCTGCACGATGTGGCCGTCGAACCGGCCGTCGGCCGGCATCGCCCGCTCAAGGTTCACCCGGTCACCGCCGTCGAGGTCATCGAAGAACGTCCGGGCGAGTGTCTCCTGGGCGAGAAACACCTCGAACCACTCACCGTCGGCCGCCTTCTCGACGGTGAGACAGACGCCGCTGACGCTGATCGACTGGCCGTGGTCGAGTCCCTCGAACGGCGCGCCGATCCGCATCCGACGCCCGCCCTCGTCGTCAATAACCGCCTGCACCTCGCCGGTCGTCTCGACGATTCCGGTGAACATACCCCAGATACAGCACGGCTGGCGGAAAGCACTTGGCTTCCCGGAGACGTAATATAGACTCGGAACCGAGTAATTACTTACAATGTATTGGCGGAAGGAATTTATCCTCGCCGCTGGTAGCGCGGTGTATGGCAGCTACGCCCGACGCTGACCACGACTGGACTGGCCGTCACGCACGGACGGAACCGACCGAAACCGGGCGAATCGTCGAGGTGCCCGACGAACTAATCGAAGACTGGGACCTGCGACACGCGGAGACGAAAGGCCGCAGTTAACGCTGTAGCGCTTCGACGCCGACCAGTTCCGCGCCGGTCAGCGCCCGGATGTAGGCCCCGCCCGCGATAGAGACGTGGCCGAACTCGTCTTCTTCCATCCCGTACATCTCGATAGCTCGTGAGGTGTCGCCGCCGCCGACGACGGAGAAGCAGTCGGTGTCGGCGATGGCTTCGAGCACGCCGGCGGTGCCGACCGAGAACCGCTCGTCCTCGAACATCCCCAGTGCGCCCTTCACGAAGACGGCCTCGGAGTCCCGGATGATCGGCGAGTACTCCATGACGGTCTCGCTCCCGACGTCGAGGTAGGAGACGCTCTTTTCCTCGATGTCGTCGACGGCCTGCTCGGCGCGGTCGCCGTTCTCGTCCTCGTAGGCCAGGTCGACCGCGAGCGTGATCTGGTCGCGGTGGTCTTCGAGCATGGACTCGATCTTCTCGCTGTTTTGCTCCCACTGCTCGTCGTAGAGGTTCGCGTCATCGATGTCGTAGCCGACCGGGTAGCCAGCGGCTCGGAGGAACAGTTCTCCGGCGATGCCGCCCAGCAGGAAGTCGTCGACCTTCTCGTCGAGGTGGGTCATGACGTCGATGACGTCCGTGGCCTTCGTCCCGCCGACGACCATCGTCACCTGCCCGTCAAACTCCTTTTCGGCGATAGCGGTGTTGGCCTCGTACTCGGTTTCCATGACACGGCCGGCGTAGGCGTCCATGACCAGCGGGAAGCCCACCAGTGAGGCGTGCGAGCGGTGGGCCGCCGAGTACGCGTCGTTGATGTAGGCGTCGAATTCGTCTTTGAGCGTCTGGACGAACTCCGTCTGTGACTTGATTTCGGGGTCCTCCTCGGGCAGTTCGTCGTCACACATCCGGGTGTTCTCTAGAACGAGTACGTCGCCGCCGTCGAGGGCCGCGATGTCGTGAATGGCCTGTGGGCCATAGGTCTCGTCGACGAAGTCCACGTCGTGGTCGATGTGATCCGCGAGGATGTCGGCGTGTTGTTCGAGCGAAACAAAGTCGTCACGGCCCGGACGGCCCTGGTGGGCCAGCACCGCGACCTCGAACCCGCGGTCGACGAGTTCGCTGATCGTCTCCGCGTGGCGGTCGAACCGTCGGTTGTCCTGTACTGTGCCGTCCTCCACCGGTGAGTTGAGATCGAGTCGAACGAGGACGCGCTGTCCGTCGTCGAGGTCGTCGAGCGTCTGGAAGGTCATCACTCGGGAGGAAACCTGCCGACCGCTTAACGGTTTCCGAGTCCGAACAGTGGGCGGCTTGTCGGGAGCTACCGTCGTTGTTTGCACTGGCTACCAGCGTAGAAATGGGGAGAGGGGTGGGAGTGAGGGTGGGGTGGGAGTCGGGATGGGGACACCGTTGTCGCACACAGCCGGCACCGGGTCACAGGATGCCGACTGGGGGCACAACTGTCTGTGCTGACACACAGAGTCGACCAGTGGGCAAACACCGGTTCGGACTCTATGTGTGCAACATCTTTAGTGAACAATAATTATAAACCTTCCTGACGCCGCAAATCGTTTCTGCGTTTACTCAGTGATGTACTCGGCCACGTCGAGCATCCGGTTCGAGAAGCCGTACTCGTTGTCGTACCAGGTGAGAATCTTCGTCATCCCGGAGACGACGTTCGTCGACTGCAGGTCGACCTGCGTGGAGTACGGGTCCCCGAGGATGTCCGAGGAGACGACGTCGTCGCTCGTGACGCCCAGCACGCCTTCGAGTTCGCCGGCAGCGGCCTCCTCGAAGGCGGCGTTGACATCGCTCTCCGTCACGTCGTCGTCGAGGTCGACAACGAACTCGGTGATGGAGCCGTTCGGCACCGGGACGCGGATAGCCATCCCGTCGAGTTTGCCTTCAAGCTCGGGCAGGACCTCGGTGGTCGCCTGCGCGGCACCGGTCGAGGTCGGGATGATGTTCTCGGCAGCCGCGCGGCGACGGCGGGGCTTGCCGTTCGGGCCGTCCATCAGGTTCTGCGAGCCGGTGTAGGCGTGGACCGTCGTCAGCTGGCCGGCGTTGATGCCGAACTCCTCGTCGAGGACCTTCGCGACCGGCGTGATGGAGTTGGTCGTACAGGAGGCGTTCGAGACGACGTCTTCGCCGTCGTACTCGTCGTGGTTGACGCCGTAGACGAGCTGCTTGACCGGCTCGTCGCCCTTCGGCGGCGCGGAGATGAGGACCTTGTCGGCCCCGGCGTCGAGGTGCTGGCTCGCGTCCTCCTTGGTGCGGAAGATGCCGGTCGCCTCGAAGGCCACGTCGACATCGAGGTCGTCCCACGGGAGCTGTGTGGGATCTGTTTCGTGGAAGATGCCTGCTTCGAAGTCGGTCCCCTCGACCGTGAGGACGCCGTCGTCGACGCTGGCCCCTTCGAGTTCACCCATGACGGTGTCGTACTGGGCGAAGTAGTCGATTTCCGAGTCGTCCATCACATCGTTGATACCGACGACTTCGACGTTGTCGTTGTGTAACGATGCGCGGAATACGTTGCGGCCGATACGGCCGAAGCCGTTGAGGCCGACGCGGACTGGCTCACTCATTGGTGTCTAGAGAGGCAGTCGGTCAGTGTAAAGTGTTTTCGGATTTGTTGTAAATTTGTGTTTGTTTATGCGCGTTCGAGCGCGAATGATTAATAGTGAAGGTGGCCGTTCGTGTGAGAGTACCCCTCGACGGCGTCTGGTAACAGGTACTATATTCGTCCGAAGGCTTTTGAAACGGACGGACGTACTGATTGGTAGGAATGAGACGCGATGACAGTGACGACCCGTTCGACGAGTTCTTCCGGGAAATAGAGCGGATGATGGACGAGATGATGGGGGCCGAAGGCGACGTCCACATCGACCGGGACACCGGTGGCGGTGGGGCCGACCTCCACGTCGACGTTCACGAAACCGACGAGGAGATCCGGGTCGTCGCCGACGTTCCGGGCGTCGACAAGGACGCAATCGACCTCAAGTGCGACGGCACTGTCCTCACGATCAACGCCGAAAGTCCGGAGCGCGAGTACCACGAACGACTGACCCTGCCGACCCGCGTCGACGAACACTCAGCCGCCGCGACGTACAACAACGGCATCCTCGAAGTCACCTTCGACCCCGAAGAGGACTCCGCGGACATCGAACTGTAGCACGCCCGGCACACGGTTCTGATTTTCCGCGCGCCACTCCAGTGCGCTTGCTTCGCTACTGCTCAGCCGTTTGCCGTATCAACGCCGCCAGGTCGTCCCAGAAGCCGTCCTCGTACTTCGTCGCCGAGTCGATTGTCGGGCGGGCGTTCGTCTCGTTGACGACTGCGCGGTCCTCGGTCACCAGCAGGTCGACGCCGAGGTACGGAATCTCCAGTTCGTCGGCCGCGTCTTCGGCCAGTTCCCGTAGCGCCGCTGGCAGTTCCTGCCCTTCGGCTTCGGCCCCGCGGTGGACGTTGTGTTTCCACCGGCCCTGCGCGCGGCTCGCGTCGGGGAGGCGGCGCTCCACCGCGCCGACGTACTCGCCGTCGACGACCATCACGCGGTAGTCGGCGGCGTCGGCGACGTACTCCTGAACGAGAAACGACTGATCGCCGACCGCGCGGTAGTCGTGGACCAGATCGAGGTAGTCGACGATGCCGAGAAACGAATCCAGATCGTGAGCCTTGGCCACGCCGACGCCGCGGGTCGTCGAGTTCGGCTTCACGACCACGGGTGGGTCGAATCGCTCAAAGGCCGCCGTCAGTTCGGCCTCGCTCGCCGGGTTCGACACGACGACGGTCTCGGGAACGGGGACGTCCGCACGGCCGAGACGCGCCAGCACGTCGGCCTTGTTCCGCGAGCGGAGGATAGCCTCGCGGTCGTTGACCCATGGCACGTCCAGCATGGCGTCGGCGACCGCTCCCTCCATGATTCGGGAGGGGTAGACGAAGCCCACGTCGTACTCGTCGAAGGGACTCTCGTCGAGCGCCAGTGTCCGCTCGGCCGTCTCGACGTGGCCCACCTCGATGTCACGGGCCGCCAGCGGCCCCTGCATCCGCTCGAAGGTCTCGGCGTTCGTGGCGACGGCCAGCCTGTGCATAGCTTGCAGTTGTCGTGGAGAGATAAAACACGCTCGCAGCCGCTCTCGGCACACGGTGACCGGACTCTGCTGCGCGTCGCGTACCTATTCTCGCCAGCCACAGAATTGCGGCATATAATGGATGCATACGCAACTATTGGCGGAAATGACAGATAAACGCTAAGTATGCCGGGGAATAATAGACCACGCGTGTACGACGACATTCTCTTCCCGACGGACGGCAGTGACGGCGCGGACGAAGCGCTTTCACACGCACTCGAACTGGCGGAGACGCACAACGCGACGATTCATGTGCTTTCCGTGGTCGACTCGACCTATCTCGGAAGCGCCGCAGCAGAAGCGACGACCATCGAATCGCTGCAGGAACAGACCGAGCAGGTCGTCGACGAGACGGTCGAGGACATCGCTGACCACGGCACGGCTGTCGTCGCAGAGCGCCGAATGGGTGATCCGTACGAGGAAATCCTCGACTACGCCGGGACCGCGGGCGTCGATATGATCGTCATGGGGACCCACGGCCGGAGCGGCCTGGACCGGTTTCTGCTGGGGAGCGTCACCGAGAAGGTCGTTCGGACGGCGGATGTGCCGGTGTTGACGGTCCGACTGTCCGACGAGGCGTAGCGGAGCAACTGCAGTCAGCCCCGGTCCGCGTGGCGCGGTGAGTCACCGCATAGCTCACTTGCCGTCGCGCCCTCGCCGGAGCGCCCACAGTATGAGGAGGACACCCTCGACGCGGGCGGCGCTGTACACCCATGGGCGCATGTCTATCTCGTCACCGTTCGTCGCCGCCAGCCCCATCCAGAAGTCAACGACCTTCCGGGGGCGGAGCAGTTCGATGACGCCAAGGGCCAGGAGTATGACTCTGAGTACCATACTGGTGGTACGTGGAACGGGTGCAAGAACATTATGGGTGCTGGTACCATAGAGCAAGAAGCACGCTCCGAGTGTATGGGTTCGCGATTGAGATACGACTCAGTATTCTACGGAGCGGCACGGAGAACGAGGCAAAGGGCGACGAGTTGCGGACGTCTCGCCCTGCGAACGGCGAGCGAACACTGTTTGACTTACGCGACCAGCAGGTCTTCGCCGTGTTCTGCGAACGGTCAAAAGACGTTGTTGACCGATTTACGCGATCAGCTTCTCTTCGCCGCGTTCGACCTTGATGCGGCAAGAGGGCGTGATCTTGTTGTATGCGCGGCGGAACGCTTCCTTGACGTGCTCTGCGTCCTCGACGTTGACGTAAGCGGTGAACAGCTGTTCGCCGGCTTGGACGCGGGCGGCGGTGCCGACGATCTTCCCGAAGGCGGCGCGCATCCCGTCAGAGACACGGTCGGCCCCAGCACCGGTCGCCTGCTTGTTCTCGCGCAGGACCTGGTGGGGGAACTTCCGGAGGGTCATCTTGTAGTCACCCTCTTCGCCGAGCTCCTTGATCATGTGGCGGTTGGCCGACAGGCGGGAGGCCTCCAGCGAACCGTGACGGAGCTGGACGGTCTCCTCGACGATGAGGCTGATCTGGACGGGGTAGTCGTCGGCGTCCTTCTGCTTGCGGCCCATCTTGTGCTGTGCGATCTTCGACCCGGGAATGCCTGTGATGTATTCGCGTCGGGTGTACGCGGGCTTGTCGATGTCCCGGTACATTGAGGCGGGTTTGTCCGACATAGGTACTCTTGGAGAATACGTCGCCGAGCGGCCCAATAAGGGCTTCGAACCCGCCCGGCGGCGTGCCGTGGTGTCCCATACACTGGCGCGCGACCGCCAGCGGCCCCGGACTGACCGTTGCTGGAGTCCCTGCTCTCGGTACCATCGGGAACATCGGTGTTGGTCCGGTAACACCGCTGTCACCGCGCTCTTTTACCACTCGCGCGCGTACGATTGGTTATCATGAATATGCTCGTCGACGGCGAGTGGCGGACTGACGCGTACGAAACGACAGACGAGGACGGGGCTTTCGACCGGCAGGACACCACCTTCCGAGACCGGGTCGAGGACGACCCCGACGCGCGGTTCCAGCCCGAGGCCGGCCGGTATCACCTGTACGCCTGCCGCGCCTGTCCGTGGGCCCACCGGATTCTGGTCGCTCGGAAACTGCTAGGACTCGAAGACGCCATCACCGTCGACTACGTCGACCCGTTCCGCGGCGAGGACGGCTGGCAGTTCACGCCCGACAAGGACGGCTGCACGCCGGATACGGTCAACGGATCGGACTACCTCCGCGAGGTCTACGTCGCGGCCGACAACGACGCGACCTGCCGCGTGACGGTGCCGGTGCTGTGGGACAAACAGGAAGAGACCATCGTCAACAACGAGTCCGAGGAGATCCTTCGGATGCTCGACACTGAGTTCGACGACGTGGCCGACAACGACGTCGACCTCTACCCCGAAGGCTATCAGGACGAGGTCGACCGGATCATCGACGACATCTACGAGCCCATCAACAACGGCGTCTACCGCTGTGGCTTCGCGAACAGCCAGTCGGCCTACGACGAGGCCGTCGAGGAACTGTTCGACGCGCTGGACCACTGGGACAGCGTCCTCGAAGACCAGCGCTTCCTCGCCGGCGACCGCCTGACCGAGGCGGACATCTGTCTGTTCACGACGCTCGTGCGCTTCGACGAAGTGTACCACACCCACTTCATGTGCAACCACAAGCTCATCCGCGAGTACGACAACCTCTGGCCGTACCTCCGGGACCTCTACCAGCTCCCCGGCGTCGCCGAGACGGTGAACATGGACCACATCACGGAGCACTACTACACCACTCACCCCGACGTGAGCCCGAAGCGAATCGTCCCGATGGGACCCGACCCCGACTTCGAGGCCGACCACGACCGCGACGAACTCCCCGGTGACCTGCCCGAGACGCTGTTCCCGACGGCGTAACCGGGCAGTTTCGCGGCCGGATATCGAACGCTGAGTCGACGCTGTTCCTTTTATATACCCAGTTCTCACCTGTGTTCAATGAGTCGGGTAGACGGGCGACGTCGGGCCGTGAGCCCAGTCATCGGTGTCGTTATCCTCGTCGGAATTGCTGCAATTCTCGCTGCTACCATCGGTGTGTTCGCGCTCGGCTTCAGCGAGCAGCGACCCACGCAGGCACCGCAGGTCGCTATCGTGGCCGACTACAGCGAGCGGACCACCGGCAACGGGGAGTATCTGAACCTCAGCTTCAGCAGCGGTGAAACCGTCTACCGGGACAACCTCACTGTCGTCGTCTCCGATGCCAGGAGTTCTGACGGCAGCGACGTGACGCTTGACACCGATCCGATACAGGCACAGGCCTCGACGCGGATTACGTCGGGGACAGAAATTACGATACATCAGGGACAGTTCGCCGGCATCACGAGCGGGGAGCATCTGGACCTGAGCGACGCGACGCTTCGACTCGTCTGGAACCCAGCGGACGAACCGGAATCGGAAACATACGTCATCTACCGGTGGCCGGACCCGAGCCAGCGTAACTGAGCGGGCGTTTCGGCCCCGCTGTCGGACCGGCTCTCCTCACTCGGCCAGCGAGAGCGTGACCGCGTCGGTTTCGTAATCTTCGATGAACGACCCGGAGCCGCCCAGCGAGACAGTCCGGTCGCCGACGTCGACGACTAGCGTGTGTTCGATGGGGTAGGAGTTGGTCTGTGGCTCGGCGACGCCCTGTTTCGTCTCGACGACGGTCCCTTCGATGGTCGTTGTGTCGTCGTCCGCCTGTACTGCCCGTACTTCGGCGGAGACGTGGATGTCGTGGCCGGCGCGCAGGTGGAGCGTCGCCTGGAGGACGGCGTGGCGGAAGTCGTGGTAGGTGGCTGGGAGCGGGGCCGGGTCGGTGACGGTCTCCTCGGTGGCCATCAGCCAGTAGTTCCCGAGGAACGACCCTGACAGCACGGGGACGAGCTGTTGCTGGACGAAGGCGATGGCCCGCTGGTCGGAGTTAGTCCGTGTCACCATCTCCGCCGGGGAGACGAGGCCGAACTGGGCGTCGACGGTGAGCATTATCGGCATCGGCTGGTTCCAGGACCGGACCACGGAGGCCAGCCCGCGCACGTCGTCCGGTTCCAGGCCGTCGGCGCTGCTGACGACCAGCATCACGAGGACGCCGCGGTCGACAGCTGCGACCAGTTCCTCCGAGATCTCCGGGAGGTACTGCTGGGGAACCGACAGCATGATCTCCCGTTCCGCGTTTCTGATGTACTCCGTGAGTCGCTTGATGACTGTCACCCGGGACTTGATGACGTCGAACTGCTGTGGTTCCCGCGCACTCGCCGAGTATCTGGAATCGAGCGCACCGCTCATCTCTTCGAGTCGGTCGGTCAGGGCGTCGATGACTTCCTCGGGCGGCCGAGCGCGTATCGTCGTGGGCACGACGTGGTCGTTGACCTCGATGAACCCACGGTCTTCGAGCGATTCGCTGATGCTGTAGACGTACCGTTTGGAGACCCCGGTGTCGTCGGCGATTTCGCTGGCCGTGGCCTCGCCGCTGCCGAGAATCGACAGGTACGTGTCGACTTCCTTCTCCGACAGGCCCAGTTGCCCCAGCCTGTCCCTGAGAGTCGAATCGTCCATCTGTTCACATCTGGTAACGGCGGCGGATAACTGTGTTTCGGTGCTATGTGGCCCGCCAACGCCTCCGAAGCCGCCCCAATGGGCCGTATCGTCGACTGGCCCACACCGAGCTCACAAGAATGAAAAACTATTACACCATATTTTATATTCCCCGCAGTGGTGTCTCTCACCAATGACGCTCCGGACGGCACTTAACGACTTCAAGCGGACCCGGGACCGCCGCCACCAGTTCCCGGGCGAGTTCCGCTCTACGACGGGCACTTTCTCCGGACTCGACAGCCGGTTGGTGCACGTCGACAGCGATGGCTCACTGCGGGACTACTCCTATCCGCTGTGTGGGCTCACGGGGATCGACCGCTCGCGGTTCGGTATCGACACGGGTTCGACGACGTGGTTCGACGCCGACGCCGACCAGCGGTATCGTGGTGACGCTGGCGTCGTCGAGACTATCCACGACTGCGGCGACTGGGCCGTCGTCCAGACGGACTGCACTATCGAGCAGGCCCACGTCACCCGGTTCGAACTTCGCGGCGATGTCCCCGCCGACGTATCGCTTCGGGCGTTTGTCGATTTCGCACCCGACGGACGGGACGGCCAACAGAGCCTGCTGATGCACGGCAACACCGTCGAGGCCTACCATCGCTCCGAACACGACTTCGTCGGCGTCTCTACCGAACTCGACGCCGTTCAGGGCCAGATTCCCGAGCGGTTCCCCGAACTTGTCGACGACGACCCAGTCTCGTTCCCACGGGCGACCGGGGAGCGACGGTACGAGGACACGACGCTAACTGGCGGCGTCCTGCTGTCCGCGCCGTTCGTCGACGGTGGCGTCACGCTGACGACGCTGCTGACGGACGCGGACGACACCGACCGCGATACGGCGCTGTCGACCATCGACCGTCTGGTGAGCGACCACTACACTTCGGAGACACTGCTCGAAGCAGGGCAGGCACAGCGCCGCTGGAGCGTGCCCGCAGAGACGCCGAACCGGGAGAGTGTCGTCGCCGACCTCCGGGTCCTCTCGCTGCTTTCGGCTGCGAACGGGGCCAGAATCGCCGCGCCGGACTTCGACCCGTACTACGTCACCTCCGGCGGGTACGGCTATACGTGGTTCCGCGACGACGCCGAAATTTCGGCGTTCCTGCTCGAAGCTGACGGGACGTTCGACCTCGGATTATCGCCGTGGCACCAGCGTTCCGCCGCGTTCTACTGTCGCACGCAGCAACCGGACGGGAGCTGGCCCCACCGTGTCTGGCCCGGCGACGAGACGCTCGCGCCAGGCTGGGCGAACGCCCGGCTCGAAAGCGGTTCTGACGCCGACTACCAGGCCGACCAGACCGCAAGCGTCACCACCTTCCTCGCGACGTATCTCCGGACCGGCGAGCCGGCCGACCCGGAGTGCATCGAAGCCACGCTCGGACGTGCCGTCGAGAGCATCGACGACACGCTGGCCGACGACGGCCTCCCCATCGCCTGCCAGAACGCCTGGGAGAACATGCAGGGGCGGTTCACGCACACCGCTGCGACCTTCTTGCACGCCTACGCGGCCGTCGCCCGCGCACCCGTCTCCGCCGCGCTCCGGGATCACGCCCGTTCACAGGCCGAAACAGTGCTGTCAGCCCTGGATGCGCTGTGGACCGGTGACCGCTACGCCCTTCGCGAACACGACGGGACCATCGACGACCGACTGGACTCCGCGACGCTGGCCCTCCCCGCCGCCTGTCGCGTCGCCGCCGAGGCCATCGACCTGCCGGCGGCGACCCGTGACCGGCTCTACACCCACGTCGAGACGACACTCGACGGGCTGGAACGGGACACCGGCGACATCCGTGGTCTCATCCGCTTCGAGGGCGACGACTGGCGGCGCGGCTCGCAGGACCGCGAGAAAGTCTGGACCGTCTCGACGGCGTGGGGCGCAAACAGTGCCGCCCAGCTGGGTGCGCTCCTGCGTGACGCCGACGACAGCCGAGCGACGGCGGCCTACGCCCGGTCCCGGGACCTGCTGGACGAGATCCTTCCCGGTGGCTCGCTCGTCCAGTCCAGCGGCTACCTCCCCGAGCAACTGTTCGACGACGGGACGCCGGACTGTGGTACGCCGCTCGGCTGGCCCCACGCGCTCCGGCTGGCAACCGTCGCCCACCTCGCTGACGCCGAGGCGCTCACTGCCGAGCCGCTGAGCGCCCGCGAGTGAACTGCCGAGCCGCTGAGTGCCCGCGAGTGGTTTTTGTACGGACCGTGCTGCTCGCGCACTCGCAAACGTAGTAGATGGCCGTAGGGACTCTATAACTGATCGAAAACAGTGACTACGCCCGGACGCGGATCACTGACTATCGTCCTACTGCGGTGCTGCGACGGGCGCGTCCTCGCCGGCCGTAACCGTCTCGCCGGTCTCCGGGTCGAACAGGTGGACGGCGGATTCGTCGAACGACACCTGCACGCGGTCGCCGATGGCCGGCTCCACGTCAGTACTTACCCTGGCGATGAAATCCGGTGCGCCGTCGCCCTCGAACCCGGTTTTCGATTCGCCCAGATCGAGGTAGAGGTAGTTGTCGCTACCGATGGGTTCGAGCACGTCGACCGTCGCCGGAACAGCGTTCTGGTCGCCGCCGTCGCTGACGGAGACGTGTTCCGGTCGGATACCCAGCACGTACGAACCGCCTTCGATGTCGCCGAAGGCACTGGCACGGCCGCCCGTGAGGTCGTAGGAGAAGTCGTCGTGAGCGCCGGTAAGCCGGATGCCGCTGCCGAGTGGCTCCGCGGTCACGTCGAGGAAATTCATCGAGGGCGAACCGACGAAGCCGCCGACGAACTGGTTGGTCGGGTTCTCGTACACCGTCTTCGGCCGGCCGGCCTGCTGGAGCTTCCCGTCGTTGAGGATGACGATGCGGTCGCCCATCGTCATTGCTTCTTCCTGGTCGTGGGTGACGTAGACGGCCGTGATGCCGAGTTCCTCCTGCAGGCGCTGGATCTCCGTCCGCATCGTCGTCCGGAGCTTCGCATCGAGGTTGCTGAGTGGCTCGTCGAAGAGGAACACGTCCGGCTCCCGGACGATGGCGCGCCCGAGCGCGACCCGCTGTTTCTGCCCGCCGGAGAGCTGGTCCGGCGTGTCATCGAGCAGGTCCCCGATGCCCATCATCTCCGCCGTCTCAGTGACTCGCTCCTGCCGTTCTTCCTTCGAGAGGTCCGTGCTCATCCGGAGGCCGAAGGCCATGTTCTGCCGGATGGACTTGTGTGGGTACAGCGCGTAGTTCTGGAACACCATCGCCACGTCGCGCTTGCGGGCGTGAACGTCCGTCACGTCCTCGTCGCCGATGCGGATACGACCGCTCGTCGGCCGCTCAAGCCCGGCAATCATCCGTAGCGTCGTCGATTTCCCACACCCCGACGGGCCGACCACCGTTACGAACTCCCCGTCGTCGATGGACAGGTCGACATCGTCGACCGCCACGATGGAGCCACCGTCGAACTCCTTCCGGAGACCGTCTAGTTCGAGACTCGCCATTACACAGAGTCTCACACCCATCGCTAATAAGTTTGATGGGATTTTTCATAGAAGTTCTAGCAGAGTCGGTTCGGTTGTGGAACCGAGCGCTGTCAGCGCTCTCTCGTCGCCGGTACCACAACGATATCTCCGACCTCGACCGTCCCGCTGCTATCGACCGGGTCGCCGCTGAGAAGGTCGGTGTCCCCGACCGGGGTGTCGAGCGAGACGTTCGCCGTCCCGTCGCCGAAGTGTAGCACGACCACGAGCGTTTCATCGCCGTCGGTGCGCTCGTACGCGACGACGCTGTTCGCATCGCCCGATTCGACGGTGTGAGGAACCGGACGTACCCCGGACGCGCGCAGTGCCCCGTGGTCCGCTCGCAGCGCCACCAGTCGCCGGTGGAAGTCGGTCAGTGCGTTGTCGCCGTCGTGCCAGCGCATCGTCCCGCGCTGTTGTTCGACGCCCCGTTCCTGGCCGGCGTAAACCATCGGCGTTCCGGGGAGCGTGAACGTGGCCCCGACGGCCGCCCGCAGTGACGCGGCTCCGCACTCGTCGAGATAGCGGTCCTCGTCGTGGTTGTCGACGTACCGCATGTGGGCGGTACGGTCGGGGTAGCCGTGCTCGGCCGTCGCGTCGAGCGCCTCGAACAGCGCCGACGCTGGTTCCTCGCCGGTCCCGATGTCGCGGAGCGTGTCGAACAGGTCCGTGTCGTAGTGAACGTCGAACTCGTTTTCGGCGAAGGCGGCGTCGCGTGGGACCGTCTCGTCGAGCAGCAGGAACTCGGGGTCGTCGGCTTTCACCCGCTCCCGGACTTCCTTCCAGAACCCGTGTGGCACGCCCCAGGCAACGTCACAGCGGAACCCGTCGACCACGTCGCGCCACTCGTCTACCACGTCGAGCATCCAGCGCCGCACCGCGAGCGAGTCGTAGTTGAGGTTCGGGATTCGCGTCCAGTTGAAGTAGTAGCCCGGCGCGTCCTCGCCCGCCCAGTCGATATCGGAGACGTCCTGTGACACCGGAATCCGCTCGTAGTAGTCGGCGTACTCGGGGACGCCGGCCCGGTGGAGCTGGAAGGCCGGATGGTCCCGCGAGCTGTGGTTTATTACCAGGTCGAAGACGACCCGAATCCCGGCGTCGTGGAGCCGGTCGACCAGCGATTCGAATTCGTCGCGCGTTCCCAGGTCTGTGGCGGTGTCGAAGAAGTCCGTGATATGGTAACCGTGCCGGGTCGGACTCGCCTGAATAGGGGTGAGCCACACCACATCGACGCCCAGCGACTCGATGTAGGGGACCCGCCGCTCGATGGCTTCGAAGGTCGTGTCGACGGTCTCGCCGGCAAACGACCGGACGAATATCTCGTAGATGGTGGCGTCGCCGGCCCAGGCCGGCGGGTCGGCCGGCCGTGTGACGGGCACTGTGCCGCCTGCGGTCGCGTTTCCGGTTCCACTGTCGCGTTCCACGACTAGCGTGTCCGCGACGCTGTGGCGCTCGGCGACGGCAACCGCGTGAACGCGGGCCATCTCCGGCAGGGCTTCGTGTGGCACCCGGAGTTCGTCGCCGTCGATGGTCACGGCCGACTCTTCCAGCGCGTCGCGGCCGTCGAGATAGAACTCGACTTCCGGTTCGCTCCCCGACGGGGCCGCGCGGGCGTCCGCCGAGACGACGAAGTCTCCGTTCACCGTCTCACCGGTGAGTTCGACCCGGGGGCGACCCGGTCCCTCGACGGTGACCTCGTCTGTCGCGGTCGACTCGAAGGAGCCGTCGAAACTGAAGATCGCGTGGTGGGTCCCCGGTGGGAGGTCGGTTTCGATGACCCATTCGTCGCCGTCGCGCTCGGCCCAGTGTGTCCCCATCGTGAAATCGTTGAACGTCCCGATGACGATGGCGCGGTCGGCGACGGTGAGGTCGTCGGTACCGCCGTCGCAGTCGAAGTCCTCCGCCGTGACGCTGAACCGGGCCGTCTCGGTGATGCTCGGGAACGCCCGGACGACTTGCTCGTGTGTGCCGTCCGGTGCGGTTACCTCCGCTCGGTAGACGCCCGGCACGTCGGGTTCGAGGTGACAGACCGGGCCGTCGCCGAGCGCTGCCGTACTCGCCGCTGGCCGCTCGACTAACCGCCACTCGGCAGCCATGCCGGGGTCGGGCTGACGCGGGGCCAGTTCGACCGATTCGCCGACGGTGGCGAACCGTGGCGGGCCTGGATGGTGCATACGCCTACGGTACGGGGTCGGTACTGTGAGTGTTACGCTTCCGGTTGAATTTTAGAAAAGATATTACTTCGCTTATTCTCCCCTATCCGATCTGTTGAAACCGATACACGGCGAGGCAAATTCTCGCCGGGTCTCGGAATCTATCATCATTGTCTCCTTCTATTTCCGAATGATTTAAGTTATGAAGGACTATTTCATCCCATATCTATCCATGACAATGGAACGACGGACAGTGCTCAAGCGGATCGGCGGTGTCGGGGCGGCTACAGCCTTGGCTGGCTGTAGTGTGCAAGAGCAGGGCAGTAGCGGCTCGGATGGCGAAACGGCTTCCGGTGATGGTTCGGGCGATGGGTCAGGCGGCGGGAGTCAACAGTCCGGCGGGACCGCGACGGCGTGGTACCAGCTTCAGGACTCGGAGATACCCGCACGCGAGGCCGCGATGGAGACGTTCGCGAGCGAGACGGAGTTCGGCGTCGACGGGTCGGACATCTCCAATATGGAAAAGAAGACCACGAGCGCGATTCCGGCCGGGCAGGGGCCGGAGGTCTTCGAGTGGGCACACGACTGGGTGGGCGACTACTACCAGCGGGAGTTCGTCGTCGACCAGTCCGACGAACTCTCCGTGAGCTTAGACCAGTTCACGGACGCCGCCGCCTCCGCCGTCCAGTTCGACGACGCCGTCGTCGGCCTCCCGCACTCGGCGGAGACGGTGACGCTCATCTACAACACGGACATCGTCGACGAAGCGCCCGAGACTATCGACGACATGGTGTCGGCCATGGAATCGTACCACGACCCGAGCAGCAGCCAGTACGGCCTCGCCGCGCCGTTTGACCCGTACTTCACGAGCGGGTGGATACAGGCCTTCGGTGGCTACTACTTCGACCCGGAGCAGGACCCGGCGCTCGGGCTGGATGCCGACGAAGCTATCGAGGGGCTCCAGTTCGCTCTCGACACCCTCCGTCCGTACATGCCCGACGACCCGAACTACGAACCGCAGGCTGCGACGTTCTCCGAGGGGAACGCCGCCTTCGCGGTCAACGGACCGTGGTATCTGGCGACGCTGAACCAGAGCGACGTGAACTACGAAGTGGCGACGTTCCCCGATATCAACGGCGGCGAGGTGACGCCGTACACCGGCATCTCGATGTGGTACTTCGCGGACGCGATGAGCGAGGGCGGGGCCGACGCCACGGCCGCCCGGAACTTCGTCGAGTGGTTCGCCACCAACGAAGACCACGCCACGCGACTCGCTAAGGAGCAGGGCGCGATTCCGGTGCTCGACAGCCTCGTCGGCAGCGACGAACTCCCCGACCACGTCCAGACGTACTCCCAGACCGTCAGCCAGGGGGTCCCGATGCCGACCGACCCGCGCATGAACAAGGTGTGGTCGCCACTGGAGAACGCGCTCATCGAGGCGTTCAACGGCGACGCGAGCGCCGAAGACGCACTGACGACCGCCGCCGAAGAAATCCGAAGCAACTGGGAGTGAGAAACGCCCATGAGTACGGTTTCACGGGCGGCGGACCGCATCGAGTCGGTCCCGTTTCTGACGCGGGACGACGCGTCGTTACTGCTAGTGCTCCCGGGGCTGTTCGTCTTCTCGGCGTTCATGCTGTTCCCGGTCCTCTACCTGCTGGGAATCTCCTTTACGAACGCAGAGCCGGCGAACCTGTTCGCCGGCGAGGGCGTCGTCGCCGTGCTCACGTTCGGCGACGCGCTGTTCGTCGGCCTGGAGAACTACGCCGACGTGCTGACCGACGGCCAGTTCTGGAACTCCTTCGGCGTCACCTGGCTGTTCGTCGCCACGAGCGTCACGCTCAAGATCGGGGCGAGCCTGGCTATCGCGCTTATCGTGACCAGTGAACTCGTCCGCGGCAAGCGCGTCCTGCGCTCGCTCATCATCTTCCCGATGGGCCTGCCGCCGATCTTCACTATCACCGTGTGGCGTGGCATCTTCAGCTCCGCCGAGTTCGGGCTGATGAACCAGCTACTGACCGCGTTCGGCGCGAGTTCGGTCGCGTGGCTGTCGGGCCGCTGGACCGCCTTCGTCGCGTACAACGTCACGGAGGCGTGGCTGGCGTACCCGTTCATGGTCATCATCACCGTCAGCGCGCTACAGGACGTACCCGAGGAACTCCACGAGGCGGCCGTCGTCGACGGCGCGGGATTCCTCGCACGCTTCGCTCATATCACGCTGCCGTCGATCAAACGGCCCGTGCTGTTCGCGTCTATTCTGACCTCCGCGGCCTCGTTCCAGCAGTTCCTCATCCCGTTCGTGTTCAATCAGGGCGGCCCGGCACGGGCGAACGAACTCATCGTCGTCTACGGCTATCGTGAGGCGCTGTCGTTCCAGCAGTACGGTCGCGGTGCGGCCATCAGCATCATCGCGCTCGCCTTCATCGGCGCGTTCATGTGGCTCAACGTCAAGAAAGGCAAACTCGCCGACGGGGTGAACGACTAATGCTCCTCGGTGCAATCGCCAGAAAGCTCGGCAACGACATCAAGACGTTCGCGACGATGCCCGCACGGACGGTCCGCAAGTGGTCCTACACTGTGCAGGCCGTCCGTCGGGGCGAACTGCCCGCGTCCGAAGTCCTGAAGGTCATTCTCTCGACCATCGGCGCGACGCTGGTCGTGCTGGCACTGCTCTTCCCGATCTACTGGATTCTGATGGCGGCCCTCTCCGGCTCCGGAAGCTCGCTGTACACGTCCGAGAGCTTCTCGCTGTTTCCCACTAATCCGACGGTCAAACCGTTCATCTGGGTCATCGGTGACCTCATCGTGCCGTCGTACTCGATATCCGCCGCCATTCCGTTCACCGACCTCGCTTTCGTGTTCCAGACGCCGGGGATCGAGATTCTCGACGCCTCCGACTACGGCGTCGACCGCCCCTCGGAGTTCAAGCACTTCCTCTGGAACAGCCTCATGGTGGCGATTCCCACCGTGCTGATCGCGATGTCGCTCATCATTCCGGCGGCCTATGCCCTCTCGCGGCGGGAGTTCCTCTTCCGCCGGAAGATCCTGTTCCTCTACGTCCTGATGACACAGGTCGGGGGCGGTCTCGGCGTTGCCCTGCTCATCGGGATGTACGCACTGTACGTCCAGTTCGGCATCAACGACAGCAAACTGGCGCTTGCGGTGTACTACGCGGCGACCGCCGTGCCGTTCAACACCTGGCTGCTGAAGACCTACATGGACGGCATCCCGGTCTCCTACGAGGAGGCCGCCGTCGTCGACGGCGCGCCGCCGTGGCGGGTCGTCACCGAGGTCATCATCCCGATGTCGACCGCCGGGCTGGCAACGGTGTTCATCTTCGTCTTCCTCACCGGGTGGACAGAGTTCGTCGTCGCCCAGACGCTGCTGGGGACGGAGAACTACACGCTGCCGGTCGGCCTGTACGCGATGGTCGACGAGTACTCCATCCCGTGGGCGCGCTTCTCCGCGTTCGCGCTCACCTTCGCCTCGCCGATTATGCTGGCCTATCTGTTCGCGCAGCGCTACATCGAGGGCGGCCTCTCCTTCAGCGGGATGGAAGGCTAAGCTGGCGCGACGCCCGCCGTCATCCAGCACCCCTCATACGGCGCGTCACTCTGCTTTTCGACCGTCCACTGGTAGCTCGTCGTCGTTCCGTTCCCATCGACGACCGTCACCGGCTGTGACGCGGCCGTCGCGGTCGAGCGGTCCGTACCGCACGCCGGTCGCGTTCAACAGCGGTTCGAACCCACTTCGAATGGTTCGGACGAAGTTCGAGTACGGCCCCGTCAGGCCCCGGTTCGACGGCGACGCGAACTGCCAGGTCGTGTTGATGCCCTCGTTCGTCGCCGGGTCGTTGTTCTGCAGTGCGAGCACCTGGATGTGGACGACGAGCCCCGGCGGGCGCTCGCAGTTCGGTCGCAGTTCGAGGACCCGCGGCTGTGTCACCGCCGATCTGTTGGTGTCGACGGAGACGTTGCCCCAGTACTCCCGCCCGCCCGCTGCCGGTTCTACCGCTTTCGCGTCCTCTGTCGGAACTTCCGCGGGCGTTATCGTCGCTTCCGACCCTACCGAGTCGCCACCGCCGAAAAACGCCCCACAGCCCGCCAGCGAAACGAGAACGGCGAGCGCGACGAGCGCCAGCGACCGAACGGCTGTCATACCCCTGTCTTGGGGTGACGCTCCTTCGATGTTCCGTCGCCGCGTCCGTGCGCTGTTTCGCTTGGCAGCGGTCGATGCCGTCAGCCGAGCCGTTCCTCGACCGCGTCGACGTCGCTCGGTTCGTTGACGTTGTGACACCAGCCCTCCAGTTCGACCGCCTCGACGCGGTGGCCGGCGCTCAGTAACAGGTCGATTGCGTCGGGGAGTTCGTACTCGCCCCGCTCGGAAGGTCGCGTCAGCGCGCAGGCGTGGCCGACGGCCGGCTCGAACACGAAAAAGCCCCGCGTGACCAGCGTCGACGCCGGGTCCGACGGCTTCTCGACGAGGCCGGTCACCTGTCCCCCGTTGTCCGTCGTGACGACACCGGTCGTCTTGGCTTCGGCCCGCGACACGTCCTCGACGAGCAGCGTCGCGCTGGCGTCGGTCTCGAGGTGGTGCTCGATGGCCCCGTCGAGATTTGCCCGGCAAACGTTGTCGCCGTTCAGCACGACGAAGGTCCCGTCGACGGCTGTGCGGGCCTGTTCGAGCGCGTGCGCCAGTCCTAACTGTTCGTCCTGCCGGACGTACGCTATCGGCGTGTCCCGATACTGCTCTCCGTAGTGTGCCACGATGTCGTCGCCGCGGTAGCCGATGACGACGACCAGGCGGTCGACGCCGACTGACAGCAGCGTGTCGAAACAGTGTGTCAGCAGCGGCTTTCCGGCCACCTCGACCAGTCCCTTCGGCTTGTCTGCAGTGAGCGGTCGCATCCGCGTCCCTTCGCCGGCAGCGAGTACGAAGCCGTCCATATCCGGCCCCACGCTTGCGCCGGCTAAATGCCTGTGGGCGAGCGGGTTCTGTCCGTGGCCGCCAACCTTGACGCATGGCTGAGGAGTGTGACACCTGCGGCCGGTCGGTCACCGTCGACGAGGCGGTCCGCCGGGCGACCTTCGGTGACCTCGACAACGACCGCTGGCAGACGCTGTGCTGTCCGGACTGCGGTGCGCGGCTCCGGACAATATTCGTCGGGCCGGACTCCTGACGGGGAAAGAGACAGGTAGCAGCAGTGTGTGACTCTGACGCATGGAAGACGAAGCGTGGCGCTCGGTCGACATCATCCGGGACAACGACGGCGTACCGCACGTCCTCCAACAGAAGATGCTGGTGTTCACAAGCGGTGTCTCCGAGGAGTCGGCCGGCTACACGAAGCCAGCGATGGAACACCGGCTAGTACCGCTCAAGGAACTCACGAAGTTCGGGCAGTCGTAATGAACAGCCGCCGGAACAGTCTGCGCCGCGGCCGATAGCTCGGACGCTGGACCGGTTGGACAACGAACACCTCGGGATACACTTTTGCGCCTATCCGAACGAGTATCGATAATGGCTGAACCGCTGTACGTCGGTGTCGACCGGAGCGACGAGTCCTGGGTCGCTGTGGCGCTCACCGGCGACGGGTTCGACCACGCGTCGGTGTTCGACAGTATCGGCGAATGCTGGTCAGCGTACGAGGAGCGCGCTCGGCTGATTCTGGTCGGAGTGCCGATTGGGCTCGTGGAATCCGGTGATCCGGACCGCCGGTGTGACGAACTCGCCCGGTCGGTGCTCGGCGAGCGGAGCGCGGCAGTTCGCACGCCGCCGGTACGAGAAGCGACCCGGAAACAGCGCTACTCGACGGCCAACCGCGTCCACAGGCGCAAGACCGGACAGGAACTCTCTGAGCAGGCGTTCGCACGTAGCGACAGCCTCGCCCGGATCGATGAACTCTTGCAGGAACTGCCCGAGGCTGCCGCAGCCATTCGGGAATCCCACCCAGAGGTCTGTTTTCGGGCCTTCGGCGGCGAGCCGCTTAGCTACTCGAAGCGCACCGCCGGGGGATATGCCGAGCGGATGCGGATTCTCGCACATTACGACCGCGACGCCGCCCCGACGGTCCAGAAAGCCGCCGAAGCGACCGGCGGCGCGGCGGTAGCCGTTCACGATGTGCTGGACGCCGTCACTCTCTCCTATACGGCGCAACCGGGCGACAGGGAGTTGTACACGCTGCCGCCCGAGCCGCCGCGAGATGCGGCGGGGCTGCCGATGGAGATCGTCTATCGGGCGGCGTCGCCACTGATCACGTCGTGACGTGTTCCGGCGAGCGCCGTCGCTCGTCGTGGGTTATGTGCATGCCAGCGACACTGCCGTGTACGCTACACCGCGACCGCTGACAAGTGATTATAGTGCTAGACTGTAGACAGAAGCCGTCTTACAGTCGCGTGAGGTTGGTCGCACGCGGACCCTTGTCCGCCTGCTCGATGTCGAACTCGACTTCCTGCCCCTCTTCGAGGTCAGGGCCGCCGACGTCTTCCATGTGGAAGAAGACGTCTTCGTCCGCATCGTCGGTTTCGATGAAGCCGTAACCACCAGTGTCGTTGAAGAAGTCGACAGTGCCTTCCGCCATTGTTAGAGCCTCGTGACGTTGTTGGCGCGCGGACCCTTGTCCGCCTGCTCGATGTCAAATTCGAGCTCCTGTCCTTCCTCGAGGTCCGGGCCGCCGATGTCTTCCATGTGGAAGAAGACGTCCTCGTCCGCGTCCTCAGTGTCGATGAAACCGTAACCGCCAGTGTCGTTGAAGAAATCAACCGTTCCTTTCGCCATTGCAACCAAAGAGATGCCAGCACCACGGATAACAGTGTCGGTACGATGCTCTGGTGGGAAACAGAAAGATCCGACCGCTGTCTGGCGATTAGGGGGTGTGTAATACTGTCATGGCACATGCGCCGCCGGCTCTCCCGGCTGGCTATAGACGCCACGGCGTCGCGTTCGGTCTTACCGGATCACTAACCAAATGGAATTAGCCGTTCGAGCACAAGTCATAATTATGTACCGTGGTGCCCGGGCCCGCCTTGCGCCGTGGCTGCTTGCTGGCTTCGGACTCGCGTTCACAGGTGCGGCCATCGTCTGGCACCTCGGTATCGAGACACAGCGTATCGGACAGGTCGGCGGCCCTGCGCTCGCGTTGGCCCTCGACGGGCTACTGCCGCTGGTGCTAGTGTATGGCAGCTATCGCCTCGTCTCGTCGTCGACACCGGGGGAGCAGATATGGACAGTTTTCGTCTGGAGCGTTGTCGGCAGCGCTGCGGTCGGGGCTATCATCGGTTTGAGCGTCTTTATCCGCATGATGGAGGGTCGAACAATCGCCGAACCGGTGTTCGTCACCCTGTTGGCGATGGAGACGGGCGCTGTCACGGGACTCATCGCGGGCACGCTTGCGGTTCGGGCCCGTCAGGATGCCAGTCGGGCGACCCGAACCGCGAACACGCTGTCGTTCGTCAACGACCTGTTTCGACACGATATCGCGAACGGACTCGTCGTTATTGATGGCCGCGCGACGATCATTCGACGGAACGCCGACTCGGACACGGTTCAAACGGCAGCGGACGCGATCCACGAGCAGGTAACCGAACTCGATAGCTTGGTCGACAACGCCGGGGCGGTCGTTGAGACCCTCAGTTCCGACCCGGCATTCGAACCGACCGACATCGTCGGGATTGCCGAGGCGGTGATACAGCGAATCGAGCAAACACATCCCATCACCATCGAAGTTCAAGCCCCGGACAGCGCAATGGCATACACCAACGAGGCCGCTCGCCCGGTTCTCCGGAACCTCATCGAGAACGCTATCGAACACGGGACGCCGGCAGCAGAACTCTCCGCCGAGGGGACCGCGACGGACGGAGCAGCGCTGCCGAGCGAGGCACAGCGGGCGGAGACGACAGAGTTGACGGGAGACAGATATCATCAGCCATCGGTGTTTGTCGCGATCCGGGAGACCGACGACGATGTCGAGACCCACGTCGTCGACGACGGACCGGGGATTCCCGACGACCGGCGTGACAGCGTTTTCGACCCGCGGGCGGGCGACACGCACGGCGGTGGGCTCCATCTCGTCGAGACACTCGTTACGAGCTTCGGCGGCGATATCTCCCTCGCCGACACCGCCAGCAAAACCGACGCGCCCTTCCCCGACACCGCCCTAGACGGCGCGCACTTCGTCGTCGAACTCCCGCGGGCATGACACCAGTCCGCACGACCGACGTTTCTTGATTGTGGGAGGCACAGTGAGGCGTATGTTCCCTCGCTTGCGCGCACAGGGCCCGACCGTACTCATCCCGCTCGCGTGGCTGCTCGTGGGGCTGGCTCATCTCGATGTGGTCACTGACCGGACGGTGCTGGTGTTTCACGTCGTCGCTGCCGTCCTCATCGCTGCGTTCGCCGTCCTTTCGTGGGACGAGATGGAGACGGGCGTCCTCCGGGTCTGGCGCGACATTCTCCTCGTCGGCCTCCTCCTGACCGTCGGCGGCATCGTCGGCTTGCTCTACGCTCCGCTTCGGATCCCGTTCCTGACGACGACGATACTGGGATGGATGGTCGTTCCGGGCGTGGGTCTCTACCACACTGGCAAGCGCGTTCCAGCAGGCCAGCGGGCGTACATGGCCGGAGCAGTATTGAGCGTTCTCGGTGGGGCGGTCTACGCCAGTGCGCTGTTCCCGCCGGCGGAAACCGCGTTGCTTGCCGGCATCGGGCTTGCGCTGGTCGGCCAGACAGTCGGTATCGCACAGGCGGTTCGCCAGCCAGACGAGATTGACTCAGGCTAAGGCAGCGTCGAGCTTCTCCACCGGATGCGGCGGTTCGCCGTCGCTTTCGTCCCAGTCGTCCAGTTGCGTGCGACAGGACGCGCCGGGCGCGACCACGGTGTTGCCGCGACTCTCTCCAATCTGGTCGAACAGGATCGAGCCGATGGCCTTGCTCATCGAGAAGTGCTCGGCCTCGTAGCCGAAGGAGCCGGCCATGCCACAGCAGCCCGAGTCCAGCGGGTCGACGTCATAGCCGGCCCGCCGGAGGACGCCGACGGCGTGGTGGTCCTTCTTCGTCGCCTTCTGGTGGCAGTGGCCGTGGTAGGTCAGCGTCTCACCAGGGGCGTCCCAGTCGGCCCCCTGGTCCAGCCGGAAGGTGTCGAGATACTCACAGACGCCGTAGGCGTTCGCCGCGAGCGTCTCCGCGTCCTCGCCAGAGAGCAAGTCCAGATAGTCCGACTGGAACATCACGGCATCAGAGGGTTCGACCAGCACCACGTCCCAGCCCTCCTCGATGGCGGGCACGAGCGCGTCGACGTTGTCCCGCGCAGTCGCCCGAGACTGGTCCAGAAAGCCCTTCGAGTGGGCCGGTCGCCCGCTGTCGGTCCGGTTGGCTAGCTGGACGTGGACGCCCGCGGCTTCGAGCACGCGGACGGCGGCTTTCCCGACCTCGGGGTGGCTGTAGTTCGTGTACGTGTCGGGGAACAGCAGGGCTTGCCGCTCGGCTTCATCCGCCGGGACTTGCGGACCGCGCTCGTCGAACCAGTCCTGTAGCGTCGTACGCCGGAAGGTCGGCAGCGTCCGGTCGGGTGCGATGCCGACCGCCTTCTCCAGCACGGTTCGAGCACCCGGAACTTTCGTCGCGAGGTTTGACAGCGGCGCAAAGGCGCTGCCCAGACCTGCCAGTGCGTCAACGTTGGCGAAGATTCTGTCTCGGATGCTGGAGCCGTGTTCCTGGTGGTAGGCGTGGGTCACCTCGGCTTTGAGCTTCGCCATGTCGACCTCGCTCGGGCAGTCCTTCGCACACCCTTTGCAGCCGATACAGAGGTCCAGCACCTCGTGCATGAACTCCTCGTCGGTGGGATCGTCCGGCAGGTCGCCGCTCATGGCCTGCCGGAGCATGTTCGCGCGGCCGCGGGTCGTCGTCATCTCCTCCTCGGATGCGCGATAGGTCGGGCACATCACGCCGCCGGTGGTCTCCTGCGGGCCGCGACAGCCGCCACAGCCGTGACAGAGTTCGACCATCCCCTGCATCCCGTTGTCGTTGTCCCACTCCAGCGCGGGGTCGAAGCCGGCGTCGAACTCATAGGCCGGGTCGAATCGGAGGTTCTCGGTCATGTCGACCGTGCGTGCCCGCTCGGGTTTCTCGCCGGACTCGACAGCGGCGGCGTCGACGCCGACGACCTGGCCGGGGTTGAGCAGCCAGTCGGGGTCGAACGCGGACTTGAGCTCCCGGAACGTCTCCCAGAGGTCCGGGCCGTAGAGCTTCTCGTTCCACTGCGTGCGGGCGCGGCCGTCGCCGTGTTCGCCCGAGACGCTGCCCCCGTATTTCACCACGAGGTCGGTCACTGCGTCGGCGATGGACTCCATGGTCTCGACGCCCTCGACTGTCTTTGTGTTGATGAGCGGGCGGATGTGGAGCACACCGGGGCCGGCGTGGGCGTAGAAGGAGGCGAAGGTGTCGTGTTCTTCGAGAATCTCCTGGAAGTCGGCGACGTACTCCGGGAGGTTCTCGGGCGGGATGGCGGTGTCCTCGATGAACGAGCCGTGTTTCTCGTCGGTCGTCCGCGAGAGCAGGATGGGGAGGCCGGACTTGCGCATCTTCCAGAACTTCTCGCGTTTTGCCTCGTCGTGGGCCTCCATGGCGTCGAACGCCCGCACCGGCGCGTCGACGACGGTCCGGCCATCTGTTGGGGCAGCGATCGAATCGACGCCGTTCGTTCGGTCTGCCAGGAGGTCGGCGACCTTCCGCCGGCCGCTCTCCGCGTCGTCGGCGTAGAACTCCACGATGAGGACCGTGCGAGTCCCCTCGGGCAACATGCCGACCACGTCCTCGAACTCGGCGGTGTCCCGGGCCAGGTCGATGAGCACGTCGTCGAGCACCTCGACGGCCGCCGGGTCGTGTTCGAGGATGTCCGAAACGTCTTCCATGGCCTCGATGAGCCCCTCGTAGGCGAGCAGGGCCATCGACTTGGTCTCGGGAATCGGCTCCAGGGACACCTCGGCCTCGGTGACGATGGCAAGCGTCCCCTCGCTGCCCGCCAGCAGCGACGCGACGTTGACAGTCCCGTCCTGTGCATCTCCGAGGACCCAGTCGAGGTTGTACCCCGAGACGTTGCGCTTCAGGTCCGGGTAGTGGCTCGTAATTTCTTTGCCTTCCTCGGCGAGTATCCGCTCGATTTCGGCGTAAATCCGGGCTTCGAGGTCACCGTCGGGGTCCGCTCGGTCGCGCAGTTCCTCGCGGGTGACCTCGCCGAACGTGGTGACGGTGCCGTCTGCGAGGACGACCTCGCACTCTTCGATGTAGGCGTCGGTCTTGCCGTACTGCAGGGAGTGTGCGCCGGTGGAGTTGTTACCGATAGCGCCGCCGAGAACGCTCTTGTCGCCCCACGCCGGGTCCGGCGCGAACTTCAGCCCGTGGTCGGCCAGCTCCCCGTTCAGGTCGCCGAGCTTGATGCCCGGCTGGGCTCGCGCTCGCCGGTCGTCGGGCCGGGCCTCGACGAGGTCGTTCATGTACCGCGAGAAATCCAGTACGACGGCCTCGTTGACCGTCTGACCGGCGAGGCTCGTCCCGCCGCCCCGGGGAAGAACCGGAATCTCTCGCTGGGCACAGTAGGACATGACCGCGGCTACGTCATCGGTCGACCGCGGATAGACGACGCCGATAGGCAGCACCTCGTAGAGGCTGGCGTCGGTCGCGTACAACTGTCGCGAGTACTCGTCGAACCGCACCTCGCCGTCAATGCGCGCTCGCAGGTCGTCGACGAGGCCCGACCGGGCGACGGTGTCGTTCTGGTAGTCGTAGTTCGATACCTCGTCAGCCGAAGGATCTATCCGGGTGCCGGAATCGGTTGCCATGGTGTGTCTCGTTTCCAGTCGCCCGGCCACCGACGGACCGGGTACTCGGCGGTTTGCTCTGGCTGTTCTAGCTGTACGCCTGCCAAAACAGTTCCGCTACGGTAGCCCATGAGGCACTTTTGACCCGGTCGAGCGTCTGCCCGGGGCACGCGCTTCTGTCTCCCTGTGATAGCACATGTTACGCAACTGTTAATATCAGTACTAGCCTATATAAGGTGATTATGACACACAGCAACGATCCGTTCGAGACGATGCTCCGACTCTTCGCACAGACGCGACGGTCGATGATGGACGACAGCCAGAGTCGCTGGACAGACGACAGTTTGGGCCGCCGGATGGGTGACGATTCGAGACACCGGATGGACGACAGTCCGGGACTCCGCGCCGACCGACCGTCCACGGACGTACGCCGGAGCGGCCACCGCCGGCCCGGTATCGACACGAACCTCCACGTCGACGAGACCGACGACGGATACGCCGTGATGGTCGACCTCCCGGGCTTCGAGCGCGACGACCTCGTCGTCCGCTTCGAGGACGGCGTCCTCAGCATCCAGGGCGAGAGCACGGTCGCTGAAGAGACCAGCGACGGCGCTCGCCGCCACAGCCGACGGGTCGCCGAACGGGTCACTGTTCCCGAACCGGTCGTGGACGACGACATCACCGCCACCTACCACAACGGCGTTCTCGAAATAACGCTGCCGCGCGCGGACGACGCCGACGACTCGAACCGGATCGAAATCGAATAGACTCGCTTTTCGGCTGTTGTCTGCCGACGTTACACGACTGTCCCAGTGAGAACGTCCTTAGCAACCTACTATTCCGGTATTAGTCAGCTGCCGCTCTATTATCGCCTCTATAGTTTCGTGCGACCGCCGGGGACTCCGTGCTGTGAGGCCGTAATATGTCCGACGTGACCTGGGACGTTCAGGACGGCGCAATCGTCGAGCGGCCGCGGAACGTCCGGAAACACCCGCTGTTGCACCGAATCTACGAGCGACACGACGAGCTACTAGCCGAACAGCTCCCGCCCGGCCGGACGCTCGAACTCGCGTTCGGCCAGCATATGCATCCCCGCGCCGATGTCGGACTGGAAGGCTGGCCGTCGAACGTTGAAACCGTCCGCAAGCCAGCGCTGGCTGGTGACGCCCGAGCGCTCCCGTTCGCCGACGATTCCTTCGACGCTCTCATCGGCCGCCGGTTCCTCCACCACGTCCCGCCCGCGGACCGTCCGGAAATCATTCGCGAAGCCGCCCGCGTCCTCCGCCCTGCGGGCCGTATCGCTCTGCTCGAAGGGACGCCGGGGCTGTACCGCAAGCTCACCAAGGGTGCCGCGTTCCGGCTGGGGCTGCTGGAGGAAGACACCGACATCTACGGCCACCTCTCGGAGACCGCCGTCACCGACCTCGTATCCGAATCGTTCGAAGTCGCCGAGAAACGGACGCTCGGATCGCCGTTGATGCTCGCGAGCATCTCCGAGTCGGACGCGTCGGTGCGGCTGCTCAACCTCTACGAACGGACGCAGTTCGTCAAGTGGTGGACGCTCGTGGTGGGCGAGCGTCCCGAATCCGGAGCGTGACTACAGGTCGACAGTCACGCGCAGTTCGCTGTCAGTGATCGTTCCGATGGCGTCGGCGGCGACCTCGATATCGTCCTCGTCGGCGTCACCGAACCCGAGCCCCTGCACCCAGGCCTCGGTGAGGTCCGGATCCGGTTCGACGTACGCGACCTGTCCCTTCGGGTCGACCTCGGTCACGATGCCGATCTGCTCTCCCTGTGCGTCCATGAGGAACTTCCCCTCGTCTTCTGTCGATAGTACTGCCATTCTGTGTGACATTTCTGGCCGGGCTAAGTAATAAACGTCGGTTGCGCCACTCGGTCTACCTGCGTACCGACGCCCGCTGTCGGGCGGTTCCAAGCGCTAGTACCGCGAGAAGTTCTCGTCGGGGTAGACCCCCTCGTCGGTGATATCGACAACATCCAGCGTCGCCAGCCGACTGAGGCGGTCTGCCGCGTCACCCTCGTCGACGCCCAGTTCCACTGCCCGCGCCAGAACGCGGTCTCGGCTGGGTACAGACTCAATGAAGCCGTCGCTGTCCGTCTCTGTTTCCTCTGCGATAATTGCCTTCAGGATGGCCCCATGTTCACGCTTCGACGGCGTGGTGCTGTCGCCGGTCCAGTCCACGCTCAGCGTCCCGTCCTCGTTGACGTGGGAGACGACGAATCCGTCCGGCAGCGCTTCCGTCACCGTCGCCACCAGCGCCGCCCGGTCGAGTCGCGCCTCGAACCGGAACCGCTTACCGTCTTTGGACTGCCCGAGATTCCCGACGTTCGCGCCCGCTTCTGCTATCGCCTCCGAAACCGCGTCGGCAAGCCGGTCCTGCACTGCCGCCGCGACGGCGTCCCGCTCCACACTGAGGGCCGCGAGTTCGTCTGTCAGGGTCGCATGGCGCTCCATCTGCTCGTGTGCTGGCTCCTCTGTCATACCCATGCTACTTGTCGCCACGGAATTACCTGTTCCGGCGGTCGGCCGCAATTCAAACCGACCTCAATCCCGTGTAAATCAGCTTAATTCGGCCAAAAACGACGGTAAGACGGGCTGACGGTGTTCCTGCATGAAGTGGCGTGGGGCACTGGATGGAACCACAATGAAAGTCGAACGCATCACGCTCTCCGGAGTCGGGGCGGTCCTGCTCCTCACGGCCGTGGCCGTCCTCACGCCATCGCTGACACTCGGCCTCGTCGACTGGCACAGCGTGTTCGAACTCCTCCTTTGGGGAACGACGGTCCTGTTCGCCACGTCCGCGCTCATCTGGCTCGTGCTCACCTACGTCATCGGTGCTGGCTATGAACCGCCGGAGCCCGTCCACGGTGGCGACGACATCCAGGTCCGCATCCTCACCGTCGATGCCGCAGATGTCGTGCAGGCGACCGTGGACTCACTGCCCGTGACCTTCGACGACATCCGCGTCATCGCCGAGACGGACATCGACGTCGACGGCGCAACCGTCCACGCCGTCCCCGACGGGTTCGACTGTGCGGCCGTCCGCAAGGGTCGCGCCATCGAGTGGGCCCGTCGCACGCTCGACCACGACCGGGAGTTCGTGCTGTATCTCGACGAAGACAGCCACGTCGAGTCCTTCGAGGGGCTACCGGACGCGGATATCGTCCAACTCCGCGAGGAGCCCCGCCGCACCGGGTCGGTACTGTCCTATCTCGCTGACGTCTATCGGATGGGCGTCCAGGTCGAACAGCGCGCCTTCGCCCGCCTCTCGATCCCGCTGTTCGCGTGGGGCGGCGGCATCGCCGTGAGGCAGTCCGTCGAGGACGACGTGACCTGGAACCGCGAAACTATCGTCGAGGACACCGCGTTCGTCTGGGCGGCCGCCCAGCGACTCGAGGACTTCTCGTTCGAGCTCGCGACGGCCACCTGCCGCAACGAAGCTCCGCCGTCGCTGACCGAAATCACTCAGCAACGCCGCCGCTGGGCCGCCGGCAACCTCGAAGCATCGACAGATCTGCCTGTGGGCTACCAGCTAGTCACTCGTGTCCGGAACTACGCATGGGCGCTCTCACCGATTGTCACGCTCATCGTCGTCCCGCTGTCGGTTCTCGGCGTCGGCGTTGGCTCTAGTGGCCTGTTTACGCTTGCCTCGGTTACGCTTGGGCTGCTGACGTTCTTCTGGTATCTTCGCGGCGTTCAGTACTACGGCCCGGACAAAACCGAGTGGCTGCTGGCTGCCCCACTTGCCCCGCTTATCACTGTCGTCCACTCGATGGGTACTGTCGCCGGCATCCTCGACCCACCCGAAGGGTTCCGCGTCACGGAGAAGGTCGGCAACGGGTAACCCCTCGCTTCAGTCGCTATCTAGTACTCTCGGTGTTTGATTACAGGCAGCCTGTCGTAACGCAACTCTCGGCTCCCCGCTCGCAGGGACGGGGACAGCTCGATCTTCAGTCGAGTATAAAAGTTACGCGAATGGAAACCGCGTAGAATCGGGATGCCGCCTCCCGAATTGTGAACTACGCCGAGACATTCCTGCTCGCTTCGCTGCGCGGGCTGTGACTCGTCTCGTTCAAATCCGCTCGGTTCGCACACTGGATTCTGACGGTTCGCTCCGCTCACCGGTCAGAACCACAGAAGTGCCGCCTCCCGGATTTGAACCGGGGACAGCTCGATCTTCAGTCGAGTGCTCTCCCAGTCTGAGCTAAGGCGGCGTGCACTCCAAGCGATGACGAGGGTAGAAAAAAGCATTTCGAAAGCGGGCGCAGGTTCTGTGGGGTCGGCCGGGCGGTTCGACCGCCGATTACGGGAGGAACAGGTCCGCGCTGTCGAACGTCTCGCCACAGTCGTCGCATTCGTATTCGGTGCCGTTAGTCGTCGAGACGTGCCCGCTGCAGGCCGGACACGTCGAGCCATCTATCATGCCACGCACTACCACCACTCCGGATATATGGATTACGGGCGACTATCAATCGAGATAGACGCTCTGGTACCTGGGTCATGATATCGTGCGCGACTCGCAGGAATCGAATCCACAGGGACCATCCGCTCCTCACGTCCGTTCGTCGCAGGATGGGTCCGGGCGTCCTCGTGAGCGAAGCGAACGAGGGCTCGGGAGAGCAGTGCTCTCCCGGCGGATTCGAACCACGGTCACTCCGCGCTGCTTCGTTCCCTGATTCGAACCGCCCGGCCGAATCACACATGCGGCGCTCGGAGGTGAGCGCCGCGAGAAGTTCAGTGGGTCCGGGCGGATTCGAACCACCGGCCTCGGCCTTGTAAAGGCCACGTCATAACCAACTAGACCACGGACCCGTATGCCACCGTTTTCCATCGGCAGGAATAACGCTTTCTCTCTCGGTCGACAGTGGGCACCGACAGTATTACCCACGGCCTGCCCCTCACACGGGGTATGCAGCGCCCCGCTGTGATTGTTCTCGGACTCGTCGGCCTCCTCGTCGCGGCTGCCGTCGTTCTCCAGACTGGCCTCTGGATCGAGGTACTCGGGACCGGCGAGTACGAGGAGGGCACAGTGACGGTTCGGGAAGCCTCGGACGCGGCGACACCGACCGCGACACAGCCTTCGACGGATACTTCGATGCCGGAGACGACCATCGCGGCCCGTGAACAAGAGGCTGGGGAACCGCTGGGCACGGTCGAGGTTCGCATCGCACAGACGTTCGATCAGCGGTACGTCGGCCTGAGCAACACCGAGTCGCTTGGGCCCAACGAAGGAATGCTGTTCGTCCACGACGAGGCGGGCCAGCACACCTACGTCATGCGGAACATGTCGTTCCCGCTTGACATCATCTTCATCGACGCCAACGGCACTATCACGACCATCCACCACGCGGCGCTCCCGCCGGAGGGGACCTCCGAGAACGGCCTGACAGGCTACGCGGGGCGGGGCAAGTACGTCCTCGAAGTGAACCGCGGGTGGACAAACCGGACCGGCGTTGCGGTCGGCGACCGGGTCGACCTGCCGCCCGAAGCCACGTAGCCCGACGGCCTTTTGCGGGCTCAACCCTTGGATTCGACAATGGATTTCGACGCGGGTTCGGACGACGACGTGTTCGAAGACGCCAGGGAACGCGTCGACCAGCCGATGCTTCGACTGTTCACCGGCTACGGCCGAGGACAGTGGGGAGCGTTCGTCGTCGGCCTCTGCAGTTCTATCGTGGCTCGGATGTTGGACCTGCTGCCGCCGATTCTTTTGGCGCTGGCTATCGACGCTATCTTTCTGCAGGAGGTCGAATACGGGCTCTTTCTGGTTCCCGATGCATGGATTCCCAGCGGGCAAGGCCCACAGCTATGGCTCACGGCCGGCATCATCGCCGCGTCGTTCGGTATCGGGGCCGTCTTCCACTGGAGTCGGAACTGGGGCTGGAACAAGTTCGCCCAGCACGTCCAGCACGCCGTCCGGACGGACACTTACGAGACGATGCAGCGGCTGAACATGGACTTCTTTGCCGACAAGCAGACCGGCGAGATGATGTCGGTGTTGTCGAACGACGTGAACCGGCTGGAGAAGTTCCTCAACGACGGCCTCAACTCCGCCTCCCGGATGATAATCATGGTCGTCGGCATCGCCACGTACCTGTTCTACATGAACTGGCAGCTGGCGCTGGTCGCGCTGTTGCCGGTCCCGATTATCGCCGTGTTCACGAAGCGATTCATCGACGTCATCCAGCCCAAGTACGCCGAGGTGCGGTCGACGGTCGGCAAGCTCAACTCCAGACTGGAAAACAACCTCAGCGGCATCCAGATAATCAAGACCGCCAACACCGAGCCCTACGAGGCCGACCGGGTCGAGGACACCTCCGAAGACTATCTGGACGCCAACTGGGACGCCATCGAGACGCGAATCACGTTCTTCCCTGGCCTCCGGCTGGTCTCTGGCATCGGCTTCGTCGTCACCTTCATCGTCGGCGGGCTGATGGTGACCGGTCAGGCTCCGGGGCCGCTCACGGCGAGTCTCTCCCGCGGGCAGTTCGTCGCGTTCATCATCTACACCCAGCGCTTCGTCTGGCCGATGGCCCAATTCGGACAGATTATCAACATGTACCAGCGGGCCTACGCCTCCGCCGAGCGCGTGTTCGGGCTGATGGACACCCCCGGCCGCCTGGAAGAGGCCGCGGACGCGCCGCCGCTCGACGTGACCGAGGGACGGGTCGAGTACGACGACGTGTCCTTCAGCTACGACAGCGACGACGAGTCGGTGCTCTCGGACATCTCTTTCGAGGCTGACGGCGGCGAGACGGTCGCCCTCGTCGGCCCGACCGGTGCGGGGAAATCCACCGTCCTGAAGCTCCTGCTCCGGATGTACGACGTGGATTCCGGCACGGTCCGCATCGACGACCAGAACGTTCAGGACGTCCAGATTCAGAGCATCCGTCGCGCCATCGGCTACGTCAGTCAGGAGACGTTCCTGTTCTACGGCACCGTCCGCGAGAACATCGCCTACGGGACGTTCGACGCGACCGACGAGGAAATCGTCGCCGCTGCGAAAGCCGCCGAAGCCGACCAGTTCGTCCGCAATCTCCCGGACGGCTACGACACGATGGTCGGCGAGCGCGGCGTCAAGCTCTCGGGCGGCCAGCGCCAGCGCATCGCTATCGCCCGGGCGATTCTGAAAGATCCCGAAATTCTCATCCTCGACGAGGCGACCAGCGACGTGGACACGGAGACGGAGATGCTCATCCAGCGGTCGCTTGACGACCTGACCGCCGACCGGACCACGTTCGCCATCGCCCACCGTCTCTCGACGGTGAAAGACGCCGACACGATTCTCGTCGTCGAGGACGGCCGTATCGTCGAACGGGGGAGTCACGACGACCTGCTCGCCGCGGACGGCCTCTACGCCAACCTCTGGGCGGTTCAGGCCGGCGAAATCGACGAACTCCCCGAAGAGTTCGTCGAGCGTGCGATTCAGCGACGGGCGCGGACGGATGCTGATGACTGAAACGGTGAGAACGCAATGTTCGAACCGTCAGTTATCAGCAGTTGCCGACGACTGAAGCGGTGAGGACGCCATGTCTGAGCCGTTTGGCTCTGTTAACAGCCGCTTCTCCAGACCTAAAATGGGCTGAAACAGCCGGTCGCTGAAGGGTGTATCCTCCCAGACTCAACCTCTATCCTGTCACTTTAGCTTGACAGTGCCAGCTGGGCCATACGATGGGCTACAGCACACTCTCACAGCTTAGGCAGCAGTTCCGCCGCTATCGCCGACCGACCCTCGCGTGACAAACAGATACGAAACGACGAACGAGACCACAAACAGCGGCGGGAGAGCCAGAACTTGCATCATCGGGTCTGGCGGTGTGACGAACGCGCCGACCACGAACGCCAGAAGGACGGCCAGCGAGTAGGCAGTGACCACCCGTTCACGCCGGTCGGCTGGCTCCGTGCGCGGCTCCCAGTCGTTTCGGACGTAGCGGACCCAGACATAGTAGACCAGGCCAAAACCCGTATACAGAAACAGGAACGTCCAGAGAGTTGAGCCGTTACGTGCGCTGGCCTCCGCACGGGCCCAGTAGCCCAGTGCGATCAGATTTCCAAGGATGATGGCGACCGAAAGCGCGAAAGCAGCACCCATAAACGGCTGTTCACCGGCGAACGGGGCGAATTGCACAGATTCAAGTTGTTCTTAGACACGCATAGACTTTCTGTGAAAGGATAGACACCGTCCGCTGGCCAAATAGCAACATCTGTCCGTTAGCAGCGGTTGCCGACGACAACAGCGACGAGAACACCGGTTTCTCGTCGGCCGGGCACAAACGATTATTACGCATTGTGTTGTAATGCTATCACATGTCAACCACGTACCTCGCTAGCACGGCACTAATGGGCGTGTTGGTGATGGCGGTGGTCGCATGGATGGTCCGCGGGCGCGGCTGGTATCAGTACAGTCCGGGGGCGTCGACGAGCGGCCGGTCCCAGGCGGGCGACCTTGAGAGTCGGTTCGAGACGTACGCTGACGAGCCGATGGTCTGGGTCGCCGCGTTCGCGGTGCTGGTCGTCGGGCTCCTCATCGGTGTCGTCGCGTCCATCTCCGGCCCCGTCGAGACCCAGTCGATAGCCGGGCTGGCGGTCGCTGTCGTCGGCGGGGCGGGTCTCTGTGGCTACCTGCTGTTTGGCGTCTACCTGTCGGCGACGCGACGAGGGCATCCCCGTTCGCTGGCCGTCGCCGAGTCCGCGACCGTCGCCGGCGTGCTCTTCCTCATCGCCATTGGCTTCCAGTTGGTGGCCTGACTTTCAGGTTGCTTGGCCGGTCACAGTATCGAGTACGCCGCTGCGCCGGTCAGCGCGAGCGCGGCGACAGTCCCGCCGAGGACGAGGTACGTGACGGCCCGTGGTTCCCAGCGCAGGTGCTGGTAGTACGCGGCGACGCCGACGGCCTTGATCACCGACAGCACCATGATGAGCGCGAAGGCGGCCCAGTAGGCGCTGTCGACGAGGCCGGCGAACTCGACGACGGCCTGCGCGGTCGCGAACACGAACAACACGACGTATATGACGGTGTAGCCTTTCCAGTCCATTGTTCTAGAGGATGTAGAAGAGGGGGAACAGGAACAGCCAGACGATGTCGACGAAGTGCCAGTACAGGCCGAAGTACTCGATGGCCCTGTCGTCGCCCTGGTAGGCCCCGTTCCAGGCCCGGACGGTCATGTACGCACAGATGATGAGCCCGATGATGACGTGGGCCCCGTGTAGCCCCGTCGTCAGGTAGAACGTCGACGACGCGATGTTCGTCGAGAGGTTCCAGCCGTTCGGGAACGCCTCTGTGCTGATGTGGAACAGGTGCTGCCACTCCAGTCCCTTGTTGACGAGGAAGCCGACTCCGAGCGCGAACGTCCCGACGAGCGCGGCGACGGTCCCACGCTTGCTCTCGCGCTCTGCGGCGACCATCGCGAGCACGACGAGGAAACTCGACGTGAGCAACAGGTACGTGTTGATGAGGCCGGGCATCGTCACATGTTCGGCCGGGATGAGGTCGTGGTGCCAGGCCGTCCAGCCGTACGCGACCCGGACGAAGGCGTAGGAGCCGATGAAGGCCCCGAACAGGACGATGTCGCTGGCGAGGAACGTCCACATCCCGAGTTTCATCTTCTCGACGCGCTCGAAAGGCCACCGCTCGGCGATGGCCATCTCCGGCGCGTGGAACGGCTCGCGGGTCATGCCGACAAGCGACCCGAACGTCGCCACCCCGCCGATGGCCGCCATCGACAGGTAGAACACGCTCCCCGTCCGCACGCCCGAGAGCCCGAGAAAGGCGATGAACCCGCCGAGGCTGACGAGGAACGGCCAGAAGCTGGCGTGGCTGGCGTGTTCCTCGCCGCCGACCTCGTGGGCCGGCTCCACCGAAGTGGCCGTCGCCGCGGCCCTCGCTGTCACCGCGCCGCCGTCCGTCGCGGTCCCGCCGTCGGTCGCCGCGTGGCCGTGGGCCGCGGCTCCGGGCATGCTTTCGGTCCGCTCGGCGACCGTCTCCTCGTCGAGGAACTCCAGTTTCCCGGTGGCGTAGCTCGGTACACCGGGGAAGTTTTCGAGCGGCGGCGGCGAGGCGGCGGCCCACTCGGCGGAGGTGGCGTACTCCCAGGGGTTCGGCCCGACATCCTCCCCGCGCCAGAGGCTCACAAAGAGGTTGTAGAACATGAGGAGGAAGCTCGCGCCGAGAATGAACCCGCCGACAGTGGCCATCGTGTGCCAGATCTGCAGGCCATCGGGGTAGACGAACACTCGCCGCGGCGTCTCCCAGGCGATGAACATCGGGAAGTACAGCAGATTGAACCCGAGGAAGTAGACGCCGAACTGTATCTTCCCCAGCGTCTGGTTGTACATCTTCCCCGTTATTTTGGGATACCAGTAGTAGAGGCCGCCAAAGAGAGCCGTCGCGCCCGCCACCATCACGTAGTGGAAGTGGGCGACGACCCAGTATGTCCCCCGGAACTGGTAGTCGAGCACGATTGCGCCGAGGAAGACGCCGGTGATGCCGCCGATGATGAACAGGATGAGCGCGCCAAGCGAGAAGAGGAACGGCGTCGTGAACCGGACCCGCCCCTTCGCCATCGTGTAGATGAGCGAGAACACCATCAGGTCGAAGGGTAGCGAGATACCGATGGTCGTCGCCATGAAGATGGTCTTGATTGGGAGGTTGATGCCGGTCAGGAACATGTGGTGCATCCAGACGACGAAGCTCTGGAGCGCCACCAGCACCATCGAGATGATGAACCACTTGCGGCCGACCAGCCGCCGGCCGGTAAAGGTCTGGAAGCACTCGGCCATCACGCCGAGCGCGGGGAAGAAGACGATGTACACCTCCGGATGGCCGAAGAACCAGAACAGGTGCGCCCACAAAAGCGACGCACCCGGGTTGTCCGCGTCGGTCGCCATCGTCGTCCCGTCGATAGAGTACTGGAAGTAGGTCGTCCCGAGGATGTGGTCGGAGGCGAGTATCATCAGCGCGGCCAGCAGTGCCGCGAAGGCAAAGAGCATCATCCAGACGGTGAGATTGATCGACAGCGAGAAGATGGGGATATCCCGCATCCGGAGGTTCTCGGCGCGCATGCGGTACATCGTCGTCAGGAAGTTCACCGACCCCAGCGTCACCGCCGCCGTGAACATGATGAGCGCAAGCACGACGGAAGTCGCGCCCAGGCCCTCGCCGGGGATGTACGCCGGCGTGTTCAGCGGGGCGTACATCGTCCACCCGCCCGCGAAGGTAGTCCCCTGGAAGAAGGAGACGCCCATCAGGATGCCCGAGAACAGGTACAGCCAGTACGACAGGGCGTTCAACCGCGGGAAGGCGAGGTCGTCCGCGCCGATCTGTAGCGGGACGAGGTAGTTCGCAAAGCCGAAGGCAAACGGCGAAATGAACCAGAACACCATCAGGAGGCCGTGGGTCGACACTGCCTGGTTGTACCCCATTGACCCCAGCAAGTCAGCGCCTGAGGAAATCAGTTCGAGGCGGAACAGCAGGGCGAGGACGCCGCCGAAAATCAGGAAAAACAGCGCGGTGATGAGATACAGCACGCCGATGTCCTTGTGGTTGGTCGTGAGGAACCACCGGCTGACCGACGACTTGGGCGGCAATCCGTGTTCGTGGTCGTGGCTCATGCGGGCGCACCTCCGAGGGCGGTCGCCTCAGTCGCGATTCGCTGGTCCGTCTCGTTGCCGCTCGCCGCCGTCCCGTTCGTCTCCGCGTACCACTCCTCGTACTCGTCCTGTGGCATCACAACCACATCCGTCGTCATCAGCGAGTGGCCGCTGCCACACAGCTCGTAGCACTTGGCGGCGTAGGTCCCCGTCTCGTTGGCCGTGAACCAGGCCGACGTGTACTGGCCCGGAACGGCGTCGGTCTTGACTCGCAACTCCGGTATCCCGAAGTTGTGGAACACGTCCGTCGAGGTCACCTGTAACCTGACCACCCGGTCCTGTGGCACGTAGAGCGTGTTGGTCGTGTGCCCGTTCGGGTACACGAAGTCCCAGCCGAACCGGTATCCCTCCACGTCAATTTCCAGCGCCTCCTCTTGAGCCAGATCGGGCCCCTGCTCGATGTACAGCAGTTGCGAGTACGTCCAGGCGATGAGCGAGACGACGATGATGGCGCTGATGCTGAACGAGTAGAACACCTTCCGGCCACCCGCGCCGCCGGTCGGCATCTCCCCCATTTCGGGCCGTTCGACCTTGTCGGCGTACGGGTCCGTTCCGCCCCCGTCGTCGCGGTACTTGAGCGCGTGGTACATCGTGTACGCCACGACGACCACCCCGACGGCCGTTCCCAGCAGCAGGAACACCTCGAAGATCTGGTCGAACACCGCACTGGGTGCCCTGACGTCGCCACCGTGCAAGGGGAACACAACCGTGGCGTATGTTATCAAGGATACCGCCATTTCTTCATGATTCTTCCCACCTTGTAATAGGTATTGCGGACAGATTTCTGACATATGTCCTTCGCTGGCCTAACGTGTGCGGGAACTTTTTTATCTACTGCCATGTTACAACACACCATGGAAGACACGTCACCCGGCGTCGAGGACCCGCCTATCAACGACGACGGCCTCACAGAGGTCGAGGAGTTCGATAGCCTCGCCGGGATTCTCGCCGACGGTGTCGTCGGTGCTGCCGGCGGGCTGGTCGGGACCGCGATGATGTCCGTCGTCTTCCTCATCGCCCAGTCACTGGGCGCGTTCAGTCTCGACGACTTCGCAATCCTCACCGAACTCGTGGGCCTGACCGGCTACGTCCCGGAGGTACTGTTCGGCTTCTTCATCTTCCTCGGCGGCGGGATGTTCCCGTGGCCGCTGCTGTTCGCTTCGCTGAAAGCGTACCTCCCGGGCCAGTCCGATCCCGTCAGCGGCGCGTTCTTCGGCGGCGCGATGTGGACCGGGTTCGTGCTCGCCTTCTACACCGACCAGTCCGGACTCACGCTGGTGCTGTACGCGGTGCTGACGCTCATCGCTCACGTCGTCTACGGCATCGGTCTCGGCGCGGTGTTCAACTACTTCTCGACGCGCCCGGACTCTATCGTCTGAGGCCGAAGACCTGTCTGAGATTGCGAGCTACTCCGTCGTCACTGTCTCCGACGCGGTGAGCGTCGTCGCACGGTGTGTTGCGGACGCGATCTGGAAGTGAACTGTGTGCTCGCCGGCCTCGTATGCATCGCCCAGTTGCTCGGCGAGGTCGAGGCTCCCGCTCGTCGAGCCATCGCCGTAGTGGACGTGTCGCGCATCGTTTGGGATGACCTCGCCGGTCGGCACCGGATCGGTGTTGACGATCGCGTGCAGATGGCCCGTATTCGACGTGATACCGTCGCTGGTGGGTCCGATGGTGTAGTTCTCGACACTGGCCTCCCAGTCAACGACGCTCCCGTCGACGCTCGTCTCGACACTGAGGCTGGCCTCGTCGCTGACGGTCACGTCGACGCTGTCGGTCAGTGCCATCGCCGTGTGTGCGCCGTCCCCCAGTTGGAGGTGGAGCGTGTGCTCGCCGGGGTCTAGTTCCAGCACGCCGTCTTTCTGCCCGGTCCCGTAGTGGATGTGGGCGTCGTCCGTCGGAATTGTCTCGCCCGGCGTTACAGGGTCGGCGTCAACGATGATGTGGTAGTGCCCGGCCCCGCTGGTCACTTCCCCGGCTTCTTCGATGGTAACGCCGTCGGCGGTTGCCCGCCACTGTACGGACGGACTGGTAAGGGCCGCAGTATCGTTTGGGACCGCAACGGAGACGCTGGCGTTCTGTCCGACGCCGTTCCGATACGCCCCGGTCTCCGCTTCTGTGGTGTCGGTGTCCCCGCCGTTCGCTGGCTCCGTTGCCATGCTATCGGTTCCGTCTGTCCGGGTAGGTGTCACCGCGCCGCCGCCCGACTGGTCCTCGCTACAGCCCGCGAGACCGGTCGCTACAGCAGTCGAGACGCCACAGACGAACGTTCGGCGTGTGAGTCTGTCGTCCATATCGCGTGGCCGGAACTGTTGCTCCACGAACACTTAAGCGCTCGGCCGGCCGTAAATACGGCTTTGGATAGAATGTCACACCGGTTGCCAGGCACCGGCCGGACCTGTTTCTGCAGTCAATTTCACCGAAACCGGGACTTGCGGGACAAAAGTCGCTGGACGACGCGAGCGATGCGCTGGTGACCGGCGGAGAACGCGGTGAGCATTCGCCGGAACGTGGCTAGCTTGCGCTCAGGCTTCGGCTTCCGCATCGGCGTCGCCGTCCGCCTCCGCGTCCGCCCCGTCTTCACCCTCGAACTCTTCGAGCGTGCTTCGGAGCTGTGGGATCGTCGCGGTGAGGTCACCGATCTGCTCGCGGGCGTCGTCGACGTCGTCGATGAGGTCGGCGATGGTTTCGATTTCCTCGGCGAGGTCGTCGGCGTCCTCGAAGGCGTCCGCGCGTTCGCCCATCGTGTACCACTTCTTCGCGTCGCGGAGGTGGTCCTCGGCGTCGCCCACGTCGAGTGCCGTTTTGAGCGAGTTCAGAACGCCGAGCGTGTTGTCGGCCTCCACGTCCCAGACCGAATCGGCCTCGGGGAGCGCGTCGCGAGCCTCCGCGAGCGACTCCTCGACGTCCGTGCGCATTTCATTGGCCGCCTCTCCGAACAGTTCGTCGTCGTCCAGACTTGACTGACTCATACGGAGACGTTGGGGCGGTGAGGGATTAAAAGCCCGCCTGAAAGTGAAAGTGAAAACGCAGGACGTGACCGGTCGGCAATTCCTGAAACCGAAAAGCCGTTGTGGCTACTCGGCCCGGATGTCCGAGCGCACCTCGGGAATCGGGTCCATGTCTGCGTCGATGTCACCCAGCACGAGCATCGCGTAGTACCGCAGGAACGTCGTTAGCGGGACCTGTATGAGCGCACCGATAACGAGCAGGACCAGCAGCCCCAGCAGCCCGACAACCCCGGCCAGGACCACGCCGACGGAATTCTGGAGCGCGAGATACAGCGCAAACGCAATGAGCCCGAACGGGATCAGAACGACGATAAATGCGATGATGCCGAGAATCGCGCTGACGATACCGACACCGATCTGGAGGACGATGGAGAAAAACAGGTAGGCGAGGTACTGCTTGGGGTGGCGTTTCATCGACCCCCAGAGCCGCGACCAACCGGAGAGGACGCCGTCATCGTCCGCCGTCATCAGCGGGACGACAAACACCGTGGTGAAACCGAAGACGATACCGTAGCTTATCGCGAGTACCGCGAATACGGCGATGAACAGTCCCGATAGCGCGAGGGCGCTCGACGTACCGACGTTTGCGGCTTCGCCACCGAGCGCCAGGAAGAACACGGCCGCGCCGATCACGAGCGCGATGCCGAGCCAGATAACCCCGAGGACAAGCCGAAACAGGAACAGCCGTATTCCGTTCCCGACGTGCTCGCTGAAGTACCGGCGGACGTGTATCTCGCGGTCGATGAGCGCCTGGGTCAACACGAACTCCATGAAGTTACTCAGGATGCCGTACGCGAATGCCAGCAGGATGAACAGGCCGATGACGGCGAGCACAAGGAGCCCAGCCCCGGCGAGTAGTTCGTCCGGTGCGCCGGACGGGACGCCGGGCTCGGAGACTTGCAAGGCGAGGTTCCCGGGCACGGACATCACAGTTTCAAGCGGCGCGGCCAGCTGAAACTCGCTTCCCGGGCCGCTGGGACCGCCGGGTCCGCCGTTCCCGCCGAAATCGCCGAAGTTGCTGAACGACTGGACGTTGTTCAGTCCGACACCACCGCCACCGATGAAGAACACGACAAACGCCATTCGGAGCCACGTCCCCTTCTCGAACGGGAATAGAAACGACTTCGTCGCGTCGATTGCGTCGTCGATATCGTCGACTGCGTGGAGGGCCATATCGGAAGCCTCACAGCCCGCTCTGGTAAAATTTTCGGGCCTGTGACAGTGATTCAGGCTCCCGTCCGGCCATTCACTCCTGCACTGCGTCGACCTGCATCAGCGGGTAGCCGTCCTCCATCGCCATGCTTGTCTCGACCGTGACGCCCTCGTATTCGATGCGCATCTCGACGTCGATGAACCGCCCAGTAAGTTCGGTGTAGTCCGCCCCGCCCTCGGCGATAGCGTCTTCCAGCGCCTCTGTTCGGACGCTGACGGTGACCGCCTCACAGAACGGCTGGTTCTCGATGGCTTCCTCCATCGCCGCCGCGAGCGAGTCGGCGCTGGCCGGGCTGATCGGGGTGCCGGCGAACTGGTGATACAACGACCCGAACTTGACGCCCGCTTCGAAACACGCCTCCTGCGGAGCTGTGGGTTCCATACGCTCGGTCCGGCTGGGCGACACAAAAGCGAACCGCAAGCTACCTATTGCGTGCGACGTATCGTCTCATACGAATGGACGACCCGGTTCTGCTCACCGGCGCTGGCGGCGCTGTCGGGGCGGCCATCCTCGAAGGCCTCGAGGACGCCTACGAGTGGAAACTCATGTTCCACAGCCCACCCGCCGAGGAGCCCGACCACGAGTACCTCGTCGGGGACGTGTCCAGCGAGGGCGACGTGGCCGCGGCGATGGACGGCGTCAGCGCCGTCATCCACCTGGCCGGCGACCCCCGGCCCGAAGCCCCCTGGGATTCCGTCCTCGAAAACAACATCGACGGCACCCAGAAGATGTACGAGGCCGCCGTCGACGAGGGCGTCGAGAAGTTCGTCTTCGCGTCCTCGAACCACGCCGTCGGCTCCTTCGAAACGGACGAGCGCACGCCCGAGATGTACCGCCCGGACGACCAGTACCGCCTTGACGGGACCGAGCTCCCCCGCCCCGGCAACCTCTACGGCGTCTCGAAAGCCACCGGCGAGGTGCTGGGCCGCTACTACCACGACCAGTACGGGCTCTCCGTCTGCAACATCCGTATCGGCAACCTCACGCGGGGCCACCCGCCGATAGACTACGAGCGCGGGCAGGCGATGTGGCTCTCCTACCGAGACTGTGCTCACATCCACGACTGCGCGCTCCAGGCCGACTACGAGTACGAAATCGTCTACGGGATCTCCGATAACGACCGCAAGTACTACTCCATCGAGCGCGCGAAAGAGGCACTCGGCTACGACCCACAGGACAACTCCGCGCACTTCGACGGCGAAGAACGCGTCGCCGAACCGGAGCCGTAGCGCCGTTACCGGCGTCAGTGAGCTTTTGCCGTCTGCGCCAATACGGTAGCGTCTCCGAGCAACAGGCTGGTTCGAATCGTCCAGTCGCTCTGTCGGACACCAGTCCGGTTCTATTCGTCCGAAGAAACGATCCCACTCGCTTCGTCTGTTATCTTCTCCGAGATGGGGCCGACGCTCGCTCGCTTCTCGCCGATCGTGGCTCCGACGAGTGCACCGAGCGCGGCACCACTACTCGCCGCACTTTTACTGAACAGCCCACCGATTCCAGCACCGACGGCAGCGAAAGCGGCAGCGTTCTTGGCACGACTCCACGCACGGATAAGGCGGGACTTCATGTCTCAATCTATTCGGAGTGTTGACATAAGTGCGTGGGTTGGGACACGAACCCAGCAAAAACGCCCGTATCGAAGCCCGGGTCGCCGAACCGGAGCCGTGGCGGGCACACCACGGACCGCTACCACTTCTCGCCGAGGACGTCGCGCTGCCGGTCCTCGTAGGTCCCGTCTCGAAAGACAGTGACCCGCCCGTTCTCCTCGCTCAGCGTCACCACTGCAAACACGGCGTCCCGAGTGGAGGTCTCCAGCGCACTCATGTGTCGTGTCCCCATCCAGTCAGCATACGGGAGCTGGTCGACAGTTTCCGCCTCCGCTTCAGTCAACTGCGTGAGCCGAACCATCGATGGTCTGACTGTGCCGTCACTGCGGACGACAACTGCGCCGTCACACGCAACCGCAACCGACCGGGCCGCCTCGAACAGCGCCCCGGACTGGTCGAACACGCTCGGGCAGTCCTCGACCGGCCACCGGTTCGACCCCATCGGGTCGGAAAACGCCGTCGTCGGGTCGCGCTCGATGACGACGTACAGCCCCGGCCCCCGTACGTGAGCGTCGTCCCACCGGTCGAACGCCAGACTCACGTCCTCGACACAGCCCCTGATTCGGTCGAGAACAGCACTCTCCGGGGCGGCCTCTCTCTCCGCGTCTGTGGGACTCGGACGTTCAATCGAGTCGCTCATTCGGTCGTCTGTCGGTTGGGCCGCCACGGGCATAGTCGGTGCGGATTTCCGGAAAATCCGTTGTGTTGATTAAATGGGTAACCAGCCAGTCAAGCGGCCCGAGCTACTCGAACAGCCCCCGCACGTCGTCGTCTTTCTGCTGTTCCAGTTCGACGTGGTCCCGGAGCCGCTGGTAGACGACGGGGCGCTGGTCGCGCTCGCGCACGAACGAGAACACCATTCCGACGAACTGCGAGCCGCCGTCGCCGTCGAGTTCATCTCGCGCGCGGTCAACAGCGTCGTTGATGGCTTCCTCGTCGTACCGGCCAGCCTCCGCCAGCACTTCGGCAGCGATGGCGGTAGCGTCGAAATCAAGCGTGTCGTAGCCAATCGCTTCGCCGTCGTGGGTCACCACTGGCGGGTCCGCCGCTGCGTGGTGTGGGTCCGCCGCCGTCGCCGCGAGGAACGACCGGACCCTGTATAGTGCCACCCCGCGGTACGGGTCGGGCAGGCCGTCGAGGTACTCCACCGCGCTCTCGGCCAGTCCCTGCGCGCCCGACCAGTTCTCCTCGCTAGCGTGGTGGACGACCGCGGTGAACTGGATGAGACCGTGCAGAAACCGCTCGTCGTCACCTTCGTCGAGGTTCAGCCAGTACGCCTCCCACGCGTCGTGTGCGGCGTGGTAGCGACCTTCGTTGTACACTGCGATGCCGGCACGGAGATGGTCGCGCACACGGTGGGTTGTATTCGCGGTCGGAAAACCACATCGCCATCTGTGCAAAGTTTCGACAGCGAGACCCTATTACCGTCGCTCGGCGGTTTGCGTCGGTAGAAACGTCCGGACGGAGTTCCACGCGAGCGTGGAGCACGTCCGGTCGTGAATGGAATGAACGTCCGGACGGAGATTTGAACTCCGGTCCCTGGCTCCGCAAGCCAAGAGGATAGTCCACTACCCTATCCGGACTCATTTCCAGAGAGGGTGGTGCACCTAAAAAGGGTGACGGTTCGCGTGCCGTCACGCGACGGGTAGGCACACTTCGCTACAACGCTGATTTGAGCGACCGGGAGTATCTTTCAACTGGCCTACATTCGGGCGAATATGAAGCGGCGACAACTCCTACGATACGGTGGTCTCGGTTGCTCGATAGCGCTCGCTGGCTGCTTTGGTGGGGCGCCCGGTAGCGGGGAAACATCCACAGAGGGCGCGAGTGAAACCCCGAGTGTGAACGAGACAACATTCAGCGTCACCCAGCGACAGTCCGGGTCACAGACAAGTTCGGCAACGGTGGCTTTCGACGGCGATCAAGTCGTCGTCGAAGGCACTATCTGGGGATCTGATGGGTGCAAAACGGCCGACCTAACAGACGTCACGTACGATTCGAGTGCCGATGAACTTCGCATCAGTGTTGGGACGAAGGATAAACCGGACGCTGGCGATGTGTGTACGCAAGCCATTATGGAGATCGACTACCGGGCGACGGCGACGTTTGAGAACGGGCTCCCCGGCACGGTGTCTGTGTCTCACGACACCGGCGACGGCCAGAGCCCCGTAACAACAGCGACACGCTAACGGCTGCCCACGACTCTCTCAACGTGGTGGCATAACAGTGCCCGCTGTCGGGCCAGCGGACGAGGGTTTATACCCCATCGCATGACCACCATCGAGTAATGGACGGGAGACCACCGAAATCGACCGACAACGGCCGCTCGCTCGCCCAACGACAACGCTTAAGCGCGCCCCAGCCCAGCGTCCCATAGATAGATGGGTGCGATAGAGGACATTTACGAGGACCTAGAGACGGACGTCCCCGAGGAGGAGTTCCGCGAGGCCGTCGAGGAGAAGGTCGAGCAGATGGGCGGGCTCGCCGACGAGGAGACGGCCGCGATGCTGTTGGCCCACGAGCTCAACGAGAACGAGGTCAACGCCATCGCCGATATCGAACCCGGGATGGACGAGGTGAAGTTCCTCGCCAAGGTGATGGCCATCGGCGACCTGAAGACCTTCGAACGCGACGACGAGGACGAGGACGGCCGGGTCATCAACGTCGAGGCGGCCGACGAGAGCGGCAGCCTCAGGCTCGCCTTCTGGGACGGCCAGGCCGTCGACATCGACGAGGGGCAACTGGAGGTCGGCGACGTACTCCGGGTGAAGGGTCGGCCGAAGGACGGCTACAATGGGCTGGAGGTGTCCGTCGACAAGGCGGAGCCGGACGACGACGCCACAATCGACGTGGAGCCGGGCGCTGGCTCGTCCATCGACGCGCTGACGATGGGCCAGTCCGACGTGACGCTGCGCGGGCTCGTGCTTGATACCGACACCATCCGGACGTTCGACCGGGATGACGGCAGCGAGGGCCGTGTCTCGAACCTCACGCTCGGCGATGAGACGGGGCGTATCCGGGTGACGCTGTGGGACGACCGAGCCGACCGCGCCGAGGAACTCGATGCGGGGGCGGCCGTGGAGATAATCGATGGCTACGTCCGGGAGCGGGACGGCTCGCTGGAACTCCACGTCGGCGACCAAGGGGCCGTCGACGAAGTGGATGACGACGTGGCCTTTGAGCCCGACGCTGACCCAATCGCGGAGGTCGAACTCGAAGAGACAGCCGATATTGCTGGCGTCGTGCGCTCGGCCGACCCCAAGCGGACGTTCGACCGCGACGACGGCAGCGAGGGACAGGTCCGAAATGTCCGCATCCAGGACGCGACGGGCGACATCCGCGTGGCGCTGTGGGGCGACAAGGCGGACAAGGACATCGCGCCGGGCGACGAAGTGCTCGCGGCGGATGTCGAAATCCAGGACGGCTGGCAGGACGACAAGGAGGCCTCGGCGAGCTGGAACTCTACGGTCGTCGTGCTCGACGACGGCGCGGATCTGGCGACTGGTGGCGCAGGTGGGGGAGCCAGCGCCGAGACGACCGACGCCGAACACGCCGGCCTGTCCTCCTTCGGTGACGGTGCGGACGACGCTGATACCGACAACAGCGGCGACGGGGCGGCCGCAGTCAGTGCTGGTACCGGCGACACGTCGCCGGACGGTGGCGCACAGAGCGCCGGCCAGCAGGTGGAGTTCACCGGCACCGTCGTCCAGACCGGCGACCCCGTGGTGCTGGACGACGGCGAGCAGACGATGAGCGTCGAAACCGGCGAGCGCGTGCAGTTAGGGCAGGAGATAACGGTCCGTGGCGAACTCCACGACGACCGGCTTCACGCTGAGGACGTGTTCTGAGTCGCCGAGCGACGCTACGGAAACTCTTAAGACCGCAACACTCCCGGGTTTGGGTATGAGTGTCGAGCTACCGTTCGCACCGGTGGATGCGGTCATTCGGCGGAACGCGGACGGGCTCCGGGTGAGTGCCGACGCTGCGGAGGAACTGGCTCGTCGAATACAGGACCACGGCGCTTCGCTTGCCGTCACAGCAGCTACCGAGGCCACCACGGACGGCCGAAAGACGCTGATGCCGGCCGATTTCGGCATCGAGCAGGTCCCGGAGAAGGACGGCCTCGAACTCCCCGTCGCGCCGGTCGACCGCATCGCACGGCTCGACATCGACGACGACTACCGCGTCGCAATGGACGCCCGCGTCGCCCTCGCGTCGCTCCTCGAAACGTACGCCGACGACACGGCCGCCGCGGCCGCCACGTTGGCTCGTCACGCTGACCGTCGGACGATCAAGGCAGCTGACGTCGAAACGTACTTCGAACTCGAACAGTACTACTGAATGAACTTCGGCTACCGCGAGGTCTGTCTGGACCACGACACCGGGCCGCGACATCCGGAGAGTCCCGACAGACTTCGAGCGATACGGCGCGCGCTCAAGGAGAACCACGGTGTCGAGTACGTCACCGCCGACGACGCCGACATCGACCTCGTGCGCGAGGTCCACGACACCGACTACATCGAGGAGTTCCGCGAGTTCTGTGACGACGGCGGCGGGAACTGGGACGCCGACACCGTCGCGGTCGAGGAGACGTGGGACGCCGCGCTCGCGTCGGCAGGCCTCGCTGTCTGGGCGGCGGAAGCCGCGCTTGACGGCAACGCCGGCCGCGACACACCGTTCTCTCTGGGCCGACCGCCCGGCCATCACGCTGTGGGCGACGACGCCATGGGCTTCTGTTTCATCAACAACGCGGCCGTCGCGGCACAGGCGGCCCTCGAAGCCGATGCCGAGCGCGTCGCCATCTTCGACTGGGACGTCCACCACGGGAACGGTACACAGGACATCTTCTACGACCGTTCCGACGTGTTCTACGCCTCGATACACGAGGACGGCCTCTACCCCGGCACTGGCGACATTGAGGAGACCGGCACGGGGAACGCCGACGGCACGAACCTCAACGTCAAGTACAAGCCCGGCGCTGACACCGCCGACTACCTCGCCGCGATCGACGAGTGCATCGCGCCGGCCATCGAGGACTACGACCCCGACCTGTTGCTCATCAGCGCCGGCTTCGACGCGCACGAACACGACCCGATTTCACGGATGCGCGTCTCGACGGAAGGGTACGGCGCAATGACGGACCGCATGCGCTCGCTCACAGACGCCTGTGACGCGGCGCTTGGAATCATCCTCGAGGGCGGGTACGGACTTGATACCCTCTCAGACTCGGTTACGACCGTTCACGAAGTCTTTGACGGCTACCAGCCGATGGAACCGGACGACGACGTCAGCGACGACGCTCGCGACGTTCTCGATGACCTCGCCGATCAGGGCTTCGGCTCGAAGTAGTCCGCCAGATCGACGCCGAAACCGTCGGCAAGCGCTGTAATCTCTGTGCCGACCAGTACCTCGTAGCCGTCCTCCAGTGCCGACTCGATCCGTGGCCCCAGCCCCACGTCGAAGACAGCATCGCTCGACAGGAACCCGGTAGCTGTGGTGATCGCGCGTGGCCGCTCGACGACGTAGCGGTCGCCGTCGATGAAGGGGCCGGCCACCTCGGGGTCGTCGTCGTACTTCTCGAAGAACCCGCTCGCGTGCTCGCGGACGTGGACCGGCGGCCCTTCGTGGCGCTCGACGGCCGGCCGCTCGGCGACGGCAAATTCGAGCAGCAGGACGGCGTCCCGCTGTGCTGGTGATCCGCTGTCGCCGCCGGCGGTAGCTCTCGCACTGTCGACGGCTCGGCCCCCGTCGTCTCCGCTGCCGTCCTCGACGAACGCGGCCGACCGCAGGACCTCGAACCCCAGTCGGTCGAGTTCGCTGCAGAGCCCATCGAGGGATTTCCGGAGCTGGGGCCAGAGCTGGTCGTCGACCACGTCCGGGGCGACGAAGCGGAGCGCCATCGGCGTCGTTTCCCGCTGTGACACAGCGGCTTCGATGTCTGGTGCTGCGAACGGCTCAGGGTCGTCCTCGGTGAACAGCGAGGCCCGTGGTTCGGCGAGCAGGTCCCGGGCGTAGTGCTGGAGCCTGGCGACGTTCGTGGCGGACAGCACCGCCGCGACGTTGCGCTCCGGGTCCGTCGGGTCGATGACGACCAGCGGGTCGTCGAACGTCTCGCTCCCGTGGTCCTCGGGGTCCAGCCGAACCGGCGGGTACCAGTCCGCGACTGCCTCGACGAACGCCCGGAAGCCGCCGTACTCGAGTACCAGCAGCTCCGTCAGATAGCCCGAGAACCCGCGTGTTCGGAGGTCGCTCCCGTAGACACCGATGCCCTTCAGGAACTGCTTTGCCACCCGCACCTCGCCCGCGCCGTCGTCGTCCAGTCGCTCCTGCAGATATCTGGTGTGAAACGGCGTCCGGTCGACCGCGGACTGGATCTCGGTGGCGTCCTCGACCGCGTAGCAGGGCACCAGATCCACGGCGTACCCCTCGCGCTCGCCGACGACGTAGGGGTGTTCGGCGTACTCCTCGCGCCCATCGGGGAGGACTTCGTGCCCGACCGTCAGCCCGTATTCCTCCAGCGCTTCGCGGTCGAGTGACGGTGGAAAACAGACGAACACGTCCACGTCTCGGTCGCCGGCGGTCCACGTTCCGCGGGCCGTCGATCCGACTTGCACTACCTCCGCAGCGACCGGCAGGTCGGCGACGGCCGCCTCGGCGTCGGCCATCACCGCGTCGGCGACCCGCTGTAACTGCGCTCGCTCGTCGTCGGTTGGCGAGGCCCGTGCTCGCATCTCCTCGACGACGGCGTCGAACTCATCGCTCATACCGCCGCTTGCGCACAAGTGCGTGAAAGCGTGTCGATGCCGACTGGAAACGAAAGCCCTAATTACCAACTCTGGCAATGATTGGATGCGTTCGCGCCGCCGTAGCTCAGTTGGTAGAGCACCTGGTTGTTACCCAGGTTGTCCCAGGTTCGAGCCCTGGCGGTGGCGTCGTTCTTTCACTCGCAAATCGACGAGCGCTGCGACTCCGTCACTGTCGGCTTTCAGGGCCGCTGGACGGTGAGATATGCAGCCGATGCACGAAACTCTCTGTATCGACCCACCTGTCTCTCCGAAACCCCTCCACTCCAACCCGACAGGCTAAAGATGCGGACTCATCAACACCATTCTGAAGGGCCCTTAGCTTAGTCTGGTTAAAGCGATCGGCTCATAACCGATTGAGCGCTGGTTCAAATCCGGCAGGGCCCATGTCCACCACTGGCAGAACGGTCTGCAATGCGGTCGGAGTCTCATATTTTCGAGGGGAAGGCGACTCACACGCCTACAACTCACTCGTCCACGACGACGACCTTGACCTGTTGGACACCACCAATCGCCCGGAGACGGTTGGCTAGCTCCGTGATCTTGCCGCCCGCGCCCTCGACGACCAGCGTCTCCATGCAGGTGTCGTGGGAGAGATGAATGTGCTGGACGGAGGTGATGATGTCGGCCATCTCGTGTTGGACCGTCTGAAGCTCGTCTGCGATGCCCGAGACGTGGTGGTCGTGGACGATGACGATGGTCCCGTGGTGGTGTTTTTCGTCACCGGACTCCCACTCGTAGGTCGCAAAGAAGTCACGTAGCGAGTCACGAATGGCTTCCGACCGGCTCGCGTACTCCCAGTCGTCGACGATACCGTCGAGTCGGTCGACCATCGACGAGGGGAGTGTCAGGCTGATCCGGTCGAGGTCCTCACTCATGTGTGTCGATAGAGAGGGGCTCGCATATGGATATCCGGGCTTCGGTAATACTCACTCGTCGGAAGTAATACTGCCCGATGAAAAAGTATTATTACTGCGCCGGGGCCAGACCCGGGTAGCATGCACATTCCCGACGGATATATCGATCTACCGCTTGCGTTGCTGTTCGGTGCGCTTGCGGTCGTCGTTCTGAGCGTCGCTGCCAAGCGTGTCAACGGTGAGATTTCCGATGCGCGCGCGCCGCTGCTCGGTGTCGTCGCAGCGAGTATCTTCGCCGCACAGATGCTCGACTGGCCAATTCCCGGGGGCACCAGCGCCCACTTCGTCGGGGGCGCGTTCGCGGCGATTCTCCTCGGTCCGCACCTGGGCGCGCTCTGTGTCGCGACTGTCGTCACGATTCAGGCGCTCGTCTTCGGTGACGGCGGGCTCGTGGTGCTTGGCGCGAACGTGTTCAACATGGCTGTCGTCGAGGTGTACGTCGGCTACGCCATCTATCGCCTGCTCGTTCCATACGGCGAGTTCCGCGCGGCCTTCGTCGCGGGGTGGCTAGGAATTACGGCCGGCGCGCTGACCGCCGCCCTTCAGCTGGGCCTTTCCTCTGCGTTCCAGTACCAGTTGCTGACGACGCTGTCGATAATGGGCGTCGGGCACCTCGCGTTGGGCCTGATTGAAGGGGCCATCACCGCCTTGGTCTACCGCTATCTGGCCCGCGCTCGCCCCGACCTGCGACCGAACGCCGCCCCGGAGGTGAGTGCGTGATGGCCCGGGATCTTCCCGACTGGCTACCTCGTGCCCTCGCCGCGCTGCTGGTCCTGACATTGCTCGCGCCGGTGTTCGGATGGGCGGCCGGTCAGGTCGGCTACGCCGAACCGCTCGAAAACGCCGCCGAGGCGACCGATGCGACGGAACACGCCACCGCCGTCGGTACCGCGCTGTTCCCGGACTACGGCGTCCCCGGTCTCGGTGGTGCAACCGGAACGTTCGTGTCGGCCGTCGTCGGGACGGCGCTGACGCTCCTCCTCGGTGCCGGCATCGGTCGCCTGCTCGGGGCGGATACCGACCAGCGGCAGTAGCTGATGTCCGGCAGAGACCTGCTCGACCGGACCGTTGCGGCCATCGCGGCCAGCGCCCAGTGGTTCCTGCTCGCTGAGGACCTGCCGGACCGGGACGGGTTTCTCCAGGCCGTCACGCCGACGGTCAAGCTCGTCGGCGTCGCGACGCTCGTCGCCCTTACCGTGACACAGCGGACACTGGCAGTCGTCAGCGCGCTCGCGCTCCTCGCTTCGGTGCTTGCGGCCATTTCTCGGATACCTATCCGTACTTTCTTGGGGCGGCTGACCGGCCCGCCGGCGTTCGCGTTCGTCGTCGTCGCGCCACAGGCCATCCTGATGGGTGGTCCCTCGCTTGGCTCGCTCCCGCTCTCGGCCGCTGGCGTCGACTACGTGCTTACGTTCGCCGTCCGCGTAACCGCGTGTGTCGGCTTCCTGTCCGTGCTGCTGTTGACCACCCGCTTCGCCGACCTCTTGGCGGCGTTTCGCCGGCTCCGGGTCCCGTCGATTGCCGTCTCGCTGCTCGGAATCACGTACCGCTATCTGCTCCTCTTTTTCGCCGAACTCGAACGCATGGTCCGGGCTCGCCGGAGTCGAACCATCGCCGAGCCGAGCCTCCGCCGGAACTGGCGCGACTCGGGGAACTTCGTGGGCTCGTTTCTCGTCCGCAGTCTGGAACGCGGCGAGCGGGTCCAGCGGGCCGCTCGCGCTCGTGGCGGGACTGGCTCGACGCCGGCACAGCCCCGGGAACCGCTCGGGCGGGCCGACCTCGCCTTCGGACTGGTCGTCGCGCTCGCCGTCGTGGTGGTGGTCGCGTGACTGCTATCGAGGCGACTGACCTCCGGTACGCATACCCCGATGAAACGCTGGCCGTCGACGGCGTCGATGTGTCCATCGAGCGCGGCGACCGCGTAGCGCTGCTCGGCCCGAACGGGGCTGGCAAGTCGACGCTGCTGGAACTGCTGGGCGGGCTGGTCGACCCCGATGGCGGGCGGGTCCGGTACTTCGGGGAGACGACCGACGCCGACACCGTCCGCAGCCGTCTGAGCGTCCTCACGCAGAACCCTGCGGACTACCTGTTCAACCCGACCGTTCGCGAAGACCTCGCCTACGGGCCGGCGCAACTCGACTGCGAGCGCGCGGAGGTTGACCGCCGCGTCGAGCGAGTCGCGGCCCGGCTCGACCTCGACGGCCTCCTGTCGAAGCCGCCGTTCCGGCTCAGCGGCGGTGAACAGCGCCGGGCTGCTCTCGCCAGCGCGCTCACCGTCGAACCGGACGTACTGTTGCTCGATGAACCGGTGAGCAACGTCGACGCCGCGAACCGGGAGACGATTCTCGACCTGCTGGACGAACTCGCGGCCGAGGGCGTCACGCTCGTCGTCTCGACGCCGGACACCGAACTCGTCCCGCACGTCGCGGGCCGGGTCCTGTTGCTCGACGATACCGGCACGATTGCCGCGAGGGGGCCCACCCGCCGTATCCTGACTGATACTGACCTGTTGCGGGACTGTGACCTGCGCCCGCCACAAGTCGTCAGACTGTTCGAGGGCCGGACGGACGACGTGCCACTGACCGTCGCGGGGGCCGCCGAACGGCTGGACGCGGACGGTCCGGATACCATGGAGTGACGGTCTGACGCGCAGAGAAACTGGCGCTTTTCACACCACCCTCACTCTGACGCGTCGAGCAGGCGGCCGTGTACGTCGATTTCGCCGTTCCGAATCCGGGTGCTGCTGATCCGCGTGCCGTCTTCGGCGACGACAAACGGCGGCGTGTGGATCTCCAGCGGGTGGAGCCCCGCGTCCCGCCGCTGCTGATTGAGTTCGTAGGCGCGGCGCTGTGCCTTCGCCTCCGGCGAGGCGACGAGCGCATCCACGTCGGCCCGCGTCGCGGCTGGTCCTTGCGTGTCCTCTAATTGGAGAATCTCGTAAGTGGCGGTGTATGACTCGCCTAACTGGCCCAACTCGGCATCGAGCGCGGCATGGCGGTCGTCGTACGCACCCAACTGCTCCGCGTGTCCCGGGTCGCTACGCGTCTCTGTAGCCAGTTCGGAACTCGTCAGACCGACGATGACGTGGCCATCGCCACGTCCGTCGTGGCTTGCGGTCTGGAACGCCTTGTGTAGGAGCGCCCGGTGGCCGTTGTGAATCGGTGTGAAGGTCCCGCCGAGAATCGCTGTCCGGTCCGCGTCTGCCATACGCGAATGTCCCACCAGTGTCATATATAACTGCTGTCCGTCGCATGACTCGCCAGTGCCAACAGCTTCTACCGACTGTACCCCGGTAACACTCACGTCAGCAGTCACTCAAGTAGTTCCGGCACGTATTGCTCCCAATGACCGAAGCCACCCCTACTCCGGGCATCCATCACGTCACATGCATCGCGAGCGATCCCCAGCAGAACATGGACTTTTGGGTCGAAACGCTCGGGCTCAGGCTCGTCAAGCGCTCGATCAACCAGGACGACCCCAGTACGTACCACTTCTTCTTCGCCGACGCCGCGGGGAACCCCGGGACGAGCATGACGTTCTTCCCGTGGGAGGACCACGCACAGGGGAAGGTCGGCTCTGGACAGGTCTCACGCACCGCGTTCCGCGTTCCCGAGGGAAGCCTCGACTACTGGGAGGACCGCTTCGACGAGTACGGCGTCGACTACGACGACCGTGTCGAGCGGTTCGGCGAGACCGTCCTCCCGTTTCGCGACCCGGACGGGCTCCCGGTCGAACTGGTCGAAGTCGGGATTCCCGACGACGACCCGACCGAGCCGTGGACGGAGTTCGTTCCCGAAGACGCCGCCATCCGTGGCTTCCACTCGGTGACGCTCTGGCTCGCTGACCCCGAACCGACGGAGGACCTGCTCCAGAAGATGGGCTTCGAGGAAGTCGGCACCGAGCAGGCACAGGGCGATACGCCCGGCGACGAGCGGACCCGCTACGCCGCGACGGGGTCTGTCGGGAAGTACGTCGACGTGTTGCCGACTATCGAGGGCGGCCGGCAGGGCCACGGCACGGTCCACCACGTCGCCTTCCAGACGCCAACCGACGAGGACCAGCAGTCGATGCGTGAGGCCGTTCGCGGTGCGGGACTGCGCCCCACATCACAGATCGACCGCCACTGGTTCCGGTCGGTCTACTTCCGGGAGTTCGGCGGCGTGCTGTTCGAACTCGCCACGAGCGGCCCCGGGTACGACAGCGACGAACCGCTTGATGACCTCGGTGGCCGGCTGGTGCTGCCCGGGAAGTTCGAGGGCCGACGCGAGGAAATCGAAGCGGGGCTCACGGACGTGACGATTCCCCGGCCAGCGGCCGCCGAAGCCGACGACTAACACCGACGAACCGACCGGTATACGCCTCATTCTTCCTGTTAGCCTGTGAGTAAATATGAGTGTCCGGACTGTCCCACGTTATATGTCCACAGAGGGGCAGGAGTACGTTATCGCGCCGTGGGGTGAGAGCGAGTGTGAGACGACCGATATCACGGTCGATCTGCCGTCCCGGGAGCTCGCGGCCCAGCTGGAAGTCCCGACGAGCGTGCTAGACCGCATGGCACAGCTCGGCGACGAGCACGACATCCCGGTGACGCAGGCGCTCGGGGAGCGGCTGGAAATCAACCGAGCACGGGTGTCGCTCTGTGCCGCGAAGTCGGTTGACGACGTGGCCGCGGTCCAGCAGCATCTCACGGACGCCCGCGAGCACCTGTCAGGCGTCGAAGCGCTCGATACGGCTGATCTCGAAGCTGACATCGAACACCTCTGGACCAACGAACTCGGCGGCGCGTAACCTCGTCCATGGGGCGAGTAATTGAAACTGAAGTGGCTATTTGTGACCGTAGATGCCCGATAAACCGGTTTATTGATAACGCCGAATAATTGGTAATGAAGTGGGAATCGGAGCACTGCCCAGTACGTGGGTGGAACCTGCCACCCATTTCAACGGGTTAGAATACCGTTTTCAGCGCCGTTCCCAATTCTTTACCGTTGGCTTGGAGTTTACAGTAAGTTTAATTCACTGAGTGTCTCACCTGCGTCCGTGGTATTATCATGAACGATGATAGACGACTGTGGTTCGTCGCTGCAGTGTCGCTACTCCTGATATTCAGCGGGAGCGGGCTCGCATGGACAGTACAAACAGACGCCGGTTCCGTCGAGGTTCGCGACGTGAAGTTCTCCGGGACCAACGGGACGATGATGAGCGGGACGCTGTACATCCCTGAGGAGGCGAGCAGCGCTTCCCCACAGCCGGGGGTGTTAGCCGTCCACGGCTACATCAACTCGAAGGAGACGCAGTCGCCGTTCGCTATCGAGTACGCAAGGCGAGGTTTCGTGGTTCTCGCTATCGACCAGACCGGCCACGGCTACTCGGACCCGCCAGCGTTCAAAAACGGCTACGGTGGCCCCGACAGCCTCGAATATCTCCGGTCGCTGGACTACGTCGATAACGAAAACATCGGGCTCGAAGGCCACTCGATGGGTGGCTGGACTGTCATCACGGCGGCCGCGGCCCATCCGGACGGGTACGAGTCGATGGTCATCGAGGGGTCATCGACTGGGTCGAACCGTGCCCCCGAAGGTACTGACTCGTTCCCACGGAACCTCGCCGTCGTGTTCAGCGAGTACGACGAGTTCGCCCCGTTGATGTGGGGGACGGCGAGTGCGTCCGACGTTGAGCAGAGCGACAAACTCCAGACGGTGTTCGGCACGGACAGCGCCGTCGAGGAGGGGCGTACCTACGGCAGTGTCGAGGACGGGACCGCACGGCAACTGTACACCCCGGCAACCACTCACCCCGGCGACCACTTCTCGACCGCAGCCATCGGCGCGTCCATCGAGTGGCTCCAGCTAACGCTCGAAGGCGAAGACGAGATGGACCCGAGCAACCAGGTCTGGTACTGGAAATCGCTCGGGACCTTTGTTGCCCTCATCGGCGGCGTGCTGTCGCTGTTCCCGGTCGGCGGCCTGCTCATCGACCGGGCACCGACCGACAGGCTCCGACGGGAGTACCCCGACGGGAAGGGGATGACCGGCGCGAAACGCTACGGGGCGTCGCTGCTCGCCGCCGCGATTCCGATTGTGACGTACTTCCCGTTGCAAGACGTTGCACCGGCGATTATCGGCCTCAGTTGGCTGTTCCCACAGCAGATCAACAACGGCGTGATCGTCTGGGCGCTGGGGAACGCGGTCATCACCGCGGTGCTGTTCGCGGTGTGGCACTACACGACTAACGCGGACGACCCCTCGGTGTCGCTGGCGAGCTACGGCCTCGATACGGGCGACGGCGCGCGGACAGTCGGCGTCTCGGTCCTGGCCGGTGTCGTTACCGTCGGTGTGCTGTATCTGCTGGAAGCCGTCGTGGCGTTCCTGTTCCAGACGGACTTCCGCATCTGGGTGTTCGCCATCAAACTCCTGTCCCCGGCGCAGTTCCGGATCAGCTTCTCGTATCTCTTGCCGCTGTTTGCCTTCTTCGTCGTCCTCGGTGCGCTCCTGCACGGTCAGCTCCGTCCCGAGGGCGAGTCCCGGTCGCTCCGCCGCGCGATGGCGACGAACTGGCTCATCGTCGTCGGTGGGTTCGTCGTACTGCTGGCGGTTCAGTACATCCCACTGCTGACTGGCCAGCCCCTGCCGCTTGGCCACCCGCTGCTGACAATCCTGGCGCTGCAGTTCGTCGCCCTGCTCAGCATCGTGGCTTTCGTCAGCACCTACTTCTTCAGGAAGACGGGTCGGGTCTGGGTCGGCGCGACGATCAACGCCGTCCTCGTGACGTGGGTCATCGTCGCCGGGACGGCGACGCAGTTCCCCGTCTAGATCCGACGGTTCACTCTCTTCTCGTTGCTGTCGGCGAGCCGTGTTCCGGCCGTGATGACCACAGCCGAAACCCGGCGGTAACTCAGTCGTCGCTCATGACGCCCTCCGCGACGGCCATGTCCTCGACCGTGGGGTCGTCCTCGGACCGCCGGAGGACGAACCGCTTGCGGATCAGGTCGGCCGCGTAGATGGCCGTCCCGAGGATGATGAGCGTGTCACCAGGGAGCCGCGCCCAGAACAGCGTCTGGACGAGCGGCTGGTTGTAGAACGCCACGCTCCGGGCCGCGGCGTAGCTCCCGGTGAACGCCGCCTCCAGCTGGAGGAAGCCCACGGGCAGGACAGAGACGAACACCATCAGTGCGAGGCCGACGTTCCAGCACCAGAACGCCGCCCGGAGCCAGGAGCCGTCCCAGCGGCCGGGCTTGATGGCGAGCTGGAGCATGTAGGTGACCATCCCCAGCGCGAGGAAGCCGAACGCCCCGAACATCGCGGCGTGGGCGTGGCCGACCGTGAGGTAGGTGCCGTGCTCGTAGTAGTTGATGAGCGGGAGGTTGATGAAGAACCCGAGCACGCCGGCACCGACGAAGTTCCAGACCCCGCTGGCGATGATGAACATGAACGGGAGCTTGTAGGGGAACCCACCGGTTTCCGACATCGCCCGGTACTGACCCAGCGCCTCGTAGAGGATGAACACCAGCGGGAGCAGTTCCAGCGTCGAGAACACGCTCCCGATGGGGACCCACATGTCGGGCATGCCGACCCACCAGTAGTGGTGGGAGACGCCGATGACGCCCGTACTCATCACCAGCAGCGCCTGGAGCATGACCGCCTTCTCGGCGCTGCGGCGGCTGAGCAGGTTCATCGACACCAGCGTCAGCCCGATGATGGCGACGATGAAGAACTCGAAGGCCCCTTCGACCCACATGTGGACGACCCACCAGCGCCAGAACTCCGTGACGGCGATGTTGGTCTCCGGGGTGAAGAAGAACCCGGCGGTAAACAGCAGTGCAATCGAGCCGCCGGCGTACAGAATCATGTGGGCGAGGCCGAACACCGGCTCTCGGTCTAGCAGCGGTTTCAGGCCCCGAATCGAGAGGACGGCCCACAGGCCGAAGCCGACGAGCAGTCCGACCTGCCAGACCTTCCCGACTTCGAGGTACTCTAGCCCTTCGTTGCCGAACAGCCACCAGAGGTCGCCGAAGTAGCCGTGCGACCCGAGCCAGATGCCGCCGAGGCCGCCGACGGTGACGACGACGATGGCTCCGAGCAGCACGTTGATGTACGTCGACTGGCGTTTGGGCTCGTGGCCGGTCAACAGCGGCGGCAGGAACAGCCCGGCACCGAGCCACGTCGCGGCGATCCAGAGAATGCCCAGGTCGATGTGCCAGGTCTTCGCCATCGCAAACGGCAGAATCTGGAGGATATGGACACCGAAGATTTCCTCGATGCCGAAGAACCCTGCCCGTTCGATGTAGAAGTGGGCGAGTAATCCACCGAGTAACACCTGCGCGAGGAACAGCCCGGCGGCGACCGGGATGAACCGCAGGGCGGCCCGCTGGCTGGGGAAGATGCTCACGTCGCCCGGCTCGGGAACCGAGAGGTCGCCGGCGGACGGTTCCGGGAGGCTGACGGACTGGTACAGCCAGATGCCGCCACCGGCGGCGGCGACGAGCAGGACCATTGCGATGACGCTCCAGGTCATCGCCGCGCCGGTCGCGTCGTTACCGGCGGCCGGCTCGTAGGGCCAGTCGTTCGTGTAGGAGTGTTCGCCGCCAGGTCGGTCGGTGTGGGAGAACCACGCCGTCCACATGGCGAAGTCGGCGAACTGTCGGGCGTCGGCTTCGGAGTCGATCATCCCCTCAGGGACGCCCCGTTCGTGGCTGCCCTCGTGGTACCGCTCGACGTACTCCTGACGGACCTGCTCGTGGGCGTACAGCTCTGCGGCGGAGTACTCGATGTTCCCGCCCTCGTACTCCCCACTGAGGTCCTGTTTCACGTCGTCATCGACGGCAGCCTGTTCGGCCGTCGACAGCGAGTCGTACTCGGTCCCGTAGCGCTCCTCGGCGTAGTACGTCCGCATGTGCTGGGTTTTCAACTCCAGCGAGTCGGCGGTGTAGTCCGCGCCGTAGTACGCGCCGTTCCCGAGAATCGACCCGTGGTTCATCAGCCCGTTCTTCTGGAACGCCTTCTTCCCGTCGCGGATGTCCTCACCCGTGACAAGCGTCTCGCCGTCGGGTCCGACAACCTGCTCCGGGATGGGTGGCGCTTCCTGATACGCGATCCACGCGCCAGCCCCCATGACGACGAGGTTGAAGACGAACGCGGCGGCGATCACCTTCGCGATCGTTTTGCGTTTGAGTTCCATGTGGTTGGAACTCCAGTATCCCAAAATAAGAAGGGGGTAAGACGTTCTCAGTCGCTGGCGACGGGCGGGAACATGTTCGCCCTGATAGGGACCAGTGATGTCCCTTCACCGGATTTGGTGTGGTACGTGGCGGGGTATCACAAGGCAGATTACGACCTGTCCCTCCCACTCTGGTATGCGCCGTCGCCACCTCCTCCAGACGCTCGGGGCGTCAGCACTGGTCGGGAGCGCGGGCTGTACCGGGCAGTCGGACGACACGACACCGGCTTTCGAAGTGTCGAGCCCCGCGTTCAGTTCCGGGGACGAGCTTCCGGCCCGGTTCACCTGTGACGGCGATGGCGTTTCGCCACCGTTCGTCATCGAGCGCGTCCCGGAGCCGACGGCAGCGCTCGCTGTCACAGCCGAGTACGACGGCGGCGTGTTTAGCCAGCCGGTGTTCTGGACGCTGTGGAACGTCCCGCCAGAGACGGACCGGATTCCGGCCGGCCTCCCTCGCGAGCCGACCCTCGACGCGCTCGGCGGCGCTCGACAGGGAACACAGCCCCCCAACGAGCCGGGGTACGAACCGCCGTGTCCGCCGGCCGGCCAGCCGTACGAACACCGGTTTCAGGTGTTCGCTCTCGACGAAATGCTTTCCATCGAGGGTGGGACAGAGCAGGAACAGGCGTCAGAGGCCATCGCGAACGCGCTCATCGCAAGCGCCCGCATCACTGTTGATTACACCCACCCGGTTGCGACCGACAGCTAACGGGTGGTATCGGAGACAACCGGGCCAGCGCACCGTCTGAACGACTGCTCATCTGATGTTGTCTTCTGGTTGTACGGCTCCTGAGTGGCACGGCTCGCTGTGACTGACCGTCTCGTTGCGCGTGGTGCGTCGTTACTCATGGCAATGTTTCACAATACCATTAAACCTATATACTGATGTGATATACCATAGCATGTATGGCGTCCGCACCGAGTAGTGACGATATGTTCGACGAGTTCCTCTCCCAGCGTGGCCACGACGTGGACCAGAGTGGTTGGGAAGAGAGCTATAACAAGAAGCAGTGCCCTGATTGCGGCGGCCTTCACGAGTCGACAGCGGCACAGTGCTCGGTGTGTGGCTGGACACCGGTACGGTAAGGATACTCCACTTTCTCGGCTTTCCACACTGCATCCGATAGCGGCGGTACTGACCCGCAAACCGACAGTTCGCTCTCTGCCAGGATGTGCCTCGCTACGTCTCGTGTCGGGACAGCAACGGCTCAGGCAGTCGGGACTGTATCACGTTGCGCAGAAAGGAAGTGGGGAGTCTTTGTGTGGCCAGCCGACGGTTGGGGGGTGGTGTGTCGGCGGGCCGACCGGTTCGTAGCCGACGATTGGGGGGTCGTGTGTCGGCGGACTGACCGGTTTGTGGTGGTTACAGCGCATCGAGCGACGCGTGGAGGAACAGCCCGAGCGCGAGATGTTGGGACGCGGACGTTGCGATCTGCTCTTTCGCAGCCGCATCGTCCGCGATTCCGTACTGTTTCGTCTGGACGAGTTCGTGCATCTGGAGCGTGCCATCCGCTTCTAACTCGTGTAGCCGGGGGTACACTGTCCCCGGACTCAGTTCGGCACCGAACTGGGCTTCCAGTTCCTCCATCAGTCCGGTCCCGTGGGTGCCACCATCGGCGACTGCGATCATCGCCAGTAGGATCTCTTCCAAACTCTGTGTGACCAGGCCGTCATCGACTGCGGTCTCGCCGTCGACGACGTCGTCAATGACCGGGTCCAACGACTCCGTGATGGCGTCACGACTGGGTGGGTCATGCGATTCCGGGCGCTCTGTCTCGCCGAGAGGGGTCACTCGCTCATCGGCGTTCTGGCCCTGCATCTTGCCCGTCGTCACGCGACGGAGGTTGTCTCCGGACATCGTCTCACCTGAACGCAATCCGCAGTGGAAGCTACAGGGGCTATCATCATATAAACGGGGCAGTGTTTTCTGAACGTGAAACCACCACAGTGCTCGAAAACGCTTATATAATATGACGCGAATCTTGGTGTAGTGGCTGAGGAACAGAGCATCGAGGAGATTCTCGATACAATCGGTGACCAGCACGCGCGCCGTGTACTCGCCGCAATCAGTCGTGAACCGCAGTCGGCGAAGGAACTCGCGGAGGAGTGCGACCTCTCGCTGCCGACGGTGTATCGACGTATCGAACTGCTCGACGAGTACGACCTCGTCACCGACCGAACGCTCGTCGCCGAGGACGGAAACCACTACAAGGTGTACGAGTCCAACTTCGAGTCGACGGTCATTTCGCTCGAAGACGAGGAGTACAAAGTGCGCATCTATCGGGAGGAGAACCTCCCGGACCGGTTCAGTCAGCTCTGGGACGAGCTGAACCCGGAATGAATTCACTCTCCAGCGGAGGCGTGACTGCATGACGACCGGCGTGGCTATCGCACGCGGCGTGCTCATCCTGATGCGGATGGTGGTGTTCGGGCTGACGCTCGGGATCACCCTGATTAGCTTCCAGGCCTACCGGAAACGCCCGTCAGAACGACTACAGTATGCGTTCGTTGGCTTTGCGTTCATCAGTATGGGTGTCGCTATATCCAGTGTCATCACGCAACTGAGCGCCGGCGAGACCGGTGCCATCGTTCGCGTGTTCTTCCAGATGGCGGAGACGATTCCGTTCATCATCGGGTTCGCGATGCTGTACGTGTCGCTGTACCGATGAGAAATCCGTTCGGGTGCGCCTATTAGTTGTCGTCCCCGTAAAGCACGTTGTTTATTTGGCCGCGGTCCCACTACATGTTCAATGACTGATTCGACCACCGAGGTTGTCCGCCTGTTCGGTGGGCCCGGTAGCGGGAAGACGACGGCGCTGCTCGACCGCGTCGACGAACTGCTGGAAGACGACGACGTCGATTTCCGTGACGTACTGGTTGTCTCGTACACGCGTGCGGCGGCCGCCGAGATCCGTGAGCGACTCGCGGACCGACTCGGCCTGTCCCCTCGTGCCCTTCGCGGGAACGTCTGTACGATGCACGCGAAGGCGTACGAACTGCTGAACCTCTCCCGCGGCGACGTCGTCGGCGAGGACGACAAGGAGGCCTTCTGCGAGGAGTTCGGCATCGACTACGAGGACGAGTACGAGGGCTCGCGCCGTCGCTCGGCCCGCTCGACGACGCTCGGGAACAAGATCATCGCGACGAGCCAGTGGCTCCAGCGCACCCGACGCGACGTGGCCGACTGGTACGACGTGCCCTTCAAGTGGGACGACGAGGAAGTCCGACTCCCGCCGGAGATCGACGACAACGCCCAGACCGGCAACAAGTACACGCCGACGTGGCCGACCGACGACGACCGTGTGGACGTGCCCGCCGCCATCCGCGGCTGGCGCACCTACAAGGGCGAAAACGACTTGACGGGCTTCGCCGACATGCTCGAACGGGTCGCCCAGCGCTCGCTGCTCCCCAACGTCGACTACCTCATCATCGACGAGTTTCAGGATATCACGACGCTGCAGTACGACGTCTACGACGAGTGGAAACCCCACATGGAACGGGTGCTCATCGCTGGCGACGACGACCAGGTCGTCTACGCCTGGCAGGGCGCGGACCCGGACCTCCTGCTCGAAGAGGTCGTCACCCAGGACGAGGTGCTGCCCAACTCCTACCGGCTCCCCTCGCGCATCCTGAACGTCGTCAACCGCGAGGTCCGCCACATCGAGAAACGTCAGGAGAAAGACCTCAATCCGCGCAAGGAGGGCGGCCGCGTCGAGGCGGTCCAGAACCCTTCGATGTTCGACCTCTCCCGGAACGTCACGCGGACCATCGAGCAGTCCGATGAGACGGTGATGGTGCTGTTCCGGGCCCGCTACCAGATGTTCCAGTTCATCGACGAGTTCATCGACAACGGGATCCCCTTCTCCTGTCTCACCGACCAGCGGATGTGGACCGATCGGCTCACCCAGTACGTCAACGGGCTCGAAGCCGTCGAAGCCGACGAACCGCTCACGGTGCTGGAAGCGCGCCGGCTCGCCGATATGCTCGTCGACTCCGCCTTCGGCACGGGCGAACGTGACGACCTCTTCGACGCGCTCGAAGAGATCGACGAGTCCCACGAGGACGAAGACATCGCCGATATCGAGATCGACCCTGACGTCGTCCACGACCACGTTCCCTTCCTCCCCGACGCGGCCTCGGCGGGCGACATGCTCCGGAAGGTGACCAACTTCCAGGAGCGGACCGTCGACGCGTACTTCACCGGCGATTACACCGGGATGGACGCCGACCGGGTCCGCGTGGGGACGATCCACTCCGCCAAAGGTCGCGAGGCCGATCATGTGTTCGTCGCGACCGACCTCACCGAGAAAGTCGTCGAGCAGATGGCCGCGACTGTCGACCAGCAGGGTATCGAGGTACCCGGAATGGACGAGTTCACGAAACATACCAGTCCCGTCCCGACGCTGACCGACAACGAACGGCGCGTGTTCTACGTCGGGATGTCCCGGGCTCGCGAGCGACTCGTCCTGCTCGAGAACCTCGTCGACGGCGCGCCGACGCTCCCTATCGACGTCTTGCTGGAAAACGAGCCAAGCGACCGCTCCATCGAGCAACTGCTCGACGACGCCAGCGAGACCATCGCGGCCGACTGAAGCCGCCGATTTCCTTCCTCGTCGATGATTCCACCTTCCAGGTAGTACCTCGTCTCGTCGCGCTCGACGTGGCGTTCGAGCGCGTGTTCGAGGAAAGCCCGTCCAGAAGGCCGAGGAATCGCGGGCCGAAACGGTCGAGGAACACGACCACATGGCGGCGGTGGACAGAGTCACCTCGGACCGCTGGCGCGACGAGAGTTAGTCGTCGTCGCTACTGTTCGGTGGCTTCCCGCCGGGGAGCGCACTCCGCGCCCGCCCGGCGATTGCACCGGGGATGTCTGTCGGAGAGGGAGCGACCCACTCGATAATCAGTAAGGCGGCGGCTAACCCGAGAAAGACCGCACCGATCGCCGTCTGGCCGCGGGCGAGGTTGTCGACGCCGAGAAGGGTGACCCGCGCGGCGAGTACGACCGCGACCATCAGCTCGATTGTCCCGATGAGTCCCCGTGCCATCGGCCGTCGTAGGCGGTGACTAAACAAAAACGTCGCGCCTGTGTGACGACGGCGGTCCCACCTGTGTCGTGGGCCACACGTTCAAGTCGCTCCCGGCTGAACGTCGTCGGTATGCAGATCGGCATCGTCTCGGACACGCACGACAACGCCGCGCAGGTCGAAGCCGCAGTGGAGACGTTCTCGGAGGCGGACTGTGAGACGGTCGTCCACTGCGGCGACTTCGTCGCCCCCTTCTCGGTGACGCCGTTCGACGGCGACTGGTCGTTTTACGCCGTTCGTGGCAACAACGACGGCGAGTGGGCAGTCCAGTCTACCGTCGAGGAGTTCGGTACGTACTTCGGCGAGATGGGCGAGCTGAGAATCGATGGAAACACCATCGCGGTGTATCACGGGACCAGCGGGGAGATCGTCGACGCGCTGGTCGACTGTGGGACCTACGACTACGTTTTCCACGGGCACACGCACGAACGCGGTTACGAGGAGCGCGGGGGCACGGAACGAATCAACCCCGGCGGCATCTCGATTCCGCCGGCCTCCGAGCCGTTCTCGGTTGCGACGCTGTCGACGGACACCGGCGAAGTCGAGTTCCACGAACTGGGGTGAGAATCAGTCGTCGGCGTGACTGTCGACGCGCTGTGGACTGCCGTCGTGTTCGACGAGGCCGCGCCCGACACCGAGGGCTTCGTCGGTCCGTCGGATGCTCTTCTCGGCGCTTGCGGTCCGCTCCGAGAGCGCGCGAACGGCGTCGATGTTCTCCGGCACGACATCGGCTTCCTGGTGAATCGCCTGAAACAGGTAGAGGTCCCGCCCTTGGACTGTGATTGATTCGGCCCAGATACAGTTCTCCCACACGTCACCGCGCGGGCGACCGGCATCACGGGTGTACTCTTTGAGTTTCCCTGCACCGTCGATACCCAGCGTCTTCGGGATGAGGAACAGTCGCGATTCGTCGGTCAGTAGCGACGTGACTTCCTCTGTCGTTGGTTCGCTTTCCAGCGTGACGTTGACGCTGTGGGTGTGCATCTGCGTTGTCGGGACCTTCATCCCCATCGTGTCGATGTCGAGGTCGGGAAAAATCGTCTGGACGTCAGGACCGTGGTGGGAGGGGATTTCGACGGGGTCGGGGAGTGTGTCGTTGATGGGGCCACGACCGGTCTGGCCCGGGTCGGCACCGCGCCGGACCAGTGTCACGCGCGATTTCTCGACGCCGTATGATTCCTTGAGCGGCGCGAGAAGGCGTGAAAGTCCAGTCGTATTGCAGGAGACGACGCGGGCCGTGTCAGCCCCGACTGCGTTCTCGTAGTTGGCGCGAGCGTTGAAGCTCACGTCTGCCACATCGGCGTCCTCCCCACCCTGGAAGATGGCTGGCGTATCGTGCTCGGCGTACAGCGGCGCGTTGGCCGCGCCGACGCCACTTGGCGTGGTGTCGACGACCACGTCGCTCGTTTCAATGAGGTCATGGACCGTACCGGCCGTCGCGAGATCGGCTTCATCGAACGGTTCGCGGCCGTCCGCGGCGTAGAGGTCGTAGCCGCGGTCGTCTGCGATAGTTGCCTCGAAGTTCGGCGAGCGCTTTGCGACGCCCGCAACTGTCATATCTGGCTGGACACGCACCGCGTCAGCGACGCGTTTCCCGATGGTGCCGAAGCCGTTGATGCCCACGTGGAGCATACACGTCCATATCTCCGGGGAGAGTATATTCTTTGTGATTAATATACGGAGAAATTAACTCACATAGTTGTACCTCTGGCGATTGTGAGCTTTGACCACATTCCTCTGAAAACACTGAGACGTAGCGCGTTTCGACGCCCTGCGCCGACAGTCCATCAAGAGTTATTCAGTCGGAGTACGCAATCAGTTGTATGGACAACTCGTCGCTTCGCGCGCCCGCCGAGACCGCTGTCAAACAGTGCCTGAACCTCCAGCCCGACGAGTCATGCGCCGTCGTTACTGACGACCAGCGGAAATCAATCGGCGAGGCGCTGTATCGCGTCGCCGCGGAGATTACCGATAACGCCGTTTTCGTACGCTACCCGCCGGGCGAACAACACGGTTCGGAACCGCCTGCGCCGGTCGCTGGCGCGATGGAAACTGCCGATGTCGTGCTCGCGCCGACGACCAAGAGCCTGAGCCACACAGAAGCCCGGACCGACGCCAATGAGGCCGGCGCTCGCGTTGCAACCTTGCCCGGTATCAGCGAGGGCGTGTTTCTGATGGGATTAGACGCCGACTACCACCGCATCGAACAGCACTGCAAGGACGTGCTGGCGCAGGTCGAGGACGCCGATGAAATCCGAGTCACGTCGCCCCAGGGGACCGATATCACGTTCGGCATCGGTGCGCGCGAGTGGCACATGGACACCGGTATCGTCCACGAGGCTGGCGAGATGTCGAACCTCCCTGCCGGCGAGGTGTTCCTCGCTCCGGAGACTGCCGACGGCACGTTCGTCGTCGACGGGACGATGCGCCCCCACGGCAAACTCGACGGCAAGCGTCTCACCTTTGAGGTCGAAGACGGCTACGTCACGGATATCGACGACCCCGATATCCGCGCACAGGTCGAGGAGGCTGCCGAGGAGGTCGGCCGGGACGCCTACAACCTCGCCGAGCTCGGCATCGGCACGAACGTCGCCGTGACCGAACTCGTCGGCTCCGTCCTCCTAGACGAGAAGGCCGGCGGGACGGTCCACATCGCTATCGGCGACGACCACGCGATGGGCGGCGACGTGCACGCGCCGATCCATCTGGACGGGATTTTGACGGAACCGACCGTGTATGCGGACGGCGAGGAAGTGGAACTTCCTCGCGTCGAGTGAGCGGCGAGAACGGACTCCCACAAAGACCCGTGAATAGCGGACGCTGACTGACAGCCAACCGCCGCTATCAGTCTACGTATTCTGCTTTCAACGCGTACGCGACCATGACAACCGTCCAGACGAGCGACCCGACGAGGACGATGTCGAACGGGACCGAATAGCCGAGGTTCCACGCGAGCACGAGCCCGTGTATCCCACTCATGAACGCCATCGTTGCGACGGTGATGGTGGCTGCCACCCGCGGCACGTCCGGCGGGTCGTAACGGAACGCCAATTTCAGCACAATGAGTGTTGCGAGCATCAGCGCCGGCATGAGAACGACACCGACCGGCTTCGAGACGTAGTTATCGGGCGTGCCCGACGCGGAGAAGTGAATCGCGACCTCTGCGGGGAGGCGCGACCAGACCGCCACGCCGGCCAGGGCTGTCAGGGCGATGATGGCACCGCTTGCGATGTCAGTACGGCTCTGTCGGCGCGCCATACCCGTTGTTTCGTCCCGCCGCTCAAGAAGGTCGGCGTGACTGTGCGAGTGAGAACCACGAGCAGCGCCGTGGCGACGACCATTTACGGGAGCGTAGTCAACGACTGCATATGACAGACGCTACACCGGGCGACCGCATCGCCCTCCCGTGTCCGGCCTGTTCGCCGGACCTGGAAACGGTTCACGAGGTGCTGAAGCCGGGCGGCCATGTGACGGTTCGCTGTACGGACTGCGACCACGTCCACAAGGAACAATTGCCGGAGGAAGAGACGCTGAAGCGAAGCGTCGTTGTCTCACAGGACGGGGACTCCTTTACCGCCGAGGTCGACGTCCCAGCAGAGGAAGAACTGTCCGTCGGCGAGGAGTTCCTGCTGGAGACAGAAGAAGCAGTTGTGACGGCGCGGATCACCAGTCTGGAGACCGCGGACGGCCGCGAGGACGAGGCGGCCGCCGAGGACGTCGAGACTATCTGGTCGCGGGCGGTCGGGAACGTCTCGGTCAACGTCACGATGCATCCAAAGGACGGCACTCACGACGAGACCGAGAGCTTCAAGCTCCACGTCCCCGGCGACTACGAGTTCGTCGTCGGCGAGACCGAGGAGTTCGGCGAGGAGGAATTCACCGTCGAGGGGATTCACGTCCGCGACGACGCACACGGCTACGACCACGAGAACATGGACCACGACGGCGACATGGGTATCGCGAAAGACATCAACCGACTGTACGTCAGGGACGAGTCGACCACGGCGTGGTCGGCGTGGTAGGATGGCCGACTGGGGCCGAAAACGGTCGCGGCTGGCCGACCGCCTTCGCGAGCGTGTCTCCGACGAGGCCGTTCTCGCGGCGATAGCGTCGGTTCCCCGCCACCGGTTCGTTCCGGACGACAAGCGACACGACGCCTACGCCGACCGCCCGCTCCCGATCGGGTCAGGTCAGACGGTTTCTGCGCCGCACATGGTTGCAATCATGTCCGAGTTACTGGACCTGTCCCCGGGGGATCAGGTGTTAGAGGTCGGTACGGGGTGTGGGTACCACGCCGCGGTGACCGCCGAACTGGTCGGCCCCGAGAACGTCTACAGCGTGGAGTACCACGCATCGCTGGCCGACGAAGCACGGGAAACGCTGGAAGCGACCGGCTACGGCGACGTTTCCGTTCGCGCCGACGACGGCAAGGAGGGGTGGCCCGACCACGCCCCCTACGATCGGACGTATCTCACATGTGCCGCGCCGGAGTTCCCCGCCCCGCTCGTCGACCAGACCCGCACCGGTGGTCTCTTGCTGGCTCCAATCGGTGACGGGCGACAGCGTCTCATCCGCGCGGAGAAACAGGCCGACGGCACGCTCGATAGCGAGGACCACGGCGGCGTTCGATTCGTCCCGCTCCAGTAGGGTCTTTCGACAGACGCCGCCGTTGTCGCGCCATTGATATAGCTCTGGTCGAATATACTGGTATGGACCCAGCGGTACTGCGGGACGACATGGTCGACAGCCTGCAACACGAGAGCAAGGGTGTTGTCCGGAGCGCGTGGCTGTCGGCAGCGATGCGTGCCGTCCCCCGGGAGGCCTTCGTCGGCGAGCAACAGGCCTACTCCGACCGCCCGTTCGAGCGCCTCGGCACGCGCGTGCTCTCGCCCAGTACCGCCGGTCGAGTGCTCGAAACCCTGTCACCCGAAGAAGACGACGACGTGCTCGTGGTCGGTGCCGGTGTCGGCTACACGGCCGCGGTGCTTGCGGAACACGTCGGTGCGGCCAACGTTCACGCGATAGATATCACGCGGCGGCTCGTCATCGAAGCCCGGCAGAACCTGGCAGAAGCAGGCTACGACGCCGTCCTCGTGGACCGCCGCGACGGCGCTGCCGGGCTGCCCGAATACGCACCGTACGACCGTATTCTTCTGGAAGCCGCCGCAATCGACCCGCCGCGGGCGCTCCTCCAGCAACTGACCGATGACGGTCGACTGGTGATGCCGCTTGGCACCGGTGAACAGTCCCTCGCTGTCGTGGAGGCCGACGGCTCGGTCACGCAACACGGCACCGTCGCGTTCCAGCCGATGCTCGTCGAGGGCGAGCAGGCCGACACCGTCGAGCGCAACCGGACCCATCGTGAAGACCGCGAGCGCGCCCGGCGGGCGGCCCAGTCCCGCGCCGGCTGGGAGCAGGAGTGGATCGACTGGGACGGCTAGGGCGACTCGACGACGAGCAGGTCGGTGTTCGAGCGGGCGTCCTCGTAGTTGCTCCCCGCTGGTGGTTTCACCTCGAACGTGACCGTGCCGTCCTGTTGATTCGGTCCGAGCGACGGCGACAGTGAGAGGGTCGCGTTCCCTGCACTCCCTGTCTCGCCAGTCTTGACCGACGAGAGCGTTGCTGTCCCGCTTTTCGCGACCACCGTCGCGCCGGAGACGGGCGACCCCTTCGAGTCGACGACAGTGACAACTACGTCCTGTGTCCCCGGATTAGCTACTTCGGGGTGTGGCTCAACGTCGACCTCTGTCACCTGCAGCGTCTCGATTCCGGAGATGGTGCTCATCATCACGGAGAGGCAGGCGACGCCGACCACCAGCGCGATGACCAGGCGGATCGGCAGTCCCTCGATAGCACGTTCGTCGTGCCACAACGAATCTGACATGTGCTGGGGTGGCCCCGGGTTCGTACTTGAATCCCCGGACAAACGTTCAAATATCAGAGCGAAGCAACCGCCGGCATGGTCGTTATCGGACGTGAGGGGGCGACGGGGGCGACGGCGCGGCTGGGTCACTATCGGGCCCGCGACGGGAGCCGCGGCGCTGCGGTCGACCTCGATATCGACCGGCCACACGTCGGTCTCGTCGTCGGCAAACGCGGGTCGGGGAAGACATACACGCTCGGCGTCCTCGCCGAGGGCCTGCTGGCTGCCGAGGGGGTCGCGCCGGTCGTCGTCGACCCGATGGGGGCGTTCACGCCACTTAGCGCCGCGGACGTGTCTGCCACGGTGGTCGACCCCAGCGTTCGCGCGGACGCGCTCGACCCGCGCCAGTGGTGTACGGTGCTCGGCCTCGACCCCGAACGGGGCGCGGGCGCGCTCGTGTGGCGAGCGGCGAGCGAGCGTGCGACGCTTGGCGGGATGCGTTCGTGGGTGGCCGATGCCGATGTGGCGGCGAGCACCGCCCGCGCGGCGACGAACCATCTCGCGCTCGCCGCGTCCTGGGGCGTCTTCGAGCCTTCGGGTATCGAGGTGGAGACGCTGTGCAGCGACGGCCTGACCGTGCTCGATATGTCGGAATTCGCTTCCCGACCGGCCGGTGCGGTCCTCGCCGCTGTCGCGACCGCGCTGTACGATGCCCGGGTGACTGACCGGACGGACCGACTGCCCTGGCTGCTGGTCGACGAAGCCCACGCGTTCACCGACGGCGTCGCCCGGCGTCCGCTCCGTCGGTTCGTCACCCGGGGCCGCCAGCCCGGCGTGAGTTGTGTGCTCGCGACACAGCGACCTAGCGCTGTGCCACCGACGACCGTCTCACAGACGGACCTGCTCGTCGCCCACCGACTGACGAGTACGGCAGACATCGACGCGCTACAGGCGGCCCAGCCGACGTATCTCGACGGCGATTTCACGGCTCGACTGCCAGAGACGACCGGCGACGCGCTCGTCGTCGACGACGATACTGAATCCGTTCATCATGTAACGGTCCGCGAGCGGCGGACGCCCCACGGCGGCGAGACGCCGCGAGCCAGCGATCTCAAAGCAGACAGGGAGCACGAAGCTCGTACAGGGGGTTCTGAAATCTGATGGTCCGGCACGAATCACACGATCTGTACGACGCCCCAGGCCAATCCGATCCCGGCCAGCGCACAGGCGAGGTTGGCGACGGCGTTGAGTACGGCCAGCGCCACGTAGCCGTCCTCCCATAGCCGCACCGTCCCGACCGAAAACGAGGAAAACGTCGTGAACGAGCCACACGCGCCGACACCGACCAGCAGCGCTGCATCGCCGGTGACGCCAGCAAACGTCAGCAGTCCGAGGACGAAGCTCCCGATGACGTTCACCGTGAGCGTCCCGAGCGGGAACGTCTCTCGCTGGACAGCCCCCGCCAGGTAGTGACGACAGAGCGCGCCGATAGCGCCGCCGGTCCCGACCAGATGCGCCGGCTCGATAGCGACCATCAGCGGCCACCTCCGGCGAACAGCCGGACGGCCTCACGGCCGACGAGGACACCGGCAAACCCCAGAGCGTAGCTGCCGACGATGTTCGCGACAGCCCACTCGGGCGTTAACACCGTCTCCACTGCGAACGTGCTGTAGGTGGTAAACGACGAGATGAAGCCGGTCGACGCGGCCAGTTTCGTCTCGCTGGCCAGCGCACCGACCTGCAGCCCTTCGTACACGAGCACGCCGAGCGCGAAACTGCCGCAGACGTTGACCAGCAGTGTCCCCTGTAACCCCGGAACAAAGAGGCCGACGAAGTACCGGAGGTTCGAGCCGGCGAAGCCCCCCAGACCCACAAGGACGATAGTTTCGACCGTCACCAGTGGGTGGGTGTCTGCCATCTTCACTCCCCAAGTATCTCCGCTAGCCGCGCTTCACCGAGCGTGTCGACGAGCTGTGCGAGTTCGATAACCCGTTCTTCGCCGAGCGCGTCGACGAGTTCACGGATCTCTGCCGGGTCGAACGTTCGGGCGACGTAGCCGAGGTTCTCCACCATCCGCGTCGTCCGGTCTAGTGTCTCTTCGTCGGGTCGTAGCGTTAGCGGCCGGTTCGTGAACTTGCCGTTTTCGTTGAAGTAGCAGAACCGTAACTCGGCGGTGTCGCTGTCATCCGGATCGACGATCTGCAAGACACCGTACCCACTGTCCCACTCGTCCAGTTCGACCTCGAGCAGCGTTTCGTAACGGGTCATACGACCTGCTTCCGATCACGCCGACTTATAGGTTGGCATCTGAAGAGACTCACAAGCGGTTAAGATTGCTATCCACAATAAAACAGTAGTATAAGAGAGAAAAACCTCCTCTCCCTCCCGTCAATCCTTCTGTATCGGAATAATATTGGTACAGGTGTTATTCCGGAATCGACTGTCAGTCTGTGCGCTGTCTGCCGTGTCTCATCGCCGTCGAGTCTGGCGTGTCCGCCCGCACTCGGGGCGCCAAGTGTGTAATTTGGTTTTCGGCAATGAAATTATTTTTATATCCGCTCCGACTACAGCAGACCAATGCCAGAATCAAAGCAAGGATCTAGTGTCGCCCATTTTGATGTCACCAATATCGGTGGGATCGACGAGACATCAGTCGATATTCCACCGGGTGTGACGGTGCTGACGGGAAAGAACGCCACAAACCGGACGTCGTTTCTGCAGTCTATTATGGCGGCAATGGGGAGTACGCAGGCCACGCTGAAAGGCGACGCCGACGAGGGGAGCGTTGCCCTCACGTATGGGGATGAGGTGTACGAACGGACGCTCACGCGGGCGGGGGATGCTGTCCAGTTCGACGGCGACGGCTACCTCGACGACCCCGAGGTCGCCGACCTGTTCGCGTTCCTCCTCGAAACTAACGAGGCGCGCCGGTCCGTGGCTCGCGGCGACGACCTCCGCGAGATCATCATGCGCCCGGTCGACATCGACGCGATCCGTTCGGAAGTCGAACAGCTGGAAGCGGAGAAAGGCGACATCAACGACGAACTCGCCACGGTTGAATCCCGCCAGCGCGACCTTCCGGACCTCGAGCAGCGCCGGACCGAACTCCGCGAGCAGATCGAGGAGAAACGCGAGGAACTGGCCGAGCGCGAGGAGGAGATCGACAACAGCAGCCGGGACATCGAGGAGAGCCGTCAGGAACAGGACGTCCTCGAAGAGAAACTCGACGAACTCCGCTCGACGCGGTCGGACCTCGAATCTGTCCGGCGGGACATCGAGGCACAGGAGGAGAGCATCTCCTCGCTGAAACGCGAACGGTCCGACCTCGAAGACGAACTGGACGAACTGCCGGAGACGCCGATGGGCGACCAGCAGCACCTCGAAGACGAGATCGCAAGCCTGCGCGACCAGCGCCAGCGGCTGAACAGCGAGATCTCCGACCTTCAGAGCCTCATCCAGTACAACGAGGAACGGCTCGAAGAGGAAGACTACGACGTCATTCAGTCACTCGAAGACGCGCCCGAAGGCTCCGACGGCGCGGTGACGGAGCAACTCCTCGAAGGCGAAGACGAGGAATCCGTCGTCTGCTGGACGTGTGGCTCGACGGTCGACCGCGAGCAGATCGAAGACACCGTCGACCGCCTGCAGGACCTCCGCCGGGGGAAGGTCGAGGACCTCAACGACATCAAGTCGGAACTCGACGATCTCAAGACCGACCAGCGCGAGGCGGAAAAGAAGCAGCGCCGTCGCGAGAACGTCGAGCGGAAGATACAGGAGACCGAAACGGAGATCGAACGCCGCGAAGAGCAGATCACCTCGCTGAAGGAGCGACGCGAGGAACTGACTGACGACGTCGAGTCGCTGGAAGACGAGGTCGACAACCTCGAATCCGAGGACTTTGACGAGATCCTCTCACTACACCGGGAGGCAAACCAGCTCGAGTTCGAGATCGACAGCCTGGAATCCGACCTCGACGACGTATCAGCCGAAATCGAAGAGATCGAGGAGATGGTCAAGCGGGCCGACGACCTCCGCGAGGAACGCGACGCCCTCGTTGAGGAACTCACCGACAAGCGGACGAAAATCGACCAGATCGAGGCTAACGCTGTCGACGAGTTCAACGAGCACATGGACGCTATCCTCGGCATTCTGGAGTACGAGAACCTCGAACGCATCTGGATCGAACGCGTCGAGCAGACCGTCCGCGAGGGGCGCCAGAAGGTCGACCGAACGGTGTTCGAACTCCACATCGTCCGGACCACCGAGAACGGCGCGGCTTACGAGGACACCATCGAGCACCTCAGCGAGAGCGAGCGCGAAGTGACCGGGCTCATCTTCGCTCTCGCGGGCTATCTGGTACACGACCTCCACGAGAGCGTTCCGTTCATGCTGCTCGACTCGCTGGAGGCCATCGATTCGGCGCGGATCGCCGAACTCGTCGAGTACTTCGCCGACTACGCCGAGCATCTCGTCGTCGCCCTCTTGCCGGAGGACGCGCAGGCGCTGGACGACGACTTCAACCGCATCACCTCGATCTAACCCCGTAGTCTTTTAGTTCCGGTTACCGTACGTGGGAACAACAGATGGCGAATACGACAGACGGCCGGCCGTCGAGCAAAGTCGCTCGGCTCATCGACGAGTACGAACTCGATGGACTCGGTGCGGAGATGGAGGCCCGCTGGACGGGCGACGGTGAAGAGCGCATGAGCCTCCGTGACCTCGCGGAGTTTTTCAACAAGCGCCTCCTCGAACGCGAGTTGGTCGATGCGGGCCTGAGTGCCCTCGAAAGCGACGTGGAATCGACCTACGAGAACCTCACCGGTGACGACATCAGCACAGGTGTCAGGACCGACACCGTCAACCGACTCGAACGCAACGGCGTCGACGTCGATGGTCTCGAAACCGATTTCATCACCTACCAGGCTATCCGGTCGTATCTGAAGGAGTGGCGCGGCGCGGAGTACCAGGGGCTGTCCGACGACGAGAAGATCGAAAAGGACCTCGAGAGCATTCAGCGGCTACTGACCCGAACGCTGTCGGTCACCGACCAGCGCATCGAGAAACTACGCGATACGGGCCGCATTGACATCGAGGACTTCGAGGTGTTTCTGGACGCGCAGGTGCTGTGCCAGTCGTGTGGCAGCCAGTACGCCGTCGCGGAGTTCTTCGAGCAGGGCGGTTGTGAGTGCCAGCAAGACTGAGTTACCACTCTACGTCTTCCCTGACTGTCGGGATAGACTCAACGATTCGAAAACGTCGAAACAATCGACAGAATTTGTGAAACACAACAAAGTAGAATATACGGTAGCTACGGGTAGTCGCAGAACCAGAATCGTACTACTGTTCCGGAACCCCGACTGCGAAACTGCCTACTGGCTCACACAGGGCTGAAGGCGTCGGGGGCCATCGGAACGGACATGGACCCAGCCGAGCTCCGAGCGTCGATTCCGGCACTCGAACGGTGTACGTACTTCAACACGGGGGCAAGCGGGCCGACGCCGCGCCCCGTAGTCGACGCTGCGACGGCGTTTCTCGAACGCCACGCCTTCGATGCACCTGCCGGCGACGGCCCTTACACGGTTGCGTGGGACGCTATCGCGGCGGCCCGCGAAGTCGTCGCCGGCCACATCGGAACCGAGGCCGCCAACGTCGCGTTCACTCGCAGTACCGCCGATGGGGTCAACATGGTTGCAGGGGCTATCGACTGGCAGCCCGGCGACGTAGTGGTCCGGACCGACCTCGAACACCCCGCCGGAACGCTCCCGTGGGACCGGCTGGCCGACACCCACGATATCGAGGTCCGCGTACTGGAAACCGAGGGTGGTCGGCTCGACATGGCTGACGTAAAAGACGCCGTGGCCGACGCCAGACTGGTGGCGCTGAGTTCGCTCACTTGGACACACGGGACCAGACTTCCGGTCGGGGATGTCGTCGACGTGGTCCACGACGCCGGCGCACAGGTGCTCGTCGACGCCGTCCAGTCCGTCGGGCAACACCCCGTCGACGTGACCGAGTGGGGCGCGGATTTCGTGGCCGCAGCGGGGCACAAGTGGTTGCTTGGTATCTGGGGCGGCGGGTTCCTCTACGTCGACCCCGACGCCTACGACCGACTGCGCCAGACTCGCATCGGCTACCGGAGCGTCGAGAATCCCACTGGGGACGGATACGAGTACTACCCGGGCGCGCGCCGGTTCGAGGTCGGCACTACCTCACCGGTCCCGTACGTCGCGCTCGCGAACGCCATCGAGACGGTCGAGGCCGTCGGATTCGATACGATTCAGGCCCGCGTCGAACGGCTGACCGACCGGCTCAAGGACGGCCTCGGCGACCGGCTGCTGAGCCCCCGCGACTACGAGTCGGGACTCGTGACGTTCACTGCCGACGACCCCGAGGCGACCGTCGAGCGACTCGCGGCCGAGGGTGTCATTATCAGGTCACTCTCCCACCCCGAGGCGCTTCGGGCGTCGGTCCATGCGTTCAACACGGCTGACGATGTCGACCGCTTGCTCGACGCGCTGTAGTTCTCTCAACGCATCCCGCCTCGACTGTGGCTCTCACTGGCCCGGACTTTATTGCCCCGGCCAGCCGTTCACGCCCGTATGGAGACACGCCCTGTCGTGACGTGCTTCCTACGCAGCGATGGCGAGGTGTTGCTGTTGCGCCGGAGCGATGCAGTCGGCTCGTATCAGGGCCAGTGGAGCGGGGTCGCGGGACACGTCGCCGACGACGCCGGGCGAGATCGGGACCCGGAGACGGCCGCACGGGCCGAAATCGACGAGGAGACCGGGCTGGTCGACGCGGTGACGCTCGTCCGGCAGGGCGACTCGTTTCGGGTCGCTGACGACGACCGGGGCGTTCGATGGGTCGTTCATCCGTTCCTGTTCGACTGCGAGGCCCGCACAGTCGCGACTAACGAAGAGACGACCGAGACTGCGTGGGTCCACCCACCCGACATACTGGTCCGCGAGACGGTCCCGCGGCTGTGGACCTCCTGGGACCGCGTTCGCCCGCGAGTGGCGACAGTACGCGAGGACCGGACCCACGGCTCGGCGTGGCTGTCGCTCCGGGCACTGGAGGTGCTGCGCGACGAGGCCGCCCTGGCCGATGCCGGACGGTCTGACGACCTGGAGACGGCCGAGCGGGACGGTGACGGCTGGGACATGCTCGCTGCCCTCGCCGCTGAAATCCGCGAAGCGCGCTCCTCGATGGTCGTCGTCGCGAACCGTCTCAACCGAGCGATGGCTGCCGTGACCGATGAATCGCCAGCGGCTGTCGAGCGGGCGGCGACCGAAACGCTGAATCACGCGGTGACCGCCGACCGCGTCGCCGCCGCCGTCGCCGCCGAGCACGTCGGTGACCGCCTCGCGACGCTGTCTCGCTCCGGGACAGTCCGTGCAGTGGTCGACGCCGCTGCCCCAGCGGCCGTGCTCGTCGCCGAGTCACGGCCCGGCGGTGAAGGCGTTGGCGTCGCGGAGACGTTCGCCGACAGCGCCGCGGTGACGCTGACTACTGACGCAGCGTTCGGTCACGAACTGGATGTGTGGAATGCCGACACGCTCGTCGTCGGGGCCGACCGAGTTCTTCCGGATGGCCGCGTGGTCAACAAAGTTGGAACCTGCCCAGCAGCTCTGTCGGCGGCCGCCGCGGCCGTGGACTGCTACGCCGTGTGTGCCACGGACAAGATCGCGCCACGCGCTGCGTGGGGCCGAGAAGAGCGGGAGCCAGAGGAGGTGTACGACGGTGACGCCGACATCGCTGTGTCCAACCCCACCTTCGACCTGACGCCGGCATCGGCAGTGACGGTCGTCACCGAACGCGGCGTTCTGGGGACGGACGACATCGAGGAGATCGCCGAGGCCCACCGGGAGCGGAGCGGGTGGGCCGACGGTGGCTAACGCCGATCTTTCGCCCGCTCACTGCTCGTCTAACACGACCGGGACGCCGGCTTCGGCTACGTCGGCAGCGAACTCGCGGGAGTCGGCTTCGAGGTTGGAAAAGGTGTTGTAGTGGACCGGCATCACGAGGTCCGGGTCGATGGTCGCGGCCAGCGAGGCGGCCTCGTGGCGGTCCATGGTCGCCCGCGGGCCGATAGGCGGACACAGCAGCGATACCTCAAGGGTCCGATGCCCCGGCAGTACGTCCGAATCGCCCGGATAGAACGCTCTGGTCCCCTCGACGGCGATCATGAAGCCACAGCCGAAGCCCTCCGGGTGGTAGGGCGTTCCATCGGGGAGCGTATGCGGGCCGTCCGGTTCGTTGTACGCCGGCGTCGACCAGATCGGTACGTCCTTGACCGTCGTTTGCGATTTCATGCCGACTTCGACCACGTCGTAGGGCAGTGAGGACAGCGGCGGGAGGTCCCGGTCGCCCACGCGCTCGTCGATACCCTCGTAGGCGACGATGGTCGCGTTCTCGCTCGCGACGCGCTCGATGCCGTCTGGGTCGTAGTGGTGGACGTGGGTCACACACACCACGTCGCCGTCTTCCGCGCGGTAGTCGCTGCTTGGCGGGTGGCCGATACCGTCCGTGTGGGGCTCCCATTCGCCGGTGAGCACGCCGTACCGGCCCGGGTCGACGTACACCACCGTGTCGTCGCTGGCGAACCGGAGCGTCGCGTACCCCAGCCAGTCGACGATCAGCCCGTCGTGTCGAACTGTCATTAGGTGTCCGTACACGCTACACCCTGAATAAGGCCGCTACTCGCTGGCGTCGCCCCCATCAGAAGATATACCCGGCCACTGTCCGTTTGCTTGCCCGTGCGAAACTTCCACATCACGACGGTCTGGGGGATTCCGATACGGGTCAACGTCTCGCTGCTGATTTTCCTGCCGGTGCTGGCCTGGATTATCGGTAGCGGGGCTCAGATATCGGTGTACGCCGGCATCGTGAGCGCTCTCTCCGGCGTGACGCTCGACCTCACGGTGCTGACCGCGGGCCAGACGCCGTGGCTCATCGGCACCGCCGCGGCGGTGGGTCTGTTCGCCAGCGTCGCACTGCACGAACTGGGCCACGCCTGGGCGGCGATGCGCTACGGGCTCCGGGTAGAGTCGATCACGCTCTGGATTCTCGGCGGCCTTGCCAGCCTCGAATCCATGCCCAAGGAGTGGAACCGGGAACTCGTCATCGCGCTGGCCGGCCCGGCCGTGAGTATTCTGACCGGGCTCGCCTGCTACGCCGCGCTGTTTGCCCTGCCAGCGAGCGCGCAGGTGACGCTGTTCGTTATCGGCTGGCTGGCCGTCACGAATATCTTTCTCGCCGTGTTCAATATGCTGCCGGCGTTCCCGATGGACGGGGGCCGCGTGCTCCGGGCGCTGCTCGCGCGAACGCGGCCCTACGCGACGGCGACTCGCATCGCCGCTCGTATCGGGACCGGGTTCGCCGTGCTGTTCGCCGTCGTCGGCGTCCTCTCGTTCAGCCCGCTGTTGTTGCTGCTCGCGCTGTTCGTCTACGGTGCTGCGTCGAGCGAATCCCGCACGGTTGCCCTGGCCGCCCTGCTGGAAGGGCTGACCGTCGACGACGTGGCCAGCCCGCTCGACGCGACTATCGAGGCCAGCGCCAGTATCGAGGACCTCGTCGACCGGATGTTCGCCGACCGGCGGACGGAGTTCGCTGTCACGCGCGGCGGCGACGTGGTCGGCGTCGTCACCGTCGGCGATTTCAGGGAACTCTCGAAGGCCGAACGTGAGGCCGACACCGTCGCCGACCTGATGGAGACCGACCTGCCGCGCTTTGCCTCGGAAACTGCCGCTTTCGACGTGCTCGTCGAACTCGACACCGCCAGAGCCACCGCCGCCTTCGTCGACGGCCCCGAGGGGACCCGTGTGGTCTCCCGCGAGGACTTCTCCAGTGCGATGGAGATGCAGCGGCTCGTTGGGTCGCCGGAACCGTTCTAACACAGCGTTTACTCGCTCGAATATGGTCCCTACCAGCTAGAAGGCGCTACCTGAAGCCGGCTGGACAACCTGGGCGAGCCGGGGTTTTCCGATTCTGTACGGAGACGACGCCAGAACCTGAGACGCCCCCTCTCGACTGCCGGTACATCCAAGAGGGGGCGACGTCCACTACTCGACAATGCAATCCGGGTTCGTCGACCTGTTCGTCGACCTCGTCGGCACCGACCCGCTGATAAACGGCCTCGTAGGTGGGACCATCATCGCGACGATGAACCTCTTCGGCGCGTCGCTCGTGCTGGTCTGGCGTGACCCCTCGGAGCGGGCGCTGGACACGGCGCTCGGGTTCGCCGCCGGCGTGATGCTGGCCGCCGCGTTCACGAGCCTCATCATCCCCGGCATCGAGGAGTACTCGGGCGGGAACCCGATTCCGACACTCGTCGGCGTCGCACTGGGGGCGCTGTTCCTCGACCGCGCGGACGGCCTCGTCCCGCACGCCCACTACCTCCTGACCGGGAGCCGGCGGTCGGACGCCGCCAACCCCAGCCAGGACCTCTCGATTGACGAATCCAAACTGACGGGCGTCATCCTGTTTATCCTCGCGATCACGCTGCACAACATCCCGGAAGGGCTGGCCGTCGGCGTCGGCTTCGGCGCGGCCGCCGGCGACCCGCTCCGGATCGGGGGCGCGCTCTCGCTGATGCTCGCCATCGGCATCCAGAACATCCCCGAGGGGCTGGCCGTCTCCGTCGCAGCGATCAACGCTGGCCTGGACCGTCGGCTCTACGCCGTCTTCACCGGGATTCGTTCCGGCGTCGTGGAAATCCCGCTCGCGGTGCTCGGCGCTGTCGCCGTCGTGACCGTCGAACCGCTCCTGCCCTACGCGATGGGGTTTGCGGCGGGCGCGATGCTGTTCGTGATTTCTGACGAGATAATCCCCGAGACCCACCAGCGCGGCTACGAGCGCGTCGCGACGCTCGGACTGATGGCGGGCGTCATCGTCATGCTGTACCTAGATATCGCGCTCGCAGCTTGAGTCCTGTTTCGTATCTGCTATTCCTCGTAAGGCCAGTTCGGGTCGCGGTCGAGGCCGGTCGGCTCCTCGCAGTCCCCGGCCTCGTCGGGGGAACACGCCCCGTGTTCGCTGAAGTTCTCGCGCGCTTCCGTCAGCGACACATGGTTCGTATCGCTGACGAACTCCGCGTCGCCGAACTGGATTGGGTCGTCGAGCCAGTGACACACCGGACACATCTCGTACGACCCGGGCCGCCCCTCGGGGAGTGTCTGGTAGCCACAGCACGGGCAGTAACCCAGCTCCCGTGCGGCTGGATTACCGGGCGTCTCGGTTGACATATTTCGTGGTATGTGTCTTCACACCATAGAATTACCGACCCGTAGCGGTGCATGATTATCGCTGAGACGAACAGACTACTCCGATTGCGCGTCTTTGACCTTCCTGGCGTACTCCTCCAGTTCGGCGGCGAGTTCGCGTGCCTGGGCCGCCGACAGCGTCACTGAGTCCGCATGTGGTTTCACCGCGTCGAGGTCGGTGTTGTCCATCTCTAACTGGAGTTCGACGTGGTCCGGGTTCTTCCGCGGCGCGGTCACGTTCAGCACGGCCAGGGCCTCCTCCTCGAAGCCGTGGCCCTCTACCTCACCGTCGAGCAGGTCGAAGGTCGTGTACGCGTTGACCTTCATGATGCGGTCGACCATACCGCGTGTTCGCGGGCCGGAGACTTAACGCCCGTTACTCGGCTGCGGTCGCGCCTTCGTAGTCGACCCGTTCGGCGTCCGCCGCCGCGCGGTCGATGGCCCCGTCGAGGTCGAACTCCCTGACGATGTCTCCGTCACGAATCAGTGGTTCCAGTAGCGATTCGGCGTCCTCCGGCGCGTCGCGGTCGGCCAGGCCGATGTGGTGGCCGCCGTCGGCGGTACGGTACACCGATTTTGTGCCGGTGAGCTTCCCCCGCTTGGCCGCCGGCTCGCCGTCCAGTTCCACGATATCCAGCGCGAAGTCCAGCGGATCGGCGTTGGCGACGTAGCCCCCGACGCCGAAGCCGTCGGCCACGTCCCGTAGCTCCCGGAGCGTCGTCGGGGTAAGTCCGCCGGAGAGGAACAGGTCCACGTCCTCGTGGCCGTGGGCGTCCAGCGTCCAGCGAACCTCCCGGACGATGTGGCGGAAGTCCCCGCGGCGGGATCCAGTCGTATCCAGTCGGACGCCCGCGAGGTCGTCGACGGCTTCCGCTGCGCGGAGCGCCTCGTCGACCTCGTCGCTGTAGGTGTCTGTCAGCGCGATGCGGGGCGTCTCCTCGGGGACGGCGGCGTCGAACGCCTGCCACGCCTGTTCCTGATTACCGCGGCCGAAACAGATCATGAGCGCGTGGGGCATCGTCCCACCAGCGTCCCGGTCGATGACCTCGCCCGCAGCGACGTTCGAGATACCGTCGAGACCGCCCAGCAGCGCCGAGCGCTCGATCATCGCCGCTATCGACGGGTGGACGTGACGCGAGCCAAAGGAGAGCACCGTCGACTCCGGTGCGGCGTAGCGGGCCTCTAGCGCCCGCGTCGCGATGCCTGTCGGATGCGAGAGAAAACCAAGGAGCGCCGTCTCCAGGCGACAGAACTCCCGGTACGGCCCCTCGATTCGCATTACCGGGCCGCCGTCGAACAGTTGTCCTTCGGGGAGCGCGTCAACGTCGACGCTCCGTCCTTCAAGCAACTCGGCGGCGTCTTTCAGCCCCGCCAGCAGCTTCCACTGCCCCGTCGCGAACTGGTTCGCCGTCACTTCGGCGACCACGTCCGGGTTCTTTCCGGCGTGTTCCAGCGTCTCCATTGTCCGGTCGAAGTAGGCGTCGGTCGCCCGCCCCTCGCGAATCGCCTCTGGCGAGACGACGTCGAACTCCTCGGTCATAACACGGTGTTTTCAGTGTGGCGAAAAAAGCGGTCCGGTCGGCGACCGGCCCTCAGGACTCCGCTGGCTGGTGAATCTCGTCGAGGTCGCTCACCGTCGGCCCGTTGACGATACGGACGGTCTTGCCGGACCGGACGACGCGGAAGGCGTCGTTGAACTGGTCGTCCGCTGGGACGACGTAGACGTTACTCCGGGGCTGGCTGGCGTCGTGTTCCTCGGTCAGCGCCGCTCGATATGCCTGTGCGAACTCGCTGGCGTCCTCCTCGGCATCCCAGCGGGTCTCCCAGACGTAGCCGTAGCCGCCGGAGCCGTTGCGGTAGGGAACGACGAGGTCACCGCCCCAGCCCGCCGATATCTCGCTCTCGTAGCTGTAGCGGTCGCCCTCCGTCTGGCCGTTGTGGTACATCATCGCGTAGATCGAGGTCTCCCCGACCGTGTCGCCGACCGGGTCGTGGTCGAAGCGGCTCCACTCGTCGGTCGAGCGGTCAGCGACGCTGACGTTCACGGGCTCTTCGTCGGGATATTTCTCCGGATGGAGCACCTGCTCGGTGCTGTCGGGGAAGTCGTCGTGGAGGGCGTCGACGGCGTCCCAGCCGCCGTCAGCGCGCACCTGGTCGACGAACCGCGGCCCGGTGACGTACGGCTGGTAGAGGACGGTGAACAGCCCCTCGTTGTAGCTCGGCTGCTGGCTGGCGTCGTCTCCGTCGCTGCTTCCGCCGTCGTCACTGGTCCGGTCCGGGAGCGCGATACAGCCCCAGCCGTCACCACAGCGGCGCTCGTAGAGGATGCGGACGTAGTTGGCCTCGCCCTCGGTGACGCCCTGCCGTGACAGTTGCGTGTCCTGCGTCTCCGCGGAGCCGTTCAGCCCGAAGTGCTGGTCCTGCAGGGCGTGAACGAGTTCGTGTGAGAGCGTGCGCCGGTCGATCTGTGGCGTCTCCGTCGGGCTGACGATGACGATTTCGTCCTCGCTCGGTGAGTAGTATCCCTGGACCGTCGTCGAGAGCGTGTCGTCGATTTCGTCGCTGCTACCGGAGTCCTCGCCGATGAGCAAGAGCGCTTCCCACACCTGGTCGTTCCAGGGGTCCTGTGGACGACTGCTGCCGCCGCCCTCGTTGCCCCCGGACCGGTTCTGGTACTCCGCCCGGGAGATGACCGAAACCGGGACTGGCTCTTTGAATTCCAAGTCACGGACCTGCTCGACGCGGGCCATCGTCCGGGCGACGACAGCCTCTCGCTCCGTCTCGTTCAGGCCGTCGTCGGTCGTCACCGACACCGAGTCGTCGTACCAGTAGCCGCTCTCGTAGCCGATGGCATCGTCACCGGTCGGTGTTGCAGGGTGGTCGCTGCCGCCGAAGGATGGGACCGTACAGCCCGCCAAGACGACCGCCAGCGCAATGAGCAGTTCCTTACGCATCGTGGACCTCGTCGAGTTCGTCGGCTGTCGGCGCGTTCACGACGGTGACCGTCTCCCCATCGACTCTGACGGCGACAGCGTCGGTGTAGGGGCTATCTTCCTCGATGACCCAGTGGCCCTCCGCGGTTCTGGTACCGCCCCAGTGGGCGATGACCGCTTCCCAAGCGTCAGCGAACTCGCGGGCGTCGGCCTCGCTGTCCCAGGTCGTCTTCCAGACGTAGGCCGTCTCGTCGCCGTTGTCGTAGATGTGCATCCGGCCGCCCTGCCAGCCGTCGGTGGCGGGCAGGTCGTAGTTGTACGGGTCGTCGCTGTCCAGCGATCCGTCCTCGTAGTTGATGACGTCACGCGTCCGGACGACGCTCGACTCGTTGTAGTCATCGGCGATGGTGTACGCCATCGACCCGGCGATGGCAGAGGGACCGACGACGGCGTAGTCGGGCCGGTCCCGGTCGGTCGAGGGTCTGACCCGCTCCCAGTCGTCGCTGGACCGGTCCGCCAGCGAGACGGACTCGGGTTCCCATTCGGGGTAGCGCTCGGGGTAGGTCACTTCGGCGGCCCCGTCGGGATAGTCGTCGTAGGCGTCGTTGACAGCACTCCAGCCGCCGCGTTCTCGGAGGGCTCCAATCAAGCCGGGACCGTCGCTGTAGGGGAAATACTGCATGAAGTTGATGCCGAAGTGGCGGTCGCCGCCGCCACCGCCGCTCTGGGCGGGCCTGTCGATACAGCGCCATTCCTCGCCACAGCGGTCGGTGTAGGTCTGGGTGACGGCGACGGCGTCGCCTTCGACCATTCCGTTTCGACCCTGCACCTGATCCCGCGTCCGCGCGTCACTTTCGAGGCCGAAGTGCTGGTCCTGCAGGGCGTGGACGAGTTCGTGGGCCAGCGTCCCCCGGCTTATCGTCGGCGTCTCGGAATCACTGACGATGACGATTTCACCGCGCTGGCTGCTGTAGTAGCCAAGCACGCTCTCCCCGCGGTTGCTGTTCTGGACGGCGATGGAGTCGCGGTCCTCGCCGATGAAAAACAGCGCCTCGAACTTCGCGTTGTCGAACCGACGCAGCGAATCGCCGGTTTCGCCGCCGCCCGTGTTGTTTCGATACTCGGCTCGCGAGACGACGGAGACCGGCACTGTCTCCTCGAACTCCAGACCGCGAATCCGCTCGACGCGGGCCATCGTCCGGGCGACGACGGCTTCCCGCTCCGTCTCGTTCAGCCCGTCCCCGGTTGTTATCGACAGCGATTCGTTGTACCAGTAGCCGTTCTCGTAGCCCAGCCGGTCCGTCGCAGGCGCTGGCGGGGCGGAGTCGTTGCTCCCGTAGTCGGTCGCGGGCTCGCTCGGCGTCAGGTCGTCGCCATCGGTTTCCATCTCGGGCGACGCACTGGGTGCCTGACAGCCCGCCAGTAACAGCACAACGGCACAGAGAACGACGAGGGCGAAAGGGCGGCGCATCTACCTTTACGCTGGGTTACCACAGTGAAAAGTCACACGCTAATCGCGGGAACGTTCGTCGGTCAGAAAGACTGCTCGTGTTTGTTCCCGCCGTCCGAAATTCACCGTGGGAGTAACTTTCGTAGTCGCGCCCTCCCAAGGTCCCGCATGGAACTCGACCCAGCACAGACCGCTCTGGTCGTCGTCGATATGCAGAACGGCTTCTGTCACCCCGATGGAAGCCTCTACGCACCGGACAGCGAAGCGGCTATCGAGCCCTGCGCCGAACTCGTCGAGCGCGCCCGTGAGGCCGGCGCGAAAGTCGTGTTCACCCGCGACGTCCATCCACCCGACCAGTTCGAGGACACTCACTACTACGACGAGTTCGACCGGTGGGGCGAACACGTCGTCGAAGGTTCCTGGGAGACCGAACTCGTCGAGGACCTCGACCCGCAGGACGAGGACCTGACCGTGGTCAAGCACACCTACGACGCCTTCTACCAGACGGAACTGGAGGGGTGGCTCGACGCCCACGGCGTCACGGACCTGGCTATCTGTGGCACGCTCGCGAACGTCTGCGTGCTCCACACCGCCTCTAGCGCCGGCCTGCGGGACTACCGCCCGATCCTCGTCGAGGACGCCGTCGGCTACATCGAGGACGACCACCGCGAGTACGCGCTGGAACACGCCGACTGGCTGTTCGGCGAACTGACCGACCGGGGCGAACTCGCCTTCGCCTGAGATGGGGGCTGACCCATTCGCGGCGACATGGCCGAGGTCAAGGAAGGTCCCGAGTACGACCTGGACTTCCGCGCACATCCCGAGCGGTACGACAAATCGTAGTTACAGAGACGCCTCGTCACCGGTCGTGGCCTGCTCGATAGTCACCTGCACCTCGTCACCGACGGCGAGGTCGATGGTCTCACCGACGAGCTTCGCGCCGAAGCGTTCGCGGCCACAGAACAGCGCGATGCCGGTTATCGGTTCGCCGTTTGCCAGGACGGTCAGGTCGTCCCATGTGACCGTGCGGCCGTCCGCTGTCCCGACGTGCTGGCCTGCAAGGGCTGCGGCGTCGGTTCCGTCACGGCCCAGCAGCCCGCCTCCGGAGTAGTGTGGGAGCCCGCCGTCGAGGACTCCGGAATCGCCGCCGTCGGCGTCGTTGGCGATGCCGACGAAGGATTCACCAGGTGCCGGATGAGCAGGTTCGTCAAGTCGGACCCACGTTTCGCCGCCGGCGACGACGGTGCCGGTCCCGTCCCAGGAAAGCGGCGTCACGTCGACAGCCACGTCGACCGGCAGCGACCCCGACGCCCGGTAGGGGTTCGCGTCGGGATCACGGAAGCCGAGGTGGATGTGGTTCGGGACCCACGGCGCGAAAAAGCCCGCCCGGACCAGCTCCCCGAGGTCGTCGCCGACGGCCACCGTCTCGCCGGGTTCGACGGCGGGGTCGACATGCAGCAGCCGAGCCACAGTGTCGCCGGTGTCGATCAGGATGAGATGGTCGTGTTCGGCGGCGTAGGCCTTCGGCGGGGCCTGCACCGTCTTCGTGTCCAGCACTTCGCCGGCGACCGGCGACGGCGCGCGCTCGCCGTCTGGGTAGAGGTCGATGGCACACCCCTTGTCGTGGGCGTCGAACGGCGAGTTGTACAGGGAAAAGCGGTAATACTGAAAGAGTACGCCTCGCGGTATCGTGACGACCATCGGCGGCGATTAGGCGTGTGTCGGTATGGCTCTGTCGCCCGAGAGTTCAAGACCCATGCCGAGGCCACCGGTTCGTGTGCGCTGACGACGACCGCGGCGGGGGCAGCGGGAGCGCGACACGTCCCGCCGCGACGGCCATGTGTCGCCTGTTCGCTATCCACCGCTGAGGGGTATCTGCTTGACCGGCGGACCGTTTTAAGCCCGAGGGGCCGTACGGTCCGCTATGCGTCTGCTACGGGGTCGCACCGCCGACCCGGAAACCGACTTCGAGCGGACCCGCGAGATGGCCGAGACGGTCGCCGAGGACCGCGAGCCAGCCCTGCGAGCCTGGCGACCGCACAGACAGGTCGCATTCGGCCGCCGTGACACGAACAGCGACGGCTACGACCGAGCGCGCCGGGCCGCTCGCGACCGGGGCTACACCGTCACCGAGCGCGCCGTGGGGGGTCGCGCCGTCGCCTACACCGGGTCGACTGTCTCGTTTTCCATCGCCGTCCCGACCGATGACCCGCGAGGGTCTATCGATGACCGCTACGAGTGGGCCAAAGCCGCTGTGAAGCGCGCGCTCGACGACTGCGGCGTCACCGCTCGGACGGGCGAACCGGACGCCTCTTTCTGTCCGGGGAGCCACTCGCTGCAGGCCGATGGCAAAATCGCGGGGCTCGCACAGCGCGTCCGCCAGTCCGTCGCTGTCGTCGGCGGCATCGTCGTCGTTCGGGACCACGAGGCTATCGCCGAGGTGCTGGCTCCCATCTACGAGGCAATCGATGTCCCGTTCGACCCCCAGAGCGTCGGGAGCGTCGCCAACGCTGGGGGAACCGACGACCCCGAACAGGTTATCGTGGCGCTGGAGCGGTCGCTGGCTGACGGCCCCGACGTGTCGGTGAGCGCTATCCGAGAGACTTAGGGGTGCGCCCGGCCGACTGGGCGTATGCTCATCCGTAACGCGACGCTGCCGGACGGCCATCAACGCGATGTCCGGGTGCGTGGCGAGTCCATCGTCGAAGTCGGCCGCGACCTCGACGCATCCGACCAGCACGTCATCGAAGCGACTGGCAAGCGTCTGTTCCCGGGAATGATTGACGCTCATGTCCACTTTCGCCAGCCCGGCTACCCGCACAAGGAAACGTGGGAGACGGGATCACGGTCGGCGGCGGCCGGCGGCGTCACGACGGTCGTCGACCAGCCAAACACCGACCCGCCGACCGTCGACGGTGAGGCGTTCGACCAGAAAGCCGAGTTCGCCGCCGACTCCGTCGTCGACTGGGGTATCAACGGCGGCGTCACGGCCGACTGGATTCCGAACGTCCTCCTGCGCCGTCGCCTGTTCGCACTCGGCGAGGTGTTCCTCGCGGATTCGACCGGCGACATGGGTATCGAGGCCGACCTGTTCGCCGACGCGCTGGAGGCCGCTGCTGACACCGACGTGCCGGTCACGGTCCACGCCGAGGACGCCGACTACTTCAACGACGATGCCAAGGCTCGCGACGACGCCGACGCATGGAGTGCGTTCCGGACCGCAAAGGCAGAAGCGGAGGCCGTCGAGCGGGCCTGTACAGTCGCGAAAGAACACGACGCGACCATTCACATCGCTCACACCTCCACGCCGGAGGGCGTCGACATCGCCAGCGAGGCCGGAATGACGACCGAAGTGACGCCCCATCACTTGCTGCTCTCTCGGCGCGACCTCTCGGAACTGGGGACGTTCGGGCGAATGAATCCGCCACTGCGCCGCGAGAAGCGCCGCCAGAAGCTCTACGAGCGTGTCGTCGACGGCACCGTCGACATGATCGCGACGGACCACGCGCCACACACCCGCGAGGAGAAAGACGCCAGCATCTGGGACGCGCCGTCGGGTGTTCCCGGCGTCGAGACTGTCCTCCCGCTCCTACTAGCCGAAGCCCGGGACCCGGACAGCGGGCTCACCTACGAGCGCGTTCGGGACCTCACTGCACGCAACCCGGCCGACGTGTTCGACATCCCACAGAAGGGTGCCATCGAAGCCGGCAAGGACGCCGACCTCGTGCTCGTCGACACGACCGAGACGAGTGAGATCAGCGGTGCGGCGCTCCACTCGAAATGCGACTGGACGCCGTTCGAGGGCCACGATGCGGTGTTCCCTGAATGGACGATGGTCCGGGGGACGGTCGTCTACGAGCGCGGCGACGCGTTGGCTGACGATGCAACGCCGCAGGAAGACGTGTTCTACGACCATCAGGGCGAGAACGTCCGCGGCCCGGACAGCGAGCGGCTAGAGTAACGCCGCGACGACTGAGGTCCCGACCATTATTCCGCCGCCACCGCCACAGAGCCGGGCCATTGCCCGCCGCGAATCGCGCTCGGTCCAATTGCTTCGCATGCCCATGTGTTCCTGCATGGCTTCGATGCCGCGGCCGGCGAGTATCGACCCCGACCAGCCCAGCAGGCCGAAGCCGAACACGAGCGCACCGAGGGCGAACACCGTCGCTTCACTCGACCGTGCATCACCGGTGTAGAGCGTCCAGCCCACCATGCCGAGGCCACCAAGCAGGAGGCCGACGACCAGCCCACTCCCCACCAGTCGCGCCCGGGCCGCGACGTACTGCCGGAGTCGAGGTGGGTCACCGCTCTGGGCCATCAGTCGATCGCGTCACGCATCCGCGGGTCGAGCGCGTCGCGCATCCCGTCACCGAGCAGATTGAACCCGAGGACGGTGATAGCGAGGAACAGCCCCGGGAAGAAGGAGAGCCACCACTCACCAGTCAGGAGGCCGTTCTCGACGCCTCGGGAGAGCATCAGGCCCCACGACGGCGTCCCGGCCTGTGCACCGAACCCGAGGAAGGACAGGGCCGCGAGGTCGATGATGGCGAGCCCGAAGTTCAGCGTCGACTGGACGGTAATCGGCGCGAGCGTGTTCGGCAGGATGTGCCGGACGAGCACCCGCGGGTCGGTCGCGCCGAGCGCAACTGTCGCGTCGACGTACTCGTCTTCGAGCACTTTGAGCGCGGCTCCGCGGACGACCCGAGCGAACCGCGGCGTGTACACCAGCACGAGCGCCACCACGGCCCGCCAGAGCCCAAGGTCTCGCGGGAAGATGGCGACCAGCGCAAGTGCGAGCAACAGCGGCGGGAACGCCAGTAGGACGTCCATCGTTCGCATGATGACGTTGTCGGTCACGTCGCCGTAGTACGCCGCAATAATACCCAGGCCGACACCGACGGTAGTCGATGTACCGACGGTAATCGTCCCGAACTTCAGGGCCAGCCACGCGCCGTACAGGCTCCGCTTGTAGATGTCACGGGCCGCCGCGTCCGTCCCGAACAGTTGTTGATTCGCGGGCGCGGGACCGAGCCAGCCGGGCGGTGCGCGGTCAGCGATCTCGGTACCGAGCTGTGAGCTGGCAAGCGCGCCGAGGTCGTAGGTCACGCGGGCGTAGATGGCGACAGCGGCCATGCCGAGGATGATCGTCAGCCCGACGACGGCGAGGCGGTTCGTCAGCAGGTCGGCGAGGAACGGGGACGCCCGCAGGCGTCCCAGCGTGCCCCGTGTCTCGGTGTCCGTACTCATTGTTGAATCCGTGGGTCGAGATAGCTGTATGTGACGTCGACGAAGAGGTTCACGAGCGTAAACAGCAGGGCGAAGGTGAGCACCGTTCCCTGTACGACCGGGTAGTCCGAGACGCCGATGGCGGTGACGATAGTCAGCCCCATCCCGTTGATACCGAACACGGTCTCGGTCAGGACTGCCCCGCCCAGCAGCGTCCCGAACTGGATACCGATGACGGTGACGACCGGAATCAGCGCGTTCCGGAAGCCGTGTTTCATCAGCGTGATTTTCGCGCCCTGACCCTTCGCCCGCGCGGTCCGGATGTAGTCCTGCCGGATGACTTCGAGCATCGAGGAGCGCATCATCCGCGAGATCAGTGCCGTCGAGTAGACGCCGATGACCACCGCCGGCAGGAACAGGTGATGCGCCGCCGAGAGGAAGGCCTCGGTGTTCCCGAGCAGTATTGTATCGACTGTTATCATCCCGGTAAGGGGCAGCTCACGGCCGAGCAGCGTCCAGGTGTCGGGCAGAAATAGCGTTGAGGCGATACGCCCGCTGGTCGGGAACACGTCAAGGTACGTCGAGAACAGCAGGATGAGCAGCGGACCGGACCAGAATATCGGGACGGAAATACCCGTCAGTGCTCCGATTCGGGTGACGTGGTCCGTCAGCGAATCCTGCTTGACCGCGGAGATGATGCCCAGCGGCAGTCCGAGCAGGATACCCGCTGCCTGGCCGTAAATCGCGAGTTCGAGCGTGATCGGCAGTCGGTCGGAGATGACCGAGCGGACGCTGTTCCCGCGGCTAATGCTGTAGGACTGTCCGAAGTCGAACCGTGCTGCGTCCCACAGGAAGGTCAGGTACTGCTCCCAGAGCGGCCGCCGAAGTCCCAGTTCAACACGTATCTGTTCGAGCTGTTCGGCCGACGCTCGCTGGCCGGCGATAATGATAGCCGGGTCGCCCGGAGCCAGGTGGAGGATCGCAAAGACGACCGACGCGACGCCGAACAGCACCGGGATGAGCAACAGCAGTCGCTTGATGACGAACCGTGGCGGTACCACCGGCTCAGCCAGCCTGAAAAGAAACTGTGTCCAGTTCATTCGGAAGTTCCCTTGAAGCGCTACTGCAGTTCGACTGTGTTAAGATACGGGCCACCTACGGAGCTGATCGTGTAGGTGTCTTCGACGACAGCCTCGTTGACCGCCCGGAGCGTCTCGGCGTAGTCGATGAACACCCACGGGGACTCGTCGTAGGCTATCTGGCTGGCCTCTTCGTACATCGTCTCGCGGTCGCTCTCCGCGTAGGTCTTCTGGGCTTCCCGGACCAGTTCCATGTAGTCGGCGTTGGCCCAGCCGGACACGTTGAGGGTGTTGTACCCGTCGGCGTCGAAACTGACCCAGTCCTGCCCGTCGGGGACGGCGTCCATCTCGACCTGTGGGTCCAGCAGGACGTACAGGAAGTTGTCCGGGTCGGCGTTGTCGGTGTACCAGCCGAGGAAACACGCGTCGTGTTTCCCGGCCGACGTGTAGTCCAGATACGGCCCGAAGTTGGAGAACTGGTTGATGTTGACCGTCAGACCGATTTCCTCCAGGTCAGACTTCACCTGATTCGCCGTGTTGACCGGGCTGGGGTTGTATCCGCGAGGGTTCGAGAACGTCGCGAGTTCGAACTCGAAGCCGTCGCCGTAGCCCGCCTCTTCGAGCATCGACTGGGCCTTCTCCTTGTCCGTCGGATACGGATCGAGGTCGTCGTTGTGCCCGAGCACGTCCGGTGGGAGCGGCTGGGAGGCCTGGGTCGCAAAGCCCTGGTAGATCTGGTTGACGATGGCCTCGGTGTTGACGGCGTGGGCGATGGCCTGACGGACCTGCCGGTCCCGGAACGGCTCGAACCGCGCCATGTTCATCGCCATGTAGCCGTGGTTGATGCCGTCCTTCCGCAACAGCGTCGCCGTCCCGCTTTCCTCGGCGCGCTGGAAGCCGGAGGAGTCGAGGTTGTCCGTGATGTGTGAGGCCCCGTTGATGACGTCCTGCACTCGCGTGCTGTTTTCGGTGATGGTCTTGAAGATGACCGTTCCGACGTTCGGGCCGTCGCCCCAGTAGTCGTTGTTGGCCCGCAGTCGGATGCGCTCGTTCGGGTTGTCGAGCGTATCGAACTGGAAGGCCCCGGTGCCCGCGGGTTCGCTTCCGAGGTCGGCCTGATTGTCGCCCATCGATTCGATCTGGGCTTTCGAGAGGACTGCCGAGGCGAACATCGCGAGGTTCCGAAGGAACGGCGCGAACTGCTGTGTAAGCTCGATTGTCAGCTCGTAGTCCTGGCTCGCGTCGACGCTTTCGATCCAGTCGCCGAGCGTGAACGGACCGTACCCCGACCGGGTATCGTCGCCGAGGTAGTACTCGTAGTCGCTCTGGGTGAACCGCTGCCAGGTTGCCTTGAAATCTGACGCGGTGAACTCTTCGCCGTTGTGGAAGGTTACACCTTCGCGAAGCGTCAGCGTCGCGGTAGTTCCCTCGAGAGTGTAGTCGGTCGCGAGCGCGTCTTCGAGTTGGCCGCCGCTCCCGGCCGCGAACTGGATGAGGGTGTCAAACACCTGATTGGTGACCTTCGCCACCTCGCCGCTGGTCGACTGCTGTGGGTCGTAGTTTTCCGGGTGGTCACCGCGGGCGTACACGAGCGTCTGGTCGCTTCCGCCGTCCCCGCCGTCGCTACCAGTGCCGTCGCCACCGTCTCCACCTTCGGTTCCGCCACCATCGCCGCCGTCGCCGGAACAACCTGCGAGCGTTGCGGCTGCCGCAGCACTGCCGGCCGCGGTAAGGAAGCTCCGTCTGTCCAGAGAATCACCGGATGACATGGAACTTTGTTCAAACAGATCTATTATAATTGTACCGGATAGATCAATGATTCTGCTATATATCTCCTGAGAGTTATGTGCAGCTAAGTAATATTATTCAGTTACTGCTTTCGTCCTCCTGTTCGTAGAGGTGACACGCTGCTGGGTGGGAGTCCGGTTGCAGCTCGGGGTGCTGTGTCTCACAGACGCTTTCGAATCGATCCCGTAGCGCCGACGCGGCGGCGTCCCAGTCCTCGTCCGCGAGATGCTCAATCGACGTTTCGACGACGCGGCGGTTCTCTCCGGTCAGGCTCGTTTCGAAGAACCGGTCGACCATCGTCTGTTTGAACGCTGCCATCGGTACCTCTCCCCTGCCGCTCGGCGGCTCGGTAAGGTCCGCGCCACCGTCCGTCGCCGCTGTGGCACTGTCGGTTTTTCGGGCCTGCTTCCGAACTGCATCGATGGCGATGGCCTCGTCCTCGACCCGTTGCCGGTAGTCCATTACCTCGCGGTACGTCTCCTGTTCGATGTCGATGTCGGGCGGGATGACTTCGGGACAGCGTGTCCGGAAGTGACAGCCCGACGGCGGGTCGATCGGCGACGGAACGTCGCCTTTCAGCAGTATCCGGTCGGCCTCCACGGTCGGGTCCGGTTCCGGGATCGCCGACATGAGTGCCCGCGTGTAGGGATGTTTCGGGTCCGCGAACAGGTCCGGCGTGTCGGCGACTTCGACCACCTCACCGAGATACATCACCGCGACCCGGTCACAGATGTGGCGAACCACGCTCAGGTCGTGGGCGATAAACAGATACGTTAGGCCGAACTCATGCTGGAGGTCCTCCAGAAGGTTGATTATCTGTGCCTGGACGCTCACGTCCAGCGCCGAAACGGGTTCGTCACAGACGATGAAATCGGGGTCGACGGCGAGCGCGCGAGCGATGCCGACCCGCTGGCGCTGTCCGCCTGACAGTTCGTGCGGGTAGCGGTCGTACTGGTCCGGATCGAGCCCCACCGCCTCCATGAGGTCGGCCACGCGGTCGACCCGCTGTTCCCGGCGTGAGCCGTCACCGGTGTCTTCCGGCAGGTCGTGGATCTTCAGCGGCTCCATGATCGTCTGGCCGACTGTCATCCGCGGGTCGAGGCTGGACATCGGGTCCTGGAAGATCATCTGCAGGTCCCGACGGACTTCCCGCAGGCCATCCTTGTCGAGGTCCGCGAGGTCTTGGCCGGCGAAGACCACGGTCCCGTCTGTCGGTTCTAGCAGTCTGAGGATGGTCCGGCCAGTCGTCGATTTCCCACAGCCGGACTCGCCGACGAGCCCCAGCGTCTCGCCCTCGTAGATATCCATCGAGACGCCGTCGACGGCCTTGACCGACTCCGGCTCGCGCCCGATGTACTTGTCGAGCAGGTCGTCGGCCCGCGAGAAGTGTTTTTTCAGCCCGTCGACCTCCATGAGCTGTCTGTCCGTTCGCGTCGTCTCCGTCGCGGCGACGCCGGCGTCGCCAGTACCGTATTCGTCTGTATCGAACGATTCGAGGATACATTTCGAGCGGTGGGTGACGTCGTCCGGCCCGTGCTGGAGATACGGAATCTCGCCCTCGCGACACTCGGGCTCGGCCCACGGACAGCGGTCAGCGAAGTGGCACCCTTCGGGCATGTCGATGAGGCTGGGAACGTTTCCTTCGATTGGAGTCAGCCGCTCCGTTCCCTCGCCCGGTATCGATTCCAGCAGCGTGTACGTGTAGGGATGTGACGGGTTCTGGAATATCTCCTCGACCGGCCCCTCCTCGACGATTTCGCCGGCGTACATCACGGCGACGCGGTCGCAGGTCTCGGCGACGACGCCGAGGTCGTGTGTGATGAACAGGACCGACATCCCGAGGTCCGCCTGGAGGTCGTCGATGAGGTCCAGAATCTGTGCCTGGATAGTCACGTCGAGCGCCGTCGTCGGCTCGTCGGCGACGAGCAACTTCGGGCGGCACGCCAGCGCGATGGCGATGAGGACGCGCTGGCGCATCCCGCCGGAGAACTCGTGGGGGTACTCGTCGACGCGGTCGGCCGGCTCCGGGATTCCGACCTCTTCCAGCAGCGAGATAACGTCCGACCGGATCTCCTCGTCCATCTCGCTGCCCCGGCTGAGCGAGGGCGTAATCTCCCGGACGGCGTTGAACCACGAGTCGTTCCGCTTGCTCCCGTAGCGGTGGAGGCGCAGGCTCTCCGCGACCTGCTCGCCGACCGTTATCGCGGGGTTCAGCGATGTCATCGGGTCCTGGAAGATCATCCCCATATCGCCGCCGCGGATGTCCCGCATCACCCGCTCCGGGGCTGCCGTCAGGTCGACGTAGCCGTCGGTGATCGTGACGGGCGCGTCGCCGCCCTCCGGAAGGGCCTTTTTCGGAGCTTTCCGAATGAACTGCTCGGCGAGCGTCCTGTCGTCAGCCGTCGTCGAAACCGAGTCGGGGACACGGTTCCGGTCGACCGTCGCCGCGTCGATGGTGATGAAACCGCTGTCGCTGTCGGCCGTCCGTACTGCCTTCGGATACTGCCGAGACAGCCGTGTGACTGTCTCAAGCGCGCCGAACCGGATCTCCCCGCCGGCGATGTGTCCGGGCTCGTCGACGATGTCCATTGCCGATAACGCTGTGACGGATTTCCCTGATCCCGACTCGCCAACCAGACCGACGGTTTCGCCCTCCCTGACAGTGAGGTCGATGCCGTCGACGGCTTTGACGGTGCCGCGGTCCGTCTCGAACTGGGTTCGGAGGTCAGATAATGTTAAGAGGTCGCGCATCTGTCGCCTTCTTCTCAAAATACCAGTAAAACTGTTGTGCCACTGGCCCACCAACAATTTATCCCGGCCGCCGCCACACTCGACGTATGAACGACCCTGTCGACCCCGAGTCTAACCCCTTCGACCGTGTCGTCGGTCACTGGGAGCAGGTCATCGAGGACATGGCGGCCACGGCGACACAGTACCGCGACGACGGGCGCGAGGCTATCGAACTCCACCCCGGAGACGTGGCGGTACTGACCGGCGAGCCGCGAACGATGGCTGAACAGACTGGCGAATACGAGCCGGAGACCCGGCGGCTCGGTTTCGATGTCGTGGTTCCCGGCGACGAGTTCCGGCGGGTCGCCGACGCGCTCGAAGACCGCACCGTCGAGCGCAGCGAGGTGTTCCGGGCGACCGACGACGGGATGGTGTTCCTGCTCGTCGCGCTGGAATGTGGCGACGACCTCGCCGTGCTCGTGCCGCTGTACTACGACAAGACCGACCGCGCGGACCTCTCGCAGGTCGCCGCCGACCACGGACTGTACTCACACATCCGACCGCTCACCGACGACGAGGTTGTCACCGTCACCCACGAGGACCCTGAACCGTTCTTCCCCGAGTGAAATCTGGTTCCGGATGGGTCACAGACCGCTTAGCTACGAGGTCTCTCGGACTCGGTTCAGCCGGTATGCCGGCACGCCGAAAACGATCCCGTAGAGCAGCCGGTTGCCGATGACACCGACACCGAAGCCCGAGAGAACGGCCGCGAGTACGAGTGTCACCGACGCCTCGGAAAGCGTCACGAGGCCGGCGACAGCCCCGGACAGCACGATGAACGCCGCCAGTGCGGCGACCTCCGGGTAGACGCCCGGGACCGCGTCGTGTTCGACGACAGCCACCGTGATCCCCGTCAGGAGTCCGAACCCGACAACCACCGCCAGTACGTCGACCAGTGCTGTCCCCGCCTCCGCGTAGCCAAGCACCGCCCCGCCGATGCCAATGGCGAGGTCGGTCCGCAGCACTTTCTGTGTCGCTTCGTGGACCGACATCGATGGCTGTGTATCGGGGTCGATACCGTCCATTTCAGCCGTGTCTACTCGTCGACTTGGAATTCATTCCCACACTCCGGACAACACACCTCGTCGTGTCGCAGCGCCGCGGACTGCTCGCGGACCTCCCGCATCACCGAGGAAATCCGGTCTTCGGCCTCCATCTCGTCCTCGACGGCGAGGTCGACACCCTCGACTTCGAGGAGGAACTTCGCGACCTCGGTGGCCTCGTACATCACGTCGTCGAGGTCCTCAGCGGTGAAGAAGTCACACATCGCGCCGTAGAGGAACGTCGCCCCGGCCTTCCGGACCTTGTCCTCGAAGGCCGCGCGGGCCTGATTGACCGCCTGTGGCGTGTACGTGTCCGTCATGAACGGGACGAGTTCTGGGAGGTTCTCCCCGATTTTCGTCATCTCGACGCCAGTTTCGGTCCGGAAGTCAGCACAGAGGCGGGCGATGGCCCACTCGCGGGCGGTGATGTACGTCCGGTCCCGGAGGAAATCGTTCGCGCGGTCGTAGGTCCCGCCCTCAATCTTCTTGAAGCGGTCGTACTTCTGTACGTCGGACGGGACGTCACTGGCTTCCGACACCGCTGCCTCGCCGGCCGGCCCGGCCGGCGCTGACTCCTCGGTGGCCGAGTCGGCGGGGCCGCTTTCCGTGGTCTCGCCGTCGTCGGCCCCGTCATCCGCGGCCGCCGGGTCGTCCGGCTGGTGGCCGGCCGAACCGTCGTCTGCCGCCTCGACATCCGTCTCGTCCGGCGGTGCGCCCTCAGTCATAGCCGGGAATGCGTGCCCGCGGTGAAAAAGGGTATCGCCGCCGCCCCGCTGTCATGGTCTTTCCCCGACAGTTCAGCCGGGTGGCTTTTTTACCGCTCCCATGCATGGCCCGACTATGAAAATACTGCTCGGTGTCGGGGGCAGCGAACTGTCCTACCAGGCACTGACCGAGACACTCGAACGCGTATCGGAAACAGGCGACGAGCTGACCGTCGCTGTCTTCGAAAACGGCGACATCGACGCCGACCTCGAAACGGTCCAGCAGCGGATACAGGAGTATATCGACGAAAGCGGGCTCGAGCCGCCGATCCGCCACGTCGAAGGCACCTCGCCGGGCAGCGAGCTGGTGAACATCGCCGAGAGCGAGGAGTTCGATAGGATCGTCCTCGGCGGTGGCGGCCGCTCGCCGCTCGGGAAGATACAGCTCGGCCCCATCGTCGAGTTCGTCCTGCTGAACGCACAGACGCCAGTGACTCTCATCCGATGACTCGAACGTACCCAGACGAACCCGCCGAAGAGTTCCCACAGCCGCCACGGACGATCACCGACCGCAAGGACCGTCCCATCGACGTCATTCCCGCCGACGACGCCGATACGGAGAGCCTCGTCGAGATGTATCTCGACTTCGACCCTGCCGACCGTGCGCAGGGCATCCCACCGGTCAAAGAGGAAGCGATCCGTGAGTGGCTCGAAACGATCCTCGACGGCGACTGTGTCAACGTCGTCGCCAAACACGACGACACTGTCGCCGGCCACGCGACGCTGGTCCCGGACAACGAGGACGAGCACGAACTCGCTATCTTCGTGCTACAGGCCTACCAGGGCGCTGGTATCGGGACGGCGCTGGTCGAGACGCTGCTGGGTCACGGTCAGGCCGAGGGCATCGACCACGTCTGGCTCACCGTCGAGCGGTGGAACGACCCGGCGATATCGCTGTACGAGAAGGTCGGCTTCGAGATCAGTAGCGCCGAGAGCTTCGAGATAGAGATGGCGATCCGTCTCTAAACGGTGAGCACCGGCTGGCTGGCGTACTCGATGACGTAGATCGCCGCGCGCCCGACGGCCTCTTCGCCCTCGCTTCTCTCCTCGCGCGGGACGACGATGAAATCCGCGTCGACGTCCTCCGCCACATCGAGGACGACGCTGCCCGGTGTCTGCATCAGTCGTGTCTCGGAGAACGCGGTCGCGGACGACGTTTCGAACGTGCCGTCGTGGACGTCGCGGAACCGTTCCCGGATGCTCTCGGTGAACGCTCGATGCTCCTCGGCGATCGCGGTTGCGCTCACGTCGCCGCTGTCGATATCCTGGTGGAGCCGTTCGTCGATGACGAACAGCAGGTGGAGATCGGCGTCGTACCGCTCCGCGACGGCGATCGCGTACTCGGCCGCTCGTTCCGACTGGTCGCTGCCGTCGACCGGCGCGAGTACGAGGTCGATGTCCATCACTCGCCAGTGCGGCCCCGGCCGGCAAAAATCCACCGAGGTTCGTGCCGACCCCGTGGCGTCATCCGGAGCGTCCCTCGCCGTGACCAACAGTGTATTTAGTCGCGGCTTCGATGCGTGGTGTATGTTCGATACGGTGGTCATCGCCACGGACGGCTCCGGCAGCGCAGAGCGGGCCGTCGAAGCGGCGCTGGACCTGGCAGCGCGCTTCGACGCAACTGTCCACGGGCTGTACGTCGTCGACACCGGCGAGGTTGAGACGACTCCCGAAGAGGTTCGCGAGGCGCTGGAGCGCGCGCTGGCGACCACTGGCGGCCGCGCCCTCTCGTTCATTCTGGAGGCCGCCGACGCCGAGGCAGACGAGGAGCTCGTCACTGCCGTCCGGGAGGGTGACCCGGCCGACGAAATCTGCAAGTACGCGGCGGAACACGACGCCGATGTCATCGTCAGCGGGACTCGGGGCCGCCACGGCGAACATGGATTCCTGCTGGGAAGCGTCGCCGAGGAACTCATCCGGGAGGCCCCCATGCCGGTGCTGACGGTCCGCCAGCTCGAAGGCGAGCCAAACCCCGAGCGCGAGGACGTGTAACGGAACCCGACGGCTTCTTGACGCCCCGCCCGCTTGCTGGGGCATGGACGATTGGCTCATCGACGACGACCGTCTCTCTATCGGCCGCAAATCCGTACTCCCCGGCGAGGGGTTCTTTATCCCGGATTCCTACGAGGAAGAGCAAGCCGAAGCGGAAGCCGCCGAGACGCTGGACGACGCCGGTGTCATTGTTATCGCCGACCCGGACGCAGACGGACTGGCCTGTACCGCACTGATTCGCGAGGCCCACGGAGAAGGCGCACTGCTGCCTGCCGGCCCACACGAACTCACCGAAGCGCTCGAATGGACCGCCGAGTACGCCGACCCCGACGCGACCGTCTTCATCTGTGACCTCTGTCCCGACCGCGAATCCGACATCGCGCCCCTCGATTCGCTGATCGAGCGCGTCGAACGCGTCGTCTGGTTCGACCACCACCAGTGGCCCGACGACCTCGCCGCCGACGTGGACGCGGCCGGCGTCGAGCGCACCGTCGGAGATAGTGAGGAAGTGTGTACCGCTGACGTGGCGCTGTCGGAACTCGACTACGACTTCGACGAGCAGTGGGCCGACCTCGCCGCCGTCACCCGCGACCACGACCTCTGGATCCGCGACGACCCCCGAAGCGACGACCTCGCGGACCTCTCGTACTGGAGCGAACCCGAGGAGTACATCGAGGCGGTTCGCGACCACGGCCCCGACCTCTCGCCGGAGTTCCACGAGTTCCTCGACGAGAAGCGCGTCGAGAAGGAGGCGCTCATCGAGAAGGCCGTCGAGCGGGCCGAACTCCGCGACGTCGGCGAGTGGACGGTCGGCGTCACCTACGGCCGCTGCTCACAGAACGAGGTCGCCGAGGCGCTGCGCGAGCAGGGCGCTGACGCCGCCGTCATCGTCAAGCCCGCCGGCTCCGCCTCGATTCGTGGGACGGATAACTTCGAGCGCGCCCACGAGGTCGCCCAGCAGGTCAACGGCGGCGGCCACCCGAAGGCGGCGGGCTGCAAGCCCGACATCTACGACGACATGATGGACTACGCCCACCACTGGACGACGCAAGGGGCCGTGGCGAAACAGGCTATCGTAGACGCCTTCCGACGGCTGCCCGAGGAAGAAGCGGAAGGCGTCGATACCGACCGATAGGCGGGCCCGTGAACGAACTGAACGGTATCTCGCCCCCTGACACAACGTTGATTTATCTCTCCCCCGTCACTGCCGGGTGATGTCCGAGTCCCTCCACACGCGAATCGCGCGCGAAACAGCTGTGCGACGGCGACTCGGAAGCGCCGTTGCCGTCGGCGTGACGCTGTACGTCCTCGACGGCTCGGTACGGTATGCTGCGGTCGCAGCGGCGCTCGCCTTCTGTGTCTGGCTCGTCGCCGACGCCGCCCAGGCCACTGTCGGCGACTACGCCGACCACATGGTGTTCGGGCTCCTCGTGTTCGGCTTCGTGGCGTACACGGTCGCGGCCGCCGGCCTAACGTGGGTCGTCGTCCCCGGGGCGCTTCTCGGCTGCTGGTTCATGATTGACGGCATCCAGCACCTCCGGCACGGCGTCACCCGCAATGAGGTCGGGGTGTCGTACTCACACGATGGCGGCCCCGTGACGGGCCTGCCGAAGGCACTGCTTGTCAGACTTGCCGAACCGTTCCTGCTGTAGGCCCGGGGACTACTCCCCGACGACCCACTTGTCGCTGTACCGTTCTCCACAGGCACAGACTGCGTAGGCGTGGACCACGTCTCCCTCGGCGTAGAGCCCGCCTACGTCCTCGTTCTGTTCCTCGGCGAAGGCGAAGACGAATCGGGTCGTGTGGTCGCTCTCCGGCTCCTCCTCGGCGATCGGACAGACCGCGTCGGTCAGGTCGTCGTCGATGTCGCCCTCGGTTCCCATCGCCTGCTGAGCCAGTCCCATCGGGTCGATGCCCGTCGCCGACTGGAACGCGCTGCGGCCGTCGTCGCCCGGCAGGACGAGGACGTGGCCGTCCTCGACTTCGTCTGCGTACTCGGCCAGCGCGCCGGGGTTCGAGACGGCGTCCTCGTGCAGGAAGAAGAGCACGTCTTCAGGCCGCTCGCCCGCCAGAAACTCCGTGTGTTTGGTCATGCAGGGGGAGAGTCACTCGCCGGGCAAAAGTGCCGCGTTCCGCTCGGGAACGAGACGCGCTGTGTCGCCGCCCCTTCCAGCCTCACTTTTAGGCTCACTCGCCTAGTATAGTCGTCCATGACCGACTTCGGCGAGTACGTCACGGATATCGTCCACGAACCGACCCAGACCGACAGCCCGGGGTTCGACCTCACCGTCGGCGAAGTGTACGAGGTCGTCGAGCCGGGGCGGATCGACTTCGGCGGCGGCGAACTCGACGCGGCCGGCGTCACACCCCATTCGAGCGAGAAGCGGAATCCGGACGACGACTACGAGTGGTGGACGCTGCGGGCCGGCCAGTATCTCGTCGAGTACAACGAATCGCTGACCGGCGCGGCGACGGTGACGCTCCAGCCGCGGACGGAACTGCTCGAACGCGGCGCGACGCACCCGACACTGCACGTCGACGCGCTCCCGCGCGTGCCGCTATCGGTCGGCGGCGCGGGGCTACAGCTCAAAGAGAATGCCAGAGTCAGTACGATTGTCGCGGCCGAGGAGTAAACGGGTAGACAATCCGTCTCATACGGATTGTTGTAGCGATTTACCGGTATGTGTCGACCCCGTGATCGGCACTATCCGGAAATAATCTACAACAATCCGTATCAGGCGTTGACGTCTTCGAGATGGCGGCTGGCGACGACCTTGCCAGTCGGCGTGAGCGTCGGCCCGTCGGACGCGTCCTGAACGAGGCCGTCCTCGGCGAGGTCCTGGAGAATCATCGACACCTGTGAGGAGTCCTTGCCGAGAATGCTCGCCAGCGGCATCCCGTCCATGTCGCCGGTCGAGTACATGGCGACCAGCACCTCCTTCTTGTCCTTGGTGAGCTCGACGTTTTTGAGCTCCTCCATGAGCTCGGCGTACTCGCGGCGGAGATAGCGCCCGAGGATCGACATCTTTCGACTCGAAGCCATCGCGGCCAGCGTCGTCATGGCTGTCCCGTCTTTCATGTGCCGGACTGTCAGCACCGGCCGGCCCGTGCCGTTGATCTCCCGCGTGTTCCGGTCGAAGTCTGACACCGTTTTGAGATCGACGTTGAACGATCCGTCCTTGCGTCGGAACTCGACGTTACCGGGTGTGAGAAAGAGCTTCGCAGTCTTGAACGACTCGTCGGTGACGCGGCCACCGACGCGGGCGCGCTCTTTGACCGTCGTTTCGGTGCCGTTGATGACAGCCTTGAACAGCACTGTCCCGAACTTCTCGATCTTCTCGTCGCCAGCCTCGATGGCTGCGACGAGCCGCTTCCCCCTGTGTTCGAAGGCGATCGTCACCGTCGAGTCGAAGAAATCGCCCAGGTCGGGCGGGACCTGCCCGATGGCAATGTCGAAAATCGAGTCCAGCGGGATCGTCAGCTTGTCGTCCTCGCTTGCGGCCAGTACCAGCCGCTTTTGCGAGAGGACGATCCGACCCCTGATAGGGTCGCCCCGACCGGCCACTTCGGAGTTGAATTTGCCGACGAAATCCGCGATCACTGATTCCGACATTCGTCCGTTACCCGATGTACATCAGCACTGATATTGAGCGTTTCGCGCGAGTATCAGCAGCAAAAATCGGCTTCATTCGGGAGAACGGGGGCTAACGGCGTCAGTTGTCGAGGTTTCGAGCAATATCTGACAGCGAGGCGTCCGGCCCGCCGGTCGCCGTATAGACGACGCGCTTGCCCGGCGTTCGGAGGCCGTACTCGGTTCCGTCGGTTACCACGTCGAGATGTGCTGACCCGCCGAGCGAGACTTCGCTGTCGGCGACCCACTCCGTGAGGCGGTTCGTCCCGTCCCGTTCGCGGGCCAGTCGGCGGTTGTCGGCGACGTGTGAGAGCACCGGCTCGCCGTCGAGATTCGTCTCGACGACGGCGTGGTACCGGTCGCCGTCCAGCGCGAGGTGGACGGTGTCGCCGTCGTCGAAATCGAGTTCGTCCGGGAGCACGACCCGCGGTCGGTCGGTTCGGCCGACCGACTCGACGGGAACGCGATGCGTCTCGACGGTTTCGTGGTCACTGGGAACGCGGTCCGGCACTGACTTACTCGTCGTCGTCGCCGAGGAGTTCGGCCACGTCGTCGCTGCCGCGGGCCGTGATCTTCGCGTTGATCTGGCGCGTGTCGTCGCTGACCTCGCGGCCGCGGACGGTGATGCGCTTGCGCTCGCCGTCGGTGGTCGGTTTGAAGCCGACGCCGCCGTCGGACATGATTTCTTTCGTCATGACGCCGCGAACGTCGGGTCGCATCGGTCGGCCCGAGGTGTCCGACCCGCCGGTCAGTTCGAGCGTGTAGCCATCGAGGCCGACAGCGCCGCCGTCGACCTCGTCGCCGAGCTCGCGGCCGATGAAGCGGTTTGCGTCCTGTCCGTCGACGTCGATCTGGTAGGTGTGGCCGTCCTCCGGATCGGAGACGGCGACCGTGAATTCTGCCATACCTGTTCTCAATCAACCGCGCTTCAAAAACGCGTCGAACCGTCCGTCCCGGTCGCACCGTCTCAGCGTCACGGTTACTGGTCAGCCATCGCATCGCTCGCGATTGAGCGGCCGCGGGCCTCAAGCTGGACCTCCCGGCGTGTCCGGACCGGTTCGAGGATATCGGCTTCCATCAACCGGTCGTACACGGCTTCGACTTCCTCTATTTCCATATCGACGAAGTCCGGAATCTTGAACGGCGAGATGCCGGAGTACAGCGCCATCAGCACCTGCGTCTCCTTATCCGAGAGGTCCACGTCGTCGGCGATGTTGCGCTGCTCACCTTGCCGGACGAGTCCCTCGATGAGCGAGACGTGACGTGGCGTCCCCGAAATGTGAGTCTCGACGCTGGTCCCTTCGATGGTGTGTTCGACCTCCAGCAACGGTCGCTCGTCGCCCCGAATCGTCTTCTCCTTGGCCTCGACGGTCCCCACGTCGTCGATGTCAAGTTCGACGAACGTACCGCTGGCGATGGCCAGATTGATGCAGTCGCCGTCGAGTTTGAGTCGCCCCTTCTCCCAGCCGCCGTCCTGAACAACGCCACCCTTGACTGCGGGGTGGTTGACGAGGACGACGGTCTGGTCGAGCAGCGTGCTGTAGAGGTTCTCCTGAAATTCCTCGGCCTTTTTCGCCGAGATGAGCGTCACGTTCCGGCCGGCCTGCACCTTGATGTAGCTGTCAACTTGCGCGAGGGGCTGGTTCATCTGGCTGGCCGTGACGCTGCTGACCTTCGACAGCGGGATGGTCCGCTTGCCGTCGTTGGTTGCGAGGACGAGACGCTTGTTCGAGAGGAGTATCCGACCGGGTAGCCACTCGATGTCGTTTCGCTTGCGCCCGTCCGAGACGACCTGGACGAACTTCCCCTTCGTATCGACCAGTGCGTGTTCTCCGTCGCTCATCGGTTAGCCAGCTATCGCTCTGGTGTACGCCCCGCCGCGTCTTAATCCACTCGGCTGACTCATCCGCGGCCACCGAGCTTCGAGATAGCCGAGAACGCCTTCTTCCTGACCACGTCGTGTTCGGTTTCGTCGATGAGTTTATCCAGCGTCTTCCGGGACCGTTCGCCGCCGACCTTCCCGAGCGTGAAGATGGCCTGGCCCCGAACGTTGGGGTCGACGCCGTCGTCCTGGACAATTTTGAGTAGTCGCCGCTCGACCATGTTGTCGTCGTCGCCGAGTTCGGCGAGGCTGGTCGCGGCGAACTGTCGGAGCATCTGGTCGTCGTCGTCGAGCGCGTCGACCAGTGATTCGATGACGCGGTCCCGCTCTTCCTGGCTAGTGACTCGACCGAGCATCCAGGCGGTGTTGCGCCGCTGGGCCGACTGCGTGCTCTCTTCGAGAATTTCGACCAGCGGCACGACGACGCTCCGGTCGTCCGTGTTTGAGAGTTTCTCGACGACGGTGTCGCGGATTTCGTGGCTCTGGTCGGTCGGGACGTTCGACAGGAGTTCGATGAGCGAGTAGACTGCCGTCCGCCGAACGGCAGCCGACTCGTCTGAGAGGGCTTCGATGAGATAGTCCACCGGCCGGTCGTTGCCGAAGTTCCCGAACGCGCCGACGGCGATGCGCCGGACCCGTTCGTCGTCGTCCTCGTACAGCGGCAACAGCGCCTGGAGCGCCTGCCGGTTCCCGATGTTCCCCAGCGCGTCCGCTGCCTCGCGCCTGACGGCGGCTTTGGGGTCCGACAGGACGTTTTCGAGCGGGTTCGTCGCCCGCGAGTCGCCGATCTTCCCGGCTGACCGGGCCGCTCGCGCCCGCACTCGTGGGTCCGGGTCCTCGAAGCGCTCTGCGAGCTTCGGGACCGCGTCGGCCTGGTCTAAGTTTCCGAGGCCGTTCGCGGCCGCCATCCTGAGTTCGGGCACATCGGCGTCAAGCACCTGCATGTACGCCTTCGCCTTCACCCAGTCTGCGGCGTCGTCTTCGAGGTCGACGCCGGCCATTCCCCCGATGAGTTGCGTGATGGCGTCGTCGCCGAGTTCGTCCAGCGAGTCGATAGCCGCGCCGGTGATCGCGTCGCTGTCGCTCTGGGCCGCGTCCACGAGCGCGTTGACCACGTCGCGCCGGTCGTCGTGGTCGTCGAAGTTCCCCAGTAGCTCCGCGGCGCGGGTCTTGACCCGCTCGTTGTCGCTTTCCCTGAGGAGGCGGATGAGTTCCTGTGCCTTGCCGTCCCGTTCCAGTTCGTAGAGGCTCATTGGTCGCTACACACGCCGGTAGATGCGGTGTCGTTTGTCGACCGCTTCGAAGGAGTCCCGACACTCCGCGGGCAGCGTCTCGGTCATGCCGATCATGAGATATCCGCCCTCGCGGAGCGACCCGCGGATCGTCTCGAAGATGGGGACCTTGAACTCCGAGTCGATGTAGATGAGGAGGTTCCGGCAGAACACCAGATCGAAATCGCGCTTGGGGTCGCCCCGGATGAGGTCGTGTTGCTCGAACGTGACCATCTCTTTGACCCGGTCCCGGACCTCAAACGTGTTGCCGTCCTGCTCGATGTACTTCGTGTAATCGTCCAGCGGCTCCAGCTCGTCTGCGATGTCGGTCGTCTGGGAGGTCGCGTAGGTACCCTTTCGGGCTTCTTCGAGGATGTCGGCGTTGATGTCCGTCGCCGTGATCTCGACCCGCCGGGCGTCGATCTCGGGGTCGTCGAGTGCCAGCATCGCCGCCGAATACGGCTCGCGGCCGTCGGCACTCGGGGCCGACCAGAGCCTGACGCGACGGTTGTTCTCCGTGAGGTCCCGGAGGACCGGCCGCAATCGCTCCCAGGCGTCCGGGTTCCGGAAGAAACTGGTGACGTTGATCGACAGCGAATCGAGCAGTTCCTCGCGCTCGCCGTCGTCGCGCTCTAGCAGTCGCTGGTAGGACTGGTAGTCCTCGGTGTCGGTCCGGCGCATCCGCGCGGTGATGCGGCGGTCGAGGTACGAGTCGTTGTAAAAGCCCGACTCGAAGTCCATCTCCTCGCCGATGAACTCCACGAGGTCGTTGAAGGTGCGCTCGCTACCTTTGTTCATAGCGTCACCACGTCGAGGATGTGGACGATGTTCCCGTCGCCGAGAACGGCCGTGCCCGAGAGGCCGGGTGTTCCCGAGAGGATACCCTCCAGGGGCTTGACGACGACCTCCTCCTGGCTGTTGACCGAGTCACAGTGGAGCGCGACCTGGCGTTCGGACTCGCGGATGCGGACGAGCATCCCGTCGCCGTTTGCCGTCTCGCCCTCGATGTCGAAGGTGTCGTCGAGGTGGATGACCGGGTAGATCTCGTCGTTGTGCTTGATGACTTCCTGGCCGTTGACCTGCTTCGCCTCCTCTGTTCCGGTAATCTCGTCGACGTTCTTGATCGGGACGCCGTACTCCTCGCCGCCGACCTTGACGAACAGCACTTTGACGATAGCCATCGTCACCGGCAGGCGCAGCGAGACCGTCGTTCCCTCGCCCGGTTCGGAGTCGACGCTGACCGACCCGTCGAGCTGGGAGACCGTGTCGTGGACGACGTCCATGCCGACGCCGCGCCCGCTGGTGTCAGTCACTTCGTCGGCCGTCGAGAAGCCGGGGTGGAACACGAGGTCGTACACCGCGGAGTCGTCCATCGCGTCCAGTTCCTCGGGCGAGCGGACGCCCTTTTCGACGGCCTTCTCCCTGATTCCACTCACGTCGAGCCCGGCCCCGTCGTCTTCGACTTCGATGATGACGTGGTCGCGCTCGCGGGAGGCCCGGAGCGTGATGTGGCCCGTCGGGTCCTTGCCTGCCTGTTCTCGCTCCTCGGGCGACTCGATGCCGTGGTCGACGGCGTTCCGGAGGATGTGCATCAGCGGGTCCGAGATCTCGGTGAGGATGGTCCGGTCAAGTTCGATGTCCTCGCCCTCGATATTGAACTCGATGTCCTTGTCGAGTTCGCGCGCGAGGTCGCGGACGAGCCGCGGGAACTTCCCGACGACCTTCTTCAGCGGGATGAGCCGCATATCCATCACCGTGTTCTGGAGGTTCGCCGTGATCTTGTCCAGTTCGTTCAGCGTCTCGCCAGTGGAGTCGAGGTCGTCTTTCTCGACACCACGCCGGAGCTTGATTCGGCTCGTGACCAGTTGCTCGACGAGCCCGTGGAGGTCGTCGAGCTGGTCCACGTCGACGCGCACGGACTTGATCTCGTCGACGCTGTGTTCCTCCTCGTTGTCCGGCTCCGGGTCCGCGCTCGGCTCAGCATCCGACCCGGCAGCGGCGACTGCGGCGGCGTCCCCGGTCGCTAGCGCGTCGGTCACGTCGGTCACGTCGAAGCTGTCGACCTTCCCAGTCGTTCCCAGTTCGGCGTCGACGGTGGCCGCGTCGGGGCCGTCGAGATACAGGACGAACGTGTCCTCGAACTCGCCGTCCTCGATATCGGCACGGCTCGGACTCGAATCGAGAATGTCGAACCGCCCCTCGATGGACTCGACGGCAAGCATCGAGTCGACGCCGAGCATGTCAGACTCCCCGACGCTGATTTCGGCCTGCAGGACTCGCTCGTTGACAGCGTCGGCGTCGATGTCGGCATCGCTGACGCTGGCATCCGCGGAGAGCGACTCGTCGCTGTCCGAGGAGCCACCGTTGTCTGTCGTTTCGGTGTCGCCCGCGGCGGCGGCCCCTTCTTCGAGAACGGCCCGGAGCTCTTCGACCATCTCGTCGGTCTCCGTCCCCGATTCGCCGTGCTCTTCGATCTCCCCGACGATGACCTCGATCTGGTCGACGCCGGCGAAGACGAGGTCCATCAGGTCCGGCGTGACCTCCATCTCGCCCTGGCGCATCTCGTCGAGCAGGTCCTCCATCGCGTGCGCGAGGTTCGCTGCGTTATCAAAGCCCATCGCTCCGAAGTTACCCTTCAGCGTGTGGGCTGTCCGGAAGATCGAATCCATCGCCTCCGTGTTGGAGGGGTCGGACTCGAGCTCGAGCAGCGAGTTGTTGAGTTCGGTAATCGCTTCTTCACTTTCACGGATGAATGCGTCTAAATACTGGTCGTCCATTGTCAGGTCACCTCAGTGGTAATCGTGTCGATAATGCCGTCCGCAATGTCGTCGATAGGCAAGACAGTGTCCACACAGCCGGTCTCGGCGGCGCGCTTTGGCATGCCGTACACCGCGGACGTGGCCTCGTCCTGTGCGATGGTCTTGCCACCGGCTTGCTTGATCCGCCGAATCCCGTCTGCGCCGTCTTCGCCCATCCCAGTGAGGATGAGTCCGACGAGCGGGTCGTCGATTGTCTCCGCGGCCGTTCGCATCGTCACGTCGACGGCCGGCCGGACGCTGTTGACCGGTTCGTCCTGTGTCAGCTTCGTCCGCAGTCGGCCGTTCCGGTAGTTCTTGACCTCCATGTGCCGGTCGCCGGCAGCGACGAGTCCCTCGCCGCCGCCGATGCGCGCCCCGTCTGTGGCCTCCCGGACCTCGTAATCACTTCGCGTGTTGATCCGCTCGGCGAACCGGCCGGTGAACCCCTCCGGCATGTGCTGGATGATGAGCACTCGGAGGTCGGCCTCGATGGGGAGACTTTCCATTACCTGTTCCACCATCTTCGGGCCGCCGGTCGAAGAGCCGATGACGAGCGTCGGGTTCGCAACGTAGGTCGTCTGACTCGACGAGCCTCCGGTTGCCCTCCGGTCAGTGGCTGAACCGCCGGTTGTTGGTGAGCCCGCTCCGCTGTCGCTGCTTGTCCCGCCGTGGCTGTGTGTCGCGCCGACATCGACCGCCGCGACGGAGCTGACCATCTCGACCAACTGGTCTTTCAGGCGTGACATCTCCATCGATACCTCGCCACCGGGCTTGGTGAAGAAGTCGACCGCACCCTTATCGAGCGCCTCGAACGTCACATCGGCGTTTTCGTCGGTGTGGGCCGACAGCATCAACACCGGTGTCGGAGACTCCGCCATGATGCGCTCCGTCGCCTCGATGCCGTTCATTACTGGCATCTCGACGTCCATCGTCACGACGTCCGGTTTGTGTTCGATAACAGCTGACACTGCCTCCTCGCCGTCACGCGCCTGCGCGACGACGTCGATACCGCCATCACTGAGGATATCAGAGATGACACTCCGCATGAAGTGAGAGTCGTCTGCGACCACGGCGCGGACACCATCTGCCATATCACCAACGCTCCCGTCGGACAGGAGACATCGGCGAACGAGACATCCTCATACCTACTTCCAAATCCCGTCCGGCCCCGAAATAAATACTCCGCCCACGTAATCAAAGTTGATAGCCCAGCAGGCACCTTTATGCGCCCCTGTCCGCGACAGTTTGGATAAGAACCGCAATGGCAGCACAGTCAGCCACCACCGGCCAGGTACTCGAGTTCCAGCTCGGCTCGGAAACGTACTGCGTGAGTATCGACTACGTGACTGAGATCGTCGATATCGGCGAACTCACGTCCGTCCCGAACGCCCCGCCGCACGTCCGTGGCGTCATGGACCTTCGCGGGCGCACGACATCAATCGTCGACCCCAAGGTCGTTTTCGGTATCGAGGACGAGGGCGAAGAGAAGCGCATCATCGTCTTCGACCCGGAGATCGTCGAGGAACAGGGTGCGGCCGGCTGGCTCGTCGACGAGGTGTATCAGGTAGTCCAGATCACGCCGGAGCAGGTCGACCGGTCCCCCGCGAACGACGCCGGCTCAATCCGGGGCGTGATCAAGCGAGATGACAGTTTTGTTATCTGGGTGGACCCCGCCATCGTCCACGCTGGTGACTGATTCCGGTTTGTTTAGCGACACACCAGCAAGACTTTTTAACATTCCCGACAGAGAAGTATCTAATCAACTTCCAGTTCCTTCCGAAACTATGATTGAGCAAACCAAAACGGGGATCGAGGGCCTCGACGACATTCTGAACGGCGGTATTGTGAAGAACTCGACGACACTGGTGAGCGGCAACCCCGGTGCCGGGAAATCGATCCTCTGTCTCCAGTACATCTACAACGGCGTCGAAAAATACGACGAGAAGGGCATCTATCTCTCCTTCGAGGAAGACGCGTCGGACCTCCGAGAGGCCGCCGAATCCATCGGCTTCGAAAACTGGCAGGATCACGTCGACAACGGCGACATCAAGGTGTACGACAAGCAGGTACTCCTGCGCGAGAACGACTTCACGTCCTCACTGGATATTCTCCTGGATGAGCTCGAAGACGGCGACTACGACCGGTTGGTGCTCGACTCACTCGCCATGTTCGAACTGTTCTTCGAAAACGAGAAGGAGAAGCGGACGTATCTCCTGAAGTTCACCGACATCCTCAGCGACAGCGGTCTCACGACGCTGATGACCAACGAACAGGGGGCCGTCTTCCCGGACACCGAGATCGGGCTGGAGAACTATCTGACCGACGGCAACATCTACCTTATCCAGACGCCGACTGATACCGGTGTGAACAGATACGTCTGGGTCGCCAAGATGCGAAAGCAAAACATCGAGACGGACATCTATCCGATGGAGATCGACCGCGGCGGTATCGACGTCCACCAGAACGCCAGCGCCTTCTCGATGATGAGCGAGGAAGAATCACCAATTTAGCGATACAATAGAGCCATTATTACTCGGTAGAACGACGGATACAGCGGCACAGGCCGCTGTTTTCGTACGAGCGGCCTGTAGTGCGTGTTTGTCTCCTTTCAGTCGATATCACAGGCGATAGCTTTATTATCGACTGAATTTATTATTTGATAACGATGGATTCAGGGGAGATTCTTCAGACGCTTGGCAATAAATACAGTGCCGAAATCCTCGACGCGACGGACGAACCGGTCTCCGCACAGGAACTCAGCGACGAACTCGGAATCCCCATCGCGACGTGTTACCGACGCATCGACGAACTGACCGAACACGACCTCCTGGAACTACACGACAACATCCTCTCTGACGACCGCCGACGTATCAAGGTGTATCGGCGGAACGTGGACGAGGTCCGGGTCGATTTCGACGACGAACTGACCGTCCACATCGAAGAGCGGTCGGAAGTGACCAACAAACTCGACGAGGCGTGGCGGACCCTATCTGAGCGGTAGAACGCCTCTTCTCGGCGTTATCACGAAAGATATTTTCGAGCGTGGATTTAATAACGGGTTCGCTGTAGCCCTGTACAGTGCTGATGATAGAACTTCTCTATGCCATATCGACGCTGGTGTTCGTCGTGGCCGGACTGACAATGGTCGGGATGGCCATGCGGGCGTACGTCCAGACATCCCGGCAGGCGATGCTTCACCTCTCGGTGGGATTTTCGCTTGCAATCGCGGGCGCGGCCGCGACGATGATTAGCGCGTTCATCAACGACTTCGAGGGCGTACGGTCGTTGTTGCTAGTCAACAGTGGGTTGACGACGTTCGGCTATCTGTTCGTGATGTACAGTCTCGTCACGTACGAGTGAGTGTGTTTCTCGACTGCATCAGTTGACCACCCTGCCCGTGAGCGGATTTCTCTGTGACTCATCTCATTGTCGACTCCGGTTTCAACGTCTATTTTCGTATAGACCGCCCCAGCTTGCACGCAACACGATACCTCTCGGCCACACACAAGACAACCAGCTATTTCCATCGCTGATACCGACCTATAGAAGCAATTAAATCTGATTCTTAGATGCGACGTAGCTCAGTTATCTTCTTCAGACCTAACTATAGGTGTTCTTCTGTCGAAGCAACTCCTCAGGCCCTCAGCGATCTATTATCAAGTAGTATAATTTGGGGGGAGGTATTATTACTGACGAAAAGAACGGTTGGATAGGGTCAGACAGACCCGGATCAACAATGCTAACGGAACTAACGAACGACGACGACCGCGGGCAGGTCGGTATCGGCACCCTGATCGTGTTCATCGCGATGGTGCTGGTGGCGGCAATCGCTGCGGGCGTCCTGATCAACACGGCCGGCTTCCTCCAGAGCAGCGCCGAGGAAACCGGACAACAGAGCAGTGACCAAGTGACGAACCGACTGCAGCTCGTCAACGCCGTCGGTGAAGACATTCAGTCATCCAGCAGTACAATCAACACGGTCAAGCTGACGGTGAAGAAGGCACCCGGTGCAGGTAATATCGATCTCGGCAGTACAATCGCCCAGTGGGTCGACTCCAGTGGCTCGTACGACCTCACCTACGAAGGGACCTACGACGGTAACCCGGGCGCGAGCGAGTTCTCCGTCGCTGACGTCCAGGACGATGACGGATCGATTTCGGGAAGTCAGGTTCTGAACGACCCGTCTGACCGCGCGACGATCATCTTCAGCGCCGAAGAGATCCGCGGCGGCGCTGCTGATGACGGCCTCGGTGAGGGTGAGACGGCGACGGTTCGTCTGAACACCCAGTCCGGCGGCACGACGACCGCTCGGTTGGTCGTCCCGGAGACTCTGTCTGGTAACTCCGCAGTCACCCTCTAAGGCGTCATATCTTTCAGTTTCAATTGCTGATATACTCGTAGCTTATTTCTGCCTTCTGCGTGCTTTCCACCGGTTAGCTTGTGGCACACTACTGGCTCCGACACGTAACGGTCATTTAGGAGTCCTCACACGGCCAGACGTTTTTGTTGACTACTGCTCTCAGAGATAGAATTCAGCGACCCGTCTATTCTTGGACAAATATCTGTTTCGGCCGCTGAGACTGTTGCTTACGATGATCAGTGGCTTGGTTATCAAGACGTATAATTTGAGAGGAGGTATTATTACCCATGAAAAGAGTCAACAGATAGGGTCAGACAGACCCGGATCAACAATGCTAACGGAACTAACGAACGACGACGACCGCGGGCAGGTCGGTATCGGCACCCTGATCGTGTTCATCGCGATGGTGCTGGTGGCGGCAATCGCTGCGGGCGTCCTGATCAACACGGCTGGCTTCCTCCAGAGCAGCGCCGAGGAAACCGGACAACAGAGCAGTGACCAAGTGACGAACCGACTGCAGCTCGTCAACGCTGTTGGTGAAGAAATCGATTCTTCAAGCAGCACGATCGACACGGTCAAGCTGACGGTGAAGAAGGCACCCGGTGCGGGCAACATCGACATCGGTAGTACGATCGCCCAGTGGGTCGACTCTACTGGCTCGTACGACCTCACTTCGTCTGGCTACAGTGACACCCCACCCTCCGACGGGTCCTCCTTCGCTGTCTCTGATGTGCAGGACGACGACGACTCGATTTCAGGGAGCCAGGTCCTGAACGACCCGTCTGACCGCGCGACGATCATATTCAGCGCCGAGTTAATCCGCGGAAGCGGCACCGGTGACGGCCTCGGTGAGGGTGAGACGGCGACGATTCGACTGAACACTCAGTCCGGTGGCACGACGACCGCTCGGCTGGTCGTCCCGGAAACTCTGTCTGGTAACTCCGCAGTCAGCCTCTAAATTCGGTTATCTTTTCGGTTCGACGTAGTTCTCTTTTCGTCCACCCTGACCAGCGACGGAGTTATACGATAGCCTCACACACTAGTATCTATGGCTCGGCGGTCAGACGAACCGAATCCAGAGGAGGGCAAGGTACTCTCGCCCGAAGAGCTCGATATCGCCGACGACGAGCACGTCACTGAAATCGACGAGGGCCGCTACGTCGTTTCGTCGGACGTCCGCACTGACGACTCCTACGGGAACCACGTCTCATCGGATTCGGCGTCTGAATCCCCGCCGTCTCCTGCACCGGACCCGGAGCCGTCGACTCCCGAGTTCTCCGATGCGAACGTCCACGAGTGGCTTGCCGAACAGATGGCCGACTCGAACGCCAGATACGGCTTCGACGTGACCGCGAAGTTCGACGGCGACGTCGACCAGCAGCAGCTCGCTTCCAACGACATTGTCACTGTTTTCGAGAGCTTCATGCTCTGGTACGGTCGCCAGATGGACGGGTCGACACCGGTCGAAGAAGTGCTGGGTATTCTGCTGTCGGAATCGAACGTGCCGGTTCGCTATCCGCCGGCAGTCATCAAACAGCTCGTCCGGTCGACGCAACTGACGCCGGACGATTCTATCGCTGATCTCTTGGAAGCCGTCGAGGCCGCCGACGGTGCCGAACTCTGAGACGGGCCGCTGTAGGTCATTTCCACAACGACCACCTGCAATCGAGCAGCTATCGCGATGAACAGGGGCAGCAACCTGCCCAACCGACGAGGGATTTAAATCCGGTCACGGCAGTGTGTAGGGTAGATAATGGTCCCGCGCCATCCGCTGACGGCCGTTGCCCTGTTCGTTCTGGTAACGCTCGTCGTGACGGGACCACTCGTCGGCGTCGACGCTGTCAGGCCACAGCCGACGACTATCGGTGACGGGTCGGCGACTATCAGTTCCGTCCAACTGCCGACGTCGGAATTACGGTTCACGGACGGCCGATTCGGCACGAACGTCGTGTATCTCAGAGTGCCCGATGCCAGCGTGTCCGTCGACTCCGTGACGGGGCGTCCGAGACTGCTGTATCAGGTCGCAGTCCCTGCGCTCGACATCTCCCTCGAAGACGAACAGGTCCTTTCGGACGGTCAGTCCGGGACGTACCGGCTCGCACCCGGTGACAGAGCGGTCACGCCGTCGTCACTGGAGCGGGACGTGTACAGAGGAACCGTCCTGCTTCGGGTCCAGAGCTTCGAAACCGCTGAGACAATCGTTGCTGAAAACGTGACAGTGCAGGTGGAGCAATGATTCGAGACATCGAACGGCTCACTGGCCGCTGTCGCCAGGTCGGAACGGCAATCTTCGGTGACCGCTACGGCTATGTCCTCTGGCTCGGCCTGCTCGTGACGTTCGGACTCTACTGGCGCGTTGGCATTTTCGTCACCGACACGTACACCACTGCCAACGCCCTCGTCGCTGTCTCGAACGGGCACCTCCACATCGTAGAGACGCCGTACTCCCTGACACTCGGCGCGCAACCGGGTCTGCACGAGGCCGGCGGCAGGCTTTACGGACGCAACTACGGCCAGATACTTCTGGCTGTCCCGCTGGTCTGGGCGTTGCAAGCGCTGTCCGTGCTCATTACACCCCGGCTACTGCTCCTTGGACTCTGGTCGGGCACTGCGCTCGTCTTCGTGGCTCACGTCAGCGTGCTCGGACAGCGCCACACCAGTATCACCAAGCGCACAACTCTGTGGGTCGGTAGCGGTCTGGTTGCGGTCCTGTTTCTGATCGGTGCGCTGACAGCGACAGCCCTCCCGGACACTTCGCTCCCAATAGCCGCGTTCCAGATATCGACGATGCTCGCAGCAGCGACGACCAGCGTCGTCCTCTACCGCCTCGTCGGAATCTGGCACGACCGCTCAGTCGCCCTGGCGGCTGGTGTCGCAATCGGTATCGCCTCGTCTGTTGGGTTCTGGGCTTCGCTTCCGAAACGGCACGTTCTGGTAGGGCTATTGACACTGACGACGGTGTATCTGTTCGCTCGGAGCCGAGTTGCGTATGCCGACGCCGAATTTCGGCTCGGGCTGGGTTTTCGTGCCGGCGCGTACATCGCCGCTGGTCTGGTAACCTGGACCCACGCCTTCGAGGGCTTTTTCCTCGTGGTGACGCTGGCTCTCGGAGACCTTGTCACTGCAAGGCGAAACTCGCTTCTCCATCTGGCCGTTGCCGCCCTCGCGCTCTTCCTCGGCTCGCTCCCGATGCTCGTGACGAACTTCCTTATCTCTGGTAACCCGGTCAAACCGCCGCGGTTGCTCTCCGCCGTCGGGGGTGCGAACGTCGAATTCACACCTGAGACCGGCGGCGATGCCGGAACCGGTGGCGGTAGCGGCACTGGCGGCACTGAGGGTGCCGGAACGGACGGTGGGACTGGCGGGGGTTCCGACGGAAGTGGTGGCGGGTCTAGTGGTGGCAGTGATTCCACAGGGGCGGACGGTGATACCGGAACGCCGATCATAACACCGATTCTCGGCCTGTTCGACCGGATCATGGGACCTGCGGCCCCCGCGATGGTGTTCGTCTCGGATGCGGTCAGCCGTGGTCTCGACGTCCTGGCTACGCCCGAGCGACTGTCACAGATTTTCCTGCGGAGCGGCTCCGCGCCACAGATCAACTACGCTCCTAACTCCTACGAGGCGATCGAACTCACGATGGTCGAGGCCGTCCCGCTTTTCGGCGCGGTCGCGGCACTCCCCGTGGTCCTAGTCCGGTCAGTTGCTCAGCGGAGGCGGCAGTGGAATGTCCGTCCGTCGCACTATTCCCCCGAACCCAGACCGATATGCTCGTTGCGACCCTCGCAACTGTGTTCACGCTCGTCTATCTGAGCCGCCTGCCACTGCACACACAGCTCACTGTTCGATATCTGCTGCCGACGGTCCCGCTGATCATGTACGGCGTCGTTCGGATTCCGGCGGTCCACGAAACCGTCAGCGACGCGAAGCGGTGGCTCGCCGGCGGGTACGCTGCGAGTACAATTGGTGGTCTCCTCATCGGACTCGGCGTCGTTGCCGGACTTGATCTGGCGCTCGGGGAAGCGGTACAGTTCCACGCACTCCTCAATCTCGGTGGTGCTGGTGTCTGTGCTGGGGCTGTGCTGGGCCGCATACTCGTTCCCGACCGCGTCCCGTCCAGAGTGGTCGCACTGGGTCTGGCGCTCCCGGCGGGGCTGACGACAGCGTACCTCCTCCTCTCGGGGCTCGTGTACTTCCAGTATGGCTCCTTCGCGCTCGATTTCATTCGCGTTCTCACACCGCATCTCCCCGCGGTGTAACTGGGTTTCGGGACCCACCGATATCACACGCGATAATTTACGGGACACCTTTATCTAACTCATCACGATATGTAGGCTTGATAGGCATGCCAGACGTACTGATCGCCGACGATTCAGAGTTTATGCGTAACCTCCTCCGCGAGATTCTCGAAGAAGACCACGAGATCGTTGGGGAGGTCGAGAACGGTGTCGAAGCTGTCGAAGTGTTCAAAGAAGAAGGGCCAGACCTGGTGATGATGGACATCGTGATGCCCATCCGGGATGGCATCGAGGCCACGGACGAGATCAAATCTTCCAATCCCGATGCGAACGTCATCATGTGTACAAGTGTCGGCCAGGAAGAGAAAATGAAGGAGGCAGTGAAAGCGGGGGCTGACGGATACATCACCAAGCCGTTCCAGAAACCCAGTGTGATGGAGGCCATCGAGGACGTCGTCCCCTCATAGATGAACGTCGATATTCAGTCGCTCGGTACGTTCAACCAACTCGCTCACGAGGGGGCCGAACAGGCCACGCAGTCGATGGGCCAGATGACGGGCATCGATGCCGTCGTCGACGTAACCAAGATAACGCTGCTCGACAGAGCAGACGTCGGCGAGGAACTGGCCGGCCGTGACTTCGTCGGCGTCCAGTTCTCTTTCGATGGCGTTCTGGAGGGCGATACCGTTCTTGCCTTCGACGTAGACAGCGCCGGCACGATCACCGAGGAGATGATGCCCGGTAGCAGCGACGACGAGGCGATGGCCAGGAGTGGCATCGAGGAGATCGGCAACATCATGATGAGCGGTTTCATCGACGGTTGGGCCGACTACGTCGGTGCGACCATCGATCACTCGCCGCCGGAGTACATCGAGGAGTCCGGCGGTGACGTGCTTCCCGATGCACCCGAGAACGGCGACCACCAGCAGGTGTTCGTGTTCAAATCGGAGATCGAATGGATCGACGAGTCGGTGAACTTCTACATCTACATGCTCCCTGAGTACGAAGCGCTCACGGAGATGATGATGGACCACGTCGACACGGACGGCGACGCCATCCCCATCGACAAGCTCCAGACGTTCAACGAGATGACGACTAGCGGCACCCAGAAAGCCGCTGACAACGTCGAGATGATGACCGGCATCCCGACCGAGTCGGAGGTGACTCAGATCAGTTTCGCCCCCATCGAGGACGTGCCAAAGCAGATCGGCACGGACACGTTCGTCGGGACGGTCGTCGAGTTCACCGGGACGCCCAGTGGCTACCTCATGGTGCTGTTCGACGAGGTCTCCGCGATCAACGTCGCAGAGGCGATGATGCCCATCGAGATGGACAGCGACGAGCTAACCGACCAGCACAAGGCCGCCATCGAGGAACTGGGGAACATCATGACGAGCGGGTTCGTCGACGGCTGGGCGAACGTCCTCCAGACGTCAGTCGAGCACACGCCGCCGCGGGTCGTGCACGACATGGGGCGGGCGATTATGGACCCGCTGGCGGCGCAGGTCGGACAGTATCAGGAGCACGCGTTCATCATTGACTCCCAGATGCGGACCGACGACATCGAATTCCAGGCTGAGATTCACGCCCTGCCCAACGAGAAAGAGTTACGCGCCGCCCTCGACGACCTCGATGTCGAGCGGGCGACCGAGACGGGCGCGGACGTCGAACAGATATTCAAATAATGAAAGTATACGATGGTAGCCAAACAGAGAGTCCCGAACAAAGTACGCCCGAGCGTATCAAAGTCGGCATCGCGGAGTACAAGGTGACCACAGAGCCGGCTGTGCTGACCACGAGCGGGCTGGGCTCCTGTATCGGTATCGCGGTATACGACACCCGTAACACGGTGGCCGGGCTCGTTCACGTCATGCTTCCGTCGGCGGCTGATATCGACGGCGGCAACCATGCGAAGTTCGCGGACACGGGCATCGAAGTGCTCATCGAGGCCATGGCGGATGCCGGGGCGTCGACGGAGGCGATGGAGGCCAAAATCGCCGGCGGGAGCGATATGCTCGACTTCTCCGAGAACGGCTCCTCTATCGGTTCGCGAAACGCCAAGAAGGTGCGCGAGACGCTGGATGCACACGGCGTTCCCGTTGTCGGCGAAGACCTGGGTGGCGACCACGGCCGGTCCGTCAAACTAGAAGCGGACACCGGCAATTTCATCGTCAAAAGCGCGAACACGGATTCGATAACGCTGTGACGTCTGCGAGCAGGACTCGTGCGCGACTCCGGACGTCAGACGGGTGACTGCCGTTCGTCTGCCGGGGGCGCACTGACACACTCTGTTCCCCGATCTTCCGTCCGAAATTAATCTGAAATGTAATGGGCTAGTACTTGAATAGTTAATTTACTGTATCTGAGCCGGGAAAATGGGGTATTATTATCAAATATGATACGCTAAGGGGAATATTCAAGAGTAGAAACAGCATGAGATACAAGAGATGAGTAGTCTCGCTCTCGTGCCGCTGGCTCCAGCCGTCTCACCGGAACTGGTTGGACTGGCACCCGCCCTCTTTGTCTTGCTGACCGGCGGGCTGGTCGGTATGAGCATCAAGAATATGTTCGATTCGATCCTGTCGGACGACGAGAGCGGGGATGCGAGCGAGGACGGCGGTGGCGGCGAGATGGCCGACGGCGGCGGTCTGATGGCTGACGACGGCGGTGGCGGCGACGACCTCGGCGGTCTGGGTGGGCTCGACGACGGTGGCGACGACATGGGTGGGTTCGGTGACGACGAGTTCGGCGACATGGAAGACGCGAGCGGACCCGACACCGACGAACTGGAACACCGTCTCGACGAACTGGAAAACGAGGTCGGTAGCCTCTCTTCGACGGTCAACACGGTTCGGACAGAAAACGAGAGCATCTCCGAGTCCGTCGAAGAGACCGAGGAGAACGTCCGGAAGCTGCTCGATATCTACGAGATGGTCACCCGTGGCGTCAACCCCTTCGCCGACGACGTCGACGGCGGTATGGGCGGCATGGGCGAAGGCGGCGGCTCTTTCGGCCTGTTCGACGACGACGGGAGCGACGATACCGAGGAGGACATCGACGACGACGTCGCCAACGCCGACGCAGAGGGCTTTTTCGACGAAGACCTGACGGAGGACACTGGCGGCGACATGTCGATGGACGACGGCGGTGTCGACGACATGTTCCCCGACGACGGTGGCGACGACATGGGCGACTTCGAGGACGACGGCGGGTCGTTCGACGAGGAGTTCGACGACTTCGACGACACGGAGGACGACATGAGCATGGACGATGGGATGAGCATGGACGACGGGGAGAGTATGGACGAGGACAGCGACGACGGCGACGGCGGCAAATCGTTCGCAGAGCTCAAAGACGAGTACGAGTCCGGCGACGCCGAGTGGGCCGAGGGCGAGGAACCCGAGGAAGAAGCGGACGACGACGATGACCTGCTCGGCGAAGGCGATGACGACCTGCTGGGCGAGGAGGACGATATGCTGGGCGAGGAGGATTCGGACGACGATATGGGCGGGCTGGAAGACGACGACCTCTTCGACGAGGTCATCGAGGACGACGGGAGTGACGAGGCCGAGGCGGCTACGGAAGCCGAACCGGAACCGGAGCCAGAGCCGGAACCCGAGCCAGCCGTGGAACCGGAGCCAGAGCCAGAGCCGGAACCGGAGCCGGAACCGGAACCGACTGCCACACAGACTGAGACGGCGGCCACCGGCAGCGGCGATGAATCAACGGTAGACGACGGCTCGGATGCGGACGCGGACGACGACGGGAAACCGTACCTGGCGACGATGCCGGAAGGGTTCGCGGCGGACCTCATCATCGTCGAGTGGCTCGAGTTCCTGGTCCAGCACTCGGGCTACCGCGAGACGGCTCGCGCTATCGACTACTACGAGACTATCGACTGGATCGACGAGTCGGTCGCGGACCAGCTCAAGGAGTACCTCCGCGGCTTCAACGACGTGAACGACACCGGGGATGGGCTGTCTATCGACCACCACACGGAGAGCCTGCACTACATCTCGCAGCTTGACAGTGACAGCGGGGCTGACGCCGTTGCGCTCTCGAAACTGGTCGGTGGAGGTGGTTCCGATGGGATTCAGCGTTAGCGGCTCGGCAGCCGTCATCTTCGTGGCCGCGTTCATCGGCTTCGGAATGTTCTACTCCGCGACCGCGAACAGCTTCGAGCGCGTCAACGACGCTCGCGAGGACCAGCGAGACCAGCTGCTCGACCAGCAAAACACCGACATCTCGCTTGTCTCGGCGACATGGAACGCGAGCGGCAGCGAGAATCTCGTCGTGACCGTCGACAACACCGGCTCCGAGACGCTGTCGGTCGAAGCAACCGACCTGCTGGTCGACAACGACTATCAGGCGGGCTATGACACGACCGTTGACACCGACCCCTCGACGGATATCTGGGCGTCACAGGAGCGGTTAGAGATTACCGTCACCTCACTCAGTAGTCAACCCGACCGGGTGAAAGTCGTCACCGAGAACGGCATCGCCGAAACGATGGTGGTGAGCTAACATGGCGAGCGTTTCCGTCTCTCACCTGATCCTGTTCATCGCGTCGATGGCTATCGCCGCGAGCGTGGCCGGCGTCTTTACGAGCAGTATCGGCGAGCTGAGCAACGCTGTCTCGGAACAGGGGCTGGACGTGAGTAGCGACGTTCGGACCGATGTCGAAATCATCTCCGACAGCGGCAGCAACACCATCTATGATAACGGCGCAAACACAATCACGATTCACGTCAAAAACACCGGCTCAGAGACGTTAGCGCCAGTCCCCGGGCAGATAGATGTGTTCGTCGACGGCACCTTCGCCACCGACTACACGGTGACGCTGGAGCCGGACGGCGGTAACAGCTGGCGGCCCGGTGAAGTCGTTCGCATCGACATCAACGACAACCTTGACGGTGGCGACCACCGCCTCAAGCTGATTGTCAACGGCGACGAGGAGGTGTTCGAGTTCAACACATGAGTATCGCAAGTACTGACCTATTCTCGCTCGGACTGGACGATCACGACCGACTGAACAAGGAACTGGGCGGCGGTATCCCGCCCGGCAGTATCATCCTCGTCGAGGGTGACTACGGGGCCGGCAAATCCGCCATGAGCCAGCGGTTCACCTACGGCCTTTGTGAGGAGGGCCACGAAGTGACCTACCTCTCGACGGAACTCACCGTCGGGAGCTTCCTCGACCAGATGCACTCGCTGTCGTATGACATGGTCGACCACATCCTCGACGAGGACGTGCTGTTCCTGCACGCCGACATCGGCGAGTCGAACGCGCTCACCGGCGGTGACGAACAGTCCGAGCGGAAGGAACTCCTCAAGCGGCTGATGGAGGCTGAAGTGATGTGGGACGCCGACGTCGTCGTCATCGACACGTTCGACGCCATCCTCCGGAACGACCCCAAGTTCGAAGCCCTCGTTCGGCAAAACGAGGAGCGACAGGCCGCACTGGAGGTCATCTCCTACTTCCGGGACGTCATCTCACAGGGCAAATGCATCATGCTCACCGTCGACCCGTCGACGCTGGACGAGGAGGCTATCGGTCCGTTCCGGGCCATCGCCGACGTGTTCATCGAACTGGAGATGATCGAGGTCGGCAACGACGTGCGCCGGCAGATCAACGTCCTCCGATTCGCCGGCATGGGCGAACAGGTCGGTGACACCATCGGGTTCTCGGTCCGCTCGGGAACCGGCATCGTCATCGAATCGCGCAGCGTCGCCTAGAGGTGATATAAGATATGACAGACCACGGACGTGCGAAACCGTCGGACGAACTTCGGCAGATGGCAGCGCGGCGGCCCCACCTGCGGGACCACCTGAAGAAGTTCAAGCAGATCACCGGTGAGTTCCCAATGCTCATCGACGAGGCCGACGACGAGTACGAGACGAACCGGCCGAACGTGCTCTACCCGGTCGGCGGCCCCATCTTCTGTCATATCTACGGCGACGTGGGCCAGGACATGAAGTACTACGCCATCGAGCCGGAACTCGACGAGGACGAGCGGGCCGTCTTCGGAAAGGTCCGGAACCGTCTGCTCCAGCGCAGCGTCAACAAGCCCGCGCCCGAAAACGAAGCCCAGTTCGACGACCGTATCGAGGAACTCCTGCAGGAGACAACGAAGGTCCGGGACGAGGACAGCGACAGCGGCGTCCTCACGCGCCTGTCGAACCTGACCGACGTGAACAGCGTCGAGGTCACACAGGAGACCTACGAGAACATCCTCTACCGGCTGAACCGCGACATCGTCGGCCTCGGCCCGCTCGAACCGGTCATGCGCGACCCGGCCAACGAGGACATTCACGTTATCGGCCGCAGCGAATGTCACGTCGATCACGGGGTCTACGGGATGCTCGAAACCACTGTCGAGTGGCAGAGCGAGGAGGCCTTCGACCAGTGGCTCCGCAACATGGGTGAACGGATGGGTGACCCGGTCTCTGACTCGGACCCTATCGTCGACTCGACGCTGCCGGACGGGTCGCGTCTGAACCTTATCTACTCCGACGACGTGAGCCTCAAAGGCCCGTCGCTCACCATCCGTCAGGGCGACGACGTTCCGCTCTCGATTTTCCAGATTACCAAGTGGATGACGCTGTCGCCGCAACTGGCCGCGTATCTCTGGCTCTGTCTGGAGAACGAACAGACGGTGTTCGTGGTCGGGGAGACGGCGTCCGGGAAGACGACGACGCTGAACGCCATCACCTCGTTCATCCCCGACGACGCGAAGATCTACACCGCGGAGGACACCGCCGAGGTGCTGCCCCCGCACAACACCTGGCAGCAACTCCTCACTCGTGAGGGCGAAGACGAGGGGACCAGTATCGACATGTTCGACCTCGTCGCCGCCGCGCTGCGTTCCCGCCCCGACTACATCATCGTCGGGGAGGTTCGTGGTGAGGAGGGGCGGATGGCGTTCCAGGCCGCCCAGACCGGCCACCCGGTGATGCTGACCTTCCACGCGAGCGACATCGTCTCGATGATTCAGCGCTTCACCGGCGAACCGATCAACGTCCCCGAGACGTTCATGGACGTGGCCGACGTGGCGCTGTTCCAGAACCGCGTCAAGCAGGGCGATCAGGTCCTGCGCCGCGTGACGAGCGTTCAGGAGATCGAGGGGTACTCGAAGGAGATGGACGGTGTCGTCACCCGGCAGGTGTTCAACTGGGACCCCGTCGAGGACGAGATCATCTTCCAGGGGATGAACAACTCCTTCGTCCTCGAAGAGCAGATAGCGACCCTCCTGGGGTACGAGGACACGCGTGATATCTACGACGACCTCCAGTTCCGTGCTGACATGATCGAGCGGGCCATCCAGGAGGGGATTCTGGGGTATCACGAAGTCAACGACTTCATCTCGGACTTCCAGCGTGACGGCGTCGAAGGGATTCCGTTCAACATCGCCAGGCCTGACTAACGATGGCACAGGGCGAAGCCGAAAGCGGACTCGACCTGACGATATCCGAGACGATCCAGTCGCTCGTGGAGTCCTACCGCCAGATGACGATCCCGCTGGAGCGGTATCTCTTCCTCATCCTGCTGCCAGCCGTCGCCTTTTTCGCTATTTCCACGGTCGTCGCCTTACTGCTGGATCAACCCCTTGCGGTCCGAGCACCGATTCCCCTGCTTGGATTTCTGGTGATGGCGTCGGCGATTTTCTACCCAAAGATCCTCCTGAGCCAGCGCAAGCGCGAACTCAACAACCGGTTTCACCTGCTTATCACGCACATGACCGTGCTGGCGACGACGAAGATCGACCGGATGGAGGTGTTCCGAACGCTGGCCGAGGAAGACGAGTACGGCGAACTCGCGATGGAGATGCACCGCATCGTCCAGCTAGTCGACACCTGGAACCTGAGCCTCGACGACGCCTGCCGTCGCCGGGCCAAACAGGTCCCGAGCCGCGCAGTTTCGGACTTCTTCGACCGCCTCGCGTACACGCTCGGGGCCGGACAGGGACTCGACGATTACCTCCTGACTGAACAGGAGCAGATCATCCAGCACTACTCGACGGTGTACAAGAGCTCGCTCGACAGCCTGGAAGTCATGAAGGACCTCTACCTCTCGATGATTCTGTCGATGACGTTCGCGCTGGTGTTCGCCGTCGTCCTGCCGGTGCTGACCGGAACGAACCCGACGATGACCGTCAGCGCCGTCATCGTGATGTTCGTGTTCGTCCAGACCGGCTTCTACCTCGCCATCCGCTCGATGGCCCCCTACGACCCGGTGTGGTTCCACCCGGTCGACTACCCGTCGCCGATCGAGTCCAAACTCAACAAATCGATGGTCGCCGGCGTGGGACTGTCGATGCTGCTCGTGTTCATCACGCTTGGGGGGATGCTCGGCATCTCGCCGATCACGCTGAACGACCTCTTTTTCATGTTCGACGAGGTGCCGCTGCCGCTGTACGCCGCCGCGCCGATCACGCCGATGCTCATCCCCGGCATCGCCTTCCGACAGGAAGAACAGCGCATCAAGGACCGGGACTCCGAGTTCCCGAACTTCATCCGTGCGCTCGGGGCGACCGAGGGCGCGAAGCAGTCGACGACCGGTGCGGTGCTTCGTACCCTCCGCAAGAAGGACTTCGGCGCACTCTCGCCCAACATCGATAATCTCTACAAACGACTGAATATGCGGATCGAGCCGACCTCTGCCTGGCGCTTTTTTACCGCCGACTGTCGCTCCTATCTCATCCAGACCTTCTCCGAGATGTACCTCATCGGCCGCGAGATGGGTGGATCGCCAAAGCAACTGGGCGAGCTTATCTCCGAGAACATGAATCAGGTGCTACAACTCCGCCAGAAGCGCAAGCAGGCGGCAACGACGCTTGTGGGCCTCCTCTACGGGATGACCGCCGCGTCGACCTTCGCCTTCTTCATCGGCCTGCAGGTCGTCAACATCCTCGCCGACATGTCACTCAACCTGTCCACTGGGAGCCGACTCGACGCCGCCTCGCTCATCAATACCAGCGTCTACAACATCCCGCTCATCGAGTTCCTGCTGATCATCATTATCATGTTCGGCGCGATGCTGTCATCGTTGATGATCCGGACCGTTGACGGTGGCCACAACGCCAACACCTACATGCACTTCGTGGTGCTCTCGTGGATCGGCGCAATTACTGGGACGTTTACGAAGTGGCTGGTGTCGCAGTTCCTCTCTATCTAGTACCTTTTTACTTCGTCGCCCTTCCTCGCGGCGCTTCGCGCCGCTGTGGGAGGGCTCCTCGCAAAAATCTACGCTAAAAACGACCTCCGAGTCGCGGCCTGCGGCCGCGCTCGGAGTGAAACCGCTCGCTCCGCTCGCGGTACATCAGCAGCGCAGCCTTCGGCAGGCCTGCCCTTCCCCGGGTCGCGCCACGGAGGGCGCTCCCGGCCCACGGATCATGACATCTATTCCCGGCCCACAGCACCGCGACAGTGGCTCTCCGCAAGCACGCCGCAGCAGTCCCGCGACAGCTACCCTTCGAAGCCGTCTTCCCAGCGGAACAGGCCGTCTTTCTGAATCGTCTCGCCGTCGACTTCGAGCCGCGACCCCTCGCCCATCGTCGTGATGAGGTCCTCGTGGACGGCGCTGTCGTTGCCGGATTCGCCCTCAGGGAGGCAGGCGTCGTACGCGCGCCCGAGCGCGAGGTGGACTGTCCCGCCCATCTTCTCGTCGAAGAGGATGTTGTCGGTGACGCGGTCGACGCCGCGGTTCATCCCGATACCGAGCTCGCCCAGTTGGCGCGAACCGCCGTCGGTCCCGATGATTTCGCCGATGACACCCTCGCCCTGTTCGGCCGCCCAGTCGACGACAACGCCGTCCTTGAACGTCAGCTCGACGTTTTTCACCCGGCGGCCCTGTATCGTCATCGGCACGTCGAAGGTGACGACGCCGGCGGTGTCGTAGGGCGCGGTGAACACCTCGCCGGAGGGGAGGTTGTGGGAGTCGTAGGCCACGCTGGCGGCGGAGTTGACGGCGATACGGCCGTCGATGTACAGCGTGATGTCCGTCCCGTCGGCCACGATTCGGACCTCTTTGCCGTCGTCGAGGATATCCTTCAGTTGGGCCTGCTCCTCCGCCAGCGCCTCCCAGTCCCGGAGCGTTGCGTCGTAGACGAAGTCTTTGTAGTCAGCGTAGGCCATCCCGGCCTGCTGGGCCATCGCCCGCGTCGGGTGCTGGGTCGACACCCAGTCGGTGTCCAGCCGGGCCTCCCTGATTGCCTGTCGCGCCGTCGAGTACGCCTGTCGCTGGTCGCTGTCCACGTCGGCCGTCTCGGTAGTGTTCCGCGACCCTTTCAGGAACAGCACGCTGTCGGCCCGTTCGTACAGCGCCAGTTCGTACTCGGGGTTCTCGGTGAATGACCCGTCGTGGGCCCCCAGATAGGCCCGCGTGAGTTCGTCCGACTGGTACGTCGACAGGAGGTTCGCGCCGCGGTCGCCAAGCTGCTCGGCCACAGCGACTGCGAGATCGTGTGCGCCGTCCTCGACAGCCACGACCACGTCGTCGCCCGCGTCGATGCGAGCGCTCCAGTCGACGAGAATCCTGGCGTGTTCGCGTATGCGGTCGTCCATATTCTCACCAAGAGTGGCCGGAACAAAACGGCGGTGGTCCCGGGATTACAACGGACGATGTGATTGTATTCCGTGGATTTTTTGCGTTCCAGAGCCGGAGTATCCGGTGCAGTACGGGACAGGACTCGTGGCAATTGCTGGCTCCCACGACCGCTTCCGAGACGGTCGGCCGGGGCGGTACCATGACTGACGACGGCACGGATGGTGTTCGTGCCACGCTTTTCTGTCGAACCGCAATCCCTACCTGTTCGGTCAGCGACTCCCCGGTATGGAACTTGGCGTCATCGGACTCGGACGCATGGGCCGAATCGTGGTCGACCGCGTGCTCGAAGCCGGCCACGAGGTCGTCGTCTTCGATATCGACGAGAAGAGCGTCGCCGACGCAGCTGAAGCCGGTGCACAGCCGGCATCGTCCATCGCCGACCTCGCGGCGAAACTCGGCTCGGAGAAACGAATCTGGCTGATGGTCCCAGCCGGGGACCCGGTCGACGCCGCGCTGGATGAACTGGCCCCATCACTGGACGATGACGACATCGTGGTCGACGGCGGTAATTCCTACTTCGAGGACTCGGTTCGCCGTGCCGAGTCGACCGATGCGGCCTACCTCGACTGTGGCACCTCCGGCGGCCCCGCCGGTGCGGAGCTGGGCTTCTCGCTGATGGTCGGCGGCCCGCAGTGGGCCTACGACGAACTGGTTCCCGTCTTCGACGCCGTCGCGACCGGCCCCGACGGCCACGACCGGATGGGGCCGGCGGGGTCGGGCCACTACGTCAAGATGGTTCACAACGGGGTCGAGTACGCGCTGATGCAGACCTACGGCGAGGGCTTCGAACTGCTGGCTAACGGCCGGTACGACCTCGATCTGGAATCGGTCGCAAACACCTGGAACAACGGGGCCGTCATCCGCTCGTGGCTGCTGGAGCTCTGCGAGGAAGCGTTCCGCGAGGAGGGCAACGACCTCGGCGACGTGGCCGACCGCGTCGAAGGCGGGTCGACTGGGACGTGGACCGTGCAAGAAGCGCTCGAACAGGAGGTGCCGGTCCCGCTCATCTACCAGTCGTTGGCCGAGCGGTTCGGCTCGCGGGCCGACGACGGCCGCTTCTCGCGCCGCCTCGCCAGCCGCCTCAGATACGGCTTCGGTCGCCACGACGTCCCACGTCGGACGTGAGTGTGCTACCGTATCGCTTCAGAACTCGCTTGCCTGAGCGGTACCCTTTGCGAGCACCGTTGTCTGGTCGTCCCCGTGCCAAACGAGGCTGACTTCAGCTCCGTCTTCGACGCTAACGCGTGACTGGTCGCCGGCGGTCACCTCGCCGTCGTCATCGTCCCACCCCACTGTTCGTCCGTCCGCCACTTCGATAGTGAGTTGCTCTGCACTGATCGTATCACCACCGTCATGTGTCACGACGGCAACGACGCCGTCTGTCGTCTCTTCGTACTCGAACGTGAACGAGGCCTGCGGGGCCACAGCTACGTCGCCGCCACTGCTACCCATGCCCAGTACGAAGGACGCAATTATCGCCGCGACGATGATGATGATCGGAATCAGGATGAACAGGACAGCCACGCCGACGCCCAGTCCGACGAGTACCTTTCCGGCGGTACCGAGATCGTTCCACGAATCTTTTAGTCCCACGACATACTCCATTAATTGATAGTACTAAACACTGTGGAAATTAATCGCCCGTCGCCGGGCACACAGTCGTCTGGTGGCCGGGCCGTTCGCGGGCGGCTGCGGGTGAAACAACAGCTAATTAAACCAGTATTCCATAGCCGGACACATGGTAGAACTCGTTGGACTCGCCGCCGGGGCCACGCTCACCCTGATAGTGGTCGCGCTCCACTACGCCAAAGGGACCGGTTGGGAGGCACCGGAAGACATCTCCCAGGAGGTCCTCGAGCAGCGGGCCGCGACAGTCCCCGAGACGGACTTCCCGGAGCCGTACAACCGCTCTATCGGTGGTGGCGGTGCCACAGCGATTCCGGCTGGTGAGGCCGAAGGCGAACTCGGCGAAGGCGAGGAGGCCGAAGAGGAGGACGAGGGCTTCGACCCCGACGATATCGCCGAGGACGAGGTCGAGTACTACGAGATCGAATTCGCCAAGGAGGGTGAAACGATCGAGGTCGCCAACAACGAGCCGCTCCTTGACGCCGGCGAGGAGGAAGGCTGGGACCTCCCCTATGCCTGCCGCGAGGGCCAGTGTATCTCCTGTGCCGGCCACATCGAGGACGGCCCGGCCGAGGACTACATCCGCCACAGCAACAACGATTCGCTGATGGATGACGACATGGAAGAGGGGTACTGCCTGACCTGTGTCGCCTATCCGACCAGCGACTTCACCCTCGAAACCGGCGAGTCACCTTGACGCTGCGGTTCACAACCGTTAAGACGGACAGTCTGATAGCACTTTTCGTGGGCGGCTAGTTCAGCGGACAGAACGCCTGGTTCCGGACCAGATGGTCGGGGGTTCAAATCCCTCGCCGCCCGCTATTCTGCGAGGAACGGATGTGACGAGCGAATAGCAACACAAGAGCGGTTTGAACCCTGCCAGTCGCGCGCAGCGGAGCGAGCACGTCTGGCTTCGGTTCAAATCCCTCGCCGCCCGCTATTTTGCGGCCACACTGTGACCGATACGTCTCGTCCTACAGCTCTAGACAGCGGCAGGACTGCACGGCAATCGCCGCAACGTCCTTGAGGTTCCGACACAAGGTACGAACACATGCGTGTGCTCGTTATGGGTGCGACCGGATTCATCGGACAGCGACTGGTTCATACCCTGGCCGAAGCGGGCCACGAGGTGGTGGCGTTCTCCCGGAGCGCGAGCGAGGAATCCTTTCCCGACGGCGTCGAGCCGTTCGAGGGCGATCTCGGTGACCCAGACTCCCTCGATGGCCTCTGTGACGATATCGACGTTGCGTACTACCTCATCCACTCGCTCACGTCCGAGAACTTCGCCGAGTTAGACCGTCGCTACGCCCGCCGGTTCGCCGACTCGGCGTCGGCTGCGGGGGTCGACAGGGTCGTCTATCTCAGCGGTATCAGCGGTGACGAGGAGAATCTCTCACCCCATCTGGCGTCGCGACGCGAAGTCGAATCGGTGCTTGCGGAGGGGTCGTTCGACCTGACAGTACTCCGGGCGGCGGTCATCATCGGCCCGGAGAGCGCGAGCTTCCGGATTGTCGACGACCTGACCGACCGCCTGCCGCTGATGCTCGTCCCCAAGTGGGTCCGAACGCCGTGTCAGCCCATCGGCGTCGACGACGCAATCAGCTACCTCGTGGAGCTACTCGGTGCCGACGAGACCCGCGGCGAGACCTACGACATCGGCGGGCCGTCGGTGTGGTCCTACGAGTCGCTGCTGAAACTCACCGCCGCGGAGAAGGGCAAGCGGGTGTTTATCATTGCCGTGCCGGTGATGACGCCGGGCCTGTCCTCGCACTGGCTTCGCTTCACGACAGACGTACAGTACGCCATCGCGCGGCCGCTGGCCGAGAGTATGCGGAACCCGGTCACGGTTGACCCGGAGATGGACCTGCAGGACGTCGTGCCGATTGACCAGACGCCGATCAAGGACGCCGTTCGGCGGTCGCTGATGGCATTGTAGGCCCTGCGGGACTGTTTTGGGGCTGTGCGGTGCAGACGTAGCTATGCCCGAATCGGTCGCCGTTACTGGTGGCAACGGCCGCGTCGGCCAGCACGTCCTCGAACACCTGACTGCAGCGGGGTATCGAACGGTCAACCTCTCCCGTGGGAAACGGGAGGAAGACCATTCGGACGCATACGTCAGGACTGACCTGCTCGATGCGGGCGAGGTCTACGGCGCACTCGCAAAATCCGGCCCCGACGCGGTCGTCCATCTCGGGATGATTCCCACGCCCGACCACACGCCGGGGTACCGGACCTACGAGAGCAACGTCATGTCCAGCTATCATGTGCTGGAGGCGGCCGGCGAACTGGGTGTCGATACGGTTGCCCTGGCGTCGAGTTTCAGCGCTATCGGCGGCGGGTTCGAATCAGACCCCATCACAGTCGACTACCTTCCGATCGACGAGGACCACCGCCTCACGCCGTCGAACCCGTATGCAATGGGGAAACAGGCACTGGAGATCACCGCCGACGGGTTCGCTCGCCGGAGTGCGGACGCCCCGGACACTATCACGTCGCTTCGGCTTCCGTGGGTCGTCGACGACGACCTGGCCAGGGAGACGTTCGTCGAGGCAGACCGGACACTCACCGGGTCTCGGGCGTCACCGCACTTCCACACCCAGCGGAACACGCTGTACGCGTACGTCCACACCACCGACGCCGTTCGGCTCGTCGAGCGGGCCGTCGCGGCGTCGTTCGACGGCCACGAACGCGTCTGGGTCTCGGCACCAGATACGAGCGCCGAGACGCCGAGCGCCGAACTCGCGGCGGAACTGTACCCTGATGCTGACTACCGGGGGCCGACAGCCGACGACGAGAACCCGTATGCGACGCTCATCGACACGACGAAAGCCGAGCGGCTGCTCGACTGGGAGCCGACTTGGAGCTGGCGACAACTGGCGTGAAGTCAGCGGCGGCCCGCGCATCGATCCGGACGCCGCCATTACCACGCCGCATGTAGCGGCCGTTTCATCCGGAACACGTTGCTAAAATGTAATGTGTATGTAACTAACATGCATGAGTGACGCCGAACAGCCGTCAGAGAGCGAGACACACGACCATCACGAGCATCACGACCACGAGGGGCCGGGCTATGCCACCCCGCAGGCGGCCATCGAGGAGGCCGAGCGCGAACGGACCGCCTACGTGATGGGGCTGCACGTCGGCCAGGACGTCGACGCGCCGGACTTCCTGGCCGTCGTCGACGTAGACCCCGACTCAGACACGTACAGTGAAATCATCAACCGGGTCCAGATGCCGAACAAGGGCGACGAACTCCACCACTTCGGGTGGAACGCCTGCTCGTCGTCGTGCCACATGGAGGGGTTGGAGCGCCGACACCTCGTCATTCCCGGCCAGCGCTCCTCGCGCATCCACATCGTCGACACGAAGGAGCGCCGCGACCCCGAACTGACGAAAGTCATCGAACCGGAGGCGGTGTACGACCACGACCTCTCCGCGCCCCACACCGTCCACTGCATCCCCGACGGTGAGATTCTCATTTCCATGCTCGGCGATGCCGACGGCGACCTCCCTGGCGGCTTTCTGGAACTGAACGACGACTTCGAGGTGCAGGGCCGATGGGACCCGCCCGGCGAGATCGAGATGAACTACGACTACTGGTACCAGCCCCGCCAGAACGTGATGCTGTCGACGGAGTGGGCGGCCCCGAAGACGTACTACCCCGGCTTCGACCTGGACGATGTCGAGGACGGCAAGTACGGCCAGCGGCTCAACTTCTGGGACTGGGAGGCCGGCACCGTCGAGCAGACCATCGACCTCGGCGAGGACGGCCTGATTCCGCTAGAGGCCCGCTTCCTGCACACGCCCGAGAGCACGCACGGCTACGTCGGCGCGGCGCTATCCTCGAATATCATCCATTTCCATGAATCGGATGGCGAATATCACGCCGAGCCGGTCATCGAGTTCGACGACCGCGAACACGAGGGGTGGGACATGCCGGTCCCGGCACTGGTGACGGACATCCTCATCTCGATGGACGACCGCTACCTCTTCGGGTCGAACTGGCTCCACGGCGAGGTGTGGATGTACGACATCTCGGACCCGTCGAACCCCCGAAAAGCCGATTCCATCTCTATCGGCGGCTACTTCGGCGACATCGAGCAGGTCCAGGGTCGCGATATTGTCGCCGGGCCGCAGATGCTCCAGCTCTCGCTCGACGGCGAGCGGCTGTACTGGACGACCTCACTGTTTTCGTCGTGGGACAACCAGTTCTTCCCCGAGGAGGCCGAGCAGGGGTCGGTGATGCTCAAAGCCGACGTAGACCCGCGGACGGGGACGATGTCGCTGGACCGGGATTTCCTCGTGGACTTCGGCGACCTACCCGAAGGCCCTGCTCGCGCCCACGAGATCCGGTGGCCCGACGGCGACTGTACCAGCGACGTGTGGCAATGAGGACGATGCGACTGGGCGGCCGATGACCGAGGTCCTGCTGGACTGGCGGGACAGCGACCGGACGGAGACGGTTTCGGTGCCAGACGGCGAAACGATACTCGACGCCGCGGAGGCCGCGGATATCGGGCTGCCGTTCGGCTGTCGAACCGGAGCGTGCGGGACCTGTACCGCTCGCCTGCTGTCCGGCGACGTGGTCCATCACCGCCCGCCGCGGGCGCTCAAAGAGCAGCATCTGGCGGACGGCTACGTCCTGCTCTGTGTCGCCGAGCCGACGACCGACGCGCACCTCGCCGTCGGCGCGACGGTACAGGCCGAACTGGTGCCGAACCCCTGGAAGTGACCGGCACCGATTCCGCTCAGCCCGACAGCGCTTGCTGGAGGATTTGTCCCAGAAACCCGATAGCTGGAATGACGAACACTGTCGCGTGGACCCAGGCGTCGTAGGTGATGTCGCCAGGCTTGGTCAGGAGAAACAGGCCATAGAGGACGATCATCACGACGACCCACAGGACGGTGATGACCAGGAACGGCACGGCGTCCCGGACCGGCTCGGCGACCGCTTCGCGCAGTGTGGCGGACATACCCGGGTAGTCGGACGGAATCGGCAAAAGCGTACCCCGCGACGGTCCGAACCCTGCCGCCGGTTCGATGCAGTCGGTTTCGGCTTCGATGGCCGCCGGCACGTCCGCGACGGCGCTGTCATCGATGCCGTGCCCCGGACAACGGCGCACCGGACCGCTGACCGGCCAGCTATCGGGAGCCGATTTTATGTATCCTCTCCAGCCATCTCCCAGATATGACCTTCCTCCCGGTTGTTGTCGCCCTGTTCGTGTCGCCGTCCGTCACCACGCTGGTGTACGCCGACGCCAGGCGGCGCGACCTGTCCCAGCGGTACTGCACCGCCGCCGCCTCCGCCGTCGGTCTCGCCAGTTTCGGCGGGTATCTCGCCGCGAGTGTCCTCGGTAGCGGGCTCCTTTCGGCGTTCTACCGCCTGTTGGACCGGCCGGTCATAGCCGTCACGCCGCTCGACCTCCTTTTCTCGCTGCTCTTCTTCGGACTCGCAATCACTGCAGTCGCAGTTCTGGGATACGGGTTCGCCAGCCGGTACGGCCCGCTCGCCCCTTCGTAATTGCTTCGTCGGCCGCCCGACGACCCCTAATTTCAAACCCGGCACGGCCCCACCGGGACGTATGGACGACACTGACTGGATCGGCGAGACGTTCACCAGCACGGCCGGCTGGGATCACTTGGAGACGCTGGTCGACATCGGGAACCGGATGGCAGGCAGCGACGGCGAACGGGCGGCCGCAGAAGCGACTCGGGACGCGCTGGCGGCGTACGCCCGCGACGCTCGGCTCTCGGAGTTCGCAATCCAGGGCTGGGAACGGGGCGACAGCGCCGTCCACGTTGACGGGTCACCGGTCGCAACACAGGCCCACGAGTGTATCGCCCTGCCGCGGTCGCCGGCCGGCGAGGTGACCGGCGAACTGGTCGACGTTGGGCACGGCCTCCCGGAGGAGTTCGAAGACGCCGACTGCGAGGGCCAGATAGTGATGGCCCGCTCTGACGTGCCCGACTGGTACGACCGGTACATCCACCGCCGGGAAAAGTACTATCACGCCGTCGAGGCCGGCGCAGTCGGATTCGTTTACCGCAACCACGTCGAGGGCGTCCTGCCGCCGACCGGAAGCGTCGGGACAGCAGACGCACCTATCGGCGAGATTCCGGCTATCGGCGTCGCCAGCGAGACGGGCGCGCGACTGTCGCGTCGCTACGCGGGCGACGATATCACTGTCAGCGTCGACTGCGGGACGCCCGACGCGACGAGCCAGAACGTCCACGCCGAACTGGGACCGGACACCGACGAACGACTGCTGGTGACCAGCCACGTCGACGCTCACGACATCGCGGAGGGGGCGATGGACAACGGGGCCGGAACGGCGATGGTCGTCGAGGCCGCCCGCGCGCTGGCCGGCCGCGAAGACGAACTGGAGACACGCGTGGAGTTCGTCGCCTTCGGTGCCGAGGAGGTCGGCCTCGTGGGGTCGAACCGCCTCGCCGACGAAACTGCTCCCGACGACGTGACGGCCGTGCTCAACTTCGACGGCGTCGTCCAGGGCCGCACGCTGAAGTGTTACACCCACGGCTTCGACGCACTCGCGGCCGCCGCCGAGGACGTGGCCGACCGCTTCGATCACCCAATCTCGCTCACGCCGGAGCAAGGCCCCCACAGCGACCACTGGCCGTTCGTACGCCGGGGCGTCCCCGGCTATCATGTGACCAGCGAAACCGGCGGTGAGGGGCGTGGCTGGGGCCACACCCACGCCGATACGCTGGACAAACTGGAGCCCCGGACGTTCCGCGAGCAGGCCGTCCTCCTGACCGAACTCGCCGTGACACTTGCAGACGACTCAGTGCGATCTGCTCACAAAGACCCCGCAGAGATAGCCGATGCGCTCGAAGCCCAGAACCTCGCCGAAGGGATGCGGATTACAGGTGACTGGCCCTTCGACGACTGACGCGACGCCAGTCACTTCACTGCCGCGTTCGACTCCCGCCACCTGTGCGAAAGAACTACCAGATTTCTAGCATTTTCGCCTCCTCCAGTGTTCCGGTTCTCTGGTCGCTGACGATTGGATATAATGATTTACTCAGTATAGAAGTAACATATTTCGTAGGTTATTTACCATATGGGTACCTGGAAATCGATGGCAGGTTGATTGGTCTACGTACTGTAGCCGTATGTGAACGCCGTCACCGGCGTTCGCTGCCAAGCTCCCATGCTTATCGGTCTCGCGGAGTCCGAGGCCGAGTCGACGTGAGTAAACCATCCCTGCCGTCGTCAGTCAACACCAACACCAATACCTGACACAACGGCCGTCCATGTGCCAAGACGGCCGTCGTGTCCACTTTCGGACTATTCCTCTGAGGAACACCAGTCAGTAGCGAGCGCGATGCAAGGCGACACCCAGCGGCGGAGCCGGTCTATGACTCGTAGGCCTGTTCTACGTCAGCCTTCGCCGACGGAATGACCTGCTGTTCAGCCCGTCGCATCGACCGCAACGCCTCGTCGGTGAACTCGACGTCGAGCGTAGGGAGGGCTCGTGCCAGACCGCCCAGCACCTCACCAGGGTCGATGGTGAGTTCGAAGGCGAAGGCGTTCTGATTCTCCCGCAGTGGGACGGAGAACTCGAAATGGGTCTGGACGATGTCCGTCGCCCTGTCCTGATCATATGCGTCGGTGACAGCCGTCCAGAAGTCGTCGCTGTCGGCGGCGACAAGCGGTGCGAGGTCGTCCCCGAACGACTGCTGGCGGGCCAGCAGGCTCTCTCGAATCCGGTCCCGGCGGTCGCCACGGACGGTGTCACGAAGTGCGTTCCAGTAGATATCACGGGCCAGCACTTCGTCAGCATAGGTCTCGAACGCCGCGTCAGTGGCGGCGTAATCCAGTACGGGCTCCAGTTGGGCGAGTATCTGTTGCTGGTAGGACTGGAGTTTCGGCCGGACGACGTGGCGCTCCAGCGGGCGGCTGTTGTTCAGCAGTTTGCCCGCAACGCGGCTTCCGCTCCCGTTTGACCCGCGTAGCACGGCTGCCACGTCGAAGGCCGCGTACGTCTCGTCGACGAACTGCGAGAGGTAACGTTCGAACTCCCGTTCGACGGCACGTCGTGTCACACCCGACTCTGTGGGCTGCAGCGACCTATCCCTTACGCCGATGTCCGCTGCCGATAGTCGTTCGCGATACGGGCCGCCGCCCATCGCTGTACAACTAACACGAGCGTTATGACTGTGCATAACTAACCGCGGATGTGCCCAGAGACCTGCCCAGCGACGTCCATGCGGTGCTGACACAACTCGCTGAAGAGGGCGAAACAGCGATTATCGCGGCGGAGTTCGATACGGCCCGACAGACAGTTGCGACGGCTGAGACGGTCAGCCGGAACAAACTGCCGGAGTGTGATCTGCGGTCGCGGTTGTTGCACGGCTGCGAGCAAGTGAACACCGCGCTAGATAACGACCATCCCGATGCTGCCGCCGAGTATCTACGAGCGATGAACCGACGACTTGCGGCCGTCGACGACTGCTGATACCGGTCATCAAACTACTGTTGGCTCCGTAGTATCGAGACATTGGTGGGCCAGCTCCCGTGAGAGTTAAGACACCGAATGATAATACCGTGGTATGTCTCAGCGACTATCGAAGGCCGAGGACACGCTCGCCGACGCGGGCGAACGCGAACTCGTCGTCGGCGGTGACCGGCCGATCCGGATCTCTGCGGGCCATCGACTGCGACACCACGACGGGAAATGTTCGCGCCCACACGGACACAACTACGAGATAACTGTCCGCGTCACCGGCGAACTCACCGACGAGGGGTGGGTCGTCGACAAGGGCGGGGTCACGGACGTGGTCGACGAGTGGGACCACCGCTTCCTATTGGAGGCCGGCGACCCACTGGTCGAGGCCTTCGACGCCAGCGGCGACGGCGACGCTGTGGTCGTCCTCGACCACCCGCCGACAGCCGAAGTCATGGCGACGATACTGGAGCAGCGACTCGCCGACCGCCTCCCGGAGACGGTGTCGGACGTGGCTGTCTCCGTTCGGGAGACCAGCGAACTCTGTACCCGCTGATGCCGGTCGCAAACGACGCGCCCGGGCTCGATATCGAGGGGACCGCCGTCGACGCGGAGACGGGCGATCTCCCTATCAATGAACTGTTCCAGTCCCTTCAGGGCGAGGGCCGACTGGCCGGCGTCCCGAGCGTGTTCGTCCGGACCAGCGGCTGTAATCTGCGCTGTTGGTTCTGTGACTCCTATCACACCTCCTGGGAGCCGACCCACGACTGGTTCACCGTCGACGACGTGCTCGCCGCTATCGAGGCGTACGACGCCGACCACGTCGTCCTCACCGGTGGCGAACCGCTCATCCACGATTCGAGTGCGGACTTGCTAGAGCGGCTGGCCGACCGGGGCTACCACACGACGGTCGAGACCAACGGGACCGTCGTCCCCGACGCCCCTATCGACCTCGCCAGCGTCAGCCCGAAACTGGCCTCCAGTACGCCGACGGCCGAACGCGATCCCGATGGTGACGGCGAGTGGGCGGACCGCCACGAGGAGCGCCGGCTCGACCTGCCGACACTGGCCGAACTCGTCGAAACCTACGACACGCAACTCAAGTTCGTCGTCACGGGCCGCGAGGACATGGCCGAAATCGAGCGCCTCGTCGAGCGACTCCGCGACGCCGCGTCTACCTGCGTTCGTGACGACGACGTGTTGCTGATGCCGGAAGGCCAGACGCGCGACCAACTCGAAGCGACCCGGGAAACGGTCGCGGACCTCGCGCTGGAGTTCGGCTACCGGTACACACCGCGACTCCACGTCGACCTCTGGAACGACGCACCGGGAACGTAACTGCTTGCGACACCACGTACAACGATGACCGACGATACCCGCGCTGTCGTGCTCGCCTCCGGCGGCATGGACAGCGCCACGGCGGCCTACGAAGCACAGACCCGCGGCTACGACCACCTGTACCTGCTGCACACCAGCTACGGGCAGAACACCGAGGACCGGGAGTACGACTGCGCCAGCGCGCTGGCCGACCACGTCGACGCGGCGGACTTCCTCCACGTCGAGACCGGCCACCTCACACAGATCGGTGCGTCGTCGCTGACCGACGACTCGATGGACGTGGCCGACGCCGACACCGACAGCGACGAGATACCGACCTCCTATGTCCCGTTCCGGAACGCCAACCTGCTATCGATGGCGGTCTCCTACGCCGAGGCCAACGACTGCGGGGCCGTCTTCATCGGCGCACACAGCGAGGATTTCTCGGGGTATCCGGACTGCCGGCCCGCCTTCTTCGACGCCTTTCAGAGCGTTATCGACGCCGGCACGAAACCCGACACCGACATCGACCTCGTCGCACCCTTCGTCGAGTGGTCCAAGACCGACATCGCCGAGCGCGGCGTCGAACTCGGCGTCCCCTACGAGGACACCTGGAGTTGCTACCGGGACGACGAACCGGCCTGTGGGACGTGTGACGCCTGTGCCTTCCGGCTCGAAGCGTTCCAGCGAATCGGCGAACGTGACCCCATCGAGTACGCGGAACGGCCGACGTACGCGGAGTAAGTAGATTGCAGGCGGTTGTCTCCCGCTCCGACGGGCTAGTCGTCGGCTTCGTCCCGGACCAGCCCTTCCAGCACGTACTCCGCCGAGGTCCGCGTCGTCGCCAGCGGCACGTCGTGGACGTCACAGATACGCAGGAGTGCCGAGATGTCCGGCTCGTGGGGCTGTGCCGTCAGCGGGTCCCGGAGGAAGACGATGCCGTCCATCCGGCCCTCGGCGACCTCAGCGCCGATCTGCGTGTCGCCTCCCATCGGCCCGCTCTCCTTTCGTTCGACGGTGAGATCGGTCTCTGCCATGATGCGCTTGCTCGTCGTACCGGTCCCGACCAGGTCGAACTCCGACAGCGTGGCTTCGTAACTCTGTGCCAGGTCGATCATCTCGGGCTTCTCGTCGTCGTGTGCGATGAGTGCGACGCGGGTCATATCTGGGGCTCTCGGGCCATCGTCTTATGTCATTTGGACATAGCACCGACTCAACTGTCGACAGAAACCTCTCCGTCAGCGGTAATCGTCACGTCGTGTCCTTCGACACCGAACGTGAGCGACTCCGTCGTCCTCTCTGTGACGACCGCACGGAGTGACTCGATGTCGACGTACGTATCCAGTCCGTCAATATCGTCCGCATCTAGATCTGTCGCTTCGATCACCGCATCGGCAATAACATCACCTGCGGGTTCGGGGCTGACCCAGTCGTCGGACCCCTCCGTGGCCCGGTTCCGCAACATATACACAGTCCCCTCGTTCGAACTCATACCACAGTGTACGCTCCCTTCTCTTATAACAGCAGATGAGTGGTTTCACTGTCTGAAGTAACCGGTGTGCCGATGACAGACCATCGGTCTTGCATCTGACGACTGTCGCTTTGAGCAACGCAGAACGCAGCTATTCGGCACTACCTACCCCCGGACCCGCTGCTCACAGCGATTCGGCGTTCCACCACCTTCGTCTTCTCTCAACCGAACTCTGTTCCGCCCCGGTTACTCCGGCGGTGAGCCGACAAGCGGCCGCTCAGGGGCCGCCAGTGTGTTCTGGACCAGCGTCCGCGTCCCCCGCCGGAGCCGCTCCGACGCGGCCTGACTGGAGATCCCGAGCTCCGCGGCGAGGTCCGAGAGGGACGATTCTCGCGGGACGGTGAAGTAGCCACGGTTGAGCGCGAGCAACAGTACTTCTTGCTGTGGATCCGTCACGCCGAACTGGGGAGAGGCTTCCGTGTCGTCGGTGATGGTCTGAATGTCGATGTTGATATCACTGGACACGAGCACGTCACGGAACGACAGCACCGAACTCTTCTCGGGGAACCGGGCTCGAAACACCCAGTCGTCGCCGGTCTGTGCGGCACCGAGCAGGAACCCGTCCGCGTTCAACAACGCTTCTCCGATCGTATCGATTATCGTGTCAGTTGTATGCAGGGTGTACCAGTGACCATCTCCTTCTGCCGCTACGTGGGCATAGTCGGTGATACTCTCGTCCTGGGCCAGATTCGCTTCGATGGCGGGCCGCTCGACGGGGCCAATCCAGGCGACGGCACGGCAGTCGCCACTCTCGCAGTGAAGTCGCTGTATCCGTATCGCTGCTTTACTCAGCGTTTCAGCTGTTCGCTGCAAGAGGGGGGCATCGATGTGAAATTCTACTATCATGTCTCACTGTCACGCAGCAACGGTGATAAACCCCGGTCAGACAGTTGTCGTACCTGAAAACGGTGCTTGTGTAATTTCCGGGTACTGAAGGCTGACGGCAGTATGGACCGAGGTATAGTTGCTTCAAGCACCAATCGATAGCACTCAGGAAATCCACTTAAATTCACAGCATGGCCTACCATGTCTCAGGCTATGAGACGTGTTTCGGACCACGATCACGCATCAGAGATTCTCACCCTGATACGACCCCTCGTACGTCCCCTCGTGAGCGGCGTCGGCGAGAACGAGCTGTGCGATCCGCGCGCCCTGTTCGAGTTCTATGGGATGGTGGACCTCCAGTAGCCCCTCACCTCGCCCCTCGTAGCCGGCGTCCCAGACGGCCGTATCGAGCATACACGAATTACGGAGCAACGACGACCGCGGGAGGAGAAAGCCGATGTGTCCATCCGGAATGACGACCCGGTCGGCGTACTCGACGATGTAGCCGCCGCGGTCGAGCTGGTAGATACCGTCGCTGGGTTCGAGTTCCCGACGGTCGCCGACGGTCTTGCCGCCGCGTTCGATGCGTCCCGGCTCGCTCTGCTCGTAGATCGCACCGAGCGTGAGGTCGACGCCGTTCGGTTGTACCTGTGATTCTCTCAGGTCGCCGAGGGAATCGGCGACGAACCGCCCGCTTTTGAACATACGCGATTCTGTGCGAGTGTCGTGGAAAGACCTGCCGATCTGGCCGACCGCCGTTCCGGTCGGTTGACTCGCTTCTGAGCGACGGACGGAGCGGGTTTTTATATGAAAAATACGACGGAATACGCGGGATTTATACCGCCGCGCCATCCATTGACGCACGTTATGGGACAGACGCTTACGGAAAAAATTCTCGACGACCATCTCGTCGAAGGGGAGCTAACACCCGGAGAAGAGATCGGTATCGAGATCGATCAGGTGCTGACACAGGACACGACCGGGACGCTCGTCTGGCTGCAGTTCGAAGCGCTGGGCCTCGAAGAGGTCCAGACGGAACTGGCCGCCCAGTACTGTGACCACCAGACCTACCAGTTCGACTTCAAAAACACCGACGACCACCGCTTCCTCCGCTCTGCGGCAGGCACGTTCGGGGCCCACTTCTCGCGCCCCGGTAACGGTATCTGCCACAACGTCCACAAGGAGAACTTCGCCGCACCCGGCAAGACGATGCTCGGGTCCGACTCCCACACGCCGACCCCCGGCGGTCTCGGCGAACTCGCCATCGGGTCCGGTGGGCTCGACGTCGCCGTCGCGATGGGTGGCGGCGCGTACTACATCGAGATGCCGGAAGTCGTCAACGTCCGCCTCGAAGGCGAGCTGCCCGAATGGGCGACCGCCAAGGACGTCATCTTGGAGCTGCTCCGCCGGCTGTCGGTCAAGGGCGGCGTCGGCAAGGTGCTCGAATACACCGGCCCGGGCGTCGAGACGCTGACCGTCCCCGAGCGGACCACCATCACCAACATGGGGACCGAACTCGGTGCCACCTCCTCGATCTTCCCGACGGACGACCAGACCAAGGACTACCTCGAACGCCTCGGCCGCGAGGACGTCTTCGAGGACATCGGCCCCGACGAGGACGCCGAGTACGCCGACGAGATCGTCGTCGACCTCTCGGACCTCGAACCGCTCATCGCCGAGCCGTCCATGCCCGACAACGTCGTCCCCGTCAGCGAAGTCGAGGGCGTCGACGTCGAGCAGGTCATGATCGGCTCCTGTACGAACGGCGCCTACGAGGACATCCTCCCGTCCGCGAAGATGCTGGAAGGGCGCAACATCGACAAGAAGACCGAGATGATCGTCGCCCCCGGCTCCAAGCAGGCCTCCGAGATGCTGGCCCGCGAGGGCTGGACCGCGGAGATGATGGCCGCCGGCGTCAACTTCTCCGAGGCGACGTGTGGTGCCTGTATCGGCATCGGTCACGTCCCGGCCTCCGACTCCGTCTCCCTGCGGACGTTCAACCGCAACTTCGAGGGTCGCTCCGGTATCGAGGACGACAACGTCTACCTCTGCTCGCCGGAAGTCGCCACCGCGGCGGCCATCAAAGGCGAAATCGTCGACCCGCGGGACCTCGCCGACGAACTCGGCGACCTCGAGGCCCCCGGTCTGGAGATGCCCGACCAGTACATCGGCAACTCCGAATCGGACCTCATCGCGCCCGACCAGGCCGTCGACGACGAACTCATCAAGGGCCCGAACATCGGTGACGTGCCGCTGAAGGACCCGCTCGAGACCGAAGTCGGTGGTGAAGCCCTCCTCAAGATGGAGGACAACATCACGACGGACCACATCATCCCGGCCACGCAGGACATCCTGATGTACCGGTCGAACGTCCCGAAGCTCTCCGAGTTCACGCTCTCGCGCGTCGACGACACGTTCGCGGAGCGCGCACTCGAAGCCGACGGTGGCGTGCTCGTCGCTGGCGAGAACTACGGCCAGGGCTCCTCGCGTGAACACGCGGCCCTGTGCCCGATGTACCTGGGTATCGAGACCGTCCTCGCACAGAGCTTCGCCCGCATCCACAAGGCGAACCTGTTCAACTTCGGTATCGTCCCGCTCACCATCGACGAGGAGACCTACGAGAAGATCGAGGAAGGCGACGACATCGAGGTCGTCGACGACGCTGCCGAGGCCGTCCGCTCCGGTCAGGAAGAGTTCACCATCCGCGTGAACGACGACTGGGAAGCGACCGGCCAGCTCGATGCCTCCGAGCGCGAACGCGAGATCCTCGCCGCCGGTGGCAAGCTCTCGCACACGAAACAGCAGCACGACGAAGGCGGCGCTGCACCTGCAGACGACTAGAGAGACTCCGAACATAGTGAGGAGTCTCTTACGGGTCGAACGGCGCGTCGCGCCGTGAGACACGCGAGGTTTCGCAGAAACCTCGTATTGGGAGCGGGACCGCAGGTCCCGCGAGCAGAGCGATTCCGAGCGTAGCGCGGTCGCCTTGCGACCGCGGTTTTTTGTGAGCGGTGAAGCCGGAACAGCGAAGACGCTCGGTTTGTGCGAACGGCGCGAAGCGCCGTGAGACAGTGCGTTGCTCCCCGACCGCGGCTTTTCCGGCAGTGAAATCGGGCCTAGTGCCACGTCTGTCCTAGGTCAACGGCGATATACGAAGTCTGCCTCGCGACAGTGCCAGACCCATCGTGCCCTTCTGTGACTGCTGTCGCTTCCCCGGCGTGTGCAGTCGACTCTGACAGAACCTACATCTAGTACAACTCGGCAGCGATGGAAAAGTTCGGAAAGAGGGGTGGGGGTGGGGGTGGTGGCACCCAAAACGGGTGCAACTACACGTAGACTCGTCAGACTAAAGAACCTTCCGGCGTTCTAACTCTGTCTCGGCCCTATCGATGCATGAACTATCAGCACCTATCGACAAACAGTCAGATACCAGGGTATCTTCGGTCGGCGGTAACACATATGTAGGGCCACACCGAAGTACACATGTGACAACGGTCGCTCCTGACGGGCCGGAGACGCCGGATACGCCAGCGGTTCGGCGCGCCGTCCGCGCGGATCTCATCGAGATCCACCGTATCGAGCAGGCGTCATTTCCACAGCCATGGCCGTTTTCTGCACTGGAGAGCTATCTCGGCGAAGCGGGGTTTCTCGTCGCCGAAACCGGCAACGACGACGGCGACCCGCCCGCTGTCGCAGGCTATGTCATCGCGGATACGGTGCCGAACCACGGTACCCCGCTTGGTCATGTCAAAGACATCGCGGTTCGGCCGGCGTACCGGCGACAGGGCGTTGCGAGCGCACTGTTGCGGCGTGCGATGGAGGTCATCGGCGAGACGGGTGCCGGTTCAATAAAACTGGAGGTTCGAGCCGACAACGAGGGAGCGCGACGGCTCTACCGGCGCTTCGGGTTCGAACACCGGAAGACTATCCCGAACTACTACAGCAACGGCGAGGACGCGCTCGTGATGGTCCGTCTGCTGTAGGCGTTCTGTCTTACTCCGCTGTTGTGTCTCCTCAGTGCAGTCCCGGCGAAGAGCGGGAACGCCGGTCTGAAACGACGACCGCTCCGAGACCCCGACTACATATACGGCTCCGAATCCACGGTTCGGACACCGATGGGATACGCCTGTCCAGTGTGTGACGACCCGCAAGCCGACGACGTGCATCTGGCGAACCACCTCGCGTTCACGGCGATGACCGGCGGCGACGACCACGAGGCGTGGCTCGACGAGCGCGTCCCTGACTGGGGCCAACTCGGCGAAGACGAACTGTCCACCGAGGTCGTCGAGTACGCCGAGGAGACCGAGTTCCCGCAGGTATTCGAGGACACCGTCGACCGCAGCGGCGACGGGCACAGCCACGACCACGATCACGGCCACGGTGACCTCCCCCAGGGCGCGGACCGCCACCGGGGGTCGAACGCGCTGAGCGACCACGACAGCGAGGTGCTGGCCGAGGCTCGGGACCTGACACGGGAGATGTTGCGCGACAGCGACGACGGCGGTACGGCGGACGACGGTTCGGACGCCGATGCTGCGGATGCGACCGCGTCCGGAGACGAAACCGAATAGTCCCGCCGGCGGCAAGGGGACGTATGGAAACTGCAGGGCAGTTCGCGCCGGCATCGGCAGCCGAGGCCCGCGAGCGCTACGAAGCGTTCGGGCCGACGGCGCAGGTCGTCGTCAAGGAAGTCGTGAAGGCGATGGGCCTCGACGCGGAGGCCTACGAAGAACGTGTCACCAGCGAGGTCGTCGAGACCGCCCGCGACGTGCTGTTCGCGGAATCGCTCGCTGTCCAGGTCGGTTCGATGACGGAGTTCGAGGAGTGGCGCGCGGACACCGATTGCGAGGTGACGCTGGTCGGCGCGGAGAACGTCGACAACGTCGTCTGGCACGCCGCACCGTTCACAGAGCAGGCCGTCGCGGCGACGTTTCAGGACGAACGCCGGGCCGCCGTCGGGACGCTCCGTCGCCAGGCTTTCGGCCGCATCTACCGCGAGGTCGTCTGATGCGCCCGGTCACGCGGAACACCCTGCTCGGCATCATCGCCGTCGTCATCCTGCTACTGGCGCTGGGTGCGCTGCCGGGCCTCCTCAAGAGCGGGGACCCCTACTACACTGTCGCCACGCCGACCGACGGTGAGTACAGCGTCGACAACGGCACGGCGCTCAACTGGAGTACCCAATCCGAGCGGCGGTTCCCGTACACGAGCGCGGCGCTTTCCGACGCCTCCCCGTCGGCCGCCGGGCAGTCCGAACCGTACTGGCGCGGGCCGCTCGGATTCAAGGGCGCGTTCACTCACTCGCCCTTTGACGAACGCGACGCACTCAGCCAGCAGTACGACGGGGCCGTGACCGACGACGGCGTCGTCGTCAGGCACAACGGCACGTTTTACCACGTCGCGGTCCGACAAGACGTATGACCCGCGAACCGGCCCACGAGTGGCCAATCGTCGAGAGCGAACGCGAGTACGAGACCGGCTGGTACACCGGCGGTTACGACCGAGTTCGCCAGCCCGACGGCTCCGAGAAGGACTACTACTGGGCCGAACTGCCGGATGCGGCCGTCGTGGTTGCCACGACTGGTAACGAACTCGTCATGGTCGACCAGTACCGCCCGACCATCCGCGAGCAGTGCCTCGAACTCCCGGCTGGCATCGTCGAGGACGACGAGTCCTACACGGCCGCCGGTGCGCGTGAACTCCGCGAGGAGACCGGCTTCGAGGCCGCCGGCGTTTCACTTATCGAAGAGTTCTCGTGTTCGACCGGCGTGCTCCGCCATCGCCGTGGCATCGTCTTCGCCGAGGGGCTCGAACCCGTCGACCGGGACCTCGACGACAACGAGTTCCTCTCGGTGACGACTGTGCCCATCGACGAAGCGTTGCAGGTCGCCCGGCGCGAACCGGCTAACGACGCGACCATCGAAGGTATCCTGCTGGCACAGGCCGATGGCTTGCTGTAGCCGGTGAAGGTTTAGGTATCGCCCGCTAGCGGCTGGATATGGACGGCGAAATCGACACCGACGAGCTGCGGTCGAAACTCGACGAGGAGGCGGTCCGGGTAGTCGATATCCGCTCGCCCGGCGCGTTCGAGCGGGGCCATATTCCCGGAAGCGAGAACGTCCCGTTCCCGTCGCTCGTCGACGAGGTCGAACGGTTCGACGGTGACGACGAAGTCGTGACAGTGTGTCCGAAAGGAAAGTCAAGCGTGCAGGCCGCCCGACTCATTGCGTCGTACGAAGGGTTCGATGGCGACGTGGTAAGCTTCGAACCCGGGCTGAACGGTTGGGACGGACCGCTGGAGCGCGAGAACGCTGGCGGAGAGACAATGTCGGACAGTGCGACTGCCGACGGAGACACCGACGAAGGTCCTGCTGCACCGTTTTAGCCGCTGTTTGGAGTCGAAATGGTGGCTCAGGAAAAGTCCATCGTCACAAGGGGCTCAGCGGGGGTAACATCTCGTCATCGCCACCGTTGAGCCGTACTTGCCCGTGTGGCAAAAGTGCATCCGTTGACGACGACGCGAACGGACGATCTGACAGCATGGGTGCCCGGTATGATCTCCTCGCGTCCTGCTATTCCCGAAACCACTGGAACAAGAGTGGTCGCGCGGCCTGCTGAGCCTGTCCCGGACTACCCGTTGGCCGTTCAGCGGTAGCGGTACTGTCGACTATATAGCGAACATATAAAATACCTATACGACGACAGCTGACGGTTCGGTCGAGTACTCCGTGTCTGACACTGAGACGAGCCAGCCACAGATCGAGCAGGCGCTCGCCGTCGTTCAGCGGGAGATCGACTGTATCGAGGCTGAACTGTCGGCCTTCAGGCGCTTTCGGACCAGACTCGTGTCCATCGAACCGACGGGACAATCCGCAGGCACCGTCGACACCTCAGCCGGGGGGATGTCGGTGCTCAGTGCCCGGCAGCTGAAACCCGATACGAGTCTGCGTGCCGTCCGGGAAGCTTACCGAGAGACAGTCATGGCTGTACCGCACTTCGAGGCCGAGTACGACGATTCGCTGGAGGCGAATATGTCGATGGAGTTCGGGCCGGAACTCGGCACGCAGATCGCGACAGGAACACGCCTGCCCCCGCAATTGTACGAGGCGCTGCTGACCGCGAGCGAGGGGGCACGCGACGAACGCGAGACGTTGCTCCCGGCGCTCGAACGCGAACGGGAGTCGTTACAGTCGGTGCGGGCGACGCTCGACGACTGTGAACGCCGCGGGGCCGCACTCGGTGCGAACGCACGGCGAACGACCGACCCAGCCCGACTCGACACTATCGATGACCAGCTCGCCGAAATCGAAGCCGACTGCGAGACGGCGGCAGCGGCCCGCCAGCGACAGCTACACAGCCGGTCGGCCGCTGCCATCTCGGGCATCGACGGGACCAGTCTCGTCCGGTATCTCTACGGCGACTGTTCGGCGACGTGTCCGGCGCTCGCCGACATCCTCGCGTGCCTCGATACGATCAGGCGGCACCGCCGTCACTGTCTGGTTTCGACACGCTGAGATCACAGAACGGCTGTCCGTCGTTCCCTGTAATGACGACCCTCAGGACTGCGGTCGTGGTGCGGCCTTCTGGAGCGCGCTCTCGGCGATGTTGCCGCCGTAGTCGGCGGTCCGGGACAGGGAGTCGACGATGAGGCCCAGTACCTGTGCGCTCTGTGGGTCGAACTCGCGGATCTGCCCGTCGACTTCGCGAGCGGTTCCGTCGACGTCGGGGATCTGGCTCCGGGCCTCGTTTGCCAGTTCGACGGCCTCGTCGGAGTCCTCGGTCAACAGTGCGTCCATCGCGGTCTCGGGGACGGCGATAGCCTCGGCTTCCAGCTGATCGAGCAGTTCTGCGGTTTCCCCAGTTATTTCCCCGATTTCCTGGGAGAGGCTGGCGATCTTGGTTGCGTGGTCGGCGATACGCTCCAGTTGACGGGCGCTTGACTGGAAATCGAACACGGTCTCGCGTGGGAACCCGATCTCGTCAGCTGTCGTTGGGTTTCGGAGGACGGTGCGAAACACGCGCGAAACCATGTACCAGAGGCGGTCCACGTCGTCGTCGCGTTGCATCACGTCCGCCGCGAGGTCGTCGTCGTCCTCGATGAGCGCCTCGACAGCGTCGGAGAGCATCGTCAGCGAGACCAGCCGCATTCGTGTGATCGCGTTGTGGACCGACAGCTCCGAGGAGTCCAGCAGGTCCTGCAGGACAACCCGGTCAGTCGTCTCTTCGATCATCTCTAAACCGACCAGTCCCTGGGTCGCATCGCGGATGATCCGACGCTGTTCGGCCGTTATCCGCGTTGCTTCGAGCTGGATGATGTCGAAGCCGCTGACGTACATCGTCATCACCGCCCGCGTGAGTTCGTGCCTGTTTTCGAGTCCCTCCACGTCAAGCGTGCCCTCCACGCGGCCGTTGTCCCGCTGTGGAGCGAGCAACAGCAGGTCCCGTTCGGCGTGGAATTCGACGACGCTGCCCGCGCTCACGTCGTTTTCTGTCGCCCACTCTTTGGGGAGGGAGACGGTGTATGTCGACCCGCCTGTCACCTGGACCTTGCGTGTCTCCATGTGGCTGGCACTCGTTCACGGGATGATATAAATCCACTCATATCTATATACTATATCCAAGCTCTAATATTTGGGGACATATTCTCCGGATGACCGTCGCTCCGGCGACGATATTCGCCGGTAACGGTGATTCAAACGGCTGAAAAAGCTATATTCACCGCTCGTTCATATACGGTGTATTCGGGATGCTGAAGGCACAATGGCGACGTGATTGCTGATATATGCCCGCCTATTTGCGGGTGTTTAACATACTATATCTATATAGTAATAACCCAATAGATATAGCTATCTTAGCAGGTTACTTATTACCTGTCTCACTGGACTCTGGTGATGGCGCACGATCCAGACGGGCTGTCAGAGTTCGTATCGCGGCGGAAATTCATCGCAACGACGGGTGCGACCAGCATTGCTGCAATCGCCGGCTGTTCCAGCGGCAGCGGCGACTCCGAGTCGGACGGGGGCGCCGGCGAGAGTGCGGACACCGAAGCGGTGTCGACGGAGATGGAAGCGACCGAAAGCACCGACGAGGGTGGTAGCTCCGGCGGTACCAGCGCACTCGAATCCGGCGGCTCCTCGACGGTGTACCCCATCGCGAACACGGCGGCCTCTTACTGGAACGCCAACCGGCCGGCCAGCGACACCGAGTACTGGCCCCACGGCGAGTACGACATCGACACGGACCAGAATCTCGCCGACTACTGGGCGGGGCTCTACGGGTTCGAGGCCGGCGGTGAGGACGGCCCGCCGTTCCAGTTCACGGTCGGTCTTTCCCACTCCGGGACCGGCGTCGAGAAGGTCATGAACGGCCAGAACGACATCGGCAACTCTTCCGGGAACGTCGAGGACGAACTCCCCGACCGTGACTCCTACGAACAGTTCGTCGACCACGTCGTCGGCGTGGACGGCCAGCCGCTGGTCGTCTCCCAGGAGATCGCCGACGCCGGTGTCGAACAGGTCACCGGTGATCAACTCAAGGGCCTCTACAAGGGCGAAATCACCAACTGGAGCGAACTCGGCGGCCCGGACCGCGAGATTCAGGTGCTCGGCCGCGTCAAGGGCTCCGGGACGCGAACGTCGTTCGTCTCCAATGTCTTCGGCAACCCCGAAGAAGACACCTCTGTTGCTAACCGCTACGGCCAGAACCAGCGCCTCGCACAGGCCATCGCACAGGCCGACAACGCTATCAGCTACCTCGCGCTGGCGTTCATCGACACCGACGGCTTGGCCCCCATCTCGCTGGAATGGGAGGGGACAACCTACAGCTATCAGGACGACCAGAACGGTCTCGATTCGAAGGCGTACCCCCTCTCGCGCGACCTCCACATGTACACATGGGAAGGCACCTCGAAGAAAGAGGCCGCGGTCATCAACATGATCCTATCTGACTTCGGTCAGGACACCTTCGTCGCGCCGAACAACTACTTCAAGCTCGGCTCGCGCCGCCGCGAGGAAGAGCGCGCCAAGCTCCCCGATCAGGTGTAATCGACCGCGGTTCGAGTCGATCTGACGATTATCGGCCGTGTCGGTCGATTTTCCATACTATGACAGAGGACATACCTACGACGGAGGGCGAGGCGGTGTCGAACGGGGACAGAGCTGACGGGTCGACGCTCGCCGTCGTCACGATAGCGACGACGCTGGTGGCGACGATTCTCGTCTTCCTGTTTCGGCCCGCTCTTGCGTTGCCCATGCTACTGGCGTTCGTGTTCGTCACGGCGGTCGGCTGGGTCACCTATCAGGCCGAGGTTGCACGCCTGCTCACGCTGGTCGCGACGATCCTCACCGTGCTGACCGTCGCGTTCATCACGTTCTTCCTGTTCGCGAGCGCGCTGCCGGCGTTTCTCGAACACGGGACCGGACTGCTACTGATTCCGGAGCAGGGCGGGGAGGCCCGCTGGTTCTTCTGGCTCGAAACCGTCCTGCCGTCGGATTCGACGTTCTGGAACCCGCTCAGCGGGGCTTACTCGCTGATACCGATGATCTGGGCGACGGTGGTCGTCACCGTCATCGCAGGCGCGGTGGCGGGGCCGCTCGGCCTGTTCGGCGCGCTGTTTATCGCCGAGGTCGCCAGCGACCGCCTGCGGGAGATAATCAAGCCCGGCGTCGAGATCCTGGCCGGCATCCCCTCCATTGTCTACGGGTTCATCGGCTTCCAGGTGCTGAACGGCTTCATCCAGACGAACTTCCTCGACGACGGGGCGAGCTTCCTCATCGCTGGCATCGTCGTGGGCGTGATGGCGCTGCCGACGGTCGTCTCCGTCGGCGAGGACGCCCTCTCTAGCGTCCCACAGTCGATGGGCGACGGCTCCGTCGCCATGGGCGCGACCGAGTGGCAGACGATGAAGAGCATCTCTATCCCGGCGGCGTTCTCGGGCATCTCCGCGGCCGTCATCCTCGGCCTGGGCCGGGCCATCGGCGAGACGATGGCCGTCGCCGCGATCATGGCTTCGGGGACACAGTTCGCCGACCCACTGTTCGACATCTTCGACGCGAACGCGACGCTGACCAGCCTGATCGCGACCCAGTACGGGAGCGCATCCGAGAGCACCGTCGACGTGCTGTTCGTCGCCGGCGTCATGCTGTTCGTCATCGTCGCCGGGATGAGCATCGTCTCGCAGTACATTGAGCGACGTATGCAGCGGAAACTGAAGGGGCAACAATGAGTGACGCCTACGCGACCACGGACCGACTCGTCAGTGCGGATTCGAACAGCTACGACCGGGGGCTCGATACGGCGATCGCGCTGAGCGTCGTCGGCTTCACGCTCGGACTCATCACGCTGGTGAATCTGGTCCCGCCCGGTGCCAGTGGCAGTGCCCTCACCACGGCGCTCGGGACGCTACTTGCTGTCGTCGTCGGCGCGGTCGGGATCACCGGCCTCGCCTCCTACACCAACGTCGTCCCGGTCACCTCACAGCGAGTGCGCGGCATCGGGCTGGGCCTCGTCGTTTCGACGCTTGCGCTGACCGCGCTTGCCGCGGTCCTTCCCGTGACGATGGCGACGCTGCTTGGAACCGTGTTGCTGGCCGAAGCGCTGGCGATCACTGCCGCCGGTGTCTCCTCCCGGCTCGAACTCGTGGACACGGAACCGAACATGAGCGCCGGGCTGCTCTCCGGCGGCGCGCTCGGCGCGGTCGGCCTTGCTATGGGGGCTGCCATCGGCGGTGCGCTCACCAGTGCCGGCTCACTCCTGTGGCTCGTCGGGGCCGTCGTCGCCGGCGTCGGGCTGTTCCTGCTGGCGATTCTCCCCCGCGAGGACCTCGGTTCGACGCTCCCGACAGCCATCGTGGTCGGCGCGCTCGGGCTGACAATCGTGACCGGCACCATCGGCGTCGGCTGGCAGTGGAACCCCCAGACGCTCTCCGGTGGCTTCACCGGCGGCGCGGTCATCCCCGTGTTCCTCCTCGTCGGGACGCTCCTGTCAGCCTGGTCGGCCGCCAAGTGCCGGGCCGGGTTCGGCGCTCGGGGCCGCGAGTACGGAGCTTTCTTCGTCATCAACCTCAACGCCTTCCTGATGGTGGCCGTGATGGCGACAATCGTCGTGTTCGTGACGCTCAAGGGCGTCGGCTACGCCGTCCACGGACTTTCGGTCGGTGCGCTGACCGCCCTGGTCCTCCTGACGCCAGCCCTCCTCGCCGCCGTCCAGTTCGCTCGCACACCCGCGGGAACGGGTGACTGGAACGACGGCGCTCGACAGCTGTTCCGGGTCCTCCCGCTGGCGGCAGTCGGCGCGCTCGCCGCAACGTTCGTGAGTGTACTCGTCACCGGGTCCCCGCTGCGCTATTCCTACGCCTATATCGTCCAGGTCAACCGACAGGGACAGCCGCTCGATACGGCACTCGCGGTGACCCCCGACACGACGGTCGGGCCGCTACTGCTGCTCGCACCAGCGGTGCTGCTCGCAGTCACCTTCTTCCGGTCGTTCGGCTCGCTCCGAAACGTCGGGACGCAGTCAGAGCGGACCGGGTCGATCCGACAGGCCGTCCCGACCGCGGTCCTCGTGCTGGTCGTCCTCATCGGCTTCTTCCTGATTCTCGGCCCGGCTCCGTTCGGTCTCTCCCTCGGTGAGACGCTCGGATTCGCTGCTGTCGTCGCCGGAGCAGTCGCCGCGGGCGGCCTCGCCGTCTCCCCGCTCGTCGGCGTGCTCACGAGCGACGGACCGACGCTGGCGGACAGCGCACAGCGCGAGGCCCCGCTGTTCACGCTGGGGGTCTTCGGCGGGCTCGGACTGTTGCTTGCCGCGCTGTTGCTCCAGCCCGTCGCCGGCATCAATCCGCGGGTCGGCCCGGTGAACCTCGTGCCCGCGGTCGCGTTCGGGGCCGCCGTCGCCTCGCTCGTACTGGCGACGCTCACGACTGTCGCAAAGCGGTCCAGCGAGGAGACGATCACCCGCCGGTTGCTCACTGAGGAGACGCGACTCGGCCTCATCGGCGCGGCCGGCTTTACCGCCCTAGTGGGTCTCCACGTCGCCGCTACCGGCGTCTCGTTCACCGTGCTCGGCGTCGCTGTCTCGAACGAGGGGAGCCTCTCGTGGCCGATGGTGATGCAGGCCTACATCCCGCTTGGGGCCGAACCTGGCGGGATCATGCCCGCAATCGTCGGCACGGTGTGGCTGGTCGTCGGGGCGACGCTGTTCGCCGTCCCGCTGGGGGTCGGTGCGGCGGTTTTCCTCACCGAGTACGCCGAGCAGGGCGAGTTCACTGCGGTCGTCGAAATCGCGACGAACGCGCTCTGGAGCACGCCGAGTATCGTCTTCGGTCTATTCGGGGCGGCGTTCCTGATTCCGCGGCTGGGCGGCGACGAGTCGCTGCTGGCCGGAATGCTGGTGCTTGGTTTCATGCTCTTGCCGCTGGTGCTCATCACCTCGCGGGAATCGATCAAGGCCGTTCCCGACGAGTACCGGGACGCCAGCGCGGCCCTGGGTGTGACCCAGTGGGAGACGATCAAGAGCGTCGTCTTGCCGGCGGCGATGCCGGGCGTCATCACCGGTGTCATCCTCGGCGTCGGCCGTATCGCCGGTGAGACCGCCCCGCTCATTCTCGTCCTCGGATCGACGCTGAACGCGACAGAAAGCGTCGACGTCATCGACGGCTTCCGATTCGTCTCGGGGCCGCCGTTCATCGCTAACGACGCCTTGCTGACGGCCTCGGCGTCATTGCCGACACAGGTGTGGGCCGTCATCGCGGCCGGGGTGTCGGGGTCGCCGCAGATGGGGTGGGCGACGGCGTTCATCCTGCTGATGGTCGTCCTGACGTTCTATGCGGTCGGTATCACGGCGCGGACGTACTTCCGGAGGAAACTCAACTATGAGTGATAGCATCAACACGGAGCCGAGCACGGACACGCAAACGAACGGCGAGCAGACGGTCACAGCCACCTCGCCGAGCACCGAAACGACGGCCGGTGAGAGCGAGGAGCAGGTCCGCGAGGAGTGGCGGCAGTACGAGTTTGACGGCGATACGAAGCTCTCGGTCGAGAACCTCGACGTCTGGTACGGCGACGACCACGCGCTGAAAGACGTCTCGATGGAGATCCCGGAAAACAGCGTCACGGCACTCATCGGCCCGTCAGGCTGTGGCAAGTCGACGTATCTACGATGTCTGAACCGCATGAACGACCGCATCAAGGCCGCCCGCATTGATGGTTCGGTCGAACTGGAGGGCACCGAAATCTACGACCCCAACGCCAACCTCGTCGAACTCCGCAAACGTATCGGGATGGTGTTCCAGTCGCCGAACCCGTTCCCGAAATCCATCCGGGAGAACATCTCCTACGGCCCGCGCAAGCACGGCGAGATCAACAAGGGCCTGCTCGCGCGCCTGTTCGGGCGTGACGACACCGAAAAGGAGGGTGAACTCGTCGAACGCTCGCTGAAGCAGGCCGCCCTGTGGGACGAGGTCAGTGACCGCCTCGACGACAACGCCCTCGGCCTCTCGGGCGGCCAGCAACAGCGGCTCTGTATCGCCCGCTGTCTGGCCGTCGACCCCGAGGTCATCCTGATGGACGAGCCGGCGTCGGCGCTCGACCCAATCGCCACGTCGAAAATCGAGGACCTCGTCGAGGAGCTGTCGAAGGACTACACGGTCGTCATCGTCACCCACAACATGCAGCAGGCGGCCCGCATCTCCGACCAGACCGCCGTGTTCCTCACTGGCGGCGAACTCGTGGAGTACGACGACACGGACAAGATCTTCGAGAACCCCGAGAGCCAGCGCGTCGAGGACTACATCACCGGCAAGTTCGGGTGACCTATGTCACGAGAGTCGTACCAGCAAGCACTGGACGAACTCCGGGAGAACGTCGTCGAGATGGGAGACCTCGTCGTTGAGCGACTCGAAGCCGCACTCACTGCGCTTCGGTCCGTCGACGAGGACCTGGCACAGTCGGTCATCGATGGCGACGACGAAATAAACGACCTGTATCTGGCACTCGAAGCCGACTGTATCGACCTCTTCGCCCTCCAGCAGCCGGTCGCGACCGACCTCCGCTTTGTCGCCGCCTCGTTCAAGATAATCACTGACCTCGAACGCGTCGCGGACCTCGCCACGAACCTCGCGGCCTACGCGCAGTCCGCCGACCGCCGTCTCGCCCCGGAAGTCGACGTCGACACAATCGGCCGCGAGGCAACCGAGATGGTCGAGCGCAGTATCGACGCGTACAGACGCGAAGACATTGACGAATGTCGTTCCATCGCGGCTGACGACGACGCCCTCGATGCGCTCTGTCAGCGGGCCAGTGAGACCGTCGCACGGGACCTCATCGAACGGGAGGCGGACAGTGACGACGGCTGGGCGGTCGAACAACTCCTTGACGACGTCTCTCGGCTCTTGTTGACCGTGCGGGACCTCGAACGCGTGGGCGACCACGCTGTCAACATCGCCGCACGCACGCTGTATATGGTCGAAACCGACTCGGAACTCATCTACTAAGCATGGAAACACGAAAGATACAGACCGTCGGTGGCGGCACGTACACCGTTTCACTGCCGAAAGAGTGGGCCGAATCGGAGAACTGCACGGCCGGGACGACGGTGAACCTCCACACACACATCGACGGCCTGCTGGTGATTCAGACCCCCGAGTCCCAGACGACGGCGCGGAACCGCGTCGAACTCGAAGCCGGGACCGACGACCCGGCCGAGATAGAACAGTTACTCCGGGCAGCCTACGCCGCCGGCGTCGAATCAGTCGTCCTCGAAGTCCTTGATGGCTACACCGACGAACAACTCCGGGCTATCGAACGCGTCACTCGGAACCTGACCGGCGTGACCGTCGCCGAGGAAACCGAGACACAAGTCACGGTCCAGACGTTGCTCGACGCCGGCGAGGTGTCGGTCAGGCAGTCGGTCCGCCAGCTCCAGTTCGTCGCCCTGTCGATGCACCGGGATGCGATGGCCGCGCTCACGACCGGGACGACCAGCGACCGATGGGCCGACCGAGACGAGCAGGCCGACCGGCTGCACGCCATGATCGACCGCTACTTCGAGCGGGGACTGGCACGGCTCGACGAGATCGACGCGCTCGGGCTGACCCGCCCCGAACTGTTCAGCCTCTGGGCGACCGCCAACGAACTCGAACGCGTGGCCGACCACGCCGAGCGAATCGGGACCGTCGCCGACCAGCTCGACGGCCAGCCAGGGCGGACCATCGTCACAGCCCTCGAAGGTATCGCTCAGGAGGTCCGAACCGTCGTCGAAGACGCTGTCCGCGTCATCATCGGTGACGCCTGCGTCGCTACCGCTCGACAGACGCTGGCCACGCGCCGGGCCGTCCGCCAGCGGATAACCGACCTCGACCGACAGCTGTTCGAATCCGGCGACGCCGACTACCGGCTCACGCGCGCCCTCGATAGTCTCTCCAGAACGGCTGAACACGGCGGCAACATCGCCGAGTTCGGCCTCCGAATGGCCGTCCGCGACGGGGCGCTCACGGCTGACAACGCCGGCACTGACGAGGCAAACGCACCGAGTTCGACAGCCGAAACGGAGTCCTGACGAACGCACAGCACACAAGACCCGTCGGTCCGGAGACCCGCTATGGTCGACTGGGACGTGTACCTCGTCACGCAGGCGTCGCTCTCGGCGGGCCGGACAACCGCCGACATCGTCGCGGACGCGATTGACGGCGGCGTCGGCGTCGTCCAGCTCCGCGAGAAGGACCGAACCGCGCGCGAACGCTACGAACTCGGTCGGGAACTGCGAGCGCTGACCCGCGAGGCCGGCGTCACGTTCGTCGTTAACGACCGCGTGGACATCGCACAGGCCCTCGACGCCGACGGGGTCCACCTCGGCGACGACGACCTTCCGGTTCCCGTTGCACGGGAACTTCTGGGTGAGGACGCGCTCATCGGCCGCTCCGTTTCGACTGTCGCAGACGCCGAAGCGGCCGCGGCCGCCGGCGCGGACTACCTCGGCGTCGGCGCGGTGTTTGCCACCGGATCGAAAGACGACATCGACGACGACGAGTACGCCATCGGCACCGACCGCGTCGCCGCCATCGCCGACGCAGTGGACATTCCCTTCGTCGGTATCGGCGGAATCACGACCGAGAACGCCACCGAGGTCGTCGAAGCCGGGGCCGATGGTGTGGCTGTTATCACCGAAATTACGCAGGCCGACGACCCGGCGGCGGCCGCTGAAGCGCTGAAACACGCGGTCGAACGCGGTCAGTAGCACCGGCGTCCGTCGGCGACTGTGCGCACACTCCTGAAGTGGCCCAGCGAAAGGGGAGGATACACTCCCGACACAGTACAGCGGTCAGCCAACGATGAACTCGGGTGCAACGATGGACGCAACGACGAGACTGAGGAACACGAGAATCGCGACGGAGCGGAGGATACCGGCCGCTTGGTGTCGGCTCTTCGGAAGCGCTTCCGCAGTGCCGGCTAATCCGGTCCCGATTACCATGGCGAGCAACCAAGCAGCCGGGGTTCCTTCGACGACCCAGCCGTAGAGATACAGGCCGGCGAAGATGAGTGCACCGGCAGCGTGGACGAGTGTAATGGGGCGTCCGGACGGCTCAGTAAAGATTCTCTCGCTGATACTGGAGGGCATCGCCGACGTATTCTCATCGAGAAATAATAAACAGCACTGGTACTTGCCCAATAGCGCCGACCCGGTCCCGACAGCGAACGGCTCTGGTGGGTCCGATGCCCTGCGGTTACGCCGACTGCTGCAGTTTCTCGCGCAACTCTCCCTTGACGACGTGGTACTTGAACGCCGGCGACCCGTCGACGAAGACGTATGGAACGCGCTCGCCGTACTCGTCGCGGAGGTCGGGGTCCTCGTCGACGTCGATGAGGTCCAGTTCGATGGCGACCCCCTCGTCGTCGGCGACCCGCTCGATTGTCTCGATGGCTTCTTCACAGAGATGACAGTCCTCCCGCGTGTAGACGGTGACCGACACGTCGCTCATTACTGGAAACACGGGGGGCCACGGCATAAGACTCTCACTCTCCCACCGGCGATGGGTTTCAGTGTCTCGCGCCCGTAACTCCGTCAATGACTGGCTGGACTATCGAAGACATGCCCCCGCTGAGGGGCCGAACTGTGGTCGTGACTGGTGCGAACAGCGGACTGGGACTCGAAGGCTCGAAGGCGTTCGCTCGCAGGGGTGCAACGGTGGTGATGGCCTGCCGGAGCGTCGAACGCGGTGAATCGGCCGCCACGGAAATTCGCGAAGCCGTTCCGAACGCGACGCTCGACGTCCGGGAGTGCGACCTGGCCGACCTGTCGAACGTCGCGGCGTTCGCCGACGGCCTCCGGGACGACTACGACGCCGTCGACATTCTCTGTAACAACGCCGGTGTCATGGCGATTCCCCGGAGCGAGACGGCCGATGGCTTCGAGACGCAGTTCGGCGTCAACCACCTGGGCCATTTCGCCCTGACCGGACACCTGCTCGACCTGCTCCGGGCCGCCGACGGCGAATCCCGGATCGTCACGCAGTCGAGTGGCGCCCACGAGATGGGCGAAATCGACTTCGACGACCTCCAGCGCGAGCGCTCCTACGGGAAGTGGTCAGCCTACGGCCAGAGCAAGCTCGCAAACCTCCTCTTCGCCTACGAACTCCAGCGTCGTCTGGGCAACCACGGCTGGGACGACGTGATAAGCGTCGCCTGCCACCCCGGCTACGCCGACACCGACCTCCAGTTCCGCGGGCCGCGGGAGATGGGGTCGACGCTGCGAACCGCGGCCATGGGCGTCGCCAACGCCGTTTTCGCGCAATCTGCCGAACAGGGCGCGCTCCCGATGCTGTACGCCGCCACCGCCGACGACGTCATCGGCGGCGAGTACGTCGGTCCCGGCGGGCTGTTCGATATGCGCGGCGCGCCAGAGTTCCAGCAGTCGAACGCGGCCTCGCGCGACGAGGAGACCGCCGAGCGGCTCTGGGCGGTCTCGACCGACCTCACTGGCGTCGAGTACGACTTCGAAAGTGTCTGAGAACAGCCGACGGTGCTGCCGCGGCGTGAGTGGAGACTGCAATCCCCACTTTTTCACCGCCGGAACGTGAACCCCGCCGGCACATGCAACCAGTCGAAGTCGCGGTCAGGCTGCTTGCAGGAATCGCCCTGATTCTCGCCAACGGCTTTTTCGTCGCCATCGAGTTCGCACTGACGCGGGCCAGACAGTACGACGAGTCCGAGTTCGACGAACCCGGCCTCCGGCGTGCCTGGGAGATGACCGACGACCTCGAGATCTATCTGACGAGCTGTCAGGTCGGCATCACCGCCTCCAGTATCGCCGTCGGTATCATCGCCGAACCGGCGCTCGCGGCCATCTTCGAGCCGTACTTCGAGACATCGGCACTGGCCGGAGTCGGCATCGGCGGCGCTATCGCGTTCCTCCTCATCAACCTCGTCCACCTGACCCACGGCGAGCAGACGCCGACGTATCTCGGCGTCGAGCGCGCGAAGTTCGTCTGCCGGTACGGTGCGACCCCGCTGTACTACTTTGCCAGACTCATCTCGCCGATTATTTCGGTCGGTGACGGGGTCGCCAAGTGGACGCTGGGACTGTTCGGCGTCGAGATGTCCGGCGCGTGGCTCGAAGCCGAGGTCGAGAGCATCGAGTCCCGCGCCGAACTACGCAACGAACTCAGCTCCGTCCTCGACCGCGGCGACGTACCCGACGAGCGGCGCGAGGAGGTTCTCTCCGCGTTCCGCGTCGGCGACCGCGAAGTCAGCGAGGTGATGGTTCCGCGGGGGGATATCGTTGCGCTGTCGCCCACCGACGACGACGCGACCAACGCCGAGCGGATCGCCGAGACGCCCCACACCCGCTACCCGCTCGTCGGCGAGACGCTCGAAGACTTCCTCGGCATCGTCTACATCCCCGCGCTCGTCGACGAGCGCGAGGAGCAGGACGGGTCGGGCGGTCTGCTGGACGGCATCGACCTCGAAGCCGTCGCCTCGCCGCCGATGACGATGTCACCGGAGACGACCGTCAGCGACGCCATCGACCAGTTCCAGGCCGAGCGCCAGGAACTCGCGTTCGTCCTTGAGGACGGCGAAGTCATCGGGCTGGTGACGGTCACGGACCTGCTCGAAGAGGTCGTCGGCGACATTCAGGACCCGATGGACGCCGAGGCCGGCGTCGCCTGACGCTGAAAGCATTTACCGGTCGCCCAGAAATCGGCGACTGTGCCCTCCCGCAGGACCGTTCTTGGAACCATCGCCTGTACGCTCGTGACCGACTGTTCCGGACTCGGCGACGACTCCTCGACGGAAGAAGCCACGGCGACAGCGACGCCAACCCCGGTAGTGTTGTCACCGGTCGACGCCGCAGCAGTGCCCGAAACGGCGACTGTCGGTGTCTTTTCCGAGACGACCGATGCACTCAAAACAGCCATCCGTGACCCCTCGGCAGACGTGACAGCCCACGAGTGGGCGCATGTGTTTCACGAGTTCGGCTGTTTCGCGTTCGACGGCGAGACGTACGCAGTCGCGGAGCGAACGACCGGATTCGGCGGCTACATCAACAAATACAGCGTGAGCGAAGTCGACGACCCCGGAAACGAGTCGACGGTACGGGTCGACGACCTCCCCGACAGCGACCGACGCGCTGTCATCGACGCGATAGACTCGGGCGAGCACCGCTACGACTCCGATGTGGGCGGCTTCGACCCGAACAGCTCGGTGTACGTCCACAACGGCTCGTACTACGTGTTCTCGCTTGCGGTCCACGGCGACAAGCCCGCTGAAGTCACGTATGCAGTTGAGGCGACGGACGGCGCCCGGTGTGTAACGCTCGAACCGCTGTCGCTCGCCGACGCGCAGGCTGAGGCGCTCGACACGGCCCTCCGGCCGGATGAGGCGGCGACTATCACTGGTGAGGCAGCCCGCGCGCTTATCGCATCGGACGTGCCCTTCGTCCTTCGGGACGGCACCTGCTACGAACTGTCTCCGGTCGACGACACCGAGTCCTGAGACGGCTATCGCGGCGGCGTGTAGAAGTTGACCGTCTCCAGTGGCTCGTCCCCGTCGTTTTCGAGACCGTGGCGTTCGCCGGCCTCGATGCGGACGAGGTCGCTGGCGTCGACCCGGTGGGCGTCGTCGTCGATGGTGACGACGCCGGTACCGCTGACCACGAACAGCCACTGGTCGCTGTGCTCGTGATAGTTTTCCGGGCCGCCGACGGACCGACCCGGCTCGACAGTCATCTCCGCGGCCTGTGCCTCGTCGGTCTCCATTGCGACCTCGAAGTAGCGGTCGAAATCGAGATGTGCCTGCTCCATACGTTTCGGTCCGTCTGCACCGTAGAGCCGCTTTCGGGAACAGAGGACGTCAGGGACTCACTCACCGCTTGTGAGCCGCCCGACCCGCCCGGTGAGTCGGGTTGCGAGACCCTCGAAATGGGCGGTGCTCCAGCCCGCGACGACGAGTGCGCCGACCGTATTGAACACGAGGTCGTTCACGATGTCGCTCGTCCCGTACTGGGCGAGGACCGCCTCGCCGCCGATAATCGACGCGATGCCGCCGCTGGCAAATTCCAGGATCTCCCAGCCGACGCCCACCGCGAGGACGAACAGAACGACGAAGGTCGCGCGGAACTTCCTGTTGAAAGCAACCGCACCGGAGTGGCGTTCGACTGCTCGTGCGACCGCGTATCCCACGCCGGCCACGAGCGATGCCGAGACGGCGTGGGCCAGACTGTCGTACCAGCCAAACGCTCCGTACAGTTCGAACGCGCCGGCCGCGTGCAGCGTCGACGCCACTGTGATCCACAGGACGAGGCCGGTGTCCATCGCGTAGCCGTACTCCCGGCGGAACAGCGCCGGCAGGAACGTTATCGCCAGTGGGCCGCCGCTGTTGACGAACAGCGTCACGTTGCCACGAACGAGTGCGAATGCGGATATCAGACCGAGGAGCGCCTGTAGCGTCCGGACAGCGATGCGGTGGTGCGTGCCGTTTCCAGGAAGGGACGCTTCCGACTGGTCACCTTCCGGGGGATCCGGGTCCGAGACGCGCAGTCGAGCGATGCGTGCTGACCGCTCGAAGTACAGTTCGAACACGACGCCGGCGACGACACCGGCACCCGCCGCAGTGACGAGATCCCACATCAACTCTGTCTGTCCATCGAGAAACGTGGTTCCCAGTAGCGTGTCGGTCGCGTAGATACCGACCGCCCAGACGCCGGCGACGGCCATCGTCACGATGACGACGAACACCGTCGCGAACCGCGGCGTCATCGTCAGTGAGGTGCCCGCATCGAGCACGACGGCCAGCAACAGCGCGACCCCGGCGACCACGAGGAACGGCGTGACCTGCGGGAAGCCGCCGAACGCCCGGACGAGTACCGGCACCGCGACCAGTCCGAGCAACTCCGCGGGCACCGTCGTTTCGAGGTCCCGCGTGGCGAACGGAACTGTGACCGCGATAGCCACGAGGAGTGCCGTGAGCACTGCCCAATCGAATTCGCCACCGGCCGCGAACCGTCCGACGCCACCCACGAGAATTCCCGTTACCGCCCACGCGCCGAGCGCGTCGAGCCGGTGGGGGCCGATGAGAGACTGTAGCGAGCCCATCACTGACTGTGGATACGACGCGAGTCGTAATCAAAGCATGGCGGTCTCCTGACACCCTTCTGGAACTCTCCGCCTTCGCGGCCGCTGTCACGCGACTGACCGACGGTTGTCTGACGAGGATATATTTCTCTGGCCGTCCAACTCCCCGTAATCAATGGACGAAGCGTTTCTGGACCTCGAATCGATTGAGGTCGAACTGGACGAGGAGTTGCTCGACGCGATTGACGACAAGGCGTTCGCCGACCACCGCGACAACCGGGACGCCGCAATCCGCGACCTGCTCGACGAGTGGTTGAAGCAGCGTGCCACCGGAGACGCAGACGAGAGTGACTGAACGTGGCCGAGGTCGCCTGCGTAACCGCCTACTGGATATCGACGGTCGCGCCTAGCTCGGGCGCTGTCGCGTCATAGCCGTCCTGCCGGAGCGTGGCTGCGAAAGCCTCACAGCGGTCGCCGTGGTTCACGAGTACCGGCGTGTCACGGTAGCTGTCGAGGTACGCAAACAACCCGTCGCGGTCGGCGTGTGCCGAAAAGTCGTACTGCTCGACGCGCGCGCTGACCGGCATAATCCGACCGTCTATCTCGGCGCTGCCGGTCTCTATGAGGTCTCGGCCCGGCGTCCCCTCGACCTGATACCCGGTCATGGTGATCTTGTTCATCGGATTCCCGCGGATTTCGGGGATGTACGTCATCGCCGGGCCGCCGGAGAGCATCCCGCTGGTGGTGACGATTGCCGCCTTCTGGTCGGTGATACGCTTGCGCTGGCCATCCTTGCCAGTGACGAACCGCGCGTGGGATTTCGCCCGCTGGAGCGCGTCCGAATCGCGGACATACTCGGGGTACTGCCCGAGCATCTCGGTCACTTGCTTCCCCATCCCGTCGACGTAGCAGGGGATGTCGTGCGCTTCGCAGATGAGCAGCATCTCCTGCGTTCGACCGATGGCGAAGGCGGGCACGACCACGGTGCCGCCCTCCCAGAGCGTCGTTTCGACGCTCTCGACGAATCGCTCCTCGACTGTCTTTCTGGGTTCGTGGTCGACATCGGCGTAGGTACTCTCACAGATGACCGCGTCAGCGGCCGGACGGGCCGACGTCCCCGAGACGAGACGCTGGTCATCGGTATGGAAATCGCCGGAGTACAGCAACCGGGTGTCGCCATCGTCCACGAGGATGTGCGCGCTCCCCGGAATGTGGCCGGCGTTGTAGAACGTGACCTCGTAGCCGGCGGCCTCGAACGACTCGCGGTAGCCGTGGGTTTCCGACACCTGCGTGACCCGTCTGACGTTGGTCTCGGTGAATGGGCAGTTGACCGTTCCACCGTGGAGTTTGAGCGTGTCCCGTGCGAGCGTCATCGCCAGTTCGTACGTCGGCGGCGTCCAGTGAATCGGCGGCCGCGCGTCGCCCGACACCAGCGCCGGGATGGTCCCGACGTGGTCGAGGTGGCCGTGCGAGACGACGACGGCGTCCGGCGACGGCGTCCGCACCGGAAACCGTGGCGGTGAGTCGGTCAACATTCCGAAATCCAGCAGCAGCGACTCGTCGATGAGGACGGCGCTCCGGCCGATCTCACCCGCCCCGCCGAGAAACTGCACATCCATTATACCGACGGAAGCGTCGCGCCCGTTTCCGTTCGTCGGTTCTGACCGAATCGTGCCATCAACCGCCGGGAAGGCGGAATATCTATGAACCGGAACACGACGATATCCGGGTTCTTAGGGGCTATGAACTGTCAAGGGAGTCTTTCCGGTTGTGGTATTGTGTAAAGATAACACGTCTGCTGGGCAGTGTTATCACGCTAGCATAAACAATTATTATACTCGGGGCTCATTGTTCAGTTGTCATGGCGACACGCCAGCAACCCCCGACGACGTACCACACGTGCAGTTGCGGTGAGGAGTTCGACACGACGGAGGAACTCCTCGAACACGCACGAGAGGCACACGGGCTTAGCGTACACTGACTGGCGTCGCGCCGTTTTTCCCATCCACGCAGAAACACCGACAGCGACAGATCAGGACGTCTTGTCGATGTCCTGTCGCACGCTGAACCGCGCGTAGCCGCCGTGTGAGAGGTCAAGCGCACCCAGCCACCAGTTCCACCGCTCGGCGAGTTGATAGTCCTCGGGCGCGTCCGCGAGGTTGTCGACGACATCCCCCACCGTCAGCTCCGCCCCGAAGTCGGTCACGAACTGGTCCGATTCCGAGAGGTCCCGCGCCTGTCTGGCCACGACCGTGACGATATCGGGGTCGGCGTCGAAGGCGTCGCGGAGTTCCCGTTCGAGTTCCTTTCGGTCCACATTCGGGTGTACGACCCGCATCTGACTTGAATGTACGGTTGGGCACACTGCTGTATTTCGGCGTCGGGAGATAGCCGTTCGGAACGGCCGCCACCGTCTCGGCGACGCTACCGGCTCCGAACAACGCTACAAAAATTCGAAAGTCGGTCTCCGATTTTGCGCTGTCGCTTACTCGGCCTCGCCCTTCTCGATAGGCGCACCAACCAGATTGCCCCATTCGGTCCAGGAGCCGTCGTAGTTGATGGTGTCGTCGTAGCCCAGCAGTTCGTGCAGGGCGAACCAGGCGACGGAGGAGCGCTCACCGATGCGGCAGTAGGCGACCGTCGTGGAGTCGCCGTCGATGCCGTACTCGGCGTAGAGTTCTTCGAGCTCGTCGTAGTCCTTGAAGGTGCCGTCGTCGTTGGTGACGGCCGCCCAGGAGATGTTCTGGGCACCGGGTACGTGGCCGCCGCGCTGGGCGGTCTCCTGGAGTCCAGGGGGTGCGAGGATTTCGCCGGAGAACTCTTCGGGCGAGCGAACGTCGACGAGCGGCAGTTCACGCTCGATGGCGTTCTCGACGTCCTCTCGGTAGGCGCGGATGGACTCGCGCGGACCGGCGGCCTCGTAGTCGACTTCGGAGAACTCGGGCACTTCGTCGGTGAGTTCGTAGTCGTTCTCGACCCAGTACTCGCGACCGCCGTCGAGGAGCTTCACGTCGTCGTGACCGTAGTACTTGAACTGCCAGTATGTGTAGGCGGCGAACCAGTTGGAGTTGTCACCGTAGAGCACAACCGTCGAGTCCTCGCTGATGCCGTGGGCACCGAGCAGGTCCTCGAAGTCGTCCTTGTCGAGGATGTCCCGCGTGGTCTGGTCCTGGAGGTCCGTCTCCCAGTTGAAGCCGATTGCGCCGGGCGCGTGGCTCTCGTCGTACAGTTCCGTGTCGACGTCCACCTCTACCAGTCGGTGGGCGGGGTCGTCGCTCTGGAACTCGTCCAGATGCTCGCTGACCCAGTCGGCCGAGACGAGCACGTCGTTAGCGTAGTCAGTCATAGTGCGTCGAAGCGTAAGTCTACCAGACATATATTACCACGACTTTCGGCATGTTCGGCCACTCATCCACCCTGGCGGCATATATTACCCCTATTTGGAGGTGCCGAAAGACGGCGTTCCAGCGGTGGAGGGAATAAGGGCCATGGAGTACCATGTCCGGGACGGCTCGCTCTGTTCTCCCGTGAGAACGAGCAATATTTGCAACCACCTTCGACCGACTGCGATGGGAGTTTTCAAGCGGACAGAGCGGTAACGCCACGACAATGACTGATTTCGTCTCTGCGGAGTGGGTGGCGAGCCAGGGCGAGGGTATCCGAATCGTCGACGTGCGCGACGCCTGGGAATACGACGGCCTCGGCCACCTCCCGAATGCGGTGAGCGTGCCCTTCGATTCGTTCCGGGCAGACGAACACGGCACGGAGTCCGACGCCGACGCTGGCGAAGGGATGCTCCCCGACGAGGACGACTGGGCACAGTTGCTCTCGGAGGCCGGCGTCTCCCCGGAGAGCGACATCGTCGCGTACGACGACCACCACGGCGTCTTCGCCGCGCGGTTTCTGGTCACCGCAGAACTGTTCGGCCACGACCCCGCCCGGCTCCATCTCCTCGACGGCGACTTCTCCAGTTGGCAACTCGAACGGGAAACGTCGAGCGAGACGCCGGCTGTCGAGCCGACCGACTACGAGCTGACTCGTCCCGACGCGACGCCGCTGGTCGGTCCGGACGCGGTCGCTGACGCCGCGGACGACCCTGACGCGGTGCTGGTCGACACACGCGAGGACGGGGAGTACGACGAGGGCCACATCCCGGGTGCGGTCCTGCTGGACTGGCGGGCCCTCGTCGACGACGAGACGCGGGGACTGCTTCCGCAAGACGAAGCGCGATCTGTTCTCGAACGTGCAGGTATCGTCCCCGAGAAACGTATCGTCCTCTACTGTAACACCGCTCGGCGAATCAGCCACACGTACGTCGTTCTCCGGCATCTCGGCTTCGAGCAGGTGGATTTCTACGAAGGGAGCCTGACCGAATGGGAGGCACAGGGGCGGCCGCTGGAGACGAACTAACTGTTATACCGACTGCTGGCTCAGCTCAGTTGCTGCTGGTCTCCCTGCCGCTCGTTCGTCAACAGCGACGACAGTTCGACCAACAGCGCGATGACGACTGGCCCGGCGATAAAGCCGATGACGCCCAGCGTCAGCACGCCGCCGGTGAACCCGACGAAGTAGAGGCTGGCCGGGAGGCCGGTCGTGTAGCGGGCGAGTTTCGGCCTGATGACTGCGTCGGGGAGGAAGCCGACGAAGACGAGGCCGAACACGGTCACCAGTATCGCACCGGTGATGTTTCCATTGATGAGGTCCGCGACAGCGATGGTAAGGACGACGACGCTGGGGCCGATGACGGGGACGAACTGCAGGATGCCGGCGACCACCGCCAGTGCGAACGCGCCCTGATAGCCCAGCAGCCAGAACACGACCCACGCCACGACGAAGGTCCCGAACGCCGTCGCCGCCTGGAGAACGTAAATCGCGTACAGCGTCCCCCGGAGTCGCTGATGGAGTCGGTTGACGACCTCGTGATACGACGCCGGCACCGTCCGATAGGCGGCCTTTTTGGGCGCCTGTGGCCGCCACAGCATCGCGTAGACGAGAATCGTAAACAGGACGGCTTTCAGCGCCAGGACGGGCGATTCTGCCGCGAGGTCGACTGCGAAATCCGTGAGTATCCGTCGCGCTGATAGCAACGTCGGCGCGATCTCGACCGGGTAGCTAAACCCGCCGACATCGATGGTCACCATCGGTGGGAGTTGCTGGAAGAACGAAAACAGGTCACGACGGCGGAGATACAGCACGGCCCCGAGCGGGACGACGATGAGTGTGCCGCTGACGAAGGCGATACCAGTCGTCACGGCCGCCGACAGTCGCTTGTTGAGCCCGTGGCGCCCGAGCCACTTCGAGACGGGGAACAGGACGTATGCGACTGTGATTGCGAAGAATATCGTCGATAGCACTCGCGCGAGCAGGACTGTCGTCAGACAGCCGGTGAGAACGAGCAGGCCCGCGAGGACGTAGGTTCGTCGGCGTGTTACCACGCCCGTCCTTTTATATTGGTCGGTAAAAACGTTATCTGCACACACCAGTCGAGTAACAGGTCCGTCAGGACCGGGAGAACAGCGCCGCCAACTGCTCCCGTGAGAACAGCGTCGTCGGCCGGTCCATGTGGACGCCGATCTCGCCCTCGAAGGCCTTCATCCCGGCTTTCTGTATCGGCTCCGGCGCGGAGTAGCCCGCCCGGACCGCGTGGCCCAGACGGATTTCCTGCCGGAGGTCGTCGCGCCACGCACGCTCGTACTCGCCCAGCGTCGCCGGGTCCTCCGAGTCGATTTCCCGGGCCGCGTGGTCGGCCGCGGTCATGCCGTAGCGGATACCGCCGCCGGTGAAGGGTTTGGTCTGGGCGGCGGCGTCGCCGACGAGGAACGACCGCCGGCCGGTGACCCGCTTCGGCGGGCCGATGGGGATAAGTCCGGAACAGCGGTGGTCGGTTTCGACGCCGTAGCCGTCGACGAATTCCTCGAAGCGCCCGCGGGCGTCGTCGCCCGGCGGCACAGCCAGCCCGTACTCGACGCCGGCCTCGCCCCGCGGGATGCGCCAGGCGAAAAAGCGCGGGACTGTGAGGTGAACGTCGACGAAGTCGGTGTGGTCCACCTCGTCGCTGAACCCGAGCACGCCGTGCAGCAGTTCGTCGGGCTCCGGCAGGTCCAGTTCCCGCCGGACGCGGCTCTTCGGGCCGTCACAGCCGGCAACCATTTTCGCTCGGTGCGCCTCGACGCCGTCGTCGCCGCGGACCTCCACGGTAACGCTGTCCCTGTCCTCGGTGACCCCGACGACGGAGTGTGCTTCTCGAACGTCCGCACCGGCGTCGCGGGCCAACCCTGCGAGGTGCTTGTCCAGGCCGACGCGGTCGATGACGTTCGAGATGACCTCATCCTTGTAGAATGGGTGGTCTTGGCTCCCGGGGCCGCCGGTGTGGAACCGCGCGCCGGAGATCTCGTTTTGGAACAGTTCGTCGCGGGCGTCCTCGGTGAACTCCCAGATATCTGTACTCACATGGCCCGAGCAGGCCAGCGGCTTGCCGATCTCCCCCTGTTCGAACACCACCACGTCGAGCCCCCGGCTCGCCGCCTGACGCGCGTACCGGGACCCAGCCGGACCCGCGCCGACCACCACAACATCGTGCATACACGTTCTCTCGGTGTCACGAACCAAATAGCTTCTCGATTCAGACGGACTGTTGTACCTGTTTTCGGGACGACCGCTGGGTTAGCTATCCGTCGCAGGGACCCGAGAATGGGCCTGTTGCTCGGCCAACCGCCGAAACGGCCGTCGCGTCACCAGCCGAAGCAGGGCGTATTTGTCGGTGTAGCCCCTGTCACCGCCCATGGCAGAGTACCAGCCCGGCGTCTGCAACATCGGGGCGAACCAGCGCCGTGCCCGCCGACTGTCGGCCATTGCTTCGTTTGCAGTCGCCATCGGTATCGCCCTCGCCGCCACCCTCGGCGCGATACCCGACCTGTCGCTGTGGGCGACCGTCCCCTTCGTTTTCGGCGGGTACGTCGGCGCGCTGCAGGATTACTTCCGGTTCTGCGTCGCCTTCGGGGCACTCGCCCGCTACGACCTCTCCGGGTCGGGCGGGGAAAGCGGGCGCGTCGACGCAAGCGAGGCTGTTCGCGCCGACCGGCGAAAAGCGGCGAAGATTCTCCTGCTTGCGACCGTTGCGACGGCCGTGACGAGTGGTCTCGGTGCCGTTTTGGTCCGACTGGCGTAGCTGCGGACGGACTCTGATGCCGACCACTTGCTCGGCCGCCCCTCACACGACGGCCAGTCCGCTCGGGACCTGGTCGTACTCGACCGGCCAGCCCACGCCGTCGGGACCCTCCCGAGTCCACGTCTCCCCGCGCTTTGACTGGAACAGGCCGTGGTTCGTCAGCGCGAGGAAGCCGCCGTCCGGGTCGGCAGCGAGGACCGGCCGGGCCAGCCCTTCCGGTCCCGGCAGGCCGTCCATCGACTGTCTCCACCGGTCGCCGTCCCACCGGTAGACGTAGCTCTCGCCGCTGGTGCTGTGGGCCGACCGGGGGCCGCTGGCGGCCGAGACGACGATGCAGTCCGGATCGTCAGGATGGACGGCCAGCCCCCACACGTACCGATGGCCCAGCCCCTCCTGTGGGTGCGTCCACGTCGTCCCGCGGTCCGTCGACAGCGCGAAGCCGTCGCCGGCGGCGGTGTACACCCGGTCCGGGGCATCGGGATGAGTCGCCAGCGTGTGGTTGTCCCGCCGCGCGCCCTCGGGGTGGTTGACCCACCTCCCGCCGCCGTCGGGACTGCGGACGAACGCGCCGGCCTCGATGGCGGCGTACACCTGTTCCGGGTCGTCCGGTGCGAGGGCGATCCACCGGACATGGTGGGTGTCGGGCCGCGGCGGGAACGACCACCGCGAAGCCGAGTCCAGTTCCGTCAGCCCGGGTTTCTCAGTCCACGTCTCTCCACCGTCGGTCGACTGATAGACCGCGCTCGGCTCCGTTCCGGCCCACACCACGTCGGCATCGTGTGGGCTGACTGTGACGCTCGTCACGCGGTCCCCGGCGTCAAGGGCCGACTCCCACGTCGCTCCGCCATCGGTCGTCCGCTGGAGACCAGCGTCTACGGTGCCCACGAAGGCACGGTCCGGTTCCGCCGCTCCTGCAGCGACGCACTCGATGTCGTGACCGATGAGGCCGTCGTCCCAGCCGCTGTGGCCGTCGCCGACGAGGATACGGTCACCGAGCGCGGCGTAGGCGGTGTGCATGGCCGACTGTACGACGCCCGAGCCAAGAACACTGGCGGTGTCAGCGACTGACCGACCGCGTCAACGCGAAGACGTACAGCGCGGCGAAGCAGCCGCCGAGCTTAGTCGTCGGCGGCGACCGTTTCGGTCCCGATCCGGCGATCGAGGAAGCCATCGAGCAGGCGGAACAGCCGCGTTTTCTGCTCGATGTCGGAGGAGGCGTGGCCCTCCTCGCCGAGTTCCCGATACTCGAAATCGCCGTCCGATCCCTCGGTGTAGCCGGCGACTTCGAGCGCGTCGCGGAACAGGCGGGCCTGCGAGACGGGGACTCGACGGTCGTTGACGCCGTGGACGATGAACAGCGGGGCGTCGAGGTTATCGGCGTGGGTGATGGGCGACCGCTCCTCGTACAGCTCCGGGTTCTCCGCCGGGGTGCCCATGTTCTTCTCCATGAGCTCAGTCCGGTAGTGTGGCATCGTGTTCTCGTACTGGTCTTCGAGGTCCGTGAGGCCGATCCAGGCGACGCCGGCGTCGTACAGGTCAGGGTACTGGACCATTTGCCAGTACGCCGAGTAGCCGCCGTAGGAGCCGCCGAAGACGACGATGCGGTCCTCGTCTACCCACTCACACGTCGCGAGGACGTGCTCGGCGGCCGAGGCCACGTCGCCCTGCTCGGCCCCGCCCCAGTCGTCGTACAGTTCGCGGATAAACTCGCGGCCGTGGCCGGTCGAGCCCCGGTAGTTCACCTGCAACACCGAGAAGCCCCGGTGGACGAGGAACTGCGTGTAGAGGTCGAAGGATTTGCTGTCCACCCAGCGCGGGCCGCCGTGAGGATTGACGATGAGCGGCGACGGCCGCTCGCCGGAATCGTACAGCAGACAGCCGATCTCCAGCGTGTCGTAGGGGTCGTGCTCGACCGCGGCCTGCCGCGTCTCTGGCACGCCGTCGGACTCGATGGTGAAGTACTCCGCGTCGGCGAAGTCGTCAGGTGAGAACGGGCCGTACTCGGCTTCGACCAGCGCCTCTGTCTCGTCGGTGTCGAGGTCGTAGGCGAGCAGTTCGGGGCGGCGCGTCGGCGTCGTGTGTAGCGCCAGCAGGCGGTCCCCGGAAAGCACCGGGTCGCCGCCCATCATGCCGAAGGAGGCGACGCCCTCTGGCAGGTCGAGTTCGCGCTCCTCGCCGGATTCGATGGCGTACACGACGGGCACCTTCGTGGCCTCGCGGGTCCGAACGGCCAAGAACCGCTCGCCGTCGGGCAGGAGCGCCTGTGGCTCCTCCTCGTACTCGCCGCCGAACCACGTTACCTCGTCCGTCGCCAGGTCGTAGACACCGCTCCGGGACAGGTCCTCGCTGTTGTCCACGACCAGCAGGCGGTCGCCGTCGGGTCCCCAGTCGGCTGGGGCGGCTTCCGCGCCGGTGACACCGATTTCGAGGGGCTTCGGGTTTGCCCCGTCAGCGTCGCTGACGTACACGTCCATGTTGTCGAAGTCGTCGGTCTCGTTGGTCGTGTATGCCAGCTGCGAGCCGTCGGGTGAGAGGATGCCCGTGTGAACCGCGCGGTCGTAATCGGTCAGCTTCGCCGTCTCGCCGCTCCCGAGGTCGTGGCTGTAGAGGTTCATCTGGCCGTCGCGTGTCGACCCGACCAGCAGGGCCTCACCGTCCCTGCCGACGTCCTGTATCACCACCTGCCCGTCCATCTCGACGACTGCCTCGACCGACCCGTCGCGCTCGATGGCGTACACGTCGTTCTGTTCGTTGCCGTCGTCGTCGAGGTGGAAGAACACCCGCTCCCCGTCGGCTCCCCACTCGACGTGCCAGCGGGCGTTCCGGGGAACTTCGCCGTCGCTCCACTGCTCGTGGGTGCCGCTCTCGACGTCAAGGACGTGAAGCTCGTTGCGCCCGCTCACGTCGTAGTAGAAGGCCACTTCGTCGCCGTTGGGGGACGCCGTCGGATGGGCCAGCGTCGGGAGTCTGGCGAGTTCCTCCAGTACCGTTTCGGGGTCCGTCGCACCGCTTTCAGGGTCGGACATACGACGTGTGCTAACTCCGGCTAGATTGTAGTTGTTCTGCCGACACGAGAGCGTATGTGGTAAGGATGACTGTTCCTGTCGCCCCCGATGGGCGGTACCCACAGACTACGGCGTCCACCAGCGCAGGCCGACCATCACGAACACGATTGCCAGTTGCAGCAGCCCCTGCAGGCCCCCGAGCCTGGCGTTTCGCATCCCGATCTCGGAGACCAGGTCCACGTCCGGGTTCTCTGAGACGACCTGCCGGTAGATGCGGACCTCGCCGGGCAGGATGACCCCGAAGCCCTGCACGGACAGCAGCGTCACGATACCGAGCGTGGCGACGATCCACCACGAGGTCATCGCGAAGGCCGGCAGCGTGGCCGCCAGATACGCGCCGGAACCAACGACGGCGACGCCGAGGACGCCCAGCGTCTTCGGGTCGGTCAGCGCGTCGAACTGGTAGCCGATGAGGAGGACGACCGGAAGCAGCGTCGCGGCGGTCAGCAGCGCCAACCACGGGTCGGCGTTGGGGAACTTCCCGAGGCGGAGCGCCAGCAGGATGCCGCCGCTGATAGTCACCGTCGCCAGCGACGGCATCAGGAACGTCATCTTGGGCGTGAACGAGGCGAAGAAGTCGGCCCGCGCCTCTGGTTCCTGGCCGCCGAGCACCGGCCCCAACACGAGCCCCATGAACAGGTCGATGCCGGTCCACAGCACCCCAGCCATCACATGTACGTAGGTTAGCGCCCGGATGTTGCCGCTGGCGACGGCCCCCGCAAACGCAATGAGCGGGACTGCGACTGCGCCCACGGCAAAGGCCGGGTTCGCTTGCTTCGCCAGCCCACCGATACCCCGTTTCCGCTCGATGCGGTCCGCTGTCGACTGCGCCATAGCTGGCTATATCAGGTTTCGCCGTCGACTAAAACGTTGGTGGCGGGTGCGGAGATTTATCCCGGAACACGGCATCACTCTCAGGTATGACCGCACGCTTAATACGATGCAATACGTTGCATTTCGCATGGAGAACGTCACTACTCGAATGAGCGATACGGAACTCGATCTGGTGGCGCGTCTCGCTGAGGCGAAAGGAGAGAGTCGGAGCGACGCGATCCGACAGGCGATCCGGCAAGGCGCTCGCGAGGAACTCGTTCGGGTCGCCCTCCAGCGCTATCAGGACGGAGCGGTCGGGATGCGCGGTGCGGCGGAGTTGGCAGGGCTCACCATCGCGGAGATGATGGCTGAAGCGAACGACCGCGGAGTTCTGTCGAACTACGACGAGGTCGATCTGGCCGACGACGTAGACGCACTTCGATGACCTGGAACGGGCGGGTCGTACTTCTTGATGCGAGCGTTATTATTACATTAGCTGAAACCGGGTCGATTGATTTACTCGATTCCGTGCGTGGCGGATTGGCCGTCTCTCGGGCGGTAAAATTCGAGATCTCGAAAGAGCCTGCTAAATCAGCACTCGACACCTGCATAGATGAAGGGAGTATCGTTCAAACTAATATTCTCGCCTGGGCCGGAGAGGAAGATCAAGATGAACTCGTTTCCGATTCAGCAGCTCGACTCGGGAACGATCCTGGGTCAGTAATTGATACCGAAAGAAAAGTTCCAATGATCGTCGACGGCGATGTTGCACTGCTCACCGGCGCTCGACTTGCGGACGAGTGTGTCGTCATCACCGATGACAAACCGCTCCGGAATGCTTGTAAGTCAATATGGCTACCAGTTTCGGGGACAATCGGTGTACTCGTCCGTGCCGTGGAAACCGGGGATATTGATCCGGACGCCGCAAAGGAGACGCTCTATGCGATGGATGAAGTCGGAGCCCGCCTCAGTGCGAGTCTCGTGAGGCGAGCGGAGCGATTGATCGACGACGCGGCCGATTAGTCGTCGTCCGCAGCCGGCTGTTCGGCCGATAGCTCGCGGTCTGCTCGCGGCCCCTCTAGGTCGACGTTCGGCAGCAGGTCACGGAGGTACTGCCCGGTGTAGGACGCGTCGGTCCGGGCCACGTCCTCCGGGGTGCCCTCGGCGACGAGTTCGCCGCCGTTCTCGCCGCCCTCCGGCCCGAGGTCGATGATGTGGTCGGCGTTTTTCACCAGGTCGAGTTCGTGCTCGATGACGACCACCGTGTTGCCGTCGTCGGTGAGCCGGTGGAGCACGTCGATGAGCTTGCGCTCGTCCTCGGGGTGGAGCCCGGTCGTGGGTTCGTCAAGCAGGTACAGCGTCTCGCCCGAATCCTTCTTGCCGAGTTCCTCGGCGAGTTTCACCCGCTGGGCCTCCCCGCCCGAGAGGGTGGTCGAGGGCTGACCGAGGCGCATGTAATCCAGGCCCACGTCCTTCAGGAGCTCCAGCCGGCGGCGAATCCCCGAATGGCTCTCGAAGAAGTCGTAGGCCTCCTCGACGGTCATCTCCAGCACGTCGGCGATGGTCGCGCCCTTGTAGGTCACGTCCAGCGTCTCGTCGTTGTAGCGCGCGCCGCCACACTCCTCGCAGGGGACCGTCACGTCAGAGAGGAAGTTCATGTCGATGGTGACCGTCCCCTGGCCGCCACACCCCTCACAGCGGCCGCCCTTGACGTTGAACGAGAACCGGCCTTTCTCGTAGCCGCGCTGTTTCGCCAGGTTCGTTTCGGCGAACAGCTCGCGAATGTGATCGAAGACGTTGGTGTACGTCGCTGGGTTCGACCGGGGGGTGCGACCGATGGGCGACTGGTCGATGAGCCGCACCGTCTCGACGTTGTCGAGGCCGTCGATGGCGTCGTGCTCGCCGGGGTTCACGTCGGTGTCGTTCATCCGACGGACCAGCCCTTTGTACAGCACGTCGTGCATCAGCGTCGACTTCCCGGAGCCGGAGACGCCTGTGATGGCGGTGAAGGTCCCCAGCGGGATGGACACGTCGAGGTCCGCGAGATTGTGCTGGCGAGCGCCCCGGACCGTGAGTTCGTCGTCGGCCTCGCGGCGGCTGTCGGGCACCGGAATCGTCCGCTCGCCCGAGAGGTACTCCCCGGTCACCGACGCCTCGGTGTCGATGACCTCCTCCATCGGGCCGTTGACGACGACCTCGCCGCCGCGCTTGCCCGGGCCGGGACCCATGTCGATTATCTGGTCGGCCCGGCGCATCGTCTCGGTGTCGTGTTCGACGACCAGCAGCGTGTTCCCGAGGTCCCGCAGTTCCTCCAGCGTGTTCAGCAGGCGGTCGTTGTCCCGCTGGTGGAGGCCGATGGAGGGTTCGTCAAGGACGTAGAGGACGCCGACGAGGCCGCTGCCGATCTGCGTTGCCAGCCGGATGCGCTGGCTCTCACCACCAGAGAGCGTCGAGGCCTCCCGGTCCAGCGTCAGGTAGTCCAGACCCACCTCGGTCATGAAGCCAAGCCGGGCCCGAATCTCCTTCAGAATCTCCTCGGCGATTTTCCGGTCCCGAGCGGACAGGTACTCCTCCATCCCCTCGAAGTGGGCCAGCGCGTCGCTGATGGACATCTCGTTTACCTCGGTGATCGAGGTGCCGTCGACGAGCACCGCCCGCGATTCGGCTTTGAGCCGCGTCCCTTCACAGGCCGGGCACGTCGTGGTCGCCATGAACTCCTCGATGTGCTCGCGAGCGCGGTCCGAGTCCGTCTCGACGTGTCGCCGCTCCAGGTTCGGGATGACGCCCTCGAAGCGCTCGGTCTTCTCTCGGGTGCCGTTCTTGGTCCGCCACTCGAAGTGGACACGGCTGTCGGTCCCGTAGAGGAACTGCCGCTGGATGGATTCGTCGAGTTCCTCGAACGGCGTCGAAAGGTCCACGCCGAAGTGCTCGGCGACGTTGTCCAGTTGCCGTGAGTAGTACGTCCGGTCGTAGCTCCAGGGCTCGAAGACGTGCTTGAGCGGCTTCGATGGGTCGGTGATGACCAGATCCTCGCTGACCTCCTTGGTCTCGCCCAGCCCCTCACACTCCGGGCAGGCCCCGTGCGGCGAGTTGAACGAGAACGACCGCGTCTCGATTTCGGAGATGTCGATACCGCAGTGGGTACAGGCCAGATCCTCGGAGAGTTCGACGACGAGGCGATCCGAGGCGGTTCCGTCGCCGTCCTCCTCCCCGTCGGCGAGGTCGCCGGTCGCCCTGGCATCCGACCCGCCGAGCGCCTCCGCCGCGCCCTCGGGCGGGTCCGGCAGGATGACCTTCAGCGTCCCGTCGGCCTCTTCGAGTGCCGTCTCGACGGAGTCGGTGATGCGCGAGCGGGCGTCCGGCGATATCTTCACGCGGTCCACGACCACGTCGACGGTGTGGTCGTAGTTCTCGTCCAGGTCGGGGCGGTCCATCGTGAGGTCGAACTCCTCGCTGTCGACCTCGACGCGGCTGTACCCCTCGCTCACGAGGTCGTCGAACAGGTCCTCGAAGGCCCCCTTCTGGTCGCGGACGACCGGCGCACACAGCTTGGCGCGGGTCCCCTCGGGGAGTTCCAGAATCCGCGAGACCATGTTCTGTGCGGACTGCTCACCGACTTCACGGCCACACTCCGGACAGTGTGGCGTGCCGACCCGAGCGTACAGCAAACGGAGGTAGTCGTGCAGTTCAGTGACGGTCCCGACCGTCGAGCGGGGGTTGTTGGCCGCGTTCTTCTGGTCGATAGAGATGGCCGGTGACAGGCCCTCGACGTTCTCGACCTGTGGCTTGTCCATCTGCCCCAGGAAGTTCCGTGCGTAGGCGGAGAGCGATTCGATGTAGCGCCGCTGGCCCTCGGCGTACACCGTCTCGAATGCGAGCGAGGATTTGCCCGACCCCGACAGCCCGGTGACGACTGTCAGTTCCTCGCGGGGGATCTCCACGTCGACGTCCTTGAGGTTGTGTTCCTCGGCCCCCCGGACCTCGATTATATCCTTGCTCATCTTGGATTTTACTTGGCCGGCAGGGGGGAAACCCTGTCGGTTCGGGCCTCGGCGGACGACTTCAGGCGCGTGACTGTTTTTATTTTGATCAGTACGTCGAAAGATTTACCACGAATATCGAATATGAGATTGGTATGGGAACGAGCGACTACGACATCAAGGGGATCGACCTCTCCGACGACAGCTACACAGTCGAACAGAGTCTGGTCCGCAACAAGTACAAAGCCATGGACGCCGCCGGGAACGTCGTCCTCCGCGGGAAACAGAAGATGATGAAGATGAAAGAGGAGTTCCCGTTCGTCGACGCAAACGACAACGAGGTGTTCCAGGTCAAGGCCGGCGGCATCATCGACGTGGCCGGCAACTACGTCCTGACCGATTCCAAGACCGACGAAGACATCGTCATCCTCGACAACGACTACTCCATCTTCCAAGATACGTGGAAGATTCGGGACGCCAGTACCGAGGCGAAGATCGCCGAGATCACCTCACAGGGCGCGCTCGTGACCATCGCTCGCAACGTCGTCCCCTTCGGCGGCTGGATTCCCCACAAGTACGAGATCAGCGATCAGGACGGCAACCACGTCGGCAACATCGACGGGCAGTTCTCGCTGAAAGACCGCTACGAGATTACTATCGACGACGCCAGCACGGTTCCGAAGGAGCCGATCATTGCCGCGGCGATGGTTATCGACGCGATTCAGGGGAACTGACCCCTCACCGGAATCCTTCTTGCCCTGGCTCCCGCATGGACGGCTATGCGCCGCCGGACGGTCCTCCGACGACTCGCCCTCGCAGGCACAGGTGTCGGCCTCGCTACGGGGACGACCCGCGGCCATCCGATGCCGACCGGAGATGGGACAGCCGAGCCAGCGGCCTCCGACACCCCGACTGGCGAGGACCCGCTGGGCGTGCTAGAGATGGAGACGGTGTACGAGGTCGTTACCAGCCTCGACGGACACACGGCCTACGTCGCGACGGGGGACGGCATCGCGCTCGTCGACCTCGTCACGCCGACCAGTCCGCGACTGCTCAGCCGACGGACCGACCTGCTGGCCGAGAGCGATGACGGGCCAATACAGCGTGTACAGGACCTCGCTGTCAGCGGCTCACGGCTGCTGGCCGCCGGTCCCGCTCACCCCGCCGACGGCGCTCACGGTTTCGTCGTCTTCGACGTGAGCGACCGGCAGGCTCCGGAGCGAATCGCGGGCCTCGAACTGGACACACGGGTCCACAACTGTCACTTTGACGGCCGCTACGCCTATCTGACCGCGAACGACCGCGACGGCAACCCCTTGCTCGTGGCCGATATCGAAGCCGAAGAGGAAGTCGGCGAGTGGTCGCTGCTTGATGCCGGCGACGCCTGGACCGACGTGCCGACGAGTCTCTGGCCGCTGCACGATGTCTGGGTGGAGGACGACCGGGCCTACTTGGCGTACTGGGACGGCGGGACGTGGGTCGTGGACGTATCCGACCCGAGCGACATCTCGCTCGTCTCGAAGGTCCGCGGGCGCTCCCCCGAAGACCTCGCCGCCATCGAGGACCCCGGGACCGAGCGGAGCGAACCGCCGGGCAACGACCACTTCGTGACGGTCAATGAGGACGCGTCGCTGCTGGGCGTCGGCGGCGAATCATGGGACCTCGCGGACGACGACAGCGGCGGCCCCAGCGGCATCGACCTGTACGACATCAGCGACCCGACCGACGCCGAACTGCTGTCCACGCTCGACCCGCCGCCGACCTCGGACCCGTCGCCGGGGGGCATCCTCACGACGGCACACAACTTCGAACTGACCGACAACCGCTGTTACTCCGCGTGGTACAACGGCGGCGTCCGTGTCCACGACCTGACGGACCCGACCGCTCCGGAACTCGCCTTCGAGTGGCGCGACACCGAAGCGACCTCGTTCTGGACCGCACAGCGGGCCGCCGGCTGTTTCGTCGCCGGAAGCACGAACGCGAGCCAGGGGACGGAGGTCCAGCCCGGACTGTACACGTTCCCGGACCCGCGGATACGGACGCCGACAGCGGACCCGTCGGCCACGGGCGACGAGGGCGGCGGCGCTAACAGCACTGATGGCACCTCCCTCGGGGTCGGCGGCCCCGGCTTCGGCGTCGGGTCGGCGGTTGCAGCGGTCGGGCTGGCAGCCTGGCGCGCCCGACGCCGGCAAGACTGACCTCGCCCGCCTGATTGAGCCCCGTTGCGTCACTCCAGTGCGCTCTTGACAGCGGCGGCGACACTCCGGGCGCGCTCGGCCAGCGGTTCGGAGATGTGTCCCCGCTCGACGGCCGCGTCGAGTTCGTCGTCGTCGACCCGCTCGACGGTGCCGTCGGCGTGTTTCACCACGTCGACGTGGAGGTCCACGTACCGGGCGGTGTCGGGGAAAACCTCGACGGGCGTGCAGACGTTGACGTAGGTACCCTTCTTTTCGCCGTCGCTGTCGCGGTACACCGTCGGATACCACCAGCGCCCCTCCTTAACCTTCGTTTCAGCGATGTCGCCGGCCTCCTTCGGGACGCCCAGTGCGTCGTAGGTGCCGCCGGGACTCATCTCGCGCTCGATGGTCACCGTTCCGTCGTCATCGACGGACTGGACCTCGCCATTGCCTAGCGTGATGAGTCGGCCGTCGGGCTTGCCGTGACCCAGCGACAGCGACCCGCCGACCTGCGGGCCGAACTGCCGGGTCGTTACGGTGAAGGGGAAGTCCGTCTCGCCGGTTTCGGGGTCGTCACACAGCGCTTCGACGTAGTCCACAGCGGCGCTGGCCGCGCGGTCGCCCGCCTTCACCCGGTGGTGGCCCGGCATGGTTGCTGTCACTTCGCGGCGGACCTCGTCGAGCGCGAACCGGCTCTCGCGGCCGAACCACAGCCACGTCGTCGCCAGCCCCGTGCCGTAGCGGGTGGGGGCGCAGTCCTCGGGGGCGTCGGCTCCCGCAAGCGCGTCGTCGACGGTCGCCGCGCGGTCGTTGGCGGCGTCGAGGGCCTCGGCCAGCGCGTCGAAGCTCGCGTCCTCGCTCGCCGACGCCCACGAGACGCCCCAGCCGTCCCGGGGCTCCGCGGCGATGACGTCTAGCATCGCTGGGCCACCGGTCCCCGACCTGTTGGCGGTCCCGCCGCGCACGAGCGAGAGGAGCGACCCGCGAACCGCGACGGTGGTGTCCAGCACGGGGCGGCCGTTCGTCCACGGCGCGCTCGCCTCGACGACCTGCACCCGGAGGGTATCGCCCGTCGCGACGCGTTCATCCGAGGACGAGTACGGGAGAAAGCCCTCGCCGTCGCCGAGGTCGACAACAGCGCCGCTCCCCAGCGTCTCCGTTACCGTGCCGGCGTAAATAGCGCCCTCGGGCGTCGGGTCGTCCCAGCGGAGCGTGTCCCGACCGATTTCAGTCAGGCGGTCGGTGACTGTTTCGGCAACGTCGCGGTCCCCCACGACGCCGACGCCCTGCTGGTCGTCCGTCGTCACCACGGTGACCGCCGCCCGCTCGTCGGCGAACTCGCCGTCGAAGCGGTCCTCGATAGGACCCGATGCCTGGACGACCTCGTGGTCCGCCTCGCGCAGTAACTGGGTCAGCGCCGTTGCGTAGATGCCCCTGACCCGGACGGTCATAGCGCGTCCTCGTCGGCGGCAAAGCGGACCCGTCCGTGGACTGTCGGCCCCAGCGAGAGCTCTACTTTCTCGTCGCTCAGAACGCGTCCGCCCTCGACCGGGACGCCCCAAGTGTCGAAGCGCAGATATCCCCGGATATCGTCGGCGTGGGTGAACAGGTCGCAGTATTCGACGGTGTGTTCCTGAATCTCGCTGGAACTGTGAGCGATATCCATATCGGAGTACACCGTCTCGCGGCCGTCGAAGAAGGCTTCCAGTTCTCCGGCCGCGTCGTCGGTGGCTTCGACCACCGCGTCGGAGGCCGCTTCGATGGTCGCTTGCTCAACGCCAGCATCGCGGAGCGCCTGCTGTTCGCGTTGCGTGAAGTGCATACCCGCGAGTCAGTGGCGGGGAGAGGAAAACAGTGCGGAATCGCCTACACGATCATCGCGTTCAGCACGAGCATCAACAGCCCGAACATGACGCCGGTCGCGACGATTGTTCGAGGGTCGATACGGATCGTGTTCTGGTCTTCGGCGTCGAAATATCGGACCAGTCCCGCACTGGACATCAGTCCGCCGCCGTCGCTGCCACTCATACTTCAGGGTGGTGTATCACCAACACTAAGCCTTTCGGGTCGCCCGCGATTGCGTGCCTCCGGTACACATGGATAACCCTTATCAGATACCGCGGGCTAACACGAACAGAGTACTATGACGGTTACACTGAAGGACTTCTACGCGGACTGGTGCGGCCCTTGCAAAACGCAGGACCCGATCCTCGAAGACCTCGAGGAGGACTGGACGGACGTCGAGTTCGAGAAGATCAACGTCGACGAGGAACAGGACGTTGCCAACGAGTACCAGGTGCGCTCCCTCCCGACGCTCATCATCGAGAACGACGACGGCATCGTTGAGCGCTTCGTCGGCGTCACGCAGGCTGACGACATCGACGACGCGCTGCAGCAGGCTTCGGCGTAACTCAGTCGTTTTTGCGGTTCGTCACGCCGGCCGATAGCGACTGCTGGCTCACTCTCGTTCGGCCAGCCCCGAATCGTCGATTTCGTCGACGGCGATCAGCATCCGCCCACCTTCGAGCGCGGTTACCATCTTCGACTCGGTGAAGGTTGTTTCGTCGGCCCGCAACCCTTCGCTCTGGCCGGTCCACTTCCCGCCGCTTCTGACCACGGGAATGACGTGCGTCCTGATGTGCTGGACCTCGTTGCTCGGGTGGAGTTCCGACCAGTGCTTGCCGACGAGTTCCTCCGACTCGTAGCCGTAAAACGAGGCGTAGGTCTCGTCGACTCGCTCGAAGCGTTCGTCCGAGCCGATAACGCCGACACCGCTGAGTTTGACTTCGCTGCCCGTCTCGAAGCTGCCGTCCGAGTCGACGGCGTGTTCGACCCGGCGGATGAGCGACGTGTACTGGTCCGTCCCGACGGACTTCTTGAGGTAGTCGGTGACACCGGCCTGGATGATCTCGGCGGCGACGTCGCCGGTCTCCTCCCCGGAGAACAGCAACACCGGCAGTTTCTGGTGGGTCTCCCGGATGGCTTCGAGGAAGTCGATGCCGTTCATCTCCGGCATGCTGTAATCGCTGACGACGCAATCGAAATCCGTCTCCGAAGACCGAATCATCGTGAGAGCGTTCTTGGGATTCGTCTCCGTCGTGACAGTACAGTCAAGGCCGCTGTCTTCTCGTTCGAGATACGTTTCGACGAGGGCTCCCAACGCCGCGTCATCGTCGACATGGAGTATTGAGAGCGAATCTTCCGTCTCCATTCTTTGCTATCAGGGATAGAGTACGCAAGTAGTTGACGCCTATCTTGAGGTATTTGATAATCAACTGCGCGACCAGCCGCGGGCCGCGCCAGCGTTTCGTCGCTGGCGTCGGGGAAGGGCAGGGCTGCCGCTGGAACAGGAGTAGCAGTAGCGCCGTCGTTGCGGTGGCCGAGTGAGTGCAGTAAAGCATACCGCTCGCCAGCGGCGAGCGGTTTCACTTCTCGCGACCAGCGGGAGCGAGAAGGTCGTTTTTAGCGTAGATTTTTGCGAACCCGCTCCCCACAGCGCGCTCTGCGAGCGCGCGAGGAGAGGGGGTGACGTAAAAAGGTACTATTGGAACCGCACGCCGAGGTCGTGCAGACCGTCGTTGTGGCGGGCGACGTTGATGAGCAACGGCGTCAGTCCCTCGATTTCGGCGGCGTTGGCGAGCGGGCCGCCGTCCAGCGCACGCAGCCCCTCGATGCCTTCGGCGAGTTCACAGACGGTGTCCTTGGCGTCGGTGTCGTCGCCGACGACGATGGTGTCCCAGTCCAGATCGGCGTCGAGGTTGGCGAGGCGGCCGGCTGCGAGGTTGTGGAAGGCTCCCACGACGGGGGTGTCGTCGGGGGCGGCGTTGGCGGCCAGTTGCGTGACGCTGCCGGCACCGGGGCGGTTGTAGTGGAAGCCGTCCTCGTCGCGTTGCATCCCGACGGCGGGGGACACGAGCGTGGTGTCGTCGAGTTCGTCGGCGACGGCGTCGATGGTGTCCGTGAGGTGGTAGGCGGGGACGGCGGCGACGACGACGTCGGCGCGGGCGGCGGCGTCCTCGTTACCCAGGCCAGCGATTGCCACGTCGTCGTGGCCGCGGCTGGCCAGTTCTGTCTCGTACTCCTCCGCTTTGTTCGCCGCCTTCTGGGCTTTCCGGGAGCCGATGATGATCGTGTGGTTGGTGTCGTCAGCCCAGCGGAGGGCGAGACCTTGGCCGATGTCTCCAGTACCGCCAAGCAACGCGATGTCCATACTTACGGCGTAGGCCGACCACTGAATAAACGTTGTGTGACAGGTTCGGTCATACTGTTGGCTGTCCCTAGTGTCCGATATTCGCTACCCTGTGTGGCGAAATTCTTTACAGACGTACAGCCGACAGTATCAGGTGTACTCCTCCCAGGCCCGGTCGAACCCGCCGGCGAAGGCGACGTACAGCGCGCTCCCGAGGCCCACCAGATAGCTGAGCCACTGTGTCGCGACGCCGGGGATCGAGGTGGCCCCGAGCCAGAGAGCAAATATCGTCGAGAGCGGGACCATCACGAAAAAGAGGACGATGATGAACATCCCGACGCGGCCCGGCCGGTGGACGGATTCGAGGATGTCGTCGCGTTCGCGCATCGTCCAGTAGGCCACGACGAGGCCGATTAACTGGCAGGTGACGGCGTACAGCGGCACCAAATCGACCGACGGTTCGTGGATGACCGCGCCCCCGACGAGCCCGGCCCAGATGCTCACCAGGAATGCCCAGCCAAACGTCGGCAGTCGTCGCATACCCGAGGTCTCTGTCCCGCCGGTGAAACCGTTGCTGTTTGCGGTCGAGGGGCGCTGCCGGTGACCCGATGACGCGGGCTACGCCGCATCCAGAAGCTCCGGCAGGTCGGTGACCGATTCGACGACGGCGCTCGCGCCGTTGTTGGCGAACGTCCGGCGGCCGGCGTCGCCGGTCAGCCCGCCGGTCAGGACGCCGATGCCGTAGTACACGCGGTCGTCGTCGGCTTCGTCGGCGTTGACCGCCGTCGCCACGTCGTCGAGGGTATCTCCAACGAAGGCGACCCGCTCGGCGTCGAAGCGCTCGGCGAGCGTCCGCAGGGCGGCGGGGTGGGGCTTGCCCTCCTCCCAGTCATCCATGGTGAAGCGGTGCTCTGTGGGCAGGTCGAGACCGACGCGCTCCAGCGCGATGTCGGCCTCGGCGGCCGGGCGGCCGGTGACGACGCCGACGGCGAAGCGGGCCTGCAGGGCCGACAGTGTCTCGTCGTCGACCAGCAGCGGCTCGTCGTGGATGTAGCCGGGCGCGGCAAACGGCGGCTCGCCGCCCTCGATGTCCCGGTAGAGGTCAGTGCCGAGATACAGCGTCTGGAACACGTCCCGGAGCTGTTCGCGGTCCCAGGCGTCGAAGACTCGGTCTTCGGCCGGTTCGTCCAGCAGGTCACGAACCACTGCCTCGGCCGCGTCGAGGCCGCCGCCGCGCTCGGCGATGGCGTCGGTGAACGCCGCCAGGTCGGAGACGGCGGACTCGCGGTCGGCGAGGACGAACAGCGCCGCTGCGTAGGTCAGTTCCCAGTCGTTGTTGAACCCGCCGGCGTCCTTGAACTGCTGGACCGCCGCCTTCTTGATCGTGTCACCGTACACCCGGTCGATAGATTCGACGATTGCCCGACGATAGGAGTCGGCCACGTCCACCAGCACGCCGTCGATGTCGAGGACGACCGCGTCGATTTGCATGAGCGAGCGAAGGCGGTCCTCACTCAAGCGCCTTGCTATCTTTCGCCCGGTACAGCGTCTCCCCGCCCGGGAGCTGTTCTCGCTCGACCGCGACCGTCGGCTGGTCGCCGCCCAGCGTCGTGAACCAGAATGCCGCCCCGACGGTGTTGGCGACGGCCAGCGTCGGTCGGTGCAGCTCCGGCGGTAAATTCCGGGCGAACACGATATCACACCCCGCATAGACGGACTCGTCGGGGTCAAGAATATCGTCGACAACGAACCGCACGCCCTCGGGGACCGCCCGTTCGACGATGTCCGTTGCGGTCACATCCACGCCCCGCTCGGCCAGGGCCCCGGCTACGTCAGGGTGGTTTCCGATGCCGACCTCGACGACGGAATCGACAGACGCCAGTCGGTCGACAAGCGGGCCGGTGGTGTCGGTCACGTCGTACAATTTATGAGATGCGGGCGCATATGCGTTCCCATGCACGTCGACATCGTGCCGGTGGGCGAGGTCTCGGCCCAGGTCAAACGCGAGGCCTCGGACGGACTTCGATCCGTCTACGACTGTGAAGTCTCGATGCACGAGCCACAGTCCATTCCCGCCGGCGCGTACGATGGGGACCGCGACCAGTACCGCGCAGAGGAGTTCATCGACCTGGCTCGCCGGGTCGGCTCCGGCGGCAAAAACATCGCTATCACGCCGAAAGATCTCTTCTACCGCCGCCGGAACTACGTTTTTGGGCTCGCATATCTCGGTGGCTCCGGCAGCGTCATCTCCACGTACCGGCTCCAGACATCCTCCGATGGCGGGTTCTCGAACCGCTCGGCCGGCGAAATCTTCTCGCAGCGAGTACGCAAGGAGGTCGTCCACGAGGTCGGACATACCCTCGGGCTGGAGCACTGTGACAACAAGCGCTGCGTGATGAACTTCTCCCCCACTGTCCGACAAGTCGACGTGAAGGAAGTCTCGCTGTGTGGCTCTTGCCAGCGAAACGTGCTGTAGTTTGCGAACGGATACCAAACTGATTCGGTATAGCGCCTACACTCCTGTGGTACTTGTACACATACGCGATGAGCAAGAGTCAGTCCCCCGAGCGCGTTGCGGAACTGCGAGACATCTTCGTGACGGTCACCGGTGACGAATCGGTCACTGAACCCCAGACAGACGAGCAAACCGACCGCGAACTCGACCCGGACGAGGAGTTCGACCCGGCCGAAGTCGCTGACGGTCTCGACGATGCGGTTGCGGGGTCCGAGACGGACGGTGGCAATGACCCTGCGGCGTAACGCCGCGGACTACTCCTGTCTCCTTTGCGAGTAGCGGCTGTACTACTACCTGAGACGTAGTCTCACCAGCTAACTCCCGGGGTGACATGTGGAGTCAATAGCCACGCCGAGCGCGGTTCGGCAGGCGCGACCGTCGAGTATCGACCTCCGTCGACGAAACCGCTTGAGCACAGCTGTTCTCGCAAAAACGACTCCGGCTGAGGTCTCTTCACCCGTAGATTTCCGATGACGAGACAGTCGCCGTCTGGCTCTCGCCAGCCTCGCTCCCGCTCTGAGCCTACGGCGCGTAGTAGTACTCGCCGGCGTTCTTCTGTTCGCGGTCCAGTTGCGAGTCGGGTTTGTTGATGCGAGGGCGGGAGGTCCGTTCGTCACGGCGGAAGGTGATGTCGAGGTTCTGGAGGAACTCGTTCATCCCCTCGCGCATGCCCTGTGGCGGCGCGGCGTGGCCGTTCCGGGCCGGTTCACCGTCGAAGACGAGCAGGCGGTCGGCCAGCAGGTCGATCATGTAGATGTCGTGGTCGATGACCATCGCCGTCGCGTCGTGGTTCTCGGCGTAGCGACGGATCGCGGAGGTCGCCATGACGCGCTGTTCCACGTCCAGGTGGGCCGAGGGCTCGTCCAGCAGGTAGAGGTCGGCGTCCTTCGAGAGGCAGGCCGCGATTGCGACCCGCTGGCGCTCCCCGCCGGAGAGGTCGGTGAGCTGCTGTTCCATCACCGACTCCAGTTGGAGCGGCTGGGCGATTTCGGTGTTCCAGTAGGAACTCCCGAAGTCGTCCGTGATCGACGCGAGGAAGGCGTCGACGCGCATCGGCTGGTCGATCTCGATGTACTGGGGCTTGTAGGCGATGTCGAGGCTGGTGTCGATTTCGCCCGCAGTCGGTTCGAGCCGGCCGGCGAGCATCTTCGCGAACGTCGACTTCCCGATACCGTTCGGGCCGACGACGCCCAGCACTTCGCTCTCGCGGATGGTACCGGCCTCGACATCCAGCGAGAACTCGCCGCTGCCGTAGCTCTTCTGGAGTTCGGGGTACTCGATGACCACGTCGCCGGTGGAGGCGCTCCGTGGCGCGTGTTCCTCGAACTCGATGTCCGTCTGGCGGATGCGCATGTTCTCGTTTTCGAGGTAGCCCGAGAGGTACTCGTTGATGCCCTTCTTCGTCGATTTGGGCGGCGTGATGATACCGAACGCGCCGGGGGTCCCGTAGGCGACATTGATGTTGTCCGCGAGCAGGTCCAGGATGGCGAGGTCGTGCTCGACGACGAGCATCGAGCGGTCCTCCTCCTCGGCGAGTTCCCGGATGAGCCGCGCGGCGGTCATCCGCTGGCCGATGTCCAGATACGGCGTGATCTCGTCGAGGAAGTAGAAATCGGCGTCCCGCGCCAGCGTGGCGACCAGCGCGACCCGCTGGAGCTCCCCGCCGGAGAGATCGTCGATGTGGTTGTCCACGACCGGCTCGATGCCTGTCCGTTCGATGAGATAATCGAGGTCGCCGCGTTCGTCGGTCTGGTCCAGCAGTTCGATGGCTTTGCCGTCGAACTGGTCCGGAATCCGGTCGACGTACTGGGGCTTGCGGGCGACGCTCACGTCGCCGTCGCGCATCTGTTCGAGGTACTCCTGCAGGGCAGTCCCGCGGTATTCGTCGAGGATCTCGTCCCAGTTCGGCTCCTCGCCGTAGCGGCCCAGGTTGGGCTGCATCTCGTCGGCGAGGATGCGGACGGCGGTGGTCTTCCCGATGCCGTTCGGGCCGAGAATCCCCGTCACCTGGCCTTCGGCGGGGCTCGGAAGCCCGTACAGCGCGAAGGCGTTCTCCCCGTAGCGGTGGACCGGCTCGTCGGTCAGCTCCTGTGGGAGATTAATGATCTCGATGGCGTCGAACGGGCACTTGTTCACGCAGATACCGCAGGACTCGCCCAGACAGATCTCCTCGGAGATGCGGACCTGGTCGGGCTGGCCCTCGAAGGGTTCGTCCTCCTCGTACTCGTCTTCCCGCTTGACGATGCACTCTTTCCCGCTGCGGTTGGGCGGGCAGTAGTTCATGCACTCGTAGTTACAGCGGTCGGGCTGACACCGCTCTAGGTCGACGACGGCGATACTGTCTTCGGCCATCGTTACGCTCCCGTCGTGAGGAGAATGCCCCACGAGACGAACCACAGCGAGAAGGTCATGAAGCCGATGTAGAGCACGTCCTTCGCCGAGAGGTCGTCCGTGTCGATGCCGATCACCCGCAGAATCGGGAACTGTGCTGCGATAGCGACCGCGAGGACAAGTATCCCTTGCGGGGCGTCCGGCGTGGCCGCTAACTCGTTGGAACCGAACGCGGCGGCGATGCCAGCGACGGCTGTCAGCGTCGTGACAGTGAGCCCCCGCATATGGGAGCTCATTCCGTCCGCCGTTTCCGTAGCCATACCACACGTTCCACTACCCGCAACCAAAAGGTGCGCGGTTCAGTACTGTGACGCGGCCGCAAATGCGTGCGGCGGCGAGACGGACTCCTCAATCTTTATGCGCCCGGCGCTTGTGATTACGGGTAATGACGGACTCTGATGGGGAGGCCATCGCAGACCTTCCGCCGAGCGCAAAGCTCGTATACAAGGTTCTGGAGTACGACGGCCCGCTGACACAGAAAGGCATCGTCGAGGAGTCGATGCTCTCGGCACGGACCGTTCGCTACGCTCTGGAACGACTCGACGAAGTCGGTGTCATCGAAGAAGACGTGTACTTCGCCGACGCGCGACAGAATCTCTACGAGATTATCGACCAACCGGCGGAAGCGGACGCCGCCGTCTCGGACTGACACGCCTTCTCGCTTGGCTGTTTCGCGACGCGTTCACGCAGCCGCTGGTTACAGCGACGCGACCACGTCGTCCGTCATCGCGATCTCCGCGAACTCACCGCGCAGTTGCGCCAGCGCAGTCCGGTGAACGAGCGACGGCTCGAAGCGTTCGCCGTCGAGCGTTCGGTCGAACGTCGCCGTCGCATCGCCCGGGACGACAACCTCAAACCCGCGGTTTTCAGCCATCCGCGTCGTCGTCGACACGCAGTGGTCAGTCGTCAGGCCACAAACAACGAGCGTCTCGTGGTCCCGTTCGCGGAGCCACGCCTCCAGTCCGGTGTCGACGAACGCGCCGTTGACGCGCTTTTCAAACGTCGCTTCTCCCGGTTCGGGCTCCAGTTCCGGCTTGAACGCGAACCCCGGTTCGCCGTGCCGGAGCGGCGAGTCCGGCTCCGTCGAGTTGTGCCGGACGTGGACGACCGGAAGCCCACGCTCTCGCCATTCGGTAAGCAGGCGTGTCGCGTTCGCCTCGGCGTCGGGGTTGCTCCGCGTCCCCCACGCCGGGTCGTCGAACCCCTGCTGGAAATCCACCAGCACGAGCACCGGTGTCTCGGGCAGTGCGACCATTTCAGTCGGCCGGCTCCGGGGCGGGCGTCCCGATGAGCCACTTCGATTTCGGGTGCTCGCGCGTCACGGTTATCGGACACTCGTCCGGCGACGCGTCCTCGTCCGACGACAGCATGTACTGGGGCCACTCCCGATCGCCCTCGACGCCCCAGTCGCCCAGGTCGGCGTGGGGACAGACGCCGTCGTACTCCTCCAGCCGTCCCTGGATGATATTGCGGGCGTGCTGACCGGCCTCGGTGTCGGCCGTGACGTTCAGGTCCTCGAACAGCGCCCGGGGCTGGAACGTAACTTCCAGCCCGACCGGACAGTAGCGGCTCTTTCGCGTGTCGTAGAACGGTGCGCGGCAGGTCGGAAACATCGGCTCGCCCCCGAAGCAGAACTCCCAGTGCGGGTCATCTGGATCGGTCGGGATGTCCTCGGGCCACGGCTCCGGGTCGTGGACGTGGAGGAACTGGAGGATATGCCAGAGCCGGTCGTGGTACTCGGCCTCCGTCAGCGGTCGCTCAGGCGGCCGGAAGAAGGTCACCAGTGAGGCCCGCTCGCTGTGGTCCTGATAGGTCTCCAGATACGTGAGCAGCGTCCGGCCGAGGTCGAACAGCGCGTCCGGGTCGCTCATTGACGGGACAGCCGTGTACAGCGGTTCACCGTCTCGAACTGACTCTGCGCCGAAAAAACAGGGGAACGGGGAGCCGTTCCGCTCACCGGTCAGCCCCTCACGGAAGGTCCGCCAGTGGGCCCCGACCCACTCCGGTGCGTCACCGCGCTCCACTCGGGCGGCCAGCGTCTCCTGGTCCTGTAAGCTCCCGACGACTGCGTCAGTCATGGCTAGTCGGTCGTGTTCCACCGGAATTTAGCTGTCGTTTTCGCCGGCTCGGCCCCATTTCTCGGCGATAACCGCACGACCGGCTTGCTCGCCGAACCCTACGACGGGACGACAGTAATCGTGCTGCCGCGGTCGATCGCTCGCTCTAGTTCCTCGGCGATGCCCGACCCGCGCGAGACCTGAATCTCGCCGCTACGGGAGACCGTCGCGGTAAAGAGGTACTCGCCGTCGGCCTGCAGTTCGACCGTGTCGCCGGCGTGGCCGTCCAACGGGACGATGACGTGCCGGGAGGTGACTTCCGGCTGGACGATCTCGCCCTGCTTGCCGCCGGATTCGGTCTGGGGGCCACCGGAGGGACCTGACGGCCGTTCCTCGAAGGTCCGCACGTCGATGTCGATGCCGAGGCGGTTCTCCACGTCGGAGATGCGGCCGCCGCCCTTCCCGATGACCTGCGAGATGTCGTCGTCTTCGACCCAGACGACGGCGGTGTTCGGACCGCGGAGTTCGACCTCGACGTGGCCGCGGGCGATGGACCGGATCTCGCGTTCGACCTCCTGCTTGGCGAGGCGGTCGACGCCGGAGTCCTGCTCGTCCTCGTCGTCGCCCAGCGGCACCGTGACGACCTGGTTGTTGAAGGTGTAGATCTCGAACTCCGGCCGCCCGGTCTCGAAGTCCTTGACCATGATGACCGGTCGTGCGAGGTCTTCCTCCATGAGCCCCTGTGGGACCTTGACTTCGGTCGTCACGTCGTAGACCGTGTCGACTTCCCCGGCTTCGATGTAGACGACGGTGTCGACGATCTGGGGGATGAGCCCCAGTTCGACGCGGCCGATGAGCCGCTGGAGCGCGTCGATGGCGCGGGTCGCGTGGACGACGCCCACCATGCCGACGCCGGCCAGGCGCATGTCCGCGAACACCTCGAAGTCGTCTGTCTTGCGCACCTCGTCGTAGATGGTGTAGTCCGGCCGGACCATCAGCAGCGAGTCGGCGGTCTTCTCCATGGAGCCGCCGAGTTCGGTGTACTGTGTGATGTTCGGGCCGACCTGGAGGTCCCGTGGCTTCTCCATCGTCTTGACCGCGTAGTCGGCGTCGACGAGGAACTCCCCGACCGCCTGGGCGAACGTCGATTTCCCGGCCCCGGGTGAGCCGGAGATGAGGACGCCGCGCTGGTGTTCGGTGAAGCGGTCACGGAGCTGGTCCGCGTACTCGTAGTCGTCCAGTTCGGTCTTGACGATGGGCCGGACGGCCGTGATTTCCAGTGCGTCGGCGAAGGGCGGCCGCGCGATGGCGATCCGGAAGTCCCGGAACTGGGTGATCGTCATCCCGGGCTCGTCGAGTTCGAGGAAGCCGTCCGGCGAGGCGCGCGCGCTCTCCTCGATGTCGGCGGCGTACTCCCGTAGCTCACTTTCGGTTGCAGGGTCGTCGCGGATCGGCGTGTACTGCATGTCGCCGATAGAGCCCTTCTTGGCGTAGGGCTGGACGCCGACCTTGAGGTGGACGCTCATCGTCCCCTCGTCGAAGAAGTTCTCGATCTGCAGGCGGTCGACCGTCCGCTTGACCGGCTCGACGAACTCCACTGCGAGCCCTTTCGCGCGGGCCACCTGGGCCTGCACGTCGTCGCTGGTCACGAGCGTGGCACCGCGGTCACCGGCGATGTCCCGGATGAGCGCGTCGATCTGCCCCTCGCCGGCCTCGCGCTTCTCGATGGCGTCGGGTCGTCGGCCCACGTACTCCACGTCGATAGTACCCCCCTCGGCCAGGTCGACGAGCGTCTGGAGCTCTTCAAGGCCCTCCCAGCCCGTCTCGCGGCCGTCGTTCGCCTGTGCTTCGAGTTCGCCGACGACGGCTTCGGGGACGACGACCGTCGCGCCGGCAAAGCCCATGCCGTCGACGTCGGTGTCGGGGTCGGCATCGGCCTTCACTTGGTCGGACACGCGGCCGTCGATGACCACGCTCGTGTCCGGTACGATTTCCATATCGGCCGTTGGAGACTGCCGTTGATAAGGGTATGGAGTCCGTGCCCTCTCCGTCCCTGCCGTCCGCGGGCAGGCTCACCTGCCCCGGATTTTTGCCGCTCCGGCACACGACCCACGGTATGGAGACGCTGCCGTCGCTGACTCGTGCCCTCGTTTCGATCCCCAGTCACGACGACGAAGCGGCTGCTGGGGAGTACATCCTGACGTGGCTCCGGGACCACACCGATGCGCAAGTCACCCGCGACGACCACGGGAACGTCATCGCCCGCAAGGGCCAGGCCGACGACTCGCTCGCCTTCGTCGGCCACCACGACGTCGTCCCGCCGGACGAGTCCCAGGTCGACGCCGACGGCGAGTACGTCGTCGAGGAACGCGACGGCCGTCTCTACGGCCGGGGCGCAGCGGACATGAAGGGGTGTGTCGCCGCGGCGTTGCTGGCCTTCCGGGACGCCGACCCCGCTAGCGAACTGATTTTCGCTTCGTTCGTCGGCGAGGAACAGGGCGGCATCGGGTGCCAGGCCGCCATTGAGGACGGCTTCGCGCCCGACTACGCCGTCGTCGGTGAGGGGTCGACCGGCTACTCCGCACCAGGAACGACGGACGTGGCCGTCGCCCACAAAGGCCGGCGGGGATCGACTATCGTCGCCGAGGGCGCGGCGGCCCACGCCAGCGAACCTGAAGCCGGCGCGAACGCCATCTACCGCGCGACCGACGCCGTCGACATGGTCCGGGACCTCGACTTCCCCGAGACGACCGTCCTGGGCCACGAAATGAGCGGGAGTGTCGCCGTCACGGAAATAGATGGCGGCTCGGCCTGGAACGTCATTCCCGAGCGATGCGAGGTCACCGTCGACGAGCGGACAGTCCCGGGCGAGCGCGCGCCGCTGGACCGGGTCGAAGCTATCGACGGCGTCTCCTGGCGCGTCGACCAGGACCTCCCGCCGATGGCCTGTGGCGACGCCGACTTCGCGGAGCGGGTGCTGGACGCCGCTACCGCCGCGCAGGACGCGACACCTGAACACGTCGTCAAACCGCACGCGACCGACGCCGGCTGGCTCGCCCAGGCCGGGACGGACTGCGTGATTGTCGGCGCGGCCGAACCCGGCGAGGCCCACACTGGTGATGAGAGCGTGTCGCTGGCTGTGTTGGAGCGGTGTCGAGACATCTACGAGGACGTTGCCGAGTCGTGGCCGCCCGAGTGACTGTCGGCTGTTCCGCGCTGCCCTGATGTGTCCTGTTAGCTAGTGCACCCCTTACCGGCGGCGTCGGGCCTTTACGGTCACCGGCCTAACGCCGCCGTATGGCAACAGCGAGCGAGGACAGCGAGTCCACGTACGAGCAGTTCCTGGATCACGTCCGCCGCCTCCACTACGTCGAGGACGCCGGCGGCGTCCTCAACTGGGACCAGCAGGTGATGATGCCCGACGCCGGCACGCCGGCCCGGGCGAAACAGACCTCCGCCATCTCGACGCTCCATCACGATCTGCTTACCGACGACGATCTGGCCGACTGGCTGGACGAACTCGACGACGCCGACCTCGACCCCGAACAGGAGGCCGTCGTTCGGGAGGTCCGGCGGGACCACGAGCGGGCCACCAGGGTCCCCGCAGACCTTGTCGAACGCCTCTCCGAAGCGTCCTCGAACGCCCTGCCGGTCTGGAAGGAAGCCAAGGCCGAGGACGACTTCGACGCCTTCGCCGACACGCTGGAGGAACTGGTCGAACTCCGCCGGGAGTACGCCGCCGCCATCGACCCCGACCGCGACCCCTACGAGGTGCTGTTCGAGGAGTACGAGCCGTATCTCGGCATCGACACTGCCGAGGAAGTACTCACGAACCTCCGCGACGCGCTCGTTCCGCTCATCGACGACATCGCCGACAGCGACGTGACGCTTGCCGACCCATTCGAGGGCATCTACGACGACGACACCCAGCACGACCTCGTCGAGACAGCGCTTGACACGCTTGGCTACGACTGGGACCGCGGCCGCCTCGACACTGCACCCCACCCGTTCTCGATGGGGACGCAGTTCGACGCCCGCGTCACCACTCGCTTCACCCCCGAGGACCCGCTTGACGCGCTCGGCTCGACCATCCACGAGTTCGGTCACGCCACGTACACGCTCGGCCTGCCACAGGAAGCGTACGGCACGCCGCTGGGCGACAATCGCGACCTCTCCGTTCACGAGTCACAGTCACGCTTCTGGGAGAACCACGTCGGCCGCTCGCGTTCGTTCTGGGACTTCTTCACCGAGACGGCCAACGACCATCTCGGGACCGACGCCACCGCCCAGCAGTTCTACGAAGCGTTCAACGAGGTGTACGACGACAACCTCATCCGGGTCGAGGCGGACGAGCTAACGTACCACATGCACATCATCGTCCGTTTCGAAATCGAACGGGACCTCATCCGTGGGGACCTCGCCGTCGAAGACGTGCCAGGGGTCTGGAACGACAAGATGGAAGAGTATCTCGGTATCCGCCCCGACACCGACGCCGAGGGCTGCCTGCAGGACATCCACTGGACCAACGGGGCCTTCGGGTACTTCCCCACCTACACGCTCGGGTCGGTGCTGGCCGCGCAACTGGACCACCACGCTCGGCAGGACATCGACGGCTTCGACGACCACGTCCGCGCCGGCGAGTTCGGCCCGATTCACGACTGGCTCACCGAGAACGTCCACCAGCACGGCGCACGCTATCGGACTGACGACCTCGTGGAAGAAGCGACGGGCGAGTCCTTCACCGCCGAGCACTTCCTCGACTACGCCGAGGAGAAGTACCGCGCGCTGTACGACTGCTGACACGACGGTCGACGAACCCCGTTCCAGATATCGACTCTGATACTATTGGGCAACTCGTTTTATATTCCCCTCCCATTGTGACGACTACTATGGCTGAGAGACCGACGGAAAATGTAACGAACCAAACAGGGACGGGGATCGACACGGACATCCAGGACGACGTCGCGGAGAATATCGACACGGAGGCCGGCTACAGCCACACTGCAGCGAGCGAGATCCAGACGATGCTGGCCGAGCTGGAGGGCACGTCGGTCGGAATCGCGGAGGAAACTGCCGAGATCCGCGAACAGGCCGCCGAGCAGTACGAGGGACTGACAGACATCGCAAACGAGGTGTCGAACCTCTCGGCGTCGGTCGAGCAGATCGCCTCGTCGTCCGAAGAGGTGTCCGCGGCCTCCCGCGAAGCAAAGGAACTCGCCGAACGCGGGCAGGGGAACGCTGACGACGTCCACGAGGCGATGGAGAACATCCAGCAGGCGGCCGACAGCGTCGCCGAGGACGTCAAGACGATTCAGGAGAGCGTCGAGGAGATCGACGAGATCGTCGACGTCATCAACGACATCGCCGACCAGACCAACATGCTGGCGCTGAACGCGTCCATCGAGGCCGCTCGCGCCGGTGAGGCGGGCGAAGGGTTCGCCGTCGTCGCAAACGAGGTCAAGAGCCTCGCCGAGGAGTCACAGGAGCAGGCGACGACCATCGAGCAGATGATCGACGGCATTCAGGACGACACCGAGAACGCCGTCGAGAGCCTCGAAGAGAGCAACGAAGAGATCGACGACGGTATCGACACTGTCGAGGAGTCGACCGAAATCCTCGAAGAGATCGACGACACTGTCCGCGAGGTCAACAACGGTATCGAGGAGGTCGCTACGGCGACGGACCAGCAGGCCGCCTCGACCGAGGAAGTGGCCAGCATGATCGACCAGTCCACGGACGCAGCCGAGGATATCGCCGACGGTACGGCCGACATCGCCGAGGAATCCGATGAGCAAACCGACCTTCTCACCGACATCAATCAGGCGATAGACGATCTCGTCGCGGACCTCCAGCGCAACAACTGAGCGGCGAACTGTCCCGGCTGTTCGGATCAGCTCTGCGTCCCGAACGTGCCCCCCGCGACGAACCCGTCGTTTATTTCTCCGGGTGGCGTACGGCCACTATGCGACCGGATCTGGATCCAGAACAGCTTGACCGGTACTCCCGGCATATCATCATGAACGACGTGGGGCCGGAGGGCCAGGCCGCGCTGCTTGACACCGACGTGCTGGTCGTCGGGGCCGGCGGCCTCGGCGCACCGGTCCTCCAGTACCTCGCGGCTGCGGGCATCGGGCGGCTGGGTATCGTCGACGACGACGTGGTCGAGCGGTCGAACCTCCAGCGGCAGGTCATCCACGGCGACGACGATGTCGGCCGACCGAAGGTCGACAGCGCCGCCGAGTTCGTCACCGGCCTCAATCCCGACGTGACCGTCGACCGCCACGACCTGCGGCTGGCGCGGGAGAACGCGACCGACCTGGTAGCCGACTACGACATCGTCGTCGACGCCTCCGACAACTTCGCCACGCGGTTCCTCGTCAACGACGCCTGCACGCTGTCGGGGACGCCCTTCACCCACGGCGCGATTTTCCAGTTCGAGGGCCAGGTAACGACGTTCTCCGGCGACAGTCCGTGTTACCGCTGTCTGTTCCCCGAAGCGCCGCCGGAGGGAACCGTTCCCGACTGCGCGACCGCGGGCGTTCTCGGCGTCCTGCCGGGCACTATCGGGTGCATGCAAGCGACCGAGGTCGTCAAGCTCGCGATGGACTACGGCGAGACGCTGGAGGGGCGACTCGTCGCCTACGACGCCGCCGAGATGTCCTTCGAGGAAATCCCCGTCGCCGCCAACCCCGACTGCCCGGTGTGTGGCGAGGACCCGGCCATCGCGAGCGTCGCCGACGCAAGCTACGAGGGACGCTGTTCGCTCGCCGAGGACTGACCGACTCGCTCTGTACTGACCGGCTCGCCCTGTACTCGCCGCCAGTTTTCATGGCTGATACTGTGGAAGCGAGCTTTATGCGCCGACAACCGCGAGTATCGGTATCCCCTCACATGTCCAGCCCTGACCACGCATCGCATCCCCTCTCGGTTCGCCTCCAGATGCCCGGCTACGTCGAACTCGTGTTCTCGCTGGTGCTCGTCTGGGGCTTCGGCGATGCGCTGTCGACGCTGTTCGCCGCGCAGTTTGCCGGGCCGGGGCTGGAAGCAAACCCGTGGATACGGACCCTCCTTATTCACGAACCGCTGCTCGTAATCGCTTTGAAGATGGCCGTCGTCCTCTACGTCGGCGTCGTCCTGCTGGAGTGTCGCGACGTGGTCGAGCGGGTCCCGCTGTGGCGGGCCTGGTTTCTCTCGGTCGTGGCCCTCGGTGTCGTCGTCGTTCTCGGGAATACCTACGTCGGGCTGGTCGCGGCGGTAGTGTGACGCGAGAACGACTCCGTTCTGTCGATTCACAACGCTTTCGCACCGTCCCCCCGGAGTATCTGGCCCAATGGAGACACTCACGTCACCCGACGGGACCGCCATCGCGTACGACCGCCCTGGCGACGGACAACCGGTCGTGCTGGTGCATGGAACGACCGGCACGTCGGCGGTCTGGGACCGGTTTCGCTCTCAGTTACCCGACGGCTACACGCCCGTCGCGGTGGATCGGCGGGGCCGAGGCGAGAGCGGCGACGCCGACGACCACTCGCTCGCCCGCGAGGTCGACGACGTGGTCGCACTGATCGATTCGCTCCCGGGTGACCCAGTGCTGTTCGGTCACTCCTTCGGGGGCTCTGTGCGCTGGTGGCCGCCAGAGAGACCGATATCGCCCAGCTAATTCTGTACGAACCGGCGATACTGGTCGGCGATCACCGCGACGGCGCACCGCTCGCGCCACGGCTCCGGGGCCACCTCGACGCGGGCGACCGTGAAGCCGTCATCGAGGCGTTCTTCCGCGAGACGAGCACCAGCGGCGACCCCTCGCAGTGGCCTACCGCCGAGCGTGCGCCGCTGGCCGAGACGGTCGTCCGGGAGAGCGCGGTCGTCGGGTCCTACGAACTCCCGGACTCGCTCACGGTCGATGCACCCACGCTACTCCTTGCTGGGTCCGAGAGTCCGGCGTATCTCCGCGACGGAATTCGGGCAATCGACGACGCGATGAGTGCTGCCACGTTCGTCGAACTATCCGATGTCGGCCACGTCGGTGTCTGGCGAGCCCCGGAAAAGGTCGGCGCGGCGGTTCGCTCGTTCCTCCCCGACCGCTGATGCCGCGTTCGGTACCCTGACAGTTTACGCCCGGAGCGCCGGCAGGTCTACAACCACATCTTGTGGCGGCGTCTCGAACAGGTCCGGGTGACACAGCGCCGCCAGGAACTCAAGCGTGTCCACGAGGCGCGGCCCCGACCGATTTACGTAGTGGTGGCCGTCCATCACGTACGCCCGGCCGTCCCGGACCGCAGTCAAATCGTCGAAGCCGGGCCGCTCGGTCAGGTCAGCGATGTTCTCGCGGGTCTGTGCCACGTCGAAGCCACAGGGCGCGGCCACCAGCACCTCGGGGTCGTAGTCGACGACCTCCTCCCACTCGCGGGGCCGGGAGTGAGCGCCCGCCTCTTCCATTCCATAGGTGCCGCCGGCTTTCCGGACCATCTCTGGCACCCAGTGCCCGCCGACCATCACCGGGTCGAGCCAGTCGAGCACCGCCACGCGGGGCGTCGTCTCGGCCCGCGCCGCTGTTGTCTCCACTGCTGCGACGCGGTCACGGAGGTCCGCGACGAGTTCGGCGGCGCGCTCGTCGCGCTTGATGGCTGCACCGACCCGGTGGATGGACTCGAACAGGTCGTCGAGGCTGTGGACGTCCAGCGTCAGCACGTCGGCGTCCAGTCCCAGTTCCTCGACAGCCTCAGCGACCACCACGTGGTCGACAGCACACACGTCACAGACGCCCTGGGTGACGATGAGGTCGGGGTCCAGTTCTGCCAGCGTCTCGCGGTCGATGGCGTAGACGCCGCCGTCCTCCTCGGCGGCCGCGACCTGCTCGTTGATCTCGCCGCTTGAGGCCGTCGGGTCGACACGCGAGCGATTGACTGACGGCTTCTCGCGGGCCGCCGGCGGATGGTCGCACTCGTGTGAGACGCCGACCGGCTCGACGCCGAGCGCGTAGACGATTTCCGTCGCCGAGGGCAGCAGCGTGACGACTCGCATACCCTGACCTTAGCCCGCGCGGACAAAAACCTGCGTCCGCCACACCGTCCGCACGGTTCGTTACGCTTACCCTCTGTCGCCGAGGAGACGCGGGTATGGAAGTCAAGTCGCGACACCACCTCCGTTCGGACGAGGTCGACACCATCACGACGGCGCTGTCGGACAACCTCGGTGTCGAACTCGACGCGGACAGCTTCGAGAAGGTCGAGTTCGACGACAGCGACTGGGACGTCGTCCTCGTCGATGGCGACCCGCTCGTCCTCTATCTGAACGGCGAACCGTTCCTGACCGTTCAGGGAGCTAATCAGTACCCGCCGGAGAAACACATCGTCACCGTGGACGCCGGGGCCGTCTCCTTTGTCTCGGACGGCGCTGACATCATGCGGCCGGGTATCACCGAGGCCGACGACGACATCAGCGAGGGCGACCTGGTCGTCATCAACGAGGAGTCCCACGGGAAGTTTCTCGCTGTCGGCCGCGCACAGACCGACGGCGACGACATGGTCGGCGACAGCGGAAAAGTCGTCAAGTCGCTGCACCACGTCGGCGACGACCTCTTCGAGTTCTCGGTGTAGCGCAGTCCACTGGTATCGCACTCCAGTCACACCAGCGGCCGAAGCCCGAACCGGTCGAGGGTACGGTCTATGCCGATTCTAGCAACCGCTTCGGCCACGCCAGCGCTCACGGCCACCCCGAGCAGCAGTGGCCAGACGGTGAGATACGACGACAACGGGTGGAGATGCGTCCCGTAGAACCACTGCGACACCGTGTTGCCAAGCAGCCAGAGCGTCACGAGGACTGGCGTAACAAGCGAGAGGCGGCTACAGAGATACAGCGGGACGGCACCTGTGAGGACCATCCCAACGGCGGCGTAGCCGGCCCCGAACGCGAGTGTCGTCGGATCCTCCGACGAGAAATGGACGCCGCTTGTAAACAGCCACGACAGCACGCCGATAGCATAGAGGACGCCACCGACGGCTGCGACGGTGCGGGGAGTCGTTCTGATGGAGGGCGGGCGCATCGCTGTCGGTGTTTGCTCCGCCGCTGAATAACGTTTTGTGTGGAACTCGCTGTTCCTGCTCGCCACCACGGCCGATCAGGGGTGCTGTGGCGACACGTTCGATGGACGAAAAGTTGAAACGGGTAGCGCACGCCGTGAGTGACATGGGACTGATGAGCAAGATCCTCGGGGAGTCTGGATCCTCTCGGAACACCGAGGATTACGTCGAACTGAACGCGAACGAATTCGAGATGACCGGGACGGAACTCGAACGCCAGGTTCGGATCGCCCGTATCAGCGACAAGCAGGACGTCATCGACATCAAAGACGCCGTCTACGACGGTGACGTGGTCGTCGCGGACATCACGCGCCACTCCACGCAGGACCGTACGATGGAACACATCAGCGACGAACTCAAGCAGGTCGCCAACGAGGTCGGTGGCGACATCGTCCAGAAGGACGACGACCAGCTCATCATCACGCCGGCTGGCGTCGGCATCTCCCGGGAACGCCTCGGTCAGTAGGATTGTGACAGCCCGGCCAACGGGACCTCGCCGTTCGGTCGATCTTGTCAGCTTGTATCAGTCTAACTGCCGGTTTTCGGGGGCTTCAATGCGTTTTTCGGTGTCGCCACGCTAAGGGCGGCAATGACTGAACCGGCGATACGCGCCAGTGGATTAGGGAAGCGCTACGGCGACGTCCAGGCGCTCGACGACCTAGAATTGACAGTAGAGCAAGGCGAGTTCTTCGGGCTGCTCGGGCCGAACGGAGCCGGCAAGACGACGTTTATCAACACGCTGGTCGGCCTCGTCCACAAAGACGCGGGGACCGCCGAGGTGTTCGGCTTCGACGTGGAGGACGACTACCGGGAGGCCCGCGACCGCATCGGCGTCGCGCCACAGGAGTTCAACGTCGACCGTTTCTTCCCCATCATCGAGGTGCTCGAACACAAGGCGGGCTACCACGGCATCGGTCGGGCCGAGGCCCGGGAGCGCGCCGAAGACGCGCTGAAGACGGTCGGTATCTGGGACAAGCGCGACACACGCTTCGACTGGCTCTCCGGCGGAATGAAACGGCGGTTCGTCCTCGCGCGCGCGCTCGTCTCCGACCCCGACCTGCTCATCCTCGACGAGCCGACGGCCGGCGTCGACGTCCAGCTCCGGCACGACCTCTGGGAGATTATCAACCGGATGAACGACGCCGGGACGACAATTCTGCTGACGACGCACTACATCGAGGAGGCTGAACGCCTCTGTGACCGGGTCGCGATCATGGACGACGGGCAGAAAGTCGAGGTGGCGACCCCCGACGACCTGATGGCCCGCGGCACTGACACTATCGTCCTCGAACTCGCCGAGATGCCGCGGACGGCCCCGCGACTCGACGTGGAGGGGATCACCGACGTCGAACTGACTGACGAGGGTCTGGCTGTCACGGCGATGGGAGGGAGCCAGACCGCGCCGGCGATCATGCGCGACCTCGAAGCGCAGGGTCACACCGTGACCTCGCTCGATATCCGCCGCGCGTCGCTCGAAGAGGTGTTCGTCGACATGACCCGCGACGACCGCGAGTACGCGGAGGTGTCCGCATGAACGCGAACGCGACGCAGTTCCTGACACTTGTTCGGCGGGAAATCCTCCGGTTCGTCCGCCGGCCGTACAACACCTTCCTCCCGCCGATTATCACGAACGCGCTGTATTTCTCCGTGTTCGGCGTGATTCTGGGGAGCCGAATCGGTGAAATCGCTGGCGTGAGCTACCTCCAGTTTGTCCTCCCCGGACTGGTCGTGCTTGGAGCCATCTCTGACAGCTTCGAGAACGCCTCTTTCACTATCTTCCACGGACGCTGGAACGATTACATTCAGGCCGTCCTCACCTCGCCGATGTCGAACCGAAGTATGGTGGCCGCCTATGTCTCGGCCAGCGCACTCCGGGGGGTCGTCACGTCACTGCTGATCGTCGGTGTGGGCCTGATATTCACCTCGGTTCCCGTCGCCAACCCCGTGTATCTCGTCTCGTTCCTGCTGGTGATTACCACACTGTTCGGCGGGCTCGGCGTCATCGGCGGCCTCTGGGCGAGCGACTTCGACTACCTGACAGTGATGAACCAGTTCATTCTCCGGCCGCTGGTCTTTTTCGGCGCGGTGTTCTACTCGCTCGAAGTCCTCCCGGCGTTCTGGCGGAACGTCTCGCTTCTCAATCCCATGGTGTACATGGTCAACGGCGTTCGCTACGGCATGATCGGCGTCACCGAAATCGATCCGAACACGTCGCTGGCCGTCCTGACCGGGACGACCGTGGTCGTGCTGTCAATCGACTACGTGCTGTTCAAGCGCGGTTACGGGCTCGCCGAGTAGCGCCGTTCTGACTCTCGAATCTTTCCGATCAACGGCTGCATTTTGTCGTCGATATCGCGCCGATGAAACGGGAATGCCGGCTCGGTAACTGACCTGGCCGCGCTCGAATGCCGGATTGGGTCCGCTCCGGCGGGCGGACAAACTATGACAGGCTGCCCCGGAGCTGGCTCCGTGGCAACACGAGGGGTGTCTCGTGCCCCGGATACTTGTGCGCGCCTCCGGGTGAGGCGTATGTGAACCTATGCCACAAGCGTATTTAGATGTGACGCCCGTCTGACGCTGCGTGATACTGGCGGTACTCAGTGTCGATATCGAAGAATTTCCGGATGGCTACGCGGGCCGTGCCGAACCGATACGCAGTACCAGCCTGCCGGCACTCGCGGACTGCGTGCGCCCGACGACCGTCGTTAGACGTTGTCCGGGGCGTCGGCGTCGTCCTCGACCGAGCGCTTCAGTGAGTCGCGTCGTGCCTTCGCGTCGCGGTCGGTCGCCTCCTCCAGGAAATCGTTCTTGATAGCGACGGCGTCCTCGGCCGCATCGACGTTGCCCTCGGCGATGACGTCCTCTGCCGGTCGCTCGTCGATGTGGAGTGCGATCTTGTCTTTCTTCGAGCCGTACTCGACGCGGCCCGCGACGACCCGGTCAAACACGGGGTTGTCGGGGTCGTCGACGACCAGCAGGTCGTTGCCTTCGTACTCTTCTGTATCCGTTACTTCGCCGAAGTACTCCTCGACGAACGCTTCCATGTCAGGGACGCGGTCTTCGAGATGCTCGCCCCGTCGCATCTTGTACTCTCGCATGGGCGAGTTTTTGCGAGGGGCTGTCTTACCCTTTGCGTTCACTCCTCGCCCCGGGTGATAAGTGACCCTTTGTGACACTCCGGACAGAAGTCCCCAGCGCGCAACGACGTCGATTCCACCTCGGTGGTGAACCCACACTCCGGACAGGCGAACTCGCCTTCCGGAACCGTCACGGCGCTGTCGCTGGTCGGTTCGACGCTCGAATCGTCGTCCGTTCCGGTATCGACCGGCATCGTCTCCGGCGACCAGCCGTCCCCGTCGTCCCCCGGTTCATCGGGCCATTCGCCCGGCTGGCGGTCGTCGCCGGCCGACTCCGATTCCTCTTCCTCGCCGAGAATGAGCCCGTCGTCTTTCTCCGGGTCGGTCTCGTCTTCGGTTACCGGCTCCTCGCCTTCGGCGTCCGGGACGTCGACCGTCGTCGTCGGCTCGTCCAGTTCCACGTCGCCGCTTTCTTCCTCGCCATCGTCACTATCGTCGATAATCTCGGCGTCGTCAGCCGACGGATCAACCGGTTCCCCGGCGTCTACGCTTTCGTCGCCGATTCCTGTGTCGTCCGGTGCTTCGACCGGGTCGTCGACGCTATCCCAGCCACCCGAGCGCTCCGATTCCTCGTCTGTGGGTTCGGCCGCGCTATCAGCAGGTTCGTCTTCTGGCGGTGACTCGGTCCCCGCCGTTTCGGATTCGGACTCGTCTTCGACGAGGTCGCTGGCGATGTCCGACGGCGTCTCGATTGCCGTGACCTCCTTGTTCTCCGAGACGATCCGCGTATTTCCACACCGCTCACAGGTCTCCCGTTCCTGGATGGTGATGACGACTTCGCTACCCTGCTCTTCGCGCTCGCGCTCGACGGTGGTCTCACCGTACTTGTGCCCGAGGACGGAACATTTGAGACCCATTGCCAGAACTTCCCACCGTGGCGTACTTAAACCCTGCCCGTTGGCTCTACCGCTCGTGACAGAACGCTACCCTGTTTCGCGACGCTGCTACATTAATTTCAGCACAGCTTGTGAAATTTTATAACTGGAAGCGGTACTACGTTACGCCAATGCAGCGGATGACGACGCTCGTGGTGTCGGTCCTCGCCCTCTCGGCGCTTCTCGGCGGGACAGCGGTGGCGACCGGGAACCAGCCACCGCTTGCCGACGCCGGACTGGACCAGTCCGTCGAGCGAGAGACGTCGGTCCAGTTGGACGCCAACGGCTCGCGCGACCCCGACGGCACAATCGAAGATACCGAGTGGTCCATCGAAACGCCGGACGGCACGACGCGCACGCCCGACTGCCAGACCTGCGTCCAGACGACGTTTTCACCAGCCGACACCGGCCAGTACAACGTTACTGTCACCGTCACTGATGATGACGGCGCGTCGCGCTCGGACACGCTCCACGTCGATGTGGTGGCCGCCGGTGGGCCGTCAGTCTCGATGTCGGCCCCGTCTGCGGTTCCCGTTGGCCTCCAGCGGAATCTGACTGCAAACGCGACTGCCGGTGATGCCGACCTCCGAACGCTCGCGTGGGTCGTCAACGGCACCGCACAGAACCAGACGCGACTCGCTGGCGAGAACGGGACCGCAACCATTACTCACACGTTCAACGACTCCGGCTCTGTGTCCGTCCGCGCGGTCGCCTACGATGCCGACGGACGGCGCGGCGTCGCTAACCGGACGATTCGTGTCGCCGACTCGTCCGGCAACGGTGGCGGCGGCAGTAATTGCCCGGGTGGTAGCGGAAGCTACTACGTCGACGGGCAGAACAAGGGCTGTACTTCGGCCGCGATGACTATCGGCGACACCATCGTCGACACCGACGGCCGGGACGGTTTGTGGATGTACGTTGACAATGAACTCACTAAGATCATCGATGAAGAGAACATGAACAAGTACTCCGAGGACGGTTACGGAGGCACGTTCAGTAAGGAGACTATCGATGAACGAAAAGACGATATAAAGGAACAGGAAGAGAATCAGGACGGTTTCATTGATGTTGATAATGGCGGTAGTTACAATGACGACGATTCCAGCGATGAGAGTCGTAGTACTCGTCCAGCATCCAGCGTGCCAAATAACCTGATGAACCCAGATAGCGGAGACGATGACGACGATGAGGACAGTGGCGACGATGACAACGGTGGATATGACTGGTCATACGATGACGATGACGGCAGTAGTAGTGACGATGATGATAGCAACGGTAACGATGATGGTAGTGGTGGCAGTGATAACGATGATCAGGGAGGTTTCCTTGACGGCATAATCGGTGGCGGTGACGACGATGATGAGGACAGCGGTGGTGATGACGACGGTGACAGCGGGAGTTGGTTCGGAGACGATAGCGACGATGACGATGACAGTGGCGGCGACGGTGGCGGAGGGTGGAGTTTTTGGTGACAGCTTTCAGATCTGGCTTCGGAACTAAAACTTGCAGATGGCAATAAATAAATCCTAACTATGATGAATGTAAAGAATAGTGCACAAGAGGTCGTCGCCTGCCTGTTAGTGACGGTTGCAGGCACTCTCTTACCCACAGTCACTGCTCCGCTTATCATGTGGACGGACGCCCATTGGTATGCAAATAAGGAATCACCGATGCCCGGAATCCAGTCCGGAGAGGGGTACGTTAGCATCTTGACTGCGCTCGCCTACATGCCTGTCTTCACCGCCCTTGTCTGCGGGATCGTATTTTTGAGCACCGGTGGCGAGACTGCACAGGATTCACCATCTGCGGGAGTGGACGGCGACGGATCAGCAACTGGCACGTTACCAGAACCAACGCCAACCTTGACTGAAACTCTGAATCTTTCACCTGCTGAAAAAGAAAACAAGGAAACAGACCTCAACAATGAAACCCAAAACCATGAGTGAGACTAGAACTATCGTTAGCTCTGTCGCCATTGCTCTCTTAATTATCTCTGCCGGCTGCTCTGCGTTCGCGGGAGGCAGCGGACCAGCCGAAGAGACAGTTTCGTCGACGCAGACGCCAGAACCCACGCCAGATATTATTAAGACCCAAACGCCTGAGCCAATGGAAACCGAGAGTACGCAAGTAGCTACCAAAGGAACTGAAACGGAAACCGGATCTACTACTGAAGGTGATCTCAGCAAGGCAGAGAAGTTTGAGGAATTCGATGAGAATATGCAGTATCTATACGATGCAGACGAGGAGAACCGTTCTGCCGAGATGGAGGCCTTCCCTGATAATGACTCATACCACATAACGGTTGAAATGCGTGATACCACAAACTTCACTAAGACCCGAAATGACCGGCTAAACCCGCTCTGGAAGTACTATGCCATTGTAGAAGACTATAACAATAATGATGACCACCTTCCAGACCGGGACCACACGTACATTCCTGATACGGTCAATGTGACGTTCACTACGGAAGACGGCGGGGTGTTTGAAACAACTCACATCAAATATATTTGGGCGTACAAGTACTATACCGACGAATGGTCGCTCCGAGTCTTCATGGCAAAGTATGGCTCTACCACTGAAGAGGGGCCAGCTTACCATGAAAAGGGACGATAGCGAATCACTCGGTTCGGAATCATAAGTCACAGCGAGTTTGTCGCTGACGACCGCTCCGATCAGGGGTCTGACTTACCGGTTCAGCAGTTTATACCGTGTCGGATCAGGTTCCCAGATTAGATTCACGAGGGACAAAGATTAGACCCAGCCGGTTTTAGAGGGACATATGAGAGCGAAGCCGGAGTATCGCGACCGGGACGACACAGAGGTTGCGGTGCTCGATGCGCTCGCTGACCGCCGTGATGAGGGGATGACCGTCTTCGAGCTTCGGTCGCGGACGGAGGAGAATATCGACCGCATAGAGGACGCGCTCGCGGCTCTCAAGGCGGACGACCTCATCGAGGTCGAGGACAACGGCGAGCGAACCGTCATTCTCCCGGGCGAGGGCGTGGTGGGGGAGTCGTTGCCCGACGAAGACGAATCGATTCTGGATCAGATCCGCAAGCGACTCCCGTTGTAGCCGCTGTTGTGTCGTGGCGGTGTCACACCGCGTCCGACGGCGCGGCCGCGCAGTTGTTCGGACCGAGTTCGAGTTCGAACGCGGTGTCGTCGTCGGCCGTCTCCGTTCCGAGATTGATGGCGATAATCCGCTCGAAGTTGGCGGGGCGCGGCGGGATATCGTCACAGGCGTACTCCACGAACGCCTCGCGGTCCATCGCGAACCCCGGGAGCCGGTCGCGGAGAGTCCCCAGGGCAGCGGTGAATGTACCGTCGTCAGCCGGCGTTGTCGACTCGCTGTAGTGGCCCGGAGCGACGACTGTTTCGCCGGGTAGCGTTGCGAGTCGCTCGGTCAGCGTTCGGTGGAGGTCGCGGGCCAGATCCCTCGCTCCGTCAGCGCCAGCTTCCAGGTCTGGGCGGGCGACGCTGTCGAGGAAGACGCTGTCGCCGGCCAGCAGCACGTCACCGACGGTGAAGCCGGTCATGCCGGTCGTATGCCCGGGTAGGGGACGAGGCTCCAGTGTGGCCGAGCCGACGCGTAGCGTTTCGTCGGCGGCCAGTGCGGTCACGTCGTCGACACCGCGGGCGACCGCTCGTTCGGAAAGGATCGGCTCGGCACCGGTCTCTGCGGCGAGACGACGGACGCCGCTGACGTGGTCGGCGTGGACGTGCGTGTCGATAGCGTGGGTGAGCGAGGCGTCGTGGTCGGCGGCGTCGGTGACGTACCGGTCGGTGAACGCTCGGAACGGGTCGACGACGGCGGCCGAGCCGTCGCTGACGACCATGTAGCCGAGACAGCCGGACGACGGCCGGCGGTACTGGAGGACGGTTGCGGCGTCGCAGGTGATCTCGCGGGCCTCGTAGAGCCGCGCCCACCCCTCCATGCCGTCGCTGAGGTTCTGCGCCTCGATGCCGTGTTCGGTCAGCAGGCCGGCGACGAAGGCGCTGGCCTCGCCGCGGCCACAGACGACCGTTATCGGGCCGGTGCCGGCCACGTCGCCGACGATGTCGTCCACTTCGCCGGTCACCTTCGCCTGAAGGAACTTCGTAAATGGGAGCTGTGTCGCCGTCACCGATTCGCCGCGAATCCGCCACTGCTCGTACTCGTCGCGGTCGCGAACGTCGAGCAACCGGAGCGACTTGCCGGCGTCCAGTTCCGCCTGCAACGCCGCTGCCGATAGTGACGGCGGGTCCGTCGGCGGGTCAGGGTAGTCATCGGCCATACCGACTGTAGCGTTGCCCGGCGGATAAATCGGGCGGGGATTTCAAGCCCCTGCCGCGCCCAGCGGACGTATGGACGCTGGAGCCACTATCGACGCCGTCCGCGACCAGACTGAGACAGAGCGGGACAGACTGGGCTCGGACAAGATGCTTATCGCAGCAACAGATGCGACACTGGAGACGGAGGCAGTGCTCACAGCAGCGGCGACCCGCGAATCAGGACTCGCAGATATCCTCGGTCGATGGGCCGACGAGTCTGACAGCGACGTGGCGACGCAGTTCGGGGCAGCCGCCGAGGCTGCGGCCGAGCGGGCGGACCGCATTGACGCGGACGCCGGTGACCCCGATGGGTTCATCGACCACCTCGAAACCGTCAGTGGGACTGCGCGGCGCGTCGGGGCCGGCCTCGTCGCTGCGCCGCTGCTCGCCGACCGGTTCTACCTGCAGGTAGTGAGCTTCTTCATCAACGAGGCGGACGAGCAGCGGGCCGATACGTTCCGCGAGATTCGAGGGGAGGCGTCGGCACTCGACGACGGGGAGGCCGCTCTCGGACACCTCTCGGAGTCCGAGCGCGAGACGGCAGCCGCGGCCGCGACCGAAGCCATCGAAGCGGCGTACGACGACTACGCGGAAACGCTGGAGGCGATGGGGCTGGACCCGAAGCCGATCTGCTAGTCGAGCCGGTAGGTCGCCACGCGGTTTGCGGCGTAGAGGAAGCCGGCGACAGCGCCAGCGACGGCGATTGCGGCGCTCGCTACCAGCCCCCCACCGAGAAGGAGCGCGTCATCGACCGGTAGCGCGAACAGGTCTCGGACGGCGAGCAGGTACGCCAGACTCCCCGGCGCGACGGCCACGCCGAGAACGAGGAAGTACAGTCCGAACGCCCAGCCGCTCGGGACCACCACTTCGCGGCCCTGCACCGACGAGGATTCGAACTTCGGGAACACGACGCCGGCTCCGACGGCGATAGCCGGTGCGGCGAGGGTTGCGGCCAGTGCGACTGTGAGTCCGGCAGCGAGCGTGACCGGTGGCGTTCCGGCGGCGACACCGAGACCGACGACCAGTAGCGTCGTCACCACGACACCGGGGAGTGCGCCCGCAAGGACGAGTCCGGTGACGAACGCCCGGCCGGAGACGTTGGCGGTCAGTGTCAGCGGCAGCACTCCTTCCTCGCCGCCGAGCGGATTGAGCGAGAACGCGGCCCCGAACGCCGCCGCGCTGGCGAGGCCAGCGCTGAGGGGGAGCGTTGGCGGGACCACTCGCTCCAGAATGACGATCTGGAGATGATACACTAGGAAGAAAAACGGCATGATCGCGAACTGCACGGAAATGGGCGCTCGCTTGGCACGGAGCCACGACTTCTGGGCGACCACGCGGGTCGCCGTCGAGACCCGTCCTCTCAGCAGACGGTCTGAGAGTGTCTGCTTGTCTGCGTCGAACTCGTAGTCAGGCTGGACCGGATCGACATACCAAGCCCGCGCAGCAAGCCACAGACACGCAACCACGCCGACCGGGAGCGCGCTGAGAACCCCCACCGTAGCGACGGTGGCAGCGACCGGATCGCCACCGGCCCCCAGAACGAGCAGGACTACGTCGGCAGGCCACGAGAGCGGTGACTGGGTCGCCAGTTGGAGCACACGAAGCTGTACCGTCGGAACGGCCGTCATCGCGACCCAGCCAAGTGGCAAGATGAGCGAGACGGCAGCCCCGACGCTCGCGCGGTGACTAGCGACGAAGGCCGAGCGGTTCGCCACCAGTTTTGTCACCAGCCCCAGGCCGAAGCCGAGAACCGTCCCCAGCAGGGCGACCGCGACCGACCCGATGAGCGCCACGAGAGCGACGAGTACCCCGGCGTCACCGGCTGCAAGCCCGCCTACTAGCGCCACAATCGGAATGGCGAGCGCGAGCGACACGCGACCGGCCTCGGCGGCGAGCAGCCCGGCCGCCGCGTCCTCGTAGGGGACCGTCGTCAGCAGGCCGTCGGCGGCGTCGGGCTCGCCGGCCGATTTCACCGTGTGCTGGAGCGTGAAGAAGCCGACGAGTCCGAGCAGTCCGACGATACCCGCCGTCGTCGCAAGCCTGACCGTGTGGGGGTCGCTGTCGGCCAGGGCGCCGCCGAAAAAGAACGCCATCACGCCGATAGCGAGACTGTATATGACGATGCCCAGTCCTCCGCCAAGTAACATGAGCGTCCCGCGCGCCGTGCCCATGAGCTTGCGCCAGGTACGCCGCAGTTCCGTCCGCGCGATCAGTCGTGTCCGTCGTCCGCTCGGCCGTCTCATCGCTCTCCCGGGTGCTCGCTGGTCACGTCGAGGAACACGTCTTCGAGCGTGCTCCCGGACTCGACGCTGCCGGTCAGTTCTTCAGGAGACCCCTCCGTGACGAGGTCGCCGTCGTACAGGACGCCGACGGTGTCGGCCAACTCCTCGACGACGGGGAGGATATGCGTCGAGAGAAAGACCGTCGTCTCCGCGGCCGCGACCTCGCTGATGGTGTCACGGACCGTCCGCGCCGCCCGCGGGTCAAGTCCCGAGGTGGGTTCGTCGAGAAAGAGCACATCGGGATCGTGCAACAGCGCCTGAACGAGGCCGAGTTTCTGTTTCATCCCCTTCGAGTACGTCTCGACGCGCCGGTCTGCGTCCGTATCGAGGTCGAATCGGTCGAGCAGCGACTCCACGCGGTCCCAGTCCTCGTGCCCGCGGAGGCCGGCGACGTACTCCAGCTGCTCGCGGCCGGTGAGTTCGTCGTACAGCGGCGGTTCCTCGGGCAGGAAGCCGATGTGTTCGACCACCGCTGCGCGGTCGGCGACCGACTCGCCCGCCACCCGCGCGGTGCCGCTTGTTGGGTTCGTCAACGTCGTCAGGATTCGAATCGTCGAGGTCTTGCCCGCCCCGTTGGGGCCGAGGAAGCCGAAAACGCTGCCGCGCGGGACTGTGAGGTCGAGGTCCGCTATCGCCGAGACCCCACTGTAGCGCTTCGTCAACCCCTCGGTGACGATTGCGGGTGCTGGAGGGCACATACGGGCAGTGCCGTACCGACTGTGAAAAGGTCTTGCTGTTGCTATGTGCGACTCTCTGGGATGGTTGTTTGGTGCTGCTACGGCTTTGTGGTGATATTTGAACAGCCAGAAAGCCCCCGCGCTATCGGCTCCTGCGCCTCGCTGCGCGCGCTTCGCGTGCTTGCGTCGTCGGAGTTCGCCGATAGCACGGCCCCTTTCAGTCCCACCCAGCCGGGGCTTTCTGGCTCCCGACGGCCGTAGCTGCAGAACCATGCACAACAGAACCCGATACTTTAGCTAGCCGTTACTCTTCAACGGCTGCGTCGGCGGCATCGGCTTCAGCGTCTTCATCCTCGCCATCGTCATCAGGATTCTCGACGACTTCGATACCGCGGTTGTTGACCGCTGACGGGTCCAGACCGACCTCCTGCAGGAAGTTCTTGTACTCGCGCTCGCACTGCTCGGCGTCCTTCTGGCGGTCGCTGGCGCGGTCACACAGCGCGACGAGGTCCTCGGGCACGTCGTTGGTGTAGACGATCCAGTGGTTGATGAGGTCCGACAGGCGGCGGATCGGCGAGGTGAAGTGGCCGTAAATCTCGAAGTTCAGGGCGTGGTGGCCGCCGAAGGGGTCGTTCATGTACTTCGCGCGTGGCATGACCTTCATCACGGCCCACTGAATCTTGTCGAGTTGGCGACCGGGGGCCTGTTCGAGCGTGGCGTTGACGGCCTTTCGCGGGTCGTCCCAAGCGTCGCCGGGGATGGAAACGCCGTCAAGTTCCTGAATTTCGACCAGCGCTTCGTCCCACTCGTCGGGGCTCGGCTGTGGGTGGACGCGGTACATCGCCTCGACGCCGCGGTTCCACATCAGCTCGTGCGTGACGGCCTTGTTGGCCTTCAGCATGCACTCCTCGATGATGGTGTGGGCGCGGTCGCGGGCGGGGTTGAGGACGAGCGAGCCCTCTTCTTTGCGCTGCTCGTGCATCCGGTCGGCCAGTTCCCAGACGCGCTCGGTCTTCTCCGCGAGGTCGACGCTCTGGTCCTCTAGCACGTCTTCTGCGGTCTCCGGCTCGTCCAGCAGGCGCTCGGCCTCGGTGTAGGTCAGGCGAGCGTCCGAGCGGATGACGGACTTGTAGATGTTGATCTCCTCGTAGCCGAGGTTCTCCTTGTCGAGGTGCATCTCGACGGTGTGGGCCAAGCGGTCCTCGTTGGGGACCAGCGAACAGACGGTCTCGGCGAGGACGGGCGGCAGCATGTGGACGGTGTAGGCCGGGAGGTAGACGGTGTTCCCGCGCTCGACGGCCTGCTCCCACATCTTCGTGTCGGGGTTGACGTAGTGAGTCACGTCGGCGATGTGGACCCAGAGGACGATCTCGTCCTCGCGCTCCTCGATGGAGATGGCGTCGTCGAAGTCCTGGGCGTCGATGGGGTCGGTCGTCCAGGTGGTCATCTCACGGAGGTCTTCGCGTTCGTCGACCTCGTCCTCGATTTCGGCCTGCACGTCCTGCGTGCGCTCTTTGGCCTCCTCCAGTACCTCGGGCGGGAATTCGTCGGGGATGCCGAACTTCTCGAACAGTTCCTCGCGCTTGTTCTCCAGATGGCGGGCCATCTCCGGGTCGATCTCGACGGGGCCTTGCCCCTCGGCGGTCCCGGCGGCCGCTTGCGCGTCCTCTGTAGTCATGTCACCCGGTACGAACAGGGCGTAGTTAGGGCTGTCGGGGTGGGACTGGGCCGTGACTTCCCCGTCTCATTCCCTGTGCGTGTCGCCCTCGGAGAGTTCTCGGAACCGTCTCAGGAAGGTCTCTTGGTCGGCCTCGCCGGCCCCGGCGGCGTCGAGCGTCGTTTCGAGGCCGTCCCGCGGCTGCTGGCACAGGTCGGCAAAACAGGCTTTACAGAGGTGTTCGAACGTCTTGTTCCGGCGGTCCCACCGGTCGCCGTGTTTGTCGTACTCGCGGGCCTCGGTCCGCGAGACGGACTCCCCACACGCGATACAGGTGACCGACTCCGCCCGGGAGTTCCGGGACCCGAACATACGAACCAGTTGCGACTGACAGCGCTTAGAGTTTTCCGCACAGGCAACAGTTCCCCGTTCCGGGCCACACGTTTATTCACCCGCCGCCACTACACAGGGTATCGGCTATTCGGAGCCAGGGACACTGAATGAAGCCACCAGAGACACTCGCTCACTCGACGTTGGACACGCTACCCATCAATATCGCTGTCCTCGACGACGAGGGGACGATTCTGTTTACCAACCGCGCCTGGCGGGAGTTCGCGGGCGACGAGGATGGGGAGATGGAGGGGACGAACTACTTCGCGACGACCGACATCGACGCCGACGAGTACGCCGGGCAGGCACTCGGCGGCATCGAGTCGGTCATCGACGGTGAGCAGGACCTGTTCACGATGGAGTACCCGTGTCACTCCCCGGAGGAGAAGCAGTGGTTTCTGATGCGGGTCGCACCGCTCCCCGACGACGAGGCCGGGAGCGCGGTCGTCGCACACATCGACATCACCCAGCGGAAGCTCGCCGAACTGGCGGCCGAGCGCCGCAGCGAGGAGCTCAAAGCCGAGCGCCAGAACCTCAAACAGCTCGTCGACCGGGTCGACGGGCTGCTGAAAGCGGTGATGGGCGACGTACTGACCGTCGACTCGCGCGAGGCCATCCAGCAGACCGTCTGTGACCGGCTGGCCGAGGTCGACTCCTACCAGTTCGCCTGGGTGTCCGAACTGGATCTACGCGACGAGACGCTGTCGTCGACGGCACTCTCCGCCGACCACCCGACAACGCTGTCCATCCCGCTTAACGCCGACGACCCGGTTGCGGAGGCGGCCCGGACCGAGGAGATGCAGGTCGTGACCGGTGACATCGACGAGCAACACAGCCGACTCGCCGACTCCGACGTCGCGTCGGTCGCGGCAGTCCCGCTCGTCTCCGGCGAGTCGCTGTACGGCGTCCTCACCGTCTACGCCGACAGCGACGACGTGTTTGATCCCCGAGAACAGGCCGTGCTCGGGACCATCGGCCGGGCGACTGCGGCGGCCATCGACGCCCGCGAGACCAGCCGGCTGTTGACCGCCGACAACGTCACCGAACTCGAACTGCAGGTCACCGACCCCGACGTGTTCTACATCGACGTGGCGAGCGAACTCGGCTGCTCGATGGAGTACGGCGGGAGCGTCCCCGACGGCGAGGAGACGGTGATGTTCTTCCTCGTCGAGACGGACGACCCCTCGGCTGTCTGTGCCGTCGCCGCCGACCACCCGCAGGTATCGGGCGTCTCACACGTCTCGACGGCGGACTCGTCGGCGCTGTTCGAATTCACCGTGTCGGACCCGCCGGTCGTCTCGGTCGTCGCCGACCGCGGGGCCCAGACGGGCGACATTCTGGTCGAACCAGGGAAGGCGACAGTCACCGTCACGCTCCCGGCGTCGATGGAGACCCGAAGCGTGGTCGAGCAGGTCCGCAGCCAGTATCCGGAGACGGAACTGCTCTCCGTGCGAGAACGGGACGAACCGCCGGTCTCCCGGCAGGCGTTCATCGCAAACGTCGAAGAGCGGTTGACCAACCGCCAGCTAACGGCGCTTCGGAAGGGGTTTCTCGGCGGCTTCTTCGACTGGCCACGCGACGTCTCCGGCGAGCAACTGGCCGAGTCGATGGACATCTGCCCGTCGACGTTCCACCAGCACCTCCGTGCGGGTGAGCGAAAGCTACTGGAAGAAGTGTTCGAAAACTGGTAACCAGTGCTTGCGAATCCCTACGCCTGCGGCGGACTCCTGGCACGATCCCCGAAGCAGTTTGGTAGTCCGCTTATACCGATAACAACCGTATATACATGTAGTGATACAGAACCAGTGTCCTGTTTGTCTCCGGCGAACCGACGGGACACAGTCCCCCGTGACAGCGGCACACTCACGGATCGACCGAACTATTACGGACAGCCTGCCGACAAGCGCGCGACGCATCGCCCGCCGAATGACCGCCCGATAGCTTTCAATGCACTCCGATAACATCCAAACCAGCAAATCGATACAGCAGGAGACCGGCCGGACGTTTCACCTCGCGACGCGTCTGCTTCCGGAGCGTATCCGCCACCCGACCTACGTCATGTACGCCTTTTTCCGGGTCGCGGACGAGGTCGTCGACCAGACGGATGGGCCGCCCCCGACCGTCCAGCACGAGCAACTGGAGGTAATCCGCGAGGCCGCGCTCGGGAACGTCGACCCGGCCGAGACCGACCACGAGGCGGTCATGGCGGCGTTTCAGGACCTGGCCGAGCGTCACGACATCTCCGAGGAGACGATCAACGTCTTCATCGACGCGATGGAGATGGACATCGTACAGGCCCGCTACGAGACGTTCGAGGACCTCCGTGAGTACATGGGCGGTTCTGCCGTCGCCGTCGGCCACATGATGACGGAGGTAATGGACCCGCCACAGAAGGAGGAGGCCCTGCCCCACGCGACGGCACTGGCCGAAGCGTTCCAGCTTTCGAACTTCCTGCGGGATGTTCGTGAGGACATTCACGACTACGGCCGGGTGTACCTCCCACAGGAGACGCTGGAGCGCCACGGCGTCACCGAGGAGCAACTGGCCGACGCCGAGGTCGACGACGCCTTCCGTGCCGTGATGCAGGAGGAACTGGCCCGGACCGACGAACTGTACCGCGAGGGCGTCGCCGGCATCCGATACCTCCCGGAGGACTGCCAGTTCGGCGTGCTGCTGGCTGCGGTCCTGTACGCTGACCACCACCGACTCATCCGCGACCGTGGCTACGACGTGCTGACGGAGACGCCGGAACTCACTCGTCGTCGCCGGCTGTGGTTGCTCGCCCGTACGTGGTGGCACTGGCGGCGCAACGGCGACCCCGAAGCGACGTTCTACACCGTGAGCGCTGTCTCCGAGCGCGGCCCCGGCGAGACGCCGACGGACGCCCACGGCCACGGGCAACCCGCGTGGCGTGGATGACAGCCACGCACCGGGTATCGTTTCTGACCACCGGCTGTATCTGAATTAATGTTGCCTACGCTCACGTATCTCCAGTTCCACGCCCTGTTCGTGGTGCCGGTCGTGGCTGGATTGGCACTGACAGCCACCTACCGCCTCGGGAGCCGCCGGGACGTCCTCACAGGGACAGCAATCCTCGCAGGCCTGGCGCTCGTCTACACGACGCCGTGGGACGGCGCGCTCATTCGACGCGGCGTCTGGTGGTACGGCGACGGCGCCGTACTGGTGCGGTTCTGGTCGATTCCCCTCGGCGAGTACCTCTTTTTCGTCTTGCAGACCGCGATGGTCGGGCTGTGGGTGGCCCGGTTTCGGGTGGACACTGAGCGCCAGCTAGCCACGCCGATGCGGACGCGGCTCGTTGGACTCGCCGCTGCGCTCGTCGTCGTTCTGTCCGGCCTCGTGCTCCTGCGCTCCGACTCGGGACTGTACCTCGGGTCGCTGCTGGTCTGGAGCGGGCCGATTCTCGCCATTCAGTGGGCCTTCGGCTGGCAGTTCCTCGCCAAGGAGTGGCGGACCGTCGGCGGCGCGACACTGGTTCCGGCGGCCTATCTCTGCGGTATCGACAGCGTCGCCATCCGACTCGGCGTCTGGACCCTCTCGAAACAGTACACGACCGGCTACACGATTCCCCTGCTCGACCTGCCCATCGAGGAGGCGGTGTTCTTCTTCCTGACGACGCTGTTCGTCGTGCAGGGAGTCGTGCTCTACATCTGGCTTCGGGACAGATGGGAATGAGCCGCCGCACCACCGTCGAGCCGTCGGTTCGCTACCGGGTCGCGCTGGTCCCCGGCTGGATCGCCAGCCTCGCCGTCGTTGCTCCGTTCCTCGCCGGGGTCTCGATACCGCCCGCGCTCCAGTACGCCCCGCTGGTCGTCAGTGCCGTTCTGCTCGGCCTCCCCCACGGTGCGGTCGACCACCTCGCGGTCGCACGCACCCGCGGCAAGCGCCCGGACTGGCGGGCTATCGCCCGCGTGTTCGCGCTCTACGGCGTCGTCGGCGGAACCTACGCCGTCGCCTGGTTCCTCGCGCCCGCGGCGGCGTTCGTCCTCTTCATCGCCGTGACGTGGTTCCACTGGGGGCAGGGCGACCTGTACGCGCTGCGTGCGCTGGCCGACGCCGACCACCTCCGAACCCTTCCGCAACGAATCGGAACCGTCCTCGTCCGCGGCGGCCTGCCGATGCTAGTCCCGCTGCTCGCGTTCCCGGAGTGGTACCGCCGCGTCGCGACGGACCTCGTCTCGCTGTTCGCGCCCGACGCCGTGGCCGCTATCGGCTGGGCGTTCCGGACCGACGTGCGGACCGCGCTCGCCCTCGCCTACGGCGCGCTCGTCGTGGCGACGCTGGCCGTCGGGTTCGCTCGCGCCGATGCCCGCCGGCCGTGGCTGCTCGACGCAGGTGAGACACTGGGCCTGCTCGCGTACTTCGCCCTCGTCCCGCCGGTGCTCGCCATCGGCGTGTACTTCTGTCTGTGGCACTCGCTGCGCCACGTCGCCCGCCTCCTGCTGGTCGACGACGACGCCACTGCCGCGCTCGAAAACCGCGACCCGACAGCTGCCCTGGCGCGGTTCGCTCGCGACGCCGCACCGCTGACCGCCGCTTCGCTCGCCCTGCTCGGCGGGCTGTACTTCCTCGTCCCAAACCCGCCGGGGTCCGTTCCGGAGTGGGTCGCGCTGTATCTGGTGTTTATCGCCGTCGTCACACTCCCCCACGTCGTGGTCGTTAGTATCATGGACCGCGAACAGGGTGTCTGGGCGTAGTCGGCTCCCTCTCTAGACGGCACTAGGACCGGATGTCTGGAAGAACTGAAGTCGAAAATCACGGTGGACATCCGCGCGAGCGGAGCGAGCGTTCGGCCTTTTTCGCCACCGAAAGACTCGCGTTGCTCGCTCGTCTTTCGAGCTGCTCGGAAATCGAAGATTTCCGGCATGACGAGACGGCAATGCCGTCTCGAACCACCTCGCTCGCTTCGCTCACGAGGACCACGTTTTTGCGCCGAGTGGTGCACCTCCGTACCCGAGGCCGAAAAAGGTGGGTTACTTGCCCTTGCCGCGGTTGCTGCGCAGCGACGGGCGGGTCTTCTCGCTCCCTTTGCCCTTACCGCTGAGGCCGCGGTTGCGGCGGCCGGCACCGGTCAGACCGCGGAAGACGCGGTCGGCCTGGTCGTCGGCACAGATCCACGACAGGTCGTCGTCGTTCTGGATGGCCGGGTGGTTCGGGTCGATGAGGATGACTTCGTGCCACTTCTGTCGGCCGTCCTGACCGACGGAGTAGCTGTTGAGCACGCGCAGGTTCGGGAAGGTGCGGGAGGCGCGTTCCTCGGCGACGCGCTGGATGTCCTTCCGGCGGGTGATGCGCGTGACGCCCTGGCGCTTGGACCGGCGACCGGCCTTGTGTCGGCGCTTGCGTGCGCCGCCCTTGCGGACGGAGACGCGGGCGACGACGACGCCCTGTTTCGCCTTGTAGCCTTGCGAGCGGGCCTTGTCGAGGCGGGTCGGGCGCTCGATGCGCTCGACGGCCCCTTCGTCGCGCCACTCCTGCTGGCGCTGCCACTGTAGTTCTGCGAGCTGTCCGTCGCCCGGGTTCTTCCAGGCGTCTCGAATGTACGAATATGCGCTTCGTGCCATATGTATTCACCACGGGCGTTGCGTGGTTCAAGTCGCGCTCGGCGCGACTCACATCCCGACCTGCACACGCAGGTGCCCGCTGGTGCCCGTCGTCCAGCGAGTTACCCGGAGTTTGCCGTTCGGAGTCTTAAACGGTTCGGACCAGACTCGCGGATGTGACCCGCTCACGCAGGGACGCGACCGCTGAAAACGTCGGATATCTGTGGTTTAGCAACACAAATCGTTAAGTTGTTCCCAGCCGGAGAGTCATGTATTACCATGACAGACCTTGGTGGCTTTCAGGACCATGTGGCGCGAATCGACCTCGGGGACGGGGACGTAGCCTACGAAGGTATCGACGAGGAAGACGCGAAAAAGTACATCGGTGCACGCGGGCTCGGCGTGAAGTACGTCTTCGATCAGGGACCGGACGTGGACCCGCTGGGTCCGGACAACCTGCTGGCGTTCATGAACGGGCCGCTGACGGGGACACAGGTGACGATGAGCGGCCGTATCGCCATCTGTACGAAATCGCCGCTGACGGGGACGGTCACTGATTCCCACCACGGCGGCTGGTCCGGAGCGCGGCTGAAATGGTCGGGCTTCGACGGACTGCTGTTCGAGGGCCAGGCCGACGAGCCGGTGTATGCGCTCGTTGAAGACGGCGAAGTGGAACTGCGCGACGCCTCGCACCTCTGGGGGCAGGGCGTCCACGACACCATCGACGACCTCGAAGGCGAGATCGAGGGCGGCTCGCTGGGCAAGAACCTCTCGGTGATGGCCATCGGACAGGGCGGTGAAAACGAGGTCAAGTACGCCTGTATCATCAACGAGGACGACCGCGCGTCGGGCCGCGGCGGCACCGGCTGCGTGATGGGCAACAAGAACCTCAAAGCCGTCGTCGTCAAGTCCAGCACCCGGATGCCCAAGCCGAAGGATCAGGAGACGTTCCAGGAGGGTCACAAGCAGGCGATGCAGGTCATCCAGGAGTCCGACGTGACCGCACCCAACGAGGGCGGACTCTCGATGTACGGCACGAACGTCCTGATGAACCTCACCGAAGAGATGGACGGCCTCCCGACGAAGAACGCGAAGTACTCTTCGACGCGCTCGTACTCGGACGCCGAAGGCGACGGCGAGCGCATTATGGATTCGGAGAACGTCTCCGGCGAGAACGTCCGGGAGAACATCCTGGTCGACGAGCCGACCTGTCACTCCTGTCCGGTCGCCTGCAAGAAGGAAGTCGAGGTGCAGGCGATGCACAAGGGCGAGGAGATGAACGTCCGCACGGAGTCCTACGAGTACGAGTCCGCGTGGGCGCTCGGCCCGAACTCCGGCCACGTCGAACGCGACAAGATCGCCGTGATGCTCGACCGGTGTAACGACGTCGGCGTCGACACCATCGACGTTGGCAACACCATGGCGATGGCGATGGAGATGACCGAGGAGGGCAAGTTCGACGAGCTCGGCGACGGCCTGGACTGGGGCGACGCCGAGACGATGATCGACATGATCGAGATGATCGCCCACCGCGAGACGGAACTCGCGGACCATCTCGCTGAGGGGCCGGACCACCTCGCAGAGGAGTTCGATGCCCACACCAACTCGCTGGCGGTCAAGGGCCAGACGATGGCGGCTTACGACCCGCGCTGTATGAAGGGGATGGCAATCGGGTACGCGACCTCGAACCGCGGCGCGTGTCACCTGCGCGGCTACACGCCGGCGGCTGAGATTCTCGGCATCCCGGAGAAGGTCGACCCGCGAGAGTGGGAGGGCAAAGGCGAGCTGTGTGCCACCTTCCAGGACCTGCACGCTATCAGCGACTCCTTCGACATCTGCAAGTTCAACGCCTTCGCCGAAGGCATCGAGGAGTACGTCCTGCAGTACAACGGCATGACCGGGCTGGACGTAAGCGAGGAGGAACTGATGGAGGCCGGCGAGCGCGTCTACAACCTCGAACGGTACTACAACAACCTCGCGGGCTTCGACGGGTCCGACGACGACCTGCCAAACCGGTTCGTGGAGGGCGACGAGCACGCGATGCCGGCACAGGGCGGTTCCGAGGGCGAACTCGCGGAACTCTCGAAGATGAAAGACGAGTACTACGAGGTGCGTGACTGGGAGAACGGTGTCGTTCCCGACGAGAAACTCGACGAACTGGGCATCGACATCGGTCCCGGAACCGGCGTCAGCTCCGGCGGCGCAGCGGCACCGAGCGACGACTGAGATAGCGCCGGCCGTCGAACACATTTCACTTCTCTAATGCGCAAGGAAGATATCGACGACTTCGAATTTCAAGTAGAGTCCCGACTGACCAGCCACGGCGTTTACGTCACCGAGTTCGACGACGAGGGCGAGACGTACCGGCTCACCTACGAGTCGATTTCGGCCGACGAGGCGGCCGTTATTCCCCACCGGGAAATCGGCCGCGTCATCAACGTCTTCCGGGACCTGCACGCCGATGACTGGTCCGGGGTCGACATCGAGGCGACGGTGACGGACCTCGAAGACACCGAACTCGGCGAATGGTCAGTCGACAGCGAGTGGATCGATGCCCTCGAAAACGGCGATCTCTCGGAGACGGACTTCTCCCAGCGCGTGCTGGAGACGATTACGGTTCGGAGCTGACCGCCAGCACGTCCCTGATTTCGAGCGTCGTCTCGAACTCCTCGCTTCTGTCCAGCCGCCGGCCGTCGCGCTCGAACTGGGCGGCGTGAGCCCGCCGAACCGCGTCCCGCTCGCGGTCGCTCAGCCCGAGTTCTGTACCGATACTGTCCCAGCGGCCCGACTCGGCGCAGACGTAATCGGCCTCTCTGGGGCCGCTGATGCGCTCGTACTTCCTGTCGTAGCTCGCACGGTTCGCCCGGAGATACGTCTGGACCCGTCCGAGCAGGTCAGGGAGCTGGTCGAGCGGCACGCTGGCCTGTGTGCCGGCCAGCAGGACGATCTGCCCCTCGATGGGGTACGACGGGTCGGCCATCGCGCCCCGGTCAGCCGCCCGCCCGCATCGCTTTCTGTGCGAACTTCTCGATGAGCGGCTCCAGCGTCTCCGGCTCGCCGTCGAACTGGATTGTCACCTCGTTGAGCTGGAGGCTCGGCCCGATAGCGACTTTTTCCTCGGAGAGCGTTGCTGCCCAGCCGTCACCTTCGACGGTCGCGTCGCCGCGTTGCTCGCCGCCCAGGTTCTCCAGATAGCCGATAGCAGCCCGTGCCGAGATGCCGCGAAAACTCCGTTCACGCTCCATTACGTGGTCGTTACGGGTGCGGTCGTCTAAACTTATCGGCGGTCCGGCGCTCGTTTGCCACACCCGCGCTATCCCGGATGGCTCCACCTCTCCCGGACGGCGACGGCCTACCCCGGACGGATACACTCTATCCCGGCCGGATACCGTCGTCGACGATGCGGGCGTTGCGCTCGCGATTGATTCGCTCGTCTAAGTCCTCGTGGTCGTAAATCTGGGCGATGACGGCGGCGTGGAGGTCGCGCCAGGCCATCGCGTAGATGGGTGACTGACCCCATGCCCGAAGTTCGACAACGTACTCGTCGTAGGCCTCCCACCGGCTCTCGAACTGCTCGATGTGGTCGACGACGGCGCTGGCCGGCTCTTCGGTATTGAGCGCGGCGTTGAGCTCCCGCTCCCAGCCACCGACGGCCTGTTCCATGTCGCGTTTCGTGTCCTCGCTGTCCGGCGGTAGCGAGTCGACGATTCCGGCCGGAATCCCCAGTTCGATGTCGTCCATATCGCCACACAGAGTTCGCGGCCAATAAACCCCAGCGATGGGCGAACATGTTCGTCTCTACTGATTTGTGTCGGCGGGTCATAACACACGTATGAGCAGTGAGACAGTAGAGCGACAGTCGTCGGCACCGGACCTGACCACTGTCGAGGTCAGGTGTACCGGCCACGTCCGCCGGGTCGTCGGCGAACCGGCGCTGTCATACACGTTCGAAGGGAACACGCTACGTGACTTCCTCGACGCGTTCTTTCAGGAGTACGACGTGGGCGATATGCTCATCGCGGAGACCGAAGCCGACGCCACCACCGAGGGTTGGGCCCCGGAGATGGCGGACTTGCCGGGCGACTGGGCGAAAAACCCCGAAGGCGAGCAGACCAGATGCTACGCGCGAGTGGCGGTCAACGGCGAGTTCAACGAACACCTCGATGGACTGGACACTGAACTGGAAGCCGGCGACCGTGTCGGGCTGATGTTCCCGTTCATCTTCTGCTGCTGATTCGAGTCCCGCCTGCTCCGCCGGGCCGTTCTACCCCCCGGCGACTGGCGGGAACACGCTGAGTTCGTCCCCGTCCTCCAGCGCGGTCTCTAGCCCGTCGAGATGGGCAATATCCGTTCCGTTCCGGAGAATCGTCAGGTACTCCCGCAGTTCGCCGTCCTCGAACAGGTCCATCTCGGTGAACTCCTCGGAGAGCTGTCGGAGCACGTCACCCGCCAGGAGGCCGTTCTCGTACTCGCGCTGAACCGTCTTCTGTCCGACGGCTTCCCGGAAGTTAGCGAAAAACCGCAGCTCGATTTGCATACCGCTGGGTTGGCGGTCGAGTGGCTTAAATCACAGCGCTCGGACCGCGTGAATCGAACGAGCAACTGATTTATTCGTTGTATTCAATCGATTATGGACCTCGAATTCCTATTCGATGGGAACGACTTCGACCCGTTTTAGCGTCCCAGTCCATGACTCCGCGTATGGAACGTGTGGTCGCAAGCGATGACCCGATGATAGCTGTCGACCGACTGCGGGCGGCACTCGACGCCGATGTCGTTGTCGCGGAGACAGACGACGAGGACGCGGTCCGGGACGCTGCCGCCGGTGCAGCGGCGCTCGTTGTGGACGTGAACACGCCGGTCACCGCCGCGGTGCTCGACGCGCTGGACGACCTCCAGATCGTCGCGCGAGCGGGCGTCGGTATCGACAACATCGACGTGTCCGCGGCAGCGGACAACGGCGTAGCCGTCACGAACGTCCCCGAGTACTGCACGGATGAGGTCGCGACCCACACGGTGACGCTCCTGCTCGACTGCGTTCGGACACTCACGGCCTACGACCGCGACGTTCGCGACGGCGGGTGGGGCTGGGAGCGGACCCGACCGGTACACCGCGTCCGCGACCAGACGCTCGGTCTCGTTTCCTTCGGCCCCATCGCGAGACGAGTGCGCGACCAACTGCGGGGGTTCGACATCGACGTCATCGCCTACGACCCGTACGTCGACGCCGAGGAGATGGCTGAAGCCGATGTCGAGAAGGTCACGCTTGAGACGCTGTACGAGCGGGCCGACTACGTCTCCCTCCACGCGCCGTTGACCGAGAGCACGGCGGAGATGATAGACGCTGACGCGCTCGCGGCAATGCGCGACCACGCCGTCCTCGTCAACACCGGCCGCGGCGGCCTCGTCGACGAGGGAGCGCTTCGGGCGGCGCTGGACGACGGGACGATTGCGGCCGCCGGCCTTGACGTGCTGGCCGAGGAACCGCCGACGGCGGACCACCCGCTGGTCGGCCTTGACAACTGCATCGTTACGCCTCACGCGGCCTGGTACTCCGAGGAAGCCCGCGACGATCTCAACGCCGCCGTCGCCGCGAACGTCGAGGCCGCGCTGGCCGGTGAGACGCCACCGAACCGGATCGACCCCGAGACGGACTGGCTGTAAATATACGGCCGTGGTTGACCGCTAAGACCGTCGAAACGGTTGTCGGCGAGTGGTGTGACCGCGCTCAGCAGCGGATGAACTCCCGACGCTGGTCGCCGAGGGCGCTCTGACCCGTGACTGCTGTCTTGATATCTCTGACGAGATTCGAGAGATACGCGCGAAGCCCGGGGTCACATGTGCCGACGCGCCTGGCCTGCCGGTAATCACAGCAGAGCGCGACCGGCAACAGCGGGGCCGCAAACAGTCCCGAAAGCGTGACGCCCAACTGGAAGGGGTGGCCGGCCGGGACGGCGAGCCACGCAGCGGCCACGACCGCCCAGAACACGACTCCGTAGATGACGGTGTGTCGCCAGTTGTGCGTCGGCAGTTCATATCTGCGAATACGCGATGAGGGCTCGTCCGGCGTGCCGCCGGCGGCCGGTCCGCCGGACGATTCGCCAGTAGATGCGGAGATAGGACACGACATACTCTATCGGTGGCCTCCCGTACCAATTACAGCTTGTTTGGCATACGCCGAATGAGACAGTGCGTATAAACGGCTTGGCACGCAACGGGAGGTATATGCGAGAGTTCATCTTCACTATCGACTACGAGCGGAACGTCGACCCTGTGATGGACGTGTTCATCGACTACCCGGAGACGCACTCCCGGACTATCGCGTGTAACGTCACACGAGACGGGATGTGGCGGCTCGAACGGGTCGCCGGCCCGGAGACCGCCCTCGAACAGCTTGACGACGTGTACGACAACCCAGTCCAATGTACCGAGTGCATCGGGACGCGGAACTGCAAGACCGACTGGACGTACGAGGTCATCGGGTCGGACCCCGGGGTCCGGACGGTGTACAGCTACCGGTCCGAAGCCGGTGACTGTCACTCGATTCCGCGGCTGGCCATCGACCACGTCGGCCGCGGTGTCCTCGTCGAGACCGAACGCCGCGGGAGCCGGTGTGAGTGGCGGCTGCTCCTGTGCAGCGACGCCGGCGTCGACGGACTGTTCGAGGAGATGGAATCCGAGCTCCGCGAGGGGCTCACCGTCGAGTTCCGGCAGCTTAGCTCGCCCTCGTACTGGGTCGACGAGGCCGTGACGCTGGCGGAGCTCCCGCCGGAGCAACAGGCCGCCGTCGAGGCCGCCGTCGAACACGGCTACTACCGGACGCCCCGGGATACTTCGCTCACCGAACTCGCCGAGACGCTCGACGTGTCGCGGTCGACGCTCCAGTACCGCCTCCAGCGGGCCGAAGCGTGGATCGTCCGGTCGTTCGTCACGCGGTCGATGGGGCCAGTTCAGGCCGACGAAGATGTCGCCGAGGGCGGACGCCTCCGCATCGGCCGCTCGGGCGTGTAAACGGCGATATCGTATCCGGAACCGGGCCGAACTGCACTACCTGAATACTGCCGCGTCGCAGGTCAGCACAGGATGACAGCGGAGGGGCGTCGTGCGCTGTGGCGCGCGAACGTGACAGTTATCTATCGCTTATCGGGATTTCGGCATATGCCAAACGAGTCGTCATGGGGGATGCACCCCTATAATTGGGTACGACCGCGGGCGTCCCACGCGCTCGCAGAGGCACACTATGACGACACGCAGCATCTATTCCCCCGACGAACGCGATGAAAGTGCGGACGAACAGGCCGAGTCCGAGGCGAGCACTGGCCACGCCTGCCCGGACTGTGGCGGAAGCCTCGTCACCGACGACAGTCGCGGCGAGACGGTCTGTGAATCCTGCGGCCTCGTCGTCGACGAGGACGAGATCGACCACGGCCCGGAGTGGCGCGCCTTCGACAGCCAGGAGCGCGACAACAAGCGCCGCGTCGGTGCCCCGACGACGGAGATGAAACACGACAAGGGCCTCTCGACCAACATCGGCTGGCAGAACAAGGACGCCTACGGCAATTCTCTGTCGACGCGCCAGCGCGAGAAGATGCAGCGCCTGCGGACCTGGGACGAGCGGTTCCGCACCCGCGACCACGCCGAGCGCAACCTCAAGCAGGCGCTGGGCGAGATCGACCGGATGGGGAGCGCTCTCGGCGTCCCCGAGAGCGCCCGCGAGACGGCCAGCGTCATCTACCGCCGTGCCCTCGACGAGGGAATGTTGCCCGGTCGCTCCATCGAAGGGATGGCGACTGCCGCGCTGTACGCCGCAATCAGACAGTCGAACCTCCCGCAAACGCTCGACGACATGGCCGTCGTCAGCCGCGTCGACGAGATGGAGTTCACCCGCGCGTACCGCTATCTCAACCGCGAACTCTCGCTGCAGGTCGGCCCGCCGGACCCCGCGACCTACCTCAGCAAGTTCATCTCGGAACTCGACGCCGACGACGCCCTCGAACGCCAGGCCCGCGCCCTCATCGAGGCGGGGAAGGAAGCGAACGTCCACAGCGGCAAGAGCCCCGTCGGCCTCGCCGCCGCGGCCATCTACGCCGCCGGCCTGCTGCTCGGCGAGGAGATGACCCAGGAGACCGTCAGCGAGGCCACGGACATCAGCACTGTGACCATCCGCGAGCGCTACCGCGAACTGCTGGAAGCCGAAGCGGAACTCGACGACAGCGCCGTCGACGCGACGAGCGGCGCTGAATCCGGTGCGAGCGCCTGATTCGGCCGCTATCCCTTTGTTCTCCTAGCTTCGGTCCCCTTCGAAATCGTCCAGCCATCCGCGCACAGCGTTCTGTACCGCGCCGGTCGTACTCCCGACGTGCAGTATCTGGTACCCCGACTGGGCCTTCTCGTTCACGTCGTCCATCCCGAACCCGAGGCCGCCGACGGTGACGTCCGCTTCCACCGCCGCCGAGCGGACCGTCTCCACCGCCTCCTGTACCTCCGGATGCTCGATTTCGCCCGGATGACCGAGCGACACCGAGAGGTCGAACGGGCCGATGAACACGAAGCCGAGATCGGGCACGTCCAGAATCGCGTCGATGTTCTCCACCGCCGCCTTCGTCTCGATTGTGGTTCCGACCAGCGTCTCCGCGTCCGAGGCCTCGATGTAGTTCTCGCCCAGGCCCCAGCGACGCGCTCGGGGCGCGGCCAGTCCCCTGTCGCCCGGGTCGCCGTCGTACCGGAACCGCCCTGATTTGACGGCTTCCCTGACTTCGTCGGCGGTTTCGACCCGCGGCAGGAAGACGTTCTTGACCCCAAGGTCCAGCGCCTTCCGCACCAGCGTCGGAGCCGTATCCGGCAGGCGGACCAGTAGCTCCGTCCCGGTGCCGTCGGCCGCCCGCAGCAGATTCTCGACGGTCGCCGCGTCCCACGGGTCCGGCCCGCCGTGTTCGAAGTCGAGCCAGACGAAGTCGACGCCGAGGTCCCCGTAGAACTCTACCAGCGTCGGGCTGTATGTGTTGTCGAGGACGCCCAGCGCGACGCCGCCGCTATCGACCGTTTTGCGGAGTCCGTTCGTCGGCAGTGGTTCGGCCATGTCTTGTCAGTGAACTACAACACCGATAAGCGTGGTGCGGAAACGGCCGGTCAGTTCTGTTATTCCGACGGCAGCCCCTTACTGTCCCGGCAAGGGACAGAGGCTCGCGGTCAGCACGACGACGCCATCGGTGTGATTGTGCGCGCCGTGGGCCTGCCCCCGCTCGTTCAGCACGACCCCCGGCGCGGCGATGGCTTCCTCTCTATCCTCCTGCTGGACCGTCACCTCGCCACGGACGACGTGGAACACGTTCGTCGCGTCGTCGTGTTCGTGCGGGTCGATTGTCGCGTCCGGCCCCAGCGCGAACGCCTTCACCAGCACGTCGTCGGTCACTGCCAGTTCCCCGTCGATGACTTCACCCTCTTCCGGTTCGGCGTCGAACTCGGACAGGCGGTTGAGCGTCATATTTGTCCGTGGGCCGGCGCTTCCTTAGCCGTTCGGTTGCTAGGAAAATCTGTGTCTCTTTTCGTTTCTTGAGTGAGTGTATTATCTAACAGCCAGAAAGCCCCGGCTGGCTGAACTTGGGGGTGGTTCGAAAGACGCGTCGCGTCTTTCGTCATCACGAGAGAGCAAAGCTCTCTCGAACGACCTCGCTGCGCGCTTCACTCACTACGTTCGTTGCAGTGCTTGCGTCGTCCGCCGTCGTTCAGCCAGCCGCCCCTTTCAGTCCCACCCAGCCTGGATTGACCAACCGGCCACAGGTGGGACTGAAAGGGGCGAGACGCTGGGCGTACGAGACGACGGAAGCACCGCAACGTAGTGAGGAGCGCAGCGAGTCACAGTAGCCCAGCGTCTCGGGGCTTTCTGGCTGTTCGAACTCTCGTCACGAAATATACAAGCAACTCATCACTCCGCTAGCCGGAACGCGAGACTGTACATCGTCCCGGTTCGCTCGGAGCCGATAGCAGCAGCTATGTCGTCGGCCATCGCGGCCAGCGGTCCCCCAACTACGTCTGGAAGGTCGTCAGCGTACCCACGCACCACCTCCGCGTGGGCGTCCAAATGCGCCTCGGTCCAGGGTACCGGGTCCAGCAAGGTCTTCTTTCGCTCGACAGTCCAACCGTGGTCGGCGAACACCGCGGCCAGCACAGCGGGCGGGTAGAACGTCAGCGCCGGCCGGCCGTCGACGGCTCTGGCAGCGGCGTTTTCCAGCGCGAACAGTCGGTTGACAGACGCATCGGCGGGCGGCACCGCGTAGTCGTCGACAACGAGGTGGCCACCGGGTTTTGCGACCCGCGTCAGTTCGGCCGCGACGGCGTCCAGTGCAGTCGGTGGCAGGACGTTACAGAGTCCGTGGGCGGTGACGAGGTCGACGCTATCCGTCACGAGTGGCGTCGCCCGGAGGTCGGCCTCGACGACGACAAGCCGGTCGGCGTTCCCGTCGCCGACGCGCTCGCGGACCGTCGCGGCGTGATCGGCGTCGTTCGTCACCGCGTACACCCGCTTCGCGCCCGCGGCCAGCAGTCCGGCCGTCGTGTTCCCGACGCCGGCCCCCGCCTCAAGACAGACCTGGCCTTCGACCTGCCGGTCGGCGAGGGCGGCCGTCACCGTCTCCGGAACGCCGTCCACGCTCAGTGGTGCAGTTGCTCGGGCACCGGGCTGTCGTCGTGGCGCGCTTCCTCGACGAGCGCACGCTGGCGGGCCCCGTCCATTCCCTCCGAGCGGCTGGCGGCGTCGAGCACCATCGCCACGAGCTTCGGGTCGCCGGGGCTGACGACGGTATCGAGCCCCTGGGCGGCGGCGAAGTCGAACCGTTCACGGATGACTTCCGGCGTGTCGACCGGCTCGTACCAGTTCGCGTACGGGCGGTCGGCCTCGGCCAGTTCGTCGGTCGGCGGCCACGACCCCTTCGCGAAGGCCTTGATTCCCAGCGTGCCGATGCCCTCCGCCTCGCAGCGGTCCAGGACGGCCTCGTAGTCGTACTCGTCGTCATCTTTCCCGGCGACGACGGGGTTCAGTGGGAACATCACCGTCTCCAGGTCGTCGATGCGGTCGATGGCGTCGAGGATGAGTTCGGGATTACCGTGGCTCGTCAGCCCGATATGGTTGATTTTCCCGTCCGCTTTTGCCTCGCGTATCGCCGCCAGCGCGCCGTCGTCGGCGGTGATGGTGTCCAGTTCGTCCTCGTACTCCAGGCCGTGAATCTGGTAGAGGTCGATAGTGTCGATGCCCAGGCGGTCCAGCGACCGGTCGATTTTCCGGGCCGCGTCCTCGTACCCGCGCTCCTGGGTCTTGCAGCCCAGGAAAATCTCCTCGCGGTGCTGGCGGAGCTTCGGCCCCAGTTTCAGCTCCGCGTCGCCGTAGGTCGGCGCGACGTCGAAGTGGTTGACGCCGTGGTCCAGCACGAGTTCGACCAGCTGGTTCGCCCCTTCCTGTTCGAGCCAGTTGAGTGCTATCGAGCCGAACGTCAGCACCGTGCTCTCCTGCCCAGTGTCGCCCAGTGCTCGGGTTTCCATACCGGTTGCACGACCCGGAGCCCAATAACCGTTGGTCGCTGCTCTCTCAGCCTGTCCAGTGCGGCAGACCGCAACAGGGGACGCCGACCGGGGTTTATTACTCCCGCAGTCCGAACGGGATGTATAGATGTTTGGGAGAGAACAACTGTTCTCGGCGATGACGGCGTCGTACGTGATCGCAGTCACGCTCGCCCTCGTCGTCGCCGCGATATTCGCGCCGGTCATCTGGAACGGCGTGCCAAGCGGTGGCGACGACGATCCGAGCGTCGCCGTCGTCACCCTTCGCGGCGGCACAACCGACGCTAACGTCAACGCCGTCAAGCAGGACCTCCGCGAAGCACGGAACAACGGCTCAATCGAGGCAGTCGTCCTCCGGGTCGACAGCCCCGGCGGGCCGGTCGACTCGAGCGAGGAGTTCTACCTCGCTGTGAACCGGACGGCCAGCGAGATGCCCGTCGTCGCCTACGTCGAGGGCACGGCCGCTTCGGGCGGCTACTACGGCATCACACCGGCCGACGAGATCGTCGTCAAGCCGAGTTCGAACGTCGGGAGTATCGGCGTCATCGTCCAGGCCCCGCTGAGCCTCATCGAGCAGGCCGAACAGCAGGGCGAGACGTTCGTCCGCTCGGGGCCGGACAAGGCCCAGATAAGCAAGGACGGCCTCCGAGAGGATATCGAGGTGCTCCAGCGCTCCTTCGTCGGGACGGTCATGCGTCACCGGGGCGAGCAACTGACCGTCTCCCGCGAGGAAGTCGCCAACGGCGGCACGTACCTCGGCGCACAGGCAACCCAGAACGGTTTCGCCGACCGCATCGGTGACTCCGAACTGGCCATCGAGCGGGCCGCCGCGCTCTCAGGCGACATCGAGGGCGACGGGTACGACGTGACATATCTGGGAAGCGGCGGTGCCCAATTCAACGCCATCATCGTCCCTGCCGGCGCTGAAACCGTGCAGGGCGCGAACAACGTGACCTATCTCGTCCATCCCGACGACAGCGAGACGATGTTCCGGGAACCGGTGAAGTACTACGCCGTCTGGGGAATCCCCGCCGAGGACAACAACGCAACGGTGATCCGCAATGACTGAGGGCCGTATCGTCAAGCCGCTCGCCGTGTTTATCGTCGTTCTCGTGGCGATACTGGGCGGCACGTTCCTCCTCGCAGTCGTTAATCCGGGGTCATCCGGCCCGCCGGACGGCCAGTCGATCGACGGCCAGTCGCCGTCGCAGTACCAGCCCGAGGCCGTCAACGCGCCTGTCGACCCCGAAGAGGGGGAGATATCGGTCGACTCCGAGGCGAGTGACAAGCGGATACTCGTCGACACGAGCCACGGCAATCAGGTGTCCGAATCGGAACTCGAACCGATCACCGAGGCGGTGTTCGAGGCGGGCCACACCGTCGAGTACGGCACGTCCGACACCGCCTCGTTCGCCGATTCACTGGGCCAGTACGACGGTGTGCTCATCGTCCAGCCGCTCGGCAGCTACTCGCAAGCGGAACGCGAAGCGCTACAGGAGTACACGGACGACGGTGGCCGTGTCGTCGTCCTCGCCGAACCGACACAGACCCGGCTCTCGACCGGCTTCACCCAGTCGACGACGACGGTGTCGTTCGGCGCCAACAACGCCACCGCGCAGTACGGCGTCCGGATGGGGGCCGAACAGCTGTACAACGTCGATGATTCGGCCAACGACAACAACTTCAAGGCCATCTATGCATCGCCGAGCGACGACGGCGAACTGACCGACGGTGTCGAGACGATCACCTTCGACACCGCCGGCTACGCGGTGGTAAACGGCGATGCCGAGACGAAGTTCACCGCTGCCGATGGCACCCGGACGCTGGAGACGCGGCGTACAGGCACGTACGCGACAGTCGTCCGCAACGACAACATGGTGTTCGTCACTGACTCGACGTTCATACGCAGTTCCGAGATATACGACGCCGACAACGAGGTGTTCATCGGGAACCTGCTTTCGTTCCTGCTCGACGGTGAAGCACCCGACCCGGATGCCGGTGAGACCTTCGATGGCGGCTTCGGGACGGACGAGGAAGCTGTAACCCCGACTGAAACACCAGCAGAGCCGACTCCCACACCTGCACCGACCCCTCCCGGATCCTGATCCGCATCGCCCGGTGCGCGATTGCTCGCGTCTCTACTGATCGCTGATGCTGACTGTCGTCTCGCTGTACAGGCCACGCTCGGCAGCGTCGGTCACGCTCAGCCCTGCGCCGATGGTGTACTCCCCGGCCGGTGCGGGCTCCCACTCGTCGTCGCTGACCCGGAACATCCGGTCCCACTGTCGCCTGAACCGCTTTCGTTCGCCGCGGTCGAACTGGAGGCTACCGTCCTCGCTGGGCACGCTATCGACGTGGGACGCCTCGGGCACTCCATCGACGTACCACGCCCACGGCCGCGGCGAGTCCGTCGGTAGCGTTATCGGCACCGGAAGCGCGTTCTGCATCGTCACGACGAACGGCACCTCGGTTCCCGCCGGATACGACCGCTGTGGGACCTCGATGTCGACCGAGACGGCGCGGTAGCGGAGCCACGTCGGTACCAGACGGTCGCTCCAGGCCCCGCCGTCGATACTGCGTGCGGCCTGTGGCCGTGCCCCGCGCTCAGTGGGTGCCTGTGGCTCATCGTCGTCGCGGTGGAGCGCCCCCGAGTCGTAGATGCGACGCATTGTCGGATTGTGGACTGGCGTGCGCAAAAGCGTTGCTCGGGGCTACCCCGTCCGCGTCGGCGTGTCCGGTCGCTCGTCGTCGTGCAACAGGCAGGCGATGCGGTGGTCGTCACCGACGTCGAACAGCGCGGGGTCGGTTCGCTCGCAGGGGGAGCTGAAGGCGTCGTTCATCGCCGCCAGCGCGTCCTCGAAGGCCTCGTCGTGCAGGTGGTCGAGCGCCGCCGCGAGCACGTCCTCGGCCTCCCGGTCGCCGACCGTGTCCGGGAGGCCGAACTCGGCGCGGACCCGGGTTTCGAGTGCGGACCGCGAGAGCTGACTCAGGTCTTCGTCCTCGACGCCCTCTTGCACGGCGGTGACGGCCTCAAGCGAGTCGGCTTTGCGGAGCCGCTGTTTCAGGTCCATCAGTGACCGCCACTCGGACTGGGCCATGTCGGTGCCTTCGGGCTGGATGACCTTCGGACAGCGGGTGTGGAACCGACAGCCCGACGGGGGGTTCAGCGGCGACGGAACATCGCCGGAGAGGAAAATACGGTCCCCCTCCCAGCCGGGGTCCGGCTCCGGAATGGCCGACAGCAGCGCCTCGGCGTAGGGGTGATACGGCGGCTGGAACACGTCCTCGGTCGGGCCGACTTCGGCGAACTCCCCGAGATACAGGACGCCCACGCGGTCGGAGATGTGCTCGACGACAGAGAGGTCGTGGGCGATGACGATGTAGGAGAGGCCGAATTCGTCCTGCAAGTCCTCCAGCAGGTTCAGAATCTGGGCCTGCACGCTCACGTCCAGCGCCGAGACGGGTTCGTCACAGACGATGACCTCGGGGTCGACGGCGAGCGCGCGGGCGATACCGATGCGCTGGCGCTGACCGCCCGAGAACTCGTGGGGGTAGCGGTGTGTGTGACGCGGGCTCAGCCCGACGGTCTCAAGCAACTCTTTGACACGCTCGGTTCGCTCCTCGCCGTCCGCGATCCCGTGGATGTCCAGCGGTTCGCCGACGATGTCGCCGACCGTCAGCCGCGGATTGAGGCTGGCGAAAGGGTCTTGGAAGATGTACTGGATGTCCTTCCGGAGCGCCCGCAGGCGGTCGTCAGAAGCCCCCGTCAAGTCCTCGCCCTTGTAGCGGACTGAGCCGGCCGTGGGTTCGATGAGCCGCAGCAGCGTCTGGGCGAGCGTCGTCTTGCCACAGCCGGACTCGCCGACGATACCTAGCGTCTCACCGGGGTAGAGTTCCAGGTCGACGCCGTCCAGGGCTTTCACCTCCTGACTCCGGCCCAGCAGGGTGTCAACGATGGTCCCGCCAGACTCGTAGTATTTCGTGAGGTTCTCGACCTCCAGGATCGGGCTATCGGCCGTCTTAGCCATCCTGTTGCCCTCCCGAGTCGTCTGGGCCATCGCGGTCTAACAGGTCGGTGTCGAGACCGACCGGGTCGGAGTCGGCCTGGAGTGGTTCCGTGTCCGTGCGCCCGCCGCGGGGGTCGGGCTGGGTATCGTCGGGCGGACTCCCCCGGCCCCCTTTCACTTCGACTTCGTAGTCCAGTTCGCTATCGAGGTCCCCGGTGTAGGCCAGACAGGCCGCCGAGCGGTCGGACAGACCGACACCGTCGCCGGTTTCGGGGTCGACGAGCGGCGGCTGTTTGCGCGTACAGGCTTCCTCGGCGAAGGGACAGCGCGGGTGGAAGCTACAGCCAGAGGGGACCTCAACGAGGTCCGGCATCGTCCCGGGAATCGTCTGGAGCCGGTCCTGCCGGTCGCCGATGCGTGGGATGGCGCTCATCAGCCCGACGGTGTAGGGGTGTTTCGGGTCGTAGTACAGCTCCTCGACAGGGGCGTTCTCGACGGCGCGGCCGGCGTACATCACCATCACCCGGTCGCACATCTCCGCGATGACGCCGAGGTCGTGGGTGATGAGCTGAATGGCCGTGTCGTATTCGTCGGCGAGGCGGTCGAGGCGGTCCAGGATCTTCGCCTCGATGGTCACGTCCAGCGCCGTCGTCGGCTCGTCGGCGATGAGGAGTTCGGGGTCACAGGACAGCGCCATCGCGATGATGGCCCGCTGTTGCATCCCGCCGGAGAACTCGTGGGGGTAGTCGTCGTATCTGGCTTCCGGCTCCGGGATGCCAACGTCGTCGAGCAGCCGGATCGTGCGGTCCCGGGCCTCCGCGTCGCTGTAGTCGAGGTGGTGCCGGATGGCCTCGGAAATCTGCTCACCGACGGTGTACACCGGGTTCAGCGCGGTCTGGGCGTCCTGGAATATCATCGCGATGTCGTTGCCCCGCACGTCCCGCACCGCTGAGTCGGACAGTTCCATGAGGTCCTGGCCGTCAAAGCGGATCGTCCCGCTCTCGATACGGCCCGGTTCCTCGATGAGGCGCATCACTGACAGCGCGGTGACGCTCTTGCCCGCGCCGCTCTCGCCGACGACGCCGAACTTCTCGCCGCGGTCGATGCGAAAGGAGAGGTCGTCGACGGCGGTGACGACGCCTTCCTCGGTGTAGAAGTTCACCGTGAGGTCTTCGACTTCCAGCAGTGACATCAGACCTCGCCTCCAGTGGCTACGTCAGTACCTTCCTGCGCGTTGAGCGCGTCGTTGATGCCGTCACCGATGAGGTTCATCGACATCACGAACAGGAAGATCGCGCCGCCGGGGAACACGGTGACCCACCAGGGAATCGTCCCGCCGGGTCCCTGGACGATGGTCTCGCGGGTTGCGTCCAGCATCGTCCCCCACTCGGCGGACCCGGGCGGGAGGCCGAGGCCGAGGAAGCCAAGCGCCGCCACGCCGATGACGACCGTCCCGATGGAGAGCGAGGCCTGAACGACCAGCGGCGCGATAGCGTTGGGGACGACGTGTCTGAAGATGACGCGACGGTCACGCGCGCCCAGCGCCTTCGCGGCCATGACGTACTCGTTTTCCTTGACCTTCAGTATCTCACCGCGTATCAGTCGGGCGTAGCCGGCCCAGCCGAACACGGTGAACGCGAGCACCAGCTCCCAGTACCCCTTGCCGAGCACGGCGACGATAATCAACGCCAACAGGAGGCCGGGGAACGCGAAGATGAGGTCGAGCAGCCGCATCATCACTTCGTCGATCCGGCCGCCGTAGTAGCCCGCAATGGCACCGTACACCAGCCCGATGGCGGCGGTAATCGAGACCACGATGAAGCCAATCGAGAGGCTGAACCGACCGCCGTACAGCACGCGGGAGAACACGTCCCGGGCGGAGCCGTCGGTGCCGAACGGATGGGCCAGCGACGGGGCCTCGTACGCGCTCACGTCGAGACCCTGCACGTACAGAATCGCGCTCGGGTCGTAGGGGGCCAGCGAGAAGGGCTGGACTGTCACGCCCGCGATTGTCACTGGGCGTGCGAATACAGCCAGGATTCCCATCAGGGCAACAATATAGAGCCCGAGCATCGCGCTTCGGTTGTCACGGAACTCGCCCCAGGCGCGCTCCCAGCGACTCTCGGTTTCGGTGTCTCGTTCCTCTGTCCAGTCGGATAGCGGTTCGCGGGACTCGACGCGGTCGGCGTCGAACCCCGTTATGCGTATGCGTCCTCGTTCAGTACTCATTGGTCAGTCGTAGCGGATTCGTGGGTCTAACAGCGCGTACACAATGTCTGCGAGCAGGTTCGCCAGGATGATCGTCACACCGGTAAACAGCGTGATCGCCATGATGAGGTCGACTTCGCGGCCGGAGATCGCCTTGACGAAGGCTCGCCCCAGACCGGGCCAGGCGAACACTGATTCGACGACGACAGCGCCGGCGAAGATACTCGCCGTCAGGAACGCGGCGATGGTGGTCACCGAGATGAGCGAGTTCCGCAGGACGTGTTTCAACACGACCGTCCGCTCGGGCAGCCCCTTCGCCCGGGCCGCCGTGACGTACTCCTTGTTCATCTCCTCGGCCATCGACGACCGCATCACCCGCATCAGCGTGGCCGACGACGCCGTCCCGATGGTGACGCCCGGGAGGACGAGATACTTCAGCATTGCCGGCGAGAACAGCGGTTTGTTCGGAGCCAGCACCGGCCAGAGGTCGAGCCAGAGCGCGAACACGAGGATGAGCATCAGGCCGAGCCAGAAGTTCGGCAGCGAGATGCCCGACAGCGCGAACACCCGCGAGAGGTCGTCGCCCAGCGTGTCCTTGTTCACGGCGGCGTAGATGCCGGTCGGAATCGCGATGAGCAGGGCAATAACCCAGCCGAACAGGCCCAGTGCGATAGTCTGTGGTAACCGGTCCATAATGTACGGACCGACCGGCTGGTCGACGTTGATGACCGTCCCGAAATCGCCCTGGAGGACATTGGTTATCCAGGTGAAGTACTGCTGCCACACCGGGCCGTCGAGCCCGTATCTGGCACGTATCGCCGCCTCCTCGGCGGCCGAAATCTGGGGGTTTAGCGCCACTAACTGGTCGATCGGGTCCCCTGGCGTCAGGTGGACCATCGCGAAGGTGAACACCGAGACTCCGAACAGTATCGGGATGGTTGTGAGCACCCGGACTGCGATGAAGCGTCTGAGGCCCATGGGTTACTCCCGGTTCAGATAGGCGACCTGCTGGTCTTCTGGGGTGTGGAGGCTGTAGGGCAGGATGCCGCTGGAGAACGTGTACGTGTTGTGGCCAACGTACTCCGTCGACAGCGCCGTCACGTTTGTTCCGAAGACAGTGTAGCTGTTCGGGGCCTGCTCGACGAGTCCCCGCCACACCTTGTCGTACTGCTCGCCCCGGAACTGTGAGTCTTCGACGGCCTCGACGGAGAACCGTGCCTCCGTCGCGATTTCGTCCAGTTCCGGCGTGTCAATCCGGTTGAAGTTACAGCACTGGCCGAAGTTGTCGATGGAGTTGACGGCGTCGTAGAAACTGCCGGGGTTGAACGTCCCCGAGAGGCCGATGAGGACGATGTTGCCCTGCTGGTAGTACTCGGAGCCGAGGATGCGCTGGATGAATGTTGTGAACTCGAAGTCCTCGACGCTGATGTCGAAAAACTCCGTGTTGCTCAGCACCTGCGCGATGAGTTCGGCCTCGCGCAGGCGGTCGTCCGTCGCGTTCGTCTCGATTGTGGCCTCGATTGGCGTCTCGACGCCGAGGTCGTCGACGGCCTCCTGCAGCAGTTCGGTCGCCGCCTCGGTGTTCTGCTCGGTCTGTGGGCGCAGTTCCTCGGTGAGTGCCTCGTAGTCCACCGTCCCCGCTTTGGCGGCCATTTCAGGCAGCGGCGTGTAGGCCGGATTCCGATACCCGTTGTAGATGTTCTCGGCGATCTGGGCACGGGGAATCAGCTGATTGACGCCCCGGCGGATGCGCGGGTCGTCCCACGGTGACTGGGTGACGGGGTACTGGAGGAAGTTGTACGCGCCGGCATTAGTCACGCTGAGCCGGAAGTCCTCGGCACTCCGGTACTCGCCGTACGTGCCGGTGTTGAGCCCGTAGGTGAGGTCGATCTCGCCGTTGTTGAGCGCCGCGGCACGGGTCGCGTTGTCCTGCACGATGGCGACCACGACTTCGTCGACGACCGGACTCGTCGGGAAGCCGTCCGGGCCGTCCCACCACTCCAGCGCGTCGAGGCCGAGGTCGTCGAGCCAGTAGTCGTCGAAGGAACTGAACTCGGCGCGTTCCTCGGTCTCGTAGGATTCGAACTGGTACGGTCCCGTCCCGATGGGGGTGTGGTCGTTGCGCGGGTCCGCGCCCGTGTCTGGGTACTCCTCGATGTGCTCCATCGGGTACACGTCGACCGGGAGCTGGTTGTCGGCTTCCGCATCGGGCTCTTGCCCGTAGATGTTGACCGTGTAGTCATCAACAACCTCGGCGTAGAGGAACGAGTCGAACGTCTGGGCCGAAATCGAGGAGTTCTCGACGACCTCGTAGGACCGGGCGACGTTCTCGGCGGTCATCTCCTCGCCGTTGTGGAATTTGACGCCCTCGTGGAGTTTGGCCTGGTACTTGATGCCGTAGGTACCGTCTTCGACGGCGTCGGGGGCCTCGTTGACACTCAGAACTTCACCGGCCTCCTGATTCCGGATGAGTATCTGGTCGTCGGCGACGAGGTTCCCGTCGTCGTCCGTATCAGCCGACACCATGTACGGTTCGTAGGCTCCGTCCTCGACTTCCTGTACGTCCACCCGTTCCCAGGACTTCGCTAGCCAGGGATAGACGGTGCCTGCGGCGTCCTGTGTGATGATACTCTCGTAGACGAGGCCGTGGACGTTCCCGGACGGCGCATTGGTGCTGTAGGACGGGTCAAAGGAGTCGATTCCGGCACCGAGGCCGAACCGGAGGGTCCCCCCGTCCTGAATCTCGTCGACATCGACGTCGACGCGCTCACGGACCGGGTCGGGAGCCCCACCGCCGCCTCCGCTACTGGCTCCGTCGTTGGTACCGGTGTTACAGCCGGCGAGTGCGGCCAGTGTGGCGGCACCCGTAGTCTGAAGCATCCGTCGTCGCGATACTGTCGGCGTTCCGCTGGCATCTGCATCTTGAGACATGAACACATCCCTCGGAGGGTAAGATATGTGTTATTGTTGATCATACTTATAGTGTAAACATGATATCATGAACTGCGACCGAAACCACAGTAAAACGCTATTACACCGATTATGGGTTTATTAGTGCCTCCTGATGGAGGTGGGAACGGCTTCAGTTGAACAGTCGCCCATGGCACAATCGATAAGATCATGGATAGTCAAGCAACAATCATGATACACTCAACGGGGCCGCTGCTGACAGTCGACCTGTCAGCGGGTGAGAGAAACACGGAGGAGATAGACGGCATCCTCGAACAGTACCTCGGTGGTCGCGGCGTCGGGACGCGGCTCGCCCACGAGCGGATCCCGTTCGACGTTGACCCGTTCGGATCGGAGAACCGACTGGTGTTCTCGACGGGGCCGATGCAGGCCGCCCAGATGAGCTTCACCGGCCGGATGAACTGCACCGGCGTCTCGCCGCTGACTGACGGACTGCTCTCCTCGAACGCCGGCGGGTTCATGTCCAGGAACTTCGCCGATACCGGGTACAGCGCTGTCGAACTCACCGGCGAGAGCGACGAACTCGTCATCCTCCACGTTCGGGACGACGGCGTCGAGTTCGAGGCCGTCCCCGACCTCGCCGGCGCGACCGTTCCCGAGACGCTGGAGTACCTCGACGCCGAACACGGTATCGAGGCCGACCAGACGGCCGTTATCGGCCCGGCCGGCGAGAACCGGGTCCGGTTCGCGTCCATCATGACGAGCGGGGAGCGGGCGTTCGGTCGCGGCGGCCTCGGCGCGGTCATGGGCGCGAAAAACGTCAAGGGACTCACGTTCGCGGGCGACTCCCCACCGGACATCGAGGTTCCGCCGATACAGACGGACATTCACCGGGAAGCCGCCACAGCGGACCACATCATGAAACGGCAGGGAACCGTCTCGGTGATGGACCTCGCCAACGAGGTCGACGGGCTCCCGTCCTACTACTTCTCCGAGCAGTCCTTCGCGGGCGTGGAGGGCATCAACGGCGACGCCGTCGAATCGAAGAAGTACAAGAAGGGGACCTGCTCAGCGTGCGCGTTCGCCTGCAAGCTCCCGACGCAAGACAAGGAGCGCGGCGTCGAGACCGAAGGCCCCGAGTTCGAGGTGGCGATGGCGTTCGGGTCGAACTCCGGCGTCGACGACATCGTGGACGTGATGCAGTCCAACGAACTCTGTGACCGCCTCGGGATGGACGCCATCTCCGCCGGCAACACCGTCGCCGCGTATCTCGCCAGTGAGGACGCCTTCGGCGACACCGACCTGATTCACGAGACTGTCGAGAAAATCGCCCATCGCGACGGAATCGGCGACACCCTCGCGGAGGGCATCGACCGCTGTTACGACGACCTCGGTGTTGAGAACTGGACGGTCAAGGGGATGGACTTCGCGGCTCACGAGGGCCGTGTCCTTCACGGCCAGGGACTCTCCTACGCCGTCGCCAACCGCGGCGCGGACCACATGTATGCGACGTTCTACTCCGTCGAGTACCCACTCGTCCCCGACGAACAGGCGGTGGCTCCGGAGGGGACGCTCGGGAAAGCCGACGTGCTGGTCGAGCGGGAGAACCTGATGGCGCTGAACGACAGCGGCGTCGTCTGCAAGTTCTCGCGGGACTTCATGACTCCCGAGCGCTACGAACAACTCTTCGATGCCGACTTCGAGGACCTGATGGCCGTTGGCGCTCGCACCGTGACCCTCGAACGCCACTTCAACAACCAGCGCGGCTTCGACCGGACAGACGACGCGCTCCCCTACGAACTCCCGTCGTTCGAAGCAGCGCTCGACGAGTACTACGACGCACGCGGCTGGTCCGACGACGGCACGGTCCCCGAGAATACGCTGCCGGTCTAATTCTCGCCCCGGAATCCTCACAGATAGCTACCTGACTCCGTCCACACACTGACGGCAGCCCGACCGGTCAACCGATCTCTCCTCGACGGCGAACGCTGTCCGGTGTGAATAAAACCCAGTCCCGGTCAGTACCGGGCAAATGTCGACAGTTGCGATCCGGATACGAGCGGGCGCTCAGAACGGCGGGCTGTAATCCTCGTACTCGTCCATCTCCTCCATGTCGTCGGTCTTCGAGGGCATGACCGCGGCGCGCGGTCCGCCAGAGCGGACGACTTCGACGTCTTCGAGCCCGTCGACGCTCTTGGGGAGTCGCTGTTCGATTGCCTTCATCGTCATCGGAGCGATGCCACACCCCGAACACGCGCCGCCGATAGCGACGGTGGCTGTGCCTGCGCTTTCGTCGACCTCGCGGACCTCGAAGTTGCCGCCGTGTTGCTGGATCTGCGGGACGTTGTTGCTCAAGTAGTTACGCGTCTGTCGTTCGAGTCCTTCTGCGCTCATGACACCTCTACCTACGCACCAACATATCATAAAACTGGTGTTTTTGGGAGGCCTAAAATATCATCTTTTAGGCCGCCAAAACCCAGAATCTTGGCAGGCCGAATTTTTACTATATCAATTCTATCAACTTTTCGCACGGCCTAAAATAGGTCTTGAACAGTACAGCCCCCTCACGCAGTGTCCCCATCGGAGGTCGTCGAGTCTGAATCGGTAACCCCCCGTGTACCCTCCGCCCCGGCGTCACAGGGGAGCGTAGCCGCCAACCGCTCGGCGACCATCGGACTGACCAGACCGGCCAGTTCCATCGCCTCCGTCTCGTGGTCGTCGAGATCTAGCACGCCTCGGAAGAACCACGAGACGGTCACGTACGTCTCGTGTAACTCTGTGGCTTCCTCGCGCCCCGATTCAGTTAGCGTCACCCCATCGTAGGGCTCGTAGGAGACGAGACCGTCTTCGGCAAGTCGTTGGCACATCTCCGTCACCGCCGCCGGAGACCGATCGAGCATCTCCCCCAACTCTCCCGGTGCGACTGGCGGGTCATCCCGGTGCTGTGCGATGTAGATCGCCAGCAAATACTCCGGTGCCGTTCTCATCGCTCCGCCGAATCCGCCCCATCCCCGCCGCTTGCTGCGGGCGTACTGGCCGTCGACTCCCCTGTCGACTGCTCACCGGTCCCGAAGACCACCGCGTAGGCCCAAGTCCACAGTCGAGCGCGCGACCGTTGCGGGCGTTTACCCATCGTTCGGTTCCCCCGATATCCCGCTACCGCTGTCGCCACTCATCAGGCAGACGCCCCCCAATAGTGTCGGCAGAGCACGGGCGGTCGAGCAACTGCTCGCCACTGGGACCTCGGGATATGGCCCGCGGTGCACGCCGCTACCCCGCGAAGGGTGCCGACGTCGTCCTCGACGATACGACACCGCTCGCCATCGAGTCCTCTGCGGGTCTCTCCCCGTTTGTGCCCCGCACGCAGTACCGTCGTCTGCCATATGTTTTAGGCCAACCTAATAATATAAAACGTCTGCGGTTTTTAGGACTGCCTAATCCAATCTGCGAAGTCGGTAAATGGAACAGTTGACTCCGCTGTCCGACGCAGCGAGTCCGTCGCGTGGCACTCAGCTTCGCTACCCGGAACACACCGCCTCTCTCACCGCTGTCTCGAATCGACCCGCTCAGTCGGTTTAACCATTTTCGTATCGCATTATATGGTTTATTCAGCCCGCGATCGGCCAAGCTCCGACTCGTCCGTGAACAGCCAACAGAAGGTGCATAGCGGCTAAAACGTCGCTACTCGGTAAAATCGGTAATAGAATCGAACGCGTCGGTCGCCAGCCGTTCGGCGACTGCGTCCCTGTCCACGTCGCTGATTTCCTGCGGGTATTTTCGTTCGAAGTAACTCACGATGTTCTCGACATCGCGAGTTAGCAGTTCCCTGGCGTTTTCGTGGTCGGTCGGGACGGCCTGGGGCCAGTCGAAGACGACGACGCCCTCGTTCGTGACGAAGACGTTGTACTCGCTCATGTCCGCGTGGACGTACCCCTCGCGGTAGGCCGTCTGCATCTCCTCGAGCACGAGATCCAGAATCGGCAGTACCTGTTCCGGTTCGAGTTTCGTTCGGGAGAGTTCGACGCCGTCTATCTTCTCCATGACAATCGCATGGCGGTTCGTGTCGATAGGCTGTGGGACTGATACGTCCGGATACAGCGTTTCGAGGGCATCGTACTCCCGTTCGGCGGCCTTCCGGGCGGTGTAGAGCCAGGAGACGTGGTCGCGGTCGGCGGTGTACTCCCGCTCTTTCATCACTTCGCGGAAATTGGTGTACCCTTCGCGGTGGTATTTCAGCGCTACCGGTTTGTACGACTGAGCCTCGTACACGTCGCTTTCCTTGCCGACACCCAGCGGCGACCCAACTCCTTCGATAGTGTCGCGCTCGGCAAAGGTGTGCAGCGCAAGCGTGTCGTACCCCTCGAACGTGAGTTTGAACCCCTCGTACTGGATGGTCTTGCGCTCGACCAGCCCCCGGTCCGCACACCGGTCGAGCCGGTAGTCGACGTCCTCCGTCGTCAGCCGGGAGAATTCGGTCAACTTCTCGCGGGCGACGTACTCCGAGAACCGCATCCCCTGTTCGACGCCAGAGAGCAGATGGAAGTCCTCGGGTTCCAGCTCCGCCATCACTGAAGCCACGTTCTGGACCATTAGGGTTCTCTACTGGGCCAACTGGTAAAAGGCCGACGCGTTCGGCGGATGGCATCAATAAATTAGCATTCGCTATACAAAACCCTGTCTCGGCCTCGTCGCTGTTCGGTTTGCAATCGGGCTGATATGGGTATCTAGCTACTCCGATACGGACCTGATTTCGGTGTTTCGCGCCCAACAGCGTCTGAGACAATGTCCTGCCGAGTAGGAATACTTTAACCCACATGAGTACAGGTTCACATAGTAGTATTATCGGTCGGGTATCACCGCTGTATTACGTCTCTGTAGCTCAAATCACGACTGAGGACTCGTGAACGCTGGCTCTGACCGGTTGCAGGCTTCCTTTATATGAACGGTGTCTGAAAGGGGTTGCGAGCTACACATCAATCTACAAATACAATCCTAACTTCGGTAGCAGTATATGTAATGCGAACAGTAGCTGCCTTTGGCTACTGAATATATTCTAAATTAGTCTATACTTTTGGTCACCTGAACACAAACAGCCCGTGTGAGCAGACGAAACAAAGATCAACTCAGAGATCTGCTTCGCTCGCTTGCCCTCCATCCCCACGATAGACGACTCGCGTTTCCGGTACTGTTTGCCGTCGGCACGCAACTGTACTTTTTCGTGACAATCACACTCGATTCCACTCGACCGCCTATGGCACCCGACGCTGGTATCTTCCAGCACCTCGGCTGGTATTTGACACGCGGAGGGCGGTTGTACGTCGACGCCTGGGAACCGAAGTTGCCGCTGTCCTACGAGACGACCGGGATACTGGCATTGCTGTCCGGTGGCGATATGTACCGACTCCACCTCCTCAGCGTGGTGCTGATGAGCGGTGCGGTGTGTGCAATCGTCGGACTCGTCGTGATACTGGTCTATGACATCACTGGCGATGATATCGCTGCGCTGCTGGCTGGCCTGTCGATGTTCCTGTTGCCGGGGTTTGCCGTCCGGCCGGCGTATGGGTTCAAAGCGAAATATCTCCTCGTTCTCTGTGGATTACTGGCGATATATCTGTACACGCGTGGCTACCCGGCACTGAGCGGCGTGGCTGCGGCAGCCAGTGTTGGATACTGGCAGGCTGGGGCCATCTTCCCGCTGATCGTGGTCGGTCTAGCGATCCAACGGCGCGACACGCGGGCGCTTGAGCGTGTCGTCACCGGCGGTCTCGGCTTTACCGTCGTCATGTTGCTGCCGGTGTTTCTCCTCTGGCATTCAGCCTCGGAGATGGTCGTTCAGGTTCTCCTCGTACCGTTACAAACGGAGGAACACGCGTCGTTGCTCGCTCGGTTCGTCGCCGGTGTCGTCCACTTTAAATGGGCGTCACCGTTCGTCTTGCTTGGCGGGCTCGGCCTCGCTCATACCGCTCGATGCTGTTTCACAGACACTGACGGCGTTGCCGGGCGCACCGAATGGTGGATTCCGGTCGGCGCAGCGTGGTTCGCGTTTCTGATACTGTTCGTCGATTTCGAAACAGGCGGCTACACCGACCTCATTCCGGGGCTCGCGTTCGTCGCAATCGGTATCGGCATGATCGCGACGGTGCTTCGCGACCGACAACAGGCGCAGAATCTCGGCGTCGTCCTTGCGCTGGTCCTCGTCGTGAACGTCGCCTTCCTCGGTAGCGTCGGCGTCGTCTTCACACCCGTCGAGACGCCGGGACCGGTGCCGATGTCGGACCTCGAAACCCACGACCTTCCAGCGGCCTATGACGAGGCCGAACCAGTACCCGACGTCCGATACATCTACTGGCAACAGATCGAGCCGTCGACGTGTCACTACCGGCTCTCGCTGATGGAACTGCGGTGGCTCGACCGAGTCGACTCGTCGGTAGACAGTCGGTGTCTCGACTTCGGGACCGCCAGAGCCCGACTCGGGAACGGATAGCCCGTTACGACTCCGCGGAGTCGTAGTCGGAGAGCGACGTTTGCGTCGTTTCGACTGAGCCCGTGATGATGTAGGGAACGAGAATCCGGAAGAACTGGGCGGCAAGGACCAGCAGAATCGGGCCAAGGAAGATGCCGTAGAATCCGAACACGATCGGTCCGAAGATGTACGCGAACATCAACAGGCCAATGTGGGTCAGGTCGCCGCTGACGTACGGCCGAATCAGGAAATCCGGGATGGTGTCGACGACGACCAGCGTGACTGCGAGGAAGAGAACGACCCAAGCCAGGGCCGCCGTTTGTCCCGTGACGACAGCGGAGATCGCAAGCAGTGCAGCGACGGGCAGGTAGACGATTTTCATTCCGACGACAGGAACGAGGCTCCCGATGCCGGTGAGTGCGCCGACGAGTGGTGCAAACGGAATCTGCACTGAGCCGGGAGCGACCAGATTGTACAGCGAGAACACGAAAATCCCGATTACACCAGTCACCAGTGCGTTCAGGATGTTCCCGAAGAGAATCGAGGACAGTTCCTCGTCGACTGCTGCCGCGTACTCCCTGAGGACGCCCGACCCGTCGAAGGTGTCGAGGAACCAGCCGACGAGGCGCGGTCCGTCGGTAAGCAGGTAGTACGTTCCAGCGAACACGATGAACACGCGCAGCAGTAGCGCCGTAAGCATGCTCACGGAGCCGATGAGCGTATCGGATATTTGCCCCAGCCACGACTGGACTGTCGCGTTTCGCAACAGGTCGATCACCTCAGCCGGTCCCATTGCCAGCAAATCGGTGAAGCCGAGGTCGGCGAGCGGCCCCGGCAGTGAACCACCCTGGAGATCCTGGAACTGCGCGAGGTACGCCGCGCCCAAGCCGCCCTCGCCGAAGAACGCCTGTAATTCGGGGACAATGAGGACGAGCGTGTAGCCGACCAGAACCACGAACGGCAGGAGAAAGAAGAAGATCGTGGCCGCCGCGTGGACCTGCTTCTGGTAGGGGACGGCTCGATTCAGGAACGAATCGGGCAGCGGAAGCCGCCCGAGCCGTCGATAGATCGGTCGGCTGGCGTAGTACAGGAAGACGGTAAACACGAGCGTCGGGAGGAACTGGGACAGGACGAACCCGACCACGAGGAGGAGTGCTACGCCTGCGAGGGCAAAGAGGGCGCGCCGTCCGAGGTCGGTACTATATTCCATATGTTTTCAATACAACATCTCGATGAAAAATAAAACCACCGGTCGGCTCGATGATTTCTAGCGTGGCGGAACGAAATGGGCGGCGTCACGCTATCGGCTGTGGCTACAGCCCCTCGAACTCCGTGATCGCCTCCCGCCAGTCTTCGGGGATCGGACGCGAGGATTCCGTGTCGCGATCGTACGTGACGACAGTCGTTTCCCCGGTCGCAGCCACACCGTCCTCGGTCCGGACCTCGTACTCGAAGGGGAAGCTCTTCCCGCCCAGACGGGGCACCCGGACGGCAACGGCGACGGAGTCACTGATCCGGACCGGCTGGATGTAATCGATTTCGAGGTTCGCGATGACCATGCCGGTGCCCGACTCGCTGCCCGAGAGCAGCGCTTCGCCACAGTCGACCACGTCGTGCAGGTAGTCGATGCGAGCCTCCTCGAAGTAGGTCGCGTACGTCGCGTTGTTGACGTGGCCGTACGTGTCGATGTCCGTGTACCGGACCTCGACTTCCGTCGTGTACTCGAAGCTCATGCCAGCAGTTCCGCGTGTTTCTCTTTGAGCTTCTCGATTTTCGGCGGGATGGTCAACTGACAGTAACTCTGGTCCGGATTCTTCTCGAAGTAGTCTTGATGGTACTTTTCCGCGGGATAGAACGTCTCCAGCGGCTCGACTTCGGTGACGATGTCGCTGTCGTAGCCCGGCTCTATCTCCTCGATGAGGGCTTCGACGGTTTCGCGCTGGGCCTCGTCGTGGTAGAACACGGCCGAGCGGTACTGCGTGCCGACGTCGTTGCCCTCCCGGTCTTTCGTCGTCGGGGTGTGCGTCGTGAAGTGGACCGCGAGCAGGTCCTCGTAGCTCACCTCGTCCGGATCGAAAGTGAGCTGGACGCACTCGGCGTGGCCCGTTTCCCCGCGGCAGACCGCCTCGTAGCTGGGGTCGGCGACGTGGCCGCCGGCGTAGCCCGAGACCACATCGGTCACGCCGTCGACCTGCTTGAACACCGATTCCGTACACCAGAAGCAACCGCCCGCGAATGTCGCTTGTTCAGTCATCACCGGACGTACGTGCCCGGCGTACAAAACTCACTGGCTGTGTTCGTCCCAGACGGACATCGGCCTACCGGTCGACCTCGCCCATGATAGTGTCCAGACTACCGATCGTCGCCACGAGGTCGGGGATGTACTCGCCGCGTGCCATCTCGGACAGCGCCTGGACGTGCGAGAAGGAGGGACCGCGGATCTTGAACCGGGCTGGCGTCTCCGTCCCGTCCGAACGGATGTAGATGCCGAGTTCGCCCTTGGCGGCCTCGACGGCGCGGTAAATCTCGGCGTCGGGATCGGGCCGGAGCGTGCGGGGGACGTTCGCCTGTATCTCGCGGTCGTCCTCGGGCCAGTCCTCCAGCAGGTCGACACACTGTTGGATAATCTTCGCGGACTCCTCTACTTCGCGCAGGCGCACGAGCAGGCGCGAGAAGTTGTCGCCGCCCTGCTCGGTGACGACCGACCAGTCGAGTTCGTCGTAGTAGCCGTAGGGGTCGTCCCGCCGGAGGTCGTAGTCGACGCCCGAGGCTCGGGCGACCGGCCCGGTACAGCCATAGGCCTTCGCGGTCTCGGCCGGGAGGTGGCCCGTGTCAACCGTTCGCAGTTGGAGGATTTCGTTGCTGGTGAGCATGTCGTGGTACTCCGTGAGCTTGTGCGGCAGGTCGTCGAGGAACGCGCGTATCTTCTCGAAGAACGCCTCGCGGGGCTCGGGCAGGTCCCAGGCGACGCCGCCCAGCCGCAGGTAGTTGAACATCAGCCGCTGGCCGGTGAGGTCCTCAAGGATGTCCTGCACGAGCTCGCGGTCCCGGACCCCCCACTGGAAGGTGGCGGTGAACTCCCCGACCACGTCCAGCGCGTAGGTCGCGACCGCAAGCATGTGCGAGAGAATTCGCGAGAGTTCGCCGCCCATCGTCCGGATGACCTGGGCATACGCCGGCACCTCGATGTCGGCGAGGTCTTCGGCCGTGCGGGCGTAGGCCCACTCGTTCAACAGCCCGGCCCCGCCCCAGTCCCAACGGTCCGGGTAGGGCATGATCTGGTGGCGGTAGGCCCCCTGCTGGCACATCTGTTCCTCACAGCGGTGGATGTAGCCGATGTCTGGGTCGACGGCCGCCACCTGCTCACCGTCGAGCTGGACGTTCAGGTGGAGAACGCCGTGCGTCGAGGGATGGTGTGGCCCCATGTTGAGGTGCATCGTCTCCGGCCCCTCACGGCGGTCTTCGAGCAGGCGCTCGTGCTCCCGGAAGGAGACGATCTGTGGCTGGTCCTGATTGTAGTCCCGGCTCAGTGGGTGGCCCTGCCAAGTCTCGGGCAGGAGAATGCGCCGGAGGTCCGGATGGTCCTCGTACTCGATGCCGACCAGGTCGTAGGCCTCCCGCTCGTGCCACGCCGCCGTCGGGTACACGGGTGCGGCTGACTCGCTGCTCGGCGACTCCCTGGGTGTCGGAACGACGACCGAGAGTTCCTGTGTCGGGTCGGCGTAGCGTCGCAGGTGATAGATCGTCTCGAACCGGTCGGCGTACTCCTGGGCTGTGACGCAGGCGCAGTGGTCCAGACCGGCCTCGGTTCGAAGCGTCGAGAGGACGGTCTGGACCTCGTCAGCACGGATGACAGCAGCCGGGGCGTTCTCGTGGCGTTCGGTGGAAAGGACGTGGTCGGCGATCGGCTCGATAAGCGGATGGACATCGTCGGTTCGGTGGACTGTCTGGGCCATCTCCGTGACCGTGCGTTCGGCGTTTGCGTCCCTCGACCTGTCCCCTCATGCCCGAGGTTATTTTAAATACCTCTCGGAACAGTCAGGTATGAAGTACGTCACGCTCTCGCTGTGGATGGCCCCTGAGGTCCGCCACTCGATGCACCAGTTCGTCGTTGAGCACGACGGCTACGAGGCGAGCTATCTCCTCCGGGGCAACGACATCGGTTCCGACCTCCAGACGCTGCTGTTTCACGTCGACGGCTTCCCGCCGGAGCCCTACCGAGCGGCGCTGGAACAGGCCGAAACCGTCCGGGAATATGCTATCTCGACGTGTCCCGATGAGACGTTCTTCCTCTACGTACAGGATTCTCCGTCGGCGACCGGTCACGACCTCGTCGACGCCCTCACGCGGGCCGGTCTGGTCATCGTCTCGCCGGTCGCCTACCACGCCGATGGCACGGTCGGACTCACGCTGGTCGGTCCGGGCGGGACGGTCCAGCAGGCAGTCGAGACGGTGCCAGACGGCGTCTCCGTCGACGTTCGGGAGGTGGGGGAGTACGACAGCCGGCGGCTCGACACCGGCGCGGCGCTCACCGACCGGCAGTTCGAGGCCGTCGCCGCCGCCGTCGACTGTGGGTACTACGGCGACACTCGCGAAGGCGGCGTCGACGATGTCGCCGATGAACTCGGCTGTGCACCCGGAACTGCCGCTGAACACCTCCGGAAAGCTGAGGCCCGCGTGATGGCTGACATACTCGAACAGCGTCCCGCATCGACGGCGTAGTCCGCTCTGCCCGGGAACTGTCGGAGCGGTTGCCTACCGTATGCTGTCCCGAAAAACTATAAACTCCGGAACAGTGCCTTCTAATGCTGGATTGCGAACGCATCACAGGGGCCAGCGGTAGCCCGACTCAGGACAACACCGACCATGAACACAGTAACTATCGACGACGTACCGGTCGAACGGAATCCGATGCAGGTACACGACATCCGCAAGCCCGTTTCCCGGAAACTCGGGACCGAGCATTTCGCGGCAAACTACTTCGAACTCGAACCTGGCGACTCCTTCTCGGGGAGCCTCCACCGCCACCACGACCAAGAAGAGGTGTTCTACATCGAACAGGGACAGACCACCTTCGAGGTCGGCCTCGACCGCGAGGAAGTCGATGTTTCGGGCGGCGAATTGATTCGCTTCGAGCCCGGCGAGTTTCAGGAAGGGTACAACTCCGGCGACGAGCGCGTCATCGGCTGGGCCTTTGGCGCGCCCGGCGCGACCCACGACTGGGACGCCATCGAATCGAGAGCGCACTGTCCAGAGTGCGACACGGAAACCACCCAGAGTGTCGCCCTCGCCGACGGTCGGTTCGAACTGACCTGTACCGACTGCGGGAACGTCCAGGGCTAGGACCCACTTCTGTCGCTCTCGTGACTGGTAACAGGTGTTTGTACAGCCAGAAAGCCCCCGCTCGCTCGACTCCTGCGACTCTCTGCGCGCTTCCTCGCTCCTCAACGTCGCTCGTCAGTGCTTGCATCGCCTCGAACGTCGAGCGAGCGGCCCCTTTCAGTCCCACCCGTAGCCGGTTGGACAAAGAATGCTGGGCGGGACTGAAAGGGGCGTTGTCGGCGCTGTGCGCCGACTGCTCGGGAGACCGCAGGTCTCCCGGTGGGCGGCTGGACGAAGGCGGGCGATGTAAGCACCACAGGAACGACCGGAGGGAGTGACAAGGAGCGCAGCGAGTCCCCCGAGTTCAGCCGGCCGGGGCTTTCTGGCTCTTTGCATAAACAACGACCCCGTCAGTCATTCCACCCGCTGCTAGCCCGCAATTCATATCGCATCGCGTCACGAAGCCCGGGTATGTCACTGGCCGACCTGGAGTGGCGCGTCATCGGCGAGGAAACACGACCCGGACCGATGACGATGGCGCTGGAAGCGGCCGCTGCCGAAACCGTCGCCGCGGGCGGTCCGGCAACGGTGCGAGTGTACACCTGGCCCGATACGCTGTCGCTGGGCTACGGGCAGGACCCCGACACCATCGACTGGGAGTTCTGCGAGCGCGAGGACGTTGGTGTAACGCGACGGCCCACCGGTGGCGGCGCAATTTATCACGACAGCGTGGCGGACATCTCGTACGGCATCATCGCGCCGGCCGACGCCGTGCCGGGCGACTTGATGGCGTGCTACGAACAGTTCTGTGAGCCCGTTTTGGACGCGTTCGAGCGCATGGGCGTCGACGCGTCGTTTGCTGACGACGAGCGGTCGGCGGTCCACCAGCCGGCCTGTTACCTGCGACAACTCCATCCGGCCCACGATATCGTCGGCCCCGATGGCCGCAAACTCAGCGGGAACGCGCAGTACCGCCAGAAAGACGCCGTCATCCAGCACGGCTCCCTGTCCGTCTCGCTGCGCCCCGACCGCCACTGCGGCTGTTTCACCGCCGACCCCGACTCGGAGCGGTTCACCGAACGTGTCGGGGCGATAGACGAATACGCCGATATCGACCGCGCCGAAGCCGTCGAGACGCTCCGCTCGACGCTGGCCGAGTGGGTCGACGCGACCGAGGGCTCGTGGACGGATGACGAACTCTTACGCGCACGCGAGCACGCGAGGGATAAATTCGACACAGACGAGTGGATTCGCCGGTCGCCCTGACGCTGGCGGTGCGGTCCGGCGATGACGGCCGTGCCGGGCCACCACGAGCCGCGTCCTACCCTGAAAGATCGCCCTTCAGAGTGTTTCTTCGACAAACTGCGAGATAAGGCGGTCCTCGGCAGTCCGGAGCTGGTACTGCACGGTCGACCGGGGCTCGTCCAGTATCGATGCGAGGTCCTTGACCGAGACTTCCCGCGGCCGCTCGTAGTAGCCGTGGGTCACGGCGGCCTTCAGCACCCGCCACTGTTGGGGCGAGAAGTTCGTCGCGACCCGTTCGGTGGCCTTCCAGTTTCCAGCACTGGTGATGTGAGACACCGAGAGTGTGACGCCATCGCGGAGGCTCGATTCGATTCTGTCGTACACCTCGCCGATGGGGTTCGACCCCGGATAGAGGACGCGCCAGCGGTACTCGTCGCCAGTCCGCCGGGATTCGAAGATAGCCCCGTCACTGACGTGCCGGTGAAGGAAACTCGGTAGCGACTGACAGCCGCTGATTTCGCGACGCAACGTGTACACTGTCCGCGACGTCTCCCCGCGGTCCAGCATGTGGTACGTCCGCGTCGTCTCACAACTCACGACGTCGAAACACTCGTTACAGCGGTCTTCGTCCAGGAAGACCTCGTCGAACGCACTCAGGGCCTCGGGCGACCCCTTCGCGTGGTCCAGCCGCCACATATGGTCGTCACCGACGAAGATGGCCGAGGACCACACAGAGAGGCTTTCGTACTGCCGGAACACGTCCATCAGGCTATCGGCTCCCGCGTCGAACTGCAAGACGAACTCGAACTCGCGTGTTTCATCTACTGCGGCCTGTGATTCGGTCATTTGGCTATTACTAACTTATCGAGACCAGTATAAGTCGATTATCAGTCGACTGAAGACGCTCAAAACTAGATAGTTGGCTATTGATAAGAATATGCTCGACAGCGAGGTCACCGATGTCGGCGCGGTGGTCGATTTATCGTGACCCTCACACCTGCAATGACGGGCTACGAGGGCGGACTGTCCAACGTTCCTGACAACAGAGCTACGTCACCGTTTTGTGGCAACCCGGCCAAGCAGTGGCATGGTCTCGTCCCCCGCTGATGACGACGCTGCCGACACCTCCGCCGACCCTCAGGCAGCCGACGGCAGCGCCGCAACGCTTTCCGAGGAAGAACTGTACGCGGTTGTTCGGGTGGCTACCGAGGACGCAGTGCTTGGCGCGCTCGGCACGCTCATGTTGGTCGGTATCGGCATCGTACTGGCCTCCTGGGGCGCAGCGTTACTAATGTCAGCAACGCCGCTTCCAGCGGCTATCGGCGTGGTTCTCGTCCTGTTCGGTGCATACCTCGCGCTATCGAGCCTCCGCATGATCCCGCCCGTTCGCGAGTGGGTCTGAGGCGGTCGGGTATCCCTGTTCCCCGGTCTGTCGTCCCGCCCCGGCGAAATCCGGACACGAGCTATAACCGACCGTGGCACTCCGGAACCTCTTTTGTCGGGCATCACCGACCGGTGTGCATGGTACGAGTCGGGGCGCACACCTCTATCGCCGGCGGCGTCTACAACGCCGTCGAGGAACAGGTCGAATACAGCGGTAACTGCGGGCAGATCTTCTCCCATTCGCCACAGGTCTGGCAGGACCCGAACATCGACGACGACGAGGCCGAGCAGTTCCGCGACCTCGCGGCCGAACACGGCGTCGGCCCGTGGGTCATCCACTCGTCGTATCTGGTCAACCTCTGTACGCCCAAAGACGACCTCCGCGAGAAGTCCCTCGATTCGATGCAAAAGGAGGTCGACGCCGCCGCGAAGCTGGGCATCGAGTACGTCAACGTCCACCTCGGCGCTCACACCGGCGCGGGCGTCGACGGCGGCCTGGACAACGCCGCGAGCGTGCTGGACGACCTCGACATCCCCGAGGGCGTCACCGTGCTAGTCGAGTCCGACGCCGGCAGCGGGACGAAGCTCGGCGGCCAGTTCGAGCATCTCGCGACGGTCCGGGAGCGAACCGACCAGGACATCGAGTTCTGTCTCGACACGGCCCACATGTTCGCCGCGGGCTACGACCTCTCGACGCCTGAGGCCGTCGACGAGACGCTCGCGGAGTTCGACGAGGCTGTCGGCTTCGATGACCTCGCCTGCGTTCACCTCAACGACTCCAAACACGAGTGCGGGACGAACAAGGACGAACACGCCCACATCGGCGAGGGCCACATCGGCGAGGACGGGATGCGCGCGTTCGTCAATCACGACGCCATCCGCGACGTGCCGCTGGTGCTCGAGACGCCGACCGAGAACGGCAAGAGTTTCGCCTGGAACATCGAGCGCGTCAAGGAACTCCGCGGCGAATAGACGTCGCTATCGAGCGCGGCGTATCCGAGCTTCTCGACTCTGTGGGGAAGTTCGAGCGCGTTCGACCGCGGTACTTTTGGGGGCGACTCGACTCTGAGGAACTGTGCGCAGGTTCTCCGCCGACTACCTCGAAACCACCCGCAGGGGGATGTGGGCCGACTCCCGCGAGGCGCTCTCGGACCTGCAGTTAGGCGAGTGCGAGCGCGTCCTCGACGTGGGCTGTGGGACCGGTGAACTGACCCGTGTCCTCCGCGAGGAGACCGACGGAACGGTCGTCGGCCTCGACGCTGATACGGATCTGCTGGCCGCCGCCGGCGACCCGACCGTCTGCGGCGACGCGACGCGGCTCCCCTTTGCCGGCGACAGCTTCGACCTGGTGGTGTGTCAGGCGCTGCTCATCAACCTCCCTGACCCCGAGGTCGCGGTTCGGGAGTTCGCCCGCGTCGCCACCGACCGGGTGGCCGCCATCGAGCCGAACAACGCCGCCGTCACCGTCGAGTCGACCGTCGACGCGGAGCCGACACTGGCCCGCCGCGCTCGCCGGCTGTTCCTCGATGGCGTGCGGACGGACGTCACTCTCGGGAGCGACGCCGCCGACGTGTTCCGCGACGCGGGGTTGTCCGTCGTCTCGACGACGCAGTACGACCAGGAGCAGCGCATCGAGCCGCCCTACGACGACGCGGCGATGCAGGCGGCCCAGCGGAAAGCCACTGGAACCGGACTGGCACACAACCGCGAGACGATTCTCAACGGCGATGCGACGCCCGCCGAGTACGACGCGCTCCGCGAGCGCTGGCGGTCGATGGGCCGGGACGTAATCGAGCAGATGCAAGCGGAGGCCTACGAACGCCGCGAGACGGTCCCGTTCTTCGTTACCGTCGGCGAGGTTCAGTGACCTGCTCGTTCTCGGCTTCAGGGAGGAAATAGCCCGCCAGTCTGTAGACTGCGCCGTCCAGCAGGCTGGCGACCAGTCCGACGACGCCGCCGACGACAGCGGCGACACCGGCCCCGATGAGCAAGACAAGCAGCACCGCCTGCAGTCGGACCCCGCCGCTCTGTAGCGTCGGCACGAGTGCCACCGCGAACAGACCCAGCAGGAACGCGACGCCGGTGGCACAGCCGGCCGCAACTCCGTGGAGGACGAGCGTGCTGACTCCTGCCGAGTCAAGCGCCACCCGGCCGTGAACCCATCGGACCGCCAGGACGAACAGCGCCCAGAGGTAGCAGAAGACGGCCACGCCGACGAGGGTGTTCAGCCCGGCAAGCAGGTCGGCGAGGCCGCCGCTCGCGTGGGCGGCGAGGACGCCGAGCAGGACGAACAGGGCGGTGTCGAACGTTGCGAGCGTCCACGTCACGAGCGATACCCGTCGCGCGTCGGCCCGTTCCGCGGTGTGTGCTGGCTCGGTCTCGGCCCCGGTCGCTATCTCGCTTTCACCTCTCCGCTCACGCTGGTCCTCAGCCATGCGCGAGGACCTCCGCGAGGACGACGATGCTCAGGAGGAGGGCCGCTGTCGCGCCGTAGGCCCGCGAAAGCGTTCGCCGAAGGGCTGGGGACAGGTCACCGGATGTTGCCTCGCGGTCGCTGGCTTGAACGAGGAGGAGCGTCCGGACGACCGACCCGACGACGAGGCCGACGACGACGGTGAGTTTCACCAGCAGGGTTCGTCCCCAATCGGTTCCGGGTCCTGGCGGCCCGAGCGTGCCGAGGTTGCCGACGCCGGTGAACACGAGCACGCCGACGCCGGCCCAGAACAGCCACTCGAACTGTCGCGCGGGCGCGAGCGAAGCGATAGCGCCGCTCCGATAGCTGTACCAGAGGAGGGTCGTGCCGCCGACGAGGACCGCCATCGCGAGGACGTGGAGGGTTCGAATCGGGAGGGCTGCCATAGCTGTCGCTTCACCGGCAGGTCGCAAAGAATCAGGGGGTCACTCCGACCGGTCGACTGTCACTACGTCCTCGCCCGTCGCCACGTTGTACCGTGTCGACGGGTCGACGGTCAGGCTGACGACGCCGCTGTCGAGTGCGTCCGGGCGCTCGAACCTGACGACCGTCGACCGGGCGGTGAAATCGCTGGTGTAGACACAGGGCTGTGTGTAACAGCCGAACGCGTGGATGCCGTCCGCCGTCTCCTCGATGCGTTTCAGGTGGGGGAGAATCGACCCTGACCCCCAGCCGGTCTGGACGACGAGCACGGCGTGGCTCTCGAAGTCGGTGTCGGCGGCGAGACTGTAGGCGTCACCCCTGTCGTTTTCGAACCGTTCGATGTCGTCCGCATCCGTCAGCAGCGTCGCGTAGAGCTGGTCGTCGGTGTTGTCTTCGACGAACTCCAGCCCTTCGTCGGCAAACAGCGTCCCTCGCGTCGACGCCTGCTCGAACGACAGCGACGGCTCGGCCGGCATGTTTGCACAGAGATACAGCGGGTCGCGGTCGCCCTCGCCGGAGTCGTCGATGTTGCATTCGATGTCCTCGATTTCGTACGGCGGCGTATCGACCCGGTCCAGGTCGCCGGGCAGCCTGTTCGGCGTGTCCGTCGGCGTTTCGTCGTCGGTTTCGGTATCGGTGGCTTCGTCCTCCGTCTCGGTGTCGGTGGCTCCGTCGTCGGTCTCGGTGTCGGGAGCAGTTCCCGGCGACGGATGCGTGCGTGTTTCCGTGCCGCCGTCCCCACTGCCGTTCCCGCCCGGCGCGAGACAGCCGCTCAGGGCACCCATCGCCATGCCACCGACCAGTCCCAGGGTCGCTCGTCGCGTCCGTTGCATACGATTCCCTTCCCGTGGTGTGGGTGTATTCCTTCTGTTCGCTCAAAACCGCGTTGTAGTTGTCATGGGCTGTGTTCGCGCCCAGCGGTTCCGCGCGGGGCGATGGCACCCGCCGATAGACCCTTGCGGGGCGAGCAGCTACGGACGACACGTACCGATTCGCGTCTCCACATGATACCACCGCTCGTCCGCCGCTGTCCGGAGTGCCGACACGTTACCTGGAGCCGCCGGTTCGCTGCCGTCGACGACGGCGAGCGCGGCTCGGGGCTCGTCGAATGTCCCGCCTGCGGACATCGATTCTCGACGGTCGCCGCGCCCTGGCTGCAGTAATCGGCCTACCAAAGCCGGCGGCGACCGCCTACACCACGTCGCCCCGAACCGTCGCTCCCTCCTGCTGTGCCCGGTACTCTTTGACCGCGTCGGCGGCGTCGCCGGCCTCCGTCTCGTCCATCCCGAGCATCGACAGCGACTGGGTCAGCGTCGGGAAGACGAACTCGTTGTCACGGAGCTTCTGGAACGCCTCCGGCGACCGTTCGCCGTCGAGCCACAGGCAGGCCCCGCGCGGGTCCAGAATCTGCTCGTAGTCGTTTCGCATCTTCGCCCCCTTGAGCCGCTGGGTGACGTTGTCCTCGAAGGAGGCGTTACACACTTCCAGATGGACCGGCTCGTCGTCGTTCAGGAGGTGGGCGGCGAGGCACTTTTCGGGCGCGGCGTGGCCGTTGGCGTTCGCGCGGATGTACTCGGGATGCTCGTCGGCCCACGCGGCGCGGACGGTCTTGCCGACGCCGTCGACGCCGTGACTGCGCTGGAACTCCTCGGCGCGCTCCGGCGCGTCCTTGAACAGGATGTCCTTGGTGACGTACACGTCCAGTCGCTCGACCGGGTCCAGCCCGAGCGCCACGTCGCCGTACACCCACACCTCCCGGACCGGGACCGGCATCGTCTCCGCTTCGACCGTCGTGACGATCTCCTCGACGCGCTCGACTGCCTCCGGACGGTCCATACTCATTGTCCCCTCTACCGGTCGGGCGGCCTAAACGCTGACTCTCCGCGCCCGTCGCGTTGCGGCTCGCCATGCCACCTTGTGATGCTCACCGACGAACGTGATCGGCCGCGATTTTGCTCCCTTTGACGCAGGCGACGGTGCCAAGCCCCGGCCAGGTGGTGTCGCCCGCGAGGTAGAACCCCTCGATACCGATGTTCTGTGGCACAGCCCCCTGGTTCGCGTTTGCCCGCGTCTGCTTGTACCCGCCGACAGCCCCGCGGGGTCGCTTCGTGAACTGCTCGTAGGTGACCGGCGTCGCCACCTCGGAGACGACCGGGTCGGTCCCGAGGTCGGGATAGACGGTCCGGCCGCCCGCCAACAGTTGCTCGCGAGCGGCCGCCTTCTGTTCCCCGTAGGCCGCCTCGTCAAGGCCTTGCCACGGCTCGACTGCACAGTGGGTGGATAGCATGACTGCCCGGTGCCCTGCCGGTGCGCTCACGTCGTCACCCGGCGCGGAGACGGAGACGAACATGTTGTTCCCGTTGCCCAGCGGCTCGTCGTAGGCCTGCAGAATTTGGTGGTGCGTCCGCTCGCGGCTGTCGACCTCGGCTGCCGGGACACCGAGAAACAGCACGAGTGCGCTCCCCTCGTGGGCTTGCAGCATCGAACAGTAGTCGTCGAGTCTGTCGCCGACGACCGTCGGTGCGAGGCTTCTGGTAACGGGAACTGGGACAGTGCTGACGACCTGGTCTGCGTGGACCGGACCAGCCGCCGAGTCCACGCGAAAGCCGCTGTTGGAGCCGGTCACCGCAGTCACGGTTCGACCGGTCTCGACTCGCCCGCCGATGTCCGTGTACTGGTCGACGAAGGACTCCCAGAAGCCGTACATCCCGCCGGTCGCCCGGCCCAGCCCTGTCCGACGGATCGTCATTCCAAGGACGGCGTTTAACAGCGGCGCGTCGTCGAGCGTGGCATGGACCGTATCCTCGACGAGCATCGAGACGACTGCTCGGAGCGGTCGGTCGTCGTACACGCCGTGGGCGCGCATCGCGTCGGCCATCGTCCAGTGGAGATATCTGGCCAGCGGCAGGTCCCGAAGGCCGACCGCACTGGCGTTCCGAACGAGATCGCCGACACTCTGTATCGGCATCTTGACGTCTGTTCTGGTGAGTCGCCAGAGCCGCGCCGAGAGATCGTCGATGAAGTCGTAGAACGCGAGATGTCGCCTGTCGTCGCCGAGTTTCGTGCGCCGCTCGGCGTCCCAGTCCGTCTGGTCGCGGTACAGCGTCACTGTCCGGTCCGGCAGCCAGACGTCGTAGGCGTCCTGTCTCTCCATTGGTGGGGATTCGAAGCCGACAGTCGACAACAGCTGGCCGCCGACACCCCCCGTGACGAAATCCACGAGTGTCGTCGCGCCGACATCGAACCGGAACCCCGCCCGCTCGTAGTAGCCCGCACAACCACCGACGCTGTGGTGCTGTTCGAGAACGACCGTCGAGTAGCCGTCTGCCTGCAATCGTGCGGCCGTGCTCATACCGGCGACACCGCCTCCGATGACGGCCACGTCCGCGGATTCAGTTCCCATGACGCCCCACCTGTGAGAGTATCCCGCACCCACTCGTCGCGGTGAGGACTGTGACTCGTCCGAGTTCGTTTTGCCGGCACAGACTCATTGGCCCAGCTACATGTGTGACGGTCTAAATAGTATCTACCGGGAGCCGAACACTCATCTGCCAGTGCGGTGTCTCCGCCGTTATGTCATCCCTCCAGACGCAGTTCCGGGATCTGGCGACGTGGGCCGCGGACTCCTCCCCGTTGTACGCCTATCTCTGCCGCGAGGCGGCTGAAGACAGCGATATCCTCGACATCGCAGCGACCGTTCCCGAAGGTCGCCAGGCCCCGCATCTCCTGCTGGCTGCGGTGCAGTACCTGCTCGACCGGCATCCCAACCATCGGCTGGCCGAGTACTACCCGAGCATTACCCAGACGGCACACGACCCCGATGACGGGTGCTTCCCAGCGTTCCGCGAGTTCTGTCTCGACCGTGCCGACGATATCCGACCGCTCCTGCGGACCCGGCGCACGCAGACGAACGCAGTGCGGCGTAGCGCGGTCCTCTATCCGGCTATTGCACGGGTGGCCCGCGCCGCTGACGGGCCGCTTGCGCTGGTGGAGCTCGGGCCAAGCGCCGGCCTGAACCTGCTGTTTGACCGCTACCGCTACGATTACGACGGTCGTGTGGTCGGCAACAGCGACTCGCCGGTCACCATCGGGAGCAGCGTCCGACGTGGCGACCCGCCGCTTCCGGACACACCCCCCGAAATACACTCCCGGGTTGGCATCGACCGCAATCCGCTCGACGTGACCGACGAGGCCGACAGGGACTGGCTCCGCGCGCTCGTCTGGCCCGAACACGGGGCGCGGCGCGCCGTCTTAGACGGTGCGCTGACGGTTGCACGCGACGACCCACCCGAGCTTATCGAGGGCGACATGCTCGATGACCTGCCGCCGGTCCTCGACGAGATTCCGTCCGACGTCCCGGTCTGTGTCGTCAACACGCTCGTGCTGTATCAGGTCCCGGCGGAACTGAGCGAGGCGCTGACGGCGTTGCTCGAAGCGCAAATGGCCGAGCGCCAGCTGCACTGGCTCACCGGTCAGCGGGACCTGTCGGGCGGCGAGTCGGTGAGGCTGGACTGGAGGCGCTGGACTGATGACGGCATCGAAACGACACGTCTCGTCGACTACGAGCCACACGGGGCGTGGCTATCGTGGCGGCCCTGAGCGCACCAACTGGCTACCCACGCCGGCAACACGACGGGCGGCTGTCAGGCGTTCACCCGGGCTTATGTCTCCGCCGCGGGAACGTCGCGTATGCAGATTCGCGTGTACGACGAGGGGGCTACCCAGGACTGCCTGCTCGTCCTCGGCTGGGGGAACCGCTGCCGACACCAGAACGTCCAGTGGCTCGTCGACCAGCTTGCGGCGGCATACCGCGTCCACGCCGTCGAACTACCGACACATATCACCGACTACCGGCGGGAGTGGGTCGGTCCGGTTCAGGAGTACACCGCCGACCTCGGCAGGTTCGACCTGCTGGGCCACAGCGCGGGCGGGCTGACAGCGGCCCACATCGACGCCGATGGCATCGGCAATCGGGTGTACCTGAGCCCATGGTGGGACACCGACCTGCCGGCTCCGCGGTCGGTACTCGACGCTGTCGCGTCCCTGCCGATCACGAAACCGTTCATCCCTATCGATACCTTGGACACCGATGCTATCGGCGACTTGGCGACGGCCCGGCAACTCGCGGACGCCCCGTCGTCGGTTTCGCCCGCTTTCCTTCGAACGGTGCTGCGGGCACAGCGGTCCCTTCCGCCGGCCCGGGACGCCGCCGCGGCGTTTTGCTCGCTCACGGACACAGTCGTTGACCCGCGTGCCGTCGGCGAGCGCCTGCCGGCCGACCGCATCCGGCTGTACGACGGCGGCCACGAACTGTTCTCGTCGAGCGGCCGCGAGGACACCGTCGAGATGGTCCTCGACGCGTTACAGCACGGCCCCGACACGCTGTGAGTGTGGCTGTGATCAATTCGGTACGACCTGGCCTGTCGTGGCCGAGACGAAACCCTCTCACCATTGCGGCCACGACTACTCGTCACGATGGAGTGCGACAAATGCGGCGAGAACGCGGTGTTACATGCGGCCTATTCCGGGCTTCACCTCTGTGAGTCTCATCTCTGCCGAGCGGTCACGAAACGGGTCCGCCGTCGCATCCGCGAGGACGGGCTCGTGTCCGACGACGCCACAGTCGAAGACCCCGAGACATGGGTAATTGGCCTTTCGGGCGGCAAAGACAGCGTCGTTCTCACGCAGATTCTGCACGACACGTTCGCCGAGGACCCCCGCATCGAACTGGTCGCCCTTTCTATTCACGAGGGCATCGAGGGATACCGCGACGCGAGTTTGGAGGCCTGCGAGGAACTGACCGACGACCTCGGCATCGAACACGTCACCGTCTCCTATGCCGAGGAGTTCGGCGTCCAGATGGACGACGTCGTCGAGGACGACCCCGAGGGGATGGCCGCCTGCGCCTACTGTGGTGTGTTCCGCCGTGACCTCCTCTCGAAGTACGCGGACGAACTCGACGCGGACAAACTGCTGACCGGCCACAACCTCGACGACGAGGCCGAGACGGCACTGATGAACTTCCTCGAAGGCGATATCTCACAGATCGCCAAGCATTTCGAAGCGTCGCTGGGACCGTTCGACTCGTCCGCCGACGCACCGACGGAGCAGACGCGTGAGGCGCAAGACCACCACATCCCACGGGCCAAGCCGCTCCGTGACATCCCGGAGAAGGAAGTCGCGCTGTACGCCCGGTTCGAAGATCTCCCGGCGCACATCACCGAATGTCCCCACGCCGAGGAGGCTTACCGCGGCGAGATACAGGAGCTCATGCTTGGCCTCGAAGAGAACCACCCCGGAACCCGCCACTCGATTATGGCCGGCTACGAAAAACTCGCCGCGTTAGCCGCCGACACCTACGGCGGCGAGAACAGCGACACCGACTACGGCGAGTGCGACAACTGCGGCGCACCGACGGCGCGGGACCTCTGCCGGAAGTGCAATCTGCTGGACGCGCTGGAAGCGGTCTGACCGAAGTCCGTCTGTCAGACACCGCTGAGTAAAGGCGTCGCTCACGACCGAGAAACCGAAAGAAAAGTCGTAGACGTCGCTACTTGTTCGTCCGGATGACGTCGAGTCCGTTGTTCTTCTCGCGCTGGTCCTGCCCGCCGTCGGTCTCGCTGTAGCCGGTGGTGCGACCGCCGCTGTTCTGACTCCCGCCGTTCGGGGCGGGGCTGTCGAAGCTTTCGACGTTGTCGGACGCGTCGAAGGACGTGTCGTCACCGACTTCCTGAATTGCTTCGCGGGACTTGTTGGCCTGCTTCTGGGTCGTCGGGCCGAGTACCTGGGCGGACTGGACGCCGGTCATGATGGCCATGACTCGCACCTTGCCCTTGTACTCTTCCTGAATCCGCGCGCCCCAGATGACGTTGGCATCGGCCTCGAGCCGCTCGGTGATGTTCTGGGCGATACCCTCGGCCTCCTTCAGCGTGAGGTCCGGGCCGCCGGTGATGTGGACCAGGCCGCCGCTTGCGCCGCGGTAGTCGACGTCAAGCAGCGGATGGTTCATCGCGTCCTTGACGACCTCCTCGGTCTTGTTCTTGTCCTGGGTCTCGCCGACCAGCATCACCGCGACGCCGCCCTGATTCATGATGGATGTCATGTCGGCGTAGTCGAGGTTGATGAGGCTCGGCTGGGTGATGGTCTCGGAGATGCCCTTGACGGTCTCGGCGATGATCTGGTCCATCACGGAGAACGCCTTGCCGATTGGCAGGTTCGGGACGTAATCGAGCAGGCGGTTGTTGTCCAGCACGATGATGGAGTCCGCCTCGTTGCGGAGCTTCTCCAGGCCTTCCTCGGCCTTGACCGTCCGCGCTCGCTCGACGTTGAACGGCGTCGACACCATGCCGACGACGATTGCGCCCTGTTCCTTGGCAATCTTCGAGACGACCGGGGCCGCGCCAGTCCCCGTGCCGCCACCCATGCCGGCGGTGACGAACACGAGGTCAGCGTCGCCCAGCACTTCCTTGATAGTGCCCTGTGCCATCTCCGTGGCGCGCTCGCCCATCGATGGGTCACCGCCGGCCCCGAGGCCGTTGGTGAGGGACTTGCCGACCAGAATCTTCGTGTCGGCTTCGATCATCTTGAGGTGCTGTTTGTCCGTGTTGATGGCCACGGTGTCAGCGCCCTCGACGCCGATGTTGTACAGGCGGTTGACCGTGTTGTTGCCGGCGCCACCACAGCCGACGATGACGATGCGCGGGTCTCCGAACCCGTCGACGTCCTCGTCGGACATCTTCTTCTTTTCTTGCTCGTCGCGTTCGAGGGCCTCGTTGACGATATCCTGCATCGTTACACCTTGGCCCAGGACCGCTTCTTTTCGGAGGCCTGTTCGGAGCCTTCTTCGGCGAGCATCTCCCGAACCGCCGAGCGAATCGCTTCGCTCCGATTGGGGTACTCGCCCGTCTCGACCATTTGTTCGACCTCTTCAATCTGCTGCTTCGGAATCCGTAGTGTCACACGCTCCATGTTTGGTAGTTTCCCCTTGGGTAAGACGGCCCGGACGGGACCTGTTTACGCCCCGCACGAGTGTTTACACAGCGAAACCGCAGTACGAGGGCGGCATCCCCTCGCGTTCGTCGCTGTGTAAGACGACCGTCTTACGCAGAATAAACCACTGACCCTGATGTATTAAAACTTACGGGCAGTGTCATACACTTTCCCGTTTACGGCGTCTGAGCGCGTCTATCGCGTGCAAACGCTGGTTTAGGTCTGGTCGAGGACATCCGCCGCAGGCGTTCGTCTCCCACAACCCGGGCAGAATCCCCAGTCCGACCGGAGTTCATCGCCGCAGTCACAGAACACCCGGCGGGACGCTTTCTCACCGCAGTTCGGGCAGTAAACGTGGTCAGAACCCAAGTTTTCACCACATTGCGCACACGTCTTACGTTCTTCCGTCTCGGCTCTGTCCCGTGTTTCCGCTTCTGTCTTACGCCCGCTCGTATCAGACGTTTGACTTTCGTCGTGGGACCGTCCGCTCTCGGTGCTTTCCCCTCGGCCGCCGGCGCGCTGTTGCTCGGTTTCGGCGCTCGCTGCCCCCGCGCTTACGCCGTCTAACGAGATGTTTACGTTGACATCCTGCGGTTGCGAGCGCGGTTGTCGCGTTTGCAGCCGGTCGGCGATGATACTGTCGACGCGGTCTTCGATGAGCTCGTCGATCGTCTCGGCGTCGGTCACGGACTCCGACGCCGCCGACGGTGGTTCCGACGCTGACGGTGACGCGTCTCCGAGATACTCCCGGAGTGCTTCGCGCATGACCTCGCTCTTCGAGGCGTCGAACGCCTCGAGTTGGTCGATGAGGTCGTCGTCAGCACGGAACGTTATCTTACTCATCGGGCTCGATGAGGGTATTATACAGGCTGGTATTTTAATCTTCCCGCGCTGTCTGACGCCCGTCAGCTACCGGCATGACGCGATACATCTCTGTTCGGTCGGACACCGTTCGTAGACCGTTTCGGTCCGCCTATCGGAAGATCGGGAGCGGGGTCAGACGTGTCTGACACCAGCCGGTGTGTCACTCCGCGTCGTGTGACCGTTCGGCGCACCCTCTACGAATAACAATCCTTAAGTCTGGACGGCGGGGTATTTTCGGGTGTCGACCGCCCTTAGCTCAGACTGGTAGAGCAGTCGACTGTAGATCGACTTGTCCCCCGTTCAAATCGGGGAGGGCGGACTTCCTTACCAAACGAACCGTTGTTGACGGAGTAGCCGCCCTTGTGCGATTTCTGGGAGCCGCATTTGAGTTGAATTGGCCACCAGTCGGGGATGCCGCCGTCATGCCTTTGCATATTGCCGAACGTGTTGGTGAATAATGAATGTTGGGACTTAGCTAAGGCGGTGTTGAAACTCAGAACGTGCGCATTGATACCTCTTCTTTTAAAATCTAGCCGTTTCAGATTGGGTATGACGATGAACAACTGAACTTCAAATATATGATAGATATGCGTTAGGGCTTGTGGGATTTTGTATTTATGATACTTCGGCGCTGAGTAGCAGGTTCATTGCCCCTTTAAGATGGAAGCTCACGTTGCGGCACATATGTCGGAGGAGATTCCGGTTCCACCTGCACCAGATAGTAGAACAATCTGGCGGTACCTCAATATGCCCCAATTCTTGTCAATAATTGAGCGAGAAAAACTGTGGTTTAGCAGAACAACAGAATATGACGACCCATATGAGATTTCGATTCCCTCAGGCGATATTAGCAGATATGTGGATTTAATGAGGGAAGAACCTGATTTTGATTCTGAAACGATAGAGCAAATGGTAGGAGCGGTTGAAGACCTAATGCCATCTGGAATTGAGAGCTTCAGTAATTACATCTACGCGAATTCTTGGCATATTAATGAAAATGAGTCTGATGCTATGTGGAAAATATATTCTCACACTCATGAAGGCTTGGCAATTCAGACCACAGTTGGGAACTTACGAGAGGCACTCAACTCTGAATATGATATGAAAATAGGGGAAGTTCAGTATATTGACTGGAATCAAGCATCTGGATTTGTGATGCCGATTCAATTCGCATTCCTGAAACGGCCAGATTTTGCTCATGAGAGAGAATTGAGGGCCTGTTACGTCAACCGAGAAGAGTTAGAAAAAGTGGACGGCGCAGTGGCAGATTATGACCATGAGACGCCCATTGGCGAGTATATTGGTGTTTCAGTCCCTAAATTGATTGACAAAATATACACCTCACCGAAGTCACCGAATTGGTTCCATGAAATGATAAAAATGATACTTGATACGTATGATATTGATGCTGAAGTTAGGAAATCGGGTGTGTACAAGAAGTCACATTCGGCGTAGAGCTACCTCAAGCCACCTTTGCTAAGGACACCTTGGCCGACATCTCCGGCCCTGATAAATGGCTGTTGTAATCACACGCGGGCCGTCTTCTGTCACCGCTCCGGTTGCTGGAAGGACAAGGCGAGGCAGTGTGATAACCTACCAACATCCACCAAGCGGCCTTGCCGTATCGGAGAACACTACCAAGGTGTGTTACTCTCCAAGAGTGGAAACCTTCGGTTCTCGCACTTCCATCAAAACCCCTCTGTGGCTCTTGATGAACTTCTTTTGTCAACCCCGCCTTTGTCGAGAGCGTTGCCACTTCAGGGAGCCACACCACGGTTTTCTGCGAGGGAGCTTTACCATGCATACCCCTCACACCCATTCGTTCCTCACCTTCGACAGTGGGTTCCCACTCGGGATTTTCACCACACTGCTTGTCCCGGCGAGGTTGGGACACCAACTTCGGGTTCCATGTTAGCTTTGACAGCCCGTGGCGGGGTGACTGTGGCAGTCTGCGCCAGTGGTGGGCCTGTCCCCATTCGTGGGGCCTTGGTGCGCACTACGGGTGTGCTGTTTGCACAGTGTTGCTCTGAGCTTGCACCATGCTCGCTTTCGCCAGCATGACACCTACCGCCCAGCCGAAACTTTTAAATACTTTAAAACCTAACAAATAGTTAGGAAGAGTCCAGCCTCGGCCTTCCCCGATTCCTCCCTGCTCAAGAAGAAAAACGAGGAGACGTAGGTGCTTAGTTTGTTTTTCAACCGATTTGTATTGCTCGTATTGCAACATTGGTGACCAACAGACTTAAATACTTGTGTACCAGAAAATATCTCCGGTAATCGGAGAATACAAAATCGGGAATCGGGCGCGAGATTTCGAATATGCGCCATGCTTATACGACCCCATGGAAACCTGATAATGCTCGAATCTGGCGGATTAGATGGTTCAGAACAGGGCCAAGCCGCGTGTGATTACCCCCGCATTGTATGAGGCAAAAGGATTTATCCGACAGTCTCCCCACTCTACAAACGCGGTACAAAGCCGAGAAAAGCAGGTTCTTGGCTCTGAGTCATTCCCTTCTCCCGAGTTAGGGAGAGGGGCCTACAATCCTTCGAGGTAATCGCGGCGTTGCTCTGCCTTCTCTTCTTGAGTCATCTGGTTGTAATGTTCGTCCAATACGTCGGGTGAAACGTCGCCCCTGTCGGATACCACCGCTTTCGGAACGTCGTTCCGTAGCAGGTGGGTAAGACTCCCTCTTCGCCAACAGTGAGGGCTTCGGGAATGCTCGCACTTACTGGCGTAGCTGTACGAATACTTATCTTCACACTGGCACCCGTCGCCGTAGTAGCATGGCCGGGTGATATGATACGACAATGCCCGCATATTACTCTCAGAGATTCGGCCCTTCTCCGTCGCCAGAAGAGGCTTCCGTCCGTTTTCGTCCGTCACGTCGGGCCGACTGTGAGTAATCCAGTCTTCGAGAACGTCGCACGTCTCTTCTTTCAGAGCGACAATCCGCTCACCACCCGATTTGTTCTTGAGAGCGGTTCCGGTATCGGGCCGGTGACGGAAGTGTAGCCGCTCTTTCTCGCCGTCAAAATCCTGCACGTCCAAAGCGACAAGCGAACCCATACGAGCGGACGTGCGCCACAACAAGAGGGCCAGAACGTGCTTTCTCGAAGCGTATTCGAACTTTCGTAGGTGGGAAAGAATCTTCTGGGCTCTCTCCCCTTCGAGAGTATCGTCTCTGGCGTCTTCGCCGTCGTCAAGGGTGGGTAAAACCACCTTGTCGTGCAATTCCTTCTCTACGCCGTCAATGGATTCACAGAAGCGTATGAAGGCCCGTAGCGTAGAGAGTTGGGTACGGAGCGACACAGTGTTCAAGTCGCCGTCGTCTCTTCGCCAAACGCGAAATTCGTAGAGCTTCCGGCCCGACAGTTCGTTCATGTCCGTGACATTCTCTTGCTCACACCATCGGACAAAGTGTTTCAACCGATACCAATGGGCTTGTACCGTCCGTTCTGACGAATCCTCTTCTCGTTGTGCAAGATACAGTTCTACGGCTTTTTCCGGTTCAAGCGATTCGAGTCCTTGGGGGACGTGACTGGTTCCTTGAGTCATGGTTTGTTCTGGTTCGCAAAGCCATGACGGACGGTGAACGGCCCGCAGAGCCTTACTGAAGACTGTGCGAAGTCCCCCGTTCAAATCGGGGAGGGCGGACTTGGTTTTCAGTCGGTGTCGAGTGACTGTGAACAGGACTTGGTCTGTCGCATGACTTCGGACAACGGCGCTACGTGAGACAACCCTGTTCCAGCAGATCCGTGAAATAAAATCGTCGGGGACGGCTCAGTACAGCGTCAGAACCGCTCGCTCATCGCCGCCAGCCCAGCGTCCACGTCCACGGTCGCGCCCTGCTCTCCGAGCGCGTTGCCCAGTGCCGTCAGCAGGTAGCTGACGTTCTGCCGTCGGGCCGAATGGCCCATGCAGCCGATCCGCCAGATGTCGCCTGCCAGTGCGCCCAGACCGCTGGCGATTTCGAGGTCGTACTCGTCCAGCAGGTGCTGGATGACTGCGCCGTCGTCGACGCCGTCGGGCACGCGGACGGTGTTCAGGCTCGGGAGCCAGAAGTCGTCGGGGGCGTTCATCTCAAGTCCCATGCCCTCGACGCCGGCTTTCAGCGCGCCAGCGACGCGCAGGTGGCGGTCCCAGCGTTCTTCGATGCCTTCCTCGGCGACGAGGCGAAGCGCCTCACGGAGCGCATACACGTTCGTAATCGGGGCCGTGTGATGGTAGGCGCGTTCCTCGCCCCAGTACCCTTCCAGCAGCGAGATGTCCAGGTACCAAGAGCGGGCCTCTGACTCGCGGGAGAGGACCTTGTCCATCGCGTCGTCGTTGAGCGTGAGCGGGCTCGCGCCCGGCGGACAGGAGAGGCACTTCTGCGGGCCGGAGTAGGCCACGTCGATGCCCCACTCGTCGACGCGGAGTTCGACGCCGCCCAGCGAGGTCACGCTGTCGGCGATGACCAGCGCGTCGTTCGCGTGGGCGATATCAGTGAGTTCGGGCACGGACGGCTGGAGGACGCCGGTGCTGGTCTCGGCGTGGACGAACCCGAACACGTCCGGACTGTGTTCGTCGAATGCCGCTTCGACCGCCGCCGGGTCGAGCGGCTGGCCCCAGGGGGCGTCGACGGTGACGACGTCGCCGCCCGCGCGCTCGGCCATGCTTGCCATCCGGTCGCCGAAGTAACCGTTCGTCGGGACGAGCATCGTATCGCCCGGTTCAACGACGTTGCCGATGGCGGCCTCCATCGCCGCGGAGCCGGTCCCGGAGACCGGAATCGTCCACTTGTTGTCCGTTCGGAACGTGTACCGGAGGAGGTCCTGGACCTCGTCCATGATCTCGATGAACGAGGGATCGAGGTGGCCGACCAGCGGCGTGCTCATCGCCTTGAGTACGCGCGGGTGGACGTCGCTCGGGCCGGGACCCATCAGTGTTCGATCCGGTGGTGTCAACTCACCGACAGCTGGTGCCTCATCCATACCGTGTGTTACCCGGTGACTGGGCATTAAAATCCGCGGTCACGACTCTCTGGTCAGGGCAAGGTCGGCTTCACAACTTCGCTGGGACGACAACCTCCCGTTCCAAAAACCTCTCTCAAAGATCACGTTTGTGTTGCCAGTCACCAGCGGACACCACCCTCCCCATAATCGTAACCGCAAGACAGCGACGATATGATGTGCATGAACGATCTGCCCTGTTTTTACTCTCGTACTGCGAAGGGAGTGTGTGGTCGTCGATGGGATTGTTCGATAACGCCGTGTCCCCTGGGGAGGAACCGAGACGCCGGTACACCTGTCTGGTGTGCCAGGCGTCGTTCGACGTTCAGTACCACTCGTGTCCGGACTGCGGTGCGTACGACATCCGCCGGACGAAGTGGCTCACGTAGCCCCCGGCGTCCACGTTGGCACGTCCACCGGACTGCCTGCTATCGGGCTACACTGCCCTTTTTTAGATTGGTGCCGCGTACCACAGCCACCAAGTGACCGCCGACGGTACGGCTATACGTGAACCGACGACAGTTAGGGACGACAGGGTACGACGTGACAACTGTCGGACTTGGGACTTGGAATATCGGTGGTGACTGGGGCGACGTCTCGGCGGAGGAAGGCCGAGAAACGATCCGGACCGCGCTCGATGCTGGCGTCCGTTTCATCGACACCGCCGACGTGTACGGTGACGGCTTCAGCGAACAGCGCATCGCCGACGTGCTCGACGAACGCGAGGTCCGCGACGAGGTGACCGTCGCGACGAAGGCCGGTCGCCGACTCGACCCCCATACGGCCGAGCGCTACAACTACGACAACCTCTCCGAGCACGTCGACCGCTCGCGGGAGTACCTCGGGGTCGACACGCTGGAACTCCTGCAACTGCACTGTCCGCCGACAGACGCCTACTACCGGCCCGAGACGTTCGACGCCCTGGCGCGGCTGAAAGACGAGGGGAAAGTCGAGCACTGCGGCGTCAGCGTCGAACGCGTCGAGGAAGCACTGAAAGCTATCGAGTATCCCGGCGTCGAGACTGTCCAGATAATCTTCAACATGTTCCGCCAGCGACCCGCGGAGCTGTTCTTCGAGGAGGCCAAGCGCCGCGACATCGGCGTCATCGTCCGTGTCCCGCTGGCCTCCGGACTCCTGACTGGCAAGCTCTCCCGGGACATGGAGTTCCCCGAGAACGACCACCGGAACTTCAACATCGAGGGCGAGGCGTTCGACCGCGGCGAAACCTTCGCCGGCCTCCCGGTGGACGCGGGCTTCGACGCCGTCGACGACCTCCGCGAGCACGTCCCCGAGCGGATGACGATGGCCCAGATGGCGTTGCGCTGGATTCTGGACCACGACGCGGTGTCGACCGTCATCCCCGGCTCGACCTCGCCGGAGCACGTCCGGGCGAACGCAGCAGTCAGCGAGATGGACCCGCTCTCGAATCAGGTCCACGGCGCGGTACGTGACATCTACGAGGCGTACGTCTTCGACGACGTCCACCACCGCTGGTAATCGCCTGCGTGACAGAACTGTTCGAGAAATGCGGATCGAACGGACGTCGAAGGCCAATGCCGGGTGGGCAAACCCGGCGTGAAACCGTCCCGTACAGGGGAGCATGGGACGGTGGGCGTCGGGAGAGTACGAGCACGCACTGTGCTCGCATACAGTCTTCCGTGCGATCCGATGTTTGTTATACAGCTCTTTACGTGGTGACAGTGGACAGACTGGGCGACAGGGGGACGCTACTGCACTTCGGTCACGTCAACTGGAAATCTATCGCCGTTGCACACCGAAACTGGTGCTCTGGAAGGAGTTGCAGCCGTTGGCTCCGATCATCATGACCGGTTCCGGCGAACTAGCCACCCGCTACCGGCCGGACTGTGGTGAATCACTCTTCGGTGGTGAGTTTCGGACCGGGCTTCCAGGTGTTGCCTTCGAGGACAACGAGGTCGTAGCGTTCGAGCACCTGAAGCGTATCGACGACCGCCTGAGCGTCGAAGGAGACGGCCATATCCTCGGGCAGCTGCTGGGCAATTGCACTGCGTGTCCCACCGTCCATCCGAACCACCGTATCAAGCAACTGTTCGAGGTCGTCGAGTAGCGAGACGAGCGACGTCGACCCCTCGTCTTCTGTTGCCAGTTTCGACATGACTTCGTCGTAATTCCCCGATATCTCCATCGATACTGACACGGTCTCGTCTTCGATGTCTTCTTCGTCTCCCATAGGGACAAATATATGCACACTTGTAGAAATACGTTTCCATATTTGTTACAACAGACGCATCTACCGGCTGTTTCACTGCAAAAGCGAGTTGTATGGGTGTTATTGTCTCTCCAATATGTGTAGCTATAACCACGTTCGGGGGCACTTTTTTGGCCTAATATATGACCAAAACCGTTCATTCAGCAGTCGATATCTCTACCTAACTCTCAGTTATCGGAATAGTTGAATACATATCGAATATTTAGATCTATACCTCTGACCAAATCTGTTACCGTGGTCTCGGTAATATCACACCACCAAAGACGCACTGCCCTGTTGTGATCGTTCGGATAGGTCGAACGATATCGAAAGCGCCTGCGTCGTAGCGTAAGCCTGGCCCGGTGGCAGTCAACTAGTCCACGTCAACTGGTAACCCTGCCGCCGGACCGGTGTATCCGCTCCCACGGGCGACACACGCTCGGGCAGTCTGCCCTCGCTTGTCCTACTAGATAACAAAAGTACGGTTATTATTCCACTGTACTGAGAAGTCCCTGTTTCTCCCGCTGGACCGGGCTATCGGCGAGCCACAGTGCCGTGGAACACTGTCAGTTTCAGTATACGGAACAAGCAACACATCGATTGTGTTTGCTCCCGGTGCGCTCTGCGTTTGCCGGCAATGAACCGTCATCATAAGAGACCGCGGCAAGCGCGTACAGCTATATATGCGCCCATTTCGCGGGGCGGTGTAGTCCGATGGCTGGCCACCCGTTGCTTTCACTGTATTCGGCATCTGTTCGAGAATACGAACCGCCGACAGCGAAGTGCGACTGCACGAGTGGCAGTCGACGACGGACGTAGTGTTAACACGTCCGAGGATTCGGTTCGCCAGCGCTCGCTCAGTGGATGCCGACGTACGCCTCCGTGATGTAGTCGTTGTTCTGGAACTCCGCGGCGGAGCCACTGAGCTCGACCCGGCCGGATTCCAGCAGTGAGAGCCGGTGGGCGTGGCGCAGTGCGAACGTGGCGTTTTGCTCGACGAGCAGGAGCGTCTGACCCTGACCGTTCAGCGTCTCGATGGCCTCGCTGATGTCGTCGATGATGACAGGAGCCAGTCCGAGCGTCGGTTCATCGAGGACGAGTAGCTCCGGGTCGCCCATCAGCGCACGTCCGACGGCCAGCATCTGCTGTTCGCCGCCGCTCATGGTCTGGGTCTCCTGGTCCCGGCGGTCGTCGAGCCGCGGGAACAGGTCGTACACCATGTCCAGGTCAGCCCGGACGGCATCGCGGTCCTCGCGGAACTGCGCACCCATGAGCAGGTTCTCGTGCACCGAGAAGAACGGGAACAGGTCGCGGTCCTCGGTGCAGTAGACGAGGCCGTCGTTGACCAACTGCTGGGGGTCGAGGTCGGCCACGTCTCGCCCGTTGAACCGAATCGTCCCGTCGTAGTCGAGGAAGCCGGCGACGGCGTCCAACAGGGTCGTCTTCCCCGCGCCGTTGGGGCCGACGATGCCGCCGATTTCCCCGTGCTCGACGGTCAGCGAAACGCCGTCTAGCGCCTGTGACTTGCCGTAGTACACGTCGAGGTCTTCGACTTCGAGCAGCGGGTCGCTCATTGGACCGCGTTCACCTCCCCGGCGAGGTAGGCGTCCTGAACCCGTTCGTCACCGACGATGTCGGCCGGGTCACCGGCTGCCAGCTTCTGGCCGTTGTGCAACACGACGACCCGGTCGACGAGGTCCATCAGGCCGCGCATGTTGTGGTCGACGACGACCATGGTGATGCCCTGCTCGCGGAACGACTCGAACTGCTCTGAAAGCTGCCGGACCTCCGTCTGGTTCAAGCCGGCGAAGGGCTCGTCGAGCAAGAGGAGGTCCGGCTCCGTCGCCAGTGCCTTCGCGATTTCGAGGCGGCGAACGTCGGCGTGGGGCAGGGAGCCGGGGTCGTCGTCGAGAGCGTCCTCGATATCGACCTGGGCGGCGTAGCTTGCGATTGCCTCGTCGCTCGCGCCGCCGTCGAACGAGCGGACGCTGTTGGGGAAGGTGAACAGCTCGATGTTCTCTCGGACGGTCATCGACCCGATTGGATTGGACTCCTGAGAGACGCGCGACAGTCCACGGTTGACAATCTGGTGTGTCTTGTCGTCCGTAATATCTGTGCCGCTGAAGCGCACCGTTCCGCTGGTCACCGCGTAGATGCTCATGATGCAGTTGAACACGGTCGTCTTGCCGGAGCCGTTGGGGCCGATGAGGCCGAGTATCTCGCCGCTCTCGACGCCAAAGGAGAGGTCGTCGACGGCGACGAGGCCGCCGAACTGCTTGGCCAGCCCGTCGACCGACAGCAGCGTCACCGTCGGTCACCTCCCAGCGCGCCGAGTGCACGCCAGAGGAGACGGAACAGTCCGTCGCGGGCGAACACCAGCACGAGGAGGACCAGCAGCCAGAGGGCGAGCCAGCGCAGTTCCTCGCCAAGGCCGACGAGGAACACGTCCCGGAGTCCGACGAACAGGAACGCGCCGCCGAGCGGTCCCAGAATCGAGCTCATGCCGCCGATGACTGCCATCGCTATCATTTGGATGCTGTTGTCCACGATGACGAACGTCTGTGGGTCGACGCCCGCGTTGACGTGGGCGAGCAGGACCCCGCCGATACCCATCGGGACGGCGCTCAGCACGAACGACCAGAGCTTGAACTTCGTCGGGTCCAAGCCGGCCGCGGAGACGGCATCCTCGTTCTCGCGGATGGCGACCAGCACGGTCCCCACATCGGAGCGCCCGACGTAGGTCAGTGTGGCCGCAACGGCGAGCATCGGCACCACGACCATGTAGTACTGCAGCGTCAGGTCGTAGGTGAACACGTCGACGCGGATGCCCCGCAGGCCGTTCGTCCAGTGGCTCAGGGCCTTTGTCAGCCGGTAGAACAGCAGGACGGTGACGAAGGTGACGAGCGAGAAATACGGACCACGGAGACGGAGCGAGGGGACGGCGATGGCCAGACCCAGCACCGTCGTCGCGAGTATCGACAGCGGGACTGTGACAAACAGCGATAGCTCCGGATTCAGATGGAGCACCAGCAAGCCGGTGGTGTAGCCGGCCGCCCCCGACAGCGCCGAGTGGCCGAAGCTGATGTAGCCGGTGTAACCGCTCTGGATGTCCCAGCCCATCGCGAAGACGGCCCAGACCGCGCCAAGCGTGAGCGGTCTGAGGTAGTCCTGGCCCCACAGCGGCGCGGTGACGAGACCGCCAAAAGCTACCAGCAACAGCAACAACTGCAGGCCGGTAATTTCGCCGAAGCGTTTGCCGAGTGTCCGGTTGTACCGCTCGGCGACCGGCCAGAGCAGCCGCTCCGCTGGCTGGCCGACCGCTCCGATGACGCCGGCTCCCTGCGGGAGGACGCTGTCTCTCAGGACCGATTCGACGCGGCCAACGAGTCGGCCGATACCTCGGCCGGTCTGCTCTCGGTCACTCATGGACGAACTCCGTGCCGTACAGGCCCTGTGGCAGCACCAGCAGGACGACCACGAGGACCACCAGCGACATGATGCCGCGGACGCTCTGTCCGAGGAACTGTCCGGTCGCCGTCTGCAGGTAGCCGACGATGTAGGCCGCGGCGACCGACCCCTTGATCGAGCCGATGCCGCCCACGACGACGATAATAAAGGCGAGCGCGAGCGGTTCCAGCCACATCGTCGGTTCGGCCGCCCCGATGCCACCTAAGAACACGCCGGCGATGCCAGCCAGGCCGCCCGCGACCAGCCACGTACGGGCACGCACGCCCGACACGTCGACGCCGGTGAGCATGGCTCCGCGCTCGCTCATCGAGGTGGCGCGTATCGACCGCCCGCTGTCGGTCTTGGTGACGTAGTACCAGAGCAGCCCCATCGCGACCCACGAGACGACAAAGGCCGCGAGTTCGACGTAGAGGATGCGAGTCCCGAGCGCCTGGACCTGCAGCACGCCCGGCACCACGCTGTACTGGTAGGGCTGGGCGTGGAACACGAGCGTGACGAGTTCGGTGAAGGCGATGGCGGCCACGATGGTCGCGAGGAACGTGATGACGACGTTCTCCTCGATGGTCCGGACCAGCACGACGTAGAGGCCGTAGGAGATGAGGCCGACGATGACGATAGTGAGCGGGAACGCGACTATCGGATGCAGCGTCACGCTCGCGAGGATGCTGTCCGAGACGAGACTCAGGTAGGTGTACGCGCCGGCCATTATCAGCGCACCGTGGGCGAGGTTCAACACGCCGCCGACGCCAAACACCATGGTGAAGCCGATAGCGATCAGGGCGTAGACGGCGCTGATGAGCGCGCCGTCGACGATGACGCTGGCAATGTCGCCCAGCATCGTTCACCCCATCCACGGTGGCGCGGCGTGTTCGGCTGTCTGCAAGCCCTCCGGGTAGACACATTCGAGCGAGCCGTCTTCGCGCCACTGGGTAAGCGGGTAGTTCGTGATGACGCCGTCACCGTCTCGCTCCTCTCGCAGGTCGTGAGCGTACGTCTCGTCGGCCCCGTAGAACTGGATTTGCCCGGCCACACCGGTGAAGTCAGTCTGGAGCAGCGCGTCGACAATTGTATCGAGGTTGTTCTCCTGGTCGACGGTACCGGCGCGCTCGGCAGCGTTCTTGAAGACGTGTATCGCGTCGTAGGTGACAAAGCCCATGTACATCGGCTTGCTCGGCGGGTCATCGGCGTCGCCGTACGCCTCCATGTACGCCTCCGTGAACGGGACCGTCTTCGACGTGATGTCGGTGACACCCGCCGCGCCGGACTGGGTCGTCGTCTCGTAGGCCGCCGCGCCCTCGGTGAGCTGGTAGTACGCCGGCAGCATCGACGCGACGTGCACTCCCTCGATGCCGAACTCGTACTCGCCCTGTGCCCAGCGGGCCGCCATCGGCCCGCCGTTGATGTGCGCGAAGAAGCGGAACATCGCGTCCGCACCCGCCGCGTCCACATCGTCTAGCACCGACCCGAATGAGGTGGTATCAGTTGCCAGCCCATTCACCATCGGCACGTCCAAGTCCGCCTCCTTCAGCAGGTCGACCAGCCGGTTCCGGAACACCGTCGTCCACTCGGCGTCGTCGGCGACGACAGCGAACGTGTTCCATCCGTGGCGGTCCGAGAGGTGGCCGGCGTACTGGCTGATGACCTCCGCCTGGAAGTGGGAGTTCACCGGCCCGACCCGGAACGTGTTCTTGTAGCGCTCGTAGTCGGACGCGACGAACTCCGTGACGGTACTCGGCGCGGCGGAGCCGGTGACCAGAAACGGCGTATTGAACTCCGACACGAGGTCCATGATAGACTGGGTCACCTCGCTGGAGAACGTGCCGACGATGGCGTCGACTTCCTCCTGTCGGACCAACTCGCCTGCGACGGTGCGCGCCTCGGACGGCGACGCCCGCGTGTCCTTCGTAACGAGTTCGACGGTCTGGTCGGCGATACCACCGTCGTCGTTGATTTCGGCGACCGCCATCTCCGCCGACCGCTTCGAGCCAACGCCGAGCGGGTTGTTCAGCGGTGCAAGGTGGCCGATGGTGACCGTCTCGGAGATGCCTCCACCTCCATTGGGGTTCTCTCCACCACCGCCGCCATCGCCGCTGCAGCCGGCGACCAGTCCAAGCGCCGTGCTCGCCCCGGCCGCTCTGATGAATGACCGCCGACCGATGCTGTTGGTATATGCTGTGCTGCTGTCGCTGGGTGTGCTCGTTGGGTCTGCCATGGTCTACCCTCGGTGGGTGGTACCACGTTCCAAACCATACACATTAAAGATGCGGGAGGATTCGACCAAATCTATATCTGGGTGGCCGTCACACATCGAATATGGCGTTTAGCTTGACGGCCGAGCAGACGGCAGTCCGAGAAGCGGTGCGTGAATTCGGCGAAAACGAGATCGAGCCGCTCGGAAAGGAATGCGACAGGGAGAAGCGCTACCCGGCGGAACTGATGGAGCAGGCGGCACAGTACGACCTCATCGCGCCGGAAGTCCCCGAGAAGTACGGCGGCGCGGGGATGGACAGCCTCACTGGCGTCGTCGTCACCGAGGAACTCTGGCGGGCCGACCCGGGTATCGGGAGCGCCATCGGCTCCCGTGGCTTCGGGTCGAGCATGATTCAGAAGTACGGCGACGAGTGGATGAAAGAGGAGTGGCTGCCGAAAATCACCAGCGGCGAGTCGGCGTGTGCCAGCGCTATCAGCGAACCCGCCCACGGCTCGAACGTGGCCGGCATCGAGACCTACGCCGAGCGCGACGCTGACGGCTGGGTCCTCAACGGCAACAAGATGTGGATTACCAACGGCACCGTCGCCGACGTGATGGTCGTGATGGCCAAGACCGATCCCGACGCCGGCCATGAGGGCATCAGCGCGTTCCTCGTGCCGACGGATACCGACGGCCTGCAGGCAGAGAAAATCGACAACAAGCTCGGCATCCGCGCGTCAGATCTGGCCGAAATCATCATCGACGACGTTCGCGTGCCCGAGGAGAACCTCGTCGGCGAGGAGGGCGCTGGCTTCTACCAGCTGATGGACTTCTTCGCGAGCGGGCGGGCGAATGTCGCCGCACAGGCTGTCGGCACCGCTCAGGCCGCCATCGACGACTCAGTTCAGTACGCGAACGAGCGCGAGCAGTTCGGCCAGCCGATCAGCGAGTTTCAGGCCATCGAACACAAGATCGCTGAGATGGCGACCAACGTCGAGGCCGCGCGGTCGCTCACCTACCGCGCTGCCAGCGCCATCGACGAGGACAACCTCGACGTTGCGACGAAGTGGGCCAGCATGGCGAAGCTCTTCGCCAGCGAGCACGCCGTCGACGTGGCCGACGAGGCGATTCAGGTCCATGGCGGTGCGGGCTACGTCACCGACCACAACGTCGAGCGGTACTACCGCGACGCCCGAATCACCAAAATCTACGAGGGGACCAGCGAGATTCAGAAGAACATCATCGCCGACCGCGTGCTGTAAGACTGCACCGAGGCTGGGAGACCGCACAGTCTACCGCCGGAGCGTCAGGAACTCGGCCGAGAAGACGGCTTCGTCGGCCTGATTCAGCGCGGTGACTTCGGTCCGGACGACGCCCGTCGCAACCGGGTGGTCTCGCCGCTCCTTGTCGACGATCTCGGCCTCGACGTGAACCGTATCCCCCAGAAACACCGGCTTGACGAACCGGAGGCGGTCGAGCCCGTAGAACGCGACCATGTGCCGCTTTTCGGCCTCGTCGCGGGCCTGCCACAGCAGTCCGGTGACGACTGAAAACACCAGTGCGCCGTGGGCGATACGCTCACCGTACCCCGAGTCGGCCATCCGCTCTGCGTTCGTGTGGAGGTGATTGAAGTCCCCGCTGACACCGGCGAAGTTGACCACGTCGGCCTCGGTGATGGTTCGCCCCGACGTGGTGAATCCCTCGCCAACCTCGACGGTTTCGAACTCACCGGCCATCGTACCGTCCCTCGCAAGCGACTGCGGAACGACGCTTCGGTTTCTGGTCTGGTCGCCACTGCCGCGTCCGCATCTGCCGGTTCCGGGACTGCGGTCTGCTACTGTTGCTGGACATACACGTCGTCACCGTGTCCCGCGCCGGTGTTAATGGTACCGGGGTTCTCCGGTCGTTCTCACCACCACCGCAAAGATACGAAGCACCTCAGCCTGTTCTGGCTGTTCAACTATATTCAACGGAATCCCGCAGAGGGGGCTCAGGACGTAGCTTTATTGGGGATGCCCGAGATGTCAGAAGCGATGTCAAAGCCACACACGGAGCGGTTTAGCCTGAAGGGTCAGCGGGCGATTATCACGGGCGCATCGAGCGGCATCGGCCGAGCAATCGCGGAGGAGTTCGCTGCCGACGGGGCCGACGTGGTTGTCTGCTCGCGCGAGCAGGACAACGTCGGCCCCGTCGCCGACGAGATTAACGACAGCGACCGGCCCGGCGAGGCGGTCGCTATCGAATGCGACGTGACAGACCGCGAGGCCGTCGAGGCGCTGGTGGAGGCGACCGTCGACGAGTTCGGCGGGCTGGACGTGCTCGTGAACAACGCCGGCGCGAGCTTCATGGCCGGGTTCGACGACATCAGCGAGAACGGCTGGAAGACCATCGTCGACATCAACCTCCACGGGACCTACCACTGCACGCAGGCGGCCGGCGACGCGCTGGCCGACGGCGACGGCGGGGCGGTCATCAATCTCTCCAGCGTCGCCGGCGAACAGGGCGCGCCGTACATGAGCCACTACGGGGCCGCCAAGGCCGGCGTCAGCAACCTCACGTCGACGCTGTCGGCGGAGTGGGCTGACCGCGATATCCGGATCAACTGCATCGCACCGGGCTTCGTCGCCACGCCGGGCGTCGAGTCACAGATGGGCGTCAGCGCCGACAACATCGACCGCGAGGCCGTCGAGCGCCGCATCGGCCTCTCCGAGGAAATCGCCGACATCGCGCGGTTCCTCGCCAGCCCGGCGTCGTCGTACATCGTCGGCCAGACCATCACCGCCGCCGGCGTCCCGCGGCTCGAAGAGACGCCCGACATCTGAGCGCCGGGACCAGTACCGACGGCTGGGACCGCGGTGTCACTCCCCGTCCGAGATTCCGAGCCAGTCCGGTAATTCCCGGAGGTCGTCGAGCGCGATATCCACGGCGGGTCCGTCCTCAGCCCCGTAGGCGGCCGTCCACAGTCCGGCCTCCGTCCCGCCGTCCATGTCGTGCTCGTAGCGGTCACCGATCATCACGGCCTGTGCCGGTTCGACCCCGGCCTTTGTCAGTGCCGTTTCGAACATCGCCGGGTCGGGCTTGGTCCGACCGACGGCCTCCGAGGCGGTGTACGAATCCATCGCGTCCCAGACGCCGAAAGCCCGAAGCAATTGCTTGCCCTCGTCGTCGTCCACGTCACTGACGACGCCCTGATGGAGCGGCGCGTCCGCCAGCGTCCCGATGGCCGCGACGGCATCGGGGTTGGGTTCGGCCCGTTCGTCGCGGATTCTCCGGAACAGCGATTCCCACTCGGTTTCCTCGGGGCTGACTGTCAGAATCTCGTCGACTGCCAGCCGGTAGCCCTCGCGGGCCGGCCGGAACGCCGTCCCGTCGCGCTCGCCGAAGTACGTTCCGAGGGCCGACCGCCACTGTTCGAGGGCCGTGTCGGAATCCACGGCCACTGGATACTCCGCACACAACTGCTCGACAAACTCGCGGTGGGCCGCCCGGACGGACTCCATCCGAAGGATGACGCCCCCGATATCCCAGAAGACGGCCTCGACGTCTGGACTCTCGCTCACGGCAGCGGCTTGGACTGGCCCGGGTATGAAACTACCGCCGACGCTCGGTGTCGTGGTGGGGACGCCGTGATGACGTACCGGAACACGATTCCGGAAAATAAACGGCCGACCACGCGTTCGCTGTGCTCCAACACTTATGCTGTCGACGTACGAGAACGAAAGTGTGCCATGATATCGTTCACCGATTCCGAGGCTGCGACTACGCTTGCCGAGCGTGCCAGAGCGTTGATGGACGAGGTCGTCATTCCGCGGGAGCGCGAACTCGCAGGCGGGACGACTATCTCCGACGCAACAGTTCGTGACCTCCGCGCGGCCGCGCGAGAGTACGACGTGTACGCCCCCCAGATAGCCGAGGAACACGGCGGCATGGGCTATGACTTCCGGGACGTGTTGCCGACGTTCGAGGAAGCGGGTCGAAGCCTCCTCGGCCCGATTGCGATGCGAGTGGACGCGCCCGACGAGGGGAACATGCACCTGCTGGAGATGCAAGGGACGGACCTCCAGAAATCGGAGTACCTCGACCCGCTCGTCGAGGGCGAGATACAGTCCGGCTTCGCGATGACGGAGCCGATGCAGGGCGCGGGCTCGGACCCGAAGATGATACGCACCACGGCGCAGAAGGATGGCGACGAGTGGGTCATCGACGGCCACAAGTGGTGGACGACCGGTGGCGTCGACGCCGACATCCTGCTCGTCTTTGCCCGGACGGACGAGGACGTGCACCCGTATGAAGGGTGTTCGGTGTTCATCGTCCCGGCCGACGCCGACAGCGTGGACATCGTTCGGAACGTCCCGCACATGGGCAGCCAGGGCGACCCGAAGGGCCACGCCGAAATCGAGTTCAACGGCGTTCGCGTCCCCGAGGAGCACCTGCTGGGCGAGGAAGGCAACGGCTTCCAGCACGTCCAGCAACGCCTCGGCCCGGCGCGACTCACCCACTGTATGCGCTTCTCGGGGATGGCCGAGCGGGCGCTGTCCATCGCCAAGGCCTACACCACCGAGCGCCAGGCCTTCGGCGACTCCGTGGCCGACAAACAGCACGTCCGCTTTGAAATCGCCGAACAGGAGACACAGATTCAGGCCGCGCGGGCGCTGGTCCGGGCCGCCGCGGACGCCATCGCCGCCGGCAATGAAGCCCGCGTCGAGGTGTCGATGAGCAAAGTGTTCGCCGCGCGGGCGACGCAGGACGCCATCGACACCGCCGTCCAGTTCTGTGGCGGCAACGGCATCGGCCGGGACCTCCCGCTGGCGGATTTCTATGAACTGGTCAGGACGTTCCGCATCGTCGACGGGGCCGACGAGGTCCATCTTCGGACCATCGCCCGCGAGGCGTTCGAGGACGTGGACAGCGAGGAACTGGAGCCGGTGCGTCGCTACCGCGAGTAGGGCAGAGCCGTCAGCGGCAACGGCCGCTACTCTCCCTCGAACTCCGGTTCGCGGTCGGCTGCAAAGGCCGCCGTCCCTTCCGCTGCGTCGTCAGTGGTCAACAGGAGCGCAAAGGCCTGGCTCTCCATTTCGAGGCCGGCGTCGAGACTCTCGTCGGCCCCCTCGTTCATCACGCGCTTGGCTTTGCGGAGGGCAATCGGCGGCCCGGAGACGAGGTCCTCGACGAACTCCCCAACCACGCTGTCGAACTCGTCGGCGTCGACGGCCCGGTTGATGAGCCCCCAGTCGGCCGCCCGCTCGGCGGAGACGTGCTCGCCGCGGAAGACCAGTTCCTTCGCTCGGGCGTCGGTCAACATCCGAATCGCGCGCTGGGTCCCGCCGCCCCCGGGCAGCAGGCCGAGCGTGATTTCGGGGAAGCCGAACTCCGAGTCGGTCGTCGCCAGCCGGAGGTCACAGGCGAGGGCAAGCTCCAGGCCCGCGCCGAGACAGTAGCCGTCGATGCGCGCCAGCGTCGGCCGGGGGTAGTCGGCGACGGTCGTGAACACCTCTGTCGGCTCCGAAGTCTGTGCGGGGTCACGGTCCGCGAAGCCGGAGATGTCGGCCCCGGCGGAGAAGGCGCGGTCGCCGGCCCCCTCGAACACGACGGCCCGGACGTCGTCGTCATCGACCGACGTGAGCAGGTCGACGACCTCGTCGGCGAGCGTCTCGCTGATGGCGTTCATCCGCGACGGCCGGTCGAGTTCCACTTCCAGCAGGCCGTTGTCGGCGAGAGCCCAGTTGATAGTGTGGTAGTCGCTCGGCCCGTCGCCGGTGCTGTATTCGTGGAAGCCCCGGCCTGCTTCCTTGCCGGTGTGGCCGGCCTCGACGAGTTCGACGAGGTAATCAGCCGGCTCGTAGCGGTCGTCGCCGTGTTCGTCGTGGAGCGTCCGGAGCTTTTCGAGGACGGTGCCGAGACCGATGTCGTCGGCCCGTCGGCAGGTTCCCTCGGGGAAGCCCGCGCCGAGTTGCATCCCCGTGTCGATGGCGTCCGGTGTCGCGACATCGTTGCCGACGAGCTTCGCCGCTTCGTTGGCCATCACCGACTCGACGCGGAGATGGTCGAAGCCCTCGGCGTCCTCCGGGACGTAGTCCGGGCCGTCGCCGTCGTCGTAGTCGTAGTACCCTTCGCCGGTCTTGCGGCCGAGGGTCTCGTTCTCGACCTTCTCTTCCATGAGAGGCGGAATCGGCGTGCCGGCCTCCTTCCGGACGTGGTAGCCGATGTCGATGCCGGTCAGGTCGCCGAGTTCGAACGGTCCCATCGGGTAGCCCCGCTCGTGGACCATCGCGGCGTCGGCCTGGCGGATGTTCGCCTCGCCCGCCGACACCATCCAGGCCGGCTCGCTCATGAACGGCCCGAGGACGGAGTTGACGACGAACCCGCGCACGTCCTTGCGGACGTAAATCGGCGTCTTGCCGATGGACTCGACGAATTCGTAGCCGGCCTCAGCCGTCTCGTCGGTCGTCGCCTCGCCGTAGATGACCTCGACGAGGTCCATCTTCACCGGCGGATTGAAGAAGTGCAGACCCAGCACCGATTCCGGCCGCTCCGTCGCCGCGGCGATTTTCGTAATCGAGAGCGAGGAGCTGTTGGTCGCCAGCAGGGCGTCCTCCGGCGCGGCGGCGTCGACGGACTCGAAGATGTCCTGCTTCACCGAGAGCTGTTCCGGCCCGGCCTCAATGACCAGGTCCGCGTCGCTGACCGCCGCCTCCAGATCGGTCGTCGTCGCGACCCGCGCCGCCACGTCGTCGGGGTCCTCGTCGAGTCGCCCCTTCTCGGCGAGCTTTTCGAGCGACCACTCGATTTCGTCGTAGCCGTCTTCGACGATGTCTGCATCGATGTCACGCAACACGACGTCGTAGCCGGCGATAGCCGTGACCTCGGCGATACCGTGACCCATTGTTCCCGCACCGAGCACTGCAACTGTCGCTATCTCTGTCTGCTCTGCTCGCATACGCGTAGTGTCTACTGCAACACATATCAATCATCCCCCTAGCAGCAATCGTGGCTGGTGGTGTTGGTCACGGTGTCATCAGCCAGTCGGGGCTTTCTGGCTGTTTCAATCCACTTCAGAAAAACCGTCCACTCGCCCGGCAGATAATCTCAATCGTCTATCTTCGTTTTCAGAGCGGTTCGTCGCCCTCGATAATCCGAATCGCGCGGTCGGCCAGCGCCGGGACGCGGTTCTCCATCAGGGGATAGAACGGGTCGTCGGCGTTGCCTTCCAGATAGCGGCGGTAGAACATCTCGCCGAGAGCGGCGAGCTTGTACACGGCGAGCGTGCGGTAGAACCGCTCGTGTTCGAAAGTAAGGCCCGTCTGGGCTTCCCAGCGGTCGACCAGGTCTTGCCGGGTCAGATACCCCGGCGCTTCGATGAACTCCATCGCGAGGTCGGGAATCTCCGGCTTCGGGTCCTTGGCGTCGCGCCAGTACGAGAGCAGCCAGCCGAGGTCGGCCCGTGGGTCGCCCAGTGTCGCCATCTCCCAGTCGAAGACAGCGGCGAGTTCGGGGTCAGCACCGGGGCCGAACATCACGTTGTCGAGTTTATAATCGCCGTGAACCAGTGTCTCCGGATGGTCGTCGGGGCACTCGTCCTGTAACCACGAGCCAACCCGCTCCAGTTCAGGGATGGTTCGGGATTCGGCCGTCCGCTCGAACGCCCACGCCAGTTGTTTCCCCCAGCGCGTGACCTGGCGCTTCGCATACCCTCTTGCACGGCCGAGGTCGGACAGGCCGACGGATTCGGGGTCTACTTCGTGGATGGCCGCGAGGGTGTCCACCAGTTCGGTGCCGACGGCCTCTCGGGCATCGTCGTTCGTGAAGCGCTCCGGTTCTTCGTCTCGGATGACGGTCCCCTCGACGCGGGCCATGACGTAGAAATCGCTGCCGATGACCGTCTGGTCGTCACAGGCCGTCACCGTCGGCGGGACCGGCACGGCTGTGTCCTGTAGCGCGTCGATGACGCGATACTCCCGCAACACGTCGTGGGCCGTTTCGGCGGTCTGGCCCGGCGGGGGCCGCCTGACGACCAGTTCCCGGTCGCCCCAGGTGACAAACAGCGTCTCGTTGGAGTGGCCCTGTTCGTGGCGCGCAACGTCGAACGTCTCGGCCGGGCCTATCTCCCTCGCGAGGAACTCTTCGAGCGCACTTTCGTCGACCAGCCGCTGGTAGTAGTCGGTGCTGCGTTCAGTCATGGTCGTCGTTTCGCGTCCATCTCATGAAAAACTGCGGGTCGTGTCATCGTCCGACGAACTCCGGCCGGCGGTCGGTCAGGAACGCCTCGACACCCTCCTCGTGGTCGGCGGTCTCGAAGACGATGCCCTGAGCCGTCGCCTCATCGCGCTGGGCGCGGTCGAAGGACTTCTCCAGCCCGTCCTGAAGCAGTCGCTTCGAGTGCCGGAGGGCGACGGTCGGCCCATCGGCAATGCGGCTGACAGTCGCCGCGACTTCGGACTCGAACGACTCGGCGTCGTAGACGTGGTTGAACAGGCCCAATTCTGCGGCTCGCTCGGCATCCAGTATCTCGCCGGTGAACACGAGTTCCTTTGCGACGTTGATCCCGACAATGCGGGGGAGCAGGTACGACGTGCCGGCGTCGACGCTGAGGCCGACCTGCCGGAACACGAAACCGATGCTGGCCGACTCGCTCGCCAGTTGGATGTCACAGGCGATAGCGAGGTTCGCGCCGGCCCCCACGGCCGACCCGTCGACCTTCGCGACGGTCGGGACCGGCAGCGCGACGACTCTGGCGATGGTGTCACGGGTCCGGCGGGCCAGTTCGCTGACGGCGTCGTCGGTCGGGTCGTCGTTCGTGAGCCGCTCGCTCATCCCCTTGATGTCGCCGCCGGCCGAGAACGACTCGCCAGTGCCCTCGATGACGACACATCGAACATCGGACGCTGTCTCGATAGTGTCGAGGTGGCGCTCCAGCGCGTCGTACACGGGCTGTGTGAGCGCGTTCCGCGTCTCCGGCTCGTTCAGTGTCAGCGTGGCGATACCGTCGTCGATGGAGAGCAGTACGGACTCGCTCACTGGATATCACTCCGTTGTCGCTGCATGGGGTCGCTTCACATGGTTCCGGTATAAATTTACCGCTGGTTCACAGTTTCAGACAGCGCTGGCCACGAACTGTGGGTGGCACGTCAAGGGTTACCACAGCGAGCAGGGCTAGTTTTAACATATCGGTGTGTGTTGACACGGAGTATGCCAGGTGGTGCACCACTCAACCTCCGGTCATTCCTGTGGCGTGGCGAAAACGTGTTCCCCGACAGCGAGATCGTCTCGCGGACACACCAGGGGATTCACCGATACACAATAGCGGAGTACGCCGAGCGCGTGCGGAAACTGGCCTCAGCGCTCGAACAGGCGGGCATCGAACGCGGCGACAGAGTCGGGACCTTCGCCTGGAACAACCACTGGCATCAGGAGGCCTACTACGGCGTCGCCTGCATGGGTGCGCAGGTACACATGATTAACCTCCTCCTCCCCGACGAGCACATCCAGCACATCGTGGCCGACGCCGAGGACGAGATCCTCATCGTCGACCCCGTCATGCTGGAGAAGCTCGAAGCGGCGTACGACGAGGAGGCGTTCGCCTCCGTCGAGCAGTACATCGTGATGGGAGAGCAGGTACCGGAGACGTCGCTGGGGCCAGTCGTCGACTACGAATCGTTCATCGCCGACGGCGACCCGGACTACTCCTTCCCGCAACTGCCCGAGGACCAGCCCGCGGGGATGTGCTACACGTCCGGGACAACAGGCAAGCCCAAAGGCGTCGAGTACACCCAGAAGATGTACTGGACACAGGTCATGTCGCTGATGACCAGCGAGGTCGGCATCAAGACCGACGACGTGGAACTGACGTACGTTCCGATGTTCCACGTCAGCGGCTGGTGTCGCCCGTTCACGACTATCGCCGCCGGAGCCAAGACGGTCCTCCCCGGACCAAACCCGTCGGCCGAGGACCTGGCGAGGCTCATCGAGGAAGAGGACGTGACCGTCTCGGCAGCGGTCCCGACCGTCTTCATGGACCTGCTGGAGTACGCCCGCGAGAGCGACGTGGACTTCTCGTCGGTTCGGTACTTTACCAGCGGCGGGTCCGCGACGCCGCGGTCACTGATGGAGGATTACAAGCAGGAGTTCGACGTGGACCTCATCTCCGGCTACGGTATGACCGAAACGTCGCCGGTCACCCACGCCTACGAGCCAAAGCCCGGGCTGGCGGACCTTCCGGAGGAGGAGCTGTTCGACCTGCGGAGCCACTCCGCGGGGCTTCCTATTGCCGGCCTGGAGTTCAAAGTCGTCAACACCGACGGCGAGGAAGTGCCCTGGGACGGCGAGTCGCTGGGCGAACTCTGGATGCGCGGCCCGTGGGTTACACAGGAGTACTACAACGCCCCCGACGCGACCGAACAGGCTGTCACCGACGACGGCTGGTTCAAGACCGGTGACATCGTCCGGGTGAGTCCGGAGGGGTACGTCGACGTGGTCGACCGGATGGACGACCTCGTCAAGAGCGGCGGCGAGTGGATAGCAAGCGTCGAGGTCGAAAACGCCGTCATGGGCCACGACGAGGTCGTCGAAGCCGCAGTTGTCCCGGTCCCCCACGAGCGGTGGGACGAGCGCCCCGCCGCGTTCGTCGTCACACGCGACGCTGTGTCCGACGAAGCCGCGCTGCGCCAGGAGATCAAAGACCTCGTTGCCGAGTCGTACCCGTCGTGGTGGGTCCCCGACGCCATCCGTCTGGTCGACGGGATTCCCAAGGGCGCGACCGGGAAGTTCTCCAAGCAGACGCTCCGTGACGAGTACGTCGACGAGTCGGTCATCGAAACCGTCGCCGAGAACGCTCCGGCGACGTAACCCGACTGAAGCGCGGCGGGGCATTCCGGCTGTCAAAATAGTATCGGCGGCGGCCTCGGTCGCGAGCAGCTATCGCTGCCGAATCAGCCACCTCATGTCCAATGGCGGATAAGTATTTATGCTAGCCCTGCGCACCTTGCGGTATGCGAGCAGCTGTCATTGAGGAGCACGGCGAACCGCTCACGATTCAGGACGTGCCCTATCCGGAGCCCCAGCCGGATCAGGTCGTCATCGAGACAGAAGCCTGCGGGGTCTGCCGGAGTGACTGGCACGCCTGGCAGGGGGACTGGGAGTGGTTCGGCATCCAGACCGGGCCCGGGCAGATTCTGGGCCACGAGCCGGCCGGCGTCGTCGCCGACGTGGGTGCAGACGTCGAACAGTTCTCCGAGGGGGACCGCGTTACGGTCCCGTTCCACCTCGGCGACGGGTCGTGCCAGTACTGCCAGCGCGGGCACGCTAATATCTGCGAGACATCGATGCCGCTCGGATTCCTCGACGCCGCACCGGGGGCGTTCGCCGAGGCGTTCCCCGTCCGCGAAGCCGATTTCAACTGCGTCACGCTGCCGGATGCCGTCGACTTCACCGAGATGGCCGGGCTCGGCTGCCGGTTCATGACGGCGTACCACGCGCTGACCGACCGGGCGGACCTCAGGCCGGGCGACGCCGTCGCGATTCACGGCTGTGGCGGCGTCGGGCTTTCGGCGGTCCACATCGCCGACGCGCTGGGGGCCGAACCGATTGCGGTCGACGTACAGGAGGGCAAACTCGACCGAGCGCGGGACCTCGGCGCGGCGGCGACAATCAACGCCGCCGAGGCGGACAACGTCCCCGGCGAGGTCCATGCAGTCACGGACGGCGGGGCCGACGTGGCAATCGACGCGCTGGGCATCGCCGAGACGTGTCGCAACGCTGTCGAGTCACTGGACAAGCAGGGCACCCACGTTCAGGTCGGCCTCACGACTGACGAGGAGGCCGGCGAAATCTCTCTCCCAGTGGATACGATGACCCTGCAGGAAATCGACTTCCACGGCTCCTACGGGATGCCGCCGGTTCGCTACGACGAGCTGTTCAGACTGATTGACGCCGGGACGCTCGACCCGTCGAAGATTGTCGGGGAGACGCTCGTGCTCGAAGACGTGCCGGCCACCCTCTCGTCGATGGGTGCGTACGAGACGGTCGGTATCCCCGTCATCGACGAGTTCTAAGCCGGTTCGGGGCCAGCGTTGATTTCTGCGACGCCGCTGACAGAGCTACCGACAGCTCAGAGCAGCTGGTAGTCGCGCTCCTCGTGCTGGACGGAGATCCACTTGGTCTCGGTCAGTTCGTCCATGATCCACTCGCCGTTGTACCGGCCGAGGCCGGAGTTTTTCATCCCGCCGAACGGGGCGTTGGGTTCGTCCTGAATCGGGTGGTCGTTGACGTGGACCATCCCGGCGTCGATCTGGTCGGCGATGGAACGACCGTGTTCGATATCACCGCTGTAGACGCCCGCGGCGAGGCCGTACTCGGTGTCGTTGGCGAGTTCGACAGCTTCCTCGTCGGACTCGAACGGGATGACCGGAGCGACGGGGCCGAAGTGCTCGTTACAGGCCGCGGACATATCGTTGGTACACCCCGAGAGGACGGTCGGTTCGAGGAACAGGTCCTCGACCTCGCCGCCCGTTTCCAGCGTCGCGCCGGCATCGACAGTCTGTTCGATGAACGAGGTAAGCTGGTCGACCTGACTCTCGTTGATGATCGGGCCGAACTCCACGTCCTCGTCCAGCGGGTTCCCGATAGTCAGTGACTCCGCGTGTTCGACGAGCTTCTCGACGTACTCATCGTAGACATCCTCGTGGACGAGGTGGCGGTTAATCGAGATACACACCTGTCCCTGATGGCCGAAGGCACCGACGGAGCCGGCCTTGGCGGCTGCCTCGATGTCGGCGTCCTCGGTGACGACGAACGGTCCGTTGCCACCGAGTTCAAGCGCCGGGAGGGCGAGCGCGTCCCCGGCCTGACTGGCCACAGACCTGCCGACCGCCGTCGACCCGGTGAACGACATCACGCGGGCGGTCGGATGGCCGGCCATCCGGTCGCCGATGTCGGAGCCGTGGCCCGTGACGACGTTGACGACGCCGTCCGGGAGACCGGCTTCCTCGGCAATGTCGGCCAGCAGGAGCCCGCCGGTAATCGGCGTGTCCGTCGCGGGCTTGATGACGACGGTGTTCCCCAGTGCGAGCGCGGGACCGAGCGCCCGCGTCGTGAGGTGTAGCGGGAAGTTCCACGGCGAAATAATCCCGACGACGCCAGCGGGCTCGCGGACGATGTGATGGTCCTTATCTTCGTGATACATCGAATCGCGGACCTCTTCCTCCGGCGGGACCATTTCCAGTGCGCTCTGGAAGTCCGCCATGGCGAAGTTGGCCTCGGCAGTCGCTTTGGCCTGAACACTGCCCGACTCCGTCGCGAGCAGTTCGACGATCTCGTCGAGTCGTTCCTGCATTACCCCGATCATCGCCTGAACGTACTCGTTGCGTTCCTCGCGCGACAGCGCCGCCCAGTCGGACTGGGCCGCTTCGGCGGCCTGATAGGCGTCGTTGACGTCCCCCTCTGTCCCGGCGGGCACCGCCGCGATTTCCTCGCCCGTCGCGGGGTTAGTCACCGGAATCGTATCAGACGCTCCGGCGTCGCGCCACTCGCCGTCGATGTACAGTTGGCTCCACGCCGTCTGGCTATCTGGTTGTGACATTCCATGCTGTCGACAGCGCTACGGACTTTTAGCACTTTGGCAGCAGGCAAACGCTTAATTGAACCCCGGCCACAGATCCTATATGATCGATTACCTCGGTCTCGAAGGCGACCTCGGCGAGGAAGAGCGGATGGTCCGTGACACGGCCCGGGACTTCGTCGAGAACGAAGTCAAACCGGACGTCGGCCAGCACTGGATCGACGGGACGTTCCCGACGGACCTCATCACCGAGATGGGTGAACTCGGGTTCTACGCACCGAACCTCGACGGGTACGGGTTGCCTGGACTCAGCGAGACAGCCTACGGCCTCTTGTTACAGGAACTGGAGGCCGGCGACAGCGGCCTGCGCTCGATGGCCAGCGTTCAGGGTGCGCTCGTCATGTACCCGATTCACGCCTACGGCAGCGATGCCCAGAAGGAGGAGTGGTTGCCGGCGCTCGGCAGCGGCGAGCGGGTGGGCTGTTTCGGTCTGACCGAGCCCGAACACGGGTCGAACCCGTCGGCGATGGAGACGACGGCCGAGCGCGACGCCGACGGCTACGTCCTGAACGGCTCGAAGACATGGATTACGAACGCGCCCATCAGCGACCTCGCAGTGGTCTGGGCAAAAGTCACGTCCGCCGACGGCGACCCCGTGCGGGGCTTCCTCGTCGAGACTGACCGCGACGGCGTGACGACGAACAAGATCGACGAGAAGCTCTCGCTGCGCGCGTCAATTACGGGCGAGATCAGCCTCCAGAACGCCCGCGTCCCCGAGGAGAACGTTTTGCCGGGCGTCGAGGGCATGAAGGGGCCGCTGTCCTGTCTCACGCAGGCCCGCTACGGCATCGCCTGGGGGACGGTCGGGGCCGCGATGGACTGTTTCGAGACCGCCCACGAGTACGCCACTGACCGCGAGCAGTTCGGGAAGCCCATCGCCGGCTACCAGCTCCAGCAGGAGAAGCTCGCGGAGATGGCGACCCAGATATCGCTGGGCCAGTTGCTCGCCCACCGGCTCGCCGACCTGAAGGAACGCGGTGACCTCCGCCCGGAACAGGTGTCGATGGCCAAGCGCAACAACGCGCGGATGGCCCGCGAGCAGTCACGGGTGGCCCGCGAGATGCTCGGCGGCAACGGCATCACGGCTGATTACTCCCCGATGCGGCACCTGACGAACCTCGAAACCGTCTACACCTACGAGGGGACGCACGACATCCACTCGCTCATCCTCGGACACGATCTGACCGGCATTCCGGCGTTCGAGTAGGGCGGCCGTCGAATCTCTTCCGGTATACGGAACAGCCCCGCTGACACGAAACAGTACTTCTCAATCGTACGTGAGGTCGATCTTCAGCTCGCTGGCTTTCCGTTCCAGCAGATCGGGGTACGTCGATTCGATGTCGTCCTGGCTCACCCGGCCATTCGGCCCGAAGACGCTCAACGCGCCGATGAGGTCGTCCTCGTGGTTGTACACCGGCACGCCAGCCGCCCGCAGGCCGTCCATGTGTTCTGACATGTTGGTCGCATAACCCCGCTCGCGGACCTGTTCGAGTTCCTCGAACAGCGCGTCCCGGTCGGTAATCGTGTTCGCCGTCAACTCTTCGAGGGCAGTGGTTTCGACGAACTCCTCGATGCGTTCGTCGGGCCACTCCGCGAGGATGGCTTTTCCCGAGGCGAGCGCGTGCAGCGGCCGGCGTTTGCCGATCATCGTGTCGCTCTGCAGGGGATTCCGGCCGCCGGCCCGGTGCAGGTACACGCCCTCGAACCCCTCCTCGACCAGAAACAGCGCCCGCTCGTCGGTCTCTATCGCCAGTTCGATGACTTTCTGTTTGGCGACGATATAGCCCGGCCGCCGTATCCGCGGCGGTTCGCTGAGCTGCAGAAACCGCAGCGAGAGCCGGTACTCCCCGTCCTCCTCGACGAGATAGTCCATGTCGTGCAGCGTCTTGAGGTGCCGATACACCGTGCTCTTGGCCAGGTCCGTCTCCGCCCGAATCTCCGCAATTGTCGCGCCTCCCGCGTCCCGAATCAGCGCCAGAATCTCGAACGACGTCCGGGTCGTTGATACCTCGGACGTTCCGTTCTTGTTTTCGAGCATACGGAGTTGTGACCGCTTAGTGACATCAACGTTTCGCATAATCGACCATGATGGTCTGATAACTCGAACGCAATCAGTAGCCGTCCGCTGCTCGATTCCGCGACCGAACAGAACCTAACTTCTATTATCTCGCCGGAGCCAAGACAAGGTATGCCACAACTCAGCGCAGACGCCATCGAACAGCTCCGGGCTCAGTTCGACCGACAACTCGAGGTCGGACTGCACCACGGCGCACAGCTGGCGGTGTACGTCGACGGGGACCTCGTCGTCGACTTCGCCGGCGGTTCTACGGGCCCCGACGGCGACGAAACGACGCCCGAGACGCGTCACGTACTGTTCTCCTGTACGAAGCCGTTCGCCGGCGTCGGCCTGCACCAGCTCGTCGAGCAGGGCGAACTCGACTACGACGACCGGGTCGTCGAGCACTGGCCGGAGTTTGCCGACGACGGCACGCAGAAAGCATCGATTACAGTCCGGCAGGTACTCAGCCACACCGCCGGCCTCCCCTTCGGTGCGTTCGACGAACAGTACGAAAGCTGGGGCGACTGGGACGCCGTCGTCGCGGCGATGGAAGACATCGACCCCGTGTTCGAGCCCGGAACGACGCCGGCGTATCACGCTATCAACTACGGCTGGCTGGTCGGTGAACTCATCCGCCGCTGTAGCGGCCAGCCGGTCGAAGCATACGTCGCGGAGAACGTGTTCGGGCCGCTGGGAATGGACCAGACCGGTATCGGTCTGCGGGACGACGAGCCCGACGACGTGGCGACCCTGGCTGGCTACGAGGCGTTCGAACGGTGTCACGATATCGACGAGGGGCTCGAAGACCCTGCCGCGTACGCCGGGGCATACAATCAGGAAGCGATGCGCCGGACGGTGATGCCCGCGGCCAACGGCATCGGTACCGCCCGGGACATGGCCCGGTTCTACGCCTGTCTCGCCAACGGCGGGTCGCTGGACGGGACGCAACTGCTGACCGAAGCGACTGTCGACGAGGCGACCACGACTCACGCCGAAACCGAGTCCGACGGCACGCTATCGCGCCCGGCCCGCTACGGCCTTGGCGTCTGGACCGGCGGGCTGGCCGCCGATATGTTCGGGGCCGCCAGCAAAGAGCGCATGTTCGGCCACGCCGGCCTCGGGAGTTCGTTCGGCTGGGCCGACCCCGAACTGAACGTCGGGTTCGCGCTCGTCACGAACGGTATCCGCGACGAGTCCTTCGAACACGCCGCCCGCGTCGGCCAGCTTTCCGACGCCGTCCGACTGCTGTTACAGGACTGACTGCGCCGGTCTGGGGGTTGCCGTCGTAGGCATTCCTGATCGTTCGGGTCGATGTCCGTATCCCCGGTCACCATAGAGCTGGGCGACCCCGGTCTTTGTATGGCTCGGCACTGATCCTCCGATATGAACTTCCCCGACCGAGGCGACGTGGACCACCTTATCGACCCACAGCCGCTGCCGGGCTTCGCTCGCGTCCGGTACGAGCCGGAGACGGCCGCCGTCGACGACCCGTCGGCCGCGGCGCGGACCGAACTCGACCGCCTCGACTTTGACGGGCTGGAAGCGGGTGCGACTGTTGCCGTTGCCGTCGGCAGCCGTGGCATCCACCGTATCGACGACATCGTCGAGACTGTCGTTGCGGATATCCGTGATCGGGGCTTCGAGCCGGTCGTCGTCCCGGCGATGGGGAGCCACGGCGGGGCAACGCCCGAGGGCCAGCGCGAAGTGCTGGAGAGCCTGGGTATCACGGAGTCGCGCCTTGATGCCCCCATCGACGCCCGGATGGACACTGCACAGGTCGACACCGTTACTGTCGGTGACACCGAGTTTCCGGTCCACGTCTCGACGGCGGCACAGGAAGCGGATGCCGTGGTCGTCGTGAACCGGGTGAAGCCCCATACCAACTACAGCGGCCGCATCGAGAGCGGCCTGACGAAGATGACTGTCGTCGGACTGGGCAAGCAACACGGCGCGAAAGCGTTCCACTCGACAGCCATCAAGGAGGGGTACGTGGAGGCGCTGGAAACCGCACTCCCGGTTGTCGAGTCGGCACTGCCGCTTGTCGGCGGCGTGGCGCTGGTCGAGAACTTCCACGAGGAGACGGCCCACGTCGAAGCGATTCCCGCGGGCTCGTTCACCGACCGCGAGCCAGCGTTGCTGGAGCAGGCGTACGACGAGATGGCGACGCTTCCGGTCGACGACATTGACCTGCTCGTCGTCGACGAACTCGGCAAGGACGTCTCCGGCGCGGGGATGGACACGAACGTCATCGGCCGCTACCGCGTCCTCAACGCGCCGGACCCCGACGAGCCGGCGATCAAACTGCTGTACGCTCGCGGGCTCACCGAGGCGACGAAGGGCAACGGCAACGGCATCGGCTTGGCCGATATCACCCGCCAGGCTGCGGTTGACCAGCTGGACCTGCAGAAGACGTACGCGAACGCGCTCACCAGCGGGTCAACGGCGAAGGCGAAGCTCCCCCTCGTTGCGCCGGACGATGAGTTCGCCATCCGGACGGCGCTGTCCGCGCTCGGTGGCTACGACCCCGACACCGTCCGGATCGTCTGGATACAGACCACGCAGGACCTGTCCGAACTGCACGTCTCCGAGCCGCTCGTCGAGGACCTGCCGACCGCCGCCGAGGTTACCGGCCGCGAGTCGCTCACGTTCACCGACGGCACCGCGTCGTTTACCCGGGACTGACAGTCGGGTGACGACGGTCCCCGTCATGCATCTGGAACAATTTCTAACAACTGTACATCCGTTTCTCCGACTACAACATATTATACCAGTATTACTTTGGGCATGTGATTCGATCCGAACAAGCGGTGGACCTGAATACAGGCAGAGCTGCTGATAAAACTCTATATACTGTGATATTCGAGCGCTATCATCGTACTATCTGGAGATATATCCCGATTGTAGTTGTCGAACGGTTATATCTATGTGTTTTGCCAAATATACCTCCAAATGTCCGAAAACAACATCCCATTCGGGTATGAGTCCAGACAAACAGCCCATGTTCCTATCACGCCGACCGTGAGGTCGTCGCTGTGTCTGGTAGTCGCTCGGCGACAACCTCGATAGGATGCGGTGGAATCTCGTCGATGCCGTCCCGGTCGCCCAGTTGGGAGCGACAGGACCCGCCGGGCGCGACGACGCGGTCGCCGTCGCTCTCCTCGACCTTATCGAACAGCAGCCGGCCGATAGTCTTCGAGAGATCGTAGTGCTCGTCGTGGTAGCCGAAGCTCCCGGCCATGCCACAGCACGTCGAGTCCAGCGGGTCGACCTCGTAGCCGACGCGACGCATGACGCCGACGGCGTGGTGATCCTTGTTGGTCCCCTTCTGGTTGCAGTGGCCGTGATAGCTGACCGCCCCGGCGGCCCCGAGCGACCGGTCCTCGACCGGCAGCGCGTCGTCGAGCCGGAAGGTATCGAGATACTCCAGCACGCCGTAGGCGCTCTCGGCCATCCGCGAGACTTCGGGGCCGTCGAGCAGGTCGCGGTACTCGTCCTGGAACATCACGGCATCGGAGGGCTCGACGAAGACGATGTCCCACCCCTCTGTGACGCGGTCCGCCAGCCGGTCCGTGTTCGTCTCGGCTCGGTCGCGGGCCACGTCCAGCATTCCGGTGGAGTACGCCGCTCGTCCGGACGGCGCGGTGTTGTCCGGAATGGTGACGTGAACGCCTGCGGCTTCCAGCGTTTCGACGGCGGCCTTGCCGGCCGTCGGGTACGAGTAGTTCGTGTACGTATCGGGGAACAGCAGGACTTTGCGGTCGGCTTCGGCCCGCGAGACAGTCGAGCCACCGCGTGCATCGAACCAGTCTTGGAGTGTCTCTCGGCTGAAGGTGGGGAGTTCGCGCTCCGGCGCGATGCCGAACAGTTTCTGCATAACGGCCCGCGCGCCCGGAATGTCTGTCGCCCAGTTCGAAATCGGTGCCAGCGCCGACCCGAGCTTCGAGGCAGTGTCGATGTTAGCAAACAGGCGTTCCCGGAGGCTGGCCCCCTCCGCTTCGTGGTGCTGGTGTTTCAGCTCGGTCTTGAGTTTCGCCATATCGACGCCGGTCGGGCAGTCGCTCTTGCAGCCCTTGCAGCCGACACAGAGGTCGAGCACTTCCTCCTGGAAGCGGTCGGAGTGAATCTCGTCTTCATCTAGGTCGCCACTAATAGCCGACCGGAGGAGGTTCGCGCGGCCCCGTGTCGTCTGGACCTCCTCCTCCGAGGCGCGGTATGTCGGACACATCACGTCTCCGTCGGTCTGGCGGCAGGTCCCACAGCCGTTACACAGTTCGACGAGCTCCGAGAAGCCGCCTTCGTCCTCGAAGTCCAGCGTCGTCTGTGGCTCCAGAGACTGGTAGTCGGGCCCGTACCGGAGGTTCTCACGCATGTCCGCACCGACCCCTCGGTCGGCATCAGGGCCGATATCCGCCGGCCCCTCACGGTAGACGACGTTGCCCGGGTGCATCCACCACTGCGGATCGAAGGCCGTCTTGACCTGTTTGAACGCATCCCAGAGCGTCTCGCCGTACATCTTGGGCGTGAACTCCGTTCGGGCCATCCCGTCGCCGTGCTCACCGGAGAACGACCCATTGTGTTCGAGCACGAGGTCGGTCACGTCGTCGGTGATGGAGTGCATGTCTTCGATACCGGATTCCTCCTTCAGGTTGAGAATCGGGCGGATGTGGAGTGTTCCGGAGCCGGCGTGGGCGAAGTACGCGGCCGAGGTGTCGTGGTCAGCTAGCACAGCCTCGAACTTCTCGACGTACTCGGCCAGTTCGGCGGGCGGGACCGTCGCGTCCTCGATGAACGGGTACGGCTTGGGGTCGCCGTCCATGGACATCAGGAGCGGAATCGCGGCTTTGCGGAGCTTCCAGAGGTCAGCCTGGTCGGCGTCGGTGTAGGCTTCCACCACGTCAAAGGCCGCTCCGTTATCGAGGAACCGTTCGTTGGTCCGCGCGATGGCCGCCTCGAAGTCATCGTGCAATTCCGAGTCGTATTCGAGCATCAACGCCGCGGCCGCTCGGTCCGGAATCGGGTCGACGTACTCGGCGTAGCCGTCGGAGCCAGCTGCGAGCCTGAACATCTCGTCGTCCATCAACTCGACCGCGCTGACATCGTAGTCAAGCGCGACCGGGACAGCCCGCATCGCATCGGGAAGCGTGTCAAAGCAGTACAGCGCCAGCGCGGTCTCCTCGGGGACGGTCACCAGCGAAAGTTCGGCTTCGACAATGACCCCGAGGGTCCCCTCGCTCCCGACAAACAGCTTCGCGAGGTTCAGCACGCGCTCGCCGTCGTCGTTTTCGTAGATAACGCGGTCGAGGTTGTAGCCAGACACCCGGCGCTTGAGGTCAGGGTAGCGGTCCTCGATTTCGTTGGCGTTCTCCTCGACGACTTCGCGGACCGTCTGATAGATGTCGGCCTCGCGGTCGTCCTTGCTCACGATATCGTCCCACTCCGGCGAGTCGATGACGACCTCGCGGGCGTGGATGAGTGAGCCGTCAGAGAGGACGGCTTTCACCGCGTCTGTGTAGGCGTCGGTGATGCCGTATCTCACCGAGTGCGCGCCGGTGGAGTTGTTCCCGATGCCGCCGCCGACAGTGGCGCGGTTCGACGATGCCGGATCCGGCGCGAACTTCAGGCCGTACTCGGCCAGCGTGTCGTCCAGGTCGTCCTGCACCACGCCGGGCTGGATGTGCGCCGTCTGCTCGCCCGGCCGAATATCGAGGATACCGTCCATGTGCCGGGACAGGTCTAGCACGACACAGCCCGGGCCGACGGTCTGCCCGGCGAGCGACGACCCGGTCCCGCGGGGCAGTATCGGAACGCCGTGGCTCGTCGCAACCTCGACAGCCGCCCGCACGTCGTCGGTATCAGTCGGGTACACGACCCCGGCTGGTTCGGCGCGATAGATGCTCCCGTCCGTTGCGTACAGAATCCGGGCGTATTCGTCGAACTCGACCCCACCCGAGACCCGCGAGCGAAGCGCTTCCGCCAGGTCCCGGTACGCATCCACGTCCGGTCGGTCGAGGTCCAGTTCCTGTGCTGACCAGGTGTCCTCGACATTTTCGATCGCCATACGAGCATTCAGGAGTAATAATCATTAAAGTCTGTGGCATGCGGTCACAATTCGCTTTACGTAGCCCGCCAGCTATTTGACGCAGGGCACTGGAAGCGATGTATGGGCAATGCAAGCATCCTTCATATGTGCCTGAACGTGGCCGACGCCACAGCATCGATCGCGTTCTACGAGCAGTTCGGCTTCGAGGAGTCCTGGCAGTTCACCACGCCCGACGGCGAGACGACGAACTACTACGTGGCCGACGACAGCGGCGTCGAACTGCAACTGGCAGAAACGGACGGGGAGACGAGCTTCGAGATGGGGTCCGGCTGGGACCATCTCGCTCTCGGCGTGGACGATGTCGACGCGACGGTCGACCGCATCGATCATCACGGCGTCGTCAAAGAGCCCGGCCCACAGCCGGAGGCCGGCGCGTACACGGCCTTCGTCGCGGACCCCGACGGCCACCACGTCGAACTCATCGAACCGCTGGAAGACTGAACCACGCCCGCGGCGTTTCGAGTGACGAAATACTGAGGACGGCCGTTAGTTGCCGACAGCCGTGGCGCGTTCGACGATGTCAGTGCCGTACATCTCCGCCAGTTCCTCGTGCTGGTCCGGGCGGTGCTCGTACACGTCCTGGAACAGCGTGATGGGTGTCTGGGCGGCCTGGTAGGTCGCTTCGTCCCACATCCGGTCTTTACTGACCTCGACTTCGACGCCGTCGATGACCAGCGTCGCGGCCTGAGTCATCGCGATGGCTCCCTTGCCGGCCTCCTTCGCGGCCTCGAACTCCTCCATCGAGTCGACGATGTCGGTCATGCTGGGGATGTACGCGGTGCGGTCGAGCAGTTCCTCGGTGAGTTCGTCCTCGTCCAGTTCCAGCCGGTCACCGCCCGCCTGCAGGACGTAGCCGCCCTCGCCGTCCGTTTCCAGCGAGAGGTCGTCGCCGTCGTACACCTGCTTGCCGTCCTGTGCGTCGAGTTCGACCTCCTGACCGCCGACGTCGAGCAGCCAGCTCCCGGTCTTTGGCGGGAGAGGGGCCGTGTTCGCCTCCACGACTTGCCCCGGTGTCAGCGACCAGATGCCAGTCATCCCCTTCGCGCGGTTGTCCTTCATCCGCTCGCGGTACCCCTCGACGTCGCGGATATCGTCGTAGGGGCCGTCGACGGCGATAAGGCCGGCGGCGCTGGCACCGCGGGAGGTGTTGTGGCGCAGTTCCGGCCACGGCGGGAGTTCGCCGGTAGGCGTCATCGCGCGCATATCCTTCGTGTAGTCGACCTCGCCGTCGACGAGCAGGAACATACGTTCGAGGTTGTTCGAGGGCTTGCCCATCTCCTCGCGCAGGTCGCCCATCGCCAGTTCGGCCTCGCCGCTCTCGACGATGACCGACATGGAGAGGCTCCCCTCCTCCAGTCCGTGCTCGTGCTCGATGATGGTGAAGAACTCGTCGGCCTTCTTCCAGTCGTCGATGTCGCCGACCTCCGGGATGACGAAGCCGTCGATGTGCTCGACCGCACCGTTTTCGGGGTCGGTAATTTCGAGCATCTGCTGGAAGCCCTGATAGCGGGTCGTCGGGGACTCGCGGTGCCAGACGACGCGCGGGTGGATCTCGCCGGGGAACTCGGCACCCTGTTCTGAGACCACTTCGATGATGTTCTCGACGCCCTCCTCGCGCATGTTCGGTGCCGTCGCGTCCTCGTTGTCCGGGACCCAGACATCCGGGGCCTGCAGGCCGCGGAGCTGGCCCGCGCTTCGCAGCATCTTCGCTGAATCGTCCTCCCCGTCGACTGCTGTTGGAGAGGTAAAGAACGTTCTGACGAACTCGCGGTCGTAGTGTCGTTTCACACTCATAACTCGTCTCAAAGAACCCGACGGAACCGCTTAAATCTACCGTCCACTATCGACCGAAACATCGACGAGAGCGGTCGTTCCACCGTCTTTCAGCGGATTCGGAAATACGAAATATGTATGCTATCTTTTCTTTCACTACTCGTGCGCCCGGACGACACAACGGTCGGCGGTGCACACCGCTCTGTCGATATCTCGCGACCGTTCAGTCGCCACATCACGGAGCCCCCGGCGACTTCGGTCGCTGGCTTCGCGCTATTGAACCCACCTTTCCGTTTCGTATTTCCGAATGCCTGTGACGGTCGTAGAGACTGGTGACGCCCACTTCGCCGTGCGTCAAGCCTCGGAAGCTACCGTAGAGCGATTGTCACAACCGATACGGCAATTTTATTCGAGCGGCACCAGAACTGGTGCCTAATGACACGGGCAAAAACGGACTCGGTCCGGGCGACGCAGACCTCGCTGTCGGTCCTCTCGGGAATCAAAGACCTCGGCGGGAGCGCCACGCTGGTCGAACTCGCCGACTCGCTGGACCCGGCCAAGAGCACGATATACAAACACCTGGTGACGCTGGAAGACGAGGGACTGGTCGTGGAACGGGACGGCGAGTACCGCATCGGGCTCCGGTGGCTGGAGTTCGGCGGCATGGCACAGCGCTACGACGGCATCTACGAGGTGGCAAAGCCCGAGGTCAGACGGATGGCCGTCGAGACCGGCGAACTGGCGAACCTGATGATTGAGGAGCAGGGCTACGGCATCTACATCCACACCACCAGCGGCGACCAGGCGGTCGCGCTCGATACGCGCCTCGGGAAGCGCATCCACCTCCACAAGACCGCTATCGGCAAAGCGCTCCTGTCGAGTTTCGACGACGACCGGGTCGCGGAAATCATCGAGACCCGCGGGCTGCCGGCCGAGACGGACAACACCATCACAGACCGCGAGACGCTGTTTGCGGAACTGGAGACGATCCGGGAGCGCGGGGTCGCCGATGACACCGAGGAACGGGTCGACGGAACCGGTTGTGTCGGGGTCCCCATCGACACCGGCGACCGGCGCGAGGCCGCCATCAGCATCACCGCGCCCATCAACCGGTTGCAGTCGCCGGGCCGCAAAGCACAACTCATCGACACGGTGCAACAGGCCGCTAACGTCATCGAAGTGAATCTGGCTCACGAATAACCGCTCTGTCTGTTGTCTCGACAGATACACCGAGTTCCGTCGCCGACGGTTGGCCGGTACTGGAAGAATCTAATACCAGTACAGTTGTTATTCGACGGCCGAATACCCGCTGTCCGTGGTGGACAAGTCTGGCTACTGTAGAGAAATACTCCGCCCTCGGTATCCTCATTTAGTTCCATAATCGGGCTACTTCAACTCTTTTCAAATATAGTATCTTCTATTTAGGTCCAAAATCTCAAAAACAACTCCGAGTAGCGCAAGCAGTAGTTATATAATTCTATTACAGTACTAGCTTGGAGCGTATAGTTGTAGGTGGTTACTACGGTCATCGACCGGTGTCGTCCCCGCGAGGGTGAACGCTCACCGGTAACACAGGCACACAGCGAGGATGCCGAAGTACGTCACGAGTCCCCAGCACGCCGCGGCGACGACGACCGGGCCCAGAAAGACGGCGAGTCCGCCGGCAACACCCAGGAGTACGACTGCCGACGCCGTCCGGACGCCGCGGCGCTCCCACAGCGCCGCGACGGGCGTGTCGAGAACGAACAGCGCCTCGACACACAGTGCGACGGCCACGCCGACGGCGATGGCGGACTCGGACCAGAACGTCTCAACTGCGCCCGTCTGTCGGAGATACGCGACGAGTGCCAGTCCACAGAGCAGCGCAAACCCGGCGTCGCGTCGGTAGTCGGGCACAGCGGAGGTACACGCCGTAGCCGGAAAGCGATGCTGCCGGCGGCGGCACGCTCGCGGCTACCCCAAGTACAAAGACACTGTCAATCGCAGTGAACCTATGCACCATCCTGGACCGCCGCGGTTCGTGGCGACGGGTGACGAGGTCGAACTCGCGCCCCGTGACCCGGACCCGTCGGCGACCTACACATGGCGACTAGCGCAGACGCCGACGGAATCAACAGTATCGCTCGGCGACGACCCGGTTGAGCACCTCGTCCCCGACGCGCCGGGCAGATACGTCGTCCGACTCACCGCACCGGACGGCGAACACGACCTCACTGTCCGCGCGTTCCCGGGGACCCTCGAATCGAGCGGGACACACACGTCCGGCCGCTCTGGCGGTCACAGCGGTGGCGTCTCCGGCGGGCAAAGCGGTTCCGGCCGCAGCGGGAGCGGCGAGTACACCGAGGCAGGGGACGGCGGCGACGGCGGCAGTGGCGGCGGCCAGCCACGCCTGACTCTGCGGCCGGACATCGAGGGCGACGAAGCCGTCGTTCGCGCCGATTGCAGTCCCCATCCCGAGGGGACCGAGACGGCCGCCGACCTCGCCGTCGAGTTCCTGCTGGACGACCGTGATGATATCGACGCCGACGCGGTGACCCGGGACGGGACAACTCTCCGGATTCCGCTGGACGCGCTCCCGGACCGTGCTCGCATCCACGCCGTTGCAGTCGGAGACCACGGCTACAGCGTGCCCGACGCCGTCGAGTTCACCCGCGACGGGGGCGGCGTCGAGACGGTGACGAGCGGTGCGGAGGTCGCCGCCCGACGACCCTACGACGCGCCGGCCTGGGCCGAGAACTCGGTCATCTACGAGATTTACGTTCGCACGTTCGCCGGCGACAGCGACGAATCGCCCTTCGACGCGATCATCGACCGGCTGGACTACCTCGACTCGCTCGGCGTCGACGCCATCTGGCTCACGCCGGTGTTACAGAACGACCACGCGCCCCACGGCTACAACATCACCGACTTCTTCGATATCGCGTCTGACCTCGGCACTCGTGGGGACTACGAGCGGTTCATCGAGGCGGCCCACGACCGCGGGTTCAAGGTGTTGTTCGACCTGGTGTGCAACCACTCGGCGCGGACCCACCCGTACTTCGAGTCCGCCCGCGACGACCCGGACAGCGAGTACCGCGACTGGTACGAGTGGCGAAGCGACACAGAACCGGAAACCTACTTCGAGTGGGAGCACATCGCGAACTTCGACTTCGACCACCTGCCGGTCCGCCGGCACCTGCTCGACGCGGTCGCCCAGTGGGCCGAACTGGTCGACGGGTTCCGGTGTGACATGGCCTGGGCCGTCCCGAACAGCTTCTGGCGCGAGATCCACGACTACTGCAAGGACCGCGACAGCGAGTTCCTGCTACTGGACGAGACCATCCCGTACATCCCCGACTTTCAGGCCGGACTGTTCGACATGCACTTCGATTCGACGACCTACGCCGCGCTCCGGCAGGTCGGCGACGGCGGCGATGCCGAGGCCGTCCTCGGTGCTATCGAGGGGCGGGCGGAGATCGGCTTCCCCGAGCACGCGTCGTTCATGCTGTACGCGGAGAACCACGACGAGACGCGCTACGTCGTCGACTACGGGCGGGACGCCGCCGAGGCCGCCGCGGGTGCGCTGTTCACGCTCCCGGGCGCGCCGCTGCTGTACGCCGGCCAGGAGTTCGGACAGCGCGGCCGGCGCGACGACCTCGCGTGGGACCACGCCGACGAGGCGCTCCAGTCGTTCGTCAGTGACCTCTCCGCGGTCAGACACGACCAGCCGGCGCTGTCGGCCGACGCGGACCTCCTCCGAATCCCGTACGAGGTCCGTGACGGCCCGTCCGACCGCGTCGTCGCGTACGCGCGGACAACTGCGGGGGACGCGGCTGTCGTCGTGCTCAACTTCAGTAGTGAACCGTCGACGGTCGGGCTACCAGCCGGGACCGATGATACCGACCTCGTTTCTGGGGAGCATCGTGGAGCTGCTGATGACGGGGACACAGCAGTCACCGTCGACAGCGCCGCCGTGTTCCCGGCTGACGAGAGCGCTCTAAACCAGTAGACCGAGCGCGCGGATCTGTTCGGCATCAGCGGCCCCGTTCTCCCGGGATATGCAGCTACTCCCTCGAAGTATCACTAATTTGTCCGAACCACAGGAGTTTATAGAGATTGGTCTGCTTTGATGTGTATGCGGCTTTCGACAGCGCTCAACGAATACAAGCGGACTCGTCACGAGCGCTTTCCAGAAGAACGCAGGACTGTTTCAGGCTCTTTCTCCGGGCACGGTGATCGGCTCGTACACGTCGGCGAAGACGGCACGCTGAAGGACTATTCCGATTCGCTCTCCGGGCTCTCCGGTATTGACCGCTCCAGGCTCGGGGTTATGCTTGGGGACGAAACACGGTGGTTCAGTGACCTGGAAACGATCAGACAGCACTACTACCGCGAGACGCGGCTCGTCGAGACCGAATACGACGCCGGGTCGTTCACCGTCCACCAGTACGACCTGACGCTTGGACGGGCACACGTCACACACGTCGCGATGCGCGGGGCGGTTCCACAGGACGCCAAGCTCGTGGCGTTCGTCACGCTGGCCCCCGACAGCAGCGACAGCGGCGTCGGCTCGCTGATTCACGAAGACGCCGGGCCAGACGACTCGCGCGTACTGGAGGTGTACCATCGGCGAGAGCACGATTACCTCGCCTCGTCGACCGGGCTGGACGCCGTCGCCGGACAGCGGCCGGAACGCCTCGCGGAGATACTCGACGGCAGCCCGATTGCGTTCCCGCGGTCGGAGCCAGTCGAGCGACGCGACCAGACCCGCCTCACCGGTGACTTCCTCGTGACCGCGCCGCTTGACCGGTCCGGACGCAGCAAGGACACGACGCTGGTCAGTCAGCTCTCGAACCACGACGAGGTCGACCGGGAGACGGCACTCCTCGACCTCGCCGACTGTGTGACGGAGCACACGACGTCTGACGATCTCCGGCAGGCCGGGCGGGAGCGAACGCGCATCGACGTGGCCGAATCGACGCCGCGGTCAGATTCGATACGGATGGACCTGCGGGTGCTTGACCTGCTGTCCTCGCCGACCGGCGGTCGCATCGCCGCCCCGGAGTTCGACCCGTTCTACTCGAACTCCGGCGGCTACGGCTACGTCTGGTTCCGCGACGACGCCTCGGTCTCCCGGCATCTGCTCGAAGCCGGCGACCGACTCGATATCGACACCGTCGAAATGTTGACCGAGAGCGCGGCGTTCCTCTGTGACAGCCAGCTTTCCGACGGGCGGTGGCCCCACCGCGTCTGGGCCGATACCGGGGCTATCGCGCCGGGCTGGGCCAACGCCAGAGTCGAGCACAACGCCGAATCGCCGGAGTACCAGGCCGACCAGACCGCGACCGTCACCGCCTTCCTCGCGACGCTGCTGCGAACACACCGCGGCAAGATGGACGCCGAACTGACGGCGATGGTTCGGGAGACAATCGATGCGGCCGTCGACACGCTCATCGAAGACATCGCGGCCAACGACCTGCCCGAGCCGTGTCAGAACGTCTGGGAGGACTCGGTCGGCCAGTTCACGCACACCACTGCGACGTTCATCGAGGCCTTCGCCGCGGTGACCCGCGCCCCGATGCCCGAATCGGTCTGTGAGCAGAGTCTGGCGGCAGCCGACCGGTTGCTAGACGGGCTGGATACGCTCTGGGACAGTGATCTGGGCGTGTACGTGATGGGGCTGACAAACGGGACGCCGGACCACCGCATCGACGCCGCGGGGCTCCACCTCGCGGACGCGCTGCAGGAGTACGACAGCGTCGAGTCGACCACGCTTGCTGACCAGCACATCATCCGCCTGGCCGATCATGTGAGCACGACGCTCGATACACTCTTTCGGAACCCCACCGAGAGCCAGGTTGCGGGACTGGCCCGCTACGAGGGCGACCGCTGGCGGACCGGTCATCAGGACAGCGAGAAGGTCTGGACGGTTACGACGGCGATGGGGGCCCTCGCCGCCGCCCGCGTCGGCGATATGCTGAACGACCGCGACGGGAGCGGCGACGCCTACCTCGACCGCGCGAGCGACCTGTACGAACTGCTCGAGGACGACGGGCCGCTCACGACCGACGCCGGCTACCTCGCCGAACAGGCCTTCGACGACGGCGACCTCGACAGCGCGACGCCGCTTGGCTGGTCCCACGCGTTGCGGCTCCACGCGACTGCCCGTCTGGACGAGCTGAACGCGCTCCCGACGACATCGGCCGGGACCGAGGGGCCGAGCGAGCGCCCGACCTGGACGACCGGGGAGAAGTACGGCGTCGGCACCGTCGCAGACCACGACGAGCAGGACCCGTCCCGCGTCTGGTTCACGCTCACCGAGGGCGCGCTGACGGAGGCCCGCTACCCGCAGGTCGACCTGATGAACCTTCGGACGCTGGATTTCTTGGTCCGGTGTACGGACGAGACGGACTACGCCGTCCGAACCCACCGGGAGAACCGCCGGACCGACGATACTGTCCGGCGTCGCGTCGAACCGGTCGACGACGAGGCGCTGCTCTATCGCCACGTCTTCACCGAGACCGGCGACGGCCGGGGCCACGAGTGGACGCTGACCGTCGACTATGCGACCGACCCCCAGCACGACGCCATCGTCGCTGACGTGTCCTTCAGCGCCGAGGACGGCAAATCATACGACGTGTTCTCCGTCGCCGACATCGCGCTCACCAGCACGGTCACCGAGGACCGTGCCATCAGATACGGCCAGCCCGGGAGCTACCACCTCGTCGGTCGGAACCCCCGCGCCTACACCGACCAGACGGACAACGACCTGCTCGTCGACGAGAACGGCGACGCCTACTCCATCGCCGTGGCGATGGCCGCGGCCGGACGCTTCGACTGGGCCACCGTCGGCGCGGCCGGCAGCGACCGCCTCGACGGGCTGTACTCCGACGGTGACCTCCCGGACCCGGTCGAATCAATCGACGGGACGAACCTCGTCCTCATCGGCCGGCTGGACTCGGGGACCAGAGTCCGCGACACGGTCGCGCTCGGCTTCGCGCGGCAGGCCGACACCGCCGCCGCGCTGGGCGAAGCCGACGGCGCGCTCGACCGCGGCTACGAGACGGTCAGCGCCGAGTACGCCGACAGCTGGGCCGACTTCCTCTCGGACAAGCCACTCCCGGAGTCGGTCGCCGGCGACGAGGACCTGGCGAACCAGTACAGAACCGCGCTGATGACGCTGCTAGCGGTCGAGGACAAGACCTACCGCGGCGCGTCGATCGCCTCGCCGTCCGTGCCGTGGGGCGAGGCCGTCCACGCCGAGGAGCCCAAGGGGTACGGCTACAACTTCGTCTGGTCCCGGGACCTGTATCAGGTGTTCAGCGTGTTCGACGCTATCGGGTCGCTGGACATCGCCACGGAGCAACTGGAGTACATCTACGAGTACCAGCAGGACGAGGCTGGCTTCATCCCGCAGAACACCTACGTCAACGGGACGACCCGCTGGGGCGGCGAACAGATGGACAACATCTCGTTCCCGCAGGTGATGGCGTACCGCCTCGCCGAGGGTGGCGTCGACTTTGACGATGTCGAGTACAGCTACGAGAACGTCCGGCGGTCGGCCGAGTACGTCGTCCGCCACGGCCCCGAGACCGCCCAGGAGCGCTGGGAGGAGGAGGCCGGCTTCTCGCCGTCCTCGATTGCGGCCGAAATCGCCGGGCTCGCGTGTGCGGCGAAGCTCGCGCTCGACACCGGCCACGAGGCCGACGCGCTCGTCTGGCTGTCGCTGGCCGACCAGTGGGCGAACAACGTCGAGGCCTGGACCGCGACCGAGACCGGGACCGAACGCCACACCACCACGCCCTACTACACGCGGGTCACGCTCGATGGGAACCCCGAGATGGGCCACCTCCGCACGCTCGCCAACGACGGCCCGACGCTGGACGAACGCAACATCATCGACGGCGGCTTCCTCGAACTCGTCCGGCTGGGTGTCAAGCCCGATGACGACGAGACCATCCGGAACTCGCTCGTCGAGGTCGACGACACAATCAGCGTCGACACGGAGCATGCGCCCGGATTCTACCGGTACAACGGCGACGGCTACGGCGAACGCGGCCGGGACGATCAGGGTGCGCCGTGGACGGTCGAACACAAGGGGAAGGGTCGCCTCTGGCCGCTGCTCACCGGCGAGCGCGCGGAGTACGAACTCCACCGTGACGACCCGGACATCCCGCCCGAGAACTGCCTCCGGATGATGCAGGACGTAGCGAACTCGGGTCGGATGATTGCCGAACAGATCTGGGACCGGGGCCACGCGACCGACTATGACTGGGAGTTCGCCGAAGGTACCGGCTCGGCGACGCCGCTGGCGTGGTCGATGGCCCAGTACGTGCGGCTGGCCCACGGCGTCAGCGCCGGCGAACCGGTCGAGACGCCCGCGTTCGTCGACGACCGCTACCGGGAGCGCCGAGCCCACACGCCCGACCGCAGCCCCGCGCTTCGCGTCGATACACAGTTCCGCGGGAACGAACTGGTCGTCTCCGGCGAGACGACCGGCGTCTGTGTCGTCGTCAAAACGCCCGCTGATATCACGTACATCCCCGTCGAAGACCGGGAGTTCGAAGTCGCGGTCGACGTCGACCCCGGTGAGAACCAGGTGATCGTTGCCGCCGCGGACGACGAGGATCTGGTCACCGCCGGGACAACCGTCTGGCAGCTCAACCTCTAGCCACTCCAACAAGTAGTTACCACTTTATAACTCGGGTCTGACTGTGGGATATGGACGCGATAGTTCTAGCTGGCGGCTACGCGACACGGCTGTGGCCGATCACCCGTCGTCGACCGAAGATGCTGCTCCCGGTCGGCGAGACGACGGTTATCGATGGAGTTCTGCAATCACTCGAAGCCGACGACCGAATCGAGACGACGTACCTGAGCACGAACGAGGCCTTCGCCGACGAGTTCGAGGCTCACATCGACGAGATGGGCTACGAGAAGGTCCAGCTCTCCGTCGAGAGTACGGCGGACGAAGACGAGAAGTTCGGCGTCGTCGGCGCGCTCGCGCAACTGATCGACCGCGAGGGCATCGACGACGACCTGTTTGTCATCGGCGGCGACAACCTCATCGGCTTCGACCCCTCGGAGTTTCTGGATTTCTTCGAGGAGCGCGACGGGCCGGCACTCGCCGCCTACGACGTGGGCTCACGGGAGAAAGCCAAGTCCTACGGGCTCGTCGAACTCGACGGCGAGCGCGTCGTCGACTTCCAGGAGAAGCCCGACAACCCCAAGAGCACGCTCGTCTCGATTGCCTGTTACGCCTTCCCGGCCGACTCGCTCCGCTTTGAGGAGTACCTCTCGGGCGACAACAACCCCGACGAACCGGGCTGGTACATCGACTGGCTGCAACAGCAGGAGCCGGTGTCCGCGTTCACGTTCGACGACGTCTGGTTCGACATCGGAACGCCCGACTCGTATTTCGAAACGGTCGAGTGGAAACTCGACGGCGGGTCGCTCATCCACCCCGACGCGACCGTCGAGAACTCCGAGATCGGTGACACCGTCCACGTGATGGCCGGGGCGGAAGTGACCGACAGCAGCCTCGACCGGGCCATCATCTTCCCGGACGCCGAGGTCCACGACTGTGATATCGACGAAACGATTCTCGGCGAGAACGTCCACGTCGAGGGGTACAACATGTCCGGGTCGCTCATCATCAACCGCTGATGGCTCGCGGCGATGGGGCCACCGTTCGAGTGCAGGACGCGACACGATTCGCCGCCAGCCACCGCACTGCTGGCGAAGGACTAAGTGACACAGCGCCGTCTACTCGCCGTACGAAAGTTATCTGACAACATGGCACAACCAGAAACGGAGCCAGTCACGTTCGAGATGACAATCGACGACGGCCGGACCAGAATCGACGTCTCGGGCGACCGCGACACGGCCGTCGTGGTCCGCTCGAAATCGGGCGAGAAGATATACCTGCCGCCGGAGGACTTCGACCGCCCCCCAGAGGACAGGCAGACACCGTACGACAGCCCCTACCAGTCGGCTGACGGGACCGCAGACAGCCCGTACCGGACACAAACCGATACGACGTCCGTGACAGGGCTGGAGCCGACCGCCGACGGCTACCTCATCGTTCACCCGGAACCGGTCACTGACGTTCGCTTCCTCCGGTAAGCGTTCGGTCGTCGTCAGGCTTCGTCGAGAACCTCGTGGTAGAACTCGACGTGTTCGTCGGCTACTTCCTCCCAGGTCCGAACATCGTAGTCGATGGGCGTCGACAGCGATAGAGCGCGCTCGATCCCTTCGGCGATAGAGTCCGAATCGGGTTCGACCTCGATGACGCAGTCCTCGTTCAACAGCTCCGCGGCCCCGCTCTCGCAGGCGACGACGCGCGTCCCGACCGATAGCGCTTCGACGATGGTGATGCCGAACGGCTCCGCCAGCGAGGGCGAGACGAACAGGTCCGCGCTGTTGTAGTAGTCCCCGAGTTCCGACTGGGGGAGATACCCCGGGAAGTAGACTCGGTCCTCGACGCCCAGCAGCTCCGCGAACCGTTCGAGCTGTTCAGTGAGATGCCCCGAGCCACCGAGAACTAGGCTCACGTCGTCCCGACCGAGCTTCGAGAGCGCGTACAGCAGGTACGACAGCCCTTTCTGGTCGGTGTGTCGGCCGACGAAAAACAGCATCTTCCCGTCGATACCGAGTTCCGCTTTGATGTCCCGGCCCGTCGGCTCCACCGACGAGAACCCGTTGTAGATGACCGTCGAGTCGGCGTCGTACTGCTCGCGTATCCGTCGCTGGGTGAACTCGCTCACCGCGACGAGGTGGTCCGAGCGGTTGGCGACCCGCTGTTCCGTCTCGACTTCCCGCTGTGGCGGCGTCACGTTCCGGTCCGCCGACAGCGAGTGGAAGGTCGAGATCCATTCGACGTCGTGGGCCGATTTGGCTCGCGAACCGGGGTTGTAGCCGAACCAGTCGTTCGTGTGGATAATGTCGGCATCGGCCGCCTCGTCGGCGAACTCTCCAGCCAGCCGGCCGATGCGAGTGACGATGTCGCCGCTTCCCGTCGAGACGCCGTGGATGCCGTCGCGGTCCGGCGGCGCGTACTCCGCGGGCAACACCAACTCGAACTCGACGTCGTCTCTCGGTTCAAGCTGTTCGAACAGCTCCCCGATAGCGGTATCAAGCCCGCCGGTGATGTTGGGTGGGAACCCCCAGCCAAGCATCAGAACGTTCGGTGGCATCTCTGTAACTGGCTCTCTCACCATAGCATCAAATGGATACAATATATATGTTTGCGTGCGCCCTTCTCCGGCCCCGCAAGCAGACACGATGGCAGTCACCGACCCCGCCCATTGAAATGCCTGTCAGGGCAACAGGTGCGTATGCAATTCGAACGGCAGAGTGGCGTGTTTCTCCACCAAACGTCGCTCCCGGGGCCACACGGTATCGGCGACCTCGGTGCCGGCGCGCGGGCGTTCGTCGACTTTCTCGACCGGGCCGACCAGTCGCTGTGGCAGTTCTGTCCGCTCGGTCCCACGGCAAGCATCCACGGGAACTCCCCGTACCAGTCGTCGTCCGCCTTCGCCGGAAACCCGTTGCTCATCGACCTCCGCGACCTCGTCGACCGCGGCTATCTCACAGCGGACGAGGTCGACCCGCCCGAGGATTTCTCACAACAGCACGTCAAGTACGACCGCGTGACCGAGTTCAAGGAGCGCCGGCTCCGGACCGCGTACGAGCGCTTCGACGAGAGCGCAAGCGATGCGGACCAGCAGTCGTTCGCCGAGTTCTGCGAGCGCGAGGCCGGCTGGCTGGACGACTACGCGCTGTTCACGGCGCTGAAAGCCGAGTTCGACGATGCCGGCTGGATGGACTGGCCGGACGATATCAGAACGCGCGAGCCGGCGGCCGTGGAGCGATACCGGGACGAACTGGCCGACGACGTGCGCTACCACAAGTTCGTCCAGTGGTGCTTCGACAGCCAGTGGCAGGCGCTGGCCGAGTACGCGGCCGAACGGGACATCGGCCTCGTCGGCGACCTCCCCATCTACGTCGGCCTCGACTCGGCGGACGTCTGGGCGTATCCAGAGGTGTTCCGACTCGACGACGACCACCACCCTGCAGAGGTGGCCGGCGTCCCGCCCAATCCCGGCGACGACGGCCAGCGGTGGGGGAACCCGGTGTACGACTGGGACGCCCTGCGAGAGAACGACTACGGCTGGTGGGTCGACCGGTTCGAGCGGCTGTTCGACCTCGTCGACATCGCCCGCATCGACCACTTCAAGGGCTTCGACGAGTTCTGGTCGATTCCAGCCGAGGCGGACGACCCGGCCGCCGGGCAGTGGCGGGATGGCCCCGGCGCGCACTTCTTCGAGACGGTCAGAGACCGGCTCGGCGAACTGCCGTTCTTCGTCGAGGATCTGGGCTTTCTCGACGAGAGCATCGTCGCGCTTCGGGACCGGTTCGGCTTCCCCGGCATGCGCGTGCCACAGTACGCCGACTGGTGCGAGGAGGGGCATATGTACCAGCCGATGCACTACCCGGAGTCGGCCGTCGGCTACACCTCGACCCACGATACGGACACTATCGTCGGCTACTACCGCGACCTCGCGGACCGGCAACGGGACTGCCTCCACTACAACCTCGGCACCGACGGAGACGAGATCAACTGGGACCTCATCGAGGCGGTGTGGAACTCGAACGCCGTCGTCGCGATGACGACCATGCAAGACCTGCTCGGCCTCGACAGCGACGCCCGGTTCAACGTCCCCGGCACGGCGACCGGGAACTGGCAGTGGCGGGTGACCGAAGACGCCATCAACGACGAGGTCGCCGAACGGCTCAGACAGGTCACCGACAGAACGATCCGCTGAGTACCTTCAGAACTGCAGGATACCGTCTTCCGTGACGACCGTATCGAGCAGGCGGGTCGGCGTCGCGTCGTAGCCCGGGTTCCCGATATCGAACCCCTCTGGCGGTTCGAGCATCACGTCAGAACCTTGCCGGAACGTGTTCCTGAAGGTGAAGCCGCTTCCGATGAACTTCGACGAGGTCCCGACGACGGTCACGGGGACGTCCATCTCGTTGGCCGTCGCGGCCAGTGGCAACGTCCCGATACGGTTGTACACCGTGTCGTCGATGAGGCAGTTCATGCCGACGAACACGCGGTCGGCCTCCGAGAGGTAGTGGCCCGCCGCACCGTCGACGATGAGCGTCACGTCGGCCCCGTCCCGGTCGGCCAACTGGCGGGCGGTTCGCCGGCCCAGGAAATGCGGCCGCGACTCTCTGGCGTACAGGTGGAACTCCTTGCCGTCGTCAAGCGCCGCCATGAGCGTCGCCATCACCGTCGAGGAGTTCTCGTGAGTCACCAGCACGTCGCCGTCGTCGATGAGCGTCGCCGCCCGCTCCGCCGCGCGGTCCTTGCTGGTCTCGATTTCCGTGACGACTTCGTCGATTGTGTCGAGCAATCGCTCCTTGGCCTCTGAGACGGAGTCGAGGTCGGCGTCTTTCAGGTCCGTGACGATACGCTGCTGTGTGGTGTACAGCGGCGCGTGCGAGCGGTTCGCCCGCTGGAGCGCACTACTGTTGCGCTCGACCACGCGGAGGAAGTCCTCGACCGTGTGGCACTCGCGGTCTGTTAGCTCGCGGAGCGCCTTCGCAGCTTTCACGGCGGCAATCGAGGAACTCTGTGTCTCCATCTCCTCGATCTGCCGCACGGTCTCGTTTATCATGAGTGTACGTGCGGTTGCCTCCCTTATAACGCTACAGCCGGCTGACAGCCCGTTCCCGCGGCTTGCAACGGGCCACGACGGGCGTGGTCACACCGACCCGACCACGTCCTCGTCGGTCGGTCCCTGACCGTCGAACTCGGCCACGAGCGCGTCCAACTGCGCCGGGTCGTCGACGCTCGGGAGCCTTCGGTCCGCAGTCCGACAGTCCGCATCGACGCCGATGCCGTCACAGACGAGGTCGGCCGTCGCCTCGGCCATCTGCCGGTAGGTGGTCAGTTTACCGCCGACGATGCTCGCCATGTTGTCGACGCCGTCGTCGGCATGGTCGAGCAGGAAGAAGCCACGCGAGATGCCGCGGCCGCCGCGCTCGTCCTCGTCTGGGGCGTACAACGGCCGGACGCCCCACCAGGTTCGGACCTCGGGGGCGTCTGCAACTGGCGGCAGCATCGCCGCACACTCTTCGATGCTCTCTTCGATTTCCCGCTGCTCCGTCTCGTACTCGTCCGGGTCGCGGACGGGGACGCTCGTCGTTCCGAGGACAGCCTCGCGCTCGTGTGGCACGACGATGTCGCCGTCGTCGGGGTCCCGGCAGCGGTTGAGTACCGGCCCGAGGTCGTCGTACTCGACGGAGACCATCACGCCCCGCGTCGGTTGCATCTCGACGTCGAGGCCGGCCATCGCGGCGAACTCGCCCGCCCAGGCACCGGTCGCGTTGACGACGTAGTCGGCCTCGATAGTGTCGTTGATTGCCCCACCGACCCGCACGCCGGTCACCTGTCCGTCCTCGACGAGCACGTCCTCGACAGGTGCGTGCGGGTGTATCGCTGCGCCGTGGTCGCGAGCATCGGCGGCGTTCGCGGCGACCAGGCGCGACGGGTAGATGACGGCGTCAGGGACCTCGAACGCGCGCTCAACCTCCGCGGCGAGGTCGGGAACCCGCTCTTGGGCTGCATCGCTGTCCAGCGTCTCGACGGGGATGCCGATGTCCTCACAGGCCGCCCGTTTGGCCTCGAAGTAGTCGGGGTCGTCCCCGGCGAGTTGGACGAACAGGCCCCCGGTGTCACGGATGCAGGCCCCGGCGATTTCTTTGAGTATCCGGTTTTCGGTGATGCACTCCTCGGCACCGACCCGGTCTGCCTCGGCGTAGCGGGCACCGCTGTGCAGCAACCCGTGCGAACGTCCGGAGGTACCGCTTGTCAGCCCGTCACGCTCGACAAGCGTCACGTCGATGCCACGGAGTGCGAGGTCACGAGCGACGCCAGCGCCGGTCGCGCCACCACCGACGACGAGGACATCCGTCTCAATTGCCATGTGTCTGGTTAGGGTAGACGACGTAAGATTCCTCCGATACCGGGGGTTTCGACAACTGTGCGTCCAGTTTCACCCCCGGAAACTGACCGCGGCCGGTGGACACGAACCCGGTAAAGTGCTACCGGATCGAACGAGTGAGACACGGTTCCAGTAGCCGTTGTCGTCGGCTGTGTGACCGCGTAAATGGTGGCTGCTCCGTTTCTCCGTTGTCTCCCACTCGCAAGACCTGCCTCGATCAGATATCCTGCCCGGTCGGCCTGATCAGGAGTTCGTTCACGTCCACGCGGGCGGGCTGGCTCGTCGCGTACACGATGCCGCGAGCGATATCGTCGGGGTGGAGCATTGGGAGGTCCATCTCCGCGAACCGCTCAAGCACTTGCTCGTCCGGAACGTGTGTCGCGAGTTCCGTATCGACAGCACCCGGTTCGATAACCGTCGTCCGGATGCCCTGTGTCGTCACTTCCTGCCGGACTGCCTCGGTGAACGCGTTCACACCGAACTTTGTCGCGTTGTAGCCGCTCGAATCGGCCGAGGCCCGGCGTCCCGCGACGGAGGAGACGTTGACGATGTGGCCGCTCTCCTGCTCTTGCATGACCGGAAGCACTGCGTGGGTGAGGTTCATCAGTCCGAGCAGGTTCACCTCGACCATCTGCCGGAGGTTCGAGCGATCTGCCCGCTCCAGTGGTTCGAGGAGCATCACGCCGGCGTTGTTGACGAGGATGTCGATGCGACCGTACTCGTCGGTCGTCGCGTCGACCAGCGAGTCGATGTCGTCTTCGTCGGTCACGTCGGTCGGCACAACCAGCGCATCCCCGCCAGCCGACTCGATTCGGTCCGCCAGAGCCTCTAGCTCGTCAGCGCGGCGGGCCGCCAGCGCCACGCTCGCGCCCGCGTCGGCCAGCGCCTCCGCGGTTGCCTCACCGATTCCCGACGATGCGCCGGTTACAATCGCCACGTCGCCTGCAAGCCGCTGTGCGTCCTGATCGTCTGCTGCAGATTCGTCTGACATCGCTGTTTAGTCAGTGCGACAGCCACGAGCGTCCTTTGCTTACTGATAAGCCCATTTATATACTGGCTGCAACAGCGCAGTCGCACAGGCTGGCGGCTACTGTGCGAGCGCGTTCCGGAACTGGTCGGGGCCGACTGTCGAACTGATGAGTTGTTTTTCGGCTCGACGCAAGAGGTCAGAGGCCGCGGCGGCCGACACATCGAGCTTGTCGGCGAGTTCCGCCGTCGAACAGCGACGCGGTGAGTCGTAGTACCCCGAGGAGAGGGCGACGGACATCGCCCGATACTGCCTGTCCGTGAGTCCGAACTGGTCGCGTTCCCCGGGGTTCTCGGGGTCCGAAGCGATGTGCAGTAGTTCGAGCGGGATGTCGTTGACCGCACACCGGTCCCGTAGCGCACTGAACGCGTCGTAGTCGGAGAACACCTTCTGTTCCCGTATCCCGTCGCCGGTGACCGTCGCGTCCATCGCAACGCCCTCGAACTCCTCCGGGTCGTGTGACGCGATGAGATCCGGTGCGTTGTCGACGACCACCTTGTAGAACCAGCCATCGGCCGTCTGCCCGATATCCGCCGCGTCGGTGATCTGTGGCCGCGCGTCGAGTTCTCGCTCGAAGGCGTCGCGGGAGCCAGCGTCGACGCTAACTGTAAGCAGCAGTCGTCCGTCTTCGAGGCCGACGGCGTTCGAAATCGAGAGTTCGCCGCTCGGAATCGAGTCCGCCACGCCGACCAGCGGAAGCGTCTCGTCCGCGAGGAGGATTTCAGCAACGATGGCCATAGCGTGCCATCGGAGTCGACGTATATAGTCGCCAGCATTGCGATTACAGGCGCACTGACAGCCCCGCTCCGGTTCGCAGCCGCTCAGTCAGAACTGGACGCTGTCTCACCACCCAGCAATCGCTGTAGCTGTTCGATTAACGAGCGGCTTGCGGGCTGCCCACGATACACCCGCACGGAATCGAAGCCCGCGTACCCGTGGTTCCCGGATTCGTCCCGCTCCCAGTACAGCCATGCTGTCTCCTCCCCACCATCGAAGCCCATCTCATCGACTGGGAATGTGAGAACGAGCGACGCCTGGCCGTCCGCAGCATCGTCGTCCGGTTCCCTGATCTCGCCATCCTCGACGGGACGCGCCCCCTCGCCGTCTTCCAGCGCGAGACGCGAGCCGAACCGATAGCGGACGGCCCGCTCCGTGGGGTCGAAGGTCTCGCTGTCCCCGTCGCTGTTGACGAACTCTGACTGCTCGACTGCGACGGTGATGGTGTCGTGTTCCGACAGGTCGATGAAGTTCTCCGCGTTCTCGGGCTGGACGTCGACCGTGATCTCGACCGGGAAGTGGGCCGCCGCGACGCCGCTCAGGCTCGGAACCGCGGCCGCGGTCACTGCTGTGCCAAGTGTTCCTTTGAGGAGCCGTCGTCGTGTGGTAGTTGCCGATTTTGTGCTATCGTTGCTCGTCGCTGACTCCTTTCCTTTCATCCACGTGAACTGATCCGCTGGCACAGTTATGATAATTCTGGTGCATATCTCGAAACACCGAGTTATGGGAGAGAGCGGACCCGAAAGCGGGATCATATCTCCTAATTAGTGGTTTTTTGATGTTATCAGACACCCCTATTGTGCTCGTATGCCTCTATGCTGACAGAGTGTTTTCATGGTCTGTACTCCAACTCACATTCTCCATATAGGGAGATTATATTTTAATTAAATTCCGCAAAACTAAGTCTACAACTTTAAGTACAATAGCTAGTTTAAAACTGCGTATGACCGCACAGGCTGGCACGGAGACCGCACCGGTGGTTCCCGCACCGACGCCACCGGACGCCGCCGACGCCTGGTACGCGCCGGACGTTCGTGAGCAAGACGAGGTGTATCCGGGCGTCGTCGTGACCGTCCGACGGGAACGCAGCGGGTTCCGGTACGATGTCCGTGATCCGGTACTTTCAGCGGCAGAGGCTGACGCACTGTCGACTGTCGAATCACACTTCGCAGGTGCGAACATCGAGCGACCGCGGACGCGTGAGGGGGCCGTCGAGCGGATGAACGGGGGGTTCGACGCGAAACACCGCCGGGTAATCGACCGACTGATCGACGCGTCGCCAGCGAGCCGCCGTCGAATCGAGTACCATGCGCTCTCGTCGCTGGCGTGTTTCGACGACCTGACCCCATACGCGCTGGATTCCCGCATCGACGTTGCTGACGTGACCGACGACGGCGTCGTCGTCCACACTGACGATTACGCTCCGGCGGAGACTGACCTTGGCCCGGACCCGGCGTATCTTAACCGGTTCGCGAGCGAGCGTGTCGAGCGCCACACCGTCCGTTTTCAGGGCTTCGAGATTCCGGTCGTCGTCTACCGCGAGCATCTCCTCGGTGCCGACCCGTTCACGACGAAGTACGCGGTTCGAGAGCCGGACCTGCTCCCCGGCGACGAGCAACTCATCGAGGTGTGCAAGGAGCGCGTCTGGGAAACCGGCGTCGACGGCGTCGTTCAGGACCGTGTCGAGTTCGTGCGGGAGCGTGCCCGCTCGCTCCTGGCCCGGCAGCTAACCGTCCGCAACACGACCGAGTGGGTCGACGCCGCCCGCTACCGGCTGCGGTCGGCGCTGGCCGAACTCGACCTGGCCGTGCCGCCGGTCGACCATCGGTTCGCCGACGACCGCCTCGACGACCTGCTGTACTACGTGCTTCGAGACCTCGTCGGCTACGGAAAGCTCACCGTTCCCATCCGGGACCACACGCTGGAAGACATCGAGGCGAACCGCGTCGACGAGCGCGTGAAGGTCCTCCCACGCGCCGATCTCGGCCACGACGGCCGGGTGCCGACCAACCTCGCCTTCGACTCCGAGGCGGCCTTCGTCAACGTCGTCACGCAACTGGCCGCCGACGACGGCGTCGAACTCAACGCCTCGAACCCGAGCGCGAAGGTCAACATCGACCCGGACGGGGACAGCCTCCACGACGCCGACGACACCATCCGCTGTGCAGTTGCCTTGCCGACTATTAGCGAAGGCGGTCCACACATCTCCATCCGGAAACAGTCGGGCGACGCGATGACGCCGGTCGATCTGGTCCAGCGGGACTCACTGCCGACGGAACTCGTCGCGCTGCTGTGGCTCCTGTACGAGTCTCACGGGGTCGTCCTCTTTTCGGGACCCACGGGAGCCGGCAAAACGACCCTTATGAACGCGCATATGCCGTTTATCCCGTATCGGGACCGTCCCATCAGTATCGACGAAGGGTCGCGTGAGGTTCGGATTCCCCACGAGACCGGCGTCTCGCTCACCACGAGAGACCACGAGCGGGACCACCGCCGCGTGACGATGGCCGACCTGATGACGCAGTGCAATTACCTGAACCCCGATGTCGAGGTCATCGCGGAGATCAACACGGCCGCGTCGTTCGAAACCTTCGCTGAGACGTTGAATACGGGTCACGGTGTCCTCGGGACGACCCACGCCGACGATATCGAGTCGCTGGTCAATCGCGTCATCGAGAAGGGCTTGCCGACCTATCTGCTCAACGAGATCGACCTCGTCGTGTTCCCCCGCCACGTCGGCGGAGAGCGCTACGTCGGCGAAGTGGTCGAGTTCGTCGACGACCCATCGATGGTCGAGAGCGGGACCGACCGGAGCGGCACGATACACAAGGACGGGACGACCATCCACTGGAACAGCGTCTGCTGGCGGCGACCGGACGGAAGCTTCGAACTCGCCTACGACCACCCGCAGTTCGGCGACGAGCAGCGGCAGGTCGACACCGGCATTCTCGACCGGCTTTCGGACCTCCGGGACGAACCGGTGTCGGCCGTCGAGGACGCGTTCCACCGCCGCCATCGCTACGTGCAGTATCTCGTTCAGGAGGAGGTGACCGACTTCGACGACCTGTTCGGCGTGCTGGCCGACTTAGAGACGAACGAGGCAGCGACCGTCGAGCGACTGCGGCGACAGGCCGGGACGCCCGACGACCCGCAACTGGAGGTCAGTACGGGTGACGGCTGAGGGCGGCGGGACACTTGGCTTGCTCGACCGGGGCCTGTACGCTCTGTTTGCCCACCACGCCGAGGACGACCGGCACGCGAGCACCCGCGACCGCTACCGGGCCGCCTATCCGAGCACCGGCTTCGGCGTCTACGTCGCCAGAGTGTACGGGCTGTCGTGGCTGGCACTCGTTGTGGGCGTCGTCGGAACCGCGACGACAGCGATGCTCGTGCCGCCGGGGACCTTCGACTCGTTCGTCGCGGTGCTCCAGCAGGGCCTCCCGGTCATCAATCGGCTGGCGCTGCCGGAAGTCCCTCGACTTCTCGTGGCCACCGGCATCGGAACCGTCGCTGGACTCACGCTCAAGCGGGGCGTGTTCGTCGCCGGGAACCGGTATCTCTCGTGGGTGGCCAGCGCGCGGCGCGCGGACATCGCGGCCACGCTCCCTGGCGCAGTCCGATACCTCAGAGTGCTCGCCTCCGGAACCCACGACCGCCGCGAGATGCTCCGCGCCGTTGCCGAACAGGACGCATACGGCGAGACGGCGGTCGCCTTCCGGCGCGCACTCAATCAGGGCATTCTCACCGGCAGTCTCGACACCGGTATCGAACGAGTCGCTAGCGAAACCCCTTCACGGGACCTGCTTGCACCGTTTCTGCTGAAGTTCCGTGAACACGCGAACCAGAGCGCCGAGGCGCTTGAGGGGTACCTGGAGATGGAGGGCCGCTTGCTCTCCCACGAGCAGAGCCGGCAGCACGAGCGGGCGACCGGCTATCTCGAACTGCTTGCGGAGCTATTCGTCGTGTTGCTGGTGTTGCCGGCGCTCGTGGTGCTCATCGTCACCGTGATGGGTATTCTCGCGCCCGGCCTCTCTGAGCCCGTTGCGACGCCGCTGGGCGAGACGACTGTCCGTGCCATCGTCGTCTACGGGAGCGCGGCGTTCGTGATGGCTGCTGGGCTGCTGGCAGCCTTTGTCGTCGCTACGCTCCGACCACGGAACACGGCTGCCCCGAGTTACAGCCTCCCGGACGGTCCCGTGGCAATACTCACCTCGATCCCCTCGAACCCTGCGAGCGCGCTTCTCGCCTGCGCGCCGCTGGGTGCGGTCGTCGCGGCAGGCCTCTGGTCACTGGGCTACCGGCCGGTCAACGTCGCGCTCCTCTCGTATGCTACCGTTGGCGTCCCCGTCGGCGTGGTGACGGTCCGCCGGGCCAGAGCGGACGACGCGAAAGACAGGGAGATTCAGGACTTCGTTCACGCCGTCGCCGGCCACGTCGCGCTGGGCCGCCCGTTTCCAGAGGCGGTCCGACGCGTCGCCGACGACGTGGAACTCGGTGCGCTCGCCAGCGATGTCCAGTCGCTCGCGTTCACACTGTCGCTGGGCGATAGCCCCGGCGACGCCGCGGCTGACCGCCGGGCCGCGGCGCTGGACCAGTTCGTCGACCGCGTCGGCACGCCGATGGCCGAACAGACCATCGGGCTGGTCGTCGGCGCACTGGATACGGGGAGTGACGCGGAGGACGTGTTCGAAACGCTCCAGACCGAAATCGGCCAGCTCTATCACCTCCGGAAATCAATCCGATCGGCCCTGCTCGTCTACGTTGCGGTCGGCTGGACGACGGCGCTGCTCGTCATCGGGATCACCGTCGCCGTCAACGTCTACGTCCTCGATAGCTTCGCGCAACTGTCGTCGGTCTCGGGCGGCGCGAACATTGCCTTCGACCCGACCGCAATCAAACCCGTCCGGGAGCAACACCGGTTCTACGTCGTCACGCAGGCGACGATGCTGGCCTGTGGCTGGTTCGCCGGCACGGCGAGTCGCGGCGTCTACGAAGCGCTGTTACACTCCTCGGGGCTGGTACTCGTCGCCTACGTCGTTTTCGCGGGGGCTGGTCTGATTTGATTCCCGACACCGACGCTCAGTCACACGTCGTCGGCGTGGTGTTGCTGCTGGGACTGACCGTCGTCGCGCTCGGTGGACTGACGGCTGTCGTCGGGACCGTCGTCGACGGCCACACTGCGACTGCCGATGAGACCCGCGTCGCCAACACGTTCGAGACGACGTTCCGGCCGGTCGAGCAGACGGGCCACCAGACTGCTCGCGTCCGGTTTACTGCGGGGCGGCTGACCACTGCGGAGCGGGAACTCCGAGTCCTCAACGATTCGGGAGTTCAGCGGACGGTTCCCATCGACGCGATAGTGTACGACTCCGGCGACAGCCGCGTTCGGTTTCTCGGGGGCAGTGTCGTCCGCGGGACAGCGGGCAACGCCTGGCTCGAATCGGACCCGCCGGTGACGGCGACGCGGGACGACACGGCGGTCATCGTCGGTGCACCGCTCGTCAACGCCAGCGGCGGCACGGTGTCCGGAACGGGCGGCGTCTCCGCACATATCCGCCAGAACGTCAGCCACGAACGCGAACGGCTCCCGGCCGACAACTATAGCGTGGCTATCGAGACGGAGACGCCCCGTCCGTTTACCGAGTCCTTCCAGCGTGTCGGCGCAACCACGCGAGTCAGGGATATCGACGGCGACGGCGTTCAGAGCGTCGTGGCGACGTTCCCGGGCCGCCGGACGCTGTATCTGGTCCGCCACGATATGCGGACGGAGGTGGGGCATGGATAACCGTGCGCTCAGCACCGTCGTCGAGAAACTGCTGAGCATGGGACTGGTGCTGCTGTACATCGGACTAGTGACGACTACGCTGTACGGCGGCACTGTCCCAGCGTACCAATCCGCCGTTGGGGCGGAACTCGGCGACCGAACGCTCGCCGAAGCCACGGCCCGCGTCGAGCAGGCTATCCCGCCGGATGCTCGGGCCGTCTCGGCCACTGTTCGGGTTTCGCTGCCGGAGACCATCGACGGCGCAGGATACAGCATCCGGACTGACGGGGATGCTCTCGTCCTCGACCATCCCGACCCCGAAATCGGCGGCCGAACACAGCCATTGTTGCCCGACAGAGTCGATACCTTCGAAGGCGAGTGGCAGAGCGGCAGTCCGACCGTCGTCGCTGTCTCCGGAACACGGGGGAGCGTGACGGTGACACTGGAGGCGGAGCGATGACCCTGTCGAACCGTCGCTGTGCCCATTCTACTCGCGCACAGACGTCGCTACCAGCGCTGGGCATCGCGCTTGTATTGCTGACCGTCGTCACCGGACTGGGGGTCGCGATGGCCGACACCGCGATTGCCAGCGCGGATAGAACCCCGACGAGCGGCGGGTCGCCGCCGCTGTCGCTGACCGACTCGTCGCGGCGGACGGGCCGCTGGCCGCTCGGAGCAACGTCCTCAACCAATCTCGGGTGGACGACTTCGACCAGTCGGCGCTGGAGGGGAGCGCACCGCCGGCCGGTGAGTACGCGGTCAGCGTCGCGGTGGCTGACGAGGAGATCGCACGCAGCGGTACGGTTCACGGCGGCACGCGAATCAGCCGTCTCGTCGTAGTCGAGTCTCAGGTGCAACGCACCCTCACGCCTGATCTGGCAACGACCGACGCGGTGACGCTCCCTCGCCGGAGCGCACAGGCCACAGTAACTATCGACCCGCCGGCCGGCACGACCGTCTGGACGGTCCGCGCTAACGACCGGGTCGTCCTGCATAACCGAAGCGGGCTGGATGGCAGCTACGAGGTCCCACTGGTCCCTTACGAGACGACGGAACTGCGCTTCCAGCGGGCCGGGCAACTCGAACCTGGGAACGTGACCGTCAGCTACGATGCCCCGCGGTCGACGAAGGAAACTCTGGTGGTGACCGTTGATGCGTAGAGCCCAGTTGCCGCTGTCGCTCGTGGAAGTTGCCTTCGGGACAGTACTGATTCTCGGCGTCGCGATCGGGTTTGCCCTGGGGACGCCAGCGCCGGACCGACAGGGGCCACAGCTCGACGCCTACGCCTCCGATACGGCGGCGCTGCTGGCTAACGACCCGCCGCGACACAGCGGAGCGACGCGACTGCAGGAGATCGTGTCGAGTCCGACGGCGTTCGACCGCGAACGGGACGCGCTTTCGAACCGGGTCGCCCGTATCCTGCCCGACAACGTCCTCTTCCGGGTCGAAACACCGCACGGAGCGGTCGGAACACCGACGCCACAGGGCGTCAGCACTGGGACCGCAACTGTGCCGACGGGACACGGGAGTGTCCAAATCATCGTGTGGTACACATGACCCGGCGCGGACAGCTAGTCCTCGTTGCGGCCACGGTTATCGCTGTAGCGCTGGTCCCAATCGTGCTCGCCTCACTCCAACTGGGCTATCACGACGACGTTCGGGCGACGGCAGACTACGACGACGACCCGTCTGCTGACGCGCTTCGGGTGCTTGAGCGAGCCGTCGCGACGGAGAGCACGTCCATCCCGAGCCAGTACGCCTGGGCCGCGAACAATTCGGCAGTGGCGGCCGTTCGGACGGGGTTGCAGCCTCGGCTCGACCGACTCCAGACCTCCCGAATCGAAGACGGTGTTCACTACAATATAACCTACAACGGCACTGCAACGCGGCAGTGGAAAGACGCGAACTGTCCGTCCGGGCCGGACCGCCAGTTCGGGGACTGCGTCGCCGACCGCGGCGTCGTCGCTCAGGACCGGGTCGGCCGCACGCACGTCCTCGCCGTCGGCTTCGACGTGACGACGACGACCGAACGCGGCGAAACCACCGTCACCGTGGTTCTGGAGACCAGCGGTCGGTCCTCGTGGTGAGAGTCCGGAACAAAAGCTGCACCCCTCGCCGCAAATCAGGAGACGGTCCGTAGCGTTCGTTACTCCGTCGCACCCGGCGTCTCGGTCCGAACCTGCGACCGGATCTGTTCGAACGTCGCTTGCGAGAGGATCCCGGTGACACTTTCGATTGAAAGGGTACCAATGAGGCCGGCTGGTGGGCCAGTGACCAACAGCGCACTCGCTTCGGGAACAGAATCGTCGACAGTGAGACCGAAGTCTGCTGTCGCACGCTCCTCGAAAGAACTGATTGCGTCTTCGCCAAGGTTCTCCTGTGCGGTACGGTATTCCGCCTGTGCCTCGCTTTGTGTGAGATTCCCTGCCTGGAGTTCAGATTGGATCTCCTGCTGTCGTTCCCGCAACTGTGTCTGGTCCGGTTCAACCACGACCGTCACGGTCGCGGAGTCCGCGTCCGCGCTCTGGCTCTGTGGCCCTGTACCCGTGTTCGTTCCGTCGCTGTCGCCTCCCTGAAGGGCGTTACAGCCAGCGAGCGACACTGTCGCGCTCGCTCCGGCGAGTTCCATGAATCGTCGGCGTGTGGACTCGAATTCCATTATCGACTAGCGCGGGTCTCGCGGTGTAACCCTTCTGGTAGCCGACCGCGGCTCACTCCACTGGGCTGCCCTCTCGAACACTGTGGCTTCGAGAGACGAAAGACAGTGGTGCCTGTGGTCCAATGACGAATCAATAGCGCGTATGCCGGGACTGGAGTCGGACGAGACGCTGGACGCGCCACGACAGGACGCGATTCCGACGCTTGAGAGCGATGTATCCGGCACAGTCGTCTGGCATCGCGAACACCTTCGGATTCGCGATCAGGCCGCGGTAGCGAGGGCTGCAACGTCCGAGTATATGCTCCCGCTGTTCGTGTTCGACCCGGCGTTCTACGGCGCGGACGGCCTCGCCTGTGACAGCCGTATCCGCTTCCTGCACGACTGTCTGGCCGACCTCGCAGACCAGTACCACACTGTGACCGGCCGCGGGCTCACTTACGCCCACGGGGACCCGGTGGACGTGCTGGGGCGGTTCCGCGAGGCCGGCTGGGACATCGTGACGATGGCCGTTCCCACCGGACGCTACGGCCGGGAGCGGGACCGCCGCGTTCGGGAACAGTGTGGCGTCACATTCGTCGACGGCGACGGGCTGGTTCGGGACCGAGCGGAGACCCGCAACGGGTGGCAGGACGACGTGTCGGCGTGGTTCTCCGCCGACCAGTACGACTGGGACCCGAGCACGGTCACCTCTCGGAGCTTCGATAGCGGCATCGACATCAGCACGATTGAGGAACACTACGACCTCACGCCGTCGAAATCTGCGGTGCCGCGCGGCGGAACCGGGCCAGCACGCAAACGGCTGTCTGCGTTCGCCGAGCGGATCGACGACTACCCGGGGAACATCTCCGCGCCGACGGACGCGCGGGACGGGACCAGCGGGCTCTCGCCGTACCTCGCCTTCGGCTGTCTCTCCGTGCGGCAGGTCATCCAGTACATCGAGGCCCACGCGCCCGACGGCCGCGGGAAAGAGATGTTCGTCTCGCGGCTGTTCTGGAACAAACACTACGAACAGAAACTCGAAGACTGGCCCGGCTGGCTCGATACGGCGGTGAACCCGGTGTTCGAGGGGTTCAACACGGCACAGTATGACCCCGATCTGGTGGCCGCTTGGAAGCACGGACGGACCGGGTTCCCGATGGTCGACGCGTCGATGCGGTGTCTCAAGGAGACGGGCTGGCTCAACTTCCGGATGCGGGCGATGTGTGCCTCGGTCTACTACCACTTGCTCCAGCAGCCCTGGCGGATCGGCGCGGACTGGTTCTACCACCATCTCATCGACGCCTCGGCGGCGATCAACTACACACAGTGGCAATCACAATGTGGACTGATCGGCAAACCGACGCTCCGGCTGTACAATCCTCGAAAGCAGGTCCGTGACCAGGACCCGGACGGCGAGTTCATTCGTCGGTGGGTGCCCGAACTCGATTCGCTCCCCGACGAGTACCTCGACCGGCCCGAGGGGACGCCGGTCCACGTACAGGCGTCCTGTGGCGTCAGCATTGGCGAAGACTACCCGCACCCGGTCGTCGACTACGACGCGGCTAGACAGGCGTTCCGCAGGCGTTACGAGGAGGTCCGCGCTGACGCGGCCGACGCCCTGCAGGACTCGGCTATTGCGCGCCGTGCCTCCTTCTCCGGCGGCCGCGAAGCCGCTGCACGCATCGCCGCGGAACACGGGACGGATGCGTCGAACGGCGCGGAAGACGGCGGGACCCAAAGCACCCTCGGCTCGTTCGGCGACGAGTAGCTCCACAATTCGTTCAGTGTTGCCAAACGCCAAAGAGGCTAAGACGGTTGCCCACGCAGACGTATCCAATGGCGGAGGGTCCGGACGACACCGTTTTCGAGGACTGCCAGTTCCTTACTGGGTCACCACAGCGGTTCGCAGTACTGGCCCAGCTCCGGGAGCGTCCGGCACGGCCCACCGATCTGTGCGATGCGGTGGACGCGACTCGGACCACGATCCAGCGGATACTCGCGGGCTTCTCCGAGCGGCAGTGGGTCGTCAAACGGGACGGCGAGTACCGGCTCACGGTGACTGGACAGCGGGTGTTGGACCAGTACACGGCACTCATGAGCGAGATCGAACGGGCTCGGGCGGTCGGTCCGCTGGCAGCCCACCTCGGTTCCATCGCGGCGGATCTCCCGGCGGAGCTGTTAGACCCCGATTGTCTCACGACGAGTTCCGAACAGAACCCGCTGGCCGCGATTGATCGGTTCACGGACTGGCTGCACGAGGTCGACGGCGACGTTCGGGCCATCTCGCCGATCGTTACATCGGTGTTCAACGACGTCGCGGTGGACCTGCTCGAAACGGGGACGCGTATCGAGTTCATCATCGATCACAGCGTCCTCGAACGGTCAGCGTCGGACTTCGCAGACGCGCTGGAACGAGGCGTCGAACACGAGAACATCGACACGTACGTCCACGATACTCCGCTTGATATCGGCCTCGCACTGGACCGCTCGCGGGTCTGTCTGGCGGCCTACGACGACCGGAACAACGTCCGGGCGATAGCCGAATCCGACGCCACAGCGGTGTATAGCTGGGCTGAGACGGTGTTCGACCGATACAGAGCGCGGTCACAGCCGCTTGAATCGGTCCTGTCGGTGCAAGAAAACAAGCAATAATCCAGTCGCTCACGGATGGAATCCGGTGTGGAAGGGCCGAAGGGAGCACTGGTCGGCGCGCCAGCACTCACTGGAGGGCGGGATGGCGTATCCCCGGAGCATGGTATAGCCGGTGGGGGCCTATACTTATTCGCTGTAACTGTTTCGGGACACAACACATGTTACAGGGGCTGTAACAGCTTAGAACGTTCATGCTATTCTGATCCGACGTCCGGGTTCGTTTTGCGACAACAACGGGCTGTGTTTCTATACTTTCACCCAGAATGAAATAATAGCCGACAGTATAAGTATGTGGCAATCGTTGACAGAAGTATGTCTCCGCCTGGACGGGAGATTCAGTACACTGAATCGGACGTTATCGAGGTGTTCAGACACCGAAACGATTACGCGGAGCCACTCACGGCGTCGGAGGTGGCGGACAGACTCGGCTGTTCGCGACGGACTGCGCTGAACAAACTCCACGACCTCGAATCGGAGACAGATATCACGAGCAAGAAAGTCGGGGGCCGGTCGCGGGTGTGGTGGATCCCCGTGCGAGCGGATTGATGCGGATTGTTGTCGACTATTTCCCGATAGTACCGACTTCGGAGTCGACACAGATCGGTACATCGCTACAACTATGCGACGGTGCCGTCAGGCGGTTTACTCTTGGAGTGGGATTGGGGCCGTGTCACGACGGACACACTGAAGACCTGTAGCAAAGCAGACTGATCTCATGGCTGGCTGTATAGAACCCCACGCAAGCGGGACCATTCAGAACTCCCACTGCTGAGCACGTTCGCGGGCCTCCGAGCGCGCCTGCTGTTTGATGGCCTCGATTTTCTCGGCATCGTCGAGGAACGCTTCGACGGCACTCTGTTCGGTGGTTCCGTCCTCGGCTGCTGCCGCGTCGCCGTCGCCCATCGCTGGCAGCCGCTCGTCGGGAGCCGCCCGTCGCGTACTGTCGGCCAGCGCCGGGTCGCCGCCCAGCCGTTCGGCGGGCATCCCGGGTGGGACTCGGAGGTTGGCTGCTTCGTGTGCCGATTCGAGGTCAGCGGCGTCAAGCGTGTACAACGAGACGTGGTACGGCCCGGGAATGGCGAGGTCCGCGAGCGCCGGCGGACCGCCGCGGTCCGTGCCGGTGTGGTAGGCCAGCACCGGCACGCCGTCGGTGAACGTGATGACGCCCCGGCCCTCGCCGTCAAGCAGGAGCGTCTCCTGGGACTCGAAGACGGCATAGCCGGTCAGTTCGCGGTCGAGCACGTCGGCCAGCGTGTCCCGCGGGTCCGTGACGACGCGGGACTTGTCGAGTCGGCCGCGGGGCAACTTCATAGTGACTCGGGGATGACGGCGCTCTGGAACCGGTCGGCGGCGTCGGCGGCCGCCCCATCCCGCACGGTAAGCGATTCGGCGGCCTCTCGGTAGGCCGTCGACGCCTCGCATTCGGGGGCGTGGGCAAGGAGCGGCCGGCCAGCACGGCGTGCCTCACGGGCCCGCTCGCTTTCGGGGACCGCGGCCAGCGTCGGCCCGTCGAAGTACCGTTCGGTCTTCTCTGAGACTTGTTCGATGGATTCGGACTCGCGGACCTTGTTGAACAGGAGGCCCGCAACGTCCGTGTCGTAGGTCGTCGCGTACTCCTGGACCTTCAGCCCGTCCGAGATGGCGGGGATCGTCGGCTGGAGGACGACGACGATGCGGTCGGCTAGCACGATGGGAAGGACGGCGGTCCGGCTGTCGAGCGCTGGCGGCGAATCGAGGAGGATGATGTCAGTATCTTCTGCAAGCGTCGCAACCACGTCTCGAAGGCGGTCCGGGTCGGCGTCTCTGAAACCGTCCAGGCTCGTTCCACAGGGAACGACGGTCAGCCCGAACCGGTCGTACGTGGCCGCCTCAACGGGCGCGTCGTCGGCCAGGACGTCGTGCAGCGTCGTCTCGGCGTCGGAGAGGCCGGCGTGAAAGAGGAGGTTCGCCATCCCCGTGTCGGCGTCGACCACCGTCACGTCGTAGCGGTCGGACAGCGCCATCCCGAGGGCGACGGTGCTCGTCGTCTTGCCAGTCCCGCCCTTCCCACTGGCGACCGCGAACACTTCGACCATTGGAGAATATTGCGAGCTAGATGTATATAAATTTCCGGAATTTGAAGAAGTATCAAACGGTCACCAATCGGCCAGTCCGAGCGGGCCGAGGTCGACATGGTCGGCGACGAGGCCGGCGGCTCGCTCGTACGGGTCGCCGCTCTCTCGCTCGTTTGCCGCTGGGGAGTTAACACCAGCACTCTCGAACGCATTTCGCACGAAGGCACCTCTGGCACTCTCGGTGACGAAGAGGTCGTGGAGGTATGTGCCGAGAACGCTGTCGGTCGCCGCCCCGTCGCCGTCGAACGGCCGGGCCGCCTCGTCGGTCAGCGTCGAGTCGCCCATGTGGATCTCGTAGCCCTCGACAGTCCCGCTCGCCCCGGAAAGCGGGCCGACGCCACGGAGGTCCCGCCGGACGTGTTCGACTGTCTTCGACTCGCTGAATTCCGTCGTCACCGGGAGCAAGCCCAGACCCTCGACGCGGTCCGCGTCGCCGGTCCCCTCGATTGCGGCGTTCGTGATTTCCTCACCGAGCATCTGGTAGCCGCCACAGAGGCCGACGACGGGGCCGTCGAACGACTGGAGGCGGTCACCGAACCCAGCGCCGGTAAGCGCCAGCAGGTCGTCCACCGTGTTCTTGCTCCCCGGCAGGACCACCGCGTCGGCGTCGTCGAGGGCGGCTTCGGGTGGGACGTACGCGACCCTGACGCCGGGTTCGCGGGCGAGTGGCTGGAGGTCAGTGAAGTTCGAGATGCGCGGGAGTCGCGGCACGGCGACAGTAACACTCCCGTCGTCGGGGACGCCATCGTCAGCGCCGACGACGGACCGCTCGCCGACCGGCGGCAGCGCAACGCTGTCCTCTTCGGGGAGTCCGGGGTCGTCGTAGGGAATCACGCCGACGACGGGCACGCCGGTCCGGTCCTCGAACTCGTCGATGCCGGGAGCCAACAGCGAGCGGTCGCCGCGGAACTTCGTGATGACGGCGCCGGCCACCTGGTCCCGGATGTCGTCGGGAACCAGTTCCAGCGTCCCGACGAGCGAGGCGAAGACGCCGCCGCGCTCGATGTCGGCGACGAGCAACACGTCGGCGTCGGCGAAGCGCGCCGTTTCGACGTTTGCCAGGTCGCGGTCGTGCAGATTGATTTCGGCAATCGATCCCGCGCCCTCGGCGACAATCACGTCGTGGGACCGGGCGAGTCGGTCGTGGGCCGCGCGGGCGGTGTCCAGCGCGTCCTCCCAGTGCTCGTCGTAGTATCCACGGGCCTCGAAATGCCCGACCGCCTCGCCATCCAGAATGAGCTGGGATTCGCCGTCCCCTCGCGGTTTCAGGAGTACCGGATTGTGGTCGGTTGACGGCGCGACGCCGGCCGCGCGGGCCTGAACGTACTGCGAGACGCCGACTTCGCCGCCGGGTGTCGCCCGGGCGTTGTTGCTCATATTCTGGGCTTTGAACGGTGCGACCGAGACACCACGGTCGGCCAGATAGCGACAGAGCCCGGCCGCGACGGTCGACTTGCCGACGTGGCTCGCCGTTCCGGCGACCAGCAGCGTGTGGGCCATTAGGCTGTGTTGGGAGACGAACGCACTGGTGTCTTTCGCTCAGATCACTAAACCCATATCGATTTAACACTGCCCAATCAACTGAATCCGGATTAGCCGTTCACACGGTACTCAACGTGAAACGGTTTAACCGAAACAAGTAAACGATATTGGGTTGAGTCGATGACTATGGCGGAGCGATGGTGCGTCATCATCGGTGATGTCATCGAGTCACGGTCGGTCACAGATAGAGAGGCGTTGCGAGCGGCGCTCAATCAGGGTGTGTCACGAGCGACCGACGCACTCGCCGACCAGACGGTTGCGCCGTTCTCGGTGTTGAAGGGGGTTGACGAGGTCGGAGGAGTCATCAGAAACCCTGGACATGCTTACCGCGCTATCCGGGAAATCACCGAATCGATACACCCGACTGCGATTCGGTTTGCGGTTGTCCACGGAGAAGTTGACGTGGGGATGACAACGAGCGAGGTTTCAGAGATGGATGGCCCTGCGTTCCACAAAGCAGATACGTTGCTAGCTGACATCACGGAAAACGGTCGGGCCGTTGCGCTGCACGATCCTGTCGTGAAGTCTTGGCTACTTTCGCTGCTTGCCGACCAGATACACCTGCTGTTTGCGTGGAAACAGGAATGGACGCCACACCAGGCGTCGATCGTCCATGAGTACCGCGAAAGAAAGAGTATGCAGGCGTTGGCTGACGACCGAGACGTCTCGATTCAGGCCGTCTCACAGACGCTTTCGCGGGCAAAGGCGGAGATGGTACTGTCAACCGAAGCAAATCTTGAAGCGGCCATGACAGAGGTCTGGGAATGAGTTCTGTGAGTTGGCGGACACCAGCGTCGGCCGTAGTCACAGTCGGTGCTATTCTTGGTCTTGTCTGGGCGACCGGTGATTTGATTTCGTCTATCTCATTTCGCTCAGCGGTCGTAGTTGGTGCCGGGTACGCTCTGTTGCTGTCGACAAGTGGGACCATGGTATCCGCTGCTCTCCAATACGCCGGTGCCGATGTGAGTGAAAAAGAAGCGGATACGGGACGTGCGGTCGGGAAAGTAGAGAATATTCTGATACTCACGTTGACGCTACTCGGCGCATACACGGCACTGGGACTGGTGTTCACCGCAAAGTCAATTGTCCGCTGGCAAGACATCTCCAGTGGGAACACGACGTATTATCTCACGGGGAGTATCGCCAACGTGACGTACTCGCTAGTCTTCGGCGTCTGTCTTGACTATCTGCTTGGAACCCTCTAGAACTCCGTTCCCTTCCGCGCGCCCTGCCCGGCGTCGATGGGGTGTTTCTCCTTGTTGACTTCCGTTATGAGATCGGCATGGTCGGTCAGAAATTCTGGTCGCTCGTGCCCGCCCGTCAGGACCAGTTCGAGGTCGTCGGGCTTTGCTTCGATGAGCCCAATCACGTCCGCCGGATCGACGAGGCCGCGGTTCGCGGCGTAGAGAATCTCGTCGAAGACGAGCATATTGACGCCCTCCTCTGGCGGCCCGTCGGCGTCCCGCGGCGTCGAGAGGTCGGCGTCGGCGCTGGCCTGAACGAGTTCCTGTGCCCGGTCGAGTGCGCCTTTCGCACGGGCCTCGTGCTCGTCGTCCTCGCTGCCGTCGAGGAAGCCGTGCCAGCCGTAGTGGCCCGCGTTCTCGTATGAGAAGCCCGGCAGGGCGGCAATCGCGTTGTACTCGCCGCGCACGTCTTCGACGGTACTTGTCCCGCCCTTCATGAACTGCAGGAGGTGGACGCGGTAGCCGTGGCCGACGGCGCGGGTCGCCATCCCCAGCGCCGCCGTGGTCTTGCCCTTGCCGTCGCCCCACCAGACCTGCACCAGCCCGAACTCCTCGGGCGCACTTGGACTGATGGGCTCGGCGGTCGGTCCGGCCGTGTTGTCACTCATATCAGTCCGTTCGCCCGGATTCTGTTTAGCCGTTTGGTCTTCGGGAATGGCGTGTAATAAACGGCCTTTTCACGGTTCGAACACCTCCGTCTCACGGTCAGTGACCACGCCGTACGCCGCGTCGTCGACGGTCGGCAGGCTGTCGCCGTCGTACCGGGCGGCCAGACCCGCCCGGACAGCGTCGCGGACACAGACACGAGCGGCCGCCCCGATTTCAGTTGCGCTGCCGGCGAACGGTGCGGACTCAGCGCTCGGGACACAACCGACGATGGCCGCGTCCGAGGTGGTCCCGGGGATGCCCGCGGCGTCGAGCAGCGTCGCGGCCTTCGCTTCGACAGCCGTGGCGAGCAGCGTTGCCAGCGCGCCGTCGTCCAGCGCGCGGTCGACGCCGACGACGAGATTGACCGTGCCGGGCCGCCAGTCGGGGCTGTCTGCCGGATTTCCGGCGGCCTCGTCTGAGCCGTCCGCTTCACCCTCTCCCGACATCGGCAGCGCGGCGGGGTTCGAGAGGCCCGCGGTCGCCAGCACCGACACCGGGCCGCTCCGGGCACATCGGGCGTGCTCCATGTGGACGCCGGTGAGCAATGTCGGGCCGAGGGAGAAACCGGTCGCGGACAGTCGATCCGCGCGGTAGGCGTCGAGGTCGGTCCGCTCGAACCCCTCGGGTACGGTGACGTTGTAGACGGCGTCTGCGGTCCGGTAGCCCCCGTCCCACGCCGTCGAGAGCCAGTTGGCACCCTCGCGGCGGACCTGACAGACGCCGTCCCGAACGGTCGTCTCAAACATCCAGCGCGTCCAGCAGCCGGTCGTTTTCTTCGGAGGCTCTGACGGCGACGCGGATGTGCGAGTCCAGCCCGCGGAAGGTTCGGGCGTCCCGGAGTGCGATACCAGCCTCGCGAGCCGAGGCAAGGATGTCGTCGACAGACTCGTCGGCGTCGCTGACCGACAACAACAGGAACGGCGCATCGGAGGGACACACGTCGAACCGCGCCGCGAGTCGGTCCCGCATACGGGCTCGCTCGTCGGCGACACGGGCCTTCGTCTCCGCGACGAACCCGCCTTGCCCGTAGCAGTGCGTGCCGACCGCGGCCGCCGGCGCGCTCATCGACCAGGCGCGGCGTGCGGTGGCGAGGCGGTCCCTGGCCGCGCCCGCTCCGACGGCGTAGCCCATCCGGACGCCGGGGAGGCCGAACAGTTTCGTCAGCGAGCGCGCGACGATGACGCCCTCACGGCCCGCCAGCGACTGCTCGTCGGTGAACCCGAGAAAGGCTTCGTCGACCAGCAGTGTCGTCCCAGCAGAGAGACAGTCGTCGGCGAAGGCTCGGAGCGCCGACGGGTCGGCCGCTTCGCCGGTCGGATTGTTCGGGTTGCAGACGATGGCGAGCGCATGACCGTCCGGGTCGGCGGTCAGCAGGTCGTTGTGTGGGACGAACTCCGGCGTCCCGTCCTGGAGCCGGACCTCGCGGGCGTACTCACCGAAACTGGGATACGGGACGAGCACGCTGTCGCCGGCCCGGACCGTCGTCTGGATCGCCAGGCGAATCGCTTCGAGGCCGCCGGCCGTGGGTATCACCTGCTCCGGCTCGCAGTCGACGAAGGCCGCCGCGGCCGCCCGGAACTCGGGGTAGTCGTCCGCCGGATACGAGCGGGCGGCCTCGAACGCTTCCCGGTACGTCTTCGCGGCGTCCGGCGGGACGCGGGGGTTCGTGTTCGCGCTGAAATCCAGCAGGTCCGGGTCGTCGCTGCTGCCGTGTGGGACGCGCCCGTCCGGCCCGATGGCGTCCTCGGCCCCGTTGCCGCCACTCGCCCGCAAGCCCTCGACCGAATCAGGGTCCATTGACGGGGGCTACGGCGGGCGGTGTGGAGAAGGTTTCGCGGCGTTCGGCCTCCGCCCCACGCCGTTACAGCCATTGCTCAGCCACGCGCGCGTCAGCAAGCGTGTTGACGTTGACCGCGACGCGTCGGTCCCGCGTGAGCCAGGCGTCGTCGGGGCCGTCGCTGACGACGTTGACGCCTGTCGGCGCGACCTCCCGACCTCCGTTGTCGAACGTCGTGTCGTCGCTCACGCCGAGGGCACGCTTCAGCGAAGCCGGGACCAGGACCGTCAGCGAGCCCCCGTTGTGCTCGTCGAGCACGCGGTCCACTATCTCGCCGTCAAGCAGCGGCAGGTCGGCGGCGACGGTCAGCACCGGCCGGGCGAGTCGGCCGTCGGCCAGCGCCGCGTCGAGGTCGGCGACGTACCCCTCACCCGGCGTCTCGATACAGGGCACGTCCAGATGTGACTGCGTTTCCGGTGCGTTCGGCGACGTTACAGCGATAACTCTTTCGACGGAACTGTCTTCCAGTGCGCCGACGACCCGGTCGACCATCGGGACACCGCCGACCCGAAAGAGCGGTTTCTCGGCCTCGGTGTCCAGCCGCGTCCCGCGCCCGCCACACATCACGAGAGCGTCCATGCGAGCACCTCCCAGTCGACGAGCGGTACCGACCGGACGCCGCCGAAGAGCGACCACGCGGCGACGCCGACGTGGAGCGCGACAGCGCGCGTGAGTTCGTTGGCCGCGCCGAACGTGTCGCCGCTGACGCCGCCCAGTCGGCGGTTCGCCCAGCCAGAGAGGCCAAGAGCGAGCAGCGGGCCGGTGAGAACGACGACTGCGGTTGCTGGAACGGCGATGACAGCGGCCGGGAGTGCGACGGCGAGCGAGCCGACGAGGTGGCGTGGGCTGTTCCCGTCGATGACCGTCGACCCGAAACCCTCGTGGCTCGGGCGTCCGACGCAGGCCAGCGTCGCCATCGCGAGTTTCGCCCCCACCTCGGCGGCGAGGACCAGCGCGACAGCGACCAGCGGCGGGAGCCCGGCAGCGGCCAGCGCGCCAAACGCCAGCGCGAGGAGGACGGTCCCCAGCGCGAGGACGGCCCCGACGCCGACAGTCGTGTCCCGCATCACGTCGCGGCGCTCCGCGGGGTCGCCGTGGACGACGGCGGCGTCCCCGAGGTCCGCGAGGCCGTCGGCGTGGTTGACGCCGGCGACGAGGACGACGGCTCCGAGGTAGGCCGCGGCGACGACCGGGGCCGGGAGCAGGCCGGCGGCGAGGAACGGGAGCGCGACGAGGCCGCCGACGACGTAGCCGGCCATCGGGAACGCCGCCGGTGTCCCGACGAAGGCGTCCCATGCCCGTTCGCTGTGGCCGACCGGGAGCCGTGAGAGGAAGCCGAGCGCCCCCCGGACCGCGGTCAGAACCACGCGAGCACCCCCAGACCGGCCAGCAGATACGCCAGCACCCCGGCGACGCCAACCCGCGTGACGCTACGCTGGGCTGTCGCCACATCGGGGAGGTGTCTCGTGGGGTTGAGGACGTACACGCCGGGCTTTTCGAGTCGAACGTCCAGCGCCGCGGCGGCCGTCCCCATCGGCCACCCGGAGTTCGGCGAGGGAACGCCGTCCAGCCAGTCCCGGGCCTGGGCCACCGACCGGGGCGACCCGCAGGCGACGGCGAGCAGGAGCGCACTCGCCCGCGCCGGGAGCCACATCACGGCGTCGTCGAGCCGCGCCGCAGGCGTCCCGACGCGTTTCGAGCGGTAGCCAAGCATCGAGTCCATCGTGTTGACGGCCTTGATCCACGCCGCTGTCCCGGCAGCGACGGGAAGCGGTAGAAGGCCGACGCCCGCAGCGGCGAGCCCGCCCAGGACGAACGCGGCCAGCGACGCGACGAGGCCGTCGGCGAGGTTCTCCGACGCGCTCTCGACGGCGGCGCTGCGAACCTCGCCCGCAGAGAGCGCGCTGGCGTCGCGGCCAGCGAGTGCGAGCAGCCCGTCCCGAGCAGCCGCGAGGTCGGCCTCGGTGTCGGCGATGACGCCCCGAGCGGTCGAGAGGAGACTGCGGAGGCTCGTGGTCAGGAACAGCGCGAGGCCGGCGAGCGCGACGGCGGCCAGCGGTTCGCGAGTGGCGGCGAGTGCGACGCTGCCACCGACGACGACAGCAACTCCGACGGGCAACAGCGCCGCGGCGAACCCTCCGACCGCAAGCGGGTGGTCCCACTCGCGGTCGACCGCCCCGACGAGCCGTCCGAACCACGCAACGGGATGCAATCGGGTCGGTGGCTCACCGATTGCGAGTTCCAGCCCGCCGGCGACGGCCACCGCCAGCGCGCTCAACACAGCGTTCCCTCCCGGAGCTTCTCGGCTATCGCCGGCAGCGAGTGGTCCTCCAGCAGAATCGACTGCGCGCCCACGCGGCCCGCGCCGCCGTCCGTTCGGGCGTCGTCGCCGACGTGGACGAGGTCGGCAAGCGCCACGTCGAGTGCGTCGGCGGTCGACTGGAAAATGGTCGGATGCGGCTTCCGCCAGCCGCAGTCGACGCTGGTGACGACGGCGTCGAACGCGTGGCCGCTCTGATTCTCGATGGCCGCTCGCTCCAGCGTTCGCTCGACCAATCCAGGGACACTGCAGTTCGAACAGATAGCGACCGGGCCACGCTGTGCTGCGGCGTCCAGCGCTTCGATGGCTCCCTCGCGGACCGTCTCCGGGCTGTCGAAGGCATCGAGGACGACCTCGGTCGCCGTCTCCTCGGCAACCTCGACTCCGCGGCTGGCAAGCGCCAGTCGAACGTGTTCGTCCAGCGGCGCTTCCCGGCCGCGGTCGTACTCGCGGTGGGCCGAGCGATAGGCGTCCTCCCAGTCGTCCGGCACCCGAACCGACCGGGCCGAAAGCGTCTCCGCAACGGCGTCCCACGGCTCTGACGGCCGGTCTGCCGCTACGAGCGTCCCGAACAGGTCGAACGAGAGTGCCACACCCGTGTGGTTAGTGCAAGCTCACTTGAACTGTGGGGGTAGACGTGGGAACTGCTGTGGGAGTCGGGCTGCTGTCGAGGAGTTCCGGCCGCTGGAGGACTCGTTACCTCGGACGAGCCCAGCGACAGACCTGGCCTGCGGCATTCCAAACCGTTTATACCCAAACAGGGGTAATCCGGCGGTATGGCAAGAGAGCAGACCGAAGTTCGAGAGCTCGACGAGGGAAGCTACGTCATGATCGAAGACACGCCGTGTAAGATTAACTCCTACAGCACGGCCAAGCCGGGCAAGCACGGCAGCGCCAAGGCCCGAATCGACGCCAAGGGCGTTTTCGACGGCAAGAAGCGCTCGCTGTCCCAGCCCGTCGACGCGAAGGTCTGGGTCCCGATTGTCAACCGAAAGCAGGGGCAGGTCGTTTCCACGGACGGCAACGACGCACAGGTGATGGACCTCGACACCTACGACACGTTCACGATGCGGGTCCCCGAGGACATCGACCTCCAGCCTGACGACGAAATCGAGTACCTCCAGTACGAGGAACAGCGCAAGATCACACGCTCGTAACGATGTTGCCCGGTGCGGGGGCCGACCGCGGGGCGGCCGACTACGCGCTCGTGGGCGCACCACTCGACGCGTCGACGTCGTTTCGCCCCGGGACACGGTTCGGCCCACGCCGCATCCGCCAGTTCGGCCAGCAGTTCGACGATTACGACCACCGCACCGACCAGCACTTCACTGACTGTTCCGTCTACGACCACGGCGATATCGGCCCCACGGCCGACGTTGCCGAGTACCTCACTTTCCTCCAGGGCACTCTCTCGGATTTCGAGAGCGAGGGGGCCGTCCCGCTCGTCGTCGGCGGCGAACACACCGTCTCTGTGGCCGGCGTGCGCGCCCTTGACCCCGACATATTCGTCTGTCTGGACGCGCATCTCGACCTGCGCGAGTCCTACGCCGGCGACGAGTACTCCCACGCGACGGTGACCCACCACGCGCTCTCGGTGGCTGACGAAGCGATTGTGCTGGGCGCACGCACTGGCTCGGAAGCCGAATGGGACCGCGCGAACGAACCCGATGTGACCGTCGTCCCGCCCGAGGACGTGGCCGACTGGTCGCCTGCGTTCGACGACGAGCGGGTGTACCTCTCAGTCGACATCGACGCCGCCGACCCCGGGTTCGCGCCGGGCACCGGGACGCCGGAACCGTTCGGCCTCGATCCGCGGGAGATGCACACCGTGGTCCGAGCCGTCGCACCGCAGACCGTCGGCTTCGACGTAGTGGAGGTCAACGACCGCGACGACGGTCAGACGGCGACGCTGGCCGCGAAACTCCTCCGGGCGTTCGTGTTCGCCCACGCGGACCAGCGCTAATCCGAGATGTATCGGGGAATATTCTCGCCGTCGGCTTCAGCAGACAACTCGGTTGATGTCCAGCGGCGACGCTCGCCGGACAACCGCGTCGACTGGGTCGGCGACGGCCGAGAGATTGTCCGAGTCGCCGTCGAGGACCAGTAGCGCGGCCCGGCGGCCGGGTTCGATGACACCGCAGTCGAGGCCGACCGCTTCGGCCCCAGCGGTCGTGGCCATCCGAAGCACCGTCCGCGAGGGGAGGTCGAACGTCTTCGCGGTGTACTCCATCTCACGGAACATGGATGGTGCATTGAGCATCACATTATCAGTCCCGAGTGCCACGTCAGTGTACTCCAGAAGCGTCTCGATCGGCGGTCGGCCGACCTCAAGGACGCGGTTCGCACGGGGACAGACCGCGATAGGGACGTCCTGATCGGCCACCCGTTCGAGGTGTTCTGCTTCGGCATGGACCATGTGGACCAGCAACTCCGGCTCCAGATCCAGCGCCGGGTGTATGTCAGTGGCGTCCGGTTCGCCGGCGTGGATAGCGAACGGGGCCCCGCGCTCCCCGGTGGCGGTCCGCCGGGCGGTGAAATCGTCGTCGGTCGCGCCGCTGGCACCGAACCCGTCGGCCACGTCCAGCACCGCAGTGTCATCGCTCCCGAAGATGAAGGCCTCGATATCGAGTCCCTCGGCGGCCTCGCGTAGTGCCCGTGCCCCGTCGACGCCGAACTCCCGGAAGTCGAGAAACGCCGCGGTGCCGGTTCGCTGCATGAATCGAAGTGTGCGGTGCATCGCGGCAATCAGCGTCTCGTCGTCGGCCGCTGCGATCTGCTGGTGTTTCAGGCTGTCCGGTGGCACCACTGCCTCCTCCAAGCCAAGACCGACAGCGGCCTCCTTGGCGACTGAGTCGCCGACGTGCGTGTGGGCGTTCACGAACGCCGGCAAGACAATGCGGTCGTGGTCGCTCTCGCGCTCGGACGTCTCCTCGATGGCCGTTATGTAGCCGTCCTCGACGACAACGCTGCCGTGGACCGGCTCGAACGACCGCCCGGCAAGGACGGTTCCTTCGATAGCCTCCATGTGGGTGCGAGGAAGCGGAGCTATATGTGTCTCATGGAGGCGCAATCTTGCCATGTAGCACTGGCCGCGGTAGACTGATGCGGACGGCGCCGGACAGTTCGAGTATGAGTGGCAGTACCACAGTTTCCGAGGACTGCGCGCTGTCGCCAGACGACTGGTCCCATCCGGCCGAGCGCCGATACGCGGACGCACAGGCCCGTCTTGTGGACCACTACGACCATTCCGTCGAGTCCAGAGTGACCGAGACGGACGCCGCGGGTCGCGTTCACTATCTGGTGGGTGGGAATCAGGACGGCGACCCCGTACTTCTGCTCCACGGTGTCGGAACGCCAGCAGCGACGTGGCTCCCGCTGTTCCCGGCGCTCACCGACGAGTACCGCGTGTACGCTCCCGACCGGCCCGGCCTCGGCCTCTCAGCCGCGCCGAGCTACCGGGACCGGGACCTCCGTTCGTTTCTGGTCGCATACTTGCTGGAACTGCTCGACGACCTCGCTATCGACCGTCCCCACGTCGCCGGGAACTCCCACGGCGGCCTGCAGTCGCTTCTGCTCGCAATCGACCACGACCGTGTGGACCGACTGCAACTGGTCGGCGCGCCGGGCGGCGTCTCGCGAGACCTCCCGCTCCTGTTTCGCCTGCTGACGGTTCGTGGCCTCAACCGGGTGTTGCTGTGGCTGCTCAGCCGTGGTGACCCAGTCGAGAACGCGAGGCAGTCGATGCAGCGGGTCAACGTCGTTGACGCCGCAGCGATACCGGACGTGTTCTACGAACTGCTCGCCGCCGGCCAGGATCTGCCCGGCCGGCCGGAAAGCCAGCGGTCGCTAGCGACCGCACAGGGCTCGTACGGCCGTGTCCACCCGTTGTTCGACATCAGGGACGAAATCGTTGGAATCGACTGCCCGACGCAGTTCGTCTGGGGGACGGAGGACGCCTTCTATCCGCCTGACGTCGGTCGCCCCGTCGCCGAGAAGATGCCCGACGCCGAGTTCCACGAACTCCCGGGACACGGTCATACGCCGTGGCTGGAACCAGGTGATGAAGTCGCTGGACTGGTCCGAGGATTCTTCGATAACTGAGCGTTTTCGTTATAATACACCGCAAACAATCGCTCAGCGTCAGTGCTGTTCGGACCGCCGTGGCCGTCACCACTTGCTCGGCATCCGACACAGCAAGTAGTCTTTTAGTAAACAGGCCATCTCGGTTGAGAGCATGGACCAGCTATCGTCGTGTTACTTCTGTGGCGGCGCGCTCGACGTCTCGCTCTCCGAATATCCGATTATCCCGAAATCGCTGGACCCGGAAGCCGAAAAGCAGGGGACGGTCGTTCTCTGCTCGACTTGCCGAGAGAAGCTCGCAACCATCGTCGAACCGGCCGTCGAGGCGGCGAAGGCGGACGCCCGCGAGACAGCGGAAACGACTGGCGACGCCGGGACCACGGAGCCGCCGGGGCTACTGGATGATTCTGGAACGACGGCAGGCGACGCACAGGCGACCACCGACAGCGTGGTCGAGCCGGCTGATGACGGCTCGCTGCTGGGCGACGACGGCGCGAGCGCGGCGGGACAGGAACAGTCGGCGCAGTCAGCGGCGACGACGGAGGCGACTGCGGAGCCAGATGCAACGAACCCGGCGGTATCGGACACCACGGACGGACAAGCGGCGGAGCCGACCGAGTCGAATGACTCGGCGGCGAACACTGGGAGCGAGGACACCGAACGCGGTACGGACAGCGACGACAGCGCTGACGGCCCCTCGCTGACGAAACTGGAGTACAACAAGGTGATGCGCCTCCTCCAGAACCGTGAGATGCCCGTTGACCGCGCGGAAATCCGCGAGGTCGCGGTCAACGCCTACGACATCGACGGGGAGCAGTTCGACGCCATCATCGACGCCGCGGTGGACCGGGACCTCATCGGTCAGGAAAACGGCCAGCTGGTCGAATCGGATGGGTAGCCCGTCGCCGGTAGAGAAAAACATACCACCGGTCATCTCGAAGTCCGCGCCATGAACGCAGGCGACATCGCGACGCGTCTCGACGACAGACTCGACATCGAGGCCTACGCCGACATCGACGCCAGTCCGAACGGTCTGCAGGTCGGGCCGGCGAGCCAGCCGGTCGAGCACGTCGCTTTCGCAGTAGATGCGGCCGTCGAGACCATCGACCGCGCCGCCGACGCGGGCGCTGACCTGCTCGTGACCCACCACGGTATCGTCTGGGGCGGGATGGAGCGCGTGACGGAAACCAACTACCGCCGGGTCGCACCGCTGATCGACAACGACCTCGCGCTGTACGTCGCGCATCTCCCGCTAGACGGCCATCAATCGCTTGGCAACGCCGCCGGCGTCGCGGACCTGCTGGACCTCGACAACCGTGCGCCGTTCGGATCGATGGGCGGCGAGCACATCGGCCAGCGTGGCTCCCTCCAAGAACCACAGACGGTCTCCGAACTCGCCGAAACCCTCGAAGGAAATCTGGATACTGGCGGACAGCCAATTCAAGTGCTTGATTTCGGCCCGTCGACTGTCGAGGACGTCGCCATCGTCACCGGCAGCGGCGTCGACTGGCTGCAGGAGGCAGTCGAGACGGACGCCGACGTGCTCATCACTGGCGAGGGGAAACAGCAGGCCTTCCACGAGGCGCGCGAGCAGGGACTCCACGTCATTCTCGCCGGCCACTACGCGACGGAGACGTTCGGCGTTCAGTCGCTCCAGACCGTCGTCGAGGACTGGGGGCTGGAGACGACCTATATCGACTGCCCGACCGGCCTCTAAGGCGATGGTAGATGTCGTTTCGTTCGAGGGCGTTAGCTCGGATGCGGACCTCATCGCTTGGTCGCAACAGTACTGTCGCGGGGTCCGCCGCGAGCAGGGCGTCTCGGTTCGGTTCGACCTCGTCGACTGGACAGTGTCCCACCGCGCCAAGCGTCGCGCCGCCGCAGTCAAGCGGCCGAAACTGGACGACGCCACCATCGGTGAGCGGTACGACTGGGACAGCGTCGACGGGAGCGACGGCCGCCCGCTTCGATGTACGGTGTCGCTGACCTGGGACGCCTTTTCGGCCTTCGAGCGGGACGCCTGGGAGGCAACACTGCGCCACGAACTCATTCACGTCGAGCAATATCAGCGCGACGGGACGACCGACCACGGCCGGGCGTTTCAAGAACGGGCCGACCAGCTCGACACCGACGTCCACTGTCCGGCCTTCTCCGATCCCAAGCACGTCCTCACCTGCGGGGCGTGTGGGGACCTCGTCGCCCGCCGCTATCAGGACTGCAAGCTCGTCGAGCGACGCGAGCAGTACCGGTCTGACTGCTGTGGGGCCTCGCTGGAACTGAGCTGACTACAGCAGGAACCTGATGGCCCAGAGGACGCCCATCCCGGTCACCATTGTCGCGAACACGTCCTCGGTCCGCCAGGCGACGCCTGCCGCGAGCGCTCCGGCGACGAACTTGTCCGCGGCGAAACTACCGGCGTCGAGTGTCACGAACGAGGGGAGAACAAGCGCGGCGAGGACGGCGGCGGGGACGAACCGCAACACCCGCTCGACGACCGGCGGAATTTCGTCCAGCCGACCGAACAGCGCGATGAACGAGAGGCGACAGGCGTAGGTCAACACGCCGATGACAGCGACGACACCGGCTATCTCAACCGGGCCGTAATTAGTCGCCATCGGTCCCTCCCGTGGCGGATTCCGTGAGAACGCCAGCCGTGATGCCAACCCCGGCCGCGACGAGCAGTCCGAGATTGAGCGGGAGGCCAGCGCCGACGACGGCGACGGTTCCACCGACGACAGCGGCGATGCCGGTCGCTGCGTCCTCGATTGCAGGGACCAGAATCGCGAGGAAGACCAGCGGGATAGCGAATTCGAGACCCCAGGCGTCCGGGACGCCGGTCCCGAGTAGCGCCCCCGCGATAGTCGTGACCTGCCACACCGCCCAGAGCGTCACGGCGACGCCGAGGTAGTACCACTTCCGGTCCGTCTCACGGTCGGACCGGTAGCTGGCGACCGACAGCGCGTACGCCTGGTCGGTCAACACGTAGGCGAGCACCGCCTTCCACCGACCAGTGAATTCCCGAAAGTACGGGGCAATCGACGCCGAGTACATCAGAAGCCGGAGGTTGATGACGACGGCTGTCGCGACAACGACCGTCAGCGGAGCGTTCTGTCCCAGCAGTTCCAGCGCCGCGAGCTGTGATGCGCCGGCGAAGACGACCACCGACAGCCCGACTGCGGTCGGCAGCCCCAGTCCGGCGTTGACGGTCGCGATGCCGGCAACGAGGCCAAACGGAATAATTCCTAGCAACAGCGGCGCAACATCCCGAACGCCGCGCCTGAACGCAGCAGTATCCATAGCTCCCAATCCAACGCAGGGGCGTCTAAGCCCTCCGTTTCAGCCGCGGTGTGTGACGGCACGTCGATGCATGGGCCGTCCGCGGTGTGTGACGGCACGTCGACAACGGCCTCTACCCGTCACGGCGAACCACGACGTTGAAACCCGACGCCATTCGACTGCATTGTAATGAGCGACCACACCGACGAGCGGGAGACGTTCCATCACGATCCGATCGGGCACGCGGAAGCCCGGGCCGGAATGACGGTCGGCGAACTGGCTGACAGCTACGGCGAGGCCGGCATCGGCGCGAACGACATCCACGAGGCCGTCGACATCTACAGCGAGATGCTCGACGACGACGTGACGACCTTCTTCGGGCTGGCCGGCGCGATGGTCCCGACCGGGATGCGGGCCATCGTCAGCGAACTCATCCGCGACGGCCACATCGACGTACTCGTGACGACGGGCGCGAACTGCACCCACGACAGCATCGAGGCCATCGGCGGCAAGCACCACCACGGCGAGGTGACACCCGAGGGGCAAACGGAGCGCGAACACGACGAGACGCTCCGTGACGAGGGCGTCGACCGGATCTACAACGTCTACCTCCCCCAGGAGCATTTCGCCCTGTTCGAGAACCACCTCCGGGACGAGGTGTTCTCGACGCTGGAAGACGAGGGCGCGGTCTCGATCCAGCGCATGACGGAGGAACTGGGCCGAGCCAACAGCGAGGTCAACGAGCGCGAGGACGTGCCCGAGGACGCTGGCGTGCTGGCGGCGGCCTACGAGAACGACGTGCCGGTGTACTGCCCGGCCTTTCAGGACTCCGTGCTGGGGCTGCAGGCGTGGATGTACTCCCAGACCAGCGAGTTCACGGTCGACGCGCTGGCGGACATGACACAGATAACCGATATCGCGTACGAGGCCGACAGCGCCGGCGCGATGGTCGTCGGCGGCGGTGTCCCGAAGAACTACGTCCTCCAGACGATGCTGGTCTCGCCCGATGCCTACGACTACGCCGTCCAGTTGACGATGGACCCATCGAACACCGGCGGCCTCTCCGGCGCGACGCTCGACGAGGCCCGCTCGTGGGGGAAGCTTGAAAAGGACGCCCGGAATGTCTCGGTGTATGCCGACGCGACGATTACACTCCCGCTGGTCGTGGCCGCGGCCCGCGAGCGGCACAGCGCGTAAGCGTGACCACGCCGCCGTAGACGGCGACAGGTCTGGACATTGTGGGGCACGTCTACTGAGAGGCATATATCCCTCATATAAACGGTCTTTCACAACCGCTCGGCAGCCGTACCTAGCATGTCACGGTACATCGGCCGACGGACGTTCGTCGGAGGGACAGCGGCGACGCTGGCGAGCGCGGGACTCGTGGGGAGCGCAACGCCCCAGGAATCGGATGATACTGACACAACCAACAGTGACACCGACGACAGCGAGCGCAAAGCGATGACTGACGACACGACGCTCATCGCTCACCGCGGATTCGCCGGCGTCTACCCGGAGAACACGGAACTGGCCGTCGAGGCGTCCTCGTTCGGCGGTCCGGGAGCCCAGACGGCCCACCGACGCGCCGACATGATCGAGGTCGATGTCGTGCCAACGGCCGACGGCACGCTCGTCACCTTTCACGACGACGGGCTGGCCGAGCGTGACGGCGGCGAGCGCGGTCTGACCGACGCTGACGGGCTCGTCTTCGAGACCGACACCGATACTGTGACCAGTGCGACTGTTCTCGGCACCGGGGAGACGGTCCCGACGCTCGAAACGGTCATGGACTCGATTCCGCCGAGCGTCGCCGTCAATCTGGAGTTCAAGAACCCCGGCAGTCAGGACCTCCGTTTCGCTGAGTCGCTGCCGGACCAGGCGCTGTCGGCGCAGCGAGCGGTGTGGCGGCCCTACACCGAGCGCGCGCTCGACCTCGTCAGCGAGTACGACAACGACATCCTCGTCTCGTCGTTCTACGAGGCCGCGCTCGCGACCGTCCGCGACTACGACGACTCGATTCCCATCGCTTGCCTCTTCTGGAATGACATCGAGGCGGGGCTGGAAATTACCCGCCGCTACGACTGTGACGCGATGCACGTCCCTCGGAACATGGTTCAGGGAACGCCCTTCTTCAACGACGACGGCTACATCGAGTCCAATCTGAGCGATATCGACCTCGTCGACGTCGCTGCCGACGAAGGCCGTGATCTGAACGTCTGGACGATCAGTACGTGGTATCAGGCCCGTGAACTGGTCCGGGCCGGCGTCGACGGGCTCATCTCTGACTACCCCAGCGTGCTCTCCGTTCAGGACTGACGGCGGATCTCGTTTTCGTTGTGTTTCCTCAAAGAGCCTGAAAGCCCCGAGGCGCTGGGCGTACGAGGCGACGCAAGCACTGGAGCGAACGCAGTGAGCGAAGGGCGCAGCGAGTCGCAGTAGCCCAGCGCCTCGCCCCTTTCAGTCCCACCCAGCCTGGATTGTCCAACGGGCTTTGGTGGGACTGAAAGGGGCGTCGTCGGCGCGAAGTCGCTCGAAAGACGCTTCGCGTCTTTCGTGATGACGAGGGAGCTCCGCTCCCTCGGACCACGCCGACTGCTCGGGAGACCTCTGGTCTCCCGGTGGCCGGCTCCGGGAAGACGGCAGATGTAAGCACTGCATGAGCGACCGTAGGGAGCGAAGAAGTGCGCAACGAGGCCCTCGACCGGAGCCGGCCGGGGCTTTCTGGCTGTTCGAAATCGCTTCCCAGTCTGTCTCTTCAATCAATCCAAGGCCGAATGTTGAAGGGGCGACCGGCCGACGACGCTAGTATGGAAGCACCGACCGGGGACGCAGGAATCTACGCCCGCGAGTCGTCGTATCTCGACCGGTACGTCCAGCTCGGTGAGGCCGGCGACCGGATCATCTCGCTGTCGTTTCCGTCCCAGCCCGAGGACGACGCCGGGGCGGACCACGCGCTGCTCGACCGCATCGACGAGTATCTTCAGGGGGTCGAGGACGACTTCGCGGACGTCACCGTCGGCCTCACCGTCCCGACGGACCAGCGCACAGTGCTTGAAGCGGTCCAAGAGATTCCGTACGGCGAGGACGCCACCGTTGCACAGGTCGCGCGGATGACGCCGGATCTGGACGACGACGACGAGGACGACCTTGCGCAGGTCCGGAAGGCACTGGCCGCGAACCCCGTGCCGCTGTTGATTCCGGACCATAGAGTCCGTGACGGACCGAGCGCCGCGCCGCCGCCCGTCGAGCAGAAACTCCGCGCTATCGAGGGCCTCTAGGCCCAGAGCCGGTCGACGCCCAGCCCCTCGTGGACGATCAGTTCGAGGGCGTTGACGAGGTAGTGGGCGACGACGACGGCGAGCAGGCTGTTTGTCGCGATGAACAGGCCCGCGAGCGCCAGCCCCAGCGTGCCGGTGACGACGATGCCCATCCGACCCTGTGCACCGTGGCCCAGCGCGAAGGCGACGGAGGCGACGATGGCCATCGCCCACGCCGGCGCGTCGAGGCCGGCTACGGGAACGCCGATAGCCGCCGCCCGGAAGAGGAGTTCCTCGACGATGGCGATGACCGGCAGGACACCGCCCAGCAGGACGACCCAGCCGCCGGCCGAGTCCGGGGCGAGCAGTTCCCGCAGCGACTCGTCGAAGGCGACGCCGAAGCCGTCGGCCAGCGCCGCGGCGAGTTCGTTGCCCAGCCAGAACCCGACGCCAGCGCCGATGCCGACGGCTATCGCCGGCAGTCCAGTCGAGAGAGCGTCCGCAGTAATACCGAACGCACTGGCCGGGATTTCGAAGTAGAACGCGCCAGCGACCAGCAACACGCCGAACAGCCCCTGCGTGAACGCGACGTTGGCAAGTAAGGCCCCTGTCGAGAGGTCACTTGGGGCGAGCGTATCCTGCATCTGCCGTCGCTGGGCCGCCGCCCGTTGTGTCTCGAAGCGTGGGAGAGTCGGGTCCTGGGGTTCGGTGGCCATCGAAGTACCGTCGACTGTCGACGAGACACCGCCGTCGGACCGTACGGCTCCCTGCGAGAGCCGTGCGAGACCGAGAAGCGCGGTTAAAAGAAACCCCGTCAGGCCGACGAACGCGGCCCACTCGGGCATCTATTGGGGACTTGGGCTGCCGCTCTGCCGGCCGACCTCGTGATCGAGCGCCTTGCCCGTGATGGACTTGAGGCGGTCGACCAGCGAGTCCTTCTCGGCTTCGCCGGCGAGGGCGACTTCGAGGACTTCAGAGATGTGCGAGACGGGGATGATCTCGATCATGTCCTCGTACTCGTCCTCGATCATCACGTCCTGCGTGTTCGCCTCGGGGATGATGACCGTATCGAGGCCGGACTTGGCGGCCGCCTCGATCTTGTGCGTGACGCCGCCGACCGGGAGCACGTCGCCCCGGACCGACAGTGAGCCGGTCATGGCGAGGTTTTGCTTGATCGGAACGTTTTCTATCGCGGAGATAACCGCGGTGGCGACGGTGATAGAGGCGGAGTCGCCGTCGACGCCGCCCTCACCGGCCTGAACGAACTGGATGTGGACGTCCTTCTCGGAGATGTCCTCGTCGGAGAACTTCTTGATAATCGCCGAGACGTTCTGTACGGCTTCCTCGGCCATCTCCTTGAGCTGTCCGGTGGCGATGACCTGACCGGGACCCTGTGATGGGCTGACCTCGGCCATGACAGGGAGGACGATACCGCTGTCCTCGCCCATGACGGCGAGCCCGTTGACGCGGCCGACCACGTCGCCCTGGTTGACGGTGAGCTCGTAGTCCTTGCGGCGCTCGATGTAGTTGTCCGCGAGCTGTTGCTCGATGGACCGGGAGCGGCGTTTGGCCTGTAGCACGTCCGCTCGCTCGGTGCGGTCGCGGTCCTCGGCGCGGGCGATGTCGCCGGCGACGCGGACCAGCCCACCGAGGTCACGGAACTTCAGGCTGAGGTGGCCTTTGCGGCCGGCGCGACGCCGGGCCTCCAGGATGAGTTCCTGGACGGCCTCCTCGGTGAAGTGCGGGAGCCGCCCGTCGTTCTCGACCTCCTGGGCGATGAACCGGGCGTACTTCCGTCGCATCTCGGGGTCGTCCTCGATGGTGTCGTCCATGTACACCTCGTACCCATACCCCTTGATACGGGAGCGCAGCGCGGGGTGCATGTTCTCCATCGCGTCGAGGTTCCCCGCCGCGATCATGATGAAGTCACAGGGAACGGGCTCGGTCTGGACCATCGCGCCCGAGGAGCGCTCGGACTGGCCTGTGATGGAGAACTCGCCCTCCTGGATGGCCGTCATCAGCTTCTGCTGGCTGCGGATGTCGAGCGTGTTGATCTCGTCGACGAACAGCACGCCCTTGTTGGCCTGGTGGATGGCACCGGGTTCGACGCGGTCGTGGCTCGGCGTCTCCATCCCGCCTGACTGGAACGGGTCGTGGCGAACGTCGCCCAGCAGTGCGCCGGCGTGAGCGCCCGTTGCGTCCTCGAACGGCGCAGTCTTCTGGTTGGCGTTGTTGACCAGCAGGTTCGGGATCATCGCGTCGCTACCGCGCGAACCGTAGCGGAACGCGAGATAGATGACACCGGCCGCGAGAATCCCCAGCAGGACTTGCTGGACGAGGATGAGGGCGTAGCCGATGACGATGGCGATGATGATCCACATGAGGAAGGTCCGCATCTGGTTTCGCTTGCGGGCCTCCTCCTTGTGGGCCTCGACGATCTGTTCCCCTTTGCCGCCGGGGACGGTGCGAACTTTCGGCTCGTTGCCGTCGTCGGGATTGTGATAGACGAGAACGTCCTGCAGCTCCTCCCGCGGAAGCAGTTGGGACATCGCTTTCGCCAGCATCGACTTCCCCGTCCCGGGGGAGCCGATCATCATGACGTGGCGGCGCTGTTTGGCCGCCTTCTTGATCACGTCACGGGCGTGGTCCTGCCCGATGACCTGGTCGACGAGTCGGTCTGGCACTTCGATGTCGGCGGTCGACTCGATTTCGAGACCGCCGAGGAGATTCTCCTCGTCTCCGTCCAGTTCGGACTCGCCGTCAACTTGGACATCGCTTCCGAGTGTCGTTTCGGACGTTTCTCCCTCGCCGCCCCATCGCTCCTCGGACGGGTCGGATGGCTCGTCGGCCGAGGGCTCAGAGGCGGGTTCGTCGGGGTCCTGTTTGGCCCCGTTGGTCGACGCCTCTTCCTCCCCAGCGTCGGATGCCTCCCGGTCAGGGTCGGGAGTCGCGTCGGTGTCGGTGTTGTCGCTCATACAAACGTTGCTAACATACTCACGGAAGGCCTGTCGACTGATATACTTTCTCCCCGTGTCGGTTGTTGCAACACCCCGGAAACCGCAGTACAGCGCCCGAATTGGGTGTGCTTGTATTCCGGCGGTACCGCGTCGTCGGGTTTATCAAACCACCACACCCACTGGGGAATATGCGTGGGTTCTACATCGGTCGCTTCCAGCCCTACCACAACGGCCATCACTCGATGGTCGAACGTATCGCCGATGAGGTGGACGAACTCGTCCTGGGCATCGGAAGCGCCGACGATTCACACACCACTCACGACCCCTTCACGGCCGGCGAGCGAATCATGATGATTACGAAGGCCGTCGCGGAGTACGACCTGACGACTTATGTCGTCCCCCTTGAGGACATCAACCGCAACGCCGTCTGGGTGAGCCACGTCGAGAGTATGTGCCCGGACTTCGACGTGGCGTACTCGAACAATCCGCTTGTCGTCCGCTTGTTCGAGGAGGCCGGTATCGAGGTCCGCCAGTCGCCGATGTTCGACCGCGACCGACTGGAGGGCAGCGAGATCCGCCAGCGGATGATCGACGACGAGTCCTGGCGTGACCGGGTCCCGGCATCTGTTGTGGAAGTCATCGAGGAGATCCACGGCATCAAGCGACTCCAGCACGTCTCAGACAGTGACTCGCTCGAACGATACACCGCCAGCGGCGAGTCCGTCACCGAATCCATCGATGACCTCGACGACTGATGATTACGCTCAGCTCTGATTTCGGATCACCGTATCCGGCGGCGATGAAGGGCGTCATCTGTCGGGCGACGGACGCGCGTATCGCGGATATCGCTCACGATTTCCCACGGCAGGACGTGCGGGCAGCGGCGTTCTGGCTCACGCAGACGCTCCCGTACTTTCCGCCGGCAGTCCACTGTGTCGTCGTCGACCCGGGCGTCGGAACCGACAGAGACGCCATCGTCGTCCGTGCGGGCGACCACGCGCTCGTGGGGCCTGACAACGGCGTCCTCCTGCCAGTCGCCCGCGAACTGGCTGAAACCGAGAACGACGCCCCGGACGCGTTCGAGGTGTTCACCTGGGCCTACGACGACCCGGCGAGTACGACGTTCCACGGGCGGGACGTGTTTGCGCCCGCCGCGGCGGCCGTCCACGACACCGGCGTCGATACCATTGAAACACGGCCCGAAATCGAGCCGACCGACGACTACGTCGACCTTCGGTTCCCGGCAGCCGCAGTCGAAGGTGACGGAGCGACCGGCGAGGTACTCGTCGTCGATGACTTCGGGAACGCCGTGACGAACATACCCGGTGCGGTACTTGCGGAGCGGTTCGGCGGGGTGGTCTCGGTCGACGGCGTTGAGGCTCCAGTCCGACGGGCCTACGCCGCCGTCGACCAGGGCCAGCGACTCGTCACTGTTGGCAGCCATGGGAACGTCGAACTCGCCGTCAACCGCGGCCGCGGCGACGAAGCGTTCGGTGTCAGTACCGGCGACACAGTTTCCGTATCACTGTGATGACGTGTAACTACGAAGGGTTTTAGGCTCGCCGAAAAATCGGTGCTGTTAAGTCTTTTAGGCCTGCCTAATCGACTGTATGCCACAGAGACGCGACTTGCTGAAGACGGTGGGGATCGCTGCGACGGGACTCCTTGCTGGCTGTCCAAGCCAGGGGTCGTCCGAACCGAACACGGCGTCAGCTGATACCGAAGCAGCGACAGAACAGGTAACGGGTGCGGAAACCGACGAGGGGGACGAAAGCGGCGTCTCGGTCGGGCCGATGACCGCTGTCGCGACTGAGTGGAACGTCTACCGGGCGCGGCTGTACGACGCCGTCGCGCTGGGCCGGGCCGGCGCACCCGGTGCCGGGGCGACTGTCGCCCAGAGCGTTTTCGCCCGCTTCGAGGGGGCGTCGGGCGAGTACGGAGCCCACGAACAGCTAGAAGCCACGTCCGAGTCGGCATACGAGGGGTTCGAGGACGCGCTCGGGTCCGTCCAGTCGTCGCTGTCCGAGGGCGACGTGTCCGGAGCCGCCTCGGCCGCAGACAAAGCGTCGGGCCACCTCCAGACAGCGCAGCAGGCCGCTGCCGGACAGCAGGCCACCAGAGTGCTGGACCTGCTCGTGCTGGGTAGTCGGGCGAGCAATGCCGCCATGGCCGGGACGCTGGGCGCTTTCGAAGCGGCCGCTACCATCGCGGAGGAGACGATGACCGCGTTCGAGGACGCGCTGGTGTACAGCAAAATAGAGACTGCGGACGCGGAGTCCTACGAAGCCTTCGAGAACGCACTGGCTGGCATCGGTTCCGCCGCGGGCAGTGAAGACGCGAGCGGTGTCACCGAACAGGCCCGCGCCGCGCTCGATGCGACTGTCACAGGTGCGTATGCGCTGGTCCAGCAAGAGGCGGTCGCTGGTGCAGGTCACCTCGCGACGATGCAGGCCCGCGGCTGGGACGCGGCCGCACTCGCGTCCGCCGGCGGTCCCGGGCAGGCGTACGCGCACACGGTCACGCTGAACAGCTACCGTGCCCGGATTGCCGATGCGGACTGGCTCGCCGCCAACGACGCGGCCGATGCAGCGTCGACGGCCGTCGAGAACGTCTTCGCTCACTTCGAGGGAGCGAACGCGCACGACGCGCTGGAGGAGGCCGACGGCGAGGCCTACGAAGCCTTCGAGGGCGGACTGGAGGACCTTTCCAGTGCCATCGAGAACGGGAGCGCGGACGGCATCGACAGCGCCGTCGAAACGGTCGATACGAACCTCGTGACTGGTATCGAAGCGCTGGTCGGCGGCGAGGACGCCCGGGCGGCGCTGGAGTCCGCCTTCTTCCGTGCGCGCATTGCGGACGCTCGCGAACTGTATCGCCTCGGCGACGCCGACAGCGCGGCGACTATCGTCTCAGACGTGTTCGCCCGCTTCGAGGAGAACGAACTCGGCTTCCACGAGACGATGGAGCACGAGAGCGAGGACCTCTACCATCGCTTCGAAGAGGAACACCTCGTGGCACTCCAGTCGGCCTACGAGAACGACGACAGCGAAGCCGTGGCGACCCATCACGACGGGGTCCAGCAGGCCTTGCTTGACTTCGAAGCGGCCCTGTCGACGGCTGTCGCCAGCGGAGCGGAGGCGGACTACATGATCGGGCGGGCCTTCGACGCGGCCGGCCTCGCGGCGCTGTCGGAAACCGACCGCGCGGCGACCGTCATCCAGGATACCTTCGCCCACTTCGAGAGCGGCGCGGCGGGCTTCCACGAGGCGCTGGAAGAAACCGACGGGGAAATCTACGAGAGCTTCGAATCGACGCTTTCCGACGTTCGTGCTGCCGCTCAGGACGGTGGGGATGTCACCAGCGCGGCGACAGCGTTCAACGACGAGGCCATCGCGGCGGCGTATGCCATCGCCGGGAGCGCCGGCGGCAACGGGGAGGCCGCGACAGCCATCGTACAGGACGTCTTCGCGACCTTCGAGGAAGCACGGGTTCACGAGATGCTGGAGGAAGCGGACCACGACGCCTACGAGAACTTCGAGGCTGCGTTGAGCGACTACTCGCAAGGGCTGACGAACGGCGACGGCAACCCGACACGGATGGCGGATGCCACACGAACCGGGCAGTTCGCTGTCGTCGGCGCTGTCGACAGCGCCCCGAGCGGGTCCGGAGGCCACGGTAGCGAGGAGTCCGAGGAGACCGAGACGTCGCTGTCCGGCGGCCCGAACGTCGTCGAGGGCGTTCCCGACGACGCCGACCACGTCGTCGACATGGAAGCAGTGGCGTATGCGCCGGAAGAACTCACTGTCAGCGTCGGCGATAAAGTCGCCTGGGAACACGTCGGCGGCGAACCGCACTCGGTCACCGCTGTGGCGGACGAAATCCCGTCGGACGCGACCTACTGGGCCTCCGGCGGATTCGAGAGCGAGTCGGCCGCACGCGAGGGATGGGAGAACGGGGAAGGGGCAGTGCAGTCCGGCCAGAGTTACGTTCACACGTTCGAGACGGCTGGCGAGCACGGCTACGTCTGTATTCCGCACGAAGCCGCGGGGATGGTTGGCACCGTCATCGTCGAGGAGTAATCGACGCTCTACTTTTTGGCTCGCCTAGAAACCGATGGCTTTTTGTATTTTAGGGTAGCCTAAACAATTGTATGCCGGACGAACAGGCCACATCGAGACGGGATATCTGTCGCCGTAGCGAGTCGGGTACTGCCGTCCCTGTCGTCCGCGCAAACGCCGCCCTACAGGAGGTGAGAGTCAGGACGTGACCGGGTATTGACCTGTCAGTCTCGACCATCTTTCGCGGCGACGACCACCGTGGGCATAGCCCGTCGCCGCGCGCCACGAGTTTTTCGTGTCTGTCCCGTGGGCGTCTCGCCCCAAGGACGCCCCATTTCAGGTCCTTTGCTGTGGACCACACCGGAACTATCGGTCCGCCCAGCGGATGGTGTCTGGAGAGTACGAGAACCCATCTCACATCGTCTGTATCAGCACTTTTGTGATGACGCTCGGCCCGGATAGGTCCCGCCGCCAATCACTCCCGTTCATCATACCATTGACGACGATAGCGACGGCGAAGAAGCGATGCCGCCGTCATGCGAACGGTTCGGGGTAGGCGTTTTGAGTCCGCCGGCCCTGGCACTGGATATGAGCGACGAGGAACCAGCGGAGAACATCAGCGGCGGGACCGCTGGCGGCGGCCAGTCAGCCACGTTCGACCCGGAAACGGCTGGGACGCGGGCCGAAGCTATCGTGGACCGCCTCGGCGAAATGTACTGGACGAAGACCTACGGCGGCCGGGACGCCTTCGAGTGTCTGGTCCGGACGATTCTCAGCCAGAACACCTCCGACAAGGCGAGCCAGCCGGCCCACGACGAATTGATGGCGCGGTACGGGAGCGGCGGCGGGGCTGCGAGCGGTGGCGGCACCGATGCTGACCTCGCCCGCGCGCTGGCCGACGCCGACCAACCCGAACTCGCCGAGACCATCTCCTCAGCCGGGCTCTACAACCAGAAGTCCGAGCGCATCATCGCCCTCGCTCAGCGTATCTGCGAGGAGTACGGCGGTGAGGCCGGGTTCGACGAGTTCGTCCGCGACAGCGACCCCGAGAAGGTGCGGTCAACGCTGCTCGACATGAACGGCGTCGGCCCGAAGACCGCCGACTGCGTCCTGCTGTTCGCGGGCGGTCGCGGCGGTGTGTTCCCCGTCGATACACACGTCCACCGCATCGCCCGCCGGATGGGGCTGGCCCCGCCCGACGCCGACCACGAGACTGTCCGCGAGTATCTGGAACGCGACGTCCCTGGGGAGAAATGCGGCTTCGGACATACCGCGATGATCCAGTTCGGTCGGGAGTACTGTAGCGCCCGGAAGCCGGCCTGTTTGGACGACCCCGACGCCTGCCCGCTGGCGGGCCACTGCGACCAGGTCGGCGTGTATCCGGCCGCTGACGAGGTCACCGACCCATCGGAAACGGTCTAACGCTTCACAGTACCCTGCAGTACTATCGTTGGGTGCTGATATCTGCACTCTCCTGTCAAAAATCGCACTGAATCACGTTTCAGGAAGTGCTTTAGTCCCCCGAAAGTGACAACGTCCGTATGTTCGGACCGGTATCCGACCGTGGGTTAGTGCGCCGGTACTACCTGTACCGTGCCACGATTTCGGTCGGATTCATAACTCCCATTTTCACCTTGTTTCTCCTGCGAACACTGACGTTCACACAGGTCGGTGTCCTCTCAGCGGTCTGTTCGGCGCTGTCAGTCGTCGGCGAGATACCAACAGGCTACGTCGGTGACAGGCTCGGGCGGCGTGCGAGCCTCCTTCTCAGCGTGCTGTTCACCGTTACCTCACTCGCAGGCTTCGTTCTCGCTTCGGGGTTTCTCTGGTACGGCTTCCTCTATGCGCTGTGGGCGCTGGCGCTGACGTTACGCTCGGGGAGTATGGATGCGTGGCTGTACGATACACTCTCTGAACGACTCGATAGCGGGCAGTTCAGCCATATCCGCGGCCGGGGTGACGCGATGCAGAACTGGACTGCGGCAGTCTCAATGGTTGTCGGTGGCCTGCTATACGGGCTGGACCCGATCTATCCGTTCGTTGCTGCGGTCGGTTTCAATAGCCTCGGGTCCGTCGCACTGCTTTCATTGCCGAAGAACCGGCAGTACGCAGACCGGGGTGGTGACTCTGACTCCGGCGACCGTCTCGATCCGCTGGAAACCGTCGCCGTCATCCGCACGCATCTGGCTCGACCGCCGCTCCGAGCACTGATACTGTACATCGGACTGTTCTATGCCGTGTTGAGCGTTTCTCACACCTACGTCCAGCCGATGGCGGTCGAGACGCTGGGGCCGTACGTCGCCACTCTCGGCGTAGAGGTCCCCGCTGGTGGTCCGATCGCGGCGGCGCGAGCAGGTGAGGCCGGCGCGGCGCTCGCGCTCGGACTGGGTGTGCTATACGCCGCCCTGACAGCAGTCTCGTCCGCTGGCGGCTACTACGCCGGCGCAATTGAGGCCCGTCTCGGCGTCCGCAAAGCCGTGATCGTCGTGCCAGCCCTGACGGCTGTCGCGCTCGTGGTACCGCTGTGGATTGCGCTGGTGGCACTACCGACGTTCGCGACAGTCCGAACCGCGAAGCCGCTGGTCCAGCCCATCGCAAACGGGTATATTAACGACCATGTCGAGGCGGTCGGGCGGGCGACGTTGCTATCAGCGGTCTCGATGTCGTATATGGCTCTCCGGACGCCGCTGGCACTTGCTGCTGGGGTGGCGGCGGATGCAACCACGGCGACCACAGCAGTTGCGGCGCTTGGCGGCCTGTTTCTCGTCGCTGGCGGCGCAGTCTGGCTGTTCGGGGCGATTGCGCCTGAGGCAGTGACTGCGTCCGGTGACAGGGCCAGCAAATCGGCATCATAGAGCCGTCGGCAGTCGGCCGGGCGTTCCGACCGGGTCAGGAGTATATCCCAGTCCCCTCCGAACGACAGCGGACTATCCCGACTACAACGCGGTTCGGTCAGTTTGTAGATTACGCCCGGTGGCCCCAGCGCTCGCCGTCCTCGGCGTAGCGGGCACTCACGATCCGGTTGAACTGGTCGTCGGACAGCGAGATGTCGGCCGCGCCGACGTTCTCGTCGAGCTGGTCGACGGTGCGGGCCCCGACGATGGGGACGCAGGTGATATCCGGCTGTTCGATGAGCCAGCGGAGCGCGACCTGGGCGGGGGTGGCGTCGAGTTCGTCCGCGACGGCGCGGAGTTCGTCGAGGACGTGCCAGCCGCGCTCCGAGAGGTAGAAATCCTCGAAGCGGTCGGACAGCGAGCCTCGGGAGCCTTCCGGCCCCTCGAAGGCCGTCGGGTCGTCGTCGTCCGTGCGCTCGTACTTGCCCGTGAGGAAGCCGCCGGCCAGCGGCGAGTACGGACAGACAGCGATGTCCTGATCGGCACACACATCGAGGTAGTCTTTCACGTCATCGCGGTAGCCGGCGTGGAAGAGCGGCTGTGTCACCTCGAAGCGTTCGTAGTCCTCGACGTCGCTCTTCCAGAGGGCCTTGGTCAGTTGCCAGGCGGCCATCGTCGACGCGCCGAGGTGGTGGACCTTGCCCGCGCGGACGAGGTCGTCGAGCGTCGACAGCGTCTCCTCGATGTCGCTGTGCTCGTCCCAGCGGTGGATGTAGTAGAGGTCGAGATAGTCCGTGTCGAGGCGGTCCAGCGTCCCCTCGATCTGTGCGCGGATGTGCTTGCGGCCGAGACCAGAGTCGTTGGGGCCGGGCTCGCCGCGACCGTCGAAGGGGAAGTACACCTTCGAGGCGATGACAAAGTCCTCACGGTCGTAGTCGTCGAGCCACTCGCCGATGTATTCCTCGCTGGTCCCGTTGGGGTTGCCGTAGACGTTGGCGGTGTCGATGAAGTTGATGCCCCGCTCCCACGCCGCGTCCAGCAGTTCGTGGGCCTCCTCGCGGTCGGTTTCGACGACGCCGCCGGTCTCCCGGCCGAAGCGCCAGGTGCCGAAACACAGCTGTGAAACCGTCGTTCCGGTCGAACCGAGTCTGGTGTATTCCATACCGGAGCCACGCGGGGCTACCCGAAAAAGGGGTTTGGTCGCGGCGAAGGCTGACCGGTACTCTACGACCGCTTCACGGACGCCGCGACGACCAGCCCGGTCACTAGGAGAAACGCCGTCAGCGAGAGGTTCGGCACGGTCAGGCCGAACACCCGGTACTGTATCTGGGCACAGCTAACCGCCCCGAGACCGCAAGTGGTCTGGCTTACCTGCAGCCAGGAGTGGTAGGCCGCGATGGCGGCCCCCGGCACCGCCAGCGGCAGCGCCGTCCGGACGACACCGGGCCGGTTCTCGACGGCGGCGACGCCGAGGACGACCACCAGCGGATACATGAGGATTCGCTGATACCAGCAGAGCCGACAGGGGGTCAGCCCGAGGCCCAGCGAGAGATAGAGGCTGCCGGCCGTCGCAACGGTGGCGACGGTAGTCGCCGCGGCCAACAGGAACCGGGCTCGGTCGGAATCGGATCGAGAATCGCCCACAGGGAAGCCAGCGTTTGCTGGCGGAAAAAGCGTTCCGAGAGTCGCCCTCTTTCTCGGCTCCCGCTTGACCGGAGCGCCAGCGCTCGCTTTTTCAGGCCTGCCGCCGACAGCCAGCGTATGCCTGATGATTCGGACCCCGAGGCGAACCTCGAACAGTGGAAGTCCGCGATGCAGGAAGAGCACGCTGAGGCCATCGCAAACCCCGACCCCGACGAGTCCCACCAGATCGAGGGGGTGGCACAGGTCACATATCGGGTGACCTTCGACTACGACGCCGCGGACGACGCGCTCGAACGGGCCAGCGCCGAGGAGGTCGACGACCTGACCGACCCCGAACTGCTCTCCTGTGCGTGTGGCGTTCGCGGGATGACGCCCGAGGAAGCCCGAGAGCACATGGCCGCCGCTGTCGAGCAGGCGTAAACAGGGACAGCAGTCTTCTCAGTCGTGGATGGTGACGCCGTTCTGATCGACCGAGATATCGAGCAGGCTGGTCACTTCGTAGTCGGTGTCGTCAAGCGCTGACTCGCCCTGTTTCCGGAAGACGACGACGATGTCCGAGATATCCGCCCCGATATCGTCGAGCGCCTCGCAGATGGAGGCCATCGTGCCGCCGGTCGAGAGCAGGTCGTCGACGATGAGCAGGTCGTCGCCCGCCTCGATGTCGTTGATGAACATCTCCGACTCGGAGTAGCCGGTGGTCTTGTGCAGCGGGACCTCGTCGTCGAGGCCGTAGGAACGCTTGCGGATGACCACGAGCGGAATGTCCGTCTGGAGCGAGAGCGCGGTCGCGATGTGGATACCCATCGCCTCCGGCGCGACGATCTTGTCCACGTCGAGGTCGGCCGCCCGCGTCACGCCGACGACGACCTCGCGGAGGAGTTCCGGCTCCAGCATCGGGACGCCGTTGCTGAGCGGGTGGACCAGGTAGGAGTATCCGTCCTTGTCGATGATCGGGGCTTCGTGCAGCGACTCGCGGAGCTTCTCCATGCCCCCGTTACCTGAAGCGGGACAATAAACCGTTCGAGGCTGGGCTGCGGTCTGTGCGTTACAGTATCATGTTGTGACTCGGACGGTCCACACAAACGACGAACCGAAAGCGACGGCGTCAGTCCGCCGTCGAGGCCGAACGGTCCTGTTTCGTCTCGAAGGGGCTGTCCTCAATGATGTCCCGGGCGGTGTGCTCGCCGCTGATAAGACACATCGGCATCCCGATACCGGGGGTCGTGTAGGCCCCGGTGTAGTAGAGCCCCTCGAGGCCGGCGCGGTGGCCGGGGCGAAGCGGCCCGGTCTGGAACAGCGTGTGGGCCAGCCCGAGCGCCGTCCCCTGGGGGTCGCCGAAGCGCTCGGCGAACTCGCTCACGCAGGCCGACTCCTCGACGACGATGCGGTCACGGAGGTCCACGCCGGTCTGTTCCGCGAGGTCGTCCAGCACGAACTCCCGGTACTCCTGTCGAATCTCGGGGCCGTCGTTGAGCCCCGGTGCGATGGGGACGAGGACGACGACGGCGTGGTGACCGTCAGGGGCGACCGTCTCGTCGGTCTTCGACGTGACCGAGAGATAGTAGGCGGGGTCGTCGGGCCACGCCGGACGGTCGAATATCTGCTCGAAGTGGTCGTCCCAGTCTGTCGGCAGCACCAGCGAGTGATGCGCCAGCGGACCCACGTCGCCCTCGATGCCGAGATACAGCATGAACGCGGATGGCGCGTAGGTCTGGTCGTCCCAGTGGTCCGGGTCGTGGTCGCGAACGGCGGGGTCGAGCAGATTCTGCTCGGTGTAGGCGGGGTTGGCGTTGCTGACCACGATGTCGGAGGCGACGACGCCGTCGTCGATAGTCAGTTCGAACGCCCCCGCCTCGCCGGCGATGTGCTGGACCTCGGTCCCGGTCCGGATGTCGACACCGAGTTCTTGCGCCAGCGACCCGAGGCTGTCGACGACGCCGGCGATGCCGCCCTCCGGGTAGAACACGTTTATGTTCAGGTCGACGTGGCTCATGATGCTGTACAGCGCCGGGGTGTTGTGTGGCGCCCCGCCCAGAAACACCAGCGTGTATTCGAGCAGTTGCCGGAGCTTCGGGTGGTCGACGTAGCGGCCGACGTAGTCGTCCATCGAGCCGAACAGCCGCGCCCGCGGCGCAAGCGGGAGGAGGTCGGTGTCGACGTAGTCACGCAGTCGTTCGCGGCCCTCGTAGACGACCCGGTCCATCGCCAGGTCGTAGTTGCGCTCGGCCGTGTCGAGATAGTCAGCCAGTGCGTCGCCGGCCCCGTCCTCGTAGGATTCGAACACCTCGCGGGCGTTCTGGCGGTTCGGTTGCATCGTCACGCGGTCCCCGTCCTTCCAGAACACCCGGTACTGGGGGTCCAGTCGCTCCAGTTCGTAGTAGTCCGCGGGCTCGCGGTCGAAGTGGCCGAAGAAGCGCTCGAACACGTCGGGCATCAGGTACCACGACGGGCCGGTGTCGAACCGGAAGCCGTCCCGTTCGAGGACGCCCGCGTGGCCGCCGAGGCGGTCGTGGCGTTCGACCAGTCGCACGTCGGCCCCGGCGTCAGCGAGATAGCACGCAGCCGAGAGGCCGCCGAAGCCGCCGCCGACGACGGTCACCGTCCGGTCGCGAGGGAGGCCATCACGCATAGCAGCCGCTAGCGACTATGACTGAAAAAGGGTTGTCTGGATTCTCAAGACCTCACAACAGACACTGTCATCATTAATCCACTGGGCCGTTCCCAGTTCGCTGGAATCGCTTGTCTCGTTTATTGTGAGTATTTCCCTAGGGCCACGATATGCCCACGACCGGCCTGGGGTCCGTCTGGCAGCGGCATCGGGACACCGACCGCCATCCGTCGCTCTGGCTCTCGCGGGCGAGCCTGCTGGTACTCGCCGTCACGTTCGGTCTCCTCGGCACCGTCGGCGTCAGGGTTCCGCTCCGGGCCCAGATGGTGGTGTATCTCGTCGGGATGGTCGCGCTCAATCTCCCCCACGGCGGGTACGAGCACTTCGAGAACCTCCGCCGCCGTCGCCCCTCGTTTCGCTGGCGGTACGTCGCGGTGTATCTGGCGGCCATCGGCGGGTTCGTCGGCCTGTTCCTCGTTGTGCCAGTCGCCGGCCTCGCGCTGGCGCTGACCGTCGCCATGGCGAAGGGCGGAATCGGCGGCCTGCAGGTGCTGGAAGCCACGAGCGGCACCGAGCACCTCAAGACCCGGTTCCAGCGCGGGCTGGCGGCGGCCGTCCGCGGCGGCGCGGTGATGCTCGTCCCCATCGTGTTCTGGCCGGAGACGTTCCACGCGTTCAGTGCGCTGATGGTCGGGCTCGTCGAACCTGGGGCGCTCTCGTCGTATGCAGGCTTGTTCGACACGACCCGGCTCGTCATCGGGTCGAGCTACGGGCTCGCACTGACGGCGCATATCCTGCTTGGCTACGTGCGCGGCGGCGGCCGCTCCTGGCTTGTCGACGCCGGGGAGTCGCTGCTGCTCGCGGCGTATTTCGCGTTCGTTCCGGTCCTCGTCGCCGTCGGCCTGTACTTCCCGTTCTGGTACTCCGCTCGGCAGGTGGCGCGGACGGCATCCGTGGAACAAGAGCCGGTCGGCGACGAGCGCTGGGACCTGCTCGGCGGCGCGGACGCCTCGACCGTCGCACTGCGCGCCTGGGTCGTCCTCGTCGTCGGGGCGCTGGCCACCTTCGGCGTCCTCGCCGCCGTCTACTGGGCGTTCCCGAACCCACTGGGGGCGAGCGACCTGCTCCCCGGCGCGGTGGCGTTTTGGAGCGTGTTCATCAGTATCGTCGCGCTCCCGCACATCATCGTCGGGTCGGTCCTCGACCGTGACCGGGGTATCTGGTACGTGCCGTGACGGCGCAGTATTCGGAGACAGCCACGGCGTCGGTCCACAGATGACTAGGTTTCTGTAGCTGGCGAACGCCTGCGTCGGTATGTCCGAATTCCGCCCTGTCCCGACGACTGACCGCGAAGCCTGCCAGCGGATACTTCAGTACGCGTTCGCGCCCGAAACGGGTCCGGTGACGCCGGACCCCGATAGTGACTGGCCGCCGTCGCTGTTCGACCAGCGGGGCCTCTACGACGGTGACACGCTTCGAGCAGTCTGCAAACTGTACCATCTCGACACGACCGTTCGCGGCGAAGCGGCGACGGTCGGCGGCCTCGGCGCGGTTGCGACGCCGCCCGAACACCGCCGAAAAGGATACGCCGCCGACCTCTGCCGGCACGCCTTACACGAGTACCGCGAGGCCGATGTCGGGTTCGTCACCCTCTGGCCGTTCTCGACGCCGTTCTACCGCCGCCTGGGCTGGAGCACGGCGAACACATATCGCCGCTTCGATCTGCCGCCGTCGGCACTTCCAGACCACGACACCGCCGGACAAATGGTCCGCCTCGACGCCGACGACTGGGAGCGTCTCCGTCAGGTTGAGTCCGCTTCAGCCGCCGGGACGGCGCTTTCGCTCCGCCGCTCAGAAGCGTGGTGGCGCGAGCGGACGCTCGCCGACTGGGACGACGACGGCGTCCCGTACTGCTACGGTTACGAACGCAACGGTGACCTCCGTGGGTACGTCGTGTACACCGTCGCGGACGATGCCGACCGCACGCTCTCGGCCACACAGTTCGCGGCCGCCGACGAGGAGGCCCGCCGCGAGCTGTTCGCGTTCCTCGGGACCCACGGCGCACAGATAGAGCGCGTCACGCTCCAGTTGCCACCCGACGCCGACCTCCTCCATCGCGTCGACGACCCTGGCGCGGTCGACTGTACCGTCGAGCCCGGGCCGATGGTGCGGCTGACCGACATATCTCATCTTGAACGCCTCGACTGGCCCGATGGGGGCCTCGACTGCACGCTCTCGGTCAGCGACCCGCTGCTCGACCGCAATGACGGTCTGTTCGAACTGTCAGTGAGCGGCGGCACTGCGACAGTCGACCCGCGTCCAGCCAGCGATTCGGCGGCCGACGTGAGCGTCGACATCGCGACCCTCTCTCAACTGGCCGTCGGGACCCATGGCGTCGACGCCGCCGAACGAGTGGCCGGCCTGGAGATACGCGACGACTCGGTTCGGGACCCGCTCGCTACCGTGTTCCAGTCCGAGCCGGTGTATCTGGGCGAGTTCTTCTGAGAGCGTTCCCCAAGACAGCTCCTCCCAGTCGACGCTCACTGGCGAGCTTGGGGGCGGAACCGCTAAGCGAACTCGCTGGGAAGGGGCCACTGAGTGTCACCACGATGCCACTAGACGAGATGCAGACAATCGGCGTCCTCGGCGGGATGAGTAGCGAGTCGACGCGGACCTACTATCGGCGTATCGACCACAGAATCAACGACGTACTCGGCGGGCACAGTGCAGGCGATATCGTCATCCGGAGCGTCAACTTCGCCGCCATCGAGCAGTGTATCCGTGACCAGGCCTGGGACAGCGCCGCGTCAATCCTCGTCGATGCGGCGCTGGACCTGGAGGCCGCCGGAGCCGACTTCGTAGTGATGGCGACGAACACGATGCACCGGGTCGCGCCCCAACTGGTCGAGGCACTCTCGGTGCCGTTCCTCCACATCGTCGACGTGGCGGCGGAGGCAATCCGTGCTGCGGGCATCGAGACCGTCGGCGTCCTGGGGACGGACGCCGTGATGTCGGGGGCGTTCTACCACGACCGGTTCGCGTCACACGGCATCGAGACGGTCGTCCCCGACCCGAGCGCCCGTGAGGATGTCGACCGGATTATTTTCGATGAGCTGACCGCCGGCGAGGTGCGCCCCGACTCACGAGCGCGGTATCTCGACGTCATCAACGGGCTGGTGGAGGCGGGGGCACAAGGGATTGTCCTCGGCTGTACCGAAATCGAACTCCTCGTCGAACAGTCGGACTGCCCCGACACGCCGCTGTTCGACACGACGGCGCTGCACGTCGAGCGAGCCGTTGACCGAAGCCTGGCGGCCGTCGTGGACTGATGCCCTTGTAGACGGGCGGCACTCCGTGACTGGCCCTGTTCTCGTCACCCGGGTCTGGGACCGGCTCAGTCGGTGGTCGGGGTGTCGCCGTCGTTCGCTCGAATCCGAACCGTCGAGATACGGGTGCCGTCGACGCTTGTCACCTCGAACGCGTGTCCGGCCGCTTCGGCGGTATCACCGACTTCCGGCGCGCGGTCGAGATGACTCAGTACCAGCCCGCCGACGGTTTCGACTGCGTCGCTGTCGAGGTCGACACCGAGGGCCTCACTTACTGTCGACAGCGGGACGCCGCCGTCGGCGTCGTAGCTCCCGTCGCTTCGCTTGCGGATGGCGTGTTCGCGGCCGTCGACGTCGAACTCGTCGCGCAGGTCGCCGACGACGGCCTCGACCACGTCCTCGATGGTCGCGATGCCTTCGAGCGACCCCCATTCGTCGATGACCGCGGCCATCTGCCGGCGGTCTTGCCGGAACTGCAACAGGAGGTCGTTGATAGCGGTCGTCTCCGGGACGACCGGTATCTCGTGGGCGATATCGCCGGCAGTCGTGTTTTCGTTGCCTTCCTCGCCGGCCCGTAGCACGTCCTTGACGTCGATGAACCCGACGATCTGGTCGCTGTCGTCGGCATCGACCACCGGATAGCGGGTGTGTCCCTCGTCGAAAACGACTGCCCGGATATCCGACAGCGTGGCGTCGGCCGGCACGCTCACGACGTCGGGGCGCGGGACCATGACCTCCCGGACGACCGTATCGTCGAGGTCGAACACGCGCTCTATCATGTCGACCTCCGCCGCGTCGATGTTCCCCTCTTCGCCGGACCGAGCCAGCACCCGGCGTATCTCACGCTCGCCGAGCGTCTCGTCCGTTTCCGAGGCCGGCGGGACGCCGAGCAGTTGCGTAAAGGCGTTCGCCGAGCCGTTGAAGACGACGATACCAGGATAGAACAGGTAGTAAAACAGCTTCATCGGCGGTGCGAGCAACAGTGAGAGCCGCTCGGTCTGGGCAATCGCGAACGTCTTCGGTGCGAGTTCGCCGAAGACGACGTGGAGGAACGTGATGATTGTAAACCCAATCGCGAACGCCACGAGGTGGAGGAGGGTCTCCGGCAGTATCGGTGCCAGAACAGGTTCCAGCAGCGCCGCCACGGCGGGCTCACCGACCCACCCCAGCCCCAGCGAGGCGAGCGTAATCCCGAGCTGGGTCACCGCGAGGTAGTTGTCCAAGTCCGCCATCACTGCCTGGAGCGAGCCCGCACCGGCTTTCCCCTCGTCAGCGAGCTGTTCGACAGAGGTGCCGCGAACGCGAACGAAGGCGAACTCCGCGGCGACGAAAAAGCCGTTCAGTCCCACGAGTACCAGCGCCAAGACGAGCTGTGCCGCCGAGAGCGCGAGGTTTACCATCGCAGCCTCCGGACGGCGAGCGGCGGTGTGTTCATACACACCCATCTCCGTCACCGTACTAAAGTGCTGGAATGTCCGCGCCCGTACCGCCGTCGCCTCCCTCAGCGGTACGCGGCGCGGACAGTGTCCGCGACGACACCGGGCTTCCGGTAGTGTTTGGTCACCGGGGGGACTTCCCGGTCAAGGTCGAGCATCTCGTAGACGGCGGTCATCGCCGACCGGACCGAGTACTCGACGGTGAACACCACGTCCCGCGGCTGTTCGGCGTACTGTCCGAGGAACGCCAGGTTGTTCGACCCGTCAGGAACGACTTCGGGTCGGTCACCGGGCTCCCGGGGCTGGAAGTGCGCCGTGATGAACGGCATCATCGCCGGGATGCAGGTCACGTCGTCGAGTAGCCCCGGGAGCCGGTCCTCGCACTGCAGGTGGTAACACAGCTCTTGGAGGATCTCCCGGCCGGTACACTCGGACATCGGTTTCTCCACGTAGTTCCCCTCGCGGTCCGGGAACAGCGCGTAGCCCCAGAATACCTTCACGTCGTCCGGCTGGTTCGCGAAGTGTGGCTGGGCGGCGACGACTGTCGACAACAGCCAGTTCGACCCGAGGTAGGTGACGAGCCCGTTGCCCGGTTCCTCGTTCGTGAAATCGACGATGTGGTCGAACAGCTCGGTGTTGTGCAGGGTGACGGTGAACGACTCCCACTTCGTCTCCGTGACGTTGTCCGCGAACACCGACGGGTTGCCGAACTGTGGGTTGTCCTCGGCGATGGATTTCCACAGCTCCCACGACGCCCCGGTTTCGTTCAGTTCGGGGGCCTCGTCCATCCCGCCGATGGACGAGCCGTCGGTCATCGACCCGTTCGTCACGAACACGAGGTCGGACGGCTCGACGGGGACCGTCTCGGTGCCGCTGTCGGTCTCACAGTAGAGCCGCTCGACGGTACGCCCCGTCCGCGACGGGACGATATCCATATCGGTCACCTCGTGGCCGTACTCGAAGGAGACGCCCCTGTCTTCGAGCCAGCGCCGGAGCGGGAGGATCATCGAGTCGTACTGGTTGTACTTCGTCCGGTCGATACCTTCCATGGTGTGCAGGCGCGGGAACTCGTGCAGGAACCGGTACATGTACCGCCGGACTTCGGCGACGCTGTGCCACGGCTGGAACGCGAAGATCGTCGCCCAGACGTACCAGAAGTTCGTCTCCAGGAACGACTCGTCGAACCACTCTTCGATGCGCGTGTCACCGAGTCGCGGTTCGGGCGTGAGGAGCAACCGAGCTATCGACTGTCGATGCTGGCTCGTCAGTCCGTACTCGCCCGCGTCGATCCGTTCGCCCTCGTGCATCAGCCGCGTTTTCGCGTACGAGGGGTGCGCTTCGTTGAACTCGTCCATCACGTCTTTGACCGACCGCGAGTCGTCTTCGAGCGACGGGATGGACTCGAAGAGGTCCCACGTACATTCGTACGCCGGATAGTTGAACATCCTGCCGCCCCGGATCAGGTAGGCCTCGTCCGGGTCGCCAGCGCCGTCCATCGCGCCACCGACGACGTCCAGCTTTTCGTAGACATGGATGTTTTCGCCGGGCATATTGCCGTCCCGTACGAGGAACGCCGCCCCAGCGAGGGAGGCAATACCGCCGCCGACGAAGTGTGCGTCGCGGTCAGTGACGTGTGGGTGCTGGTGGATGGTCATTTTGGGTCACCGTCATGTAGTACTACGCAACTCCCAGCCCTAACCGTTGCCAACATATGTACAGCAGTTTATAAGAGGGGACATCTCGCCGACATAGCCGCGCTCCGGGTAGCCCGCTGTCACTGTTCGGAGCTGGCAATCGTGTGGTCGATCAGCTGGTCCGTTCCACGTCGGAGACGCTCCGAGATCGCGGACGTGGTCGCGTCGAGTTCTGCCGAGAGTTCCGTCAGGTCTGCTCCGCGAGGGACGGCGAAATAGCCCAGTCGGTGGGCTGCCAGCAGCGCCTCTCGTTGCGGGGCGGTGAGTCCGTAGTCATCGCCGCCGTGTTCCGTCTCGCAGAGCCGATGCGGGCGGAACGTGACGCTGCTGGACTGACAGGCGTCCCGGAACGCTTCGAGGTCCGCTCTGTCGGCGAACTGCGTACTCACCTTCCACCCGTGTTCGGTCACGAGCGCACCCATCGGATACGTCTGCCGGTCGACGAGCTGGGTGTACATCTCGACGTAGTCCGTATCGAGGACGATCCGATAGCGGGACTCGACGATAGCCGAGTCCATGGCGACAAACTCCACGACGGACTCGTCGCCGAGCAACGCCGATTCGAGGGCATCCGGTTCGACGCCTGTCGCGGAGAACACGAGTGCCGGCTCCGCGGTCGTTCCGGAGACGACGGTGTCGACGATCAGCCGGGTGTCCAGTTCGGCAGCGACCGCACACAGCGGCATATCCGCGGACTGCAACTCGAACTCACAGATGACGCTCATATGTGTTGCTCGCCCGACCAAAATAAAGGCGTACTGGGGATTCCCACGCGCCGAAACCGACCGGCGAGGTCGGAGCCGCTCGACGAACATCCACAGGCGGAGCAGGCCGAGGCGGTTCACGCTGTCCCTGCAACGCGGATTGCGACTCCATCACTGCTCGTACTGGGACGCGTTGCGCGTTGTGGTGGATACACGCGGCGAAACGGTACAGGAAAACGCGTGTGCCGAACCGCTCCGAGCGTCAGTCTGTGCTCACGCTGTTGTCGATCAGCGGTCTCGGGATCGCTCGGTTTCGTCGACAGCGACGTCAAACTCCGACAGGAGCGCCTTGAGCTGCTCGGCCTGCCCGCTCAGCGATTTGATACTGTCGTTGATCTCCGACATCGAGGCCGCCTGCTCCTCTGCGGCGGCGGACACGCTCTGTACCTCATCGGCAGTGGATTCACTGAGGTCGGCGACTTCCTCGGTCATCGATACCGCTTCTTCAGTACTGGCGGCCTGATCGTCAGTGGTGTCGCTGATCCCCTGGACGCCGGCGTCCGTTTTGTCGGCGTACTCCGACACTTCTGTGAACGCTTCCATGACCTCTTCGACCGCACTGATGCCTGCTTCCATCGACTCCTCAGCGACTCTGGCCTCGTCGACAGTCGTCTCCGTCTGGGACTGGACATCGGTAATGAGTTGCTCTATTTCGGTCGCCGATGCCTGCGTTTCCCCGGCGAGTTCCTTGACTTCGTCGGCCACGACGGCGAACCCTTCGCCGTCTTTGTCGGCACGAGCAGCTTCGATGTTCGCGTTCAGCGCGAGCATATTCGTCTGCTCGGCGATGTCGGCGATCAGCTCGACGATGGTGCTGATTTCCGCCATCTGCTCGTCTAACTGTTCGACGTTCTCGACAGTCGTGTCGATTGCCTCCTGTACTCTGCGTGAACTTTCGAGCGCGTCTCTGGCCGTGTCTTCGCCCTTTCGGGCGACGTCAGCGGTCTGATTCGAGTGCTCCGCAACCGAGTCAGCGGACGCAGCTACCTCTTCGATAGCTGCCGAAAGGTCAGTCATCTCTCCCGAGACTGTGTCCAGCATATCGCGTTGCTCGTCGGCGGCAGCCGCGATCTCCTGAACCGATTCGCTGACCTCGCCGCTCGCACGCTCGGCGTCAGTCGCCCCGACTTCGGCCTCCTCGCTGGCGGCTGTGACGGTCTCCGCGAACTCCTGAATGTCGACGATAGTGCGTTCCCACTGTGCGAGCATATCGTTGAACGACGACGCGATAGCCGCCATCGCCTCGTTGTCGGTCTCGCTTTCGGGGAGACGCCGGGTCAGGTCACCGTCCGCGCACGCTTCCATCACGTCGCTGTATACCTCTGCTTGCTGTTCGAGTTCCGCCGCGAGCGTCTCAGCCTCTTCCTTTGCCTGCTCGGCGCGGGCTCGCTCTTCTTCCGCCTCCTCCTGGGCGTCTGTTGCTTGCTCACGGGCAGCCTCGGCTTCGTCGATTTTCGAGACGAGTGCGTCGCGCATACTCCCGATAGACGTGAACAACTGACCGATTTCGTCCCGGCGAGAGCTCGAAACGTCGACATTGTACTCTCCCTGCTCGATGGCAGTAGCGGCCGCAGAGAGCTGTTGCACGGATGTCGCCGTGTTCCGTCCAATCGTTCCACCCACGACGACAACGCCACCGAGCGCGAGCAGGATGAACGCCAGGATATCGGTCCGAATCTGCTCGCTCAGCGCGAACGCGTTCGCCGCAGGCGTGTGCTTGATGACGACCCAGTTTGTGCCGGGGATGGTCGCGTACGCGGCGACGTGGTCGGTGTCAAGCACTGCGTCCTTCGCTGGCGTGTCGGTAAAGGTGCCCTGTTCGGTAGCCGTGCTGATCTCCGGGATGTCGGACTGTGACTGGTTCGGGATGTACGGCTGTCCGACGGCATCGGTGCCGGCGTCGGAGAACAACACCTCAGTCGAACTCGATGTCGGGCGGACCACCTGTGTGAACGTCCCGTCGATACCAGTGCTGAACTGCTTGCTCAGGTCGCTGGCGTCGTACTCGACCACGAGTACGTGCGTGAAGTCGGCGGCGACACTCATCGAACTGACCACTCGCTTGCCGTTCGCGTTCGTGTACGGGTTCGATGAAACCACTGTGTCGCGGCCGATAGACCGAGTCCGGTCGACCCACGGATGTGCGTCCGATGTGACACGCGTTCCGCGGAGCGTTTCGTCAGTACTCGCCACAATCTTTGCCTCCCCCGCTGTGCCGACAGTGGGGTCTGCAAGGTGGACGGCAGCGACGCGGTCGGACTGGAGCTCATCCGCGGCGAGCCGTTCCGTGTAGGCCTGCTGGTCTTCGCGCGTCGCGTTGAAACCGAGCAGCGGATTGTTTGACGCGACGAGCACCGGCCGTTCGTTGCGCTCAATCCACTCGTTCAACAGGCCGGACTCGGCGTTGACCTCCTGTACGAGCTGTTGTGCCGTGTCGTCTTCGAGTGTGGCAGTTGCGTTCCCCTGCACCCAGAACCCGCCGGCCGCGATGAGTACCACGATCACGAGCAACGCAACAGCGAACTTGACGAGGTACGACCGGACTGGCAGCAGCGCAACGGCTTTCACTCGCTCCAGCGCTGTCGTGTCCGAGGCCGCTGACGCTGTCGCGTCTGCTGATTCGTCGTCACCGTCGCCTGAATGTGCTGTAGATTCTTCCATACTGATTCAGATGAAGCCGTTGGCCGTGAGGTGGTCAACAACCGCCTGCTGGCTGCCGACCTCGGTTGCGTGACTGTTCAGCTCTTGCATCGTTTTCGCGTCCGGAATGGCGTCCGGCATCTTGTTCAGCGCCGACACCACGGCGTCCGTCGCGACGTCCTCGTGAACGACGCCGACCGGGTGGAAAAACGGCCAGAAGTTCCGGTCGTCATCGAGGTACACGATGTCTTCAACGGTTGTGAGCCACGCGCTGGTGCTGTACCCGAAGCTGAGATCGGCGTAGCCTTCGTCGACAGCCGTGCCAGCCGCCTGCGCCGACGCCGCCTCGATGAACTCCTGTTCTGCCTCCCAGCGCTCCACATGCTCGCCCTCAAACCCGTAGTATTCAAGCAAAGCATCGAAGCCGTCGCTACGAGTCCTGAATCCGTCGCCAAACGCCGGTCTAATGTCGTAGTTCCCGTCGTTGACGTAACCGGCGAGGTCACTGATTGTCTCGATACTGGTCCCTTCGATAGCGTCCTCGCGGATGAACACGGCCCATGTGTTCTGCCAGTCCGCGCGGTCGAGAATCCGTATCGGGTGTTCCGACTCCATCTCGGACTTCAGCGCTTCGTACTGCTCGTCAGGTGTCTCGAAGTCGGCTTCGTCGTGCTTGGGCGGGTGCGCAGCCCACAGTGACCCCATGTAATCGTAGTACGCGTGGATGTCGCCGGCCTGATACGCTTCGGCGTGTGCAGCGTTCCCGCCGAAGCCGGTTTCGTCCACAAGACTCACACCCGTGTTGTTGGCGAGCAATTCGTAGGCGATGTACCCGAGGTTCAACTGCTCTGTGTAGCCTTTCGAGCTGACAACGACTGACAGCGAGCCGTCGGTCGACCCGGCGGCTTCGCCCCCGCTTTCGGCTGTACTTGATTCCGTCTCTCCGCCAGTCGAACAGCCGACCAGCGTGGCTGTTCCGCCAGTTGCGAGCATCCCGAGTAACCGTCGCCGGCTCCCAGTCCATGGCTCTCCTCTCTCATCTATCATTGCTCAACCTGAGCTAATGATAGTCAAAAAACCGTTGCCGAGAATATCAACATTGATAGCAAAACAATAAAATCGTGTACAATTTAGTCCCTAACTGTTGGGGATCTCCACAGAGGGACTCTCTACAGGAGAGTCATCGCAGTCGCTGTCGTCCCAGATCCAGATCATGTCAGTTGCAACCGAACCGCAGAAATACCCGTGGCAAACGGTCGTCAGCTACAGCTACCAGTTGGGGTAAGAGCCTCGGCACTCAAGACTCACAATCTATCCATAGTGAATGTGTTTACAGCGTCTATAGAGTCCACTCATCCCGTTACTGTTCGTCCAGCATCTGGATGCCGCGCTCCACAACCGCCTCGGTCACGAAAAGACTCGTCTCACGCTGGAGTGCTCGCATACGGGATGCCGCTTCGTCTCTGTCGAGCAATCCGCGACCATACCCGAGCGCGATAACGCCGATAGAACCGCGTACTTCGACGCCCGCGTCGGATGCTGTCTCTCGGGCGGCGAGATCGTCGGTTAGAAGAACAACGCCCCGCTCTATTGCGACCGCAATCGCGGCGCATTCTCCGGCGTCCAGTTCCTCAGTTCCGACTCGGCTTTCGTCGGCTTCGACGAGTTCGTACGAGAGGTCGACCACCCCGTCCGGAACACCACCGGCGTCGACCTCCTCGTAAACCGTCTCCGGGACAAGGAGCGTGTCAAACGTCGAGAGCAGTTCGAGTGAACCGCTTTCGGCGAGGTGAATGAGCGGTCCTGCGTCCGAAACGGCCGCAGGCGTCACGCGTTCAAGCCCCAGTCAACGTCTTCCTCGACGACCTCACGCTCTCGCTCCGCTCGCTCGACTTTCGTCCGCCCGACGTGCTCGATGGCTTCCTCGCGGTCGAGTTCCCCATCGAGGTACTGTGCGAGCACGAGGTCCTCCCACAGGTCTTCGAGCCCGCGTTCGAGTGCCCGCGCGAACACTTCGGACTCCGGAAGGCCGCGGGCCTCCGCGATTTCTCGAACACGGTCGGAAATTTCGGCGGCCATACTATACGTTTGCTCGGCACCGTTCATAAATCCGCGTCTGCCAGTCCGGCGCAGCCCTGACCGGGGCCTATGTCTACTGTGGCCACAACCAGACTGCCCCAGAGACAACTTCTACCGTCAAAAATAGCGGCCTCGGCACTCATAGGGCTCGTCACCACCGGGGAGTCACCCCGGTTCGGCCCCGTGAGTCGTCGTCATCGGCCGGCAGATGCTACCGCCGCTGGCGACAAGACGGTTACTCATCGTGGCCACATAGTGGAACAAACGCTAAACCAACGCGGGCCAACCAGTCGTATATGAACAGACGACGCTTTCTAGCACTTTCCGGGGTGGGTGTCGTCGGCGCAGTCGCTGGGTGCAGTAGCGAGGCGGACAGCGTCGAATCCGTCGACAGCCATCCGGCGGCCGCCGACCTCGACGCCCAGCCCCGCCGCGGCGAACTGGGCGGCCACGTCATCCTGGCGTTCGAAGACCCCTCCTGTCCTACGTGTCGCCGCTTCCACGAGAACACGCTGCCGGACATTCGGGAGAACATCGTGGACGCGGGCAAAGGCGCGTACGTCGTCCGGACCTACCCCGTGATCTATCCCTGGGGTGAGCCGGCGACGCAGGCGCTGGAATCGACGTTCGCCCGCGACAGCGAGGCGTACTGGTCGCTGTTCGATCACTACTTCGCCGAGCAGTCGTCGTTCGACCCGGACAACGTTCTGGCGCGGACGGCGACGTTTCTCACCGAGGAGACCGACATCGACGGCGAGGCGGTCGCAAGCGACGCACGGGATCGGGCACACGACGACGCTGTCCAGGCCGACATCCGGGCGGCCGAGGACGCCGGGTTGGGTGAGACGACGCCGATTATCCTGCTGTTCGAGGACGGTGAGTTCGTGACGAAGGTCAACGGGAGCGTCAGCTACGAACTCATCGCGGAGGCGCTGGGAGAGCACGACGGATGAGCACCGCAGAGGGGCTCCGCCTGCCGACGACGCGAGGGGACTGGCGGCTCATGGGCCGGACGGTCAGGCTCGTGCTCACGCTGCCAGTCTACGCGGCGGTCGCCGTGATCGCCGCAATCGTCTCGCTGACTCTGTTCGTCGTCTCGCTGAACGTCCCGCTGGTGCTTGACCTCGTAGTCGGTGGGTCGCTCCCGCTCGCCAGTCGGCTGCGCGTGCTCGGGGAGCTGTATCCCTTCATCGGCACGTCGTTCAACCCTGCACAGGGAATTCTGCTGGTCGTCGTCGCCGCCCTCACCGGCGTCGACGTCGGGCTGGTGACCTACCACTTCCGCGAACACGGCCTCGACCTCCAGCAGGGCGGCGCGGGCGTCGCGGGTGTCGTCCTCGGAACGCTCGGCGCGGGCTGTGCGGCCTGTGGGTCGGCGGTCCTGCTGGGCCTGCTGTCGCTGCTCGGCGTCTCGACCTCGTTGCTGTTTCTGCCACTGGATGGGCTGGAATTCGCGCTGCTGGCGCTCGCGGTGTTGACCCTCTCTATCTACTGGCTCGCCGAAGGGATGCGCGGCGGCGAGATCAACGGGTGTCCGGTGGATATCTGACTGTCTCGTTGGCAGGTCCTCGTTTCGCCCCGGTTACGGAGTCCAACCCGTTCCGGCGGGAGAAAACGTATAGTGTCGTCAGCCGAACACTCGTGTCGAGAAGGTATGCCCGAGACGGAGTCCCAGGTGACGGCCTCGATGGAGTCCCCCACCGAGTACGAGCACCTCCAGAAAAAGCGGAAAGAGACGGCCGGCACGGTCGAACTGGCCGAAATCGTCGACGTGTGGGTCGGCGAGAGCGAACTCGTCTGTCGGTTCCAGTTCGACTGGGCGACCGACCCGATACAGCGGCGGTACGACCTGAACAGCGACCGCGACATCGCCAAGGTCGAGCGCCTCTGTGAAGCCAACGGCCTGCAGTTCGAGCAGGCAAGTCATCTGGAGGGGTCGCTGGTCGAACTCGAATACACGGGGTCGCAGTGGCTGCCCCGGCCGGAAGCCGCCTACACTGATGGCGAGGGGTCGGCGGTCGAGACGTTCCGCGCGGAGGTACGGCTGCTGGTGCGTGAACTCGCCCAGTCGCCCGCGTTCCTCCGGCGGGGCATCGAGCGCGTCCGGGCGCTCTCGACGACGCAACTGATTATCGGTGTTATTCTCGTCAAGAAAGTTGCCATCATTGCCTTGCTGGCGCACCTCCTGCTGTAGAGTTCCAAACCGTTGGACGGCAGTGTTGGCTGGCGCGACTGGGATACGGGTACCCAATTCGTCTCAGTCACTCGTAGCGGAGCCGGGGCCGGCGGGCGTGTCCACGACGTCGGTCTCGGCGGTCTCGAACTGTGAGAGTTCGTCGTGGAGCGTGTCGGCGTCGTCGGCGAACCGCTCCACCGAGTCGACCATCCCGGCAACGGTCTGGCCCTGCTGATCGACCGTGGTGGCCATCTCACGGGCGTCAGTTGCGGTGTCACCGGCGATATCGTTGATGTCGTCGATTATCCGCACGACTTCCTGCGCGCTGGTCGCCTGCTGGTCGGTCGCCCGGTCGATCTCCTGAATGCCGCCGTTGACATCGACAGTGGCGTCGACCACGTCTTCAAGCGTCGTAATGGTCTCGGAGATAGTGTTGCTTCCGCGGTCGACAGCGTCTTCCATCGTCTCCATGGCGTCGACGGACGTCCCGACCTGGGACCGCAGCGAGCCGATGAGGTCCTCCACATCGGCGGTGGCGGCCTGTGTCTCGGTCGCAAGCTGTTTGATTTCGTCCGCGACGACGGCAAAGCCCGAGCCTGCCTGGCCGGCACGCGCAGCTTCGATGGAGGCGTTCAGCGCGAGCATGTTCGTCTCCTCGGCGATGCCGTCGATGACTTCGACGATCTCGGCCATGTCTTCGGCGATGTCGTCGAGTTGCTGGACCTCGCTCGCGGCGCTCGTCGAGTGGTGTCGGATCTCGTCGACGGCGCTCTGGGCTTCCGACGAGGACTGCTGTGCATCTCGGCCGAGGTCTGCGGCAGTGTTGCTCTGGTCGGCGATCTCGGCCACGGAGGAGGCCATTTCCTCGACGGTTGCCGAGAGGTCGCTGAGTTCGCTCGCCGCGTCGTCTAGCTGCTGGCGCTGGGTTTCTGCTCCGTCCGCGATGTCGGACGCGGTGTCGGCCACGGACTGCGTTTCGTCACGGACCTGCTGACCGTCAGTCAACACGGTTTCGCTCTCGGTTGCGATGTGTGTCGAGGTCGACTGGCCGCTGCCGATGGCAGTCTCGAGGGCAGCCAGCGTCCCGTTGATCGCGGTCCCGACGGCCGCCATGGCGTCACTGATGCTGTCGGTGTCGACGCGTGCGGTCAGGTCGCCGTCGGCCGCCTCGTCGAGCGTCGTCCGGTACTGGGTCGCTTTCAGTTCGAGGTGACTGCTCAGCGCCTCCATCTCACTGCGCTCGGACTCCGCGGTTTCACGGGCCGCTTCGGCTGCTTCGCGCGCTTCCTCGGCGCGTTCCTGGGCTTCGTTTGCCTCCTCGATGTTCCGGCCGAGCGAGGCCGCGGCCCGTTCGAGTTTCGTGTATGCGTCTCCGACCTCGTCGATCCGGTCGACACCGAAGTCGATGTCGTACTGGCCGTTGTCGACTGCCGTCGCCTTTCGGTTGATCTCGATTATCGCGCGGTACATCTCACAGTAGCCCAGAAACCCGGTCACGGCGACGACAAACCCGATGAACACCGCGGCGGCTGTCACGGAGGAAAACAGCACGATAGCCAGCGCCGGTGCGCCCACGATGGACATTGCTGCCAGCAGGAACACACGGACGCTGAACGTCCGACGGAGTGGCGTCGGCAGGTACGGCTCGATTGTCATCGGCACAGTACCGACCGCAAGCATGAGTCGGCCGAGCGGGCCCGTCGCATCATCTGCCGTCGTCATCGAAACCGCCTCGACATCGATTCCAAACAGACTACGGAACTGGACCTTTCGGGGTGCATGTGACACGTTCACTCCCGTCCCATGAAAAATCGCACCCCCGGAGTATCAGCGGTGAGTTTTGCAGTGTCAATTCGTTGTCGTAATTTCGACCACGTCGCGGTGGTCGAGTTCGGTGTCAGCACCGATCTGTCGCTCGGTGCGCACGTCGTGGGCGTGGAGGAATCCCTCGCCGATATCGGTGTGCAGGAAGTACGCGAAGTCCTCGGCTGTCGACCCGTCGGGGAGGACGAAACAGTCTTGCAGGAAGGTGCCGTCCTCCTGGGGCTTGCGAGCACCGGGGAACACCGCGATTGCGCCCAGTTCCTCGAACAGCGCGGTTTCCAGCGCCTGCTGGACGCCCGTGCCGCCGAACTCGGTCACGAACTCCCGGATCTGTTCCAGCCCCGCGGCCTTCTCCTCGGGCAGGTCCGCCGTCACGGTGAAATCTTCGTCGCCGGGCCGGTAGTCGAGTACGCCCTGCTCGTTGCCGTTTTTCAGCGCCTTCTCCGCGTGGGCCGAGACGGGGACGAACGTGAGGTGCTCGTACTCCGGGTCCTCGGTGATCGGTTCCCAGTTCGCCTGAGCCTCCGGGGTGTCCATCTTGTTCGCCGCGATGAGCATCGGCTTGGTCCGGATGCGGATCTCCCGAGCGAGTGCCTCTCTGTCCTCGTCGTCCCAGGTGTCGGGGTCGAGTTCCAGGCCCAGTGCGAGTACGACCTGTTTAATCTCGTCGGCGTTGATCTTGAACGCCGACATCTGCTCGGCGAGGTCGTCTTCGATGGCCTTGTCCTCGCCGTGATAGCCCGAGCGGTAGCGCTCGATACCCTTCTCTAAGATGTCGAGATACCACATATCCAGCTCGTCTTCGAGGAAGTCGATGTCCTCGCGCGGGTCGTGGTCCTCGGTGGGTTCACCCTCCAGATCAGTCTCACCGGTGAAGTCGACGACGTGGACGAGCACATCGGCCTCGTTGAGGTCCGTGAGGAACTGGTTTCCGAGCCCTTTCCCCTCGTGTGCGCCGGGGACGAGGCCGGCCACGTCGACGAGTTTCGTCGGGACGAACCGGACGCCCTCGGTACAGTAGCCGTGATTCGGGGTGCAGGTGTGATCGAATTCCGGGGCCGCGCAGTCGACGCGGACGTACGCCTCGCCCATCGACGGGTCGATTGTCGTGAACGGGTACGCGCCCTCGGGCACGTCGTTCATCGTCGCCGCATTGAAAAACGTGGACTTGCCGACAGAGGGCTTGCCGACGAGTCCGATCTTGTAGCTCATTGCACCGATGAAGCGGTTTCAGCGGCTTAAACGCTGTTACACGAGCTACGAGAGCGTGTGAGTCACACACGTACTGCGGGCTGCGAATGCGAGCCGGCGTTTACAATCGCCGCTCGTACACGTTGACGGGGTGTTCCTGTCCGCCGACCTCGGTCGTCCGCTCGCCGACCTTCTCGAAGTGTGCGCGGTAGAACGCGTTCCCGACCTCGTTCTCGGCCAGCACCTCGTCGCGGATTTTCCGCACGGAGAGCTCGTGCAAGTGCTGTTCCCCGCGATGCAGCAGCTTCGTCCCGATACCTTCCCCCCAGTAGTCCGGGTGGACGTACAGATCGAGGTCGCCGAAGCCGGTCGCGTCCGTCATCCCACAGCTCATGTACGCCACCACGTCGTCGTCGGCCGTCGAGACGAACAGGCCGACCTCTTCGAGTTCAATCATCTGCTCCAATAGCGGCGGCGCATACCCCTCTTTGAGGTGCTCTTCCACGGTTTCTGCTCCGAGGATGTCGTCGTACACGGTATGCCATGTGGTCCTGGCGATCCGCCGTATATCCGCGATGTCCACCGATTCGGCCGGCCGGATGGCTGTCTGGAACGACATATGTGAACATGCACCGCGGAACAATATAGAACTGTGGCCTGTTTGACAACGCGAGGAACTATTGCGTTCTGCGTCCCCTGAGATAATAGGGCAACTCTTATGTACACTTCTGTACGTTAGTGTTCAGTAATGGACTACAGTGAGGAGATTGCACCAGCGGTCCAGTCGATTCTCGACGCGGCGCGGGAGCGCGGTGGCGGCGGAGACCGGGTCTCGGCGACACCCCGGTCGCTGGCCGATGCCTTCGAAGCGGCCGAGAATGCTGGGCGGACGCCGGTCATCGCGGAGATCAAGCCTACGAGCCCGACCGCGGACGGTGAGCGGACCGACGACCCGGTCGACCTCGCTCGACAGATGGTTGCGGGCGGCGCAGCGGCGCTGTCCGTGCTGACCGAGCCGGACCACTTCGGCGGGTCGGCGGCGACGCTCGAACGGGTCCGCGACGCCGTCGACGTGCCCGTCCTGCGGAAAGACTTCGTCCTCCACGAGAGCCAGCTGGACGTCGTCGAAGCGGACGTCGTCCTGCTCATCGTCCGCTTTCTCGAAGCGGACGGGACCGACGACCTTGCTGATCTCCTCACGGCCGCGCGCGAGCGCGGTTTCCAGGTCCTCGTGGAGACCCACACCGCGGCAGAGGTCGAGAAAGCACTCGGCACGGGCGCGGACATCATCGGCGTCAACAACCGCGACCTCGCGGAGCTGGAGGTCGACCTCGGAACGTTCGAAGCCGTCGCGCCCGAAGTCCCGGACGGCGTCACACTCATTGCGGAAAGCGGCATACAGACGCCGGACGACGTTACACGGATGCGCGACGCCGGTGCGGACGCGCTGCTGATCGGCTCGGCGATCATGGACCACGACGCGGCGACGGACGTGGAAGCGAACACGCGGCGACTAACAGATGCGGACACTGATGCGGTTGAAACGACGACTACAGACACATGAGTACTGACGACGCACACGACCCCAAGTTCGGCGAGTACGGTGGACAGTACGTGCCCGAGGCGCTGATGCCAGCTATCGAGGAGCTGACCGACGCCTACCAGCGGTACGTGCTCGAAAACGAGGACGGCTTCATGGACGAGTTCCGGGAGCGGCTGGCCGACTTCGGCGGCCGACCGACGCCGCTACAGTACGCGGACCAGCTCTCGGCCCGGTACGACACGGACGTGTATCTCAAGCGCGAGGATCTGCTGCATGGCGGCGCGCACAAGCTCAACAACGCGCTGGGCCAGGTGCTGCTGGCGAAGTACATGGGCAAGGAGCGCATCATCGCCGAGACCGGGGCCGGCCAGCACGGCACGGCGACGGCGATGGCGGCGGCCCATCTGGACATGCCCTGTGAGATCTACATGGGCGAGACCGACATCGCGCGCCAGCGCCCCAACGTGTTCCGGATGCGGATCAACGGGTCCGAAGTGAATCCGGTGACCGTCGGCCGCGGCACGCTGAAGGAGGCCATTTCCGAGACGATGCGGGACTGGGCGACCACCGTCGAGAACACCCACTACGTCATCGGGAGCATCGTCGGGCCGCACCCGTTCCCGAAGATGGTTCGGGACTTCCAGGCGGTCATCTCCGAGGAGGCCCGCGAGCAGGCCATCGAGAAGACCGGCGGGCTGCCCGATTCGGTCCTCGCCTGTGCCGGCGGCGGGTCGAACACGATGGGCACGTTTGCCCATTTCGTCGACGATGACGGGGAGCCACGCTCCCCGGAACAGTCGAGCGACGACGAGCCGCGAGACCGTGTCGACCTCTACGCCGTCGAGGCCGGCGGCTCCTCGCTCCAGGTCGACGAGGAGGAGGGCGTCGCGCCCAACTCCGCCACCCTCTCGACTGGCGACGAGGGCGTTCTTCACGGTGCGCGCACGAAGCTCCTGCAGGACTCGGACGGCCAGATCATGGAATCCCACTCCGTGTCCGCGGGGCTTGACTACGCCGGTGTCGGCCCGGAACTGGCCCACCTCGTCGACGAGGACCGCGTCATCCCCGTTAACGTCGACGATGATATCGCGCTGGAAGCGTTCCACCGGCTCTCCCAGGATGAGGGTATCATCCCGGCCCTGGAGACGGCCCACGCCTTCGGCTATCTCGAAGAGCACCACGACGAGGTCGGTGACACCGTCATCGTCAACGTCTCCGGCCGCGGCGACAAGGACCTCGAAACGGTCATCGAGGAGACGAGCAAGCGCGACCTCGACATCGCGCCGGACATGTCCATCTTCGAGCGGGTCGGCGGAGGTGGCCTCTGATGGGCCTCGAACGCGCCTTTGCCGACGAGCCCGCCTTCGTCCCGTACCTCGCGGCCGGCGATCCGAGCTACGAGGCCTCACTGGAGTACGTCGAGGCGCTGGCCCGCGGCGGGGCAGACGTCATCGAACTCGGCCTGCCGTTCTCCGAGCCAATCGCGGAGGGCAAGACCATCCAGAACGCTATCGTCCGCTCGCTGGAAGCCGGGATGACGCCCGACCGCTTCTTCGAGTTCGTCGAGGATCTCGACGTCGACGTGCCGCTGGTGTGTATGACATACTACAATCTCATCTATCAGTATGGTGAGGGAGATAGCGAGTCGCGAAGCGACTCGGAAAACGCGAGCGGTGAAACCGCGAGCCAGGGTCCACGCCCCTTCGTCGAGAAAGCCGCCGCGGTCGGCATCGAGGGCCTCGTCGTTCCGGACCTGCCCGCCGAGGAGGCTGCCCCGCTCCGCCAGGCCTGCGACGAGTTCGGTCTCGACCTGGTGTTCATCGTCGCGCCGACGACGAAAGGCGACCGACTCGAACGGATGCTCGAACAGGTGTCGGGCTACGTGTACGTCCAGGCGCGCCTGGGCGTCACCGGCGCGCGCGAGGACGTGGACGACGCCACCGAGGAATCGCTGGCCCGGCTCTCGGACTGGGACGTGCCCAAGGCCGTCGGGTTCGGCATCAAGACGGGCGACCACGCCGAGCGAATCGTTTCTGCCGGCGCTGACGGTATCATCGTCGGCTCCGCGCTGGTCGATATTGTCGCCGAGGGCCACGAGAACGGCGACCCCGTCGACGAAGTGGCCGACCGGCTCGAAACGAAGGCTCGTGAACTCAAAGACGGTGCGCTCCGGGGCGCGGCAGAACGACCGCAACCGGAACGCACATAATCGTACTTGCCACACTGTCTCATATCATGACTGCAGGAAAACGCGCACGACTCGAACGCATCGGGACAGACGACACATACGTCATCATCCCGATGGACCACGGCATCACAATGGGGGCCGTAAAGGGCCTCAAAGACATCGAACCGACTATCGACGCGGTCACTAGCGGCGGCGCGGACGCCGTCCTCACCCAGCGGGGTATCGCCGGACGAGTCCACCCGAACAAGAACGACGCGGGCTACATCACGCATCTCAACGGCTCTACTACTATCGGCCCGGACGAACAGGACAAACGGGTGACCGGCACGGTCGAAGACGCCATCCGCGCCGGGGCCGACGCCGTCTCGTTCCACATCAACGTCGGCAGCCAGTACGAACCCGAACAGATCGAGGAACTCTCCGAACTGACGACTGAGGCCAGCCAGTACGGCCTGCCGGTGCTGGCGATGGCCTACGCCCGCGGCCCCGACATCGACTCCGAGAACGAGGACTACAACCAGTCCGTCGGCCACGCCGTCCGGCTGGCCGAGGAACTTGGCGCGGATATCGTCAAGACCGGCTACACCGGTTCCGCCGAGACCTTCCAGCACGTCGTCGAGTCCACGTCGCTGCCAGTGGTCATCGCCGGCGGCTCGAAAGGAACTGACGAAGACACCGTTCGTATGGTCCGGGGAACGATGGACGCCGGGGCGTCCGGCGTCTCGATGGGCCGCTCTATTTTCCAGCACGACGAACCGGAGAAGATTGCCCGTGCCGTCTCCGCCGTCGTCCACGACGACGCCACCACCGAGGAAGCGCTTCGCGAGGCCGGACTGGCCGTCGAGGCCTGAGGTCCGAGCAGGCCGTCTGCGAATCGGTTTTGCGACGCTGGACGTTCCGATAGCGACAGCTAGCCCGGTCACACTGTCACCACCCGTCGGGCCGACCGGCTCTGAACACAGCCGCGGCGGTCCCGTTTATTTGAGACCACTCCCTGCCGGCGGGCTCACAACCACCCGAAGCGTCGCTCAATCCCACAATCCGCCACGTTCAAGCCCCGCCGTCGCACACGTGGGCGTATGACTCGAAGCGTCTGGCTCAAGGCCGACAGCGAAGTCGGCGACTGGGAGACACGCAAGCGACGGATAACCGCCGGTATCGAGGCCGGCGTCGACTGGGTACTGGTCGACGAGGAAGATGTCGACCGCGCCTCGGAACTCGGAGAAATAAACATCGCCGCGTTCACTAATGGCGACGTCCACGTCATGGAGGCCGAGGCGGAGGACTCGGGGGCCGATGCGACCATCGTCGGCAAAGACGGTGAGGGCGACGGCACGGTCGACCTCCCGTCTGATTTCTCCGGCTCCGCGGACCTCTCGACGCTCCGGCAGAACGGGGCCGCCCCCGACGGCGGCTACGTCCGCATCTTCGACGAGGACTACGAGGCCTTCGCCGAGGCGGTCGCCGCCGAAGCCGACTTCACTATCGTCATCGGCGAGAACTGGCAGATCATTCCGCTCGAAAACCTCATCGCCCGGGTCGGCGAGGAGACGGACCTCATCGCCGGTGTCCGGACCGCTGAGGACGCACGAACGGCCTACGAGACGCTGGAAATCGGGGCTGACGGCGTCCTGCTGGACACCGACGACCTCGACGAAATCCGCAAGACGGTCGAGGTCCGTGACGAGATGGGGCGGGAATCGCTCGACCTGGAGTACGCCGAGGTCACCGCTATCGAGCAGACCGGCTCCGCTGACCGCGTCTGCATCGACACGGGCAGCCTGATGGAACACGACGAAGGGATGCTCGTCGGCTCGATGGCCCGTGGGCTCTTTTTCGTCCACGCCGAGACGGCTGAATCCCCCTACGTCGCCAGCAGGCCGTTCCGCGTCAACGCTGGCGCGGTCCACGCCTACGTCCGGACCCCCGACGGCGGCACGAAGTACCTCTCGGAACTCCAGTCCGGCGACGAGGTACAGATCGTCGACGCAGACGGGCACACTCGCGAGGCCATCGTCGGCCGCGCGAAGATAGAGAAGCGTCCGATGTTCCGCGTGCAGGCCGAAACCGAGGACGGCGACCGCATCGAGACGCTGCTCCAGAACGCCGAGACCATCAAAGTCCACACCCGGGACGGGCGAACTGCCGTCACGAACCTCGAACCCGGTGACGAAATCCTCATCTACCACGAGGACACGGCGACGCACTTCGGCGAGCGGATCGAAGAAAGTATCATCGAGAAGTAAGCCGGCTTCGGCCCGGAACGGACCGCAAGCCGGAGGTTACTGCTGGTCCGCCTCGACCGGTTCCAGTTGCGTTGTACACCAGTGACAGAAATCGATGTCCTCGTCGAGTTCCTTGCCGCAGTTCGGACACGTCATACCGGCTTCGACCTCCTGTGTCTGGTTCTCGTTGACCGCGACCCAGTAGGCGTCGACGACGTTGAGCGTCGTGATCACGACCGAACCGATTGTCACCTCGGTGGGTCTGGATTGATACGACGACGAGATAGCCTCTAGGCTCAACTGGGTGACGGGGTCGATAGCGCCAGTGACGACGAACACCACCGACAGCATGAACAATAACCCGAGCCACAGCAGTCCCCGTCCCCACTTGCGGAGGTAGAAGTGTCCCAACCCAGGGAAGATGAACGCAAGCACCACGGCCAGTAACGGCCGCTTGCGTCCTGTGTCAGTCATACTCCGCGAATCCGTCTCGCATACCCCTATATCTTCCGAAGGATCACCGTCCGGAGGAAAACCCCGTGACCGGCGGCCACCGGTTCAGGCGTCGCTCTGTAGCTGTCCGACCAGCGTCCGGAGCGTCGCGAGGTCGTACTGCCCCGGCGCGGTTGCGTCAGCGGGGTCGACCGGTGCGTAGCCGATGCGGGAGCCATACACAGGGGCGACGGCTCTGGAGTGACGACCGGCTGCACCCATACACATCGTGGCGACCTGCTCGCCTCTGGCAGTCATTTCGCGGGTCGCCCCGAGCATCGCCAGTACGTCGTCCGGCGACTGGGCTGTGCTGGCCATTTTCCCCACGTCACCGCGAGCACAGGCCCGTTCGAGTCGACTCACGATGTTGTCGCGGTCCGGCGTCGACTCGAAGTTGTGCGTCGAGACGACGACAGACGCGCCGCGGTCGCGGGCAGCGTCGGCGACGCGGCCGGCATCGTGGTCGCCAGCCCCCGCAAGCGCCGCGAGTTCGAGGTCGACGGCCGTCACGGCGTCGTGTTCGAGCGCGGTTTCGAGCGCGCCGAGGCGGCCCGCGGTGTCGGCGGCCTCGCCACCCTCCCACGTCGGCCGGTTCGTGACGAGTATCGGGAGGTCGCCGTCGTAGGCGTCCAATTGTGCCAGCGGCTCGTCGGCGAAATCCATCCGTAGCTCCAGCCCGTCGGCGTCAGCGCGGGCGGCCGGCTCCACCCCGAGGTCGTCTGTAGCGGCGAGCAGGGTGAACGACTCGAAGTCCATAGGTCGGCTTCGACGGAGCCACACAAAAAGCCGCGCTTACTCGACCGGCTCGTGGGCGGCCCGGAAGCCGTCATCGGTCGTCGTGACGGAGTCGACCGCGTAGAACTGAATCCGTTGCTCCTGTTTCGTATTGACCGCGAAGTCGTACTGTTCGGCCTCGTAGCCCGGCTCTTTCCCGTCGGCACGCCGTTGCTCTACCCACGAGCGGTGGTCGGTGAGACGCTCCTGAGCGATGGTCCGAGAGCGTTCCGGGGCGGCCGCGACCCGGTCTTCGAGCGCCGACAGCAGGTCCGGGTCGCGGTCCACTCCGACCGAGTTCCGGCCGGTGACCATCGCTGCCAGCGTCGTCGTCCCGGTCCCGAGGAACGGGTCGAGTACGGTGTCACCGTACACCGAGAACATCGAGATGAGCCGGTATGGCACGGTCAGCGGGAAGGCACCCGAGCGGTCCCGGAGCCCGTCGTCGATGCCCTGCGTCTCGCCGGGCAGTTCCCAGAGGTCGGAGAACCACTCGTTGCGTTCCTCCCAAAAATAGGCGCTCTCGTAGCGACGGTCCGCGCCGGGTTCGAGGCGGCGGCGCTCCCCGTTGCGGAACACGAGGATGTGCTCGTGTTCCAGGGTCGGATAGGCGTTCGGCGGCACCATCCCCGAGCCCATGAACTTCGCGCCGCTGTTGGTCGGTTTGCGCCACAGAATATCGGGAAGCGCGCGCAGGCCGTGGTCGGTCAGCCGGTTGGTTATTTCGGCGTGGTTGGGGTAGGAGCGGAAGCCGTCCTCCAGGGACCGCGTCGCGTCCCCGACGTTGATGCAGGCGATGCCGCCGGGAACCAGCACGCGTTTCAGCTCTGCCCAGACCGCATCGAGCACGTCGTGCATCAGTGTGAACGCTCGGTCACCGTCGCCGCGGTCCAGCGCCGCCCCGATGTCGGGGTCCAGGTCCGCGAAGATGTCGTCCCACATCTCGATCATCGGGTACGGAGGGGACGTGACCACCAATTCGACGCTGTCGTCGGGACACTCAAGCGTACGGGCGTCACCGGTTCGAACCCGGTGTGTCGTCTCCATACCGGTCCCAGCAGATGAGACGACTCTAGTCTTGCGGTTATCGGTCGGGGGAGTCGTTGATGTGTGTCGCTCTGTGGTGGCCGTGCCTTATTTTGAAATACCGTCCGAAAACAGCCAGAAAGCTCCCGACCCGCTTCGGTCCCCCGGCTCGTTGCGCTCCAGTAGGTGCTTACATCGCTGAGGTTCCCGGAGCGGGTCGGCCCCTTTCACTCCCACCCGTAGCTGATTGGCCATCTGACATCGGGTGGGACTGAAAGGGGCGGGCGGCTGAACGAAGGCGGACGAAGTAAGGACCGCAGTGAGCATGGCGAGCGAGGACCACAGCGAGTCCCCCGAGTTCAGCCGGCCGGGGCTTTCTGGCTGTTCAGACTGTCCGCTGCAGTAGCAAATACTCCGCTTGAAACATCAAACAAAAACTGATTCTCACAGCGATTCAACGCGAATTACGCGACGGGGAGGTCCTGCTCGGCTTCCAGCAGTTCGTGGTAGCGGTTGCGGATGGTGACCTCGGAGATGTCGGCGACCTCGGAGACGGCAGCCTGGGTCGTCTTCTCGTTGGTCAGCAGGGCGGCCGCGTACACTGCGGCAGCGGCGAGGCCGACCGGGGACTTGCCGGAGTGGACGCCCTGTTCCTTGGCGTTCTGGAGGAGCTGGCGGGCGCGGTGTTCGGCCTCGTCAGACAGTTCCAGCGAGGAGGCAAACCGCGGGACGTAGCTCTCGGGGTCCGCGGGGCGGACTTCGAGCGAGAGTTCGCGGACGACGTAGCGGTAGGTCCGGGCGATTTCGCTCTTCTCGACGCGGGAGACCTCCGTAATCTCGTCGAGCGAGCGTGGGACGCCAGCCTGTCGCGCGGCGGCGTAGACGGACGCCGTCGAAACGCCCTCGATGGAGCGGCCGGGGAGCAGGTCCTCGTCCAGCGCGCGGCGGTAGATGACGCTGGCCGTCTCGCGGACGTTTTCTGGCAGTCCGAGCGCGGAGGCCATACGGTCGATTTCACCGAGGGCCTGCTTGAGGTTGCGCTCCTTGGAGTCGCGAGTGCGGAACCGCTCGTTCCACTTGCGGAGACGCTGCATCTTCTGGCGTTGTTTGCCAGAGAGGGAGTTGCCGTAGGCGTCCTTGTCGCGCCAGTCGATGTTCGTCGAGAGGCCCTTGTCGTGCATCATGTTCGTCGTCGGTGCGCCGACGCGGGACTTCTCGTCTTTCTCGCTGGAGTCGAATGCGCGCCACTCGGGGCCGCGGTCGATTTCGTCGGACTCGACGACGAGGCCACAGTCCTCACAGACCGTTTCGCCGTGTTCGTCGTCGATGACGAGCGAGCCACTGCACTCCGGGCACGCAGTGCTCTCCGATTCCGTCGACTCAGTCGTCTGTTCCTCGTGTTGCTGTCGCGTCCGTGTGTGTTCACTCATTGGTTGCGAAGGCGGGTGCTCACCGGGTGGGAGACATCACAGAACCCGGAGGCAGTCGGTAACACTGTATTCGAACGAAAGTCATTAAAACATTCCGGTATTGTCATGGAGACCACCGATACACGTCACGAAACCCACGTTTGTGCATTAGTCGCATGACCATTCATATAATAGCTGCCGGGTATTTTTGACTGATTTCCCACAACCCGGTTATAATCGTATACAACTGGTAGCGTCACCGCCGCCACGTCCCTCTCTACTCGAACGTCTCAACGACAGTGGGCAGACACCCTTCGCCAGGCTCGTAGTATGAATTGTGGTCCGCAACGGTTTCTGTTACATCGTGCTCGGTGTAGTTCTCGGGGCGTCATCGGGACTCTGCACACCCGTTTCACCGACCGCTTCCGCCCACTCGGCAGCACTGAATGCAGTCCCCAGCACCGCGTCGTCGTCCTTGTGGAAGTTGTCGAAGGACGTGGTGGCGTACTCGATGGACTCGCCGTATGCCTCGTCGAGCTCAACGACGGATTCACCGATAGCGCCACCCAGTAACGTCACCGACTCGACTGCGTCTTCGCGTCCACGCTCGTGAAGCGACGCCATCGTTTCAACAGCCACCTTTGCGCCGAGCGAATGTCCGATTACCCGGACTGGAAGCCCACCGCTGTCGTTGTGGTCGGCAACCCACTGTGCGAGCTTCGGACCGTTCTGTTTGGCGATGGCGACACCCTCGCTCCAGCCGATGCCGTCGCCCTTATCGGCATCCCAGGTGAACCCCACGGTGAACTGGTCGTACTCGTTCTCTTCAAGCCCGATCTGGCAGGTGTAGGCGGCGTTTCTGGCATCCGTCTCTCCGAGACTCCAGCCGTGGACGAAGATGACGAGTTCCGTATCGTCGCTGGCCCGGGTCGACTCCCAATCCCCCACTGTTTCGTACTCTGTCTCTGTATACTCGGACTTCAGTTCAGCGTCGTCAGTGAACTGATCACGCGTCGAAACGAGTGGGAACTCCGCTGGAGCTGTGTACTCTCCGTCATCACCGCCGAACTTGCCGCCCCGTACAGCGCCACTCGTACCGAGTGCTGCTACCGATGCCACAGCACCGGTCGAGGCCTTGAGGAAACTGCGTCGCGTTTGCCTGCCCAGTTCGCTCGATTGTATGCTACGTTGAAACATAGCAGAACTGCGTAGTTTTCCGTATTATATAATATTAACTATTATAATTAACGTTGTTGGTAAAAGGGCCCTTATTTATAATATTAGTAAAGAAATACGCCGCTCTGGAGACTGGTAGCTACAGTAGCCACTGAAAATCAATGCACACCGGATCGCAGGACGGCAGTGTGATCAGTGTGGAAATCGTTTCAATTGTTACTCTAGAAGAGCAATCTCAGTAGAGTGCTGTTGTACTGTCCCGAGTATTACCAGCGCAATCCCAGTAGCGACGGAGTGCTATTTCGGGGCGCGTCAGAATGCGCTCAGTCGTTTGTTTCCGGTTCGATAGCGTCGGCGGACTGGGACTCCTCGACGGCCGTCGTCAGTGAGACGTTGAGCCAGGCCATCGATGCGACGCCGCCGATGATGGTGACGACGTTCTTGACCGCATGGTCGACGATAGCGACGCCGATAGCCGCGGCGACGCCGACCGGCGTCAGGGACGCGACGATGACGGTGAACGCACCCTCGTAGAGGCCGACACCGCCGGGCGTCAGCGGCAGGACCTTTGCGAGGTTCCCGACGCTGACCGCGAAGAAGCCAACGGCCACCAGCGACGGCGTCAGGCTGTATCCGAAGGCCGCGAAGACGATCAGGGCCGTTATCACGTCGAACGTCCAAATGAGGAGGCTTCCGATGCCGACACGGGTGAAGGCCGACCCGTCGGCAGCCACCGTCTGTACGTCGCCGACGAACCCTTCGATGACGCCGGCGACGTAGTCGGCGTAGGAGTCGCTGCTCAGCCGCCCGATGACCGCCCGGACGAAGTTCCGGTCGCTCCGGGCACTGGCGACGATAGCCACCACCGCCCCGATCGCCGCGAGGCCGACGCCGCTGGCCACGGCCACGGCAGTTCGCCCGCTGCTGGCCGCGTCGCCGCCGACGGTATCACCAGTCAGCGCGGTCAGCAACTGCTCGGCCGACCCCGTTACAGCCAGCCCGATCATGACGACGCCGGCAAGCAGCGTGATCGTCAGCAGGTCGAACACGCGCTCGACGGCCAGCGACGCGAACCCGGAGGGGTACGGAATCGAACGCCGGGCCTTGATGACGTACGCCCGAACCGCATCACCGGCCCGCGCCGGAAACACGAGATTCCCGGTCTGGCTGATAAATATTGCACCCGTCAGGAAGCCCCACCGCTCCCGATACCCCATCGAGACGAGGATGTCCCGGTAGCGAATACCCCGGAGCGGCCACGAGACGGCATAGACGACGGCGCTCAGCGCGACGATTTCCGGCGCTGCGCCCGCCATCTCCGCGAGCACGCGGTCGGGGTCGAGATACTGCGTCATCAACAGGAGTGCGACGACGACCAGCATCGTCCCCGCGCCGAGCGACACCTCGCGTGTAATCCGGGGGCTAACCGACAGTTCCCAGAAGGTCCGGAGTATCTGACTGCCCATGCCAAACACGTCCCGGACGATGTCGACCTTCGAATCGCCCTTCGGCGTCCAGTCGACGGGGAACTCCTTCACCCGATAGCCGTTGCGCTGGGCCTTCACGAGCAGTTCCGTGTCCCAGAACCAGTGCTCGTCCTGAACGATGGGTAACAGCGTTTCCAGTGCCTGCCGGTCGAACGACTTGAACCCGCACTGATGGTCCTTAAGATCCGAGCGGAGGACCGTCCGAACGAGCGTGTTATAGCCGAAGCTCGGAATGCCACGCTTTGCGGGCCGGTCGGCTCGGTTTTCGGGCATCCACCGTGACCCCGTCGCCACGTCGTAGCCGTCGATTCGGACGGCGTTGACCAGTTCTTCGAGATGCGACATATCCGTCGCCAGATCGGTATCGAAATACACCAGTGTGTCGCCGTCGGCCTGGTCGAAGGCGTACTCTAACGCGCCGCCGCGTCCGAGGCGGTCGTCGCTGTGGACGTGTCGGATCCGACTGTCCTCGTTCGCGAGTCGCGTCGCGATTTCGGGTGTGCGGTCCGAGCAGCCGTCCTCCGCGACGATGACTTCGTACGCGTCTTCGGGGAGAAACGAGGCGAGCGTCTCCAGCGTTATCGAGACCGTCTGCTCGATGGTGTCTGCCTCGTTGTAGGCAGGGAGAACGACGCTCACCTCGACCGCAGTCATACGCTCTTGGTCATCCCCGGAGTGAAAAGTACTTTCCGTTCGGTATGCTTTCGGGACCAAACCGGCTGTTAGTCAGCGCCTTCCTGCGACTGGGTGGTTGCGAACCGCTCGATTGACGCGACGTCGATATCTCCGACCGACTCGTAGGGTCTGTTTACCACCACGTCGCCGGCGGTGCTCCGGCCGATACCGGGAATCGCGGTGAGTTCGTTCATCGACGCGCTGTTGAGATCAAGTGGGTAGGGAACGCCGGTGACCGACCGATAGCCGTGGTCGGTGACTGCGATGTCGACGACGCTGCCGAGTTCGCGCTCGCCAGGGATGCCCACGAGGAGCGGGTAGGTCCCAAGTTGTCGGCCGAACGTCTTGCCGTCCTGATGATACTCCAGATGCACGTCGGGGAGTACCGTCCCCGGTGGTGCGACCCGCTGGAGCATCGGGTTATCGATGGTCTCACGGACCTCCTGTTTGTACTGCTTGAACAGTTGTTTGTGGTCCTTAGCGATTTCTGCGCCGGTGTCGGCCATGTCGGTCCCCTCGAAGGCCATCACCTGCCGGATGTTCACCCGCCGGAGCATGAGCCCCTCGTCGTACACCCGCTGGAGGAACCGCTTGTTGTGCTCGAAGGTCTCCCGCGTCTCGCCTTTCAGCCCGTGGACGAGATTGATACCGGGCAGGAGTTTGGGGAGCCGCCGAGCGGCGTCGTCGCCAAAGTTGGGGGCAGTGTCTTTATCTCCTCCGGGTCGCCAGCCAGCCACCTCGTTGACGATTTTCACCGCCTCGAAACACTGGTCGGCGGTGACGTTGAGGTTGTTGTCGCTCATCACGTTCGGGTCGGCCGACTCCAGGCCGAACGCGGCGGTGTCGCCGGGCGTGTTGTGCTCGGCGATGATGCGAATCCCCTCGCGAGCCTTCTCGGGCCACTTCACAACCGTGATGGGATTCATATTGTCGAGATGCAGCGTCTCAAGGTCCGGCGCAACGTCGCGGATACCGCCGTAGAGCCGCCGCAGGGCGTCGGGATTCGGTGCCTCACCGTCACCGCCGTAGGCCAGGATATCGGCCTGCCGGCCCAGTCGGAAGTGCTTCACGCCGCGGTCCGAGAGGGCATCGACTTCATCGACAACACTCTCGGGCGGCCGGAAGTCCGGGTTGCCGTACATCGGCTCCGTACAGAAGGAACACCGGTACGGACAGCCCCGGGAAGTCTCCATCTCGCAGATGAGGTAGTCAGGGTGATTCGGATGCTGTTCGACAACGAACGCGCCGGCGCGGGCCCACCGTGTCTCCTCTTCGATGTCACGGTACCGGTCGTTGAACCCCTCCAGGCCGGAGTCCACGAGGTCGAACACTGCGGCCTCGACGTCCGCCATCGCCAGGAAGTCGAAATCGAGGTCGTCGCGGGCCGTCTCGCTCGCGCCCTCGTTGGCCTCGCCGACGCCGAATCGGACCGGACCGCCCATGATGGAAGTCCCGTCGGCCGTCCACGCGAGTTCCCGTACCTCGTCGGGTTCGGCCGGCGTCCCACCGACGTACTTGCCGGGGACGGTCATCCCGCCGACGTACACCATGAGGTCGGCGGCCTCAACGTCTCGCCAGACTGCGTTGTCCTCCCGGAGTTCGTCGATAGTGTGATACGTTATCTGCTTGCGGGGGACGCCGGCATCGACGAGCGCGCCGGCGGCGTACCGCGGGTACGTCGAGATGTACGGCGGCACCCCGAAGTGTGCGGGCTCGTCGACGTAGCCGTCGACGATGGTCACGTCGAGCGTCTCGGGGTCAGTCATACCCCTCGCTTGACGTTCGATGCCTAAAACCGTGTCTGGTCGGCCGTGGAAACAGGAACGGTCATGTGCGAGCTAAAGAGGGCGTAGTCAGCACCACGGCCACCCATGGTACAAAATCACTTTCTCCCAGCCCGTGCCATGGATGTGTATGGAACGGGTCGAATTTACGGTCCGTGGCGAAGGGGCCAGCACGCTGCCCAGAGCGTTCCACGATATCGCCGAAGATTCCCGCGAGCTGTATGACGGCAACGGGTTCGTTGTGGCGGTTACGGAGAACCACTACCGCATGGAACTCACTGAGGTACAGGCGACGACCGTGCTGGAGCTAATAGATGAGACAACTTGCGAGGTGACGATCATCGCTGGCGGCGGTGGATACGGATTGACAGCCGATGCGGGTGGTCGTGAATCCGAGGAGGTTCGAAAGGTCAGGCGTCGACTCGAAACGTTCTGTGAGGACCGCAATCTCACTGTCGAACGGATGTAGGCCAGCGGCGCTTCCGGAGGGGATGATGCAGTGACAGAATCACCCGGGGGCAGACGAACTCAGTCGTCGGCGACAGCAGACGACGGGGCTGAATCAGCTTGTTGGGACCCGTCATACCGTCCGCCGAACAGCGTTGTCGCAAACAGGATCAGCGGCGAGAGGAACGCGAAGAAGTAGTACGGGGCGTAGGCAAGCGTTCCGACCCCGAAGACTGCGGACATATAGACGGCACCGGCGTGCCACGGGAAGAGCGCGCCGGTCGGGGTTCCGGCGGATTCGATAGCCTGTGAGAGGTCGTCGCTGGCCAGGCCGTACTCGTCGTAGAGGTTCCGGAGCGTGAGTCCGGGAACGACGATGCTCATGTACTGCTGGGCGGAAAAGGCGTTGACGAAAATCGCCGAAACGCCGGTCCCGACGACAAGGCTGCGCGGGCCGCGGACAGCAGTCGCAAGGTGGTGTGCGAGCACGGCGAGGACGCCGGTCCGTTCGAGGAGTCCGCCGAGACTGAGGGCCGCAACGACGACAGCAATCGTCCAGGCCGACCCCGAGATGCCACCGCTTGCCAGCAGGTCGTTCACGAGGTCCATCCCTGTCTCAGGGGCCGTCCCGTCGAGAAAGACGGTCCAGGCGGCAGTGAACGACCGGCCCTGAACGAAGATGGTCGTGAAGGTCCCGGCAAAGACCCCGGCGACCAGCGTCGGGAGCGCGGGGATCCCGTACAGCGCCAGCCCGAAGGTGACAACGAGCGGGAGGAGTACCAGCACCGAGAGGTCGTAGCTGCCCGCGAGTGCGCCCTGTATTTCGGCGACACGCCCGGTTGGGATTTCACCGACAGTACGCAGCCCCAGCGCAGCGTAGAGCAGGACTGAGAGACCAAACGCCAGCACGGTCCCGTTGCGCATCGCCCGGATGTGGTCGTAGAGGTCGGTGTTCGTCACGGCGGCCGCGAGGTTCGTCGTATCCGAGAGGGGGGACTGTTTGTCGCCCGCGTAGGCACCCGAGAGGATGGCACCGGCAGTCATCGGTGTTGGCACGCCGAGACCGGAGCCGATGCCGATGAAGGCCACGCCGAGGGTGCCAGCCGTCGTCCAGGACGATCCGATGGAGAACGCGACGACCATCGCAAGCAGCGCTGTCGCCGGCAGGAACACGTCCGGTGTCAGTATCGAGAGCCCGTAGTACATCAGCCCGGGAATAGTCCCCGCGCTGACCCACGTCGCGATGAGCCCGTAGATAACGAACAGAATGAGAATAGCCTGCAGTCCCATCAGCAGACTGTCCGCGAGCCCCTCGTAGAGGTCGTCCCACGAGTAGCCGAGCCAGTATTTCCCGACTGCGCCAGTCAGCACGATGCTCCAGAGCAACGGCCCGTGTGGGGCCAGCTTCAGATACCCGGACCCGATGCCGAGGAACAGAACGACACCGAGTACGGGGACCAACGCTTGGAGTACCCCGGGACGGCGCTCCGACGGGATGTCCTCGTACGTCAGCGGTTCGAGAGTGAGTGATGTCACGCTTACGCCGACCTAATAACTCATATGTATTAAAAAGAGCGATAATATCTCTGTAGTGCATATGAGAAAGTATCTCTTTCGAAGGCACTGTTATCAAGTACCACTATCACAGACGCAAAGCGGGACTAATGTGCACTTAGTATGCGTCCCTCCAGCGGCTCACGCTGGTTGGTGTGGACCGGGCTTAACGGGCTACTCAATGGGTTCTCGACGGTACTAGGGCATCTCGGCGCTGCTGACCCAGTACCGGCGGCGGCCGAACAGACGCAGTCTCAGTTGTCGGCGCTGACCGTTCGGTCGTCGGCCTGGGCGTGCCAGAGATCGGCGTAATCGCCGTCGACCGCGAGCAGGTCAGCGTGGCTACCCCGTTCGACGATTTCCCCGTCGTCCATCACGACAATACGGTCCGCGTCCTGAATTGTCGAGAGGCGGTGGGCGATGACGAAGGCGGTGCGGTCCGCGACCAACTGTTCGATGCTCTCCTGAATCCGGTCTTCCGTCTCCGTGTCCACGTCGCTGGTCGCCTCGTCGAAGATGATGATCTCGGGGTCGTTCAGCAGAGCGCGAGCGATGGCGACCCGCTGCCGCTGGCCGCCCGAGAGTTTGATGCCCCGCTCGCCGATCTGCGTGTCGTACCCATCCGGCAAGTCTTGAATGAACTCGTGGGCCTGTGCGGCTTTCGCCGCATCGCGGACACGGTCGCGTGCGGTCTCCCAGCCGACCTCTTCGGTCTCCTCGTCCAACTGTTCGGCGTCGAGTACCTCGTGGTCGCCGTAGGCGATGTTCTCGGCGACGGTCCCCGAGAACAGGTACGGCTGTTGTTCGACGATGGCGATTTCGCCCCTGAGGCTCTGGAGGCCGTACTCGCGCACGTCGACGCCATCCACCCGGACCGCACCAGCATCCACGTCGTGGAACCGCGGCACCAGTTTCAGCAAGGTCGATTTGCCGGCTCCGGTCGCCCCAGCAAGGCCGATTGTCGCGCCATCGGGCACGTCAAGCGACACGTCGCGGACGACCGGCGGTTCGTCACCGTAGCCGAACGTCACGTCGTCGAACTCGACCGACCCGTCGATGTTGTCGGGTTCGTACGGGTCTGCGGGGTCGGTGACTTCGGGGTCCTGACCCAGCAGCCCGAACACGCGCTCGGCGCTGGACTTGGCGAGCTGGTACTTGTTTGCGGAGCGCCCGATTCGGCGCATCGGCGAGTACAGCCGGCGGATATACAGGAAAAACAGGGCAAACGCCCCGGTCGACAGCGCCGCTTCGCTCTCGGGAGCCGTGATGAAGTCCATCCCGGCGACGTACAGAATCAGGACGAACGCGATACCAGTAAGCAGTCGCAGGCCGGCGAAAAAGGCCCGGCGGATACGCAGGGCGGCTACCTTCTGGTCGTGATACTCCTGGCTCTGGTCGGTCACCCGCTTGCGCTCGAAGTCGTAGCGGTCGAACGCTTTGATGACTGGCGCGCCGCTGAGGTTGTTCTCTAACCGGGTGTTGAGCCGGGACACTGTCTGGCGGATGGAGCGGTATTTCGGCTCGATCCAGGTGAGGAAGAAGCCGCTGGCGATGCCGATGAGTGGCACCGGGCCGAGCGCGATGAGCGCCAGTTTCGGAGAGTACCGATAGAGGATGACCGCGATACCGCCGACGGTCGCCACCACCCGAATCATCTGGCGGAACTCCGTGTTGAGGAACGATTCCAGCCGGTTGATGTCGCTGTTGAGTATCGACATCATCCCGCCGGTCTGGTGGTTCGCAAAGAAGGACAGCGAGAGGTGTTGCAGGTGGTCGTAGGTGTCGTTCCGGAGGTCCCGCTGTATCTTCTGGGCGCTCGACTGGAGGAGATATCTGGAGGCAAAGCGCGTCGCCGACCGAAGGAGATAGGCGATGGCTGCGATGGCGACCAGCCGCTGGAGGAACGCGATACGGGCGGCTTCGCCCGTGATTTGGCCGGGCGGCAACAGGCCGGCATCCGTCAGCAGCCCCGGCTCGCCGCTGCTGAGGACGACACGGTCGATGGCCGCGGCGACGATTATCGGCGGCACGAGGCGGGCGAACCGGGTACAGAACGCCGCCAGAATGCCGACGAGCAGACGGAGCCAGTAGGGGGTGGCGTAGCCGACGAGGTTGACCATCGGGTGGCCGTCGACGTTCTCGCGGACGCCCTCGAAGCCGCCCTGGTCGTCAGGCATAGACGCTAGTTGGTCCGGAAACTGATATATGCCGGGCTTCGACCCGGAGACGGTGACTTCACTGCGTCGTCAAACGTAGATACAGCCTTCACTGTCGGGACCCGAGACGGGCGGTCCGGCACCGTCGGCCAGCCGGCCCGCCGAAACCACGGCGGCCAGCGAGTCCAGCGCGTCGTGGTTCCCGAGGTAGGTGTCGCGGTGATCGCCGACCGTAACGCTACAGGCTTCGACCGCTGCGACGTTTGCCTCTCGGCGCTGCCGGGGGTCATCGACGTTCTTGTACCCCTCGCGGTAGCAGCCCAGCCAGCCGAACGTCGCCGCGGGGTACACCTCCGCGACCAGCGTGTCGGCATCCCAGCCCTGCATCGGCACGACGGCTGTCGCGTCGTCGTCTCGCAGTTTTCCGAGTACGTCCCGGACGCCGTAGAAGGTCATACTGCGCGTCCGATTCGTGTAGGGACACAGCACCCCGCGGCGGAAATCCGTCTCCCGGCGCAGGTCCCGGTTGCCGGTCGCCATCTCCGCGGTGTGCCGGCACGCCTCTGAGAGTGACCCCGGGTCAGTCGGGCCGCTACCGCTCGCAAGCCAGTCGACGAAGCCGTCCCAGGTCCCCCCGCACTGCGCGTCAAGCAGCGCCTGTGGCAGACTGAACGGGAAATCCAGCCCGACAGCGCCCACATCATCGTCGGTGATGCGATCGAAAAGGCCAGCGTGAGCCGCTTCACGGTCCCGGCCCCATTCGTCCGTCCCGCGGTAGCACCGTTGAATCGTCAGCCCGTCTTCCGTCGGGATCGCCTCGGTGACCCAGAGCGCGTCGCCAGCGGTCGCTGCGCCGCTGAAATCCACCCCGAGGACGCGTTTACTCATACACCCGAGTACGCCGGTGACGGTATCAATGTTGGGACTGGCACGAACGGGGTGGCCCCTTCCCCGTCCGTAAGGGGTTTGTCCCCGACGGACCAACGGAATAGTATGCCAGCCACTATGGAGGTCGTCTGCACGGACGACAGCTGCGAACTCGACATGTTCGAGATGCACTACACGTACGATATGCCGGACGATGTCGAACTCGCGGCGTTCTCCTGTCCGTACTGTGGCGGGACGGACTGTCTCGACGAAGTGGAACTATGATGCGGGACATCGGCTCCTCGATCAGCGACGCGATCTTCGAGAACATCGGCCGGGCCGCCGGCCGGGTGCAGGAGAACAAGCCGCTGGCCTCGGACCTGCTGGAGTCGGACGACGCCTACCTCGTCGTCTTCGACGCGCCCGGCACGACGGCGTCGGACATTCAGGTCCGGTACGTCGACGACCGCGTGGAGGTCCGCATCGACCGCTTCCGTGACTTCTACGAGGGCTTCGAGATGCGCTACCCCGGCCGCGGGCTCGCGCTCGACGGAAGCGTCACCCTGCCGAGCGACGCCGCTGTCGACCCGGAGACGGCCCAGGCCACACTCAAGAGCAACGGCACGCTCCACGTCCGCGTCCCGAAGGCTGAGCCTGGGCACGACGAGGACGCGGCAACGGATGTGGGCGTTGAAACCGACGACAGCGGGACTGACGGGGGAACCGAAGCGGATGCAAATACCGATGTCGAAGGCGAAGCCGAATCAGCTGACGAGGGCGAAGACGACTCCTGATTGGAGCGTATACACTTTCTCACAGCGCATTTACTCGTCCCAGTCACGCGTCGGGTCGTCCAGCGCGGCGAACTCTTCGGAGCCGTCGAACCGCGTTGGGTCGACCCGGTCGGGCAAATGCTCGGAGAGCGGATTCGGGCGATTGAGAACGTCTGCGGCGAGATAGTCGCCCATCGCTGGCGCGCGCATGAGCCCGTGGCCCTGCCAGCCGGTCGCCACCCAGAGCCCGTCGGCGACCTGCCCGGCCAGCGGCGCGCCGTCTGGCGTCGCTGTACACAGACCAGACCAGGCTCGGTCACAAGCCGGCGAGAGCGCCGTTGACTGCTCGACACGGTCGAGGCTCCGAGTGACGAACTCGGCGTCAGCCTCCGGGTTCCACTCCGTCGGGTCGACCTCGTGTGCGCCGTCGCCGACCAGCAGCGCGTCGGCTTTCGACCGCCAGTAGAACTCACGCGTCGCGTCGTAGAACGATGGCAACGCGGCGTCGACCGGCTCGGTCACGAGCGCCTGCGCCCGGTAAGCTTTCAGCGCAAGCGAGACGCCGATGTCGGCAACGAGTGGCTTCGTCTGTGGGCCGGCCGCGACCACTACCGCGTCGAACGTCCGCGTTTCGTCCGGCGTTTCGACGGTCGTCGGCGACGCGAGCGAGACCGGGGTTTCCGTTTCGATGGTCGAGCCCGCTTCGCGGGCTGTTTCGGCGAGCGTGGCTACCACAGCGTCCGGGTCGAGCACGCCGGCGTCGCTGGCGAGGCCGGCCACCTCGATGCCGCTCGTGTCCAGCGCCGGGTAGCGGTCGCCGAGTTCCGCCGGCGTGAGCGCTTCGACCGCGACGCCGTTTCGCTGCATCCCCGCGATCTGCTCGCGGACGGCCGCGGCGTCGCTCTCGTCTCGTGCGACCCAGACGTAGGGCTGGGGCTCGAACAGGTCCAGGTCGCGGTAGCGAGTGATCGCGTCCGCGGCGACGGCCGCGTCCACGTCGTCGGCGAAGGCGTCGTAGCAGAGGCCGGCGGCGCGGCCGCTCGCACCGCTGCCCAGTTCATCGCGTTCGAACACCGTGACCGACGCGCCGTGACGGCCCAGCGTCAGTGCGGTCGACAGACCGACGGCCCCGCCGCCGACGACGGCGACGTTCATTTACGAGAGGAAGGGGTCAAGCCCACGCGCCGGATAGCCGACAATTGTGTCGACGCCGATGTCGTGGAGTCGCTCGGTTCGCTCGGCGACTGTCTCGACGGAGCCGACGAGCGCGTAGTCGCGGATGGCCTGTTTGAGTACGTCTCTGGCCCGACCCGTCGCTCGGCTGTCCGTCGGCGCACCGTCAGGCAGCGCGTTCCGGACCGGACCGCGCCGGGCCGCGTAGTCGCCGACGGCGTCCAGCATCGCGTCCTCGCTGTTCGAGAGCACCAGCGGGGCGTAGACGGCAATCGATCCCTCGAAGCCGGCCGTCCGGAGCGTCCGCACGTCGCGGGCCGTCGTCCGGGAGAGGAGTTCGTACTGCGTGCCCCCGACCGCCAGCGCGAGGCGTTCGATGCCCTCGGTGCCGACCCAGGGGTCGCTGGCGTCGTCGACGGCCGCCCGCAACCGCGGTGCGACGGCCCGTTCGGCCTCGTCCTCCGAGAGATACGCGCTGTGGCCGGCGACCAGTACGTGTCCCGCACCGGCCGGCAGCGCGTCGAACCCGCTGTCGTCTCCCAGCGGATCGAAGCCGTCGGCCCGGACTGGCGTGGTGACGCGTACGTCGGCGGTCGATGCCAGTCGCTCGATAATGTCCGGTTCTGGGACGTGGGCCGCCCCCTCGTAGTCAATTGCGAGCGTCTCGATGTCGAGGTCTGTCGCCCGCGACACGTCCACTTCTGTCGGCTTGAGCGCCACCGCGTCGATGCCGGCGGCCGCCAGTGTCGCACCGGTAAGCGTGGTCATCCAGTACGCGATCAACGTCTCGGGGTCGCAAAATCCTGTCGCTCTCGGCCCTACCACAACCCACTCTGTGTCACTCAGCTTCGTCGCGCACGCTCGGCGGGAGGTCGTCGTCCGGCTCCATGTAGCGGTCCGGCTCGGGCGGCATCCGCCAGTCGGTTGCGAGTTCGAGCAACTGGACGAGCATCCGAGCCGTCGCGCCCCAGACGGTGTAGCCGTCGACGTAGAAGAAGTGGAGCCGTATCTCGCCGTAGTGGGGATGGTCGCGGTGTTCGGACTCGTAGTTGTCCAGGTCCGTCAGCTCCGACACCGGCAGGGGGACGATCTCGGCGACTTCCTCGTCCGAGGGCAGATAGTCGCGGTCCGGGATCCGGCCGACGAACGGGCGCACGGAGTAGCGCGTGATGGTCCTGATGTCGTCCAGCCGGCCGACGACGTTGACTGCCAGCGGGTCGAGTCCGATCTCCTCGTTGGCCTCCCGGAGCGCCGTCCGCAGCAGGTCCTCGTCTTCGGGTTCGCGGCCGCCGCCGGGGAACGACATCTGCCCGGGGTGGTCAGACAGGTGGTCAGCGCGTTTCGTGAACAGTATCGCCTCGCCCTCGGGTCGCGTGACCACCGGGGCGATGACGGCGGCCTCCTGTGGCTCGTCGTCCACGACGACTGGCTCGTGGGCCGCGACCCGGTCGAACTGCATAGCACATCGTAGGTACCCGAGCGTCTTAATTCGGGTGGCTCACTCCTGCGAACTAGCCGATTTAATGGTGCAGAATACGGATGTCGGGCTCACACGTCGTCCAGACGGTCGCGGAGGCCGTCCATTTCAACGCTCTCCCAGGCTTCGATGTCGTAGCTCACGTCGAGCAGTGTCTCGACGCGGTCCTCGTCGCCGTTCTTGACGGCCATCACCGCGTCCTCCCGGAAACGGGACTTGACGGCCTCGATGACAGCGTCGCGCGCGAGGTCGCGGGACGGGACGTCCATGATATGCGGGAGGTCGGCCGCGCCGTCGGGCAGGGCCGGGAACGCGACCGGGCCGACTACCAGCAGCGTCTCGTCTGTATCGGCGGCGTGGTCGTCGACGGCGACGAGGTGATACGAGTCGATAGCGCCGTCGATGGCCGCCGCGACCGCGTCCGGGTCGGCGTCGACGCCCTGCTTGAAGGCGAGTTCGCCGCAGGCGTCGACGAGTTCCGCTCTGGTGAGCGAGCCGAAGAGGTCGACGACGCCAGCCAGCTCGTCCGGTTGCAGGTCCATACAGGTGACGCGGCACCGAGCGGCTTCAGCCTTTAGGCTCGGGCTGCGCTCGGCAGGCGACCGTCGAGGTGCAGCGACACCATCGCAACGAGGACGACGAGCAACGCGATTCCCATGCCGCGAAGCAGTGTCGGAAACGTGACGCCGGCATCAAGCAGTCGGCCGACGAGCGCGCTCCCGGGGGCCTGCATCACCATCATTCCCGCGCCGTAGGTGGCGTAGGCGCTCGCGCGGTGGCGGTCCGGGAGCGAGCCGAGCAGGTACGCGTCCACCGCCGGGAAGATGCTGTGGATGACGTAGCCGACGACGACGCTGAACGCGGCCAGCGACCAGAATCCGGTCAGTGACGGGAGCACCAGCACACAGCCGGTAAAGGCCGCCAGAATCGTCAGGAGATACGGAATCGACGGGAGACGGTCGGCCAGCCGACCGCTGACGTAGAAGGCCGGTACGCCGGCGCCGAACGCGAGCAACAGCAGCGTTCGACCTAACCCCGCGGACAGCCCAACGCTCGTGGCGTAGGTGACGTAGAAGTTGAACAGTCCGTTCCAGACCAGGCCCGCGACGCCGATGGTGGCGACGCTGGTGACGATGATGTGCCACTGGGCGCGCGCCGCGCCGAGGAGGTCGCGGTCTTCGCTCCCGGCGTCGGGGAGTTGCGAGCGTCTCGCAATGAGCGTGAACGCGATGGTCACCAGTCCCGCGGCGACCGCTATCCCCTGCAGCGCGGTCCGCCACGTTCCGACGATGAGTACGAACGAGATCAGCGCCGGCGCGCCGACGGCGGCGAGCTGGGAAGCGACCCCATGTTGCCCGAGGGCGCGGCCGGGCCGCTCCGGGTACAGTTCGCTGACCAGCGTGTTCGCCGCAGTCAGGTAGACGCCGCTGGCAAGCCCCATAGTGAACGCGCCGACGAGCAACAACGTCGGGTCGAACGCGAACGCGGTGAACGTCGTCCCGAGCGTCAACACGACACCGGAGCCGAAGATGACCTTCGCCCGCGATATCCGGGTCAGCAGGACGCCGGTGGGAAGCCTCGGGAGGGCGCTCCCGGCCCAGGCCATCGTTGCGAGCAGTCCGAGCGTCGCATCGGACGCACCCGTCGTCGCCCGGATCGGCTCGATAAGTGGTGCAAAGACGACTCTCGCGAGGTTGATGCAGAACACCATCCCCAACAGCGAGCCGAAGATACGGCGACGAGACACGACCGGTGATAGACCGGAAGCCATGAACAACGTTCCGGAACGCCGCCACGGGGTTTTTACACGCGGGTAGCACACTGGCAGGTATGGACTCAGTGAGGAAGGCCCTCCGGGCCGGCGACGTCGAGAAGGACAACTACGGACGGCTCTCCTGTACCAGCTGTGACGAGCCGCTCGCGACGGAGAACGACCCGGACGAGGTCGGGAAAGTGCGCGTCTGCCCCGAGTGCGACGGTAAGTGGAAGGAACTCAGCTAGCTACTCGAAGACGGCGTCGAACGCGTCCGCACCGAGCGGCTCGTACCGACCGGCATCGACGTTCTCCCGGGCGTGCTCGACCGAGCCCGTGCCGACCAGCGAGCAGGTCACGCCCGGCGCGCTGCGTGCGAAGTTGATGGCGCGCTGTGCGCTCGTCTCGCCCGAGAGCTTCGCCGCCACGTCGTCTGGGACCGCTGCGGCCAGCTTGCCCTGCATGATGGATGCGCTGGTGAACACGTCCAGCCCGGCCTCGTGAGCGAACCACAGCGCCGACTGCGCCCCCTCCGCGCCGTCGTGGGATTCGACGGTGAACGCGTCGGCCATCGAGACGTTGAACGGCAACTGAATCGCGCGGAGATGCGTCGCCGCGTTGCCGACCGTCTCTGCCGCGGCGCGTGCGCGCTCGACGACCTCGGGCAGCGAGAGATAGCTGTCGTGGGCAGCGGCCACGCGGAACGCCTCCCACGTCGCGACACCGTAGTGCTCGATGTCGCCGGCTGCAGCGCGCTCCTCCAGTCGCTCGAAGGTTGCCTCTAGCTGGTCGTACACCGCTTCACGGGACTTGGATTTCAGTTGCGTCTCCGGATTGTGGACGTAGTAGAGGTCGATGGTGTCCAGCCCCAGATTCGCGAGCGAGCGGTCGACCTGGTCGTCAATGTAGTCGGGCGCGATGCAATGCTGGCCCGCGACGAGGTCGTCGCGGTCCACGATGCCGGTGTCGAGGTACTCCGACCGGACGAACGCGCCGGGGTCCGCCGGGCGCTCTCCGTCGAACGGGATGAACCCTCCTTTCGTCGCAACGGCAATCGCATCGCGGTCCACCTCGGCGTCCGCGACGGCGTCGCCGACGACCCGCTCGGAGCGCTGGTGACGGTAGTTTATCGCCGTGTCGACGACGTTGATGCCGGATTCGAGTGCCGTCACGATAGCGTCGTGGTAACTCGCGTCCCGCTCGTCGGTCGGGTCGCCGAGGTACGTTCCGATGCCGATGCTGGAGACGACGCCGTCGCCGAACCGCCGGTAGAACGTGCGCGCGAACTCGTCGTGGTCGTCCCGGTACGCCCAGGTCGCCTCCCGTGTGGCCATACCGGGTGTTGGTCGGGCAGTGACAAAAGGACAGAGATTCACTGGAGTCGGCGACAGCGCAGGAGTCGCCTGTCACAGTTCGCCGCTCATCGCATCGAACACCCGCTCGCGGAAATCTTCCCGGGAAACGCCGTTACTGGGGCCGAGGCCGGCCATGTGCTCGACCGGGACCTTGCCGCCGCCCATCCGAGCGTGGCCGCCGCCCTCGGCCATCGGGATATCGTCGACGACGGCCTCTATCGCCCGGCCGATGTGGACCCGGTCGTCCCGCGAGCGCCCGGCGATGCGCATGGTCCCTTTCTTCTCGCCGACAACGACGACCGCTGAGACGCCCTCTAACGTCTCCAGTTCGTCCGCCGCCTGCGGAATCGCGTCCGTGTTCGACACCTCGCCCACATCACTGAACGCGTAGGGCGCTCGCACCTCTCGTTTCCCGATGGCTCGGGATTTCACGTCGAGGACTTCGGCGTCGACCTGCGGGTTCGCGATGCGGTTGAGCAGGTCGCTGTCCATCCCATCGTAGAGGTACGCGGCAGCCGCGAAGTCCTCGGACTTACACCCGTTGGTCAGCGACCGGGTGTCCGACTGGATACCGTACATCAGCCCCGTCGCCAGCGCACAGGGGATGGTCTCTGCCGGTGACGCGTCGATATCGATACCCCCGTTCCCCTGTGTGTCGCTGAACTCGAACTCCAACTGATTGAAGTAGCTCGCGAAGATGGTCGCACAGGCCCCGTAATCGGACCGGATGTCCGTGAACTCGTCCCCGCTGCCGTTGCCGGGATGGTGGTCGATGACGGCGACCGGTTCTATCTCTTCGGCACCGGGGAAGCCGCGTGCCGTGTTGTGGTCGACGAGGACGACTGCCTCGCCGTCGATGTCGTCGACAGTCTCGATGTGGTCGAAATCCAGATCCAGCACCGTCTGGAAGGCCCGGTTCTCCGGGCGGCGTATCTCCCCGGGGTACAGCAACGACGCTGACGTATCAGTGCCGGCGACGAGTTGGTTGACGGCCAGCGCGGAGGCCATCGCGTCCGGGTCCGGGTTCGGGTGCATCAACACCGCGATCCGGTCGTAGCCGGTCAGCGTCCGACGCAGTCGCTCGCCGGGCGTTCGGCTGAGATACCGACGCAACCAGATGCCGGCACCGAGGAGGGCGAGAAGAACCACAGCGACACCAGCGACCAGCAGGGGGTTCTCGCTAGCGAACGCCGCGGCGGCGTCGATCTGGAGTCCGCCGGCGGCAACGCGTGTCATACCACGCTGTTCGCCAGCCTATCAGTAATAAAGTTCGCCCCCGATACAGCTAATTTTGCCGGTATTCCCGGACGGCGTCGCGGTACCCCTCCCGGAAGGTCGGGTACTCGAATTCGTAGCCCAGTTCCCGAAGCCGATTGTTCGAGCATCGCTTGCTCGTCTGGATACGGCGCTTCGCCGTCTCCGAGAGGCTGTCGTCGGCCAGTCGTTCCGCTGTCGTCTGTTTCGGCGGGAACGGGACGTCACACTGTTCGGCCAGCCAGTCGGCGAATGCCCACTTCTCGACGGGTTCGTCGTCGACGACCAGCACGACTTCCTCCCGGTGGTCTCCCGTCAGCAGGTGGCGCACGGCCCCGGCCGCGTCGGCCCGGTGGACCATGTTCAGGTAGCCGGCCGTCACCGGTCCCTCCAGGTACCGCTCCAGTCGGTAGCGGTCCGGGCCGTACAGGCCGGCGAAGCGAGCGACCGAGCCGTGGCCGCCGTGTTCCACGGGGCGCTCACGGGCTACGCGCTCTGCTTCGGCCAGTACCTCGGTCTTCTCGGTCTGTGGGTCCAGCCCCGTCTCTTCGTCGACCCACGCGCCGTCGTGGTCGCCGTAGACGCCGGTGCTGGAGGTGTACACCAGTCGCTCGGGCGGGTCCGCCCGCGACCAGAAGTGGTCGATAGCCGTCCGGAGTCCCTCAACGTACACTTCGCGGGCGGCCTCAGCTCCCCTGCCGCCGGAACTCGCGGCGAAGACGAGCCAGTCGGCGTCCGGCACCGCCGACAGCGACTCGGGGTCGGTCACGTCGGCGCGGACCGCTTCGAAGCCGGCGTCCTCTATAGCTGCGATGCCGTCGTCGGACCGGCGAACGCCCACGACCTCGTGGCTGCTCCGCAACTGCCGTCCGAGTTCCAAGCCGACGTAGCCACAGCCTAGAATGGCGACGCGTTCCGTCACCGCTTCTCCCCCTCGATGTAGCTGTGCAGGAGGGCGTACTCGGCCAGTGTCACCGGGTATCTACCCTCGATTTTCTGCTGGATCTCCTTCGGCTCCAGTTCGTCGTCGATGCCGGAGGCCAGCGATTCCACGTCCATTACGGCTGTCGTCATCCCCATCAGGAGGATGTCTTGCGCCTCGGCCTGCAGCGCGTCGGCGTCCGGCCGGTTCGGGTGGGTCGCCAGGACCGAGACCGCCTCATCGAGCGTTCGGTCGCCGATATCGCTGTCGGCGAACGCTGTCACTGTCGCTTGATCGAGATCGGTCTCGGCGATGATTTCCTCGATGCCGACTGTCTCGACTGTCTCGGCCAGCACAGTGCTGTAGGCCGCCAGTAACTCCTCGTGGGACTGCTCGCCCGCGTCCGGAAACTCGCCTCGAAGCATGGGTGTCGGTATGGCCCCGGGGTATTTCACTTCCGTTATGCGGCCCGGGGTCAGGTACCTGCGTGCGGCCACCCGCTCGATTCCTCCACGGCGGTCCCGCCCTTGTCACCGACCCCGCGCGGTTTGGGCGGTACCACGACGACAACGCCCGTATCGGCGCTGAACGAGACGCGGTCGGCGGTACCCAATCGCTCTGTCGATCCGTCGTCGTCCACGTCGAGCGTGACGTTGTGCCCGTCACGCGCATAGGTGGTCCGTGCGCCTGGCTCGCTCGGCGGGCCGTGACTCGCAGAGACGGCGAACCTGGCGTACTCGCCCTCGACGGTAACCCACCAGATGTTCGCCGTCGCGTACCAGGGGGTGACTGGCGGGGCCAGCGGGAGGCCAGCCGGCAGTTTGTCCGTTCCGAGACGCTTCTTCGCGAACTGCTGGACCTTCTGTTCCCCTGCGTTCGCCAGCGCTTTGCTCAGTTCGTCTTTCGCAACGGACCGTACCGCCGAGGCCGTCCCGTTTGTCGACTCCAGCGTCGGTCTGGTCGCTGGCGTGTCGACTGAGAGCAGCGTCAGGCGGAGACGGTCGCGTTCGACCCGCGTGAGGTTCAGCCGGGCACCGGCGACGTGGGCGACCCGTTCCTGCGCGGAGCCGTTGGTCAGCGCCAGCGCTCGGGCCGCCGGTGTGTCCCATGGCGACAGCGCTTCAGTGACAATGGCCTTGCTCTCGCCCTGTTCAGCTTCAGTGTGCTGGGAGACTGCCAGCCAGAGCGTCGTCGTCAGCTCCTCGTTGGCCGCTTCCACCTCCCGCTGGAGCGCATCACGTTCCGAAGCGAGCGTGGCGCTCGACTCGTCTTCGAGGGTTTCGTTCGCGGCTGCGAGTGCGTTCGCTGCCGTTGCAAGGCGCACCCTATCGCCACCCTCGAACGCACCGCCAACGACGGCGTCGGCGGCGTCGCCGTAGGGGACCGTGAACACGTTCGCGTTCCGCGCCACCAGCGGATGCTCGCTTCCGTCCAGCGCGCGATACCGACTCTCGTTCAGTTCGGCCAGCGTCAGATACGGCGTTTGCGTATCGACCCGCGTCCTGACGGGACCGGCCGGACCGACCGGGACCGGGCGTGACCGGGGGACGCGCGTCTCACGGGCCGTCAATCCTTTCCGGAGGGCACGCAGCGACCCCTCGGTGCGTTCCGTTAGCTGTGCGTCGACTCGCTTCCGGTTACTGTCCCGAACCGAGGCCTGCCTATCTAGCTCCGTCAACACTGCATTCAGATAGGTCAGCCGGGCCGCGGCGCGGGCCTTCTGGGCCGTACTGTCGTAGGTGTCCGGCACGGCCGCGAGGTCGGCACGGCGCTGTGCGACCCGCTCCCGAAGTTCCCGCGGGGGATTCGTCTCGAAGGTCCCTACACGTCCGCGCTCGACGGTGACGGTCGTGTTGCGGATTGGCTCCCGTAGAGCCATCAGGTCCCGATACACCCACTCGTGCAGTTCCGGTGGTCGGTCGGCCGTCACCGTCGCTTCCGTCCGGCCCAGGCTGTCGTCGACGACTCGCTCGGCGGTCTCGTCTCTCCCCCCGGCGTGGCCGACGAGCCTGTCCATCGCTTTCGGCTCCACATCGGCGAGGTTCGACCCGTTCAACGGGCTTGCGCTGGCGTCGTGTGCGGTCCGAATCGAGCGGTTCGGTGCCACTGAGCGGCCGTGATGGCGGCCGACGACGGCGACGGTCACGCGATAGCGCGCGGTGCTCGACACAGTCGTGCGCCGACGCACTGACCCGTTCTGCCAGACGGCGGTCCGCGTGTACTGTCGCTCGACGGTCCGGCTGAACGTCTCCAATCTGTGCCAGCCGTCCGGCGTCGCAACACCCCCGCTGGCGTTCCCGACCGCCTCAACGGATGTAGTCGTCCGGTCGGCGACTAGTGTCCACTCGCTGCCCGGCGAGGCCGGCTTCCCCGGCGGCCCCCCGCCCAGTCGGTGCTCGTCGACTTCCAGCGCTACCTCGACGGTGTACGCGTCTTCGAGCGTTTCGTTGAGCGCCGACGGCTCGGTGACGGACCGGAACGCGGTGTCGGCCGTCTCGTTGACGCCGATGGTCATCGAATCCCCCGGGCTCGGACTGGCCGTGGACTTCGGGCGCGGCGGCGTCTCGCTGACCGGTTTGTAGTCGGCCTGATCGAGCACGTCGCTGGAGACAGCGGAACCCCTGCTCCCCCGAACGACGTCTTCGATTCCCGTCATCGCTGTCGCCTCTGTCAGAGCACGACGACCGGCGGGGTCACTCCGCCCGAAGGTCGACCGCTGGACGCCGAGCAGTGCGCCGTTCGTCGCCAGCGAGACGTGCCGGTTCGCGACGACGTTCTCGACGCCTGCGCCGCCGTACTGGGCATATCCTCTCGCCCACGCCATCGGGTACAGCCGCGCTGTCATCCGCTGGCTCAGGCCCGGCTTGTCCAGACCGTTGTTCAACCGCGTCTGGTAGGTTGACACCTGGTCGTGGAGCATGAGCGCCTGGTTCGGAACGACGACGGTCGGCGAAACCCGCCGTGTCGAGACCACCGCTCCGTTGCGCCGAACCGTCAGAACGATATTCTCGACCGTCGCCCGCATCGCGGTCTCGTTCGGCCCGGCGCGTTCGACCGAGACGCGACGTTTCGCAGCCCGGAGGTCGCTCGCGTTAGAAACCGTCGGCAAACTGGCGGTCACGGTTACGTCACCGCTTCGGCCGGTGACGCGCTCCAGTCGGTCCGCAACCCGGAGATAGGCGCGGATTCTGAGCGAGTCCCGGAACGCCGTCGAGCCGTTCAGCACCCGGCCAGTGGGCGTATCGGCCAGCGTGACGACCGGGTTCGCGGCCGCCTGCCGGCCGGCCGTCGAGACGCCGTCCCGCACGGCGACCTGCGTCTCCGCCGTGGCCTGATTCAGCGCCCGCTCGACGGCTGTTTCGCTCGGGGCCGGCTCGCTAACGAACGTCGGGGCCAGCGTGAGGCTGCTTACCAGAAGGAGGACGCCGAGCAACGCGAACGGGATCCGGCCGCGGGTGTCGTCTCTCACGGCGACCACGTCCTGACAGTTACGCGGACACGGCTCACTCGAACGGCGCGGGCGGCGTCCGCTGGCGAGTCGTACCGCGACCGCATGTCGGTCCGAAGCCGGGCGGCGAGCGCCGCGGTCAGGTCGCGGTTCATTTCTGTCGCCGATTGCTGCTCAACGGCAACGCTCGCCCCCGTCAGGTCGGCCATGCGCTCGTACCGCGCGGCCAGCAGCACGTCCGAGGGGTAGTCGCCACGGAGAGCGTACCGCGACTGTGTCGGCGGGAACAGCCCGTCGACGACGCTCCGAGCTACGACCGTCGCCACGCCGTCGTAGCCGCCTGTCTTTGCTGCTTCACGGGCCGGCTCCGAGACGGCCTCCATCCCGCTCGGAACTGTTACCGTCGCCGCCCGAACGTCCACGCTGTCAGGGGGCCGGTCGCCGACACGGTACTCGCCGCTGACTGGCGCACCGGGATACGGTGCCCAGGTGACACGGACGGACGTTCGATGCCCGCGGCTGTGGAGTCTGTCACGCGTTGCCGCAGCGACTCGTGACTCGAAGTCCGTGCCGGCGCTCGATACCCGTTCGCCGTCCACGGTGACACCGCTCATCGCCGCCTCACCGAGCAGTTCCGCGACGGTCCCGTGGCTCGTCCGCTGCCGTCGCGTGGCGTGGTCGGGTGGCCTGTGGCGGTCGGACGGTGGGACGAGCAAATCGTACTCGACGCTCGTGGTGCTCGTCGCCAGCGCCGACGCTTGCTCGGCCGCAGGGTTTGGGGTTGCTACCGGCTTTTCCACCCCGACACCGCTCACGAGAGTCCCTGCGGCCGCACCGACGAGCAGAAGAAACACCGTCACGTCGGCGACGGCGCTCATGGCTCGGGTCATCGCCACACCCGAACGGTGAGCGTTCCCCGGCGGACTGCCCCCGGCCCGACCTGCACGCTCACTGTTCTGGTTTCGGTGTCGGCGCTGCTCGGTGGCTTCTGGCCACTGCTCCATCGCCCGCCAGCCGTCGCCGTGATGGTCGCGTTCCCGTGGTAATTCGCCGGCACTGCATCGAGCGCGGTGTCGAGCGCGCCGGGCTGAACGATGCCGGCCGACGAGAGCCGCTGTTCCACAGCATCGGCGGTCGGGGTGGCGATATTGCGGTCGTCGTCGAGCGTTCCGAATGCTTCGTCTACTACGCCGGCGTACAGCGCCACGCCGAGCGTGACGGCGAAGACGGCGACGAGTGCGGCCAGCGGCTCCGTCGTCGCTCTATCCGACGATGGTGACATCGGTCCCTCCCCAGGCGACGTGCCTGACCGTCAGTCGGTCGGGGGCCGGTCGCCACCCGTCGTCACCGGCCCGAGTTTGGCGGGTGTCCCGACGGAAGGCGTCGGGCGAGTCGTACACCGCCTTCGGTCGCTCACCGTTCAACACAGCCTGTAGCCGGTCGGTCCGCGCCGGGACAGCCGCTCGGATCAGTCGTGCGGTGGCTGTCCCGCCGTCGTTGCGAAGGCGGAGGTCACGCCCGTTAAACCGCCACTCCGTAGCGACGACTCGTCGGTGTGCGACGGACCCGGGCGGGCTGGTGGTGACCTCATCGATAGTTGCGGCTGTCGCCGTCGCGTCCGGCGGTGCGGTCGTCGGCAGGCCGACGACGACGCCAAGAACGGCCACGCTCACCGTTCCCAGACCGACCCAGAGGTACAGCGTATCGACGTACGTCTCGAACATAGAACGGCCTGGCCGCGGCCTCCGATTTAAACACTCAGACCAGCAGCCCGGTAGCGACCACGGCGACGAGGAAGGTGGCCGTGGCCGACAGGAGCGCCAGACCGGTTCGGTAGCCGACGAGCGCCCGGTCGAGGCCCCGGTGCAGGCCCGTCGACAGCGCCGTCAACAGGACAGCTAGGACGAGAACGTACCAGCCGACGACCGGGCCCAGCAGCGCGCTCGAAATAGTGCTGAACTGCTCGCCGCCGCCCATCGACCCGGCCAGCGCAACCGTCGCGCCGCCGATCAGCGGACCGAACAGCGCGGCCGTGTTCGACAGCGTTTCGGTTATTTGCGAGAGGTCACGACGCGTCTCACGCTCGATGGTGCGGAGCGCATCCAGATGCTCACCCATCGTCGCCACGGACGGTCCCGCTGGTGGCCCGATTGTTGCGGCTGTATCCAGCAGTGTCGCCACCCGACGGGCCCGATGGCTCGGAACATCAGCGAGCGCGCCGCCGGGACCCAGAAACGCCCCCTCGACACTGGTGCCGAGACGCTCCTGACGCGCGACGGCGGCTTCGATGACGGCGCTGGTCGGTTCGGGAGTCTCGTCGACAGCCTCGACGAGCGCGGCTTCGACTGACTGGCCGCGGCCCAGCCGTCGACCGACGGCAGACAGCGCGTCGGGGAGGCCCGCTTCGATGTCGGTGACACGGGCCCGGACCTCGGCGACGGGTCGGTAGTAGCTGACGAGCGCGCTCCCGACGCCGGCCCCGAGTGCCCCGATAGGAGACGCCCACGCAGCGACGAGCGCGCCGGCAAGGAGCCACCCCCCGATTCCGGCGACGATGCCGACCACAACTGACGGGAGTGCCGATGCCGGCACGTCCGGGTGGCTTCGCGGGATTGTCGCCGGCGGGAACGCGACCGGTCGCCGGCCCAGGAGCCAGCAACAGGCGACCAACAGTGCGCCGGGCAAGACCACGACGTAGGTCCCGACCAGCACAGGGGCGGTCACTGGCACACCCGCGGCAGCGGCGGCGGGCAACAGCGACGCCATCGCCAGCGGTAGGAGCACACCGAACGCGTACAGGCCGGTCGCTGGGCCGCGGAGCGAGGCCGCGAAGGCCGCCATCTCGTCGCGCGTCCCGTCGAGGATGCATCGCCGCGCGCGTTCGAGGACCTCGGGCCGTTCCTCGGCTGGGGCCGCCGTCGCGTTCTCGACCAGTCCGACTGCGCGTTCGAGCGCCGGGAACCGGTCGCTCCAGGCCGCCGCGAACGTTCCCAGACCGCTCCGTGGCGTGCCCGCGGCTCGCTGTCGATGGTGTTGCAGCCGTGTGGCGAGCAGGCCGTTTCCGGCCCGTCCGGCGAACGCCGCCGCCCGCTCAGCACTGGGCCACAGCGTTGCGCCGAGCACCAGTGTCGTGACGAGCGACGGCGCGGTCCCCAGCGCTCGAATCCGCTTTGCTTCGGCGGCGAACGGCACGCCGTACCGTCCCAGCGCCGCGACGCTCAGGGACAGAGCGAGGAGTCCGAGGCTGACAGTCGTCGCCAGCAGTCCGGTCACCGTCACAGCGGCGAGCAGTGCGAGCAGGGAGCCACACACCGCAACGGCGTAGCTCGCCGTCAGCAGTGCTTCAGGCGGGGCCGAAACCGAGAGCAGCCGACACGCTCGCCGGTAGTCGTCTGGTACCTCGATAGTGTCAGGATAGGTCGCACCGACCGCGGTTGTGAGTGGTGCGGCTGGTGCCGTGCTCGCGCTGTCGCCGGAGTCGTCTGAACCGCTGGCGTGTCTCACGGCTGGGCCTCGTCTGTGGGCGGTTCGTTCCCGCGTGTCTCGACAGCCACTGACTCCTCGAATCGTTCGGTTCGCGCCTCGATAGTGTCGCGTACCTCAGCATAGGACTCGCCGGGTGCGGCGAGCGACTCCACCAGACGGCTGCTACCCCGCTCTAAGCGACCGGTGGCTGTCGCTGTCGGCCCATTGCGCTCATAGAGCATCTCGAAAGAAACGTCGTCGCCGTGGGAGACGATTTCCGCGACAGATGCGATGCCGCGGCCGTGCTCCGACGCGGGCGGAGCCAGCGTCACCACGAGGTCCGTCGCAGCGAACGACTGCACCGGGACGCCGAGGTCCGACACCAGCCGTTCCCGAACCGCTTCGGGGCCGTTGCCGTGAATCGTCCCGAGGACGGCCCCGTCGCCGCCACCGACACGCATCGCCTCGTAGAGAACGCTGGCCTCCTCGCCGCGGACCTCCCCAACGGCGAGCGCGCCCTCGCCGAGCCGGAGCGCGGTCCGCAGGGCTTCCGTGGCGTCGACCGACGGCCCCTCTCCGCTGGCGGTCCGAAGCGCCTGTACGTCCCGGCCGTCGGACTGCAGTGACGACGCCGGCAGTTCGGGCGTGTCCTCGATGAGTAGCGTCCGGACCTCGTGGGGGAGTTCCCAGAGCAACGCCCCGAGTGTCGTCGTCTTGCCCGCGCCGCGGGGGCCGGCGACGAGGCAGGCCCCGCCGCGCTCCGCGGCGACGGAGAGCAGCCCGGCGACGGCTGTCGGCATCGTCCCGTTGTCGACGAAGTCGGCCAGTCGCCACACGTCGCTGTCGTGGGCGCGAAAGGCGAAGGCGATGCCGTCGCTGACCGGTTCGCTCACGCCAGCGACGCGAATCTGTCGGTCAGCCACCGTCGCCGTTGCATCGAGCGTCGGGCTCGCTCGCGAGAACGCCCGGCCGCTCGACCGTCTGAACGTCGACGCCAGCGTGTTCGCGCCCGCCGGCGTCAGGCGGACATTCGTTCGCATCGTCTCGCCGTCACAACGCACTCGGAGCCGGGTATCACTCACTGGGGCTGTCGCGAACACGTCGGACACCCGCTGATCGGCGAAGATATCTTCCAGAATCCCGAGCCCGCCCGTGTGTTTCTCCAGCACGGCACCGACAGCGGTTGCCGTCGTACTGTCGCCGGCCACCGCGGTAGCTGCGTCGTACGGGTGACAGCCGCCGTCGGCGGCAGCGGTGGCGACTCGCTCGTACGCTTCGACGAGCGTCTCCATCGTGTCCGCGTCGAACCGCTGTTCGCGGGGCTCGATATGATACATCGGCAGGTGGTCGCTGCGCGTGTCGTATCGCCGAACGACGGCCTCTGTCGGGAGCGTCTGCTGGTCCCGAAGCGCTGCGTCCACTGGTGGCGCTGCCCCGACGCGGGTGTCGCTAATCGTTGGCCCAGTGTATGCAGTGAGCGCCTGCTCGCTGGTATCGAAGCTTTCTGTGGCGACCGCCAACCCGGTCTCCGCTGCCAGGTCAGCGACCGGCCCCGCTCGGCCGACTGCCTCCGCGGCGGCAGCGACGGGGTCCCGGCGAGCGCGGTCTGCGAGGCGGTCGTCCAGCGAGGCGACTCTGGTCGCGAACCGGCCAGCCGCGGTGAGTACCGCTGCCGCCCGGTCGACGTACACTCGCTCCTGTCCTGCTTGCTCCGTGACAACGGTATCGATACCGGTCGACGAGAGCGAATCGACGACCGTCGCCCGGCAGTCAGCCGACGCGGCGAGGTCACCACCGCCCGGACACTGGTCCGCCGTCACTACCAGCCGCTCACCCTCGATTGCCGTTTCACAGCGGCAGTCCGACGCCGATGACCCGAAGAGCCACTCACGCATGGCTCCCCCTCGCCGCGGCTTCGGACTTAAACCGATGGACCCGCAGCACCCGCTGGCCGTCCGACCGCGTCAAGACGAACACGAGTCGATGTGTACCGGGTTCGTCGAGCCGGTCGGTCGTCGCTGTCGTTCGGATCGGGATACCGACCAGCCGCTCGGTCTGTTTCCGAGACTCGACTGTCCATGTCACGACGCCGACACCAGCCCGCTCCGCGAACTGCAGGTGACTGACGCCGGCATTCGTGTAGGTCCGCGGGGGAGTCGTATCTCCACCGCGCGCCGCGCGTCACCGTTCGCCGTCGCGTCGTCAGTCTCGACTAAAGTGGTCAATTCGGCCCCCAGTTCGTCCAGTTGACGCTCCATGGCACCACTGGCTGCGTCTGCTCGGGCCGTCGATAGCGCTGGCGCTGTTGCACCGACAAGTGCGGTCATGACTGCGACGGCGAGAACCAGCCGGTATATCACAGCAGCGCACGAATACGTCCGATAACGCCCGTATCAGTGGTCTCATCGTCGGGGTCACCGCCGTCGGTGATGGCGGAGAAATCGGTCGGTTTCCCGGTCGTGGCGTTCGCTTCTGTGTGCTCGCCGCTATCCGACAAGCCTGGATGGCCTTGTACCGCCTCCGCCCGTAACTGGTCGGTCCCCGCCGCTGATGGGTCAGATGCCGACGGCGATGCCAGTTCCTCGTCGAGTCGGACTTCCAGTCGGTCGGTCGCCGCCAGCGCCGCGTCGGCGCGTTGCTCGACATCTTCGTTGACCGCGCGGATGTTCCCCACGTAGCCGCGGAGGGCCTGCGTGGCGGCTTCGAGCTCCGCCGTCCGCTCGTCGATGTCGTCGATACGCTGCTCAACGGAGTCCACGCGGCTTTCCAACTCAGCGAGTTCCGTCACCTCCGGGAACTCAGTCGTTCCGTCCGTGACCGCGCGTTCGACCGTGCGGAGCCGTTCGGCCAGCGTCTCGATATCTGTCATGCCCGTCCCTGGTCGCGTGTTAGTATTTGAATGCTCGGACGGGGGACTGCGGGAAACGTACCGGCTGCTGCCAGCAAGTGCTCGTCCCGCCTCACCCGCCGAGGATGAACAGCGTGAGGACGACGGAAATGAGCAGGGTTGCCAGAATCAGTAGCGCGACGATTGTGACCGGAGAGAGCGCGTTGTCGTCGGAGCGGAGTGCGCGTAGAGACATTGTGGAGGCCATCCGACAGTGGATTTTCGTCCTGTACCACCGGGACTGGGCTGTTAGTTCTATCGAACCGGTTACGTCACCAAACTGTACGCTTTTTCAATCGGTTCGAGTTGAACGGGTTCTCGAACGTGCCATCAACTGACCCGGAGCCAGCAAACGTTTATTTCGGATGCCGTGGCCACGCCGTTCTATGGCCGATAGCGACCAGGTGAAAGCGGCACTCGCGGCACTCGCTGACGGGGAGGGCGACAACAGCGACGACGGAGGCGGGACGATGGGAATAGCCGACGGAGAGGGCGACTGTAGCGCAGGCCGGATTGGAACCCACGATACAGGCGGCAACGCCGACTATCGGACAGTCATTGAGCGAGCGACCCAGGCGACCGACGATTTAGACGAGGCGGTCGCCTTCGTCGAGACGTTCGGTGTCGGGCGACTCGAAGCGGCCGTCGCACAGGCCGAACACGAAGTGAGCGGGTTGGCCGACGAGGGCCGGGCGGCTCTGCGAGCGTTCCGGCGGTACCGGGACGCCGCGGCGGGGCCCAGCGATGGGTCGTAGCCACCGGGTCGACCACTTTCACTGCGGTCACGATACCCCTTTAGGTGGCGCTGGCTTACGGATGGGCAAATGACACGGGTGATACACACCGGCGATACCCACGTCGGGTATCAGCAGTACAACGTCCCCGACCGACGGGACGACTTCCTCGATGCGTTCCGGCAGGTGGTCCGAGACGCCATCGCGGACGACGCCGACGCCGTCGTCCACGCCGGTGACCTGTTCCACGACCGCCGTCCGGCGCTGGCTGATATCATGGGCACGCTGACCGTTCTCGAAGAACTCTCCGAAGCCGATGTTCCGTTTCTCGCCGTCGTGGGTAACCATGAAGCCAAACGGGACGCCCAGTGGCTCGATTTGTACGAGTCGCTGGGCTTGGCGACGCGGCTCGACGACGAGCCGACGGTCGTCGGCGACACCGCCTTCTACGGCCTCGATTTCGTCCCGCGCTCGCAGCGCGACGACCTCGACTACGACTTCGCCGCCCACGACGCCGACAGCGCCGCGCTGGTCACTCACGGCCTGTTCCAGCCCTTCGACTACGGCGACTGGGACGCCGAAGAAATCCTGGCCGAGTCGTCGGTGACCTTCGACGCGATGTTGCTCGGCGACAACCACGACCCCGGCAAACAGCAGGTCGAGGACGCCTGGGTCACCTACTGCGGGTCGACCGAGCGCGCGAGCGCGAGTGAACGAGAGGACCGCGGCTACAATATCGTCACCTTCGACGATGAGGTCCGTATCACTCGCCGCGGCCTCGACACCCGCGAGTTCGTCTTCGTCGACGTTGACCTCGGCCCCGAAGAGGGTGTCGAACGGGTCCGGAGCCGCGTCGGCCAGCACGACCTGGAGGACGCCGTCGTCATCGTCTCTATCAGCGGCGACGGCGACCCAGTGACCCCAGCCAGCGTCGAATCGTTCGCGCTTGACCGAGGGGCGCTCGTGGCTCGCGTTACTGACCACCGGGAAATCACGGCCGAGGAGCAAGAAACGGATATCAGCTTCGCCGACCCCGACGACGCCGTCACCGAGCGCGTCCGCGACCTCGGACTGAGTGAGGCCGCCCACGACATCGACGAGACCATTCGCGCCTCGAAGGTCGCCGATGCGAACGTCAAAGACGAGGTTGAACGGCACGTTCGTGAACTGCTCTCTAAGGGTTCAGATGCCCTCGCAGCCGACGCTGAGACGGCCGCGAGCGATGGAGCAGACGGCACAGATGCGGCCGCAAGCACGGACGAGGACGATACTGAAGACGGAGCGGCGGTGAACGAGGCCGACGGCACAGACGACGATGGCCAGGCGAGCGTCGAGGAGTTCCTGTAATGGAGGGTCGACAATGAAATTCGAACGCGTCAAACTATCCAACTTCAAGTGCTACGACGATGCTGACCTGCGACTGGACAACGGCGTGACCGTCATCCACGGGCTCAACGGGAGCGGGAAGTCCTCCCTGCTTGAGGCCTGTTTCTTCGCGCTGTACGGCTCGAAAGCGCTGGACGAAAACCTCGGTGACGTGGTCACCATCGGGGCCGACGACTGTACTGTCGAACTGTGGTTTTCCCACGCCGGCGGCGACTACCACCTCACGCGCCGGGTCCGCGCGACCGGAGCGCAGCCGACAACGGCGAAATGCGTTCTGGAGACGCCCGAAGGGAACTACGAAGGCGCGCGCGATGTGCGCCGACGCGTTACGGAACTCTTGCGGATGGACAGCGAGGCGTTCGTCAACTGCGCTTACGTCCGTCAGGGCGAGGTGAACAAACTCATCAACGCCTCCCCCGGCGACCGGCAGGATATGCTCGACGACCTCCTGCAACTGGGGAAACTGGAGGCGTACCGGGAGCGGGCCAGCGACGCCCGTGTCGGCGTCGGCCGCGTGCGCGATGACAAACAGGGGGCACTCTCACAACTCGACGAGCAGATTCAGGAGAAAGAGGAGAAAGAGCTCCACGAGCGCCTGAACAGTTTGGAAACGCAGGAATCCAATCTGCAGGACGAGATCGAGCACATCGAGGACCAGAAGGCCACCGCTGAGGAGACGCTCACCCAGGCCGAGTCCGTCCTCGAAGAGTACGAAGAGAAACGCGACGAACTGTCGACCCTCGAAGCCGATATCGAGAACCTCGAAGCTACCATCACCGAGACGGAGACGGAACGAACCGAGCTCAAAGAGCAGATCAGCGACCTGCAGGACCACCGGGAGTCGCTACGGGAGGAGCTCTCGGAAACGGTGGCCGAAACAGACCTCGACAGCGCAGAGCCGGACCCGGACACCGTCGACGCGCGACTCGACGAACTGCAGTCCCGCGACGACGAACTACAGAACCGAATCGAGGACCAGCGCGTGGACGCGAAGGAACACAGCAGCACCGCCGACGCGCTGGCCGAGAGCGCCACCGACCTCGAATCGCGGGCCGAGGACAAGCGCGAGGAGGCCGACGAGCTCGAATCCGATCTCGAAGCGGCGCGGGAGACCATCGCCGAGCGCCGCGAACAGATCAGCGACATCGATGACCAGACCGCTGACCTCGAAGCCGAGTTCGAGGATGGGCCGACCAGCCGCGAGGAGGCACAGTCGTACAAGGAATCCGTCGCCAGTGACCTCGAAGAGGCCCGGAAGCGGGTAACCGAACTGGAGACGAAGCTAAAGAACGAGCGGGAGTCACTCGAAGAAGCCGAGGCGCTGCTGGAGGCCGGCAAGTGCCCCGAATGCGGGCAGGACGTGGCCGAGTCGCCCCACGTCGACTCCATCGAGGACGACCGCGAGCGGATATCGGAGCTGGAGGCCACGCTTACCGACGCCCGCGAGGACGTCGAAGCCCTAGAGTCGAAACACGAGACGGCGAAAGCGCTGGTCGAGACTGCCGACGAGCTATCGACGCTCGAAAACAACCGCTCGAATATCGTCCAACTCGTCGAGGAGAAGGAGAACGGGCTGGACGCGGATCAGGAGCGCATCGAGACGCTCCGCAAGGAAGCAGCGGACCACGAGTCCGAGGCCGAGACGAAACGCGAGAAGGCGGCCGAGGCCCGCGAACAGGCCGAGGACTGCCGTTCGGTCGTCGCCGAATGCAACCAGGAGCGCCAGCAGGTCAAGCAGTCAATCGAGCATCTGGAGCGGGTCGAAGACCTCCTTGGGAACATCGACGACTGCGACGACGACATCGAGCGCCTGCGCGAGAAGCGCAGTCAGCAAGCCGAACTGAACGACCAGCGCCGCGAACAGCTCGCGGAGAAACGCGAGCGCAAGCAGGACCTGGCTGAGTCGTTCGACGAGGACCGTATCGAAGAAGCGAGAAGTGAGAAGCAGCGCGCGAAAAAGTACATCGAGCAGGCCGAGGAAGCACTGGCGGAGAAACGCGAAAAGCGCGACGAACTCCAGAACGCCATCGGCGGCGTCACAAACGAGATCGAGGAGCTGGAGTCGCTACGGGAGCGCCGCGAGGACCTCGAAGCGACCCTAGAGAAACTCGAAACGCTGTACGAGGAGACAGAGGAACTACAGGAAATGTACGGCACACTTCGGGCGGAACTGCGCCAGCGCAACGTCGAAACGCTCGAACGGATGCTCAATCAGACGTTCGATCTGGTGTATCAGAACGACTCGTACTCCCACATCGAACTCGACGGGCAGTACCAGCTGACGGTGTATCAAAAGGACGGCGAGCCGCTGGAGCCCGAACAGCTCTCCGGCGGCGAGCGGGCGCTGTTCAACCTCAGCCTGCGATGTGCCATCTACCGGTTGCTCGCGGAGGGTATCGAAGGCGCAGCGCCGATGCCGCCGCTCATCCTCGACGAGCCGACGGTGTTTCTGGACTCGGGCCACGTCACGCAACTGCTTGACCTCGTGGAGTACATGCGCGACGAGGTCGGCGTCGAGCAGATTCTGGTGGTCAGCCACGACGAAGAACTGGTCGGTGCGGCGGACGACCTCGTCCGCGTTGAGAAAGACGCCACGACCAACCGCTCACGGGTCGAGCAGGTCGAAGCAACGGTCGCGGAACTGGCCTGAACGCAGTCACGACGCTGAGCTGGCCTCAGTCGCGGAGATGAGCCAGTCCATCGCTGGCAGTCTCAGTTGTGTCGTAGCCTCGCTGGCCGTGGACCGTCGCCTCTGTAAGCAGGCCGGCGGCGCGGAACTCGGCCAGCAGGCCATGCAGGTCACTCTCACAGAGGTCGTAGGCCGAAAGCAGCTCTGCCACGGAGACCGGCCCACGCTCGTCGAGTTCCACGAGCAGGCCAAGTGCCTGGTCGTCGTGGGCCGCTGTGAGGACGCGACGAGCGGCGTCGGGAACCGCTGCGGCGGCCGTGGCCAGCGGTGACTCACCCTCGATGGGTTCGAGATCGGCGTTCGGGACGTGGCGCTGTTCGCCGGTTTCGGGGTCCCGGACCAGACTCGACTCGGTGGACTCCTTCAGCAGTAAGTAACGCGTGCCGTCGTTGTCCCGCACAGTACGCATATGGCCGTCCGTAGCTGATCGGGCCGGTTAGCCGTTGTGGTCGCCTGACTCCGCGCTGTCAGGCTGGGTATCCGTTGTCTCGGCTGTTTCGCCCTCGTCGTCGTCCGATTTGCGCTCCCGCTCGAACTTCACGTACCGAAACGTGCCGTAGCCGAAGGCGATGACGCCCACGAGGAAGATACGAATCCCGAGGTCGACCTGCCCCTCGAAGTAGGCCAGCATCGGCCCGAGCGAGAGGGCCAGCAGCGCGACGTTGAACACGATAACGAGCCTGACGAACAGGCCCGTGGCCTCGCCGTCGTAATCGCTGTCTGACGGCGAGGGTACGTCCGGGCCGAGGCTCTCCGGATCGAACTCAGCGGGTTCGTGCTCGCTCTTTTCGGAGAGAACCCCCGGGCTCTGGTTGGGGTCGTCCTCGCCGGGGATATCCATCACAGGCGCATTACGTCGTCCGGCAAATAAAAGGACTCTGTGTCAGGCGATCTCCTGTAAGGTGAGCGCCGTATCGGTCTGCAGCCACGCGAGAGGGTTCTCGGCGTCGTAAAACACTGTCCCCTCCTCGGTCTCGTAGGTCTCGGTCGTCTGGATGGCGTCCGGGAGCGCCGGCTCCGACCGCAGTTCTTCGGACCTATCCGCCTCGCCGTGGGGGGATGCGTGGTGCGACATTGGCCGTCAAACTTGGGTATGGTACTCGATGGCATATACTTTCTGCCTGTGGCAATACCCCGTCGACCGCCGGTGTTTTTATGCGGCATCTCGAAACAAGGCCAAGAATGAGTGACGGGACCCAGGGCACGCTGGGGGACTTCGAGCAAGATGCGGATGAGGATCGCCCGGTCGCCGACGAAGCGGCGGCCATCGCGGGCAACGGTGGGAGCGACGACGGTGACACGAGCGTCGTCGACCTCGACGAGCGCCAGTTCCCGCCGGTCGAGGAGACCGTCGAGTTCGTCGTCACGCAGGTCGATTACACCATCGAAGGGCAGGGCGACGACGAGTTCCCGGTCGTCCACGTCTTCGGGCGCACCGACGACAACGAACCGATACACGCGCGGGTCTTCGATTTCAAGCCGTACTTCTACGCACCGACCGACAGCGTCACCGAGGACGAGCTCCGCCAGTACGACAGCATCACCGACTGGGAAGCGGCCGACGAGGACGGCGAGCCCTACGAGTCGATTCGCGGTGAGCGCCTGACGAAGATATTCGGACGGACGCCCCGCGACGTGGGGCAAATCCGCGACGACTTCGACCACTACGAGGCGGACATCCTCTTTCCGAACCGCCTGCTCATCGACAAGGACATCACGAGCGGCGTTCGCGTCCCCGCCCGCGAACTCGACGACGGCAGCCTGAAAGTCCATCACGAGGAGATAACGCCGGTCGAAGCCCACGCCGACCCGCGGGTCAACACCTTCGACATCGAGGTCGACGACCGCCACGGCTTCCCCGAGGACGGCGAGGAGCCCATCATCTGTCTCACTTCTCACGACTCCTACCGCGACGAGTATGTCGTCTGGCTGTACGAGTCCCCCGACGGCATCGACGGCCCCGAGGCGCTGGCCGGCTACGAGCCGATTCGGGAAGATTTCGAGGCCGACGTTCGGGTTTTCGACGAGGAGGAGGCCATGCTGGAGGCCTTTGTCGACTACATCGTCGACACGGACCCTGACGTGCTGACTGGCTGGAACTTCGACGACTTCGACGCGCCGTACTTCCTCGACCGGCTGGAGGAACTCCAGAGCTACAACCACGACTTCGACCTCCAGATAGACCGACTCTCGCGGGTCGACGAGGTCTGGCGTTCGGGCTGGGGTGGCCCCGATATCAAAGGCCGTGTCGTCTTCGACCTCCTCTATGCCTACAAGCGAACGCAGTTCACTGAACTCGAATCCTACCGGCTTGACGCCGTCGGCGAGCAGGAACTCGGCGTCGGCAAGGAACGCTACACTGGCGACATCGGTGACCTCTGGGAGCAGGACCCCGAGCAGTTGCTGGAGTACAACCTCCGGGACGTGGAGCTCTGTGTCGAACTCGACCGCGAGCAGGACATCATCGACTTCTGGGACGAGGTCCGCACCTTCGTCGGCTGCAAACTGGAGGACGCGACGACGCCCGGCGACGCAGTGGATATGTACGTCCTCCACAAGCTCCACGGCGAGTTCGCGCTCCCCTCGAAAGGCCAACAGGAGAGCGAGGACTACGAGGGCGGGGCCGTGTTCGACCCCATCACCGGCGTTCGTGAAAATGTCACGGTTCTAGACTTGAAATCATTGTACCCGATGTGCATGGTGACGACTAACGCCAGCCCGGAGACAAAGGTCGACCCCGATGCCTACGACGGCGACACCTACCGCGCGCCCAACGGCACCCACTTCCGGAAAGAACCGGACGGCGTCATCCGGGAGATGGTCGACGAACTCCTGTCAGAACGAGAGGAAAAGAAGACCAAGCGAAATGAATTCGATCCCGAAAACCCGGAGTATGGGCGCTTAGACCGCCAGCAAGCGGCAGTTAAGGTGATAATGAACTCGTTATACGGCGTTTTGGGATGGGATCGCTTCCGCCTCTACGACAAGGAGATGGGAGCCGCCGTTACCGCCACCGGTCGCGAGGTCATCGACTACACCGACGAAGTCGTTGCCGACGAGGGGTACGAGGTCGTCTACGGCGACACCGACTCCGTCATGCTCCAGCTTGGCGATGTGGGTCCCAACGACGTAGAAGGCGACGTCGAAATCACCGACGAGATGCGCGAGAAGCACCCCGAAATGGGTGACGACGAACTCGAACTCATCGCCACGACCATTCAGAAAGGGTTCGAACTGGAGAAGACGATCAACGCCTCCTACGACGAGTTCGCGATTGAGCAGCTCAACGCCGAGTTCCACCGCTTCGAGATCGAGTTCGAGAAGCTCTACCGGCGGTTCTTCCAGGCGGGGAAAAAGAAGCGATACGCGGGCAACATCGTCTGGAAGGAGGGCAAGCACGTCGACGACATCGACATCACCGGCTTCGAGTACCAGCGCTCGGATATCGCCCCCATCACCAAACGGGTCCAGAAAGAGGTCATCGACCGCATCGTCCGCGGTGAGGATGCCGAGTCCATCAAGCAGTATGTCAGCGACGTCATCGAGGATTATCAGGACGGCAACGTCAACTACGACGACGTGGGTATTCCCGGTGGCATCGGGAAGAAACTCGACAACTACGACACCGACACCGCGCAGGTCCGGGGCGCGAAGTACGCCAACCTCCTGCTGGGGACGAATTTCCAGAGCGGCTCCAAGCCCAAGCGGCTGTACCTCGACCGCGTCCACTCGGACTTCTTCCAGCGCATCGAGGAAGAAGAGGGACTGGACCCACAGCGGGACCCGCTGTACGGCGAATTCCGACGGGACCCCGACGTCATCTGCTTCGAGTACGCGGACCAGATCCCGGAAGAGTTCGAAATCGACTGGGACAAGATGCTCGATAAGACGCTGAAAGGCCCGATTGCTCGGATTCTGGAAGCCATGGATATCTCTTGGGAGGAGGTCAAGTCCGGTCAGGAACAGACGGGACTCGGGAGCTTCATGTAACCCACAGAATACGGGCAATTACCTCTACGGGAAATATTGTTTCCATATGCAGAAGTTGAGTTCACAGCAATGCGAAAGCTTCATGGGTGAAACGTACCTTCTTTCGGTTGACCTAAGAGATACCTATGGCTAAACTCGAAATCAACAATCTCCACGCAGAAGTCGCAGAAGAGGACGGTGAGACGATTCTCCGCGGTGTCGACCTCGAAGTCGAGTCCGGTGAGATCCACGCGCTGATGGGTCCCAACGGCTCGGGGAAGTCGACGACGGCGAAGATCATCGCCGGCCATCCCGCCTACGAAGTAACTGACGGGGAAGTGCTCATCCACCTCGACGAGAACGAGTTCGGTGACGAGGCAATCCCGGAGGACCTCCGCACCTGGAACCTGCTTGACCTCGAACCGAACGAGCGCGCCGCGCTCGGCATCTTCCTCGGCTTCCAGTACCCGGCCGAGATCGAGGGCGTCACGATGGTGAACTTCCTCCGCACCGCGCTCAACGCCAAGCTCGAAGAGCGCGAGGAACTCTTCGAGGATGACGACGAAGAAGCGGAAGCCGACGCAGAGGGCGGCGACACCAACGAGGACGCCGCCGGCTACGACACCTCCCCGATGGAAGGCAACGTCGAAGAGGGCGAAATCGGCGTCGCCGAGTTCCAGGAGATCCTCCAGGAGAAGATGGAGCAGCTAGATATGGATGAGAAGTTCGCGTCCCGGTATCTCAACGCCGGCTTCTCGGGCGGCGAGAAGAAGCAAAACGAAGTCCTTCAGGCCGCAATCCTCGAGCCCTCCGTTGCCGTGCTCGACGAGATCGACTCCGGGCTGGACATCGACCGACTGCAGGACGTCTCCAACGGCATCAACGCGCTCCGTGACGAGCAGGGCGCGGGCATCCTCCAGATCACCCACTACCAGCGCATCCTCGACTACGTCGAACCCGACCACGTCCACGTAATGCTCGACGGCCAGATCGCCACCTCCGGCGGTGCCGAACTCGCCGAAAAGCTCGAAGACGAAGGGTACGACTGGGTCCGAGAGGAAGCCTACGAGGCCGCGTAACGCCCTTCCGTACACAGCGATAACATTACACACACTATGAGTTCAGATCAAGACCACCTCAAAGAGACCGACACCGAGAAGCGCTTCGAGTTCAAGAAAGAGGAGAAGTCCGCCTTCGAAGCCGAGAAGGGCCTCACGGAGGAGACCATCCGGGTCATCTCCGAAGACAAGGACGAGCCCGAGTGGATGCTCGAACGCCGCCTGCGCGCGCTCGAGCAGTACCAGGAAATGCCGATGCCGACCGGCTGGCCGGGCGCACCCGACCTCTCCGAGGTCGACGTGGACGAGATCGTCCCGTACATTCGCCCCGACATCGAGACACGCGGCGGCGTCGACGACTGGAACGATCTCCCCGAAGAGATTCAGGACACCTTCGACAAACTGGGCATCCCGGAAGCCGAGAAGAACGCCCTCTCGGGCGTCGGCGCGCAGTACGAGTCCGAGATCGTCTACCAGAACATGCAGGAGCGCTGGGAGGACAAGGGCGTCATCTTCTGTGACATGGACAAGGCCGTCCAGGAGCACGAAGACATCCTCAAAGAGTACTTCATGACCAAGGCCGTGCCGCCGAGCGACAACAAGTTCGCGGCGCTGCACGGTGCCATCTGGTCCGGCGGGTCGTTCGTCTACGTCCCCGAGGACACCACGGTCGACATGCCGGTCCAGGCGTACTTCCGCATGAACTCCGACGGCATGGGCCAGTTCGAGCACACGCTCATCATCGCCGAGGAGAACTCCGAGGTCCACTACATCGAGGGCTGTTCCGCCCCGAAGTACTCCGAGTTCAACCTCCACTCCGGCGGCGTCGAAGTGTTCGTCAAGGAGAACGCGCACGTCCAGTACTCGACGGTGCAGAACTGGTCGAAGAACACGTACAACCTCAACACCAAGCGCGCCATCTGCGAGGCCGACGGCACGATGGAGTGGGTCTCGGGCAGCATGGGCTCGAAGGCCACGATGCTGTACCCCTCCACCGTTCTCAAGGGTCCCGGCGCGACGGACAACCACATCACCATCGCCTTCGCCGGCGAGGGCCAGGACATCGACACGGGCGCGAAGGTCTACCACAACGCGCCTGATACGAAATCCACCATCGAGTCCAAGTCCATCAGCAAGGACGGCGGCCGCACGAACTACCGTGGCCTCGTCCACATCGCCGACGGAGCCGAGGACTCCTCGACCTCCGTCGAGTGTGACGCCCTGATGTTCGACAACGAGTCCACGTCGGACACGATGCCGTACATGGAGATCAAGGAGTCCAAAGTCGACGTCGCCCACGAGGCGACCGTCGGCAAGATCGGCGACGAGGACGTCTTCTACCTCCAGTCCCGCGGACTGGACGACGACGACGCGAAGCAGATGATCGTCGCCGGCTTCATCGAGCCGATCACGGAGGAACTGCCGATTGAGTACGCCGTTGAGCTGAACCGCCTCATTGAGCTTGAGATGGAGGGGTCGCTCGGATAACCATGAGTACGCAGGTACACGCCAATCTCACAGAGACCCAGGTGGAACAGATTTCAGACGACCTCGGCGAGCCCGAGTGGCTGCTCGAGACGCGAAAGGACGCGCTCGCAGCGCTCGAAGAGCTCGACATGCCGGACGTCATCCGGACGCCGGGTCGCACCTGGACGAACCTCGACGCGCTCGAATATGAGTCGCTGGTCGACCCGCTCGACTACGCCCAGGACAAGGACCGCGTCGACGCAGAGGGCGTCGAAGTGCTGTCCTGGAGCGAGGCGCTCGACGAGCACGCGGACCTCGTCAAGGACCACTTCGGCAGCGTCGTCGACCCGCAGCGGGACTATCTCACTGCGCTGTCGACGGCCCTGTTCTCGGCTGGAACAGTCGTCTACGTCCCTGAGGGCGTCGACGCCGAGGACGTGAAGATCCGGACGACGATGAACAGCCAGTCGCTGTTCAACTACACGCTCGTCCTCGCCGAGGAATCCTCGTCGGTGACGATTCTCGAACGTCAGGGGACCGGCGAGACGACCGACGCTGACCAGTACTACTCCGGCATCGTCGAGGTCGTCGCCGAGGAGAACGCCTACGTCCAGTACGGCGCGCTCCAGAACCTCTCGGAGGAAACCTACAACTTCCAGGTCAAGCGCGGCCACGCCGACACCTACGCCACGGTCAACTGGATCGACGGCAACATCGGCTCCCGCCTGACCAAGTCCAACGTCGAGACCCGACTGCTCGGCGACTCCTCGGAGTCCCAGATTCTCGGGGCCTTCTTCGGCCACGAGGACCAGCACTTCGACATCGCGTCGCGTGTCTGGCACGAGGCCGAACACACCATCGCCGACCTCGTCACCCGCGGCGTCCTCGACGACGACGCCCGTTCGGTGTACGAGGGCGTTCAGGACGTCGGTCGCGAGGCCTGGGACACGTCGTCGTACCAGCGTGAGAACACGCTCATGCTCTCTGACGACTCCGAGGCCGACGCGTCGCCGAAGCTCATCATCAACAACCACGACACCGAGGCCTCCCACTCCGCGACGGTCGGGCAGGTCGACGAAGAGGACATGTTCTACATGACCTCCCGCGGTGTCGACCCTGAGCGAGCGAAGAACATGCTCGTCGAAGGGTTCTACGTCCCCGTGCTCGAAGAAGTGCAGGTCGACGAACTCCGCGAGGACCTCGACCAGCTGATTTACGAGCGTCTTCGTGAGTAGCCGGTAGGCTACGAACGAAGTCTCGGGAGAGCTTTGCTCACCCGGTGTCTGCACGAGTAACGCGAGCACAGGCTCGCGGGAACTCTGTTCCCGCGGCGTCTTCGTGAATAGCCCGTAGGGCTGTAAACGCGGGCTCATCAGAGCGTTGCTTGATGTCGTCTACGCTCATTTCATTCGCGCCGGTATCGTGGCGGTCCGCCTGATACGAGTGCTCGGCAGGCGGAGATTGAGAACGTCCCCTACCGGAGTGAAACGCGGGCTCGACGACAGGGAACCGCTTAAGTCCGGGCCTCCCCGAACTACGTGTATGACTGCAGCACAGTGCCGAGTGGGGGTGTTGCCGTGAGTCTCACACAGCCGGTCGCATCCGACCATCAGCTCGCCCGGTTGCTACAGATCGGTATCGTCCTCGAAGAGGTCGTCGAGGCACGGTCGGCCAAGCATGCCGAGGAAACGAGCGGAGAGCACGAACAGGCGGTGCTCGACCTCCTCGCGCACGCCGAGACGGAGTCGGCCGAGCACCGCCGGCAACTGGAGGCGCTCATCGACGACCTCGAAGCGGACACCGTCCCGTTCGAGGAAATCGAGATGCTAGTCGAGGCCCAGTACGAGGCCGACAAGGACTTCGACGGCGTGCTGTACGACCAACTCTGTAACGAGGAGACGGCGTACAAGTTCTACGACGACCTCATCGAAGCCATCGAGGCGTCCGACGTGACATTCACCATCGACCGCGAGCGGCTGCTTGCCGTGCTGTCGGATATCCGCGAGGACGAAGCAGAGGGTGTCGAAGACGTGACCGACCTGATGGAGGACTATCAATGAACACGCAGGCCCAGTATCTGAAAGCGATCTATCTCACGCAACAGCAAGAAGACGGTCCGGCATCCACCGGCGACGTGGCCGACATGCTCGATGTCAGTCCGGCCAGCGCCAACGAGATGATCGGCAAACTCGAAAACCGAGGGCTGCTGAACCACGAGAAGTACAAGGGCGTCGACCTCACCGACGACGGCATCGCACAGGCTCGCGAGGCGCTCCAGAACTACTGCATCATCGAGCGGTTCCTCATCGAAGTGCTAGAGGTCGAGGAGTTCCAGGCCGAGGCAAAACAACTGGAGGGCGTCATCGACGAAACGGTCGCTGATCGCCTCGATACGATTATCGACCGCGAACCGCAGTGTCCGGACTGTTTCGACCCCGAGGGTGACGTCTGTGGCCTGCTCGAAGTCGAGGCCGAAGTCACCAGCGACTGACCGCCCGCTCTCGAAGCGTTCAAGTGCGTTCCGTCGATTATTCCGAACGCGGTAAGTGCAGTCCCGTGGTGGTGAGCAGAACCGGACGGTTCTGCGAGGTACGCGGGACGAGCGAAGCGAAGTCCCGTGGTGTAGTGGCCAATCATAAGGGCCTTTGGAGCCCTTGACGGCGGTTCGAATCCGCCCGGGACTACTTTTGTCGCGAGCAACACCGCGAGCGACAAATATGTTCAGCGGATTCAAAGCAGGGAGTGGAGCAACGCGGAGCGACCGCGGTTCGAATCCGCCCGAAGTACCCTACGACATGAGCACGAACAGCGCCCGCATTCCTGTCCGACGCGCAAGCGAGTGGACAGGATAGCTACAGGCCGGTCGAGGTCACAATTCGCGGTGTCCTCGCATGAATAGCCCAACGGGTGTCACAAATTCTGACACTGAACTGTAGATTTATGATGTTCCGTGCCAACTAGTGGCATATGAAAATCAGGGAGGCAGTGCCGTCGGATCGGCCGGCTATCCGTGACGTGGCGCGTCGCTCACTAGAGGCGTCGTATTCGCTGGGGCCGAAGGCGATTACGAGCGCTATCGAGGAGTGGTACGACGAAGCGCGCATCGAGGAAGTGCTGGACGACGATAGTAATCGGTTGATTCTCGTCGGTGAGCAGGACGGGCAGGTGGTCGGCCTCTCCGAGAGCGTCCTGTCGGGCGACAGTATCGGGACGATTCTCTGGCTGCACGTCGACCCGGCATACCGCGGCGAGGGGATTGGGTCAGCGTTGTTCGACGAGACCCACGGGGAACTCCATGACCGGGGTGCCGAGACACTCCAGGGGCGCGTGCTGGCCGACAACGTCGAGGGCAACAGCTTCTACGAGGACCGCGGCTTCGAACGCGCCGGCACGGGTGAAGTCGACATCGCCGGACGAACCTACGTCGAGAACCTCTACACCGACGCCGACGAACTCGGTCGCGAACCCGTAACTGACGACGGTCGGACGGTCTACGTCGACCACAACAACCACGAGTCAGGGTCGATGGCGCCGTTCCATGTGGTCCACGTCACAGAGGAGGGCAGCGACCGCTACGGCTACTACTGCAGTAACTGCGAGACGCTGGCGAACGCGATGGACTCGATGGGGCGCATCGAATGTGACAACTGCGGGAACGTTCGCAAGCCGATGCGCTGGGACGCCGCCTACCTGTAATTACGGGGGCGACTGGTCTCCCGAGCGCTGTGACGATTCCTGCCTGTTCGCCGGGACCAGTATCAGCTTGTAGTACAGTCCGAACAGACACAGGGCGATACCGACGCCGACGAGTACGTCAGTCACTGCGTGTTCGTTTATCGCGTGGGTAACGATCGACACATCGCCGACGGGCGTGTGGAGTGGCTGGAGAGGCATATGTACTGATTTATCTATTAGCTGTAAAAAGCCGGACTAATGTTCTCAGCCGTTGAGAACCAGTCGTCGGCAGTCACCCGACAGCGACCCAACTCGACACGGAGTCGGGGCCAGGGATGGTGGCTGTCCGGCGTCCGGACAACCGCTCCGAAGGCCGGTTCTGTGACGCTGTTTGCAGACAGAAATACCGGGTGTGGCAGCCGTTCTCCCTGTCGTAACGCTAAAGAGTCGAACGTACGTCTATATGTGTAAGATGACTATCGAAATCCGTCTCCGGAGGTGGTGCTGTGGGCGTCGAGATTAGGGAGTCACCTGTCTCAGCCGACGCGTTCGAGGATATGAAGGAGTTCGTCCACGACTACCTTGCGGCGAGCGTCGAAAACGAAGAAGAGGGCGGCCGCATGCGCTGGTACCCGTGGCACTCCGCGGAATACCGCTTCAACCACATCCTCAACGTCGTCGACATCGCGACAAAAATCGCCCGCAAGGAAGGGGCGAACGTGGACGTGACTCGCGTGGCAGCGTTGTTTCACGACATCGCGAAACTGGAAGCCGAGCAGGACCTCCACGCGGAAGCCGGCGCTCGGATCGCACGCGAGTACCTGAAGGCACACGGTGACTACCCCGAATCGTTTATCGAACAGGTCTGCTCCGCCGTCGATGCCCACTCGTATCAGGGGCCGCTGGACGACCTACCCCTGGAAGTACAGTGTCTCATCGAGGCGGACATTCTGGATAAGGTGGGCGCGAACGGGACCGCCCTGATGCTGTTGCGGATGGGCTATGAGTCCCGGACGCACATGGACGCGGCCGAGATGGTCGACCGGGTCATCGAGCGCGGCGAGGATGCCCGCGAGCGTGTTCAGAGCGACACCGCTGAGTCCATCGTCCACCAGCGGCTCAAGCGGACCCGCTGGTTCCAGGAGTGGCTGACGATGGAGGTCGCCGAAATGGCCGTCGAAGACGACCTCGATGACGTGGCGACCGGGATGGGCGACTCATAGCGCTCGCAGCAGGAACAGGACGCCGGTCCCGGCGAGAACAGCAGCGCTGACCCACGCGATTAGCGGTGCGAGCCGCTCGATACGCGTTCTCGCGGCGACAATCGCCGCCGGAAACCCCGTGATCCAGAGGCCGATACCGCCGAAAAACCCACCCAGCAGCACCGGATGTCCGGTCTGGACGGTTAGCGCATCAGTCCCGACCGCAGGCACGTACGACGCCACGTCGACCACACCGGGTTCGAGGAGGCCGACGCCGACGGTGAGCCAGAAGGCGACCTGATAGGGGTTGGTCAGCGCCAGCACGAGTGCCTTGCGAAAGCCGCGACTGTCCCCAGACGTGACCGACGAGTCCCCCTCGGTAACTGTTGTATTCGCTTCTTTGACTGCACCGTAGGCGAACCAGAGCATCAGGAGCCCGCCGGCCCCGACCATCACGCGCCGAACGCCTGGCGTCTCGGTGATGACTGTCGCAGCGCCGAGCACGGCGAGCACGAGGAAACAGGCGTCAGCGGTCATCGCGCCGAGGCCGGCGAAAAAGCCGGCCCGCCAGCCCCGCAGTGCGCTCTCCTCAGCAATGACGGCGTTCATCGGACCCGGTGGCGCGGCGAGTGCGAGGCCGAACAGGACTCCACCGAGAGCTGTCGGGACGAGCGAGAGCGCGCTGAGCTGGAGCAGGCCGAGTGAGTGATGCATCTACAATCGGTGAAAACAGAGAGAAAATCCTACAGACTTACAGCTTGCCGGCCTTCTGGAGCTTCATCAGGTCCTCGGTGTCGAGGGTCTCGCCCTCCTTGAACTTCTGATAAATCTCCTCGGCTTCCTCGCGAGCGGCTTCCTGCTTCTCCTCGCGCTGGGAGCGCTCCTGCTCCTCTTCCTTCTTGTCGAGCTCGCGGAGGCGCTTCTGGACGCGGACGAAGTCCTCGTGGTGCTGGTCGGCCGCTTCCTGCGCTTCGACGAACTCTTCGTGTTTCTCGTCGGCCTCGTCACGGATCTCGTCGGCCTCGCGGTAGGCCTCGATCATCTCGTTGTGGTGCTTCTGGGCCTCGTCGGCCAGCTCCGTGACCTTCTGGTGGTGCTTTGAGGCTTCCGAGCGGACCTCTTCCGCTTCCTCTTTGAGCTCTTCGAGGTCGCCGCCCTGGTCGAGCTTCTCCTGTTTCTCCTGGAGCTTCTCGCGCTTGGTCTCGATCTTCTCGATGAGCTCCTTCTCGTCCTCCGAGGAGAGTACTTCGGTCTGTTGCTTGAACTCGAGGTCTTCGATCTCCTCTTTGAGTTGTTCGACCGACGTGCCCTCGTCGAGTTCGAGGTCGTTTTTCAGGTTGTCGACCTTGTCGAACAGCTCGTTTGCTTCCGCATTGAGCTCGTTGCGCTGGTCCTTGTGCTCCTGGACCTGCTCGTTGAGCTCGTCGCGCTTCTCGCGGTGTTCCTGGGCCTCATCGACCTTCTCGCGAGTCTTCGCGTTCAGGTCGTCACGGGCGGAGGCCCGCTCGGACGCCATCTGGTTCAGCTCGTTCCGTCGGTCGCGGAGCTGGCCGGCGAGTTTGATGAGCTCGCCTTTCGATTTGTTTTCGAGATCCTCTTCGGTTACTGTAACGTTCTTTGATTCGTCTATCGAGTCTGCCATTGTTGAATCCTCTATGCCATCACCGCTTCAGCACAGACAGTCGGCCCACTACTGAGGGGCTGACACCAATAACAAGGGTTCCCTCTCATGTTGGGCTGAAAGCGATACTGCCTGAACGCGGAAGCGTTCTGGTGTCTACAAATAGAGGTGGATATTGTTTAAACATTCCGGTGCATTGAATACCGCGTCAACGTCTCACACGCCCCAATTCGGCGGGTGAACCGGTCGTAACCTCACCGGATTACCCTTGTATATCACGGACATATATTACTGGCTAATGGTGTATTCGTTTTTGACGACCCGCTGCCCGTCGGTGACGGCGAGTGTCACTTCGTCGCCGGCCGACAGCGTGAGCGTGTCGACGGGGACGCGGGCGAAAGGACCGACAGTGTGTTCGGCCTGCTCGCGCTCGCCGTTGCAGTCCCACTCGACGGTGAGGTTCGTGCTCTCCGGCCTGTCGTGGAGGACGACGACGTCCCGCTCTCCGGGACTGGGTGCGGAGAGGACGACCTGTGTGGGCTCGTAGCTGTCGGCGAGCACGTCGTGTGCCGTCTTTTCGCTCCCGTCAGCGGCGAGTACACCCATGCCCGCGTCGCCGACGTCCCGGAGGCTGTCGAGGACGACGACCGGTGCGCGGCGCTGGCGCAATCCCTCGGCCACCTCGCGGACGACGTCAGCCTGGTACGCCTGTGACCCAGCCACCCCGTCGTCGATGTGGCGGTCGTGCCGGGCGCGGTCGAACCCCGGGGTATCCACCGGGTCGGCCGTCCCGAGCGCGCCGGCCCCGAAGCCGGCGACGACGTCGCCGACGCCGAACTGGGAACAGAGCCATGGGAGGTCGGCCGTGTCGCCGTACCGCCACCCCGGGTACAGCGTGGCCGCGTCGGGGTCGATTCCGGGCGGGCCGACCACCGGGAACGTCGGGACGGAGTCCACGGCCCCAGCCACGGTCTCGGCCTCGGTGCTGTCGTATCCGGTTCGCCAGGCCCGCCAGCGAAAGCGTAGTCGGTCGAGGAACCCGGACCCAAGGCCGTCGGCGTAGGGTGACACTGGCTCGTCGTGAACGCCGACCGCCGCGAAACTGGGATGCTGCGCGTAGGTCGCATCGAGCCGTGCCGCGAGATTGGTTCCCCGTTCGTTGTCGAACGAACCGGGGCCCGACAACGGGAGGTCCTGCCAGAGCAGGACGCCGTGGTCGTCACAGGCGCGGGCCACTTCGGGCGGCGTCCCCTGTGCCCGAACCCGGACCAGATTTGCGTTGGCGTCGACGGCCCGCACGACGTCCTCCGCGGTCGGGTCCAGCAGTGTCACGCCGCGAACCGGCACCTCCTCGCCGTTGACCTGCAGGCCGTCGTCGTACGAAACAGTACGTAGTCCCGTCGTCACCGAGTGTTCGTCGTCATCGAGCTTCGCGCTGAGGACGTAGCGGGACTGCTCGCCGCGGTCGTGGGGCCACCACAGCGACGGGTCGCGCACGTCTATCGTGTAGGTCACCGACGTCGTCTCCTCGTCAGTCGAGACGCGAGCGCGGTCCATCATCCCGCCGCCACGAACGTCACCCTCCGGCCGGAGTGAGAGCGTAATCCGGTCGTCAAGCGGCTCTTCGGACAGGACAGTCGCCGACACTTCCACTGTCGCATCGGTTACGTCGGCTTCCGATACCTGTGGCTGGGCCGAAAGCTCGCTCACGCAGGGGTCGGGCCGGGTTTCGAGCCGTGCGTCCCACCAGATGCCCGGGACACAGCGCTCCGGCGGTAGCTGGTCGGTCGCGTGCAACCCGCCGAAACGGTCCGCCGGCGCGCGACACTCCACGACGATCCGGTACTCCTCGCTTTCGGGGAGTCGAACCCGGAGCGGCTCGAAGTAGGTGTCGTGGCTGGTGAGCAGATCACCGTTGCACCACACGCGTGTGTGCGCGTACGCTCCGTTCAGCACCAGCAGCGTGTGTGCATCGCTCTCGTCCCGCGGGTCCGAGAACGTCGTTTCGTAGGCCACGGCCTCGGCGCCGGCGAACCCCTCGGGCCGGCCGGGCACTGACACCGGTTCCCACGACTCCGGGGACGGCATCTCGTCGTCCGGCGCAACCGCCGCGCCGCGCCACTCCAGCGACATACCTTGTGGCCCGTTCCGCGGGGGCATATCCTTTGCCCCACGGCTTCACTTTCACTTTCACTACGGGGATGGCTCGCCTTGACATAGGTAGCCATCTACTATCCAGATATGCTCACCGAACTACACGAGGCGGCGACACCGACTTGCGAGGCCCAGCACTGCGAGCGCCCGCTCGGCGAGCCAGCGCTGGTGTTCGAGACCGAGGCCGGCCGCCGCGAGGCCCACGAGTGCGCCTGCGGTGCGGTGACGATTACCGTCGTCAGGTCGGAGTCGTCCCGCTGAAGTACGCCCGGCAGTGACCGGGAGGTATGACACTCGAGGAAGTGGTCCGTGCACAGGGCCACGAGAACGTCTCCGGCGAGCACGCCAGCACGCTGGAAGTGACGAGCGACGACTTTCTAACCCCTGCAGGTGACTGCATCCTCGCTATCGAGGCCGACCGTGTTCCTGCCGACTTCGACAGCGAGTTCGTAACGGCCTGCCAAGACGCCGACGCGACGATTACAGCGACTATCGAAGCCGGCGAGCAGACCGTTACTGTGACCGGAACCGGCCATCCCGACCTCTCCTTCGAGAACGACCGGAGCCACGTCCTGCGGACGAGCGACTACGTCGATGACCGGACTGTGATGGTAAACGCCGACGCGGCGGCCGGCGACGTTGACCGGGACCTCGTCGAAGCGCTCGCTGACGGGGCCGATGCGACGCTGACGCTTTCTGTCGAGCCCAGCGGCGACTGAGCGGTGGTTTCTACAGCGGTCGCGCCGCTCTCTGGCGCGGTCAAAAGAAAACAGGTTTGATGTCTAAACCAGCTTAGCTCGACGAAATAACGTCGTCGATGCGGACGATCATCGTCGCCGCCTCGGTGGCGGAGTCGACCGCTTCGCGCTTGACAGCGGCGGGGTCGAGGATGCCGTAGTCGACGGGGTCACCGACGACGCCGGTCTGGCCTTCGCTGATGATGCCGGCGATGCCCTCGCTCTCGTGTTCGGCACGGAGGTCGACGAGCGCGTCGATTGCGTCGAGGCCCGTGTTCTCCGCGAGCGTGCGGGGCAGCACGTCAACGGCGTCGGCGAACGCTTCGACGGCGAGCTGCTTGCGGCCCTCGATGGACGCCGCTTCGGAGCGGATGTGGTCGGCAATAGCGATCTCAGTCGCGCCTGCGCCGGGGACCACACCGCCGGCGTCGAGCGCGGCGATGACGGTGTCGAGCGCGTCGTTGAGCGCGCGTTCGAGCTCGTCGACGACGTGTTCGGTGGAGCCGCGGGCGATGACCGTGACGGACTCGGCGGTCGCGCCGCCGGTGATGAACGTCACGTCGTCGTCACCCTGCTTCTCGACGTCGACGCTGTCGGCGTGGCCGAGCGAGTCCTCGTCGAGGGCTTCCAGCGAGCCGACGCGCTTCGCGCCGGTGGCCTCGACGATGTCCTTGGCGGTCGAGGAGCCGATGCTGTCGGCGACGAAGACGCCTTCCTTGGCGAGCTGGGAGGCGACGCGGTCGGCGACGTCCTCGGTGACGAAGGCCACGTCAGCGCCGCTTTCGACGACTTCCTCGGCGTAGCCGCTGAGTTCCTGCTCCTCGGCGTCGAGCGCGGCGTTGAGCTGGTCGACGCTGGAGACGTTGTACTCGGCGTCGATGTTGCTCTCGCGGACGTCGAGTTCGGTGTCGATGACCGCGATGGACGCGTCCTCGACCGAGGTCGGCATGTTGTCGTGGACGGCCGTCTCGTCGACGATAACGCCCTCGACGAGCTTGGTCGCGGAGGAAGCCGCACCCGTCTGGGTGTGGACTTCGATGTTGTCCCGGCGGACGCCGTTGTCGCTCTTGGCGTGGCGGACGGCGTCGACGACGACTTCGGCGAGTTTCTCGGCCTCGACGTCACCGGTGCCCTTACCGGTCATCGAGGATTCGGCGACCTCGACCAGCGTCTCGTCGTCGAGGTCGACGTCGAGGACGAGCTCGTTGATAGCGTCCTGTGCGAGTTCAGCCGCGGCAGAGTACCCCTCGACGATTGTTGTCGGGTGGACGTCGTCGTCGAGCAGGTCCTCGCCTTTCGTCAGCAGTTCCCCGGCCAGCACGGACGCCGTCGTCGTTCCGTCGCCCACTTCGTCCTCCTGAGTCTGGGCGACTTCGACGATCATCTGGGCCGCAGGGTGTTCGATGTCCATCTCGGAGAGGATGGTCGCCCCGTCGTTGGTGATGACCACATCACCGTCGTCGGAGACGAGCATCTTGTCCATGCCGCGGGGACCGAGCGTGGTCCGTACGGACTCGCTTACGGCCTTTCCGGCGGAGATGTTCGATGACTGTGCGTCCTTCCCGTGTGTGCGCTGGGCGTCCTCATCAAGGATGAAAAGAGGCTGGCCGCCCATGCGTCGCTGGCCAGATGACATATGTGTTGAACCTCACTTAAGACAAGGCAAGCGGTTCTATATAAAACTTTCTAACGGCGTAGACCGCTCGTCGGGTGACAGCGCCGTGCTGTCCCTGTAATCCCGGCTGGACCTACACACCTTTTAATATGGGTGTATACACACCGTATAGTAGATGCTGGAGTTGGAGCACGGCTTTCGGGTGGTCGATGTGCACGCGCGACTGGAACCCGACGAGCAGCGCCGACCCCGAGACGGTATGGGTGACCCGGAGCAACTGGAACGGGAGATGCACCAGGCCGGTGTCGTCCGCTCCGTCGTCTTTCCCGGCGAGCGAGACGGCTCGTATCTGAAAGCGAACAACGCCGTCGCCCGGATGACTGTCGAGCGGCCGATGGTCGCCTTCGCCAGAGTCAACGGCGCTCGGGACCCGGGGACCGGTCCCGGGTCGACCCTCCGCAACCTCGCGAGCAGTCGCACGGAGGAACACACCTCGCCCGAGGACATCGAGCAGTACGCCTACGACGACCGGTTCTATGGCTTCAAGATCCATCCACCGACTGACGGACTACCCGACGAAGAAGTCCTCGCAGAACTGGCGTCCGTATCACTGCCCGTCATCGTCCACGGCGGCGAAGGGTTTCCGCCCGAAACTGTCGCCGAATCGCTGTTAGCGTACGATTTCCCGGTCATCCTTTCGCATTTCGGTGCCCACCCGCTCCGGCGGGACCTGATGGAACGAGCTATCGACCTGCTGGAGACCCACGACAATCTGTATCTCGACACCAGTGCGGTCCGCTACCGGCGGCCGATGGAGCGGGCGATTCTGGAACACCCTGACCGCGTTCTCTTCGGGAGCGGCGTCCCCAGCGTCCACCCGAACGTGGCCGTGATGGAGATTCTGACACTGGACGTTCCCGAAGACGCGATGCGAAAGGTGTTCTCGAACAATCCCAACCGCGTCATCGAGGCGCTGGCCCCCTGACCGCCGACAACTCCTATTCCGGTCGAACGGTTGCGGCCAGTACCGGTTACCGCTACTACCGCCAGTCGTACACAGTCACCGCGCGGTCCGCGCGCGCGGAGCGGCCGTTCGGGTTCCGACAGGGTGTCCGGTCGGTCACGCGTGCGCGGAGGCCGTCGACGATGCCGGACCCGACGCCGCCGAACACGTCCTGCCCGTTGCCGAGCCACTGCGACGGCGTCGTCTCCCCGCGCACGACATCGATCAGCGCGTCCGTCGCGTCACTCACCGCGTGGCTGAGGAGTCGCCGCAACACGGTTGGGCGGACGTTGTAGTTCTTCACCAGCCGGTAGGCGAGCGAGCGGTACTTCCAGTTCCAGTCGGTCTCCGTGGTGCCGCCGTCGGCCTCGAACTCGCGGCTGACGCACATCGCCGTGCTCCAGTCGACGCCGTAATCACTGGCGGCCATCCGGTGCGCGAAGTCCCGGGCGCTGCCAACGTTCAGGTACTCGTCGAACCCGTCGAGCGCTTCCAGCACCTCCGCGTCGAACGCGACGTTTCCGGGATTGAAATACGTCACGTCGCGGCCGGCTATCGTCCGCGTCTCCTCGGTTTCGGTCGTCATTCCGGCCCAGAGTTGCTGGTGTGTCGGCCCGGTGATGGCCTGGGTTGCCCCCGAGAGCCCGTTTTTCACCGCGTCAGCCCAGCCGGACTCGACCGAGAGAGCCTGGTGGACGAGCGCGATAACGTCTCCCGTTGCCCGGTCGATCCCTGCGTTGCGGGCGACCGTGACCGAGCGGTCGGCGATCTCGACGAGGATCGACACGTCGTCCCGGTCGCGGACCATGCCCGTCGTGCCGTCGGCCGACGGGCCGTTGACCACAATCACTTCGGCATCGGGAACCTGCTCGGTGAGTGCGTCCAGACAGCCGGACAGCTCCTCCCGGCCGTTCAACGTCGGGACCACTACCGAGATATCCATACCTCTGGGTACGGCGGCGAAGGCGCTTAAAAGTCGCGGGAGACGGACGGCGACATCCATTCAGGGAAAACGGGCTGTCCGAGCGGCGGCGAGCTACACATGGGTGTTCCAGTACGACACCGATGCCAGCTTTTCGCCGAGTGGCGTGCCGCCGAGCGCCGTATCGAGCGAGCGGAACGAGGCGGCCAGTTCGTTCGGAATCTTCCGGTAGAATCCGTAGGGAAGCAGCCAGTCGTGGTTCGCCTCGGTCAGTTCCAGTCCGGCTCCGTCCAGCAGCCGGTCGATCTCCCAGCGGGAGTAGAGCCGCGACCCCATCGGGAGCGCCCAGTTGTATATCGACCGGGTCGAAAACCGGTTGAACGTATCGAAGAAGACCTGTTCCTTCGAGACGCGGCGCATCTCAGCGAGGAACGCCGCCGGCGTGTCCGCCAGATGGAAAAAGCGCATCGCAAACACGGTGTCGAAGTGGTCGTCCGGGAACGGGAGCCGGGCCGCATCACCCCGCATGAACTCGACACGGTCGTCGACACCAGTCGCCTGTGCTTTCTCACGGCCCTGCTGGAGCATCGGTCCTGAGATGTCCAGTCCGGTGATGTTCGCGCCGCGCTCGGCCAGCATCACAGTGAACCGTCCGGTTCCGCAAGCTACCTCTAACACGTCCTTGTCGGCCACGGGGCCGATTGCGTCGAGGACGGCCTGTTTCTCGCGTCGGTCGATAAGCCGACCGCCACGGGAGAACCGCTTGGCCTCGTACTCTTCGGCCACGGTGTCGGCCTGATACCACTCCTGCCCTTTCACGGTGTATTGCTCACCCCGCGGGGGATAAAACGATACTGGAATCCCCTTTCATCGGTTTGGCTGTTTTCCAGTCAGGTCAGATCCGCTCGCGCTCTCGGCCCTGATAGTTCTGGTCGTACTTTCCGGATAGCGACGAGAACCGCACGATGGCGGTTCTGTATAAGGACACATTAAACACTTCATAGAATCTGTATTGTTTGGTCATGCATATAGCCAAGTTTTACCAGTAAGTCTGGAATATCAGCCACTATGAGCGCATTAACTGAAAACGCTGCACCAGCACCTTTCACCGACGAGGAGTTCCGCGACACCCTGCGTGAACTCCCGCCGAGCGCGAAGCTCGTCGCGAAGGTGCTGGAGGACGACGCCCCGCTGTCACAGGGCGAACTAGCCGAGAACTCGCTGCTCCCGGACCGGACTGTCAGGTACGCCCTGAACCGACTGGAGGAGTCAGAGCTGGTCGACTCGCGGTACAGCTTCACTGACGCACGCAAACAGGTTTATTTCCTCACAGTCTGACCCGTCGGTATGGACTGGCAGCGGGCCGACGTGCCCGTCCCGACGCGGGCACCGACCGGCACCACGGCGGTATACGTTTGCGGCGACGAGGCGGCTCTTCTCGTGGACCCCGCGGATACGGATGATGCGCTCGATTCGCTTCTCAGTGACCGCACCCTCGCTCACATTGCGCTCACACACTACCACCCTGACCACGCCGGTGCCGTCGCACACTACGCCAGAGAGACGAACGCGACGGTCTGGGCGCGGCGTGGCCGGGCGACCGCATTCGAGGCTGCGACCGGCGTTACCCCTGACAAACTGTTCAGCGACGGGACGACGATTCCGACCGACGCCGGCCCGGTGACCGTCCTCGACACGCCGGGCCACGCGCCGGAGCACGTCGCCTTCGCAACTGACGGGACCGTCGTCTCCGGCGACCTCGCCGTGGCCGAGGGCAGCGTCGTCGTCGGCGCACCAGAGGGCGACGTTCGGGCCTATCTCGCGTCACTGCGGCGACTCCACGCCAGAAACCCCGACGTGCTGTTACCGGGCCATGGCCCGCGTATCGAGACGCCGCGGGAGACCTGTGCGCGCCTCATCAGCCACCGACTGGAGCGCGAGCAACGTGTTCGGGCGGCTGTCAACGACGACGGGGCCGACACACTCGACGAAATCCTCGACGCCGCCTACGAAAAGGACCTTACCGGGGTGCGCGACCTGGCCCGCGCGACAGTGCTGGCTCACCTCGAAAAGCTCGCCGTCGAGGGCACTGTTTCGTGGGACGGTGCCCGGGCTATACCGAACCCGGCGGAGTGACGCCTTTTTGCCCGTCGGCCCGCTACCACGGCTGTGGACTCCCTGGAAACCGAACTCGAACGGGCCCGCGCGCTCGACGAGTCGGAACTGGCCGACGCTATCGAGACCATCGGGTTCGAATGCACCCGCTGTGGGGCCTGCTGCAAGGCCGAGTCGGCGTGTGGCGAGAGGGGAGAGGGTGCCGACGAGACGGACAGAGTCGCCGGTGGTGCCGGTGAGAATGAGAACGACGGCTCTGGAGAAACCGACGCCGAACCCCACACGGCGACGGTGTTTCCCGACGAGATCAGGCAGCTACAGTCCGCCGGGGAGTACGACTTCCGTGACGTCGCCCGCCCGATGCCGTACGGACTGGCCGACGGCCCGGACGGCCCCGAGGGTGAGACGTTCGAGTGGGCGCTCCAGACTGACGACTGCGGCGACTGCACGTTCTACGCTGAAGACGACGATGGCACGGGTGCCTGTACGGTCCACGGCGACCGCCCGCTCATCTGCCGGACCTACCCGTTCAGCGTCGCGCTGGGCGGGACGAGCCAGCCGATGGGCGAAGCCGTCGACGAGGAGGGGATGGTCCGGGCTCACGAATGTGAGGGACTCGGCCGGGATATCTCCAGAGCCGACGCCGAGGAGTTGGCGGCGGCGCTCAAGGAACGCGCCGTTCGGGAACTCGAAGAAGCCATCGGCGTCCGCGACAACTACCGGCCCGTCGACCCGTCAGCCGGACAGGTCGTCGTCCACGACTCCGAAGGGGCAAAGCGCCCCGACGGCAGTGCCTACGAGTAGTTTCAGACGTCGTCGATGATCTCGCCGACCGCGAAGTTCGACTTGACTTCGGTAACTTCGATCTTGACTCGTTCGTCGATTTCGGCCCCCGGAACGATGATGACGTAGCCGCGTTCGACGCGGGCGATGCCGTCGCCCTGCTTCCCGATGTCTTCGATCTCGACGTAGCGCGTTTCGCCCGGTTCGACCGGCGGCTGTGGCTGGTCCGGTGGCGTGTCTGACACCGTCTCCTCCTCCGTCTCTGTCCCCTCGTCTGCGGAGATGAGCGCAACACGATAGGTACTGCCCGAGTCGACTGCGCCCGTCTCGATCTCTCGACGCGGGACCTCCACGACGTACCGGTCCCCCTCGTCGCGGATATCGGCACTGAACAGACACAGCAGTTGATCCGAGATTTCCAATGTGATAGACCTCCGTTCGGCCACAAAACGGGCCATTACTAAAGAACTGCCGGAGCGAACGACTGTGACCGTCTCAACTGCGGAGCGACGACGGGCGCTCACGGTGTTTCCCGCCTGTACCAACTACCTGTCGCGTGGCCCAACTCGCGGCAGTATCCCCGCTTGGAGCGAGTGAAAACCGCAAGACTGCGAGCCGTTAACCGTCTGTACCAAATCCCATAAGGGTGTCTCGGTACTGCTAGTACCTGTACTAATGAGCGCCACCGCACAAACCCCCGACAGTCCGCTCTCGGACAAGCAGCGACGTATTCTGGAGTATCTCCGTTCCAATGCTGACGACCAGACGTATTTCAAATCGCGGCTTATCGGCGACGAACTCGACCTTTCGGCCAAGGAGGTCGGGACCAATATGACCGCCATCGCCGACGGCGACCACGATCTGGCCGTCGAGAAGTGGGGCTACTCCTCCTCGACGACGTGGATGGTCGAGACCTGAACCGGTGCCGGTTCGACCGCGGATACATCCCCACTCTCACTCGGTCGTCCGAGTGAGTGCAAACTGTATCTTACTCTAGAGAAGGCTCGGTGCCGTCGCTCATTCATCGTTTCAGACGATTTATCCCTGATATATCCAGACATATTGTAAGTGGTGAATGTCTATATTGATAACCATTGAAGCCATAGTTGTACACATCAATGGGCGAGGCTGGCTCCGCTATCCGGGTGCTTCACGTCGACGACGACCGGCAGTACGCAGAGACGACAGCGGCATTCCTCACGCGAGAGCGTCCTGCGTTCGACATCGAGACCGCAACGAGTGCAGCAGCGGGCCTGCGTCTGCTCGAAACAGAGCCGGTCGACTGTATCGTTTCCGACTACGAAATGCCCGGCGAGAACGGCATCGACTTCCTCGAATCTGTCCGCGAGGACTACCCTGACCTCCCGTTTATCCTGTACACAGGTCGCGGCAGCGAGGCAGTCGCCGGTGACGCTATCTCCGCGGGCGTCACAGACTATCTACAGAAGACGTCAGACACCAGCCACTACGCCCTTCTCGCGAACCGCATCGTCAACGCCGTCGAACAGTACCGGTCACAGCGCGCCCTCGAAGCGAGTAAAGACAGGCTCTCGCTGTTTATCGACCAGTCGCCGCTCGGGTTCGTCGAGTATAACCAAGACTTCGAAATCGTCCGCGTCAACGACACTCTCACAGAGATATTCGGCTACACCGAGGAGGAACTGGTCGGCGAGACGTGGGAGGTGTTCGTCAGCGAGGAAAGCTACGACCACGTCGACGCGGTCACGTCCGCACTTAGCGAGGCCAGCGGTGGCTACCACAGCGTCAACGAGAACGTCCGGAAGGGCGGGGAGCGTATCATGGTCGAGTGGCACAATCGCCTCGTCACTGACGACTCGGGCGATGTCGTTACCATCTTCTCGCACTGCCAGGACGTCACGGAGCGCATCGAGCACGAACAGAACCTCGCCCAGTTACGGGACTTCTTCGCCGAGGCGGAGGAACTCGGCGACCTCGGTGCCTGGGAGTTCGACGAAACCGGGACGTTGACCTGGACAGCGGGCACTCGCCGTATCCACGGAGTCGACGACGACTTCGATCCGACAATCGAAGAGGGACTGTCCTTCTATCATCCCGAAGACAGGGAGATGGTTTCGGACGCCGTCGATGCGGCCCTCGAAGACGGGGAACCGTACGATATCGAGACCAGGCTCATCACCGCAACAGGCGACTGTCGGTGGGTCCGGACCCACGGCAAACGCGTCGAAGGCGCGGAGAAGCGGACAGTTCGGGGGTTCATCCAGGATATCACCGACCAGAAGGAGCGCGAACGCAGACTCCGCGTTCAGAACGATCGACTGGAGTCCTTCGCCAGCGTCGTCAGCCACGACCTTCAGGGGCCACTGACAGTCGCACAGGGCCACTTGGAGTTGGCCCAACAGGCAGTGACCAACGACCACCTCGACAGTATCGACGACGCCCACGAGCGGATGCAGACGCTCATTGACGATATCCTGACGCTGGCACGGGACGGACGCGAGGCGACGACCACCGAGCCCGTCAGTTTACAGACCGCCGCAAGCGCGTGCTGGGAGACTATCGGGACAGAGAACGGGACTCTGGTGACCGGTACGGACAGTGTCGTCGTTGCTGACCCCCGCCGATTGCAGCGCCTGCTGGAAAACCTGTTTCGGAACTGCGTGGCACACGGGTCGGAACCCTCGCTCTCGCAGATGCACGAAAACAGCATGGAGCAGGGCTCTGTGGGCAGTCCGGGACAGTCCGACGAGATCGTCGAAAGCGATACCGGAGTGACGGTTACTGTCGGTGACATCGACGACGCCAGCGGTTTCTACGTCGCTGATGACGGTCCGGGGGTTCCAGAAGACGAGCGAGACACGGTGTTCGAAGCGGGCTACTCGACCGCGCCCGAAGGCACCGGCTTCGGCCTCGCAATCGTGGCCGATATCGCCGCCGTCCACGGCTGGGATGTCAGTGTGACCGACAGCGAGTCGGGCGGAGCCAGGTTCGAAATTACCGGTGTTGACCGAGAGACGTAACTCGGCGGAAAGAATCAGCTCAGGGATCGTACCGCAGCAGTGAGTCGGCCTCGCCCGCTAGCTCGGCAACATCGTCATCGAACGAATCGGCGTACCGGATAAGCAGTGTCAACACTGTCTCTGGCTCGGTCACCGCGTACCCGTCTTCTCGGGACAGCAGTCCGGCGGACTCCAGGTCGCCGGCGTAGTTGCTCACCGTCGGCCGCGAAACGTCCAGTTCGGTGGCCAGTTCAGAGGCCGTCACGTCCGGACGGCGAAGGAGCGTGACGAGCATCCCGCGGGCGGTCGACCGCCGCAGGTAGCCAAGCGCCACCTGTTCGAACTCGGAGAACTGGCCAGCCGGGAAGTACCGCCGGTAGTCGCCGTCCTTCTGTGAGGCGACGACGTCCTCGTTTTCCAGCCGGTGGAGGTGATGCTGGGCCTCGCCGGTCCCGAGTTTGAGGTCGTCGCGAAGCTTCGAGAAGTGCGTCCCGGGATGTGCGGAGACGTACCCGGCGATGGCGTCGGGCGCGTCGCTCTCGCTCCCGCTATCGCCGAAGCGGGCAAACGGGCTCGCTGCACCGAGGGCGGCAAAGCGACGGAGCGTCGCCCGCTTGTCCTCGTCCACGTCGCCCTCACGCGTCATTGCTACCGAAAAGGTGGGTCGGTAATAAAACGTCTTCGCCTGGTTATCAGGACTAGTCGTCCTTGTCGACTTCCGACGTTCGCGTCGTGTCGTCGGGGCCGCCGGCCACGTCAGTCGTGCCCGAGTCGTCGTCGATTTCGGCGTCCATCTCCTGAATCATCTCGTCGGCGCTGTCGAGGCCACTGTCCTGGCCCTCCTTGATCTTCTGGGCTTCCTCTTCCATCGCTTCGACGTCGACCTGCGCTTCCTCGTCGATCTGGCCGAGGATTTCCTCGATGTCGTCCAGACCGAGCATCTCGCGGGTCTCGTCGTCGAAGTCGAGCGCTTCCAGCGCGTGCCCGTTCTCCTTCACGTCCGAGCCCTGGAGGTGCTTGCCGTAGCGGCCCACCAGCGAGGTGAGTTCCTGCGGGAGGATGAACTTCGTCGACTCGCCCTGGCCGATCTCGGCCAGCGTCTCCATCCCCTTGTCGATGACGGCGCGCTCGCCCATCGATTCGGCGGATTTCGCGCGGAGGACGGTCGAGATTGCGTCACCCTGGGCTTCCAGAATCTGGCTCTGCTTCTCACCCTGCGCGCGGATGATGTTGGACTGCTTGTCACCTTCCGCCGTCTCGATGGCGGAGCGCCGTTCACCCTGGGCTTCCAGGATCATGGCACGGCGTTTCCGCTCGGCGGAGGTCTGTTGCTCCATGGCCTGCTGGACGTCCTTGGACGGGTTGACCTCGCGGACCTCCACGCTCTCGACGCGGACACCCCACTCGTCGGTGGGTTCGTCGAGTTCTTTCCGGATTCGGGCGTTGATTTCGCCCCGCTTGTTCAGCGTGTCGTCCAGTTCCATGTCACCCAGCACGGCACGGAGGGTCGTCTGAGCGAGGTTGGAGACGGCACGCTCGTAGTTATCGACTTCGAGGAACGCCTTCTTCGGGTCCATCACCTTGATGTAGACGACGGCGTCGGCGGTCACCGGCGAGTTGTCGCGGGTGATAGCCTCCTGCCGTGGCACGTCGAGTGTCTGGGTCCGCATGTCGAACCGCGTCACGTCTGAGACGAAGGGGTAGATGAAGTGAATCCCCTGGTCGAGGACGCCGCGATAGGTGCCGAGGACCGTGTAGGCACCTTTCTGGTACGGGCGGATGATCACGACGCTGGAGTACACCAGCGCGATGGCGATCAGGAGGAAGATTACGGTAACGAAACCGATGAGTCCTCCGGGTTGTAGCGGTGCTGTCGCGGGGAACATGACAGTCAAACCTCCGGAGCGCTCAAGGAAAAGGCTTCGGTGTCCCTGTCACAAACTACCGAATTACACACCTACGCCCGCTCCGACTCTCGCTCCGGTTCGGTGTCGTCGCTCTCGTTGCCCCGGTTTCGATCACGTTCGAGTGCGCGGTCGATTTCGTCGCTCGCCGACTCTACCGGCTCGACATCCAGCACGTTCCCGCCGCCGGGGTCAATGACGATGACCTCCGTTCCCTCCTCTATCGGGTCGCCGGAACTGCGGGCCTGATAGTACGGATTGAAGCCGCCGTCTTCCAGTTTGACCTGGCCGTCGCTCCGGGTCACGCGCTCGGTAACGGTTCCGAACTGGCCCGTAAGCGAGTCAGAACTGAGCGTCTGGCCGCGGCCCGGCGCAGCGAAATCGAGCTTTCGATATCCCCAGAGCGTGACCGCCGTCGTTGCAAGCACGACGACAGTAAGGATGAGTGGCGCGAGGATACCCAGGCTCGCTGGGATGAACAGCCCGACCAGCCCCGCCGTCAGCAGGGCCACGCCGAGGACGAAAAAGTGGGTCCCAGGGGCGAGCGCTTCGCCCACGATGAGGCCCGCGCCGGCCAGAAACAGCAGAATAGAGAGCGACATACCTAACAGTGGTTCGGCCTGCAGTGGGGCAACTGCCGCCAGCGGGTTCACCATGCCCCGACTTAGTGTCGGAGCAGGATTAAGTGTCGGGGTAGAGAGCGCGACTCTGAAGGCACCGGTGCAGGTCTTACGCGTCGCTCGTCCGGACAAAGAACCCGTACAGTACAGCGGTTCCGAGCGCGACAGACAGGACCACGCCGCCGAGTATGGACGGCGCGTACATCTCCGCCCCGAGGAACATCCGTCCGAGGGCGAGAATCGCGATGCAGACCCCTAGCGCGACGAAGACAACGTTCTCAGGCTTCGGCGCATCGGGAGTCACTTCCAGGTCCGGGGCGAACGAGCCGGCGACCGCGCCCTCCTCCTCGTCGGCTGCGTCACCGTCGACCTGAATCACGTCGGCTTCCGTCGCCAGTTCGTACTCCTCGGTGAACGTGTCACCCGTAGCGGCCGCATCGTCTCGTGCGGCCCCGTCGTCATCCATGGTTCGCGGTACGTGCCGTGACTACAAAAGCGCTGGCGACTGGGCTTACTTGATGCGGGTCCCCAGCGGGGCGTCCGCGTGGGTCGTCAGCAGGTCGGCCTCGTCGCCAGCGGCTAGGACCATGCCGTTGGATTCGATGCCGAACAGTTCGGCTTTCTCCATGTTGGCAAGCAGAATGACCCGCGTTCCGGGGAGGTCCTCGGCGTCGTGGAGCTGTCGGAGGCCGGCGACGACCTGCCGGACCTCGTGACCGATGTCAACTTCCAGCCGCAGGAGCTTGTCCGCGCCCTCGACCGGCTCGGCGCTGCGGATCTCGCCGACGCGCATGTCGACGCCCTCGAAGTCCTCGAAGCTGATGCGGTCCTCGACGAGGGGCTGGAGGTCGGCGGTCTCTGCGTCGTCATCTCCTTCGTCTCCGGCGGCTTCGCCGTCATCGTCCTCGGACTCGTCGTCGCTGGCCGCCTCAACGCGCTCCTGTAGTTCCTCGTTGAGCGCCTCGATGTGGTCGTCCTCGACCTGTTCGAACAGTTCCGCGGGCTCGCCGAACTCGGCCGGCGGCGCTTCGAGCGCGCTGTCGAGGGTCACGTCGGCGACGGAGCCCTGCTCGCCGAGCTGGCCCCAGAGGCGCTCGGCCTTGCCTGGCAGAACGGGCTGCATGAGCACCGCGACAGCCTTCGTTAGCTGGACGCAGTCACGGATGACCTGCTCGGCGCGCTCGGGGTCGTCGTCGACGAGGTTCCAGGGCTCGTTGCGCTGGATGTACTCGTTGCCGTAGTTCGAGAGTTCGATGGCGATTTCGGCGAGTTCGCGCACGTCGTACTCCCGAACGGCGGCCTCGAAGTCCTCGATGGCCGACTCGATTCGGTCGCGCACGTCGTCGCTGACGGGCGCGTCGGGCGTCCCGTCGTAGTTGCGCTCGGCGAACAGCAGCGAGCGGTAGATGAAGTTGCCGACGTTGCCGACGAGTTCGCCGTTGACCCGCTCCTGGAAGCGGTCCCAGGAGAAGTCCACGTCCGTATCGATCTGAGCGCCGGTCGCGATGTAGTACCGGAACAGATCGGGATGGAAGCCGGCGTCGAGGTACTCGTCGGCCCAGACGGCGCGGTTGCGCGAGGTCGAGAGCGCCTTGCCGTCGATGCCGACGAACCCGGTCGCCAGAATCGACCGGGGCTCGTTGTAGCCCGTCCCGCGAAGCATCGCCGGCCAGAACACCGCGTGGTGCTGGATGATGTCGCGCCCGATGACGTGGATGATTTCGCCGTTGTCGTCGGACCACTCGTCGTCCCACTCGGTGCCGTGGTGCTCCTCGCCGTCGACCTTCCAGACCTGCTCCCAGTCGTACTCGTCGTCGCCGACGCGCTCGGCGTACTGCTTCGTCGAGGCCACGTATTCGATTGGTGCATCGACCCAGACGTACAGCACCAGTTCGTCGCCGCCATCGACGTCCTCCGGATAATCGACGCCCCAGTCCATGTCCCGCGTGATACAGAGGTCCTGCAGTTCGCCCTCGATCCACTCGCGGGGCTGGTTCTGGGCGTTGTCGGTGCCTTCCAGGCGGTCGAGGAAGCCCTGGAGGTACTCCTGGAAGTCTGCAAGCCGGAGGAACTTGTGTTCGCGGGTGCGGTACTCGGCGGGGTTGCCGGTCAGCGTCGACACCGGGTCCTCGATCTCGCCGGGCTCGAGGTGGCGCTGGCACCCCTCGTCGCACTCGTCGCCGCGGGCCTGTTCCCCGCAGTAGGGACAGGTCCCTTCGACGTAGCGGTCGGGGAGGGGCTGGTCCTCCTCGGTGTCCCAGGCGACCTCGATCTCCTTCTCGTGGACGTGGTCGTTTTCGACCCACGAGCGGACGAACTCCTGGGTGAGTTCGACGTTGGTCTCGTCGTCGGTGTGCCCGTAGTTGTCGAACTCGATGTTGAACTGCGGGAACGTCTCGGCGTAGGTCTCGTGGAAGTCAAGCGCGAACTCCCGCGGCTCGACACCCTCCTCGGCGGCGTTGACCGCTACCGGTGTACCGTGCATGTCCGACCCCGAAACGAACGCCGTCTGCTGGCCGATCCGTCGGAGGGAGCGCGACAGCGCGTCCCCGTCGACGTACGTCCGGAGGTGGCCGACGTGCAAGTCACCGTTCGCGTAGGGCAACCCACAGGTCACGACCGCCGGCTGGTCCGTCGGAAACTCGTCGTTGCTCATACCTGTTCGTGTGCCACCGACGGGTCAAAAGGGGGTTGGTTTCGGCGCCGCGCTGGACGGGCTGCTGTCCGTCAGTCCAGCAGTTCCAGACCGCCGAAGGCGACGAACCCGGTGATCACGAGGTCGACATCCTTGTGTTCCTCGTCGGAACGAGGGCGAGAGTCTTCCGCCGCGCCGAACAGCGGTAGCACGTCGAGGCGGACGTTCCACTCCCGCGGGACCCGTATCTCGGTCCCGCCGAAGATGGTCGTCGTGCTGACGTGGGCCGGCGCGTCGCTGCTCCTCACGTCCCGGAGGTCAAGTTCGATCCCGCCGAACAGCGCGGTCAGGTCCGCGCTCCGGAAGGCGTCGGCCGTGATGCGTCGCTCCGCGCCCCCGAAGAACGCGAATAGCAGGACGTGATCGCTCCGCTCGGATCGTCTTTCGCCCGGTACTGTCCGAGGAGGAGCGATAGTCCAAACAGGATGATTAACAGCGGCCAGAACTGCACCACGTCACGGGCGGCGAGCACGCCCAGCGTGACCAGTTGCCACGCGCCAGCGACGAGGATGACCAGCAGCGGACCCACGAGGTTCCGTAGCCCGCCGGACACTAGCGCGTAGATGCCGACGAGGACGAACAACGATGGGACGTAGACGAACAGCGCGCTGGCGTCGAACAGTCCGGTCGACCGTCCGAGCAGCGCCAGGCCGATCAACACGACGATTCCGCCGAGGAGGGTCTGGGCCGCCAAACGGCTTCGGGACATGCGTGCATTTACTCAAACAGATTACATAAATCTGTGTGCCGGCCGCTCACAGCAGCACGAGCGTGCCGCCTGCGAGTGCGAGTGTCACCACAAGCCGCCCGGCGCTGCCGAAGAACGTCGCCGCGCCGAACCGATAGTAGTCGCGTTCGAGGACGGTAAACGCGTAGATAGAGATCGTATCGGGGAAGAAGGGAACACAGAGCGCGAGCGCCAGACCGACGTAGCCGTACTTCTGTGCGAGCTGTACCGTCTTCTTCTCCGACCATTCGATGATATTGAACCGTGAGCGCTTGATCCAGCGCACGAGTGGGCCGTACTCCTTTGCCTCCTGACCGATGTGGAAGGCGACGAGACTGCCGAACGCCTTCCCGAGACCACTGACGAGGATAATCGCCACCAGATTCCCGTTCGTAGAGAGTCCAAGCCGAAGCGTTTCGGCCGGAACTAGTACAACTTCGCTCGGGAGTGGGAGAATGAACGCGATCAGAAACGAGTACACCGCGATGATACCCAGTCCGGTTGGACCGGTGGCCGTACAGACGGCCTCTTCCAGCGGCGACAGTGGAGTGCCGGCGGTCGTACAGTCACCGATGAAGGCAATGAACGCTGTGGTCGGTACTACCAGGTCCACGACCCTCTGTAGCAAACAGGCACTTCTAAACCTTCGTATGTCTTCTCGGGAGTAGTCAATACCAGTATGTTCGGGACCGAGGGCGGCGACGCAGTACCAGTCGAGGTCCGCGATTCAGTACCAGTCGAGGTCCGCCACGAACGACCGCAGCATCGACCGCGTAACGTGGGGCATACACACGACACGCATCTCGCCAGCCCCGGTCTTTGAGACCCGCCAGCCGCGGTCCCGGAGTTCGTCGGTCATCGGCATCGAGAGATCGGCCGCGACAAGCGGAAGCTCGGGGCCGACCACGTCGTGGCCCCGCGCCGACAGCTGGTCGGCCAGCCAGTCGGCGTTGGCCATCGACGTTTCGTACTGCTGCTCGTAGCCAGCCGGCCACAGCGACTCCATCGCCGCGACGGCGGAGGCCACGCCAGCGCCCGAGCGCGTGCCGGTCAGCGTGAGCTGGTCAGTCGACTCCAGATATGGCGTTTCGACGGCGAGTTGATCAAGCAGTGATCGGTCGCGCGCGAGTAGCCCGCCGGCGGGGACCGCCGCCTGCCCGACCTTGTGCGGGTCAATCGTCATCGTGTCGATGTTCGCGTGGCCGAAGTGCCAGTCGTGGTCGGTGAAGGAGAGGTAGAAACCGCCCCACGCGGCGTCAACGTGACAGAGTGCGTCGACCGTCTCGGCGAGGTCGGCGATGGCCGGAATCGGGTCGACGTAGCCGTATTCGGTCGAGCCGGCGACGCCGACGACACACACCGTGTCCTCGTCAACGAGTTCACCCATCGCTTCCATGTTGGCGCGGTAGTCCGTCGCTGGCGCGGTCCGCAGTTCCACACCGAGTACGTCAGCGGCCTTGGTAAAGGAGAAGTGTGCGTGGACGGGCGCAACTATGTTCGGGTCGTCCGTATCGGCGCGGTTACGGGCAATACGTATCGCCTGGAGGTTGGCCTCCGTGCCGCCCGAAGCAACGTAGCCCGCGGGGTTTGAGAGCCCGGTGATTTCGCCGAGACAATCGACGGCCTCACGTTCCAGATCGGCGATGGTCTCGTACGTACCGGGGTCCCCGGGGTTCGTCGCGAGGAAGCGTTCCGCCGCTTCGCGTGCCGACGGATGCGGCACCGTACACATCGACGAGAGGACGCGCTCGAAGTCCTGTGGCTCTGCCCGCTGGAGCATCTATCGCGAGTATAGAGGGGGAGCGGTTTAGCCGTTGTGCTCGGGCATGTCCGTTGTCTGCTGTTTATTCGCCCTGACGGCGAAACGGTGGCCAGAACGGGGCAGCCGTCCGTAGTTGGTCCTGTAGCGCTCGTCCCGACCGAATTACCAGTTCGACGGCCCGATCTTCTTCGTCGCCTTCGCTCGAAAGCCCGTGGGACCGATCAGCGACTCGAAGACGGTCTGGCGCTCGGTGTCGAGCGCGCCGCCGAAGGAGCCGACCCGCATCGTCCGGTACGTCTCGAACCCCTTGTCGTTGGAGTAGAAGTAGACGCTGCCGTGCAGCAGGCCGTGGATGAGTTCGTCCGAGCGCACGTCGCTCGCGGGCCGGTCGAGTTTGACGAAGGCCACGGTCCCCCAGTTGACGACCGCCTCCCGGAGCCCCATGAGGAACGCGATTTCGTGGTTCTGGGGCAGGCCGAACTCCGTCGCCCGTTCGAGGTCGGTCAGCGAGTCGATGACGATGAGCGTCTCCGCGGCGTCGCTCACCCGGTCGCTGATGTCGGCGAGCAGTTTCTCGAAGGTCTCCTCGTCGGGCTCCGACTCTGGTGGCTCCGCGTCGGGCTGTTCGATTTCGGCGTCGCTCCGTCGCGCATCGAACAGCGGCTCCGGAACCGGCAACAGCTCCATGAAACGCTGGGAGAAGTCCGCGACGGTCATGTTGTCCGTGAGCGTGTCGAACTGATAGCCGTCGAGCACGGCGTCAAGTTCGCTGTAGACGTGTTCGCGGTCGTGCGAGAGCGTGATGTAGGTCACCGAGTTGGGAATCGCCTCGCTGCGCCGGGCAACGCTGTTCGGGACCATCTCGGGCCGGTGTTTCGCGAGCATCAGCGTCGCGAGACTCGTGTAGGTGAACGCATCGCCGCCCGCGTCCGACGCCCCGGCCAGCAGGACCGTGCTCCCGGTCGGAATCCCGCGGACCTGTCCGTCCAGTCCGGGGATGCCGAAAGGGATGTAGGACACACCGGAACTGATACTCTTGGCTTCCGGTGTCGATTCGGGTGCCATACCGCAACGAAGCGAACGGTGCAAAAAAATCTGCTGGCTACGTCGGGCGGCCGCGGCCTCAGCGGACCGATTCCAGCAGCAGGCGCTGTTCGACGCGCTTGACCTCGTGTTGTACGTCGCGGACGGCGTCGATGTTCGGCGAGATAGAGGTGACTCCCTCGTCGACGAGGAAGTCGACCATCTGGGGCTTCGAGGCGGCCTGGCCACAGATGCTCGTGGCGACGTCGTGCTCGCGGCAGGTCCCGATGACCTGGCGCATGAGTTCGAGAACGGCCGGGTGAAGTTCGTCGAAGCGGTCGGCGACGTTGCCGTTGTTGCGGTCGACGGCCAGCGTGTACTGCGTGAGGTCGTTCGTCCCGAAGGAGACGAAGTCGATACCGGCCTCACAGATGTCTTCGATGGACAGCGCGCTCGCCGGCGTCTCGACCATGACGCCCCAGTCGCGCTTCTCGGGGTCGATGCCGACCTCCTGCATCAGCGCCTTCGCCCGCAGGATGTCCTCGGCGTCGGTCACCAGCGGGAGCATCAGTTCGACGTTGTCGTAGCCGAGGTCGTACAGGCGCTCGAACGCCCGGAGTTCGAGCTTGAACTCGCCGGGTCGGTCAAGCGAGCGCCGGATGCCCCGATAGCCGAGCATCGGGTTGTGCTCGCTCGGCTCGTCTTCGCCGCCCTGGAGCTGGCGGAACTCGTCGGATGGGGCATCGAGGGTCCGGACGCGGACCGGCCGCGGGTAGAACGCCTCGGCAACCGAGCGGACCCCCTCGACGATTTCGTCGACGTAGGCGCGCTCGCCGTGGTCCTCGACGTAGCGCGAGGGCGTCTTGTCCGTCGAGAGGATCATGTGCTCGATGCGCAGCAGGCCGACGCCGTCGGCACCGGTCGCAGCCGCTCGCTCCGCGGCCTCCGGAATGGAGACGTTGACCTTGACTTCCGTTCCGGTCATCGGCTTGACTGGCGAGTGTGCCTCGACCGGCCCGGCATCCTCTTCCTCGCCGGTCGTCTCGGGAACCTTGGCCCCTTTCTCGACTGTGCCCTTGTCGCCGTCGAGCGTGACCGTTTCGCCGTCCCGGAGTTTCTGTGTCGCGTCCTCGGCACCGACGACGGCTGGAACGCCGAGTTCACGGGAGACGATGGCTGCGTGGCTGGTCATCCCGCCCTCGTCGGTGATGATACCGTTGGCGCGTTTCATCGCCGGGACCATGTCCGGCGTGGTCATCTCGGCGACGATGATGTCGCCGTCCTCGACCTTGTCGAGGTTGTCGAGTTTGTCGACGATGCGGACGACGCCAGTGACCCGGCCCGGCGCGGAGCCGATTCCGGAGAGCCGGACCGACTCCGACTGGCTCTCCATCGCTCCGCCGTCGGCGACACTCGATTTTGCCCCCGGCGGTTGACTCTCGGCTTCGTTGGCCGAGCCGGCGCTCCCTTCAGGATCGTCGATAGTGGTGATCGGGCGGGACTGCAGCAGGTACACCTCCCCCTCGTAGACCGCCCACTCCACGTCCTGTGGTGTATCGTAATGGTCTTCGACGCGCTCACCGATTTCGATGAGCCGGTGAATCTCGTCCTCCGAGAGGACGCGCTCGTTGCGCTTCTCCTCGGGGACGGAGCGCTCGATTGTCTCGCCGTCTTCTCCCCGAACACACATCACCTTCTTGTCGGCGACGGTCACCTCGTCGATGGTGCCCGTCTCGCGGTCGACGATGTAGTTGTCGGGCGAAACCGCACCGGAGACGACCGCCTCGCCCAGTCCCCACGCGGCCTCGATGATGGCCGTCGGGCCACCGGTCGAGGGATGACTGGTGAACATGACGCCGGATTTCTCCGCGTCGACCATCTGCTGGACGACGACGGCGATGTCCACGGCGTCGTGTGCGAAGTCGTTCTCGTTGCGGTAGTAGATAGCCCGCTGTGTGAACAGCGAGGCCCAGCACTCCTTGACTCGCTGCAGGAGGTCCGCACGCGAGACGTTCAGGTACGTGTCCTGCTGGCCGGCGAAGGAGGCGTCCGGGAGGTCCTCGGCAGTTGCCGAAGACCGCACCGCAACGTCCTCGTCGCCCATCTCGTCGTATGCAGCCAGCAGGTCCTCGCGGACCGACGGTGGGGTGTCGGTTTCCAGGATCAACTCCTGAGCGCGTTCGGCTGCCTCGGCCAGCGCCTGCGAGTCGTCGCTGTCGACATCGACGGCCTCGAACAGCGGCTCGTCGATTCCAGTTGCTTCGATGAACGACCGATACGTGTCGGCGGTAACGACGAACGCCGACGGAACGGGCAGGCCCGCTCCGGTCAGTTCTCCGAGAGACGCCGCCTTGCCGCCGACCCGCGCCAGGTCGTCGGCACCGATTTCGTCGAGCCACAGTGTTGGCATGGACTCATTCGTACCATCTTCAACGACAATTAAGGATGTTCCGGTTGCAACCAGTGAGAGATCGCTCTTCACTCGATTTCGAGTGAATTAGGCGGTCAGGCTGCCGGTGCGGTGTGGACGGTCACGCTTCGATAATATCGTCGTCGTCAACAGCGGGGACAGTTACCGTGCCGTCCAATGCGGTCACGCCGCGACCGCCGACCCACACCTCGGTCCCGTCGGTATCGACTGACACCGTCCCGGGTCGGTCGCGGAAATGCCCGCCCTCGGCGATGATCTGTTCGACGGTGTCATCGAGCGCCCCGTAGCGGCGGACGAACGCCGCGCAGGCCCCCGATGCTGCCGCGCTTACCGGCTCTTCTGTCCGGCTCCCCGCGCGGAAGGCTCGCCCGTGGAACGTCGACCGGCGCGTTGCGTCGCCGCCAATGGTGTCGAAGGTGAACGGGTACACGCCGACTGCGTCCGCGCGGTCACAGAGCGAGGCGACGGCGGTCCCATCCACGGCGAGGGTGCTCAGATGCTCGAAGTAGTTGACCGGGACCATGAGCCACGACTCACTCGCGTCGGCTGTCACGAGCGGGAGGTCCGCGCCCACGTCCTTGAGCGTGGCCGCGTCGAGTCCGAGCGCGTCCGCGACATCGCTGTAGGGGATATCGACCTCGGTGATGTCGGCCCGGCCCTGCTCGACCCAGACCATGCCGTTCGGTTTGGTTTCGATGGCGATTTCGCCTCCAGCTGTGGCGACCGTTAATTCGGCGGCGTCGACTTCACCACGCTCGTAGAGCGCCGCGTACGCGGCGATTGTCGCCGTCTCTGCCTGCGCCAGTTCCTCGGTCGGCGAGAAACAGCGAAGTCGGCGGTCGGCGTCCGCCGCCGGCAGGACAAAGGCCGTCTCGGTGGCCCCCAGTTCGCTGGCGACGGCCTGCATCTGGTCGTCGGTCAGTCCGTCGGCTTCAGGGACGACGCCGGTCGGTGTGCCCGCCGTCGGCTCCGCGGCGAACGCGTCGACAAGCAACGCCTGTCGGGTATCCATGGCACGGAGTTGTGCTGACCCGCAGATAATCTTTTCCGGAGCTAGCCATCGTCGTCCGGTGATCGGTTCCGGTGAGACACGCAACAACGCCCGGGACGCGCCTGACGGACGACTTTAGTACAGGGAGCTATCACTGGAACGTATGAGTGAGGACGTCGACCTCCCTGAAAGCCACCCCCGCTACGAGTCGCTTCTGACCCGCCACCGTATCGAAGCGGGCGTCGACCGCGGTATCACCTCCCGGCAGGGCCTCATCGCACAGGGCCGCGGCGAAGCCTTCGACTACCTGCTGGGCGAGCGCACCATCGACAGCGCCGACGACGCCGAGCGTGCCGCCGCGGCACACCTTCTGTCCGCCGAGCACGCCGTCGTCTCGGTCAACGGCAACGCCGCCGCCCTCGTGCCCGGCGAACTCGTCGAACTGGCCGAGGTGACCCGCGCAGACCTCGAAGTGAACCTGTTCAACCGGACCGAGGAACGCATCGAGGCCATCGCCGACTACCTTCGCGAGCACGGGGCGACGGACGTGAAGGGGCTCACCGCCGACGGGCGCATTCCCGGCCTCGACCACGAGCGCGCGAAGGTCGACGCCGACGGCATCGGCGCAGCGGACGTGGTGCTGGTGCCGCTGGAGGACGGTGACCGCGCCGAGGCGCTCGGCGAGATGGGCAAGACGGAACTCGTCATCGACCTCAACCCTCGAAGCCGCTCGGCTGAGGTGGCAACAGTGCCCATCATCGACAACATCATTCGCGCGATACCGAACATTACCGAGCACGCCCGCGACCTCCGTGGCGACCCGGACGCCCAGCAGGATGCCATCGACACGTTCGACGCCGATAGCGCCCTGACTGCCGCCGAGCGGACGATTCGGGAGGGTGACCTCGAATGAGCCTGCCGCCGTACATCTACGCCGACCGTCGGGTCCCCGACGAGGACACTGTCAGAGAGACGCTCGACCAGCGGACGATGACCGCCTTCGGCGATACCGAACGACTCGAACGGCTCCACCGGGTGTTCTATCCAGTGTTCAAAGTCGACTACGAGTACGAGACCGGCGAGGGGAAGCTGTTCGGCACGACGACGCGATCCGAGACCGCGTTCCTCGACGGTCTCTGGGCGGACAACGACCGGGCCGTCTCGCAGTACGTCGAGGACACTGATTCGGTGGTCCGCCGGCCGACGGGCGACTACGACTTCGGCCGCGACGACCCCGCGCTTGGCCGCTCCGTCCTGCTGCAGTTCCAGGTCACCGACGACGACGCCCGGTCGCTACTACCCCAGCGTGTCGCCGAGTACCGCGAGCAGCGCCACGACTCCGCCTCGGGCGCGGCGAACGTGTTCCTCCGGAAGCTTCGCGAGTCCTACGGGCTCCCCGGGGATTTCGACCCCGACGGATTCGACGGCGTGACCGGCATCGAGCGCCTGTATCTCCCCTTCTGGCTCGCCGAGTACCACTCGCCCGACAGCTCGGACGTCAAGCTCGTCACGTTCCGGGACCCGGACGCCCCGACCGAGGACCTGCAGCGCCACGGCTGGCTCGCGGAATTCCTCAGCGCCGAACCCCGACGGCTGGCCGAGTACGGCTACGAGGTCAACCCGGACCGCCTCGAACGGAACATCCGGGAGCGGATCGACCAGTCCGACGAATCCGGCACGGCCGGGATGGGCGGCGATTCTGGCTCCGACAGCACCGACGGCCCGCCCTCGATAAACCGCGAACGACCCTCGGACGACGGGACGGTGGTCCAGCCCGACGGCGTCGATATGCAAGCCGACGGGCTGGTCGACCCAAACCCGTCCCGGAGCTTCGCCGATGTCGGTGGGATGTCCGAGCTACTTGAGACGCTCAACCACAAGGTCGTCCGGCCGTTGCAGGACCCCAGCGCCTTCGAAGAGTACGGCATCGGCGTCGTCAACGGCGTCCTGCTGCATGGCCCGCCCGGCTGTGGGAAGACACACGTCGCAGGCGCACTCGCGGGCGAGGTCGACCACGCCTTCATCGAGGTCACGCCCGCCGACGTGACCAGCAAGTACATGGGCGAACCCGCACAGAAAGTCGAGGAACTGTTCCAGATCGCCCGCGCGAACGCCCCCTGTATCCTCTTCATCGACGAAATCGACGGCATCGCCGGCGCACGCGACGGCGACAGCAACATGAACAGCAGCGAGCAGCAACTGGTCAACCAACTGCTCACCGAACTCGAAGGGATCGCCGACGAGGACGTGGTGGTGCTGGGCGCGACGAACCTCGTCGAGGACGTGGACGACGCGATCCGCCGCTCGGGCCGGTTCGACGAGCGCGTGGAGGTCCCGCCGCCGGACCCCGCGGCGCGAACGCAGATTCTGGAGATTCACCTCGCCGGCCGGCCGACAGCGGCCGACATCGACCTCGACCCCGTGGTCGAGGAGACGGCCGGCTTCGCGGCCAGCGACATCGAACTCCTTGCCGAGGACGCCGCCCGAAAGGCGTTGCGGGCCGACGCCCCGATTGGGACGGACCATCTGCTGCAGGCCGCCACAGAGACCGACACCAGCATCCCGGACTGGGTCGACCCCGAGATGGTCGCCGAGAACGGCGTCGTCCAGCCCGACGGCGTCGACCTGCAGGCCAGTTCGCTCGTCGAGACTGACGCCGGACGCGACTTCGCCGACGTGGGCGGGATGGGTGAACTGAAGGACCGACTTGAAGACACGGTCCTCGATCCGCTTGAGAACGCCGAGGAATACGAAACGTACGGCATCGACGTGCTTTCCGGCCTGCTGCTGTACGGTCCGCCCGGCTGCGGGAAGACCCACCTCGCCGGCGCGCTCGCTGGCGAACTCGACCACAGCTTCGTCGAGATCAGCCCCGCAGACGTGACTAGCAAGTGGATGGGCGAGCCGGCCCGCAACGTCGCCGAGGTGTTCGAGGTGGCCCGCGCGAACGCGCCCTGCGTGCTGTTCATCGACGAAATCGACGGCATCGCGGGCTCGCGGCGCGGGTCGATGAACACGAGCGAGCAGCAACTGGTCAACCAACTGCTCACCGAACTCGAAGGCGCGGCGGCCGACGACATCGTCGTGGTCGCCGCGACGAACTTCGTCGAGGACATCGACGCGGCGCTGCGGCGCTCGGGCCGCTTCGACGAGCGCGTGGAAGTCCCGCCACCGGACGCCGAGGCTCGCAAACAGATTCTGGAGATTCACCTGCAGGACCGGCCCGTCGCCGGTGACATCGACTGGGACGCCATCATTGAACCGACGGCTGGCTACGCCGCCAGCGACCTCGAACTCGTCGCCGAGGACGCGGCGCGGCACGCCCTGCGAGACGGCTCGGAGATAACACAGGAGCATCTCGAAATCGCCGTCCGGGAGACCCATTCGAGTATCGCCGACTGGGACGACCGGGAGCGCTATCAGGGGGCTGAAGGGACCGCGGACCTGGGGCTTGGGTCCTGAGGCCGGGTCACTCTAGCCCTTCGTCGAGCGCCGCAGCAACCCGCTCGATGAAGGCCGGCGACTCGACGAGCGCGCCCGCGGCCTCGATGTCCTCGTGGATGGGTCGGTCCGCCGTTAGCTTCGGGACCACTGCACGGACGGCGTCGTAGGCCTCGGCCGACCCGACGCCCAGTTCGAGGGCGTCGTCGACGAAGTCGGCGGCTTGCGCCCCACAGCACAGCTCGACGCCGAGAATCGCGGCGGCGTTTCGGGCTGCCTTTCGGGCCAGATAGGCCGACTGCGCGCTCATGCTGACGTGGTCCTCCTGATTGCCGCTGACGGGCGTGTTGTCCATCGAGGGCCGGCCGAAGGACCGACATTCGTTCAACAGTGCGGCAGCGGTGTACTGTGCGATCATGTAGCCCGACCGGACGCCGCTTCGCTCGGTGAGAAACGGCGGGAGGTGTGGCTCCTGCAGATTCGGATTGAGCATCCGGTCCGTCCGGCGCTCCGAGATGGCCGCGAGTTCGGTGAGCGCGTTCGTCAGATAGTCGAGGCGCATGGCGAGTACCGCGCCGTGGAAGTTCCCGCCGGACAGCACGCCCGCGCTGTCGGAGCCGGAGGCCCGGTCCCCCACCGCCTCACGGGGGAACACCAGCGGATTATCGGTCGCGCTGTTGAGTTCCACCTCGACGGCCTCCCGGAGGTGGGCGACGGCGTCGCGGACCGCGCCGTGGACCTGCGGCAGACAGCGCATCGCGTAGGCGTCCTGTACGCGGTCGCAGTTTCGGTGGGACTCGACCACGTCGGAGTCGGCCGTCAGCCGCCGGACGTTTCGCGCACTCGCGGCCTGGCCGGCGTGGGGCCGGACGTCGGTGATGGCTTCGTGGGACGGTACTGTCGAGGAGAGGGTCACCTCCGTCGTGAGCGCACCGGCGATGTCGGCGGCGGCGACCAGCCGTTCCGCGTCGGCGAGGAGGAGTGCGGCCACGCCGACGGTCAGTTGTGTCCCGTTGATGAGCGCCAACCCCTCCTTGGCCCGGAGCGTCACCGGTTCGAGGCCGACTGCGTCGAGCGCCTCGTCGCCGGGGAGTCGGTCCCCCTCGACCTCGGCTTCTCCTTCGCCGATGAGGACCAGCGACATGTGGGCGAGCGGCGCGAGGTCGCCGCTCGCGCCGAGGCTGCCCCGCGACGGGACGACCGGGTGGACACCAGCGTCGAGCATCGCCACCAGCAGATCGACGACGGACTCACGGATGCCTGAATACCCCTTCGCCAGCGTGTTCGCCCGTGTGACCATCATCGCCCGGACTTCCTCGGTCGTCAACTCCCGTCCGACCGCGGCGGCGTGGCTCCGCAGTAGGTTCCGCTGGAGGGCATCGAGATCCTCGCGTGGGATGCGCTCGTCGACGAGGTCGCCGAAACCGGTGGTGACGCCGTACACCGCCTCGCCGCTGTCCAGCACGCTCTCGACGCGCTCGCGGGACTCGCGGATTCGCTCGCGGGCGGTGTCGGCAACGGTGACGGTCGCGCCGTTCCGGGCGACGGCGACCACGTCGGCGGGCGTGAGCGACTCGCCGTCGAGGACAACTTCGGCGGTCATGGTTGCATATCCCGAGCGTATGACTCATGCGTTGGGGTGCTGACGACCGAGCCGTCTTTCAGGACGGTGTCGACGACGTTGGTCCCGTACTGGTAAGGAATGTGGACGTGACTCGGCGCGGCAAGGACGGCGACGTCACCGGGCGTACCCTCGCGGAGCGTCCCCAGCCCATCGGTCCTGTCCAGCGCGAGCGCGGCGTGTTTCGTTCCAGCGATTAGCGCTTCGGCCGGTGTCAGTCCCATCTCGACGCAGGCCAGCGACAGCGCAAAGCCCATGGTGTGGCTGTGGCAGTTCGGATTGAAATCCGTCGCTACCGCGACGGGCGCACCCCGGTCGCGGAACGCCGTCGCGTCCGCGTACGCTGCGCCGAGACCGAACGCCGTTCCGGGGAGCAACACCGGCGTTACGGCAGCGTCGACAAGCGCGTCAATGTCTTCGCCGGTCGCGTGCAGGAGGTGGTCGGCACTGGCCGCGCCCACGTCCGCCGCCAGCTGTGTCCCGCCGATGTGGGCCAGTTCTTCGGCGTGGACCTTCGGCGTCAGCCCGGCGGCTGCGCCTGCTTCGAGGACCCGTCGGGACTGCGCGACCGAGAAGACGCCCTCCTCACAGAACACGTCGCAGAACTCGGCGATGCCCTGCGATTCGACAGCCGGAAGCTGCTCGTCGACGACCGCCGCGGTGTAGTCGTCGGCGTCCCACCCCTCGGGAACAGCGTGTGCGCCCATGAACGTCGGGACCACGTCGACGGGATGGACGTCGTCGGCCCTGTCGATAACTCGGAGCATCCGTAGCTCCGTCTCCGTGTCGAGTCCGTAGCCGGACTTCACCTCGACTGTCGTCGTCCCGTGAGCGAGCATGGTGTCGAGATGGGCCAGCAGGTTCGACAGCAGCGTTTCCTCGTCGGCTTCCCTGACCGCTCGGACCGTTCTGAGGATGCCGCCGCCTTCGGCGAGGATGTCCTGATAGGACTTCCCGCGCAGTTTGGCGGCGAACTCGTCCGAGCGGTCGCCGGCGAACAGCGCGTGGGTGTGGGGGTCGACGAAGCCCGGAATGACGGCCTGACCGCTGGCATCGATAGCGTGGTTGGCGCTCTCCGGCGGGTATTCGGCAGTCACCTCCGCGGTCGGACCGACAGCGGCGACAGTGCCGTCCACGATGGCGACTGCGCCGTCCTCGTAGGTCTCCAGTCCGCGGCCGTCTGCCGCCGGGCCCGCGACGAGTTCGGCCGCGCCGTAGACCACGGCATCGGGGGCTGTCATCGGTCACCTCCCAGGCCACTGAGGAAGTGTGCGACGGCGCGGGCCCCGGCGCGGGCGGTCCGGTTCCCAGCGTCAAGCGGTGGCGCGCACTCGACCACCTCAAACCCGGCGACACGGTCGTCGGCCGCCACGCGGCCCAGCATCCGGAACAGGTCTCGCGTCGAGAGGCCGCCCGGTGTCGGTGCGCTCACGCCCGGTGCGGCCGCGGCACTGAGCACGTCGAGGTCCAGACTGACATAGACGGCGTCGACATCGCCGAGCGCGGCAAGCGCATCGTCCACCGCGCCGGCAGGGTCGCCAGCCACCGACTCCGGCGGCAGGACCGTCCCGCCCTGCTCGGCGAGGTAGTCGTGGTACGCTGTCGAGGTTTCGAAGTGGCGCGCGCCGACAACGGCCAGTGCGTCGAGGCCTGCATCGTGGAGCTGTCGGTACGGCGTCCCGCTCGTCGGCTCGTCCCGAACGGCGCGGCAATCGAGGTGGGCGTCGAAGCTGACTGCGCCGACCGTTTCGTGAGCCAACAGCGGCGCGGCGTTCGGGAACGTCAGTGAGTTGTCGCCACCGAGAAACACCGGCACTGCGCCCGTTGCGTGAATCTCGGCCGTCATCGAGCGGACAGCGCTCTGGACCCGTTCGACGCCGCCGGCCGGAATCTCGATGTCGCCGAGGTCGGCGACCGAGCGGACCGGTCCGCGTTCGATGTGATGCGTCTTCGTTCCGCCGAGTTCGCGTCGGAGAGCCGCCGGGCCGGCACGCGCGCCCGGCCGTCCGATGACGGCCCCGTCGTACGGCTCGCCCACCAGCACCACGTCGTACTCGGCAGCGGTCGCGAGCGTGGCCGTCTCGACGATGTCACCGAACTGCTCGTCGTTCGGGTCGCTGGACGGCCCGGTCCACGGCGACGGGTCTGTCAGGTCGGTCATCGGTCGCGGTTGCGGTCACGCATCGGGACCGCGACGTTGTTCTTGTCGGCCATCTCCTGTGCGATTTCGTAACCGGCGTCGGCGTGGCGAATGACGCCCATCCCGGGGTCGGTCGTGAACACACGGCGGGCCTTCTCGGCTGCGAGATCAGACCCGTCGAGGACGACGTGGTTGTTCGTGTGCAGGGAGTTGCCGATGCCGACACCGCCGCCGTCATGGACGCTGACGATGTCCGCGCCGGCGGCGCAGTTCAGCAGGGCGTTCAGAATCGGCCAGTCGGCGACGGCGTCAGTCCCGTCTTTCATCGCCTCGGTTTCGCGGTGTGGCGAGGCGACGCTCCCGGCATCTAGGTGGTCCCGCGTGACGACGATGGGTGCCGTAATCTCGCCGTCGGCGACGAGTTCGTTGATGCGGAGCGCGAGGCGGGCGCGCTCGGTCAGCCCATCCTCGGTCGCGTACCCCAGCCAGCACACTCGCGATGGCAGGCCCTGGAAAGACACCTGCTCCTGGGCGAGGTCGATCCAGCGATGGAGGTCGTCTTTCTCCGGGAACAGCTCCTTGACCGCGTCGTCTGTCCGGTGGATGTCCGCGGGGTCGCCCGAGAGCGCGGCCCAGCGGAACGGTCCTTTGCCCTCACAGAACAGCGGGCGGATGTATGCGGGAACGAACCCCGGGAAGTCGAATGCTGTGTCGAGGTCGCGCTGGTCCTCGACCTGCCCGCGGATGTTGTTGCCGTACTCGAAGGCGATGGCTCCCCTGTCCTGCAGTTCCAGAATGCCCTCGACGTGGCGCTTCATCGTATCGAGACTCTCCGCGACGTACGTCTCGGGGTCGCGCTCGCGGAGTCGGTCGGCTTCCTCGACAGTGTAGCCAGCGGGGTAGTACCCTTCGAGTTCGTCGTGAGCGCTCGTCTGGTCGGTCACTACATCGGGGACGAACCCCATGTCCAACATCTCCGCGAGCATGTCCGCGGCGTTCATGTGGACGCCGACGCTGTAGGGCTCACCGTTCGCCGCGGCCGTCTGTGCGCGTTCGATGGCCGTCGCGAGGTCGTCGGTTTTCTCCTGGCAGTACCCCGTTTCGATGCGCCGGTCGATACGGTCCTCATCGACTTCGGCCGCGATACAGACGCCGTGGTTCATCGTCACCGCGAGCGGTTGCGCACCGCTCATTCCGCCGAGGCCGCCGGTAACGACAATCTTCCCGCGGAGCCCGTCGTTGTCCGGGTAGTGTTCCCGGGCGAGCGCGGCCAGCGTCTCGTAGGTCCCCTGGATGATGCCCTGTGTGCCGATGTAGGCCCACGAGCCGGCAGTCATCTGGCCGTACATGATCTGTCCCTCTGCTTCGAGTTCGTGAAAGTGCTCCCAGGTGTCCCACTTGCCGACGAGGTTCGAGTTCGCGATGAGGACGCGCGGGGCTTTCTCGTGGGTCTCGAACCGACCGACCGGCTTGCCGCTCTGGACGAGGAGGGTTTCGGTGTCGCCGAGTTCACGGAGTTCGTCGACGATAGTATCGTAGGCGTCCCACGACCGGGCCGCACGCCCGGTCCCGCCGTACACGACTAGCTCCTCCGGTTTCTCGGCGACTTCGGGATCGAGGTTGTTGTTCAACATTCGGAGCGCGGCCTCCTGTCGCCACCCTTCACACTCGATGCCGGTGCCGGTGGGTGAACCCTGGTACTCGCGCCACTGTTCCGAGGGCGTCCCGACGTCGTGGTCGGTGTCTGGGGAAGACTGCTGTGCCATACCACACCATTAGTGGAGAACCGTGTTAGCAGATCGTCACCGTTCGGAACTGTTTTTATATATTCTTGTGCACCGCTAGCTATGTACGAAGTACTGTTCCGTGTCTACGGCGACGGGGCCTACGAGGCGGCAACCGACGGGACCGGCACCCGCATCGAGCTGTGGTGTAACGACCACAGCGACCTTCTGCACGTTAGCGGCGGAGACGTCGGGGACGTCATCGAACAGGTCCGCACCACCGTCGGTATCGGTGAGCGGCTGGAAAACGGCGACGAGCAGGTGCTGGTCACTGAGGAGTGTCTGAAAGCACAGCTCGACAACAACGTCGAACGCTTTCTGGCGAGTGAAGGCTGTCTGCTCGTCCCGCCGCTGAAATACGCCAGCGGTGGTAAGCTCGTCCGGGCACTCGGTCTCAGCCCCGACGCACTGGCCAGAGTGTACCAGTCCCTGGCAGGACAGTTCGACGTTACCGTCGAATCGAAACGTGAGATTACCTCCGTAACGCCGGACGCACCGCTTTTGACCGTCGATGCTATGCTCCCCGATCTGTCGCCGCGGCAGCGTGAGGTGTTCCTGACGGCCTACGAGCAGGGGTACTACGAACTGCCCCGCGAGACGACAACGGCGGCTATTGCGGAGCAGGTGGGCGTGGAGCGCCGAACCGCGGAGGACCACTTGCGGCGGGCGGAAAAGAAACTGGCTGAAGCGCTGGTCGAATACCTATAGGAGGCCCAGCGCAGCGAGAGCGTGAGTAATGCCGGCGATGAGCGGCACGAGAAGCACCGTCCGCATGATGAACAACGCTACGAGGTCCCGAAACCGGATGGGGACGTCACTGAACATGTCCATCATCATCGGGCCGACGCTGGAGAAGAAGATGAGTTGAGAGACGGCCAGCACGCCGACGAAGAACTTTGCCTTCGTCGCTGTCTCGCTCACGAGCAGGACGGGGACGTACATCTCGGTGATACCGACGATGGTCGCCGGCGCGACCACCTCTGCGTTCGGGATTCCGAGCGCAGCGATGACCGGCGTCAACGGGCGACCCAGAATGTCGAAGACTGGGGTGTGTGCCGAGAGCAGCGTCGCGGCGAGTCCAACAGCGAGGATGGTTCCCAGGATGAGACTGGTGAGCTTCAGGCCGTCGACGAAGCCTCGCTTGGCTGCCTGTGCGAACGTCTCGCCGTCCTTGGCCTTGCCGACGGCCTCGCTGACCGCCAGCCGGACGTAATCCGACGGCGTCCCGGAGAAGGCGAGTTCCGGGTCGGGTTCAGCGATGTACTCCTCGGGAATCCTGGAGATAGGCGGCACCCGGACCAGAATAACGCCGGTGACGACGACACAGAAGAAGTACGCCCCGAAGATGAGCGGGAACTTCGGGAGCATCCCGAGCGTGGCGGCGACGACGCCGACGAAGCCGATTGACACCGTCGAAAAGCACGTCGCGATGGTAAACACGTCGCGCTTGTGGTAGCCGCCGTCTTCGAAGACATTGCGGGTGACGTACAGGCCGACGCTGTAGGAGCCGACCCACGATGCGAGACTGTCCAGTGCGGCCCGCCCCGGGACCTTGAACAACGGTCGCATTATCGGCCTCGCAAGCGTTCCGACGAACTCCAGCCCGCCGAGTTCGACGAATATCGTGATGAAAATGGCCCCGATGGGGATGATGACGCCGACGCTGTACACCAGCGTCCCCCACATCAGCCCGCCGGTGCTGGGTGTGTGGAGCCACTCTGGACCGAGTTTGAAGAACATCACTGGCGCGACGAGCACGCCGGCGACTCGGAGCGCCCAGAAGACTCCCGAGGTTTCGAAGGATGACAGGTCGTACCCCGCGACCTCGCCGTCACTGGCCATCGCGAGCGTCGTCAGTATCCCGCCGGCGAGGATGATCGCCAGTGAGTAGACGCCGATGACGTTCGGGAACGCCCCGGTTATGTTGCTGACGACGATGTCGAACGGGACTGTTACCTCGCCCTGGTACGGGACCGGCAGAAGAAAGAACACCCCGCCGATGAGAAACGCGATCAGGAACTTCAGCACCGGCCGCGTTTCGTATTCGTGCAGGTCGATATCGTCGATGTCTCTTGCCGCCGGTTCAGTGTCGACCGTGTACGTGTTGCCTGTTTCGGTAGACATTAGCACACAATACTCTCATTTGATAGTTAGTCCTGAAACCACCGTGTGGAACCATTTTTATTACTGCCTTCCACGCCAGCGGCCGTGCGCGAGATTCAGCAAACAGACGAGGCCATCAGAACGACTATGTACCACCAAAGAATATCACTAGGTGGTATGAGCGATTCAGATTCATTCGAACAGTTCAGCGACGTCGGCGAAGCAGAGGTCACACGCGCAATCGGGCAGGAGTGGACCGAGGAGTTCATGGACTTCTCGGACTCCGACGTCATCATCGTCGGCGGCGGCCCATCGGGGCTGATGGCCGCAAAGGAACTCGCCGAGCGCGGCGTGCAAGTGATGGTCGTCGAGAAGAACAACTACCTCGGCGGCGGCTTCTGGCTCGGCGGCTTCCTGATGAACAAGGTTACCGTTCGGGACCCGGCCCAGCAGGTGCTGGACGAACTCGACGTCGACCACAAGCAGTCCAAGGACAGCGAGGGGCTCTACGTCGCCAACGGGCCTGAGGCCTGTTCCGGCCTCATCAAGGCCGCCTGCGACGCCGGCGCGAAGATGCAGAACATGACGGAGTTCACCGACATCGTCATCCGCGAGGACCACCGCGTCGGCGGCATCGTCATGAACTGGACACCTGTCCACGCACTGCCCCGCGAAATCACCTGCGTCGACCCAATCGCCGTCGAGGCCGACCTCGTCATCGACGCGACGGGCCACGACGCGATGGCCGTCAAGAAACTCGACGAGCGCGGTGTCCTGAACGCGCCGGGCCTCGAAGACGAAGCCAGCGGCATGGACCAGACCGACGACGACACCTACGGCGCGCCCGGCCACGACTCGCCCGGCCACGACTCCATGTGGGTCGGCGAGAGCGAGGACGCCGTCGTCGAACACACCGGCCTCGCCCACGACGGCCTCGTCGTCACCGGTATGGCCACCGCGACCACCTACGGCCTCCCGCGCATGGGGCCGACGTTCGGTGCCATGCTCGTCTCCGGCAAGCGCGCCGCGCAGGTCGCGCTGGACGAGCTGGAAGTCGACGCCGAACCGGTCGATGTCACGAGCCGCGACGCCGCATCCCCTGCTGACGACTAACGCCCTCCCTTCTCTGTAGGTCGTTCCTGTGGCGCGATGCAGTTCTCAGGGTTTTCCTGCGACTGACGCTGTAAGCGAGTGGGCTGGGAGGCAGCGACAGGCCAGCACGAAGCCGACGCTGTCTGTGACCGGTCATACCCACTGGGCGGGGTCTGTCACCACCAGCGCCTCGGTCGCGCCGGGCTGGAACTCGTAGGGAACCGACTCGAAGCGGGTCGTGAGGCCCGCGTCTTCGACTCGGTTGCGGACAGGGTCGACGAACGCCGAGCGACTGCCATCTAGGGAGTGCAGCGGAAACACCCGGACCTCGGTGCGGGCGACGCGGGCCAGTTCCAGCATCGCGTCAGCGTGAAACTGCTCGTCCAGACGGTCATCGTAGAGAAAGAGGAGATTCGCCGACAGCACAATATCGAACGCGTCCGACTCGAAAGGGAGCTCGGGCAGGCCAGCCTGGACGTACCGGCCGGGATGTCGCGCGTAGTCTGCCAGAAACCGCTCGGCGGCCGCCCTGAGATACCGGCCCCGTGTCGCCGGGTTGCCGTACTCGCTCCAGACGAAGGCCTCGCGTTGTGCCTGCAGTTGGGCCACCGTCTGTTCGACGGCGTCATGACAGATTGTTTGTAGGTCAGTGACCGTCCGGCCGTACATCGGATCGACTGCGACCACGCTGTTGGCCAGCGTGCTCGCGACAGCGGTGAACGACCCCGGCCCGCCCGGACAGTCCAGCACCGAGTGGCCCCCGAGCGACGACGGGTCCAGCCCGAACAGCCGACAGTACTCCGCAAACGTTCGGCCGAGGAACCGGAACTCCTCTTGTACTTCAAATGCGTCTGCCATTATGGACACTTCTATACACTAATGTATAAAAACACCCATGGTACCGATACCGTCCCATAGCTACTGGTTTGAAATCTGTCCACTTATATAGATAATAAGGGACCAAATGTGCGGTTATATTTGCATTATTTGTGCTATAGCGGCGCTAATATCGCACAAATACCAACAATTATGGTAGCATGGAAACATCATGTTAGTAATTATCAACCAATGTCTGAAAAGATGCAGCGGACCACCGACCAGAGCGCCGAGGAGTCAGCCACCCGGGCGTTTACCGTCCAGCTCTGGAGCAGGCGGCCGGTCTGTGGGCCGCGAACAACGGCTATTGACCGATTTACCGAACTCAACGCGGCCGGGGTCATCGACGAGTTCACCGTACAGACCTGGCCCGAGGAGGTTCCGATGGCACAGGAGCAGGGCCACGGTGACGTGCTGGCCACCGTCGACCGGTACGAACAGTGGGCCGAGGAACACGGACTGAGTCTCCGACCGCCGTTCGAAACGCGAACGTCTTCGTTGCTGGTCGGCGGGAGTACAGAGGTGCTCCGACTGCCGATGCTTGTCGCCGCCGCCTACGCTGACGATGACCTCGTCGGGGTGTACCCATGTACCGACGACGGAACGACGTGGTCGGTCATGGACCTCATCGACGCCCTCACCGAAGAGAGTCCAGAACTCCCCCACGAAACAGGATCGTAGCTCACTCCAGCGACGGGCAGTCTGTCGCTGAAGTGGGCGACGCCGACACCGGTGAACTCGAATCGGGCGCCGCCCTCACCACCCGGTATCAAATCCGCCGGGCCCACGAGACGTAAACGGTATTACTCGGCGATACCACCGGCCAATATATGGAGTCTGTCACACTGTATCGCGCGCCGACCACTGTCGCCGATGCTGACGCTATCGCCGACTGGCTGGACGCCCGTGTCGATGCGACTGTCTCTGTCCGCGACCGGTTTCTCGCCAGCCACGGCGATTCGGCCCTGGCGGAGTCGTTCGCCGAGGCGCGCGTGCTCTCGCCCTATGACCGCGAGACCGGCAACACGATGCTGGGTATCGTTCGCTACGAGGAGCGCGCCCTCGACTCGCCCGAGCGGGCCGGCGGCGTCATCTACGACGGCCTGGCGGTCCAGCGCGCCCTCGGCGACCGACTGCCCGACGCCGAGCGCTCGCTCGACCACCTCCACGTCCCGCTGCTGGACCGCGTCGTTGGCACCTGGGGCGACCACGACGGCCGCTGGCACAAGCGCGTAAACGTCCTCGGGCAGTCCGCGGTCGTCTCGGTGCCGGGACTCTACGAGGCCCCCGCAAAGCCCGAACAGTACTACAAGGAACAGCAGAAACACGCCCTGTTCGGGGGCGGCGCACCGCCCCGAGAAGTGCTGGAAAACGAAGTCGAGGGCGAGTTCCTCGTCGAGGACGACCCGCGGACGACCGAGGCTATCAAGGGGTACGTTCTGCAGGCGTACCACTACCTCGACACGGGCGAGGCGTTCTGTGACGAGGAGACCTGCCGGCTCCACAATCCTCACCGCCAGCCCGGCGTCGTCACCGCGCAGCTACGTGAACCCGAGTTCTGTCCCCGCCACGCCGGGCGCTATCGGCGCTAGACCGTCGGACCGAAGTCGTCCATGACGGCGCGGACGAGTTTCGCCTCGGCGCGCTGGAGGTGGTCGCTGACCGTCGCGGGGGCACACCCCAGCTCGGCGGCCACGTCCTCGTGGGTCGCACCGCGAGGCCGGTCGTAATATCCCAGAGCGAGGGCCGTCCTCACGGCCTCGCGCTGACGCTCACTGAGTTTGGACGACGGTCGCGCCAGTCCGTCGCTGACGGCGCTGATGCTGTCCACCCGTACGTCGATGGGTTCGGGAGCCTCGTCGAGGGCATCCTGCAGCGGCCCCGCTTCGCCGACCACGCGGCAGGAGACCGTGCCGTCGCGATAGATGAGCGGCTTGAGGACGACGATACCGAGCCGAGTGCTGGCGTCGTGTATCGCGTCGAACATCGGCATCGACAGCGGCCGATTCTCGACGAGTGCGTACGTCCGTCGCCGCTTAGTCTCCGAGAGCAACACCGACTCGACGCCGGGCGTCGACGGCGCGCGGTCGAGGAACCGGGTCGCGTCGCCGTCGATGGCGAACAGCACGGTATCACACCCTTCGGGGGTGCGGTTCCAGTCGACGATGCGCGACTCCTCGATTTCGGGGTCGTTCGCCAGCAGGTCGAAGAACTCCGGCGCGTAGTCGGGCGGTATGCGAGCGGTGACCCGGAGGTGTTTCATGTCCGATGTGTGCCGGAACCGCCACATAAACCCACCTCTCATACGTCACAGAACGCTCTCGGTACCGGCGAGCGACCACTCTGACGGCGATGACGAAACCGAAACAGCGACGTGTCGCGAACGACCCCGACCGGCCGGCTGCCGCTTCGACGGCGGCGATACGCGTCGACAGCCTGCGCGTCACCTACGCGGACGGAACGACGGCCGTCCGGGACGTGTCGCTCACCGTCCCTCGTGGCGAGTTCTTCGGGTTCCTCGGGCCGAACGGTGCTGGCAAGACGACCGCGGTAAAGGTGTTGGCGACGCTGCTGGAACCGACCGAGGGCGAAGTCGTCGTCAACGGTCACGACGCGACCGCGGCGCAGACGGCGGTCAGGGAGACCATCGGATACATGGCACAGGACGTGAGTGTCGACGCGGAACTGACCGCGCGGGAGAACGTCGCGTTCGCCTGCGAGGCCTACGGCGTCCCGCGTGGTCGGCGAGCAGAGCGAATCGAGGAACTGCTCGAACTCGCGGACCTCGGTGACGTCGCCGACACGCCCGCCAAACGGTTCTCCGGCGGGATGAAGAAGCGACTCGACGCCGTGACGGCCCTCGTCCACGACCCGGACCTCGTCTTCCTCGACGAACCGACGACGGGGATGGACCCGAAGGCACGAAACCGCCTGTGGGACCACTTCCGCCGACTCAACGAGACGGGGACCACGATATTCCTCACGACCCAGTATCTCGAAGAAGCCGACGCGCTCTGTGACCGCGTCGCCGTCCTCCGGGACGGCCGCATCGCCGCGACGGGGTCGCCCGCCGAACTGAAGCGCCGCGTCGGCGGTCAGATCCTCGAAGTCGACGTGGACGGCGGCCGTGAGACCGCCGAAACGGCGGCCGACGTGGCCCGCGAGGGAACGCGCTTCGGTCCGGACGCGACGGTCGAAACCGTCGACGACACGGTTCGGGTGACGACGACGGACGCCGCCGAGCGCGGCACGGACTACCTGCTTGCGCTCCGCGAGGCGGGCGTTGCCGTGACCGGGTTCGACGTGGACGAACCGACGCTCGACGACGTTTTCTTCGCCATCGCGGACGGGCGAACCGACGGCTTCACCGCTGGGGACGACGGCGAAACCGGGCCGGGGCCGTCCGGAGGGACACGATGAGTTCCGCGGGCGTCGACGCCGGTCCGTCGCGGTCGGCCGGAAACTCCCTCGTCGGAGACATCTGGGTCAATTTCAAGCGGTGGACCCGGAAGGCGATTCGGAATCCGACCGTCGTCTTTCTCGAACTCTTCATGGCGGTGTTCTCCCTGCTGATGTTCACGGCCGTCTTCGGCGACGTCGGCACTCTCGCTCTCGAACGGGCCGGATTCGAGGGCGTCGGCTACCTCCCCTTCGTCCTCCCCGCGGCCGTCGTCCAGGTGTCGATGTCGTCGTCGCTCTCCTCCGGCCTCGGACTGGTCGAGGACCTCCAGACGGGGATGTTCGAGAAGGTGACCGTCTCGCCGATGCGCTGGACCGCCGTCTTCGCCGGCAAGGCCGCCGCCGAACTGTTCCGCCTCGTCTGTTACGTGTTCGTCATCTTCGGCCTCGGGCTGGCGATGGGCGCCACCGTCGAGACCGGACTCGTGGGGCTGTTCGGCATCGTCCTCGTCTGTGTCCTCTTCGCGCTCTGGTACATGGCGCTCTCGAACGCCGTCGCGGTGGCGACCCGGGACGAGGAGACGCTCGACGCGGTCGGGAACCTCCTGCTGTTCCCGCTACTGTTCCTCTCCTCGGCGTTTCTCCCCGCGTCCTCGCTGCCAGAGTCGGTGCAGGTGGTCGCCACGGTCAATCCGGTCACCTATGGCGTCGACGCGATTCGAGCGCTGGTCCTCGGTCGGGACGTGCTGACAGTCGTCGAGGTGACGGCGTTCGGCGGCGTCTACGACACCCTCGTGCCGGCGCTCGCGGTTCTCTGTGCGCTCGATGTCGTCTTCGGTGCCGTCTCCGTCTGGCTCATGGGCCGTGCGACGGGGTCCGAGGTGGCGTGACCGGGCCGCCCTGCCCCCTCTCCGCCCGCCGAATCCGCTGGAAGCGTTTCGGCCCTCCCGGTGCCCGCCGGAACCCGCGTGCGCTACGCGACGGTCCCGCTGATCAGGCCGACGAACCCGCCGGCCATCGTCTCGTAGCGGCGCGCAACCGTCCGCTCGGTGAGCCGTTCGCGGGCCGCCCGCACCCGTCGCTCGAACGCGCTGACGTGTGACTGTCTGGACAGGCGCGTTCCCGGCGCGGAGAGGCGGACGAACCCCTCGAACGCGAGGTTCAACGGTGCGGCGAGAGCGCTGGGGCTTCGCTGGAAGTTCAGCAGGGCGACACGGCCGCCCGGGCCAACGCTGTCACACCACGCGTCGACGGCCGAAGCGGGGTCTTCGAAGATACCGGCAACGAATGTCGCCAGGACGGCATCCGCCGCTCGAACTGGCGGGCGGGCGGCGTCGGCCTGCACGTAATGAACGGTCTCGCCGGTTCTCGCGGGCCGTTCGCGTGCGCGGTCGAGCATCGCTCGGGTCACATCGATGCCGACGACCCGACCCGACGGCCCGACTCGCTCGCGGAGGACCGGCACGTTCGCCCCGGTCCCACAGCCCATCTCGACGACGGTGTCGCCGGGCGAGAGCGCCAGCGCGTCCGCCGTCCGGTCGCGCCAGGACGCCACGCCGGGGGCATTCGCTACCCAGTCGTACACTCGCGCCCACCGGCCGTAGAATGATTGCGCGTCGGTCACAGGATTTCGCGCGCCGTTTCAGCGACCGACACAGCGTCGTCCCCGAGCAGGTACACCACCGGCTCGATGCCCATCGCGCCGGTGTGGTAGAGCACGTCGGCCCCCGGGTCGTCAGCCAGCGCGGCCGCAACGGCCGGCTCGACGCTCTCCTCGGCGTCGAACTCGACCACGGTCCGACCGGCATCTCGAAGTGCGGTCACGACACCGTCGTCGTAGCGGACGTTCAACACTGCGCGGGCGTCGCTTCCGGCGGCCCGCGCCGCCAGCAACAGCGACGCGACGTGCTCGCTGACGCCGAACTCCGGATCCGCCGGAATCGTTGCCCGTCCTTTCACGTCGAGAATCCGCCCCGGGACGGCGGCCACGTCCTCGATGCTGTCGGCCTCGGGGAGACACTGGACGAGGTTCGACCCGACCGCCGGGATGAGCGTCGCGAACCCGCTGGTGTTTTCCAGCACGCTGAGCCCCCGCCGCACCGACGCGAGCGTCCGCTCGGCCGACCGGAGCTGCGAGTCCGGGTCGTGGACAGCGAACTCGTCGTCGTAGTCGCCCAGCTCTGGGACCGCGTCCTCGTGTAACTGCGCGAGGACGCCGCCCTGTTCGAGTTCGCGGATGAACACTTCCGTTTCGACCAGCGCCTGAACGGAACTCATATCGCCGTCGGCCAGCCCGTCGGCCAGTCGCTCGACCAGTTCCTCCAGCCCGCGGTGGGCCAGCAGGTCGTCGTGGCGCGCCACGTCGCCGTGGACGTACTTCGAGACCGCACTCTGGCTGATGCCCAGCAGGTCAGCGACTTCGGACTGTGTCAGCCCGCGCTCTCTGAGGGCGTCGGCCAGCAGCGAGCGAAACGTCGGCAGGAAGTCGTCGACGACGATTTCCTCGATGAACCGCATCTATCGCCGCCCTCCACCGTGAGCCGTCCCGTTCATTGGTCGCCCCCGAATTCTCTATCTCCCTGTATCTTGCTCGCCTGCGGTCCGGACTGGCCCTGGTACTTCGAGCCGCGTTCGGCCCCATACGGGCGGTCGGCGGGTGTCTTGAGTTCGGTAAAGGTGAGCTGCGAGATTCGCATTCCGGGCGTGAGCGCAACGGGCGCAGTGCCGAGGTTCGACAGTTCGAGGGTAATCTGGCCCTCGTAGCCGGGGTCACACAGGCCGGCCGTCGCGTGTACCACAATCGCAAGTCGGCCCAGCGAGGAGCGCCCTTCGACGTGGGCGATGAGGTCGTCGGGGATGGCGACGCGCTCGTGGGTCGTCCCCAGCACGAAGTCGCCGGGGTGGAGGATGAACTCCTCGTCTTCCTCGACGACAGTCTCCTCGACGTAGTCGGCGACTTCGTCCTCGGAGTTCGGGTGGATACAGGGGATGTTGGCGTGCTGGAACTCCAGGAACTCACGACCGAGACGGAGGTCGACGCTGGCCGGCTGAATCTGGATGTCCGGGTCGTCGAGCGGTTCGACGACGAGGTCTCCCTGTTCCAGCCGCCGGAGAATATCCGCATCTGAGAGTATCATGACAGTGGCGTGTGCGGCCGGAAGCCTAAACTCCCCGATTCTCAGGAGGCAATCACGGGGAGCGTCGCGGCGATGACGGCGATGGCGACTGCCGCGTACCTGCTGATCTCGTGGACGACCCGGAGGCCGCCAGCCCAGACGTACGCCTGCCAGGCCGCTGTCCCGACCTGTATTGCGAGAAATACGAGTCCGGAGAGGCCGTTCTGTAGACGCCGTACCTGTTCGAGTAGGAACTCCGGCGAGGACGCGGAGAGGTCGGTGGTGGCAGCGAAGAAGACGAGTGCAGCACCGCCAGCGGCAACGCCGACAACGGACGGGAGCAGTCCCCAGGCGGTGATCTCTGCCGTCTCGCCGAACCGCCCGGAGCCGCCGGCTAGCTTTGCGCCGACATACAGCCCGATCATCAGTCCGATCCAGGCGATAATCAAGCCGAAAAACAGTCTTGGAAGGGCCCTAGTCGCGTAGTCCCAGATGAACGACCCGACTTCGACGGTCTGTGTCGCCGGTTCGTCACAGCCGGACACGGTTATTCCGCCGACGCCGCCGTCTTCGCACAGCTGTTCCGGCGGCCGTGCGGGGTTGTCTCGCTCGACGGTGCCGGTGAACTGGTCAGCGAACAGCCGGAGCGCGACTCCGAGAACGATTGTGACGACGACAGCGATGCCGAGAGCGAGGCCGCCGCCACGGAGTCCGTTCAGCCGGTCACGTCGCTGTTCGAAGAACGCGCCCGGTCGCAGGAGGAACGTTCGGATGATGGAGGGCATCTCCGGGGTGTGCTCGGCCACGGCGTATGTACTCTGTGGTATGTGCAACCGTGGAGGGAGTCCGACGGGCGTTTAAGTACGGGTGGCCATGTAATCGTATGAAGCAGGCTATCGTCGCGCGGACCGACATCGGCATGGGCGAGGGCAAGCTCGCCGCCCAGGTTGCCCACGCCTCGCTGTCGGCCTACGAAGACGCCGGCCCGAAACCCCGGAAAGCCTGGAAGGGCGCGGGGCAGAAGAAAGTCGTCCTGAAGGTCACCAGCGAGTCCGAGCTGTTCGAACTCGCGGACGTGGCCGAGCGCGAAGGCCTGCCGCATGCGGTCGTCCGAGACGCCGGCCACACACAGCTCGACCCGGGAACCGTCACGGCACTCGCCGTCGGCCCCGCCGAGGACGAGCTGGTGGACCGCGTCACCGGCGACCTGCCGCTGTTCTGAGGGCAGCGGTCCGCGATACGGTTATATAAGAGCAACCCTAACCTCAGGTGAACAACAACACGATACATCATGCAAGGAAACGAACAACAGGCCTACGACCGCGGGATTACCATCTTCTCCCCGGACGGACGCCTCTATCAGGTCGAGTACGCACGAGAAGCCGTCAAGCGCGGAACCGCGAGCGTCGGGGTCCGCACCGAGGACGGCGTGGTCATCGCCGCTGACCGCCACGCCCGGTCCCCGCTCATCGAGCGCGACAGCATCGAGAAGATCCACGAGATCGACTCCCACGTCGGCGTCGCCAGCGCGGGCCATGTGGCCGACGCGCGCCAGCTCATCGACGTGGCGCGCCGCCAAGCCCAGGTCAACCGTCTGCGCTACGACGAGCCCGCCTCCGTCGAGTCGCTGACGAAGGAGATTACGGACTACATCCAGCAGTACACCCAGACCGGCGGCGCACGCCCGTTCGGTGTGGCGCTACTCGTCGCTGGTATCGAGGACGGCGAACCCCGGCTGTTCGAGACAGACCCCTCGGGAACGCCCTACGAGTGGCAGGCAGTCGCCATCGGCGGCTCCCGCGAGGACATCCAGACGTTCCTCGAAGACGAGTACGCCGAGGAGATGGACCTCGAAGCCGGCATCGAACTCGCGCTCCGGGCGCTGGCCTCGGTCAACGAGGACGGCCTCGACGCGACCGGCGTCGACATCGCCACCATCGACGTGGAAAGCGAGCAGTTCGAAAAGCTCGCCGAGGACGACATCGCCGAGCGCCTGGAAGAGTTCGAACTCGGAGGTGAGAACTGATGTACGACCCCGAGAACCGACTGACCGACGCCTACGAACCCGAGGTCGGCAACCTGCCGAACGAGGACGGCGGCCGCGACGAGGAGAACGTCGTCAAGACCGGGACGACGACCGTCGGCATCTCGACGGAGAACGGCGTCATCATCGCGACGGACCGCCGCGCCTCGCTGGGCGGCCGTTTCGTCTCGAACAAGCAGGTCCAGAAGGTCGAGCAGATCCACCCGACGGCCGCGATGACGCTGGTCGGCAGCGTCGGCGGGGCCCAATCGTTCATCCGCTCGCTGCGCGCCGAGGCCGACCTCTACGAGGTCCGCCGCGACGAACCGCTCTCGATTCACGCGCTGGCGACGCTCGCGGGTAACTTCGCCCGCGGTGGCCCGTACTTCGCCATCAACCCGATCGTCGGCGGCGTCGACGAAGAAGGCAGCCACGTCTACAGCGTCGACCCAGCTGGCGGCGTGCTCGAAGACGACTACACCGTCACCGGCTCCGGGACGATGGTCGCGACGGGGACCATCGAAGGGCAGTACGACCCCGAGATGAGTCTCTCCGAGGCCCGCGACCTGGCCATCCGTGCGGTCAACGCCGCGGCCGAGCGTGACACCGGGTCCGGCAACGGTGTCGTGCTCGCGGAAATCACCGGCGAGGGTGTCGAGATCGACGCCTTCGACGACTACGAGTCGGCCGAATAACTCGGCTGCCTCGGCTTCGGTTTCTTTGCAGTTAGTTGCCAACGGCCAGTGGCTACTCACTCCCGCGGAACGACCCGCATCGGGTAGTCTGACTGTCGCATGATATTTTGGGCGACGCTGCCGAAGATGAGGCGGTCGGTCTGGCTCCGTTTCCGGACGCCGATGACGAGTTCGTCCGCATCGACCTCCTCGGCGATGTCGAAGATATCCTCAGCCGGGCTGTTCCCCCGGATTATCTGGTAGGTCTCGACGGACACCTGGTCGCCCAGACGGTCCGAGACGACTTCGAGTGCGGCCTTCCCGTCGGCAACCGCATCCGGTGGCGTCCTGTCTCCGCCCGGTTGTGAGTTGACCGCGTATACGCTGTCGTCCGGGTCGAGGACGTCTTCGAGGTACGAACACAGTGTCTGGCTGACTGTCTCGGAATTGGTTGCGAGCACGAAAGTCTGCATATGCGACGTTCCTCACCCATCATGATAAGTATATGTCTTGTTACCACGAAACGCCGTATATCCGGACTCTCACGGTCGCCGGACTACTCGGTCAGGACCAGCCAGCCGACGGCGAGAAAGACAGCGAGCACAAGCAGAATCGACCCCCAGGCCAGCGCCGCGAACGCCGTCGACCCGAGCGCGGCGAGGGGGAGGACGGCTGGTAGCGTCATTGCTCGGACCCCCCGTCGGCCACCGGATCGTCAAGCGCACGGACCTCCCGGCCGAGGCTTTCGAGGTCGGCGTCGGCCCCGCCGAGAAGCGTCGCAACCACGGTGAGGGCGGCCGAGACGAGCGTCGCGCCGGCGAAGGCAATGAGGAACGACGGCGCTGGCAGCATACTCCCGACGCCCGGTATCGCGGCTATGAGGCCACGGAGCGACGGGAAGTACGTGAACCCGACGAGTAATCCTGCGATGCCAGAGACCAGCGCGCCCGGTCCGGTGAGCCGCTCGGTGTAGAGTCCGGCGAGGAAGGGCACGAAGACGCCGGCCGCAAGCAGGTCAGCTGTCAGGAACAACTGGAGGACGCTGTACCCCTGCGCGCCGATGAACATCGCGGCGAGCGCGACAGCGACTGTCAGCCCGCGGCCGCCGAGCCACAGGGTCCGCTGGTCGGAGTCGTCCAGTAGTCGAGCGAGGTCGGCGGTGACAACGCTGGCGATAGCGTTGAACATCGTGTCAGCTGAACTCATCACAAGCAAGACGGCGAGGACGACGATGGCGAGGGTCACCCACGTCGGGAACGCCTCCGCCACCACGAGGAAGAAGGCGATACTGGCGGAGCCGGATTCTGTGAGGCCTAATCCCGCCGCGGCGATGCCGAACAGGCCGGACAGCAGGAGCATCGGGACGACGACGACGGCGGCGATACCCATGCCGCGACGGAGCGCGCCGTCACCGTCGGCGGCGTACACCCGCTGCCAGACGCCCTGATTCAGCATGTTCGCACCTAAAAGGGCGAAGGCCACGTACAGCCCGAACTCCAGGCCGGGGCCGAATCCGGGGTCCAGCAGCGTCGGGTCGGCCGACACCACCGTCGCGTGGAACTCGCTCGTCCCGCCCAGCGAGAGGAGCGCGCCGCCGAAGCCGACGGCCAGAAGCGGCAGGATGACCAGCGTCTGGACGGTGTCGGTGACGATGCTCGCAAGCAGGCCGCCGTAGGTCGTGTAGACGAGGACGAAGCCGCCGATGAGCAGCGAGGTCTGCCAGAGCGGCACGTCTGCGACGAGCGCGAGCGCGCCGGCGATGCCGGTCATCTCCGCAGCGAGGAAGATGAACATGTAGAACACCGAGACGAGCAGGACGAGCAGGTACATCCCGGAGCCAAAGCGAGCGTAGGCGAACTCCGTCAGCGAGTGGCCCGCGGGCATCACCTCGCGGATGCGAGCGCCGACTGGAATAAAGAGGAGAAGTGGAATCGCGCTGCCGATGGCGTAGCCCAGCACGGCGGGCAGCCCACCGAAGGCGGCCCCGGCCTCGGCGGGGCTCAGCAGAATCCAGACGCCCATCATCGACGCGATGACCGTCGCAGCGAGGGTCCCACTACCGGCCGAGTCACGGGCCGAGATGTACGTCTCCACCGAGTCGATTCGGCCGCGGGCGGCGAAGAGGCCGATGCCGGTGAACACGAGAACGGTCGCCGCGGTCAGACCGAGAACGATAGCTGAGGATACCATCTACGGGCTCACCTCGTGGTCGGGCGTCTCAGCGGTTTCCTCGTAGGCCGTCTCGAAGAACTGCTGTTCGAGCGTGATCGTGCGGTCGAACAGCGACGCGACGCGGGCCTCCCGGCGGGGCGAAAGCGTCGGCCCGACGGCGTCGAGTTCGCCCCGGAGCCAGTCGACGAACGCGACGAAGGAGTCGACGGCGTGGAGATCGACCCACTCGGCGAAGTAGAACGGCAGTCCCATCCCGGAGCTGGGGAGGCCGTCGCTGTCCGGGTCGCCGTGGGCCGCCGCGGCGGCCGTCGCCCACGACTCGTATATCCACTCTGCCGGGACAAGGACGGCCAGCGTCTCGGCGTAGCCCCCCTCTCGGGCGGCACGAGCGAGCAGGTCGATGAACGCCCTCGTCGCCGGCGTCTGCTCGGGGTCCTGCCAGCGCGAATCTTCGACGCCGAGTGCGGCAAAGGAGCGCTCGAAGTAGTCGTCTTCCTCGTCGGTCACGGTATCGAGGAACTCCACAAACTGGCGTTTGGCGGCCATGTCCGGGGCCTGCCCGACCGCGTGGCCGAACGTCCCGACGAGTTCGCCGACGAAGGCGTAGTCCTGTACCAGATACGCGGCGAACGCGTCCTCGTCGAGCGTGCCGGCCCCGAGTTCCTCGACGAACCGGTGCCCAACGGCGGCGTCCCAGTCCGGCTGACTCTGCTCCCGGAGCCAGTCGGTGAATCGGGGGTCTGTGACGCGGTCGGCGTACGCCGAGTACGTCTCGCCAGTCATAGCTCCCACCCCTCCTGCGTGTAGGCCATCTCCCAGAACCGGTGTTCGAGTTTCGCGCTCGTGCGGAACGCGTCTTCCATGGCGTCGTGTTGGCCGGGATAGCGCTCGCCACAGCGGTCGACGTACGCCCGACACCAGCCCGTCGCCTCGCGGAAGTCGTCGCTGGTGTACATCTCGATAAAGGGCGTGTACCGGTGCTCGCCGTCGGCCAGGTCGGCCATGTGTTCGGCCACGTCGAGGTACCCCTGCATACAGGGGTACAGCGCGGCGGCGATCTCCGCCTCGTGGCCCTCATAGGCCGTTCGGACGAGGAAGTTCGTGTACGCCAGACAGGTCGGAGCTTTCTCGGTAGACTCCAACTCACGACGCGAGATGCCGTAGTCCGACGCGAACTCCCGGTGGAGGTCCATCTCGGTGTCGAGCACCTGATGGGCGACCCCGAGCAGGTGCGTCATCGTCGATTCGTCGTTTGCCGTCGCGCCGGCGAGCGCGAACAGCCGCGCGTAGTCCTGCAGGTACCGGTAGTCCTGTTTCACCCAGTGCTCGAACGCCGCTTCGTCGAGTGTCCCGTCGGCCAGTTCGCGGACGAACGGGTGGTCCTTCTGTGCGTCCCAGATGTCTTCGCCGGTGTCGAGCAGGTGGTCGCTGAACGCCATTGGTGGCCAACACAACAACCTCCGACGTATTATATCCTGCTAATACAACCAAGTTGTAACAAGGTAATTCGTGACGCACACGGCGAACTCCGAGTACGAGCGGGCCCCTCCGGCTGTCTGCTTCCAGAACGCCGCAGTCGACCAGCAGCTTTCGTAGTCCAAACTGCTAAACGAACTACGGCCCTCACTTCTGGCAATGACACTGCAGTTGCCGAGCGAAATCGTGGTCGAGCGATTCCTCCCGACGGCCCGGGCGATGCTCGCCACGAGACTCGACGAGAAGGGGTGGACCCAGCAGGAGATCGCCGACCAGCTCGGAGTGACACAGGCCGCAGTAAGCAAGTACGGCAGCGGCTCGGTCACCGTAGAAGAGCGGTTTCGAGAGGACGCCCGGATGCAACAGACTATCGAGCGGATCGCCGACGGACTGGCCGCGGGCGAGATGGACGAGTTCGCGGTGCTTGGCGAACTGCTCGCCCTGGTACGGGAGTTCGAGGATAGGGGACCCATCTGTGCAGTCCACGAGGAGGAGATGCCGGCGCTACAGGGGATGGGCTGTGACCTCTGTGTTCGGGGAACAGATACCGCCGTGAAAGCGGAACGGGCCGTGCTGTCGTCGGTCCGGCGAGCCACGCGACTGCTGGCGGACAGCGCCGTCGTCGTCGACGCCATCCCGAACGTGGGGATGAACGTCGGCATGGCGCTGCCGGACGCCGGGGACGCCCTCGACGTGGCGGCGGTCCCCGGCCGGATTCACGATCTGCGGGGGCGGGTCAACGTCCCGTCGAACCCCGAGTTCGGCGCGTCGGAACACGTCGCGGGGACGATACTGGCGGCGATGGCCGTCGACCCCTCGCGCCGGGCGGCGCTCAATCTGAGCACTGACGAGGCGGTCCTCGACGCCGCCCACGAGCAGGGCATCGAGCTGCTGGAGTTCGACGCCGGCTACGAGGACCGGGACGAACGGCTCGAAGCGGCCTTCCGCGAACGCGGCGGCGTCCCCCGTGTCATCTACCACAGCGGCGCGTTCGGCATCGAACCGATAACCTACGTCTTCGGCGAGTCGGCGGTCGAGGCGGCCGAACTTGCGGTCGAACTCCTCGCCGAAGCCGACACATAACCGTCTCGGCCGCCGAGACCGTCAGAACCAGCCGGTCTCGGGGTCGACGGGGTTCTCCGGCTCCTCGCCCCGCAGTACCCGGATGACGTCTTCGGCCACGGTCTGTGTCAGTTCGACCCGGGACGCTTCGGAGTACCACGCGACGTGGGGGCTACAGACGACGCTGTCGAGGTCGTGCAGCGGCGAGTCACCGGGCGGTTCCGCCTCGCGAACGTCCAGTCCGGCCCCGCCGAGGTCGCCGCCGGCGAGCGCGTCGTACAGCGCCGTCTCGTCGACGAGCCCGCCCCTGGCCGTGTTTACGAGCAGCGCGTCGTCGCGCATCTGGTCGAGCGCGTCCGCGTCGATCATCCCCCGAGTCTCGTCGGTCAGCGGCGCGTGCAGCGAGACGATGTCGGAATCGGCCAGCAGCGTCCCGAACGTGACCGACTCGACGCCGAGGTCGCCCATCCGGTACTCGGGAACGTACGGGTCGTAGGCGACGACGTCCACGTCGAACCCCCGGAGCTTCGCGGCGAACCGGCTGGCGAGCTTGCCGAAGGCAACGAGGCCAACGGTGCTGCCGGCGAGGCGACGGACCGGCTGCCCGACCGACCACTCCCACTCGCCGCGCTTGACCGAGCGGTCGAACGTGGGTATCTTCCGCAGGCAGGCGAGTACGAGCGCGAACGTGTGGGTCGACACCTCTTCGACAGAGTACTCTGGGACGTTGACGACCGCCACGCCGGCCTCGACTGCCGCCTGGACGTCGATGTTGTCCACGCCGATGCCGGCCCGGCCCACCACTTTGAGCGAGTCGGCGGCGTCGATGACCTCGGCCGTGACCTGCGTGCCGGCGTCGACGATTAACGCGTCGGCGTCTTTCACTGCGCGTGCGACTGCCGCCGGCTCTTTCGCCGTTATCGTTTCGACAGTCGCGTCGACCGCGTTCAGCACCGCCGCCCGTGTCTCCCCGTCCATCACTTTGGTGTCAGAGACGACGACTTTGTATGACATACTCTGACTTGCTTCGGACCCGAGATAAAATCATCTGTCAGGATCGGTCCGGTCGTCGGAATCGCGTCACCGGACTGTGGCTGCACAGCGGTGACTAGCGGAGAACTGACAAAATAGCAGCAAACTTTTATGATATATTCGCGAGGAGGTGGCAACAGTATGTCGGCTGGTAACACAGATGAAACTTCCCTCGAACGTATCGGCTATCGACTCTCCGCGTGGGTGGAACGGTGGATGCCCAGTCCGTTCCTGTTCGCGCTCATCCTCAGCTACGTCGTGTTTCTGGCCGGTGTCGGCCTCACCGGGTCCGGCCCCGTCGAGATGGTCGGGTTCTGGTACGACGGCTTCTGGGCCTTCCTGACGTTCTCGATGCAGATGGTCCTCATCCTGATGACGGGCTTCGTCGTGGCGTACCACCCGCGTATCAACGCCGGCATCCGCCGGCTGACGGAGATTCCCAACACCGGGAAACAGGCGGTCGTTCTCGTCGGCCTGCTGACGATGCTGCTTGGCTGGGTTCACTGGGGACTGAGCCTCATCCTCGGCGCGATTTTCGCCCGGGAGATGGGCAAGACCGCCCACGAGAACGACATCGACGTTCACTATCCGGTCCTCTGTGTCGCGGGCTATCTCGGCCTCGGCCTCACCTGGCACTGGGGGCTGTCCGGGTCCGCACCGCTACTGCTTGCGACTGAGGGCAACGAGTTCATTCAGCAGGGCGTCATCGACGTGGTCGTCGCCGCCTCGGAGACCATCTTCCACCCGTACGGCCTCATACTGACTGCCCTCTCGATAGCCTACGCCCTCGTCGTCCTCTACGTCATCACGCCGACCGGCGACCAGGCACGGGGCATCACGCACTACATCCCCGAAGACGACCTGTTCGAGTCCGCAAGCGACGGCGGCGTGGAAGCGACTGCGACATCCAAGCAGGTCCCGGCCGAGCGCATCAACCACAGCCGCGTTCTCGGTGGGATTATCGGCCTGACCGGCATCGCGCTGGTCGCCTCGCAGTTCGTTCAGTCCGGCATCGACGCGCTCGGACTGAACATCGTCAATTTCGGCTTCCTGACGATTGGCATTTTCATCTACATGGACCCACAGACCTACCGGGAGAAGTTCGGCGAGGCGGCGACCGCCGCCTCGGGCATCGTGTTGCTGTTTCCCTTCTTCGCCGGCATCCAGGGGATGATGGCCACCTCCGGGCTGGCGCAGTTGATGGCCAACGCGCTCATCTCGGTCTCGACACCACAGACGTTCCCGGTCATCGCCTGGCTCACTGGTGCCACGGTCAACATTTTCGCACCGTCCGGCGGCGGTGAGTGGATCATTCTCGGGCCGCCGATTCTCGAAGCCGCGCAGAACCTCGGCGTCCCGGCCGGGCAGGCGACGATGGCCTACGCCGTCGGCGACGCCCACACGAACCTCCTGAACCCCTTCTGGGCGCTGCCGCTGCTCGCCATCACCCGCATCAAGGCCCGGGAGATGTTCGGCTACGCTATCGCGATGATGCTCGCGCTCACGCCGTTCCTGGCGGTCGTGCTGTTCGTCTTGCCGTACTGAGCAGGGACCCGGCGGGACAGCCGAGGCTGATTGCCTCTTCTTCGAGCGTTAAGTTGTTAGAGAAACTGCACTCCGATAATGGCAACCGAGACGGGAGCCGAGGAGGACGTGGACCTGCTCGACTCCTTCCGGCAGTTCTTCGCGCTGGAGCGGGACGTGCTCGTGCTGTCGCTGTCCATGCTGGCGTTCAGCCTCGCGTTCCAGATGACCAGCCGTTACATCCCCGAGTACATGCGGCTGTTGGGGGCCAGCGCCGGCGTCATCGGCCTGTACGGGAGCGTCGGGAACCTCATCAGCGCGGTGTATCCCTATCCGGGCGGCGCGGTGTCGGACCGCATCGGCTCGCGGCTGGCACTGACTGCCTTCGCGACGCTGGCGACGGTCGGCTTCGGTATCTGGTATCTCGCTTCGGTCGTCGGCGACATCACGCTCGGCGCGACGACGCTGCCGGCGTGGACGCTCGTGTTCGTCGGGCTCTTTCTCGCACAGGCCTGGAAGTCCTTCGGGCTGGGTGCGACCTTCGCCATCGTCAAACAGAGCGTCCCGTCACAGCGGCTTGCGATGGGGTTTGCCAGTACGGAGATGTTCCGCCGCATCGGCTTCTTGCTCGGGCCCCTCGCTGCCGCGGCGCTGCTCGCGACGACGGCGACCTTCGTCGATGGGTTCCAGCGCGTGCTACTGGTCGCGCTGGCCTGTGGTCTCGTCGCCACCGTTGCACAGCACTTCCTCTACGACGCCAGCGAGGACACGCTCGGAAAGTCCTTCGAGGGCATCGACCAGATACTCGCCGACCTGCGGACGATGCCGGCGACACTCCGACCGCTTCTGGTCGCCGATACGTTCGTCCGCTTCGCCAACGGTATGGTGTACGTGTTTTTCGTCATCGTGGTCACGGAATTTCTCTCGGTGGGGTTCACCGGCTTTGGCGTGGAGCTACGGCCCGACGCCTTCTTCGGCGTCCTGCTCGGCGTCGAGATGGTCGTCGCCATCCTCTCGATGGCTCCCGTCGCAAAGCTCACCGAGTGGGCCGGCCTCAAGCCCGCCGTCGCGCTGGGCTTTCTCGTCTACGCCGTGTTCCCGCTCTTGCTCATCTTCGCGCCGGGCAACCAGTGGGTGCTGGTGCTCCTGTTCGCGTTCTCCGGCCTGCGCTTTGCCGGCCTGCCCGCCCACAAGGCGCTCATCGTCGGCCCGGCAGAACAGGACGCTGGCGGCCGCGTCACCGGGACGTACTACCTGCTTCGGAACACGCTGGTCATCCCGAGCGCAGCGCTCGGCGGCTGGCTCTACGGGAGCGAGTGGGCAGTGCCCGTTGGCGATGTCGTCATACAGGCCGGTCCGGAACTGGCCTTCGGCGTCGCTACGGTCGTCGGCCTCGTCGGCGTCGTCTACTTCGCTATCTTCGGCCGGGAGTTCGAGGCCTACAGATAATCGCCGTGCCGGCCTACCACTCGTCGCGCGGCGGGAACTCCTCGCCACAGCGTGGACAGTACCGCATCGGCGCGCGGGACTCCTGACCGTCCCTGTCGAACGTTATCTCTCGTCCGCAACTCTCGCATGCTAGCTTTGGCATCGTGGTGCTCTCCGGTCGCCCGCATAGCCACGACCTGTAAACAGCTAGATTGTGTGTCGTGATAACACTAGGTGCGAGGAACGGCGTAAAACGAGGGTGCGTCCGCAAACGCCAGCCCTAAGCGCTGACCCGCAAACAGCCACACAATGCAAGCGGCCCACCCAATCGAGCGAGCGGTCGGTATGGAGTACTACGTCAGCGACGCCGACGGGGTGGGCGGCCACCTCCGCGCTTCCCCTGCGGACTTCCGGGTTCGGGAACTGGAGGCGTTCGGCACCGAACCGGTCGACGCCGACACCGGGGCGTATCCGCATCTCGTTTTCCGGGCGGAGCTTCGTAACTGGGAGACCAACGACTTTGCCAGCAAACTCTCCGACAGGCTGGGTATCTCCCGCGAGCGGGTGTCGTGGGCGGGAACGAAAGACAAGCGCGCGGTCACGACCCAGTTGTTCTCGGTAAAGGGAGTCGCAGCCGAGGACCTGCCGGAGATCGGCGGCACGGACATCGAGGTTATCGGCCGCGCCGGCCGCCCCATCCTCTTCGGCGATCTGGCGGGCAATGCCTTCGAGATTGTCGTCCGGGACACCGAGAACACCGACAACGCCGCCAGCGTGGTGGCCGACCTGCAGGCGTTCGCCAGCGGAGAGGACCCGACGGGGGACAGGGCCCGGTCCAGCGACGCCACGCTGCCAGACGGCGACACGACGGTCGGCGTCCCCAACTACTTCGGCCAGCAGCGGTTCGGGTCTCGCCGGCCGGTCACCCACGAGGTCGGGCTGGCCATCGCCCGCGGCGAGTGGAAGAACGCAGTCCTCGCCTACGTCGGAAACCCGGATGAGCGCGAACCGGAGTCGACGCAGGAGGCGCGAGCATACGTCGACGAAACCCACGACTGGGCCGGCGCGCTGGACAGGCTGCCCGGCGCGCTGGGTTACGAGCGCTCCATCTGTCACCGGCTGGTCGAGAACGGAGCCAGCGAGCCGGCGGACTTCCGCGAGGCGCTGGAGGCGCTGCCGTCGAACCTCCAGTCGCTGTTCGTCAACGCCGCCCAGTCCTACGTCTTCAACCGCATCCTTTCCGAGCGGCTGGACCGCGGGCTCCCCTTCGACCGGCCCGTGGAAGGCGACATAGTCTGTTTCCGTGACAGCGACGCACCCGAGGCCTTCCCGATTCCGGACGCCGACCGCACCCAGGAAGTCACTGCCAAGCGGCTGTCGACCGTTGAGCGCCACTGCGAGCGCGGGAGAGCGTTTGTCACCGCGCCGCTGGTCGGGACCGATACTGAGCTGGGCAGTGGCGAACCGGGCGACATCGCCCGTGAAGTCCTCGACGACGTCGGCCTCGAACAGGGCGACTTCGACCTCCCCGGCGCGTTCGACAGCGACGGGACGCGGCGGGCCATCCTGCTCCGAACGGACCTCGGTGTCGAGCGCGACGACGCCGACCTGACGTTCTCGTTCTCGCTGCCAAAGGGGAGCTACGCGACGGTCCTCCTCCGGGAGTTCCGGAAAGGCGACCCGAACGCGTAGCGGTTCAACCGTGCTCGGCAACTGATGCGGAATATGCAACGGTTAAGTCCGGCCACACACGCCATCTCGTATGGGCGAGCTACCGGATGAGTTCTCGTGTACCATCACCGACTGGGAGTACATCTACGGCCTCTGTCGAGACGTGGCTGACGACGTGAAGGCCGCCGAGTTCGAACCCGATGTGGTCGTCGCGCTGGCACGGGGCGGCTGGTTCGGCGGGCGCTGTCTCTGTGACTTCCTCGGGCTGGACGACCTGGCGAGCCTGAAAGTCGAACACTACGTCGGGACCGCGGCGAAAGGCGAGGAGGCGCAGGTGAAATACCCGCTGGCTGACGGCGCGGTCGAGGGGAAGGACGTGCTGGTCGTCGACGACATCGCCGACACTGGCCAGTCCATCGAAACGGCCGCCGAGTGCGTGCGCGACCGAAACCCGAGCAGCGTCCGGACAGCGACGCTCCAGTTGCTCCAGACCAGCGACCACGAGCCGGAGTTCGTCGGCGAGCGCCTTGAGGAGTGGACCTGGGTCGTCTACCCCTGGAACTTCGTCGAGGACATGGTCGAACTCGTCGCAGGCGTGATGGAAAAGAGCGACCAGCAGACCCATAACGAAGACGACATCCGTCAGCTACTGCGGGAGTACCACGGCGTCAGCCGCACGAATTTAGAGATCGCACAGCCGAATCGACTGGGCGAGGTCACGACCGAGATGGAGCGGCGCGGCGTCGTCGAATCGGTCGGCGACGGCTGGCAACTCACCGACGACTGAACCGGGCCACAAAGTGGCCCAACAGGTATCGCTCAGATCCGCTAGTCTCGTCGCTCACCATCGCTAGGCCCAGTACGCGCCTCCGCTAGCCAGGATAAAAATACGGTTAGCGACGCGTGCGACCGTCGTCCCGGACGTACTCTAACGCGCTGACGAACTGCTCTTTGTCGACCCGGCCTTCTGCCTCTTCGAGTCGCTCACGAATTTTCGTCGGAGTCATGTGTGTTGGTAACATGGAACTGTGTAGATATAACTCTTTCTCACCAGCTAACAGATTCGACACGGGGTGCGGGTCTGAAGTAGAGAGTAGCCCGTCCAGTAAGCCGTCAAACCGCTGTACTGAGACGAGAAGTCTGTCGAGGGAATATATTTAATACCCTGCTTACCCAACGGAAACTATGGCCGCTTACGGCCGGCCGTCACTTCGAGACCTGTTCGATGAATCACCGACGCCGCACATCGCGCATCCGCCGCGGAGTCACCATCGAGACTTCTACGTTGCCACAGACGGGTCGTTCAGGCCCCACGGCGGCACGACATCGCCCGACAGCGATTCGGACAGCCCGACAGGCGGGCTGGGTGTCGTCGTCGAAACGCTCGACGGTGAGCGCGTCGTCAGGCTGTCTGTCCCAGACACCTGCCCCGACAACAACGTCGCGGAGTACCGGGCGCTCCATCTGGGGCTCGACGTGCTTGCGAGACGGGCCCCGCCCAACGCCCGCGTCGGCCTGCTCATCGACCACGACCAGCTCGCCGAGAACGTGAACGCGGAGGTGCTGGCCTCCCATGGCTCCGCTTACGACCCGCCACACTCCGTGTCGGTCCCGCCGGCAACGGGACTGCACTGGCGCGGAATCCAGGCACGTATCAACGGGTTCGGCGAGGTCCGTGCCGCACGGATCTCCGGCGACCGTAACCCCGCTCATCCGCTGGCGAACGCACCCGACCAGTACGCTCACGTCAACGGCGAGCCGGACCGATGTGTCCTCCCTGACGCGCCGACGGTAAACGAACGCGTCCCGCCGCCATCACGCGCGGAGCGTGGCGGCGCATCTGACTGACGGAGCGCACCGGCACCCCTGCCGGCCACGGTATCCCATTCTCTCACGCCGCTGCCGACAGTAGCACGTAGCCGTACCAGCCCTTCGACCGGCACACAGCTGTCGTACCTGAAATATCACATACGACCGCGATTCTGTGGATAAATCTGACCACAGCCAGAAAACATCGTAACTGGTGGTTCCGAGGCTCTCTGTCAGTCACGTTTCACAGAAGATAATCGCTATAAGTTATGTAGATAGTTGGAACCATTCTAGCGTACGTTTGGGGAACGTCACACAGACCAAATTTTATATATTAGAAATGAGATAGTATGCAGTGGGAGGTGAGCAACGTTGAGTACCAGAACTGACGGACCGGACGGTTTCAGCGGACAGTACGTCGAGCAGCTGTTGCCGCGTCAGTCGCCGACGCGGCACGACCTCGTTCTCGCCGTCATCCCCGCGGTGTTCGTCCTCACACTCGTCGCCGCGGTCGTTCTGGGCCTCTCGATGCAGGTAGCGATCGCTGGCGCATCAGTTGTCGGTGCTGTGGCGGTCATTGACGCACTCTTCGTCCACCCACCGACCCGCGGCCGACGGCGAGACGATACGTGACATCGCGTTCCGGCGACGGGCCTGAACGCTATGTTCTGACGGATGATTCCGACCTAGCTCGAAAAAAGCAGTCGCTAGTCGTTACTCCTGCTGTGCGTCGACGACAGCGACGCCCGCAAGGTTCACGATGTCGCTACCACCTTTTTCAGCGTCGGGTGTGCTCGCAGCACTCGCACACCACTCCTCGAAAAACGTGGTTCTCGTGAGCGGAGCGAACGAGGGCTCGAAAGACGAGGGCAGCGAGTCTTTCGGCGGCGAAAAACGCTCGCCACGCTCGCGTCTGTTACTCCTGTTGAGCGTCGACGACGGCGACGCCCGCGAGGTTCACGATATCCTTGACCTCGTCGCCGCGCTGGAGGACGTGGACCGGCTTGTCCATGCCCACGAGCATCGGTCCGATGGCCTCAGCGCCGCCCAGTCGCTGGAGGAGCTTGTAGCCGATGTTCCCGGCTTCGAGGTTGGGGAACACGAGGACGTTCGCGGGGTCGTCGAGTTCGGAGAACTCGTAGGTGTCTTGCAGGATGTCCTCGACGACGGCGGTGTCGGCCTGCATCTCTCCGTCGACCGGGAAGTCGACGCGGTCGTCGTCCTGCAGGCGCGAGACCGCCCGGCGGATCTTCTTCGTCCCGGGGTTGTCGACGCTCCCGAAGTTCGAGTACGACAGCATCGCCGCTCGCGGTTCGACGTTGAACCGACGGGCCAGTTCCCCGGTGTGGCGGGTGACCTCCTCCAGTACGTCCGTGTCGGGGTCCTGATTGACTGTGGTGTCAGCACAGAAGATGACGCGGTTCTTGAACGTCAGCATGTACACACCGGCCGCGTAGTCGGCGTCGTCGGCCGTCCCGATGACCTGCAGCGGCGGGCGTAGGGCCGAGGGGTAGTGGTGGGTAAGCCCGGTCAGCATCGCGTCGGCGTCACCCATCTCGACCATCACGCTGCCGAGGTAGTTCCCGTCCCGAATGAGTTCGTCGGCTTCGCGGCGGGTGATGCCTTTCCGCCGGCGGAGTTCGTACAGTCGGTCGGCGTAGTCTGCCACGTCGGCTGTCTCGGGGTCGACGACGACGGGGTCGAACTCCAGGCCGAACTTCCGGCGCGTGGACTCGATGCGGTCGGCGTCACCGATGAGGACCGGCTCGGCGATTCCTTGTTCGACCAGCTGGTAGGCCGCGCGGATCATCTTCTCGTCGTGGCCCTCGGCGAGCACGACCCGCTGGGGGTCGCTCTTGGCCTTGTTGAGCACGACGCGCATCATCTCGCGGGACTTGCCCAGCCGCGCTTCGAGCTCTTCGACGTAGGCCTCCGTATCGATATTCGTCCGTGCCGCGCCACTCTCGATGGCGGCCTCGGCGACGGCGGGGGTCACCTCGAACAGGACCCGCGGGTCCAGCGGTTTCGGGATGATGTAGTCCGGGCCGAACTGCAGGGGTTGGTCGCCGTAGGCCTTGACGACCTCGTCGGGCACGTCCTGCTTGGCGAGGTCGGCCAGTGCGCGGGCCGCTGCGACTTTCATCTCCTCGTTGATTTCGGTCGCCCGCACGTCGAGCGCGCCGCGGAAGATGAACGGGAACCCGAGGACGTTGTTGACTTGATTCGGGTAGTCCGAACGGCCGGTCGCCATAATGACCGTGTCGTCGCGGGCGGCCTTGGCCGACTCGTAGCCGATCTCCGGGTCCGGGTTCGCCATCGCGAAGATGATGGGGTCGCTGGCCATCGACCGCACCATCTCTTGGTCGACGATGCCGCCGACGGAGAGCCCGACGAACACGTCGGCCCCGTCCATCGCGTCGGCGAGGTCGCCCTCGGGGATGTCGCGGGCGAACTCCTGTTTGAATCGGTTGAGTTCCTCGTGGGTCGCTCGTTCCTCGGTGATGATGCCCGAGGAGTCACACATCGTGATGTTGTCCTTCGAGACGCCAAGCGAGACGTAGAACTTCGCCGAGGCGATAGCGGAGGCTCCGGCCCCGGAGAAGACGACCTCCAGGTCCTCCAGGTCCTTGTCGGCGATGTCGGCCGCGTTGACCAGCGCCGCGCCGGAGATGATCGCGGTCCCGTGTTGGTCATCGTGGAACACCGGGATGTCGAGTTTCTCGCTGAGTCGGCGCTCGACCTCGAAACACTCCGGGGCGGCGATGTCTTCGAGGTTGATACCGCCGAAGGTCGGCTCCATCGCCTCCACCGTCTGTATCATCGCCTCGGCGTTGTCCGTGTCCAGCTCCACGTCGAACACGTCGATGTCGGCGAAGCGCTTGAACAGCACGCCCTTCCCCTCCATGACCGGCTTCCCGGCTTCCGGGCCGATGTCGCCGAGGCCGAGCACGGCGGACCCGTCGGAGACGACGCCCACGAGGTTCCCCTTCGCGGTGTACTCGAAGGCCTTCTCGGGATCTTTGTCGATCTCCTCACACGGTGCGGCCACGCCGGGCGAGTACGCCAGCGAGAGGTCTCGCTGTGTGTTCGTCGGCTTCGTCGTCGCAATCTCTATCTTCCCCGGCGGCTTGCTCCGGTGGTACTCCAGTGCGTCCTCGTCAAGTCCCATATCCGGATGTCGAACCCTACTGTAAAAAAGACAAGTTTACCGTCAACGGACGAGCGGTACAACGACGGTTGTCGAATGTCGCCTTGTTGCAGCGGTTTTTGCCCCGGTCGTGTCCCATCAATTGGAAAACAGCCGCCGCCGGGGACCCGCCCGATGGACCGGCCGCGGACCTCAGTTCGTGTTGGTGAGTTCGCCGACCCGGTCGGTCAGTTCGGTGACCGCCTCTTCCTGTCGGTCGGTCGCTTTGACAATCTCTTTCGTCGCCGTTTCGGCCTCCTGAGCGTGGTTCTGTGCGTCTTCGACCATCGAAGTCACGTTCTCGATAGCGCTCGCTTGGTCGTCGTTGGCGTCGGCGACTTCCTGGATGCCCCTCGTCGCTTCCTCCACAGCGTCGGATATCTCGTCCAGCGCATCCAGGGCGTCCGCGATCTCGGATTCCGCGTGCTCGACCTGCTCGTGGGACGTCTCGACCATTTCGGCTGTCTCGGACGCCTGGTCCTGAATCGTGGTGATACTCGTCGATATCTCGGACGCGTACTCGCTCGTCTCGTTAGCGAGCGTCTTCACCTCGTCAGCCACGACAGCGAACCCGCTCCCGCTTTCGCCGGCTCTGGCCGCCTCGATGTTGGCGTTCAGGGCGAGCATATTCGTCTGCTCCGCCACGTCGGCGATTATCTCGACGATCTCACTCACTTCGTCCATCTGGTCGTCGAGGTCTGTGACGGTGTCCACGAGGTCTTCGCTCGTCTCGGCGAGCCCGTCGGTAACGTCCATGACAGCTTCGCCGGCGTCTGACCCGTCTTCCGCGGCCGCCTTCGCACGCTGTGCTGCCGACGCCACTTCGCTAGACGTCGCGGCGACCTCTTCCATCCCAGCCCCGATATCCTGGATGTTGTCGGCCGCCTGGGTAAGGGAGTCGGTCTGTTCGGTAACCCGGCTTTCAACGGCCTCTGCGGACGAATTCGCCTGCTCGATAGTGGTCGCAAGTTGTTGCGCCTGTGCGTCCACCTGGTCCGCCAACTGCTCGACCTGTTCGGCCATATCGTTGAGCGAGCCGACGACTTCGTACAACTGGTCGTCGACGTACTCGCCGCCGTCGGTCCGGTCGAACGACGCCCGGGCGTCGAGGCGGCCGTTCTTGAGCGCGGCCATGGTCGATTTGATCTCATCGACCAGACTCGTCACGGCCTCGTGGCGGTTGGCCTCGTCAGTCCGGTCCTGGACCATTTCGACGACCGCGATGAGTTCGCCGTCGTCGTCGTAAATCGGGGCGGCGCTAAAGGAGATGTGGCGTTCGTTCCCGTGCTGGTCGGCCATCACGCTCGTGTCGCGGTACAGCGTGAAGTCCTCGTCCTCGACCTTCGGCACGTCGTACTCCGTATGGGTGGTCTCCGGGGCGTCGAGAACCTTGTCGGCGAGGGTCTTCCCGCGCCGACCGTCTGGATAGAACGCCATGCTCGCCATCTCCATCTCCTTTGCTTCGGCCTCGGAGACGCCGGTGAGGTTTTCGATCGAACGGTTCCAGCTGAGGATATCGCCGTTCGTATCCAGAATAAAGAGCGGTGTCCCGATGTGATGCAACACGCTGTGGTAGTCGAGTCCCGTGCCGGAGCCACTGTCCGCCGCAGAGTCGGTGAACGCATCGACACCGGCCCGGGAGACTGACTGTGTCGTTTCCAGCCCTTCTTGGAGTTCCACCTCGACGGAGTCGATAGCGGCCTGTGCATCCGGGCCGAGTTCGTCCCGAAGCTGCTCGAACGCGCCTTCGACGAGCGATTCGGTGACGAAGCCCTGGGCCGCAATAAACTCACTCTGGCTGATTCCGGCGGTTTCGTATTCGTCGATCAGCGCTCGGAGTTCGTCGGGTTCGAGTTCGAACTGCCGCTCGACGTGTTGGGTCCCGATAGCGGCCTTCTCGGAGTCGTCGAAGCGGTCGTTGAGGCGTGGCGAGTCCGGGTCGATGGCGTCGGCCAGAAAGCGGGTCTGCCCGTCACTCGCGACGAGGCCTCCGTCCGCCCGTCGGGCCGCAGCGTCCGAAGAACGGGACCCCTGGCCGTAGATGTAGGTGCGGATCTGTTCGAACATAAGGTAGCTATGTTACATTCCAGAACACCTGTAGATAAAGATGACTCCGAGAATATCAGTAAAGATAATGGTACTCGCTGGCAAGGCGCGAAAAGAGAGCATAAGTACGTGCAACCGAAGATATAGGTATGACCACCCGTTTCCGCCGACTGGTGGCGACGACGACGGTGCTGACGTTCGCACTCATCCTGCTTGGCGTGTACACCGGGGCTATCGGCGCCGGGCTGACCTGTGAGGCACGCTGGCCGTTCTGTGACGGCTGGATGGGTCTGTTCCCCGCAAACTGGGCGAGTTTCGTCGAGTGGTTCCACCGTTTAGTCGCGATGATCACCGGCTTCGGTATTCTCGGTTCGACAATCGCCGCGTGGCGCGGTGAGTACAGCCGGCGGATCAAGCTCGCAACAGGCGTCGCCACGGTCGTGCTCCCGGTGCAGGTCCTCCTCGGCGCAAACACCATCTTCAACTTCGGTGCCACGGCGCAGGTCCTCCACCACGGGGCTGCACAACTCATCTTCGGCGCGATGGTCGCGGCGACGGCGTGGGCCTACACCGATACGGCGGAGTCGCCGTCGGTGCAATCAGCCGACAGCCAGCACACGGCACGCGCAGACGATTGAACACGAGTACCACCCCCGTGGTTAACACGTAAGATATATTCCGGTCTGTCGTGTGGTGGGGATTATGTCAGACGACGGCCTTTCACGACGCCAGTATCTCTCCACGGTCGGTGGAACTGCAGTGACCGTATCGCTCGCCGGCTGTTTCGGCGGCGGCGGTGGCGGTGATGACGGCACTACCGAAATCACTGCCGGAACTGCACCGGGCTTCCCCCCGTTCGAGATGAAGCAGGACGGCGAACTCGTCGGGTTCGACATTGACCTGCTTGAAGCGGTCGTCGACGAGGCCGACTACACCCTGGCCGGCTGGGAAGAGTTCGAGTTCAAGTCCCTGATTCCTGCGCTGACCAACGAGAACATCGACGTGGTCGCCGCAGGGATGACTATCAATGACGAGCGCGACGAGACCATCGACTTCACCGACCCGTACTACAGTTCCAATCAGGCAATCGTCGTCCGTGAAGACGGCGACTTCTCGCCGGAGTCTCTGTCGGACCTCTCCGGACGCCCCATCGGCGCACAGAAGGGGACAACTGGCGAGAGCACGGTCCAGTCAGAGCTCATCGAACCGGGGAACCTCGACGAGTCGAACTACAACTCCTACGGCAACTACGTGTTGGCTGTCGAGGACCTCCAAAACGGCAACATCGACGCCGTCGTCATCGACGAGCCGGTCGCACAGACATTCGCCGCCCAGCGCCCGGTCACCATCGCCTTCACCTACGAGACGGGCGAGAACTTCGGCTTCGGCGTCCGCGATGGCGACGACGAGTTCACGCAGGCACTCAACGACGGCCTGTCCACCGTCAGGGATGGAAGCACCTACCAGGACCTGACGAACAAGTGGTTCGGCCAGCAGTAACCGATGCCACCCCTCCCGTTGCAGAGTGACTGGGCGTTCGTTGTCGGGAACCTCGACCTGCTACTCGTCGGTACGGGTGTCACGGTCGCCCTGACAGCGGCGAGCATCCTGCTTGGCTTTCTGCTCGGGTTCCCGGCGGGCGCCGTCGAGGTGTACGGCCGCGGCCCACTCAAACGCGCCGTCGAGACGGCCGGTGTCGTCCTCCGCGGGACGCCACTGCTCGTCATCATTATCCTGCTGTTCTTCGGTCTCTCGGTGTCGAGCAGCGCCTTCGTGACGGCGACTATCGCGCTCGGACTCCGGAGCGCCGCGTATCAATCACAGATATTCCGTGGCGCGCTCCAGAGCGTCGACGAGGGGCAACTGGAAGCCGCTCGCGCCGTCGGCATGGGCCGACTGCAGGCGATCCGCAGCGTAGTCGTCCCGCAGGCGCTGCGCCGGAGCGTGCCCGGCTTCCAAAACGAGTTCACGATCGTCCTGAAAGACACGAGTATCGCCATCGTCATCGGCCTCGGCGAACTGCTGACCGTCGGCCAGAACCTCTATCAGGGCGGTCAGAGCACGGCCGCGCTTGAGATTTTCCTGACTGTGAGCCTCATCTACTTCGTTCTCACGTTCGTGACGAACCGTTCGCTCGACTACGTCGACGATCACTTCAGCATCCCCGGCGGTGAGCGTGCATGAGCGATCCGCTGCTGGAACTCGACGACGTGTACAAGTCCTACGGCGAGGAACAGGTGCTCTCCGGGGTCAGCTTCGAGATGGACGCCGGCGACGTCGACGTGGTCATCGGCCCCAGCGGGAGCGGCAAGTCGACGATGCTGCGCTGTGTGAACCGTCTCACCGAGATTAACGGCGGTGCCATCTACCTCAATGGTGAGTGCGTCACCGATGTCGACACCGACGTGAACGAACTCCGGAAACAGGTCGGCATGGTGTTCCAGGACTTCAACCTCTTCGCCCATCTCACCGCGCTGGGGAACGTCACGCTCGGCCTGCGGAAAGTCCGCGGCATGGACAAGGCGGCGGCTCAGGAGCAAGGCTACGAACACCTCGAACAGGTCGGGCTACTGGATCAGGCTGACTCCTACCCCGCCGAACTCTCAGGCGGCCAGAAACAGCGGGTCGGCATCGCCCGCGCGCTCGCCATGGACCCGAAGCTCCTGCTGTTCGACGAGCCGACCAGCGCGCTCGACCCGGAACTCGTCGGGGAAGTCGTCGCGGTGATGCGCGACCTCGCCGCCGAGGGCATCACGATGCTCGTCGTCAGCCACGAGATGGGGTTCGCGCGGTCGGCGGCGTCGGACATCATCTTCCTCGACGACGGTGAAATCGTCGAACACGGCCCGCCGGAACAGCTGTTCGAGAACCCGCAGGCGGCCCGAACCGGCGAGTTCCTCAGTCGCCTGGAGACGACCCACGAGGGGGAGTGACCGATGGGGACGCCGGAGTCCACGACGACCGGCCGAACGATCCGCGCCCGTGCCGCCGGACTGACCGACCAGCCGCTGACGCTGCTGACTGTCGGGGCTTTCTGGACGTGGCTCGTCGTGCGCTGGACGAACGACTTCCTGCTGGACGGCGCGCTCATCGAGCGCAACACGTCGTTTTTCCCGACGGCACCGTTCGAGTCGGCCGCGTCGACGCTTGGCGGTCTCGCGGCGAGTCTCGGTCCGGTCGGGTTCCCCGTCGGCTGGGTCGCCGGCTTCTTCGAGTTCCTGGCGGCGTCGATCCCCTACCTGCCACCGCTGGCGACCGGCGTGTGGGCGACGATACTGCTGACGCTGCTGGGTATCGCCCTCGGGTTCGTCATCGCCGTCCCGCTCAGCGTCGCCCGAGTGTACGGCGGGAGCGCCACCCGCTCGGTCGCGCTGGGGTACACCGAACTGTTCCGCGGGACGCCGTTGCTCGCTCAGCTGTTCGTCCTCTACTTCGCGACGCCGCTGACGACGATCATCCGCGAGCTACCCACCGTCGGGACCGGATTCATCCCCGCACAGGCGTTCTGGGTGGCCGTCATCGCGTTCACGCTTAACAGCGCCGCCTACCAGTCGGAGTACATTCGGTCAGCGCTGAACTCCGTCCCGGAGGGGCAACTCACCGCCGCGCGCGCTATCGGCCTCTCGAAGGTCGATGGAATCCGGCACGTCGTCCTGCCCCAGGGCCTGCGCTACGCGATTCCGGGCTGGTCGAACGAACTGGTGTACCTCATCAAGTACTCCTCGCTCGCGAGTTTCATTACCGTCCGCGAACTGTTCCAGCGAACCGACTCTATCGCCAGTGAGACCTACCGCTATACGGAGCTGTTCGTCCTCGCCGGCCTGCTGTACCTGGCGCTGGTCATCTCGGCGTCGCTCCTGATGGAGTACGTCGAAGACCGTGTCGCGATTCCCGGTCTCGGCACGACCGGGCGGTGACTACATAAAGTCAGAGAGGCCGGACTGCTGGTCGTCGTCTTCGGCCGCCTCGCTCGCGGATTCGGTATCGTCGCTGTCAGCCGCATCGCTTGCTCCGGTGTCATCGGACCCTGCTTCGTCGTCGGCCGCAAGCGTTACTTGCTGGTCGCCGTTCTCCTCGTCAGCGTCGGCGGTTTCGTCGCCATCCGCCACACCCGCTCCGTCACCGCCGTCCGCACTCGCCCCCTCGAAAACTCCGCCGGAGTGTTCGACGGCGGCTTCCTCCTTGAGCGCCTCGGCGTCAGCGACGATGTCTTGCACCTTGTTCGTGTCCTTGCCCGATCCGGTGACGAAGGAAACGTGTTCGGCCTCCATATCGTAGGTCGCCGCCATCGCCACCGTTAGCTCGCGGTTCCGACAGTGGTGGGTCATCGTCGAGAGGAAGGGCATGATCTCCCGGCGGGCGGTCCGCATCGAGACGCCGTCGATGGCGGCTATCTGCTGGGCGACGTAGTCCCGTGTGTTCCGGGTTCCTTTCGACCGACCGAGTTTCGACCAGTAGCTCGGCGGCCCGTAGCGGGTCCAGCCGCCCTTGGTCCCGTCCCGCGCCGCGGCGACGCCCGCGGTCATGTTGTCGCCGGCGTAGCGCCAGAACGAGTAGTTCTGTGTCTCGCGGACGCGGCCGAGCCACTGGTCGGCGTTCGAGAGGAACTCGTAGGCCCGGGTCAGTTCGGCCCCCTCGTAGTCTTTGGGCATGTTGTCCTCGATCCAGTTGATGAGGTCATCGGGCGTCTCGTCCACGTCGTAACTGGCCTCCAGCGCCTCCTGCGCGCCGGCTTCTTTGAGTACCACGTCGAGGTACTCGAAGATGCCCTCGGTCGTGTCGCGCTCGCCGGTCACCACGTCGTCGGCGGTCAGGCGCTCCGTCGTCTCGGCGATAGCTTGGAGGTCCTTGACCGCGCCCCGCAGGTCGCCGCTGTTTTGCTCGGCGAGTTCCTGCAGCGCGTCGGACTCGTACTCGACGCCCTCCTGGCGACAGAGATCACGGAGGACGGGGACGATAGAGCGGGGCGAGACGTCCCGGAACTCGATGTCCTGACAGTTGTTCCGCAGGCCGTTTGACATCTCGTAGTACTCGTTGGCGATGAGAATCATCGGCTGGCTGGCCTCCTTCACCAGCGCGGTGATGGCCCGCGCGCCGCCGCGGTCGGCGTTGCCGTGGATGTTGTCCGCCTCGTCCATGATGACGAGTCGACGGCCGCCACCGCCGGCGGTCAGCGTGCCGGATTTGGCAGCTTCGCCGGCCACCCGATTGATAACGTCCTTGGTCCGGGAGTCGCTGGCGTTGAGTTCGATGGTCGACCACCCCATGTCGTTTGCCAGCGCGTGGGCGGCCGAGGTCTTCCCGATACCCGGGGACCCGTGGATGATGACCGCCTCGCGGTGGTCGTCCCACGTGTCCGCCCACTTCTTGAGTGCGTCGCGGGCCTTGTCGTTGCCCCGCACCTCTGACAGCGTCGTCGGGCGGTACTTCTCCGTCCAATCCATTGGATCGTGATTGGCGCGACCGGCGTTTAGGGATTGCGGAGCCACACCGCTCCTCAAGCCAGAAGACATATCCCCGTTACTGGCCGCGGGCTAACCGTCATGAGTGACACACCCCGTCAGCGCTACGCGGTCGGTGCCCTCGCCGGTATCGCGGCGTTCGTTCTGGCGTACGTCCTCGTCTACGCCCTGAGCATCTCCACCGTTCAGGACGCGCTGCTGACGAACATCGCCGAGTCGTTCGGCGACGACCGGGCGGCCTGGAAAATCGTCGGCTGGGTGTTTTTCAACGCCCAGTTCGTGACAACGACAGTTACGGTCAACATCCCCTTCCTCGGCGGGACGTCGGCGGTCAACTTCATCGCCGAGAACGAGTCGCTGTCGCCGATCCTGTACCTGCTCCCGCCGGCAGTGCTGACGGCCGCAGGGATCGCGACGGCTCGTATCGACGGGACAACTGACCTCAGCCGTGCGGTCCGTGTCGGTCCCGCTGTCGTCCTGGGCTACCTCCCGCTTGCGGCGCTCGGGGCGGTGCTGTTTACTGTCAGCGCCGGCGATTCCGGACAGGGCGCGCCGACGCTGCTGACGGCAGTTGTCCTCGCCGGCATCGTCTACCCGGCCGTCTTCGGGACTGTCGGGGCCGCAATCGCGACCGCGTTCGGGGACTCATAGCGGGCCCCCACTCCTGAGACTTTTGACCGAAAAGGAGGACAGTACGTCCCAGTCGTGTATTCCTCCAGCCTCAGCCGAGACCGTCGCGGCGTCAGCCCCGTCATTGGCGTGGTGCTCATGCTCTCGGTCACCGTCCTCTTAGCCGCGACAGTCGGTGGGTTCGCACTCACTGCGACTACCGACCTGGACCAGCGGACGCCCACCGTCGCCCGCTCGACCGGAAACTTCGTGACTGGCCCGTCGGGGGGATGCGGCGGGAACACAGTAGCGATTCGACACGCCGGCGGCGACCCGGTCCCGGCCGACGAACTGGCAATCGCTGTTGCACTGCCAGACACCGACGCCCGCATCCTCGACCTGCCAGTTTCCGGAACGGCGCTGTCAGCGAGCAACACCGACGACCCCGACAACATCGTCTACGACTACTGTGTCGGCGGTGTCATCGCCAATGGCGGCAAGCGGTGGTCAGCGGGCCGGGCAATCACCTTTCAGTTGAACGCCGGCGGCGGCACTGTCGACCCGGGCGATAGCATCGAAGTGCGCGTCGTTCACGCTCCCACAAACGGCGTCCTCGCTGCGGTCGAACTGACCGCCCGCCGGTAAGCGCCCGTGGTTCCGATACCCTTTTATTCGCGACCCTCCAGCGTGTGAACTAATGGCAGGGGGCGCACGCGACGACCTCGCGGAGAAAATGGCGGGTGAGGTGGCACTGAGCGACGACCCAGGGGCGACCCTGCGGAAGTGGCGCACTGACTTCGACGTTGCACAGACCGAACTCGCCGATGAACTCGACGTCTCTCCGTCCGTGGTCTCGGACTACGAGAGCGGGCGGCGCGACAACCCCGGTATCGGCGTGGTCAGGCGACTCGTCGTTGCGCTGCTCAACATCGACGAGAATCGCGGCGGCGACCACATCCGCCAGCACGCCCGCGTGCTCTCGGCCGGGTTCGACAGCGACGTTGTCCACGACCTCCGCGAGTACTCCGCCAACGTCGGCGTCGAGCGCGTCTACGACGCTATCGACGCCGAAGAACTGTTCCGGGGCAGTCAGGACACCGTCGCGGGCCACACCGTCATCAACTCCATCGCCGCCATCACGCGCCTCTCCTCGGACGAGTTTTACCAGCTATACGGGCAGTCGACGAACCGCGCCCTCGTGTTCACGAACGTGACCCGCGGCGAATCCCCGCTGGTCGCGCTCCGTGTCGTCTCACCGACGCCGAACGCGGTTATCCTCCACGGGCTTGACGACGAGGCGGTCTGGGAGCACGCACAGGACCTCGCCCGCATCGACGACTTCTCCCTTGCGATCACCGATATCGATCTGGAGGACCTGCTCGGCGGGCTGCGGCGTCTTCCCTGAGCGCACCGGTTCCGGCCGTGCTGTTTCGCGCCCGTCGACGTACTCTCTGGAAAACGACTGTTGTCGTGACTGCGATCTCTTTGTTCACCGGACAGCGTGACACAACCGTCTGTCGGACTGCTACTCATTCATTGCACTGCCAAGTACATCTCGAATGAAATCACCTTTTTCAGCAGTGTATCTCTCTCGCCTTTTCGGGTACTTCTCTGCTAGTGCCCTCTTTAGCGACGCGTATTGTTCAGCAACCTCTGGATGTTCTCTGAGGTGCTCCCTGAAGGCGATTTTTTCGTGATAGAAATCACTGTCACATTCAACGAGTGAGAGGTAGTGCGTCCGGTTCGTACGTGGGCCTTTGGCGAAGAATAGCCGACCGCATACGTCTTCATCGGGCCGGTGCTCATACCCGTTCTGTTCAAGAACTGGAACCAAGTCTCTCGCTTCTTCCAGGCTCTCGACAACTGCGAGGATATCAATTATCGGTTTCGCTGGCAAGCCTTCAATTGCGGTACTACCGATGTGTTCGAAATCGAGCAGTCGCTCACCGGCAATGGTTTTCAGGCGCTCAACCTCTTCCTCGTAGGAGGTTTTCCACCCCTCTTGATACGGTACGAGTTCGACTGTCCCTCGTTCCAATCCGATCATTGGTTCCTTGGTTACGTTTCAAGCACGCATCTGGTTGACGAGCTGACAGGTGGTTGTTCCGTACTGTTCACTGCCGACACAAATAGTGCTGGGATATTTGCAGCAGCCCATAACATATCCCTCTCAATTCGAGGTTCTCGCTCGCGCTGCTCGCTCCGAACCTCGCTATTCTCGCGGCTGCGCCGCTCGTCTGTACGAGACCCCTCGCTTCGCTCGGGCTCTCGCTATTCTCCACGGCTCCCTGCGGTCGCCGTTCCGACTCGAGAGCCACTCCCTTCGGTCGTGCCTCTCGCTACTCCACGTACCGATATTTCCGCTCACCCATCCGGCCCCAGCCGTCGAAGGCGAACTCGTCTTCGGGCGCGGTGAACTCCTCGACATCGGTCTCGGTCTCGTGATTATGGACGTCGTGGACCTGTTCGTACTCGGCGAAGGAGAGGTCGTAGCGGTTCCGTATCTGCTCGTCGATATTGAGCGCGCCGATTTCCTCCTCCCACCCGGGAACGATGGTCTCAGCGTGGACTTCCGCCTGTGCGCCGGACCCGTAGGAGGCAACTAACAAACGGGCCTCGTCCAGATCCAGTCCGCTCTCGCGGGCGTGTTTCAGGCCGGCGGCGCGGGCGATGTGGACGGAGCCGGTGTACCAGTTGCCGACCTCGCGGGAGATCGCAAGCGTCGGTTCGATGGTGTTAGCGTACCAGTCCTGATAGCGCTCGGTTTCCGTGAGTGCGTCGGTGTACTCCTTGATAGCGGCGTGGAATTCGTCGTCGGTCTCGAAGTCCGCGCGCATGGGCTGGTGACCGATTTCCTCGGCCATCAGGTCGCCCACGTCGGTGCCGCGGATGATGTGTCGGTAGCCGAGTGCCGCGGCCTTCCGGACCATCCCCGGGAACGGCGTGTGGAACGGAATCATCTCGTAGTCGCCCGGGTGGATGTCGCCGGCCACCTCCGCGAAGTCCTCCAGCGCCTCGCGCATACGGGCGAGGTAGACGTTCACCGAGCGCTTGCCGTCGACGGACGGGAACTGCTGATTGGGCTTGAGGAAGTCAGTCTCGTCGGCGCTGCCGTACCCCTGTTCGGTCGAGAGTTCGACCAGATTCGGATCTTCATCGACGAGCATCGCCACCGCGCCGGCCCCCTGCGTGGCCTCGCCGGGGTCGTCGCGGGCGTACAGTGCGGTGTCAGTTGCGATGACGAGTGCGGCTCGGCCGCGGTTCCGTCCGGCGCGGATCCAGTTGTAGGCGTCGTCAAGGCTCTGTGTCCCCGAGATACAGGCGAACTTCCGCTCGCCCTTGTTGGCGTGGTGGAAGTTCTCGTCGTACACCTGTTCGAGACAGCCCGCGATGTACGTCGAGACAGGCTTCGAGTTGTCGAAGGCGCTCTCGGTCGCCACGTCGATCCGGCCGATGTCCTCGGGCGTCAGCCCCTTGCGCTCCATCAGGCGATGGGCCGCGTTCGCCCCCATCGTGACGATATCCTCGTACACGTCCGGGAACGACGACGCGCGCAGGCCGAGCCCCTTCGTGTACTTCCCCGGGTCGTCTCCTTGAGCCGGCGCGAACGTCTCCGCGAGGTCGAGTTTGAGCTTCCCGGTCCAGATCTCCATGGCGTCGATACCGACTGCAGTCATGAGTCTAGCGTCAGCGTGGATGTATATGGGCTTGTCGACTGGCTTTTCGACGGTTGACTAGTATTGCGCCGATGGGCCGCGAACTCTCTGTGGGACAGTTACTCGCTGGTCGCCGGTTCCGTACTAAAAGAGAAATCGACCATGCATTCGCCTTCGAGAACGTCGTACGGCTCATCCGGTGACGGAACGGCACGCGACCAGTCGGTGTTGTTGACTACGAGCCGATACGTCCCCGGCGAGATGGTGATCCGCTTGTCGCGGATGTTCGTCTCGTGGAACCGCGACACCTCACCGGCGTATCTGGCCCGGTAGCGGCTCTGGAACGCCCGGTACTCTTCCTCGGTGAACAGCATGACATCGACGGCCGGGCCACGCCGAACGATGAGGTCGTAGGTGAGCGTCGTCTGGCCGGTCGCCTCGACCGTGAAATCCTGGTACTCGTCTTCCTCCAGCCGGAACGTCGTATCGACCGACCGGTGGTTCGGCTCGGGTGTCGGCGTCGGTGTCTCGGTTTCGACCTGCAGCCGTGCCGACGTTTCCGTCGAGCTATTCGTCTGCGACGCCTCGGCGCGCTGTGCTGTCGGGGGGTCCGCTGAAGCCGCAGCACTGTCCGCCGCTGGCGTCGAGGCAGCCCCGGCGTGGTCAGTTGTAGCAGCACGCTGTGACGCTGTCGGTTCCGGAACTGGCGTCGTCTCGGACTCCTGTGTCGGTCGATTCCCGAGACAGCCGGCGGAGAGCGCGGCGAGCACCGAGGCCCCGAAGCCGCGCCGCGACAGGTCACCCATACCTCAGCACACGCAGCCACAGTAAAGATGTTTACGGGCAGGTTTTCGTCGCTGGTAATCAGAACGCCGATTCTGTCCAAACATATTTGTGGAGAGAGAGCCGAATCTACGCCGTTCGACCCAGTCCCGAGAGAACTGTATCTCAGCTATCATCTCTCGGAACAGGACAGGAACGTTTCACATGAACAGATCGGTCATCACATTCGGATTGATTGTTCTGGCGGCACTCAGTGTCTCGGGACTCGCAGGAGTAGCAGTCGAAGGGACGCTTGGTGCAGACGCGACCGAGTCAGCGCCGGCGGAATCCACGGAGCCGTCACTGGCAGCGACGCCCAGTGCAGAAAGTGCGTCACCGGTGACGCCGAGTACCGAGGCGACTGCGGCCGGAGTGACGCAGTCCGCAGAACCGACCGCGACCCCGGACGCGGCACAGACCACGCCAGCTGATTCGGGGACGGCTATCGATACGGTCCGCCTCGAAGACCGGCTTGTGGCGGCGATCAACGACCGACGCGGCAACCCGGTTGCCAACGACGCCTTCGACGGCTCCCTCTCGGATGAGACCAAAACCGGACAGACGCTGTCAGCCATGGCCGGCAACCACAGCGAGCGAATGGCCGCGCAGGGGTCGGCCTCACCGATCGCGAACGGGTCAGACACGGCGGACCGGTACGCGGCCGCCGGACTGTCCGAGCAGTGTCGCCTCCGCCACGAAGGAAACGCGTACATCCGCCCGGTAACCGACCTCGAACTGGTCACGAGCGTCGACCCCAACGGCGCGAACGCGACTCGGACGGCCGACGCCGTCGCCGACCATTGGTTCGACCTCTCTGGCCCCCGTGACACGTTGTACGTGGCGAACGCGAACCACATCGGCGTCGGTGCGGCCACCGCTGACGGCGTCGTCTACATTACCGTGAGTCTCTGCTGAGGGGCGGTGAGAACGGCCGTTACGGAACCTCTTTGCGGACAGTGTCGGCATTCCCTTCTGAGTCAACGACGCGGAGTGCGACCACTGTGCCGGAGTCCACTCTTTTCTTTTCTACTGTCTGGCCGGTCGTTTCGAAGATACCGTCTTCGTCGAAATCCCATTCGTAGGTCACGATGTCGCCTTGCGGATCGCTGGACGGGCTGGCGTCGAAGTCCCACTTGCCATTCGATTCCGACCCGTCAGAGGTTATCGTGAAGTCGGCGTTCGGTTGCTCGTTCGTGTTCGCACCTCCGGGAGTGACGGTGAACATCTTCGAATCGGTACCACCACTCGATAGCTCGTAGGTGACGGTTATCGTGACGCTCTCTCCAGTCATATCTATCTCGGAAGAGCCAAACAAGGTATCCTGAATAAACTCGAACAGGTGGAATGTCGCCGTTGACGTATCGGACAGCACTGGGTTTGGACCGTTCAGGCTGCCATCACTGTCGACATCAACAGTCCGTGGGACATCTGTTCCGCCACCGAAGTCGGTATATCCGTTAGTGTCTGCCTGAATATATACTTCGTTCTCTTGTGGTGCTGGGTCACGGTCGTTGCTAAAGGTGTCACTGAGTCGGATTATATCGTCGTTAACCGGGTCGATTGCCACCGTCGTTATTGTGATCTCCTCGCCTAATTCATTGGTGACACTAAACTGGACGCCCCCATCAACGCCCCCATCAGTGTTCCCATTGCTGTTGAGGGCAATAGCGTCCTCGTTGTAGATGAGACCTGTGTTGCCGGACCCGCCCCCAGATCCGGGATTCGCTTCCGTCACTGTCACCGGCACTGAGACGTCTTCAGGAGATTCGCCGTCGAACGAACCATTGATCTCGTCGAGGCTGAACTGGACGGTGGCTGTTCCAGTTGTCGTCGACTGGCTTGTCTCGTAGACGAACCTGACGCGACCGTCGCTGTCGGATGACTCTGTGTCCGTGGTAAGCGACCCCGCGTTACTCCCATCGACTGAGCCGTTCACTTCGACATCGCTTACGGGGTTGTTGTACGCGTCCCGAACCTCCAGCACAATCTCTTCGTCGTCGCCCTTTGCGACAGTAACGTTCTCACTGCCGACAGTGGTGAGGTACGCGTCACTTTCAGAGGCAACACGAGTGCCGACGCCCGCTTTCGCCATCTTCAGGCGATATGTGGCTCCCCGCTCGAAGACGACTGTGACGTTGTAGAGCGAGCCTGGCCCCTCGGCCTCGATGACGTTTGCGATGTACCGGTCGTTGCTTTTGTTACCCGGACTTGGGTCGATTTCGTCTTCGAGAAGCACTCTCCACTCCTCCGCCGGGAGCCGGGAGAGAAACGAGACCGACACGTTCGACGTCTCTGTCGCGTTCGTGACGCGAACCGTTCGGGACGACTGCGATGTCGGCCGCACGTCGACCGTAACCGAATCGCTCGCCGAGCGGCTCATCGACCCGTTGAGTGCGACGAGCGTGATGTCGCGCCCATCGACCATCGCCTGTTCCGAGAGCGTGATGTTCCCCTCGCGGAACTGGTTGTAGACGACCGAGTGCTCGTACACGGTCTCCGGGGCCTCCCCGTAGACGTTGTACTCCGGCTTGTAGGCGATGGCCCCTGTGTTGTAGTGCCGCGGTGCGGTTCCGTCCCAGTAATCTGCCGTCTCGGGGTTAATCGCCTCGGCGTTACGAATCGTGAGGTTCTGCGACTCGTTGGTCGTTCCGTCCGTGTACAGCAGCCCCGACGGCGGTCCGGGATTCGTCGCCACCAGCCGACTCGGGTATCGCGTCCCCAACTGCACTGAGACGGCTTGCTGACTCGGCTGTCCCGGGACGGAGACGATAGCGTTCCGCAGGTCCTGTAAATGCGTCTGTACCTGTTGATTGTGGTTGAACTCCACCTCCCGGTTTTGCTCCGGCACGGCAAACGCCTGGTACGAGGAGAAGGCGATGATAAGCACGCCGAACAGCAGTACAGCCCCGACCTGCACTGACTGCGCGCGCTCATCGCCCGTGAAAGTCATGCCGATGAGTTGCGGAGACGGCGGTAAAAACCTGACTGCCGAATTATCAACTCTCGTCTTCTTCGACGACTTCCGGGTCGCTCATCGCGGTCTGGAGACTGTCGAGTCCGTTGACCCACTCGGAGACGAGTCCGTATTCGAGGTCCTCGGCGACCTCCATCGGGAGCTCCGACCCGCCGATGATCTGCGTGCCGGCCTGCACACAGTAACCGAGCGCTGCGTCGAGGTCCTCCTCCGCTTCCGCGTCTGCGGCGGCCTCGATGTAGTCCGTGATGGTTGCGTCGTCCGCGGGACCTTCCGCGACGAACTCCTCGGCTGCGTAGAACACGCACAAAAGCGAGGTCTGGACGCCGTCGATCAGCATCACGGTCTCCTCGTCGTCGATGTCGATGTCGTCGAGGACGATCTCCCGGACACCGGTAAGCTCGTCGATGGTCGCCTCTTCGTCGAGCGGTCCGTCCTCGTAGTCCGTGAGGATCTTCGCGACCGCAATCGCGGCGTCGTCCTGGAGGTTCAACAGGAGCCGCGCCGAATCCTCGTCTTCAGGGTCGACTTCTTCTTCCTCGATACGGTCTAGCCAGTTCTGCCAGCGTTCTTCGGTGTAATACTCCCCCGGCGGAGTGCTCATATCACTCCGTTCGTCCCGTTGGGGATAGTAGTTTCGACCGGCGGCCGTTCCGCCGCGGCGTGTCTACCGTCCAGAGCGAACAGCAAACACCATTTTTAGCGCCTAAGGCAGCTGTTCTGTGTGATTACCGGATCGGCTGTGCACTCCGAATATGTGTCACGGTCTCTGTCGAGGAACGCACTTTTATGTCATTCGAATATGTTATGAAGTAACATGGCACAGCGGCAGCCGGTCCCGACTTGTGGCCGATCCCTCGACCCGGCTGTAGTCGCCGCGCTGGCCGAACGTGTCGGTCTGGTGCTGATCGCCGTGGCGTTACCGGTCGCCGTCGGCACATTCGCCGGTATGGTTCTGACCTCTGGGTCGCTCTTGGCCGCGAGCGATGCCGCGACTGCCGCGATGAGTGGGCCGCTGACAACAGAGCATGGGCTGTCTTTGCTGTTCTATGTCAGCACGCTCGGGACCGCACTGGGATGCTGGGTTCTCGGACTGGGACTCCTTCTCGACGGCCTCGACCTGTAGGTCAACCGTCGCCGTCCGGACGCATCTCCACGCCGCCTTCCAGCGACTCCTCGTCCGCCGCGTCCACGCGATTCGAGAGGGTCCGCTGGGGGAACGGGATCGTGATGTCCTCGTCGTCGAAGGTGGCTTTCACACCCCGGACGACCGCCGAGATGGCGCGCCACTTCCGCGGTGGCGTCGGGTGGTCTATCCAGAACCGGAGTTCCATCACCACAGCGGAGTCCCCGAAATCTTTCGGGACGACGTCCGGCGTCGGCGAATCGACGACGTGTTCGATGTCGGCCATCGCCTCGCGAGCGAGGTCCATCGCCCGGTCAACGTCGGTGTCGTAGTCCACACCGATGTCGACCGTGAGACGCAACAGCCCCTTGCGGCTACGGTTCGTCACCGCGCGGTCACTCACGCGGTCGTTCGGAATGATGACGAACTCGCCGTCGAAGTTCTCCAGCCGCGTGTTGAAGATGGTGATATCGGTCACGATCCCTTCTTGGTCGCCGACGAGCACCCAGTCGCCGATAGTGAACGGGCGGGAGAACATCAGGACGAAGCCGGCGATGAGCGACCCGAGCGTCTGTCTGGCGGCCAGACCGACCACGATACCGAGGAAGCCGGCCCCGACGAGCAGGCCGCTGAGATCGATGCCCCAGACGGCGAAGATCGTCGCGCCGATGGTGACGAACACAGTGACCTGCCCCAGTCGGAGGAGGATCTCTTCCTGGTGTTCGGTGAAGCCAGTGACGGCCTGGCTGAACCGGCCGATCCACCGCTGCATCTGGTCGGACAGGACAAAGGCCAGCATGACGAGGACGACCGTCTGTATCGTCGCCAGCACCGACTGGTCGCTCCCGTCGAGGTACGGACCTACTGTCTGGACTACATCGAGGACTCCCCAGACGATGAGAAACGAGACGACGACGAGGACGACCATCGAGAACTGGGCGATCCGGAGAAACACACCCCGGATGGTCGTCGGCGTGTAGTCGGCCATGACTTGCAGCCAGTCGCCAGTTCGGTCTGACGTGACAGACCGAAGCCGGGAGAGGGCTGCTGGAACGACGACGACACTGAAAAGCAAGACGACCAGGAGGATGAGCGTCGCGACGAGTCGCCCCTGCGTCGCGACCAACTGGTCCAGCGACCGCTGTAACACGGTAAAGAGTTCCAAAAGGCCTTCCCCGGTGTCGTTGGCCGCTGGCGTCGGCGTGGCCGTCCCCTGCACAGCCACCTATCGCCGCCGTAGGAACTTGTGTCTTCGTCTTTGAGCGGCCGTCTGTAATGAACCTGACACCGGAGAAAATACGGCTGGTCGCGGCCCCAGTTAGACGCCGCGGCCCTGCAACTGCTCTTCCTCGTCTAGGTCCGCGTTCGCCTGTCCCTTCATGCCCTTGCCGGGGTTCTTCGCGATCTCCTTGAGCTGTTCGGGGTCATCGTAGTTGTTGACCGCCGCGACGATGGACTCGCCCATGGCCTGGGGGTTCTCCGCGCCGAAGATGCCCGAGCCGACGAAGATGCCGTCACAGCCGTGTTGCATCATCAGTGCGGCGTCGGCGGGCGTCGCGATACCGCCAGCCGCGAAGTTGACGACCGGCAGCCGACCGCGGTCCGCCGTCTCGTGGACGAGTCGCCGCGGTGCGCCGTGTTCGCGTGCCCACTCGTCGCGCTCCTCGTGGGCCATCCCCTCAAGCATCCCGATGGAGCGCTGGATGTTGCGCTGGTGAGTCACGGCCTGGTTCACGTCGCCGGTGCCCGCCTCGCCCTTGGTGCGAATCATCGCCGCGCCCTCGTCGATGCGGCGCAGCGCCTCGGCGAGGTTCCGCGCCCCGCAGACGAACGGCGCGGTGAACTCCCGCTTGTCGATGTGGTAGCGGTCGTCGGCCTGTGTCAGCACTTCCGACTCGTCGACCATGTCCGCGCCAGCCGCTTCCAGAATCTGGGCCTCGGCGGTGTGGCCGATACGGGCCTTGCCCATCACCGGAATCGACACTTCCTCGATGATCTCTTCGAGCTTGCCGGGGTCCGCCATCCGGGCGACACCGCCTCGCTTGCGGATGTCGGCCGGCACCGACTCCAGGTGCATCACGGCGACTGCGCCAGCGTCTTCGGCGATTCGGGCTTGCTCGCGGTTGACGACGTCCATGATGACGCCGCCCTTCTGCATCTTCGCGAAGCCGCGCTTGACGAGGTCAGTCCCGCGACGGAGGTCCTCGAGGTCGGTCTCTTCAGTCATTACCCAGACTTAGGACTGGATTTACTTAACGCGTGTCCTTTCGAGGGACAGAACGGCGTTTGACCCACGCGCAGAGGCCCCGATATCGCGCCAGCGACCACAATATTCTCCAGGGGACGGGGCTGAGACCACTACCGTTTTCATCGCGTCTCCCCACTGCATCGACATGGCTACGGACGAGGGTGTCGGCGGGCGCATCGACGCGGCTGTCGCACGGGTGTTCAGCCGTCGGCTCCCAGACGCCGAAGGGCTCCCGCGGTACGTCGCGCCGCTGCCGGCGTGGCTGGAGAACGTCGGGCTTCGACTCGCCTGGCCAATCGCGCTCGTCAATCTGGTCGGGACGCTGTTCGGCTTCTGGTACTACGCCGGCCGCCCGCTGAACACAGCGCCGCCGCTCGTGGAGGGCCAACTCGGCGCGGCTCCGCTGGCCGCCTACCCCTTGATTCCGGACTCGCCCGTCGCGACGATGTTCATCGGGCTCTCGCTGGTGGCCTGGCGGCTCGACTGGGATACGCAATGGCTCCACATGCTCGGCTTCTTCGGCTGTATCAAGCTCGGTCTGTGGACGCCGTACGTCCAACTCGTTCTCAACGGCCCCGGTGGGATTCCGCTGTGGCTCTACTGGTTCCTGATTCTGAGCCACCTGGCGATGGCCGCCGAGGCCTTCCTCATCCACCGCTACGCGAGCTTTTCCGTCGTGTCCGTCGCCGTTGCGGTGTTCTGGTACGGCTTCAACGACATCGTGGACTACTTCGTCCCGGTTCTCGACGGGCCACACCACACCTGGCTGCGGGCCGAGCCGCTGGCCGCAGCCGGCGGGTTCGACCACACGGTGCTGGCCCACGACCTCGCGGGCGGCTGGGCGGTCGTGCTGACGCTCATGGCGACGTTTCTCGCACTGGCGACGCGCGTAGAGAAAGTGAAGCGGCAGGCGTGACCGGCGCTGTCCTCCGCTAGTGGTGTCCTCGGGTCTCAGGTCGTGAACCCGTCCTCGGCCTCGCGCTCGTCGAGGACCCACTCTAGTTCCTCGATAGCGCGCAGGATGGCGACCTCGGCCTCGTCTTCTAGCTCGGTCGACGGCGGGTCGTGCCTGTCGTACTCGTCCTGCAGCGCCTCGATGCGGTCCCGGATCGTCTCCTCTGTTCGCATGGTTCCAATGACCGGACCCACAGGTCTTGATGCTACTGGTCGCGGCGATGGGTGCGACCGGATAGGAGTGCCGGATGTCGGAAAAACGCGGCGAGCTTACCGAACGACGACGACTGCGCTCTCGGTTTCGGTCATCTCGCCCTCGCCGGAGTAGGTCCGGGACTCCTCGACGGCGAACATCTCGTCGTCGAGTTCGACGCCGGCGACCCGCAGCGTGTCGCCGTCGATCTCGTAGTCGCCGCTCTCGATAGCGTCGTCAATCGAGCCGACTTCGCTGCCGAACTCGGGACCGACGAGCGAGTAATCGAGGTCGATGCCGCTGATTTCCGTCGTGATGTCCGGGGCCTCGTCGTAGGTGTCCAGTTGCGCCACGTGCATCGCCTCGGCGACGGCGTCCTCGAAGCCGGCGATGTGGCCGAACACCTCGACGTGGTCGAGGTCGGCGTTCAGCGGCAGTCCGTTCTCGGTCTTGTACCGCCGGAGCGCGGAGACGACCTCCATCGCCGTCTCGCCCGCTTCGAGGTCGGCATCGTAGCCGCCCGAGGTCGGCCAGTCCGTCGTGTGGATTGAGCTATCTTCCTCGTAGCACCGCTCCCACAGTTCCTCCGTGATGTGCGGGAGGAACGGCGCGAACAGTTGCAGGAAGGTCCGGTGGGCCTGCAGGAGCGTGAACTCGGTCGACGCGTCGTCACCCTCGTCTCGCGGGCCCTGCCCGCTCGACTGTTCCGAGGCGCTCCGCGCCTCGCCAGACAGCCGTTGCTTGGCGATTTCGAGGTAGTCGTCACAGAACGTGTTCCAGAAGAACGACCGGAGTTCGTTCCGGGCCTTCGAGAACTCGTAGTCCTCGAACTTCGTCGTGACTGACTCGACGGTCGCGTCCAGTTCGGCCAGCAGCCACTCGTCGACTGCGGCGAAGTCGTCTGGCTCGTCTGGCTGACTCGCAGGCGTGAGCTGGTCGACCAGCCGGGAGGCGTTCCAGAGCTTCTGGAGGAGCCGTTCACCAGCTTCGAGGTCTCCCTCCTTGTACGGGAAGTCGTCGCCGATGGAGGTGCCGGCGGCCCAGTAGCGGGTGGCGTCGACCGGGAACTCTTCAAGCACCTCGCTGGGCGGGATGACGTTGCCCTTGGACTTGGACATCGCCTCGCGGTTCTCGTCCAGCACCATCCCGTTTATCATCACGTTCTCGAATGGCACCTCGCCGGTGTGCTCGTAGCACTTGACGACGGTGTGGAACAGCCAGAACGAGATAATGTCGTGACCCTGCGGGCGCAGGTCGAAGGGGTACAGCTCGGGCAGTTCCATGGTGAACGACTCACTGTCTGCATCCCAGTCCCAGCCGGCGTTCACGAGCGGCGTCAGCGACGAGGTTGCCCACGTGTCGAAGACGTCCTCCTCGGGCGTCAGCGAGTCGTGGCCGCAGTGGGGACAGGCATCGACCGGCGGGTCGTCAGACAGCGGATCGACCGGCAGCTGCTCGCGCTCGGCCATCACGGGCTCGCCGCAGTCGTCGCAGTACCACACCGGAATCGGAATCCCCGAATCGCGCTGCCGGGAGATACACCAGTCCCATTCGAGGCCCTCGATCCAGTGCTCGTAGCGGGTCGCCATCTTCTCGGGGAACCACTCCATCTGGCGGCCGGCCTCGATGTACTCCTCTTTCTTGTCGAGTAGCTCGATGTACCACTGCTCGGTGACGAGGTACTCGACTTCCTCCTCACAGCGCTCGTGGACCTGCACGGTGTGGTCGTGGTCGCGGCTCTCCAGCAGCGACCCTTCTTCGCCGAGGTCCTCGATGATGGCCTCGCGAGCTTCGGTGGTATGCATCCCCTCGTACTCACCGGCGAGGTCGGTCATCGTCGCGGACTCGTCGATGGCGAGCCGTAGCGGCAGGTCGTGGGCCTGATACCACTCGATGTCGTTCTGGTCGCCAAAGGTACAGCACATCACGATGCCGCTGCCGGTCTCCATGTCGACGCGCTCGTCGGCGATGATGGGCACCTCCTGCTCGAAGATCGGGACCCGCGCGGAGCCACCGACGAGGTGCTGGTTTTCGTCGTCGTCGGGGTGGACGAAGACGGCGACACACGCCGGCAGTAGCTCGGGCCGGGTCGTCGAAATCGTGAACGTCGCGCCCTCGTCGGCTGGTCCCTCGCCGGTTTCGACCAGATCGAAGGCGATGTCGTTGAACTTCGTGTGCTTGTCCTTGTCCTCCTGCTCGACCTGTGAAATAGCCGTCTCACAGTCCGGACACCAGATGGTCGGCGCGCGCTGGCGGTACTCCCGACCCTGCTCGTAGAGGTCGAGGAAGGACAACTGGGAGACTCGCTGCACGTCCGGCGCGATGGTCTTGTAGGTGTTGTCCCAGTCGATAGAAATCGCCAGCGACTGCACGTCCTCGGTGAACTCGTCCTCGAACTCCGTACACACCGTTCGGCACTTCTCCTGGAATTCTCGGCGCGGGTAATCTTGGTGGCGGATGCCGAGTTCGCGCTCGGTGAGCCGCTCCGAGGCGATGCCGTTGTCGTCGTAGCCGAAGGGGAAGTAGACGGTGTCGTCGCGCATCCGGTGGAAGCGGGCGACGAAGTCCTGCAGCGTGAACTGGTAGAGGTGGCCCATGTGGAGGTTCCCCGACACCGTCGGCGGCGGCGTATCGATAGTAAAGCGGGTGTCGGCGTCCTCGTCGTAGGCGTAGGTCTTGTCGGCGACCCACTGGTCCTGCCACTCCGGCTCTACCTCGCGGGGGTCGTACTCCCCGTCGAGGGCGTTTTCTGATTCGTCTGCGGTCGATTCGTCCTGCGGTGGGTCCTGTGTGTCACTCATATTCAAACTGTGGGTGTAACACCCGGGTCGCATCGGACTGCGGCGTGGTTATCAGCGGTGCGTGCGTCGATAGGTGGGGGTGGTGTGGGGCGTGGGGGCCCCTACACCGACGGGCGCGAGAACCAGCGTTCGGGAGAGTCGACGCACCATCTGTACAATACTCGACCTACGGCAGGATTAATGACTTCGGTTTTCGCCAGCGTCCCGACGGGCTCATACCAGCGACCAGCTCACGGCAGGTCGGACTCGCGGTGCTTGCGGTCCTCGGCGGAGTGGGCCCGGACCCACAGTTGCCCGATGCGGGAGAGCGTCGTCCGGTAGGATTTCCCGTGTTCCTCCTGCTCGATGTACCCCTTTCCGCCGGGGCCGAGCCGGTCGACGTTGTAGATGACCTTCGAGCGGAAGGAGTCGGTGTACTCCTCACCCAGATCCCGGGCCAACTGCTGGGCCAGTTCGGAGACGGACTCGAACTCGCCGTGTTCGCCCAGCGTGAAGAGGATGACCTCCTCGAAGGGCTTGACGTTCGAGAAGGAGGCGACCGGCAGTTCGACGATGTGGGAGCCGTCGATCTCCTTCGCGCCGATGGTTGTCCCCCGCTCGTCGAACTCCGATAGCAGGTCCCGCGCGGTTTCGAGTCGGTCGTCAATTCGCTCGTCGACTTCTTCGCCCGTGCGCATGTCCTCTAGCATGTCGATCTGCTTGCGCAGTTCCTCGGCGAGTTCCGTCTCCAGATACTTCTCGGGGACCGTGTAGTAGGTGTGGATGCGGTCCCGGTCGCCCTCGCGCTCGACCATGATCGAGTGGGCTGCGGTCGCAAAGGCAAACGAGACAGTCCGAGGCATCGCGGAGACGTTGACCCACACCTCGCTGCCCGCGTCGAGTTCGGCGTTGATGAGCTCGAAGGCCTGCTCGAAGGCCTCGTCGTAGTCGTACACGTCGGCGACGACGAACCGCTCGGTTTCCGCTCCGAGCAGGTTCTGGTAGTCCTTCTCTAACTTCTCGGCGAGGTTTCGCGAGTACTCGACGTTGGCCTCGCTGCCGACCGCGCCCTCGAGCAGGATGACGCGGTCAACGTCGAGTTGCTCGCGCACGAGCGGCGCGATGAGCCGGTCGTAGTCGAATCCGACCGGGACGATGTGGGTCTGCATACGTGAAAGACTGGGACGGTGATTATAAAAAGAACCAGACTCGGGCTGCCGAGCGCGTATCGGGGCGGCGCGTTACTCGCAGCTTTCGTGCACGATAGCGCCGTCATCGTTCGGCCCACGGCGCTCCCCGGGAACAATAGGGTCCTCGCAGACGGCGCAGGTCAGCTTACCGCTGGCGTGGCCGTTCGAGGCCTCGGTATCGCCGGAGGAGGTGAAGTCCACGCTCACGTCCGTCGACTCGTCGGCTGCCGGCTCGTCGTCCGCATCCGGGGCAAACACGTCGTCGTCATCGGCCGACGTGTCGATGTCGAGCGTATCGTTGAACCCACAGTAGCCTGTCGAGGCGTTGAATCCCAGGCCGAGCGCGCCGATTCCGGCGAGCAGGCCGCGCTTGCGCTTCCCGCTGCGAAGCCAGCGCAGGGAGACGATTGTCAGAACGACTGCCAGCACCGCTCGGATCAGGCGGTCGCGACCGCCGACGTTTTGGTCGGAGTCCATACCGGCACATTGGTCTGGACGCTTTTGTAGGTTTACATGTCTGCCGGCGGCCGCCGTCCAGTGGTTGCCGTGCCGGAGGGCGGCACGCAGACCGACCGTGTCTCAGTCGCTTTCGATACCGGTGACGGCGTAGGCAGTGCGATTCTCGGTCGCGGCGGGGGCAGTCACCAGCGAGACGGCGACTGTCAACACGAGACCGACCAGAATGCCGACGATGCCGGGCGTCCAGCCCAGGTACGCTGTCGGCAGGGCGACGTCGAGGCCGACCAGTCCCCCAACCGTCGCAATGACCGGGAAGACATGCAGGCCGTAGAACACCTGACTACCCACCACGCCGGCGTACATCCCGGTGCGTGTGGTTCCCTGCCAGTACAGCGCCAGCGCGACTGGGACAGTTAGCTGGGCGAAGCCGCTGAAGGCGGTGTCACCAATCTGGACCAGTGTCCCCGGCGTGTAGAGGCTCGCAATGAACGAGAGGGTGGCGAAAGCGACCACACCGAGGCGGGCGACGAGCGCCTCGCGACGGTCGGTCGCCTCGTCGCTGGCATCGTCGCGGCCGGTCAGCGGCCGGTAGAGGTCACGGGTGAGGTACGACGACCCCGAAAGCAACATCGAGTCGCTGGAGGACATCATCGCGGCCATCGCGCCGGCGATGACCAGCGCGGTGAACCACGTCGGCGTGTACTCGCCCAGCAGCGCCGGGATGACGTTGCCGCCCTCTGGGACGGTGATACCAAGCCCGGCCGCCCACGCCCCCAGCATGAACGCCGGGACGAACAGGAGCAGGACCAGTACCGGCCAGAGCGCGAACGTGCGCTTGAGCACCTTCTTCGAGCCGGCGGCGAAGAAGCGCTGATTGATCTGCGGGAACATCGTCACGCCGAAGGCGATACTGACTGCGGTCGAGATGATGTACTGCGGCGTGTAGAGGCCGCCGCCGAGACCGACAAACGCCGGCTTTTCGGACGCCAGCAGGGCCGTCGCCTCACCCGCGCCGCCGACGGCCGACAGGACCCAGGCGACGGCGACCCAGATCAGCGAGAGCATGAACAGCCCCTGAAGCGTGTCTGTCCAGGCGACGCCGCGCATGCCCGAGAGCGCGACGTAGGCGATCATGAACAGCGTGATGCCGCCGGCTCCGACCCAGAACGGAACCGCGCCGTTCGTGAGGCCGACGATGGCCTGGCCGGCCCCCTTCTGCTGGAGCATCACGTACGGGAACAGCCAGACGAGGCTCACAGCGGCGACGACAACGCGGAGCGCCGTCGACCCGAACCGGTCGCCCAGCATCTCGCCGAGCGTCACGTAGCCGTGGCGCTTGCCGACCAGCCACTGCTTGTATCCCAGCACGTACCAGAGGACGGCGAAGATGATGCCGTCCATCAGCCCCATCACGAGAATCCACTCGGGGCCGGCGCTGAACGCGAGGTTCGGGCCGCCGAAGAAGGTAAACGCCGACAGTAGCGTCGCGAAGGTGGTAAACAACAGCACGACCGTGCCGAGCGTCCGGCTTGCGAGGTAGTAGTCCTCGGCGGTGCGCTCGGTGAGCCGGTAGGCGACTGCGCCCACCGCGAGCGCGACGACCATGTACGCGCCGACGATACCCAACTGGAGCGCAGTATCGGCCACGTCAGTTCACCTCCTCGACGCCGAGGCCCCAGTCGGTGCGCGCAAAGACAGCAAAGACGACGCTCGCAAGCGCCATCCATCCAACGTGCCACCACAGCCATACGGGCAGCCCGGCCGCGACCGTGCTGGTGTCCCAGAGGAACCACGGCACTGCCAGCGCCATCAACACGAGCGCGACGACTGTCCACCCAGCGGCCCTGACTGTACTCATATTACGACAGTCTAGCCGCTGGCGGTACTAATGGGTAACGAACCTTCACCGACAGCCGTTGAAGAACTATATTCTTCAATACACGCGGGTCCCGGGTTCGACGTCCCGTTCGGGCGTCAGGTGGACGACGCCGTCCTCGCTGTCGACCCCGGTCACCAGACACTCGCTCTCGAAGCCGGCGATTGAGACCGTCCCGAGGTTGACGACGGCAACGACCTGCGACCCGAGCAAGTCCTCAGGATCGTACACGTCTGTCAGCCCTGCGGCGGACTGGCGCGTTTCGTCGCCAAACGCCACGTCGAGCTTGTACACGTCTTTGCGGGCTTCGGGGAACGGTCCGACGTCGACGATTTCGCCGATACGCATCTCTACGTCTTCGAGGAACCGCGCGGGGTCGATCTCCGTTTCAGTGAATCCCATGCCCCCCGGTAGTCCGTCCAGTTATTTTACGACAGCGTTCGCAGCAACGGTATGCAGACAGCGATCCAGCTCTGGACGCTCCGGGAACTCCGGGAGCCGCTATCGGACGTGCTCGACCGCATCAGCGCCGCCGGCTACGACGGCGTGGAGTTCGCCGGCATCGGCGACCCGGGCGCATCCCGACGTGCGCTCGACGAGGCGGGGCTCGGTATCGCCGGCGTCCACGTCCAACTGGAGGACCTGCAGTCCGATTCTCGCACCGTTGAGAATCAGGCCCGGACGCTCGACGCGCCGTCCATCGTCCTTCCGTATCTCGATGACGACCATTTCGCGAGCGAGCGCGCCGTCGAGTCGACCGCGACGCTGCTCGGGATGCTCGACACGGAGTTCGACCGACCCCTGCTGTATCACAACCACGACCACGAGTTCGTCCCGCTCGGCGATGGCACCGCCTTCGACGCGCTCGTCGACCGGACGACGATCGACTTCGAGTTCGACGCCGGCTGGGCGCACGCGGCGGGTCAAGACCCTGCCGCCCTGATTCGGCGACTCGACGGGCGCGTTCCCGTCGTCCACCTCAAGGACATGACAGAGGACGGGGAGCCGACCGCTCTCGGCGAGGGGGTCGTCCCGCTCCAGGCCGTGGTGGATGCGGCCCGCGAGGCCGGGACTGAATGGCTCGTTTTCGAACACGACGACCCCGAGGACCCGGTCGACGCCATCCAGGCGGGTATCGGCGGTATGCGCCCGTTGCTGGAGTGAGTGGCTGACCCGTCTGGTGCACAGCGATCCATCGAGGCAGTGTCGGCTCGAAAGTCAACTGAGTGAGGTTTTCCTCCACCGACTCGCGTGCGCAAGGTTATTCCGCTGTACTTCCCAACATCAGTATAGTGACAGCAGTCCGTCGGAACAGCGTTCGACGGGCTGGAAAACAGGACAATCATGCAAGATACGGCGAAATATCTGATACATGCCGACATCACGGCGGCGGGAGTCGTCGAGCGGAGCGACGTCGTCGGCGCGGTGTTCGGCCAGACGGAAGGGCTACTCGGCGACGAACTGGACCTGCGGGACCTGCAGGACTCGAAGAAGGTCGGCCGCATCGACGTGGAGATACGCTCCGAAGGCGGACAGTCCTTCGGCGAGATCACCGTCGCGAGCGGTCTCGACAGAGTCGAGACAGCGATCCTCGCCGCAGCACTGGAGACCATCGAACAGGTGGGGCCGTGTCGCGCCGAAATCGAGGTCTCAGAGATAGAGGACGTACGCAGCGCCAAGCGGCGCGAAGTCGTCGAGCGCGCGACGGAACTCCTGAACGACTTCGAGGAGAAGTCGATCCAGACCGCGGACATCGTCGAGACGGTCAGACAGCAGGTCCGGGTCGCCGACGTGACCGACTACGAGGGACTCCCGGCCGGCCCGCGGGTGGCCGACTCCGACGCGATTGTCGTCGTCGAGGGTCGCTCGGACGTGATGCAACTGCTCAAATACGGCATCAAAAACGCCGTCGCAGTCGAGGGAACGGACGTCCCCGACGCCATTGCGGACCTGACGGCCGGCCGGACGGTGACCTCGTTCCTCGACGGTGACCGCGGCGGGGACCTCATTCTGAAGGAACTCGCGCAGGTCGGCGACGTTGACTATGTCGCTGTCACTCCCACCGGCAAGTCCGTCGAGGACCTCTCACGCAGCGAGGTGATGTCGGCGCTCCGGGACAAGGTTCCCTACGAGACGGTCGCAAGCGCCAAGAGCCTCGACAGCATCCGCGAGGAGATGTCCCATCCCGAGGAGTCGACGACCGCTGACGGCGGTGCCGTGGCGGCCGCGACGTCGGAGGACACCGCAGACAGCCAGCCCGCGCCCGCTCCGCAGGCCGGGTCGGCGCAGGCCGAAACGACCGAGGGGGCGACGAGTGTCGCGGACAACTCGAACGCAACCGCTGTGGCGGATGCCGCAGCCGACGAGGAGTCGACCGAAAGCGGCGACGGACCGACCATCCCCTCGCTTTCGGACCACATCGAGGCCGTCATTCAGAACCACAGCGGGACGGCCAGGCTGGTCGACGAGGACGCGACGCTGCTCGCTGAAGGCGATGCTGATACCGTCGTCTCGCTGCTTGCAGCCGCTGAGGCCGTTCCCAAGACCGTCGTCATCGATGCCGACTGCACGCAGAAGCTCCTCGACGTTGCCGCCCAGCGCGGCGTCGATGTCGTCGTCGCTGCCGGCCACGGCGAGTACGTCAAACAGCCGACGGCCGTACAGGTTCGCATCGAGGACTAGAGTTCGCGAACGAGCAACACACCGTCGCCGTCGTCGTAGTGGTCGGGTAGCTCGTCGGCGACCGAGAACCCGAACCCGTCGTAGAAGGAGCGCGCTCGCTCGTCGTCAGCGCGCGCGGTGAGTCTCGCTGTTTCGAACCCACCAGTCCGGAGCCTGTCCAGAAGCCCGTGCATAAGTGTCGTCCCGAGGCCCTGCCCCTGTTTGCCGGGCGTGATGGCGAACTCCGCCAGGTACGCGACCGGGTGGTCCGGCACGACAAGCGCGTAGCCGAGCGGTTCGCCGATATCGAGGACCAGCACGAGCGGCGGGCCGTCGATTCCGACGCCGAGGAGCTCCGGCCACGGCTCGTCGAGCGCGTCCGTCTGGATGGCCCGAAGACGAACCTCGTCTTCGGAACGAGCCTCCCGGATCATAGGAGGCCGGCGGTCAGCACGACGCCAGCGCCGGTCAGCGCGGCCGCCAGGGTCGCGAGCATGTTGACGCCCTGGTTGCCGACGACCGAGCCCTCGACGGTCGCACCCAGCAGGCTGTCGACGGTCATGCCGACCAGTCCACACAGGAGGATGACGCCGCTGCCGACTGTACTGATGTCCTGCGTGAGCGCGGCGATGCCAGCGATGATGCCTGCCCCGATGGCCCCGGCGGCCACGCCCTGCCAGGTGACGCCGCCGTCAGTGCCCGGCTCGACTGGTTTGAGCGTCGTAATGAGTCGCGGGTTGTCGTAGAGCCCGCCGAACTCACTGGAGAACGTGTCGGTCATCGCGGCGGCGACGGCCCCGGCGAAGGCATAGAAGAACAGCAGCGGGTCGACGGCGATGTGGCTCGGACTCGCCGCCGCGGCGACGACGGCGAACAGCGCGACGATGGAGTTCGCGAGCACGTTCCCGCTCCCGCGTGCGCCCTCGTTCTCCTCGGCGATGCCGCGGTCCAGTTTCTCCTCGTAGCGGAACTTCGTCGAGAGGCCACCGAGCGCGAAAAAGGAAATCAGCATGGCGAACCAGCCGAAACCGCCGAGAACGATGGTCAAAAACGAGAGGAGAACGCCGGTGAGCATCCCCGGGAGGGACGCCGTGTCGAGCGCGTAGGAGAGATAGCCGAGCAGTACTGTCACGGCGAGCGCGATGACGACGCGCTGTGCAGTCACCGACGGGTCGAGTTCGAAAAACAGCCACAGCAGCAGTCCCACCGTGAGCATCACCAGCGGGTCGTCCCGTTCGAACAGGACCGAGCGAAGCAGGGCAGCGACGAACGCGCCGCTGGCGGCGAGAAACAGCACGAGTGGAATGTCGACGGCGGCCGCTCCCTCGCCGACGGCGGCCTGAATCCGCGTTCCCGCCACCTGTCCCGCGACGCCGGCGACGAAGCCGACGAGCACGAAGCCTGCGGTTGCGACCACCTCGTCGGAGCGGACGGTGTAGGCGAGTCGCTGGCCGAGGTTCCCGTAGGCGACGATGACGACGACGCCGACGAACACCGGCACCGGTAGACTGAATCGGACGGCAAGCAGCGCGAGCCCGGCGGCGGCAAGCGAGAAGGCCGCCAGGCCGTACAGTTTCCCGTCCTCGTAGTCGCCGGGACGGGCGAACAGGTCGAACAGCCGCGAGTCCTGCCCGATGACCGTCACGCCGAGCGCGGCGACGAGGACGAAGGGTGCGATAGCGGCGACAGTCGCGAGTTCGAGCGAGCGAAAGCCCGTTGCGGCCGGGACGGCGACCGCGAGGGTCCCCACGGCGGCGAACGCGCCTGCCCGACGGACTGTGCCAGTCACGTCCCACCGGTATCCCCGAGAGGCACTTACCCTTTCCGAACTGCGGAGGCGACGGTACCGTGAGATTTACTGGGGCTGTCAGCATACCGGCGGGCGTGGGACTATACGACCGATATCTCGCGATGCGCGTTCGGCGCAGCGACGCCGACCTGCCCGAGACGGTCGCGCTGGTGATCACCGAGCGGGACCTCCTGGGAGACGGTGCATACCGGACCTTAGAGCGATTCTTCGACTGGGCCGTTCAGTACGGCACCGATACCGTCGTCGTCTACGTGAGTGTCCTCGACGAGGAAGCGATCCCGACGCTGCAGCGTGAACTCGAAAGTGTCACCGCGCCACGGGAGATAGCGGTCAGAGTACCGGACGACGAGACGACGGCCGACGCCCCGATCCAGATTTCCATCGGCCTCGGCGGACAGTCGGAGTTCGCGACGGCCGTCCAGAAGCTCGCGGAAGACGTCGATGCAGGCTCACTCGACCCGAACGATATCGACGAGGCTGCGGTCGAGGAGCATCTCGTCTTCCCGACCGACCCGGATCTGGTGATCAAGACCGGGGCCGAGCGGCTCTCCGATTTCATGATCTGGCAGTCCGTGTATTCGGAGCTGTATTTCACTGACGTGAACTGGCAGAACTTCCGGCTTCGGGATTACTTGCGGGCGTTGCGGGATTACCAGGAGCGCCAGCGGCGGTTCGGTCGGTAAGAGGTCAGTCTGCGATTTCGTACTCGTCCTCAAGTTGCTCGCGCTCGGCGCTCGGGAGCGCGTCCCGGAACCGTCCGAGCATCCGTTTGGCCGTCGGGAGTTCCGACTGCTCGATGGCACGAACCAGTGCCAGCGAGCGCTCGGCACGGGTCGTCCGCCAGGACTGCTCTCGGTTCTGGTACGTCCGAATCGCTCGCAGGAAGTCGACCTTCCGGAATTCGGGCCAGTAGGGCGTACAGAAGAACGTGGCAGCCTCGTTGCCGTTGGCGTGCCACGGCAGGAAGTTCGAGGTGCGTTCGTCACCGCCGGTTCGAACGATGAGATCAACGTCGCGGGTCGGCCCCTCGTAGAGCCGCGCTTCGATAGTCTCCGCGGAGACGTCCGTCGGGTCGAGGGTTCCGTCTTCGACGGCAGTGGCGACGTTGCGGGCCGCGCCGAGCAGTTCGGCCCGGCCGCCGTAGGCCAGCGCGATGTTGAGGTTGAGCTGGTCGTACTGGGCGGTTCGCCCTTCAGCGTAGTCGACAGCGTCTCGGACCCGGTCGGGTAGCATCTCTGTCTCGCCGATGGCGCGGATACACACGCCGGCCTCGTGGACCCGGTCGGCGTCGGCAAATGTTCGGAGCTTCTGTTCGACGAGGTCGAAGATGTGTTCGCGTTCCTCGGGGTCGCGGTCGAAGTTTTCCGTCGAGAACGTGTACAGCGTCACCTCACGAACGCCGAGTTCGTCACACCAGTTCAGCAGCGCCTCCGTTGTTTGGGCTCCTTCTCTGTGGCCTTCCTGTTTTTTGGCGCCCTGCTTTTCCGCGTATCTTCGGTTCCCGTCCATAATGACTGCGACGTGGTCGGGCGTCCCTGACAGTTCCCACTGGAGCAATCGCTCGTAGGCCGCATATCCCAGTCGCTTCCCCCTCGATAGCATCGTTGTGTACATTTCAACCACTCAATAAGGGCTTTGTGGAAGGGACTGGGTACAGTTATTTCCCACCTAATCTATCGAAATATATGCGCATAGTTTTAATATACCCCGGCTTAACGTTCAAATTGCAATGGCGACCGGTACGGTAGACTTCTTCAACGACACAGGCGGTTACGGGTTCATCGATACCGAAGACTCCGACGAGGACGTCTTCTTCCACATGGAGGACATCGACGGTCCTGACCTCGAGGAGGGGCAAGAAGTGGAATTCGAGATTGAGCAGGCCGACAAAGGCCCGCGCGCGAAAAACCTCACGCGGCTGTAACCATGGCGACAGGCACTGTCGACTTCTTCAACGATACGGGTGGCTACGGTTTCATCGAAACCGACGATGCCGACGAAGACGTGTTCTTCCACATGGAAGACGTCGGCGGCCCGGACTTAGAAGAAGGGCAAGAAGTCGAATTCGACATCGAACAGGCAGACAAAGGCCCGCGGGCGAAGAACCTCACGCGACTGTAAGCGAGACCGGCTCGCTTTTCAACGGGTTCGCGACTGACCGAGCGGCGCTACTCGGCAGCGCAGCGGCGCTGTCGCCACGCCGCCTCTCGAACCGAATATCTTCGGATAGAGCCGACCAGCGTTTGGAATCCGAAGTGTCTTAGGGACAGCAACACCGACCGCATGGTATGAGCGAGGCCGACGCACTTGACGACGACCTTTACCGCCGGACTAAACAACTGCTTGAGCCCGGCGAGATTCAGCTCAACGGCGCTGTCGTCCACACGGAGTACGACGGCAGCGACGAGATCGAGATGATGCAGGCCACCATCGAGGTCGGCGAACTCATCGCCGAAGGCGCGGGCCTGGACCCGAAGGATACGTACGTTTACTCCGGCAGCGACGACCCCGAGTTCGCGTCGAACCAGCACCAGGGCCTCACGCTGGACGGCGAGGAGTTCGTCTGGGAGTGCCAGCAACTCCTGCGTAACAGTTCCTTTGACCTGGTGTTCTACTACGAGGCCAGCGCCGACCACGACGGCATTCTCGAAGCTATCGAGGACGCCGGCTACGCGGTAACCGGTGTCGAAGGCGAGTAACCGCGTCGTACTGTCGGACGGAAGCCTTTCAAGAATGTCGCCACTCCCAGGGTTGCGAATAGCTGTACGAAGTTACGTCCAACAGTATCAGTCGCCGGCCGCCAGCCGTTCCTGGCAGTTGTGACAGTAGGTGTAGTCCGGGCCGTTCGCTGCGCCACAGATACGACAGGTCGTGGCCTCGACGGCGGCCTGTTCGAAGTAGGCGTTGAGCTGGCCGGTGTCGCGACCGTTACGTCGACCACTGAACTGCTCGACCAGCGTATCGTGTGCGGCGTAGTCCATGAGCCGGAACATCAGCACGAACCACAGCGGTACCCCTATCAGGACAAACAGGTAGACCAGCAGCCGGACCGCCAGCTCGGCTGTCGAGATTGCCACGCGCGGGTTAGGGGCGCAAGGGGGTAAAACGCTCCGGCGACCCGGACATGGTACCGGCTGTCCCGGACTGTTTTTATTCGCAGGCCCCCCAGCTTTCGGCATGAGCGAAGACCTCGGGACGGTAGACCGGGCGGTGTTGAACGCCTTCCAGGGCGGCTTCCCGGTCGTCGAACGGCCGTTCGAACCGGCCGCGGCGGCCCTCGCCGACCACGGCGTCGACATCGACGCGGACGAGCTGTTAGCGCGTGTACAGGACCTCGACGACGCGGGCGTTCTCACGCGGTTCGGGGCACTCATCAACGCCGAAGCTATCGGCGGTACCGCCACCCTTGTCGCAACTCACGCCCCCGAGGACAGCTACGACGAACACGCCGAGATGATAAACGCGTACCCGGAGGTCGCGCACAACTACGAACGCGAACATCCGCATCTGAACATGTGGTTCGTCCTCTCGGTGGCAGAGGAAGGCCGGGTTGAGGAGGTCCTGGCAGAAATCGAGGCCGAAACCGGCGAGGAGACGTACAACCTCCCGAAACAGCAGGAGTTCCACGTCGGCGCGAAGTTCCCCGTCGAGGGGCCACAGACGCAAGATATCGACTGTTCGGACCTGGGGCCGGACGTGACGCCGACCGACAGCCAGTCCCTGACCGCCGACGAACTGGACCTCGTGCTGGAAATCCAGGACGGCCTGCCGATTACCGCCACGCCCTACGCCGACGTGGCCGACGAAATCGACGCCGACGTCGACTGGGTGCTGGAGACGATACAGCGGTTCAACATGGAAGGGAAGGTCCGCCGCGTCGGGGTCATCCCGAACCACTACGCGCTCGGCTACAGCGAGAACGGGATGACCGTCTGGGACGTCCCCGACGAGGTCATCGACGAGGTCGGCCCGGCTATCGCCGAGTTCGACTTCGTGACCCACTGCTACGAGCGGCCGCGCCACGACGGCGTCTGGCCGTACAACTTCTTCGCGATGACCCACGGGCGAAGCGAAGCGGAGAGCCAGGAGCGCATCCAGCAGGTCCGCGACCGGATGGCCGACCACTGGGACGTGTCCGAGGACGACTGGGACACGCTGTTCTCGACGCGCATCCTGAAGAAGACGGGAATCAGGCTGGACGAACGAGCGCGGCAGAACACAGAGACGGCGTGACCGTGTCCGCTTGGTGTAGCAGCGCCAGATCAGGAGGGGAGCACCGATGATTCCGCTCATGCACGACTTCGAGGGCGAGACAGTGCTCGTCGTCGGCGGCGGTCCGGTCGGTGCGCGCAAGGCCCGAACGTTCGCCACGGAGGCGAGCGTCGTCGTCCTCAGTCCCGAGTTCGCCGACCGGGCGTTCGCGGACGCCGAAAAGGTCCGGGCCGCCCCGGACCCCGAGGATGCCGAAGAATGGGTCGAGCGGACCGACCCGGCACTGGTCGTCGCCGCGACGGACGACTCGGCCCTGAACGACGCCTTCACCGCGGTTGCCGAGGAGCACGGCGCGCTCGTCAACCGTGCCGACGACCACGGTGACCAGTCGTTCGGCAATGTCGTCGTCCCGGCGACAGTGCGGGACGACCCGGTGACGCTGGCGATTGCGACCGGCGGGCGCGCGCCGGCGCTGTCGAAACACCTCCGCGAGCGTTTCGAAGACGAGTTCGGAAACGCCGGTCTGATGGCGGAACTCGTTGGTGACCTCCGTGAGGACCTTCGCGACCGGGGCGTCCCGCCGGCCGAACGGCGTGACGCCGTCAGGTTCGTTGTCAGGTCACGGGAAGTTTGGAAGGCTTTAGATAGTGGCAGGTACAAGGGAGAGCAAGTAGCTAGAGACGTGATCGGAGAGTTACCTGGTGATCAAACGTGAGAGGGGACACTGGTGCAATCGTTGGGGTCTGTATCTCCCATGAACGCGCAAGCGTCGACCAATTAGAGACCGCTGCGGCGGACAGCGAGCGCCACGCCGTCGAATCCCTGCTCGCCAACCCAGAGGTCGAAGAGGCGATTGCGCTACAGACGTGTAACCGTACCGAGGGGTACGTCGTCGTCTCTGATCACGCGGACGGGCTCGACGCGCTCGAACTGTTCACCCGCGCCGTGCCCGAAGATGTCGTCGTCGAGATGGGTCACGAGGAGAGCCTCCGTCACTTGCTCCGGGTAGCCGCCGGGCTCGAATCGATTGTGCTGGGCGAGGACCAGATCCTCGGCCAGCTCCGGACCGCCTACGAGACAGCCCGCGGCGTTGGCGGCATCGGGCCGATGCTGGAAGACGGTGTCACGAAAGCGATTCACGTCGGCGAGCGCGCCCGCACGGAGACGAAGATCAACGAGGGTGTCGTCTCGATTGCCTCCGCCGCGGTTCGCTTGCTCAAACAGGAGAGTTCGCTGACTGACGGGACAGCGCTCGTCGTCGGTGCCGGCGAGATGGGCCAACTCGCTGCGGATGCGCTCAGCGAGGAGGTAGAACGGCTGCTCGTGGCTAATCGGACAGTGCCACACGCGGAGCACGTCGCCGAATCGGTCGACATCGACGCCAGTGCGGTTGCGCTCGACGGCATCGAAGCGGCCGTTTCCGAGGCCAGTGCCGTCATCTCGGCGACGGGGAGCGGCGACCAGGTGTTCGATATCGGGACCTTCAGCGATGCCGGTGACGTATCTATCGTCGATATTGCCCAGCCGCGTGACGTTCCGGCCGGCGCGGACCGACTCCCGTCAGTGACGGTGTACGACCTCGACGCGCTGGAGTCGGTGACCGCCGAAACGCGGAACAAGCGGCAGCGAGCCGCCGAGGCAGTCGAACGCATCGTCGACGAGGAGTTCGACCGCCTGCTCACGCAGTACAAGCGCAAACGCGCCGACAGGGTCATCTCGACGATGTACGAGAGCGCCGAACAGGTCAAGGCGGCCGAGATAAACAGCGCGCTCTCGGCGGCTGACTTCGACGATGACCAGGCGGAAGTCGTCGAAGCGATGGCCGACGCCATCGTCTCGCAGATCCTCGCCGCGCCGACCAAGAGCCTGCGCGACGCCGCGGAGGAGGACGACTGGTCGACGATTCATACGGCGCTCCAGTTGTTCGACCCGGACTTCGGCGGCCCGGACCAGGTCACCCCGCCCGAGTTCACCCAGGGCATGTCGGTCGACGACATCCCCGACGGCATGCGCGACGAGATCCCGAACGCGATGCTCGACCGACTCTCTGACGACTGACCACGCCCACCTTTTTGCCCACGCCGTCCGACGTATCCGATATGGCAGACCTGCTCTCTGATGCAGAGATTAGCGACCGGCTACCCGAGGAGTGGACCCGCGACGGCGACGAAATCGTTCGCGTCTTCGAGTTCGACGGCTATCTGGACGCGTCGGGCTTTCTGAGCGCCGCCGCTGGCCTCGCCGAGGACGCGTGGCATCACCCGGAGATGACCATCCGCTGGGGCGAGGTCGAAGTCCGACTCACGACCCACGACGCCGGTGGCATCACCGAGAACGACATCGATCTCGCCGAGCGGCTGAACGGCATCCACGACTGACGGTGTGACCGTGGACACCGCCGATGGACTCGCGTCGCTCCGGCCGACCGACCCCGAGGGGGCGACCGCACGGTACGTCTTTCGGGTCGAAATCCGGCTGGAGCCGGACGCGGATGGGCTGTGGACTGACCCCGACCGGTTCGAGACGACGCTGTATCGAGCGGCCGACACCCCGGGGACCGGCGGCTGGCTGTTCTTCCGGGACACGCTCTGGCGGGGCGAACTGGCCGACGAACCGCACTTCCGTCGGCTTGTCGAGGACGAACTCGGCTGCCCGGTCGTCTCGGCGTCGTTCCGTGAACTCCGGACCGAGGAGGCGTACCTCGACGCGCTACAAGCCGAAATCGCCGACGACCTGGCCCTGTTCAACGCTGATTCGGTCAGCGAAGTGCTCAACAAGTACCTCGGCAGTTCGATCCGTGTGGCGTGAAAAGAAACGTCGCTGCGTAGTCAGTGTTTACAGCGGTGTTATACGCATCAAAACTGGTAGTAGGGCCCGAAAGACTTTATTAGAAAATCCCCAATAAAATCACCCCTCATGACCACCGACTATGATTTCTGGCTGTTCGACCTCGATGGGACGCTCGTCGACATCGAGCCAGCCTACCCCCGGAAGGTGATGGGTGCTGTCGGCGACCGCCTCGGCGTCGAGTTCACCGACCGGGAACGGGACGCGCTCTGGTACGGATTCGGTGGGACTCGGTCACAGACACTCGCAGAGCGCGATGTCGACCAACAGGAGTTCTGGCGGCTGTTCCACGAGGAGGAAGACCCTGTCGCCCGGGCCGAGGCGACGTATCTCTACGACGACGCCGAGGCGTTCCTCGCCACCCTCGACACACCGGTCGGACTGGTCACACACTGCCAGCAGTACCTCACCGAACCGGTGCTTGCCCATCTCGACATCGCCGACTGGTTCGAGACGGTCGTCTGCTGTGACGACGACATCGGCTGGAAGCCCGACCCCAAGCCGGTGGAGTTGGCGATGCGGGAGATGGATGTCTGGTACAACGGTCACAGCGGCGTGCTGGCCGGGGACAATCCGTCAGACATCGGTGCAGCGTGGAACGCGGGCCTCGACGGGGTCCACGTCGGTCGGCGGTCCCCGGCGGAGATGGGTCGGTGCGTGCGCGGCGACAGGCGCGTCGCCTCGCTGCTCGATCTGGCGTCGTCTCAGGGGAGGTAGTCCCAGTTTTCCACGGTGACAGTCGTTCCGGCATCGATACCAGTTTCGTCTGCAGGCACGGATACCCAGCCGTCGGCTCGGGTCGCCGTGGCAAGGTCAGCGCCCGGCAGTGGCGCCGCTGTCCCGTCGGTCACGGTGACCGGCACGAACGAACGGACGGATGCAGGGCTGTCTACCCCGTCGCTCAGTGAGGCTGATTGGTGGGGGTGATCCGACAGCGGTGCATCGGCAAACGCCTTCAGTAGCGGACGAAGGAGTTGTACCGCGCCGACGCGGGCTGCACTCGGCGACTCCGGCAACAGCAGGACCGGGCGGTCCTCGACGACGGCGACTCCCGTCCGCTGGCCGGGGTCGATATCGACGTAGTCGGTGAACACTTCGCCGAGGTCCGCAACGACCTCTCGAAGCGTGTCCCCCGGCTCGGTCCCGGTGATGACGAGCGCATCACGGGTGAGGTCGCGCTGGACGGCCATCCGGAGCGCCGGTGCGTCGTCGGCGACGGGGTCCCGGTAGGTCACTTTCCCGCCCCACCGGTCGGCGTACTGCGCCAGCGTGAACCCCGCTGTCTCGACCTCGCGGGCCGCGCTGGCAGCCGCTCGGAGTTCGTCGCCCGTCGGTACGATTCCGACCTGTGGTCGCTGGCGGACGAGCAGTTCGGAGACGCCGCTTGCCCGCAACAGTCCCACATCGCCGGGCCGTACCTGATGCCCCTGCTGGAAGACGGTGTCGTCGACCGAGATATCCGCCGCTTCCACGGGTTCGTTCGCCGTCGCATCTGTCGCCAGCACTCGTCCGACAGCGACGGAGAGCGGAATCCTGTCTGTCCGGTCGACGGGGACAGCGAAGCTACCGAGCTGTCTGCGGGCAGTCTCCAGCGCGAGCGACTCGGCCTCCGACGGCGGGGAGCCAGCCATACCCTTGCTAGTGGGTACTGTGGCAAAAACGCCCCGAGTGGCCACGTCCCATCAGTCGCTCGCCTACATGGACTGGGAACGCTTTTGTTCGGTCCGACGCGGAGTGGCCGTATGGTCCTCCCGCAACTGGTCGCCATCGTGTTCCTGGTCATCGGCGGCTTCGTCCTCCTCCGCGGTGGCCGGGAACTCCGAACGGTGTTTCACATCCTCCGGAACGATCCAGTCCCGGTGCGCTCGCTCGACGGGCACTCCGGTCCCGTCGAAATCACCGGCACAGCCGTTGCCGACGAGGACGCCGGAACCGTCACGGCTCCCTTCACCGGCAGCGAGTGTCTGGCCTACACCTACGAGGTCGAGGAGTATCGGTCGTCGGGGAAACACTCCAGCTGGGAGACGCTAGACGAGGGGCAGGCCGGCGTCGACTTCATCGTCGACGACGGGAACGCTCGCGTCCGCGTGAATCCCGACGGCGCGGACGTACGGTTCGAGTCCCAGTCCGTGACGGTATCCCCCGGGACTGAACTCCCCGAGCGCCTGGCCGGCTACGTCGAGCGAACGGATGCCGTCGAGGCACAGGACGGATCCGTGAATCTGCTCGTCACTGAGATCAGTCTGGGGAACAAACAGCGCTTCACCGAGCGTCGGCTGGATGTCGGCGAGGACGTGTACGTCTACGGCCAGGCGATGCGCGGCCCCGCATCGGAGTGGGGAAGTAATCTGGTCGACGCCGTCGTCGGGGATGGCGATGGGACGCCGGTGTTCGTCATCTCCGACACCAGCGAGCGTGGCACGGCCCGACGGATTGTTCGCGGCGCTATCGCTGAAACTGTGTTCGGACTAGCGGCTGTCCTCATCGGTGCTGCCGTCCTCCTCTCCGTACCCCTGTAGAGTAGCAGAGACCGTCGGGTTTACCACTGCGTACCACTTAGACAGGCGTATGCCAGCCCTGCGTGAAGCGCTTCGGGATCTTCCCGACGCCGTGTTCGCGGACGTGCTCGAATCCGAGGACGAATACCTGCTCGTGCTCGACCTGCCGGGTGTGACCGCGGACACAATCGACGTGACCGTTGAAGGGGGCCGCCTTCGTATCGACGGGCAACGGACCAAAGACGTGCCCGGGGAGTTCACGTTCGTCCGCGAGGACCGCTCCGTGTTCCTCGACGCCGAGCTCCCGCTCCCGCCGGACACGACCGGGCAGGGCGGGGAGGGGACCGTGGAAAACGGCGTCCTCGAGCTCCGCCTGCCGAAGGCGACAGCCGCACCGAGCACTACAATCCCGATCGACGGGGACTGACCCAGAGGTGGCAAGCCGGTGAACCTTCGCGCGTACTGGCGGTTCCTCGTCGTCGCTCGCCACTTCCTGCCCCTGTTGGTCGCGTACGCACGAGACCGAAAGCGGTTCTTCGTGGTCGGCTCGTCGCGCCGTGTCACGCCTGAACAGCGTCGCAAACGTGCACAGCAACTGCTCGACTCGCTGCTGACGCTCGGCCCGACGTTCATCAAACTCGGACAGATACTCTCGACCCGGCCGGACGTCCTGCCGCCGGAGTACATCGAGGAGTTCTCGAAGTTGCAGGACCGCGTGCCACCGGCGGACTGGGACGAGGCACGGGTCGTCATCGAGGACGAACTGGGCTCCGTCGACGACCGCTTCGACGAGTTCGAGACAGAGGCGATAAGCGGCGCGTCGCTCGGCCAGGTGTATCTGGCGGAGGTCGACGGCGAGAAGGTCGCCGTCAAGATCCGCCGGCCCGGTATCGAGACGCTCGTCGAGGCCGACCTGCGGGTCGTCCGCTGGTCGCTCCCGCTGTTGATGTATTTCATCGACGACTCCCGGTCGTTCTCGCTTGAGACGCTAGCCGACGAGTTCTCGAAGACCATCCGCGAGGAGATGGACTACCAGCGAGAGGGGCGGATGCTCACCGAAATTCGGGAGAACTTCAGGGACAACGACCGCATCTGCATCCCCGAAGTCAAGGAGTCTCACTCCACCCGGCGCGTCCTGACGATGGAGTACGTCCCCGGCACGAAGATCAACGACATCGACAGCCTCGACGCGGGCGGTATCAACCGGACGGAGCTGGCCGAGACGCTCCAGCGGGCGTACCTGCAGATGATTATCGACGATGGCGTGTTCCACGCCGACCCACATCCCGGGAACCTCGCCGTGCAAGACGACGGGACGCTCGTCTTCTACGACTTCGGGATGTCCGGTCGAGTCGACCCGTTCGTGCAGGACAAGATCATCGACTTCTACGCCGCCGTCGCCGATCAGGACATCGATGCCATTCTCGATGCCCTCATCGAGATGGGGACGCTCTCGCCGGAGGCCGACCGGCAGGTGATGGGCGACGTGATGGAACTGGCTATCGCCGACGCCCGTGGCGAGGACATCGAGCAGTACCGCGTCCAGCAGATCATCCAGCAAGTCGAAGACACCATCTACGAGTTCCCGCTTCGACTGCCGGCGAATCTGGCGCTCGTGTTGCGTGTCGCCACGGTCGTTGAAGGCGTCTGTGTCACCCTCGACGAGGACTTCGACTTTATCGGCGTTGCGACCGACTATCTCCGCGAGGAGGGGTATCTCGCCGAGGGCGTTCGGAACTTCGTCGAGGACCGAGCGACCGAAGTGTCCGACGCCGCTCGGTCGGCCGTCCGTATCCCGCCGAAACTGGAGTCCGCCCTCGACAGAGTCGAGCGGGAGGACTTCCGCGTACAGGCCGACATTGAGGACTCCGATGGCCTGCTCGCGACGATGACAAAGCGGCTCATCCTTGGGATGTTGCTCGCAAGCACGCTGTTTTCGACAGCGTTCCTGTACACGCAGGCGTCGCTGCCGGCCACTGGTGTCGGTATCGCTGGAACTGTCGGCCTGTCACTGGCGCTGTGGTGGTCGTTCCGCTCGAAAAAGGCCGTCCGCGCCAAGCCGCAGTTCACGCGACAGAGTATGCGTGAGCAAGACAGGGAGAGCCCGGGCGGGCTCAACACCTCCTTCGGCGAGGACACCGACGACGCCTACAGCGGTGACTGAACGCCGCGTCCGATTGTTGGGTCAGAGCCGTTTCTCGAAGTGGACGAGTTCGTACTCGCCCTGTGTTGACTGGTCTACCTCCTGATATCCTTCGTCGCGGTAGAACGCGACCGCGGCGGGCTGGCTCTGTGATGTCGTCGCAAGCAGGACCTCGTATCCCTGCTCGACCACTTGCTGTTCGAGTTTGTCGAGGAGGCTCCGACCGTAGCCACGTCGTTGCCGGGACGGAGCCACCCGCATCCGGTGGAGTTCGGCCGCGCCGGGGACGGTTCGCTCGTCCGCGTGCCCGACTTCATTCGGGAGGAACCCGCCCATCGCGGTTAGGCCGCCGTCGAACGTCTGTGGGAGGTCATCGTCGGCATCGGGAACGACGCCGACGAGAAACGCGCCGCCGGTGTCGAAATACCGCGTCTCGATGTTTTGCAGGTCCGACGTTCCGGGGATGTCACTGGGGTCATTGCCGGTCGCTCGCATTGCCCACTCGTGGAGACACCAGACAGCGTCGGCGTCCCGGTCGTCGTAGGACCGAAGCTGAATGGAGTTGGTCATCGAATATGTTCTGGACAGCACATTATCGGAGAACGGGTTTAATTCTACCTTATCAGAGTATGGTTCTATTATAGCCCCCTGAATTTATCCGGAACGTTCAGTATTCAGTGTCTGGTATAGGGGGTATGAGAAAATACGGTGGCACGTACCGGGTGCAAACCCCGGATCGCGGACGCGATACGTCGATACCATTACGATCACGGAGGAGTGTGGGCCGACAATGACGGCCCCGGCAACGAACAACGTGGTGCTGGTCACGGTTGATTCGCTGCGAGCGGACGCACTGGGTGGCGCTGACAGCGTCTCCCCAGTCCTGGACTCGCTCGCTGAGTCGGGCGTTGTCTTCGAAAACGCCGTCGCACAGGGGAACTGGACGCCGTTCTCGTTCCCGTCCATCCACGGCTCGCGGCCGGTGTTCGCTGAGAGCGACGACATCGGTCTGGCGTCGACGCCGACGCTGGCCGAGCAGGTGTCCGATGCCGGTATCGAGACGGCAGGATTTAACGCCGCAAACGGTTTTCTCACCGATCACTGGGGATACGACCGCGGGTTCGACGAGTTCGAGCCGTTCGTCGACAGCGGCGGCTACAGCAAGTACTTGGCGGCCCACCCGACCATCCAGGCGTGGGTCCAACTCGGCACTTCACCGTTCCGTCGTGCTGCGACCGTCCTCAGCGGCGGGTCTGACGAACGGCCCTTCGCCGACGTGTCCCGGATGGGCGACCTCGAAGACCGCGCCACCGAGTTTCTGGCGACGACCGACGGACCGTTCTTCCTGTGGGTCCACTACATGGACACGCACACGCCGTACGTGCCAGCCCCGCGGCACATCCGCGAGGTGTCGGACAACCACTTCGGTGTCCTCCGAATGCTCACCTCCCACCTCCGAACCGGGCTGGGCTGGGAAGTCGACGACCGGACGCTGGAGACGCTCCGGACGCTGTACGAGGCGACGGTTCGGCAGGTCGACGCCAGCGTCGGTCGGTTACTCGACACCCTCGAAACAGAGGGCCATCGCGACGATACGGCCGTCGTCGTCGCCGGCGACCACGGTGAGGAGTTCCTCGAACACGGCCATCTCGCTCACTACCCCAAGCTCTATCGGGAGCTCATCGACGTTCCCTACATCGTCTCGACACCGGACAGCGAGGGCCAGTCGGTCGAGACGCCGGTCGGCCTCGACACGATCGCGCCGACGGTGTGCGATCTGCTGTCGCTCACGCCGGCGACGGAGTGGGACGGAGCGTCCGTCGCCCCGGCGATCCACGGCGCGGACATCGAGGACCGCGGCCCCATCGTCTCTGCAGCGGTCCGGGGCGAGAGCGTGACCAGCCAGCCGATCCCGCGGAGCCGCGCGGACGGGGAGCTCCTCCTCAGCGCACGCGACGAGCGCTACACGTACATCGAATTCACGGAATCGGGGCGTCAGGAACTGTACGACCGGACGAGCGATCCCGAAGAGCAGGTCGATCTGTGTTCGGACTCGGCGGACGCCGATCCGCCTGTGACCGTCCTCGACCGGCTCTCGGATGCAGTTGCCGAACACCTCGCAGAACTCGATAGCGACGGGACGGGGGCGGAAAACACCGAGGCATCTGACGAGATAACAGCACGGTTAAAGGCGCTCGGTTATCAGTAAGGCTGTATGGCGTCCGCTGTCGTCACACCGGCCCGACGACAGCAACTCGTCCGGTTCTTCCTCGTCGGTGTGTTTGCTGCGTCAATTCAGCAAGCGCTGCTATGGTTGTTCAACGATGTCGGTGGCCTGAATTACATTCTCGCGGCCGCTATCGCAATCGAGTGTACGATTCTGCTTCAGTACGTCCTCAACAACGCCTGGACGTTCCACCGGTCACAGCACTCGGATCTGCGAGAGTACGTAGTCGGGTTAGGGAAGACGAACCTCGTTCGTGGGACGGCGATCCCGCTCCAGTTGGGCCTCCTCTACGCGTTTGTCACTTGGGGCGGCGTCGTGCCGCTGGTCGGCAATGGCGGGGCTATCGTCATCACGGGTGTGTACCGGTACGCGCTTGACGCCCGCTGGACGTGGGGTTAGACGGTCGGGACGGGGACCTCGTCGAGCACGCTCTGGATAACGGTCCCCTTGTCGACTTGCTCGACGCGGGCGTCAGGCGTCAACACCAGTCTGTGTGCCAGCACTGGCTGTGCGACCCGTTTGATGTCGTCCGGTGCCACGTACTCCCGGCCCGCGATGGTCGCCATCGCCCGCGCTGCCTCGAACAGCCGCTGGGTCCCGCGCGGTGAGACCCCGACGTCCACGCGGTAATCGTCTCTGGTCGCCCGGGCGAGGGCAGCCATGTACTGCAGCAGGTCGTCGTCGACGGTAACCGTCTCCGGAACGCTCCGGAGTTCCGTGACCGACTCCGCGTCAAGTATCGGCTCCACGGTCGGACTCTGTGTCGTCCGGCCGGCACGCCGCCGGAGGAGTTCGACCTCGCCTTCGTCGTCAGGATAGCCGAGTGATGTCTTTGCCAGGAACCGGTCGACCTGCGCTTCGGGGAGTTCGAAAGTCCCCTCCATGTCGACTGGGTTCTGCGTGGCGATGACGAAGAACGGTTCGGGAAGGTCGTAGGTGTCCCCGTCGACGGTGACCTGTCCCTCTTCCATCGCTTCGAGCAGGGCGGACTGGGTCTTGGGCGGCGCGCGGTTGATCTCGTCGGCCAACAGAACGTTGGCGAACACCGGTCCTTCGGTGAATTCGAAACTCCGGGACTCCTCGTTGAAGATGTGCGTTCCCGTGATGTCGGCCGGCAGGAGGTCCGGCGTGAACTGGATGCGGGAGAACGACAGCCCCAGCGCGGTCGCGACGCTGCGGGCGGTCAGTGTCTTTCCCGTGCCGGGAACGTCCTCGAGCAGGACGTGGCCCTTCGCGACGACCCCCAGCAGCACTGTCTCGAAGAAACCGCGGTCGGCGATGACGGCACTCCCGATCTCGTCGAGGATCTGACTCGACACCTCGCTTGCCTCGGTAGCGTCCATAGCCTGTCATGTTACGGGTCCGGTAAAGGGGTGTCGAGTCTGAAATCGAAACCCCTAAAGAGCAAACGGCGGTACTGATGGGTGAGCCGAGGTAGCCTAGCCTGGCCAAGGCGGTTGCTTCGAGAGCAACTGTCCTCACGGACTCAGGAGTTCAAATCTCCTCCTCGGCGTTCTCTGCAGCCATTCCGACGAGCGCAGCGAGTCGGCAGTGCTGCAGGACCGTGATGCGTGGAGAGTTGGAGTAGACCAGTCGCAGCCCGGAACGGCGCACCGCGCCGCACGCCCGGACCGTCTGGGCGTGGTTCAAATCTCCTCCTCGGCGTTCTCTGTACCAGAGTCGGCGAGCGTAGCGAGTCGGTAGTGCTGCAGGAATCGGATCGTATCCGGCCGACCGCCGTCAGGTCAGCAGGAAAATCAACACGCTGATCGTCATTACGACGAGAATGAACGCCCCGGCCAGTGCGCCACCCATCGAGACCATCGCGTTGGCAGTCGAGGCCAGCGTCTCGGTCCGGTCGTTGCCGAACACCGTCACGGTCGCCTGTTCGCTCGCCATCCCGGCCTCGACGGGTTCGAGGTCGGCGACGGCTCTGTCGACGAGGTCCCCGATGAGCGCAACGATTTCCTTCTCGGGGATGACCTGTCCGACCTGATTCTCGGCCTCGACGGTGTTGACGATGTGGGTGTCGCTGGTCATCACCTCCATCATATCCACGCCGTCGGCGGCGTCGATGATGCGCTGACGGAGGCCCGGCTCCATGTTGTTGCCGTCGATGAGCACGTACGCCGTCCGCTGGCCGTTGACTTCGAAGACACAGACCCGGATTCCGAGCGGGCCGATGCCCTCCTCGGGCTCCCAGGGGGTCCTGTCCCAGGCGACTCCACAGCGGAGTTGGCCGGTTTCGGCATCTGTGAGCAAGTTTCCAAGCTGACCGGCCCCGTGGAGCATGTCGAATGACCGCTGACTGCCGGGAACGACGTGGCCGAGGTCGTCGCCCTCGAGCCCGTCGTTGCAGTTGTGTGCGTCGACCAGGAGTACGTCGTCGAGCCCGTCGGCCCGCGCTTCCGACATCGCTGAGAGACCCACGGCGTACTCCACGTCGTCGGCACAGCCCGGCGCGTACGTGTTCACGACGAGCGCATCGGAGCCGAAGGCCTGCCCCGTCAGCGTGGCCTCGCCCTCTGTGACACGGAGGCCCGCCGTCGCCTGGTCGTCGTATTCGAGGTTCTGGTACGCCGTCTCTGCGGTCGACAGGATCGTGTCGACCTCCCGCTCCGTGACGAGGTTGAAGTCGTGGCCGGCGGTCGCGTGTGGCGGGAAGGCCAGGCCGTCGGCCGATTCGGCGACGCGTCTGGGGAGGTTACCGCCGCCGATTTCACCCATCGGGCCGGGGTGAATCATCGGCAGGACGAACCGGGCTTTCTCCTCGCCGCCCGGCCGACGGACCGACAGCAAGGTGACCGGGACGACGGCTTCTTCGCCGATGTCCTCGAAAAACTCCTCCAGTTCGCGCGTGCCTTCGGCGATGTGCCCGATGAACCCCCGGAGGAAATCCAGCGCGGAAACGCCGAGCGAGGAGCGCCATGGTTGGTCGATGACGACCAGGAACAGCCAGACTGCTAGCGCGTAGATGACACAGATAACCGCGAGGATAATGAAGTCCTGCGGAATAAACCCCTGTACCTGCGGCGGGACCTCCTCCGGGCGGGAGAGGTACTCCCGAAGCATCGGGTCTTCGAGAATAAACGCGGTCGCCCCGCTGTATATCGCCAGCAACACGGCGGCAGTGACCGTCTGGACGCTCGCCGGAATCGCCGCCTTCAGCAGTGAGTGCCGCGAGACGGCCATCAGTATCAGCAGCCGGAAGGCGAATATCGACGCCAGCGCGACTAACAGCACGTCGAAGACGAAGTTCTGCCCGAGGCGGACGGTAAAGATGGCGATAACGCCGGCGACAGTCAGCATCGCGATAGTGATCAACTCACAGATGACCGCAAGCAGCGTGGCCCGGTTCGGGGTTAATTGTCCGCCCAGCTGCCGGTCGACCCACGGCGTCACGGCACTGGCGATTGAGGTCGGCAGGCCGATGAGAAACACGCCCTGCCAGGCGTCGTCGAGGATGAACCGCGAATCGAACGCAACGATACCAGTCATCGCCGCGATGACCAGTGCAAAGGCCAGGCTCGTATACCAGGTCGGAGCCCTGAAAATAAACCGCGAAAGACTAGCGAGATTTCCCTGTGTCGCCGTCATTTATGTATCACATCCTACGCGTGAATATAAAACCAGTTACATCACGCTTCAGCGATTACTGGCGAGCGACAGACTGCTGGTCACAGACCGACAGGAAGTTCTCGAACACTTCCTCGCCCTCTTCGGTGTGAGCGACCTCTGGATGCCACTGGACGCCGTATATCGCTTCGTCTGTGTTGCTCATCGCCTCGACGCCACAGACATCGGAGGTCGCGGTCCGCTCGAATCCGGGCGGGACTTCCTTCACTTCGTCAGCGTGGCTGGCCCACACACGCGTTTCGGGATACAGCGAGCCGAGCAGCGGGTCGTCATCATCGAGGATGTCCACCGTCACGTCCGCGTAGCCGCCGTACTCGCCGCCGCCGACCCGACCGCCGAGTTCGTCGGCGATGAGTTGCATCCCCAGACAGATGCCGAGCACGGGCACGTCGAGATCGAGATACTCGGGACAGTTCCCGATATCGTCCATGTCGGGGCCGCCGGAGAGAACAATGCCGTCGGCGTCGATCTCCTCTGGCGGGGTCGTGTTGTCCCTGAGTGAGACGTCGACGCCCATGTCCCGGAGCGCGCGCTGCTCCAGATGTGTGAACTGTCCGTGATTGTCGATAACGTCGATTCGGGTCATTACTGACGCGAAGGCTACGAAGGCGTATATATCTCCTGATGCGGTCGACGGTTCCCCCGCGTCCGGTTTCAGGGCCACTCTCGAAGGGTTTGGCGAACCCCGTCGAGAACTGTCGGGCCACGCAGTTCCAGCGTCACGGTGTTGCCGCCGTCCGAGGTCGTGAGGTGTACTGCCCCGCCGTAACTCTCGACGATCCACGTCGTCAGCCATAGCCCGATCCCTTTTGAATGGCACAGTTGTGTCTCTACGCCGCTATTGAGGACATCCCGTTCGTGCTGTGGAATCGACGGGCAGTTATCCCCGACGTGAACGAACACGGTTCGGCCGTGTTCTTCGACTGAGATATACAGCGTCGGGGTATCTTCGCAGTGAACGACCGCATTTTCGATGACGTTCCGAAGCACAGTGTCGAGCATCCAGTCGGCGTACACCTTCGACTGATCCGGGAGGTCGAGTTCAACAGTTGTCTCCGGGTGCGATTGCGTGATCTTTTTCGCCTGTTCTCTGACACACGGCACGAGGTCGATCGGTTGCTGTGCGCGACGGTCCGCGTCGAACGCGAACTCTATCTGCCTCGCCTTCTCCGTAGTGGCGATGATATCGTCGATAGTACCGTTCAACTGCTCGACGTGCGCACGCGACTTGGAGTCGCCACGCTCTGCTGTCTCCCGCTGCAGTTCGCCGAGATGCCCGAGTGCGACGTTGAGGTCGTTCCGGAGGTCGTGCCTGAGCACTCGAAACAACACCTCGTTGCTCTGGGTGAGTCTGCGCCGGGACCGCCGGAGTTCCAGTAGCCACCCGAACAGAACCCCGCCAAACCCGCCGACTGCGACCCCGCTCGCGAGTATCGACGGGATCATCGAGGACTGCGGTACTGGGGCGAGCAGCACGACGATTTTGATGAGCGTAAACAGCGCGATGCCCAGTCCGCACCACTCCGCGGCAGTCCATATCTGATCTCCGGACAGTCCACTCACCGGGAGCCAGTAGTTCGCGGCTACCAGGGCTAGCGCCGGTGTCAACCCCACGCTGAGGATGACCACGTCTATCGGGGACGGCCGGACGATAGCCATGCCGTGGGCGAGTAACGCGCCGGAAATCACGAAACCCGTTGCGACGACATATCCCGTCCCCAGCGACTGCTTCGTGAGCGCCGGAGAGGTCACTATACTAATCAGTTACTGTGTGCCTACTTATCCGTCTGCCACCAATTATCGGGTTTGATAATTAAGTGGCGCTACGAGTCGTCGTAGCGGTCGGCAGCCGATTCAAAGCCCAGTTCGGATTCCTCCTTAGAGCGGCGCTGTTCCCGCTGTGCAATGGCTTCAGGGTCCGGATTCGCGTCATCGTCGAGCCGCGCCCACGACTGATGAATCTTCGCGTGACACCACCGGCAGAGAAAGACCGTTATTTCGTGTGATAGCTCGTTGCCGCCTTCGCGGTACGAGAGGTGGTGTTCCTCTAGCAGCGGTCGGTCCTCGGAGTGGGCCATCCGCCGCTCTTCGAGTCCGCAACGAACACACTCCCGGTCGTGGTTCCGGGAGCGGAAATGCGGGCAGTCGACCCAGTCCCATTCCGGCTCCGCGTCTGCGTCCGCGTCATCTGGTGCAATCGCTGCCGGACAGCGAAAGTCGTCGGCACTACGGGTGTTGGCGAACTCGGGGTCGTGGTGGCCGTGTTCGCGCGCCCAGCGACACTTCCCCTCGCCGGTGACGAAGTCACACCGCTGAACGTGGTCGTATGGGTCGTCGACGCCGACGGACGTTCCCCCGGGAGCCTTCTCCATGCGACATAGTGAGTGGCCGTGCCCCCTCAAACCCTCCGTTCCGACAGAAGACTTTTTGCCTGCCTACGACTTCCGCGGTGGTATGCGTCTCGTCCACGACCCCGACGGCGCGGCTCGCTCCCTCGCGACGGAGGTGGAGTACGCCGAGTCGATGCTCGAACAGGGCCGGGGGCTGATGTTCCGGTCGTCGATTCCCGACGACTACGCGCTGGTCTTCCCCTTCGACCGCGCGAGCCGACAGTTCATCCATATGCTGTTCGTCCGGTTCCCACTCGACGTGCTCTGGCTCGTCGACGAGGAGGTCCAGGCCGTCGAAACCCTACAGCCCTGGCGCTCGGTCGGCTACGCGAACGCGGATACTGTCATCGAACTGCCCGGTGGCGCGGCGTCGGACGTTTCCGAGGGCGATACGGTCCGTCTTGAATAACGAGTCTCAATAGCATGGGTCGTGGTAATCAGTTCCGTCACCTTTTAGACCGTGAAGAGTAGAGTAGACACCACTATGTCGGAATACCCGACGGAGGATAGAGGAAGTCGCCGCGAGGCGGCTGGCCGCGAAATTCGTGGCGCGTGATGGAGCATCTTCTGTGAGTCAGAACACATTGTTCGAGGGGCACCCAGCGATGCGTGCGCTCTCAGATGTCGGTGAGGTACAGTTTCTCGACACGACACTTCGCGACGGTGAGCAAGCCCCCGGCGTGTCACTGACGCCGGACGACAAGGCCGATATCGCCCGCTCGCTCGACGCGGCCCGTATCGATGTCATCGAAGCCGGGAGCGCCTGTACCGGCCCCGGCGAGCGCGAGACGATCTCTCGCGTCGCGGGGCTCGACCTCGACGGTACCGTCACTAGCTTCTGTCGCGGTATCCGGAACGATATCGATCTCGCACTCGACTGTGGTGTCGATGGCATCAATCTCGTCGTTCCGGCCAGCGACAAGCACGTCGAGCAGAAGGTCGGCACGTCCAAGTCCGAGAACGTCGACAACACTGTCGAACTGGTGGAGTACGCCGCCGACCACGGGCTCTGGGTCGAGGTCATCGGCGAGGACGGCTCGCGAGCCGACCTGGACTACCTCGAAGAACTGCTCGGAGCCGCCGTCGAGGCCGGCGCGGACCGCATCTGCTGGGCCGACACCGTCGGTCACGCGACGCCGGACCGCGCACTCGAATGCGTCTCCCGGCTCTCCGACCTGGGCCCAGTCAGTACCCACACCCACGACGACCTGGGGCTCGCAGTGACGAACGCCCTGGTCTCCATCGCGGCAGGTGCAGACCTCGTCCACGGGACGATAAACGGCATCGGCGAGCGCGCCGGCAACGTCGCCCTCGAAGAGGTCGCTATCGCGCTTGACCACGGGTACGGCGTCGAGTCGATGGCCCTGACCGAGGTGTACGACCTCGCCCAGCTCATCGCCAACCGGACCGGCATCCCGCTGGCTCCCAACAAGGCGGTCGTCGGCGAGAACGCCTTCACCCACGAGTCCGGTATCCACACCGACGGCACGCTCAAGGACGACTCGATGTACGAACCGTACCCGCCGGAGAAAGTGGGCCGCGAGCGCCGCCTCGCACTCGGCAAACACGCGGGCAGAGCCGGTGTCGAGGCCGCCCTCGACGAGCACGATGTCGAGGTCACCGATGACCAGCTCTCGGAAATCGTCAGCCGCGTCAAGGAGATCGGCGACCGCGGCAAGCGCGTCACCGACGCCGACCTGCTGACCATCGCCGACGAGGTGACCGGCGACGCGCGCGACCGCCGGGTCGAACTGCTCGGCCTGACCGCCGTTTCCGGTTCCGACACGCCGACGGCGAGCGTCCGACTCGCGGTCGACGGCGAGGAACGCAAGGAGGCAGCGGTCGGCTCCGGGCCGGTCGACGCCGCGATGAACGCCGCCGAGGTGGCACTGTCCCACACCGCCGACGCGACGCTCGAAGACTACCACGTCGACGCCATCACCGGCGGAACGGACGCGCTCGTCACGGTCGAAATCGAGATGTCGCGCGGCGACGACCACGTCGTCGTCTCCGCCAGCGACTCTGACATCACACGGGCGTCCGTGCGCGCGATGGTCGACGCGATGGACCGCCTCGTCACCGACGACGAGGACCCGCTCGTCGCCGACGACTGACGGCACAGCACCTCCCGTTTCGACTGATATTCCGTAGAATTAGACGCCAGTGTGCCCGTGGACCACGGGGCCGATCCCGGTACGTTACTTGTGTCCGCGGCTGGCTTCGTGGTACTGGAACACGGTTTCCATGCCCTCCACCAGCGCGTTGAGGTCGACGCTGTCCGTATCGAACTCGCGGTCGCGCACGGACTGGTAGATGTCGGCCCACCGGTCCCGGAACCGGGCCTCGAACTGTTCGGCTTTGATTTTGTCGATGAGTTCGGCCTTTCCGTCAGGGTTTTCCAGTTCTTCGGGAGTGACGAACCCTTCTTGAAGGGCCAGCACGACGATTCCCGCGGTGTAGTCTCCCTCCCTGACTTCTCGTTCCCAGGTCGTGAGCCAGTTGCCGATGCGGGCCATTTCTTGCAGGTCCCAGATCAGGTCCCGGACCGTGCCGTAATCGGCGAGTTCGAATTCCGGCGAATACATGAGGTCAACGGCCGCGTAGGGGAACATTACCATGTTATGTGCCCCGTATGTTTCGGCCCCGCTGAGGTTCGCAATCCGTGGGTTCTCGTTGACGACGGCGCTGTAATCCATCGCGTTCAGCGTCTGTCGCATATCGTAGGTGAACACGTCGTAGAACTCGTCGACCCGGGGCGCGTCAGCTAGTCCCCCTCGAACTCTCGCCACACACGCTCGATAAAGGAGAAATATTCCTCGCTTACCGCCGCACGGCTCGGGTCAACGGACGACGGATCCTGCACGAGTCGTCGGGCCTCTTCGAAGGTGTCTCGGTCCCCGTCGTTCTCGACGATGTCGTCCAGAATCGTGACGTACATCGTGAGTACCGTCTTCTGCGTCCGGACGTGGTCTGCGTGGTCCGGGTGGACGGAGGAGAGCGTGAACTCGGGGAACAGCGAGTAGATCCACTGCCAGAGGAATCGGTCACGCTCGCCACAGACCCGCTCGTACTCGTCTGCCAGTTCTGCAACCCGGTCGGGGAGACTGGTCGTCCGAACCTCTTCGAGAAGGTCCTGTGTATCGACCGAGGGTGACTCAACACTCATTGTGACTGTCCCCCAACGCTTGCACCCTGCATCTCGGCAGTGGAATAATGTTTGATTAACCGACTTTTGGGTGATTCTACTTCTTCAGATTGGCCGGTCACTGCCTCGACGCTCTTGCCCGACTGCGAGCCGGTTTCGATCAGTTGGTGTCCGAGGTCCATACATTCGAGAGGCGAAGTTGCGCTTATAGTGGTACTGACCTGTAGGGTGCTGGTAATGTTCTATTAACGGTATACTTACACAATTTTACTCCAAGTTACGTACCAGTTTTTCAATTGCTACTGCAAAGGAAATATCTGCTTACTGAACTTTCTCAATGATATTCAAATGAGTGAGGAAAATAAGGCGATAATAATGCACCTCTTGACGAGGGCCACGGGTAAGGGTACACAGCGCCAGCAGAACACCCGCACACGGAGTCGAGTTACGCTTCGAGTCCAGTTGCCGCCGAGACGTCGCGGGACGGTGTCACCAGCACCGAACGGTTCCCTTCGACTTCGATACGACAGCCAGCCATACTGAACACGACCAGCCCGTCAGGGCTCGGGGTGCCGTCCGTATCCGGACGGAACAGCCGGTCCAGCGCATCAGGGTCGATACAGTCACTGATTCGGTCATCGAGGTCGACGGGGTCGATACCCAGCGTGTCGGCCACAGCGTGGACGATGGTTTCGCTCAACGGTTCGTTGGGTGTCGGTCTGTAGACCAGTTTTGCCTGGGACATAGTTTGTCGCTGTTTGTCCCTTGATGAGTGATTGAAAAGGTGATTGTGGCTATACAGATACAGCCCGCCGGACTGGTCACTAATACTATAGCGACGGTCTCAGCTATCGCCGAACACGAGTTCGAGCAGTTTTCGCTCGCTGACGCGGAGATGCCGGTTGACCGTCGGCTGTGACACGTCCAGGCTGGCCGCGATTTCCTGGCCGGTCGTCTCCCGAGGCCAGTCGAAGAAGCCACTCAGATACGCCGTCTGGAGTACTTCGAGCTGTCTGTCGGTGAGTTGCTCCTCCAGCGCCGACCGGACTGTACTGTCCCGCTGGCCATTGGACTGTGCGCCGTCACGGCGCGCGATCAGTTTGACGTCCGCGTAGCGCTCGCCGAGTTGTTCGACGAACTGGCGGACATCAGTTTCGCCCGAGACAACAACTGTCACCGTGAGTCCGCCCGTCGACGTTCGGATCGATTTCAACCGCCCGCCCTGCTCCAGTAGCGTCTCCGCGACAGTCTGGCCGGTCACGACAACCTCATAGAGCCCGTCCAGTTGGTCGGTCGAAATCGCTCGCGCGGTGTCGACGCGAGCCATCGACAGCATCTGCTCCTCGACGACAGCCGGGTCGCAGTCCGAGATAGCGAGGAAGAGACGGATCGCACCGTCGCTCCGCTGGACGGCCCCTTCACAGACGACCGGGACGCCGACGCGATCCGAGAAGTGCGTCAAGAACGACTGCGGGGCTGACAGTGATAGTTCGAGCTCGACAGTGCCGTCACCCGCCCGGCGTTGCCGGGACTCGACCTCCCGTATCGCGTTCGCGATGGTCTCACCGAGTTCGGCAAACACCTCCTGAAGCATCTCGTCGAACCCGTCTTCTTGCTCGGCGTACACCGTCAGGACACCGTAGACGAAGTCGTCGTATTCGAGCGGGATGCTGAGCGCCGACTGGAACTCGCGGGAGAGCGCCTCCGTCCGCCAATGGTCGCCTCGGAGGTTGTCAGCCACCGACGGGACGATAGTCATCGCTTCGGACTGTGCAGTCTGGACGGCCGGCGGCCCGCCCTCGCGCTCCAGCGACAGCGAGATGGCGTCCAGATAGCTGGCGGTGTCGCCCGCCCACGCTCTGGGGACGAGTTCCGTCGCGTCCTGTCGGCCGATCCAGGCGAAGGAGAACCACTGGGATTCGGCCAACTGGTCACACACGGCTTGTTCGATCTCCTCGGTGGTCTCCGCTTCGACCAGCACCTGATCGATCCGTCGAATGATCGCGTTGACCTGCTTGAGCCGCCGCAGTTCGCGGTTCTGTTCGCGGCGCTCGGCCTCGCGTTCGCGGAGCGTCGTTTCGCGGTCGACGCGCGCGAGCGCGGCTTCCGCGCTGGCGGCGAGCAGATCCACCATCTCTCGGGTCCTGGCGTCGCTGTGTTGCTCGCCCAGTTCGACGTAGAACACGCCGTGGTCTTCGAGCGGGAGGCAGAGCCGCTTCGCGTTCGCCGTGACCGGTCCCGCTCCGAGGTCGATGCGTTCGCCGGGGGCGACCTCGACGGCGCTGTCCTGCACGAACACATCCCACACTGTGCTCTGACCCGGCCCGACCGACGCGCTTCGGTCCGCTTCGGCGTCGCCGACGCTGCGAAGGGTGTTGTCGCTTCGGTCGAACAGGTAGATCTCCACGTCGGGGAGTTCCAGCACGTCGACGGCCGTGTCGAGTATCTGTTCGGCCACGGCTGTCTTGGTTTCCGTGTGCAGCAGCTTTCTGGTCGACTCGTGCAGCGCCGCGAGCGTCTCCTCGAACCGCTTCCGGTCCGAGATGTCCCGAACGACGCCGACCTGCCGATAGCTTCCGTCTTCGCGGTCGTACGTCGTGAACTTGGTCTCTATCGGGAGCGTGTCCCCGTCAGCAGTTCTGAGGTCCGTCGTCAGCGTCCCGACGTCGCGCTCGCCCTCGATGAACTGCCGGGACATCTCCGCGGCCTCCTCGATAACGGATTCGTCCGCCAGTAGCGTCGCGTTCGACCCAACCAACGTGTCCTTGTCGTAGCCGGTCATCGACTCGACGGCGCTGTTGACCGTCTGCATCGTGAACCCCTCGTCGAGCGTGTAGATGCCGTCCTCGATGGTCTCGACGATGCGCTCGTACTGTTCGAGCATCTCCGTCCGCTCGTGGCGCTCGGTGATGTCGTGGACGATACCCAGGTACAGTTCCTCGCCGTCCCACTGCTGGGGTTCGAAGGCGATTTCGACCCACCGTTCCGTGTCGCCGGCGGAACACGACGACGTCAGCGGTGTTCCTGGCGACTGATTGCAGTGGGTTCCGAGGTCAACGTCACGCAGATCCGGGCAGAACTCGGCTATCGGACGCCCGAACACGTCCGACGGGTCGGAGTCGAGGAGGTCACAGAGGTGATCGTTCCCGGTCCGTATCTCCCCGTCCGCGGCGGTGACGACCACTGGCTCGGGCATTCGCGCGGCGAGAGTCTCCAACAGCACAGGGGGAGACTGCTGTGCCGGTGTGTCGCATGCCGCTTGTTCGTTCTCGTCCGTTCCACCGACCGGCTTCTCCATACCGTTTCACGGCACTTGCCATGGGAAAGGTTGCTTTCAGTATACGTACCAGAATGTGCTGACTATGTATCTGTTAGGTCCGGATACGGCTCAGTCGCTCCCGCTGCGTCGGCCAGCGATCCGAACCACGTCTTCGAGGCCGGACACGTCGTGGTCCGGCGTCACGTCGAGTCGGGTGTCGGTCCGATGCGGACGACGGATGATCGCCGAGTCGATTCCGGCCCGGTGTGCCGCCTCGATGTCAGATTCGTTGTCGCCGACGAACAGGGCGTCACTGACATCGAGGTCCGCCATCGCCCGCTCGATGTAGTACGGCCGGGGTTTCTTCCGGCGGAGGCTCTCGACTGTCGGCTCGCGCGCCCAGACGGTGTCGAAGTAGTGACCGATATCGAAATGCTCGAACGCGAACGCCACGGTGTCCCGTTGATTCGATGAGACCACGCCCAGCGGACAGTCCAGTCGGTCGAGCATGGACACGTCGCTGTAGGGCTGTTTCTCGCCGGCCCGGATAAGCGCCCGCTGGACCGCGGTCAGTGCCTCGTCACGGGCCCGGAAGAACCGCTCGGGGTCGATATCGTACTGGGTACAGATGTCGGTGAGTTCGGGCACAGTCACGCCGATACTCATGGCCTCGACGTGGGCTGTCGACGGCGACGGCACGCCGAGTTCCTCGAAGGCCCGGCGCGCGCCGACGTAGTGTGCGTCCATGTCAGTCAGCGTCAGCAACACGCCGTCGTTGTCGAAAATGACCGATTCGTACCCCATCAAGGGTATCAAGGGCGGACAGACGCAGAAATGTTTCGTGTTCTCACAGTCCGAGGTCTTCGCTGCCGCTCCCACTCTGGTCGAACTGTTCCGGCGGTCGCCCGGCCTCGTCGATAACATCGTCCGTTACGACGACCGGACAATCCACCCGGAGGGCAATGGCGATGGCATCTGAAGGGCGGGCGTCGAACACCATGTCTTTGCGCCGGTCATCGGTGTACTGCTCGGCGTCAATTTTCCCGTAAAAAGTCCCGTCGGCCAGATCGTCGATACGGACCCGGTCGATGGCGCCCCCGAACTCCGTCACCATCTCGACCAGCAGGTCGTGGGTGAGCGGGCGCTCGAAGGGCTCGCCGGCCATCGCCAGTTGCATCGACTGGGCCTGGTCCTTGCTGACGAAGATGGGGACAATCTCTTCGCGCGCACGGAGCAGGACGACCGGCGTGCCGCCCCCCTCCTCGTTGACGCCGACGCCGACCCCTTCGACCGTGGCATCGTGTTCCATGGGCCAGTGTTGGGTTTGCGGGTATGAAAAGCTACCCCGGCGGCGGTTTCAGGGGTCTATCCTGTCCGCTATCATCTGGCCGACTCCGGCTCTGTCCTCGTCGATCTAACCGACTGCGCGACGCGCACGCCAGCCATCCCGCCCAGCAGTCCAGACTCGTCGCGGTGGGGCGTCGAGTCCACCCTGAATCGGGATTAAACCGAATTAAAACGGGAGATAGAGCGTCCAATTCGGATAAATTCGACTTAATTCGCCTTTTCGGCTTGCTCCCTTCATATGCCACTGGGCCAGAGAGACGAGCGGAGGCAACGATTACAATGAAACTCACTACGATTGCCGGCGGCCTGCTTGCCGTGCTCGTCATCACGGGCTCGGCGGCGGCACTCCCCGGCGCAGCAGGCGCACAGGCCGATGACCACGCGGACAACGCACAGGCGGACAACGCCGCCGAGCAGGCAGCGAACGAAACAACGACCGCAGACGAGAACGAATCGGGCGGCGCTGCCGAGGCAGCTGACCGCCGCGGCCCGCCCGCTGACGCCGGCCAGGCAGGCGACCAGCGCGGCCCGCCGTCGGACCTCCCCGGACAGGTCCCTGACTTCGTCAGCGAGATTCACACGCTCATCGGGCAGAAGCAGGCCGGCGAACTCGCGGGCGACCTGGGCGCACAGATCAGCGACCTGACCCCCGGTGACGAGAGCGACGGGGCCGAGAACGAAACCGAATCCGCGTCCGAGGACGCTGACGCGGACGACACCGACGAGGAGTCCACTGACGACGCGGATGCGGACGAGGACACCGACGAGACGGACGCGGACGACGAACAGTCCACTGACGACGAAAGCGACGACAGCGACGCGTAATCCCCCCCTGACCTGACGGCTCTTCCTTCGACGATCGACCAAGCGCGGTTTTTTTGCTTGCTGAACTCCGAGTGACGGGTATGGATGACACCGCCGAGTCCAGCGTCCACGCCGACGACGGACCCCGTGACCGTACGACTGCAGACCTCCTTGCGGGTGACGAGGACTCGTCGGCGTCGGAATCGTCGGACGGGGTGAACCGGAAGCGCGCCCTCCTGTTCGTCTCGCCGTTTCTCGCTATCGGGCTGTTCGACCTGGCCCTGCTACTTGGCTGGGGACTGGACCCGCTATGGGGATTCATGATTCTCCCGCCGATACTGTTCGTCTCAGTGCTGGGCTGGATTGCGTTCCGAACCGGGTTCGCGAGCGACCGGACCGGGGACCCAGCCACGACTGACGGTTCGCGGCGTCGGTAAAACACCGGGTGACTGCCCGCTCCGTTGCGGGGGCCTATTCCTCGAACAGGTCGTCGACGGCGGCCCGTGCGGCAAGGGCAGCGTCGTCCGCGACCTGTGCCTCGTCCTGCCGACTGTCGGGCGCGTTGACGTACACGTCGACGTCTAGGACGCCGTCTTCGAAGGTGACAGTCACGTCGAGGTCCTCGACCGCGCTGACATCGTACCGCGAGAAGACAACGTCTTCGGCTGCGGTCGAGGCTGTCTCGACGACCTCATCGTCTGTCGGCATCGCCTTATGCGCCGCCAGCGCCGGGGCCGCCGGCCGGACCCGCGCCGCCTGCGCCGCCGAGCATCTGCTGAAGCTCGCTCTGGAGCTCTTCGAACTGCTCTTGGACGCGCTCTTCCTGCTTTTCGAGCGTCTCGACGCGGACTTCGAGGCTGTTGACCTTCTCTTCGAGGTCATCCTGCGCCTCGTCGAACTCGGTCTTCACGAGGAGTTCGCCGACCTCGCGGTACATGGTCGAGTCCTCGTCGATGTCGTCGAGCTCGTCCAGAGCCGTCTGGGACTCCTGGAGCTCCGTCTCGGCCTGCTGTTTCTGTGCGGCGACCTGCTGTGCTGTCTGCTGAAGGTCCTGCAGTTCCTCGAGCTTCTCCTGTGCTTCAGGCGGAAGATTACCCTGCATACCTCCAGAGTTGGGGGCCGCACTGTTAAACCCACGCTTTCAAGTCCAGCAGCGGGGTGGCAAGGGGCTGAGAGCACAGTCGTTCTGTCGAAAACCCGGCGCTAAAAGACATGAACCCACTATTCGCGGCAGTGAACTCAGGCGACCTCTCCAACCGCCCGCTCCCGTAGCTCCCCGGTCAGGTGCATCCCGTGTTGATCAATCCGCCTGACGATCCGCTTCGCCTGGGTCGGTTTGAGGTACTTGTCCTCGATAGCGGCCCGGACCACGACGCCGAAACTGCTCGTCACCTCTGCCCCCAGGCCCTGCGCCATCCGGCGGACAGTGCGGTCCTCGGAGACGACGGCCACGGCGGAGCGGTCGTCGCTGTCGCGGTGGGCTAACACGCCGGCGAGCACCGTCACAGCGGCTCCGAGGTCGGAATCGCCGAGCAGGGACTCGGCCTGGTCGACGTAGTCCTCGTCGACGCCGGTGTCGATGCCGTTCTCGCGGTACTCGGTCAGGTTCGTTGCGGTCGGTTCGACCTGGACCTCGTCGATGACGGGCTCGGGAATGACGATGTCGCCGTCGAACGCGTCCAGCAGCGACAGTTCCCCCACCTGTCCCAGCGAGTACAGCGACGTCGGCCCGACGTAGATGCGGGTCATAGCTCCGCGGCCGTGTCGGCGTCGAGCTCCAAGTCGGACAGCTCAAGCTGCGTCGTCAGGTTTCGCTCGCGGGCCACGTCGAGCCACTCGGCGATGGAGAGGTCCGCAAGCTGTGCGGCTTCGGCCGCCGACACGTCGCCGGACTGGTACTGCTCGACGGCGACGCGGAGCCGGAGCGTTTCCAGTCCCTCCCGCAGGGCTTTCCGAATCGTGGTCGACCGGTCCTCGGAGAGCAACTCGGCGACGTCGTCCAGTTCGTCTTTCTCTTCACTCGGGAGCCGCGCGCTGATTGTCGGCATGTTTTCACAGTCATCTCGTGTAAACATACATCAAACTACGGGTCGGAGAATCGCCTGTCGGTCTCCTGAAACTCTGGGCGGAGCGTGTGCGGACGGAGCGGGCGACCACCAATCCTTAACGCCACTGGGTCCCACGAGGAGGCAATGACCGACGAAGCACACGCGTTCGTCCCCGGCCACATCACGGGCTTTTTTACCGTTGACCGTGGCGATGACCCGATCGAGACCGGCTCCCGCGGCGGCGGGCTGGCCCTGTCTGACGGCGTTTCTGTTACCGTCAGCCGCGGGGCTGAAACCAAGATAACGCTGAACGGCGAGGAAATCGAGGTGGAAGCCGTCGAGCGAGTGCTGGACGCGCTGCGAACCACGGCGACTGTCACTGCTGAAACGCCGCTCCCGCTCGGGTCGGGCTTCGGCGTCTCCGGCGCGCTGGCGCTTGGCACCGCACTGGCGGCCAATGCCGTCTTCGGCCACGGGCTCTCGTACAACGAACTGGTGACCATCGCCCACGGCGCGGAGGTCCAGGCCGGTTCCGGGCTCGGCGACGTTGTCGCGCAGGCCCGCGGCGGCGTGCCGCTCCGGCTCGAACCCGGCGGGCCGCAGTTCAACTATCTCGACGCCATTCCGGCCCGCAGCCGCATCGAGTACGTCACACTCGGGGAGCTATCGACGGCGGATGTCGTCGGCGGCGACACGGACATCCTGACAGCTGCCGGCGAGCGCGCGCTCTCTACCGTCGTCAAGGAGCCGAAACTGTCGACGTTTATCCAGGCCTCCCGGCAGTTCTCCCGTGAAGCGGAGCTGCTGACGCCGGAGGTGAAAAGCGTCATCGACGACGTGGCCGAAGCGGGCGGGGACGCCGCGATGGCGATGCTCGGCGAGACAGTGTTTGCGCTGGGGACCGGCCTCACCGACGCGGGCTACGATGCGACCGTCGCCGCTATCTATCCGCCCGGTGCGACCATCGAAGACGAGGGCTGACCACACGTCGCAAAACCACCGAACCGGCTTCCTTATCAGCGCGCAGCCGTAGCCACAGCTATGGACTGTCGGCAGTGTGCCACGCCGCTCGACCGACCGGGCGACTACTGCCTGGTCTGTCACACTGCCAATACGGACGCCGTCGTCCTCGAACTCGACCGCGAGCGGGCGACAGTGACCTCGCTGCTGGACGGGTCGGTCGTCGGCCAGCGGACGGTGACGACGACGCCGGAGGGCGAGGGGAGCGACGAAACGGTCGTCGTCGAGCTCCGCAACTTCGCCGGCCTCGTCGCGGACGAGGTGCGACGGAAACGACCGGAGGAGGTGTACGTCACGGGCGACCGCGACGTTATCGCCGCCGTTCGCCCCCAACTGCACTACGAGTTCTTCCGCGTCGAGGGCGACGACCCCGTCCAGCGGGTCATCGACCGTCAGGGCGAGCCCGCACTCGAAGTCGTCGACGCCGCGCCGGCGGAGAAACTGGGCGGGAGCCACTCGACGCTCATCGGCGGCCGGTCGGGCCAGCGAGTCATCCAGACCGTCGCCGGCCACCCTCACGTCAAGAAGGTCATCCCCGGCCCCATCGACGCTGGCGGCGCGAGTTCGCCGACGGGCGTCCGGGCGAAGGCGACCCGCGCCGACGCCAACGGTAACGTCCGGGTGCTCATCCGCGACGGCTCCAGCGTGCAGGAGAACCGCGTCGTCACGACGGCCGGCGACCGCGAACTCGGCGAACACGTCCGGGCAGATCTGAACGAGGCACTCAAGGAAGCCGAACTGCAGGAGTGATTTTGCGTACTGCAGTCACGCTATGAGAAGGCCGGCAACAAGCACGGCGGCCACCGCGACTCCGACGACACCGGTCCGGTGAACGGCCGGTAACGACGTTCGAACGTCGAGGGCCATCGGGAGCGCATGGAGCGCGGCGAGTGCCAGAAAGCCAACTGGGGCGACCAGCGGGAACGCTACCGCCCCGACGGTCAACAGACCGAGTCCGACGACGCCCGAACCCAGATAACCACGTCCGCGCACAGGCTGTCCAGCCCCTTCGAGGACCCCACCGGTCCAGCAGTAGCCAATCGCCGTTGCGCCGACCCACGCGTGCCAGAACGCCGCTTGTGCGGGTATGACACCGAGGAGGCCACCGATAGTCACCGCTGTCGCAGTAGTATTGACCGTTCCCCAGGCGAACATCGCGTCCGAGAAGCGGACCGAATCCGGTGCGTGGAGGACTGTCAGGCCGACGAAGCCACTGATTAAGACAGCCCACAGCGCCGTGGCGAACAGCGCGCCGTTAGCGCGGCTCGACCACGTAATCGCCTGCGTGCCACCCCAGCCAAACAGACCCGCCGCCGCGCCCGATAGCAAGAACTCCGAGGCGGTAAGCCGCCCGCTCGTGGCCGGTGCGACCCGCTGGAGGCGACTTCGAAGCCCGTCGAACGCTGCCATCGACCGACGGTTTGCCCGCCTCCCTCTTGAGTTCTCTAGGCTAGCTCCGCGGTCAGCAGGAGAATGCTGGGCGCGACGAGCAGGACCATACCGGCGAGTATCAGCACTGCCGGCACGACGAGCAGTCCCATCTCGGTGAACAGCCACAGCCCGAGCCCGCCCAGCAGCGCGACGAGACCGACGATTCGCACGAGCCATGTGACGATACCCTCGAACCCGGAGTCCGCGACGAGGTCGACGACGTCGAGTAGCTCGTCCATGTCAGTCGGTCGTTGCCGGCCGGGCCTGTTAATCCCTGTGGCCGTCGGTCGACCGGGCCGCATCTCGAAGGCCTTATGTGGCCGCTCGGCGGACAACAGACCACTATGGCTAGCAAGAGCGGAAAGACCGGCAGCTCGGGCCGTTTCGGCGCTCGCTACGGTCGCGTGTCCCGACGCCGCGTCGCGGAGATCGAATCGGAGATGAACGAGGACCACGCCTGTCCGAACTGCGGCGAAGACCGAGTCGACCGCCAGGGGACGGGCATCTGGCAGTGCAGCTACTGTGACTACAAGTTCACCGGCGGCAGCTACAAGCCGGAGACGCCTGGCGGCAAGACCGTCCGACGCTCCATTCGGGCCGCACTGTCCGAAGACGAGGAGTAAAGGACCCCCGTTCCTATCTCTCAACTATGAGCTACAAGTGTTCACGCTGTAAGCGCGACGTGACGCTGGACGAGTACGGCGGCGTTCGCTGCCCGTACTGCGGACACCGCGTCCTGCTGAAGGAGCGGTCACCCGACGTCAAAGAGATCAACGTCAACTGAGGCTGTCGGTACGCCGTTGACGGTCGACGGCCGACTGCGCCACGTTGCAAACGGCTTTTCTGGGGCAGTCCCGCGACTGATACGACGACGCTCCCATTTCGAACAGTATGACTGCACCACATCGGACCCACCTGACTGCGGAGTACGACAACGCCGACCGGGCTCGCGCCATCGAGCGGAGCATCCGTCCCGAAATCGACGACATCGAGGGGGACCGAACGACGGCGCGCCTCAGCCGGGACGGACAGCGGGTCGAACTCACGGTCGAGGCGAGTGATCTCGTCGCACTGCGGGCCGGAATCAACACATGGCTGACGCTACGCGGCGTCGCTGAAGACGCTGTCGCGGGACCGCAGTGAGGAAAGCGGCGCGGAAATAACGGCGGCGTCACAGAAATATCGGAAACGGGTCAGTAGCCGAGCGCTACTGCCGGTAACGGTCCGGGACGTGGGCCGAGATCGACTCGGGAACGTTGCCGAACACGACCGGGGCCAGGGTTGCCAGTCGACGCCGGAGGAGGCTGTACGTCGCACCGGTGACGAGGGCCGCGGCGACGACCCACCGGAACGGCCCGTCTAGAACGACGAACAGCGGCGAACCCACGAGTACCATCAGCCCCACATCCGACGGTGCACCGTCGTACTGTATCCATCGCTTGGGCGACCGCCATTGCCCGCGGACGTGGTCGTACACGGCGCGTTCGGACGTGCCTTCCCACGGGCGGAGTTCAAGGCCGCCGCCGTACCGGTCCATCCGGCAGTGGAGGGCAGCGCCCAGCAGTACGAACGTGAGCGCGACGAGCAGCGGTGTCTGGAGGATAGCGGCGAACCCGGCGGTCGGGAGCGCCGCGAGCGTGTACCCGCTTGGGTAATGCAGCGTACGCCGATGGCCCGAGTACAGGTCGAGGTCGGGCAAAACGCCACCGACGAGGCCGCCAGCGAGCGCTACTGCGGCGTGGTCTGGCGCAAGGACGAGCAGCGGTGTCGCGATTGCGAGCCCCGCTATCGCGTGCGTCGGCAGCATCATATACCTGTACAAGGGGCCGTAGCCGGTATAAACACGTCGCTGGGTTTATTCTCCGTCGTACCCCAGTCCACTGCAATGAGCGATGGTGCCGGCCGTCCCGACAGCAGTCTCGGGGCTATCGACCTCGATGACACGTTCGAGAAGCTCTTTCGTGACGGGCGAACCAACGCGATCATCGCGTGGGTGCTCGTCGCGATTCTCACGGCTGTGTTCGTCGAAAGCGTCCTCGATATCGACTACCAGTGGATACTGCTCGTCGGTGTCGTCGGCTTCGTCGTCCTCGTGCCGCCGGTGGCGTTCCGCGAGTGGCGCGTCATGCTGCCCTGGGAACTGCTCTTTCTCGCCTGCCTGCCGATCCTGGTCCGCGGCCTCGTCGGGGGGACGGTCGGAACCTTTGCCACGTATCTCTCGCTGGCAGCGCTGTCGCTACTCGTCATCGTGGAACTGCATATGTTCACCGAGCTGGAAGTCACACACTGGTTCGCCGTCTGTCTCGTCGTCTTGACGACACTCGCCGCCGTGGCGGCCTGGACGGTGTTCCGGTGGAACGCCGACCGGTTTCTCGGGACGTCGTATCTCACGACCAACGAGGCGCTGATGACCGAGTGGCTGTACGTCACCCTCGCCGGACTCGCCGCGGGTGTGTTGTTCGATGGCTACTTCAGACGGCGGGACCGCCGCCTCTGGCGTGGTCTCCGACGGATGGTGCGGCGATGAGGCTGCCCCGACCGTCGATGCGGAACCAGCGGCGGATCACCCGCGCGATGCAACTCGTCTTGCTCGGGCTGGTCGGCTACGGCATCGTCGCCGGCCAACCGAAGCCGATCACGAACGGCGGTATCGGCCTGCTCGTCACGTTTCTCCCCGCAGTGATGCGGCGAAACTACAATCTGGCCCTGGACCCGTGGCTCGCCCTCTGGATCACGACCGCGGTGTTCCTGCACACCCTCGGGTCGGCCGGGCTCTACGGACAGATCGGCTGGTGGGACCACCTCACCCACGCGATGTCAGCCTCGCTCATCGCCGCGTTCGGGTACACGACGGCCCGGACCATCGACCTCCACAACGATTCGATTCACATCCCCAAGCGCGTCTTCTTCGTGTACATCTTCGTCGTCGTGCTGTCCTTCGGCGTGATCTGGGAACTGTTCGAGTTCGCGCTCGACATCGTCGCCACCGAAACGGGTGTCACGATGCCGCTGGCGCAACACGGCCTCGATGACACGGTCCGGGACACGATGTTCAATTCGCTCGGGGCGTTGCTGGTCGCGGCGTTCGGACAGGCTCATCTCACTGACGTCGCCGAGACCCTCCGGGAGCGGCTGTTCGTGCTCGACTGACGCCGAAGCGTCACCGGCCCCGTTACCCGGGTGACAGCTAACGGGGACGTGGTGGCTAAATACGGTGCGTCATCGGTCCGAGCGTTCTCTGTCCGATGGGCTACGACAGGAACCGTGTGTTATCCCCGATGGGGTAGCCACTGTGTCGGCGAACGTGTCGGCTCGTTGTCTGGAGCCGCTGTGGCCGCCGAACAGTTATTATGCCTCAGTAAAGTGGTTGAACAGCATACCAGGGCGATGATTGGGAATGGCCTCGACGATGTCGCGTTTGCGGGAGCGAGACAGACCGGCGCTGCCAGTCGAGACATCGAAGTCGTGTATCTCGACTCCGACGCGACGGCACGAGAGCAGATACACGAGGTTCTGGCGGATCACAGCGCCGAGATGACGGTGACGAGCGTGGCAACGACGGATGCCGCGTTGGAAGCTGCCGCGTCGACAGCGGTCTCCTGTCTCGTCCTCGACCCGACTGGACTGGGCGATATCCCGGCCCCACTGGTGTCGAACGACCGCTACCCGGTCGTCCTCTACACCGACGCCACTGCCCCGGACAGCGCTGCGACTGTCTTCGACGATGCAGAGACGGTCGTCAGGAAACAGGGGGACGGACAGCCGACGTTTCTGGCGGAGAAGATTGTCAGCGTCGTGTCGGCGTCGGCCGATCGGACCGAGTCCGCGCTCCGAGATGCGCTGTCCGGAATCGAATCGCGCGCTGAAGCGAACGAAATCGCTGTCCTACTGGCGGATGACGGAACGGTACACTGGTCGAGCGACTCGGTGTCGACGTTCGTTGACCGCCTCGACGATACCCGCCGGGTCGAGGGCTTTTACGACGCCATGCGGACGGCACTCCCCGACACGCCCGGCGGCCGTCGACAGCTACAGCGACTCCGGGACGCCCCGACTGAACCGGTTGCGGTCCGGGTTCCGGGTAGCGACCGCGACCAGTACCTCCTTCGACACGGGCACGAGCTACCGGACGCCGCAGGGGGACTCACGCTCGTCCTACTGCGAGACATCACCGAAACCGCCCGGCGTGATGCCCGCACGGCGCTGCTGGATCTCCTCGTCGAGCAGGCACAGGACGGCCTCTACACGCTCGACGAACGGGGTGTCATCGACTTCTGTAACGAGTCGTTCGCGGCGAACCTCGGGTACGAGCCGGACGAACTGTGTGGCGAACACGCCTCGACAGTGCTGGCCCCCGGTGAACTGTCGAAGGGGCAGGCGACTGTGGAAACGCTGCTCGAAACGCCTGAGAAGGAGAGCACGACTGCCGATCTGACGTTCTATCGGAAAGACGGTACCGAACGGGAGGTGTCGATCAACTATACGCTGATTCACGACGAAGCCGGCAACTACAGCGGGTTGATCGGCGTCGCTCGGGACATCACGGAGCGCTGTAACCGCGAGCGGGAGTATCAGGAGATGACTGAGCGATTGAATCTCGCGCTCGAAGGCGCGGAACTCGGCGTCTGGGACTGGAACCCCAAAACCAACGATGTCACCTTCGACGAGCGCTGGACCGGGATGCTCGGCTACACCACGAACGAACTGGAGCCACACTACGAGACGTGGGCCGACCTCGTCCATCCAGACGACCTCAACCGAGTGGAACAGGCGCTCGCGGAACTGAAGTCCGGGGAGACCGATCTGTATCAGAGCGAGTTCCGGATGCGGACAAAAGACGGGGACTGGCGATGGATCCGGGACATCGGGAAGGTGTTCGAGTGGAACGACGACGGCGAGGCGATCAGGGCCGTCGGGATCCATCAGGACATCACCGAAGAGCGGAAACGTCAGGATGCGATCGAACGACAGCGCGACGAACTGGCGACACTCAACGGGGTCAACATGCTCATACAGGACCTCATTCACGCTTTGGGTGGTGCCGCGACTCGCCACGAGACTGCAGAGACAGTGTGTGAGCGCATTGTCGAATCGGACCTCTGTGAGCTAGCGTGGATCGGTGAGCGAGCCGGCGCAGACGATAGACTCGTGCCGAAAACGGTAGCCGGCGACAATAGTGACGTTCTCGACGAACTCATCGTTAGTGACGGGAACGACCAAGTGCTGTGTGAAACAGCCCTCGTGACAGGTGCGGTCCAGACGATACAGGACTGCGGCGACCCGTCCGAATTCAAGCAGTGTGGGGCCGCTGCTCGCGAGCAGGGGTTCAAGTCCGCCGCAGCGATTCCACTGGTTCAGGGAAACACCGTCCACGGCGTTCTCTGCGTGTACGCCGACCAGCCAGCGGCGTTCGGCGGCCGAATAGCTGACAGTTTCGCTGTCCTCGGCAAGATGGTCGGGTACACGCTCGCCGCGGTCCAGAACAGGCAACTCCTGTCTGACGATACCACGCTCGAACTGACATTCGAATCGGAATGTTCCGACATACCCCTTGTCTCGGCAGCGAATGCGTACGGATGCCGAATCGAGGTCGTCGAATCTGTCGATACCGAGCCGACGCATCTCCTCTATGTCTCCGTCGACGAAGGGCCGCCCGATGCAGTCTCTGCGCATCTCTGTTCTCAGACGGAGATTCTCGGTTCGCGGGTCGTCCGTGCAGACGATTCCAGCGGCATTATCGAGTTGCAGGTTACAGAAACCGTCCAATCGCTGCTTCTCGATGTCGGTGCCCGCTGCCGGACTGTGGTTGCCGACGACGGGGCGCTCTCTATTACTGTCGAGGCCCCGCCGGATGCCGACTCCCGGGCGATACGGGACGCAGTCTCCGACCGGGTGCCTGACAGCACGCTGACGGCAAAGCAGGAGTGCGACCGGACAGACGACATACTTGACACCGAAACGGACCCACGCAACCACCTGACTGACCGCCAGAAGGAAGTCCTCCGCACGGCCTTCCTGACGGGCTACTACGCCTGGCCCCGAGATACGAACGCCGAGCAACTGGCAGAGAGGCTCAGTATCGCATCACCGACGCTCCATCAGCATCTCCGGCGAGCGCAGCGGAATCTCATCGACGCTGTGTTCGATATGCAGTGATACGCGCCGGTGACGCTGTTGGCAATTACAGCCAGCGCGTTCGACGGGTACCTAGCCGTCTAGGTACAGAGTTAATAATATTGGGGGCTATTAATTTAATGCGCGTAAATGAGTAACCAAAGGAATGGAGGGTCTCAGAGTGACCAGTGGTGTGGGATGACGCCGTCGGACAGAACGCTGTCTACGGCGGATGTAGACGACGTGTTCGAGGTTTTGGCTGATTGGCGACGCCGTGCCGTCTGTCACTACTTCGCGAGCGGTGACCAGACGGCCGCTGACGTCACGGCGCTAGCCTCGGCAATATCGGAGCATGGGGAGACGAGCACGGTCGACGCAACAGATACGTCACCCTCGACGATCCGAACGCAGCTCGAAGAGGAGCACCTGCCAGTCCTCCATCGGATCGGGCTCATCGACTACGACGAGCGAAGCGGCGCAGTGAAGTACTGGGGGTCCCCGACCGTAGAAAAGTGGGCTGACCACGCGGAAGCTGTCACGCAGCGGACCGACTTCTAACCGACCGGCGGGCCGCATCTGGGGGGCTGTGGCCCGTCGGAGCCGCTACTCCTTTTTAACGGGGGTCCGAACGCCGGAGCATGGACCTCCCGCCAGTCGGACTCGGCACGATGGGTATCGAGGACGAGGCTGTCGTTCGGACAGCCATCGACTGTGGCTACCGCCACCTCGACACCGCTCAGATCTACGATAACGAGAGTACTGTGGGTGCAGGCATCGCCACCGCCGACACCGATCGGGCTGACCTGACTGTCGCGACGAAACTCTGGATCGACGCCCTTGAGCCGACCGCTGTCCGTCCGAGCACGGAAGCCAGCCTCGACCGACTCGGTCTCGACACCGTCGACCTCCTGTACGTCCACCGCCCGCGTGGCGACTACGACCCAGAAACGACGCTGCCCGCTGTCGAGTCCGTGCGCGAGGCGGGACTGACCGAGCACGTCGGGCTCTCGAACTTCGAGCCGGACCAGTTGACTGTCGCGCGCGAGCACCTCGATGGAATTGCTGCACACCAAGTCGAGTTCCATCCGCTATTCTGGCGCGAACCACTGCTCGCTGACGCCCAGAAACACGGCTACCCGCTGGTCGCGTACGCACCGCTGGCGGGCGGTCGCGTGTTCGAGGAGCCGACTGTCGTCGACATCGCGGACCAGCACGACACGTCGCCGGCCGCCGTCAGCATCGCCTGGGTGACCAGCTACGAGAACGTCGTCACAATCCCGAAGGCGTCCTCCCGACCCCATCTCGAAGCCAACCTCGCCGCTGCCGACCTGGAACTGACCGACGCCGAAATTGCGCGCATCGAAGCCATCGAACGCGAAAAAGAATTGTTTCCTGAGTGATGATTCCCCGGAGCGGTTAGCTGTTGGCCGTTTTTCATATCATTCTCACGGAGTGAGCGTTCCTTTCCGAAGTCTGAATATAAACCGAATACCGATACCGTTTGGCCATACGGTCTTAAGTGGTCCTTTCGTATATTGAATGTATGACAGCTGCCAGTACCACTGCAACGACAGTACTCCAGGCGACACAGTCAGATGTGCTCCAGGAGATACAGTCGAATTTCCTCCTGAACTCATCGCTCTGGGTGAACATCGCGCTGGCGGGCGTGGTCATCCTCCTGTTCGTCGCGATGGGTCGAGATATCGAGTCGCCTCGCGCCAAACTCATCTGGGTTGCGACGATGCTGGTTCCGCTGGTCTCGATCTCCAGTTACGCCGGTTTGGCCTCGGGCCTGACGGTCGGCTTCCTGCAGATGCCGCCGGGCCACGCTCTCGCCGGGCAGGAAGTCCTGTCACCGTGGGGCCGCTACCTGACGTGGACGCTCTCGACGCCGATGATTCTCCTGGCGCTGGGCCTGTTGGCCGACACCGATATCGCGTCGCTGTTCACCGCAATTACGATGGACATCGGCATGTGCGTGACCGGCCTCGCCGCCGCGCTGATCACCTCCTCGCACCTGTTGCGCTGGGTGTTCTACGGCATCAGCTGCGCGTTCTTCGTCGCGGTGCTGTACGTCCTGCTCGTCCAGTGGCCGGCCGATGCGGAGGCCGCCGGGACAAGCGAGATATTCGGGACGCTCAAGCTCTTGACCGTCGTGCTGTGGCTCGGCTACCCGATTCTGTGGGCGCTGGGCTCCGAAGGGGTGGCCCTCCTGAGCGTCGGCGTCACCTCGTGGGGCTACTCCGGGCTGGACATCCTCGCGAAGTACGTCTTCGCGTTCCTGCTCCTGCGCTGGGTCGCCGCTAACGAAGGCACCGTCTCGGGGTCCGGGGCGAGCATCGGCTCCGGCGGCGCGGCTCCTGCTGACGACTGAGTAGCGTATCGAGACGTGAGCAGTATTCGTCCTGCCTGCGTCCCCGCAGCTATATTTTGACCGTTCTCCATCCCTGCCCGCACAGTAGCAAATGCAGAAAAGATAAGTTATGTCGGCCAAGCGACTAGTCTGTATGCCCTCCCCTTTCGAAAACCCAGCCCTTCGCTACGGTATCCCACTGGTCAGCGCCACGGTCGTCGCGGCTGTCGCGTTCCTCTTCTTGGAAGGGACGATACGGTATGTCGCACTCGGGATCGCCGCGCTCGAAGTTGTGGTTGCGCCACAGATTCTGAAACAGGCGGCGGCGAACGCATAGCGGGAGAAACAATACGTTCTCTTTCTTGTGTCGGCCCGGAATAGTGCGTAGATCCACAGCTCTCCACTGTAGCAGTTGTTGGATGAAAGTGGTGTAAAACGCGCGCTCGCGTGTCGTTACGGCGGTTCGAGACCCTTCACTCCCTTCAGGCCCTCGCCTACGGAGGGAGTCGCTGTCTGTCTCAGGGAGACAGACGCTGGCGATCTCGCGGGAACACTGTCACTTCGCTTCGCTCGTGACAAGCTCCCGCTCGGCAGTCGCGTCGTCGCCTACGGCGACAGACGCTGCCGGTCTCGCGGGAACAGCACCGCTTCCCGGATGTTCTCCAGCCCGAGCATCGTCATGATGAGGCGCTCGCCGCCGAGGCCCCAGCCGGCGTGTGGCGGCATGCCGTACTTGAACATCTTGGTGTAGTACTCGAAGGCTTCCGGGTCCAGGCCCTGCTGCTCGAACCCTTCGACAAGGTGGTCGAAGCGGTGCTCACGCTGGCCGCCAGAGACCAGTTCCATCGACGGGTGCATCATGTCGAAGCCCGTCGAGATCTCCTCGTCGTCGTCGTGGTCCTTGATGTAGAACGGCTTGATCTCGCTGGGCCAGTCGGTGATGAAGTAGTGCTCGCCGACTTCCTGCCCGAGGACGTGCTCGGCCTCCGTCGAGAGGTCGTCGCCCCACACCAGCGGCTCGTCGAGTTCGCCGGTGGCGTTGATGCGGTCCAGGGCGTCCTCGTAGGTGAGTCGCGGGAAGTCGCCCTCGGGGGCCGCGAACTCATCTTCGAGGCCGAGCGCTTCCAGTTCGTCCTGACAGTTCTCGGCGACGCCCTCGTAGGCGGACCGGACGACGTGTTCGCAGGCGTCCATCGCTTCGGTGTGGTCGTAGAACGCTGACTCGAAGTCGATGGAGGTCGCCTCGTTGAGGTGTCGCGGCGTGTTGTGCTCCTCGGCACGGAAGATCGGGCCGATCTCGAAGACGCGTTCGAGGCCGGAGCCGACCATCAGCTGCTTGAACAGCTGCGGGCTCTGGTTCATGAACGCTTCCTGCCCGAAGTAGGTGATCGGGAACAGCTCGGTGCCGCCCTCGGTCCCCGTGGCGACGATCTTCGGCGTGTTGATCTCCGTGCAGTTGAGTTCGCGGAACGCCTCGCGGACCGAGCGGAGGACTTCCGCGCGGATCTCGAAGATGGCCTTCACTTCCTCTTTGCGGAGGTCGAGCGTCCGGTTGTCGAGGCGGGTCGGCAGTTCGGCGTCGACCTTCCCTGACGGGTCGAGCGGCAGTTCGGGGTCGGCTTCCGAAATCACGTCGACCGACTCTGGCGTGACTTCGACGCCGGTCGGTGCGCGCGGCTCCTCCTCGACGTCGCCGGTGACCGAGATGACCGACTCGCGCTGGACGTTCAGCCCCGTCTCCACGAGGTCGTCGTCCATCTCGTCTTTCTCGAACTTGACCTGAATCTTTCCGGTGGTGTCCCGAAGGATAAGGAAGGCAATACCACCGAGGTCTCGGATCTCGTGGACCCAGCCGGCGACGGTGACCGTGTCACCCGGCGTTGCGTCCGCCGTGTAGGTTCGGTTTTCCATGGACGTTGGTTCTTGTGGGCCTAACTTAAGAACAGTCTTTCGAGGCGAGGGCGCAGGTCCCTCTCGGACGCGGTTGGTCTCGGGACAAGACGCCATTGATGATCAGGTCCGGCCGAAGCGATAGCTCGGTGCCGTGTAAACAGAGTAGCCGTTGACAGTGTGTTTTATATGATACACTTTCAAACCCGCCAACATGGCCCTCCCCCGATGGTTTCCCGTCGCACGGAAAGAGGCAGTCGCGTTACTCAAATCGAAAGGAACCTGGATACTTGCGCCCCTGCTCGTCGTCTGGGGGTATGGTCCCACCTACCAGAGTTGGGACGTGCTTGGCCCGAACGTCACGGTTGGCTTCGTTCAGGTGGCCGGGTCGTTTCTCCTCCCGCTGGGTGTCCTGTTACTCACGTATCGGTCGATTATTCAGGAGCGCACGTCGGGCAGTTTGAAATTCCTGCTTGGACTGCCCCTCACGCGAACTGATATTCTCATCGGCAAGGTCTTCGGTCGGAGCGTCGGGGCTGTGCTCCCGTTTACCCTCGCAACAGTTATTCTCGGCGTGATTGGCGGTGTCAAGTTCGGGCTGTTCTCCCCGTTACGTTTCATCGGCGTGTTTCTGGTGACAGTGCTGTACATCGTTGTGCTCGTGTCAGTCGCAACAGCGGCATCGGCAGCCACGACCAGCACAGTCCGTGTCACCAGCGTACTCTTCGGCGGTTTCTTTCTGCTGCTGACACTGGGGTGGAAAATCGTTGGTGTCCGTCTCTACCTGGCTGTGACCGGCAACGCAGTCAATCCGCTCGAACCGCCGGCTGACGGTCTGTTGTTCGCTATACTTCGGCTTTCGCCAGGTCGAGCGTACCGAACTGTAACGAACTGGATACTCGGACTGGCGAACTCCGGTGGCCAGTACACGTCAGTCATCGACGTGCTGTATCCCGGTATCTCAACCAACGAGTACGTCGTTGATGCAGCCTTTAGTGGACAGCCAGTTCCGGTCTACCTTCACGAATCGCTCGCCCTCGTCGTACTGCTTTTCTGGGGTGTCGTCCCGCTGGCACTGGCCGGCTATCGGTTCAAGCGAGGTGACCTCGCATGACACCGCCGGCAATCGAGACCGACGGGCTTTCGAAGCAGTACGGCGAGACTGTTGCGCTCGATGCGCTGAACATGACCGTTGCACAGGGCGAGGTGTACGGCTTCCTCGGCCCGAACGGTGCCGGCAAGTCGACCACGATCAATCTACTGATGGACTACATCAAACCAACGTCGGGAACGGCCCGCGTTCTCGGCCACGACCCGTGGAACGATGTCGTCGCCTGCCACCAGCGTGTCGGTATCTGTCCCGACCGCTTCGAGACGTATGCGTCGCTGTCTGCGCGGCGGCACCTCGAACTGGTGATCGATACGAAGCGTACGGACGACGACCCGCGAGCACTGCTCGAGCGCGTTGGACTGGCCGACGCTATCGAAAGACCCGCTGGCGAGTTCTCACAGGGGATGGAACAGCGGTTGGCACTCGCGATGAGTCTCGTCGGGGAGCCGGACCTCCTGGTTCTCGACGAACCGTTCACCGGGCTCGACCCCCACGGCGTCGCGCTGGTGCGAGATGTTGTCGAAGCCGAGTCCGAACGCGGTGCGACGGTGTTCTTCTCCAGTCACGTCCTCGGGCAGGTCGATCTGGTCTGTGACCGTGTCGGGATCCTCTATGAAGGGGACCTCATTGTCGAAGGGACCCTGCCGGCGCTCCGGGACACCTGTGACCTTTCGTCTGACGCGACAGTCGAAGACATCTTCATGACACTGACTGACGGCTCCGATCACGCCGAGGCGGTGGACGCATGAACCGCCGCCAGTATCTGGCTGTGTCGACGGCAGCGCTGTCCGGTCTCGCCGGCTGTCTCGGCGATACCGAGTACACTATCTCCAGCGTTGAAACCGAAGATGATTCGCACCCGCTCGCACTCGACGTGACAGTCGTTGACCGGGATATCGAGATCGAAAGCCCCGGTCGGCTGGACATAACCCTCCGAAACACTGGGACACAGGACCTCAGCATCAAGAACACCGGCGTCTGGCCACTCGGGGTGTTAGGACTGGTTTCAGCAGGCGATTCGGGGTCACTCGACATCTTACTACTGACTGACGAGTATGCGGAGGTAGATACCGTCGAGATACGGCCAAACGGAGCGAACAAAGACAACGCCCCACTCACCGGAACGCTGGAGGCTGGTGAATCCATCGAGCGGCAGTACGAACTCATCGGGCGGCGGGTTTCAACTGCCGGCACGTACACGTTGCAGGGCTACTTTGACGAAGTCCCCCTCTCCTACCGCACGGACGAGGATGCGGACTGGGTCGCGTACCACCCGTCAGTATCCGTGACACTCACCGAACAGTCGGTGCTTCCCTGAGACACAGCGGCGTCTGTGCCTCGAATCCACATAGCGAGTCCCTGTGTTGCTGGCGAACCACAGCGGAGTGTCGAGGACAGTCGGGCGATACCAAGGCGTCGGGACAATATCCTGAACCTTTGTACTGGTAGCCGCCGAAACAATCGACATGGCCGACGCGGAGTACCCTATCGACGATCTGGACCGGAACATCATCTACGCGCTCCAGCAGGATGCGAGACACACGTCGGCGAGTGAGATCGCTGAATCGCTTGACGTCTCCGCACGAACTGTTCGGAATCGCATCACAAAGCTCGAAGAGGCCGGCGTTATCGCCGGCTACGATGTCGATGTCGATTACGAGGCCGCGGGGTACCAGCTCCATACGCTTATCGTCTGTACGGCACCGATCCACGAGCGCGAGGAGGTCGCACAGCGGGCGCTCGACGTGTCCGGCGTCGTTGCCATCCGGGAGGTCATGACCGGGGCCGACAACGTCCACGTCGAGGTGGTCGGAACCGACGGGAACGACCTGAGCCGAATCGGCAGGGACCTCAACGATATCGGACTGGAGGTCGTCGACGAGGACCTTATTCGGAACGAGTACACCCGGCCGTTCCACCAGTTCGGGCACGACGATACCGAGGGTGAGTCTAAATAGTATAATCTTCCGAAAGGTGATTATATATCTATAATAGTCCGGAATCGGAATCAACTCCTAGATATTTATCGGCTTCCGGAACCAATGGGTGGATACCGGTCGGGTAACTCCGGCCCCTACGAACTCATGGTATCTCTTACCGGACTCCGCGAACGAGTGGACGACGACATCGACCCCCCGTCGGTGCTGGTCATCAGCGACCGTCACGTCGGGTCTGAGGTAGTAACGGCGTTAGACCGAGGCATCGATGCCTGTCTCGTCACCGACCACGACGGCGTTGCCGGGCAAACGCCCGACGACACCCGCGTGGTAGTCGGTGACGGGCGGGAGCGTACTGTTCTTCAGGACGCCGGGGCCCAAACGACCGATGTCGCTCTGGTATCGATGCAGACGGACCACGGGGCGTTCCTCGTGACACAACTGCTTCGGACACAGTTCGATGTCGAAACCGTGGTCGTCGTGCTCAACGACCCACAGAACCGGCCGGCGTTCGAGTCGGCTGGCTCGACGGTGATCTGTGGCTCACGCGTTCTGGCGACGGAACTGGAACGCTCCGTCGAAACATCGCTCCGGACGCCGGAAACCGCGTAACCATGGCCAAGGATCTGGAACGCGACCTCGGACTGCTGTCAGTGGTAGCGATATCCATCGGCGCGATGGTCGGCAGTGGCATCTTCATCTTGCCGGCGCTGGCGGTGAAAGACGCCGGGGCCGGCATCATCGCTGCCTACCTTCTCGCGGGCGTACTTGTCCTTCCTGCCGCACTCAGCAAGGCCGAGATGGCGACAGCAATGCCGGAGGCCGGCGGCACGTACGTCTACATCGAGCGGTCGATGGGGCCGCTGCTTGGCACAGTTTCGGGACTCGGAACGTGGTTCTCACTCTCGTTCAAGGGCGCGCTCGCGCTCGTCGGCGGCGTGCCGTACCTCGTCCTTCTGTTCGACCTGCCGATCCGTCCGGTTGCAATCACGCTCGCCGTCGTTCTCGTCCTCGTCAACATCCTCGGCGCGGAACAGACCGGGCGACTCCAGATCGGCATCGTCGCAGTCATGCTCGTGGCGATCGGCTGGTTCGTCGCCGGCGGCGGGCCGGCAGTCAACACCGCGACGTACGGCGGGATGTGGGAGTACGGCGCGAGCGGCATCTTCGCCGCGACCGGCCTCGTGTTCGTCTCTTTCGCGGGCGTGACGAAGATAGCCTCTGTCGCCGAAGAAGTCGAAGACCCGGACCGCGTCATCCCGCTCGGGATGCTCGGCTCGCTTGGCTTCACCACACTGCTGTACGTCCTCGTCGTCGCCGTCGTCGTCGGCGTCATCCCGCTCGACCAACTCGCCGGGAGCACGACGCCCATCGCGGACGCGGCCGAGGCGACGCTGGGAACTGCTGGCGTCGCGGCCGTCGTTCTCGCGGCGATTCTGGCGCTGGTCAGCACGGCCAACGCCGGCATCCTCTCCTCGTCGCGGTACCCGTTCGCCATGAGCCGTGACGGCCTCGCACCCGACCTGTTCAGCACGGTCAGCGACCGGTTCGGGACGCCGGTGACCGCGATTTCGCTGACCGGCGGCGTGATGTTGCTGCTCATCCTCTTCGTCCCGATCCTGGAAATCGCGAAGCTCGCGAGCGCGTTCAAGATTCTCGTCTTCGCGCTCATTAACGTCGCGCTCATCGGCTTCCGCGAGAGCGACGCCCCCGACTACGACCCTTCCTTCGAGGTGCCGCTGTACCCGTGGACGCCGATATTCGGCACCATAACCGGCTTCGCCCTGCTGACGCAGATGGGCCTCATCGCGATCGTCGGGGCCGTCGGTATCGTCGTCGGCAGCGTCGTCTGGTATCTGGGCTACGTCCGGCCGCGGGTCACCAGAGAGGGCGCGATCAAGGAGTCCGTCCGCCGGAGCATCGGCGACCGCGCGCTCGACCGGACCGAAGAGACACTCGACGAGACGGCGGAGACTGCCGTGCTCGTCGCGCTTCCCGAAGGGTCCTCGCGACGGAGCGAAGCGACACTGCTGGAAGTCGGGGCCGCGCTCACACCCAACGGTAGCAGTCTCTCTATCGTCCAGTTCGACGAAGTACCCGACCAGCAGCCCCTCGATTACGCCTCCGGCGTCCAGTCTCACGACGACCTCGAGTTCGAGTGCCGGACCGACACGCTGGCGGCTGAGTTCGATGTTCCCGTCGAATACGGCGAACTCGTGAGCCACCATCCCGAGCGGGCCGTCGCCAACGCCGTCGACGAGCGTGGCGTCGATGTGCTGCTGGTGGAACGCGGTGCGTCGTTCGAAGACTCGCTACTGGGTGACAGTATCGACCGCATCCGGAAACAGGCCGACTGTGACACTATCGCCGTCGACGCACAGCCGCTTGACGCGCTGGAGACGATCACGCTTGTCACCACCCGCGGCCCGTACGACCCGCTGAAAGTCCGCGTCGGCAACGCCGTCGCGACGGAGACCGGAGCCGACCTCCAGTTCCTCTACCCGCTCGACGAGCGCCAGTCCGCGGAGGAACGCCAGCAACTCGAAGCGTACCACGACGATCTGCTGGACCTCTGTGACGTGCCGACGGAGCGGACCTTCGTCGACCGACAGGAGTTTTCAGCGGCGATAGACGCGGCTGACAGCGACAGAACGCTCCTGATACACGCGAACAACGGTGGGCTCGCGGCTCGTACGTCAAACGACGACGGGTCTACGCAGTCAGCAATTCAGGACAGCGACCACGCGTCGATGGAAGTGGACACGAAACGTCACCCCGACGGCGTCGTCGGCCGACTGCTCGAACGGCTGGCGTTCTAGCTACCGGACCGTCGCCGTCGCGTCTTTCGCGCCTTTCACCGTCTCTCGCACCGCGTCGACACCTTCGTCGTGGACGAGGTCGCCGACAACGATGGTGTCGGCGTGCTGTGCCATCGTGCGGGCGGATTCGTAGTCGTGGATGCCACCGCCATAGAACAGCGTCGCGTCGTCAAGGATGTCCGCGGCGGCGGCGACGATATCGGGGTCTCCGAGCATCCCCGAGTACTCCACGTAGACGATTTCCTGTCCCAGCAAGTGTTCTGCGGCTTCGGCGTAGGCGGCCACGTCGTCCGCGTCGAGGTCGCAGTTGGCCTGCGTGTAGGACGCCACCGACGCTTCCGGATTCATCACGATGTAGGCCTCGGTGAAGGTCCGCGACCAGTCGATATCGTCGTCCATGCGTATCCACTCCTTGTGCGCGCCGGTGATCCATGCCACGTCGCCGGCGTTCATCACGACCGGGATGAGATAGCCGTCGTGGCGGTCGCTGTGGACGACCGATGCGGGGTTGGACGGCTCGATATACACTGGAATGTCGTGTTTCCCGCAGGCGTCGACGACCCGCTTCATCTTCTCTTCTGTCATTCCGGTGGTCCCGCCGACTTCGATGGCGTCGGTCCCCGTCGCCGCGACGTCTTCGAACGTCTCTCCGTCGACTAGCGTCTTGTCGGGGTCTATCTTCACGATGTGGTCCCAGTCCGCCCAGTCGCTCATACCTGCCAGACTTGCGCGTGGCCGTATAACCGCTTCGGATACACCGACCACAGTGGGTCACACTGACAGCCCGCCCGGACAGGCAGATAGCGACCGAGTGGCGTCGGCGCTATACGTATATCTCCGAAGATTTATGATGGCTATGTTACAATCGTCAGACAATGACAGCGGACAGGCACCGGTACGTCGTCGCTACCATCCGGGCCGTCCTCGTGTTTACGGGGGTCGTCGTCACGGTGGGAGTGCTGTACTCCTTCTCGACGATGCCGACAGCGTCGTCGTCCAGTGCGGGCTTCGTCCGCGGGCTCTCGTATCTGTTCGGTAGCGTTTTCTTTATTCTTGCGCTGGGCGGTGCCGGACTCGGCATCGCCTTGCCATCGCTGCTGGGAGCCGACGACGCGCTGGCGTTCGACCGCTGGCAACGCCGCTGTCTCCAGGGCGCTGGCGGTCTCTTCGTCGGCGGGTTCGTCGTCGGCCTGTCGACGGGGCTGCTCACCGAGTTGCAGTTCGGCCTCCTTCTCTGGCTCGTCGCCATCGTCCTTGCTGTGCTCGTCATCAGTTGCGTCTTGGTCTGGCGACTGTTCGAGGTGTTCGTTACTGCACTGGTGCGCCTCATCGCCGCGGAGACCGGAGAATGATGCGCACAGTTCTCGCCGTACTACGGTAACGCTGATACCGGCGGCAGCCAAACACGCCAGCCGTGCAGCGACTTACGACAGTCGAGACGGTCCACGAGGACGGGTCGTGGCTGTTCACCGCCGAAGACCCATACGGCGACCTGGAGGAGGTCGTTCTCGTCCCCTGCGAGGACGGCGTCGAGGCGTGGGTAAACCGATGTACGCACGAGGCACAGCGGTTCGACACCGGGCGAGGCGTTCCGATGCGGGACGACCAGCTCATCTGCCCCCGACACGGCTCACTGTTCGATGCCTGCGACGGTGGCTGTGACAACGGCGACGCCGCGGGGACGACGCTCCCCGGCGTCGAGGTCTCGGAGACTCACGGCGACGTGTTCCTCACGGACGACGACTACACGTTCGCCCACGAGGGCGGTATCGATGACGACGACGGCCCGAGTTCCACGTCTCACCTCCAGCTGTGACCACTGGCCACAGCATCGACCGGGACCGACTCCGGGCCGGCGTCGTCGAATGCCCGCTCTGTGAGCGCCAGATCCCCGAGCCGGTCACACACGCGGTCGCCTACGGTACCGTCGACACAGTCACAGCCGACAACGCGGACGCCGTCGAGTGTCCGGTCTGTGACGGCGTGACGTTCGTCTCCGACTGACCGGAAAACCGGCGACTTCAAATCTCAGGCTTCCAGTTCGTCCTGCCACTCCCGGACCTGCGTGGCGCTGACGCCCTGCACCTCGGTAGCGACGATGTCGGGGTCGGCCTCCCGGAGCGCCGCCAGCGAATCGACACCGGCGTCGCCGAGCTTCTCCGCGGTCGCCGAGCCGATGCCGCTCAGGTCTTCGAGGTCCTCGACAGCGGTGCGGGCCTGGTACTCCTCGTAGTTGCAGATGGGACAGCCAAGCTCCCAGGGGTCGTCACTGTCGGCGTCGATGACCAGCTCCGGCAGGTCGTGCTCCTCGCAGTAGGCCTCCGTCACCGAGATATCGCCGTTGCGGGGCAGCGGCAGCGAGTAGTCACAGTCGGGGTAGCGCGTACAGCCGACGAGCCGGGAGCCCGAACGGAGGTGTTTGATGGCGAGTTCGCCACCCTCCGCTTCGGCGGCTTCGCCGCCGTCGCCTCGTTGCTCCGCCGGAGCAACGCCACACTCGGGACACGGCCCGATGACCTCGTCCTCGCTCTCGTCGGCCTTCTCGGCCTCACAGCGGGGACAGCCGTGGACGAACGTGTCCCGGCCGGCGAGCATCTTGACGTGGTACATGTCGTGTTCCTCGCAGTGCTCTTCGAGCACCTGCGGCTCGCCCGTCGACGGCAGCGGGAGCGTGTTGCGACACTCGGGGAAGCCGTCACAGCCGACGAAGTACGACCCCTGACGCGAGCGCCGGACGAGCATGTCCTCGCCGCACTTCGGACAGGGACCGAGCGTCTTGTCGGCCTTCAGCGACTCCTGGAGGTGCTCGCCGATCTCCTCGCGGGAATCACGCAGTTCATCGAACACCCGTTTGAGCATCTCGCGGGACTCGTCGGCCACGTCGTCGAGCGTCGCCTCGCCGTTGGCGATGGCGGTCATGTCCGCCTCTAGCTGGGCGGTCATCTCGTCGCTGACGACGTGGTCGGCGAACTCCTCGGCGGCCTCGACGACGGCCATCGCCAGCGTCGTCGGTCGGGGCGGGTCGCCCTCGATATAGCCTCTGTCGTATAGTTTTTCGATTGAGTTGTGGCGGGTCGACTTCGTCCCCAACCCCTTGTCCTCCATGGTCTGGATGAGCCGTGACTGGCCGTAGCGGCGCGGCGGCTGGGTCTGCTTGGCCTCCATCCGGACCTCGGAGATGGCCAGTTCCTCGCCCTCCTCCACGTCGGGGACGTGGTTCTCGCTGGCGCTGGAGTAGGGGTACACCTCGTGGTAGCCCGGTTCGACCAGGCGCTTGCCGTTGGCCTTCAGCGAGCGGCCGCCGGCGTCGGCGACGACGCGGAGGTGCTCCCACGTCGCGGCCTCGGCGACCGTCGCGAAGAAGCGCCGGACGACCAGTTCGTAGATCTCCCACTCGTCGTCCGAGAGGTCGACCTTCGGCGGAATCTCTCCCGTCGGGTGAATGGGCGGGTGGTCGGTGGTCTCCTCGTCGCCCTCGGTCGCGGTGATGTCGTCTTGCTCCAGCAGCTTCTCGGCGTCCTCGCCGAAGTGTCCGGCTCCGACGAACTCATCGAGCAGGGCGTCCTCTTCGAGGTCGTCCGGGTAGACCGTGTTGTCCGTTCGCGGGTAGGTGATGTAGCCGGTGGTGTACAGTTCCTCGGCGATAGACATCGCCTGCTGGGCGGAGTAGCCCAGCGAACTGGCGGCGGAGATGAAGGCGGTGGTGTTGAACGGCGTCGGCGGGCTGTCGGTGCGGGTTCGGCGGCGGACGCTCGTGACCGTCGCCGCGTTGACGCCCGTCAGGTCGGCGTAGGCGTCGTCGGCGTCGTCCTCGACCCAGACCCGCTCGGCCTCCTTCCCGTCGTCGTCGTAGAAGTACTGGGCCTCGAAGCCCGAGCCGTTCTTCTGGAGGTCGGCGAAGATCTCCCAGTAATCCTCGGGGTCGAAGGCCTGGATCTCGCGCTCGCGGTCGACGATGAGCTTCAGCGTCGGCGACTGGACCCGACCAACGGAAATGAAGTCGTCGCCCAGTTGTCGGGCCGACAGCGAGAGGAACCGCGTCAGCGCCGCGCCCCACACGAGGTCGATAATCTGGCGGGCCTCGCCCGCGGCCGCCAGGTCGAAGTCGATGTCGTCGGGGTTGGCGAAGGCGTCCCGGACCTCCCGCTCGGTGATCGAGGAGAAACGGACGCGGTCGACGGGCGCGTCGGTCTCCTCGCGGATGAGTTCGTAGGCCTCCTTGCCGATGAGTTCCCCTTCGCGGTCGTAGTCAGTCGCGATGGTGGCCTCGTCGGCCTCCCGGGCCAGTTGCTTCAGCGTCGTGACGATGTTCTCCTGGGTCGGCTCCTTCGTCACGTCGGCGTCGATGAGTTCGACCGGCTCCACGTCGCGCCAGTCGTTGTACTCCTCGGGGAAGTCGACGCCGACGACGTGCCCGGAGAGGCCGACGACGCGGGTGTTCCCCCACCGATAGACGTTGACGCCGTTTTGCCTGCTCGCGGACGCGCTCCCCTCGGAGAGGATCTCCGCGATGCGGCGGGCGGCGTTGTCTTTCTCGGTGATAATCAGCCGCATGGGACACCACCTGTCTCTGTCATTACTCGTCGCTACGGAGTCAGTTGTTCTAAAGGCTTTCGGGAAAATCAGGCGACAGCGCGGGTGTGCGGGCGCTTGCGGGGCCGCTCGCGCTCGCGCGGAGGTAGCCTCTTACCACTCGGTAGCGGTCCCGCACTGCCGCCGTGACCGGCGGCACTTATCACTTCGATGCACTCTTGCCACTGCCACCCCGACTGCCGGTATGGATCGCCGGACGACCAAACTCCTCCGCGGAACCGCCGCCGCACTCGTCTTCGCGACGGCGGCGTTTCACCTCTGGTGGGGACTCCCGCGAAGCATCATCTACGCGCAGGCGATCGAGGGACTCTTCGGACGAGGCCTCCCGCCGGACCCTCGGCCCTTCTTGTTTGTGGCCTTCGCCGCGGTGTTGTTCGCCGGCCCGTATCTCATCACCCGGGGCGTCATCGGCCTGCGGAACGCCTACATCGCCGGGACGCTCCTCATGATCGCGTCCATCGCCGGCTGGGTGTTCTGGCACGCTACTGGACACGGTGCCTTCCTCGTCGAGGGGTTCTCTGCACCGTCGTCCGGTGGCGGCGGACACCACGGCGGGAGTACCGCGTTGCTGATACTAGACCATTTCAACACTGAACCGACCGAATCAGCTATCAAGACCCTCGAAGCCCTCGCCGCTGCGATATTCGTCACGCTGCTGTGGAAGGACCCCGCGATCATCCCGGGCGAGCGGCGCGAGAGCGTCGAGTCGAACGCGTCGAGCGAATCGTAGCACGCAGCTCAGCGTAGCGGCTATCGGGCCGGCCTCTCAAATCAAATCCACCTGTACGATTCAGGATCGATTCGGCAAGGAAACGGCGGTATCGTGACATTTATCATCAATAGTATGTCTCTTGTTACAGGATGGAAACCTCTATCCCGGATGTGATATGGGACCCAGGGATGGACCGGGTGTTCGAGGCGTTGTTTACCCGCCGTCGACGAATGATTCTGTTTATGGTAAAACAGAGTAGTCCACGGCCGATTGTCGACTTTCTGCCCAGAAGTGCCGGGGCCAGAAACACCGAAACCGAACTCCGCCACGACGACCTGCCGCGGCTGGCCAGTCTGGCATACATCGACTGGGACCGAGCGGCCGATGAAGTATCTCGGGGCCAGCGATTCGACGAAATCGAACCGATGCTCGACCTGCTCGAGAACCACGCTGATGAACTGCCAGCCGACTGGCCACAGCGGTGACTGTGACAACTCACCACTGTGCCGCGCAGGCCGCGTAGGACGCTGTCTTAGCTCTCCAACTCCTCGCGAAGCAGCCCGTTCACGTCGCCGGGGTCGGCGCTCCCGCCGGTCTTTTGCATGACCTGCCCGACGAGGAAGTTGATTGCGCCGTCCTCGCCGCTGTGGTAGTCCTCGACGGCGTCGGGGTTTTCGTCGATGGCGTCCACGACAGCCTGCTGGACCTCGTCGCCGGAGGTCTTGCCAAGCCCTTCGCGGTCGACGACAGCGTCGGGGCCGTCACCCGTGTCGAGCATCTCCCGGAGCACGGTCTCGTGCGCGTTTTTCGCCGTGATATCGTCCTCGGCGACGAGTTCGACGAGCCGGGTCACTTCGTCGAAGCGGTCGTCGATATCGGTGATGGCCATGTCGCGGTAGTTCAGTTCGCCGAGTAGATTGTCGGCGACCCAGGTCGCAGCGAGGTCGGCGTCGAAGCGCTCGGCCACGTCCTCGAAGAAGTCCGCCACCTGCTTCGTGCTCGTGAGCTTCGAGGCGGCTTCCTCGCTGAGGCCGTACTCCGCGACGAACCGCTCGCGGCGGGCGTCGGGGAGTTCCGGAATCGGGACCTCGTCCTTCCAGTGGCTCACGCGAAGCGGCGGCAGGTCGGCCTCCCGGAAGTAGCGGTAGTCTTTCTCCTCTTCTTTGGAGCGCATCGACACCGTGTTGCCGTGGGTCTCGTTGAAGTGGCGGGTCTCCTGCTCGACGGCGCGGCCCGACTGGATGAGCTTCCGCTGGCGGGAAGCCTCGAAGGAGAGCGCCTGTTCCGCGCCCTTGTGACTGGAGATGTTCTTGACCTCGGTGCGGTTGGCGTCTTCGAGGACGGATTCGTCGATGTCACCGTCGTCGTCCACCTCGCTGGCGTCGACCATGGAGAGGTTCGCGTCGATGCGGAGGCTGCCGTCCCGCGTCGCGTCGAACACGCCCAGATACTCCAGTACCTCCTCCAGCTTTTCGAGGAACGACCGGACTTCGCCCGGCGCGCGGAAGTCCGGCTCCGTGACGATCTCCATCAGCGGCGTCCCGGCGCGGTTGTAGTCGATGAGCGTGTAGTCCGCGCGCTCGATGGAACAGGTCCGGGACTCAAGCGGACCCGAGCCCTCGCGGACGTGCTTGATTGACCCGGGGTCCTCTTCGAGGTGTGCCCGGCGGATGTCGACGCTGCGGCGCTCGCTCTCGACGGAGAATTCCAGCTCCCCGTCCTGGCAGATGGGCGAGTCATACTGCGTGATCTGGAAGTTCTTTGGGAGGTCGGGGTAGTAGTAGTTCTTCCGGTGGAAGGTGGTTTCCTCCGGAATATCGGCGTCGATGGCCTTGCCGACCTTCACGGCGGCCTCGACCGCCCCCTCGTTGACGACCGGGAGCGCGCCGGGAAGTCCCAGACACACCGGGCAGGTGTGGGTGTTGGGTTCGGAATCGGCCACATCGGTCGAACAGCCACAGAAGATCTTCGTCTCCGTCTCGAGCTGGACGTGGACCTCCAGCCCGATGACGGCCGCGAGTTCGCGGGCTTCGGACGCTTGCGCAGTCATTGTCCGGGATTCGGTGGCGCGTGGCTAAAGGCTAACGACCCTGTACAGTGTCGGGACGGACTCGGCCCTTCGGAGCGGACGTATCACTCGGACTGCCAATGTCTGACGTAGGTATAAGTGTCCACAATGGCTGGGTTACGGATATGTGCGGCAACCGAGTCGAGGAACTCGAAACGCGCGTCAGAGAACTGGAAGCGTCGGTCGAAGGACTGACCGACGAACTCGTCGAATGCAAGGTCCGCATCCGGGAACTCGAAGCCAGCGTCGACGAAGACAACGGATTCAGCGCTGACGAGTCCGACTCGGAGGAATCGGCCGCCACCCCGACGGAGGCCGACACACCTAACACCGAGGATACCGACGAGGTTGATAACAGGGAGGAAGCCGAGGCCGCGTCGGAGACCGAGGAGGACTCGGAGTCCGACATCATCGTCGCGTAGGGCTGTCGGCCACACCACCGCATGCATATCAAAGAGCTCGTCCTCGACAATTTCAAGAGCTTCGGACGCAAGACCCGAATCCCGTTCTACGAAGATTTCACTACTATTAGCGGCCCGAACGGCTCGGGCAAGTCCAACATCATCGACGCAATTTTGTTCGCGCTCGGACTCGCTCGCACCTCGGGTATCCGCGCCGAGAAACTCACTGACCTCATCTACAACCCCGGCCACGCCGACGAAGACGCCGAGTACGACGGCGAACGCCAGGCCAGCGTCGAGGTAATTCTGGCCAACGACGACCGGACGCTGTCACGTTCACAGGTCGTCAACGCCGCCGGCACGGAGGACGTGGGCGACGTGGACGAGATCGCCATCAAACGCCGGGTCAAGGAGACCGAGGACAACTACTACTCCTATTACTACATCAACGGTCGCTCGGTCAACCTCTCAGACATTCAGGACCTGCTCGCCCAGGCCGGCGTGACCCCGGAGGGGTACAACGTGGTCATGCAGGGCGACGTGACCGAGATCATCAACATGACCGCCGGCTCCCGTCGGGAGATCATCGACGAGATCGCCGGCGTCGCCCAGTTCGACGCGAAGAAGGCCGACGCCTTCGACGAGCTAGAGGTCGTGCAAGAGCGCATCGACGAGGCCGAGCTCCGCATCGAGGAGAAACAGGAGCGCCTCGACCAGCTCGAAGACGAGCGGGAGACGGCGCTCAAATACCAGGACCTCCGTGACGAGAAAGAGGAGTACGAAGGCTATCGCAAAGCCGCCGAACTCGAAGACAAACGCGAGGAACTGGCGGCCGTCGAGGAAACTATCGACGAGCTGGAAGCGGAACTCCAAGAACTGCAGACTGAACTCGACGAGCGCCAGGGCGCGGTCATCCGGCTGGAAGACGAGCTCCACGAACTCAATCAGGAGATCGAGCGCAAGGGCGAGGACGAACAGCTCGCCATCAAGCGCGAGATCGAGGAGATCAAAGGCGACATCTCCCGTCTGGAGGACAAGATCGAGTCCGCCGAGGAGACCGTCGAGGCCGCCGAGAACGAGCGCCGGCAGGCGTTCGTCCAGATCGACCGCAAGCAGGAGACCATCGACGACCTCGAAAGCGACATCCGCGAGACGAAGGTCGCCAAATCCAACGTCAAAGCCGACATCGCCGAGAAGGAGTCCGAACTCGCGGAGGTCCAGCAACGCATCGACGAGGTCGGCGAGGAGTTTCAGGAGGTCAAGGACGAACTGGAGGCGAAGCGCTCGCGGCTGGAGACGCTCAAAAGCGAGAAGAACGACCTCCAGCGCGAGCAGGACCGCCTGCTCGACGAGGCCCGCCGGCGCTCGAACGCCGAGGACGAGAAGCGAGCGGCTATTGAGGAAGCCGAAGCCGAGATCCCCGACCTCGAAGCCGACATCGAGGACCTGCAGACGGAACTGGAGAAAGCCAAGCAGAACAAGGCCACCATCGGCGAGGTCGTCGACGACCTCCGGGCCGAGAAGCGGGAACTCCAGTCGGACCTGGACGAACTCGAAGACGAAATCAGCGCGAAACAGCAGGAGTACGCCCAGCTAGAGGCGAAAGCCGGCGAGGACGGGGACTCCTCGTACGGGCGTGCCGTGACAGCGATCCTCAACGCCGGTCAGGACGGCGTTCACGGTACCGTCGGCCAACTGGGTGGCGTTGACCCCGAGTACGCCACGGCCTGTGAGACGGCGGCTGGCGGGCGGCTCGCACACGTCGTCGTCGACGACGACAGCGTTGGTCAGCGCTGTATCGAGTACCTCAAATCACGCAGCGCCGGCCGGGCGACGTTCCTCCCGATAACGCAGATGCAGAACCGCTCGCTGGGATCGCTGCCCAGCGCTGACGGCGTCATCGACTTCGCGTACAACCTCGTCGACTTCGACCGCGAGTACGCGGGCATCTTCTCGTACGTGCTCGGTGACACCGTCGTCGTCGACAGCATGGACACCGCTCGCGACCTGATGGGCGACTACCGGATGGTCACGCTCGACGGCGACCTCGTCGAGAAGTCCGGGGCGATGACCGGCGGCTCCTCCTCGGGCACACGCTACTCCTTTTCGGGCGGCGCGGGCAAGCTCGAACGTGTCGCCACGCGCATCAACGAACTCGAAGACGAGCGTGCGGACGTGCGTGAGGACCTCCGGGACGTGGAGGAGCGCCTCGACGACGCCCGCGACCGCGAGTCCGACGCGACCGAGCAGCTCCGCGACATCGAGACGAGCATCGAACGCAAGCAGAGCAAACTGGAAGACACCCGTGACCGCATCGATCAGCTGGAAGCCGACCTCGAAGACATCGCCGCGGAACGCGAAGACGTGGCCGACCAGATGGACGAACTGGAGGCCGACATCGAGGAAAAGACCGAGGAGATCGACGCGCTCCAGCGCGATATCGACGAGCTAGAAGCCGAGGTTGAGGACTCGGAACTGCCGGACCTGACGGACCAGCGTGAGTCCATCAAGGACGACATCGACGGGCTCGAAGACCGCCAGGGCGAACTCGACGCCGAACTCAACGAGTACGAACTCGAAAAGCAGTACGCCGAGGACGCCATCGAGGACCTCCACGACGACATCGAGGCGGCCCAGAACCGCAAGGCCGAACACGAGGAGCGTATCGACGACCTCGAAGCGAAAGTCACCGAGAAACAGGAGCTGAAAGCCGAGAAAGAGCAGGCCGTCGCCGACCTCGAAGAGGAACTGGCCGAACTCAAGTCCGAGCGCGAAGACCTGAAAGCCGACCTGCAGGAAGCCAAGGAAGCCCGCGACGAGCAACAGGCCGCGGTCTCCGAAATCGAGCGCGACCTCGAATCTGAGCAGGAAACTCAGGAGCGTCTGGAGTGGGAAATCGATGAACTCGAAGCGCAGGTCGGCGACTACGACCCGGAGGACGTGCCCGACCACGACACGGTCGAGCGGGAGATCGACCGGCTGGAGACGGAGATGGAGAAACTGGAACCGGTCAACATGCGGGCTATCGAGGAGTACGACCGCGTCAACGACGACCTGCAGGAACTCGAAGACAAAAAGGCGACGCTGGTCGAGGAGGCCGACGGCATCCGCGAGCGCATCGACACCTACGAGGCCCGCAAGAAGGAGACGTTCATGGAGTCGTTCACGGAGATCAACGACCAGTTCCAGAACATCTTCGAGCGGCTCTCGAACGGCACCGGGCACCTTCACCTCGAAGACGAGGACGACCCCTTCGAGGGCGGGCTGACGATGAAGGCCCAGCCGGGCGACAAGCCGATTCAGCGGCTGAACGCGATGTCCGGCGGCGAGAAGTCGCTGACGGCGCTGGCGTTCATCTTCGCCATCCAGCGGCACAACCCCGCGCCGTTCTACGCGCTCGACGAAGTGGACGCCTTCCTCGACGCGGCCAACGCCGACCTCGTCGGCGAACTGGTCGACGAACTCGCCGGCGACGCCCAGTTCGTCGTCGTCTCGCACCGCTCGGCCATGCTGGAGCGGTCCGAGCGCGCCATCGGCGTGATGATGCAGGGCGACAACGTGAGTGCGGTTACTGGGATTGATCTCAGCGGTGAGGGTGACGGTGACGAGGAGGTGCCGGCTGATGACTGATGAAGGGGTTGAAAGTCAAGCGGATGACATTCCACTCAACATTACCGGCCACGAGGACCGCGACCCGCCCGGTGAGTCGGGCGATGCGGCGGCGCTGCTGGGCGAATCCCCCGATTCAGATGATCCCTCTCCCGAGCAGGACGGCCCCGAAAGCGACTCGGACGACGACAGCGACGACGAGGACGTCGAACCGGTCGAGGTTCTGGTCCAGCTCGCCGACGACGGCGAAATCGACCCCTGGGACATCGACGTGGTGCGGGTCACCGACAAGTTCCTCCAGCGCATCGACGACGCGGACTTGCGCACGTCGGGCCGGGCGCTGTTCTACGCGAGCGTTCTGATCCGGATGAAAAGCGACGCGATGCTGGGCGAGGGCGACGACGAGGAGGACCCCGTCGAGCCGTGGGAGCAGGCGATGCACGAGGACGCACCCATCGAGGACCCGGATCCCTTCGCCGCGCTGGAATCGGAGATGGACCGCCGGCTCGAACGCCGGCGTGCCCGTGGGATGCCACAGACGCTCGACGAACTCGTTCGGGACCTCCGGGACGCCGAGCGGGAGTCGTGGTGGAAGGAGTCCCGGGAATACGACACCAGCGACTCCCCGAGCGGGTACGACCGCGGGACGCAGGAACTGGATTACCGCGGGGCCGACGACATGCGACTGGACGAGGAGCCGTCAGCGGCGGATGTGACCGGGACGGCTCACGCCGAGAACATCGACGACATCATCGCCGATGTCCACGACGCCGTCCGCGAGCAGTACGACCAGGGCCGCGAGGAGGTGCTGTACCGCGAGGTCGACACCGCCGGCGGGACCCGCGTCGAGACGTTCCTCGGACTGCTCTTTCTTGCCCATCGCGGCCAGGTCCGCCTCCAGCAGGACGACCTTTTCGGCGACCTCTGGATTCAGGACCCCAGCGCCGCGACCGGGTCGGACGAGGCCGTCGCGGACTAACGCCCTCCGAGTCCTCTATGGACGGTGTGCCCCTCTTCTAGTGCCGCGGCAAACAGGTTCAAACGGGTCGAACCCCAAACGCGAGTAATGGCGACCCAGTCCTCGCCGCCGGAGTTACCGGACCCGGAAGCGCTCGCAGACACGTTCTACGTCTACGAGGTCGATAGGACCGCCGACGACGGCGTCCGGTATTACGGCGAGCCGATGACCGAGTCAGAACAGGTCATCCACCGCATCGCACCGGCGTTCCGTCAGCGCGGGTATCGCGTCGCGCTCAAGCGGGAGATGGGCGAGTGGGTCCTGATCGCGCGGGAGCGGTCCCTCGGCGTCGACGGCATCCCGTGGTTGAACGTCGGGCTCGCCGTCCTGACGCTGTTGTCGACACTGTACGCCGGGTCCCGCTGGTACGGGCTGTCTGTTCTCGACGACCCGACAGCCATGCTCGAGGCGTGGCCCTTCGCCGCCGCTGCACTGGGAATCCTTGCGATTCACGAGTTCGGCCACTACGTCATGAGCCGCTACCACGAGGTTGAGGCGAGCCTGCCGTACTTCCTGCCGTTTCCGAACGTGCTCGGGACGCTGGGCGCGGTCATCAGCATGAACGACCACATCCCCGACCGGAAGGCGCTGTTCGACATCGGCGTCGCCGGTCCGCTGGCGGGCCTCGCCGCGACTGTCGTCGTGACCGCCATCGGCGTGACGCTCCCGCCGGTGGAGGTAACCCGTGGGATCGTCACGAACATCGAACTCGGCTACCCGCTGCTGTTGCAGGGCATCGCGGCGGTGATGGGTGAACAACTGGAGTACGCGAACCCGCAACTCCTCCCGAACCCGGTCGTCATCGGCGGCTGGGTGGGGGCGTTCGTGACCTTCCTGAACCTCCTGCCTGTCGGCCAACTCGACGGCGCGCACGTCGCCCGGGCGCTGTTCGGCGACCGACTGTCGCTGGTCCAGCTAGCCGTCCCCGTCGCCCTGTTCGGGCTCGCGGGCTACCTCGTCGCCTTTGAGGGGGGCCGAGCGGCCGGACTGTGGGCATTCTGGGGGCTGCTAGCGCTGGTGTTCGGTCGGCTCGGGTCGGCGACGCCGCTGGACGAGACGCCGCTGGGGCCGGGCCGCTGGGCTATCGGCCTGGTCACGTTCGTTCTGGGCATGCTCTGTTTCGTTCCAGTACCGCTCGTCATCACGATGTAGTGGCTTCCGGTGGACCGCACTCCCGACCCCTCACAGCCCGTACGGGTCGTACTCGGGCCTGTTGTCGGCGTCGGCAGAGAGATTATATCGGTCCCGGAACTCAGCGAGTAGGTCGTCAGCGGCGGCGGTGAACAACACGGCGACGCCGTAGGGGCGGGCGTACGAGTCGGCGTCGGGCGGGTCGGGGTCGATGAAGATAGCGTCTGTCGGCGGTTCGCCGATACCGGGGAGTTCGGTCAGCAGTGATTCCATCGGCACGAGGCCGGTGAGCACGCTCGGGACGAACGTGCCGCCGGGCAACGGCGCGCGCGACTGCACGAAACACTCCGCGACCGGCTCGCCGTCTTCTTCGAGCACGGCGCTTGCCGGGCGTTCGAGCCCCGGTTCCCAGAGGTCGGCCGCCACTTCTGGGACTTCAGCATCCACAGCAAAGTCCATCGCGACGCGGTCGAGCCGCTCGAAGGAAAGTAGCGACCAGGCCTCGTCCGAATCGTCGGGATCGCCGCCGAGCGTCGCCTCGACGAGGGCTCCCGTTCGGAGGCCGTCGACTGCCGGTTGGCGTTCGCCGTAGCCGGACTGGTACACGGTGTAGAGCCGCGTCGCGTCGGTGTCGAATAGATTGATGTGCGGGACCGCTTCGACGACGCGGTAGACCCTGAATACGCCCGTACGCTCGTCCATATCTTCCCGACGGGTTCCACCGTCAAGACTCCGCGGACTCACCGCTGCTCAGGCACCCGCCACGAGCTTGAGCCACTCGGTCAGGCAGTCGTCGCTACAGTGGTGGTGGCGCTGTCGTCCGCCGGCCGTATCCAGAACTCCGACGACGAGGTGCCAGTCGTCGGCGTAGACGTGGCCGCCACAGACCACGCAATCGCGCACCGTCTCGTCGTCCGTCCGTTTTCCGACGGATACCGTCTCGACGTAGTAGGTCCCCCCGAGGGCGTACGGCGTTTCCAGCTCCATCGAAACCGTCTGAGTCCCACACACCCGTAAATAGCAGGGGTGAACCGACCGGTTCGACGCAACACGGAGGTAGCCTCGGTTCCAAGCCACAGGTATGAGTCAATCTACAGACCTTCCAGACCCGGACCCGGAACAGCTCCGCCTGGCCGTTGAACGGTTGCTCGACGAGACGGTCGACCGCGACGAGGCGCTCCACGTCACGGCCGACGATATTTCGGTCTCTATTCCGATGCGGTTCGGTTCGGACTCCCCGCAAGCGACGTGGCGGTTCGACGGCGACGTGACGATCTCAGTCGACGGTATTCGGGGGCCGCTCAGAGAGTGGGTCGACCTCCTCGAAGAATAGCCGGAACGGAGGTGAGACGCTCAGAACGCCTCGACGTGGGGGCGGAGGTCGAGTTCCAGCGTCCACGCCGAGCGGTCCTGTTCGACGAGGTGCCAGTACGACTGTGCGATTTCGTCCGGGTCAAGATACGACTGAGTGTCGCGGTCAGCTGCGTCGGCGGCGTTCGTCGGGAGAATCTGGCCATCGATGACGACGTGGGCGACGTGGATGCCTTCGGGCCCGAGTTCTCGGGCCATCGATTCGGCCAGCCCGCGGACGGCGAACTTGGCGGCGCTGAACCCAACTGCGCCGTCGCGGCCCCGGACGGCGGATGTCGCACCGGTGAAGATTATCGTCCCTCCGTCACCCGTCAGCATGTCGTCGACGGCCTCCTGGGAACAGGCCAGCCCGCCCGCCGGACCGACGGCGAGCGCGCGCTGGAACTCGTCGTGTGAAATCTCCTGCGTTCCCTTCCACGCCCCGCCGCTGGCGTGGTTCACGAGCACGTCGACGGGGCCGAACTCGTCCCGGACCTGCTCGAAGCCTGCTGCGACCTGGTCCGGGATGGTAATATCAGTCTGTACTGCGAGCGCGTTGTCACCGAGGTCTGCCGACAGTGACTCCAGATACGACGCCGACCGGGCGAACAGGCCGACCTGACAGCCTTCATCGACGAACGTTTTGGCCAGTGACTCCCCGAGGCCCGGACCGACACCTGCGATAACTGCTGTCCGTGACATATGCATACGAACGACTACTAGGTGGATGAAAGTATGGTCACAGCGGCAATGCGGAGTGGAGGGCCGCAATATCCACGGTGGTGACCGGCACCGAAGGGTTCCGTGTCAGTCGTCTCCTCCGTGTGCGTGGCCGATACGCAGCGCCACGGCGTTGAAGACGACGAGCGCGACGAACGCGATCCGCGTCGCCCCGGAGTTCAGGCCGGTAATCAGTAGCGGGAGATATAAAAACGGGAGTGCAATCGCCGTCCAGAACGCGATACCTCGAACGGCGGAGACGAGCGACTCGTCGAACTCCGGGACGGACTCATCAAACTGGGCGAGTAATTCGTATGCGGACGAACTTGACATATGGGGGACCTACCCACGGCTTCTACTGGAGATAGCTTATAACCTCTAGAGGTTTCCGCCCGTTTCGCTTCGTTTCACGCACAGCGGCCCCTAGCCGTTCATTTTATTACCGGCTGAAAGACGCTTAGACGTTTTATCGGCGGTGTAACTGTGGTATAACCTACTGTAACACTCCCAGTCCCGGTGACGCCTCCGGTGGACGTGTACGACCGATTACGGTCCGAGTAGTGACACAGTTACGTCGTGCGCTGTGTCGCTTAGTGTCGTGCTATCGACGACGTGGTCCGGAAGCGACTCCCGCCACTCGGCGAGTCGCTGCTCGTGGTAGGTCCGATGGCGCTCCACCGAGTACGTCTCATCGTCCGCGGCCCGGAGTTCGTCGGCGGTGTCATCGGGCGTCGGATACGACGGTGCATCCGTAGTCAGCAGTGAGTCGGGCTCGATGTGAACCGTGTCATCGTCGTCGTCGGCCTGAACGACGTGGAGACGCGCCCGCATCCGGCCGCTGAACGGTGGTGTGACGCGCAACACGGTCTCTGATTCGTCTGCAGTCGCTTCAATAGCTGCGACGAGGTCGGTGGCGCTTATCGCGATTGATTTGATGTCTGTCGGGTCAGTTTCCATGGCTGAGTCTGTGTGTCCCATTGGTTCAGGCAGTTACATCCGGTTGCTATAGTCCCAGGTGTGGAGACGGTCGGGCGTGATCGTGATCTGGATCTCGCGGCGGTCGGGTGCGAGCAGTCGTTCGGCCAGTGGTGAGTCGGTCCCGCCGAGATAGCGGTGCAGCAGGTCGGTGAGCACCGTCTTGTCCTCGTCTGTTGTCATCGTCGCTGTACCATTACCTCTGACGCCGCGGTACGGCGGCTCGTTCGTCGAGACTTCGAATGACACGTCGTCGTCATAGTCGAGGTAGTCGACAACCGCTGCGTCTGCCCCGGTCGCACACTCGAAGACACCGTCAACGAATCGGTACCAGAGCGAGAGCATCCAGGGCCTGTCTGCTGGAGTTCGGCACCCGAGACGGAGTGGAACCGTTTCGGCGCTGAGAAACTGTTCCATCTCCCCGCTCGTCCACGGTCCGGAGACGGTCACCATACACACAGGGTACGGTCGCCGCTATGTTAACATCTCTGGCATGAGTCACTGCCCTGTGACAGCACGCCTCCATGAAAAAGTCAACAGACCAACTGCAGTGTTCTCAGAATCGATAATATGCTGGGTACCTTTATCTTGCTGTTCGGGAAAGTCACCGTGAGAGCAGTACGTGAGTCGACAGGAGGGACAACAAGTGCAAAAGCGTGTTGAGACGGAGGAGGCAACGGTTCTCGTCGTCGACGATGAACAAGATATCGCGGATCTGTATTCGACGTGGCTGCTGACCGCACACGACGTTCGGACCGCACACAGCGGTACGGAAGCGCTCCAGTTAGTCGACGCGTCCGTCGACGTCGTCTTTCTGGACCGGCAGATGCCCGATATGAGCGGTGACGAAGTCCTCGATACCATCGCAGAACGGGGTGTCGACCCGGCGGTAGTGATGGTAACGGCCGTCGACCCGGACTTCGACATCGTCGAGATGCCCTTCGACGAGTACCTGACTAAGCCGGTCAGCCGCGAGGACCTCCTCGACACCGTCTCGGAGATGCTCGTCCGGACCACGTACGACGATCAGGTGCAGGAGTACTTCGCCGTGGCCTCGAAGAAGGCGACGCTTGAAACGCAGAAGAACACCGCGCAACTGGAAGCCAGCGACGAGTACCGGACTGTCAGCGAGCGACTCGAAGAACTCCGCGAGACAGCCGATTCCACGGCCGCAGAGATCGACGACTTCGAGGCCGTGTTTCAGGAGTTCCCCGGCGGCGGCCTCTCGTCTGGCTGACCGCTGGCGGTTCTTTTCCCACGAAATTACCATCTAAGTCTCCAAACAGTCGTGACAAGCACGACAGCGTTCGGGAGCGACTCGGCGAGGATACCGTCTGCTCGCTCGGAACAGCCCTGCTCGGGCTAGTCGCGTACCGTTTGTTCGACACGGGTCAGCGATGCTGCTGGCTGCTGGCCGATGTGATCTGGAAAATGCCCGGGGAGGGCTCCGAACCCTCGATCTCCGCATGGCCCAGGTCTGGGGCGTGACGAGCGCCCCGGGGTCATGACGGGTGCACTGCCGCATGAGTCGAAAGACCCTATGAGTGCGGCGCTATGTCCAGCTAAGCCACCCGGGCGCGGGTGCATTCAGCCGTTGGCCGTTAGCCGTCTTGAAGGTTCTCATCTCTGCCGGGACTGTGGCACAGTCCCACGCTTTGTCCGCCTGATCGGCGCTGATAATCGACCCGCGGATTTAAGCCACCACGCAGGTATGCAGGCAGTATGGAGATACCAGACCTCGTCCAGCAGGAACTCGGGGACGAGGAGATCCGGGGCGGTGTCAACCTCGGCGACGAAGACGCGGCCTGTTTCACACCGACCCGGACGCTCGTCTACCGCGGTGAGGGCCTTCTCAGCGACGAGAAGGTCGCCAGCTATCCGCACGACTTCGAACGGCTCACGGTTTCGGAAGGCCGCCGCAAGACCAAGTTCTCGCTCATCTACACCAGTGAGAAGCTCGAACTATCCGTTCCCGGCAGCCGCGGCGATGCCGTCCTCGAACGGCTGCTCGAAGGGAAGCTCACTGTCTCGGGCGGTATCGCCCCAGACGAGAGTCTCGCCGGCGTGTTCCGGTTCAGCGAACTGACGCTGGTCGTCACCGACCGCCAGCTACTCAAGCACATCGGCAACGTCACCTGGGACGCCGACTACGAGGCGTTCTCCTTCGACGACGTGACCGGTCTGGAGTTCGAGGAGGGCAGCGTCGCCACGGCTGTCGTGCTCTCGTTCAACGAGCGGCCAGAGCGCATCAAGGCCCCGTCCGAGCAGGCACCGATGGTCCGGAAAACACTCGAAGAGGCTCTCTTCGCGTACCACGAAGTTGATTCGCTTGCCGACCTCAACGCCAAGGTCGGGGCCGACCCCGAGAAGAATGCTGACGAATCCGGCAACGGTCTCGGCCTCGAATCCGGTATCGACCCGCTCGTGAGCAACGACGAGGAGGGCGGTGACGGCTCCGAAGCTGAATCTGCGAGCGCCGGGACACAGGCCACGACTGCAGCGACCACCGAGCAGGGAACCACCGCCGAAGCCACGACGGATACCCAATCCAGTGACGTAACCAGCGTAGACACCGACTCGGTCGAGCCGGACACCTCGGCAAACCCTGATATCGCTGAACTCGAAGCACAGGTCGCCGAACTGACCGCCGCTGTCGAGGCCCAGAACGAACAGCTCCAGAAGCAGGAGCGCACCATCAAACAGCTCATCAAGGAACTCCGCCAGGGCCGCTGAACGGTCTGTTTTTGACTGCCTGTCCTTCACAACGAGGGGCGCTCACTCCGTCCACGACTTCGCTACTCGCGGCTCACTTCGTTCGCCGCTCGTAATTCCGAGGGCCGCTCGCTTCGCTCGCGCCCCTCGCTACTCCCGCCCTAACACTTTCCGAATACACGTCGACCCGAACGGTCCCAGTTCGCCGCCGTCGAACTGGACGAAGTGGCCCGTACTGATAGCTGCGCCACAGCGCTGACACGAGAACTCCCCCTCGCGGACGACCACGTCGCTGTCGAAGTTCACGTACGACCCCTGTGACCGCGGGCGGACGACGCCGTTCTCGCGCTCGATGAGGCCACGCATCACTGCAGTATCGAGTATCTCGCGCTGGACCTGTGGGTTGGTCGTCACTGTCTCGATACGGTCGAGCGCGTCGGCGACGGACAGCTCCCCGTGTTCCAGATGGGCGAGCAGTTCGACGCCGAGTTCGACCGGATCACGCCTCTCGGACACAATCGCCGATTCAACCCCGAACAACCTAAAAGATACCACAAAGCGTTTGTCGATTGCTACCGCTCAATTGGGTAGATGGACCGCCTCGCGAAGCGACAACTGGTCGGGACCGCCGGGCTGGTGGTAGTCGTCGCCGTCGCGACAACGCTGCTCACCCCCGAGCGGGTGGTAGCCCAGACGACGCATCTCGCCGACCACCCTGTCTACCTCGCGGGCGTCATCGTCGGGCTGTACCTAGTTCGCCCGTTCTTCGCGTGGCCGACGATGCCGCTGTCCGCGTTCGTCGGGTTCGTCCTCGGCGTCAAATACGGCTTCCCGGTCGCACTGATGGGCGCACTCGTCACCTGCCTCATCCCCTACCGGTTCGCGCTCCGGGCCGGCGAACAGGGCGGGATGTTCGGCTGGCTGGGGGACTCAGGCCGCCGGATTATCGAGGTGACCGGCGAGACGCGGGGGGTGCTCGCGGCACGGCTCTCACCGGTGCCTGCGGACCCCGTCTCTTATGGAGCCGGGTTCGCCCGCGTCTCGCCGCGCTCCTTTGCGGTCGGGACGTTCCTCGGCGAGATTCCGTGGGTCGCGGTCGAGGTCACCGCGGGCGCGTCGCTGCGGTCGCTGACGCTCACGGGGCTCAGTGTCGACGCGCTCCCGCACGTCCTGTTGTTCACCGCGGCACTGGCTGTGCTGGTACTCGCCGGCCCGGCTTACCGCCATGTCAGCGCTCCGAACTCGTCGTGAACTCGAACCGCGCGCCGCCGTCCTCGCTTTCGGTCACCGACACAGACCAGCCGTGGGCCTGTGCGACCTCAACGACGATTGCCAGCCCGAACCCGGTCCCGGTGTCGCTCGTGGTGTAGCCGCGCTCGAACACGTCATCTCGCTCTTCCGGTGGGATTCCCACGCCGTCGTCGGCGACGTAAAATCCGTCGTCCGTTGTTCCGACGGAGACAGTGACCGGGGCTGCGCCGTCTGCACAACGTCCGTGTTCCACACTGTCGTCGGACTCCGTCCGACTGCTCGTGGAGCCGTGTTCTACGCTGTTCCGGAACAGGTTCTCGAACACCGTGCGAAGCCGTGCCGCGTCGGCTTCGACCGCCGCTGTCCCGTGTTTTTCGAGCGTGGCTTCGCCGGTTTCGACATCGATCCAGGCCTGGCTCGCGAGGGCAGCGAGGTCGACCATCGTCGTCTCGCCGACCGTATCGCCCTGTCTGGCGAGCGTCAACAGGTCGTTTATGAGTTCGTCCATCCGGTCGGCCGCGGACTCTGCCGCTTCGAGGTGCGAGACGTCGCCCGACGTCCGAGCGACCGATATTCGCCCTTTGACCACGTTCAGCGGGTTTCGCAGGTCGTGGCTGACGACAGACGCGAACTCCGCAAGCTGTCGCTCCCTGTCTTTCCGGTCGCTGATATCGCGGATGACGCCCGCTGTGCCGTTGAACTCCCCGTCCGCGGCTGGAAGCAACGCGATATGGATCTCGATAGGCGTGTGATTCCCGGTCTGGTCGACAATATCCGTTTCGAAGGTCACGTTCTGTCGGGTCGGGTCAGACAGGATGGTCCGGATGAGCTCGCTTCCGCGGTTGATGTCCTCGCCGGTCATGATCGTCGAGATGTGCTCGCCGATCAGCTCGTCCGGTTCGAACCCCGTCAGTTGCTCTATCGCCTCGTTCACGTAGGTGAACACACCCTCGTCGTCGAGGGTGTACACCGGGTCGCCGACGGCCTCGATGATCGTCTCGTAGCGTTCGAGTTCCCGTTCGCGTTGCTTGCGCTCCGTCGTCTCGCGCATCACGCCGACCGAGCCGTCGAAGTTCCCGTCCTCGTCGAACAGCGGTGCGATCCTGTCCTCGTTGATCCGGACTGTCCCGTCAGCGGATATCGTCCGCATCTCGTAGGCCCCCCACGTCCGCTCGTCGTCGTCGAGCAGGTTACAGATGAGTGCTGTCGCTCTTTCGACATCCGTCTCGGGCATGAAACGGACTGGTTCCGAGCCGACGATTTCCGAGCGGTCGTACCCCAGATGGGCGGCCATCGCCTCGTTTACCATCTCTACTGTCCCGTCAGTATCGAGGACGTACATCGGGTCCCCGACGTTTTCGACCAGCGTCCGGTACTCCCTGAGCTCCCGTTCCCGGCGTTTCCGTTCCGTAATATCCCGGCCGATACCGGCAATCCCGAACAGGTCGCCGCGCTCGTCTTCGATGAGCGAGCCCTTGAATTCGTACTGGAGCGCCCTGCCGTCAGCCGTCTCGACACCTGCTTCAACGGTTCCGTATCCGGTCTCCAGCGTCTCCTCGAACACTCGCCATAATTTCTCGTGGTCGGAATCCACGATGAGTTCCCCAATGCCCATCGACGCTAGCTTCTCGTTTGTGTAGCCGGTCACCGACGAGACGGTGTCGTTCCATCGGACCAGACTGCCATCGGGACCGACAACGTAGAACATATCGTCGACGGAGTCGATGAGCTTCTCGGTAAATGCCCGCTGATTCGCGAGTTCGCGCTCGCGCTCCTCGCGCGCGGTTACGTCAGTGATGAACCCTTCGAGGATTTCGACCCCGTCGTCGTCAGTGCCGACGACGCGCCCGCGCTCCCACATCCAGCGGGTCTCACCGTCGGCCGTCTCGATCTGGTAGGAGACTTCGAACGGTTCGTCGGCGGCGATACAAGTCTGGACCGTCTCCCAGAGACGCTCCGTCTCGGATTCTTTGATCAGCGTCCCCCAGGAGACGTCGCCGCTCTCAAGCGCCTCCGAACTGTAGCCGACTAACTCCGTCGCACCGTCGCTGACGAACTCCATCGGCCAATCGGGCACGTTCCGTGCGCGATACACCATCCCCGGCAGGTTCGAGATGAGCGTCGACAGCATCCGCTCGGACTCTTCGAGCGCGACCTTGGCCCGCCGTTCCCCGACAGCCCGCTCGATACGGTTGGCAAGGACGGTGTACTGGTCCGTCCCGACTCCTTTCTGGAGGTATTCGGTGACGCCAGCGGAGATGGCATCACTCGCGATTTCCTCGTTTCCTTTGCCAGTAAAGAGAATAAAGGGTAGCTCCTCGTACTCCTCGCGGACGACCTTCAGGAATTCGAGTCCGTCCATGCCCGGCATGTCGTGATCGCTGACGACACAGTCGAACGTACGCTCGGACAACCGCTGTAACCCATCTGCCGCGCTTCGCACGGTACAGACGGAGATATCATTGTGAGTTTGCTCCAGATGGACCGCAACGAGATCGCCAAGGTCGGGGTCGTCGTCGACGTGCAGCACCGATATCTCTTCCCCGTGGCCACTCATATCACTTCTTTCGTTGTTCCAAGATATTAAACCCGCGAGCGTATCGTCAGTAGAACGTGTCAGCGCAGTCATATACGACGCCGTGCTCCGGACAGACGTACTTGCAGTGTCGGTGGTACATTGCCCGTTCACAGAGTGGGCAGGGCCGACCCCCGGGCTGCTCGTCCATGATTTCGTAGAACAGCTCCGCTCGCTTGTGTCTTCCGGAGTTTCGGAACGGAATCCGGACGAAATTGGAACAATCCCTTTTGCGAGGTAGACCCTCGATTGAGTCATGACTGACGACCTCCTTGACTCGCCCGGCGGTCGGCTGCTGGTCAGCGTCGCCGCAGCTATCGCGGGTCTGGCCGGGTCCTACGCGGTGACCGGCTACGCACCCGCGTTCATCGCCTCGCCCATCGAGCGGGCGCTGGCCCGGTCGATGCCCGGTATCGTCGTCTCGACCGCTATCTCGACGCTCGGCAGCCTCGGCCAACAGCTCAATCTCCTGCTCGCGATTGGCCTCGCGGGGCTGTTCATCGCGCTGGCGGCCAGAGCGGCCATCCTCACCGGCCAGTTGGCGAACAATCGCGCCCTCCCGGTCGTCGGAACGGCCGTCGTAACTTGGGCCGTGAGTGTCGTTCTCACCGGTGAGGTCATCCTCGCGGCCGGTCCGGCGGTTCCCGCCGCCGCCGTCGTCGGACTTGCACAGACACTCGACAGATTCGGTGGTCCGATGTCACCGATCTCCTCGAAACGGCGGCGGGCGCTCTCGACGGTCGGCGCGGCCGTCGGCGCGGCGACGGTCGGCTACGCAACTGGCAACCAGCGGTCGGTCGTCGCGACGGGTGACGATGCGCCCGTGCTGAATGCGCCGGGAGCGGACCTCGACGATGTCGACGAAAAGCTCGCCGTCGCGGCAGACTATTCCCTTGGCCTCGGCGATATCGACCCGCTGGTCAGCGAAAACTTCTACGAGGTCGACATCAACTCCATCGACCCGGAGCTCTCGGCCGCGGACTGGTCGCTCTCTATCACCGGTGCTGTCGAAGAGGAGGTCACGCTCGACTATGAGGATATCATAGAGATGGATGCCGAAAACCGGTTCGTTACGCTCCGCTGTGTCGGTGAAAGTCTCAACGGCTACAAGACAGACACCGCGCTGTGGACCGGCGTTCCCGTCGACAGCCTCCTCAAAGAAGCCGGCGTTCAGAGCGGCTGTGAATGCGTCATGCTCCGGGCTGAGGACGACTACTACGAGGAGTTCCCCATCGACGCGCTCCGGGGCGGGATGCTCGCCTACGGCATGAACGGAAAGGTCCTCCCGCGGGGCCACGGCTACCCCGTCCGAGCACTGGTCCCCGGCCACTGGGGCGAGGTCAACGTCAAGTGGCTCTCAGAGATCGAAATTCTCGACGAGGAGGCCGACGGCTACTGGGAGAAACGCGGTTGGCAGGGGACCGGCCCCGTCAATCCGGTTGCCAAACTCCACCACGAGTCGACGCTTTCGGACGGCCGCCGCCGCATCGGTGGCCACGCCTACGCCGGCCTGCACGGCGTCCAGCGCGTCGAAGTCTCCACCGACGGCGGCGAGACGTGGGCTGACGCGACGCTCTCGGACCAACTGCCGGCGGCCGACGGCAACGGCCCCGCAGAGGACGCGTGGCGACAGTGGGAGTACACCTACGACCTGCCCTCGGGCGGCCACACCGTCGTCGTCCGGATGGTCGACCAGCGCGGCGAGGTGCAGCCCGAAGAAGAAACGGACTCCTATCCCAGCGGTCCCTCGGGCTGGGTGTCGAAGCAGTATTCGTAGTGCAAAGCGAGCGGCACATACCGCTGTAGTCGCTACCTGAGGTATGGACGAGACGATTGCGGGCGAGGTCATTCACGTCGTGGAGCCGGCCGAGCACGAGGATTACGACTTCGAGCCCAAGATGGCGTCGCTCGCGGACTCACGCTACGTCATCGTCTGCCGCAAGGGCGGAAAGCCGTCGTGGCTCGAACGGATAGGGGCCTTTCTCCGCCGCCAGCCCATCGAACCGGTGACGCTCGTCGCGGACTCGGCAGCCGAAGAAGGGACAGAAATCACGGCGGCTGTCGAAGAGACTGACATTTCGGGCGTCTACGACGTGACAGAGCTTCGGTAACCATTGGGTCGGCTATACTGATTGAAGTAATCGCCCAATAATATGGCTCAATACAGAACTGTGCAATCACTGCGGGTTTTATGTTTCCCGAGTCAATTGTTATTGTCAGTAGCCGGTGGGAGACATATATGACACTTGAGTCAAAAGAGCGGGCTGACAGCGATTGTGACAATGCTGCAGACGCATTATCGAAAATAACTGGAAAACCGCGGGAAGAGTTCGATGCGTCTGACTATGAAATTCCAAACTTCGATGAACAGAATATTGTAGTTAAGGAAGAAGAGCCTTAGCCCAATCGCTAGACTGCTGATTGCTCCAGCCAGCGTACCGAGCAGATATCTCCCGGTAATTCTTGTCTAAGTACTTTTCGCAGAATCTTGGAGCGTCAGCTAAATCAACTGCTGGGAAATCCACGGTCTTGCGGTCCCGCTTAGCGGGATGCCGAATATCCATGTGGAGTCCCTCACGAGTTATATCGTGGCCTAGTGGATGTTCTGGCTGGTGGTCGAAACACGCTATTTGCGTCCAATCATCATCATTGGACGCTTCCGGAGCAAGGTTGTATTCTAACTGAACATAAAAAGATTGGATCTCGCCACCCTCAAAATCTAGTTCTGTGCGGCGACGAACCAGAGGGGCGTGCAGCATCTTCGTATAAGTACTCCCGTTCATATATTATATATTAAATTTTGAGGGTAGCGTGATTTATTCTCGGCTCAGCACTCGGACCAGCCACAGGACTCGCAGGTCTTGCAACCCTCTGAGTAGTACAGCGACAGCGAGCCACAGTCAGGACACTCCGGGCTCTCGCCGGCGTCGATGATGTCCTGCTGGTCGCCACCTGCGTCAGATGCGGCGGCGGCCGCACCGCCGTCAGTCTGGGTCTGCGTGGCGGTCTCGCCGTCGGCCTTCTCGGCAGTCTCCTCCAGCGTGGTCTGGTCGGGGTAGGCCTTGTCGACGTCGCCGTCGAGGTAGCGACGCAGGGCCGTGCCGATGGCGTCCGGGATGGACTGGATCTGCTCGCCCTTGTCCCAGGCGACCTTCGGCGACCGGATGCCCTGCAGTTCGTCGGCGATTTCTTCGGGGTCGACGCCCGAGCGTAGCGCCGTCGAGATGGTCTTGGCCAGCGCCTCGGTGAAGGAGGCGGTGAAGCCGCCGGAGTTGCCGATGTTGGCGAACAGCTCGAACGGCCGGTCGGTTTCGGGGTCCTCGTTGATGTTGACGTAGAGCTTCCCGTAGCCGGTGTCGATGCGCTGGGTCACGCCGTGGAGCACGTCCGGCCGAGTCTGCTTCTCGGCGTACTCGGCGTCCCCGTCGGCGACACCAAGCACCTGTTCGATGGAGTCGTCGATAGCCGCCTGCACGGCTTCGTCTTCGAGGAAGCCCTCGATACCGCCGAAGACCTCCTCGATCTGGGCGACGATCTCGTCGGCGTCCATGTCCGAGAACTCGGTGTTCTGGGCACGCGTCGTCAGCACCTGTTTGCTGCGGGTGCCGTCGCGGTAGTAGGTGACGCCCTTGCCGCCGTGGTCGTAGATGTACTCGAACACTTCGGCGGCGTCCTCGGTCGTGGAGTCGTTCGGGGCGTTGACCGTCTTCGAGATAGCGGAGTCGACGCCTTCCTGACAGGCAACCTGGATGCCCGCGTGCTGCTTCGCCGAGAGGTCGCCAGTAGTGACGAACAGCTCTCCGATAGCGTCGGGCACGGTCGTCAGCCCGTCGACGCCGTCGAACTCGTTGTTGGCCATCTGCTCCTGGGCTTCCTGTTTGACGGCCTCGACGTCGATGTCGTTGTCCTCCAGCGCGCGGAGGAAGTAGTCGTCGAACTCCACGAGCATCTCGTCGCCCTGCACGTCGTCGGAGACGTTCTTGTAGTAGGCGACGTTGTAGATGGGCTCGCACCCGCCGGTGGTGTTGCCGATCATCGAAGTCGTCCCGGTCGGGGCGATGGTCGTGGTGTTGTGGTTACGGATCGGGTAGCCGTCTTCCCAGTCCGCCGCGTCCTCGCCGGTCTGCTTCTCGAACCAGTCGGGGTAGTCCGTCGGGTTCGCGTACTTGGAGTTGTCCCACTCCTCGAAGGTGCCGCGCTCGGTCGCAAGCTCGTGGCTCGCAGCCTTGGACCCGTGGTTGATGTGGCGCATCGTTTGGCGGGCGATTTCGTTGGCCTCCTCGGTCCCGTAGGCGACGCCGAGCTGGATGTACAGCTGGGCGAGGCCCATGATACCGAGGCCGATCTTGCGCATCTCCCGGACCTTCTGCTCGATTTTCTCGACCGGGAAGTCCGACATCGTGACGACGTTTTCGAGGAAGCGGGTGCCCAGTTCGATGCGGCGGTCGAACTCGTCCCAGTCGATGGCGTCCTCGAGGAACGCGTCGATGGCGGCTTCCGTCGAGTCGTACTCGTCGGCGTGGGCCTCCGACCAGACGCGCCAGTCCGGCGCGTCCGTGGCGGCCAGCGTCGAGAGGTTGATGTGCCCGAGGTTACAGGCCTCGTACTCTTCGAGGGGCTGTTCGCCACACGGGTTCGTGGCGAGAATCTCGTGGTCGGGGTGCTCCTCCACGTCGAAGGAGTGCTGCTTGTTCACCCGTTCGAGGTAGATGACGCCGGGCTCGCCGTTCTCGTGAGCGCCCTCGACGATGTCGTCCCAGAGTTCCTCGGCCGGAATCGAGAGTTCCTCACCGACCTCGACGTGTTCGCCGAGACCGAACATGTCGTACAGTTCCTTCGTCTCCTCGGTGGCGATGTGGGCCTCGCCCGTCCGCGGGTTGGTGAAGGTGAACTCCTCACCGGCCTTCAGCGCCTCCATGAAGTCGTCGGTGACGCCGACGGAGATGTTGAAGTTCGAGAGGTGGCCCTCGACGGCGTTGCGGAGGTGCTTTGGCACCTTTCCGTCGTCGTCGATGAGTTCGCGAGCCTCCTCCAGCGCCTCGGCGAAGGAGTTGTGCGTGAAGTCGTCCGGGTCGTTCAGGCGCAGCGTCTCGGCGAGCGAGACGTCCTTGTTCTTGGCGTGGATGAACTGGATGACGTCCGGGTGGGAGACGCGCATGACGCCCATCTGGGCACCGCGGCGGGCGCCACCTTGGGCGATGGTCTCGCACATCTGGTCGTAGGTCCGCATGAACGTGATGGGACCGGAGGCGATGCCGCCGGTCGAGCCGACGGGGTCGCCGTACGGGCGGAGCTTCCAGAACGCATAGCCCATGCCACCGCCGGACTGGAAGACCTGTGCGGCCTCCTTGGCGGTCTGGTGGATGTCGTCGATGTCGTCAGCCGGTGAGTCGACGAAACAGGCGGAGAGCTGCTGGAGTTCGTCGCCGGCGTTCATCAGCGTCGGCGAGTTCGGCATGAAGGAGAGCTGCTCCATCTGCTCCTGGAATGCGTCGGCGGTCGATTCGACGTGGTCGCGGACACCCTCGGGCAGTTCCGGGACGACCGTCTCGTAGGCGAATTTGTTGACGTTGTAGACAGAGAGCTCGGTCTCGACGTCGTCGTCGACGGACGTTCCCTTGCCGAACACTTCGTCGGCGAGTTCGTCGCGGCGCGGGTGGTCGGGCTTCAGCTGGTCCGGCGAGACGTGTACGTCGACGTCCTGCTTGTTGGCCTCGAACACGGCCTCGGCGAGCGCGATGTTCTTTGCGACACGGTCGAAGAGGTCTTCGGGTTCCTCGATGAGGTCGCCGTTGGCGTCCTTCCGGAGGTAGCGAGCCGGGAGGATGTTGTGGTAGGCGTTGCCTGTGAGTCGCTCTTCGATAGTGTCACCGTCGGTACGTTTGATCGGGAGCGTGATCTCGTCGGCGGAAAGGTCGCTGTTACTCATCGCCCGCTCCTCCTCCCGACAGCGGCCGTCTGTCGGTCGATACCCCTCGTCGTAGCTACCCGTGATCCTGTCATTTCTGGCGGCGAATACGTATTCATCGATAGCGTTTAATCCTTCTTGTCTGCGATTCGGCGGCGGCCGTAGCAATCTCCGGAGTCGTGGCTACGGTGCTCGACGAACTGTGCTGGTGACGCGTGAAACGATAGTCGCGTACAACGGAATAGATGCCGTCGATTCTCCTTAATACTGTCCAGACCGAAGTGAAAGTGAAACCCCGTCCCTGTGAACCACCAGACGTGAGTGAGATATCCAGTAGAAACTGACGGGGGTTTGCGGGTGGTGATATACGCTCGCTAACAGTGCGTAGGGAGGGAGTAAGGCTGTGTCAGACGCACCGCAGTACTGCGGTTTTGGCAAAACAGGCCTGTCAGTCCATGCGGTGTCGATATGGTGTGGTGGTAGCTCAGTTCGTCCCTGTGCCATCCGGGAACGTGCCCGGTATTCAGTCCGAGGCCGGACCGAATGGAAGGCGAGAGGCGGGACGCTTACAGGTCTGTGGACCGAAGGAGTGTGCGTGCAGTACGACGGGCTCACCAAGGGAATCGCAGTGGTGTTTGGAGGCCTGACAGTCGTCCTGACAGCGGTGGGCCTCGTGATCAATCCCGCGGTACTCTTCCTGGCGCTCATGTTCGGCGTGTCGACGTATTTCATGTACTACCACCTCAGTGGGAAGATGGCCGCGAGCCTCTACGAACGGGTCGAGCGACAGGCGGCACAGAACACGGGGAACGCCCGTCGCGGTGGGTTCGGTGCCGGCCCACGGGAGGAGTGGGAACCACCGCGAGACAGCCGCCGAGCGCGCCGCTCGCGAGCGTCGCAGGGTGGCCAGCGTCGTCGCCAGGGACGGCAGCGACAGCGTCGCCAGGCAGCGGGCGGCCGGCAGCGCCGACAGCGGGTTCAGTCGTCGGGACCGAGTCCGGCGGAGGCCTACCAGCGGCTCGGCATCGAGCCGGACGCCGATCAGGGGACGATCAAGCGGGCTTACCGGGAGAAAGTCAAGGAGGTCCACCCCGACACTGACAGCGGGAGCGAAAGGGAATTCAAGCAGGTGCAAGCGGCCTACGAAACGCTGACTGACGACTGACCGCAATTCCCATATGCAGCGCTCCGAACCCGGACGTATGGACAACGACACGCCGCCGCTCATCGTCGACATCGACGGAACGTTGACTGACGAAAGCCGAGCGATTGACCCCCGCGTCATGCCGGTCCTTCGCGAGTGGCCCGCACGCGTTGTCATCGCGACCGGAAAAGCGATGCCGTTTCCAATTGCGCTCTGTGAGTTTCTCGGCATCGAACGGACGGTCGTCGCCGAGAACGGCGGCGTGGTGTTCGTCGAAGCTACCGACGAGCTCAGGCTCGAAGGCGACCACGAGGCGGCGCTCGCGGTCGGCGAGGCCTATCGCGACCTGGGCCATGACCTGGGATTCGGACAGGTCGACTTGGCAAACCGATGGCGCGAGACGGAACTCGTCGTGTCGCTCGACCAGCCGCTCGAACCGCTGGAGGACCTGGCCGCGGCACGCGGGCTCGTCGTCCTCGACACCGGCTTCGCGTACCACGTTACAGACCCGGTCGTCGACAAGGGGACGGGCCTCGAAGCGGTGTGTGCTGAACTGGACCTCGCTCCGGAGACGTTCCTCGCCGTCGGCGACTCAGTGAACGACGCCCAGATGTTCGACCTGGCTGGAGAGGCCGTGGCCGTCGCCAATGCCGACGAGACAGCGCTCGAACGCGCCGACCGGGTTACCGACGGGACCTACGGCGACGGCTTTCTCGAAGCGGTCGCGCCGTACCGGGAGTGACAGTCGTGTGATTCACTTTTAGACCAGTCGCTAACCAGATGGGCAAACAGGTGACGCCATCGGCGCAACCCAGCACACGGAGCGGCGTCACACAACCGCAAACTCCGTGTGGCGACTCAGTCCACGACCCGGTCTGGCAGCGCCTTCGCGTATAAATATCCGTCCGACTGATACTGTGAGAGATACACTCAGCCACCGCTCTCAGGAGTTCTCTGGAGCCGTAAATCCGGGGAAGGCTTATATCTACCCCACAGTAACGGGTGGGTATGAGCCCCGACCGGGCTGTCCTCCGGCGCGCGCTTGACCGCGGTGAACGGGAGGGCGGCAGCGTCGAGTTCAAAGAACGGCTCACCGAAGATCTCCACCTGTCAGAGGGCAGACTCGAATCCCTTGCAGCGCAACTCCGCCACCGCGTTCTCTCCGGGGATGGGGAGGCGACGTACGTCGTCGGCGTCACCGACGACGGCGGTCTGGCCGGCATCTCACCGGCGGAGTTCTCCGAGTCGATGGACGTACTCAGCCTGCTGGCAGAGGAAGCCGGTGCACACATTGAAGAGGTGAAAACGTGGGGCGTCGACGGCGTCTCGGAGAACGGGTCGACAGCCTCCGATGGCATCGTCGGTGTCGCGACCGTCTCGGAGGGATCGGTCCTCGCGGACGACGACCACATCGTCGTCGGAACCGCCGGCCACGTCGACCACGGCAAATCCACGCTCGTGGGGTCGCTGGTCACTGGTGACGCAGACGACGGGGAAGGCGGGACACGCGGCTTCCTCGACGTGCAACCACACGAAGTCGACCGAGGTCTCTCGGCGGACCTCTCCTACGGCGTCTACGGCTTCGATGAGGACGGTGAGCCGATCCGCATGGACAATCCGCACCGGAAGGACGATCGAGCGCGGGTCGTCGAAGCATCAGACCGGCTCGTTTCCTTCGTCGACACTGTGGGCCACGAGCCGTGGCTCCGGACGACGATCCGCGGCCTCGTCGGGCAGAAACTCGACTACGGCCTCCTGACCGTCGCGGCCGACGACGGGGTGACCGAGACGACGCGGGAACACCTCGGGATTCTACTAGCGACGGACCTCCCGACGATTGTCGCCATCACCAAGACCGATCTGGTGGACGAGGAACGGGTCGCAGAAGTCGAACGGGATGTCGAACAGGCACTGCGGGAGGTCGACAAGACGCCACTTCGGGTCGAGCGCCACGGCGTCGACACGGCCATCGACGAAATCTCCGAGACCGTCGTCCCCGTCGTCACCACAAGCGCCGTCACGAAGGAGGGGCTGGACGACTTAGACGAGATGTTCGAGGCCCTGCCAAAGACCGCCGGGGAGGTGGGCGACTTCCGCATGTACGTCGACCGGACGTACAACGTCCAGGGAGTCGGCGCGGTCGCCTCGGGCACCATCAAATCCGGCGAGGTCGAAGCTGGCGACGAACTGCTACTCGGCCCGATGCAAGACGGGAGCTTCCGCGAGGTCGAGGTCCGGTCCATCGAGATGCACTACCACCGGGTCGACGAGGCAAAGGCCGGTCGCATCGTTGGTATCGCACTGAAAGGCGTCCGCGAGCAGGACATCGAGCGCGGGATGGTCCTGCTCCCGGCCGACGCCGACCCCTCGCCCGTCCGGGAATTCGAGGCCGAGGTGATGGTGCTGAACCATCCGACCCGCATCGGCGACGGCTACGAACCCGTCGTCCACCTCGAAACGGTCAGCGAGGCCGCGGCCTTCTATCCAGAGGGCGGGCAGTTGCTCCCGGGCGACGCGGGCAAGGCCCGGGTTCGGTTCAAGTTCCGTTCCTACCTCGTCGAGGAAGGCCAGAAGTTCGTCTTCCGCGAGGGGAGTTCGAAGGGCGTCGGGACCGTCACCGACATCGACCCGGCGGAGTAGCGGTCCGCTGTCTCACTGGTCTTTCCCGTCTTCAGTCGGCTGTCTGTAGCCGTCAGTCGTTTTCTCGGCGAGTCCGAACAGTACGGCCCACTCCAGCAGATTCGCCGTGCGCTCCTGCCAGACGGCTTCCCAGTCAGCGTGACGCTCTCGCTCCCAGCGGGGAATCTCAGCCCGAAGGGCATCGAACGCATCATCAGTATCTACCGGCTCCGAATTGAGAGCCTCAACGAGCACGTCGACGCCGAAGACTGATTTCTCGAACGCTGTTGCGAGGGCCGCCTGGTCGTGGTCGGTCCGCGTCCGGTAGTAGCCCCGGTCGCTCTCGGCGACCAGTCCCAGCGCCTGTAGGAAAACCAGATATTTTTGGGCCGTTTCGCGGTCGGACACGTCAGTCGCCGTCTGAATCGCGCGACAGCAGTCGGCCTCGCTGTCGGGGACGAGCGGAATCGCGTCTCTGGCGCTCTCCAGAAACGAGTGCGAGCGGGCCGGTGGCGCGACCTTGTAACGCATACCCGATTACAGGCCGAAGCTCTCGGCCAAGACGCCCTCGCTCGTCCCACCGACGACGTGCGTGTCGCCGCCGACCACGTCGATGGTGACCGCCGCGGGGCCGAACAGTTCGACGGGGAGCTCCGCGAAGTCCCAGTCCACGCCCTCGAAGACGCCCTCCAGTGGCTTGCCGTACTCTTCGGCTGCGACGGACGGGACCTCGTCGAAGCGGTCGAAGGATTCGTCGACAGTGAGGTGGACCTCGCTGCCGTAGGCGAGCGCGTCCGTGGTCCGGGCCATCGCGGTCGCTTCGTCGCCGGCGACCGGCGCGACCGGCGCGCGGCCGCTGGCCGACAGCACCGACACCGGGTCGAAGCCGAGTTCGGCCAGCCGGAAGACGGCCAGTTCGGCGGCCCGGGCCGCGGCGACGACGCTCCCGGTGACACTCGCGGTTGCGAACGACGGCAGGAACACGCCCGTCTCGGGGACGCCGGTGCGCTCGGCGACCTGGCTCGCAACGTCCTCGTCCGGCAGTTCGTCGGTTTCCAGGGCCAGCACGGCGAAGTCGGCGTCCTCGCGGTAGCCGATGCGCTGGAAGGCCTCCTCCTCAGCGACGAGCGCGCGTGCGGGACCGCTCCCGAGTGCCTGAAAGTCGTCGACAGTCAGTTCCCAGCCGCCCTTCTGCGAGCACAGCAGGGCCAGCGCCGGGTGGTCCGTCGACAGTTCGACGTGGTTCAGCGGCGCGCCGTCGACGGTGGCCATCGTGGACTGGACCGTCGCCAGCCCGGCCGTCTGGATTTCCGCGAGCAACATTCCGGCTTCGACAGCGCCGGGGACCTCGACGCCGAAGTCCAGCACCGCGGCGTCGCCCTCCAGCGCGTGTACGTCTATCGTGAGTTCGTCGGCGAAGTCGATGGCCTCGTCAACGAGTTCCGTGGCCATCCGATTGAGACTGTCCATACGCCGTCTTTGGCACCCTTCCCTTTAATCTCCGCCTTCGGCCGCGTCGCTTCTGGCTGCCCGACCCAGATGCTCCTCAACGGCGTTGACCTTGTCCCGCGCCTGCTGGTCGACGGTCCGCTTGTCGTCGATCTTCAGGAACGTGCTCACGCGGTCGCTCTGCTCGCCGACGGCCTCGTGAGCCGCGTGGGTGGCCGCGAACAGCTCCTCGCTGTCCTCCGCTTCGATGATGGTCCCCATCGGCGTCGTCTCGTATTCGACGTCGAACGCTTCCAGCGCCGCGACGGCGTCGGCGACGTAGGAAGACATGCTCCCTTCGATGACCGGTGCGACCGAGAGAAACCCTATGCAGGTCATACCGGTTCCGACGCGTGCCCGCGACCTAACCGCTGTGGTACTCGCCTGGGGACTGGACCGAAGAAACTCCCGTTCGAAGCGCTTACTCGCCTTCCTCGACCGGAGCCCCGCGAGCGTTCGTCTTCACGCTCTGGAGTCCCTGCTTCGCCTTCTGCTTGGAGGCATAGCCCTGCCCGCAGTCCGCGATTATCTCCCCGTTGTCGTGGCGGAGCCGCCAGCGCGCCTTGCCCTCGCTGTCTTTGAAGAGTTCGAACGTCGCTTTGCTGCCCCCCTCTTCGACAACACCGTCGTCGTCTTTGGACTCGTCGACGACGTACGCGCCGGGTGCGTTGGATTTGACGCTTTCGAGCCCCTGTTCGGCCTTCTGCTTGGAGGCGTAGCCTTCCCCGCTGTCGGCGATGATGTTTCCGTTGTCGTGGACGAGCCGCCAGCGGTACTGCTCGGCATTGTCCTCGTACACCTCGAAGGTCGCCTTGCTCGCAGCCACGTCAGTCGCTACCTCCCCCTCGTCTTCGTCCCACTGCATATCGATTTCAAGTGTGACAGTGCCGTCTTCCTGCTCGACCTCAACCTCGAACTCGGATTCGGCCGGCGGCGTGACCGTCACAGTCTGTTCCTCATCTGCCGGGGCCGGCTCACCGCGGCTGAGCCTGTTCGCCAGCCGTCGGAAGTACGACGCAATTCCTCTTCGGCTCCGCGTTTCCTGTGACTCGTGGACCGTCTCGTCTGTCATACAACCGGACTGACGATGGGACAACAAATAATGGTACTCCATACTCAAAACGGCACCCGACCTCCTCAGAACAGCTGACCGAAATAACAGGGTCTCGGCTGGCACGATACACCCTCTGGTGGACAGCTCTCCCGCGACGGCACGTAATAGGTCGTCGAACCGGAACGACGACTGACGGGTGTGTACGAAGGGCTACGCGACCCCATGCGACAGGTTCCTTCCAATTCGGGACAGAGAAGTACGCTGTGTGAATTCGCCGCTACTCGTCAGGCACTGACACTGTCGATTTCGATAGCATAACAACGAGTGGCACCTGTGGGACGAATCCGCCACGTAGGGCATTACAGAATCAGAGAGAAATGTCGAAGCGTGCCCCGCCGTCGCGGCCCTCACTGATGGTGATTTCCCAGCCGTGGGCGGTGACGATGTCCGTGACAATAGAGAGTCCGAATCCGGACCCGTCGTTGCTCGTCGTGTACCCGTGTTCAAGAACAGTCGTCCGGTCCTCTGGGGGGATGCCGCGGCCGTCATCTTCGATATAGAAGCCCGAAAGCTCAGTTTCGTCCGCATCGTCGAGTGTCCCCACTCGAATAGTCAGCGGCGTGTCGTTGTGGTCGAACGCGTTCCGAAAGAGATTCTCGAAAACCTGTAGCAGGCGGTCACGGTCTGTCTCAACCGCGACATCTCTTGTAAGGTTCAGTTCGAGCGTCCCGCCGTCTGTCTGGGTGTGTTCCCACGCGTCTTCAGCGACGGCAGCGAGTGCGACCCGAGACAAGTCGGTGATGCTCTCGCCCACACGAGCGAGTGTCAGCAATTCGTCTATCATCGTTTCCATCCGGTCGAGGTTCCTCTCCATCGTCTCGACGTGCTCCGTGGGCGCATCATCTCGGACGAAATCCACTCTGGCCCTCGTAACCATCAACGGGTTCCGGAGGTCATGCGAGACGACGCTCGCGAACTTGTCCAGTTTCTCGTTGGACTGTTCGAGCTCTCGCTTTGTCTTTTTGAGTTTCTGCTCGTCGTGTTTCTGCTGTGTAATTTCTCTGGAGATGAACTGGACAGTGTTTGTGTCCCCAGTCTCGCTGAGCGGCGTGACAATGTTGTGAAAGTGACGTACCCCAATGGAATCCTGAAACGTCACCGCGCTCCCGGCGGTAATGGCGCGTTGACCGTATTCGAGGCGGTCGGACGCTATTTCGGCCGGGAGTGCGTCCGACAACTGCGAGTCGATGAGTTCCGGGCGCGTGGTATCGTGTGCCCGCGCCATCGACTTGTTCGCTGCACGGATTCGTCCGTCGGTGGAGACCTCCACGATTTCGTCCGGTGTATTGTCGACCAGTTTCTCGTACTTCTGTTGTGCACGGTGTTGCCCGACAACGTTGCGTATCCGCGTGGCGAGCAACTGGAGTCGTTCTCCGTCTATGATTTTCTTCTTCTGAAGGTAATCATCGACACCGGTCCCGATTGCGTCACTGGCTACGTCCTCCCCGCCTTGCCCGGTTAGTAGAATAAACGGTATGTCAAACTCCTCACTCACCTCGGTACACAGCTCCAGCCCGTCCATGCCTGGCATCTTGTAGTCGCTGACGACACAGTCGACACGCTGCTCTCGTAACGACGCAAGCGCTTCCTGTCCTGTACTTGCCGTTTTGGTGGTGAAGCCGTGTGCGTCACTGAGCTTTTCCGACGCTATCTCGACAAAGAAATCACTGTCATCAACGACGAGTACACTGATATCCCCAGCAGAATCCATCGTACCCTCTAACTGGCTTGCAGACTGTTAACTGCCGGGTTTTGTTGCGGATAGATGATAACTCTACACAGTGAGAACTCGGACGCACAAATGGTGAGGCCCACGAAACGGTGGTTGCTGACAGACATTCACTGAGGGAACTGGACGGAAAAACAGACCCGTGTCCTCACTCGCTACGCTCGTTGTGGGCGCTGCGACTGGCAGGGCTCAAATCCAGTGCGATTACAGCATCCAGTACGCGGCGCGATAAAACGCACCGCTCAGGAGTTTGGATGAAGAGAAATGCGCTGGCTGGGATTTGAACCCAGGTTGTGACCATGGCAAGGTCACGTGATACCAACTACACTACCAGCGCTCGCTTCGTTCTGCACTGACCCTCACGGCCGTCGGCCGCTCGGTACCAGCGCGCAACGCCTCGTTGCAATCAAATCTGGCGGGGGTGAGAGTAAAAAGCCTTCCGTTTTCCGGGGAAAACCATGGGAAGTGAGGGCAATCGCCGCCCCGTCTGAGAGCCGTATCGTGTGATGACTTCACGGGGCATGGCCTTTCGGAAGCGGCAATCCAGTGAACGGTTGCATCGGTCCCGAACCGGCATGACGGACCATGTGAACGCGACGCACCGCAAACGCGAAACGGGGCCTTTTTAACCCCGGAAAGGGGAGATATCGGCACAGTCTAGTGGCGTGACGTGGAAGCGTCACGGCATGACGACCAGCGTACTCGTGCCGTCTTCCCTCGCACGGGAAGCCGAAGACAGACGCGAGGCAACTCGCAAGCTCGGTTACGTGGCCCGCGCGGCCGCGGTCTACCGGGTTGACCGGCTGACAGTGTACCCCGACCCTGACGGGGCGGGTAAGTGGGAAGACGGGTTCGTCGAAACCGTGCTGCGGTACGCCGCGACGCCCCCGCACCTCCGAAAGGAGATGTGGGGTAAGCGGGACGAACTGGAGTACGTCGGCGTCTTGCCGCCGCTCCGCGTGCGTTCACAGACCGGCTCCGGATCTGAGGGTTCGGGGTCGTTAAGACAGGGAATCGTGACCGAGGTCGGAGCTGATGGGCGCGTCCGGGTCAATTGCGGCATGCAACACCCGATCTCCCTTCCCGTCCCAGCGGATATGGACGTGGCACAGGGGGAGCGCGTGACCGTCAGGGTCTCTTCGCGACGGCCGGTCCGGGCGAAACTCGTCGACGCCCCCACAACGGGATTCGACGTTGTCGCCGCGGACCTCGATGCGGCACTCTCGCGCGACGATGCCGGGCTCACTATCGCGTCCTCGCGATACGGCGAGCCGGTAACGTCGACCCGTCTCGGCCAGTTGGCCGAGCGGCGCGACGCCGAGGGCGGCATGACCGTCGCCTTCGGGGCACCCGAGCGCGGGTTACCGTCGATACTCGACGTTGCCCCGGACGCCGTCGGGGGAGACCAGACGAGCGACGAACCAGAAGGGTTCGACCTCTGGCTGAATACGGTTCCGAACCAGGGCAGTGAGGTCGTGCGAACGGAAGAAGCTCTGTTCGCCTCCCTCACCTGTCTAACCCTCACGGAGTAAACGAATGCCACAACCAAGCAGACCACGCAAAGGCTCGCTGGGCTTCGGCCCGCGCAAGCGCTCGACGAGCGAGACGCCTCGCTTCAACAGCTGGCCGTCTGACGACGGGCAGCCGGGCGTCCAAGGGTTCGCCGGCTACAAGGCAGGCATGACACACGTCGTGCTCGTCAACGACGAACCCAACTCCCCCCGCGAGGGGATGGAGGAGACTGTCCCGGTGACAGTCATCGAGACGCCGCCGATGCGCGCCGTCGCCCTGCGAGCGTACGAAGACACGCCGTACGGTCAGCGTCCGCTGACGGAAGTCTGGACCGACGAGTTCCACTCGGAACTCGACCGGACCCTGGACGTTCCGGAGGACCACGATCCGGACGCTGCTGAGGAACAGGTACGAGAGGCACTCGAGGCCGGTGACCTCGGGGACGTGCGACTCATTACGCACACCGTCCCCGACGCCGTCCCGAGCGTCCCGAAGAAAAAGCCCGACGTGATGGAGACTCGCGTCGGCGGTGGGTCCGTTTCGGACCGCCTCGACCACGCCCTCGACCTCGTCGAGGACGGTGGCGAACACGCCATGAACGACATCTTCCGCGCCGGCGAGTACGCCGACGTGGCCGGTGTCACGAAAGGCAAAGGGACGCAGGGTCCCGTCAAGCGATGGGGCGTCCAGAAGCGGAAAGGCAAGCACGCCCGCCAGGGATGGCGCCGACGGATCGGCAACCTCGGTCCGTGGAACCCGTCCCGTGTGCGCTCGACGGTCCCCCAGCAGGGGCAGACCGGCTACCACCAGCGCACCGAGCTCAACAAGCGCCTCATCGACATCGGCGACGGCGACGAACCGACCGTCGATGGCGGCTTCGTCAACTACGGCGAAGTCGATGGGCCGTACACGCTCGTGAAGGGCTCCGTACCCGGTCCGGACAAGCGCCTGGTGCGCTTCCGGCCCGCGGTGCGTCCGAACGACCAGCCGCGCCTCGACCCCGAGGTGCGCTACGTCTCCAACGAATCGAACCAGGGATAACCTATGCAGGCAACAATCTACGACCTGGACGGCAACACAGACGGCGAGGTCGACCTGCCGGACGTCTTCGAGACGCCGGTTCGGTCCGACCTCATCGGCAAAGCTGTACGTGCCGCACAGGCCAACCGAAAGCAGGACTACGGGTCCGACGAGTACGCCGGCCTCCGAACGCCGGCCGAGTCCTTCGGTAGCGGCCGCGGCCAGGCACACGTCCCGAAGCAGGACGGCCGTGCCCGCCGCGTCCCGCAGGCGGTCAAGGGGCGAAGCGCCCACCCGCCGAAAGCCGAGAAGGACCGCTCGCTCGACCTCAACGACAAGGAACGGCAGCTGGCCGTTCGCTCGGCGCTGGCCGCGACGGCCGACGCCGACCTCGTCGCCGACCGCGGCCACGAGTTCGACCGTGACGAAGTGCCCGTCGTCGTCTCCGACGACTTCGAGGACCTCGTCAAGACGCAGGAAGTCGTCTCGCTGCTGGAGGCGCTCGACGTCCACGCGGACATCGACCGCGCCGACGAGACGAAGATCAAGGCTGGACAGGGTTCGGCCCGTGGACGGAAGTACCGTCGTCCCGCCTCGATCCTCTTCGTGACCAGCGACGAGCCGTCGACGGCCGCCCGCAACCTCGCGGGCGCCGACGTGGCGACCGCAAGCGAGGTCAACACGGAAGACCTCGCGCCCGGCGGCGCGCCCGGTCGACTCACCGTCTTCACGGAATCCGCACTCGCGGAGGTGGCCGAGCGATGAGCTGGGATGTCATCAAACACCCACACGTCACCGAGAAGGCCATGAACGACATGGACTTCCAGAACAAGCTCCAGTTCGCCGTCGACGACCGCGCCTCCAAGGGCGAAGTCGCCGACGCCGTCGAGGAGCAGTACGACGTGACAGTCGAACAGGTCAACACGCAGAACACGATGGACGGCGAGAAGAAGGCCGTCGTTCGCCTCTCTGAGGACGACGACGCCCAGGAAGTCGCCTCCAGAATTGGGGTGTTCTAACGATGGGACGACGAATCCAAGGACAACGGCGCGGCCGCGGGACCTCCACGTTCCGTGCTCCGTCGCACCGTTACAAGGCTGATCTGGAGCACCGCAAGGTCGAGGACGGCGACGTCATCGCCGGCACGGTCGTCGACATTGAGCACGACCCTGCCCGCTCGGCTCCGGTCGCTGCCGTCGAGTTCGAAGACGGCGACCGACGACTTATTCTCGCGCCGGAAGGCGTCGGGGTAGGCGACGAGCTACAGGTCGGCGTCAGCGCCGAGATCGCACCCGGGAACACGCTCCCGCTGGCCGAGATCCCAGAGGGGGTCCCGGTGTGCAACGTCGAATCCAGCCCCGGTGACGGTGGGAAGTTCGCCCGCGCGTCGGGTGTCAACGCCCAGCTGCTCACCCACGACCGCAACGTCGCGGTCGTCAAGCTCCCCTCCGGGGAGATGAAGCGGCTTGACCCGCAGTGTCGTGCTACCATCGGCGTCGTCGCCGGTGGCGGCCGAACTGACAAGCCGTTCGTGAAGGCTGGCAACAAGCATCACAAGATGAAAGCGCGAGGGACGAAGTGGCCCAACGTCCGCGGTGTGGCGATGAACGCCGTCGACCACCCGTTCGGTGGCGGCGGCCGCCAGCACCCCGGCAAGCCCAAGTCCATCTCGCGGAACGCCCCGCCAGGACGTAAGGTCGGGGACATCGCCTCGAAGCGAACTGGTCGAGGTGGCAACGAATGAGCTCAGAATATCAAATCGGCCACGAAGGAGAGTTCTCCTTCCGCGGCCACACGCTCGACGAGCTGCAGGAGATGGAGCTCGAGGAAGTCGCGGAACTGCTCCCCGCTCGACAGCGGCGAAGTATCGTACGCGGCCTGACCGAGGAGAAACACAAGCTCCTCGAAAAGGCCCGCGAGGCCGGCGAAGAGGAGACAGCCAACGACCCGATCCGGACGCACCTGCGCGACATGCCGGTGCTGCCGGAGATGGTCGGGCTGACCTTCGCCGTCCACGACGGCCAGAACTTCGAGCGTGTCAAAGTCGAGCCCGAGATGCTCGGCCACTACCTCGGTGAGTTCCAGCTCACCCGGAGTAGTGTCGAACACGGTCAGGCCGGTATCGGAGCGACACGCTCCTCGAAGTTCGTACCGCTCAAATAATCATGGGAATCAGTTACTCAGTCGAAGCCGACCCGGACACGACGGCCAAAGCGATGCTCCGGGAGCGGCAGATGAGCTTCAAGCACAGCAAGGCCATCGCCCGCGAAATCAAGGGCAAAACGGCCGGCGAGGCTGTCGACTACCTCGAGGCGGTTATCGAGGGCGACCAGCCCGTTCCGTTCAAACAGCACAACTCGGGCGTCGGCCACAAAAGCAAGGTCGACGGCTGGGACGCCGGACGATACCCGGAGAAGGCCAGCAAGGCCTTCCTCGACCTGCTCGAGAACGCGGTCGGCAACGCCGACCACCAGGGCTTCGACGGTGAGGCCATGACGATCACGCACGTCGCCGCCCACAAGGTCGGCGAGCAGCAGGGTCGCAAGCCCCGCGCGATGGGGCGTGCCTCGGCGTGGAACAGCCCGCAGGTCGACGTCGAACTCATCCTCGAAGAGCCGGAGGTCGAAGACTAATGGCCGACGAACAACAGTTCATCGAGGACGGACTTCAGCGGACCCAGATAGACGAGTTCTTCGCAGAAGAACTCGGTCGCGCTGGCTACGGCGGCATGGACGTCGCCAAGACGCCGATGGGAACCCAGATCGTGCTCAAAGCCGAGAAGCCAGGGATGGTCATCGGCAAGGGCGGGAAGAACATCCGGAAGATCACGACGGAACTCGAGGACCGATTCAACCTCGACGACCCGCAAGTCGACGTGCAGGAAGTCGACGAGCCGGACCTCAACGCCCGCATCGTCGCGGACCGACTGGCCAACGCACTCGAGCGTGGCTGGTACTTCCGCAAAGCGGGCCACACCACCATCGACCGCATCATGGAGTCGGGCGCACTCGGTGCAGAGATCGTCCTCTCCGGGAAGGTCACGGGTGCACGCTCGCGCGTGGAGAAGTTCAACCGCGGCTACGTCAAGCACAACGGCGAACCCGCAGAGGAGATCGTCGACAGCGGTGTCGGCGTCGCCGTGATGAAGCTCGGTACCATCGGGGTCCGAGTCAAGATCATCCCGCCGGACGCGGAGCTCCCCGACGACTTCGAGATCTACGAGGATGTCGACGTCGAGGACTACGTGGCCGACACCGACGGCGAGTCCGTCGAGGAACTCCTCGAAGGCGAGCCTGAAGACAGCGAGACGGCCGAGGAACTCGACGAAGACGTGGCCACCGGGGCCGACGACGAGTCCGAGGCTGACGAGGAGTTCGTCGACGAGGAAATCGTCGAGGAAGACGTCGAGGTCCCGACTGACGACGATGTCGAGGACGTCGACGTCGACGAACTCGAAGACGCTGTCGACGAGGAACTCGACGAGGACGTCGAGGCGGAAGCCGAAGAGCTGATGGACGAAATGGACGAGGAGGCTGACGACGAATGACCGTCCTCCACGTCCAGGAGATTCGGGACATGACGCCCGCCGAGCGCGAGGCGGAACTCGACGACCTGAAGACCGAACTGCTGAACGCCCGGGCCGTGCAGGCCGCGGGTGGTGCGCCGGAAAACCCCGGTCGCATCAAGGAGCTGCGGAAGGCCATCGCCCGCATCAAGACGATTCAGGGCGAAGAAGGCGACCTGCAGGAGAACGAATAATGCCACTGACACCCGAGACGCTCCCACGACACGAACTCGTCGGCCTCGACTGCGAGGTCGTCGCAGCGTCCAATCCGGACGCTGTCGGTATCAGCGGAACTGTCGTCATGGAGACGACACAGATGCTGACGGTCGAGGGGGCCGACCGGGTGTGGCACGTGCCGAAGGACAGCGCGACCTTTTCGTTCGCCGTCGACGGACAGCGAGTCCGGGTCGACGGGGGCCGACTCGTCGCGCGTCCCGCTCGTCGCACAGAGAACACAGGAGATTCACTATGGCGCTAGGACTGAACGTACAGGAACCGGAGGAGACCTGTGCCGATCAGAACTGCCCGTTCCACGGAGAGCTCTCCGTGCGCGGACAGACACTGAACGGCGAGGTAGCCTCCACTGACATGGAGAAGACCGTTGTCGTCGAGCGCGAGTACGACGTGAAGGTGCCGAAATACGACCGCTTTATGAAGCGGCGGAGCCGCGTTCCGGCTCACGCACCCGATTGTCTCGATCTCGCGGTCGGTGACACGGTCACGATAGCAGAGTGTCGACCGCTCTCGAAAACGAAAAGCCACGTCGTCGTTAGCGCGGGCTCGGACGAGGCCGCGAACGACGAACAGGACGGTGATGCCTGATGGAAGCACTCGGTGCTGACGTCACGCAAGGCCTCGAGAAGGGCTCGCTCATCACGTGTGCGGACAACACGGGAGCGCGCGAACTCAAGGTCATTTCCGTCCACGGCTACTCGGGAACGAAGAACCGCCACCCCAAAGCTGGGCTGGGCGACAAGATCACGGTCTCGGTCACCAAGGGGACGCCCGAAATGCGTCGTCAGGTGCTCGAAGCCGTCGTCGTCCGCCAGCGAAAGCCGATCCGTCGACCCGACGGCACCCGCGTCAAGTTCGAAGACAACGCGGCTGTCATCGTCGACGAGAACGAGGACCCGCGCGGGACCGAGCTGAAAGGTCCCATCGCACGGGAAGTCGCACAGCGATTCGGCAGTGTGGCATCAGCAGCGACGATGATCGTATAGAACCATGAGCAAGCAACCAGACAAACAACGCAAGAGTCAACGACGTGCCCCGCTTCACGAGCGGCACAAGCAGGTCCGGGCGACGCTTTCGGCCGACCTCCGCGAGGAGTACGGCCAGCGGAACGTCCGCGTCAACGCTGGTGACACCGTTGAGGTGCTCCGCGGCGACTTCGCCGGCGAGGAAGGCGAAGTCCTCAAGGTGGACCTCGACAAGGCCGTCATCCACGTCGAAGACGTCACGCTCGAGAAGACGGACGGCGAGGAAGTCCCGCGACCGCTTGACACCTCGAACGTCCGCGTGACGGACCTGGACCTCGAAGACGAGAAGCGCGAGGCGCGTCTCGAATCGGAGGATGATTCCGCATGAGTAACCACCAGAAGCGACTCTCGGTGCCCAACAGTTGGCCCGTAGAGCGCAAGACCGCGACGTTTACGGTGAAAGCCGGCGCCGGCCCGCACGGTGAGGACGGGGTTCCCCTACTCATCGTTCTTCGGGACGTGCTCGGCTACGCCGACAACCGCAAAGAAGCCCGCTACGCCCTCAACGAGGACAACGTCCTCATCAACGGGAAGGCCATCTCCGACGAGGAACGCCCCGTCGGGATGTTCGACATCCTGGCCTTCACCGAGCGCGAGGAGTACTACCGCGTGTTCCCCGGCGAGGGTGGTCGGCTGGCGCTGACCGCAATCGACCCGGACGCGGCCGAGTCCAAGCTCGGTAAAATCGTCACCAAGACCCACGTCTCCGGTGGCGACGTTCAGCTGGGCCTCCACGACGGTGAGACGCTCGTCGTCGAGGACGCCCAGACCTACGACGCTGGCGACTCCATCGTCGTCGGCAACGAGGACGGTGAAATCGTCGCCCACTTCGAGTACGAAGAGGGCGCGCTCGTCACCGCCGTCGACGGCGCCCACGCGGGCGAAGTCGGCGAAATCGAGGAGATTCAGGTGACGCCGGGTTCGGCACAGAACAACGTGATAGTCTCGCAGGATGGCGACGAAGGCTTCGAGACGGTCGAAGAGTACGTCGTCGTCATCGACGAGAACTTCACAGGTGATGACGAATGAGCTCCGAGAGTGAGTCCGGCGGCGACTTCCACGAGATGCGCGAACCGCGTATCGAGAAGGTCGTCGTTCACATGGGTATCGGCCACGGTGGCCGTGACCTCGCCAACGCAGAGGACATCCTCGGGGAAATCACCGGGCAGACGCCGGTACGAACGAAGGCCAAGCGGACTGTCGGCGAGTTCGACATCCGCGAGGGCGATCCCATCGGTGCGAAGGTCACCCTCCGCGATGAGATGGCTGAAGAGTTCCTCCAGACGGCGCTGCCGCTGGCCGAACTGGCGACGAGCCAGTTCGACGACACCGGCAACTTCAGCTTCGGCGTCGAGGAACACACCGAGTTCCCGAGCCAGGAGTACGACCCGAGCATCGGAATCTACGGGCTGGACGTGACGGTCAACCTCGTCCGCCCCGGCTACCGCGTCGCAAAGCGCGACAAGGCGTCACGCTCGATTCCGACGAAGCATCGACTCAACCCGGCGGACGCCGTCGCCTTCATCGAGTCGACCTACGACGTGGAGGTGAGCGAATGAGCGAAAGTGAAACCACAGACGAGCCCGATTCCGAGACGGCATCCAGTGAGCGAACTGGCCAGCTCGAGTCCTGTCAGCGCTGCGGTCGCGAACAGGGACTCGTCGGCAAGTACGACATCTGGCTGTGCCGCCAGTGCTTCCGCGAGATTTCGCGAGGCATGGGCTTCAGGAAGTACAGCTAACAATGACAGGGAACGACCCATTTGCCAACGCACTGTCGGCGCTTAACAACGCCGAAAGCGTCGGGCACCTAGAGCAGACAGTATCGCCCGCTTCGAACGAGATCGGCAGCGTCCTCGAGGTCTTCTACGACCGCGGGTACATCGACGGATTCAGTTTCGTCGACGACGGCAAAGCCGGCGAGTTCGAAGTCGAACTGAAAGGAGCCATCAACGAGTGTGGCCCGGTCAAGCCCCGCTACTCTGCGGGCGCAGACGAGTTCGAGAAATGGGAGAAGCGGTTCCTCCCGGCCCGTGACTACGGGACCCTCGTCGTTACGACCAGCCACGGCATCATGAGCCACTACGAGGCTCGTGAGCAGGGCGTCGGTGGCCAAGTCATCGCGTACGTATACTAACAATGCCACGAGTAGAACTGGAGATTCCGGAGGACGTGGACGCCGAGCAGGACCACCTTGACATCACCGTCGAGGGGGACAACGGCAGCGTCACGCGTCGGCTCTGGTACCCTGACATCGACGTGTCCGTCGACGGCGACACGGTCGTCATCGAATCCGATGAGGACAACGCCAAGACGATGTCGACGATCGGTACCTTCCAGAGCCACATCGAGAACATGTTCCACGGCGTGACCGAGGGCTGGGAGTACGGTATGGAGGTCTTTTACTCTCACTTCCCGATGCAGGTCGACGTCGAGGGTGACGAAGTCGTCATCGAGAACTTCCTGGGCGAGAAGGCCCCCCGCCGCACGACGATCCACGGCGACACGGACGTCGAAATCGACGGTGAGGAGCTGACCATCAGCGGTCCCGACATCGAAGCCGTCGGCCAGACCGCCGCGGACATCGAGCAGCTCACGCGCATCAACGACAAGGACGTGCGCGTGTTCCAGGACGGGGTGTACATCACCCGCAAACCGAACCGAGGTGACGCCTGATGGCGGATAACGAAGAAGACGTCGAAGCAGAGGAAGAGTACACCGAACTGACTGACATCAGCGGCGTCGGCCCGTCCAAGGCGGAGTCGCTCCGCGAGGCCGGCTTCGAATCGGTCGAAGACGTTCGCGGTGCCGACCAGTCCGCGCTCGCCGATGTCAGCGGTATCGGGAACGCGCTGGCGGCCCGAATCAAGGCCGACGTCGGCGGACTCGAAGTCGAGTCCGAGACCGAAGCCGAAGTCGAAGAGGAAGGCGGCGAGGAAGCGCCCGACGAGGACGTGGAGACGGAACTCCAGGCCCGCGGGCTCACCGACAAGACGCCGGACCTCTCCGACGAGGACGCGCGGCTCCTGACCCAGCGACACCGGGTCGGCAAGCCGCAGTTCAACCGCCAGGACCACCACAAGAAAAAGCGCGTCTCGACCTCGTGGCGCAAGCCCCGCGGCCAGCTCTCGAAGCAGCGCCGCGGCATCAAGGGCAAGGGCGACACGGTCGAGGCGGGCTTCCGCTCGCCGACCGCGGTTCGCGGCAAGCACCCCTCGGGCTTCGAGGAGGTCCGCGTGCACAACGTGGACGACCTCGAAGGCGTCGACGGGGACACGGAAGCCGTCCGTATTGCCTCGAAGGTCGGCGCTCGCAAGCGCGAGCGAATCGAAGAGGAAGCCGAGGACGCGGGCATCCGCGTGCTCAACCCCACCTACGTCGAAGTCGAGGTGAGTGAGTGATGACAGACCTCTCCGCACAGAAGCGACTCGCGTCGGACGTCCTCGACGTCGGGAAGAACCGCGTCTGGTTCGACCCCGAGCGACAGGGCGACATCGCCGATGCGATTACCCGCGAGGACGTTCGCGAACTGGTCGATGAGGGCGCCATTCAGGCGAAAGACAAGAAAGGCAACTCCCGCGGACGCGCCCGGGAGCGCCAGAAGAAGCGTGCGTACGGCCACCAGAAGGGAGCCGGTTCCCGGAAGGGCAAGGCAGGCGCACGGCAGAACTCCAAGGAGGACTGGGAGTCACGCATCCGCGCACAGCGGACGAAGCTGCGCGAACTGCGTGACGAGGGAACGCTTTCGAGTTCGCAGTACCGCGACCTGTACGACAAGGCCGGCGGTGGCGAGTTCGATAGCGTTGCCGATCTCGAACGTTACATCGACGCAAACCACGGTGACGCATAATGGCGACAGGACCACGATACAAAGTACCGATGCGGCGACGCCGCGAGGCCAGAACCGATTACCATCAGCGGTTGCGCCTGTTGAAATCCGGTAAGCCACGTCTCGTTGCTCGAAAGAGCAATAAACACGTCAGGGCGCAGCTGGTGACGCTTGGCCCCAACGGCGACGACACTCTCGCGTCCGCTCACTCGAGCGACCTCGCCGAGTACGGCTGGGAGGCCCCGACGGGCAACATGCCCTCGGCCTACCTCACCGGTCTGCTCGCCGGGCTTCGCGCGCAGGAAGCGGGCATCGAGGAGGCAGTGCTCGACATCGGACTCAACAGCCCGACCCCCGGAAGCAAAGTATTCGCAATACAGGAAGGCGCAATCGACGCCGGCCTGGACATTCCGCACAACGACGACGTACTCGCCGACTGGCAGCGCACGCGCGGTGCCCACATCGCCGAGTACGACGAGCAGCTCGAGGAGCCGCTGTACAGCGGTGACTTCGACGCTGCAGACCTCCCGGAGCACTTCGACGAGCTCCGAGAGACCCTACTGGACGGTGACATCGAACTATGAGTGCTAACAACGGATGGGAGCCACGGACACGCCTCGGCAAGCAGGTCGTCGAGGGCGAAATCGACTCCATGCAGGAGGCGCTGAACTCCGGGCTCCCGCTGAAAGAATCGGAAGTCGTCGACCAGCTCGTTCCCGACCTGGAAGACGAAGTGCTGGACATCAACATGGTCCAGCGGATGACAGACTCCGGCCGCCGCGTTAAGTTCCGCTGCGTGGTCGCCGTTGGCAACCGCGACGGCCTCATCGGCTACGCCGAGGGGCGTGACGACCAGGTCGGCGGTGCCATCCAGAAAGCCATCGACATCGCAAAGCTGAACATCATCGACGTCTCCCGCGGCTGCGGGTCCTGGGAGTGTGGCTGTGGCCGTCCGCACACGGTCGCGCTGCGCACCGAGGGCAAGGCCGGGAGCGTCGAAGTCGAGCTGCAGCCGGCCCCGCGCGGGCTGGGCCTCGCGGGCGGAGAGACCGTCCGCAAGGTGCTCGAACTCGCCGGTATCGAAGACATCTGGACACGCAGTAGCGGGAACACGCGCACCACGGTCAACTTCGCGAAGGCGACGTTCAACGCCCTGCAGAACACGGCCGAGGCGCGCGTCCCCGAACGGACCTTCGAGAAACGAGAGGTGATCGAGTGATGCACGCGCTCGTCCAGCTCCGTGGCGAAGTCAACATGCACACCGACATCCAGGACACGCTGGAGATGCTCAACATCCACCACGTGAACCACTGCACGCTCGTCCCCGAGACGGACGCCTACCGCGGCATGGTGACGAAGGTCAACGACTTCGTCGCCTTCGGTGAGCCGAGCCAGGAGACGCTGGAGACAGTCCTGGCGACGCGCGCCGAGCCGCTCGAGGGCGACGCCGACGTGGACGACGAGTGGGTCGCCGAGAACACGGACTACGACGACATCTCCGGGCTCGCGTTCGCGCTCCTCTCCGAGGAGACGACGCTACGCGAGCAGGGACTGTCCCCGACGCTCCGTCTGCACCCGCCCCGTGGCGGCCACGACGGCGTCAAACACCCCGTCAAGGAGGGCGGGCAGCTCGGGAAACACGACACCGAGGGAATCGACGAACTCCTGGAGGCGATGCGATAATGACGAGCAAAAAGAAACGACAGCGCGGCTCGCGCACGCACGGCGGCGGCTCGCACAAGAACCGACGTGGTGCCGGCCACCGCGGTGGTCGCGGTGCCGCAGGCCGTGACAAGCACGAGTTCCACAACCACGAACCGCTCGGCAAGAGCGGCTTCAAGCGCCCGCAGAAGGTGCAGGAAGAGGCCGCCACTATCGACGTTCGCGAGATCGACGAGAACGTGACGCTGCTGGCCGCCGACGACGTCGCCGAAGTCGAAGACGGTGGCTTCCGCGTCGATGTCCGTGATGTGGTCGAAGACGCCGACGACGCCGATTACGTGAAGGTACTCGGTGCCGGCCAGGTTCGCCACGAACTCACGCTCATCGCCGACGACTTCTCCGAGGGCGCTCGCGAGAAAGTCGAAGCCGCAGGCGGGAGCGTCGAACTGACCGACCTCGGCCAGGAGCGCCAGGCCGAGGCCGAGACAGACGAAGACGCGGACGCGGACGAGGAATAACGAACGATGAGCTGGAAGGACACCGCCGAACCACTGCTTGTCCGGATGCCCGCAGTCCAGCGGCCGGACGGACACGTTCCGTTCAAGCGCAAGCTCACCTGGACAGGAGGCGTACTCCTGCTGTATTTCTTCCTGACGAACGTGAAGCTGTTCGGGCTGGACATCGACGCCAGTCAACAGGTGTTCGGGCGCTTCTCCTCGATTCTGGCCTCCGGCCAGGGGAGCATCATGCAGCTGGGTATCGGTCCGATCGTTACGGCGTCCATCGTGTTACAGCTCCTCGGTGGGGCGGACCTGCTCGGGCTGAACACCCAAGACGACCCGCGAGACCAGATCCTCTATCAGGGGCTCCAGAAGCTGCTGGTACTCGTGATGATCTGTCTTACCGGGCTCCCGATGGTGTTTGCCGGCGGCTTCCTCCCGGCTGACACGGCGGTCGCGAACTCACTGGGTATCGGTACGGCCGGTGTCCAGTGGCTCATCTTCGCCCAGATGTTCGTCGGCGGTGTCCTCATCCTGTTCATGGACGAGGTCATCTCCAAATGGGGCGTCGGCTCCGGTATCGGCCTGTTCATTGTCGCCGGCGTGAGCCAGCGACTCATCGGTGGCATCCTGACGACGCCGTTTATCGGCAACAACGAAGGGATAATCTACACCTGGTACCTGTTCATCACCGGCGAGCGCGGCACCGGGCCAGTGCTGGCCGCTGATGGCCTCCAGACCGTGTTGCTGCAGGGCGAACTGCTGGGACTGTTCACGACGGTCCTCATCTTCGCAGTGGTCGTCTACGCTGAATCGGTCCGCGTGGAGATCCCGCTGTCGAACGCCCGCGTGAAAGGAGCCCGTGGCCGCTTCCCGGTCAAGCTCATCTACGCGAGCGTCCTGCCGATGATCCTCGTCCGGGCACTGCAGGCGAACATCCAGTTCCTGGGCCGTATCCTGAACGCCCAGCTGGGTTCGATGCCAGCGTTCCTTGGCACGTACGCCAACGGCCAGCCGACCGGCGGCCTGTTCTACTTCCTCGCCCCCATCCAGAGCCGTGGCGACTGGATGTGGTGGCTGGAAGGGACTGCTCAGCCGGTCTGGCAGATCCTGACCCGCGTTGGAATCGACCTGTTCGTCATGCTGGTCGGCGGCGCAGTCTTCGCCGTGTTCTGGGTCGAAACCACCGACATGGGCCCGGAAGCAACGGCCAAGCAGATCCACAACTCCGGGATGCAGATCCCCGGCTTCCGACAGAACGTCGGCGTCATCGAAAAGGTCCTCGAGCGGTATATCCCGCAAGTGACTGTCATCGGCGGCGCCTTGGTTGGGTTGCTCGCCGTGATGGCCAACATGCTGGGTACCATCGGCGGCGTCTCCGGTACCGGGCTGCTACTGACGGTCTCCATTACGTACAAGCTGTACGAGGAGATCGCCGAAGAGCAGCTCATGGAGATGCATCCGATGATGCGCCAGATGTTTGGATAGAGCCGCGGAAGCTACCTTTCTTTATTTTATCAATACTGCTGAGCGGCTGTTTCGGCTTCATTCTTCCCGCTCAGAGAAGTAATCTTAGTTGAGTAGCACACGTGACGCCATTGATGCCGCTCGTCGCCGAAATAGCGGTTTGGCACACGTAGACCCTGTACTCGTCGACTGTGACTCACTGTAGGTCCTTATCAGTCCGCGGGCTCTCATCCTCAGAACTTAATAAAATGATTGGTTCATATGCTGAGGAATCTTGCGCTGCAGCCAGCGGTGCCCGCTCCGTGGGAGGCGATTGAAGTGAGGAGGGACAGGGGTGCTGATAACCGATGACAACGAATATGATATTCCGGACGATCTTCAAGACCCTTCGTGCTCACCGTGAAGTTATTACGCGTAATTGAGTTCGATTACAAGAGCGTGACGTGGATATTCAGCTCGTCGTTTCCTAAATAAAATCTTCCGTAATTAGCCGAATGCGTGAAGACTATGTAATGCATTAAAATGTTAATCGGCACTCCAAGTTGTCAGCTGTCTCATCGACCTCAATGGAATGGGTCGTTCAAAATGGCGATTCTGACGTAGCTCTCGAAGTGGTGCATGCTGTTATGTCTCCCAATCTCATATTCGCCGGCAAAGGACCCGCCGTTGACAGATTTGAGCAGCGAGTTCCATTCGGAACAAGTTGGCCGGGGTTGAAATACTCAGCGTCCGCTGCGTCTGAAAGCGACTTGACTGATTCTTCCAGAACCATTAGTTCATGACTGCTGTCTGCAGCCGGGTTCAAATACTTGAAATGGCAGATCGAAGGCTGTAATTAATGATTGCAAAACGTTATGCCAAAGTGTACTCGCTTAGCTCGCTCACTCCGTACCGGCGTGATTATCGAGGGTGGCCGAGATGCGATCGCGCAACTCAGAGCCGATTTGGGGCCATATGTACCGCTGCTCAACCAGTGTTCTGGCGGCGGTGCCGATAGCATGGCGTTTATCAGTGTCGGATAGTAGCTGATCGATGGCGCTGGCGAATTCCGTCGCGTTGTCTGAAATGACGATATGCTTCCCGTCCAGCGCGTTGATTCCTTCCCTTGCGAGTGGGGTAGCGACGACGGGTCGCCCCAGCGCCATCGCCTCAAGGACTTTGTTCTGGAGTCCGGCTCCGTGTCGCATCGGCGCGACGACGATGTCAGCGCGATCAAGATACTCTGCAGGGTCGTCCACGAACCCTGTTACCGTCACGCCCGGGCGTGCGTCTGCTGATGCGACTCGGTCGCTTGGATCCGTTCCAACGACTTGGAACTCGGCAGTAGGGTACTTGGACCGAATGGTCGGAAAAACTTCCTCTATAAAATACAACGCGGCGTCTTCGTTCGGGAAGTAATCCATCTTCCCGAGAAAGACAATCCTTGGATCGTTGGGTGCAGTCCTGAATTCGCTGGAGCCTCGTCCGACGAGGTCTGGCTTCACGCCATTCGGGAGGACAGAGAGCGACGGAAAAGACTGCCGACCGGTGACAAAGTCGCGGTCGGCCTCCGTGATAATGAACGAGTGGTCAAAGGAATCCGCGACGGACCGCTCGTACTCCCTGAGCCGCCGCCATTCGACCGGATAGATCGCGCGCCAAAATCCAGTCGCGTCCTTCGAGGCTTCGCGATAGGTCCGAGATATCGCGTCTACGAGGTCCGCGGTCACTGGTGGTGACTGACCGAACGCGTACTCGGTCGTCCGAACGTGGTTACAGTGGAGCAGATCGTACCTGTGCGCGTGATCGTCGAGCCAGGCATCGACCTCATCGAATCTATAATAATGCGTTTGAAGCGGCTTCGAAGAGATGAGCCCCGGTAGCGTATTAAAATAGAATTTGTAGTGTGGATAAGTGAAGAGGTGGATGGCCTCAAACTCCGATCTGAGCGCCTCGACAGCCGATTCGTCGATCGGCTCTTGATCGATGACGAGTAATTCGACATCGTGCTCCCGGGCGAGTTCACGAGCCGTGTAAAACATCCGGAGCTTCGCACCCCCAGTGAGCGGATACGGAAGCCGAGAACAAAGTACCAGAATACGAGCCAAGGTGGGAGAGACTTTGCTGGAGCGGATTATGAGGTTTGTGATAGCGATTTCTACTGGACCTCCTTTGCGACCCCTAAACGGCTGATTGTCGGGCACCGGTTCGAAACCCGGGGATGACACCCTTGCCACACTGTAAATCTCCAGTGAGAGGGACCAGTATCGCATGGACAGACATATATTTCCAAAACATCGAATCACCAGTATGCAACTCGCTGTATTTGCTGAGGACTTCTATCCCGCAATCAACGGGGGTGCGTTATTACAGTGGAGAATCTGCCAGATCGCCGCACAAGACGGGCACGACGTCACAGTGTTCACGGCGAAGACGAGCGAGACGCGATGTTTAAGCCAGGTTGATGGAGTGAAGATCCATCGACCGATGCGTGCGAAGCCAGCATCAGCAGAGGGGTATGAACCGCACGCGGTGTTGTACCGGCTCGCGTTTTCGCTGTACACGTTCTTTTATGCGTACCGCTGGTCTATTCGAAATGATGTCGACGGGATATACGTGAGCTCCCTCTCCTTACATTGGGTTGCGAAGGTGCTCTCGCGGTTCCAAGACGTTCCGGTCGTGAATTTTGTCGGTGGAACACCGTCCGCGAGATCCGAGTTCCAGTGGACGCCGAAATTTTTTCTTGAGCGTCTCAACTTCAGATTCTGGCTGGGGGACTTCGTCTACTGTCAGGCCTCCCGCGTTGCGAACGTCATCCGAACGGCGGGAAACAACGTCGAAACGACACCCGGTATCGTGAACGCAGAAGCAATCCGCGTGGCTGACGAGTCAAGCGACAGAGCAGTATTCCGACACGAATGGGGATTCGACAGCGACGACATCGTTCTCAGCTTCGTAGGCAGGCTCGTCCCTCTAAAGAACCCCGACACGGCCCTTGATATCGTCGCCGCTCTTCCCGACCGATACAAACTTGTGGTCGTCGGCGACGGACCGATGTTCGATCAGCTCGAGAATACGGTCGAACAGCGTGGGCTTTCCGACCGCATTCGCTTTACCGGGGTGTTGGAGCACGATTTGGCACTCGAAACTGTCGCAGCGACGGATGCCGTATTGCTCACGTCTGATTTCGAATCACATCCGACAGTTGTGTACGAAGGCCTCACGCTGGGGAAGCATGTGTTCGCGACGCCGGTCGGGACAATTCCAGAAACTGACTACCCACGCCTTCACGCAGGAACGGTCGACGAACTCCCTGAAATAATTCGAGAAACGGAATGGAAACCACTCGAAACGTACGATGAGGTGGCCCTCGAAAAGTATTCTATCGAGTCATCGACGAGAGCGATACTGGAGACCATGGAATCGCTACGGACGAAGCAACAGAGTAGCGAGGTGGCGTGAGATTGACGGGAAGCGTCGTTATCAGCCTCGAAGTGGAACTCGGATGGGCAAAACATGACCTCAACGAGTATGACCACCTTAGTGAAGACCGACGCACCGAAACAAGGACGCTGAGTAGTCTCTTAGACTGGTGTGAATCTGCCGAGGTCCCCATTACGTTTGATGTCGTCGGACACCTTTTGCTTGATACGTGCGGTGGCAATCATGAGGGGCGTCCTGGTGACGGGTGGTTCGAAGCTGATCCGGGGACGGACGTGGAATCCGACCCTCTCTTCTATGCACCGGACATGATCAATGCAATCTGTTCGAGTCCGGTTCCCCACGACGTGTGCACGCACACATTTTCGCACACGCCGTGTGGAGAGGTGACATCGGAAACGGTCGACTGGGAACTGCGACGTGCTCAGGACGCCCACGACGAGTTCGGCATCCCGTGGTCGCGGGCATTCGTCCCGCCGCGTCACAGTTCAGCACCGGAGCGTGTGCTCAAACAGAACGGTATCGACACGGTTCGCACTCCCGAACCGTGTCGGCTAATCCAGATGAATGCAGGTCGGCGCCTGTATCACAACGCTTTGTCCCCTTACCAGCCGAGTGACGGACGCGTCTGTGATGGGACTGCCGTCACACCGAGCACGCCGTACATCTCGCTCGGGTGTCCGAACCTGCCAATGGGGCAGATCGATCCGCACCCCGTGTTCAGGCTGATCCCGGTCTCACTTCGAAAACGGTGGCACCTCAGACGGCTCTACCGCGGCGTCGATAGGGCAATCCGGTCGGACGCCACGCTGCACGTCTGGTCTCACCTTTGGGACCTCTCGAACGCTCACCAGCGGGACATCGTTGAGCGGTTTATCGCTTATGCTGGAGCACGACAGGAGCAGGGTGAAATCGATGTGCTGACCATGGCTGACTTCGGCCGAGCGATCAGGCAAACGAACTGAAGAATTCGACGTATCTATGGCGCAACACATCAGTTGAGAACTTTTCGACGTCATCAACCGGGAGTGACTCGAACTGCGAAACTAAATCGAGAAACTCGTCCGCCGTCGTGAACGTGTTCTCGGTAACTGATGCCACGTCACCGACGTCTCGAGCAACGACCGGTGTGCCCGAAGCGAGCGACTCAAGTAGGACTCTGGGGAGGCCCTCGGTAAGAGATGGGTGGATCAGTACATTAGCGAATGTCAAATATCTCGGGACCGCTGCTGGAGCGATTGGGCCTGTGAAAGAAACCCGATGCTCCAGCGCTGGCGGGACACCAATTGCATCTCGTTTGCTACCGATAAACACTACATGTAGGTCCGGTCGGCGAGTAAGCAGACGCGGGAGGGTCGCTTCGATAAACTTGGCCCCCTTCAAATCGGTTATTCTGCCGATTGATACGGCAATAGGCCCCTCGACACCATACGGCGACTCCGTCCCGACGTTGGAAAACCGGTCTAGATTCACCGGCGTCGGGAGTTCGGCCACCTCGCGTTCGTTCGGTCCGAGAAAGAGGGACATCAACCGATTAGTCCCGGCCGGGCCAAGAGTAACGTACTTCGTAGAGAGGGCGATGGGGAGACGTCCAAGCATGTTGTTGACCGCGAAGAATTTGATGGACTGTAGGTCGGACGCGACTCGGTATTCAAAGAACCTGTCGCCGCTGTAGCGGTATGCGAAGGGAACATCGTACAGGCTGGCGAGTGTCGCCCCGATAGTCCCATGAATCGGCGGCTGTACGACATGTGTCAGTACATCCGGACCGTGTGTACGGAGATAGGAGTGGAGGGCTCGCATCCCACCAATTCGGGTCGAATCGTACGCTGTCCCGTGGACCGAGAACAGTTCGCGTACGTCAGCGTCGAGTTCGTTGACCGCAGTACCGACGAGGTGGAGGTCTAGATCGTCGTGCATCATCAGACCGATATTCCTTGTCGTCAAGCCAACATTAAATGCGGTTGCAGATCCGATGTAGAAACAGGCGGTCGTTGACATGGTGCAGTATCGTCGGTCTAAGAATTAAATAATGATTGATCTCACTGCTGGCGTATGAGAACGCGGGAGCCCTCACTAATCAGTCAACACTGAAACACAATGATGACAGCATGCAGAGCTAGCGAGTGTGGGATTGAATTCTAACCGTTTCAGCTGTTTCGAGAATTGGCCGAATAGTGCAACAAGCGGAGAACGAACAATCCAGACCGTTGTCAAATCGGGAAGTTGTAGTCAATAGTTCTGTTCAGTTCAGCCCCTCTGCTGGAGTTTTACCGTTGGCCACCTGAATCGACCATTATCCATCAATAACGTAACGCATTTACTTGGTGGCATCAATCAGTTACGATAATGAGTGGTAGCTTAAGTGATGAAGATTTGGATATATCTTATCTCTCTAAGACAGAATTGTCTAAAAACGAAGAGGCGACGTGGGAATCTGCTGATAAAGAGAACCTCAAAGAAGTCAAAGAATGGGTTGATAAGAATAAATCTTATCGCACCCTAGAATATTTTGAACATTGGGTTGGCCCAATTGAAGGCGATATTCTCGAACTTGGCGCTGGACATTGTTGGCTATCTGGTCACTTATCTCAAATGGATAAAGTAGACCGTGTTTGTGCCGTTGAACTGTCTGAAAATTGGTTACGCTCTGTGGCACCACCGGTACTTGAGTACGTCAACGCAGATCTTAATTTAATCGATTTTTATATCGGTGATTTCCTAAACTTAGAGGGCTTTGGTGCCAACGAATTTGATATAGTGGTGTTTGATTCAGCATTTCATCACACGTACCATCCAATCGAGTTACTCCACGAGGTATCGCGCGTTGTGAAAGATGATGGTTATGTCCTGCTTCAACGCGAACCGACGCTTTACCCCCTCCTGAGTCCGAACCGATTACTAGGGCCGTGGTCGATCACGCTGGATAACAACATTCCTCGCGAGGAACGGCAGGCGGAGACGCCGGAACAAAACGAATTGATCTATTCAGTGGAAGAATATGAATTATTTGCGCATATGGCGGGTCTCGAATTAGAAATATATCCTCAACTCCACGATTCAGCATCGCTCAGATCTTTGCGCCGGCCTCTTGTTGAGTATTTAGGGAAACAGCCGCAGGAAATTAAAAAATCAATTGGTATGCGCATGCATACCCGTTGGTTCATAGTACTCCAATCAAAAGACCTGCCACTGGATGACCGCGTTTAATTAAGCATTTTGGATATTTGCCTATACTGATTTCGACCGTTTCGCGCTCAGTTTGAGTGAAATTGTTTGAGAGCGAAAGTTACCGTCGTTTTATTTACCGACAGAAGCATCTAACGGCATTCCAATATCTATATACCTTCTATGCCGGAATATAAGGCCGTGACGGCCGAGCGCGGTTCGGAATTATCAGTTATACCAGCAATAAACAGTGTGTTTTCATTATCAGTTCTCTACCCCAATCTTCGTTGAATTAAATACAATTTTAATCGATGTTTCTACAGAACCCAACAAATGATACAGCTATCAAACAGGCCAATTTGTCAGTGATATCAAAACGTTCATGTGACCCTCTGACTCAAGAAAAATAAGACCAACACGATGGAAACGTCGAAGAAGACTGAGTTATTTACTGAAGATTTCGACACAGTAGATCTTCTGGTGCTGTGTATGGTTTTCTCTCTCCCATTCGCCGGGTACGCGATTCCGACTGGTATAGTATTTGTCAGCCCCACAAACATTCTTATCCTAATGACAATCACAGCCCTCACAATTCGACAACTGCTGCGGGCAGAAATTTCGCGGCTCTCGTTGCTTTATTTGGTTGTCATCCTATTTATCACATTTCTATTGTATAATGTTCTCGTGCAAGCCATCAACGGTGGCTCATATCGCCGGATCATAACACAGGTGGGGTACCTCATGCTGGTTGTCTCGCTGCTCCTGTACGTCGACTCCTGGAAGCGGCTACATACTGTTCTATCGGCAGTTTTTCTCTCTAGTCTGGCCATTAGTGTTATTGGTATCGTGAGTTCGCTTACGGGGGTTTTCTTCGGTGGCGAGTTCCTGCCGTCGCGGTCGATTGCTTCCTACATTATTCCGTTTACGCGTACTTCGGGGATAGAGTTGTCACATGGCGAGATTGGAATGTTCACCCTTGGCTCGTTACCGTACGTTGTTTTCACATCGAAACGAAGCGGGCAATATCTCCCTTTCGTGGGCGTAGCAGTGATTCTCTTTTATGTTGTGTTTATTCTGCAGTCCCGTAGTACATGGGGAGCGCTGTTAGCGATGGTGTACGTGGCATTCTACCTGTATCCGCTGAGAAATAGCTCAGCTCGAACGCCGATAGCCCTGCTTCGACTCGCTGGAATCGTCTTGCTTCCGCTGGCCATTGCTTTCGTCTTTCACCTATTTACCGGCCTTGAGAGCGGGGGTGGATCGCTCGCTCACCGTCTCAGCCAGCTCAAAGTCTCGTATAGGCTGATATCAGAAAACATCTTAACTGGGGTCGGATGGGGAAATATTCGGCAACACTTCTTCCGAAATCGTCTCCCACATAATGCATTCCTTATAATCGGGGTTGGTGCGGGGATCCCGGCGATTGTATTTGTTATCGGTGTTATTACTACCACCTGCGGATTCCTTGTAAGATTGATATCGGGTTCGAAGTTAATCGAACACAGGCTGCTCGCGCTCGCGCTTCTAACTTCGATGACAGCCGTCGTCGTCGAAGCGAACTTCCTCGTTGGGTTTGGGAAGGCTGGATGGATGTGGGTTGGGATCGCTTTGGCATTTATTGACTTGCAGCAGCGGGCCAGTGTAACCGCTCCGCAGTATCAATCCGACGACCAATGACACGGAAGACGGAGCGAAGGGGACGATCAAAACAATATTTATTAGCAGCGGAGATATTGCACGAATATGGAGATTGATGTCGATTCGGATCTTAGAGAGAAACTTTCCGCGCGTGCCAAAAGATACGGGTTCGACTCCGGCGAAGAATACGCTTCCACCATTCTCCATATCGTCATCAGCGAGTTGGAGGGTACCGAAGCCGAGGATGACGATCTCGAGGACAGGCTGGAAGATCTTGGATACCTCTAGTAGTCGTCAAGCGAGCGAGCAATTCGTCGAATTCGCCGGATTTCTGCATCACGCTCATCTGAGTCACGATACTCGATAGGGGTGTCTGTGATGGAGCTGTCTGCAGCGAACACATCAGACCTAACCGTTCCGTCCATCGCCGTCGGGATATCCTTTCCATATAGATGTAACAGCGTCGGTGCAAGGTCGAGAATCGACATCGGGTCCACAGCTTCCGAGGTGAAGTCGGGACCACACGCTGCGAACAGGCCGCGGCGTTTGTTCTCTGCGCGCCATCCCTCATTTTCTGGGTCGGCAAATATATTGTCGTTACCGATCCCACCGCGGATATGAACGCCTTCACGCTGGTCGATGATGATATCTGGCGCTTCGTTCTCATACGGCCCCGAGTAGTACTCCTCTTTGACCAGAACATCGTTACACACCTTTTCGCCGTTCGGGCCACGCACGGCAGTGAGTTGTTCGACGATATGCGACCGAACACGATCGTACTCCGATGTCGACGGGTCCAGCAAGAGATAGACGGGCCCTTGTCCGCTCGCTAAGGCGACGCTTTCGTCCCAGTCCACCCGGTCAGTCTTTGCACCCTTGTGGACTTCGCCCTGCTCGTCCGGAACTTTTCGTTTGAGCCGCTCCGGAGCGAGTTTGAACGCGAGATTCCGAAGCCCGAGCGCGTCGACGAACTGCTCGACCCGGTTTGTCGTCAACCCAAGCCGATACATGAAATCGGAGACATCTCGCTTAAGCGTGAGGAACCCCTCCTGTTCAAGCCAGGCGTTAATGTTGAATACTGTCTCGATCTCCGTCGATCCGTGGTCGCTCATCAGAACCACGTTCCGGTCTCCTGAGCGGAGGTCGCCGATGTGCGCGTCGATTGCCCGCCAAGCCTCCAGAGTCGTCTCGTCGTCCCACAGAAAGTGGTGGAGCGTGTTGATGTAGAACGTCGTCACCTGCAGGAAATCGAGATCGCGTGTTTCGAGAAGGTGTTTTGCAACCTTGAACCGGCTGTCGATGCGATCGAGAATCTCGTCAACGGTAGCATCCGGCTTCGTCTCCATTCGATTCTTGGTGGTGACGGTGTAGTCGAATTTGTCCACAAGCTCCGCTTCTAGGGACTCCGGTGTCGAGAAGCCGGTGTTCTCGCCGTCCGGCGCACCTGCCACCACGCACGCATTGTCGACGGACTTCGGTGGGTACGTTGTTGGGACGTTGACGACGCCGACCGACGCGTCCTCCGCGATGCGTTCCCAGTACTCGGTCTGCTCGTTCTTGCGATGGGACGGGTAGTAGACGCGTCGGTTGTCGGTGTCGATGTTCTCCCACCAGAAGATCCCGAACTTACTTGGGTTCTTCCCGGTGAGATACGCCTTCCAATTCGGGGATGTGACCGGCGGGAGAACGGAGCACAGGTCTGCAGCGGTACCGTCGTCGATAATGGAAGCGATGTTGGGAAGTTTACCATCTTCGATCCACGGACGGAGCAGCTCGAAGTGCGCACCGTCGAGACCGATGACGACTGTCTGTCGCTGGCTCATTATCGTGAATTCTTGAGAGGGGGTTATCAACCCTACGACCGATCTGCGTGCACGGCGACGGCGTCAGCCATCGGACGGACAGGGACATCGATACGCTCCGCGTACTCCAGAACACGGCGCAGGTCTTCAAGCAGTGTGGGCGTGAAGTTATGTGGATGAGCCCAGAGGTGGATCACCTCGTCCCGGTCGTGGGCGCGTTCGAGTCCGCGGAGTGTCCGGGCGAGCCGGATGGGAGAATCCTTGAGAGGGCCCGGCGAGACATACGGGAAATACTGGGAAGCGGGAAGTTCCCATACCCCGGACGGATCCCGGACGGGCTGGACGGTCGGTGCCGGTCGTCTGGCGAGGTAGCGAGCGAAACGCCGGTAGCGCCCTGCAATCGCTTCGTCCCGCAGCCGATGTTCCGGGGACAGTCCGCGGAAGGCAGTGAAACCGGCGTCGGCCACGGTTCCGAGCATATCGATCTGGTTCTGCGGGAACACGAGCGAGCGGAGGTTGACGCCGAACGACGACGCGAGTTCGCGGCATCGCTTTAGTTCGGTTTTGAGCACCGCCTCGGTGCACCCACGCTGGTGACAGAGGACGTGTGAAAACGTGTGGGACCCGATCTCGTGATCGACTGGGGCGGAAACGATATTCTCGACAATGTCGCGTCCGTACCGGAGGGGATCGGCGGACTGTGACGTTCCCGGATCGGTGTCGAACCAGTCTCTTCGGGGCGGCTCGATATCCGCGTGCCGTCCGTCGCAGGCGTCTAGGAACAGGTGCCCAACGACTGCCCACGTCACCGGTGCATCGAAGGCGTCGAACAGGTCAAGTAGTGTATCGACGTTCGATCGTTCCTCCCGTCCGGCGGTGGAAAACTCCTTTTCAGCATCGATGCCGTGGAACCCCCACTGGAGTTCAGTGTCCAGTGAGATGACCAGCGAACCCGACATTCAAACCAGTTCCTCCACAGCTTCGACGACGCTCGTTTTGAATCGATCTGGCCCGTAGTTCTCGTTCGAGTCGGGCAACGACGAGCGGAGGGATGCCTGAACGTCGGGGTTTTCAAGGACGGCTTCGGCAAGCGTTACGGCATCCTCGAGGGAGTCGTAGACCAGTGCGTCTTCGCCACCCAGAATCTCGGCAGGCCCCGCCCCCGACGGAACAAACGGAATCATACCTGCGCCGACCATTTCGACGACGCTCATGCCGAACGGTTCTCGCTCCTTCCCGTGAATACCATACCGATGGGTCGTCAGAAGTTCGACAAGCGTCGCTCGCTTCACCTCGCCCTCGAGGCTGACGAAGTCCCGTTCAGCCGCCGCGTCACAGACGCTGTCGGCGTACGAGGAATCCCCGACTGTCCCGATGACGTGTAAGTGGGTGTCGAATCCGCGGTCACGGAGTTCAGACACGATTTTGATGGTCCGAAGCGTCCGTTTCGATGGGCAGACGCGGCCGATCGTTACGAAACCGTTCTCTCGGCGGTCCCACTGAACGGGATCGAACTCGGAGAGAGTGACGGGTGGGTACACCGTCCGAATATCGACGTCGGGACCGTAGAACTCTCTGGTAAGCGATCGGGTCCAGTCAGAGTTCGTCAGCAACACGTCGTTATGAACGGACGGTGGGTTGTGTCCGGCGAGAGTGGTACAAATATGGTTGTAGATGCGCCTGACGGTACTTTTTTCACTCCGGTCAGGGTGCGATACCCGACGACCCGCGGCGAGCAACGCTAACCGTGGCGTGTGAACGTACTGGAGCGTCGGCTGCGGGAGCGAAACGTCGTCGCGGACGCTCACAAGGAGGTCGTACTCCGGTGCAATGGCACGGACGCGACGGATGAACAGGGACTTCGTCACTAGGTCGAAGTTATTTCCGCTCACGGTCCCGAGTAGATTTGTGACGCGACCGGGAACGGTCGCGTCGACGTCTAGTTCCCGGTAGTTGAGGGTAAACTCGGTCCCGACCAGTTCCGTACTCAGCTCCCGCGTTCGAGGAGGAGTTGCAGTGATCAGTTCCACGTCGTGTTCGTTACGGAGAGCGTCAACGATGGTAAGACAGACTGCTTCCGCACCACCGAAGGCAGTGAGACGAGGATAGATAACGCCGATAGAAGCCATGTGTGAGCGATTCGTAGGCTAGCGGCTATTGTGAATCTACTGGTCTGCCGGACGCAGAGTCGGCATAGCATCGGTGAAAACAGTAACAGACACAGGTCGGCGCCGGAGCATGACTCGCTCAAACGATTCGATTAAGTGCGTTTGTGAAAGTTATCAGAGCAAGCAATGGACGTCATTCTGTCCGTCGTCGATTCGTTGCGGGCGGATCACGTCTCCGCCTACGGATACGATCGCGCCACAACTCCGAACCTCGACACTCTCGCCGAAGAAGGGCGGCTGTTTACTCGATGTTTCAGTCCGTCCACATGGACTCGCCCCGTCGCTTCGTCTCTGCTAACGGGGCGTTATCCGCCGGCACATGGCGTCGAAACGCGTTCCGACGGTATACCGGACGGGGTTCCGCTGCTTTCGGAAGCGTTCGCCTCCGCTGGCTTTGAGACGCTTTGCGTCACGTCGATGGGGAACGTCTCGTCCGCGACAGGCTTCGACCGCGGGTTCGACGACGTGATCGAGGTGTACAAACACCCCGAGGTACTCGAGCGACGGACCACGACGACGGCCGATCGTGAACTCCTGAACACCGACCAGGATATCCTCGCGTATCCGAAAGCCGAGGACCTGAACAGGTACCTCTTCGAATGGTTCGAGGAACACGAGGACGAGGATACGTTCGTCCTCCTGTGGGCGATCGATCCCCACTCCCCCTACGACCCACCGAACGAGTTCTCGCGGTTCTCCGGGGAGTTCGACGGCGACGATTCGTTCGGCAGGGATCAGAACACGGTGAACCAGGCGAGTACGCCCCGTGAGTTTCGACGGCTGGAAAATCTCTACGACGATTGCATCAACTATTGGGACGACAAGCTGGGGGAGTTACGCTCCTACCTGCAATCGAACCGACCGGCCGACGATTCTATCGTCGCGGTCGTCGGTGACCACGGCGAGGCGTTCGGTGAACGCGTACTGTTCCGGAATCCGGCGCGAGGACACAACACTATCCCGCATGACGAACAGACCCACGTTCCGTTCGTTCTCAAAACCTCGTCGACGGATGGTGGTGTTCACGACGAGGTCGTGTCACTGATCGACGTTCCATATACGCTTCTTCGAGCAGCAGACGTTGATCCCGAATTCCTCAGCGGACAAGGATCGGTTGTTTGGGAGCCTGGAGTCGTGTCTGGACACGAGTTCGTGTTCAGTAGAACCCAGAGTCGACGGCGCGGGCCAGCCTTCACCAGCGTCCGTTCTATGGACAGAAAGCTCATCTCTATCGATCCACCAGACTGGTCCTTCGAGAACCTCAAAAACCATCTGCGAGAGATGGTCGGATACAGGTTCCTTGTCGACGGCGAGATGCTCTATCGCGTCGACGAAGACCCACGCGAGACGGAGAACAGGGTCAGTGAGGACATCGAAACCGCCAGCGAATTGCGGGCGGAACTCGACTTGTGGTACCAGGAGTGTCGCCAGTTGCGGGCCGACGAGTCGAACGAGTTCCAGAATGGAGTAGAAACGGAACAGCTAGAGGCTCTTGGATACAAAATGTGAGCGGCAGCGCCTACCGTAGCACCGGCTCATCGGCGAGGATTTTCCGAACAATGAAATCGAAGTTCTCGTTCCCTGGCTTGACCTCATCATGTTCCACTTTGAAATACTCGTTGTCGCCGGCAGACTGCGTCTTGAAGAACGGAAAGTCGACGTGCTTCTGTTCGAAGTAGACGTGTACGTACCGCTTCGCGCGTGCGATCATTTCTTCGTCCATCTCTAGATCGCGAATGTTGCCTAGCAATCTGAAGTACTCGTCCTGCGTTTCTGGATCGAACGTGAAACCGAGATCGCGGTAATGGGTGTCCCCGGCCACGATAGTTGGGACACCTTCGTACGCCATCTCAAGGCCAACGGTAGAGTTGTACACGATCCCTGCGTCCAGATCACGAATAAGCGCGTACGTATCGACGTCGGTATTCGGTGATAGGATTTCGAGATTGTCGGGGAGTGGGTCGTGGCCGTCACGGATCCGTCCTTCAACTGACTCGTCCGTACCGAACTTCGTCTCGGCGGGATGGGTCTTCAAGACGAACTGCACGCCATCGACACTCGACACGTGTTCGACTGTGTCATCTATCCAATCGAGTACGTCGGGGAAAACGAGCTCCTCGACTTCGAGAGAAGCGTCCCAGATCAGGTTCGTGAATATGCCGACCGTACAGTCAGCAGATGAGTCGAACGAGTTGTTGGTTCGAGCGGAATAGTTGATCCTGACGTCAGAGCCTTCGGTTCTGGCAGTCATGATGTCTTCGACACGGCGCTCCTCGCTAGCAGAGAGTGGTTCCGCTAACTCCGTCTGGAGCGTATCATAGTCAGTAAAAAATGGTAATGAGGAGCGGTTCCCTGCGTTACCGAACAGGATAGTCCCCTCGCGACGACCGAGGGCATGACTGTACGACGTTACGCCGTGTTTCTGCGCGACTGCGAGATGGATCCCGCCGTGAACGTAGCGGTCGTCGTGTGCGAGAACAGCGTCGAACGGATATTGCTCGAACAGCGCCTCACACATGTCGACGAGGATGACCGCACTTCGGAGGAACCTGAGGTACGTTTCACGATGGTAGCTGTCCTCGAAGTCGATCGAGTGCCGCAAGAGGAAGCGGCGAGTGGATGACATCGCGTAATCAGCGACGGAAATTCCGCGATATGTTTCGAGCGTTGTATCTACCTCCGGTGCACCGTACGTTTCACTGAGCAGTGACTCGATGGGGATGCCCTCAAGTCCGAACGCTGAAAGGAGCGACCGCCCGGCGTAGTTACACACGTCACAGACCGCCTTCCCATCCTTCTCGCACGTCTTCCGTTGACAAAGATCGAGATCGGCGTGGCAAAGAGGAATAATCGGAGTGTAGCCCCGCGTCCGAAAGGCGTGTGCGAGAATACAGTACCGGAAGGAATTCAGCCCATCTTGCCCGCGCGTGAGGGGAATGAGGACGTACCCCTCATCTGTAGGCTCCGAATACGACTTTATACTTTCGTCCGTCAGATCCGCAAAGTCGTACTTCTGAGTAAAGTGATTCTCTAGCCGGATTGCGGCCGATCCGAGACCGGCCCTAGAGAGAGTCTGATAGATCTGCCACTTCGAGAGCATAGGGATGCTCAAGTCGGTGGAATTTAAAAACGCTTGGAATAACGCCAGTGCGGTTTCTTGACGAGGTGAATCAGGGCGACCGGATTTGCGTTCGATACATCGAGGCGTACATTCCATCCTGCTCAAGTAACTCGTCGTGGGGGCCCACTTCCCGGACCCCGCCATCGTCTACAACGTAAATCCGGTCCGCATCCGTGATCGTCGAGAGACGGTGCGCGATGACGACGAGCATGACGTCATCGCGACGCTCGATGCGTTCGTGTATTTCCTCTTCGAGGTGCGAGTCCAGATCACTCGTCGCCTCGTCGAGAACCAGAATTTCCGCGTCCTTGAGCACGGCTCTCGCGATGGAAATTCGCTGTCGCTGGCCACCCGAGAGTCGGACCCCGTCGTCACCGAGCACGGTGTCGAATCCGTTCGGTAGTTCGTCGAGGAACTCCGTCACCTGCGCCGCTCGACAGGCCGCTTCGACCTCTTCCTTGGTCGCATCCCTGTCAGCGACGGTCACATTTTTCCAGAGCGTATCGTTGAAAATGTACGGTTGCTGGCGGACAACCGAGAGCCGCCGGCGCCACTCGTCAAGTTTGTAGGTCTCGATTGGTACGTCGTTGGCCGTGATGGTCCCTGTGTCGGGGTCGTAGAAACGAGCGAGAAGCGAGACGATGGTCGACTTCCCGGCCCCGGAGCCACCGGCGAACGCGACGAATTCGCCTTGCTCGATCGCGAAGGAAATATCGTCCAGTACGGTTTCATCTTGATATGCAAAGGTGACATCGCGGAAGGAAACGCTTTCGAGCTGATCGGGGCATGGGTCCCCGTCGGAACCCGGTTCCTTCCGGTCCGCTAGTTCGTCGACGAACGTCTGGGTCCGAATGAGGTGTGGCAGGTGTCCTTCGATCTGGTAGAACTGGTTGTTGATTGTACTAACTCGGGGTGCAAGTCGGAAGACTGCGAACAAGAGCAGTCCCAGTCCGCCGAACGAAAGAGTAGAATACTCGAGGAACGCGTACAGCGAAGCGAAGATTGTGACGGCTATGGTGAACTGATAGAAGTGATCAATCGCAGACCGGTTCCGATACAGTTGGATCGTCGAATCGGTATACTTCTGAACCGATTCAAGGAAGTCGTCCATTAGTTCGTCCGAGAGCGCAAAGAGTTTCACGTCGCGGATGCCCTGCGTCCCGGCCTGAACGACCGTCTGTATCTCGTGATTCGCGTCGGCGACCCGATCACCGACGGAGTAGCCGGACTCGACCATTTTCCGCGCGAAATAGAAGAGGCCACCGAGGAAAACGGCTGCCACGATCAGGAACTTCGGTGCCAAATAGACCACTATCGCCACGTAAATCAAACTCATAAACGCTTGTTTGAGGATCTCGACGAGCCACTGGATCATTTGACCGGCATACTCTGCTTGCGTCACTATCGTATTGAGGATGTCGTCGGACCCCTTTTCATCGAAGTACGCAATCTCGGTATCGAGTGCCCGGTTGAAGGCCGTTGTCTGCAGGTGACGGACGTAATCTGTTCGGAGATAGGCCTTCAACCAGTCGACGACAAAACTGGACCCGTACCGAACACCCATGACGGTGATAACACCGACGATGATGTACTCGAGTGAGAACGGAATTCCTAGAACGTCGTAGAGCGTAACGAACGCCTCAACGAATTGGCTCTGGTCGGACGAAGACGTTTGCCCTCGGGTGACCTCAATGATGGGAAGAATGAAACTGAGACCGATACCCTCCAGCACGGCGGCTACCAGACTCATCCCAAGAATGGCGAGTGTCGTCAGCGGCCGATGACGAGCGACGTGTTCGAGCGCAGCTAGCTTCTCCCGCTGCGAGGCTTCGTTGTTCATTTGTTTAGGAAAGTAGGGTTCAATCGGCGGTGGACCCTCTACCAATAAAAACGATCCGATCCGCTAGCCGTCGCCCCCGGGATATGGCATCTTGTCGTGGGTATAGTCCGCAAGCACGTCGACAGACACGATCATAGCTAGGTGTGGTACTTGATGAGCATCGGTGTACGTGATTCGATCGGAATCGAATGTGTTTGGCCGCGATTGTCCCATTCTACCAGCGCTGGCGCCGCCTCGTTCGATCACAGATCTACCAACGCTCACCCACGACCGGGGAAGCATGGGGGAGACAGTGGTCGCCATACGTCGATATATTCTTATCCGATGGTGAGTTGTACTCATTCATGACTGCAGACACTGGTTTCGAACCCCACTGTAAAGTTATCGCGGAGGCGGGTGTGAACCACAACGGCGATATCGAGATCGCGAAAGACCTTGTGGACGCAGCCGCTTCCGCCGGTGCTGACGCGGTCAAATTTCAGACCTTCCAGCCGAAAGAAGTCGCGACAGCTCAGACGGAGCAGGCCGACTATCAGAAGGAACGGGATGCCAGTACAAACCAGTACGAAATGCTGGACAACGTAAAACTGCGAGAAGAAGATCACGACGTCCTGATGGAATATTGCCAGGAAGTTGGGATCGAATTCATGTCTACGCCGTACGACCCGGAGAGCGTCGAAATTCTTGAATCCACCGGCGTTGATCGGTATAAAGTCGCCTCGGCCGACATCGTGAATAAACCCCTCTTGAGCGCGATCGCAGAAACAGGAAAGCCCGTCATCCTCTCCACGGGGATGGCAAACCTTGGTGAAATTGAACGCGCAGTCGAGTTCCTCCGGTTTCGAAATTGCGGGGACGTCACTCTCTTGCACTGCGTTTCATCGTATCCAGCTAAGGCCACCCAACTCAATATGCGATTTATCGAGACTCTCGCAACGGCGTTCCCTGGGCAGGTTGGGTTTTCGGATCATACGAGGGGGGTCGTGGCTCCAGTCTTGGCGATGGGATACGGAGCCTCTGTGATTGAAAAGCACTTCACTCTAGACCGGGGGATGGAGGGCCCGGATCACTACGCGTCGTTAGAACCCGATGAACTCTCGCAGATGGTGGACAACGTGCGATTCGCCGAGAAGGCGATCGGAAGTACTCGTCGGTTGATCTCCACAGTGGAACGGAACAACAAACACTCCATGCGCCGGAGCTTACACGCCAGTCGCGATATCGAATCTGGTGCGGCTATCTCTCCCGACGACTTGTTGATCGTCCGCCCAGACGAAGGAATAGATCCGTGGAATTACGACGATGTCGTCGGTAAGTCTACCACGCAGGAGATCCCCAAGCATGCACCGATTACGTGGGATCACATCGCATGATATGTGCATCAACGCAGTGTCTTCCAGACACCGGGATGGAGGAAACACTAATGGCGTACTCTCGGGCCGACATCGAAAACGTCGAACTCGGCTACTGCAGCGAAAAGGATGTAGATGTCTCGGCGCTAGTTGAGGAGTATTCGTTCAATTTCGTTGCCCACAATTACTTTCTCCCCGTTCAGGACGAGTTCATCCTGAACCTCGCATCGCCGGACGAGTCCCTGCGACGACAAAGCGTCGACTACGTCAAGGACGCGATCACCTTCTGCGAGAAGCACGATATACCGCGGTACACGTTCCACGGCGGGTTCAGAGTCGACCCGGATCTGTCCCTGACATTCCCTAAGCAGTCGCCACCCGACTACGAAACGTGCTTCGAACGGTTTCTTTCGTCACTGCGGTCTGTAATTGACCATGCGACGTCGACCGACGTGTCGATCTCGATCGAGAACAACGTCGTCACCACGGAGAACGTGGTCGGAGGAGACCCCCTCCTCATGTTTTGTCGACCTGACGAGTTCAGTCGTTTATTCGAGGAGGTAGACCCATCTGACTGCGGCGTTTTACTCGATACTGGCCATCTGAACGTGTCCTCACAGACCTTTGATTACGATAAGTCAAGAGTCGTACAAGAAGTAGCAGACTATCTCGATTGTCTCCACCTGCATACAAATAACGGACGCGTTGACCAACACGACGCGGTCAATCCAACCGACGACGACATACCCGTGTCGTCGATGTCAGGGCTGACTCGGGTAGTCGAATCACATCACGGGAACGCAAGAGACTTAAAACAACTGTTGCTACGCTTAGGCGCTAAGAGTGAACGGTGATGATTGACACGAAAATTCTGTTGGCGACGTTCTATCGGTCTGGGATTCTAGCGATCAGGCAGTTGTTGAATAGTGGCTTCGAAAAAGAGCAACTTCGCGTCCTGACCTACGATATTGAGCGGAACGAAGAACTACTGGAGTTTCTCGAAAAGAAGGATATATCGTATAAGACCGACGATATTTCCGACCCCGATACAGAGTCGTGGATCGAGGCCTTCAACCCAGACCTCATCTTTTCCCTCTACTATCGAGACAAGATTCCGAGCCGTATTCTCGATATTCCACAGTACGGTGGTGTGAATCTCCACCCATCGTTGCTCCCGCAGTACGCCGGTGTGCTGTCGGTGCCGTGGGCGATGGTCGAAGGTGAATCGCGTACCGGCTACACGTACCACTACATGACAGACGAAATTGATACTGGGCCGATACTCAAGCAGGAAGAGGTCTCCATCGGGCCTACCGATACCGCTTATTCGCTCTACCACCGACTCATCCACGCCGGAATGAGCAACTTCCTGCCAGTACTCGAATTGATCGTGGAAGAAGAGTACAGCGGCCGACCACAGACGGGGGTCGGCACGTATCACGGGCGAGGCGACCTTCCAAACGACGGAGTTATTAACCATCAGTGGTCTGACGATGAAATCGATCGATTCATCCGGGCGATGTATTACCCACCGTTTCGACCCGCAGTAGCCGAATTCGGCGGTCAGGAATTCGAGATAACGTCGATGGCGGAGTACCGTCGTCTCCGACGTCGACACGGTATCAAGCAATGACGTGTGACGTATTCGCCGTAATTCCGGCGCGTGGGGGGTCAAAGCGGATACCGAAAAAGAACATCAAGGAAGTGGCTGGAAAACCCCTCATCGCCCACACGGTGGAGCAGGCGAACGAAGCGACAACGATAGACAGAGTGATTGTCTCGACTGACGACGAGGAGATAGCCTCAGTAGCACGCGAGTACGGCGGGGAAATCCCTTTTATAAGGCCGGCCAGACTAGCAACGGATGAGACACCGGGGCCACCGGTCATCCAACACGCGCTCAACTGGATCGAAAAACAACAGGAACCGCCGACCGTGGTTGTAAAGTTGCAAGCTACTTCTCCACTCCGTCGAGTAGATGACATCGACCAGGCAGTACGGAAGCTGCAAAACGACGAGGCTGCGAAGTCGGTCATCTCCGTGACTGAGTTTGAGCAACCACCTTTCTGGGCAGTGGAACCTGACGATGACGGGTACCTACATACGTACTTCGATAGGGACGTCCTTTGGACTGACGACATTCCACGTAGCCAGGACCTTCCAGCTTTGCGCTGCCCGAACGGGGCCATCTTTGCCGCGCGGAGGAACGCTTTTATTAAACACGAATCATTCTATACCGATGCTACAGTCCCATTCGAAATGCCAAGAGACCGGTCAATTGATATTGACGAACCGATAGATCTAGAGATAGTCAGGACCCTTGCAGAAAAATGAAATGCAACGCTTATAGTTTGAGAATGTACGATCACTTTCACTGGCACTCTACTACTTATACATGATTCCGCTTGCAGAACCGACATTTGGGGACGCCGAGCGTTCCCGGGTGCTTGACGCACTCGAACGTGGATGGATTTCCCCGAAGGGCGAGTACGTTACGGAGTTCGAAGATGTATTCGGGGCTTGGATCGGAACCGAACACGCTTTCGCTACCTCAACCGGAACCGCTGCACTCCACCTTTCACTCCTGTCTGCCGGGATCGGCGAGGGAGATGAGGTAATCGTCCCGGACCTGACGTGGATCGCCTGTGCGAACGTGGTGTCCTACGTCGGTGCAACTCCGGTGTTCGCGGACGTCGACCCGGACACATACACACTTGACCCCGCTAGCGTCCGTGAGCGTCTCACCGAAGACACCAAGGCGGTGATGCCAGTCCATCTCTATGGACAGCCATGCGAGATGACGCCGATTCAACGGCTCGCCGACGAGCATGACCTCTTGGTCCTCGAGGACGCTGCCGAGGCACACGGAGCGACGTATCGTGGTCGACGTGTGGGGAGCCTCGGCGATGTCGGCTGTTTCAGCTTTTACGGGAACAAGATCCTCACCACCGGTCAGGGTGGGATGATAACGACGGACGACGACGAACTTGCAGAGCGAATACGGCTGCTCCGGCGGGACGGTATGTCGAGAGACAGAAAATATTACCACTCGGTGATCGGGTACAATTATCGACTGACGAACATACAGGCCGCGATCGGCATTGGGCAGGTTGAGCGTGCCGACGCGATCCTTGAGAACAAACGCCGCGTCGCTGCGACATATCGCCGCGAGTTGACGACGCAGGACGTTCGCTTCCAGGCGACACCCGGCTGGGGGGAGTCAGCCCACTGGATGGTCGCCCCGGTGTTTCGAACGACCGGACAGTTCGAGCGGGTGCGGAACGCACTCGCTGATGCCGACGTAGAGACGCGGCCATTTTTTTACCCACTCCACGAGCAACCGCCCTACGCCGGGAGTGGAAGCGATTGCCCCGTGACGGAACGACTCCACGAGCGTGGTATGAATCTGCCGTCCGCTCCGAATCTTAATGATCAGATTATAATCGAGATATGTGACGTTATCCGCGATGCCCTCTGACCTCGGCATCGAGACGAGAAGGTTATAATCCCCGAAAAAAACTAACCTGTATGGTTACCGAACTCCAGAACGAGCGGGTGCTGGTTACTGGGGGCGCCGGCTTCATTGGTTCCGCTCTCGTCAGGCGACTGCTCGAGAATGACAACCACGTCACCGTCTTGGACAACTTCGTGACGGGCGCTCTAGATAACTTACAAAATATCGTCAACCGAATCGAAGGGGAACGAGCCGACTTGGCGGACCACATCGACCTCGTCAGTGGTGACATCTTGCGGTCGGATCTGGTCGATTTGCTAAATTCGAACGAAATCGACTACGTGTTCCACCTCGCCGCAGAACCATACATCCCGAGTTGTTATGACCGACCCACAGACTTCTTTTCGGTGAACGCGAACGGGACGCTCAAACTGCTGCTCGCGTGCCGGGACGCTGGGGTTGAGCGCATCCTTACCTACTCGTCGTCGGAAGTGTACGGGACCGCACAGGAAGTCCCGATGAGCGAGTCTCACCGTACGTATCCGCAGTCAACCTACGCGGTCAGTAAACTCGCGGCCGACCGCCTCTGCTTTACGCTCTTCCATGAACAGGACGTCCCGGTCGTCATCCTCCGTCAGTTTAATTGCTACGGGCCAAGAGAAACTCACCCCTACATCGTTCCAGAATTGATCGCACAGCTATCGACGGATAATCAGCTGTCGCTGGGGAACATTGAGGCGAGTCGCGACCTTACGTACGTCGAAGACGCAGTCCGCGGCGCCTCGAAGCTTATCAACTGTCCCGACGCGGAAGGAGAAGTCGTGAATCTCGGCTTCGGTAAGGACTATACTGTCGAGGAGCTTGCGCACATAATCGCAGAAGAGATGGGGTACGCCGAAGTGAGCATCGAGGTTGAACAGTCTCGGTTCCGACCGCTGGACGTCCAGCAGCTTCACTGTGATTATTCTAAGGCCTCGAACCTGATCGATTACGAACCACAGATTGATATTCGTGAGGGGATACAGCGAACCATCGATTGGTACCGGGAAAACGGCGAATGGGTGTGGGAGCGGTCCCTGAAAGACCAGCTCTGGCCTGAAAACTAACCCGTTCGGCTCGTTCCGGTTGTTGAGTCGGGATTCGATGAGAGCATACCAGCACCAACTGAGACCTGTTCTGTGGTAATACCTGTGTGCTACTATTGGTCCGAGAGACGAGCAACAAACGGTGGGGACGCGTGCCCAAACCGACTGACTGTGCGCACTTCCGGCAAACGCGGACCACTATACGTTTCAGGAATTATATATATATATATATATATATGTAAACCACTCGCCACAGCAGGATCATAACCACAAATTTGTAGTTGACCCCCGTTTTACCGTCTCATTGACTAGGTCTCGGATCCTGATTCGTCGGGTTCCAGAGGGTTGATGTTCAACGATCCTCCCGAAGGGTCCCCTTGGTCGAGAGGACGTACAGTTCCGGAACGCCACCAAGCATTATCACATTAACGAGCCGAGGCTATCACAGATGATTGCCTATTGTCCACTTCGGGACCGCCTGCCCGAGCGATCACACTCCGAATCACCGTCATCATATCCGTACACCGACTATTCTGGGTGGTCTATCCGGATCAGACTCCGAAGCCACTCCGGGATAAAAGGGTAATATCGGAAGTGTGAGTGCAATACCCGGGCTTCGCCAGTTGAGGAACATCCCATCGCAGGAATGGATGGTCGGACGTGCCAGAAGCGCGAATTTCTGACTGCACTCGCGATAAAACTCAGCCTGGGGTCATTCAAGATTGTTTGAAACTGCGATTTCCTCACCCCGAAGAGAGTATTGGCAAGTCGCTGGAATTACTAAAAAGAATATTCTGGAACGTCAGGTCGAGCCATCCCTGGCAGATTCCGATTCGTCATCCCCAGTGCGCGTTTGCTCTGGTGGTTCCGGTGGCACCAAGACCGAGACTGCGAGTTCGTAGCCACGCGTCTCGGAAAGCGGGTCAAACACCTCCTCACTAAGCCGTTCAAACACTCGGCTCGCGGCAGACTCCACACGCGACTGATTCCAAGCGTCTTCAATATGTGGAATAAGCGTATCCAGCAGCGTAATAAACGGACCGACAGTGTACGTCTCTCGAAGATCGATAACGATGATGTCTGGGTCAGGTTCCTTCGTGAGCCAGCGATAGCAATACGACTCCCGAACGAACTCACTTACACGAGTGCCGATCGCTCGCCCGGTGCTGATGACCTGTGACCCGTCGCTAATCGCGCTGATTTTCTCTCCGACAGCGTCATGGTTTAGCGACCCGGATTCCTCGGACATCCGATTACATACTGGTTTGAGTGATCTACCATACCATTTGTGATGTCGTTCAGAGCCCAACACTCACAACCGTCGCTTCGATAGTGATTGTCCCCAGATTGATCACAACTGTCGAGCCCTGCTGGAGAGACTCGCCTTTGAACTGGACACCGCTTGTCGACTCGCGGACCCGGAGTTCAGTCGTGATGGTGATATCACGCAAGTACGGATGATCAGCGACGTTTACCGTGCCGTTATCGCCCGTCGTAATGATGACAGATGGCTCGGTATTGACGCGGCTGACGCGAGCGATTGTTTCGCCACCACTGGTCTCGGTCATGCCGGGTTCGATCGCATCCGCCATGTCCGCACGCATGTCGGTCATCCGTAGGGTTACCGTCCGATTGGTGAGCGTTCCACGCGGTTCGAGTGCGCCAACACGTTCGATGGTGCCGGAGAGCGCGTAGCTTTCAGTCGAAATAGTGATGTTGTTCCCACGCTGGACGGCGGCGCTACCGAACTGCTGACGACCGGCGTTTTCGAGAGTGGCCAACGAGAGCCCAACGAGCACGCGTTTGCGGTCGGGGTTCTGTGTCGCGTACGTGGTAACCGTTCGTACTTCGGCTGCCTCGTACCCGGCGACGGTAGTGACGTCGCCGGCAGCGATACGGCCAGCCGTTTCTGCATCGACGGTTGTTTCCAGGAGCACATCAGTAGTCGTTGGCTGGAGGCCGCTATCCACCTTTTCAATGCGACCGTCGAAGGTGTAGTCTTCGGCCGGGAGCGTGACCGTCTGCCCGCGCCGCATCTGTGTGCCGCCGAACCGACGGTCAGACTGCTGTCTGTGTGTGTCGAGTTCTGCTTCGACGAAGACGGTCTGTTCGGTTGAATTCTCGGTTGTGTATGCAGCTACGTCTTCGATAGTCGCAACAGTGCGTCCGCTGAGTCGGATCTCATCACCGGGGGTGACGTCTCGCGCTTCGGCGGTGGCCATGGTGTCTCTGAGAACCACCGTCGTGTCTTCCTGAGTGAAACTGTTGTCACCACCCACTGCACGAATCTGGCCGTCTACTTCGTATCGACTCGTCGCGATGGTTAGCGGTCGCCCGAGGCGCGGGGGCGCATTCGCATATGTGAGACTGTCCCCGTCAGGCGGTCCCTGAAGCGTAGCGCGTAAGATGACACGTGTCTGGTTGCCCTGCGGTGTCAGATGGACGTCTGTGATCGTGAGCTGTGAATTACCGCTTGGACTGTACGTATCTCCCTCGGTGATTTCTGAGACGATGTATGAGGGTTGTGTCCCGAGATCGAGGGTGACGTTGGTAGTATTTGGATCAGGTGGCTCTGGCTCCGGTTGGAGGACAAGTGCGGCGCCTGCCACAACGACCGCAATGACGAGCAGGACGGCCAGTGCATCGACGACGTTGACGAGGCCGAAGAGGTTTCCATCCTCGTCGAGGAGGGCCGGCGAACGACTATCTGCCATACTGTAGGCATTTTTTCGGAGTGGTTTGGCTGTTTCGTTGTACTACTATGACTGTGCACCTCTCAATTTGCACTTCTCTAAGTAATTCCAGTCCGTCAGTAAAGATACCGTTCTGACTGATTCCTCATCTCCCGGGCCGAGTGTAGTTAGTCGTCACAATCATTCAGGTCTCGCTCCAACTGAACTATGGAGACCCCACAACGAGTGAAATCTCAATCGGTTCTATGCCTCGTACGACTCTAAGCTCGTGCCACAGTCCGGACACTCACCGTCAGTGATCGTTACCTGCGCGTCACATGCAGGACAGTAGTCGCGGTAACACGCTGGGTCGCCCATAATCGTCTATACATTCCAATGGATTGAGAACGTTGCCCCGACTGCGGCCAGTCAACGCAGCGAAGTTGCAAGTATAGCAACCGGCAACCACTGCTCGACTGCACCGACCCCTCCGTTTCGTATGACTTGCAAGGGTGGAATAGACCAGCTGAGACCGACAAACCGACCGAACACCGTCCTTTGCCAATCTGCGGGTGTCCACCCCACGTCAACACCACCGGAACAAGGTGAATGACCGCTGTCGTATCTGACTAGATCGGTGGATGACCCAGCCGGCGTATGCCGTATCTGATCGGCCAATATGGCTGATTTCGTGGGACAGCACCCTACTCGAAGCCAGTCCGGAACCACCGTGAAGTAGGACTTATTTCATTCAGTTTGAGTTGTCCCAGCGAAACCTGCTATTGGAAGATACTGTTCTGTCTCGACAGGTGGTCAAACACCGGACCCACAGAGTGGCTATTAGTATAGTCTCTTTATTGTCAGACACTATCTATATAGTGATAATGTCCTTGTGCCCGATTCGATTGGTGTCTACATGCGCAACACCGGCGACCAGGGATCGGCAACCGAGGCAGACCAGCCAGTCGATGGTGCTGGACACGGGCCGGCAAGCCCATCGGAGACGGATGGGACACCACGGGAGAACAGCCTCGGTGTCGATCTGTGTCTGAGTCATCCGGAGCTGGTTCTGACGGAGGCAGTCGAGAGCACGCCGGACATAACAGTCCGTCCGGAACAGATGGTCGACGACGGGACGTCGAGCTTTCTGGTGATAGAAGCCGTCGGTGAGGGCCTTGACCAGTTCGAAGCAGAACTGGAGAGGGATAGTACGGTATACGAGCCTGTCGTGTTAGACTGGACGGAGACGAACCGCGTCTATCGGGTTAGGGTGGCCGACAGCGCCATCCGACTCACGCCCTCGCTCGTCCGAGCCGGTGGACGGATGCTCGACATCGAAGGGACGGGTGGACAGTGGCAGGTACAGGCGCAGTTTCGGTCGCGAGCGGCACTGTCGCAGTTCCGATCTGAGTGCTCTGAACGGAGTATCACGTTTAGACTTGATCGACTGTACTGGACCTCTGGGGAGGCAAACGCCGGCGTATGCGGACTGACCGCAGACCAGCAAGTCGCGCTCGAGACGGCACACAGAGAGGGGTACTTCGACGTGCCCCGTGGCATCTCACAGGCTGAGCTGGCGGACAAACTCGACATTTCGCCATCGGCGATGTCACAGCGGATTCGGCGGGGGATGGATCAGGTCGTTGGGTCGGAGCTCGGGTTATCCGATGAGTAAGTAGTTGGGACGCAGCCGAAACCATCATTGAATTATCAGGTGTGTCTAGAAGTGACAAGGAGACTATGTGCCAAAAAGGATATTGTCCCGCTGTGACACTCGTACTGTATGAGACACCGGATCGTGAGCGGGATCTGCGCTTTACTCCTCCTCTTGATAGTCGCGTCTGTCTCCGTAGGTGTCGCTACCGCAGCGGACGCCGGGCAGTATGCTGAATACACAGCGGCGGGCAACGAAACAGCGCCGGCGATACAGTCGGCCGAGCCCACACAGGCTGCTGCGGACGGGCCGAACGGAACCGCGTTCGTCTGGGAACGGATAGACGGCGAGCGGGTCAGCGGGTATCGGATCGCAGTGACTGTCAGTTCGCCGCAGGAAAACCTCTCAGTCTGTGCGCGTGCGAACGGGTCGGCGACATGTACGTCGGTCGGCCCGAACGGAACCGCAGCCCTCACAACCCCCGGAACGGCGGGGCTCGATGATCTCTCTATCTCGCTCTCCAACACGAGCTCTAACACCACGCTAGATCGGCAGTCGGTGTCTCTACAGCCGATTCAGCGTGCCGGTGATATTGACGACGACGGGCTCAACAACAGCAACGAGGTCTCTCAGGGGACAAATTTCACTGATGCTGACACTGACGGAGACGGGCTGACGGACGGTGCGGAAGTCCACCAGCACGGGACGGACCCAGCGGCCGAAGACACTGACGAAGACGGTGTCGCCGACAGGACTGAGCTTCAACAGGGTACCGACCCGCGACAGAGCGACACGGACGGCGACGGGTTGTCGGACGAGCGCGAACTGTCACTTGGGACGAATCCGACCGTCGCCGATACTGACGGCGATGGGCTGTCCGACCAGCGAGAGGCGTCCGGCAAGACCGACCCGACCGACGCAGACACGGACGACGACGGTGTTCTCGACGGTCGGGAGCTGGAAATTGGCACGAACCCAGTACAGGCTGACACTGACGCCGATGAGGTCGCCGACGGGCGAGAGCTGGCCATAGGCACGGACCCGACAGTCGCAGACACTGACGGAGATGGGGTAACAGACGGGACAGAACTCGAAACGGGCACCGCACCTACCGAGAGCGATACGGACGATGACGGCCTCGACGACGGAAAGGAACTGGCGGCTGGCACGTCCCCGACCACCGCTGATACCGACGGCGATGGTCTCAGCGACGGGCGCGAGGTTTCGGACCTCGGAACGGACCCGCTCGCGGCCGATTCGGACGGTGACTTCCTGACCGATCGCCAGGAAGTCGCCTGGGGAACGAATCCGAACAGCATGCTGACGCCAGTCTGGGTGACGAGTTCGCTTCTTGGGTTCCTCATTGGGATCGGGGTGGCAATCGCGGCGATCAGGCGTGGCTGGGTCACGGAGCTTTCCGTGGCGGCCAGACTGTACATCTATCGCCGCCTCGAACTGGACCGAGAGATTATCGAGGTCAACCGTGAAATCGAGGCGACGGACAGGGTGGCCGAAGCTGACCGTGCAGACATCGACGCGGACACCGCGGCTGAAGCCTTCGAGCAAGCCGACTGGGAACTCACCCCTGACGCGCGGCTCGTGAAACTGATGCTGCAAGTCGAGAACGGCCGTATGCACCAGACCGACATCGTCGAGGCGACGGACTGGTCGAAAGCGAAGGTCAGCCGCCTCCTTTCGCGGATGGTCGACGACGACGAGGTCGTCAAGATCCGTCTCGGCAGGGAGAACCTCATCTGTCTGGAGCGGGCGAAACCCGCAGCCGCGAACTCGCCACACGCAGGCGATATCAAGCCACCGACGCCCGGCGGATAAACTGGCTCACGGCTCGGATAGCCGGGTCGATAGTGGCATCACTGTTCACTACCGGCGTTTTTCGGGTGTGTCTCCGCCAAGTGAAACTATTCGCCACTGTCACGACAGTCGCAACTGAAGCCACACCGATAGCCGACAGACACATAGAAACGATAACTTTCGCCCTCTGACCCTTCTATGGCCGACAAACGGCAGAATTAGCCCGAGAAACAACGCCTACCGCAACTGCACATATGTGTATTTGTAGACATTATTTACCGTCGTAGTGATGAAACAATTTAGTATGCTGTGTGAAACAGCCGTGGAACAGAGTTCTTGACCCGAAACCCCCAGCAAATAGGTGTAGGCACTTCAGAACGTTATTTTATCGCACGTTGGCCCCGGGTAAGTCGGCCATTATCGACCCGTTAAATCGGTGAAACAGTCGCAATCGGCGGAACAGTCGACCCGGTATATGTCGGTTGCTGGAAAAGGAACGAGCGAACATGTCCATAGCTGAAATGACTTCCGACCCCACGACAACTGAGGCCGAGGAGTCCGCGACAGAGGAGTCGTCGTCTTCGGAGTCCACATCGAGCGACGAACTCACCCGCGACGACCTCTTCCACGTCCTCCAGTGTCGTCGCCGCCGCTTAGTCCTCAAGTACCTCCACGAACACCCCGGCGACGAGCCGGCCGATATGAGCGATATCGCAGAACACATCGCGGCGCTGGAACACGACACGACAGTCGACTCGCTCCGCTCGAAACAGCGCCAGCGCGTCTACATCGCGCTGTACCAGTCCCACCTCCCGAAGATGGACGACGCGGGCGTCATCAACTACAATCAGGACCGCGGACTCGTCGAAGCGACCGCACTCGCGGACTCCTTCGACGGGTATCTCGACGAGGAACCATCGCTCCTGTCGACGCCGGACGCGGAGTCGACGCCGTCGACTGAGTCCGTCATCGATCACGACCGGACAGGTGCTCACACCTCGGCCGATGAGCGGTGGTCAGGTCGGTATCTCGGGACCGCGTGTGCCACACTGATTACGGTCGGCGGACTCGCACTTAGCGGGGTCACAGTGCCGGGCATCGCCGTCGCGCTCGTCGTGAGCGTGGTGTTTGTAGCACTGGCGGTGAGCCATCGGCTCTCACTGTCGGCACCACAGTCACTTGCTGACCGTCTGCGGGCCGCTCTCGATACGGAGAAATAAGCTACGTACTGGAGAGATGCGTGACACAGTGGCACACCCGGAGGCGGATAACGCTTGCTGCCGACAGTCAGATCTAGTGCAGTCCATCTTCTCGTACTCGCGTCCACAGCCACGTCTACAAATAGTCACTAAGCTGCCAGCGTGACGGTGAGTGGCAGTCACGCCGACTAGCGACGGGAGAGTAGTCACCTGCTACTAAGCGAACGGTCCGCCAAGTGTCCGCCACGCGTTGGCCAGAATCTTGGACAAGATCTGTGTAGCTATCGCGTCGCAGTCGCCGAGGTCGGTTCGACGAACAGACCGACGCGAGCGACCGACAGAAGTACGTGTCTACCGGCCAGGTAGCGGGCGTAAAGAAGCATATAATCAAACGGTGGGGCGACAGATGAAGTGTGTATGACCGACTACGCCAGTATGCGAAAGGCTATCGAAGAGACGAAAGAGTCGTTCGATGCGGTCGAACGGTTCCAGCGTCGGTCAGCCCTCTGTCCCTGGTTAGACGTGCCGCTCCGAGATGAGCCGTAAGTGGCTCGAAGGCTGCATCTTCACCGATAGATCAGCACTCGTTCATCGCCGGGTTCGATAGCCCGGCCGCCCCGATGGAGTTGGCCTGCCAGCCGGATGAAAATACACTTCACCTATCGGTGGAAAGCTGATGCACATGTATCAGGCGGAGGCACAGCCGTGTATATCGTAATCGTCGGTGCGGGCGAGGTCGGTTCGAACATCGCCGAGAGCCTCGCCGAAAGCCACGAAGTCGCCGTTGTGGATATCGACCCTGACCGTGTGGAGGCCCTGATGTACGAGGCTGACGTGCTCGGCGTCGAAGGAGATGGCGCGGAACTCGACACGCTCGCAGAGGCCGGTATCGAGAAAGCCGACGTACTCATCGCCAGTACCGACGACGACGAGACGAACATCGTCACCTGCGGGACGGCGGTAACGGCCGCCGACCCGTTCACGATTTCCCGCGTCAAGAGCGCGAAGTTCCTCCGGACTTGGGAGAAGTCCGGTGGCGCCTTCGGCGTGGACCACATGGTTGCGACGAACCTGCTCACCGCGGAGAACATCGCTCGCGTCATCGGGCTCCCCGGCGCGCGTGACGTGGAAACGTTTGTCGACGGGCAGGTCCAGATGGGGGAGTTCGAGGTTCGTGAGTCTAGTCCAATCACGAACCTGACCGTCGCGGAGGCTGACCGCTACGAATCCCTGACCTTCGCTGCCGTATTGCGTGACGACGAAGTCATCATCCCGCGTGGGGAGACAGTCATCAAAGCAGGCGACGATCTCGTCGTCATCGGCAGCTGCGAGAGCGTTCGCCAGTTCGCGACCGAGATCGCACCGGAGTCGGAGGCGACCCAGAACGTCCTCATCGTCGGGGGAGTGATGTCGGCTATCACACCGCACGACTGCTCCAGGATCGCGGCATCAAGCCACGGCTCATCGAGCAAGACCACGACAGAGCGCGCGAACTCGCGGAGGACCTGCAGGGAACCACCGTGCTTGAGAGTGATGCAACGGATAGCGAGTTCCTCGAGCGCGAACACGTCTCAGACGCCGACGCCGTGGTTGCGACGCTCGACAGCGACGAAAAGAACCTCCTGGTGACGCTGCTGGCCAAGCGGCTCGGCGCGGAGCGAACCGTCGCCGTCGTCAACTCCGGCGAGTACGTCGACCTGTTCGAGGCCGTCGGCGTCGACGTGGCCGTCAATCCCCGCGAGACGACCGCCGAAGAGATTACGCGGTTCACCCGGGAGTACGACGCGACGAAGGTTGCTATCATCGAATCCGACCGCGCCGAGGTGCTGGAAATCGAGGTAGCCGCCGACAGCGTCCTCGCCGGGCGGCCGATTCAGGAATCGGTGCAGGAACTGCCGACCGGCGTGGTCATCGGGGCCATCAGCCGCGGCGGCGAACTGGTCATCCCCCGTGGTGACACCGTCATCGAACCCGGCGATCACGTCGTGGTGTTCGTCGACGCCGACTGCTTGGAAGCGGTCAACGACAAACTGTAGCCGCGCCGAGGCGGTCGCTCCCAAGGGACTAAGCCTGTCTCCCGCCTCAGCCAGTGTATGGCTCCCGTTGCGGACCGTCTCGTGCTCTCGTTTGCCCCCAGCATCGCCGATGGGGACCCGTGGTCAGGCGTCGATACCGAGTGGATAGCCGACGAACTCCGCGGGGACACCTATCAACAGTACCTCCGACGCGCCCACGGCGGCCCAGTGGCTGTTGGCGATGAGTGGGACGAGTTCGTCAGCTGTGGCTGTGCAACGCCACAGGACGTGGTGTTGCGCGTCGAGCGCGTCGAGGGCGGGACAGCACTCGGCGACGCGACGACGCTGGACGTTCGTCCCCGTGACGACGCCGAGACGGTGCCACAGTAGCCGGTTCTCGCTGTCGAGCTCCCTGTCCCCGCATAGCACGCCGGCTGCAACCGTCGCGCCGGTCGGTATCGGGAGATATTGGGAGAAGGGAAAGGCTGATGCATACCACTAGCACATTCCGGACTATGCCACGCGATTCCTATCAGGAGGGACTGAACTCGCTCCGCGAGGATGTCCTCTATATGTCAGAGATCGTCCTCGAGCGGCTCCGGCTTGGCCTGGATGCGCTCGAACAGAAAGACGAGGAGATGGCCCGGGAGGTCATCGAGGGTGACCACGAGATCAATCAGCTGTATCTCGACCTCGAACAGGACTGTATCGACCTGCTGGCGCTGCAACAGCCGGTCGCGTCCGACCTCCGCTTTATCGCCGCGTCGTTCAAGATCATCACCGACCTCGAACGTATCGGTGACCTCGCCACGAACCTCGGCGAGTACTCCTTGGAGGCCGAACGCGACGTGTACCCCGAGGTCGACATTCAGGAGGTCGCCGACGTGACCATCGAGATGGTCGAGAACGCCATGGAAGCCTACGGCGACGAGAGCGCCGACCAGTGCTACGCTATCGCCGACATCGACGACGAGGTGGACGAACGCTGTGAGGCCGCCTCCGAGACGGTCGTACGCGACCTCATCGAGCGTGAGATCGACGCCGACTCCAGCGAGGCCGAAATCGAGCAGTTGATGGCCGACGTATCCCGCCTGCTGCTGACGATTCGGGACATCGAGCGGGTCGGGGACCACGCTGTCAACATCGCCGCGCGGACGCTGTACATGGTCGAGAACGACGACGACCTCATCTACTGAGAGTACCTTTTTACTGCAGGGGGTTTCCTCGCGCCTGCGGCGCTGCGGGAACCCCCTTTGCAAAAATCTACGCTAAAAACGACCTCCGAGTCGCGGCCAGGGCCGCGCTCGGAGCGAAACCGCGCTCGCTCCGCTCGCGCGGTATGCATTAATTACGACAGCCACAAAACCGCGACAGCCACACGCCTCCCCAGCCGACTGCGTTGCTCGGCTCGCTCCGCTCGCCTGTGCGACTCGTCCCTCGCGCTTACGACGCGGCCGTCGCCGCGACGGCGCGCGCCTGACAGCACTGCTTCTCGACGAAAAGCCTACTTCGGCGTCTCGGGCGTGTCGTCGCCCACGAGTCCCGCGTCGGTGATGCGGAACTGGGCCGTGTCGCCGGCCGGTTTGGCACGGTGTTTCTCCAGCGTGGCGCGACGGTTGCCGCCGCGGAACCGGTCCAGACGGACGATTGCGCCCGACCAGTGGTTCAGGGTGTGGCCGCCAAGCGCCGTCGAGCGGTCGCTGTCCGGGTCGGTGAACACCTGGTTCGTGTACAAGACGGCAATGTCGTGTTTGCGGGCCAGCGAGAGCAGGTGGGTGATCTGGCGGGCCACGTCCCGCAGCGTCTCGCCACCGTCCTCGTCGTCCCGGCGGAGCCGATAGAACCCGGTCGCGCTGTCCAGCACGATGAGTTCGACCTCGGCGGCGAACTCGGCGGCGTCCTGGACGGCCTCGGCCTGCTCGTCGTAGTCCAGCGCCTCGGTGATGATGAGCCGGCCAGCGAGGTCGTCCACGGTCTGGGCCGTCCCGCGTGCGCGGCCCTTGGCGACCTGCTCCATGCGGTCTGCGGAGAGCCCCTCGGTGTCGATGTACAGCGCCGCGTCGCCGGCAGCAGCGACTTCCATCACCGCCGAGAGGGCGAAGTTAGTCTTCCCGGCCGCTGGCGGGCCGTACACCTGCGTCACGGCCCCGCGCTCCAGCCCACCACCCAGGAGATCGTCGATTGCATCACACCCGGTCGGGACGTACTCGCTCACGGGCAAGGGTTGGGCAGGTTCCGATAAAAACGCTGGTACCTGGCAGCACTACTGTCAGTCGTCCGAAAGCCGCTCGGCCAGCGTCCATTCGACGAGCGACACATCGTCGATTTCGGCCGTCGCAAACCGCAGGTCCGACCCCCATTTGCGGGTGACGACGAGCGATTCGGCGTCGAGGTCGTAGGATTCCAGGTCTTCCCAGGCATAGAACCGCCTGGCGACCGGCAGTCTGATTTCCAGACCACGTTCGGTCGCAACGGCGGTTCGGGACCCGCCCGTCGAGAGGAGGACGAACCCAGCGGGGAACAGCACCTGGCCGGAGTACTGGAGCAGGGCGATATCGAACACCGCACCGACGGCGAAGCCAATGGTCGCGACGCCAGCGATGGCTCCGCCGACGTGCAACCGCCGGCGCTGTGCAGACTCGGGCCAGCTCGCTCGCCAGCGGGTCAGCTCGTTCGTGTCTGCGGTGACCGCAGCGGCGTACCGCGTCTGTGCCATGGTCGCGATAGCAACTCCGAGTAAAAAGGCCAGCAGGCCGAAGAAGAACGCCAGCACGCCACTGATTCCAGTCGTCTCCAGCGACGCAAAGCCGACGACAGCGTACCCAACCGCAATCACCGGCAGAAGCCAGCGTGCGCGAGTCGCGCCGAGTGTAACAGCCACTGTCGGTCGACTGGTGAGTATCCAGGCCGTCCCGGTGGTTACAAGCCCGAACGTCACGATCAGTGCCAGATACAGCGTCCAGGCTTCGGTGACGCCGACACGCTCGATGAGCGGTATGACTGGCGGTGCTAGAATTAAGCCCAGATAGGCACCACTGACACCACCGAACAGTGGGTCTGACGCCGCGTCTTCTCCATCAGTGCTGGCCGCTGGACCCATCACTGACACTCCAGTTAGCTGTTATAAAAATCCTGTCAAACGTAATAGGGATCGGGCAGATTCTTATCTGGATGTATTATCAAGTACCTCGTAATTATCTGCAACATATACGCGGACCACTGTACCCCCACATTTGTAAGTAATCGGCGGCCGAAATCCGGTCGTGATTGTCGTCGCCACCGAGGACTTCGAAGTGTACCACGGCGTCGTCAACGAACTCCGCGACCGCGGCGTAGCGTTCACGACTATCGAACCGGGCGACGAGTGGCCCGAGGGGGCCGACGTCGCGGTCATCGCGGCCGGGGAGTCGGTCGAGATCCCTGACGGCGTGGACGTCGTGCAAGCGGACCCGGATACGCCGCGTCGAGCCGTAGAAGCCGTTATTTCGACACTCCGCGGTGGCGACGGTCGCACCGTCATCGGCATCGACCCCGGCGAGCGACCGGGCGTCGCGATTCTCCACGGTGACATGGTCGTGGCAGCGTTTCAGGTGCCCGCGGCGGAGGTCGGCGAAATCGTCCGCGAGGAGGTCGAAGACGCTGTCAATCCGGTCGTTCGCATCGGCGACGGCGCACGGCTCGTCGGCGCGCGCATCATCGACGACATCCAATCCGTGCCGGTGGAACTGGTCGACGAAACGGGGACGACGCCGTATCTCGGCTCCGGGGCGCGCGGGATGGGCGACGTGTTGGCTGCGGTCAACATCGCCCGCCTTGACGGCGAAGAAATCGAGAGTCGGACTATCGAGCCCACGGCTGGAGAACTCCAGAAGATCAAGGACCGCTCCCGGGAGGAAAGCGACACGAACCGGGCGATCAGCGAGAGACTGGCTCGGCAGGTCGCGACTGGTGCGCTCACCGTCGAAGAGGCCCTGGCGGAACACGACAGCGATACTGCGACCGACGAAAGCACGGGCGACGCCGACGATCCGGACCACGAAGAACACGAAACGGCCGACGGGAGCGGTTAACTCGAAACCATCCGCTCGGCCCGTTGCATCACTTCACGGACGGGGAGTCCGGTCGCGTCCGCGACGGCTGCGGCGTCGTCGTACTCCGCGCTCACGTCGAACACCGTGCCGTCGCTGTCGCTGGCGATCTTGACCGTCACCTCGAACTCCTCGCCGTCGACGGAGAGCGCGACCGTCTCGTACTTGCGGTCGGCGACCCAGCGGTGACCGGCCCCGGACTCGCGGACGCCGAGCGTCCCGGTTTCCTCGGCAAGCCGACGCGCGACCCGTTCGGCGTCGTCCGGTCTGCAGATGACCTTCACGATGTGGCCGGGCCGGGACTTCTTCATCGTCGTCGGCACGATCGACACGTCGCGTGCGCCGACCTCTGAAAGCGAACGTTGGAGGTCGCCGAGTACCTCGGGCGGGGCGTCGTCGACGTTCGTTTCGAGTACCGTGATTTCGTCGCGGCGGAGCCGTCCCGTCCCGTCGCCGACCATCGCCCGCAGAACGTTGGGGCGGTCGTCGAGGTCCCATCCGCCAGCGCCGTACCCCGACGCGTCGATGTCGAGCGGCGGTAGCGACTCGGTTCCATCGGCGACGTGGGCGAGTATCGCCGCGCCGGTCGGCGTCAGCAGCTCCCTGTCGATGGGGCCGCCTTGCATCGACCAGTCGGCCCGCTCGGCGATTTCGACCACCGCGGGAGTCGGAACCGGGTAGGTGCCGTGGCTCATCTCCACGCTCCCGCCGCCCGTCGCCAGTGGCGTCGTTACGACCCGCTCGACGTCGAGGTCATCCAGCAGGAGACAGGCCCCGACGATGTCGGCGATGGCGTCGTCGGCCCCGACCTCGTGGAAGTGCGTCCCGTCGAGGTCCGTCCCGTGGACCGACGCCTCGGCCTCGCCAAGTATCTCGAAGATGGCCAGCGCGTCCGCCTTGACGGACTTCGAGAGGTCCATCTCCTCAACGAGTTCGACCACCTCGGCGTACGTTCGGCTCGGGCCGTGGCCCTCGGCGTGGGTGTGGTCGTGCTCATCGTGGGTATGAGAATATCCGTCGTCGTCCCCAGTGTGGCCGTGTCCCTCGTCGTGGGAGTGCGAGTGATCGTCGTGAGCGTGGTCGTGAGGTCCATCAGCGTCGCTAGCAGCGTCGGTCAGCAGTACCTCGACGCGCGTGGCGGCGATGCCGCATCGGTCCACCTCGGAGACGGCGTACTCGATAGCGAGTGCGTCCTCGACCGGCGCCAGGGCTTCGCGGTCGGCCCCGGCAGCCAGTAGCGCCCCCAGAAGCATATCGCCGGCTGCGCCCATCCGGCCGTCGAAAGCGAGTGTTCGCATACACGGGGCGTCGCGCCCCGCGAGTAAAAGCCCTCATACTACGATTCCACCCAGCGTGTCGAGTCGCTGAACCGCTCAGGCCTGACGGACGATGTGGATGTCGTAGGTCTCGCCGTCGGTGACTTCGTCGATAGGGACGACGATGTCCTCGGTGTCGTCGCTGCCGAGGAACACGACGCTGGCGTCGACGTCGCGGGCAGTCTGTCTGATCGTCGTCGACAGTTCGCTGGTGGAGTGGGCGCTCACGTCGTCGTAGCGGAGTTCGGAGTCGTCGGTCGCCTCCTCGATTTTGCGCCGGAGGTCGTCCGCAGCGGTCTCGGCGGCGAAGTCCTCGGTCGGGTCGACGCGGCGGCGGCGCTCGGCGTAGTCGGCGCCAGTCGGAATAAACGCGACAGCGACGACGTCCTCGTCAAGCGCTTCAGCGTAGGTGACGGCGCGGTTGAGTGCCGCATCTGCAAGCGGTGACCCATCGAAGGGAACGAGAAATACCATACCGGCGCTATCGCGTCCAGCCTTATGAAACGCGGCGATGGCGGCAGCCTGTGTCACGGCAACCCAGACCGGTGGCTATTACCCCCTACTGTGCGGTGTGCTATTAGGTATCATATAAACCCGTCGCCCTGCGTCTTGGCCGCCGGTAGCATAAAGCATATCTCCGGGGCTACCCGAGTTCATTGTAAGCAGGCTCTACTATGAACGAAGTTCAATTGGAAGTGGCGAAGGCGTACCCGAACGACTCGGGACGCGGTATCGCCAGACTCGACCCCGATACGTTGTTGCATCTCAAGCTCTCCCCCGGAGACATCATCGAGATAGAGGGGAGCGACACGACCGCGGCCAAGGTGTGGCGGGCCGACCGGCAGGACTGGAACACTGACACTGTTCGCATCGACGGCTTCACGCGCCAGAATGCTGACGTGGGTATTGGTGAGCGCGTCACAATCCGGAAGGCCGAGGCCGAGAAGGCCGACAAGCTCGTTCTCGCGCCGCCCGAGGAAGCGTCGGTCCAGTTCGGCTCCGACGCCGCTGGCATGGTTAAGCGGCAGATATTGAAACGGCCGGTCGTCGAGCGCGACATCGTCCCGGTGATGTCCTCGACGAACCACCCGTTCATGCGCTCGCCCGGACAGGCCATCCCGCTCATCGCCGTCGAGACCGAGCCCGAGGGCGTCTGTCTCATCACCGAAGACACCGAGGTGGAACTCCGCGAGGAACCGATCTCCGGCTTCGAGAAGACCGGCGGTGGCATCACCTACGAGGACATCGGCGGCCTGCAAAACGAGATCCAGCGGGTGCGAGAGATGGTCGAATTGCCGATGAAACACCCCCAGATCTTCAAGAAGCTCGGCATCGAGCCGCCACAGGGGGTCCTGTTGCATGGGCCGCCCGGAACCGGGAAGACGCTGCTTGCGAAGGCCGTCGCCAATGAAACCTCTGCCAGTTTCTTCTCTATCGCCGGCCCCGAGATAATCTCGAAGTACTACGGGGAAAGCGAACAGCAGTTACGCGAGATATTCGAGGACGCGAGCGAGGAATCGCCCTCGATCATCTTCATCGACGAGCTGGACTCCATCGCGCCCAAGCGTGAGGACGTGACCGGCGAGGTCGAGCGCCGGGTCGTCGCCCAGCTGCTGACGATGATGGACGGCCTCGAATCGCGGGGGCAGGTCATCGTCATCGCCGCGACGAACCGCGTCGACAGCGTGGACCCGGCGCTGCGTCGCCCGGGCCGCTTCGACCGCGAGATCGAGATCGGCGTCCCGGACGAAGTCGGTCGCGAGGAGATCCTCCAGATTCACACCCGCGGCATGCCGCTGTCCGACGACGTGAATCTGGCGAAGCTGGCGACGGACACGCACGGCTTCGTCGGAGCCGACATCGAGAGTCTCACGAAGGAGGCCGCGATGAAGGCGCTCCGGCGCTACCTTCCCGAGATCGATCTGGACGAGGAGGACATCCCGCCGAGCCTCATCGACCGGATGATCATCAAGCGGGACGACTTCAAGGGCGCACTCAACGAGGTGAGTCCGTCGGCGATGCGGGAGGTGCTGGTCGAGCTCCCGAAGATGTCCTGGGACAACGTTGGCGGCCTCAGCGGCCCCAAAGAGCAGGTCCAGGAGGCCGTCGAGTGGCCGATGAACTCCCCGGAGAAGTTCGAGCGCATGGGCGTGACGCCGCCCTCGGGGGTGTTGCTGTACGGCCCGCCCGGCACCGGAAAGACACTCATGGCGAAAGCCGTCGCCAACGAGACCGACGCGAACTTTATCTCAGTCCGTGGCCCGCAACTGCTCTCGAAGTGGGTCGGCGAGAGCGAGAAGGCCATCCGGCAGACGTTCCGGAAGGCCCGCCAGGTCGCCCCGACCATCATCTTCTTCGACGAACTCGACTCGCTGGCACCGGGTCGGGGCGGCGAGATGGGGTCGAACGTCTCCGAGCGCGTCGTCAATCAGCTCCTGACCGAACTCGACGGGCTCGAAGAGATGGAGGACGTGATGGTCATCGGCGCGACCAACCGGCCGGACATGATCGACCCGGCGCTCATCCGCTCGGGCCGGTTCGACCGCCTGGTGATGATCGGCGAGCCCGACGTCGAGGGCCGCGAGCAAATCCTGAAAATTCACACGGACGACACGCCGCTGTCGCCCGACGTGAGCCTGCGCGAACTGGCCGAAGTCAGCGACGGGTTCGTCGGGTCGGACCTCGAATCCATCGCCCGCGAAGCCGCCATCGAGGCGCTCCGCGAGGACGACGACGCGGAGGAAGTCGAGATGCGTCACTTCCGGCAGGCGATGGACAGCGTGCGGCCAACCATCACCGACGACATCCGGGAGTACTACGAGCAGATGGAAGAGGAGTTCAGAGGCGGTTCCAGTCCGCAGCGCCAGGCCGGGACCGGCGGCCGGATCGGCTTCCAGTAACTCCGGCGCTCACGGTTCCTGCTCCTCGCTGTGATTCGAGCGCGATTTTTCGGTTTTGCTGTCCCCGATCAGCGATGCCCCTGCCGCCGGCCGCACAACACCTGTGGATAATTATTAGATAAACTATACAACCGGTGTTTGTTTCTCCTTTCGAAGCCCCCTTTCGGGTCCCAAGTGTATAGGGGATGATGTCGAACACTAACCGCGTTTACAGGCTAGCAAAGCGGCCCGAAGGGACTCCCGACCACGATACGTTCGAGCTTTCCGAGGAAGAGATCCCGGAACCGGGGCCTGGCGAGGTGCTCATCAAGACGCTGTACCTCTCTGTGGACCCGTATATGCGCGACCGGATGCGCGACAGCGAATCGTACGAGGAGCCGTGGGACGTGGGCGACGCGCTCCGCGGTGCCGTCGTCGGTGAGGTCGTCGAATCCAACGGCGCACGCTTCGACGAAGGCGATGTCGTCACTGGTGAGCTGGAGTGGGCGGAGTACGCCACAGCGCCCGGACCGGTACTTACAGAGGTCAATCCCGAGCTCGCACCGATTTCGACAGCGCTCGGTGTCCTGGGGATGCCGGGCCTGACAGCGTACTTCGGTACCCGAGACGTGGCACAGCCCTCGGCCGGCGACACGTTCGTCGTCACCGGGGCTGCCGGGGCCGTCGGCTCCGTGGCGGGCCAGCTCGCCAAGCTCCAGGGCGCACGCGTCGTCGGCTTCGCCGGCTCCGACGAGAAGGTCTCGTTCCTCGAAGACGACCTGGGCTTCGACGAGGGGATCAACTACAAGACGACCGACGATTATCGGGCCGCGCTGGACGAGGCCGCACCGGACGGCGTCGACGCCTACTTCGACAACGTCGGCGGACCGATTACCGACGCGGTGTTCACGCGACTCAACACCGACGCGCGTGTCGCCGTCTGCGGACAGATCTCGCTGTACAACAGCGAGGAAGTCCCGATGGGGCCGCGCAAGCTGACTCAGGTCATCCAGTCCCGGGCGACCGTCGAAGGACTTCTCGTCTCCGACTTCGAGCCGCGGTTCGAGGAAGCGACGAAGCAGCTCGGTCAGTGGGTCGCCTCGGGCGACATCTCCTACCGAGAAACCGTCACCGAAGGCATCGAGAACGCGCCCGACGCGTTCCTCGGGCTGTTCGAGGGCGAGAACATCGGCAAGCAGCTCGTGCAGGTCGCCGAGCGATAGAAAAAGCGAGTATCCGGTTATAGTTCGCCGAGCTTACGGAGGAGTTGGCCGCGGTACTCCTCGTCGGCCTGGACGCCTTTCAGTTCGAGGACGTTGCGCTCTAGCTTGTCGAGCGCGACGTTGAACGCGGTTTCAGCGCCGTAGCCTTCGCCGGAGCCGGCCGCCTGGCCTTTGTTGGTTCGCAGGCGGATCTGACACTGTATGAGCGGCGTGCCACGGAGCTTCTCCTTGTGCTCGTGGAACCGGACGTGGGCGTGCTGGACCTGCATCGCCCCGTACTTGTCCGCGACCGCCTCGATGTCGGACCGGATGTCCGCACGGGAGATGGTGTCAAGCAGTTTGATGTTCGTAATCTGGACGTCCATGTGTTCCTCCTCGGTGTAGGTCAGCGCGCGGAGCACGTCGGTTTTCGTGAGGATGCCGGCGACGTGGGTGTCGTCGTCTTCCGGCGTGACGACGAGCCCGGCGAAGTCGTTTTCCAGCATCCGCGCGACGGCGTCCTCGACGGAGTCGCCGAGCTTCGCCGTCTCTACCGGACTACTCATCACGTCGTAGACGGGCATGTCGAGCACGCGCTCGATCTCGCCGGAGCGGTCGCCCCGCGTCGTCTTGTTCATGTCCCGGACGACGACGTCGACGATGTCGTGGCGCGTGACCATTCCGGTCAGGCCGTCGTCGTCACCGAGCACCGGCAGCCGGGAGATGCCGTGTTTCCGGAGGAGATTGACGACTTGCCCGACGTTGGTATCCTCGGACACCGTGATGACATCTCGCGTGTAGATGTCCTCGACGCTCAGCGCGTCGAGGTTGTCGAGAACCGCGTCGAGGATATCGTCCTCGGTGACGATGCCCCAGAGCTCGTCCGCCTCGAACACCGGCGCGAGCTTGACTCCACCCTCGACCAAGACGCGCGCGACTTCGCGCACGTCGTCGGTGCGCTCGACTTTCGGTGCCGAGCGCGTCATCGCCCCCGCTTTCGCGTTGTCCTCGACGTGGGACTGGACCAGCTGTTTCTGCGTGATAACGCCAGCGTAGTCACCGTCTTCCGTGACGATGATACCCTTGGGGTTCTCGCGTTCGAAGATAGACCGGACTTTCCCCAGGCGCTTGTTGGCGTCAACCTCGACAAACTCTCTGGTGGCGATATCAGCAATATCCATCGTTCTTCACAGTTCGTAGATTCGACGTGTGGGGTTATCAAGGTTGGTTTAGTCCCCGGAAACCGAGAGACGAACTAAGCTTTAGGCCCTTGGGTCTAAGGTCAGTGTATGCTGCCCGACATTGGCGTCTTCGGTCCCTACACATATCTTGTCACAGAGGTGGTCTGGGGAGTATTGCCCTCGTGCTGCTCTGGCGTGCGAACGCCCTCCGGATGGCGGCCAAGACCATCGTCGTGCTCTATCCGATTGCCTACGTCTGGGACTGGTACACCCTCACCGTCGGTGTCTTCGCGATCAAACTCCGGACCGGTGTCGACCTGCTCGGGATTCCCATCGAAGAGCACATCTTCATGATCGTGGTTCCCGCGCTCATCCTCGGCATCCACGAGAACCTCCACGGTCTTTCGTCCGGGTCAAACGCCGAATAGTCAGTAATCGAATACTGGTTTCAGTTGTTAACTACTCCTGCGTTAGCGTTACAACTGGAAGTAGACCATCTCACAAGAAATGGGGATTTCGTGCGTATCAGGGCCTGAAGACACAATCTGTCCTATGCAGACATCTCTCACAGTACCTATATGTGTCAGCCGGGAGTGCTGTCTGATAGCTATGAGTGATACTATCCCGACACCTCACATCGAGCTGTACGTTCGGTCGATGCTGCCCGACGGCGCACACGAACGACAGGAGGCGGTCATCGACCGTCTCCAGACGCTCGACGAGAACGACCACATCGACGGGTTCAACGTCATCGTCTGGGGCAAGCAGATCGCACCCCAGTCGGCCGCCGCACGGACGGAGGAAGGGACGTACATCCTGAACCGCGTCGCCGAGTTCAAGCAGTGGGCGCTGACCAACAACGTCTCGCTGGAATCCTTCTATCAGGACACGACCGTTGACTCAGAAGTGGCGGAATCGGCGTACGACACCATGGCGCTACCAGTCATGGGGCTGGCTGAGTACGACGGCAACGAACTCGTCCACGTCGCACCCTGTACGAAAGGCGATGTCGTCCACACGATTACGGACCGGCTCGAACGCCTCGAAGCGGGCCAGCCACCCTCCCTTGATCAGGAGCACGGCGGGGTGAGCGTCGTCTAACGAGGGATCGGTTACGAGGACCGGACCGTTTCGATATACGACGTGAACTCGTCTGTCGCCGACAGCACTTCGAGCACTTCGTCCGGGTCGCCAGCCAGTTCGTACCCAGGCCGTCCTTTCCCCGTCGGTGACTCCGTCTGTTCGGTTCGTAACAGCCCCTTGTCGGCGAGCTGGCCCAGCGCCGATATGACCTTCTGGCGCTCGACGCCGCCGAACGGCTGTCGGTCGATATCCGCGAGATGTGCCTTCGCCGTCTGGGTCACATGATAGGAGTGGGCCGGCGTTTCGCCGGCCGTTTCGAGTTCTGCAACCGCCAGTAGCACGAACTGTTCGAACGCGTCCGCCGACTGGACCTGATCTCTCATATAGATGACTCTAACGCGGTTGGGGCAAGAAACTATGGGACGACTCTGTCGGTCCGGTGATCTCATTCCGATTCTGTTGAAACGCACATCCGTCGGAATCACTTACTCGACGGTAGTAGAGACAGACGACGAACGCGACTGGCTACGCTCGTCGGCTACGTCGTCAGAAATGGGTTCGGGCGGATTGTGAACCAGAGAAAGACTCACTTCGTTCGTCTTTCAGGGTTCAAATCCGCACTCACGCGTAGATTCGTCGCTCGCGGTTTGCTTGCGACAGAAGTAGTGGGTTCGGGCGGATTTGAACCGCCGGCCTCCTCCATGTCAAGGAGGTGTCATAACCGACCTAGACCACGAACCCTCACTGCGAGGTACACCACATTGTTTCCGATGGGTATAATTGAAGGTTTCGAATTCCGTATCACCACGTTGTCTGTTGATTGCCCACACATACTCGTCGGCGAGCAGGGGTCCCGATAGGCTTAAGTCAATGTACGGATTTGTACATCACAACACGAAAAAGTCCATTGGTGAATACAATGAAAGAGTATATTGAACGCGTCACTGACGGTGACGACCTGACACAGGACGAGGCCCGAGCCGTTGCGACGACTGTCTTCGAGGATGCGACAGAGGCACAGATCGGTGCGCTCCTGACGGCACTGCGGGCGAAGGGGGAGACGGAGGCCGAGATCGCCGGCTTCGCCGAGGGGATGCGTGACGCCGCACGGACCATTCGACCGGACCGCGAGGGGCTTGTCGACACCTGCGGGACCGGCGGCGACGACTACAACACGATCAACGTCTCGACAACGAGCGCCATCGTCGCTGCCGGGGCTGGCGTCCCCATCGCCAAACACGGCAACTACTCTGTTTCTTCATCTTCGGGGAGTGCCGATGTGCTCGAAGAAGTCGGCGTCGACATCGAGGCCGAACCGCCGGCCGTCGAGGAGACTATCGAACGAGACGGCATCGGTTTCATGCTCGCTCCCGTGTTCCACCCGGCCATGAAGGCCGTCATCGGCCCGCGCCAGGAGCTCGGGATGCGGACAGTCTTCAATATTCTCGGCCCGCTGACGAACCCCGCTGACGCGGACGCGCAGGTGCTTGGTGTCTACGACCCGGACCTCGTGCCCGTGATGGCAGAGGCGCTGGCCCGACTGGACGTCGAACGAGCGCTGGTCGTCCACGGTGACGGCCTCGACGAGATCGCCATCCACGGCGAGACGGCTGTCGCGGAGGTCACCGGCGACCGGATCGAGGAGTACACCATCACTCCGGAGGATATAGGGCTTGAAATGCACGACATCGAGACCATCTCCGGGGGATCGCCCGAGGAGAACGCCGCCGACCTCCGTGGCATCGTCACTGGCGACGTGACCGGTGCAAAGCGGGATATCATTCTCGCGAACGCCGGCGCGGCCATCTACGTCGCCGGCGTCGCCGACACGCACGAAGCGGGGGTCGAACAGGCCCGACAGGCCATTGAATCGGGCGCGGCGGCCGACAAACTCGACGACCTGATCGGGGCATGACGCGCGTGAAGATCTGTGGCGTGACGGACAACAAGGACCGCGACGCCGTTATCGCGGCTGGCGCTGATGCGGTCGGCGTCATCCACGGCGTCCCGGTCGACACGCCCCGAGAGGTCGACGAGAAGACAGCCACGACGCTCGTCGATGGCGTCCCGCCGTTCGTGACGAGCGTGCTGGTGACGATGCCGACGACGGTCCAGGAGGCTGTCAGGCGTATCGACAGGGTCGAACCCGACGCAGTGCAGGTCCACGACGGACTCTCACCGGCGGAACTCGGGGCCCTCGATAGCCGAATCACCCAGAACATCGTGGCTGTGGTCGAGGCAGAGGCCCCAGCTATCGAAGACTACGCCGACCACGTCGACGCCTTGCTCGTCGATTCGGTCGACGCCGACGGCGGCGGTGGCACGGGCGAGACACACGACTGGGAGCGTACGCGCGACCTCGTCGACTCGCTGGACGTCCCCGTCGTGCTGGCCGGCGGATTGACTCCCGAGAACGTGGCTGAGGCCGTCGAGACTGTCAAGCCGTTCGCCGTCGACGTGGCGAGCGGTGTGGAGTCTGCCGGCGGAAAGAAGGACCACGACGCCGTCGAGCGGTTCGTCCGGAACGCCACGCGAGCGTCGGAGGGTGGGGTATGACCCTCGATATCTCCCGCGCGGAGTTCGTCGAACACGCCAAGGCCGACCGCCCGGTCGTCGTCCGCACCGCCGCGGAGCTGGCTGTCGACGTGGAGCCGTTGACCGCGTATTCGGCGCTGACCGGCCGCACGAGCGACGTGGCCGCAAACGACTACACGTTCCTGCTGGAAAGCGCCGAGAAGGTCGCCTCAAGCGACCCCGACGGCGCGTTCGCGCCGGAGACCGACGACCGCCACGCCCGCTTCTCCTTCGTCGGCTACGACCCGCGCGCCGTCGTTACCGTGACTGGCGACGAGAGCGAGGTCGAGGCGTTCGACGACCGCTACGCCGACCTGGTGACGACCGACGGCGGCGACGTGGTCGACGATCTCCGGGCGGCGATGCCCGACGTGGCGCTGCGGAACTTCCCGGAGATGGACCGCCAGCACCTCGAAGGCGGCCTCGTCGGCTTCCTCTCGTACGACGCCGTCTACGACCTCTGGCTCGATGAAGTCGGTCTGGACCGGCCCGACTCGCGGTTCCCTGACGCCCAGTTCGTGCTCACGACATCGACGGTCCGCTTCGACCACGTCGAGGACACTGTCTCGCTTGTGTTCACGCCGGTCGTCTGCCAGGGCGAGGACGCCGGTGACCGCTACGACGAACTGGTCACCGAGGCCGAGCGCGTCGAAGGCATCCTCTCGGACCTCGCCCCGCTGGAGACCGGTGGCTTCCGCCGCGAGGACGAAGTCGCCGGCCCCAGAGACGAGTACGAGGACGCCGTCGAGTGCGCCAAGGAGTACGTCCTCTCGGGCGACATCTACCAGGGCGTCATCTCACGGACCCGCGAACTGCACGGCGAGGTCGACCCGCTGGGCTTCTACGAGGCGCTCCGAGACGTGAACCCCTCGCCGTATATGTATCTGCTTGGCTACGACGACCTGACTATCGTGGGCGCGAGCCCGGAGACGCTCGTCTCCGTCGCCGGCGACCACGTCGTCTCGAATCCTATCGCGGGGACGTGCCCGCGCGGGAACTCCCCCGTCGAGGACCGCCGCCTCGCCGGCGAGATGCTCGCTGACGGCAAGGAGCGGGCCGAGCACACGATGCTCGTCGACCTCGCGCGCAACGACGTGCGCCGCGTCTCCGAGGCCGGCAGCGTCCGCGTCCCGGAGTTCATGAACGTCCTCAAGTACAGCCACGTCCAGCACATCGAATCCACGGTGACAGGACGACTCGCCGAAGACAAGGACGCCTTCGACGCCGCCCGCGCGACGTTCCCGGCCGGCACCCTCTCGGGCGCACCGAAGATCCGCGCCATGGAGATCATCGACGAACTCGAACGCTCGCCGCGTGGCCCCTACGGCGGCGGCGTCGGCTACTTCGACTGGGACGGCGACACCGACTTCGCCATCGTCATCCGCTCGGCGACGGTCGAGGACGAGGGCGACCGGGACCGCATCACCGTCCAGGCCGGGGCCGGCATCGTCGCGGATTCGGACCCCGAAAGCGAGTACATCGAGACCGAGCAGAAGATGGACGGCGTGCTGACGGCGCTGGAAGGAATCGAAGAGACTGGAGATCAGTCGTCAGCCGACAGCCCCGAGGAGGTGACCCGATGAGCGCGTCACAGCCCGCCGGCGAGGAGGCCGTCAGGGACGACCTCCGCGTGCTGTTCGTGGACAACTTCGACTCATTTACGTACAACCTCGTCGAGTACGTCTCCGAACACGCCGAGACTGAAGTCGTCCGGAACACGGCATCGCTCGAAGACGTCGAGGCGTTCGACCCCGACGCAATCATCCTCTCGCCGGGTCCGGGCCACCCGAAGAACGAACGGGACGTCGGCGTCACGCTGGCGGTCCTCCGGGCGGTCAGCCCCGACGTGCCGACGCTGGGCGTCTGTCTCGGCCTCGAATCGGCGGTGTACGCCTACGGCGGTACCATCGGCCGCGCGCCGGAGCCGATTCACGGCAAGGCGTTCCCCATCGACCACGACGAGCAGGGCGTCTTCGCGGGACTGGAACAGGGGTTCCAGGGCGGGCGCTATCACTCGCTCATTGCAGAGGACGTTCCCGAGGAGTTCGTCGTCAGCGCGACGACGGAGACCGAGGACGGCACGGAACTGGTGATGGGTGTCCGCCACCGCGAGCACCCCATCGAAGCTGTTCAGTTCCATCCGGAGTCAGTCCTGACCGCGGTCGGCCACGACGTTATCCGGAACTTCCTCGCCGGACTCTAGATCACCTGGAAGCCCAGTATTCCGAGTATCCAGAGGACGGCGACGGCGATGATAGCGATGATGACGAGTCGCCACGCCACCTTCATCACGAGCCGACCGACCAGTAGCACCACGGCGATAGCCAGCAAGCCGACGAGTATCGCCGGCGGTGAGGGAAGCGATCCGAGCTGGAGGAGTGGCAACATATTATAGAGAGGAATGCCCACGGGGAAATACTTCGTGGCTGTCTCGGGGCTCTCCGGTTCTCTGTGTTCGTCCTGCCGGACTAACTACCGCAGTCACGCCGCCAAAGATTCAAACCATCAGGTATGCTACATCCTGACATGAGCGTAGCCGGACTGTGTGAACTCTGTGAGCGCCCCGACGTGGACCACACCTGCGATAGATGCGGGCGACTCGTCTGTGACCGCCACTGGGACGAGGACACCGGGATGTGTGTCGAGTGCGGTGCGGAGGTCGGCCAGCCGAGCGACCGGATGTCGCCGGAGGATATGCCCGACGGCGTGGACACGTACCGGTTCTAAGCTATCGGAACTGATTCAGTCGCTGTTTGAGCTGTTTCGCGGACTGTCCGGCGGCCTTGAAGAACGCGTCACCGGAGTCGTCGCGCCGCGTGTCGGCGTCCTCGCCGGCGAAGATGATGCCCCGCGAGGAGTTGACGAGGCCGACGCCGTCGGCGAGACCGTGCTCGACGGCCGCTTCGGCGTCGCCACCCTGCGCGCCGACGCCGGGGACGAGGAACGGAATGTCCGGAACTAATTCGCGGATTTCTTCGAGTTCGTCGGGGTTGGTCGCGCCGACGACGAGTCCGACGTTCCCGTTCCCGTTCCAGAGGTCCGCGAGGTGGACCACGCGCTCGTAGAGCTTCTCGCCGGAGGCCAGTTCGAGGTCCTGGAGGTCCTCGCCGCCGGGGTTGGACGTGCGCCCCAGCACGAACACGCCCTTGTCCGCGCGCTGGAGAAACGGCTCCAACGAGTCCCGGCCGAGGAACGGGTTGACCGTGATGGCGTCGGCCGCAGGCCCTTCCTCGTCGTCGAGAATCCGGGCGTACTGCCGCGCCGTGTTGCCGATATCGCCCCGCTTTGCGTCGAGCAGCACGGGCACGTCCTTCCCGTGTGCGTAGGCGATGGTCTCTTCGAGGGCGCGCCAGCCGTCGGGGTCCTCGTAGAAGGCGGCGTTCGGCTTGTAGCAGGCGGCGTGTTCGTGGGTCGCATCGATGATGCGGCGGTTGAACTGCCAGCGCGGGAGGTCGGCGTCCAGCACGCTGTCGGGGAGGCGGTCGGGGTCCGGGTCGAGGCCGACCGACACCACGCTGTCGGCGGTCGCGATTCGGTCCGCGAGACGGTCGAAGAAGTGCATAGATACCGCGGCGGCTGGCAGCGATACAAGCGTTTCCTTCTCGCGTCGTGCCCGCTTCGATGGAATCAGATTTGATATTCTTCCCCGTGTCTATTTCACAACGCAGGTAGAAGCCCGCTCATGGACCGTTTCATGGATGTCGGCCATGTGGCCGAGACCCTCCCAGACCTGAGCGAAGCTCTGGACGACCCGCGGCTGCGGCAGTTCGGACTCGTCGGTGGTGTCCTGCTCGTGGCCGTCGGCGCGCTGTTGTCGCTCGCGCCCGCGTCCGGACAGTGGCTGTTCTGGTCGTACGCTGTCGCGGCAACGCTGGTGTTTATCGGCGTTCCGCTGTTGTGTCTCGGCCTCGCCGCTCCCGACCCGGAGCCCGGGTCGCTGTTCCATCTCGGCATCGAACTAACGACGACACAGCGCCGGGCCGTCGCGCTGGGGTCGCTCTGTATCACCGCGACACCGATTGTCATCGCCGTCGGAACGCCGCTCGGCCTCCCGACGCTGGTGCTTGCTATCGCTGCCGCGACAGCGGTGCTCGGTTCCGTGCTCGTCCTCACTGGCTTCGTCGCGTGGACGTCCGCGGCTATTGCCGAGCCGAGTCGTCACTGATACTGTTGGCTGTAACTATTTTAAGATATTCGCCACCCGGGGTGGCGAAATTCTTTACAGACGTACAGCCGACAGTATGAGTACAGCTATTTCAGTCGGAGTCGCAGCCAACCGTTTCTTTCTCCGGAAAACCCTCCTACCCGAGAGGGACTGCTCCAGCACGTCGACCGCGGCTTTCACCGCCGCGCCGCTGTGAACGACGATGGTTGTCCCGTCGACGGTGAGATCATCACGATCCGGCACGGTCGCGGGCTCTCGCTCCAAGACCAACCAAGCCGTCTCCGGCGTTACCTCGACGATTGCCACTTCGGCGTCGTCGGCCGTCACGCGGTAGGCGAAGGCCCCGTCCGGCGTCGGGTCCACGTCCCTATCGGCATCGACGACGGACACGTCGGCAAGCGGCCCGCGCTGGAGGCCGGTCAGTTCCGAGGCGAGCAACTGTCCGATCCGTCGGCCGTCAGCAATCCTGTCTTTGACCATTAGAGCTCCTCCCGAACGTCGGCAGCGATGGCTTCGACGTCGACACCCTCACTCCGCGCGTACACCACGGCCGCGGCCTCGAGCGTGACACCGATGTCGGACTGGAGCGCGTTGATGCCGGCGACAGCGGTCTGTTTCTCGATGCCGGCCTCGACGACCGCATCGAGCACCCGCTCGAACGTCGACCGCGACTGCAGGATTTCCTCACCCGGCGTGAACCCGTCCGGAATCGTGGTGTGTGTCGCGTCGAAAGCGACGACGAGGTCGTCCTCGTCCCGTTCGACCAGCCCCTCGCTCGCGGCCACGTCCACCAGCGTCTTAGCCTGGTCGGGCGAGAACCAGTTCCGGTCCAGCGAGAGCGCGACGACGAACTCGCTTTCCGCCATCCGGTCGGTTCCACGCTGGCGGAACGGTGCGGCGACGGCCGTCTTCAGACTCATCGTCAGAGCAACCGGTCGGCGCGGGGGTAACGATTACGATGGCGAGTCGGCATCGAACGGTTCAAGTAGCCGCTGGGTCTTCCTTCCCGTATGAAAGACCAGGGACGCTCCCCTCGCAAGCGGACAGGCGGCCGCCGACGACCGAACCACAAGAAGAAGAAACACGAGCTCGGCAAGGACACCGTCGAGACGCAGGTCGGCGAGCAGCGACTGAAGACCGTCGACTCCCGCGGTAACACCCAGAAGGTCCGTGCGGTCAAGACCGACGTTGCGAGCATCGCCGACGGCGCGGAAACCATCGAAGCGACCATCGAGAACGTCGTCGAGAACCCGTCGAACCCGAACTACGCCCGGCGAAACATCATCACGAAAGGCGCAATCCTCGACACCTCCGAGGGACAGGCCCGCGTGACCTCCCGCCCGGGACAGCACGGTCAGGTCAACGCCGTGCTGGTCGAGTAATCCGGCACGCAATCAGCTTTTTCGGCTGTTCACGGACTCGGAGCGACAGCGTCAGCTATGGCCGGGGAGCGGCCTTCTGGAGCGCGCTTTCGGCGATGTTGCCGCCGTAGTCGGCGGTTCGGGACAGCGAGTCGACCACGCGGCCAAGTAGCTGTGCGCTCTGTGGGTCTAGCTCCCTGACTTTCCCGTCGACCTCGCGGGCGGTTTCGTCGACTTCGGGAATCCGGGCACGGGCCTCGTTTGCCAACTCGACGGCCTCGTCGTTGTCGTCAGCCAACAGCGCATCCATCGCGGTTTCGGGGACAGCGATGGCCTCGGTTTCCAACTGATCGAGAAGGTCGGCAGTTTCGCCGGTGATTTCGCCGATTTCCTGGGAGAGGCTGGCGATTTTGGTCGCGTGGTCAGCAATGCGCTCTAGCTGACGGGCGCTGGACTGATAGTCGAACACTGTCTCACGCGGGAAGCCGATTTCGTTGGCAGCCGTCGGATTGCGAAGGACGGTTCGGAACACGCGCGAGACCATGTACCAGAGGCGGTCCACGTCGTCATCGCGTTGTATAACGTCTTCGGCGAGGTCGTTGTCGTCCTCGATGAGCGCCTTGACGGCGTCTGAGAGCATCGTCAACGAAACCAGCCGCATACGCGTGATGGCGTTGAGAACAGAGAGCTCCGACGAATCCAGCAGGTCCTGCAAGACGACTCGGTCAGCCGTCTCCTCTATCATCTCGAGGCCGACCAGTCCCTGTGTCGCATCGCGGATGATGCGTCGCTGCTCGGCCGTTATGCGAGCGGCCTCCAGTCGGATGATGTCGAAGCCGCTGACGTACATCGTCATCACTGCCCGCGTGAGTTCGTGCCTGTTTTCGAGGCCGGTCACGTCTAGCGTTCCCTCGACGTGGTCGTCGCCGTGCTGTGGCGAGACCAGTAGCAGGTCGTCTTCGGCGTAAAACTCGACGATACTGCCGCTCTCGACACCATTCTCAGTCGCCCACTCCTTCGGTAGTGAGACAGTGTACGTGGACCCGCCCGTCAGCTGTACTTTGCGCGTCTCCATAGTACTACGAATACGCGCTGCAGATTTATAAAATATGCTGTGACTATATATTACTGATCGAAACTCTGACCTGTGCTGTCATGAAATAACGACACACGCTGCGGGCGCTACCCCGTGTAGTATGGTGTCAATATCAGGATCAACGAGTTGTTCTCTAACTGGGCCGCTATCGGGCTTAGACGCCCGTTACCCCGCTTTAGGCGCGCGAGATAGCAACGCCATCAAAATATATAGTAGTATATAGTGTTTATATCCAGATATAGGGCTAATAGTAGGGTACTTATCCGCTCTCTAACTTCCATCAGGTGATGACAGATTCACCGAGCAGTGGTCTCTCACGTCGCCGATTTTTAACAAGTTCTGGTGCGATTGGGGCGCTGGCACTGGCCGGTTGTACGCAGAACACGAGCCGTGGCAACGACGGCGGCTCCACTGACAGCGGTTCTGACGGCCTCTCGGGGCAGGTCATTATCAAGGGCAGCAGTACCGTGTTCCCCATCTCCGACGCGATGGCCGAGGAGTTCATGGAAGAACACGGGAACGTCAACGTCACCGTCGACTCCACGGGGAGCGGCGGCGGCTTCGAGAACTGGTTCTGTCCCGGCGACTCCGATATCAACGGGGCTTCCCGCCCTATCAGCGACGCCGAGATAGAGCAGTGTTCGGGCAACGACGTCGAGCCTGTCGAGTTCGAGATCGCGGGTGACGCGTTGACTGTCGCGGTCAACAACGACGCTGACTGGGTCGACTGCATGACCTTCGACGAACTTCGCCAGATCTGGAGCGACGAAGCGGGCGTCACGAACTGGTCGGACGTGCGCGACGAGTGGCCCGATATGGAGATCGAACGCTACGGCCCGGCGTCGACGTCCGGGACGTTCGACTACTTCAACGAGAACGTTGTCGGCGAGGACACCGAACACACAACCGAGTACCAGCCGACCGAAGAGGACGAGACTATCGTCAAAGGGATCCGTGACAACGAGGGTGGGATGGGGTATTTCGGCTTTGCCTACTACAACTCCAACTCCGAGGCGGTGAAAGCCGTCGAAGTCAAAGCCGAAGAGGGCGACGAATGTACCCCTCCGAGTCTGGCAAACGCCAAGGACGGTTCCTATCCGCTGGCCCGACCGCTGTTCATCTACGCGGCCGAGTCAGCGCTTCAGCGAGAGGAAGTGTACGAGTTCATTCAGTTCTACCTCGAGCAGGCCGAAACCGACCTAGTGCAGGATATCGGGTACGTGCCGTCGAGCGCCGAGCAGCGCGACGAGAACCTCGAAAAGCTGGACGAGATCGCCGGCTAACACGGTCGAGAGCCGGCTTACTCACATGAGTACATTATGAGAGACAACACAATGAGTACCGAGACGCCCGGGCCGAATATTACGTCCAGACCGAGTGGGCGTGCAGCACGCGAGCGTATGTACCGATACGTCTTGCTCCTGTGTGCTGCCGCGTCGATTCTCGTCACCGTCAGCATCGTCGTGTTGCTCGCACGCGACGCGATTACGTTCTTTACGCTGGTGAACCCGGTCGACTTCTTCACCGGAACGGAGTTCCTCATCAGTCGGAACGTCTACGGGTTACTCCCGCTGTTGAGCGGCACGCTGTTGGTCACGGTGATCTCCGCCGTCATCGCACTCCCGACGGGTGTCGCGGCCGCGGTCTATCTCAGCGAGTACGCTAGCGACCAGATGCGCTCGGTGCTGAAACCGGGGCTGGAAATTCTGGCTGGTATCCCGACAGTCGTCTACGGTATCTTCGCGCTCGTGTACGTGACACCGTTCCTCCAGACCATCGGGCTCCCGGTGAACACGTTCAACATCCTCAGCGCTTCCATCATGGTCGGTATCATGATCATCCCGATGGTCTCCAGCCTGAGCGAGGACGCGATGAGCGCCGTCCCGGACTCACTACGACAGGCCGGCTACGGGATGGGCGCGACGAAATTCGAGGTGACCACCGGCGTCGTCGTCCCCGCGGCAGCCTCGGGCATCTTCTCCTCGTTCATTCTCGCCCTGTCGCGGGCCATCGGCGAGACGATGATCGTCGTCGTCGCGGCCGGCAGCCGGCCCCGGATGCTGAACCTCTCGGACCCGCTCGCGAACCTCTTCCAGGGGTACCAGCCGATGACGGCGGCGATGGTCCAGATCAACAGCGCCGACAGCGTCAGTCAACTGGGCTTTACCAGTCTCTTCGCTATCGGCCTGACGCTGTTCGTCATCACGTTCCTGTTGAACCTGCTGAGCAACCGAATCGCGGCGCGATACCGGGAGGAGTACGAATGAACACTGGGGGACTGAACTGATGGCAACACGAGAACCTGAAACGGGCTGGCACGGGGAGAACAGCGATGTCAACCATCTTCGGGGCGTGCCTTCGAGGCGACCTGTCTCGCGGCGACCGCGTTCGGACTCGTCTCCGTCCTGCTCCTCCTGCTGTTCGTCGCCAACGACGCGTTCCGACCCTTCTCGGCCGACGCAGGGTGGCTGGCGACCTACGCCGCGACGGTACTGGTGCCGCTGGCCGTACTGGCCGTCTACTACTACCGACTTGACGAACCGGCCGGCGAAGTCGCCTACGTCACCAGCGGGCTCCCGGTCGTCGGACTCCTGCTCACGGGCGGGTTTGCGGTGCTGTTCATCGAACTGCTCTCCGTACTCGAGTGGTTCGCGCTCCTCATCTCGCTGGTCGTGGCCGGCGGCCTGATCGTTGCACACGGCCGACTACGGCCGAAGGCCGCGCTCGAACGCCTCGCCGTGGTGCTCCTCGCTCCGATTATCACGGTATTCGGGCTGCCACCCACCAGGTTCAACTGGTTCGTCACCGACGCCGCCGCGGCGCTCGGCCTCGACTTCGGGCTGTACTATCGCGTAATAAGCCTCCGAGAAGCCATCATGATGCTCCCGTTCGTGCCCACGGACTGGGTCATGTTACTCCTGACGCTCGTGCTCCCAGTCGCCGGTGCCGCAGGCTGGTTCGTCGAACAGCGACGCGAGTCGCGGCGTGACGGCCTAGCCGTCGTCGGGCTGACGGCGGCAGTTGCGGTGCTGGGCGTCGTCGCCGGACCACTGCTGGGAATTGGGACCGACGTGTGGCTGCTCATAGTCACATTCGCCGTACTCCCGCTGGGTGTCTACGTGGAAGGCGTGCTCCGTCGTGGCGAAGGCGTCCGCGGCCTCGCCTTCCCGGTCGCCGCCGTGCTTGGCGTGGTCGTCGGCAGCGTCGTCACCGGCGCGCTCGGGTTTGCCGGACCGGACCCCTGGCTCGACTGGGGGTTCCTGACGAGCGCGACCTCACGGACCGCCGCCGATGCCGGTATCTACCCTTCGATGGTCGGCTCGGTGATGATGATTATCGTGATCGTGCTCACCACGTTCCCGGTCGGCGTCGGGGCGGCGATCTACCTTGAGGAGTACGCACCCTCCCAGGGGCTGATGGGCAAGTTCGTCACACTCATCGAAATCAACATCGGGAACCTCGCCGGTGTGCCGTCGGTCGTGTACGGCCTGCTCGGACTGGCGCTTTTCATCCGAGTTCTCCAGTGGCCCCAGGGCTCCGTCATCGTCGCCGGCCTCGCGGTCGGCCTGTTGATCCTCCCGATTGTGATCATCTCCGCACAGGAGGCGATTCGATCCGTCCCCGACTCGTTCCGACAGGCCTCCTACGGAATGGGGGCGACCCGCTGGCAGACGATCCGGCAGGTCGTCCTCCCCGAAGCACTTCCGGGCATTCTGACCGGGACGATACTGGCGCTGGGTCGGGCCATCGGCGAAACGGCCCCGCTGCTGATGATCGGGGCGGCGGCGTCGGTCCGGCTCGCGCCGAATAGCTTCTTCGACGTGGCGAGCATGATGCCACGCCAGATTTTCTCATGGTCGTCGGAACTGGACCCGTCGTTCCGCCACGGCGTGCTGGCGGCCGGCGTGATTACACTGCTTGCAGTGTTGCTGGTGATGAACGCGACAGCGATTGTCATCCGGAACCGGTATCAGCGAACAGGATAATTCATGACAGAGAACGAGATGACGAGCAACGAGAGTACCGAGCCCACACCGACCACTGAAACAGCCGCGTCGTCGCCGGACCCGTCCGGCGACCCCCTCGTCGACCAGTCGATCGACGTGGAGGGAACGGACGCGAACGCGGGCGAGACGGGGAAGCCAGTCATCGAGTCCCGCGACCTGAACGTGTTCTACGGCGAGACGCAGGCACTACAGGGTATCGACCTGGCCATCCCGGAAAAACAGGTGACGGCCATGATCGGACCCTCCGGCTGTGGCAAGTCCACGTTCCTGCGGTGTATCAACCGCATGAACGATCTCATCGACGCGGCGCGGGTCGAGGGAGACCTCTACTTCGAGGGGAAAAACGTCTACGATGCCGACGTGGACCCGGTGGCGCTGCGGCGACGCATCGGAATGGTGTTCCAGCACCCCAACCCCTTCCCGAAGAGCATCTACGACAACGTCGCTTACGGCCTCCGGATTCAGGACCAGACGGAGAACATAGACGAGAAAGTCGAGACGGCTCTCAAGCGCGCCGCGCTGTGGGACGAAGTCAAAGACCAGCTGGACAAGAGCGCGCTCGACCTCTCGGGCGGCCAGCAACAGCGGCTCTGCATCGCCCGCGCTATTGCCGTCGACCCGGATGTCATTCTGATGGACGAGCCGGCGTCGGCGCTTGACCCGATTGCCACCTCGAAGATCGAGGACCTCATCGAGGAACTGGCCGAGGAGTTCACCGTTGTCATCGTCACTCACAACATGCAGCAGGCGGCCCGTATCTCGGACAAGACCGCCGTCTTCCTCACCGGTGGCGAGCTGGTCGAGTTCGACGACACGGACAAGATATTCGAGAATCCCGATAGCCAGCGCGTCGAGGACTACATTACTGGCAAGTTCGGGTAGCCTGTACTATCGCTGTAACGTCGCTTCGGTGTCGATGCCGTACACCGCCTTCGGCGTCTCGACGTGTGCCGTTCTGACTGCGTCCTCGTGTCCGTTCTCCAGCAGCCAGCGGACACGCCGTGGCACCGTCTTCGGTCCGAGCACCGCGCCGGGACGGTCCGGGTCGTCGATATAATCGGTCTCCATCAGGAACGGCTCGTCCGTCTCAACCGCAATCTCCAGTTCGTCCTTATCCGCAAGCACCGATTTGACTGGGCCACGGAGCCGCCCGCCGGAGTAGTGTTTGACGACCTGCATACGGTCGAGGCCACGGTCTTCGGCCCAGCCAGCCACTGCTTCAAAGTCTTCGCCGCCTTCGGTATGGAGCTGTATCGCACAACCTACGTCGGCGGCCCGTTCGAACCCGTGACACATCACCGCATTGGAGGCCTCCCAGACGGCGTCGTCAACGTCGTAGTGCGGTCGCCCGGACTTCATCGCGAGCGCGTCACCGTTATCGACGTACTCCGCCGCCACGTCGAGGCCGGTCTGCATGATGTCCCGTGCTTCCGGCGGCGTGTAGCCGTCATCAACGAGTTTCGAAATCAGCGCCGGGTGGACCCCGAGGACAGGCCAGGCGCGGCCGTCCAGTACCTCGGTCGCGGCGGCAGCGGCCTCGACGGTGAGGTCGAACACCTCGCGGAACGTCTCCGCCGCTGTCGCCTTCTCGACGAGGTGCCAGGACGGCTTGTTGAGCACCAGCAGGTGTGTGCCGCCCTGTGAGGCGAATTCCTCGGCTGCCGCGACGTTCCGGCCGTTGACCGGATCGAGATGGAGGTGGTTGTCCAGTACCGGCGTGTCGTCGATGTCCATACGTGGCCAATGGCACTGGCGGAAAAAACAGTTGGCGTCACGGAGTTCGGCCCTCAGAGCGTCACTGCGTCTTCGGCCGCGTTGCGTAACGCGTCGGAGCGGCCATACTCTCCCGGCGCGATGGCGACCGTTTTGACCCCTTCCCGTGCGGCCACTTCCAGCGCCGGCTTGAAATCCGTGTCCCGCGAGGCGACGACCAAGACGTCGATCTGTCCCGAGGCGACGGCGTCTGTCGCGTCAACGGCGAGTCGCACATCGACGTCACCGCTGGTGGTTCGGACCTCGAAGCCCCGGGCCTCGGCGGCCTGAATCAGCCCCGGCGAGGCGTTCTGGTCGACGTAGAGGCGAGTCAACGCCAGCGGCCCGTAGTCGACTGCAATGTCCCGGACCTCGTCGAGGTCGACATCGAACTCAGACCTGAGCACGTTCGGCCCGTCGACGAACAGTCCAACGCGCTGTTGCGAGTCTTTCTCCCCGAATATCCGACGAAACAGCTCCATGCGCCCTTTTCCCTGCCCGGTCCGCTTATGCGTGCCGCTTCGGTCGGTAAACCTTTTTCCGCTATATAGAATGGTGCGACACAAAGCTTAGGATGATTCCCCCCTCACACTATGGACGCACCACCGTCCACAGTCAGCCAGCAACAATGCGTGGGACTTGACTATGAGTGAAGGACATCTTCACGACCAAGACGTACTAAACGGGCTCTGTGAGATAATTTCCGATCCGGCTCTGGTCATAGACGCCGACGGCACCTTTGTCGATGTCATTCACAACGCCCACAACGGGGCATTGTTTTTCAAAGATCCGGAAACACTGCTAGGAGCGGATCTCTGGGATATTTTCTCTACAGCACAGGCCGACCAGTTCCACGCGATTATCGAGGACGTTTTACAAACGGGTGAACAGCAGGATATCGAGTACCAGCTATCGCTTGACCACGGAGAGCGATATTTCGAGGCTCGTGTCACGCCGGTCGGCGGTGATAACGTGGGGCGCGTGCTATGGCTGGCAGAAGATATCACACAGCGTAAGCGGCGGGAAGAAAAGCAAGCCCTCATTGAGCGTGTGTTTGAGGTCAGTCCGGTTGGCATCGTCGCCGTAGAACGATCTGGCAGAATCTCGCTAGCTAACGAGCGCGCCGAGGAACTGCTCGGTCTCGAACGCGAGAAAATCACTCAGAGACGATACACCCAACCGGAGTGGAACATATACTACGAAGACGGGACACCGATCCCCAATTCGGAACACCCAGTCACGCAGGTGCTTGACTCGGGTGAACCGGTGTTCGGGTTCGAGCACTGGATAGAACTTGCCGACGGGAGCGAGCGGTGGCTTTCGAGCAATGCCGCGCCGATACTGGGTGAGGACGGGACTGTTGAGCGCGTCGTCGTTGGTCTGGACGACGTAACGGGATTAAAACAGAGGGGGAGCAACTAGAGTGGCTGGTCGGGACCGAAACCCTGGCCGACGTTGGCGGGTGGGAACTCGATCTGGAGACGGGTATGATAGAGGGAACTACCGGGATGAAACGCCTCTACGGGACGCCAGAGTACAATCCGACGCTTGAGGAGGCTATCGAGCAGTACCACCCCGACGATAGAGCGGTCGTTCGCGACGCGATCAAGACCTGTTGTGAAACCGGCGAACCGATGGAGATAGAGGCACGCCGCCAGACCGCGGACGAAACCGAGCGCTGGTTCCGACTCCGTGCGGAAAAAACTGTCCGGGACGGGACACCGAAACTGCGAGGCATCGTCCGCGACATCACGAAGGACAAGGAGCGAGAGCAGCGGCTAATGGTCATGAGTCGGATCCTCCGACACAATATCCGAAACAAGCTGACCGTGATACGGGGCAATTCGAGGCTCCTCAAGGAAGAACTCACCTCGTCTGAGCTCCCCGTTGATGCCACTAAGGGACATATCGATAGAATCGAAAACGCCTCGAAAGAACTCGACTCACTGGCCGAGCGGGCACGGTCGTTCGACCGTGTCATTGATCGAGACCTCCGAAGCGGGACAGTCCACCTCCGGCAGGTCTTCAATGATGTCCAAGATGACCTCACAGAACAGCACCCCAGAGTCACCATTGAAATCGCACCCACTGACGCGGAGGTTTCGGGTGACAGGATGGCTATCGACCTGATACTGGAGATTCTCCTCGAGAACGCTCTGGAATACAGTGACCTGGCCGACCCAACTGTCGAACTTACGGCCGAAGAGACACCGTCGGGACAGGTGACAGTCAGCGTCGATACCGATGGCTCCGCGATACCCGAGATGGAGCGCAATGTCCTGGCTTCGGAGACGGAAGGGCCAGTGGCACACAGCCGTGGGCTCGGACTGTGGGCAGTCATGTGGCTTGCCCGACGACTCGGCGGGTCCGTGACGATGGACGAGGACCACGACGACGGCGGAACACCAGTCAAGATCGTGTTTCCGCAGGCGCGAAGCGAGTAAGGAAGACGACTGCTTATTTTCCGTCCCGGTTCTGTCGCTCCATCTATAGTAACAATTGAAACGATTTAACACTGATCGCACTGCCGTCGTGCGATCAGGTGTGCATTGATTTTCAATGGCTACTATACCGCAATCCGGGATTTGATATCGCCACATATGGTTTATCGCGAGGCCACAGGCGGTCAAGGGCCAAACGGTAAGACCACGCGGTACGAGAGGTCCGCGTATGACACTGCGGGCACCACCGCTCTCTGCGGTTCACCAGCGATCCGACGCTTCGTTCACCGATTTCGGCGGGTGGGAGATGCCGGTCGAGTTCGAGTCGATCCGCACGGAACATGAGGCTGTCCGGAGCGAAGCCGGGAAGTTCGACGTTTCACACATGGGACAGATAACCGTGTCCGGGCCGGCCGCGGCGACGCTGACACAGCGGCTGACCACCAACGACGTGACCGTGCTGGACCCGGGCGAGGCCCAGTACGGGGCCATCACAGACGAGGACGGAATTATGCTGGACGACACCGTCGTCTACCGATTGCCCGAAGGCGCGGCCGACGAGTTCCTGTTCATCCCGAACGCCGGGCACGACGGGGAAATGACCGAACGGTGGCTCTCTGAGCGGGACGAGCGGGGGATCGACGCGACGGTGACGAACCGGACCGAGGAGTACGCGATGATCGCCGTCCAGGGGCCTGACGCGCCGGACCTGCTGGCAGCCGAGACAGATGTCTCGCTCGCTGCCCTGTCGCGGTTCGAGGTGGCTGACGGGGCTGTCGCCGGTGTCGACTCGTTGATCGCTCGGACGGGATACACGGGCGAACGCGGCTTCGAAATCCTCTGTCCGCCCGACGATGCCGAGGCGGTCTGGGGCGCGCTTGAGTGCCAGCCCTGCGGGCTCGGCGCGCGCGACACCCTCCGGTTGGAGATGGGTTTTCTGCTCTCCGGGCAGGAGTTCCACCCGGTCGACGAGCCCAGGACGCCTTACGAGGCCGGTATCGGCTGGACCGTCAAACTAGATACGGAGTTCGTCGGTCGGGACGCACTGGAGGGCGTCGCCGCTGACGGTCCCGAAGAGAAGCTCATCGGCATCGAACTCATCGACCGCGGCGTCCCGCGTCACGGGTACGACGTGACGACGCCGGACGGAGAGCCGATCGGTCACATCACCAGCGGTACGATGAGTCCGACGCTGGGAGCGCCGATTGCCCTCGCCTACGTCCCGACGGCGTACGCCCAACCGGGCGAGACTGTCCGCGTCGTCGTCCGCGGCGAACCGAAGAAAGCACGTACCAGGAGCACACCATTCCTCGATAGATGAGCTTCGACGTTCCCGACGACCTGCGATATCTGGAGTCACACGAATGGGTACGCGTCTCCGGCGACACCGCCGAGGTCGGCATCACGGCGTTCGCACAGGACGAACTCGGCGACGTGGTGTTCGTCGAACTGCCCGAGGCAGGGGCGGAGCTGACCGCGGGCGAGGACTTCGGCGTAGTGGAGTCTATCAAGGCCGTGTCCGACGTGTACGCCCCCGTCTCCGGCACCGTCACAGCAGTCAACGACCGGCTCCGCGACGAGCCGGAACTGCTGAACGAGGACCCGTTCGGTGACGGGTGGATGCTTGAGGTCGAGATAGCCGACGAGAGCGACGACCTGCTTTCACCCGACGCGTACCGCGACCAGATCGAGTAACCCTCGGTGGCAGCGGTCCCTGCGGGGGTGAAAGGAGTAACCTAATGTGGGCACGGTCGCTAGCTGTCGATATCATGTCACCCCGGCGCTACTGGGTGGTTCTCCAATGAGCGATAGTGACTCACACGCAACAGGCAGTCCGTACGCACCGCAGACGGCCGCAGAGACCGCGGCGATGCTCGATGCAGTCGGGGCCGACGACCTCGAATCGCTGTTCGACGTTCCCGAGTCCGTCGCCTTCGACGGCGAGTTCGGTATCGACGCCCGGAGCGAGCGGGCGGCGCGCCGGGAAGTCGCCGGCCTCCTGGGCCGCAACGCCGACCTCACCGAGTTTCTCGGCCGCGGCCACTACGACCACTACGTCCCGAGCGTCGTTGACGACCTCGCCGGCCGCTCGGAGTTCCTGACCTCCTACACGCAGTACCAGCCAGAGGTCGCACAGGGCTTTCTCCAAGCGTTGTTCGAGTTCCAGTCGATGCTGGTCGAACTCACGGGACTGGGCGTCGCCAACTGCTCGATGTACGACGACGCGACGGCGCTGGGCGAGGCGGCGACGCTCTCCCAGCGCGTCCGTTCGGTCTCGGGCGACCGGATTCTGGTTCCCGAGCACCTCCGGGAGGGCAAACGCACCGTTCTGTCGAACTACGCCGAAGGACCGGCCCTCACGGTCGAGTCATACCCGATGACCGACGGCGTCGTCGACGTGGCGGCGCTGGCCGACCAGATAGGCGACGACACCGCGATGGTGTACGCCGAGTCGCCGACGGTCCGGGGCGTTATCGAGGAACGGCTCGGGGTTGTCGGCGACCTGGCCCACGACCACGAGGCGCTGTTCTGTCTCGGCTCGGACCCCATCGCGCTGTCCCTGCTGGAGCGCCCGGCCGATGTCGGAGCCGACGTAGTCGTCGGCGACGCCGCGTCGCTGGGGACCGGGACCGCCTACGGATTCGGCCTCGGAATGTTCGTCACCCGCGAGGAGTATCTGCGGCAGGTCCCCGGTCGGCTGGTCGGGGCCAGCGAAGACGCCGCCGACCGCCGCGCGTACACGCTGACGCTCCAGACGCGGGAGCAACACATCCGCAAGGAGCGGGCCACCTCCAACATCTGTACGAATCAGGCGTGGGTCGCGCTTCGGACTGCGATGCACGCCGCGTGGCTCGGCCCGGACGGACTGGTCGACCTCGCCGAGGACTGTGTGACCCGCGCTCGTGACCTATCTGACCGCCTCGACGACATCGTCGGCGTGAAAGCCCCGATTCACGGCCGCCACCACTTCCGGGAGTTCCTCGCCCGCACGGACCAGCCGGCCAGCGCAATCGTGGCCGACCTCGCGAGCGAGGGCTTCGCGGTCCACGCGGTCGACGACCACTTAGTGCAGGTGTGTGCGACCGAGACCACTGCTGACGCCACAGACGAGTTCGTGGCGGCGTTCCGGGAGGTGGCGAAGTGACACTCGCCTCGCGCTACTCGGCGAAACACCGTGAGACAAACCGCGTCCCACGAGCGTCACGCTCGACACGGGGGTGTCTCGCGTGAAATACGACCAGGCGCGCTGGACCGACGACAGCGACGACCGGTACGAGCCGCTGCTCTCGGAGAAAGCCAGCGAGACGGTCGACACCGAAGACTCGCCGCTGCCCGACGACCTGACGCGGGACTCGCTCTCCCTGCCGGACCCGGCCGAGCCTGAACTGGCCCGGCACTATACGCGCCTCTCGCAGATGAACTACGGCGTCGAGAGCGGGCCGTTCCCGCTCGGCTCGTGTACGATGAAGTACAACCCCTCCTTCACCGAGGACGTGGCTGCACGGGCGGACGCCGCCATCCACCCGGACCGGCCCGATTCGACGGTGCAGGGGACGCTGGCGCTGTGTCACCGCCTGCAGGATTACCTCGGCCGCATCGGCGGGATGGACGCGGTGACGCTACAGCCCCCGGCCGGCGCGGCTGGCGAGTTCACCGGGATACAGATAGCGAAAGCCTACCACCAGCATAACGACGACGAGCGCACGGAGGTCGTCATCCCGGACTCGGCCCACGGCACGAACTTCGCGACGGCGGCGATGGCCGGCTACGAGGTCGTCGAGCTCCCGAGCGGCGACGACGGCCGGGTCGACATCGAAGCGCTGGAGGCGGCTGTCGGCGACGACACCGCCGCGCTGATGCTCACGAACCCCAACACGCTGGGGCTGTTCGAGCGCGACATCGAGCACATCGCCGACATCGTCCACGACGCCGGCGGCCTGCTGTACTACGACGGCGCGAACCTCAACGCCCTGCTCGGGCGCGCTCGCCCCGGCGACATGGGCTTCGACGTGATGCACTACAACGTCCACAAGACGTTCGCGACGCCCCACGGTGGCGGCGGCCCCGGGGCCGGCCCGGTCGGCGTCCGCGAGGAACTGGCCCAGTTCCTCCCGAACCCACACGTCAGAGAGCGCGGCGGCAACTACGAACACTACGAGCCGGACAACTCCATCGGGAAGGTCCACGGCTTCTACGGTAACTGGCCGGTACTGCTCAAGACCTTCGCCTACATCGCCAGACTTGGCGACGAGGGACTCCGGGACGCCAGCGCGAAGGCCGTGCTGAACGCGAACTACCTCGCCGAGCAGATAGAGTACGAGGTGCCATTTGGCCCGTTCCATCACGAGTTCGTCGCCAGCGCGGGCGAGCAGGACGCTGCTGACGCGGCCAAGCGGATGCTCGATTACGGCGTCCACCCGCCGACGACGAAGTGGCCCGAAATCGTCGACGAGGCGCTGATGACCGAGCCCACGGAGAGCGAAACCAAACGCTCGCTGGACCAGCTCGCGGCCGCGTTCAACGCCGTGGCCGGCGACTCCGACGCCGAACTGGCCGACGCGCCGTCGCGTCCGGCGGCGAAACGCATCGACCAGGCGACTGCGGCCCGAAACCCGCGACTCTCCTGGCAGGCGCTTGACGACACGTAGCTGCTCGTTTCGACAATTGATACTCCCGCCCGAGCGTATATGCCACCCCGTTGTATAGCAGTTACAACGCAACGCTATGTCCGATACGCCGCACCTGTTGTACGTGGGTCTTGTCGACGCGGACACAGCCACACCTGACGCATCGGTTGCAGTTACGCCAGTCACCAGCGCGGCAGACGCGCTGTCGGAGCTGGCCGACCGCGACTACGCCGCCGTCATCTGCGAGCAAGAGCTCCCGGGGGACGAAACGGGTCTGGACGTGCTGGCGGCGATACGCGAGCAATACGACGCCCTCCCGATCGTTCTCTGTACGGCCGAACCGGACGGCGAGGTCGCCGCCCGTGCGACGCAGTTGGCCGTTACTGAGTACGTCCCGCGGAGCGATGTGGACCTGGCGACACGGGTCGGCGACATCCTGACAGGGACCGACACGAGCGCCGACAGTCCAGCCGATCCCATCGAGCGCAAGCACGAGCTACGGACGAACAACGCGGCGCTTCGGAAGCTAGCACAGCTCGCAACGGAAGACGGGCTCACGGAGACCGAAACGGTCGAACGAGTCCTCGAAATCGGATGCCAGCGGCTCGGCGTGTCACTTGGCTTTCTGAACCGGATCGCGGACGGGACACACGAGATCGCGGTAATGGTCGGCGATCACCCCCGCTTCGAGCCCGGGGCCACGACCCCGATTGCGGACACCTACTGTGATCGGGTCATCGAGACCGGCGAGATGTACGAGGTCGCCGACGCTACCGACGTGGCGGGCGGTCCACCAATCGCCCAGAAAACCGGGATGTCCTGCTATATCGGGAGCGAACTCAGCGTCAACGGGACGACCTACGGGACGCTGTGTTTCGCCGACAGCGACCCGCGTCCGGAGCCGTTTTCGGACTCGGAGCAGGCGTTTCTCGAACTGCTGACCGAATGGATGAACCGCGAACTCGAACGCCGCCGCCGCGAGGACGAACTCGAACGATACGAGAACATCATCGAAGCGGTCGACGACGGCGTCTATGCGCTCGACTCAGAGGGGTATTTCGAGTTCGTCAACCAAGCAATGACCGACCTCACTGGCTACTCCGAGTCGGAGCTGCTCGGCGCCTACACCGGGTTCATCAAGAACGACGCCGTCGTCGAGCGCGCCGAATCAATCGTTCAGGAGATGATATTCGGGGACCGCGACGACGAGGAATCGTTCGAGCTGGAGATCCAGCAGGCGTCGGGGAACTCGTTCCCCGCCCAGGACCACATGACGCTGCTGTACGACGACGACGAGCGATTCGCCGGGACCGCGGGCGTCATCCGGGATATCACGGAACAGAAACGGCGCGACGAGGCGCTGTCCGGACTGCTTGATACGACTCGGTCGCTCATGCAGGCCAAGACACCCCAGGAGGTCGCCGAAACAGTCATCGAGGCGACTGAGTCGGATCTCGGGTTCGACCACTCGCTCGTCAGGCTGTACGACGAGGAGGCGGACACACTCCGACCGGTCGCAGCCAGCGACAAGGTCCCGGAACGACCGGTGTACGACGCCGACGAAGGGTTCCCCGGCGACGCGTTCCAGCGCGACGAGCCGCTGATCGTTGACGAGTTCGAGCGGATCGACAACTACGACTCCGACGTGCTGACAGCGGTGATGTACCTCCCGATGGGGGACCACGGAGTCGTGAGCATCGGTGCGCGACAGGGCCACGAGTTCACCGAGTCGGACGTCTCCGTCGGCAAGATTCTCGCGTCCAATGCAGCCGCCGCGTTCGACCGCGTCGAGCGTGAGCGAAGCCTGTTACGGTACGAGTCAGTGTTCGAGAACGTCCGTGACATGATGTACGTCCTCGACGACGAGGGTCGGTTCCAGCTGGTCACCGAACCGCTCGCGGAGTGGCTCGGCTACGAGCGGGCGACGCTTCTGGGCCAGCATCCGCGCGTTGTTCTCGACCAGGACACTATCGACGAGTTCGCCTGTCGTATCGGCGACCTCTGCCGCGCGGGCGGAACCGGGGCGGTCCAGCTCGAAGCGGCGCTGGAAACGGCCAGCGGAGGGACGCGTCCGGCCGAAATCGAGGTCTCGCTGCTCGACGCGGACCAGTTCCGCGGCACTGTCGGCGTCGTCCGGGACCTGACCGAACTCAAGCAGGCGCGGGCAGAGCTGAAAGACGAGCGTGACCGGTTCTCGTACCTGTTCAACACGCTCCCAGACGCCGTCATCGAAACGGAGACGGTCGCGGACGAGTCGGTCGTCAGGTCGGTCAACCCCGCGTTCTCCGACGTGTTCGGGTACGGCGAGGACACAGCCGTCGACAGCCCACTCTCCGACCTCCTCCGACCACCGGACACTGCACACGACGAACTGCCCCAGTTCGACGACCGACGGGCGAACGGCGACCCCTTCCAGACCGAACTCCGACTGATGACCGAGACGGGGTTCCGTGACTTCCTCTTCCGGGGCGTGCCGTACAGCCGGGACGGCGACAGCGTCCGCGGGTTCGGTATCTACACCGACATCACTGAGCAGCGCGAGCGCGAACGCCGGCTGAAACTGCTCAACCGCGTCCTTCGGCACAACCTCCGGAACGACCTGACTGTCGTCCTCGGGATGGCTGACGCGCTGGACGAGCGAATCGACGACGAGGACCAGCGAGCCATTCTCCACAGACTTCAGCGAAAGGCGGAGGAGATGGCGTCGCTGAGTGAGCGGGCGCGCGACATGGAGCGTTCCGTTCGCCGCGACCAGTACGGCGCGGCCCCGGTCAACGTGCCCGCAACCGTTACGGATACCGTATCCTCGTATCACGACGAGTATGCCGGTGAAATCAAAACAGACCTCCCGGATGTGTCGGTTACGGCGGGTGATGGGCGGCTACACCGAATTCTCGGTGAACTCCTCGAAAACAGCCTCGAACATGCCGGCGACGACCCGTCGATTAGCGTCGACGTGACGGCCGACCAGCGAACCGTCTCAATCACTGTCGCCGACGACGGCCCGGGGATTCCACAGCACGAACTCGACGTCGTGACCGGCGACGAACCGATTACACAACTCCGCCACGGGACCGGCCTCGGCCTGTGGCTGGTCGTCTGGGTGACCGAAACCTACGGCGGCACCGTCGACTTCGCTAGCGGTCGGGACGGCGGGACAGTCGTCACGCTAGAACTGCCTCGGTTGGATACTTAGATGGCGTCGCGGATCCGGTCGGCGAGCACGCTGTACTGCTCCGTGCCCGTCCCTTCTGAACCACGGCAGTGACGCCATGTTCCGCGGCAGCATCTGCGACGTCGTCGTACTCGCGGGCCGTAAACAGCAGGAACGGGATGTCGACGTCGTTCTCCCGGAGCGCGGCACATAGCTCCATCCCGTCGAGCCGGGGCATCTTGTAGTCACTGACGACGGCGTCGAAATCGCCGTCAGTTGCCAGGTCCAGTGCCGCCTCTGGGTCGGCTTCCGTCGTGATCTCGAACTCGTCTTCCTGTCCCAGAAACGTCCCGACGATGTCCAGAACGTCTACGTCCTCGTCTACCAGTAGGACCTCGATACTCATCGGTTCTAGGTCCGTGGTTCCCCGGTAAAAACTCTCGGTCACCGCATCGCATCCAGGTTGACGACGATGTCCTTGTCCACGGTAATCCACGTCGATAGCTTGGCAATGCCGGAGAGCCCCGCGGTGACACGGTACAGCGGTCCGGTTCGCCGGTGTACTCAACCACGGTCATCGACAGGTCGTGCGGGGCCTGCGTTCGCTCGGCGGTCGCGTTTCCCGCACCGTCCGGGTCGAGACTCATCGGTAATGGATACCTCTCAGGGACGGTGTAAAACGGCTGCTAAGAGGTCTCTATACCGCTCCGGAGAGCTATGCCGCCTGGCCGGTGTCGACTTCGCCGTCGATGCGGACGAACCCGTAGTCACACTCCGGGCAGTGCCACTTGATCTTGGTCCCCAGGTGCATCGTCGTGCTCGCGACCTTCCAGAAGTCGCGGTACTCTTCGCATTCAGGACAGTAGTGTTCGAGTTCGAGGCCCATATCCAGTTGTTTCCGCGGGGGTACAGTTGAATTTCCCGGTTCCACTCGGGGCGTCGAAGGGGGCAAACCGCTCGAACCCCTGTATCCCAGTATGATTCCGAGTGCGTACGAGCCGACTCATCCGACCGAACTGGCCGTCGACGCTGAATCGCTGCCGCCGTCGGCGACCGAGACGGCGACGTTCGGCATGGGCTGTTTCTGGGGGCCAGACGCCCGCTTCGGCGCGACACCGGGCGTGGTCAGGACACGAGTCGGCTACGCCGGCGGCACCGACCTGGACCCCAGTTACTACTCGCTGGGCGACCACACCGAGGTCGTCCAGGTCGAGTACGACCCCGAGGCGGTGCGCTACGAGGACCTGCTTGCCGTGTTCTGGGCGAACCATACGCCGTTTTCCGCCCTCGGAAACGCCAGTACCGCGGCGTGGTGCTGGCTCATAACGATCAGCAGCGTGAAACCGCCAAGCGGACGCGCGAGGAACTCGAATCGCGGACGGGTAGGTCAGTCGAGACGGCCATCGAAACCCTCGACCAGTTCTACCTGGCGGAAGACTACCACCAGAAGTACGAACTCCGCTCGACGCCAGTGGTCGCCGATGAACTTGAAGATATCTACGGCGATGCGTTCGTCGATTCGACGGTCGCCGCCCGGCTCAACGGCTTCGTCGCTGGCCACGGGGACGACGCCGAGCGCGAGGCGCTGTTTGCCGAACTGGATATCTCACCGGCTGCGCTCTCAGAGGTCCGCCGCCGGCTCTGAACACGGAGCTAGCGGTTCACAGTCGCCACGGGGCTCGGCCGCCCGCGCGCCCCAACGATTCGCCCACGGCTATAAGACGCTGGCAGTGCCAGATCCAGCTATGACTATCTACACCGGCCGCGGCGACCAGGGCCAGACTGATCTCCGGAACATGGAGCGGGTGTCGAAGGACAGCCGCCGCATCGAGGCGTACGGCACCGTCGACGAAGTGAACGCACTGGTCGGCGTCGTCAGGCCGACCGGCCACGATGACATCGACGAAAAGCTCCGCGTCATCCAGAACCACCTCCACATCGTTCAGGCCGACTTCGCCAACCCCGACCCCGACGAGGACGACCCACGGATACAGGAGTCCCACGTCGAGACGCTCGAAGACCTCATCGACGAGGCCGATTCGGAGCTTGACCCGCTCGAATCGTTCATCCTTCCCTCCGGATCGGAGCCGGGGGCGAAGCTCCACCACGCCCGCGCGGTCTGTCGGCGCGCAGAGCGCCGCTGCGTCTCCTTTGCTGCCGAGGAGGCCGGTGTCAACGAGACGGCTATCATCTACCTGAACCGGCTCTCGGACGCCCTGTTCACGCTCGCCCGCCTCGTCAACAAGCGGGAGGGCATCCGCGAGGAGAACCCCGAGTACTGAGACGACACCTCCCGCGCGGCCGCCGTCAGTACCGCGTCGGCGACGGCGGTTCGCAATAGCAAAGTGACCGGCCCGGAAGGGTGAGGTATGAAAGCGACCGCGAAGGCACATCCGATTCAGGGGCTGGTCAAGTACCACGGGATGCGAGACGAGGAACTGCGACTGCCGTACCACGACAGCATCTCCGTCTGTACCGCACCGAGCCACTCGAAGACGACGGCCGCCTTCGAGCCGGACCGTGAGGAAGACGTGTACGTCATCGACGGCGAGGAGGTCACCGGCCGCGGGGCCGAACGAATCGACGCTGTCGTGGACCACGTCCGCGACCTCGCGGACATCGACCACGGCGTCCGCTTCGAGTCGGCGAACAACTTCCCGACGAACATCGGCTTTGGCTCCTCCTCGTCGGGCTTTGCCGCCGCGGCAATGGCCCTCGTTGAGGCGGCGGGCCTTGACATGACGCGACCGGAAATATCGACCGTCGCCCGCCGTGGCTCCTCCTCGGCCGCTCGCGCGGTGACGGGCGCGTTCTCCCACCTGCGGACCGGCATGAACGACAAGGACTGTCGGAGCGAGCGCATCGAGACGGACCTCGAAGACGACCTGCGGATCGTCGCCGGGATGGTCCCATCCTACAAGGAAACCGAGGAAGCCCACAAGGAGGCTGCCGAGAGCCACATGTTCGAGTCGCGGATGGCCCACATCCACGGCCAGATTTCGGATATGCGCGACGCGCTGTACGACGGCGACTTCGACGCCGTCTTCGACCTCGCCGAGAAGGACTCGCTGTCGCTGGCCGCCGCGACGATGACCGGTCCCGCCGGCTGGGTGTACTGGCAGCCTCGCACCATCGAGATTTTCAACGCCGTCCGGGAGCTCCGGAACACCGAGGACGTGCCGGTGTACTTCTCCGTCGACACCGGCGCGAGCGTCTACATCAATACGACTGAGGAGTACGTCGGCCGCGTCGAAGAGACGGTCGCCGACTGCGGCGTCGACACCCGCGTCTGGGATGTTGGCGGCCCCGCACAGATTCTCGACGAAGACAAGGCGCTGTTCTGAACCGGCACTGATCGAATCGTCGCTCCCGAGCACAGGGTTAACCCGACGCCGTCCTAACCGGAGAACACAATGCGCGTCGCCGTTCTCGGAGCCGGATACGCCGGGCTCACGCTCGCCAGAAAGCTCGAACAGACTCTCCCCGATAGCGTCTCGCTGGTCGTCGTCGACGAGGAGCCCGAACACCTCGTCCAGCACGAACTCCACCGGGTCGTCCGCCGGCCGTCGCTGGCCGACGAGATCACTGTCGACCTCGACGCTGTCCTCGACTGCGAGGTCCGACAGGCAACAGTCACGGACGTATCGACCGACGAAGGGACGGCGACGCTGGACGGGGCTGAGACGCTGTCCTACGACGTGGGTGCGGTATGTCTCGGTGCACGAACGGCCTTCTACGACCTTCCGGGCGTACGCGAGCACGCGACGCCGCTGAAGCGCCTTGCCGACGCCCACGATATCCGCGAGCGGTTCCTCGAACTCGGTGACGGCGACCGCGTGGTCGTCGGCGGCGCTGGCCTGTCTGGCGTGCAGGTGGCCGGCGAACTGGCCGAAATGGCCTCGGACAGCGATATCGAGGTGCTGCTGCTCGAACAGGAAGACGCCGTCGCGCCGTCGTTCCCGGCGTCGTTCCAGTCGGCCGTCCACGACGCGCTGGTCGACGCCGGCGTGACAGTCAGGACCGGAACGGGCGTGGCCGGAGCCGATGCCGACGCGATTGCGCTCGAGGACGGCACGGACCTGGCGATGGACCAGTTCGTCTGGACCGGCGGTATCGAGGGGTCGCCAGCGCTCGATGCCGACCGCCCCGTCGTCCGGGCGGACCTCCGACTCGGCGAGTCGACGTTCGCCGTCGGCGACGCCGCCCGGGTCGTCGACAGCGACGGCGAGGCCGTGCCGGCGAGCGCGGCGGCGGCCATCCGCGAGGCCCGCGTGGCCGCGGACAACATCGGGACGCTCGTCGACCAGCAGCAGGGTGGCCCCGGCGATTTCCAGCCCCGACTGACCCAGTACCAGTTCAACGTCCCTGGGTGGCTCGTCTCGGTCGGCGACGACGCCGTGGCGAAGGTCGGCCCCTCTATCCTCACCGGGCGGGCCGCGCTGGCGCTCAAGACGACTGTCGGCGCGGGTTATCTCGGAACGGTCGGAGCCGTCCAGAACGCGGTCGACCTCGTCAGCGAGGAACTGGACCTCCACGACGAGAAGCCGGACAGTGAGTAAGAGGCAGGAAAGCGGCCCGGGTGACCCTCTCAAAGACGAGAGATTTTCACGGGCGTCAGCACGAGCGGGTACCTGAAACCCACGGCGGAGCGGAAGTTAACACATATATCCGACACCCGTGTATCCCCACGTTATATGCAATTCTGTGATGAGTGTGGTTCGGTAATGCACACGGAGGGCGACACCTGGGTGTGTCGCTCCTGTGAAAACGAGGAGCCCCGGGACTCGCAAGCAGAAGCGGCGATGGCGACCCAGGATGCACAGCGGGATGACGGGGCACCCGCCGTGGCCGACGCGACCCAGAGCACCTCCGAGACGATGCAGGAGCCCTGTCCGGCGGACGACTGCGACAGCGACCGGGCCTACTACGAGATGCTGCCGAAACCGGGCGGTTCCTACGAGGTTCGGCTGTTCACCTGCGTCGACTGCGGCCACAAGTGGCGCGAGTCCTGACGGCGTATCTCGCGAACCCCGCCGGGTACATATGCAGAGACCGATTCAGCCCCGCAACTCCCGGTGGGACTCGGTCTCACGTAGGGCCAGACATCGACTCCGGACCAGCTCTCACACCGTTCTTGTCGGTCAACGAGTGGCTGGTTCAACGTCTCCGACACGAAAGGAACGGAGCCTGTGCTGCGTGGAACCGCTCTATGCAGCACGGCAGTTCTGTCCGTTACGAGGGGATGCAGTCAAGCTGAAAACAGTACAGCGGCGCGTCAGTCCTCGCTGTCCGCAGTTGCGTTCCCGAGTACGTCGTCGGGCTCGATCCAGATGACGAACTCGTCCTCGCCGTCGCGGTCGACGACGCCGTTGATGTACTCGCCGTCGACCGGGGCGGTGTTCACTTCAGATTCGGCGACGGGGACGACCTGCCGGACTTCGTCGACAATCCAGCCCATCGCGCCCTGTTCCTCGAACACACCTGCGTCGAAGACGATGATGAGGTTCTCGGTCCCGTCGCTGTCGATGTCCATCATCGCCTTGGGGTTGAGAATCGTCGTAATCTGCCCGCGGAGGTCGACGACGCCCTCGACGTAGTCCTCGGTGTTGGGCACGCGGGTGACCGTCTCGCGTTTGACGATCTCCTCGACGTAGTCGATGTCGAGACAGTAGTACTCGTCGCCGAGTGCGAACTCGAGTACCCGGACCATCTCTTCCGTCTGGGTCGCGTCGTCGTCGATAGCCGCGGCGCGAGCGCCGCCTTCGGTCGTGGCGGTGTTGTCCGACGCCATCGCCTCCTCGATGAGTTCCTGGTCCGGCAACTCAACGCCGGTCGGTCCCTGCATCGGGCTGGCCGACGCCGACAGGTCGTCCGTCGGCTGGTCGGCACCACCGGCGGCGACGTTCTCGGGAGTTACCTGTGCCGAGGCCTCTGCCGCTCGCTGTGCGGCGGCCATCGCGTCAGTGTCGCTCTGATCAGTCGTTGCGCCGTCGGAGCCAGTATCGCTACCGCCATCGTCGGTGGCCTGTTCATCGGCAGTAGCCGTTTCGTCAGCCGCGTCATCGCTGGCGGCCGCTGAGTCCGTGGTGGCTACCTCGGTTGCTGTCTCCTCGGTTTCGCCCTCGTCGGTGGGCTGCTCACCGGAGCCGTCCGCGGAGGCGTCGTCTGTCTCCTCGGTGTCGTCGGTGGTTTCTGCCTTGTTCCCCTCGCGCATCTGCCGGATGCGCTCCGCCCTGTCCATGCGTTCGTCGTCACTCATGCTGGTACCTCTGTGTCGGTAAAGCCGAACTGCTCGTCGAGTTCAGCGGCGATGTCCTCGAAGACAGCCGCCATGTCACACGATTCCTCGGTCGCGAAGATAGACTGACCGGCGCTGAACGCCCGCTGAAGCGCCACCCGTTTGCGGACCTCCCAGACGGGACTGTCCGGGAACGCCATGTTGAACCATTCGAGCATCGTCTCGTCCTCGGACGTGGTCTCGACCCGATTGGCGACGACGCCGAGCGTGTTGATCGACGCGTCGGTCTGGCGCTCCATCGCGGCCATCTGATCCATCAGCAGTTCGATGGCTCGCTCGGAGGTCGCTTCAGTCAGTGCGGGAATGAGGACGTTCTGTGCGGCGTACATGCCGGTGTCAGTCAGCTTCCCGTAGAACGGCGGGCAGTCGATGATAACGTAGTCGTAGTCGGCATCGAGCGTCGACAGCGCCCGGTCGAGCGTGTCGAGCGCGTGTGACCCCGTGACCATCTCCGGCGTGATGTTGATCGCGAACGAGGCCAGCGCGGCCTGATCGATATCCCCGCCCTGGGTGTTGACCCGGGCGATGAGGTCGGCGATGGTCAGTTCGTGCTCGGCCTGGAGCATATCGATGCTGGAGGGGATCACGTCCATCTCCTCGCCTTCGCAGATAAGCTCACCCAGCGCCGATGGGTCGCCAGTCAGTGCGTCGAACAGCGTCGGCGGGTCGGCGTCGTACGCCTCGACGAGGCCCACGCCTTCCGTGGCGTTGCCCTGGGGATCGAGGTCGATAAAGAGGACGTCCCGGCCGCGGTCGTTCAGTGCACCGGCTACGTTGATAGCAACTGTCGTCTTTCCGGTCCCGCCTTTCGCGTTGGTCACACAGAAGCGGGCTGGACCGGTTTCTGATTGCCGGTTCATCATCCAAGTATCCACAGGTCGACTCCGAGCCACTATAAAAATGTGGTCCCGATTATCAACGTCGCAACTGGGGGACGGAACGCGGACGAGACAGAAACACCCGCGAGCGTGTGCATGACGGCCGTCTGACGGTGTGCAAGATTTATGATTGTGTAGATTGAAGGGTCAGTATCATGACCATCAACCCGCGCGATTACGACCTCGACGAGTTACGGAAGATGGCTCGTCAGCGGGGGAACGGGATGAGCGACGAAGACGTCCCGGACCCGACGGGCCTCGACATGGGGCTTGACGACTCCGACGAAGAGGTGCTTGCGGGGAGTTCGTTCCGCTCCGGGCTGTACCGTGAACTGCTGCCGTTCCTCGGCGGCGACGCCAACGAGAAGCCCTATCTCGAAACATTGCCCGAGACCTACGCCGCGGAGTTCGTGGTCTTCGAGTGGCTGGAGTTCCTGCTGATGCACTCCGGGTATCAGGGGGCCGACGAAGCGCTCGATTACTACCGCTCTATCGACTGGATCACCGAGGACGTACAGGACGACCTCTCGGACTATCTGCTCGGCATCGACGAGTCGGCGACGAACGACGACAACGAACTGAGCGTCGACGACCACATGCTGAGTCTCGTCTACGTCGCGAAGCTCACTGCGATGACGTAACGCTCGTTTTCAGCACCAGCTCTTTCCTTCGAATCCCCGCTACCGAGGGGGTTTCAGTATCAGCCACCTGAGAGGACAGCTATCAGTCCTGAATACTAGGGAGAGGATATATATCGGGCGGTCGACAAGGACGACCGTATATGAGTGACGAGGATGCGGACGACGGCACCGGGTCCGAATCGGACGCCGGTGTGTCGTCGGACGGCGCTGCCGCTGTTCCGGTCGGGGTCAAACTCGGGAGCACCCGGACCGTCATTGCCCTGCCGGGCGAACACGGCACGGAGAACCGAATCATCAAGACACTGACGTGCATGGCGACGTACGAGGACGCCCTGACCGGCGAGGAGAAGATCCTCTACGGCGAGGAAGCGGCCCGCGAGTATCCGGACCGCGTCGAGTACATGCTTCGGTCGGGGCTCCCCGAGGACGCCGACCGGGCCGAGATGACCAAGACGTTCTTCGAGGCGATAATCGAGGAGCATGACATTCCGGCAAACAGCGGCGTCGTGTACGCCATCCCGACTATCGACAACCCGACCGGGCTGGAGAACCTGCAGAACGTCATCGAGAACTCCTCGATCGGGCTGGAACTCGTCGAGAGCTATCCGGAGTCGCTGTGTGGCTCCATTCCGGCCTTCGGTGACGACCTGGAAGCCATCGACGAGATCTTCGTCGCCGTCAACATGGGGTCGACGAACCTCGAAGCCTCCGCGTACCGCCGCGGTGAACAGCTCTCTCCGTTCACGACGGGTGCGGTGACCGGGAACGAGGTCGACCGGATGATCGCCAACTACGTCGAGGAGGAGACCCAGGGCCGGGTCAACATTGACAATCAGACTGCCCGCGAATATAAGGAGGAACACGCCGACTTCGTCGATTTCGAGCCGTTCACGGACATCATCCAGCAGCCCGGCGGCGGCTCACACGAGTTCACCATCGAGCGCTCGGTGATGGACGCGGTCAACGAGTACCTCGACGATGCTGTCGACGAACTGGCGAACACGTTCTTGCCGGAGCTGGCGAACGACTACATGAAGGTGTACCAGCTAGCACTGGACCGGCCGATCGCCATCACCGGCGGCATGGCCTGTATCCCCGGCATCGTCGACGAGTTCGAGGAGCGACTCAGTGCGGAGCTGAACCGCGACATCGAAGTCATCGCCGCCGACGAACCGGACGTCGCGCCGACCATCGGCGCACAGCGGATCGCGGCGCGTCTCGTCGAGACCAACTAGGGGTTCCGCCAGCAGTTCAGCCACCGTTCGATTCTGGGCTCAGACTGTGCCATTTCGTGACCACGATCGGTCGAGAGCAGTTCGAATACGTCAGTGTCGATTCCGAGACGGGTCGCGTCGGTCGAGAGACCACCACCCTGTCGCTCCTGAGACGAACCCCCGCTGAGACGGGTACGTGGCATGTGGCCAAGTACGGAGACATGATACCTAAAGCCAAGTCAGACAGCCGTCTGCCGGCTGACGCACGGTAGGGAGTCACGGCGTAGTCGACAGGGCTGCCGTGACCGAGGAACAGCAGCACGATATGCACCCAAACCAGATTAATTTACCATGGCGATATCAGAATAGATAAGTGAATATCAAGTCCTAAGGCCTATTCTACCCGGTAATGGGAAAAATTATCAACTTAGATAATTTCGAGGGAGATCCGCCCGACGTTCTCACCGGCACCGGTTCGGGCGGACTCCTCTCGGCCGGATATCTCCACGATGGGCCAGCACTGGGAGCCGTCGACGACGACGAGACGGCGCAGTTCGCCCTCACCAGTCGCAAGCACGGCATCGAAATCGGCACGTCGGAGTCCGGTGAGACGGTGCGACCAGGAAGTAACTACCGGATGATCGGGATCGTGACTGACAAGCGGTTCCTGTTGCTGGTGGGCGACGACGACGGCGACACGCGGTTCGCCATCCCACACGTCGATATCGACCAGATTTCGGGTGACCGGTCGCTCGGACACGGCCGGATCACGTTTCGGCGATGTGGCGACACGGAGTGGCAGGTCCACTGTGGCAAGCAGGGACTCGTGGACCTGACGGCGTATCTCTCGCACGCGTCACAGGCGTGGGTTCGCGTCGAGAACATCCTGGACGAGGTCAAGCGGATCCTCGTGACTGCGACCGAACAGCGCGACCGAGGGGACCACGAGCAGGCACTGGAGTCGGTGCTGGAAGCCGGGGACCGACTCGACGCGGCCGGCGAGACGGCCACCGAATTCGGGCCGCCCGGAGACGCGAATGCGCTCGAAAGGCGTGTCGCGACGGTACGGGAGCGCCACGTCGCGACACTCGCGGAAGTCCGCCGCAGCCGTGCCCGAAGGGCGGTCGACACCGGTGAGAAGCACTGGCGGGGGAACGATTTCGAGGCGGCGTACGACGCCTACGAGGCGGCGCGGGCGGAGTACGACGAGATCTTTTCGCTCCCGACGGGGGGCGTCACCGACCTCCCGGACATCCGTGCCGAGCGGGACCGACTCGACACCGTCATCGAGGACCTCGAACAGTCGCCGTTGCGCACTGCGGTCGCGGCCGACAACGAGGCCGTCGCGGCGGAAGACCCCGCTGTCGCCGCCGATCACTGGGCCGAGGCGCTCGAAGCCTACCGAGACGTTCTCGAACTCGACTGGGGCGCGGACGAGCGGCGGTTCGCTGGCGACCCCGAGAAGGTCCGGGACCGACTGGGAACAGTCGCGGAGAACCTCGTCGCCGCGCGGCGGACGGTCGCGACGGACGCGATGGAGGCAGGGGACTGGTACGCCGACGCCAGCCAGCCCGACGCCGCGTTAAAGGAGTACAAGACGGCCCGGGCGGCGTTCGAAACCGCGCTGGCGGACGCCAGGGATTGTTATCCGGACGCCACCGACCACCTTGAAGCGGAACTGGATGCCGTGGAACAGCGACTCTCGCGGACGGAGGCCAGACTCGGTGGCGAACCCGTCGACGTGGACGACCGCTTCGACGAGACTGGGACAACGCCGGACCTGGACATCACGACCGCCGACGAACCCTCGCCGTCACCGACTGACACGACTGACCTCTCGGATATCGAGAGCGGTATCGACGGCACCGACCCGAAAATCGATCCGACGGGACACGGTGGGTCGTAGTCCTCGCTAGCCATCCGTTCTCGGCTCGCCGTCCGTTGTCTGCGACCGTCCGCACCCTGGCGAAACTGTGTAGCGGTGGCGCTATCACCACAGACTGAGGGTATCTGATCAACACCATGTAATGACATAGCATAATTCAGCCGTGTCAGGACCTCTCCCGCCCGAGCCGACTATGGTCAGGAGAAAATTTATATCCTTCAGTAGAATATATACAATTATAATGGATTGTACCAACTGTGGCACGCGGATGTCATACAACGATCAGACGACAAAGCTCACCGAGTTCGTCTGTCCCAGTTGTCACGAAACCGTCATCGACTGGAAGGCCGAGGCCCGCAACGCCCGCGTTCACTGACCGGTTCCGCCCGCTTTCTCACCGATAGTCCGCTTTCAGCCACTGCTCTGGCTATTGCCCCTTCCCAGTACTGCTCGGAATCTTCGACGGCCCATGCTGATGCGACCTCGATAGGTTGCCGGACGCTCCGCTGGCCGCATCGACGACATAATCAACAAGAGCGTGCATATTCGTTCAGAAACGATTGCCGAATGTTTTTATATTTCAGGAAGGGATACCGAGGCAATGGGAAATTCGCCACGCATCGGCTGTCTCTACGCCGACGCCTGTACGGACGAGCAGGCGGCGGCGTACGACTGGTGTCAGGAGGCAGTCGACGATGCCGAGCGGTGCGAGCTCTCGTCGGTCGAGCCGACCGAGTACGATGTCCTCTGGTGGCATCGGGACGAACTGTTCGACGAGCGAGCGCTGGCCGACGCGCCGGCCCTGGCCGCGTACGTTCGTGACGGCGGCTCGCTCCTGCTGACACTGAGCGCGCTCTCGGCCGTCGAACCGCTCGGGTTCGACGACGTCGCGCCCGACGCCGTCGGCTGGGAGGAGATTCCGGAGCCGACCGGACACCTCTGGCAGGCCCTGTACGCCGACCACCCAATCCACGCGGACTACGACACCCTTCGCGTCCACACCCGCGGGGCCGGCGTGACGATCCCCTACGCGAGATACGAGTCCATCGCGCCCCAGTCCGGGGACGTGCTCGCGAGTACGGTCCGTGGCGACACCGACGTGGTCAAGCAGATGTCGATTCTTTCCTGGGAGCCCGGGGCCGGGCAGGTGCTGGGCATCGGGTCGTCCGTAGCGTTCGCCCAGCCGACCCACGACGTGTGCCGGGGCAACCGTGAGACGCTCATCGAGAACGCGCTGGGATTCCTGGCGACGGCCGACCGGCACCCGCTGACCGGCCGTCCGAAGGACGTCGACACGTTCGGGCAGTTGCGCGAGCGGCTCGGCGATGACCCGAGTCGCCCGTCTTACCACGTAACGCCGCCGGCGAACTGGCTCAACGACCCGAACGGGCTCATCCACTGGAACGGGCGCTACCACCTGTTCTACCAGTACAACCCGGCCGGGCCGTTCCACAACACGATTCACTGGGGCCACGCCGTCAGCGACGACCTCGTCCACTGGGAGGACCGCCCGGTCGCGCTTACGCCCTCGCCGGACGGCCCGGACCGGGACGGCTGCTGGTCCGGCTGTGCGGTCGACGACGGCGGCGTCCCGACCGTGCTGTACACGGGCGGCCGGGACAAACGCCAGCTTCCCTGCATCGCCACCGCAGCGGACGACGACCTCACGGCCTGGGACAAGGACCCGGACAACCCCATCATCGAGGAACTGCCGACGGAACCGGAGGTGCTCCGCACCGAGGACTGGGAGGGGGAGTTCCGGGACCACTGCGTCTGGCGCGAGGACGGGACCTGGTACCAGCTCATCGGGGCCGGCATCGAGGGCGGCGGCGGGGCGGCGCTGCTGTACGAGTCTTCCGACCTCCGGGACTGGGAGTATCAGGGACCGATCCTCGCCGGCGACCGCGACACCGCCGGGACCGTCTGGGAGTGCCCGGAGCTGCTTGACTTCGGTGACCGACAGCTCCTCCACATCTCGAATTACGAGGACGTGGTGTACTTCCTCGGGACATACGATGACGGTGAGTTCGACGTCGACCGCCGCGATAAGCTAGACCACGGCGACTTCTACGCCCCGCAGTCGATGTGGACCGACGACGGCCGCATCCTGACCTGGGGGTGGCTCCCGGAAGCCCGCGACGTGAGCGGGCAGTGGGACGCCGGCTGGTCCGGCGCGATGTCGCTTCCCCGGGAGCTGTCGCTGGCCGACGACGGCGGCCTGTGCCAGCGGCCGGCCCCCGAGCTCACCGAGCTACGGGGCGAGAACACCGGCTACGACGTGGTGCGCCTCGACCCCGGCGACACCGAGCAGTTGCCGGTCGAGAGCCGGTCGTTCGAACTCCGCGCCACCGTCCGGCTGGAAGACGCCGAAGCCGTCGAGCTGTCCGTCCTCGAATCGCCGGACGGCGAGGAACGGACGCCAATCAGATACTCCTACGAGAGCGAGATCGCCGTCGACCGGTCGGCGTCGAGCATCGACCCGCAAGCGACCGGCGATACCCAGTCGATGCGAGTCCAGCCGTACGACGCGCCGCTGTCGCTGCGCGTCTTCGTCGACGGGAGCGTCGTCGAGGTGTTCGCTAACGAACGGCACTGCCTGACCAGCCGCGTGTATCCGACCCGCGAGGACGCGACCGGTATCTCGCTGTCGGCCGACGGCGGGCGCGCCACTATCGCGTCGCTGGATATCTGGGAACTGGACTCAGTCTGGTAACCAGCCCGACTGGATTCCTGCGAAAAGACGGATTCCGCGCTCGTTACTTTGACTCGGTGCCAGTCTCGGTTCGGGTGCCGTAGCTCCCGGCGCTGGTCTCGTTGCCCTTTCCACGCCGGATCAGTTCCCTGTCCGTCAGCGGCAGCGTCTCGCCGTCCAGCGGGATGTGCCAGTGCCCGAGAGTTCCGATGATACGCGTTCGGCTCCCCTCGACATCGAGCCGGAGCGTCGGGCCGAGCGAGCCGCCGAACCGACGCATCTGCTCGGATTCGGACAGATGGGCGATTTCGTCCAGCGTGTCGCCGTCGAAGTCGTAGTAGTTGAAGAAACTCTGGACCAGCACCTCGTCGCCGTGGGGGAACGCCATCCACGAGTAGGACTGGAACGGCGCATTCTCGGGATTCGTGGCGACGAGTCCGGACTCGTTCAGCGGGACGTACTCGCCGCGGAGGTCCGTCGCGACGAAGCCATACAGCGCGTCGAAGCCCTCGACCCCCGGCGCGAACGTGTGGAGGTGGCTGGAGATGAACAGGTAGTACAGGCCCTCTCGATACACGACGTGGGGCCGTTCGAGCTCCTGATTGACGCCGACGGCGTCCAGCAGCGGGTCTTCGAGGTCCCACTCCAGCGGGTCGCCCGTCGGCGAGCGGGCGACGCCAACGCTCCCGTTGAACTCCTGTAATGCGGCGTCGCCATCGCACACGTCGCTCTCCTCCGGAACCGGCGTGTTCGCTTCGAACAGGAGCCAGGTCTCGCCCGTCTCGGGGTCCTCGAAGAACCACGGGTCGCGGAAGGTGTATATCATCCCGCGGGACTGGTCTTCGCGCTCGTAGCGGTCGCCGTCGGGCTGGAGCAGTTCGTGGTGGGTCCACGGCCCCGAAAGCTCGAACCCGTCCGTCGTGTCGATGCTGCCGCCGCCCGCGCCGACGATCCGCTGCGTGTAGGTCAGGTCGTCGGCTCCCTCCTTGCCGGCCGCCGTATAGAACAGATAGACGCTGCCGTCGTCGTCGTACAAGGCGGACCCGGCCCACTGGCGCTGGCCCAGCGCGTCCTCGAACACCGGGCCGGCGTTGTGCCAGTTCCGGCCGTCGTCGGAGTAGAAACAGCGGATAGTCGCCACGTCGTGGCGCTTGCCGGGTAGCAAGTCGGACGGAGCCGTCAGCGAGAAGCAGACCCGGTAGCCGTCGACCGTCGCCAGCGTGCCGTCGCGGTTGCGGAGGAACCAGGTATCCCAGATGTGGACCTCAGGGATCTGTTCGGTCGCGGGCGGGTAGACGATGGGGGCAACGGTGTCGTCGGTCCGCTCGATCCGACTCGCCTGCTCGCGTGTCCACCCGGCGCGCCCCTTCGTTCCGGGACGACCCTCGCCGAGCGCCTCGTTTGTCATATCTCACGTTGGGCCGACCACGGGTATAAATGTTGCCAGGCGGGTACTACGGGTGTTGTATGAAATATATGCAATACGACAGTGCCGGGCGCTAGCAGAGAAAACTGATAGTGGGTAGGTCAAGGGGGCCGAACAGCACATTACTCGCTTGAGTCCTCGCTGCCGCTGACACCCTCTGGACCGGTGATATCGAGCGGCCGGACCCACTCGTGCCAAATGAAAACGACGCCGAGGCCGTACCCCAGCGCCCAGACGGCGCTCCCGATCCACGGGTAGCCGAGCGTGCTGAACCCCCAGTTCGCGAGTCCGGGGAGAATGATCGCAGCGAGAACCGTCAGCACCAGCACTGCTGTGTCCCGATTGTTCACGGTCGCAGCCCCCACGTTACTGTGCCGTTCATACCACAAATTAGGCTCGGACACTCCTGAGTCTGTCGGAACACCGACCCGTGACCGGGACGAGACTGACGCCGTAGCCGTCCCATTTTTATCATCGTATGCCCTACCCCGGATGTCGGGAATGTCTCAGAACCACACAGACCGGTCGTCTTCGGAAGACATCGAGTGGTGCTACGATGCCGTCCATCGTGTGTCGCGGACGTTTAGTCTCACAATTTCGGAACTCAACGAACCGATGGCCCGGGACATCTGTCTGGGCTATCTTCTCTGCCGCGTGGCTGACACGATCGAGGACGCCGGCCACCTCCCTCCAGCGGTACAGACCGAACTCCTGCAGACGTACAGCCGCTCGCTCGAACCGTCGAGCGGGACGACCGTGTCGTCGTTCCACGACGCCGTCGAGGAGTGGATTCCAACGACGACGAACGCCGACTGGGAGGTCGTCGAGAACGCGGGCCGCATCGTCGACGTGTTTCACACCCTCGACGACCACTCCACGCAGACGATTCGCGGGCCGGTCCGGGAACTCGTCGACGGGATGGCGATGTTCGTCGACCGCTACGCCGACGCCGGCGGACTTCGAATCAAGACGCTGGACGAACTCGAAGAGTACTGCTGGTACGCCGCCGGCACCGTCGGTACGCTGGTGACCGGGCTGGTCTCCCACGAAGCCACAGACGAGCAGATCGCCCAGATGGAGGAAAACGCCCGCTCGTTTGCCCTCCTGCTCCAGCTCGTCAACGTCGCCAAGGACGCCGCGACGGACATGGAAGAGGAGAACAACGTCTATCTCCCGCTGGAACTACTCCACGAACAGGGGCTTGATCACAGCGACGTGAGCGACACCGGCAACGTCGATTCGCTGGTGCCCGTCATCGAGCAGGTCACCGAGCGAGCAGAGGGCTATCTCGACGACGCACAGGCGTGGCTCGAAGCCATGCCCGAAACCCGCGGTAACACCCTCTCAGCGTGGGCCATTCCGTTCCTGCTCGCGGTCGGGACGATCCGTGAACTCCGCGAACGACCCGCCGACGTCATCGAGCAGGGCAACGTCAAAATTTCTCGCGAGGAGGTCCACTCCGTGACACAGCAGTTCGGCGGCGACGGCGACCCTTCAATCGGGGAGTTGCGGGCGAAAATCCGCCAGCAGCCGCTCCACCAGTACTGACGACCAGCAGAGACATTCCTCTTTTCCGGTCCCGTTTCCCATTCAAACGAGCGCCGCCTACTCCGGGCCGCGTTTGTCGTACTGCTGTACGATCTCGCGGAGCCACCAGAGCTTTAGCCCGCTCATCGCCAGCGTGGCGGCCGCGGCGCTGACCGGTCGGCGACGCCAGGCAGCGTACAGAGCGATGGTCGACGCCAGCGCGCCGCCGGTGTTACACACGTTCGGATAATCGAGGCCCATCGTTCCGTTATCCTGCTCCCTGAGCCACCACCGCTCTGCCAGCACGGCGCGGGTCATCCAAGCGTCCTCGGTGTCCGGCGGCGCGAACAGGATTGGGTTGATAGCTGTCCACAGCAGCGCCGCGGTCAAGAGTCGCCAGCGACGCTGATACACTGCGTACACAATGACAGCGCCGGTCGGAACGCGCGACCAGCCGCTCTTGGGGTTCGAGTGGCGGCTCCAGAACCAGTCCCGTACGCTGTTCGGTAGTGGTGCTGTCATATCTTCCTATCGACCGTGACAGAGGATAACACTGCTGCCGGGTGGTGTGGCCCAGAGCAGCGGCCCCGATCTGATTCTCCGGGGACAGAACACTCATGTCCGCCCTGTGTGAACGCCGTCTATGGCCACAGCGGCGTCGGGGCTCTCTGAGCCACAGGTACTCGCCCGGACGAAAGACCGGCTATTTGCGGACCGCGAGGACGCCTACGTCGTCGCGGACACACAGTTCGCACAGCAGCGCTGGCTGGACGAAACGCCTATCGAGGCGGCCGTGCAGGCGACGCTCGCACCGTTCAACCACGTCCGGGTCGGAACGGGCTATCCCGATCTCGTTGGCGTGCAGACGCTCTCGACGGACCTGCTGTCCGTCGACCGCCTCGGGGACCGACCGCCGCTGATTGCCGTCGAGGCGAAAGGGTACACCGGCGACGGTGCCGTCGACGCCGAGCGCGGGGTCGTCCAAGCCCACGACCGGCTCAACGAGGCGAACGTCGCCTTCCTGACCGCCCCGCGGAGCGGCATCTCCACCGCCGCGCGGACGATGGCCCGCGAGCTGAACGTTGGCGTGCTGGGCGTCGAATCCGATGGCTCGGTCTCAGTGCTGGAACGGCCCCGCGTGGTCGGCCACGGGTCGATGGACGCCGCCTCGGCGATCCGGTTCCAGGCCAGCGCCCAGGGCGTCGCCGACCAGAACTTCGGGCTCAACCATCCGAAGAACTACGTCGCAGTCCCGCTGGCCGTCTACCATGACGGCGACGCGCGGGACCTGCTTGCCAGCCACGTCGTCGGGGCCGTCGACGGCGCTATCGCTGGCGCGGAGTTCCTGAACCTGATCGCCGCCGGCCAGGGGTCGCTCACGTTGACGCCGCTGGGTCGGGAGGTTGTCCGGTTCGCGCTCCGGACAGTCGGCGACATCGACGCCGCACTCCGCCGGTTCGAGGACTGGCAGCGGTCCCGCAAGCGATTCATCGACATCGCGCCACAGTGGGGCCAGCTCGTCCGCCGTGTCGTCTCCGACTATCCGGCCACGGACCTCCTCGTCGACGGGCTCTACGCCTGCCACCGGGACGGCTACGGCTCCCCGTCGCTCGTCGAGTTCGTGGCGTACCTCCACGCGCTGCACCCCGAGTTCACTGTCGAACTGTTCCTCCGCGGCGACGAGACCGTCCGCCAGCGGGTGTTGACCGGCGACGGCGAACTCCGCCGCTCGGAGCTTACTGACGGTAGCGTCTACCACTCACCCACCGTCTTCCAACTGAAGGCGATTTTCTACCACGCCGGTATCGTGACCGACCGCGGTGCGGAGCCATCGAACCTCGACCCCGAGACGGACGAGTGGGCGCTGTGTGACCCGCTCGTGTAGCGGCGCTGCTCCGGTGGCTCCGGTATTTCTACCGACACATAATCCTGAAACGTGGGTAGCCCCTACAGTAACGTAATGTCCCAGACTCTGGAGCTCCCCAACGGCGACGTCGTCTCACCGGACGACGTGTTCTGTTACAACGACTACCCCTACCGGCTCGTCTGGCTGGAGAGCGACACCCACGAGTTCGCGCTTTCGCCGCTGTACTGGGGCGACAGCGGCATGGACATCCCGTTCCGCGACCGGGAGGCGCTCGTCGACCAGTGGGAAGTCGATTCACAGGGTCAGATGACGGCCGAAGAGTGGGCGGACTGGCTGGACGACGCGACGACGGACCCCCGCTACAGCGACGACGAGGTCACGTCACTCGCGGCCGAGCTACCGACGGAGTGGGACTCTGAAGACGGGAGCTCGGACTCCAGTGGCGGCCTCTTGGACCGCCTCGGATTGTGAGCACGCCCGTCGGACTCTGAAAGGTATTAATCCGTTCGTCCTGCAACCTCTGGCATGGAACCGATCTGGCTCGCCGCTGGCGGGGCCGCCCTCGCCGTGGGCCTCGCGCTGGCATTTGTGATCACTCGCCGCTCCGGAGAGAGTGCGTCGAAACGCGCCCACGAGGCCGCACAGGATCGAGAACCGCCGGTCGAACTCGGCGAGACCTACGAGTTCGGCGTCACCGAATTCAGCGACCACCACTCCGGCGACCCCGTCGCCGTCGGGAAAGTCGAGGGATTCGTCCTGTTCACCGAAGACGTGCCGTCGTCGGTGTCAGCCGGCGATGTGATTCGAGCGAAGGTGCTGTCGTTCAACCGGGGCCACACCTCCGCCGACGCTCGGTTCGTCGAACGCGCGTGAGCGAGGGGAGCGGTTACAGCCTCGAGGCGAGGCACGTCCCGCTCGACGACGGATCGCCAGTCCCGACGGAGGGAGAAACCGATATGTGCCTACCACGATAAAACAGGGCATGAGCGAATCGGACGGGCAGAGCACGCCACAGGACACCCGGGAGGTCATTATGGAGGCCACCTTTCGGGCGCTGAGCAAGCACGGCTACAAGGACTTGCGGGTCCGGGACATCGGCGAGGAGATGGACATGTCCCGGCAGGTGATTCACTATCATTTCGACGGCAAGTACGACCTCATCTCTTCGTTTCTGGAGTACATCATCGATCAGTACGAAGGAAGTGTCGAGGTTGACGACGAGACTGACCCCCGCACAGAGCTCGATGTGCGCATCGACCGGTGCCTGTTCGGCCCGGAGTTCGACGACTTCTCGCACTGGGACCGGATGAAGGTGTACCACGAGCTGTACGCCTACGCCCAAAACGACGACGAGCACCGGGCGCTGTTCAACGAGCACTACGACCGCCTTCGCGAAAGCATCGCCACGGTCATCGAAGACGGGGTTGAGCAGGGCACGTTTCGCGACGTCGACGCCGAACTGATGGGCCAGCTCGTCACGGACGTGATTCACGCGGCCCGCGGCCGGCGGATTGCGCTTGGCCACGAGGACGCACCCGACGAGGCCAAGCGGGCCGTCAACGACTTTATTCTCGACTCGCTGTACCCGCCGCAGTAGATTGGGCTGAAAAGGCAGCGTCAGAGGGGGCTAATACCGACGCTGAGCGCCCATGTTCCAGTTGCCGACGCCGCGACGACGAGCGCCCCGCCTGCAAGCGTCACGTTCTTCAGGAAACTGTTCAGTTCGTCCTGCCGGTCCTCGTCCGGCACGGCCCAGAAGTCGTGCATCGCAACCGCCGAGACGATGAGGAACACGGCGAGGGCGACCGCTGCGACGACTGGGAAGACACCCACGGTCACACCGAGCCCGCCAAGGATGAGGAGCCCACCGGACGCGAGGACGGAGAATCTCGGCGCCGGGAGGCCCTTGTACTCGGCGTAGCCGGCCATCTGTTCGGTCTGCGTAAAGTGGCTCAGGCCCGTAAAGGCGAGCACGCCGCCGAAGAGGACACGGCCGGCGACGAGCAACACGACGTTGAGTTCGGGTGCCATCACAAACTCACCACCGAGCCCACGCGGGCGTTTCCAGCAGTGTGATTCGGGATAGTAGCGGAATTCATTGTGGGAGTCGATTCTGGCTGCATCGTTAGAGTTCCGGCACGTCTGACGGCATATCGAAGTCGTGGTAGTACTCGCCTTTCTCTTTCGAGAGAATGTCGAGGACAGCGGCAGCACCGTCACCGGCCGCGATAACCGCCTGCCACTTCTCCGCTCGCCCCATTGCACCGGTCGCGTACACGTTCTCGACCGACGTTTCCATGTCGACGGTCACGTCGACGACATCCTCATCGGTGAACGCACAGCCGAGATCCTCGGCGAGGCTGCGGTCGCCACCAGTCGCGAGGACGACGTACGCCGCGGTGTACTCGTCGTCGTCCGTCGTCAGGACGAGCCCGTCGTCGGTCTGTTCGATAGCCGTGACTTCCGTCTCGTACAGCATCACGCCACGGTCGCGGGCCTGCCCGCGAGCGATGGTGAGGAACTCCTCGCCGCTAATGGACCGCACGGCGGGGTAGTTGAACAGGTGTGCCTTGTGCATCCACGACTCGTCCGTGTCGAAAGTGATCGTTTCGAGGTCGTTCTTCGCAGCGTACTGTGCCGCACTCAATCCGGCGGGGCCGCCGCCGACAACTGCTACATCTGCCATGTCTCAAGCCAGGGGCCACCAATAAAAGAGTCTTACCATCTGGTAAAATTCGGCCGGAAGCTCACAGGTGGCTCTCAACCACGTAACGCTGCCCACTCAAAGAACGTACGGCCCGCGCTGTCGGATCGACTCGCCGTGCGGACGGCCCGAGACGGCGACGACACGGAGCGACTCATTGCCCCGGAGTGTCACTGACCGCGCGTCAGTGACCGGTAGAACATCACCGTCAGTGAACGAATGCCCCTCGACCGTCCCGCTACCGGCGACACCGTAGAGGAACCCGGACCACTCCGTCGGAACCGACCACGTCCACGCGTCGGTTACCGAAACATCCAGATACTCCATCGGCGTGTAGAGGCTGATCGGTGAACCGTCGCCGATAACCGTCGTGACCGTCGCACCGTCCCGTTCCTCCGTCGGAAGCGCGTCGGCCGTCGCGTCAACGTAGTCCGGGTCAGCGTCCTTCTCCGCCTGCGGGAGATTCACCCAGAGTTGTAGTCCGGTACAGGCCTGCCCATCCGCGGGGAATTCGGAGTGACGTATCCCGCTTCCGGTCGTGATTCGCATCGCATCGTTCTCGTATGCGGTGTTTGCGACGCCGAGCGAGTCTTCGTGTTCCATCCCGCCTTCGATCATGTACGAGACGATTTCGAAGCCGCGGTGGGGATGCATCGGAAACCCCGTGTCAGGGTCGATATAGAACTGTTCAAACAGGACAAATGGGTCCAGATTGTACGGATAGCTGTCCGTCGGGAACGCACGGTTCGAATTCACGCCCGTTCCATGCCGGACCATCTCTCCAGGAATCGGTCCGTCAGTCGACGCCTGTGACTCGCTCTCGGTCATACCGCTCCTTGTTTACCGAGCGGTAAAAACTGTCGGGAGTGAACTGCAATCACCCGCTGGCCTTGGTTCGGTGACACTGCCGTCACCGGTATCGAATCCGCTCTCGCGGGTGGAACAAAGCCCTGCAGACGGGCAAACCCCTCTCTCCGTGTACTACTGGCCTCGATGGAAACTGCCGTAGCACAGCCTCATACAGTGGTATTCTGTCCTTCAAAAGTGTGAAGCGAGCGTATGGGTTGGGGCAGATTCTCACCGAAGCGAGACTCACTGCGTTCGTCTCGCAGGGTCCGAATCCGCCGGACCATTCTGCTCCTCACGCCTGTTCGTCACAAGAATGGGTTGGGGCGGATTCGAACCGCCGACTTCCTCCGTGTGAAGGAGGTATCATAACCGAACTAGATCACCAACCCGATGCACTCGACTCTATTCGAGCGTATCCCTTAAGAATTGCTTTCCGACTACGCTTCCGGCTCTTCCTTCCCGCGGTACTCGCCGATCTTTTTGCGGGCGTCAGCGATCGCTTCCTCGGCTTCGCCTTCGGCTTTCCCCTGCAGTTCTTTCAGGTCAGCCTTGACGGCCTCCAGTCGGCTGGGTTCGGGCTCGGCTTCCTTCCCAGTAAGCTCTCGGAACCGTTCCTCGACCGGTTCGAGTTCTTCCTTGACGCCCTTGGTGGCGGTCTTGCCGGCGCGCTTCAGGTAGTATCGTGCGTCTTCGAAGTGCTTGTTCATATATGACCTTACGCGAAGGACGAATATATCTCTTGTGCCCGGAACACAGTCCCCAATCACGGCTGATCGAGGGACTGCGAGCGGCCACGATGGTAAACGTGTCCCGCGGGTACGAACTGTTTTGCGCCGGCACCTGCAACGGGGAGACATGTTCACACGGGTATCGATTCCCACGCCGTTTCAGGTCGGGCCAGTCAATGCATATATCGCGCGACGAACCATCGTCGATCCGGGACCCGACAGCGAGGAAGCGTGGTCGCGTCTGGTTGAGGCGCTTGAAGCACGCGAGCTGTCGCCGGATGACATCGAGCAGGTACTGGTCACACATCCGCATCCGGACCATTTCGGCATGGCAAACCGGTTCGCCGAGCGGGGGCGCGTGTCCTCGCCAGCGAGCCGGCAGCCGATATCATGCGCGATTTCGCGGCGCAGCTACACACTGAACAGTCCTATTTCGCGGATTTCTTCGAGCGGTGTGGCGTCTCACGCGAAACTGCCGAGACGGTCACACAGCTACCGGAAGCGTTCCTGCCCTACGCCCAGAGCGTCGATACCGACCGCGCGCTCGCGGCTGGTGATATCGCTACCGTCGACGACACAGAACTCACGGTCGACACCGTACAGGGCCACTCCGCCGGCGAAATCATCTTCTCGTACGACTTTCAGGGTCGCCGTGAGGCGATCGTCGGCGACAACGTGCTGGGCGACATCACGCCCAACCCGTTCCTGCAGGTGCCCGACGAGAGCGGGACGCGCCCGCAGGTGCTGCCGGCGTTCAACGACTCGCTCCGGTGGCTCCGCGAGCAGGGCCACGACCGTTTTCTCACCGGCCACCGCGAGCCCGTTGCATCACCGCAGGAACGCATCGACGACATCCTCGCGGAACACGACCAGCGCACCGCGGAGGTCGCCGACATCGTCTCCGGCGGGGCGACGACACCCAGTGACGTGATGACGGCGCTGTTCGGGGACCTGCCCGCTACGGAGTACTTCGCTGGGATGAGCGAGGCTGTCGGCCACCTGGACGTACTCGAAGTCACCGACCGCGTCGAGAAGCGCGAGAGTGGCGGCGTGTTCGTCTACGAGTCGGCGTAAGCCTCGCTAACAAGCGTGTGAGAAAGAAAATAGCCAGGCGTCAGACTACAGCAACTGCGCTGCCTGGAACGCGATCTCGGAGACGCGGTTGAAGCCGGGCAGCAGGAGCACCGTCACGATGGCGGCGCCCACCACAGCGGTGTACAGCCCCATCGGGTACGACTCGATGGTCCGGCTGCCGGTCGGTTCCTCGATCCACATCGCCTTGACGACGCGAGAGTAGTAGAACAGGCTGAGCGCGCTGTTGATGATGAGCGCGGCGGCCAGCGACCACGCGCTGACGTTGAGCGTCGCCTGGAACAGGTAGAACTTCGAGAAGAACCCGCCGCCGATCGGCAGGCCGGCGAGGCTGAACAGGAACACCGTCATCGCCGCGCAGGCGACCGGCGCTTCCTTGCCGAGGCCGTTGTAGTCCTCGAAGCGGCGGCCGACGCCCCAGTACTCGGCTAGCGCGATGAACAGGAACGCGCCCGTGTTCATGAAGCCGTAGACGAGCAGGTGGGACATCCCCGCACTCATGCTGAGACTCAGTCCCTCACCGGAGCCGGACACGGCGGCGAGTCCGATGAGGACGTAGCCGGCGTGGCCGACACTGGAGTAGGCCAGCATCCGCTTGACCGTCTCCTGGGTCGCGGCGGCGAAGTTCCCGATGAACATCGTCGCGATGGCGAGGATCTGGAACGCCATCACCCAGTTGATCGCGCCGCCGGCGGCGAGCAGGTCACCGATCGGGAAGGCGACGGCGAAGACGCGGAACGCCAGCACGAAGCCGGCGGCCTTCGACGCCGAGGAGAGGAACGCCGAGATCGGCGCTGGCGCGCCCTCGTACGCCTCGGGTGCCCAGAAGTGGAACGGCACGGAAGCCGTCTTGAACGCGACGCCGCCGATAATCATCAGGATACCGACGCCGAGGATAGCCATCGGGACGGCAGGCTCACCGGACTGGGCCTGAACCGACCCGTCGACGATGGTCTGGACCGTGCCACTGGAAATGGCCGTCGCGACGCCGTCGAATCGAAGGACGCCCGTCGCAGCGTACACAAGCGAGATACCGTAGGCGAGCACCGCCGAGGACACTGCGCCGATGAGGAAGTACTTCAATCCCGCCTCGACGCTGCCCTTGTTCTCCTTGAGGAAGGCGACGAGTGCGTAGGACGGCAGGGAGACAAGTTCGAGTGCGACGAAGGCCGTCGCCAGGCTGTTGGCCGCGCTCAGGAGGCTCATCCCGGTCGCGGACAGCAGGACCAGCGCGAAGAACTCGGCCTGGTAGCTGTGTTCGGCGACGTAGTCGTAGCTCGCGAGCACGACCAGCGTCGTGACGCTGCCGACGATGGCCATGAAAAACAGGGCCATCTGATCGACGACGAGCTGGTTGTTGAACAGTGCGACGCCAGTGCTATCGGCGATGCCGGTGCCGGCGGTGATAAACCAGCCGGCGAACCCGAAGGAAAGCAGGGAGCCGAGCACCGAGATGCCGGCCAGAAGCCCCGTGTTCGTCGTGTCCGGGTCGATCGAGTCCGCTAGCAGCAACACCAGAGAGGCGAGGCCCAGCGAAAGTGCCGGGGCGAGCGCCATCCAGTCAGGGAGTGCGACCATCTATGCACCACCTCCGATTTCGAGAACCGGTGAAATCGAGTCCTGTATCATGGCAAAGGAGAGGTCCGGTGCGACACCGAGTGCGATGACCAGCAGGAGCAACACGGCCAGCGGCGCGACGTCGTGGAACGCGGCCGGGCTGACCTCGTAGTCCGTCTCCAGACTGAAGGCCCCGAACAGCGTGCGCTGCATGGCCCACAGCAGGTAGCCGGCCACGATGACGATGCCGAACATCGCCAGCGAGGTTAACACCGGTGCAGCCCCGCCGAGTGTCGGCGCGTTGAACGAACCCTGGAAGATGAAGTACTCCCCGGCGAAGCCGGCCATCAGCGGCAGGCCCATGTAGCCGAAGGCGGCGGCGACGAAGATGCCAACCGTCCAGGGCATGCGGTCCGCGAGGCCGGACATGTCGCCGACCATGCGCGTGTGCGTCGTGTTGTAGATAACGCCGACACACATGAACATCAGCCCCGAGATGAGGCCGTGGGCGATCATCTGGAAGGTCGCCCCGCCCATGCCGTAGGGCGTGAACGCGACCAGGCCCAGGATGACGTAGCCCATCGACGAAATCGAGGAGTAGGCGACGATGCGTTTGAGGTCACGCTGTGCCAGCGCGAGCATCGCGCCGTAGATGACGCTGACAACGCCGATGATAGCCAGCGGAACGGCGAGCTGGCGCGCCGTGTCAGCGAGCATCGTGAAGTTGAACCGCAGCAGCGCGTAGGTCCCCATCTTCAGCAGGACACCGGCCAGCATGACCGACACCGGCGTCGGGGCCTCGACGTGTGCGTCGGGCAGCCATGTGTGCAGCGGGAAGACGGGCACCTTCACCGCGAACCCGAAGAACATCAGGATAAACGAGATGGTCATCAGGTTCACGCCGGCGATGGTCGGCAGCCCGCTCGCGGTGCGGAACGCCTCGGCCATCGCGGGCAGGGACAGCGACGTGAGGTCGGTGCTGAACACGAGCGCGAACAGCCCCGCGAACATGATCAGCGACGCCACGTTCGTGTAGACGAAGAACTTGATCGCGGCGTACTTCCGGCGCGGGCCGCCCCAGACACCGATGAGCAGGTACATCGGGATGAGGACGCCCTCCCAGAAGACGAACCAGAGGAAGAAATCGAGCGCGGAGAACACGCCGATGAGGCTCACTTCCATGAACAGCATCAGCCCGTAGAACTGGGACTGGCGCTCGTCGATGGGCGTCCACGCGGACACGATGGCGAGCGTCGTCAGCACCGTCGTCAGCGCGAGCAGCGGCATGCTGATGCCGTCGAGGCCGACGTAGTACGACACTTCCAGCTCACCCAGCGTGATCCACGGGATCTGCTGGCCGAACGCGATGTCGGCGGGCGACAGCAGTGCGTTGCCCGTCCCGCCGTACTGCGTGAGGTACACCCAATACATGTAGATGCTGCCAAGCGCCGGCACCGCACTGACGGCCGCGGCGAGCTTTCCGGCGTACCGGTCAGGCGAGAGGAACACGAGGCCGGTTCCCAGCAGGGTCACGAGCAGCAGTGCAGCGACCCACATCTAGAACCACCCTCCCATGATGCCGAAGGCAGCAAGCAAGAGCACGAGTCCAAGCGTCAGCAGCGTCGCGTAGTTGCTGACGACGCCGGACTGGATGCGTCGGATGCGGCTGCCGCCGAACAGGCTGACGCTGGAGATGCCGTTGACGACCCCGTCGACGACACCCTGGTCAAACTTGTTCATCACACGGGCGAGCGGGTAGGTGACACCCGTCGCGAGCCACACCTGATATTCGTCCTGGTAGTAGTTGTGCATGAGTAGCGTCTTCAGACCGCCAAGCTTGTCCGTATGCTCGACCGGGTCGGCACCGGCATAGAGGCTCCGAGCGACGAACACACCGGCGAGTGCCAGCCCGAGCGAGACGCCTGCAGAAGCGAGCAGTGTCGGCGTCTCTCCAAGCGGGTAGCCCTTCACAACGTGTGAAACATCGTGCAGGAGACCCTCGTAGTGGTGCAGTCCAGTGTTGAGCGCCGCAGGCCAGCCACCGTTCTCCGGCCCGGTCAGCCACTTGTGGAGGAAGTCGATGTGGGCACCGGTGAGCTTCGCGACCGGAGCCATGTTGATAAACCCGATCGTCGTCGCGAGAATCCCAAGCACCGTCAGCGGGCCCTTGACATTCCAGTGGACGGGCTCGGGGTCACGCGCGGTGTCCGAGCGGGCGTCACCGTGGAAGGTCAGGTACACCATCCGGAAGGTGTAGAAGCCGGTGAAGAACACGGCCAGCAGCCCCATCGCGTACGCGACGAGGTAGGCCGTGCCGAGACCACCCTCAGTGCCGAAGCCGTGGATAAGCGCCTCGTACAGCACCTCGTCTTTGGACCAGAAGCCGGCGAAGGGAACGATGCCAGCGAGCGCGAGCGAGCCGGCAAGGAACGTCCAGTAGGTCACCGGCATCCGGTCTTTCAGGCCGCCCATGTCCCACATATTCTCGTTGTGGTGCATGGCGATGATGACCGACCCCGCGCCGAGGAACAGGAGCGCCTTGAACACGGCGTGGGTCGTCAGGTGGAAGACGGCAGCGATGTAGCCACCCGAGCCCAGCGCGAGCATCATGTACCCGTACTGGGAAATGGTGGAGTACGCGAGTACCTGCTTGATTTCCTGTTTGACCAGACCCATCGTCGCCGCGAACAACGCGGTGAAGCCGCCGATGAGCGCGATGACGGCCAGCGCCGTCGGCGAGAGGGCGTAGAAACCGTACATGCGCGCGACGAGGTACACACCGGCCGCGACCATCGTCGCCGCGTGGATCAGCGCTGAGACCGGCGTCGGACCTTCCATCGCGTCGGGCAGCCATGTGTGCAGCGGGAACTGCGCGGACTTGCCGACGACGCCGCCCAGCACGAGCAGGCCGAGCACGGTGAACCATTGCTGTGGCCCCATGCCGACTGTCTCAAGCATCGCGATGCCTTCGGTCTCGCCGTCGACGATGGCGTGTTCGGCAAGCATCGGGAAGCTCTCGGCGACCACTTCGCCGCCCTGCGTAATGGGGGCGAAGAGACCGGTCCCGAAGGTGGCGAAGATGCCGACGACGCCGATGAGGAAGAAGTAGTCACCGAAACGGGTGACCAGGAACGCCTTCTTCGCGGCGCTCGGCGGGCCGTCGTCACGGAACCAGAAGCCGATGAGCAGGTACGAACACAGGCCCACCAGCTCGAAGAACATGAACGCCATCAGGAGGTTGTTGGCGACGACGAACCCGAGCATGCTCGCCGTAAACAGGCCGAGCCCGGCGTAATAGCGCGGGAGACCGGTCTCGCCCTCGTCGTTCATATACCCGAGCGAGAAGATGTGGACGAGGAACGAGATGAGACAGACGATAAGCAGCATGAGCGCCGACAGCGGGTCCAGCAGGAGTCCGAAGTTAAGCTGGAGCGACTCGACGCTCGTGGTCCACTGGTACAGTATCTCATTGTGAACCTCACCGCCGGCCACTGTCAGCGCGACCCAGATCGATAGCAGAAGCGATCCACCCGTCGCAGTGATGCCCGCGAGCGCGCCGCCTTTCGGCATGCGGTCGCCGGCAAACAGCGCGACGAGGAACGATACGAACGGCAGCAGGACAATCGCCGGAGCGTATGTGAATGCAGCCATCTGTTACCACCTCATCGTCGTCGCCTTCGTCACGTCCACGTCTGAGAAGTTGCGGTACAGGACCAGGACGATACCGATCCCGATGGCGACCTCCGCGGCGGCGAGTGCCATCGTGAACAGGCTGAACACCTGGCCGGTGAGGTTCCCGTGTTGTAGCGAGAACGCGACGAGGTTGATGTTCGCAGCGTTCAACATCAGCTCGACGGACATCAGGAAGATGAGCGCGTTCCGTCGCGTGAGGATGCCGAACAGGCCGATACAGAATATGGCCGCCGACAGGAGGAGATACGTCTCGGCCGGAATCACGAGTCGTCACCTCCCGGGCCACCGTCAGCGGCAACGGGCACGTCTTCGTCTTCTTTGGTTTCGACACCGAGCGTGACCGACTCGCCGGCGACCTCGCGGCGAGCGAGCATGACGGCCCCGACGAGTGCGGCCACCAGCACGATGTCGATGACCTCGAAGGCGACGAGGAACCCTTCACCGGGAACGGCCGTCTCACCCTCGCCCATAATCGCGCTCGGGGCGATATCGAACAGCGCCGCGCCGAGGCTCTTGGTTATCGCCGCTCCCTCGCCGAAGCCCGCTGGTGCGGGAAACGAGACGCCCATGAACACTGCACCGAGAACGACGAACAGGGCGATTGCGGCCAGTCCAGCGACGAAACTCCCCTCCGTCTGTAGTTCGGGTTTTGTGGTCATGGTGTCACCTCGATCACCGACTCGTCCTCGCGGGTCAGCATCACCGCGAAGGTGATGAGGACGAGGACGCCGCCGACATACACCAGGATCTGCATCGTTGCGACGAACGCCGCCTGGTTCATTACGTAGAACACTGCGACGCTGACGAGTGACACGCCCAGTAACAGCGCCGAGTGCCAGACGTCCCGGACTAACACGACGCCCGCAGCGCTGCCCACCGTTACCATAGCGAACAGCGCGAACGCAATTGACTCTGCCAGTGCCATCTTACTTGGAGACTCTTTGCGGCGTCCCTTTGAAGATTCCTCTTTCGTCTCGCCAGTAGAGCCACTGTTTGCCGGTATGGCCCCCATATTTCGGGGCACTTCCGTCCTGCTGGCGAACACCTATCAATTAACTGGTGGGTTGCAGCGGTGGAGCCCGTAGCTCTACCCAGGGAGTGATACTGGAAGGTCGGCCTCGCTGAGCGGACGGTCGTTTCGGCGAGTCACATACGGATGACAGTTCAGCAACGACGCTTGACCCGACAGAGAACCGCTGAAAGCCGTCGTAAAAGGAGTTACTGGTAGTCCACTTCGCCGTCGCCTTCGCCGATCCACGCGCCCCGGTCCGGTTCGCGTGACTCGAGTGGGTCGATGTCCTTGTACCACGGGACGTTTTTGAGTTGCTCCTTGTCGTAGGCGAACTCGTCTTTCGTGTCCGCGGTGAACTCGAAGTTCTGGGTCAGGAGAATGGCGTCGGTCGGGCAGACTTCCTCACACAGCCGGCAGTAGATACACTGGCCGATGTGGAGGTTGTACTGCTCGCCGTTGCGCTGCTCGTCCATCACGATCTGGATCGTGTTGTTCGGGCAGACGTTCTCACACTGTCGACACCAGATACACCGCTCCTGGCTCCACTTGTGGACGCCGCGGAAGCGGGGGCTCACCTCGGGGGCGACGTCCGGGTACTCCACCGTGAACGTCTCCCCGTCGAGGGCGTGTTTCATCGTCGTCGCCATGGATTTCAGGATTCCGATCATGACAGGTCACCTCCGGTCGCTCGTGGGTCGGTTCGCGTGGCCGTCATCAGACGGTCACCCCGACGATAACCGCGGTCAGCAGTAGGTTCGCCAGCGAGAGCACCAGCATTCCCTTCCAGCCGATTTCGATAAGCTGATCGATCCGGACGCGGGGCACCGCCGAACGGGCCCACTGCGTGAACAGGAAGACGCCCCAGATCTTGATGAGGAACCAGACGATGCCGGGCAGGACCGGACCGGCCGGCCCACCGAGGAAGATCGTGGCGATGATCGCCCCGCCGAGGAAGATGTGGATGAACTCCCCGAGGTAGATCAGGACGAAGTACACCGAGGAGTACTCGGTCTGATACCCGGCGACAATTTCGGTCGGCGCTTCGGGGATGTCGAACGGGTTCCGGCCGACTTCCGCGAGGTTCGCGATCATGAACAGCACGAACGCGAAGGGGTTCACGAACGCGTACCACGACGGCAGCGGGCCGATAAGGGACTGCTGCTGGGCCGCGACGATCTCGCTCATCTGGAGCGAACCGGCGAAGATGACCACCGACGCGCCCGTCAGGATGAGCGGGATCTCGTAGGCGAGGTTCTGCGCGACGGCGCGCAGCCCGCCAAGGAACGAGTACTTGTTGTTCGATGCGTAGCCGGCCATCACGAGACCGATCGACGTGGTCGAGGCCACGGCGAACACGTACGCCAGCCCGACCTCGGGGTCGGCGAGGTGAATGCCGTTCCCCATCGGAATCACGGCAAAGCCGAGCAGCGCGGTACTGGCGATAATCAGCGGCGCGAGGTCCCACGCCGGTCGGTCGACGCCTTCGGGAACAATGAGTTCCTTCGATAGCAGGCGAACGGCGTCAGCCACGATAATGAACAGCCCGTACGGGCCAATACGGTCGACGGCGATGCGGTCGGTGAACGCGGCCGTAATCTTTCGCTTCGCCCACGGACCGGCAAGCGCCGTGTTCGTCATCATGAGCGTCCCGATGAGTCCAGCTCCGACGAGGCTCAGCACGATCATCACGGCCGTGCTGTTGGGGTCGAGGTCCAGCAGGTTCGCGAGCGTTTCCGGTAACGGCGCCGACTGCATTACCGGTCCACCTCCCGAGTACGATGTCGAGGCTCCCGAGCGAGGCGATCATGTCAGGGATGTACTCGCCCTGGGACATCTCCGGCAGCGTCTGCAGGTTCGAGAAGCACGGACTGCGGATCTTGAACCGGGCCGGCTTGTCCGTGCCGTCCGAGCGGATGTAGATGCCGAGTTCGCCCTTTGCACCTTCGACGGAGCGGTAAATCTCCTTGTCGGGGTCGGGTCGGAGCGTCCGCGGGACGTTGGCCTGAATCTCGCGGTCGTCTTCCGGCCACTGCTCCAGCAGGTCGACACACTGCTCGATGATGCGGGCGGACTCCTCGACCTCGCGAAGGCGGACGAGAACGCGGCTGAAGTTGTCGCCGCCCTGCTCGGTGACGACGTTCCAGTCGAGTTCGTCGTAGTAGCCGTACGGGTCGTCGCGCCGGATGTCGTAGTCGACGCCCGACCCGCGTGCCACGGGACCGGTCGCGCCGTACTGTTTGACTTGCTCCGGCGAGAGGACGCCGGTGTCGACACACCGCATCTGGAAGATCTCGTTGCCGGTGACGAGGTCGTGGATTTCTTCGAGCTTGTGCGGGAGATCGTCGAGGAAGTCGCGGATCTTCTCGAAGTACTCGTCGCGAGGCTCGGGTAGGTCCCAGGCGACCCCGCCCAGCCGGAGATAGTTGAACATCAGCCGCTGGCCGGTCAGGTCTTCCAGCAGGTTCTGGACGATTTCGCGGTCGCGGATGCCGTACTGGAAGACGGCGGTGAAGTCGCCGAACACGTCCAGCGCGAACGTCGCCAGCGCAAGCTCGTGCGAGGCGATCCGGCACATCTCCGCCGACATCGTCCGGATGACCTGCGCGTACTCGGGAACGTCGATGTCCGCGAGGTCCTCGGCTGCGCGCGCGTACGCCCATTCGTTGAGGATCCCAGCAGAAATGTAGTCCCACCGGTCCGGGTACGGCATGATCTGGTGGCGGTAGGTGCCCTGCTGGCACATCTGCTCCTCACAGCGGTGCAGGTAGCCGATATCGGGTTCGAGGTCGGCGATCTGCTCGCCGTCAAGCACCGTCTCGACGTGGAGCACGCCGTGGGTCGCCGGGTGGTGCGGACCGATATTGACGAACATCGTGTCCGGGTCGTCCTCGCTGCGTTTGTCGTCTTTCAGTGGGTTCGCGTGCTCGCGCAGTGAGACGATCTGTGGCTGGTCCTGATTGTAGTCCTGGCTCAGGGGGTGGCCCTGCCAGGTCTCTGGCAGGAGGATGCGACGCAGGTCCGGGTGGTCGTTGTAGTCGATCCCGACCAGGTCATACGCCTCCCGCTCGTGCCAGTCTGCGGTGTCGTAGACGCGAGCGGCCGACTCGTTGTGCGGGTCGTCTTTCGGCGACGGGACGACAATCGACAGCTCCTGTGTCGGGTCGTTGTACTTCCGCAGGTGGTAGATGGATTCGTACCGGTCGTCGTACTCCTGTGCCGTGACACAGGCGCAGTGGTCGAACCCAGCCTCCTCTTTCAGCGTCGAGAGGACTTCCTGAACCTCGTCGGGACGGATGACGAACCCCTCGGCGTTGACGTGCTCCTCGCGGTCGAGGACGTGGCCCCCGAGCAGGTCCGCGAGCGCGTCGTAATCGAGCCCGTCCTCCGTAACGCCGACGTCGAGCGCCGTATCGCGTGATGGTTTTTCTAAACTCATGGCAGGTTATGGAGAGTCGTTCCAGTTGTACCGCATGACGAGGTCTTCCTCGTCGATCTCGCTGGCGAGTTTATCCACGAGCTCGTCCTGTTCGAGGTCGCCGAACTGCTCCAGTTCGTAGGGCTTGACCGTCACCGGTGAGGACTCGCCCTCGGCGATGCGCTCCTGCAGCTTGGCGACGCCGTAGATGAGTGCCTCGGGGCGGGGCGGACAGCCCGGGACGTGAATGTCGACCGGGATGACCTCCTCCGCGCCCTTGATGACGTTGTACCCTTCCTGGAACGGGCCGCCGGAGATGGTACACGACCCCATCGAAACGACGAACTTCGGCTCGGGCATCTGGTCGTAGACGCGCTTCATCCGCGGCGCGAACTTCGAGACGATGGTCCCCGGGACGATGATGACGTCCGCCTGGCGCGGGGACGCGCGCGGCACCCCTGAACCGAAGCGGTCGAGGTCGTGTTTGATCGCGTAGGTGTGGATCATCTCGATGCTACAGCAGGCGATCCCGAACTGCAGCATGAACATCGAGGAGCCCCGGACCCAGTTCATGAACTTGTCAAACTTGGTCAGGATGAACGGCGTCGACCCGAACGCCTCACGTAGCGTCGAGTTGAAGCGGTCGTCGGCCCCGTCGCCCATGCGGGCCTCCTGTGTCGATACGTCTTCGACGGCCGGTGGTGTCTGGTCACTACTCATATGTGTCTGCCCCCTTCGTGGCGCGCGGACTGCGCACCCACTGAACTGCACCGTTACGCCAGGCCCAACCGAGTCCGATGGCGAGAATCGTAATGAATACGACCATCGGTAGCAGTGCCGTGGTCATCCCGAGCTCAGCGGCAGCGTCGCTGTAGATGACCGTCCACGGGAAGATGAAGACGGTCTCGATGTCGAAGACGACGAACAGCAGCGCGACCATGTAGTACTGGATATTAAACTTGATCTGTCGACTGCTGCCAGTCGGCACTTCACCGGACTCGTAGGTGGTGCGTTTGCCTTGTTCCGGCACGCTGGGCCGCAAGAGGCTCGAAACTGCCATCATCGTCAGTGGGATGGCTAGCGCCACGACCGCGAGCGCGCCGATGGCGATCCATGGATTACTCATTCCGGTATCTCCTATCGTCTGCCGGTTAGAAGTACTCGCATATAAGGGTTCATTGTTCGGTTTTTCGGCCCTGTGGGTCTTTAAGAGCCGACGCGCTCTCGGATGGCAAGTGACCTGTAACTGCCGCACCTCCCAGGGTGTGACGCCCCTCAGTTATCACTCGTCCCAGTACTCGCGCTTGAACCCGGGTGTCCCGAGTTCGTGGAGGTCGCGCGACGCCTCGCCGACGTTGGTCTGGAGGCCTTCGTGATACGAGACGAGACGGTCACGGAGTTCGTCGTGCTGCCGTGCGAGAATCTGTACCGCGGAGAGCGCGGCGTTGAACGACTTGCCAGCGTCGACCGCGGTCAGCGGCGCGCCCTGTGGCATCCCGATGACCGAGTCGACGGATTTCTCCTGCACTGGGACGCCAATAACCGGCAGCGGGTAGGCGATGCTGGCGGTCATGTTCGGCAGGTCCGCGGATTTGCCGCCAGCGCCGGCGATAATGACGTCGATGCCGCGGTCAGCGGCCGTCTCTGCGTACGCGTACATCAGGTCCGGCGTCCGATGGGCCGAGCAGACGAACGTCTCGAAGGTGAAGCGGCTCTCGGGCGCGTCGGTGTAGTCCGTCTGTTCCTCGAAGCCGAGTTCGTCGGCAAGCGCCGCGTAGGCCCCGGGCCGCTTGCCCTGCCCGCCGGCCATCGTCGGCAGGTCCGAGTCCGACCCCATGACGATGCCGACATCGGGCGTCAGATCGTTCGGCCGGTCCATCTCGGCTTCTTCGCGTAACTGGTCGATGAGCGACTGGACGCTGTCTGCGGGCATACGACCGACTGGAACGGGGACGGGCGTAAGTGTAGGCGATTTCCGGTCAGTCGGCTAGGGCCGCTTCCAGTTCGGCAAGCAGCGTCTGTGGGTCCGCAGGGAAGCACCTGAGTGGGTCGGTACGACCGGTGACCTGTATCCTGAGCGCGTACCGCTTGCGGTAGGTGAGCGCGAGGCTGGCGGCACCGGCGACAGCGAAGGCCCCGCCGAGGAGGACCGACCGGTCAAGTGACAGCAGACCGAACCCGACCAGCGCGGCGCTCATCACCGCGAGAAACCAGTCGACGTCCTGAAGACTTACCTCGACGATGTCGTCGAGGTCGACGACCACCGGATTGTCGCCACGGTCGACCACCAGGCGATCAGCACCGAGAATGACAGTCCCGCCGGTTCGGAGCGTGCCGGCGTACCGCTCGGTGTCGACAAGCGATGCGGCGTCTGCGGTCGTGCCGTCGCCGTCGTCGTCCACGGTCAGTCGTCGCTCACTGCAGCCGGGCGGTCGCCGCCGCGGCCGCGGATGCGGTCCAGTGACGAGACGTATTCGCTGTCGTCCTCCGTGAGCGCGGCCCAGGCTGCGAGGCCGCGCTCCTCGCGGGTCCCCGGCACGGTGTTGTCGAGGACGAAGGCGACGATACCGCCGACGACCATCCCGGTGCCACCCATGACGAACAGCGTCGTCGCGACCACATCGGTCCCGAGCACACTCCCGAGGACCGGAACGGCTGCCAAGCCCTGCTGGAGAGCTGTCGCACTGCCGACGTCCATTCCCTGCCCGACCTGGCTCATATACTCGGGCACCGCCAGGCCGGCAAAGAGCGCGAAGCCGACGATGAACACGTTCCGGTTGGCATCGAGGTCGACGTATTTGAGCTGTGAGAGGCCAACGGCAGCGATCTGTCCGAACATGACGATGTAGAGGCCGCCGATGATCGGCGACGGGATGGTCGCGAACAGCTGGCCCGCTGGACCGAAGTAGCCGACCAGAATCATTACCGCGGCGCCGATCTGCACGACATAGCGGGACGCGACGCCAGTAATAGCGATTGCCCCAACGTTCTCAGTGTACGACGTACAGCCGTTGCCGGTGCCCATGATGCCGGCGAATACGTTGCCGACCCCCTCCATCCCGATACCGTCGTTGATTCGGCGGCTGTTCGGCGCACCGCGGCCGGCAATGCGGGCGACGGAGTGGTAATCGCCGAAGCTCTCGACGACGGAAGCGAGCATCCCGGCGAACATCCCGACGATGAACCCCGGCGTGAACTGCGGGAGCCCCACTGGAACGGGTAGATGGGCTGGACCAGCGGTGCGTTCGTGACCGAACCGAGCGAGACATAGCTGACCGAGCCTGCGGCGAAGACGCCGGTGACCGAGAGGATAGCCGCGACGGTCCATGCAAACAGAATACCCAGAAGTACGGGAAAGAGCTTGAACGCGCGGTGGCGTCGATCGAGATACTGCGAACACGCGATAATCGAGAGCATTGTGAGCCCGAGCAGCCACCAGTTTTGCCCGGTCCCGGGGTTGCCGAAGTTCGGGTTCGCTATCTGTGGGACGTTGAACAGCGACAGTCCGATGAGCGCGATGACCGGCGCGATGACGACCGGCCCGACGTACCGCTTCAGCTTCCCCATGAGGCCGCTGTAGCCGATCACCACTTCGACGATGCCGGCGACGATGACAGCTCCCTGTAGTTCGACGAGCATTGTCTGCCAGTCCGCCCCCTGCTGGGCCAGCACGCCGATGATGGCCAGCCCGGGCGCGAGCATGGAGAACGTCCCGCCTTGGACGATCGGGTATCTGTTCCCGAGCGTCGTCTGGGCGAGCGTCGCGATGCCGGAGACGACGAAGAACGTCCCGATGAGACGGCCAACTTGGTCCGGCGCGGCCTCGAACATCCCCATCGCGCCCGCGAGTCCGAGCGGGATCGCCACGGACGCGCCGATCATCGTCAGGTAGTGCTGGACGCCGAGCAGTATCGCCTGCTTTCGCGGTGGCTTGTCGTCGATGCCGTACTCGACGAAGCCGGCGGTTTCCGGTTCCTCCGGTGTGGTCGGATTTTGTCCGTCGTCCGGCGGTGTCGCGTCAGTCATGCTCGCTACCCATGGCACTGCAACTCCCGATACATATTCTTTGCTCGTTGGCCCAGCGGCGACGTGGTTCAGCCGCCCGCCTCGAAAGGAAAACGCTCTTGGCCCGCTCCGACACAGTCTTCGACATGAGCAACGGGGACGACGAGGCCGACGCGTCGGACGACGCCGAGGCAGCAGACGAGATCGACGTGACCGCCGAAGAACTGGAATCGCGTCTTACAGAGGCCAGCGAGGACCTCGACGCCGCAGAGACGGAGGCAGACCTCGACGACGTCGAGTCGTCCCTCGACGACATCGAGAACGACCTCGAAGCCGCCGACTTGCCTGAACCCGACGAAGACGACGACGCTGAAGACCCCCGCGAGGAACTGGAGTCACAGCTCTCGGACCTCCGGGACGACCTCGATGCACAGCGTGGCCCCTACGCCGAGGACGTGGTCACTATCGTTTCCGACGCGGAAGACACCGTCACCGACAGCGAGTGGACCGACGACGGCGAGGGCGAGGCCCAGGAGGCCGTCGAGACGTTCCTCGACGAAAGCGCCGAGTTCGTCGACCACGACGCCGACACGGGCGGCGATTTCGTCGCTGCCGGGGATGCGCTGACCACAGTCGTCGACGCTATCGAAGCGGCAAACCTCGACCCTGACGAGGACACGGAAACTATCGAAGGGCTCCTCGAAGCGGCGGAAACGTTGGAAACAGGGCTGGACGAAGCCGAAGTCTGGGACGACCTCACGGTACAGGAGCAACTCGACGCCCGCGGCTTCTATGATATCCTGACCAACGAGAACCGGAAGGACTTCCCGCCGGAGTGGAACGCCGCGAAGCTCCACGCCGAGGAGGGGGACTTCGAACAGGTTCTGTTCGCATACGACAAACTCGGGTCGGAGTTCTTCGACGGATACATCGTCGACCTCCTGTACAACCTCGGCAGCGACGCCGAGCCGGCCTTCGACGCGATGCACCAGCGCGCCCAGAAGCGCGACAAAGGGCCAATCGAGGTACTGGGGAAGATCGGCGACGAGCGCGCGACCGAGACGCTGCACGACTACATCGACGGCGACGGCGACCCCGCGCTCCAGAAAGTCACGCTGCGCGCGCTGGGCGCTATCGGCAGCGCGGAGTCGGTCCAGCCGGTCGCCAACCGACTCGACGCCGACAGCGAAGAAATCCGCTCGGTCGCCGCCCGCACTCTGGGCCTGCTCGGTGACACCCGCGCTATCGAGCCGCTCGGCGACATACTCGAGTCCGACGACAGCGACTCCGTGCGCGCCTCCGCCGCGTGGGCGCTCCGACAGATCGGGACCGAAACGGCGCTCGAGGAAGCCGCCCGCTACACGGACGACCGCGCGTACATCGTCCAGGCCGAAGCCGAGAAGGCGTCAAGCGCCTGAGTCAGGGAATCTTTTTATACGAACGGGCGGCCAGACGCCCCGATGCGGTCGCTCGCCCCACTCGTCTGTTGCGTGCTCGTCCTCGCCGCGATAGGTCCCCATATCGCAGTTGGACAGGCGTCTCAAGCCGGCACAACAGCCAGCCGTCCTGCGGAGCCGTCGATTCACGCGGTGTACCCGGACCCTGTCGCTGGCGGCGACGCGGGGGAGTTCGTCGTCCTTGACATCCCCGACGGGACCGACATCGGACAGTACGCCATTACCGACGGTGACGGGACTGCGGGTATTCCGAACACCAGCGCACGCGGGCGCGTCGTCCTCTCGACGGCACCGAACCGGACACGCGGGCTCACCGACCGGCCGGTCGTCGGCCTCGACGGACATCTCGCGCTGGCAAACGGGGGCGAGCGGGTTCGCCTTCAGCGTGCCAATCAGACTGTCGATGCCGTTCGGTACACCGAGGCTGTCGAGGGGGAACTCGGCGAGGTAAACGGATCAGTCATCCGCTGGCGACCGCTGGGCGCGACGGACCGACCGGTCGTCAGGGCCGCCGGCGGCGAGGTACAAGCGTTCACGCTTCCGGACTCGCCCGCCGCGCCGATGCAACCGATTCGCAACGCTACCGAACGGGTGTACCTGGCCGGCTACACGCTCTCCTCGGCCAGGGTCGCCGACGCCCTCATCGCCGCCCAGCGCCGTGGCGCGACGGTCCGCGTCCTTCTCGAAGGTGAACCGGTCGGGAGCCGCACCGCCGCGGAAGCCCGCACCCTCGACCGGCTGACCGACGCCGGCGTCCCGGTTCGGGTAGTGACTGGCCCGCGCACCAGATACCGCTACCACCACGCGAAGTACGCCGTCGCCGACGGGCGGGCCGTCGTGCTGACGGAGAACTGGAAACCCGCGGGAACCGGCGGAAACAGCAGCCGGGGCTGGGGCGTCATCACGGCACAACGACGGGTCGTCGACGGGCTGAATCAGACGTTCCGATCTGACGCCGGCTGGCAGGACAGCGAGCGGTGGGGGGAGTACCGTCAGGGGCGACAGTTCGAGCAGGGCGAGCCGGCGACGGGCTCGTACCCGAGCGAGTTCCGGACGGAGTCGGTGGCCGTCCAGCGGACGGACCTCTTGGTTACCCCGGACAATGCCCAGGGCAAACTCGTCGCGACGATAGACGACGCGGACGACTCCATCGACGTCATCCAGCCCACGGTCGGAGATTGGGAGAGCCCACTTCTGCGGGCGCTCCGCCGGGCCGCGTCGCGCGGCGTCGAAGTCCGCCTCCTGCTGAGTGACGCGTGGTACGTTCGCGAGGAGAACACGCAGACAGCACAGCGGTTTCGGGAGTGGGCCGACCGCAACGACGCATCGCTGACGGCGAAAGTGGCGGACCCCGCCGGTCGCTACGAGAAGATCCACGCGAAGGGCGCCGTCATCGACAACAAGCAGGTCGTCGTCGGCAGCCTCAACTGGAACGAGGCGGCAGCGACGTCGAATCGCGAGGTCGTACTCGTGTTGCACGGCCGCGACGCGGCCGACTACTTCGGTGCCGTCTTCGACGCTGACTGGGGGGCCGGCGGGTTCGACACGCCGATTGGGGCACTCGTGGCCTTGCTCGGACTCATCGTGGTCGCCGGGCTCGCCGCTCGTCGGGTTTCGTTCGAGGCGTAAAAAACGGGTATCGTGTGTCGAGCGGCGTTACACTTCTTCCGGCAGCGCCGTCGAGCTTCCGAGCTCCTCGTCGATTTCGGCTTCGGCCATCTTCTCGACGAGGGCGTCGATGACCGACTCGCGCCGGCCCTTGACGAACTTGATGGAGCCGACGACGAGGTGGCCGCCGCCGGAGACGCCGCCGCCGTCGACCTCCTCGGTCAGTTCGGTAACCATCCGCGGGATGTCAAGCCGGACGCCGTCCGAGCGCAGGACGGCGAAGTCCGGGCCGTAGCCGATGGTGATGACGGGGTCGCCCGTCTCGGCGACCTTCCGGTCGTGGATTTCGCCGGTCGTCTTGCCCGGCGCGGGGTAGGTAAAGCGGTGGGCATGGTTCTCCACGTCGATCGTATAGAGGTGCGCGCCGTTGTCGAGGCGCTCGTGCTCGACGTGGCTCATCGCGGCGTCGAGCTGGTCCTCGACGTCGCGCTCGGCCCGGTCGGCGAGGAAGTCGACGACTTCCCCGTGGCGGTCTCGGTCGTCGCAGTCGACGTTCAGCACGTCGGTGATGAGCTGTTCGCCGGAGTTGTAGCGCAGCCAGTGGGTCGCGTAGTCCAGCGCCTCGCCGATGTCGCGCAGGTCGGCCTCGTCGTAGTCCTTCTCGCCGGCGAGGTCGATGTAGTCGCGCATCGCCTCGGCCTCGGAGCGGTCCGACAGGCCCGCGACAGCGGGGACGTGTCGGAGGTCCTCGGTGAGGTCGGGGTCGATCATCCGGGCGAGTTCGACACACAGCATCCCCGTCGTGATGCGGTAGTCCTCGTCGTGGAGGTACGGATTGACGTGCTGTTCGATGAGCGGCTCGACGGCTTCCGGGTCCGGGTGGTGGTGGTCGACGACGACCACCGGGATGTCGTAGTGCCGGAGGTTACGGTAGGCCGGTGTGTCCTCCTCGGTGGAGCCGTTGTCGAGCATCAGCAGCATCGGTAGCTTCTGGCCGTGGCGGGTACGGTCCTCCAGCGCGAAGTTGAGGTCCCGGGTCACGTCCTCCATCTCGTAGTAGGGGGCCTTGCTCGGCAGGCGCTTGAGGAGGTGCTGGGGCGCGCTGGCGTCCTCGTACTGGGAGGCGATGAACGATTCCAGCGCGACCTGCAGCGGCACGCTCGCACAGAGCCCGTCGCCGTCGGCGTGGTGTCGCATGCGAATCGGGCGGCCCGAAAGCACCGTCTTGCGGAGTTCGGTCGCGACTTCGCGGAGGTCGTCCCACAGCTTCTCGAAGGCGGACCACTCGACCAGCGGCTCGACGTCGGCCGGCTCTGCGGCCTCGGCCAGTGCGTCGTCGAGGTCGCTCTCGATGTCGTCGGCTTCCTCACCGTCGAGGACGGTCAGCGATTCAGCCTCGACCTGCAAGCCGTCGTCGCGTTCCTCGGCGCGCCCGGAGACGCGGACGATGTCGTCGATTTGGACGTCGGGGTGCGCCCGGACGCCGGCCTCCTCGAAGGCGGCACAGGGGACGATACCGGTTTCGTCCCGGACCTGGAACACAGTGGGGCCGCCGGTCTGTTTGATCTGGACGACCTGGCCCTCGATGATGACCGTCTCACCGGTGGCGTCGACGAGGTCGGCGACGGTGGTCGCGTTGCCGTGGGCGACGTGCTGTTCCTCGTAATCGGCGACTCGCACTTCCTCGAAGCTCAGGTCGCCGTCGGGACGGATCTCGCCGAGTTCGACGATGAGGTCCTCGCCCACGTCGTACTGGCCCAGAAGATTAGAGTCGTGGACGAGACCGGAGACAGCGTCGGAGAGATCGACGAACACGCCGTATTCGACGGTGCCGTTGACAGTTGCGTGGTACAGTGCGCCTTCTTCGAGATCGTCGGACGTACATTGGTCCGCGAGATCGTAGACGATGGTCCCGCCGTCGGGGACCGTAGCACCGTCACCGGTGCCAGTTGGCGAAGACATTTGTCAATCCTTCGGTGCTCCCCCGTTTGTACTCTTCGGAATCCGCGGAGGGACGAACACAACGCGTAAAAAGCGTCCGACCCGACTGCGTGGTATGGGGTTGTTCCGAACGAGCGGGATACTCGGGATTGCGGAGTCCGCACTCGAGTTCGCGCTCGCAGCCTCTGAGGAGGCCCATCCCAACGAGTATATGGGCTTTCTCAGGGGCGATGACGCCAGCAAGCTCGGGCTCGACGACGACGGGACCGTTCTGACCGATGTTCTGGTCATTCCGGGGACGGAGTCGAACCCGGTCAGTGCGACTGTCAAGACGAGCATGGTTCCGAACGACATGCGAGCAGCGGGGTCGATTCACTCGCACCCGAACGGCGTCCTCAAGCCCAGTGACGCCGACCTCGCGACGTTCGGCCGCGGCGACGTTCACATCATCGTCGGCTACCCGTACGGTCGCGACGACTGGAAGGCCTTCGACAGCGACGGCTCGGTCGTCGACCTTCCGGTGCTCGACGTGGAACCGCCGGAGGAGTCCTTTTTCGATTTCGATCAGGCCGACATCGACGCGGAGCTACGTGAGGAGGAGTTCGATCAGTGACCCGCGTCGTCGCACAGGGAACGTTCGACATTCTGCATCCGGGCCACGTCCACTATCTACAGGACGCCGCCGACATGGGCGACGAACTGCACGTCATCGTCGCCCGCTCGGTCAACGTCACCCACAAGGAGCCGCCGGTCGTCCCGGACGAGCAGCGCCGGGAGATGGTCGGCGCGCTCAAACCGGTCGACAAAGCGCACCTCGGCCATCCCGAGGACATCTTCGTTCCCATCGAGCGCATCGAACCGGACATCATCGCGCTGGGCTACGACCAGCACCACGACGACGAGCAACTCGAAGCGGCGCTGTCCGCCCGGGGCCTCGACTGTGATATCTGCCGGGCCAGCCCGCTGGAAGCCGAGGCGGCTGACCGGCTCCTGTCGACAGGCCGGATCATCGACCGGATTGTCGACGAGCGTAGCTGACTCGGTTCCGTAGTCTGCCCACTCTTATCAGCATATTAGCAAAATTATTTTACACCCCTGTATCGCTAATGCAATCACCAGTTGGGACGATACAATGGGGATGGTCACAGTCAACGACGTCGATTCACGGTCGTACCGCGCTGTAGAGATACTGCTGCTCCTGCCGACGCTCCTGTTTGGATTCCTCGGTCTCGGACTGATCGTTGTCGGGATAGGGGGCGAGAGTGTGGGTACCGGGCCCCTCGGGATGGCCAGCATCTTCGGGACGTTCGGCGTCTGGTACCTCGGTGGCATTGTCGTGGCACTGATATCGTGGCTCGTAACGCCGGTTTTCCTCTACTTTGATACAAAGAAAGTGCAGGAAGCAGACGTGGACTGGGACCCGAATCCAGTCCTGTATGCGGTCGCCGGCTTCTTCCTCGGCTACCTGATGAAACTTCACCACCTGTACAAACGCCATCAGTATGTCGTCGACTGGGTCGACCGGGACTGGTGGTGGACGGTTGTCGCTATCGGGGCCGTGCTGCCGCCCGTTTGCCTCGCTCTCGGGGGCGTACTTGTTTCGAGCGGAAGCGTCGGTATCGGACTTGTTTCGATTGGCGTCGGTATCCTCACCGCGGTACCGTTCTCCGTCGCCATCTACCGCGATGCGACCTACGTTCGCCTTCAGTCCGGGACGTGGCAGCCTAATCCGGGGAACTACGTCAATCTCGGTGTCTTTTTCCTGATTCCCGGGCCGATAGTGTACCCTATAATCGGCTGCTACTACCTGTTTCGTCGCCACCGGGCTATCGGGACACTGTAATCGGTGACGTAGCCCTCCCTGTTCCAGTCCGAGATACGAACGTGGTGCTCACAGTTCTTGGAGGCGTGATGTGAGTGGCCCCGATTCCAGTCTAACCACAGCCTTCGTTTTACGACAGTAACAACCGCCTCTGAGACGACGCGCTCACCGGTACTGTCGATGCCGGCCGCAATCGCCAGCGCGTACTCGCCGTCGTTCGGAACGGCTACGGTCAGATTGTCGGGGCCTGAATCAGCGACGGAGTCCCAGCCTGGCTCGGGCGGGTAGGACTCCCGAACGGTGGTCGGGGCAAAACCGTTCGCAAAACGACGGTTCGCGCGTCAGATCAGGTCGGCCTCGGCGAGGCGGTCGACGGCTTCCTGCAGGCGCTCCTTGCTGTTTGCGTAGGAGATGCGAGCGTAGCCGGGCGTCCCGAACGCGGTCCCGGGGACGGTGGCGACCTGTGCCTCCGAGATGGCCTGGTCGCACCACTCGGTGTCGTCTCCGTCGGGTGCGATTTCGGGCATCATGTAGAACGCGCCCTGTGGCTCGGGGACGTGGACGCCGTGGTCCTCGAACAGGCCCATGAGGAACTCGCGGCGCTCGGCGAAGGCCTGGCGCATCTCCTCAACGGCGTCGTCGGTATTCGTGATGGCCTCAACGCCGGCGTGCTGGACGAAGTTGACGGCACACGAGACGGAGTGGGAGTGGACCTTCCCGGCCTGGGAGACCAGTTCTTCCGGGGCCGCGAAGTAACCCAGCCGCCAGCCGGTCATCGAGTAGGCCTTCGAGAAGCCGTTGAGCGTTATCGTTCGGTCCTCCATGCCCTCAAGGGTGCCGAGCGAGACGGCTTCGACGCCATCGTAGGTAATCTCTTTGTAAATCTCGTCGGAGATGACCGTGATGTCGTGCTCGACGGCGAGGTCACGAACGCCCTCCAGCGCATCGCGGGAGTACACCGCGCCGTGGGGGTTGCCCGGCGAGTTGACGACAAGCAGTTCCGTCTCGTCGGAGACGGCGTCGGCGAGGTCGTCGAGCGCGCCTTCAAGCTGGAAGTCGTGGGCGGCAGTGTCGACACGGGTCAGCGTCCCGCCGGCGAGTTTCGCCATCGCTTCGTAGGACACCCAGGCCGGGTCGAGCAGGGCGACCTCGTCGCCGTCGTCGATGATGGTCTGGAAGATCTCGTACAGTGCCTGCTTGCCGCCGGGCGTGACGATGAGATTCTCCGGGTCGTACTGGGTGAGGCCGTCCTCGTGAAGCTTGTCGGCGATAGCTTCCTTCAGTTCGGGGATGCCGTTGGAGGACGTGTAGCCGGTGTGGCCGGCGTCAAGTGCGTCCTTGGCGGCGTCTTTGATGTTCTCTGGCGTGTCGAAGTCGGGTTCGCCGACGCTCAGGTCGACGACGTCTTTCCCCTCGGCTTCCAGCTCTGCGGCCTTGTTGCTGATTGCGAGGGTCGCGCTCGGTTCTACACGTTCGACGCGGGATGCAAAGTCCATAGTCATTGTTCGAGTTCAGTGGCGAGTTCGATTGCGCTCCGGACGGCCGAGGCTCCCTTGTCGGTTCGGGCCTCGGCTTCGTCCTGGCTCATGCCCGGGCCGATGATGCCCAGCGTGACGGGGGTGTCGCGGTCGAGGGACACGTCGGTCAGCCCCTGTGCGGCGGCGTTGCCGATGACCTGGTCGTGGTCAGTGTCGCCGCTGATAATCGCGCCGAGCACGGCCACGGCGTCGATATCCGACCGCCGCGCCAGCCGGTCGGCGGCCAGCGGCGTATCGTAGGACCCCGGGACGTCAATCGACGCGACAATCTCGGCGTCATTGTTGGCAGCGGCCTCGTAAGCCCCGTGCTCCATCTCCTCGATAACGGCCCCGTGTTTATCATACTGGGCGACAACCAGCCCGAGCTGCACCATACCTGACACCCGGGCAGGGGCGACTAAAGAACTACCGTTCCATGCCTCCGTAGTTCCAGACTGCTGTGCCGGCATCTGAGGTGGCCCGCTAGGTTAAAAACATGTTATAGAAACCAGAAGGATTCTAATGCCCCATGTGCTTGAGCCAGATATGGCTGAGTCGTCCCTGCTGTCTGCCCTCCACGATATCCGGGACCGGATCCGGTCCTGGTTCGCGGACGACCCCCGCGCCACCGTGAAGCTCGTCGTCGCCGTGACGCTTCTCGGACTCGTCCTCAGAGTCGCGGCGCTCGGGAGCCGCGTCGCCCACTTCGACGAGGGTCGCGTGGCCTACTGGGCGCTGCATCTCCGCGATTCCGGCTCGTTCGCCTACCGATACATCATCCACGGCCCGTTCATCCAGCACGTCGACGCCTGGGTGTTCACCGTCGCCGCGCCGACTGACTTCACGATGCGGCTCCCGGTCGCGATTGTCGGTGGCCTGCTCCCGCTGACAGCACTGCTCTTTCGCGAACACCTCCGGTCAGACGAGACTGTCCTCATGGCCGCGTTTCTCGCGCTCAATCCGGTCCTGCTGTACTTCTCGCGGTTCATGCGCAGCGACGTGCTGGTCGCGGCGTTCATGTTCGCCGCCTTCGGCCTGCTCGTCCGGTTCGTCGACACCCGCAAGGCGCGCTATCTCTACGGCGTCGCGGCGTTCATGGCGCTCGGCTTCGCTTCGAAGGAGAACGCCATCGTCTACGTGCTGACGTGGCTCGGCGCGACCGGCCTCCTGTTGGCGAAGGTACTGGTCCTCCCCAACGGCTATCGCGACGCGGTCGGCTTCCTCCGTGGCGTCCCGAGCGTCGGCGCAATCTGGCGTCGGATATCGGGCCGCGTTCGGGCCGACATCGCGCTCGTCGTCAACACTGTCCGCTCGTTCCGCGACCGCCACGACAGCGCCGGCTCCGTCCTCGCGGCGTACGCGAGTCACATCATCCTCGCCGCGCTGGTGTTTGGCTTCGTCTCGCTGTTCTTCTACGCGCCCCGCGGGGCCGGCGTCGCGGGCATCGAATACCCGCCAGCGCCGGCCGCCAGTGGCGACGTGAACTTCTGGTCCGGCGTGACGAACCCGTCGCTGTTCCCGGAGCTCGTTCAGGTGACCTGGGAGCGCGTCGTCGACCAGTACAGCGAGTGGTTCTCGCCGGCCTCGGAGAAAGCCACGACCACTGAAACAGGCCTGGTCGACTCTATCGAAACGTTCTACGAGAGCGTCGACGGCCACTACGAGGTACTGTTGAAAGCGCTGGGCTACACCGCGGCACCGCTGCTTCTGTTCTCGGTGTTCGGGTACGCGCTCGACCGGCTCGGAACCGTCGAGCCGCGCCACCTCGTCCCGTTCGCGGCCTACGGCGGCTACGTCTCGATTCTGGGCTACCCCATCGGGACCGACATCGGCGCGCCGTGGCTCGCCGTCCACGTCGTGGTCCCGCTGTCGATTCCGGCCGCCGTCGGACTCGCTGCTGTGATCCGGTGGGGGAACGAATCGCTGTCGACCGACGACGTGACCGGCGCTGCCATCGCCGCTGCCATCGTCCTGCTCGTTACGGCCCTCGTCGTCAACACCACTGCCACGCGGGTGTACACCAACGAGCACCTGGAGGGGAATCCGTTGGTCCAGTACGCCCAGCCACAGGAGTCGCTCCGCGACGATCTGGCGGAGATGGACCGCATCGCGACGAGCAACGGAAACGGCACCGATGTGGTGATGTACCACGGGGAGCGCGGCGACGCCTACGACGGCGACGACGCGTACGTCAAAGAAGACCGCGGTCAGTGGAACGACTCGTGGTGGAACACCAGACCGACCTGCTTGCAATGGCACAATTCACTGCCGCTGCCGTGGTACTACGCGGCCGAGGACGTGAACGTCTCGTGTGAGAACCGACCAGACACGCTCGCCGAACAGACGCAAGAAGACCAGCCACCGATAGTCATTACCCAGCAGATCGACAGCACGGTCCCCGCCGAACGGCTCGAAGCCGCCGGCTACGAACCCCGAACCCACCGAATGCGAACGAAGTACGGCTCGAACGACATGACGGTGTGGGTCCACGAGTCCTACGGGCGAGAACCGAACGGTTAACACTGCTGCTGTGAAAGCGCGCGGTATGACGCTCACGTCACCAGGGCCGACCGTCGGCGTGGTCGGCGGTGGCCAACTCGGCCGGATGCTAGGCGAGGCGGCCGCGCCGCTCGGCCTCGAACTGCTCGTGACCGACCCGACGCCGGACTGTCCGGCAACACCGGTCGTCCGCGACCAGATCGTCGGCGACTTCGACGACGAGGCGACCTTGCGGGAACTCGCCGAGCGCGCCGACTACCTCACGTTCGAGATCGAACTGGCCGACCCCGATGTTTTGGAACGGGTCGCCGAGGAGACGGGAACGCCGATCCACCCCGCTCCCGAGACGCTCCGGACGATTCAGGACAAACTCGTCCAGAAGCGCCGGCTGTCGAACGCTGGCGTTCCGGTCCCCGAGTTTCGCGCCGTCGACACCGCCGCCGACCTCCGTGAGGCCTGCGAGGAACTGGGCTACCCCGCGATGCTCAAGGCCCGGACCGGCGGCTACGACGGCCGCGGGAACATCCGCGTCGAAGGCCCGGAAGACGTCGAGGACGCTGTCGACGACATCGCCGGCCCCGCGATGGTCGAGGAGATGGTCGACTTCGAGCGCGAACTCGCGGTCATGGGCTGTCGCGGTGCGGACGAACGCGATACGTTCCCGGTGACCGAGACCATCCACCGCGAGGAGATCCTTCGGGAGTCCGTCGCGCCAGCGCGAGCATCGAAAGCCGTCCGCGAGCACGCCCGAGACGTCGCGCACGACGTGCTCGACGTGATGGACGGCCGCGGCGTGTTCGGCATCGAACTGTTCGAGACGACCGACGGCGAGATTCTGCTCAACGAGATCGCGCCGCGACCGCACAACTCCGGCCACTGGACTATCGAAGGGTGTCACACCTCGCAGTTCGAGCAACACCTGCGGGCCGTCACCGGCCGGCCCCTGGGGTCGACCGACCAGCGGTTCCCCACCGTCTCGACGAACATCCTCGGGGACGTATCGGAGCGCCAGCCGGCAGCATTGCGGGGCGAAGACGGGATACTGGAGACGCCACGGGCGCACCTGCACTGGTACGGCAAGCGCGAGGTGTACGACCTCCGGAAGATGGGGCACGTAACGCTGACGGCTGACGACCGCGACGGCCTGCTCGCCGACGCGCGCGGCCTCCGTGACGGACTGACTTTCGAGTGACCGCGACGGACTGACACCGGGGTTCTCCACAGTCCGGAACCGAGTGGTCTTTGACTATGCGGTCCTGAGTCACGGTATGGAGCGACGGGATTTTCTCCGTGCGGCCGGCCCGGCGGCGGTCGCAGGGCTCGCCGGCTGCCTCGGCGGTGGGAGCGCTGACACCGACTACGACGTGGGGATGTCCGCGAAGGCGTTTCGCCCGGTTCGCATCGCCGTCGAACCGGGGACGACCGTGCGGTGGCTCAACACGAGCAAACAGGGCCACTCGGTCACGGCCTACGAGGACGACATCCCCGACGACGCCGACTACTTCGCCTCCGGCGGCTTCGACACCGAACAGGCGGCCCGCGACAACTGGGGGAGTTCCTCCGGCGGGACGATGTACGAGGGTGACGATTTCACCCACACCTTCGAGGTGCTCGGCGAACATCCCTACTTCTGTATTCCACACGAGCGAGCCGGGATGGTCGGGACCGTCGTCGTGACCGAAAACCCCGAAACGGCGACGAGCGGCGAGTAGCGACACTGTCGCTTTTGCCGAGTCTTTTTCCTGTCTGCGCTGAGTGGGTCTTCTACGCGCTGTTTTGCGGTATCGGTCGCTAACTCGTGTCCGTCGTGTGAAACATACGTCGGAGAGTAGACTCACGCCTGCCGCGTCGCTAGGGCTCGTTCTCTCACTCCGGCCGAAAAATCGAACGTCGGTGCTGGAACGCGTTAGGCTTCGACGTCGACGTCTTCCTCGTCCACGTCGACGGCCGTCTCCTCTTCGGCGGCGACTTCTTCGGGCCGCGCTTCGAGCGTGGTCTTCTTGATCTCGACGCGTCGGAGCGGGTAGATGTCCTTGGCCTCGCCGTAGATAGCCGAGGAGAGACGCCCTTCGACGACGCTGTCGATCAGCTGTTCGAAAGTGCGGTCTTCGGCCGTCTCGCGGACGAGGTCGATCATCGTCCGGCGAATGGCCTTCTCCTGAGAGGCGTCGGCCTTCTTCGTCGTCACGGCGACTGGCTGAATCTGGACGCGGTAGTCGTCCGTGGTCAGCACGGTGATGTAGGCCTCGACCTTCGAGGAGCCGCGGCGGACGAGCGAGCGGAGGTAGTCCCGCGTGAGTTCGTGGCGGATGAACTCCGTGTACGCTGAGTCCGAGGCAACCTCGTTGATCTTGAAGGTCAGCTTCGTGTTGTTCTCGCTGGCGTCGTTGGTCAGTTCGCCGAGCGTTGTTTCGATGGTGCGTCCGAGCACCTTGTCCGGTTCGTCTGCCGGTGTCTTACCGAGAACCTCCCGGTCGAACTGCTCGGGAGCCTGCACGGTGTACCACCGTTTCTGTTCTGCGCGCTTTGAAACGCTTCGTTCACTCATGATTGGATTGTGTGTGTTGGTCTGCGAGCTGTGCTGCAACCCGGATGTTGACGACGTAGTCGTCGACGGTCGCCTGCAGGCCGCCGGTCGAGTCGCGCTCGACGGTGGTGACCACCGCGTCGCCCTCGACGCGCGTGGTCATCTCGTCGGTGTTGTCGGGCCGCACCGCGCGTGCGATGCGTTCGGGCGAGTCGTGCGTCGTGCGAATCTCCGCCCGTCTCATACTGCCTCCCGGAACGCTTCGATGAAGTCGGCCGTCGAGGCGTCGAACCGAGCGCGCGCCCGGTTGCCGGTCCCGACGGCATCGCCGCCGACCGTCTCGGCGGCAGCGTGCATCGTTTCGGCGACGTCCCGGCCGTCCGTGGCGCGGGCCGCGGCCTCCGTGTCGGTGACGACGAGCGTCACTGGCTCCGGAGCGCGGAAGTCCGCGAACAGTCTGGCGACGGTGCCGGTCGGCATCGCGTCGCCGCGGGCGACGAACAGACCGTCGTACCGCCCTGTGGTCGCCTCGGAAACTGCTTCGTGGGCGCGCGTGGCGTGCGAGCGCCAGGCGGCCAGGGCGTCCTCGCGGACGGCCTCGTGGCCGAGTGCGAGCGCGACGGCAGTGCCGGGCTCTTCCCGAGCGACGGCGTCGAGCACGTCGGCGTAGCCGCCGACCGTCTCGAAGGGGCCGCCCACCGTTGGTCGGAGCGCGCGCTGGACCGCATTGGCGGCCCGAGGCGGCGCGTCCGCAGTGACGGCCAGGGCGACCAGCGACGCGAGGCGTCGGTGGTCGTCGGCCGAAAAGTCCGCAGACTGAATCCGGTCCGCGTCGAGGCCCAGGTCGGCGAGCGTGGCCCGCGCTGCGTCGGCGTCGCCCGAGAAGGGCGCGACAAACAGCGTCGAGTGGGCCAGCCCGTCCGCGAGGTCCGTGCCCGGCACTGCGACGCCGGGTCGGCGGTCGAGCCCTGCCTGCTCGGCGGCTTCGGCGACTGTCCCGTCAACGTCCCCGGCAGCAATCGTGCCAGCCAGGGCGAGCGCGGCGTCGGCCGTGCCGAGTTCGCGAGCGGTCTCGAAGGCGGTCGCGGCGGCGCGGTCGGTCAGCGTCACGTCGGCAGTCGGCTGCGTACGACCGATGGCGACAGTGATGTCGGTCTCCGTGGTCCGGTCAGGGTCCTCGAACGGGCGGACGACGCTCGCCTGAAACGGCGTGTCACCGAGCGCCCGCGCCAGCAGGCCAGTCGCAGCCAGCGCCTCGCCGGTCGCGTCGCTGACGAGGCGCACAAAGGCGGCCTCCCGCAGCGACCCGGCGAGGTCACCGGGCGACGTGGCTGGCGTCGGTTCCCGACCGGTCGCCGACATCTATTCGAGACCCAGCGCTTCGACGGCGTTGTCGTAGCTGTAGGTGAAGTCCTCGTCGACCTCGTCACCGCGATAGTAGTCGATGAGGCGTCGGATCTTCGACTGCGTGTTCTGGAGCGCACGCTTGTTCTGGTAGTCACCGGGGTTCTCGTCCATGTGGTCGCGAAGGCGGACGGCCCGCTCGAGCAGGTTCCGAAGGTCTTCCGGCAGGTCCGGCTCAGCTTCGTTCTCCTCGAGGATCTCGGTGACTTTCTTGCCGGTCGCGAGCGAGACGTCAGGGATCGGCGTGCCCTGAACGCCCTCGTCGCGCAGCTTCAGGCCGATCTCGCTGGGCGAGTGGCCCTGTTCGGCCAGTTCGACGACGCGCTCTTCGATGGCGTCCTCGTCGACGTCGCTCCACTCCGGGGGTTCGTCTGCCGCCGGTTTGTCCGAGTCGGACGAACCGCGACGGCGTGTATGCATTCGTGCCATTGTAATCTGGTTGGAACCGCACGAACCGCTCTCGTTACGAGGCGTATTGGCACTGTACAGTGCCGAACACGGCCGCAATCCCGAGCTGTGAAAGTCCACAGCGAGTCAGATTTGCGGTCGTGCTGTTCCCATCTCCCTGTCTGAGAGGGCGCGACTAAACCGTTCCGCTTCCCGGTCGCGTCTCGAAACGAGGATAGCCGCGAAACCCGTTTCACAGCCGAGCGGCTTCACAGTATTACGATTGATAACTCGCCCTGCTTCTTTAAGTGAGTTGTTAGAGTAGATATGCGTAGTATGGGTAGCGCAGGGCGGAGACTCGGCAGTCGCGGGCAGAGTGCTCCGCTCGGGCTAGCGCTGGTTTTTGCGGTGATGATTATATCGACGACGGCGGTCGTCGCACTGGGTGCTGACGCAATTACGAGCACGCAGACGCAACTCGACGCGGAACGAACGGAAAAGTCGCTGACGGAACTCAATTCCAAAACCGCGCTCGTGGCACTGGGACAGACGGACGTACAGCAGGTCTCACTTCCTGCGAGCAGTTCGAGCACCTATCGTATCGACGAGGACGCTGGGTGGATGAACGTCTCCTATCAGAATACAACGTCCGGGAGTCGGACGACCGTATTCAACGAATCGATGGGTGAGGTGGCGTATCACGGCAGTGACGAGACGCGACTCGCGTATCAGGGCGGCGGCGTCTGGCGGTCCAGCGGTGACGGAACGTCGGTGATGGTGTCCCCGCCCGAGTTCCACTACCGGGACGCGACGCTGACGCTCCCCCTGGTGACAGTGAGCGGGTCCGGGACAATCAGAGACCGCGCGTCGATCACCCACAACCGAACAACGTCGCACTTTCCGAACACCACGCGAAACGCGAACTTCACGAACCCGCTGGAAGACGGGAAAGTCAACGTTACCCTCCAGAGCGAGTACTACCGCGCGTGGGGCGGGTACTTCGAGGAGCGAACGGACGGTGATGTGACGTACCACCCCGACAGCAGTCGTGTTTCGATCGTTCTCAAGGTCCCTGCAGGGCCGCGAAAAGTCCGGAACGCCGTCGCCGCGACGAGTGATTCCGGGTCGATCAAACTGAGCGGGAACGATGCATTTACCGACAGCTATACCTCGGCAGACGGGGACGGGTACGACGCCTCCGAGGCCGGTGACGGCGGCGATCTCACGACGGCAGGTGATGTCATCGTCACCGGGAGTGCGGAACTGAATGGAAACATCACCTCGGGCGGTCGCGTCGAATTCAGTAGTAACTCGATGACGTTCAACGGTGACCGGGTAGAATGGGCGGACGCATTCGACGACAAACACGGAGCGTGTTCCGGCTCTTGTTCCGACGAGCAGATCAGTTCGTTCGGTGATACCACCAATATCAACTCCCATGTCGACACACAGGTCGACGACCTATCGTCGTCGAACGATAACGGGGGAACGATAGCCGACGACGGCGTCATCGACGGGACCGAGGGGACGACGACCCTGTCCGCGGGCCGCTATCACGTCGACAGAATCGACCTCAGTGACGACGTGGAGTTCGACACGACTGGTGGAAACGTAATCATTGGCGTCGAGAACTACGTGAGCCTCAACACCGGAAACGATATCACGGTGTCCGGCCCGAATCAGGTGAAGATTTACGTAAAAGGCGAGTCGCCCGCGTCGGGCGGGAGCGCTGACGGCTATCACTTCTTCACACGGGCGAGTGAGATCAGGACAACCGGGGCGGTCAGTGAGCGGTCGACGCAAGTGTGGATCTACGGCAAAGATAATCTCCAGGCCCGGATGGAGAAGAAAGGGTCAGACAAGTCCAAAGTCACTGGCGTCATCTACGCGCCGGGGGAAAGACCGGAACGAGCAGGTTCGAGATATGGAAGAGCGAACTCTACGGCGGTGCGGTCACCAGCCAAGTCGAACTGGAAAAGGGTGGCAGAGTCCACTTTGACCGGGCACTCAAACAAGAGCGTACAATTCCCAAAGACACGAGCGTGGTTGCGATCACCTATCTCCACATCTCGACGAACGACGTCAACATCACGTCCAATTGACCGCCGACACACCTCACTTCATCACTACCAGAAATGGTAGCACTTAGCGTCGGTCGGTTTTTGTTGTGGCTGCCATAGACAGTCGCTGGTAGCGACTATTGACGGGACGGCCAGCAGCCTTATCAGCTGTGATAACTACTGTCGGATAATGCGATTCCCCTGGGGTCAGGGTCGGGGTCAGCAACGGGCACAATCAGCCCCGCTCGGGCTGATACTGGTTCTCAGTCTCGTCATCGTCGGTTCCAGCGTCGTTGTCAGCCTGGGAGCGACGGCGCTGGTCGATACTGAGGCCGGGCTCGACGTCTCCCGGGCGGAGACGGGGATGACCCAACTGGATTCCCAGGCGGCCCTGGTGGCGCTTGGGAACGCCGACAGCCAGCGGGTGTCTCTCGTCGGGACGGACAGATCCACGTACCGAATCGACGACACTGCCGGTCGGATGACCGTCAATATCACCAACCACTCTGCTTCGCCCCGACCACCGTCACGCTGATGGACGAGCGCCTCGGCGCGGTTGTCTACGAAAACGGGAACCAGGAAGTCGCCTATCAGGGCGGCGGGGTGTGGCGGCGCTCCGACAGCGGCAGTGTCATGGTTTCACCGCCGGAGTTCTACTACCGCGACGCGACGCTGACGCTCCCACTCATCACCGTCCGCGGTGACCGCTCGCTTGGCTCACGGGCGAGCATCTCGAAGGACGGCACGACGCAGGTGTATCCCGACCAGGCAGCTGGGAACATCAATCCGCTGGATACCGGGACGGTCAACATCACCGTCCAGAGCGAGTACTACCGGTCATGGGGGCGCTACTTCGAAGAGCGGACCGACGGTGACGCGTACTACGACCACGAAAACGACAGCGTGACCACGACGCTGGTCGTGCCGACGGGGCCGCGAGAAGTGACGAGCGCCGTCGCGGCCACGTCCGCCGGCGGACAGATTACGCTCTCCGGTAGCGGTACCGACCCCGCTCGAACGGACAGCTACAACTCGTCTGTCGGCGACTACTCGACCTCACGGGGGTCGTTCGGAACGATCACCACAGCCGGTGACGTGTACGTGAAAGGAAACAGCGAGGTGGACGGCTCCGTTCGATCCGGTGACAGAGTCGAGGTCAAGGGAAGCGGCGTCGTCACCCGTGACGTGGAGTACTCGACTACCAAGCACATCAAGGGCACTGTCAACGGCGATGTCAGACAGATCTCGGGCGTCGAGGGAGCCGGCGCTATCGACGGCCTGGTGAACCGGCGAGTCGCCAACGCAAGCGATACCAATGACAACGGCGCGACCAGCAGTATTTCGGGGAACCAGCTCGACAGCGGCGACCAGACGCTGGGCGCAGGCACCTACTACTTAGAAGACCTGACACTGAGCGGCGAGACGCTGACGATTAACACTGGTGGTGACGACGTGACCATCGCCGTCCGGGACTACGTCTACATCGAGAACAACGGGCAGATAAAAGTCAACGGTGGCGGGAAAGTCCGCCTCTACGTCAAAGGCGAGGCGACGTCCGCCAGCGGTCACCACTTCCACATCTATCGCACCGGGGACGTCAACATCGACAACGCCAATAACTCCAAGCAGTTCTGGGTGTACGGTCAGTCGGACTTCGACGCCGTCATCGAGGGGGACACCGATACTCCGCAGTTCGAGGGCGTGATTTACGCACCCGCCGGCGGCGTCGGTGCCAGCAGCGTCTCACTCAAGAAGGCGGAGCTGTACGGCGGCCTCGTCGCCGGGTCAGTCACGGTGGATAACGGCGGACTGGTCCACTACGACCGGGCGCTCAGAAACGAGCGGGCCGTCCCGAAGAACACAAACATCATCCGGCTGACGTACCTCCACGTCTCGAAGAACCGGATCAACGTGACCAGCGGGTAGTCGACCGGCTACTGGTCGATGTCGACCGCAATGTCGTGGTAGACGACGTACGTCCGCTGGATGCCGCCGGAAGACGACGTGAAGTTACACCAGCCGTCGGCCCCACAGGCGAACCCTTCCTGCTCGAAGTACGACTGCCAGAGTGCCTCGCGCTGTGGAGTCGAGTCGACACTGACGTTGACGTGTTCGATGTTCCCACCGGTATCGGCGAACGAGACGTTGCTGCTCCGGTGGTTCGTCCGGACGAGCACCGTCGACCCGCCCAGGCTCTGCTGGCCACTGGCGGTCGTGCCGACCACGGTGATGAGCACGCGGTCGTCTGAGACGAGTATCGGTGGCGTCCGTTTTTGCACCCCACCGTCCCGGTTCGTCCGATACACTGCCCCTGCCTCGTAGACGAGCTCTCGCTCCTGGCTGCCGGCGTAGATGATCGGTCGTATCTCCCAGGTCCCGACGTCTTTGGGGGCAGTCCCGTCGTGGACCTGTACCGATATCGTCGTGTTTTCGCCCGTCCTGAGCGTGGCTTCACCGAGGCTGACCTCCGTCGCACGGCTCGGCGCGCCCTGTTTGTGGAGGTCCGCGATGTTGTCGGAGAGCACGTCGAACGCCCGTTCGGCGTTCTCCATCTGCTCCGCGTCCCGAGCGTTCTGTAACGCCCCCAGCCCGCTCACTGAGACGAGTATTATCGATGCCACGATGAGGCTGAACACCAGGGCGAAGCTCAGCACCTCACTTACGGCGCGGTCAGCCATCTCGCACCTCCAGTTGATCGTTCGATTCGTCGTAGAACACGGTTATAACACCGCCGCCAGCACTGGAGTCCCCTAGGTCTGTCCGGGTTTTGAGCAACACAGTCACCGACACGTCCGGCGACGTCGATTCGAGCGCGAGTTCATCGGCGCCGGCGTCAATCGAAACCCGGTAGCCGGTTCCACTCACCCGCGCCGGGAACGTGTGATTCAGCCGCGCAGTCGGGTCGTCGTCGGCAGCGACCACCAGCCGGTCGATACGGGCGATGTCGGCGGCGACCTGCTGTCCGACGACTTCGAGTTCGTCCCTGATGACCTGCTCCTGCCGATTCTCGACGAAGTTGCCGCCGGCAATGAGGAGCCCGGACACCAGAATCGAGGCGATGGCCAGGCTCAGCGTGTAGCTCAGCGTCGTTGAGACGGCACGGTTACGACGCATCTGGCTCACCCGGGGCCACCCGTATCTTTGCCTCGTACCGGAGGTTCGACGTGTCGTAGCGGTAGCGGACGGTCACATCGTAGATTGCGGTTGTGCTGAACGGCGACGCGGGCGCTGTATCGAGCGTGTAGGCCCGCTTGCTATCGCGGACAACCATCGAGTAGTTCCCCCTGATCTGGTCGCCCGACTCGTAGCTGATGTTGTATTCGTCGCCGACACCGTGAGCGAACCGCCCGTCGAAGCTCCCGCCCTGGAGCGCGAGACACGGCTCGCCCTGGACTGTTCCGCCGGTCACGTCGATGTGGGCGTACGGCTCCTCGATAGGGACAGCACACGTCTGTGTGCCACTCGGTGTGTCGACTTCCACGTTGACCGTCCCGCTGGGTCCGACGTCACCCCAGACCCGCATCGTCCATTTCGGGTTGCCGCCGGTGCCGTTCGCTACGACGACGAACTCACTTCCCGAACTGGGGAGCTGTGTCGCGTTGATGACGAACCGTCTGGTCGCGTTCGTTCCGTCACCCGGGCGCGTGACCCGCTCTCTGACCATCCAATCGGCGCTCGGTGTCGCCTCGCCGGATTCGAACAATGACGTGTTGGTCTGGGCGATCCGCGTGCCGTAGGTCGGCGGGCCGGCGAGTGTGACGTTCACCAGCGTCCCGCTCGTGACCCGCTGGCGTTCCGTCTGTGTACTGACGGTCCCGATGCTCTCACGCACACCGGTTTCGAGTGTTGTTTGGGTCGAGTAGTTGTACTTGTTCGCCGCGGTGATGCCGCCCCCGACGTTTGTCTCCACCATCGCCCGCATCTCCAGCGCGTCGTTGCTCCCGGCGACCTCGCCCCGACTCGCGAGGTTCTGCGTGTAGATCGCGGAGTTGACGACCAGCGCAAGCCCGATGAACGTCACCGCCAGGGCCAACGCGGCGATGAGGATTATCTGTCCGCGGTCGTCGTCGTTCAGATGCGCCACGCGACCACCTCTACGCTGACCGTGTTGTAGACGTTCTTTCCAGTGTCCGAAACCGTATAATCGGTCGCTGGGTCACCGAGCCGCGTGCTGTTGCGCGTCCCGTCCGCATCACGCAGGTGGTCGTCGTCCATGAGCGTGATTGTGTGGCTCGCACGCACCGCGTTGTCGCTCGGTTCGCCGCTGTAGATGTATCGTGTCGTGACGGTTCGCTCCTGCGTGTTCTGGAACCTGAGATAGACGTTGTACGCGATTCCCCGCTGGTCGAACGCGCGTTCTAACAACTCCCCGAATCGATTGTCCGGCGGCCCGTTCGTGTAGTACTCCCGACCGCCGGCCGTGTTGTGGAACTGCGCCGTGCTGTTGTCCCAGTAGAGCACAGCCGGTTTCAGTGCGTCTTCTGCCGCCGCGGAGGCGAGGACGCCGTGGCCGATTGCCTGCTGCTGGTTCTCGATGTGCTGACTCGACGTGCTCGCGGACAGCGGCGTCACCGCCGTCATCTGCAGCGCGAACACCAGGCTCGCGAGTAACAGCATGCCGCTGACGATGGCTTCGAGCGTGTGTGCCTGCGCGCGCATGCTACCACATCACCACGCGTACTGTGACATCCTGCCCGTTCAACGAGACCACTCGCAACGCAGTGACCGACGCGTCGTTGTTTGTCGGCGGGTTCCCACCAGTAGTGAGTACCGTCCCACAACTACCACTAGCTTCAACGAGTTCCTCAGTTGCTCCATCCCAGCAGAGCGTTTCATCGGAGGCCGCTGTTGCCGTCGCGTTCCCCCGGATTGTGACGTTCACGTTCTCCCGAGCCGGGTCGAGCCCGACCCGTTCCTCCGCACTCCCGCCTGACTCGTAGCCACATCCTGACGGTGGTGCGTTCCCAGCGAAGAACTCCCGAGTACAGTGTTCGTCTAGGACGTACGGCTGCTGTGGCGAACCGAGCATCCCCATTGTGAGCCCATCGGCGACTCTGTCGGTCGTGACTGTCTCCTCCTGAACCCCCGCAGAAAACGGCGACAACAACCCCGGAATGAACAGGAAAATGAATATCAGGACACTCAGAAACAGGCTCATACCGATCGCGAAGTCCAGCGTCGTCTGCCCGCGCCGGTGCTCTTCGATCCAGAGTGACCGGCCGACACGCCGGTCGTTAGACTGCGTCTCGTTTCTCCTACGGTTCATGAGCCTGATTCACTAAACTGAGATTACTGTAGGGATGGCCTCAGTCGTTATAGCCATTATGGCCGTACCGTAACTCCAATTACCAGATTTCTATGCACTCCACGAGGCCGATGTAGTACTGGCCTAACCGAGACCGTGGGGCCGGTTCTCTATGTCCCGGTGCTTCGATGGGTTTAAGCAATCCCATCGGGAAGCAAACAATGCACGCAAGGGCTCGTAGATCAGGGGTAGATCACTCCCTTGGCATGGGAGAGGCCCCGGGTTCAAATCCCGGCGAGTCCATCCTTATTTTACTGTCGTAAACAGGGAATTAATAACACGGCGAGAGCGTCGTTTCTCCCTATTCTCGGCACAATCGGGGTTCGAGAACCCTCCCCGGAGAAAGAGAGTTCACCGGGAATCCGGATGCACCCCTTGCAGTCACGCGATTATTCCGAGGGAGGACAGTTCTCTAACAATTTCTGGAGGTGGTCGGCGTGTCGCCTAAACGCGACCTCGCTCAACCCGCCGACTGGCCGTTCGCTCGTGATGAGTTCGTCCGTGCGTCTCGCCTCCTGGAGGCGACCGACGACGATGTTCGTCGATCTATCGAGCGCGTCGAGGAGGGTGGTCAGCAGTGACGGACTGGTCGTCCTATACTCAATACTTCTGTAGCCACTGCCATGAAGAGTGCATAAATCACGTCGATAGTCTCCCAGCGCAGCGCCATCGCTGCAAGTCCTGTATTCTTCTCGAACTCGACAACGCTCCTGAAACTGGTGACGCACTCACCACCAGTGAGGGAACGGGAGAGCTGGTACGCCCGGAAGCGCAGCGGAGTGAGCATCCCGGAACGGTCGGCGAGCGCCAATCGCCGTCCGCACCAGCTCGACCAACTGGAAGCGCCCCCTCGCGGGGCGACCCGGAAGCCCGAGCGTTCCCCCGAACCCGGAGGGTGAGGGGAATCCCAACAACGACACACTGGGCAGCCGACGAACGGACGCCAGTTCTGATGGTCCCAAATGAGCGTCGTCGAACCGCTGGGACACCTGGGCGGTCTCGACCTCGCCGATAGATGTAACACTCCCGTCTTAGCAGACCTCCTCGAAGAGCGCGACCTTCTCGGTCACGGCCAACTGCTTGATGGAACTCTCACAGAACGCGACGAAGATCGCGTACGCGTAGCAAAGTTCATCGCGGCGCATCCGGAAGGTACACCGCTGTCACACGTTGTTTCGTACGCTGTCAAAGGAGTTGCGCCCGAAGCCTGCGAGCGCGTCGAAGGCTCCGACCCCGACTACCAGTTTGCATATCGATTTGTCGACGACCTTGTAGCCCCTGAAACCCCCTACGTGCGGAAATCCGAGTCTGCAGGGGTTCTGATGGTGACCCCGACCCTCCGCCTTCTTGACTTGATTACAGAAGGCATTACTCAAACAGCCAACGAAGAGGGCATCAAGTACGACAGAGAGTTTCTTCGGAACTACCTCTCTAAGGTCGATTCTGTGGACGATGACCTCCGAGAACTACTGAAGGACGGTTTTACATCCTACCTCAACCGCATCAAAGACTACAAGCTCCTGTTCGATGTCCACTTCGTCGACCGGCGTGGTGGCGAGTCCACCAAGCGGATGACGAAGGACTACAAGACCCGCTTCAACGACCAGGGGCGTGTTTCCAAACAGTTTGCGCGGTTTAACGATGCACTCGAATACGGCTACGAGAACGCCGATAACGCTGTACTGGTCACACTGACGACCGACCCAAAGCGACAAGACTCGCTACTCGACGGAATCGACTCCATCAACGAGAACTTCAATCGACTCCTGTCGTACTTCGATTCCGACCCTTCGACGAAAGACAATACCCGACGCTCCGCTGTTCCAGGCTGGCGGCACGATCTCGACAGCGAGGTGACCGGGCGACCGCGGGACCGACCAGACTACATCAAGGCTCTAGAGTTCACCGAGAAAGGCTACCCACACCTGCACGTCCTGTTCTTCGATGTACCGACCCGTGACGAGGACGGTATGCCGTGGCTCTGTGACAAACCAGAAGTAGCTGCGAAGTGGGCCGACTACGGTCAGGGCGAGATCGTCGACGTGTACCCGCTGACCTACCGCGACGACCTCGACGAACTGGAGCCGGAGTTCCAGAGTGACAAAGGCTTCGTCGACTGGTATCGCTTCGGCGACCACGACCACGGCGAAGAGTGGGTGCGCGAGCGTACTCGGTCACACGAGCTGATAGAGTTCGGCGACGACGGCCACGAGAAGGAATCAACCGCTGGTGCGTACCTCGGCAAGTACCTGAGCGCGACGTTCGGCTCGTTGCTTGACGCAACGGAATCCTTTGAGCAGGGTGATGATGATCGAGGGAGCTACGCAGACAAAGCGGCGACGTGGAAGCTTGCGCTGTACTGGGCGACAAACCGTCGCTTCTGGTCCTGTTCACAGTCAATTACCGAGGGGATCGATCCGAACGACCACCTGCAGGACCCGGATGTGCGTGAAGCCGTTCGCTGGTGTTCACTCGATTCAGTACAAGCCGCGAGCGAAAGCGAGATACGTAACAGCCTCGCACGCCGGCAGTGGGACGATCTTGACAATCTTGATGCTGTCGTAGAGCGGGCGGTATCTGATGTTGAACAGCCGCAGGTACGTTCAACGCTCCCTGTCGAGGTTACATTTCGGAGTGTCGTTGACTACATCGGTGCATACGCTTGTTGGGATCTTCCAAGTAGCGAATCAGCCAGTAATACCTACAATATCGAAACTGTTGAGGACTCTATTACTGATACTGAGATTCATTAGAAATAACTTTCAAAAGAATATATCAAAAAGCGATATTTGTTCTGAGATATAGCTATTTTATCAAAAAGGAGAATGTTTTTTATATAATAGCCGGAATATAGTCTATGTCTCAAACAGGACCATTTTTCGGATTCTCATTAAGGGATACTTTAACGAGATTAATTCCGGGATTATTGTTCCTCTCCCCATTAATCATTAGTCTGACTGTATTTATGCCAAGTTTACTACCAGAAGGGTCGCTTCGATATATAATATTAGGATTGTTTGCTTACCTCATTGGTGAGTTTATTGATCAACTCCGATTAGGTCTGTTCCGAGTTCCGCAGAGCTTCCGATATTTTGTGTATAAAGAAACCCAACAGTTGGAGAAAATGCCAATTTGGTTCATATATGCTATTAATGTCCAAGAATATTTTCCCAACAGGCTCAACTTTTACGAAGAATTTGATGAAGATAAGCTTCTCACGAATAACTTAGAATTAGATTTCCGAGAGGATCTTGAAACAGAACTTGGTGTGGATTTCGATAATGATCGTCCGAAAAAAATTTATGACCTATTGTTGATTTATATGGATGGCCATTTCACGCCACGTCTACGTAGATTACAGTCTGTTTCTATTTTCTCTACTAACCTTCGGATATCTGTAGCAGGAATCCTGCTTATATCTGTCTTATATATGATTGGAAATTGGGGAAGCCCATTCTTCTCATTTGTTCTGGGCTTTTCGGCCGTATTAGCGGTTGTAGTCATAATGTTCTGGTCAGTATTAACGATGACCCAGCAGCAGTACAGTGAACTATTATTCAAAGAATATTACATGAAGCGCTTTCAGGATCAGGAAAGCTAAGATTTGATTAATACGGCATAGTAGCTATTTTCACTTTCACCGAGCCTCCGACCCCTAGTTAAGTCCAAACCTTCCGAATCGTTCTGTGTATGGCAACTCAGGAAACGCCATCCTTCGACGATCTCGAACCGGTCGACAACAGCACTTCTGACGACTACGACTCGGAGTGGATTGACCTCGAACCCGGCGAATCCGTCGTCGGTGAGATTCGGGAACTCACGCCCAACTGCGGCAAGTACGACACGACGGTCATCGAGCTGGCCCGTGGCATCGGCGACGTGGTCGCCATGTGGTCGAACAGCCAGATCGACAACGCGCTCGACGACAACGACCTCGGCGAGGGCGACGTAGTCGGCATCAAGCACACCGAACAGACGAGTACGTTCACGAATGAGGACGGCGAGGAACAGGAGTACGACATCTGGAAGGTCCGGGAACTCCCTGCTGGAGGGCCTGAATGAGCTACCAGAATCGCGCGAGCGACATGGTGAGCGACTACATGAACATCCGTAGTCTGCCCGCCATGCTGTCGGTGGCGTTCGTCGCGGCCAGCCTCTACCAGTTTGGCGGCATCACCACGGTCGAACTCCCGTGGCTGTCGTACACGCTGACGACACAGCACTCGTTGTTGATCTCGCTGGGGGCCTTCGCTGCGGCGTTTGCCAGCTCCGAGACAAAGCAGTTCGAGTACTACGAGGACTGGGAGAAGATCGCCATTGCACTGGGTCCCGCTGTCATTCTCGGCAACGAGTACCTGCCAGCGGTGAACGACTTCCTCACTTCCCTGGGTGACCCGCTCGGGATGCAGCTGGCGTTCCTCGCCACGGTCGTCTCCTGGGGAGTCGCTGTTCAGTAAACCGATGACACGACGCTATTCTTTCGGAGGTGAACCCCGATGAGTCGCGCACGCTCGATCTTGCTGGCTGGCCTGCTCGTCCTATCGACTGTCGTTACTGGTGTCAGCCCCGCGCTGGCACAGACAGCCACGGACAGCGGGCCAGTCACCTACGAGTACACCGGTTCCCCAACGACGCTGATTGTTGATACCAGCAATCTCGACGGTGGCACGGAGTTTACTGTCGAGTACACCACGCAGGGCGGCCCGTCCACTGGGACGACCGTCTTAGCCCGCGAAACGTACAATACGGCGAACCTCAAAGAAGACCAACTCCTGTTCTTCAACGACGGCGCGTATGAATCCGTGAACGTCACCGTGTCGGACTACTCCGGCGGCGAACCGACGTTCGACTCCAAGAGCGGGCTTCTCGGCGGTGTGAACCTCGTTCGGACCGTCGTCGGGACCACCGGCGGCGACTCTGATTTGACCTGCGACACATCCGACCAAATCGGTAATGCACTCTCCGGCGTCGAGAATCTGGACTGTACGCCTCAACCGGGCACGACGACCGTCAACACGACGAATACCGACACTGCACAGGTCAAAACGGACATCTATCAGTCTGCCCTCAACAGCAATGCTAGCACTGACAACACGCTAACCGTCCTGAACAACGACCTGAAGGATGCTAAGACGCAAGCTCGCATTGAGGGCAAAAACGCCTATATCCGCGCACTGAACAACGGAAGCAGTAAGTCAGCCGCTAAGAATGCGGCTAAAGAGGCTGTAAGTGATTTCTACGCGACCCACCAGCGGAATCTGCTGGCTGAGTACACACTGACCGTCTCCCACTTCAAGTACCTGCGTAGTACTGCCCTCAACGAGAGCATAGACAGTAGCTACGTGGATACTGACGACCAGTCGCTATCAAGCACCGGAGACTACACTTACGACTGGAATCAACCGACAGACTCCGTAACTCTCACTGATGGCACGACTGAGGACTACACATACATCCAAATATCCAAGACCTACGGTCCGGGTGGCGACACCGAAACGTACGACCACTACATCACAAACACTGCGAAATCTGGTGCAACCCTCGGTATATCGGCGAAGTCGCTCGGAGTCCATGGATACAGTTCCGATACGTCATATGTTGCTGTCGTCCCCTTCGAGCGGTTCCAGTCTACGTGGACGACTATCGAGAATCAAGACCAGACTGTTCGGAATGAAATGGATACGCTGGCAGAGAACACGTATAGCGCCTATCAGGCTGGCGAAATCAACAATAGCGACCTCGTGGACCCGTACGTGCTGGCGTCCCAGCAGTCGCCGGGCGACGACTTCCAAGGCTGGGCCGCCGCACAGCTCACCCTGCTCGGCACGAACTCCCCAGAGAACTTCGACCAGATCGGGAGCTTCCAGATCACCACTGAATCCGGCACACAGTACGGGGGCGTACTGTTCTCTCAAGAAAATCCAGCCAGCGGTCAGTTCGAGAACGGAACGACCTACAACACGTCCAATATCGGTGGCACGCAGTACGTCGTTACCTCGGATCGCATTGTCGAACTGGATGGAGAGTTCACTATTGACAGCATATCCACGCAAGACGGTCAGACCGTCCAGAACGTTACTATCCAGAAAACCACGTACGAGACAACCAACGTCACCGAACTCAAACAGCAGTACGAGGATCTGGCACAGAAGCGAGCGGAGATCGAGGCGCGTGAGCAGAACCTTCGCGGCTCGGCTGGCGGTGGCCTGCTCGGTGGCTCATCCTCGTCACTCGTACTGGTACTGGTCGGCATTGGCGCACTCTACGCCGTAGGCCAGCGTCGGACGGGAGGTAACAACTGATGGTGTACTGGCTGGCTCTCAAACTCGTCCCCCGCGATCTGTGGCTCGTCATAGTCGCACTCGCCGCGCTGCAACTCTCGGGAACCGTCGATGTGATTGGGCCAGCCATTGACTTGGTGTCGTCCTGGCTCCCGGAACCGTCGCTCGACTGGCTCTGGTGACAAACTCGGATTTTCGACTATGAACCCACGTACGCCTATACTCCTCATACTGATCGTCAGCTGTATCGCTCTCGCTGCACCAGCGGCAGCGCAGGAAACAACGAACGAAACGGCGACCTCGACGAACGTCTCCGCACCGGACGGCGCGCCAAGTGATGTCGAACTCGTCGTCGACGAGAACGTGGTCGTCACAGACTACCGCTACGAGGACGGCCAGATGGTGATAGACTTCTGGTCGGACGAGTACAAAGTCGTCAGTGTTGCTCCGCAGGTTGACGCCGGATCGGAAGCGGGCAGCGTCTCTTTCCGTGCGGCTGTCGTCGATGCGGATACGACGACCACTGTTCGCGTGCCATCCAGCGGTGGCGTGACACTCTGGACTGAGCAGTCCATCGAACAACAACGGTTCCACTACCTCCGAAAGCCCAACTCGTTCATCATCACCGGCCCGTGGAGTGGTGAGGACGTTCGCAACGCCGCCCTCGGCAGTGCGCTTGGCGTCGTGATTGCGGTCCTGTACGAAGCCGTCTCCGCGAAAATCGGGTCGGCCCAGCGAGGTGAGCGACTGGCATGACCGACGACGAGAGCAACCCCGATCTCGACCGCGACGAGATGGCGCACAACGCTGACCCTGGCCCGGACCACAGTCGGACTTATCGACTGTTCCGCTGGTTCACGGAGAACCTGCTGTTGATCGCGTCGGGTGTCGGTATCGTTCTGTTCGTCATTGCGTCGATACTCGGCTACGAACTCCCGCGAAGCCTACGGCTAATCGGACTCTGCGCGCTCGTGACCATTCCGCTGGCCGGGCGACCGACGGGCAAGAAAGTCCGGTCGCTGCTCTGGGACCCGAATTACGTCTGGCTCGTCGACATTGACGCCCGTCACACGAAAGGCGGTATCTTCCGGACTCCTGGGCAACGGTTCCGCGAGTGGTCCGTCGAGGATGGCCAACTCGACTGGGTGAGTCCCAATCTCGCCTTTGGCAAGAACGTCGATCTCGAAGCCCAGACCGTCGACGGCTGCTGGCGCGGCACGCTCTCTGACCGGGAACTGATGCGAACACTCCAGGCAGTCGAAGAGTGTCGCGGCCAGCTCGAAGCTGACGCCAAGCGTGGCTTCGCCATCGAAGCCCAGGCGTTCACGATCATCCGCAACGCCACCCGAAAGGCGGTTCTCCGTATCGTGTCGACGTTCGAGCGCGGGACACTGCCCGACGAAGGTGACGCACTGACCGACGAGATAGATTCGGCTATCGAGCAGTTCGGACTTGACCGGAAGATTCGACACACAGAGGACGATGAGTCTCCGGAGTCTGATGTTCCGGGCGTCCGCGTCGACCTCGATCAGGACCTTGCCGACCTCGCTGGTGCTGGCGACGGAGGTGTTTCAGCTGATGATTGAACTCAACCTAACCCATCGTGAGAAGAGTATCGTCGTGGTGACTGCTACTGTGACGTTCATCGCTGGCTACTGGGCTGGCCTATGGGCAGTTCCGCCGCAGGCACTCGATGTACCAGTTGACGTGACGTATCGCGCCGGTGAAGAGGCATACCAAGCTGCGTACCGTCCTGTTCCTGAGCATCTCCCTGTGCTGTCGGTGGCGCTGCCGCTGATCGGCTTCGCCTACGCGTTCCGGGATCAGCTCGTGGAAGATGATACCGACTCTGCTGAGGTGCCAGCTGATGACTGACTCCGACGAACGACTGCTGACGGCGGCCAAAATAAACGAAGTCGTTGCTGGAAACATCGAGGGCGGTGAGTCACTGCACGAACATACCGGTGTCGTGGCTGATGATGCAGATCGGGCGACCCTGTCGTTCGTCTCTTCGCTCTTCGACCGAGGTGCTGAGGTGAGCGGTTCCCGGTCGTTCGGACAGACCGCACTCTCTGACGTTCTACAGTCCAAGTACCACACCGAAGCGGCTACCCGCGCCATCGAGAACGGCAACGGGTCGCTCGCTTCCTACCTCGTCGGCATCACCGAACAGGAACTTGACGCGTCGTCGCTGACGGTGACCGCTCGCCTGATGGATCGGCTCGACGCCGACGGGACACTGACGACGGTTCTCGCTGCGGGCCGACCCAACACTGGCAAGACGAACACGATGTTCCTGCTCGCCTCGGATATGGCTCGTGCTGTCTGGGACGACGTGCTGGTTATCTCGAACTCCAAGACCTGGGAAGGCGCTGACCGCTACGTCTCCTCGATGCACGAGCTGATGACGCTCCTCGTCGAGAACCGCGACGTTCCGAAAACGTTCGTTCTTGACGAAGCCAGCCGATACATGGATGCTCGTGTCTACAGCCGCGAAGTGAGTACGCAGTACGCTCCCGCGCTGAAGGCCATGAGCAAACTCGGCGTCGAGGTCGTCGGTGCGGTCGGACACACCGGAAAAGACGTCGTCCCAGAGTGCAAGCGACTGACCAACTTGGCGTTCTGGAAATCAGCCCCGGATGTTGTCGAGTTCTACACCAACTGGGACGGTGACGCAGACCGGCCCGACTCTCCGCTTTTCGATGCGGATCTGACCGATCTCGAACCGACACTTCACAGCTACGACCCGGACGACGTTGCCTCTTGGAAGTGGAATCTTGACCCTGACGTGTGGCACGGCTTCAACGACTGGGACCACTTCGGCGACCGTCTGGAAGAACTCGGCCCAACCACGTAGCCGAAGATCTCCACAACCCCGTCGCCCACCCACCTGCCGACCCACCGCTCTCAGGGGTCCGGTTTGCTTGGGGACAAGTCAAACCAGTTCATGCCTCGAAATATCACCGAATGGAGAAGATAATGTAATATGATTATAACAGGATTGGTTTCAGTGTAGATAGATTGGCTTAAACCGCCCCGGTATGCCCCTTGTGGGCTGTAGGGGCGGGTGATCTGGTTATAAATCTAATTTCTGCTGGATTCCCCAGCCTATCTTTTCAGCAAGTGCATCTGGGTTTTCAAACGGTTTCCACATTATTTCCTCACCATACTGGTCCGACATCTCAGTAACCATTGCTGATAAGTAGTGAGGCTTACTGGGGTTACTGTCATAGTTTCCCCATCCGGAAAATTCCCCAAACTTCCGTTCTAAATCGCCTTCTCTCTCCGGATCACTTTGATAATAAAGCACTGAATTTTCAACTATACCATTGTCATCTCCTTTAAATATATCTGCAATCTCGTACGTAGTTCCAACGGGATTTCCCAAGTATCTAAATATGAATATACTCACATCACCTACTCGTGCATAAGTTCGGCTCTGCTGTATATAATTGAAGTCAGGATCTATTAATTCAGATTGGGGAAATACGGAGTCTTCCCACTTAGCAGACCTTTTGGATTCGCGCTTAAACGGAGGAACACTTCCTGCTAAGAATGCGTTGAACCCATATTCTTTTTGTAATTCTTCTACAACGTCAGCAAGGAAATCCCGTATTTCGTTTTCAATTTCGTGAAGACCCTGCATGAACTCCTCTAAGTCAACTGCATTCTCACCACCAATTTGTTGAATTTTTTCACCCGCAAAACAATCAATCATGTGGTATTTACTAGTAAAAGGACCGAAAATAGGCACCAATATGTCTCTATGTTCAATATTGCCCCTACTTTCGATAATTGATTGTCTTATAACCTCATCTCCGACCATAGACGTTAGATGTCTAAATAGAACGACGCTATATTCTTATGATCAGAGAATGAGCTGCTTATATTGTATGCGGTAACAGTCTTATCGTCCTCTGTTAGGAATCTCTTATCTACTAACCCAGATTCTTCCAATTTCTGAATATCTGAGAGTAGATTGTACTCATCTTCTGAATCGATAAACTCCGATAGCTGTTCGAAGCTAACCCAGTTTTCACCATCCTTGTCAGTGTTCTCTAGTATGTATTCCAGAATTTCTTGACGATCAGGATGGTCTGCCAAGATATCAAGTACGTATCCTTTCTGCTGTTTTTCCAATTTACTCAGACCCTGCTCGCTGTCGTCATTTTCCCAGGCGCTGGAGTATTGGTTAATATTCTCATTTTCGAAACAGGGGTCATCGTGTTTGAAATTATCATTACTGCTGCTTTCACGTCTAGGGACTGAATCTCGCTTGTGTTCTTCTTTCCACTCAAATGTCATTTTTTGAGACCCTCTAAGAACTCTCTTGCCTGAGACAGTTCTTCTTGGATTAGCTTTTCTGCTCCTTCTTGCCCAATAACTGGTCCTCTGTGGTCAACCCTTCGATACCCAGTTGCATCATTATCCCTCATTTCAGATAAATCTTGTACCGCATGGAAGAGATCATCCTTGGAAAATCGTAGGCCATTGAATTGAAATTCTGACTCTACTCTCTGTATAGGGGGGAACTCAAAATTAGAAAAGGGCTCTTCATGTTCAATTTCTACGACAACTTGCCTGACCTCTATCTCATCAACAATTTCACCAATAGCGCTAAGTACGTTAGAAAAGGATTTAATCAGTTCTATCGAAATAATATCTATGTGAATATGGAGGCCCTCGTCTGAACTATCAAAGTCAATATAAACCTGATCGTTTTCCATGCCCGCTGATTCGATATCTTCTGCCGCGTCACTTGCGATAACAATGTAATTATCCTCTTTACTTGATGGACTTTTTTCCACAAATCGACTTCCCAATCCGTCAAATGGACCGATATCTACAATCTCCTCAAAGTTCGCCTTCCTTTGTTCTTCGTCAGAGTATTCCATCAGACAGATGGACATATGCTCAAATTCGATGGACTCCCAATCAGTATCTTCCATGGTATTAGTTTTGACTTGCATGGGCCTTCTCTCCTAACACATAAAATCGTTTCCAGTAGTATCAGTAATTAGTTCATAACAGCTTGTTATTGTACAATCCTGAGAGGGTCAGTAACTATATTTGGTGTTTTAAAGAGATTCAGGGACGTCTGGACGGGCCCCTAATAAGATATATCACAAGCATAGCTTAGCACACTAATTCCCCTAGATTCACTCCATGAGTCGGGGATGGCGCGGGCGTGGGTACAGCTCTACATCGACCTCGCCTTCGAGATACTGCTCACCTTCTGTAGTCAGTTCCACGAGGTCCTGATCTTCAGTCAGAAATGCCACCAGGTCCGCATCAGCCAGAACACGACACCGTTCTTGGACCTGTGCTTCGGTGGCATGAATCCCATCTTGAAGTGCAATCTGACTCGCGGTCGACCACGAATCGTCACGCAGGTGTTCCAGTATTCGATCGTCGATACACTGCTGCCAGCGGGCGGTCTTTCGTATCGTCATGGTGGAGGACTACTTACACGCCGTTCGTCTCTGATTCAGCCGTCGGCGATGGCTCTGAAATGCTGTTTTCTCCATCGATGTAGACGCCTTCTTCGGCGTCGTATTCTTCATCGAGGTACGCTTCTCCTTCCTCAGTAATCACGTAAGCTCCGTTCCCAACATGTCGGAGTAGTCCGTGTTCAGCTAACTCCTTACATCTACGCGCGATATGCGTTTGAGAGACTCTGATGAGACCACTTTCGTTGAGCTGCTTGGGTGTACCCGACCCCTCGTTTTCAGACATCCACTCTAGGATTCGGTCATCCCATACGCTCTGCCACGACCCAGATAGGCGCATTCTATTATCGCTTCTACGTGTGGACACCTAATACATTTTATAGGCCCTCTCAAGTTCTCTTACAACTTACTAACCACGTCGTTACATTTATGTTGTCAGCACGTTCTTGTGTATCTGCGGGTCACTGATGGTTCTTGTTCGTCGAGAACCGGGCCGTGCTGGTACACGGCCCAGAAGGTGGCTCCGCCCGGCAAACCAATGTCGTACGGAACCGATACGGGGAATACTCCCCGCACGAGAGTAGTCGAATCGCCTGCTGAAAAGTCCGCTGTTCGCCCGCGTACAGAGTATCGCGTCCGGTGTCCTGACTGTAACTTCTCCAAGCGGTACGACTCATACGCCGACGCGACCTCCCACCAGTGCCGTCATTCCTGCCCTCACTGTGACCGAATGCTCGGTCTGTCGGAGGTATCGAAGCAGCGACGAAATGAATCGCTTGATGCTGCTGAAGCAGTCGCGGCTGCCTGCGAAGCCCGCCGAGAACTTCGCATCGATGGTCCTGCACCCTCCGTTTCGAAGATACTCGAGGCGATGGGTCGAGACGGTGACGGCTACCCCCTTGGTGATAAACCAACAGAGGACAATGCGTTTGAGACTGCCCGCCAGCTGCTTGCCCCGACGGGGGAACCATGAGCGCCGACCTCGAACCGATAGCTCCGGCGACCGCGGTGAACCTCTACCTCGATCACCGAGAACCAGAGCTATCTGAAAAGTCCCTCACGAACCAGCGGTACCGGCTCAACTCGTTCATCGAGTGGACCCAGTCGAAGGGAATCGAGAACATGAACGAGCTAACTGGGCGCGATCTCCACGAGTTCCGTGTCTGGCGTCGACAGGGCAAGGGAAGCGAATACGGTGAGGTGTCGAAGGTGACTCTTCGGGGCATCCTCGCTACGCTCCGGAAGTTTCTCGAATTCTGTGCCAGCATCGACGCGGTCGAACAGGGAATGCGCGAACGGGTGTTACTCCCGGAGGTCGACCCCGAAGAAGCCTCGAAGGATGAGAAACTCGATACCGAACACGCCGAAGCGATCCTCGACCACCTGGATCGCTACCAGTACGCCTCCCGCGAACACGTTATATTCGGAATCCTCTGGCACACTGGTATCCGGCTCGGTAGCCTCCGGTCGCTCGACCTGGATGACTTCGACGCTGATGGGCAGTACCTACAACTACGCCACCGACCGGAAACAGGAACTCCACTGAAGAACGGACGAGCTGCCGAGCGGTCGATAGCTGTCGGTGATTTCTACACTGAGGTGATTCAGGAGTACATCGAGAACCACCGGGATTCAGTTACCGACGACTACGGTCGGGAACCACTCATCACCAGTGACCGGGGCCGTCTGAGCGAGACACCCATCCGGAGTACTGTCTATCAGTGGACTCGGCCCTGTATGGTCGGCGAGTGTCCACACGGAGAGAACCCGGAGAGCTGTGAGTACATGACTCGGGACACTGCCAGCGGTTGCCCGTCGTCCCGATCTCCGCACGGTATCCGCCGCGGCTCGATCACGAAACACCTTCGAGACGGGACACCGGAAGAGGTCGTTTCGGATCGGATGAACGTCTCGAACGATGTTCTCGACCAGCACTACGACCAGCGCAGCGAGCGCGAGAAGATGGAGGTCCGACGGGAGTTCATCGACGACGCATGAATCAGCATCAGTACACCCCAGCGGATGAATCTAGGATACGCGCATCCTCGAATAGGCTAACAACCCGGCGAGTCCATCCTTATTTTACCGTCGTGGATGAGAGATCGACGACACAGGTAGGCTGATTTGGGATGTAGCCCGGCAGATTCTATAATAAACCACACAATCGAGGGCACAATACTGTCTAACCAAGATATTAGGAGAAAAACCAGCTAGAGACATTACTAAACCAACCGTTACCCGTTGCTGCCGGATTCAATTAAAAGGTCAAGTTGGGGCTCAATTCGCATTACGTAAGTACCGTCCAGTCCACCGTATACGAATAATAAGGAACCTCAGTCAACTAAATCTTGTTTAGTGTTGTCACATATCACAAGCGTTCCAACATATGGCATAGCAATCTTGGTTAATATATGACATTTACGGAGGGTATTGTAATGTCAGTGGCTCCGGAATTCGACACACGGTGCCGGTAGTGTATACCGCTGGTAGGTCCCGTTAGAGGGAATACCTGCTGTTTAACCTCAGTAGGTCACCGATGGAACCGTTATTAGTATGGGTGAAACAGTAAACTTATGTGCAATAGTTGGTATGTAAATAAGTATGTTCGAGTGGGGCAGCCGGGGGGCTGGAGACCGGGGTGTATCGCATGTTCTGGGTGTGGTGTTGTTGGCAAGCGCCGTCATTGTTGGTGCCGTACTGATCGTTCAGGTGGGGCAACAGACAATCGGAGATGTCAACGACGACGCGAACGTCGAACTCGCCGAGGAGGTGCTGCTGTCGGTCGATCAGAGCTTCCAGCGGTCAGACACCAACGAATCAGTCGAGATCCCAGACCGGGTTCGGTCTGACGTCGCCGTTTCTGGCAACGCGGCATACAATCTGACGCTGAACGGACGCTCGGCCTGTTCGACGGGGAACCGCTCGCTGCAGACGATTCGGTATCAAAAGAACGGCCAACAGGTCGGCTATCAGGGCGGGGGTGTGTGGCGGATGACCGAGTCGGGCGCAACGATGTCGTCGCCCCCAGCAGTGAACTACGACGAAGGGGCACTGTCGGTATCGTTCGCAAATATCTCCGGACAGCAGATCCAGGGGAGTTCGGTTGCCATTCAATCCAACGCGACGGCCAAGCGGTCGCACGAAGCGGCACTGCAGATGGCCCTGTTCACCGACGCGTCCTACGAGGACGCGCGAACCGGCTCAATTTCGTCACCCAGTTATGAGTGTACTCCGTCGCAAGTCGCCAACGCGACATTGACTATCGAAAACAGTAGCTATGCCCGCGCCTGGGCAGATTGGGCACGGAGCACCTACGATGATCAGTACGTTGAGGTGACCCCGGCGTCTGTCAAGCCGGGAGAGAGCGTTCACATACGCTTTGCACTCGGCGACGTGACGAACCCGAAGTTCAAAGTCGAGGGTGTCACGGTCAAGCCGGACCCGTCAGACCCTGGGAAAGCAGTCGTGACAGCGACGGTCCGGAACACCGGAGGCTTAGAAGATACACAGGATATCACGCTGAAGCACAACCAGTCGGGGTCACCAAGCGAGGTGGAGGAGACAATGACCCTCATCGGCGGGGAATCGACCACTGTGAGTCGGTCGGTGAGCGTCTCGTCGGCGACGCCACACAACTTCACTGTGGAGTCAAAGCAGGACGAAGACTACAAAGTCATCAAGTATACGTCCGTCCACGGAACGCCGTCACTGGATGTCACCAGCAATTCGATTCCGGCAACAGCGCGGCTGAATCAGGTCCCATCGGCTGAGGTCACAGTCACGAACACTGGGCAAATGACGGCAGATCAGGAGGTCGTCTTCCGCGTCAACGGGTCGAAAAGCGCGACGCGAAGCGTGCTGGTCGGCCCTGGACAGAGCCGAACAATCGACTTCGGGCCGTCAATGCCAACGTCGGAGAACGGCACGTACGACCTGGAAGTCGAAACAGAGGATGATACATACTCACAACACAACGACGACGGACACTACTTCATCGTCGGTGATGCAGGTGTGTTCGAGATAGCGTCCGTTTCGCCGCCGGGTGGATTGCAAAGTGGGGATACGGCGACCGTTGACACAACGGTCGAAAACACTGGTGACATTCGGAAATCCACCGATGTCGAGGTCCGTATCGAGAACGCGTCTGGCAGCGTTGTTGCGTCGAAGACCACGACGCTCACCCTCAACGGGACTCGCCGAGGCACTGAGTCGGGGACCGCTTCAGTGACCAGTGGCCCGCTAATAGTCGGGTCACCACAGCAGTACACCTATGTCGTCGAGACACCGGACGATACCGGGTCAGGGTCCTTCGTCGTCGGTTCATCGTCGCCGCCGTTGTACGAGATCACCGCTGTAGACGTACAGAACCCCGTCGCACCGAACAACCAGACGAATATCAAGTTCGCCGTCGCGAACACCGGCGGAACCGAAGGAAAGCAAACACTGCGCGTCGAGTACAACGGAACGACCCACATTGCGGAGGACGAACGGCTCGACCCCGGGGAGAGCGTCACGCTCAATCGGACCGTCACGGCGCCCACCGAACCCGGAGATTACTCGGTAACCTTCTCGACGGCGAACCGGTCGCGACAGTCGACGCTGACCGTCGAGCCGGACTCGCTGCTCGAAGGGAACGGCTCGACGATCACGATACAGCAGTCGGTCAATGCTTCGGTTGCGCTGAAGGGTGCGGACCTGGAAGGCTTCTCAAATCGCTGGAACTACATCTACCATGCACCCGTGCAGATGTCACTATATGTCGACAACGGGTCCGACCCACAGTCGATCGGACTCTGGCGGGGGTACGAGAACGGCGACATCAATGGTCCGCACGCGGAGCAGCGCCTCATCTCTGACGAACACGAGAACCCGTACTACTACTCCGATTCGTTCGAACCCGGAACGGAGATCTCAGTCTTTGCAAAGTCCTACGGCTGTGACAGGTATTCCTACACCTCTCCTTCGATTGAGCTGGCTGGTTATGACACGAAGTACTGTAGTGACTGGGATACATACGACACGACCACTGTCAGCCAGACACAGAACCAGCAGAACCTCGTCATCCTGAACGACGGCGACGAGCTTCCAGCGTTCGAGCAAGCACAGTGGTACCAGCGAGACATTCAGGATACGCTCGGAAGCCGCGTGAACGACACGGGGTATCTCCAACTGGGCGACGGGGAACGCGCACTCCTCTATGAACTCTCACAGGAGGACGCAGACCCAGCTAACGCGGCAAATGACGGCGACCCTGACTATAACGATGCCGTTGTCCTGTTCACAGTCAACGCAATCGAAAAAGACGTACAGACGGGTCCGGAGTACAACCTCATCGACACCGACGCCCCAAGCAGGGTTGATGAGACAACCGACGCAACGCTGACGGCTGAGGTAATGAACGTCGGCGGAAAGAGCGGTGAAGCTACCCTAGAGAGCAGCTTTGATGGCAACAGTGCCGGGACGAACTCGACGACAATTGAACCCGGAGAGACCGAAACCGTCACGTTCACCCTTCCGACTAGTTCAAAGGCAACTGGGGAAAGCTATCCGTACACGGTATCTATCCCCGGTACGCAACAGAAGGCGAGCGGGAACGTGCGTGTCGGTGATACGGAAGGACAGTTCATGCAGATTGATTCAGTCCGTGCCGAGAGCGTGATTGACAGTGACGACACGGCAACGGCGACTGTCAACGTCACTAACGTTGGTGAGCAGGACGGTACAGATACCGTCGTCCTCCGTGCGAAAAACAACGACGATGCAAGTCCGTCATTTACCGACATCGACTCGAAAACCATGGCAACGGACCTCAACCCAGGTGAAACCCGACAGTTTACGCTTGATATGCCGACCAGTCGCGGCAACTACACCTACTACATCGAAACGTCGAACTCCACGTCCCCGGAACTGTCGTTCTTCGTGGGGGAGTCGAACGTTGTCGTCAACGACACGCAGTCGGTGAACATCGGCGCGGAGACCTACAACACCTCAGAACTAATCGAGCGTCGCGGCGGCGCACAGCGGATGACCGTGGAGGTCCGCAATAACGGGACCGTAGGTGACGAACGGGAAGTGAACCTCACAATCAAAAACAAAAGCGACGGGTCGACCGTCTTCGCCGGCTCCGAGATGGTCACTGCTGGGACCGGCGACCTGACCAATACCGATCCGTTCCCGGCTTGGGCGGGCTACGACGTCGATCTCGACCCCGGCTACTACACCTATGAGGTGACCGTGTACGACGAAACGGCGAGCGGCACCGTGGCCGACACCGCGACGGGTGAGATATATCTCAAGAACGTCGACGAAACGGGGGCGACCGGGAACGACTCACCGGTTACGGTCGACTCAGACACGGTGACACTCGGTAGCTAAACAGCCGCGTCGACATCCTTCTGCAGTCGCTTGTTCGTCGGACGATACTTCGAAGGCAGGCAATACGACGGCTCCCAGGATTCGAGCGGTAGCGATGCCTCTCACCAGTCGAGCGCACGCAAAGAAAAGCTGAGCTGTGTTGAACCGAGTTAGCCGAAGAGTTCGCCGAGGCCCTCACCGCTTGCCTCGTCGTCCTCGTCGTCATCGTCGTCGCCGCCGTCGTCGGCAGCCTCTTCTTCGGCTTCCTCGTCGGCCTCGTCGGCCTCGTCAGCGCCACCCTCGGCGGGTGCGGCCGCGCCACCGCTTGCCGGCACCGGTGCCGCAGCGGCCTGGTCGACGGCCTCCTCGATGTCGACGTCCTCGAGGGCGGCGACGAGGGCCTTGACGCGGGACTCCTCGACGTCGACGCCCGCGGCTTCGAGCACGTCAGTGAGGTTGTCTTCGTTGATCTCTTCGTCAGCTTCGTTCAGGATGAGTGCAGCGTATACGTATTCCATTGTTGTAGTGTGCGTTGTTAGAACATCGCTCCGAGCGCGTCGCCGGCGTCTTCGTCTTCGTCGTCGTCGTCATCGTCGTCGGCCTCCTCGGCCGCGTCGTCGGCGTCCGCGTCGTCCTCGGATGCGGTGTCCTCGTCTTGGTCGTCAGTCGGTTCCTCTGTCGCCACGTCGGCCTCGACGCCCTGGAGTTCCTCCGGGAGTGCCTCTTCATCGTCAATTTGCGAGGCGAGCGCACGGACCTGTGCGTCAGCCTTGCTCACGAGGTCAGGCACGACCTCGGGGTCCTCGATGGCCGCCTGGAGCGCGAGGCTCTTGGCGTTGCCACGAGCGGACTGGAGCATTGTCGGGGCCGTCGTCGCGGTCGGGTAGTCGGCGTTGACCGAGAGATTAAACGCTCGGCCGGCAGCCGCCTGGATGTCGCTCCGGTACTCGTCGATATCGAGTTCCAGCTCCTCGGGTTCGAACAGTACACCGTCGGCGAAGACGGCGCGGAGGTCGAGACCGACCTCCTTCGGTTCGATACCGAGTTCGTTCAGGACGTTCGCGAGTTCCTGGGAGACTTCCTCGCCGGTGTCAAGCACGACCGAGTCAGAAAGGACCTGAATGGAGCCTTCCTGGATGCGTGCGTCGGCACCCACGCTCTGGAGTTCGCCGACGAACGGACCGGGGTCGACGCCCGTGTCGCCTTCCGGAATCACGATGTCGTTCGGGGCCACCTCGCCGGCACCGATGGGTGCGGGCGTCTTGGAGGCCTCGAGTTCCTGAAACAGCGAGAACGGGTTGTCGTCGGTCCCGATGAGCCCGACCTGCCCGGTGATGTAGCTGTTGAGGTCTTCGAGTCCGTCGTCGACTTCGTCAAGCGCACGCTCAAGCAGCGTGTTCCGGGAGACGCGAAGTTCGGCGGTCCCGTGCAGGTCACGTCGCATGTCCTGGAGCTGTCGGGACGGAATCCCGGCGATGTTGACGACGCCGACGCTCTCGTAGGACTCGATCATCGCTACGATGGCGTCGACCTCTTCCTGCTTCCACTCGGGAATGGTCTCGGTCTTGCGTTCGGATTCGGCGCTCATATCAGGCCACCTCCATCGCAGGCCCCATCGTCGTCTTCACGTAGACAGTGTCGATGTTGAGCGGGCCCTTCTCGAGGTCCGCGTGCAGACGGCGAAGGATAACGTCGATGTTGTCCGAGATATCCTCGGCGGACATGTCCTCCGCGCCGACCCGCGTGTGGAACGTTCGCCGTTCCCCGCTGCGGAGCTGCACGGTGTTTTTCATGCGTTCGATGACCTCGACGACGTCGTCGTCGGGGTCGAGCGGTTCCGGCATCTTCCCACGCGGACCGAGGACGGTCCCGAGGTAGCGACCGATGTCCTGCATCATGCCCTTCTCTGCGATGAAGAAGTCAGTGTCATCGGCGAGGTCCTTGGCGGCGTCGTCATCGCCACCCAGTTCCTCGAGTTCGTCCTCGTCGAGTACGTCGTCTGCGACTTCCTCGGCACGGAGGGCGGTTTCGCCCTCGGCGAAGACCACAATAGTGGTCTCCTGGCCGGTGCCAGCAGGAAGCACGACGGACTCGTCGACGCGGTTCGACGGGTCGTTAAGATCTAAGTCGCGCAGGTTCACAGCGAGGTCGACCGTTTCGCGGAAATTCCGCTCAGGTGCGTCCTCGAGTGCGCGCGAGACTGCGTTCTCTATTTCCTGATCTGCCATTGTTCACCTCCGTAGTACGCCAATCGGCTTCTACGGGTCAGTGAAACAGGCGGATGCCTGTCTCGTGCGGGTAGACGCCAATGCGACACTTAAACCCGTCGAACCAGCCCAAGGGCCGCTGACGGGCGTGTTTCCGGTTCTCAGGGACCAGTCGGTGACGGGGGTCCCATCGACTGTGCAGTGGCTCAACAGCGTCAAAAGCAAGGGAAAACACACGCCAGTCGCACAGCGGTCCGACTTACGCCTGTGCTTCGGCCGCGAACACGTCGTCGTACTCGCCCGCGTCGATGCGTTCCTTGAATTCGCGTGGGTTCTCGCCTTCGATAGTGACACCGAGGGAGGTGCACGTCCCGACGACTTCCTTTGCAGCGTTCTTCAGGTCGTAGGAGAGCAGGTCGGGATGCTTCTGCTCGGCGATCTGTTTGACCTGGTCGACGGAGAGGTCAGCGACGAAGTCCTCTTGCGGTTCGCCGCTGCCGGTCTCGAAGCCGGCCTCGTCCTTGATGAGTTCGGCCGTCGGCGGGACACCGACCTCGATCTCGAAGGAGCCGTCGTCGTCGTACTCGACGGTGACGGGGACTTCGGTGCCGTCGAACGCTGCCGTCTGGTCGTTGATTTCCTGTACGACTGCCTGCACGTCCACCGGTGTCGGGCCGAGTTCCGGACCGAGTGGCGGGCCAGGGTTGGCCTCCCCACCGGGAACGAGGACTTCGATAGTTCCAGCCATACATAGTGGAATCCTCGCGGCAGTTTAAAGGATTGCGTTTCACGGATCGCTGCGTGAGGCCTCCACACGCACGAACGCTCACCGTTTGGAACCAACAAACAAGAGGTCAGCGCGGCAAAGAATAGAATCCCAGTCAGTTCAGGCGAACGTCACGCCGTGTCGTGCGAGGAAATCGCTCGCGTCTTTGATCTCGACCGGGGAGCCGATTATCCGAACCTGTTCACCTTCCTGATGAACGCTCACAGTGAACCGCTGTTCCAACTCCTCGCGAATCCCGTCGAGCGCACCGACTGGCAGCAGTATCTGCGTGCTGTCGCGGAACCGACTCGCCGCTCCCATTATCGACACATGACGGAGGATACCCTATAGGTGTGTCGAATTACATGAGGGTCGTTTGACCATTCTGAACGGCAGGACAACTGCGTCGACCCGGGCCGATGGGGTGGCGTCGGCGAGGGAGGAAAGCCTTATTCGGTGCGAGGGGCCGACATACACTTAATGGGGCTCGAAGAGGAGATTCAGGAACTCGAGGACGAAATCGCCAGCACTCCCTACAACAAGTCTACAGAGGCCCATATCGGTCGGCTGAAGTCCAAGCTCGCGGAGAAAAAGGAGAAGCTCGAACAGCAGGCTTCCTCGGGCGGCGGCGGTGGCTACGGCGTTGAGAAACACGGCGATGCGACCGTCGCGCTCGTCGGGTTCCCCAGCGTCGGGAAGTCGACGCTGCTGAACGCACTCACAAACGCCGAGTCCGAAACGGGAGCCTACGAGTTTACCACACTTGATGTCTACCCGGGAATGCTCAAGCACAAGGGAGCGAACATCCAGATTCTCGACGTTCCCGGTCTCATCGAAGGGGCTGCTGGTGGTCGCGGTGGCGGCAAGGAGGTGCTGTCCGTCGTCCGGACTGCGGACCTCATCGTCTTCCTCATCTCCGTCTTCGAGATCGACCAGTACGACCGACTCAGCGAAGAACTGTACAAGAACAAGATCCGACTCGACCAGGACCCGCCGTGGGTCAACGTCCGGAAGAAGGGCAAGGACGGGATTTCGGTCAACACTGCCTCCGGCGTCGAACTCGACGACGAGACGGTCAAAGCCGTTCTGCGCGAGCACGGCTACGTCAACGCCGACGTCACCATCGGCGAGCAGATCGACATCGACCAGCTCATCGACGGCGTGATGGACAACCGCGTCTATCTGCCCTCCCTCGTTGCTGTCAACAAGGCTGACCTCATCGAACCCGACTACCTGCCCAAAGTCGAAGACGAGCTCCGGGAGCGTGACATCGACCCCGACGAAGCAATCTTCATCAGCGCCGAGGAAGAGAAAGGGCTCGATAGCCTCACCGAACGCATCTGGGACGAACTCGGCCTGATCCGGATCTACATGGACAAGCCGGGCCGCGGTGTCGACCGCGAGGAACCGCTGATACTCCGCGAGGGCGACACCGTCGACGACGCCTGCGAGAAACTCGGCGGGAGCTTCGACGAGCGCTTCCGATTCGCTCGTGTGACCGGTCCAAGCGCCAAGCACGACGAACAGCAGGTCGGGCGCGACCACGAACTCGCTGACGAAGATATCTTGCGGATCGTCGCTAACCGCTAGGTTGTCGCGCGTCGGTTCTCGCGTGCACGCGAACAACTGAAAAGAAAGGGTCCCACGGAAGAACAATCCTGTGGAGGACCGCTACCGCATAGCGGAGTAGATGCGTTCATTGGTGTGGAACCCTGCTACCAACTATGGACCGCGGTCCCAGACGCCGTCTTATCGCCGTCGTTGTTGCCGGCCTCGTCCCCTGGACAGTGGTGCTAATTGGAAAGGAACTGACGCTCGTCTTCTCGTTTGGCCTGTTCAACACGAACCCGCCGGAGTTGCTCTCGGTCTACAGCTACTTCATCCGCTTTACCAGCGCACTCCCGCAGTTTATCGAATCGTGGGGTTCGGGCGTCCTGCTGTATGCCTTTGCTCTAGCCAGCGCCGTTGCCGGTGTCGTCTGGCGTGAGGATGTTCGGGTGACCGCCCTCGCACTCGCAGGTGCGGGTCTGACGCAGTTTCCGGTGTTTCTGGGATTCAACAGGCGGCTCAACTACGTGGCTGTCCCGGTCGGCTCCCTTGTCCTGCTTATCGTGGTCTGGTGGTACTACCTCCCGGCTATCCGAGCGGACACGGCGACGGAGTGAGCCGCGGTATCGAATCCGGACGGAACCACCTGTGGCGGTAGCCTTTTCGCTCGCTCGCACCATGTGCCGTGTATGTGGTCACTCGATCATACGATGATGCGCGTCGAGGATCTGGACGCGTCGCTGGACTGGTACCAGACGTATTTCGATTACGAGGAGAAGGGCCGCTGGGAGGCCGACACCTTCACGAACGTCTTCCTCGGTCCGGAGGACGTCCACGATGATGGTGCCCTGCTCGAACTCACGTACAACCACGACGGGCGCTCGTACACGATGGGTGACGCGTGGGGACACATCGCCGTCCGCTGTGACGACGTGTACGAGGCCTACGACGAGCTGATGGACGCCGGCGTCGAGGACTACCGCGACCCGGACTCCTGTGGCGGCTCCTACGCCTTCGTCACGGACCCCGACGGTCACGAGATCGAGATCGTCGAACGGGACCACGGCGCGAAGTGGTCGCTGGACCACACGATGATCCGTGTCGAAGACGCCGAACAGGCTATCGGCTGGTACACCCGAAAGCTCGACTACGACCTGTTCCGCCGCGAGGAGTTCGACGACTTCGCCCTGTACTTCCTCAAGCCCGAGGATGCCCCAGAAGAGGCGATGTCGGTCGAACTCACCTACAACTACGACGGCCGGTCGTACGAACTCGGCGATGCCTGGGGGCATCTCGCGGTTCGAACCGATGACCTCCATAGCGCGTGGGAGACGCTGATGGGTCGCCACGCCGAGGATTACCGCGACCCCGAGAGCTGTGACGACCGCTACGCGTTCACCAAAGACCCCGACGCCCGCGAAATCGAAATCGTGACCAACTGACGGCACTGGTCGGTACTAACCATCTGTTCTAATCTATTCTCGCGCGGTAGCTGTCAGAAGGAGATTCGTCTACGGAGTCGTTCCTGAGCGAGCAGTGAGGATCTGTGAAGCCCTAGCGTCTCAGGCCAGCGATACCATCTCCGATACGTAGCTCTGGGCCGTCAAACGCCCGAATGCCGATCCTGTGCTATGACCTACAAGCTGCTTGGACCACATCTAATCGCCTCAGATGGCGTCTTTGGGGCTTGACTATTCATGACAATCAGATTTCCTAACCACAAAACATATACAACAGACACCTATCGTTTAGACTGTACCCCTACCCATGACGCCAGAAGTGAGTACGCCGGTTCGGTCTATGCGTGGCCACGGTGGCCGCGTTCCGACCAGGTGGAAAACTGCTGGGGTCGCCCGATAGCAAACACAAACTATGACAGGAAATTCAGACAAGGTTCGCAGCCTGTTCCTGACGGCGCTGATGGTCTTCTCGGTATTCGCCGGGACCATCGCGTTCTCCGGTGGCGCAGCCGCCGCCGCGAACGTCAGCGTCGAACAGGCAGCAGAATACGATAGCGGGACAGTCGAATTGGCACTCAATGGTTCAACCGGTAGCGCAGTCACGACGGGAGACATCGACATCTACATCGACGGAAACGAGAACCCGAGCAACTACGGTGTCTCGTCAGTCGACGGGACTGACGACGGGACGACTGGACGCCTCCAGTTCAGTCTGGACCAGGACGTTCAGCCGAACCGGAACCTGACCGTCGAGGTTTCAGGTCTCACCGGCGGTGACAACACGGTCGTCGCTGAGGACATCGACGTGACGTCCCAGACGATTGTGGCCGACGATAGCTCGGGCGACACTAACGCCTTCCGCGGTGAAGTCCTGGCTATCCGAGCCGACGGCGGCGAAGGTGACGCTGACGATGCTACCTCGAGTACTCAAATTGTAGTCGAGGACTCGAACGGCGCTGTCGTCACGCAGGACACTTACACAGCCAACAGCAAAGTCTACACCTACGAAACGGAAAACCTCGACACTGGTGAAGAATACGAGGTCACCGTTGGTGGTACTGCGGACGAAAACATCACCATCAGCAATCTCGATCTCAATGTGAACATTGACGACGATGTCGGCGACGGTGCCAACATCGACGACACGGACACGCTTGCGGTCAACGTCTCGACCACGCGTGGTGGCGAGCCGGCCAACGCAACGCTGTTCAACGAGGACGACGACAAGGTTGCCACGCAGATCAAGAGCCTGAAAGGTAACGAGAACGTCGTGTTCGACTTCGGTAACCAGAGCGCCGACGACAGTCCGTACTACGTCAAAGTGACGGACAACCAGACCGGCGTCTCCGCCGAATCCGACCAGATCAACGTCTCCGAGTCCGGTGAGGGTGACGCCAGCTTCGAGACTTCCACCGTACAGGATGAAGTCGGTGACGTCACCAACATCACCGTCCAGATGGGTAACACCGAGAACGCCGTCATCAACGTCGGCAGCCAGAACGACGACAACTACGTCATCCAGGGTCAGCTCGAGGACGACAACGGTGACGGCGAAGTTACCGTTCAGTTCAACAGCTACACCGCTGGGACCGACAACAACAACACGGTTCTTACCGTCCCCGGTGACGACGACCTCGATGAAGTCGAAGAGAAGGGAAGCTTCACCGATAGTAGGAACAGCTTGGACGAAGATGTACTGGAACCACAATCCTACTCGATAAACGTGACCGCCGGGACCTCCCCGGATGTCACCAGTCCTGATACGGTTGGGACGCTACGTCTCAACGAGAATTCCGTCGAGAGTATGCAGACCTGGGTTGCACCGAGCGACGCAGATATCGACGACGAGGATATCGACATCTACGACCGCATCGGTGAGAACCTCACGCAGTCCGACGACGTCGCAGTCGAAGATGTCGTCGTCCACGAAATCCAGGCATCCGGTATCGAGGGTGCGCTCGAATACGAGCAGGAAGACAACGGGTCTTCCGACGTGACTGATGCGTTCATCGCAGCTGCCGACACCACGCCGGACCGTATCAACGACGACACGAGCGCCTCCGGCCTCCAGCTCTACGTCAACCGGACCGACGTCGGTGCAAACGCTGACGCAGATCCGATTAACTTCGCCAACAGCAGTAGCGCAGTGACCGTCGTCGACGACCCGGACAACAACACCTACTTCGTCGCCCTCGACACCGAGGACGTCGAGTTCGAGTCCGGTAACACGATCACTGAGGAAGAGGACACGGAAATCAACGCCACCTTCTCCGTGCAAGAAGGTCCGCTGACTGACGACTCTTCGAGCGAAAGCGAGCTCTACACCACGTCTGAGCGGAACGCGGAGCTGAATCTTGACGACGACGGCTTTGTCACCGTTGGCGCCGCCGCCGGACAGACAGTGAGCGGCGATACGAACGTCGCCCCCGGCTCCGAGCTCGAAGTCGAAATGGAATCCGAGAGTGAGGCGAACCCATTCGTCGAACGACCGGAAGCAACTGTTGGTCCGAACGGCACGTACGTCGCTACGGAAGACTTCAGCGACTACTCCGCTGGAACGAACTTCACCGTCCAGACGCTGGATGTCGACGGTGACTCCGACTTCAGCGACGAGGAAGACGGCCGCATCGTCGAAGCCGATACGGCCACCGTGAGCATCAGCGATCAGGAGTCCGACGGTAGCGAAGTCGTTGTCGACAGCGCACAGCTGTCCAGTGGCGGCTTCATCGCTATCCACGCCGGTGACGCATCCGGTGACGTCGTCGGCAACTCGGAGTACCTCGAAGCAGGTACGTACAATGACCTCACGATCACGCTCGACGAGCCGATGGACGAGAACTTCACTGCGGTCGCGATGCCGCATCAGGACACCAACGGCAACGAAGCGTACGACTTCCCCGGCGATGACGGTCCGTACACCCAGAACGGCTCCGCCGTGACGGACAGTGCGAACGTGACCGTCTCCGCCGAAGAGCCTGAGGACACGCCCGAAGACACGCCTGAGGACACGCCCGAAGACACGCCTGAGGACACGCCCGAAGACACGCCTGCGGACACGCCTGAGGACACGCCGGACACTGGAACCGCGACCACCGAAGCGGAAGGTCCCGGCTTCACGGCAGCCATCGCGCTCATCGCGCTCGTCGCTGCTGCGCTCCTCGCTGTCCGACGCGACAACTAACCGGAACCACTCCGGTCCCTGAACACCGTTCTTTCTTTCGCACGCTACGTGAAGAGTGCAAACAGACTGCAGATCGACTCGGGGACTCGTAGTTTACTCAGACACGATTCCGTCCGCTTCTGAACGGCTAACTGCCCCATCGGCAGTCGTGACTGGATCACAGTCGAACGCTGGCCCAACGCGGCAGTAACCCAGCGCCTGCCGGACACCTCCTCGATGTCCGCCACTGCGAGGGTGGTTTCGGTAACGGTTTGGGACCCGTCCGTAGTCGAGTGATGGAACAACCGCCGGTCGAATCGGGAGGCGTGTTTCTCAGATCTGGTCCCAGGAAAGAGTCAAATAAATATCCAGAATAAGAGTACATACCATTTCAAAATAATTATTACCTGACAGCAATGTGTAATTTGGATGTAACCTTTATCCATAAAGCATTTACCGCACTTCGGGTAATGTACCGATACCCCTACCCATGACGCCAGAAGTGAGTACGCCGGTTCGGTCTATGCGTGGCCACGGTGGCCGCGTTCCGACCAGGTGGAAAACTGCTGGGGTCGCCCGATAGCAAACACAAACTATGACAGGAAATTCAGACAAGGTTCGCAGCCTGTTCCTGACGGCGCTGATGGTCTTCTCGGTATTCGCCGGGACCATCGCGTTCTCCGGTGGCGCAGCCGCCGCCGCGAACGTCAGCGTCGAACAGGCAGCAGAATACGATAGCGGGACAGTCGAATTGGCACTCAATGGTTCAACCGGTAGCACAGTCAATACGGGAGACATCGACATCTACGTCGATGGCAACAAGAACCCGAGCAACTACGGTGTCTCGTCAGTCGACGGGACTGACGACGGGACAACTGGACGCCTCCAGTTCAGTCTGGATCAGGACGTTCAGCCGAACCGGAACCTGACCGTCAAGGTTTCAGGTCTCACCGGCGGTGACAACACGGTCGTCGCTGAGGACATCGACGTGACGTCCCAGACGATTGTGGCCGACGATAGCTCGGGCGACACTAACGCCTTCCGCGGTGAAGTCCTGGCTATCCGAGCCGACGGCGACACAGACAATGACGATGCTACCTCGAGCACGAAGATTGTGGTCGAGGACTCGAACGGCGCTGTCGTCACGCAGGACACTTACACAGCCAACAGCAAAGTCTACACCTACGAAACGGAAAACCTCGACACTGGTGAAGAATACGAGGTCTCCGTCGCTGGTGACGCGGACGAAAACATCACCATCAGCAATCTCGATCTCAATGTGAACATTGACGACGATGTCGGCGACGGTGCCAACATCGACGACAAGGACACGCTTGCGGTCAACGTCTCGACCACGCGTGGTGGCGAGCCGGCCAACGCAACGCTGTTCAACGAGGACGACGACAAGGTTGCCACGCAGGTCAAGAGCCTGAAAGGTAACGAGAACGTCGTGTTCGACTTCGGTAACCAGAGCGCCGACGACAGTCCGTACTACGTCAAAGTGACGGACAACCAGACCGGCGTCTCCGCCGAATCCGACCAGATCAACGTCTCCGAGTCCGACGACGGTGAGGCAAGCTTCGAAAGCTCGACCGTTCAGGACAACATTGGCGACGTTGTCAACATCACGGTGCAGGTTGACAACACCGAGGACGCCGTCATCAACATCGGCGACGAGAACGACGACAACTACTACATCCAGGGCCAGCTTGAGGACGACAACGGTGACGGCGAAGTTACCGTTCAGTTCAACAGCTACACCGCTGGAAACTACAGCGATAGTACGGTTCTCAGCGTGCCTGGTGACGACGACATTGACAACATCAAGGAGGGTGGCGACTACACCCGAGGTAGCCTGAGTGGAGACACGCTCGAAGCAGGCTCCTACTCGATGAACGTGACCGCCGGGACCTCCCCGGATGTCACCAGCCCCGACACGGTTGGAACGCTCCGACTCAACGAGAACTCCGTTGAAAATATCCAGACGTGGGCTGCACCGAGCGACGCAGATATCGACGACGATGATGTCGACATCTACGACCGCATCGGTGAGAACCTCACGCAGTCCGACGACGTCGCAGCTGAGGACGTTGTCGTCCACGAAATTCAGGCATCCGGTATCGAGGGTGCGCTCGAATACGAGCAGGAAGACGGAAGTGCCTCTGATGTTACTGAGGCGTTCATCGCAGCGACCGATACCACGCCATACCGCATCAACGACAGTGACGCGACGACGTCCGGTCTTCGACTCTACGTCAACCGGACCGACGTCGGTGCAAACGCTGACGCGAACCCGATTGACTTCTCGAACAGCAGTGACGCGGTAACTGTTGTCGACGACCCGGACAACAACACCTACTTCGTCGCTGTTGACACGAGCGATGTTGTGTTCGAAAACGGCAAGACGATTGTCAAAGAAGAAGACACGCGCCTCAACGCTACCTTCTCCGTCCGAGAAGGTCCGCTGACCGACGACCGGAACAGCGACAGCGCGATCTACACCACGTCCGAGCGCGACGCCACACTGGACCTTGACGACAGCGGCGTCGTTACGGTCTCGGCCGCCACTGGTCAGGAAGTGACCGGTGAGACGAACGTCGCACCTGGCTCCGAGCTCGAAGTCGAGATGGAGTCCGAGAGTGACGCGAACCCGTTCGTCCTCCGCCCCGAAACTGATGTCGCCGCTGACGGTACGTACACCGCCACGGCCGACTTCAGCGACTACTCCGCTGGAACGAACTTCACCGTCCAGACGCTGGACGTCGACGGTGACTCTGACTTCAGCGACGAGGAAGATGGCCGTATCGTCGAAGCCGACACGGCTACTGTGAGCATCAGCGAGCAGGAATCCGACGGTAGCGAAGTCGTCGTCGACAGCGCACAGCTGTCCGAGGGTGGCTTCATCGCAATCCACGCCGGTAACGCATCCGGCGACGTCGTCGGGAACTCCGAGTACCTCGGGGCAGGCAGCCACGAGGACATCACGGTTACGCTCGACGAGCCGATGGACGAGGACTTCACTGCGGTCGCGATGCCGCACCAGGACACCAACGGCAACGAAGCGTACGACTTCCCCGGCGATGACGATCCGTACACCCAGAACGGCTCTGCCGTGACGGACAGTGCGAACGTGACCATCGTCGAGGAAGAGCAGACTGAAGCACCGGACACGGAAACCGAAACGGAAACCGAAACGGAAGCCGAAACCGAAGAGGAAACTGACGCACCGGCAACCGATGAGCCGGCAACCGATGAATCCGAGACCACCGCCGCGGAAGGTCCCGGCTTCACGGCAGCCATCGCGCTCATCGCACTCGTCGCCGCTGCGCTCCTCGCTGTCCGACGCGACAACTAACCGGAACAGCTCCGGTCTCTGAACACCGTTCTTTCTTTCGCGCGCTACGTGGGTAGCGGCGGCACTGTCGATAGGTCGGTCTGACGACGACACCGCACAGTAGCGCAACGACAAAACATATACGCCGGTTTGGCCAACGTACGAGCAATGAGTGAGACAGTCCTGCAGGCAGGCGTCGACATCGCTGGACTGTCGTTCGACCCGGTCACAGTCTCGGAACCGCTGATGTGGCTCGTTCTCGCGGCGTTTCTGGGAAGCGTGGCTGTCGCCCAGTACGACGAGCGACTGGCCCGTCCCGTCGGAACAGTCGGCTGGGCTTTGTTCGCAGCATACTGGCTCGTCTTGGCCCCGCATTTCATTCTGATACAGAAGAGCGTCGTCGAGGGCTTGGGGAGCGTCATCGCCGTCCCCCTGTCGCTGTACACCGGCTATCTGCTCTGGAACGGCCGCGAGTCGCTGCTGGTGTTGACCCGGGCAATCGGCCTCATGGGCGTCATCTACGTACCGTTTCTCACCATCGGGCCGCTCCGCCAGACCATCATCGAGATCGTCACCGGGCAGGTCTCCTTCCTCATGACCGTCCTGGGCTACGACCCGGTGGTAGTCGACGGGCTCTCGCACAACGGCATCGATATCGCCTCGAAGCAGTACCCCTACGAAAACACGTTCTGGTTCGGCGGGAACGAGCGGCCGATAACGTACACCATCATTCTGGCCTGTACGGGTATCGGGAGTATATCTATCTTCGCCGGCGGAATACTGGCGGTCAAGGCGCCGTGGCGGCGGAAGCTCCGCGTGCTGGTCGCGGCTGTCAGCATCATCTACGTACTGAATCTGATTCGGAACCTCGGAATCGCGCTGGCTTTTGGCCTGCAGAAGGCGCAGTTCTTCCCGGGAACGGTCATGGCGCTGTTCGGCCTCAGCGACGCACAGCTGGTGTCCTACTACATCGTCGACCGGATTCTGGCGCAGTTCGGCTCCGTCATCGTTCTCGTCGGGCTGACGTGGGTGCTGATGCGGGAGCTACCGGAACTCACGGTCATCGTCGAGGACCTCCTCTTCCTGGTGACTGGCACGGAGTACGACCTCGGAACGGCGTTCGAAAAGAACCAGTCGGAGTCGGGTCCTGCAACGCCTGGTGACGACTGAACTGCGTCGGGAGGAACGGCCGTTATTCTAATTCTGCTCCAGCAATCGATTCCAGTGCGTCAGCTTCGAGCGGGTGGAGCGAACCGGGAATGACGAGCAGATGTAGCGGCTCGCCGAATGACTGTGCGGCGAGAGCGTCGAGCGTATCGGCGGCCACCAGCGGGTCCGGGCTACCGGCTCTGGCCACGACGACGCCGAGCGTGTCGGGGAACGGCTCGGATAGCATGGCGGCGGCCTTGCTGGCAGTCATGTACGTGTCGTCACTCTCGTCCCAGTGGGGGTCGTCGACCTTGATGTCGAGATAGACCAGCGTGTGCAGGTCCCGCTCCCGGTTGTCCTCGATGGTGGCGACGACGCTGTCCGGAACGCCGTCACCGCCGTGGGCGTCCTCGAACGGGAGCGTCGTGGCCTTCCCGAAGCGGTAGTTCTGTAAGCCAGTCAGTGAGCCGGCGGCCGTCTGGGCTGTCGTTCCGTGGACGATTCGGGTTTCGATACCGCGGTCAGCAGCGCGGAGTCGGAGGTCGGTGTGTGTCGTCGAGACCATCGTATCCCCGGCAGTACAGAAGACGACATCTTCGCTCTCGGCGGCTTCGAGAATCGGTTCGGGGTCCTGCTCGATGCCGGCGCGGTCCCTGACTTCGATACTCGTCTCCAGTACGTCCTCCAGCGTTTCGAGGTCGGTACCAACCAGCCGGCTCGTGTAAAACTCCGCGAACACCCGGTCGGCGTCTCGGATGGCGTCGCGGCCGGCGACCGTGACCGAGCGCTCGTCGTAGAGGCCCAGCCCGACGAATGTGAGCATATCCGGAGTGGGGCGCCGTCGGGCATAAAGGGCGCGAAGCGTCAGGCTTACCGCCCGCGGTCGGGGAGAGAGAGTATGGGCGTTCCCTGCGTTCGCGTTCCCCGCGAGGCCGGCGAAGAGACGCGCCAACGCCTCGCCGAAGCAAACCTCGTCGACGACGGCTACGACATCACGGTCGTCGACGGGCAGCTATACGTTCCCGTCACCGACCCCGAAGCAGTGCCGTCGGACTTCGTCGTCGTGGAGGCAGACCCGCCGGTCCGCGAGGGCCAGACGATGCCGGCCGACGGACTCGACTTCGACCCGAGCTACGAGCGCATCGGCGACGTCGCGATTGTCGACGAGGACGACGCCGACCGGGCGCGGGCGATTGCCGACGCGATTATGGATTCAGACCTGCCCGTGCGAGCGGTGTTGAACCGCGCGTCGAAGATCAAAGGCGAACAGCGGGTCCGGGACTGGGACGTACTCGCTGGTGAGGGGACGGAAGTCACTCACCGGGAGTACGGCTGTACGTTCGACCTCGACCTCGCCGAGGTGTACTTCTCGCCGCGGCTGGCGACAGAGCGCCATCGTGTCACCGAACAGGTCAGCGAGGGCGAGCAGGCCTTCGACATGTTCGCGGGCGTCGGCCCGTTCGCGATTCCGTTCGCCAAACGCGGCGCGACCTGCGTCGGAACAGACATCAACGAGACGGCAATCGAGTACCTCCGGGCGAACGCACAGCGCAACGGCGTCGCCGACCGCGTGACGGGCATCTGTGGCGACGTACGAGAGGTCGCCGGAGAGTACGAGGGCTGGGCCAACCGCGTCGTGATGAATCTGCCCCATAGCGCCGACGAGTTTCTGGAGACCGCCGTCCGCCTGGCGGCTGACGACTGTGTCTTTCACTACTACGATATCCAGCACGAGGACGACCTGTTCGGGCCCGGCGAGCGAGCGATACGGGCGGCTGCGGAGCCGGCCTACGACGTGACGGTCGAAACGCGCCACCCCGTTCGATCGTATGCCCCGAAGGAACACAACGTCGTTCTCGACGTTCGACTGACGCGCTGAAACGAACAGTTATGTTCATTCGTCTGATGGTGGGGAATAGTAGCAGATGGAGGTGAGCGAGGATGACGACATCGACATCCACGACATCTCGCCGACAGCGTGGCGTCTCCTCCGCGTTGCGGCGGGGTTCGGCCAGCGGGAGATTGAAGTGGAAATCGACGACATCATGCAGGCTCACATCTCGATGCTGGAGAACAACAACCGGAGTCTCTCGGAGCAACGACTCGAAGTGTTGTTCGAACTGTACCGGTCGGAACTGACCAACGAGCAGGTGCGCGTACTGGTTTCGAACTTCTAACCATGACCGAACAGACATCCAACGGACGCCGAGATGCGGCGGCTGACCGGCGGGGTCGGCCATGACCTGGTCGGGCCGAACGCGACCGCGACGAACGGCGGCGGCGATTGCCGTCGCGCTCGCCTCGACGGCCGCGATAGCCGCAGCCCCGACGCCGCCCGGACTCGATATCGCCGCCCAGTACGCGCTGGCGACCATGGCCTTTGCGGCGATTCTCTGGGTCACGGACGCCCTGCCGCTCCCGGTAACGGCGCTGCTGATACCGGTGTTGCTGACAGTGTTCGGTATCTACACCGAGATGGAGGCCGCGCTATCGGGCTTTGCCGACCCGCTCATCTACCTGTTCGTGGCGGGGTTCATGCTCGCGAAGGCGCTCCAGACCCACAACATCGACCGGCGGATCGCCCTGCATCTCATTGGCTGGATGGGGCGCTCACCGCGGCTGCTCATCCTGGCAATCATGGTCGCGACGGCGTTTCTCTCGATGTGGGTGTCGAACACGGCGACAACGGCGATGATGACGCCCGTCGCGCTGGGCGTGCTTGCTGAGGTCGTCGGCCGGGACGTCCCCGACGGCGAGGCGTCGAACATGCGAATCGCGACCTTGCTCGGAACGGCCTACGCGGCAAGCGTCGGCGGGGTTGGCACCCTCATCGGCACGCCGCCAAACGTCGTCGCCGTGGCGTTTCTCGACAGGCTCATCGGCGTCGAGATATCGTTCGTACAGTGGCTGGCCGTCGGGCTCCCCATCGTCGTGTTGACCCTGCCGCTGACGTGGTACGTCCTGACGTTCTGGCTGTATCCCCCGGAAGTCGAAGACGTGAGTGGGGCAAAAGCGCAAGCGAACACGTACCTCGAAGAGGAGGGGCCGCTATCGGCGAGCGGTCGGCGCGCGGCGTACATCTTCGCTGCCACGGCGGGCCTGTGGATCCTCGGTGGGCTCGGGTTCCTGTTCGAGGGACTCCTCCCTGGACCGGTGTTCGTGACGCTGTTCGGCGGCGCGGGCGAAACCGTGTTCGGCCTGACGGGCCATCGCGGCGTCCTGTATCTCGTGGTGGTCGGACTCCTCGCTATCCCGGCACTCGTCCTCTCGGGGGCTGACGACTGGGAGAATCTGGTTGACATCGACTGGGGGACCATTATCCTGTTCGGCGGCGGCATCTCGCTGGCGGACGCGCTGGCCGAAACCGAGGCGACGACGTGGCTGGCACGCACTGTCTTCGACACGCTGATCGGCGCGCCGCTCGCCCTCGTCGTGCTCGCCGTCATCGTCTTCACCGTGCTGGTGACGGAACTGTCCTCGAACACGGCGACGACGACGATACTCGCCCCGGTCCTCATCGGTCTCGGAAGTGTGCTCGCTGGAACACTCGGCGTCGAACCGGTACAGGCTGCCATCACGCTGACCGTTACCGGGGCTGTCGCGGCGAGTTTCGCGTTCGCGCTCCCCGTCGCCACCCCGCCGAACGCTATCGTCTTCGGTAGCGGCCACCTGGAGCAACGGGATATGATTCGGGCCGGCGTCGTACTGAACGTCCTGATGACGCTCGTGTTGACGGCACTCGTCCTCGTTTCCTTCGCGGTCCTCTGGCCCCGCGTACTCTGGTAGGCCGGTCTGCGGTGTCGATCGTTCTTGAGGAAGTACTTCTACGTATACGTCCTACCTCGCCACACTATCCTTAACATTTAATAGGGTATGTCACAACGGAACGTACAGGCCGTGTATCATTGATACACGGGCGTAAACCGACCTATGACTGGAAAACAAGACCGACGCGCGTTTCTGAAGGTGGCAGGAAGTACAGGTGTCCTCGGACTGACCGGCCTCGCTGGCTGTTCCGGTGACGGTGGCGACGGTAGTAGTGACGGGGGCGATGGCGGTGGTGGCGGTGACGGTAGTGACGGCGGGTCCACCGGGGATAGCGATGGCGGGATGAACGTCATCAAGCTCGGCGGTTCGATGAGTCTCACTGGGGACAACGCCGACCTCGGCCAGCTGTATAAAGACGCCTACGAGCTGACCATCCAGCGCATTAATGAGTCCGGCGGGGTTGAGGCCGGGGACGGCAACACCTACGAACTGGAGATGATTCTCCGTGACGACGGGACAGACGCCTCCCAGTCGAAGTCTATCTACCAGGAACTCATCGACCGCGAGGGCATCGACTACCTGCTCGGACCGTACTCCAGTACGGTGACCCTGCCCGCCAGCGCCGTGGCCGCACAGAACCAGAAGCCGATGGTCGAGGGCGGCGGTGCGAGCCCGGAGATATTCGCACAGGGCAACGAGTGGATCTTCGGCCTCCTGCCGACGGCGAACAAGTACGCCAAGAGCTACATCGACATGTGCCTCGCGCAGGACTCGACGCCGGAGTCCATCGCGATCCTCGCGGAAGACGGCACGTTCAGCCAGTCGACCGCGGAGGGCGCACGTAACAAAATCAGCAACACGGATTTGGAACTGGTTGTCGACCAGACGTTCCCCTCGGACACGTCGGACCTCTCGACCAACCTCGGAAAGGTTCGGGACAGCGAGGCCGACATCCTCCTGCTGTGTGCCCACCAGAAGCACAACATCATCCTGGCCAACCAGATGGAGAGCCAGGATGTCAACGTCGACGCGGCGATGGGGACCGTCGGAAGCCTCAACGAATCGTTCAAAGACGAGGCCGGCGCGAACGGCGACTACATGTACGGGCCGTCCTCGTGGGCAGTCAACGCCGATTTCGACGACCCGGTGTATGGCAAGACCGGGGACTTTGTCTCGGCCATCGAGGAGAACTACGACTACACGCCGGACTACCACAGTGCGGCCGGTGAAGCCGTCATCCTCACGTACATGAACGCCTTCCAGAACGTCGACGAACTCAACCCGACGGCGGTCCGGGACCACATTCGACAGGCCGAGTTCTCGACGGTGTACGGCACCGTCGCCTTCGACGATAGCGGCGTCATCGACAAGAACATGCTAGTCTACCAGTGGCAGCCCGACCCTGGCCTCCAGATAACGTACCCGGAGAACGTGGCACAGTCGGAACCGATCTACCCGATGCCTGACTGGAGCGAGCGCTGAGAGCGATGGCTGCCACCCAATTCGTCGTCAACGGCCTGCTGGTCGGGGCACTGTTTGCAGGCGTGGCGGTCGGATTCGCGCTCATCTGGGGCGTCGTCGACATCATCAACCTCGCCCACGGCGAGATGGTGATGCTCGGTGGATACACCTCCTACTGGGTGCTGACGCTGGTCACCGGGAACGCGGAGGGGTCACCACTCCTGTTTCTGGCGACCATCCCGGTCGCCATCGCCGTGCTGTTCGGCATCGGGTACGCGCTCCAGCGGACGCTGGTTTCACGGGTCATCGGAACCGACATCTTCCTCACGCTGCTGGTGACCTTCGGCGCGAGCATCGCCATCCAGCAACTGGCGATACAGGCGTGGTCGGCGAACCCGCGGTCGATTCAGGTCAGCTTCGCGGACCCGTCGATGAACCTCGCTGGCATCGTCGTCCCGAAGATGAAACTCGTCGCCTTCGCCGGCGCGCTCGTCCTCACCGCGCTCATGTACGTGTTCCTCCAGAAAACGCGAACCGGACGAGCGATACGGGCCGTCTCGCAGAACCCCGAGGCCGCGGCGCTGGTCGGCATCGACGTCGAACACACCCGCGCGGTGACCTTCGGCGTCTCATCGGCTATTGCCGGCGGTATCGGCGCGTTCATCGCCGTCATCCTGAACATCCAGCCACAGATGGGGCTCATCTACACGCTCAAGAGCTTCATCATCGTGGTGTTTGGCGGCGTCGGGAGCATCCCCGGCGCACTCATCGGGGGCCTGTTGCTCGGGTCGGTCGAGGAACTGGTCGCGGGCTTTATTTCCTCTCAGTGGACGCTCGCTGTGAGCTTCTCGCTGCTCATCGTCTTGCTCATCCTCAAACCGAGGGGCCTGTTCGGCCAGGGGGCTGAACAATGAGCACGACCGACGAGGATTCGAGCGGCGTCCTGCGGTCGATCCTCCCGCCGGAACAGGTCGATCGGTTCCTCGGGACCTGTGACGACTACGGCTGGGCGCTCCTCGGTCTTGGGACGCTGATTGCGGCTTCGTTCCCCGTGCTCGGACTGGAGGGGGGCTACTTCATGACAGTGCTGTCCGAGATGTTCCTGTTCGCCATCCTGGCGCTGTCCTGGGACATCGTCGGCGGACAGACCGGCTATCCCAGTTTCGGAAACATGGCCTTCTTCGGTATCGGGGCGTACGCGACGGCTATCCTGACGAAAGACTTCGCTGTCGCGTTCCCGGTCGCGTTCCTGCTGGCCGGCTTGCTCGCCGTCACCTTCGCAGCCATCATCGGCATCGTCGTGCTCCGACTCCGCGGCCACTACTTCGCCATCGCGACGCTGGGCGTCCTGCTGGTCGCCCAGCAGGTCTCTCGCATCCTCGACATCACCGGTGGCGCCAGCGGGAAGATACTGCTGGAGACGCCCTCGGCCGAGACCTTCTACTACCTGTTCCTGGGCGTTCTCGTGGTCGAGATGGCGCTCGTCTACTACCTCTCCGGGACGCGATTCGGCTTCGTTCTGAACGCCATCCGCGACGACGAGGAGAAGGCCACGGCGATGGGGTTCAACACCACCTACTACAAGACGGCCGCGTGGATGCTGGCCGGCCTGTTCACGGGCTTTGCCGGTGCGGCGTACAGCCTGTTCAACACGTTCATCGACCCCCAGACGGCCTACAACGGCGCGTGGAACGTGGAGCTGATCGCGATGGCGCTGCTTGGCGGGTCCGGCACCGTCGCTGGCCCCGTCATCGGTGCGTTCGGCCTCCACACCATCATCGAACTCGTGGAGACGTACGCCGTTGGGTGGCAGCTGGTCCTGCTTGGTGGAGCCGTCATCGTCACGGTCATCGGCTTCCCCAAGGGCGTCGTCGGAACGCTCAGCGAATACGCCAGCCAGATGGACTACTACAAGCACGGCGGCATGGCCGCCACGGACACTGACGACCAGGAGGTGAACGCCGATGAGTAAAGCGGACAGCGGTTCGACAGCTGTCACGGACAGCGACCGTGCGGTGTTGCGGACCGACGGCGTCACGAAGCGCTTCGGCGGCCTGACCGCCGTCGACGACGTGGATATCGAGATACACAGCGGCGAAATCGTCGGCCTCATCGGGCCGAACGGTGCCGGCAAGTCCACGCTGTTCAACTGCATCACCGGGACGCTGACGCCCGACGAGGGCCGGGTCTACCTGCAAGGCGAGGACGTGACGGACTGGCCCGAGCACAAGATCGCGCGGGCCGGCCTGGGGCGCATGTTCCAGGAAACCCGGATCTTCGGCGACATGACCGTCCGCGAGAACCTGCTGCTTGCGGCCCAGGAGGGCGGCGCGAACGTCGGTAGTCTCCTGCGCCGCCCGGATAGCTCGCTGCTCTCCCGGACGGACGAACTGCTTGACTACGTTGACCTCGGGGGGCTATCGGAGACCCGCGCCGGACGGATGAGCTTCGGCCAACAGAAGCTACTGGAGTTCGCCATGGAGCTGATGTCGGAGCCCGAAATCCTGCTGATGGACGAACCGGCAGGCGGCATCAACCCCTCGATGCTGGGGAACCTCATCGAGTACATCCGTAACGCCAACGAGGAGCAGGAGTCGACCATCTTCCTCATCGAACACAACATGGACTTCGTCATGGACATCGCCGACCGCATCTACGTCCTGGCCCACGGCGAGCGCATCGCCAACGGGACGCCCGAAGAGATTCAGAACGACCAGCGCGTACTCGACGCGTACCTCGGGAGAGAGTGAGTATGGCATCAACACCAGACGCAACGAGCGACCCGACCGAGGACCCGGTGCTCCGGATGGAAAACGTCACGGCCGGCTACGGCAACACCACCGTGTTGCACGACGTGAGCATCGCCGTCGAGGACGAACAGGTCGCCTGCCTTATCGGTCCGAACGGCTCCGGGAAGTCCACCCTCATGAAGAGCATCTACGGGTTCGCGGATGTCCAGTCCGGGACGGTGTCGTTCCGCGGCCAGGAGATCACCGGCCGGTCGCCCCAGCAGAACCTCGCCAACGGGATGAGCTACGTCCTGCAGGACGCCAGCGTCTTTCCGGGGATGAGTGTCCACGAGAACATGCTGATGGGCGGCTACGTGTTCAACGACGACGACCGCGCCGCTGCCCGCGCCGAGGAACTGTACGAGGAGTTCCCAGTGCTCGCCGACCTCCGGAGCCAGTCAGCCGGTACTCTCTCGGGCGGCCAGCGTCGCCTGCTGGAATTGGCCCGCGCGCTGATGGTCGAACCGGACGTGATGATGCTCGACGAGCCGTCTATCGGACTCGAGCCGCGGTTCATCGACGACGTATTCGAGCGCATCGAGCAACTCAACGACCTCGGAACGACCATCCTGCTCGTCGAACAGAACGCTGAAAAGGGCCTCTCTATCGCCGACCGCGGCTTCGTGCTCGCGAGCGGGGAAATCAAGTTCACCGGCACGGGGACCGAACTGCTTAACGACGAGGAAGTCGGACGCTTGTATCTAGGAGGGTAAAATATGTACACAATACTCGTCCCCGTCGACGCCGATGAGGACCGCGCCCGCGGCCAGGCCGCCTTCGTCGCGGAGCTACCGGCTGCTGAGACCGACGTCGAGGCCGTGATCACGCACGCACTGACCAAGGAAGAGGCGGAAGCGCCCGAGGAGATACGCAACGTCGAGCGGATCTCGACAGTGCGCCTCGTGCGTGACTACCTCGAAGACCACGACGTCGATGTCCAGCTGGCTGAGGGTCAGCAGCCGCCTGCGGACGGCATCATCGATCTGGCCGAGGAGTTCGATGTCGACCAGATCGTCATGGGGTCCAGAAAGCGGTCGCCGACCGGTAAGGCCGTGTTCGGGAGCGTCTCCCAGCAGGTCCTGCTCGAGGCGGACGACCCGGTCACCGTCGTCGGGTCCCGAGCGGAGTGAGAACGTCTCTCTCGGTGGTCCCGATTCGCAATCCTTATTGCGGTTATGCGTCCAACAACTGATGTACGCGAGTACGGCGCCGGTGTAGCTCAGACTGGCAGAGCGAATCCTTCGTAAGGATTAGGCCGAGGGTTCAAATCCCTCCACCGGCTTCCCTTTTCGAATGCCGTTCTGCGAGTTAGCCGCGTTCTCTACCGAAGACGACTTGTCGGCAGCCGTAGGTGTTGCGTCGCTATCCCGACGGTGCTCCGTGAGCCGCATAAAAACGACCCTCATCAGTGATGCGATATGGCGACGGGCTGCTGGACGGTACTTCTAGCCGTAAACGATGGGCACACAGTACGGATTACCGGCGGGTACTGCGGTGTACGGGCGAGAGCGGCACGACAGACACACTTGCGGACAGTTAGACGGAGTGTGGGTCTGATGGATTTCAGAAACGCCTGGCATCGCGCCACCGACGAAGACGTCTGTTGCATCGCCTGCGGTGAAACGGTCGCCCGGTCGGATGCCCGGGAATACGACAAGTACGGGGACCGCTGGAACCGCGACGGCAAGTCCTTCGAGTTCCTGTGCAAGCCCTGCTACAAGGAGTGCTGGCACGTCGACCGGAGCGGGCTGGAAGACCGACTCGAAGCGGCCGGTGCCGGGACCGTGAGCCGGGACGCGTTTCTCAGGTGCTATCACGACCTGGCCGAGGACGCGGAACAGACTCGCGCCGACGGTCGGTGAGCCGAAAGAAGGGTGCCCTGTCCGGCGATACGACACCGCAACACAGGCCATTCAGGGCGTGATGACTGCCCGACCGTCGATCTCTCGGTCTTCGAGCATCTGTGCGACGGTGTTTACCTCGCCCAGGTCGTACTGGGTCGTGTGCAGGTCGACCGCGCCGCGCTCGACAAGCGCGACCAGTTCCTGCAGCTCGGTGTACTGGCCGACGATGTTGCCCTGATAGGCGAACTCGCCGTTTACGAGCGCCTGTGCGGGTTCGTGGATGTGGCCGCCGTAGCCGATGATGTGGTGGTCGCCGCCGGCGGCACAGATATCGGGCGCGAGCGCCGTCGTCTCGTCGGCCCCGACGAAATCGAGCACCTGCGCCGCGCCGACGCCGTCGCTGATGGCCTCGACCTCGCTGGCGACGTCTTCGCTTTCGGGGTCGATGGTGTAGTGTGCGCCGAGGTCGTCAGCGAGGTCGCGGGCGGACTGCTTGATGTCGACGGCGATGAGGTTGGCGGCACACATCGCGTCGAGACACTGGAGACCGATGTGTCCGAGCCCGCCGATACCGATGACGACCGCAGTGTCGCCCGGATTGAGTCCGTCGACGGCTTTCTTCGCCGCGTGGTAGGCCGTGATACCGGCGTCGGCGTGCGGGGCGATGTCGGCCGGGTCAACGCCCCCGGGCAGCGGGATGACCGACCGGTCGCTGGTCAGTAGCTGGTCGGCGAAGCCGCCGTCGGTCGTCAGGCCGTTGAACGCGTCGTTCTCGCAGTACATCGTCTCACCTTGCCGGCACGGTCGGCAGGTGCCACAGGTCTGGACCGGATGACAGATGACCTGGTCGCCTTCCGAGACGATATCGACGTCGTCGCCGGTCTCGACGACTGTCCCGGCGTTCTCGTGGCCCAGCGTCATCGGGAGGTCCTGCGGGACGTACTGGTCCCACATCCCCTCGATGATGTGATTGTCAGTCTGGCACCAGCCGGCCCCTTCGACCTCGACGATGACGTCGTCCCCCGACGCGACCTGTGGTGCGTCCACCTCGTCTATCGAAAGCCCGTTCGACATGTCGTGCGTGTACTCGTGGAGTCTGGCTGCGCGCATCGTTCTGTATCCGGGCGAAACGACATTAAACATCCATTATAAAATATCATATATATATATTGTAGTATCGCCCGTTCCACTGTCTGAGAAGAGTATCAGCCACCCGGCCAGCGTCTGTAGACTCCGAATCCGGGTGCAAGGAACGATGCGTGTGGTGACGCCCTCAGCTACACAGACTACCGGCTGTCATCTCGTGGAGAATATTGCTACCCCGAGGTAGCGAGTATCTTCAGGGAGGTACAGCCGACAGTCTCAGTCCCGACTGGCCAGCAGTGCGGCCCCGAGCAGCGCCACGACGGCGACGGGAATCCCCATTCCGGGGCCGAAGGCCGACGACGGTGCGGGGCTGGTCGCGCGGATCGGTTCCTCGACCGGTTCGTCAGCCTCGTACTCCCAGACAGCGGTCTCGTTCCGAACGATATCAGCGTTCGAGGACGAGACGTCGGCGGGCATCGTCAGCTGGTACTCGACTGCGACGCCATCGCCGAAGGCCACGTCGGTATCCTCGTTCGCAGTGACGAACGTCCGGTCTTCGTACGTGACGTTGCCCCCGCTAGCGTTGACCGACACGTCGCTTTCCGGGCCGGGGTTCCAGTCCGTGAACGTCATCGAGAGCGTGACGTTCTCACCCTCAAGCTCTTGTTCGTACGTGTGATTCGCCATCCGACTGGTGTTCACGTCGGCCAGGAGATATCCTTCAACCGAGTCATAGCCCTCTTGCTGGGCCTGGCTCTGGAGGCCGTCGTACACCGACGGGGACATGTCGAGAGTCAGGTCGTACTCCGAAACTGTGCCGTCTCCGGCCACTGTCGAGTCAACCGTCGCCGTCACACAGCCGGAGAGGACGACGAGGGCAGCGAGACCGATCGCAGGGACAATCCGATTCATACCTCACCGAATCGGGTCAGATGGGATAAGCCTTGTTACCGGAGCCGATACGGCTCAATGTGTGAGGACCAGTAGCTGGTCGTCAGTCCGAACCAGACAGAAGGGGGACCCGGGGTCTCCGAAAGTGTTCGTCCGCTTTTCGCTGATAAAGAGCGTCTCGAACTCGTTGCCACAGGCCGGACAGGCGAACCCCTTCCGGTTCGACAGCGTCATCGTCCCGCGGTCGTCTTTCAGCAGCTTGAGTCCGTGTCGGTACTCGTGGACGTCGAAGCTCCCGCTGACGTCTAGCCGGTCCATGCGTGTGAAACGAGTGTCGGCCGTCTAAAACTCGTCGGCGATCTACACCAGGTTCGCGCCCATGTAGAGCACGACGACGAGGAAGATCCAGACGATGTCGACGAAGTGCCAGTACATCGACGCTGTCGAGACGGAGGTGTGCCGTTCAGCCGAGTACTGACCGTAGTACGCGCGGACGAAGACGATACCCAGAAGCACGGCCCCCATCGTGACGTGGAGGCCGTGGAGTCCCGTCAGACCGTAGAAGGCGGAGCCGTAGATGCCGCCACCGATGCTGAAGCCCTTGTGCACGATGAACTCGTAGTACTCGTACACCTGCCCGCCGATGAAGACGATGCCCAGCAGCAGCGTCGCGCCCAGCAGCTTCAGGAACCGGCTTCGGTTTCCGTTCCGGAGCGCGATGTGGCTGTAGTGAAGCGTCACCGAGCTGGCGATCAGAATCAGCGTGTTGACGATCACCAGCGAGCCGAACACCTCTGGCACTGCCGCCTGCGCCCAGACTTCGCCGCCACGCACGATGAAGTAGTACACGAAGCCAGCGCCGAAGGTGGCGATTTCGCTCCCGAGGAACAGGAGCATGGCGAACTTCAGCGTCTTGTCTGAGTGGTAGTCCGTCCCGCGCTCCCAGAAGTCCGAGACGAAGGCGTGGTACAGCCAGCCGTAGATGCCGACGAGGAAGAGGCCGACACTCCCGGCCATCGCTCCCGCCCCGACCGTCTGGCTGACAAGTGCGTTCTCGCCCATCGAAAGCACGAGCAGGGCCGCGCTGACGTAGATGCCCGAACCACCGATCGCCGTCACAAAGGGCCACCAGCTGGCCTCGCCGAACCCGTGGGGCCAGTCCTCCGTCGCCGGGAGGTGGTGCTCCCCGTGCCCGTCGTCCGCGTGTTCATCGGAGACACTCATACTAGGGCCCTTGCGAACGGAATACTAAAAGCCCATCCAATTCACTGCGGATTGGTCCGGTTCCGTCTCTGAATGGCCCGCCGGCATCCCGGAAGCTACACGGGGGCGAAGGCCCAACTGCCGACGATGACATCTGGGAGGCGTCGTACGGTCGCGCTGGTGGTGTGTGGGCTGGGCTGGCTGGCCGCGACGGGAACAGCGAGCGCACACGGCGGCAGTCTCGCCGGCGGCGGGCGCGAATCGCTGACGATACCGACGTGGCTCTTCCTGAGTACCGGTGGTGCGGCCGTCGGCGCGTCGTTCCTGCTGGCCTCGTTCGTCACCGACCGGGCGTTCGTCGAGCGCATCCACGACTGGGGGCGGCCGCTGTCGGGCGACTACGAGCGTGTCCTAAAGCTCGCCGGCCAACTCCTCGGGCTCGCCGGACTCGCCGCGGTGTTCGTCGTCGGCTTCCTCGGACCGACGAACGCCCGGACGAACCTCGCGATACTGCTCGTCTGGGTCGGCTGGTGGGCCGGGCTGGCGATGACGACATACCTCCTGGGCAACGCCTGGGCGACGCTCAATCCGTTCAAGACGCTCGCCGACCTCCTCCCGACGCTCGACCGCACCTACCCCGCCCGCGTCGGGTCGTGGCCCGCTGTCGGCGGTCTGCTCGTGCTGGTGTGGGTTGAGGTGGTCAGCCCGCTCGCCGACCAGCCGCGACTGCTCGCGTCGGTCGTCGCCGGCTACTCGGTGCTGACGCTCGCGGGCGCGCTCGTGTTCGGACCCGAGGACTGGTTCGCTCACGCCGACCCGGTGGAGCGGGTGTTCCGCTACTACGGTCGCTTTGCGCCCATCGGCCGCGACGAGGGGGGACTCCGACTTCGGCTCCCCGGAATGGACCTCTCGACGCCGCGGCTGGTCGACGGCCCCGACGAGGTGGCGTTCGTGGTCGCCCTGCTGTGGGTCACGACCTACGACGGGCTGGTCACGACGCCGGCCTGGCGGGACCTGACGACACCACTCGTCGACGCCGGCGTCCCGCCGCATTTCCTGTATCCGGTCGCGCTCGGGATCGGCTTCGCCGGCTTCCTCGGCGTGTATCGACTCGCGGTCCGGCTCTCCCGTGATATGTCGGACACGTATCTGGCTCCGGCAGTGCTCGCACAGCGGTTCGCGCCGCCGCTTATCGCGATCGCCGTCGGCTACCACTTCGCGCACTACCTCGGGTACTTCCTCGTACTCGCACCTTCGCTGGCCGTCGTGCTCACGTCGCCGTTCGCGGACCCGGCAGTAGTGCCGACCATCGAACTACCGGATTGGTTCGGCGCGATTGCGCTCGCGTCGGTCATCGTCGGTCATCTGGTCGCTATCTGGGTGGCCCACGCCGCCGCGTACGACCTGTTTCCCGCACGACTACAGGCGATTCGGTCGCAGTACCCCTTCATCGCGGTCATGGTGTTCTACACGATGACAAGCCTCTGGGTCGTCTCTCAGCCGGAGGTGGCACTCCCCCATCTATGACTGACACAGCAACCCAGACGGCGGCTGATACGGCAGCGACAAGCACCGATGACGGAGCAGCCTACGACGTCCCGGCCGACGCCACGGCCTACACCTGTGCGTACTGCGGCCGGCCGTTCGCCCGCGAGTCATGGCTCGCGCTCCACCGCGGTCTGGCCCATCCCAACGAACTCGACGACGCGGAGATCGAGGCCTTCCGGGCGGCTCACGACGACGAGGAGGAGTCGCTTTCGACGTTCCGACTCCAGGCGCTGGGCGCGCTTGTGCTCATCTACTTCGGTCTCCTGATGATCTACGCGCTCGTGTGAGCTCCACTCGGCCTGGTGACCGCACCGACAACGGGCGGGAAGCGAAGCGTTGATGGGTCGGAGGCGACCAAACAGTGGGTATGGACCTTCGCGTTATCGACAAATCCGACACGGAACTCTCTATCGAAATCGCCGGTGAGGACCACACGTTCATGAACGTCATCAAGGGGGCGCTACTGGAGACAGAAGGCGTCACGGCGGCGACCTACGACGTGAACCCGGAACAGTCCGGTGGCCAGACGGACCCGGTCCTGACCATCAAAACTGAGGATGGCGTCGACGCGCTCGAAGCTCTCGAAGACGGGACTGACGCCGTCATCGAGAAGGCGGACAACTTCACTGACGCGTTCGAAGCCGCCGCGTAGTTCTAACAGAGTACGTACGTGACGAACACGCGTTCGTCCGGACCGACGTGGATATCGAGGCCGATCAGTCCGGCGTCCGACGTCCGAAGCCTGTTACCTCGCTCGATGTAACTGTCGACGAGCGCGGTCGCCAGCGCTGTCTCGTTCTCGAACTGGTCGAGTGACTGTGGCGTCCGGTCGTAGGCCACCTCGTAGCTGACCACGACTGGGCGGTCACAGGGGAGCGGGAACCGGGATACTCCCTCTCGCGTGGGCCGCTCCGCGTTGTCGTATCGCGCATCGACGCGGCCCTTGTTGTAGTAGGCCGCGGCGTCGTCGATGGTCGCGTTCCGCGAGACCGTTCCACCGCCGACGCCCGACCGCCGGACGTTGTACACGTCGACGTAGGTGTCCTCGACCTCGGCGAGCGAGAGCGAGTCGACGGTGTCGCCGCTGCCGGCAGGGGACGCGATCGACGGTGGGCCGGTGGGAGTTTCGGCGGCAAAGCCCGGCAACGTGATACCGCCCACAGCAGCGAGCACGATGAGGCCGAGCAGCAGTGCCACGGCGGCGTAGCCGATCGCGTACTTCGTTTCGAGCACGTCCAGCCAGCCGGTCTGTATCTCATCGAGCGGATCGTCCTCCGGCGGCCCCGTCCGCCGCTCGAAGTTACTCCCGCCACAGCGTTTGCACGGCGGGGAGTTCTTCTGGTGCTGGCGACCGCAGTCCAGACAGACCCATCTGGGCCCGCCCTCGACGACCGCTTCGTTGACCTGCGTCACGGCCTCCTCGAAGGAACCGTGCCCGCAGTTGTCACACGGCGGGTCGTCCTCCTCGTGGGGTTTGCCACACCATTCACACCGCCATTTCATTGTTGATTCTCCGTGTTGGGCGAATAAAACCTGCCCGATGCCAGGCCACAGTGCTGCGGTTCCGGGGAGACGTTCCCCCACGGTCGCTCGGTCACAGGCTGACTCATCGGGGCCGTTCGACCCCGTTGACGCCTGCTTCCAGGGACTGGGGTGGGCGTGACCGCTGACAGCGAGAACCGATATCGAACGCCGAGACGCGGGGAAAATCGAGGCATCCGAGGCGACAGAAGAACTGCGTCATACAGAGATAATGACAGGAGTGGGTATTTAATATTGCTACCCTAAGTCGGAGATGCGTTACAGTCGGACCGGAATCCCCTTGCTGTCCAGATACTCTTTCGTCTCCTCGATGGAGTACTCGCCGAAGTGGAAGATAGAGGCCGCCAGTCCGGCGTCCGCGCCGGCGTCGACGAACACTTCCTCCATATCAGCGGGGCTACCACAGCCCGAAGAGGCGATGACCGGGGTCGAGACGGTGTCACAGACGGCCTGCATCAGCGGGATATCGTAGCCGTCCTTGGTTCCGTCGGCGTCGATGGAGTTGACGAACAATTCGCCGGCGCCGCGCTCTTCGGCCTCTGTGGCCCACTCGACGACGTCCAGTCCGGTCCCTTCGCGGCCGCCCTTGACGGTGCATTCGAACCAGCAGGACTCGCCGTTGACCTCGGTGTAGTGCTCACCTTCCGAATCGAAGCGACGGCGAGCGTCGACGGAGATGACGATACACTGGCTCCCGAAGGCCGCCGCGCCCTCGTTGATCAGGTCGGGTTCGGCGATAGCGCCGGAGTTGATCGACACCTTGTCCGCACCGGCCCGCAGCGTCTCTTTGATGTCGTCACGAGTGCGGATACCCCCGCCGACGGTCAGCGGGATGAACACCTCGTCGGCCACGGCCGACACTGTATCGAGCATCGTCTCGCGGCCCTCGGCGGAGGCGGTGATGTCCAGGAAGACGAACTCGTCGGCGCCGGACTCGTTGTAGGCCTTGGCCATCTCTACCGGGTCGCCGGTGTACTCCAGGTCTTCGAAGTTGACTCCCGTGTACACCGCCGCGTCCCCGTTCTCGTCCACGTCGACGTCGATACAGGGGATGATCCGTTTCGTGAGCGTCATTCGATACCTGTGGGTTCGACGCAACGCCGTTTGACCGTTTCGACTGGTGCAAGTGTCTGGCCGAGCACGCAGTGACAATCCGACAGCTACACGTACGACGCACCAGAACCACCGCTTATGGCAGACGACCACCACGAGGAGGACCGGCCGGATTACGACCCCGAACACGTCGAACTGCCCGCGCGAGAACCGCCGCTTCGGTCGACGGCCCCACAGAGCCCGTTCACCATGTCGCAGGTCGGGACAGGGCTCGGCGTCCTGCTGGTCGGACTGGTGCTTACGTTCGGTATCGCGCTGGCGCTGGCCTGAGCAGGTCGGTATGACCACGTCGGCCGCCAGGGATATCATTTCTGATACTTCTGGGGAGAGTATATAGGTTTCCGCGCGAATAACTGTTGTACAATGTCGCCCCAGTCAGGCGCGAGTACAGCGGTCGCAACGGGAACGTCAGTGGCGACCGCTGGGACGCGCGCTGGCCGAGAGGCGACCAGCGCTGCTCGTGACCGACTGGACGCCGAGCGGGTGGACTTCTGTCAGGTGTTTGCCAGCTCTGGGTTCGACCCCGAAGCCGTTCTGGCGGGCGTGAATGCGCTCGTCGACGACGAGACAGCCGTTGTCGGCTGCACGGCTGGCGGAACGTTCACTGAAGAGCGAACGATGGATGCCGGCGTGGCCGTCACGCTCGTTACCAGTGATTCGTTCCGGTTCGATACGGCCCTTGCCGCCGGTCTCAGCGAGAACACCCGTGGGGCTGTCAGAGATGCTGTCCGAGCGCTTCCCGAAGATATCGAGGAACCCTACCAGTCAGCGATCGTCCTCCACGACGGGCTGTCGGGCGTCGGTGAACAGTTGTCGCTGTCAGTCCAGCGACGGCTTGGCCCCTATGTCGAATTCGCAGGTGGGGCAGCGTCTGACGGTCTCCGGATGGAGTCGACACCAGTGTTTTGCGATGAGTCGGTTGTCGACGACGCAGTCGTTATCGTACTCGTCTCCGGCGAAAAGCGTCCGATCATTACCGTCAATCACGGCCACAGCCCCATCTCAGAGCCGTGGGAGGTAACCGAGGTCTCCGGGAACGTGGTTCACGAACTCGACGGTGAACCAGCGTTTGCGGTATGGAAAGACGCTGTTCGAGACCACGCTGTGGAGACATCGGGGGTAGCCGTCGACGACGTCCCAGTCGGGTCAGCGGCGCTCAGGAAGCTCATGGTCGAATACCTGTTCGGTATCGACCAGGGTGAAACCTACAAGATCCGCTGGCCCCGGACTGCGATTGAAGAGACTGGCGCACTGCAGTTTGCCGTCGATATTCCGGAGGGAACTGTCCTCCGCGTAATGCATGGCAACAAAGCTGACCAGATCGCGTCCGCCGAACAGGCTGCTGCCGACGCTGTCTCGCTGTGTGACGGTCCCATCGCTGGCGCGTTCGTCTACGACTGCGCGTGTCGTCAGATTCTCTTCGACGACGCGTTTTCGGCGACTGTCGATGGTATCACATCGACCCTGTCGGCCCCAGTTGCTGGGTTTGAGACGTACGGAGAGCTGTGTATGCAGGCCGGACAACTCAGTGGCTTTCACAACACGACAACGGTGCTCTTTGCACTGCCGGAGTAACAGATGAATCGAACAGGACTCGTCTCAAAGTTCGCAGAAACGGTCGGCATCGAGAAGGCGTCGGCTATCGTCGACGACGCGATGGCTGACCTGGGTATCAGTGGCGACACGGAGATAGACGACACGGATGCACAGGATATCTGTGATATAATCCAGCACAACAACGAGGGATACGTCGCACTCGTCGCGAGTGAACTCCGCGTGCAGCTGGCGGCACAGGAACGGTTTGACGCGCTCCTGGGGAACATCCCAAACCCGGCTGTCGTCGTCGAGTTTGAGCAGCGAGAACCGTACGTCAAGTCGATCAACGAAGCGTTCGCGGACACGTTCGGCTACGACCAGACGGATGCAGTCGGAACGGAGCTTCGGACACTCCTCGCGCCGCCCGGAGCCGACTCCGAAGTCATCAGGGCAGACTGGTGGGAACAGACCGGCCAGTCGGAGCAAGAGGTCAGGCGGACGACTGCATCAGGCGAGATACGGACCTACCTGTTCCGGAGTACCATCGTCACCCGTGACAGCAGCCAGCTGGAAGGGTACGGGATATACACCGACATCACTGAACGGAAGCGCCGCGAACAACAGCTGAAACACCAGAACGAGCGGCTTGACGAGTTTGTCAGTATCGTCAGCCACGACCTTCGGAACCCGTTGAACGTCGCATCCGGCCGCACCCACCTCCTGCTCGGCGACATCGAGGATGCGGCTGTTCGGGAGGGGTTACAGGAGGTCGCCGCGGCACACGAGCGGATGGCACGGATCCTCGATGACACGCTGACGCTCGCTCGTCAGGGGCGGGTCGTCGGAGAGACCACGAGCGTCTCCATCGAAGCCGTCGCAGCCGACGCGTGGCAACAGGTCGAAACCGGGGACGCAACGCTTACCATCGAAACCGACGCGACCATCGAGGCGGACGCCGAGCGCCTCCAGCAGCTATTCGAGAATCTCTACCGGAACGCCATCGAGCACGCGGGCGCGGAATGCACCGTCGTCGTTTCCGCGCCCGAGACACATGAGAACGGGTTCTCCATCGCCGACGACGGCCCCGGCATTTCACCGGACGACCGTGAGCTAGTGTTCGAACACGGCTACTCGACGAACTCGGACGGGACAGGGTTCGGCCTGTCGATCGTTCAGAGCATCGCCGAAGCGCACGGCTGGTCGGTCGCAGTCTCGGAGAGCGAGAGGGGCGGTGCGCGGTTCGATGTCCGCTGGTAATCAGGCCAGTTCGTCTTCGATGACCGACCGCAGGTCGGCGATGTCCGCAGCGTTGTACGCCATCGTCTCGTCGTTGACCGTAATATCGAGTCCGTTCGAGTCGTTCGCCTCGCCCAGTTCCGTCACTGGGGCGACGCCGTCGAAGGCCTCCCGGACCGCCGCCGGGTCGGTCGTCTCGAACACGACCCGGCCGGGCCGCTCGTTGAACAGGAGTCGAGCCGGGGTACCGTGCTCGGTGGTCCCGATTCCGACCGACGCACCGGCGTCCTCGTGGACCATCTCGGCCAGCGTTACCGCGAGGCCGCCGTGGCTCACGTCGTGGCTCGCCAGTACGTGGTCGGCGTCGGCGACCTCGACAATCGTCTCGACAACGTCCGTTGAGTCCGCCGGGAGGGCGGGGAAGCGGTCGGTCCCGCCGAACTGCGCGGTGTACTCGGAGCCGCCGAGTCGCGGGTCGGCCTCGCCTTCCAGCGCGGTGTCACCGACGACGACGAGCGTTCCCTCGCCGGACAGCGACAGCGGCGGGGCATCGTAGCCCTCCTTGACGCCGACCAGCGCGAGCGTCGGTGTGGGGGGAATCGGTCCGTCCTGGGAATCGTTGTACAAGGAGACGTTCCCCCCGACCACCGGCACGTCAAGGTCGCTGCACATGTCCGCCAGGCCGTCGACAATGCCTTTGAAGCCGCCGTACACGTCAGGCTTCTCGGGGTTGCCGCCGTTCAGACAGTCCACAGCCGCATGGGGTGTCGCGCCCTTCGCGGCGACGTTCGTGGCGTTTTCCAGCGCGACGGCGCGTGCACCTTCGTACGGCGCGGCGTCGGTCCAGTTGGGGTCCGCGCCGGCAGAGAACGCCAGTCCGGTCCCGGCCTCACGGATGGCGAGCAGTGCGGCGTCGTCGCCGGGCAGGACGCTCGTGCGGACCTGCACCTCGTGGTCGTACTGGCGGTACACCCACCGCTTCGAGGCGCAGTTCGGGCTGCTGACGATCTCCTCGAAGGCTTCCTCCAGCGCGACCGTTGGCAGGTCTCGTTCCTCTCTCGGCGGCGCGTCGCTGGGCAGGTCGTTCATCGGCGCGCCCTCACCGAGGAACTCCGCGTCCACGTCGACGACCGTCTCGTCCTCGAACGTGCAGACGTAGTTCGTGCCCGGCTCGGTGAGTTCGCCGATGACCGAACAGCCGAGGTCGTATCGCTCGGCGAGTTCGGCCACGCGGTCGACGTTCTCCGGCGCGACCTCGTACACCATCCGCTCCTGGCTCTCTGCGAGGAGAATCTCCATGGCGTTCATGTTCGGTTCACGCTGGTGGACGCGGTCGAGTTCGATACGTGCACCGAGGCCGCCCTTGGCGACCAGTTCGGACGACGCGCCGCCGAGGCCAGCGGCCCCAAGGTCGCGGGCCGACTCGACGAGTTCCTCGTCCAGCAGCGCCTCGTTGCACTCGACGAGTAGCTTCTCCGAGTACGGGTCGCCGACCTGCACGGCCGGTCGGTCCTCCGTTTCAGCGTCCTCCGCGAGGTCCTCGCTGGCGAAGGACGCCCCGCCGAGCCCGTCTCGCCCCGTCGCGTTGCCGACGAGAACGAGCTTGTTGCCCGGCTTCTGGGCCTCGGCGGTGATGGTCCGCTCGGGCTCCAGCAGGCCGATACAGGACACGTTCACGAGCGGGTTCCCCTCGTAGTCGTCGTGGAAGGCGACGCTGCCGGCCACTGTCGGGACGCCGATGCAGTTCCCGTAGTGGGAGATGCCCTCGACGACGCCCTCGAAGAGATAGCGGGAGTGCTCACGGTCGAAATCGCCGAAGTACAGACAGTCAGCCAGCGCGATGGGGTAGGCCCCCATCGACAGCGTGTCGCGGACGATCCCGCCCACGCCGGTCGCTGCCCCGTCGAACGGGTCGACGTAGGACGGGTGGTTGTGGGACTCGACGCCCATCGTGATGTACATCTCCTCGCCGTCGCCGTGGGACGGCAGGGAGACGACGGCTGCGTCGTCGCCGGGGCCGATGACGACCTGATCGCCTTCGGAGTCGAACGCCGACAGCAGGGGGCGAGAGGAGCGATACGCGCAGTGTTCGCTCCAGAGGTTCTCGAAGAGAGCGGCCTCCGCCCGTGTCGGCTCCCGACCGATCTCCTCGACCACGAGTTCGTGGTCCGCGTCGGACAGGCTCATTACCTCCTCGTGGCCGCCCACAAGATAAGTCCCTTTCCATGCACCCGCGCTGGCAGGACGCGAACGTCCGGCAGCACACAACTCGCACCTGTCGAGGCGAGCGCCTGTTCAACAACCCGACACACCGTCCATAGCTGAGACTCACAGCTGAATACGAGTGGGCACCGGCATCGGCTATGGACTTTCAGGAGGGACAATATTGGTCTTTAGAATAGCTATCCCGCGTACAATTACCTCAAAATCTCTGGAGAGCCCATATCTCTCTCCTTTTCAAATCAGATAACTGGCCCTCGCAGTATATATGGCCGCTAGCCATACCCGAATGCAGTATGGGTGCTGCCGACGGTGACTGGCTGACGCTGGAAGGGAGTTCTTTCTCCGGCCGGTCCTTCTCCAGCGTGTGGGCGGTGGCGCTGGCGACCTACGGCGTCGGGGACGTGGTTACCACCATCGCCATCGTCTATTTCGTGCCGACGTTCACCGAGGCGAATCCCGCGATCCGGTGGGCGATCCAGTCGTTCGGCGGCGGCGGCTTCCTCGGCCTCAAACTCCTCGTGATATACTGCTGTCTCGGCGTGAGCATCTGGGGCGGCGTGCTCGAAGAAGACCCGTTGCTCTACTACGGTCCGCCGGTGCTTCTGACAGTGATGGGGCTCGCCGTGACCGGGTTCAACCTCAATCTGCTGTTTTCCTGAGGAACCGCCGTTTTACTGCCGGACTATTCAGCCGTCGCGTTGCCCGCGGTGGTCCCGTCCGACTGGTTGTTAGCCGGAGTCTCTGTCGGAGTTTCGGACAGGAGCGCGCTCGGCGGTGGGGAGGCACTGCCGCCGCTTTCGGTCGAAGTGGCGTCAGTTCCGTCCGGTGTCGACTCCGTCGGGCTTGGCGTCATCTCGGTGGCGGGCTCAGAAGTCGCGTCGCTGTTGTCGGTGAGACCGAGGGTCCCAACGCCAGCACCGACGACGGCGAGTAAAACGAGAAGGACCAGTCCCAGAAGCCGCTTGTTGTAGGTTCCGTCCGCATCCCGAAAGATATCGCTATCCATCTCGGCTCCGCCTCCGGCGGGCCGCGACGCCGCACTGTAAGTACTCCGATACCATCGTTTTTTGATAGGTTGTTGCTTTCTGTCGTGGAGGGACCCTCCACTATCCCACCAAGCCACCGATATCCCACCCAGTCGGCTCAGCTTACGATATGTCGCCCAGCAAACCGTATAACGTTTTCCATGTACTCAGCCGTCAGAACGGCACGCTCTCGTCGGACGATTCGTCCGCATCGTCCGTCCGGAGTTCACCGGTTTTCCGGTACCGCGTTTCGAGTTGCTGGAGTTTGTCGTTGATACTCGTACTCTGGTGGTGGCCAGGGCTCACGCGGACGCGGACAAGGTCGTACTCGTGGCGGTCCGACAGCCCGTTCCAGGCGCGAAACGCGCCGACAGTCAGCGTGTCGCTCTGGGGGCAGAACTCGGTCGTCGGCGTGAACTCGGCTCGCAACACGCTCCTGTCGTCCGTCTCACGGCCGTAGCGGAAGCCCGCGTCCGGGTGCCGATGGTCGAGGTTCAGCCGTGCGAGGTTGTACCCGAAAGTCATGTCGTACACGCCGCGCTCGTCGAACAGGTCCATCGTGAGTCGGTGGAACGCGGCGTGGTCGGTGCCGGTCAGTACTGCTGTCTCAGACAGGAACGGGCCGGGGTCAGGGTTGTGTTCGGGAACGAACGTCCCGTAGCTATCGAACCCGACGTCTGAGCCGCCACGGAGGCCGGAGAGAAGGCTCATACTGAATCGAACGGGCGGCATCCATCAGGACCTACTCCCGAACGTGTTCGGGGGAACCCCCTCACCGACGCCCGGCGAACGCTCAGGTGATGCCAGCAACCACACTCGACCTGCGCGAGACGCCGCCGCCGGAGCGACACTCGAAGATACACGACTCCTTCGAGGCGCTGTCCTCAGGGGAGACGCTTCGGATTATCAACGATCACGAGCCAAAGCCGCTGTTCTACGAGATGCAAGCCGAGGTCGAGGCGTTCGACGCGGCGAATTATCGGTGCGAGCAGGACGGCCCACAGAAGTTCGTCGCCGACCTTCCGAAACAATGAGCGAATCTACCGTCACAGAAACGGAGCGAGCAACGCTCGACGGCGACGGGGACGGCCGGACGAGGTTGTTCGACGGGGAGCCAAAGACCATCCGGTTGACACTCGATGCGGGCGAGTCGATTCCGGCCCACAAGCATCCCGGTCGGGACATCGTGTTCCTCCTCCGTTCGGGCGCCGTGGACCTGACGCTCGGCGACGAGACGGTGTCGCTCTCTCCCGGCGACGTCGTCCGGTTCGACGGTGACCAGGACATCTCCCCCGCCGCAACGGCGGACAGCGAGGCACTGCTCGTTTTGGCGTCGTCGGAGTAGGCTCACTCGAACAGGGAAATCGCGGTTTCGATCCGCTCGTCGTCCGCACTCCTCGCCGCGTCCTGTAGAGTTGCCCGGGGGACGGCGAGCAATCGGTCGACGAGCCGTTCGCTCAGTTTTTCGACCGCAAGCTGCTGGTCAGCCGTCAGTTCACCGTCCTGCTGTAGCTGTGACAGCGTCCGTTCGAGTTGCTCCCGCTGAATCTTCGCACCACGGCTGTCGATACGAGCGATCGCTTCTTCGACGTCGACAGGCGGCTCCGTGTTCTGATTCATCTGTGCCAGATGACTGTCACTGTCGCGTCGTCGGTCTCAACACTTTCGTACTCGTATCCTCTGTCCTCGAGTTTCGGGTAGAGGTGCTGTGGGGCGCGGTCGTTGAACTGGACGAGGACGATGTCGTCGTCAAGGTCCGCAAGCCGCTCTAGTGTCTGCTTGAGCGGCTTTGGCGGCCCCAGCGACTGCACATCGAGGCGTTCCGTCGGCGCGTCACCGGGCGCACCAGTTTCCGAAATCAGGGCCGCGATTTGCTCTGTTGGCTGGTGGTTCGACGTCATGTGTTCGCGTTCGGTTGTGAACGGGCCGACCCTTTCCCCGAACATATTCGGCCACATTGCCAGCAGGGACAAGGTCGTACTACACAGCAATGAGCGGAATACCTGCCGACGTGGACGCAGACGCCGCCCCGCCGATGACGGTCCCGCTGCGTCATTTCGTCGTCGCGCTGGCGTTTCTGGTCGCCGGTGTCACCGTCGGCGTCGTCGAGGGCCGTGCTGGCCACCTCGCACAGGTCCACCTCCTGCTCGCGGGGTGGGTCTGTCTCACCATCATGGGCGCACTGACGCAGTTCGTCCCGGTCTGGTGTGGCATCGAACTCCACTCGCGCCGCCTCGCTGCAGCGCAGTTACCACTCGCTGCGGTCGGGTTCGCGGGTCTGGCCGCTGGCTTCCTGACAGCGACTCCTGCCCTGCTACCGGTCGCCGGCGCGTTCGCGCTGATCGGCGTCTGGACGCTCTGTTACAACATCGGACGGACGCTACTCGCTGCGGAGCCCGACGTCACGGCGATTCATTTCGGCTGGGCACTGGTGTTTTTCGCCCTCGTGACGGCCGCCGGGATAGTGTTGGCGCTGGATCACGCTGCCGGCGTCCTCCCGATTTTGGGAATCGGCCGGCAGGGGCTCTTGCTGGCCCACGGGACACTCGCCGTGTTCGGTGCTGTCCTGACGACTGTCGCGGGTGCACTGGCACAGCTCGCCCCGATGTTCACGCAGGCCGACACAGGCAGGGTCGATGCAGCGGTCCAGCGGGCGGAGACGGCCGTCTATCCGTTCGGCGTTCTTGCGCTCGCCGGCGGTCGCCTAGTTGGGTCACCCGTTCTGGCCCGGTTCGGCGCAGTTCTCGTCGCTGCTGGCCTTGGCGTGGTGGCGGTGCTCTTGGCGCGACAGCTCGTCGGGGCGCGTGTCGAGTGGTCCCCGATGTTGACCCGATACAGCGTCGCAGCGCTGTCGCTGTTTCTCTGGGCCGGACTGACGGTGTTCGCGTGGTGGAACGACCCGCTGGCGTACGCCGGGCTGCTCGGTCAGCCGTCGACGGTGCTGCTCGTCGGCGGCGTCGGCTTCGTCGTCCTCGGGACGCTGTATCACGTCGTCCCGTTTATCGTCTGGGTCCACCGGTACAGCGACCGCCTCGGCTTCGAGGACGTGCCGATGGTCGATGACCTGTACGACCACCGAATCGCGGCAATAGATGGTGTGGCGCTGACAGTTGCGTACGGCCTCCTCGTGAGCAATCAGTGGCTCGAGACACCGGACAGCACGGCGTTAGTCGCCGGGGCGCTCGCGTTTTTCGGGACTGTCCTGTTCGCGGGGAACCTCGTCGCCGTCCTCGTCGAACACAGCCCGCAATCGCTACCAACACTCCTGACCGGTCGTGGACGCACGCCCGCCGAGGACCCGTAACTCAGTTCGTCGTGGTCGGCTGGTCAGTATACACCGAGTAGGTCAGAATAAAGAACCCAGCAGCGGTGAACAGTTCTTCGACAGTGACGCTCTGTGCGACCGGCATGCCGACGAACTGGTGGAGGCTGCCGCCGAGTATTGCACCCAGTGTGACGAACCCGATACCGAGACAGAGCGCTCGCATCGCCGGTGCCCGAGTGCGGCGGTATGCGCGGTATGTCAACGTCGTCAGTATCACACCGCAGAACAGCGTGACTGTCTTCATCCCGATTAACAACACTGCGTTCGCTCCAAGCATGGCTCTGATTGACACGTCCTGATAAATATACCGTCCGTAGCGTTTCCAGTCGGTGAGAATACCAGTGTCACGACACGATACGGACCAGTTGCCCGCTCCGGCCGAAATCGAGAAGCGAGAGGCGACGAGATTGCTGCGCGGGTACGTCGCGTGGTCACTACCGAACGTACAGCGAGTACAGGATGATACCCAGGCCGATGGCCGTCAGTGAACTCGACGTGAAGACGCTCACGGAGAGCAGTTGCTGACCGAGATACCTGCCGACAACGATATCGAGAACGCCACCAATAAATGCGCCAAGGGTCACCACACCGAACCCGTAGGTGAGCCACTTGTGCTGGGGGCTTTTCGTCCGGCTGTACGCCTGATACGAGTAGTACGTAATCAGTCCGCCAAGAATGAGGATCAGTGTCTTCGAGACGACGATGCCGACCTGTGAACTTGGAATGTGTACCATGGTTATGTCTCCTTTCGCACCTCGGACCAGAGGTTTTCGAGCCGTTGGTCCGGCGTCCGAGCGCGGTGTGAGATGTCGACGGTGAGCGACAGTTCCTCGTCGAGACTGATGACGACCTCCTCAAAGTCGATCGCGTATCGGCTCGCGTGTTGGCCGTCCGACCGGACTTCGACGCCCTCGTACAGCAACGAGGACTCGGTCAGTAGTTCGAGCTTTCGGTAGGTCGTCGATAGCGGTACGCCGCTCCGGTCGGATATCTCGCTCGCCGTCAACGGTTCCTCCAGTACGCTGACAATGGCGCGACAGTCCTCGTCGTCGAGTGCGTCGAGGACCGTCTGTAACTCCGGCGTCTCCTCGTCAGCGAAGGGGTCCCGGACCATCCTTGCTCGACACTGCCCGCCCAAGACGTTTAATGTAACCGACTTGGGAGCGCTTACCGCCCGATACAGCCGACGTTTCCGCCACACAGCACGCAATATATGGGGGACTTATCTGTAACCGTGCCCCGGTTCCCAGTAACTGAGAACGGTTCTGCCGGCCTGAGAACTGGCTTTGGGGGTTTATACTGTGGTGTCTTAGCCCCAGTTGCTTATGGAAGACCAGATCGGCGCACCCGGATCGGGCATCTCCCGTCGTGACTTCGTGAAAGCCTCCGGCCTCGGTGGCACGGTCGCGCTTGCGGGCTGTACCGCCCCGGGTGAGGTTCCAACCGAAGAGTCAGTCGACACCGGCACGACCCCGGCACAGTCAGACAGCGACCTCCCGACGACGTCGCCCCCGGAAATCGTCAACGTCGACGAGCAAGGTGGTGAAGTGACGCTCTCCTCCGTCCCGGCCAAACACGAGGCCCATCCCGGCGAGTCGATGGGCGGCCCCGTCGAACTCCCGAAGGTGTGGGCGTTCAAAGCCGACGACGGCGAACCGAGCGTCCCGGGCCCGATTCTCCGGACGACGGAGGGCGAGGACATGGAGGTTACGTTCGACAACACGGACGGCATGCGCCCGCATACGGTCCACTTCCACGCCGTCCAGAAGCAGTGGGAAGACGACGGCGTCCCGACGACCACGGGCATCCGCATCGACCCCGGCGAGAAGCACACCTACACGATCCCCGCGAACGTGACGGGCACGCATCTCTATCACTGCCACTACCAGACTCACCGCCACATCGACATGGGGATGTACGGCATCTTCCGCGTCGACCCGAAGGGCTACGAACCGGCCGACAAGGAGTACTTCATGACGCTGAAGGAGTGGGACTCCCGACTCAACCGTCAGATGGCCGGCATGGACGCCAGCTACGATGTTCGCAACCGTCGCCCCGATACGTTCACGGTCAACGGCAAGTCCGCGCCGCGGACGCTGCATCCCGAGGACGGCTCGCCGATCATCGTCGAGCAGGGCGACACGGTGCGTATCCACATGTGTAATAACGGGTACATGGACCACCCGATGCACATTCACAACCACCGGTTCCAGGTGACCCACAAGGACGGCGGGAAGATTCCGGAAGCCGCCCGCCACGACCAGGACATCACCAGCATCCCGCCCGCCGGTCGGCACACTATCGAGTTCGAGGCCGACGCCGACCCCGGCATCTACCTCGCGCACTGTCACAAGGTCAGCCACGCGATGAACGGGACCTCCTACCCCGGTGGGATGATCACCGGTGTCGTCTACAAGGAGGCGATGGACACCGACATCTTCAAACAGCTGATGGACTACGCCGGCTACGAAGCGTAAGACGGCGTTTCGATAGGCTGCGTGAGTTGATTGGTCTTTTCGCGGGACATCTCGGCTACATTCGAATAGCAGACTTTCCTTTTAAGCCACGCAGGCACGACCCGTTAGTAAATCAGATACTGCTATACCAAAATTCGGAGTTCGGCTATTGCGACCACTTCCGGCAGCCACGAGCAACTCGACTGTGACCGCTATCCTCCAGTCTCACTCTGTGCTTGCACAGCTCCCGCCCAGCGTCTGGACGGCAAACGCTGTATTCCAATCGAACTGAAACGCCGTTGACCGAGTGGTTCCCAGTAGCTGAGAACACGCTAGTCCCGTTTTTCTTGGGGAGTCTAACAGAGGGGTATGGAAGAGTTCGACCACGAGGTAGACGCCCCGCGCGGCGCAACGAGTCGCGAGTGGGAGGTGTTCGTCCGCGAGGACACGGCGGACCCGCTCACCCACGTCGGCAGTGTCAGCGCGCCGTCCGCCGACATCGCCAGAGAGCAGGCAGCGTCGCTGTTCGCGCGGACGGCCGTCACACTGTGGTTGTGTCCCGCCGACAAGACCCGCCGCTACCAGACGGACGAGGCGACGCTCGGAACGGGGAACGCGGGGGACGACGCCACTATGAGCGTCGACGAGATGGAGTCGGAGACGCTCCGGGGTGAAAACCGATGATTTCGGTCTCGAAACTGCTCTGTGACCTCGACGCTGAGGGGGACGGCCTCCGGTACGACGCGGCCAACGAGTCGACCAAACGCCAGATCCGGGACGAGAAGCAGCGCCGGCCCGTCGTCGTCTGGAACGTCACCAAGCAGTGCAACCTCTACTGTGATCACTGCTATGCTGCCGCCGACACCGAAATCGCCGACGGGGAGCTCTCGACCGCGGAGGGGAAAGCGCTGCTCGATGACCTGGCCGACTACGGCGCGCCGGTGGTGCTGTTCTCCGGCGGCGAGCCGCTCGTCCGGCAGGACCTCGAAGAACTGGTCGCCTACGCGAACGAGGTCGGCGTCCGACCGGTGCTTTCGACCAACGGGACGCTCATCACCGAAGAGCGCGCCCGGTCGCTCAAGGACGCCGGGCTGAAATACGCTGGCGTCTCAGTCGACGGGCTGCCGGAGCGAAACGACGACTTCCGCGGGGTCGACGGCGCGTTCGAGGGCGCGGTTCAGGGGATAGAGAACTGCCTCGACGCGGGCCTGAAGACCGGACTCCGGTACACGATAACCGAGCGCAACGCCGCGGACCTGGAGGGCGTCGTCGACCTGCTGACTGACGTGGGCGTGGACCGCTTCTGCTTCTACCACCTGGACTACGGCGGCCGCGGGACCGAGATTGTCGACGCCGATCTCACGCCCGAGGACCGCCGGCAGGCGGTGAAGCGAGTCTGTGACATGACTCGCGAGTACCACGACCGCGGCGAGGAGATCGAGACGCTGCTGGTCGGGAACTACGCCGACGCGGCCTACCTCGTCGAGTACGCCCGCGAGCACATGAGCGACGCACAGGCCCAGCGGGTGTACGAGTACCTGCGGGTCAACGGCGGGGACCCGACCGGCGAACGCGTCGCCGACGTGGACTATCAGGGCAACGTCCACCTCACGCAGTTCTGGCAGGGGTACTCGCTGGGGAACGTCCGCGACCGCTCGTTCGGCGCTATCTGGGAGGACGAGTCGAACCCGCTTCTGACGGCACTCCGCAACCGCGAAGAGCACCTCACGGGGAAATGCGCCGACTGCCGCTACGCCGAGGTCTGCCGCGGGGCCTCCCGGCTCCGGGCGCTCACCGTGGAAGACGACCTGTTCGCCCCGGACCCGCAGTGTTACCTGGAAGACGAGGAGATCCACGGGTCGCCGCCGTTCGACACCGGTGAGCGCTCGGTGGCGAGCGGGAGCTCGGCCGACTGAGTCGGCAGCGTCTAACCCCATTTTAATCCCCACCAAGCTGAGGGGGCTCACTCATTCCTGCACACCAGTAATTGCAACATGCGACCGTCGATTGACGGTCGTATCGTCGGGAAGCACACGCTCAGTCTCGTGGGACAGATGGGCGTTCTTCGGGCACTCGGCCGCCTTGGACACGGCGGCCGGTTTGTTCTCTGTGAGAACGGGGGCGGACCGGGGCGTTTTTGCCCTGCCCCCCGTTATCGATACCTGTGCAGTCGGTTGAGCTACACGCGCACTCGTCGCTGTCGTACGACGGCCGGGACCCGGTCGAGCTCCTCTTAGAGCAAGCCAGCGCCGTCGGACTGGACGCGCTGGCCGTGACTGACCACGACGAAATCGACGCCAGCCTCCGGGCGGCCGAACTCGCCCCGGAGTACGGCCTCGTCGGGATTCCCGGGATGGAGGTCACATGTGCCGCCGGACACGTCCTCGCTCTGGGGATTCAGGAGGCGATTCCGCCACACCTTCCGTTCGAGGAGACGCTCGACCGCATTCGCGATCAGGGGGGACTCGCAGTCGTCCCACACCCGTTTCAGGAGTCCCGCCACGGCGTGCTGGAACACATCTCGAAGGCCGAACTTGCGACCGCCGATGCTATCGAAGTGTACAACTCGCGGCTGTTGACCGGACGGTCGAACCGGCAGGCCGAGCGGTTCGCCCGTCGCAACGGGTTGCCGATGACCGCCGGCAGTGACGCCCACATCGCGGAGATGGTCGGGCAGGCAGTCACCAACGTCGGCACGGACGAACGAACGGCCGACGCGATTCTCGACGCCATCCGCCAGGGCGAGACGACTGTCGAGGGCAAGCGGACGCCGTGGCGGATTAGCTTCCGGCAGGCCGCCGGCGGGGCGAAGCGACGCGTCAAGAACGGCATTGCGGAACTACTGCAGTGATGCAGGGAGCTGACCCAGATACCGTCGCCGACGCCCTCGACAGCGGCGACGCGCTGCCGGGAAGCGGCGGGTTCGCGGGCGAACTGGACGGAACGCTCCTCCGGGACGTTCTCGGGCGATACCCGCTGTTCGTGGAGCGGACTGTTTCTGACGGGGAGCCTCTCGACCCCGGGCAGTGGAGCCGCGACCCGACCGCGCTGGCCGATCCGCGGTTGTTCCCCGCCGGTCATATTCGGGACGACAACGGGACCCGGCAGCGGTGGTCGCTCCCGTCGCCCGACCCGTTCAGCGACCGCGAGACAGCCATCAATCGGGTTCGCGAGGCTGTCGAGACGAGCATCGACGCCGTCGACACTGATTCTCTCGCTATCGCGTTCTCAGGCGGTGTGGACTCGGCGCTGCTCGCGGCTCGTCTCGACGCGCCGCTGTACGTCGCGGGCTTCCCGGACAGTCACGACGTTGAGGCCGCTCGGTCGGCCGCCGACCTGCTGAGGACCGAGGTCCGTGTGGTCGAACTGACTCACGAGGCTATCGAGCGGGCGGTCCCCGAAATCGCACACGCCACCGGTCGAACCAACGCCATGGCGGTCCAAATTGCGCTCCCGCTGTATCTCGCCGCGGAACGGGTCGCCGCCGACGGCTTCGACCGGCTGGCGCTCGGCCAGGGAGCCGACGAGCTGTTCGGTGGCTACGCAAAAGTCGCAAAGGCCCCCGAGGACCCCCGCGTAGAAGCCGACACCGTCCGCGGGGCACAGCGGGAGGTCATCGGCTCGCTCCCCGACCAGTTGGAGCGGGACGTGCTCGCACTGCGGGCCGCCGGCGTCGAGCCGGTGACACCGCTGTTACACGACCGCGTTGTCGAGGCCGCGCTCCGACTGGACGGCGAGCTGCTCGTGGACGGCGAGACGCGGAAGGTCGCGCTCCGGGCGGCAGCGCGCGGATCACTCCCCGACGAGATCGCAAACCGGGACAAGAAGGCCGCACAGTACGGCTCACTCGCCGCCCGGGAACTGGACCGTCTGGCCCGACAGGCCGGCTACAAGCGCCGGATGGACGACCACGTCACGCAGTACGTCGAGTCGCTCGTGGAATGACACGGGCGGTGTCCTTGCAGTCAGCCCCGTGAATAATAATATGTAATTAGGTTTTAGTGTGCGGCGTCGATAGTTGTTCTCGAATGATAGGTGTTCGATGTGAACGCCGCCCCAGCGAATCCCTGGCAGTACAGTGGGGTGGGCCGTAATGACACAACACCGGCGGTCAGTCGTCAAAGCCGTGAGCTACCGACTATTCGCGACCAGCGTCGTGTTCGGCATCGCCTTCCTGTTTACCGGTGAACTCGGGTCGTCTGCGAAAATCGGGCTTTCAGCGGCGGCTGCTAAGACAGTCCTGTACTACGTGTGGGAACGACTCTGGGCGAACATCGACTGGGGAGTCAGTGAGGCGTAAGTCACTCGCCGACAGCACCGATTGCCTGCTGGCCGACCTCGAGGACGTCTGCCGGGAGTTCATCGCTCCGATTCTGTAGGTCATTAGCAGAGAACCATTCCCAGTCCTCGGCCGGCTGTTCGCCCGGCCCCGGCGCGATATCGCGGGTATCCGCCCGGCCGTAGAAGATGAAGTCGATGTGTTGGTGGCCGACCTCGCCTTCGGCGTTGACGTTGATATCCTCAAGCAAGAAGTGCTGTGGCTGGGGCATCGACTGGACCGTTTCGCTTTCGATGTCCTGCTGTGGGGCAATGAGGGCCACGTCGAGGCCCAGTTCCTCGCGCGTCTCGCGGAGCGCGGCCTCGTGGGGGAGTTCGTCGCGGTCGATGTGGCCGCCGGCGGGCAGCCACATGTCGAGCTTACTGTGTTCGTGGAGCGCGACACAACCCTCGCTAACGACGTAGACGGTTGCGACAAAATGCCGAGTAGTTTCCATACCGACGGCACGGCACAGTCGGTGGTTTAGGTTACGATACCGGTTACGGGTGGATGTTGTCCTCAGCTTCCAGCAGTTCGTGGTAGCGGTTGCGGATGGTGACCTCGGAGATATTGGCCACTTCGCTGACCTCGCTCTGAGTTACCTTCTCGTTGGTGAGCAGCGAGGCGGCGTACACCGCAGCGGCGGCGAGGCCGACCGGCGACTTCCCGGAGTGGACGCCCTCTTGCTTGGCGTTCTGGAGCAGCTGGCGGGCGCGCCGTTCGACCTCCTCGGAGAGGTCGAGGTCCGACGCGAACCGCGGGACGTAGCTCTCGGGGTCTGCCGGCTGGATTTCGAGGCTGAGTTCGCGGACCACGTAACGATAGGTCCGGGCGATTTCGTCTTTCTCGACGCGGGAAACGCCGGCAATCTCATCGAGCGACCGCGGCGTCCCGGCCTGTCGCGCGGCGGCGTACAGCGACGCCGTCGAGACGCCTTCGATGGAGCGGCCGGGCAGCAGGTCCTCGTCCAGTGCGCGACGGTAGATGACGCTGGCCGTCTCGCGGACGTTCTCGGGCAGTCCGAGGGCACTCGCCATGCGGTCGATTTCGCCGAGGGCCTGTTTGAGGTTGCGCTCCTTGGAGTCGCGGGTACGGAACCGCTCGTTCCAGGTGCGCAGTCGCTGCATCTTCTCGCGCTGGCGCGAGGACAGGGAATTGCCGTACGCGTCCTTGTCCTGCCAGCCGATGTTGGTCGAGAGGCCCTTGTCGTGCATCATGTTCGTCGTCGGCGCACCGACACGGGATTTCTCGTCTTTCTCCTTCGAATCGAACGCGCGCCACTCGGGACCGGGGTCGATCTCGTCCTCCTCGACGACCAGCCCACAGTCCTCACACACCGTTTCACCGCGCTCGCTGTCGGACAGTAACGACCCGTTACACTCCGGACAGACGAGCGTCTCCGACTCCTCTTCGTCCGTCTGCTCTGTCTCCGTCTCGCGCTCGTTCGAGTATCGGCGGATGCTGGTATCGGTCATTTGTTGGGGGTGGGACAACCGGGTATCGTACCCGAAAAACGTGTTGTAGCCTACTGTTGTATCTACGGCGACTTAAAACTTTTGTCCGTTTCAGAAGTCCAATTTTCCGAAGGGGAAACAAGAGTTGGCAATTCTTGTGTATTCGCTTCCACAATTATTAACTATGCTATATATCTGCCCGGTGTTTCGAAACGCTTACCGCGCATCCAGCACTCCGGCCCGACATGAGCGACCCCGCCGTCGATCCCGAGGAGGTCCGGCACGTCGCCGACCTCGCCCGTGTCGACCTCGCAGACGACGAGATCGAGCGGTTCACCGAGCAGTTTGGCGACATCCTCGACGCGTTCGAAGCGCTCGACGACGTCCCAGAGACAGAACGGGAGGCTGACCTCTCGAACGTGATGCGCCCCGACGAGACACGCGAGAGCCTCTCGCAGGAGGACGCGCTCCGGAACGCCAGTGATACCGAAGAAGGGCAGTTCAAAGGGCCGAAGGTGTCGTAGATGACGGCGTACAACGGCTACATCACCGACGAGACCATCGAGGGCGCGGACGACGGCCCGCTGGCGGACAAGACCGTCGCGGTCAAGGACAACATCTCCACCGAGGGCGTCCGGACGACCTGCGGTTCGGCGATGCTCGAAGACTACGTCCCGCCGTACGACGCAACGGTCGTCGAGCGCCTGAAAGACGCCGGCGCGACCATCCCCGGCAAGACGAACATGGACGAGTTCGGGATGGGGACGACCACCGAGACGTCGGCGTTCGGGCCCGTTGAGAACCCCGTCGCCGAGGGCCGGGTGCCGGGCGGTTCCTCCGGTGGCTCGGCCGCTGTCGTCGCCGCCGGCGACGCCGACCTCGCGCTGGGGAGTGACACCGGCGGCTCTATCCGCTGTCCGGCCGCCTTCTGTGGCGTCGTCGGTATCAAGCCGACCTACGGGCTGGTTTCCCGATACGGCCTCGTCGCCTACGCCAACAGCCTCGAACAGATCGGCCCCATCGCGCCGTCTGTTGAGGGCGCTGCGGAACTGCTGGATGTCATCGCCGGGCCGGACGAACACGACGCGACGACGCAGGAAGCGCCCGAGAGCGACGGCTCCTACGCGGCGGCCGCCGACGGCGACGTCGACGGACTCTCTATCGGCGTTCCGACGGAACTGCTGGACGGGGCCGACGAGGACGTCGTCGAGACGTTCTGGGCGGCGATGGACGACCTCGAAGCACAGGGTGCGAGCTACCACGAGGTCGACCTCCCCTCCGTCGAACACGCTGTCGAGGCGTACTACGTCATCGCGATGTCCGAGGCCTCCTCGAACCTCGCGCGGTTCGACGGCGTCCGGTACGGGCAGTCCGGCGGCTACGACGGCAACTGGAACGAGTCGTTCGCGAACGCCCGTGAGGAAGGCTTCGGCGAGGAGGTCAAGCGTCGGATTCTCCTCGGAACCTACGCCCTCTCGGCGGGCTACCACGACAAGTACTACAAGAAGGCGCAGGACGCCCGCGCGTGGGTCAAACAGGACTTCGATGAGGCGCTTGAGGACGCCGACGTGCTCGCCTCACCCACGATGCCCGTGCCGCCGATGAAACGCGGCGAGAGTTTGGACGACCCGCTCACGATGTATCTGGCCGACGCCAACACGACCCCGGTGAACCTCGCGAACCTCCCGGCCGTCTCCGTCCCCGCCGGCGAAACCGACGACGGGCTACCTGTGGGGCTGCAACTGGTCGGCCCGGCGTTTGGTGAACGCGAAATAATTCGGGCCGGCAGCGCGCTGGCCTGAGGCAGGGCCGGACCCTCCCGTACGCTTTTTGTTCGTCATAACGAACGAACAATTATGGCTCCCCGCCCGTCCACTACGTGGTCCCTCCGCGCACGTCTCCTCGCGCTCGTCGTGGTGCTCGTCGCCTTCGACGCCGTGGCTGTCGCCGTCGCGTACGTGCTGGGCCACGTCGCGTTCGGTCTCCTGCCGCTGGTCGGCTACGATACCGGGACGCTGTTCTGGACGATGGGGTTCGATATCGTGCCGCTGTGGCCCGTCGTCCTCGTCGGGACGCCGCTCGTGCTCGCCGTCCAGTCCATCTACGGCTACCGGATGACGCTCCGGGATTCCGGAACAACTGCGACCGAATCTAGGGCGTCCAATCCTGAATCTGTCGACGCGATGCGGGCGAAGATACGGCGTAGCGAAACCGCCGACCACCTCCGAGAGCGGGTGGCTCGGCTGGCACAGACGGCGGATATGGCGACACCGGACGTGACAGTCATCGACTCGGAGACGCCCAACAGCTACGTCGCCAGCCGGCCCGGCGAACAGACGCTGGTCGTGACCACGGCGCTCGTCGACCAGCTCGACGACGCGGAACTCGACGCCGTCATCGCCCACGAACTGGCCCACCTCAAGAACGGCGACGCGTTCGTCATGACTGCGGCCGCGTTCCTCCCGACCGTCAGCGCGCTGTTTACTCGCACGCTCGGAAAGACGCTGCAGTACTCGATGTTCTTCCACTGGTTCCTCGGCGGCGACGACGAGGACGGGACGTGGGTCGCTGGCGGGAACATTCACCTCGTGATGCTGCTCTTCGCTGTCATCGCGATACCGGTCACGGCGACGCTGTATCTCGCCAGCACAGCCTGCTACCGGCTCCTCTCACGGATTCGGGAGTACGCCGCGGACGCGGGCGGTGTCGCCATCTGTGGCTCCCCGGCAGCACTCGCCAGCGCGCTGGAGACGCTGACAGACGACCAGCGTCCGACCACAGACATCCGAACCGCCGAGACCGGGGTTCGAGAACTCTGTGTGATCCCACACGCCATTGCGTCCGACGAGCAAACTCCGCCGGAGGGGCGGGCCGAACGGCTCGCTCACCGCTGGCGGAGCGTCTCCGAGCGGCTGCTGCCCGGGTCGCATCCAGATGTCGCTGACCGCATCGCTGCTCTGGAGGACCACCAGTCCGCCCTCGACCGGCGCGGGCAGTCGTGACGAATGGGTACAGTTTACTCGCCGGCGACCCGAGAGAGCGTATGAGCGACGACGCCGAGGGGCGACTCAGCTGGCTCCACTGGCCAACGGTCCTGAAAGGGCTGGCGCTGGGAGTCGGGGCCGGCCTGATACTGGCCGTGTCACTGGGGGATTTCTATCTTGGAATACTGCTTGGCACACTCAACGGGCTCGCTTTCGGTATCGGCTGGTCGCACTCGCGGGCCTGAGTTACGCGACGCAGACGCTGTGCCGGCGACAGCTACAGCACGCTGTCGTACACGTCGGCTAGTTTGTCGATAGCGTGCTCGACGCTGATCACGTCCCGCCGGGCGAGACAGCGCTCCCGAAGGTGTTCGCGTTCGTTGAGGACGCGTTCGATAGCCCGACGGAAGCCGTCGATGTCGCCTTCGTCGTAGGAGTAGCCGGTTTCGCCGTCCTCGATAGTGTCGCTGAGTGCGCCAGCGTCGACACCGGCGACGGGCGTCCCACAGCAGTTGGCCTCCAGCGCGACCAGACCCTGCGTCTCCACGGGGCTGGGGAACGCGAACACGTCGAGTGTCGAGTACAGTTCGGGCAGTTCTGCACGGTCAAGAAATCCGAGAAACCGCACGTCGACGTCGCTGTGCTCGGCCGTCGCTTCGAGCGATTCACGGGCCGGGCCGTCACCGGCGAACACGACAGTCACGTCCAGCCCCTCGCAGGCGGTGATGATGTCCTCAAGGCACTTCTCGTAGCCGTGACGGCCGGTGTAGCCGACGATAGGGCTATCGGGGAGGTCGTAGCGGTCCCGGAAGTCGGCCGTGTCGACCGGTTCGAACACGGTCGTGTCGACGCCGTTCGGAACGACGGTCACTGTCGTATCGAGGCCGATAGCCTCCCGGAGGTGAGTCGCCGCGCGCTCGCTTGGCGCGATCACGGTGTCGGCACGGCCCAGGAACCAGCGTTCGTAGCTCTCGGCGCTGGAGCGGACCGCCGACTCGACAGCGCCGTTGAAAGAGACGTACTCGGCGTACTCGCTCGTCGGCGTGTGATACGACGCGACGAAGGGGACATCGAGTTTGCCGGCGAGTCGCTGGCCCGCCATCCCGAGGCTGAACGGAGTGTGGGCGTGGACCAGTTCGGCGTCCCGGACACCCTTCGGTATCTGTGGCATCCCCAGGCGAAACCCCTCGTAGAAGGGGAACGGAAGGCTCCGGACCGGATACTCGTTCTCTGATGGGTCGTGATTGCTTTTCGGGTAGACCACGCCCATGCGACCGCCGCGGTCGCGCCAGCGGTCCCGCCACGTCTGGACCGTGTAGGTCACCCCATTGACGGTCGGCAGGTACGTGTCGGTGAACGTCGCGACGTGCGGCAGTGTCATCGCCGCGGCGTAGCAGGACCAGGCCTTAAACCGTTGCCATTGGCACGCCATCAGTCAGACAGTTGTCACTATCTGGCGGGTGCCAGAGTTCTTTTGGGGGACCGTGGCACAGTTGAGGTAATGGATCGGGACGGCTGGCTGTACGCCTGGGCAATCGCATCGGTCGCGTTTGGCGCGGGCTCGTTGCTCGTTCCACTGTATTTCGTCGCCATCGGCGGCGAGACGTTCATGCTGGGCGTCCTCGCCGGGGTGGCCGCCGCCGCGGGTGCGCCGGGGGCACTCATCTTCGGACGCGTCGCTGACAAAACGGGGAAGCGCCGGTCGCTCGTCCTCCTCGCACTGGGGCTGGCGACTTCCGCGTTGTTGCTCGTCTCGCTCACCGAACAGCCGTGGCTGGTCATCGTCGGCAACGGCCTGCTGTGGTTCGCGGCCGGCGCTGCCGCGCCGGTGCTGACGCTGCTTGTCACCACCGGAACCGTCGAGCGGGACTGGCCGGCCCGGTTCGCCGTCCTGAACCGCTACCAGGGCTGGGGCTGGGCCGGCGGGTTAGTCCTCGGTCTCGTGTGGACGGCGCTGCTCTCCGGACCACTCGGAGAGATCCCCGCACAGCAGTCGCTGCTGTGGCTGTGTGCGGCCGCCGTTGGCCTGTCGGTGTTCTTCGGGGCGAAGTGGCTGCCGTCCGACCCCGACGAACTCGACCGGCCGCGGGCCAGTCGGATGGCGCGGGCCATCGCCCGGTCGCGCCGGCTCCCGGTCCGAAGTGCGACGTTCCCGGTCGGTCCGGGGCGACTGTACTGGCTCACGCGGTCGATGCGTCCCCGCGAAGTCGCGGCCCGGTTCTCCCCGTCGCTGACCATCTACTTCGGTGCCGTCGTCGCTTTTTTCCTCGGCTTCGGCGTGTTCTGGGGGCCGTTACCGCTGTATCTCTCGCGGACGCTCGGCTACGAGTCGGGACTCGTCTTCGCGCTGTATCTCGTCTCCAGCGTCGGCTCGGCGCTGTGGTACGACCGCGCTGGCGCACTCGCCGAACGCTACAGCCCGAGCGGGCTCCAGGTCGGGGGCCTGCTGGCCCGCGCCGCGCTTCATCCGGCTGTCGCCGTCGTGGGGCTCCTGCTATCTGCGACGCTCGCGGGCACGATCATCAACGGCGTCGTGTTCGTCCTCATCGGCGTCGCCTGGGCCGTCATCGCCGTCACCGCGGCCAGCGTCGTCACCCAGCTCGCGCCGTCGGCCATCCGCGGCGAGGCGCTCGGCATCTACACCGCCGTCTCCGGGCTGGCGAGCGGCGTCGGGTCGCTACTGGGCGGCTGGCTCGGCGGCTACGACTTCCTGCTCGCGTTCGCCGTCGCTGGCGCGCTGGTGCTGGTCGGCGCGGTGCTGGTCGCGGTCGTCTGGCGGCGCTCGCCGTCGGTGTCTGTCAACAGCGAACCGCTATCGGCATAACAATCGCTTCGACCGCTCGAGCCATCTGCCTCGATCCGCTCAGGCCAGTTCTTCGTACGTCTCGACCAGCCGCCGGCCGACCCGTTCCAGGCTGTGCTCTCTGGCCGTCTCTTTGGCGTTCTCGCCCAGTCGCTCCCGCAGGTCGGGATTCTCGGCGAGACGCTCCAGCGCCTCGCGGAACTCCGCTTCGTCCGCACAGATGAGGCAGTCGTGGCCGTCCTCGTAGTACTCCCGGAACACCGGAATGTCCGAGAGGACGACCGCCTTCCCGCAGGCCATCGCCTCTAGCACGGCGATGCCCTGGTTCTCGGCCTTCGTCGGGAACAGGTACACGTCGCCGGCCCCGAACGCCCCGCGGATGTCCTCGATCCATCCGGTGAAGGTCACGTTCTCGGGCGGGTCGTTCACCCACCGCGAGACGGTCCTGGAGGCCTGTGGCCCGGCGTCGTAGGGGCCGAACCACGCGAAGTCGTGCTTCGTCTCTTGGGCGAGTTCACAGAACGTCGTCAGCCCCTTGCGCTCGAAGACGTTGCCGACGGCGAAGACGACCATCCCGTCGAGGTCGTAGCGCCGCCGGTAGTCCTCGCGCAGGTCCTCGTAGCCCGCCAGCGCGTCGATGTCGACGCCGTTCGACATCGGCTGTATGGGCGCGTCGACGGGATAGGATTCGAGTATGTTCTTCGTGTATTCGGAGGGGCAGAGCACGAGGTCAGCCTGGGAGTAGAACCACTTCAAATAGCGACCCAGCGCCGGCGCGACCAGGTTCGACCCGCGGAAACTGTCCCGGAAGTCCTCGCGGGTGACGTGAGCGTGCAGGACGAGCGGGATGTCCGCCTGCGCCGCGTGCTGTGCCACGGCGACGGAGCCGGGTCCGATCATGTTGCAGTGGGCGATGTCGAACTCGCGGAACACCGGGTCGTTGAAGGCGATATTGCCACCCAGTGCCCACGCCGGATGGCCCTCCTGCCAGGGCGTCGTCTCCACCTCGATGTCGGTCTCGGACAGCGCCGCCCGCTGGTGGTCCACGGCGGTGCCGATGCCCGACCGGTCGAGGCGGTCGGCCAGTTCGAGATAGTTCAGGACGCGCACGTCTCGGGCAACTCTGTCGGGGCCGAAAATCCTATCGACTTCACTTGTGGAGGGTGTGATTAGAAGCGTTTACTTACCAAACAAACGTTCAGAACAGCCAGAAAGCCCCCGCGCTATCGACTCCCGCGGCTCGCTGTGCGCTTCCCTCGCTCACTCCGTTCACTCAGTCCAGTGCTTGCTTCACCGGGGTTCGTCGATAGCGCGGCCCCTTTCAGTCCCACCCGTGTCGGCTGGTCGAACAGTCACAGGTGGGACTGAAAGGGGCGAGACGCTGGGCGTTCGAGACGAAGCAAGCACTGCATGAGCGACGGTAGGGAGCGAAGAAGCGCGCAGCGAGTGCGCGGCGCTCCGCGCCGCGACCACTCGAACGGCGAGCGAAGCGAGCCGTGAGAGTCGCAGTAGCCCAGCGTCTCGGGGCTTTCCGGCTGTTCACAAAGCTACCAAATCGTACGGCGACCATTGCTAGCTCGTTCGGAAGGCATTTTCCCGCCGCCGACCCAGTACCGCCAATGACGGACGAGGCGACCATCGCCCGCGAGCGGATCGAGCGCCTCCAGTCGCTCGCTCGCGAGGCCGTCCAGGCCGGCAACGAGGAGCGCGCCCGGTCGTACGTCCGCCGGGCTCGCCGGGTCGCCGAACGCCACCGGCTGCGCCTGCCGCGGTCGTTCGAGCGGTCGACGTGTGACGCCTGCGACACGTACCTGCTGCACGGACACAACGCCCGATCCCGGACCCAGTCCGGCCACGTCGTCATTACGTGTGACTGTGGGTCACAGTCCCGCTATCCGTACGACTGAGGATTCTTTACGACTGCTGGTTTTAAGGGGCTGTCTTCGCTAAACGGTGTACATGAGTGACTCTTCTCGACAGTCGCGGATACACGACCTCGACGCGACGCTCCGCGTCGGCAAACACGGCATCGAATCCGTAGCGGACGAACTCGACGACCAACTGGAAAACACGGACCTCGTGAAGGTCAAGTTCCTCCGGTCGTCCCGGGGCGGCACGACGGCCGAGGAACTCGCTGACGACCTGGCCGAGATGGTCAACGCTGAGGTGATTCAAGTGCGGGGCCACACCGCGGTGTTCGAGAAATGATGCAGGTCCAACCGCTCACCGACCTACTCAATGGCTTCGGCGTACCGGCGGCCGGGTCCATCGCCTCGGCAGTGGTCTTCGTCGTCGCCTTCGTCCTCGTCTACGCATTGGGGAAGGCGATAGTGCTCCCCATCGTCGACCGCTCGCTCAAGTCACGGGACCTCGATACCCACGCACGGCGGCCGCTGAAGAAGGTCGTCAGCATCGGTGTCGTGTTCGTCGCCATCTCCGTCGCCTTCGGGATGGCCGAGTACGGGAACTTCCTGCAGTCGCTGGCAACCATCGCCGCCGCGGCGACGCTTGCCATCGGCTTCGCGATGCAGGACGTCATCCAGAACTTCGTCGCCGGCGTGTTCATCTACACCGACAAGCCGTTCCGGATCGGCGACTGGATCGAGTGGGACGGCAACTCCGGCGTCGTCGAGGACATTAGTCTCCGTGTTACCCGCGTCCGGACCTTCGACAACGAGCTGCTGACCGTGCCGAACTCGAATCTGACCGACGGCGTCATCAAGAACCCCGTCGCCAAGGAGCAACTCCGACTGAAGTTCGTGTTCGGTATCGACTACGACGACGACATCGACGAGGCGACTGAAATCATTCTCGACGAGGCTAGGGCACACCCGGAGATTATGGACGACCCCGAGCCATCGGTTCGCCTCGTTGAACTCGGTGACTCCTCCGTCGGACTGCAGTCCCGTATCTGGATCAAGAACCCGAGTCGGTCCGACTTCGTCAAGACGCGCGCCGAATACGTCAAGGCAGTCAAGCAACGCTTCGATGCCGAGGACATCAATATGCCGTACCCGAACCGGACCATCGGTGGCGGGCTGGAGATGACCGGACTCGACGGCGTCGTGGAGCCGGCCGACGACTGAACCGCACAGTAGCGTATTTTGGCTGTAAATGCCGGGGTATCTGGCTACCGTGTCGGTATCGCCATACTCGTGCTTCGGTCGCGGCCTCCGTCACCTCGGGACAGTAAGTCCATTCCGTTCACTGGCAGAACTAAGCCGCCGCTGTCGGACGGTTTGGGTGGAGAAGATCTGCGATGGGCGCTGCGGGATTTTCACCCGACTGCGAGACTCGCTCTCGCTCGTCTCGCGTGGTTCAAATCCCGCAGCCGACGCTCCTCACCGCTCACTGTCGTTCGCACAGAAATCACGGGCGCTGAGGGCGCTCGTTCGTGGGGCGAGCGAATCCCCTTGATAGGCGTGAGGCAACCGACTTCGAGCGCTCTTAGATACACCGAAAAATACAGTAATCTGTGAATCCATAGGTTTCTGTATGCCTAGTATCACCGTCAATGTGGACAACGACCTCAAGGAGCGAATGGAGAGCCACCCGGAGATCAACTGGAGCGAGATCACGCGACAGGCCATCGAAGAAAAAATCGAGGCGCTCGAAGTGATGGACGAACTCACCAGTGAGAGTAATCTCACCGAGAGCGACGTACAGGAAATCGCCGACAAAATAAACGATAGCGGACGTAAGCGCGTTGACGAGGAATCAGCATAGACACGACGAATGAAGCTGGTCATCGACGCCAACGTTGTCATATCTGCACTCATCGCTGATTCGAAAACGCGTGAGCTCATCGTCACGCTCGAACCCGACCTCCTGACACCCGCCTTCGTCTACGAAGAAATCGAGAACTACGAGGAGCTAATCGTGAAGAAATCTGGGATGGAGCAGGACCGAGTGACACAATTCATCGACCTCCTGTTCCAGTACATCGACGTTGTTCCTGCTGACGACTTCTACCAAGCTATCGAACGGGCAAAGGAAGCAATCGGTGACACCGACCCGGACGATGTTCTCTATCTGGCGTGTGCGATTGCCAACGATGCAGCTATCTGGAGCGATGATTCCGACTTTGACGACCAGGATCTGGCCGAGACTTACTCGACGATCGACGTGATTAACTCGTTTGACACCCGCTAAACGCCTGAATAAGGCTCTCAGCGGCGCGCAGTGGAGATCCTTCTGACCGGACAGAAAACATATACGAATCGCATCGGGAGCGAACTAACATGCCCAAGCCCTCTCGAAGACAGATTCTATCTGGCCTCTCTACAGGTTTTGCCACACTGCTTGCCGGCTGTACGGCCGCCCCAGACGAATCAAACGCGACATCGACGACAACCGCCGATGGCAACTCCCCAACCGAACCGACCCAAGCGGTGCCGGAGTTCCCCGGTGACACTGCCTCGGAGGCGTGCCCACCGTTCGATGACGCCGCCCAAGTCGTCTGCTATGAGGCGGTCGATCCTGAGGCGATGCCAGTGGTCCTCGTTCCAGAAACCCAGACCGTCCAACTGGATCAACCAACCGATTTCACGCTCAGAAACCGGAGTGCACAGCGGTTCGAGGCGAACTTCTACAACTGGCAACTGTACAAACGAGTCGATGGCGGCTGGTACTATATCATGCCTCGGTCTACGCCACAACCACTGGCAATAATGGCGGCCGGCGAGGACCACACCTGGACGCTAACCGTTACGACTGGTAGCGTCAACGATGGCGCTGCCATCGACAGGGTCCAAGGGACGGAATCACTCTCAGCCGATGGGCTCGGCGGCGGGCACTACGCGTTTGCAACCGATGGGTGGTTCGAAGCAGGTTCCTACGAGGAGCCAATTGCGCTCGCGGCAAGCTTCGATTTGCAGGCCGATCCACTGCAGTTGACCACAACAGCCGCCATCGCCGAGACGGAATGGGACGGCGAGACGCTGGTTGCACGGTCAACCCGGGGTGAGGCTGACAACGACAACGATGAACACGATGCGTATATGCTCGAACGAATCGACGACTCCGAGCCCCATGCAGAGCAAATCATCATTGAGCAGGTTGTACGCGACGATCAGTTGCGCGATGCCATCGCACTGAGCCGGGAATACGACGCCGCCCGAGTCCGGATAGAAGAGTTCACCAGCTCCATCCCGCCCTTCGGACTTGACGATTCCCGCATCTACGAGTTCCAGGGAGAACGTTACCAGGTGACGACAAGGGCGGGCGACTCCACGTAGTGTGGTCCAGCTGATTCGTCGTGACACGCCTACTGAGCAGCTTACAAAACGTAACGTATCTGGAGCAAATGAGGCCGCTGTGCTGACTACACTCTCTGTATTCAGCCCGAACTACTTGACGAAGTTTAGGAAGGTTCTTGAGCGCCGTAAGTTACCCGACACAAGCGGTGGTAGCGTCGTAATTGGCGGTTGATTTCCCCGTGAGGTCCGTGTAGAAGTACGCGAATCACCAGACGACACCGCTCCAACTCAGAACCGTTCGATTGTCGAACGAAAGGAATCGAGGTAATAAAATCATATTTGGGGCTTAAACCTCTGTACGCGGAAAATTCGGATGAATTAAGCGATACGGGCGCTGAGGGATTTGAACCCGATTGCGAGACCCACTGTGTGCGTCTCGCGTGGTTCAAATCCCTCAGTTTACCGTGGCAGCCGCTCGCGAATTTGCTCGCGGCAGAACACGGGCGCTGAGGGATTTGAACCCCCGACGGTTTGGTCCGAAGCCAAGCACTCTGTCCAAGCTGAGCTAAGCGCCCTACGTACAATGGTATGATGACGTTATGGTTTAAACCAACCGGTTCCGCCGCGTGATGGGACCGCAGTCATGGGATTACTCCGAAACCGCTTCAGCAGTGTCGGAGTCGGTGTCAGCAGCGACCTCGGCCACGACAGCCTCCGTGTCAACGCCCCGTTCTTCGGCGAGTGCCTCGATGAGTGCGCGCTGTTCGGCCAGTTCCCGCTCCATCCCGTCGACGCGGGTGTTCGTCTCGTCGACGGTGCTGCGCAGGTCCTCCAGCTGCGTCTTCAGCTCGTTGACCTTCTTGTAGAGGTCCTCGGCGATGTCGGCGACCTTCTGTATCTTTTTCGCGGTGGAACCCAGTCCCATGGTCACGGCTACGGAGAGGCGACATTTCCTCGTTTCGCTCGAACGTCGCTGTTATGACGCCGCCGGACCGAGCAACGGTATGGACGACTTACGGCTCGCTCCGGCTGTCGGCATCGTCGGTTGCGTTCTATATCTCCTTGCACTCGCGGTCCCGTATGGCCTCGTCGAGACGACCAGTGCCGTGGGGGCGTACTACAGTTCAGGGGCGCTATCCCCGCTGCTACCGGGCGTATTCGCGCTCGTCTGCATCATCGTGCTGGCGGCCGGCCGCGAGGGTCGGTCGGACCCGAGTGTTGCGGCGGGGGCCAGCATCGGCATGGGCGTGTTCATCGTCGCCCTCAGCGTCCTCTGGGCAGTCACCGTTCCCGAGAGCCTCGTGCTGGGACTGACTGAGTCGACACTGATGGAGTACCACCGCTGGGGTGTCGTCCTCGCAGGTGTGCTCATCCCGCTCGGTGGGACATGGTTTGCCCGAGCGCTGGACCTGCTGTAGGCCGGTCTGCCCACCGGCGCGTCGTCCAGCGGTCTGTGGGCGCATCCGAAAGGCCCTTATGGGGCGGCGGCGGAGTTTCAGGTGGACTAGGTCGGGGGGCTAGGCCCCCCTCCTCGCCCGCACTGTGGTCTTGAGCGGGGACCGAACACCGGGGGCGTCCGGTCTGACGGACGTGGACCCCGTAAGCTAACGTGGAAGCCTCGTCCCACGGGGACGGCGGTCCGCGTGGTCGCACCTGCAGGGGTGCGCCCATGTGGTTAAACGATGGCACTCCGCCAGGCACGGAAGTGAGCAGCGGACCATCGAACACCCGTCGCTCGTGGGGTCGCGGGGTGGAGGAGGCAAACGGGATTACCCGCGTCCGAACGCCGGGCCATCCTGGCTGTCCGTTCCATTCATACCTGCGTTTAATTTCCCCGAGCAGCCGTATTGTAGTCGTCTTCCGAAAGCTATCGACGCAATCTGTACGTCGCTCGGGTGCCGGTCAACGGAGGTTGACGACCGAGGTCCACCATCCGCTGGACCACGCTCCCGGCTTATGGTTGACCAACACACTACAGAGGGGCACCAATGAAGGGGTGTCTTAGATCTGACCTTCAGATTTAGCTCTGCATATCTAGGATATGAATATCAAAACAGCTGATAGGACTATAATTACAATCTTCTATCGATTATCGTCTTTTCGAACCAGAAATTTGCATATCGAGATCCAACGTACCCCTCGCTGCCGACAGTATCCGCGATACACAACTGATTTCGGACGCTCTATGACTACCGAGAGTTACACTGGGGACTACGGTGGCCCGCCGGCAGCGCTGTCGTCGGCGTCCCACTCCTGCAATTCCTTCCGCCGGATCTTCCCGCTGGTCGTCTGGGGCAACGCATCGGCGAACTCGATCTCGCGGGGGTACTCGTACTCGGCGAGGTGCGCTCTGACGGCGGACTGGATTTCCGACCGAAGCCGTTCGCGGGCCGGTGCGTCCTCGGCTGTCTCAACGTAGGCCTTGATGATCTCTCCACGCGTGTCGTCGGGCACACCGATGACGCCCGCCTGGACCACGTCGGGGTGCTCAAGGATTGCACTCTCGACTTCCATCGGTCCGACGCGGTAGCCGCTGGTGATGATAACGTCGTCCTTGCGCGATTTGAACCAGACGTAGCCGTCGTCGTCCCGTCGAGCCAGGTCGCCGGTGACGAACCAGCCCTCGACCTCCTTGGCTGCGGTTTTGTCTGGCATGTTCCAGTACTCGTCGAAGAACACCGAGCGGTCGTGGGGTCGCACCGCTATCTCACCGAGTTCGCCGCTTGGGAGGGGGTCGGCAACGCCGCTGTCGGCGGCTTCGGGATCCAGAATTGTCAGGTCATACCCCGGTAACGGCTTACCCATGCTGCCGGGCTGAGTGTCGAACCAGTTCGAGTTGTTGGCGACGACGAGGTTCAGCTCCGTCTGGCCGTAGAACTCGTTAATCGTGACAGAGTCGAACGTCTCAGCCACCCAGTCGACGATTTCGGGCGTCAGCGACTCACCGCCGACGGCGAACGTCTTGATGGCCAGGTCGTACGCCGCCGTCGGGTTCTCGACGTCCATCAGCATTCGGAGGGCGGTGGCCGGCATGAACGACCGGGTAACGCCGAACTCAGAAAGCAGGCTGAACGCTCCCTCGGCATCGAACCCCGAAGCGGGGTAGCCGACGATAGTCCCGCCGTGGTGCCACGTCGCGAAGAGCGTCCCCCCGAGCGCCGCGCCCCAGGCCCAATCCGCGGGCGTCCAGACCGTCGCGTCCGGTCCCAGCCCGTGATCGAAGAAGTTGTACGCGGCCGCGGCTCGCCCGAGCCAGAGCGCGTGTGAGTGCCGGACGCCTTTCGGCGGCCCCGTCGACCCGCTCGTGTACAGTATCGCCGTATCGGTGTCCGGTGTGGACTCGTAGGGTTCGATATCGGTGTGTTCCGGCGTGGCGAGCACGTCCTCGAAGGCGTGGATATCGCCGGCTGGTGCGTCGGTTTCGATCTCGACGACGTGTTCCAGCGCCGGACAGTCGTCTCGGACTGCGTCGATATCGTCGCGCACGGCCGGGTCGATAACAGCGGCGGTCGCGCCGGCGTCGTCCAGCCGATACCGGAGTACGTCCGTCCCGAACAGGACCGTCAGCGGAACCGAGACGGCTCCGAGCTTCCAGTTCGCCAAGTGTGTGATCGGGTTCTGTGGCTTCTGTGGTACGACGACGCCGACCCGGTCGCCGGCCTCGACACCGAGCCCGGCCAGCCCCGCGGCGAGCCTGTCCGATAGCTCGTCCAGTTCGCGGAACGTGTACTGCTCGCGCCGCCCGTCGGGGTATGCCTGTTCGAGCGCCACCCTGTCGGGGTCGTCGTGTTTTTGCAGAAAATCGACCGCCGGATTGTACGACGCCGGGAGGTCCCAGCTGAACTGATCGCGGGCCTCGTCGTACCCCTCGAAGTCCGGCATCACTGTCCAGACCATGGCATACCGGTCGGCTGGGTGGCTGTTGCGTCTTTCGGTCGAACCACCGCCGCTGCGACCGAGCCGGCAGAACTTTCCGTCTTCCCCTCCCGACTTGACCGTGGACTCTACCGACATCCGCGAGGAGTGGGCCGACCGGTCCGGCGAATACTCCCCCGCGTATTATGCCTACTATGGAGCGGACGAGACGAGTGAGCTAGTGCAGTCGATACTTGCGGAGCACGTCGAGCAGGACGCGGCTATTCTGGAGGTCGGGTGTAGCTCCGGGCGACATCTCGCTGCACTGTCTGACGCTGGCTACTCGGATCTGACCGGGGTCGACATCAACGCCGACGCGTTAGATGTCCTCGCCGAGACGTATCCCGACCTTGCGGCCACCGGCTCGTTCCACGCGATGGCTATCGAGGAGTTCGTCACGGATGTCGCGGACGACGCGTACGACGTCGTCTTCTCCGTCGAGACGCTACAGCACCTCCACCCGGACGTGGACTGGGCGTTCGGGGAGTTGGCGCGTATCGTCGATGACCTGCTGATCACCGTCGAGAACGAGGGCGGCGACCCGGGTGAGGTAAACTACGTCGACGACAACGTCCCGCTGTACTATCGGGACTGGAACGCGGTGTTCACAGACTGTGGACTTACTGAAGTAGATTCGATGGATGGGAAGCGGGATACTGTCCGCATATTTCGGCCACCTAAGTGAGAGCTTGCACAGATAGCTCTATATTAAGTAATACGGTGCTAGATATTAATAAGATCTATCCATATATGTGCTATTTGGTAAGAAAAATGAGTACGGTTAGAAGTTTACGTGGTACTTAGGGAACTCAAGTCCAACTTCGGACGTGATCTGTGGCTCGATAGAAGTCCATCTCTCACGACAGACTCACTGGGACACCAGAATAACGTATGTACGTCTGTCATCCATGATGTTCCGTATTACTGAACGGCGGTTCGCCTGAAGCGAAATGGATTACTGACCGACGGAAGCGAGTTTCCCTTGTGTGTCTCTGTGGAAAGTGCCGTTTGTACCGACTGTGTGTCTACCGCCGGATAGCTGATGCTCTCCACAACTAGTGTCTGTGTCCCCTTGCGACAGGCAGGAAGTACGCCGTTGGCAGCGCAAGATTGATGTATTGTTGCAGTTTGCTACTCTGTATGAGGTACTACCAGCTACGCGACGGGAACTCACAGCGGTTAGCGGTCGAAACTGGGGACGGTGTGTACGATTTGACCAGCGTCAAACCGCAACTCCGCACGTTCCGTGACCTCCTCAAGTCGGCCTCGATTGCGGAGACTGCACCGGATGAACTCAGTGCCCGCCATCTCGATACCGCTGAAGCGGTGTCCGAGCAGCGACTCGAAGCCGATGCTACCGACCCCGTCACTGCCGACGAAGTCTGGGCCGCCGGCGTTACGTACCAGATCAGCGAAGAAGCGCGGACAGAAGAAAGCGACACGCCGGAGATGTATCTGTACGTGCACGACGCGGAGCGACCGGAGATCTTCTTCAAGTCGACGCCCAATCGGACTGTCGGCCCCAACGAAGCAGTCGGTATCCGGGCCGACTCGGACTGGAACGTGCCCGAGCCCGAACTTGCGATTGTTCTCTACGAGGGAGAAATCGTCGGCTACACCATCGGCAACGACATGAGCAGTCGGTCTATCGAGGGGGAGAACCCGCTGTACCTCCCTCAGGCCAAGGTGTACGACCGTTGTTGTTCGGTCGGCCCGGCCGTCGTCACGGACATCGAAGACCCGCACTCGCTGGCGCTCTCGATGTCGATCCACCGCGACGGTGAGCGTGTCTACCACGGGGAGACCAACACCAGCGAGATGAAACGCACCTGCGAGGAACTCGTCTCGTACTACACCGCACACAACGCGGTTCCCGAACTATCGGTGCTACTTACCGGGACCTCGCTCGTTCCCGACGACGACTTTACGCTGCAGGAAGGGGACGAAGTCACCATCGACATCGAGTCCATCGGAACGCTGAAAAATCCCGTCACGGTCGTCTAAGCGGCTAGTGAACCGGGAACGGGGCCGCGGTCTCTCTGGGAACCCCTTCGCATGGGGTTTCACAGCGTGATACCCCACTCGGCCCTCGACTGGTTCCGATTGCGTGCCTGTGTGTCGGTCTGCTGTGAGGATTTGTCCCGACAGAGTTTTGTCACCCTTCGGTTGACTACACGCTCTATGGGTATCTCTACTTACGACAATCGGCCGGAACGTACGTGCCTGTGTGCGGTGATATGCCACCGATATGTCGTGACAGAAACTGGTGTGCCATCGGAGCCACCGCTCTGTCCCAGATGTTTGAACAACTGTTTAATACGAGGGCGTACCATGACCGGGTATGGCAAAGACCGCTCAAAACCCAGTCAAATCCGCCGAGACGACGTTCGAGGTGCTTGACGCACTGAAAGACCTCGACGGGGCCGGTGTCACCGAACTGGCCCAGCACCTCGACGTCCCGAAGAGCACGGTTCACAACTATCTGAGCACGCTGGAACAGGAGGAGTACGTTGTCAACAGGGACGGTGTGTACGAGGTAGGGCTCCGGTTTCTGGAGCTGGGGGCCTACGCCCGCCACCGGGAGAAACTGTTCGGGATCGCGAAGCCAGAGGTCGATCGGTTGGCCGCAGAAACCGGCGAACTCGCGAATATTCTCGTCGAAGAACACGGCCGCGGGTCGTACCTGTACCGTGCTCGGGGAGACAAAGCTGTCCAGGTCAAGGCCCACGTCGGAACACGCGTTCCGCTTCATACGACAGCGCTGGGAAAAGCGATCCTCGCACATATGTCGACCGAACGGGTTGATGCAATCGTCGACCGCCACGGACTCGGCGGGGAGGCCAGCAAGTCGATCAGTAGTAGAGCGGAACTGGAGCAAGAGCTAGCGGACGTCCGGGACCGCGGCGTCGCTTTCGACGACGAAGAGCGTCTCGAAGGGCTCCGCTGTGTCGCTGCCCCAGTGCTCAACCACGATAACGAAATCATCGGTGCGATTAGCGTTTCGGGACCGATAAATCGGTTCCGTGGCGATCGGTTCCGCGAGGAACTCCCACAGAAGGTACTGGAAGTCGCCAACGTCATCGAGCTGAACGTTACCTATTCGTAACAGCAGTGTTCAGAAACGGTGAACGGTAGTACAGTATTGTGACAGCGGTAATTAGACAGCGTATTTCGACAATAGCACCGTCCTCGCCCAGTGATTGCAGAACAGCACAGACTAGTCAGGAGGGTACTGGAAGTATGTCTGGAAGGCGTTTCGAGCATGTGTTTCGGTCCCGCGACGCGAACGAGTAGACACGAGTTCCGGCTTTCATCTCATAGATACCGGTTCTTGGTTTTGTTTGATAAATAGCTATCATACATATCATTCATCATGAGTGAACGACGTTCCAACGCTATCTTACACCGTGTGGTACTAGATAGTACCACGCCCCTGACGCGGCCCCTATCTCAATAATGGATGTACTACTGTTACTCTAAACGAGGGATATCGACTATCGGTTTCCTATCACTGGATACGTTCTAAGTAGTAGCTAAACCCACCGACTTTCGAGGGAGTACACCCAAATACTGTATTTATATACGAGTCTCCGATATATAGCGCTAATTCAGTGCCTGAAAAATAGATAGAGGAAAATATATTCATAAGTTTGGGTAGATTGGATTATATTTGCCGGTACTGAGCTAGAGTTCGAGCCATCCGTCGATGGATCTTGCTTGGCAGAGACACAACGATGGCTATCGCTTCGGCAGTGTCTCCCGGCAATCGGGTACGGTTACGCGAGGAACTGGACGCCCAGGGACAGCAGGAACAGTACCACGATCCCGATCGATGACAGTTCGAGCCACCGGGACCGCACGTCGGCGGACCTGATACTTGCGACGAACAGCGTTCCGACGACGCCGACGACTACGACCAGTGCCAGATACACCGCGTTGAGCGCTGATGCCATATGATACCATTTCACAGCGGTACAGTAAACACTAGTGGTTGAGCGCCCCCTCCCCAACGGTAATGAGAGCCAATCACATAGACAGGGGCATGCGTCTCGAACTCCGAATCTGTAAACACTGCCACGAGGGGGATCACGGCAACGCCGAAAAGACGGCTGTGACACAGGATATGGTCGCCTGCGCCGAACAGGTCCGCGAGTACAAGGACCTCATTGGCCTCGATGCACTCTATATTACGAAGGTGACGGAAGGCGACCCCGGCGGCGCGGAGGCACTGGACGTCATCGTCGCCAGCATTGAGGGCGACCAGGTCGCGCTCTCCGACACACAACTGGTCATGGAGGACGGCGACGGCAACATGCTCGTCTACCCGGAGCCAAAAGACATCCTCCAGGTCCTGACTCGAAACCTGAACCAGATTCAAGAGCAGACCCGCCAGGACGTCGACGTCGAGCTATCACCTGAAGGACAGGCACTCATCGCGTAGTTGCACGGAAAAACGGCCCCGAGTCGGTTCAGTTCTCGTTGTCGTCTGATTTAGGCTGGCCGCCGTCGGTCTGGGGCTCGCCCCCATCGGCCGCGGTCGACGGTTCCCGCTCCGCTTCTAGCTGCTGTTCCCAGCGGATGCGCAGGACGTTCCCGTACATCGACAGCACGAGCCCGACACCGAGGACGACCATCCCGAGGTTAATACCGATAGTCAACAGGATGCTCGACGGCCCGCCGCCGATGGCAAGCTCACGGGGTACCGGATAGCCCTCGTCGAAGATGCTCCCGATGAGCACGGAGACGATGCCGATGACGGTCATCGCACCGAAGATGGTCGAGACGGTGCGCCAGGACGGGGATAGCGAGAGCCGTTCGATTCCCGTGGTGTCCGGCTCCTCGTCGTCGTCACCGTGGTGTTCCGGTACCATGCTGCGCGGGATGAACGCCTTCGTCTCGACGGGGTAAAAGGCGGGATGCATCCCGTGTTCGAAGATGTGGAACATGACCCCCATCAGCATGATGACGCCAAGCAGGCCGTGGAAGGTGACGAAGGCCATCGCGGCCGCCTTGGTCTGGAACATCGCGGCGAGGCCGGTCTTGCTCCAGATGAGCAGCCCCGAAATCGCCAGCAGGGTCAACTCAATTGAGAAGATGAACACGACGCCCTTGCCGATGTAGGACAGCAGCGGGACCTCGTCGGCCTTGTAGCCGGCGAACTGCCGCGCGCTCGGGTGCCGTTCGTCGGCCCGGCCGAGCACGAACTGGATGTCCTGAATGAACGCGTCGACGTCGCCTTTCGCCGGGAGAATCTTCGAGAAGTTGCTCCGTCCGGTCGGGGAGATAATCTGGAGCGTAATCCAGAAGATAACGAGCGCGACCAGCCCGATGCCGGTGATGCGGTGAATCGCCGTCACGCCGGAGGCCCCGCCCATCAGCGTGAGCATCCACCACAGTTCGTCGTTGAACATGATGGCGTAGCCGGTGAAAAACAGGAGGAACACGTCCAGGCCCAAAAGCGAGTGGAACAGGGTCGTCACGCGCGTGAACTTCCCGTGGTCGAGATTACTCACGTTCCGTCACCTCCCTGCCCGTCGCCGTGGGTCGGCGAGCCACCGTCGGCCGCGACGGCCTCGCCGGTGTCCTCACCTGGTTCGCGCATCTGGCCGGCGAGGCGCTGGAACGCTGCCCAGTGGATGAACACCATCACGAGGATGAACGCACCCAGGATGACGTCGGCCGCGTGGATGAGCGCGATGAGGAAGTCGAGCGCGGGGATGGTGTTGCCGAACACCCAGTCCGAACCGATACCGCCGCCTTCGACGCTGGGGTTGACCCGGTACAGCGATTCGTAGCCGAGTCTGAACCCCTGTGCCCAGAACAGCGCCAGCCCCGCGACGGCGAGGCCGACGACCGTGCTGATGAGCACCGAGACGCGGCTATACCCGTTCACCTCCGGAAGGTCATCCCTGTCAGTCATTGGAACTCACTGGCGTCCTCGCCAAAGATGATGTCCATGGCCACGTCGTTGAAGAACGTGCCGCTGTCCCTGTTGTCCAGTTCGTCGGATATCTGGGCGGGCGTCCCGACCAGAATGGCGTCGGTAGCACACTCCTCGGCGCAGGCCGGCCCCTTGCCGACGTCCTGGCGCTCCTCGCACATGGTACACTTGTCCATGTTGCCACCGCTGCCGACGAGGTTCGCGACGCCCTCATCCTCGTTCGGGAACTGCGGTGCGCCGAAGGGACACGCCGAGAGGCAGTACTGACACCCGATACAGAGGTCGTCCCGGACCCGTACGAAGCCATTCTCCTTCGAAATGAGCGAGTCGGTCGGACACACCGAGACACACGGCGCGTTCTCGCAGTGGTAACACTGCATCGGCACCGCGGTCTCGCCGGGCGACTCGCCCTGTTCCATCGCCTTGCCGCTGCTGGCGTTGAGCCCCGACGCGGCCTCCTGGCCTTCGAGCATCGTCGCGATGCTGATTCGCTGTTCGTCGCGCGGGACGTCCCACGTTCGTTTACAGGAGACGACACAGCCGCCACAGTCGATGCACGCTTCGACGTCCGGGAAGATGCGCGCGTCCTCGCCGGTACTCATCACGCCGTCGTGCATCACTTCGTTGCCTGTTGACATACTAGCTCACCTCATTGCACCGTCGAGTTGTCGCGGACGTCGAAGTCCTTCTGTGTCCCGACGTCGTTCTCGTCTTGCGGGAACGTGAGATCGAGGTCCACGTCGATGTTGTACCGGTCCAGTACCTCCGGCGTCGCCGGGTTGACCGCGACCATCGATACTTTTGTCTCCTGCATCTGGGTTTCCACGTCGTAGCCGCGGGACGTGATAGCGTTGGCTGAGTCCCCGATTGCGTAGGGAACGTGGCCGTCGGGGTACTTGTCCTCCAGACTCTCGCCTTTGAACACGCCGCCCCAGTGATACGGCAGGAACACTTCCTGATCGTTCGGCCGGTCCGTCACGCGGGCTTTCACCAGCACGGAGCCACGGTCCGTCGAGGAGATGACGACGAGGTCGCCGCCGTCGACGCCGAGTTCCGCCGCCTTGTTCGGCGTTATCTCAGCGTACATATGCGGCTGGAGGTCGGCGGTGTGGATGTTGTTCCGCGTCTCCGCACCACCGCCCTGGTGTTCGACCTGCCGACCGCTGGTCATGATCATGTCCAGATCAGGCCCGTCGTCCTGATTGTGGATGATGTCCGTGGCCTGTTCCTGTTCGACGAGGTTGTTCTGGTCGAGCCGGTAGAAGTTCCGCTGCTGGCCGTTTGCCGGCCACTCGTTCAGCAGTTCCGTGTCCGGCCCCTCGATTGGCTCGCGGTGGACCGGCACCTTGTCGAGGAAGCTCCAGACGACGGCCCGCGCACGACCGCGCCCGGTCGGTGCGTCGGGCTGGTTGTAATCGTACTCCTCGTAGAACTCGGGGTCGACCCCCTGCCCGATCATCGTTTCGAGGTACTCGTCGAAGACCGCGCTCCCCGTGTCGGGATTGTTCAACGCTTGCGCGGCGGTGTACACCGACTCTTGGTTGTCGAGTGCGTACTGCTGGGGAATGGTGAGTTCGTCCGGCTGAACCTCCTGTTCGGGGTCCACGAGGCTCTGTGGCGGCGTCACCTTCCAGCCCGGATACTCCGGGATGCCGTGAATCATGCCGTCTGCAGCCGTGTCGTCGTCGTCGGCCCACTCGGGGTTGTACGGTGCCCGGGTCAGGTCCAGCGCTTCCGCCTGGCTGTCGTATCGGTCGCCGACGGCGTCGAGCGTCTCCTGCATCGGGTACTCGTCGTCCGTCGGCATCGCGTCCCAGTCCTCCGGGGTCGGTGCCGAGACGCCCCAACGGGTCCGGAAGTCTTGCCCCCCGTTGTTGGGGTCTAAGTCGTCGTTCCAGATTATCGGCGTGCCCGGATGGTCTTCGCCCCAGCAGGGCCAGGGAAGCATCCAGTACTCGCCCGCGACAGGCGTCCCTTCGGCCCCCTTGAGGTCCTCGTTGGAGAACGCCCAGTCGTACTCTAGGTGTTGCTGGAGCCGCTCGGGGGTCTGCCGGTAGCCGATGGTGTTGGTCCCGAGGTTGAACTCCCGGACGACGCCCTCGTAGCTCGACTTGCCGTTGTACAGCTCCGAGCCCGCGCCCCAGTCGAAGTGCTCGCCGAAGCCCAGATAGCCGGCCAGTTCCTGCATGATCTGGAGGTCCGGCTTGGAGTTGTGCGCCGGCGAGCGGACCGGTTCAGACCACTGCACCGACCGGTTCGTGTTGGTAAGCGACCGGTGGTGCTCGTACTGGCTGGACGCCGGCAACAGCAACACCGGCGGTCCGTCCTCGTAGTCCGGGAGGACGCTCGCGACCGAGGGGAACACGTCGACAACGACTAGCAGGTCGAGGTTCTCCATCCCCTCTTTCATCTGCTCCATCTCGCTGATGGAGTTCGCGGAGTGGCCCCAGAAGACGGCGATTTTCGTCTGGTCGGGCTGGTAGATCGGCGTCTCCTGATACCGGTCCTCCTGGTCGAGCGCTGATTCGAACCAGCGGGCCACCGTCAGCCCGTTCTGGAACATCATCGAGTTCTCGGCCGGGTTCTCCGGGCCGTGGTCGCCGTTCGGCGGCAGTTCGTTCGCGTCCTCGCTCCCTTCGTAGTTCGGGCTCTGGCGGACGTACTTCTCCGGCGGCATCAGCTCGAACCGGTTGTACATGTCCGCAAACGAGGTGGAGCCGCTGGTTTCCGGCGTCTTGTCCCAGATTTCGGCCCACCAGGACCAGCCGCCGGCTGTGAGGCCGTAGTAGCCCGGAAGGATGTGGCTCGCGACCGCGAGATCGGTCGCCCCCTGGACGTTCGCGTGGCCGCGCATCACCTGAAGGCCGCCGCCGCTCCGGGCCGCACTCCCGGAGGCGAGGCTCGCCATCGCATACGAGCGGATGTTCTGAGTCCCGTTGTTGTGCTGGGTCCCACCCATCGCCCACTCGATCTGGACGTGTGGCCGGGCCTCGTCGATCATGTCGGCGATGCGCTCGATGTCCTCGGCGGACACCCAGGTGATCTCCTCGACGGTCTCCTTGTCGTACTCATCGAGTTCCGCGTCGACGTCTTCCCAGCCCTGCACGCGGTCAGTGAGCATGTTCTGCCCGCTGTCGTCCGCGTCCGGGTCCATCGCGAGCCCGTGCTTGTCGCGGAGCTCCTTGATGATACCCATCATCAGGGCCACGTCGGTGCCCGGCCGGAACCGCATGAACTCGTCGGCGTGGGCCGACGTTTTCGTGAACCGCGGGTCCAGATTGAGGATGGTCCCGCCGCGTTTCTGCCCTTCGAGGATGTGCTGCATCGCGATGGGATGTGCCTCGGCGGGGTTCTGGCCGATGATGATGTTCAGGTCGAAGTTCCGGTAGTCCTGCACGGTGTTGGTCATCGCGCCGTAGCCCCAGGTGTTTGCCAGCCCCGTCACCGTCGTGGAGTGACAGATACGCGCTTGGTGGTCGATGTTGTTCGTGCCCATGAACGCCGCCAGCTTTCGGATGGCGTAGGCCTCCTCGTTGGAGTGATGCGCGCTGCCCAGCAACATCACACTCTCGCGGCTGTGCTCCGCGTCGACGTCGACGGCTTCCGCTGGTGAGACGTCGGAATCGGGCCACAGCGCTCGGATGTCAGTCGCCAGACGGTCGTAGGCATCGTTCCAGCCGAGCTTGCGCCACTCCCCGTCCTCCTGTATCATCGGGTGTTTGAGGCGCTTCTCGGAGTGTTCGGTCTCGTAGATGCCGGCTCCTTTCGAGCACAGCGACCCGGCATTTATCGGGTGTTCATGCCACGGCTCCATGCCGACAAAGGAGTTGCCCTCCTTCTCACCACGGAAGCCACAGCCAACTGAGCAGTAATTACAGATCGTCTTGGTCAGTTCGGTGTCCGTGTCTGTCCCGTCCGTTTCCTCGCCGTCCCCCTGGAGTGCCTGACCAGCGCCGCTGACGCCGAGGGCGACCCCGCCCGCCAGGGCGCTCGCCTTCATAAACGAGCGCCGGTCGAGATCCAGTGAGACTGGTTCCTGCTGTGTACTCATGGTGAATGGTGCCCACCCATTACCGATGCTGTCCGTGTTTGCCACGAAATCTGGTTTGTCATTGTCTCTCTAGACGTGCCACAAATTCGATGTCGTCCATGATAAAATGTGTCATAGTTAGCCATAATAATTCATGAAATTTTCTACCCAGCCAAATATTTGGGGTTGTATTCATGAATAGATGTGTGAACACTCCGCAAGGTCTATTACCGGGACAGGGTTTTGCATGATTAATGAACACGGGCGCCTTCGTGTGTTCCTGTGGGGGATCGTGCGATATCGACCTCGAAGCGGTACGGGACGGTGTCAGCGATGTCGACGTCGTGGCCAGTTCCGAACTGCTCTGTCAGGACGGCCTGGCCGGGATGTCACAGGTCATCGAGGAGTACGATCTCGATCAGGTCATCGCGACGACACCGGAACCGTCGTGTCAGGATCGCATCCGCGGGCTCGCCGACGAACACGGCCTTCACCCCGAGGCGTCGGTGTTCGTCGACCACCGGGAAACCAACGCCTGGGTCCACGACGGGGCCGCGGCCACCGACAAGACGGCCCGTCTCATCAATGCAAAGCGGGCCGGCCTCCGCGAGGAAGCGCCGTCGCGGACGGTGTCGAAAGACGCCGGGAACCGCGTCGCCGTCGTTGGTGATCCGGAAGCAGCGCGGTCACTGACCGACGGCGCCGACGTGACGTTCGTTGCGGACGGGCGGGACTTCGCGGACGTGGAAGGGCTCGGCGACGTGACGATGGAGCGCGGCCGCGTCGTCGACATCGATGGCTCCTACGGCGAGTACGAACTCACGCTGGAAGCCCGCGTCACCGACGACTGCATCGACTGCATGGACTGCGTTCGAGAGGGGCCGGACGGAATGGTGATCGAGTTCCCTGTCGATATTCACCCCGACGCGCCCGACGGCGAATGGACGAACATCTGCCCGACCGACGCTATCGATCTGGACGGCGTCACCCACACCGTCGAAGTCGACCAGGTCATCTACCCCGGCGGCCGGGACAACGCCCGCGGTGGCCGGCTTGGCTTCTATACGGGTCCCGTCGACGCCGGAACCATCGCCGCCGTCGAATCGCAACTGGGCGGCATCGAGAAGCCGCAGTTCCTCGACCTCGATATGGACGTCTGTGCCGCCGGGGCATCTAGCCAGGAGGGGTGTACGGCCTGCGTAGACGCCTGTCCCCACGGCGCGGTCGACCGGCCCACTATCGATTCAGTCGAGTTCGACGAGGCAGCCTGCGAGAACTGCGGGGCCTGTACGAGTTCCTGTCCGACGGGCGCGACACAGCTCCGCGAGCCATCGAACCGGCGGCTCGCCCGCGAAGTCGAGGCGCTGCTGGAAGACGACACGGACGAGGGACTACTCTCGCGTGGCGACAGCGCAGGTATCGACACGCAGGTCGTCGCCTTCGTCTGCTCGGAGTACGCCGCCGAACGGCTCCGCGCACACGGACGCAAAGCCGTCCAATCGGGCGATCTCGACTACCCACCGATTCTCCCGGTGCAGGTCAACTGCACGGACACGGTCGGTGAAGCACACGTCATGCACGCGCTGGCGGCCGGCGCGGACGGCGTCGCCATCGTCGGCTGTGGCGGCTCCTGCCTCCACTCTGGCCCGGACCCCAAGCAGGAGCTGGTCGACCGGCTCAATCAGGCGACGACCGATCTGGGCCTGGGCGACCGGGTCGGCTTCTTCGCGCCGGAGGCCGGCAACCCCCAAGCCTTCGTCGAATCGCTGTCTGGCTTCGTCGAGTTCGGCCTCGACGAGACGCCGATTCCGGCTGGCGACTACGAGGCGACCGGCCGCAGCGACACCGACCGCGAGGAGCCCCGCCCTAACCCCGACTTCGACAGCCACGGCTGGACGCTGGAGAGCGTTCGAACCATCCTCGATCACGTCGAGCCCGAACGCGAGGTGATTCGCGGGCTGAAAGACTTCGGCATTATGGACGTCAACGACGCGTGTACGCTGACGCCGACCTGTACGAACCTCTGTCCGACCGACGCCATCCAGCGAACCGGTGAGGGTGAACTGGCGTTCAACCACGCGGACTGCGTGAACTGCGGCCTCTGTGAGGAGGGCTGTCCGGAGACGGCGATCACGATGCGCGACGGGCTCGACCTCTCCTTGCTCCCCGAGAACCGCGACGGCGAGGCCTGGGTGACCGTCCACGAGGGCGATATGCTGGAATGCGTTCGCTGTGGCAAACCGTTCACCAGCGTCGCCTCCGCCGACAAGATCGAGGCGGAGGTCGGCGACCGGGTCGAGGGGCTGGCCCCCGACGCCGACCACAGCGTCTTCGAGTACTGCAGCGACTGTCGGAGTCGCCTGCTGTTCGACCAGGGGGAGAAACGATGAACGACGCGGCTGTCTACGAGGCCCGCCTCGAACTGGTGGACTTCGTCATCGACGTGTTCTGGGACGTGCCCGAAGAGGCGTTCGTCGAGCGGCTGTTGAGCGGCGAGGTTCAACTGCCGGAGGACTCCATCAACGACCAGCTGGACGAGGGTTTCGAGATGCTGCAGGCGTGGATAGACGACAACACTGACCGGTCGGTCTCGGACGTGCAGGACGAACTCGAACGGGAGTACACGGACCTGCTCGTCGGCCCGCGGCCGCCGGTGTTGCCCCACGAGACGAACTACCGCGAGGACACGGAGTTCATCGGCGAGGGGCTCGCCGAAGTCGATGCCAGCTACGGTGCGGCAGGCTGGGCACCGCCCGAGGACTACCCCGAAGAGGACGACTTCATCGCCGTCGAGCTGGCGTTCCTGCGGTATCTCATCGAGCGCCAGCGCGAGGGCGACGAGGAGACCGTCGGCTACGAGCGGGTGTTCATCGAGCAACACCTCAGCGAGTGGGTCATCGACTTCGCCGACGAGATGCGCGAGGAAGCCGACGAGGGGCTGTTCCTCGCGGCGGCGCTCATCTGTGAGGGGCTGGTCCGCTTCGAGGACGAGATCGTCGCGCAGATCGGCTAGCAGGGCGGCTACCGGATACGGAGCACGAGGCCCGTGCTTGCGATGAGGCCGACGACCAGCAGGACCTTCACCGCGGGCAGCAGGAACGCCATCGTCTGTTCCATGAAAAAGAGCGACCGCCAGGAGTTGACCGACCGTGCGACGACTGCGACGGCTCCCGCGCCCGCGACCAGCACGCAGAGGAGCGTGACTGACGCCGCCGCGACGACGCCGAAGGGGTTCACACGCAGTCGCTCACGCATCGGGCACCACCCGCCGACCGACGACGAGGACCACGAACAGCGGGACGAGAACGATCAGCAGCCGGCTGACGAACAGGCCGATGTAGCTGATAGTCGATTTGAGGTGAATCTCCCAGTGCCAGCTCCCCTTGAGCTCGGCGATGAGTCCGATCGTTCCGACGACAAGCAGTGACAGCGCCAGCAGCGTAGCGAGAGTGTAGACCAGGATTCGAAGATATCCGAGGAGCGAGACGGCTGTCAGCCGGGAGTCCGATTGTTCGGTGGCCATCAGGTTCCCTCCCCGGTCCAGTGCTGCTGATAGATATCGTACGTGACGACGGCGAGGACGACCAGTCCGACACCGAGGACCGCCGTGCCCATATCGGGTGGAAACGGGAGGGTGAGTCCCGATTCCGAGTGTATGAGTATAGTTAACATGGTATATGGTACGGAATGTCAAGTAAAAACCGTTGCGACCTGTTCCCTTGAGACAACGTTTTTCTCCACGCAGACCTACCCTTGTGATATCATACCATGAACTCGCGCCGAGGGCTGCTGCTTCGACTCTCCGCACTCTCCGGAGCAGCCGGTCTCAGCGGGTGTTCGTCCCTGCTGGCCAGGCAAGCGGAGTCGCCGACGGGTGACCTCGACCCGAACCCCCGAGCCGACGAACTCCCGAGACGGCAACACGCCTGGAACGCGCGCCTCCGGAGCGACGCCGCCGGCAACGACCTGTTGCCACGTCATTTCCGTCTGTTCATGCTCGACCTCGACGGGTCACCGTCGGATTCTGCCGCGGAGACTGTCGAGCTAGCGATGCGAACACTGGAAGACGCCTACGAGTTCACCAGTTCGGGGCTCCTGCATATGCTCGGCTGGGGGACGAGCTACTTCGACACCTACGGGTCGCTCGATTCGTCCCCGATACGCAGCCCGCGAGTCCTCTCCCGGACGGACAACCCCGACCTGCAGTCTTTCGACGCGATGCTCGTCCTCGCGAGCGACGTTCCCTCGCACCTCGCGGCCGCCGAGTCGGCGATGTTCGACACGCGGCCGACGCTCGCGGACGCGGAGATTCAGGGTCGACTCGGCGACGTGTTCTCCGTCGCCGACCGCCGCGGCGGCTTCATCGGCGAGGGGCTCCCGGCGGCCCACGCCGACGCGGAGGGCGTCCCCGCCGACATCCCCGAGGAGTCGTATATGTTCTCGGGCTTTTTCGCCGGCCGGGCCGGGACGCAGGCCAGCGAGGACCGCGTCACCATCGACGACGGCCCGTACGCCGGCGGGACGACGATACACCTCTCACGAATCAACGAGGCCTTCGACAACTGGTGGGAACTCGCCCAGTCCGACCGCGTCAAGCGACTGTTCTCGGCGGAGTTCTCGCCGGAGGACATCGATAGAGGTACCCTCCCCTTCGCCGACATGGTCCGCGAGCACGCGAGCACAGAGGGGGAGGTCGGCCACTTCGAGAAGGTGGCCCGCGCCCGCAAGGACGGGGAGCCGATTGTCCTCCGGCGCGATTTCAACACGATTGACGGCGGCCAGGCCGGGATTCACTTCCTCTCGTTACAGGAACGCCCGCGTGACTTCGAGGAAGTCCGGGACGCGATGAACGGGTGGTGGCTCCGGGAGGAACACGAGGAACTCCGGGATCGACAGAACAACGGCCTGCTGGAATTCATCGAGGTTGCGTCACGCTCGAACTTCTACGTCCCGCCGCGTGACAAACGGGTCTTCCCGGCCCCGTAGCTGTCGCTCGCATGTAGAGAGGGGCCACGAAAACAGTACGAACCTGACGCCGGCAGCGGGTCACTCCTCGTCGTCGTCCGTCGTCGTGTCGTTCTGGTTCACGTCGCCCGGCCAGACGCCGTGGTCCCAGACCTCGAAGTCGTTGAACGTCTCTGTCGCACCCTTCGGTTTCCACTCACTCTCTTCGTGTGCCATTGTATATCATCTGTCGTAGTGGCCGGGCTTAAGTTTTGGTGCCGTCACTCAGACGGCGTTCCCGGCGGTTTCTGCTCGTCCGAGACTTCGTCGAGGAACGCGTTCGCGTAGAGGTCGACGTGCATCTTCAGCACGGTACTCTCGTCGATTCCGCTCTCCTCGGCCTGCCGACGGAGCAACGCGGCCAGTTCTTCTGTCGGTTCGTACCGTACCTCGCGGCCGTCGACCTCGAACGCCACGTCGTGGGACTGTGAGACGAGGTGTTCGATCTCCAGCAACGCCTGCTCGACTTTCGTTTCCATCGCTTCGTCGATGTCCTCCAACCGCCGGTCGGCCCACTCCTGAGCGGCCTCGTACAGGCGGTCGCTCACCTCGAAAGCGAGTGTCAAAACGACACCCCTTCACCCTCGAACTCGGGCGTCCACAGCGTCGTCTCCTCACATACCGGACAGTCCTGCCGGCGCGGCTGCCCCTCGAACGCCGAGAGGTCTATCATCTGGCCGCATTCTTCGCAACTGTAGTACGTCATTCTTCCGACGGGGGCCACGACTGCGGGGCCGGGTCTGACTCGGTTATCTCGGAGTACAGAACCACGAGCGCCCCGAGGACGATAGTCAGCACAAGCACTCCGGCGAGACCGCCCAGCGCGTTCTGACCGACGAACGTCGCTGTTCCGGTCGCGAAGTTGATGGTCGACAGTACTTCGAACAGTGTCAATAAGAGCCAGACGAAGGCCCCCAGTACCACGAACGTGAGTATCTTCGACTGGTGGACCGCGGTTCGGAGTGTCATTGTCGTTCGTGTATGACAATGACCAGCAAGCATTATAAATATAGGGCGTCACTCGTCAGCGAGTTCCCACTCCGCCTTCTCTGCGGCGTCGGCGAGCGGGATGAACTCCCAGCCCGTCCGGTCGGCGATGGGCTCGTCGTCCGGACGGCCGACGAGGACCATCCGCTCGGCGTAGAACATCGAGTGCTCGCCGATGTCGGCGAGGCGTTCGGCCGGTTCCTGACCCGCGCCGCTGAAGAAGTCGGCATCGATGCCGTGGTCACGCTGGAACTTGTTGATGACGAAGGCGTCGACGTCGCCGACGATACCGACCCAGTCGGCCCACGCCCGCGCCTCGCGGAAGACCAGTTGCGGATCGGCGAACTGCCGGGCCGCGTCGTAGGTCACAGCCATCGTCATGTCGTCGATGCCGCCGCCGTGGGGACCGCTCGCTTCGACGGGTTCCTCGCCGGCAGCGGGGTCCTCGGCGACGTTCGAGGCCGGGTCTGTGTCGGTCGCGGCCGCGCCGCCCGCGCCGCCGCTGTCTGTCGGAATACCGACCGGCTTGTCCTTGTTCTCCCGCGGGACGTGGGGGACCGCTTGGCCTCCGGGGTCTGCGCTGGCGGTATCTCCGCCATTCCCTTCGACACCAGTGTCCGAAGCAGGACCCGTATCTGTGGCCGCGCCGGGACTCTCAGCCTCGGTATCGCTGTCGGGCCGTACCGATTCGGTCCCAGTCGCTCCGGAGTCGGGTTCGTCTTCGGGGTCGCCATCACCACTCCAGAACCAGTCGCCCCGGTTCGGCGTCTCCTCGTCGTCCTGTACGTCGAGTTCGTCGAGGTCGATTTCGTCTGTCATTCTCCGAGTGTCGTGTCCGCTGGTCGTGTCGATTGGTCGACGGCGTCCGCGAGGCCGAGTCGCTCGATTGTCTCGGGGGTGGGCCGGCCGTCGGCGTCCCAGCCGCGCTGGCTGTAGTACTCGTCGAGCATCGCGTCGAACGACTCGGTGTCGATTGCCGCGCCAGCGTTCGGGCCAGAATCAAGCGGTTCCTGCAGCTTTGCCGGGAGTTCGTCGTCGGCTCGGGAAACGCCCTCCCGGACGTTGAACAGGCGCGTGAGCGTCCAGACCCGCTCGCCGACCGTCGCGAGGTCGCCGTCCGTGTCCAGGCCGATAGCGTCGAGCCACTCCGCGCCGAGGTCTTCGAAGGCGTCGCCGACGAAGTCGTCGACGACGAGGCACCACAGCACCGAGCGCTGGTCCTGTTCGCGGATGACGGCCGCGGCCGCCCGCTCCGGGTCCCAATCGGAGTCGAAGGCTTCCCGCTCGATGGGGAGCGCCCGCCGATGACAGGCCCCGCGGTCGCTGGTCGCGTACGCCAGTGCCATGCTCCGTGCGCCGCGGGGGTCGTACGCGGGCAGTTCCATAGCCTTGACCGTCGGCAGGAGGTCGTCCCCGCCTAGACGGGCCGAGGCCGCGTCAACGCCGTCGGCCAGAGCGTCGCCGAGCGTCGACTCCCGCGCGACGATTTCTTCGAGGAGCGCTCGCGCGTCGTCAGGACTCCCGTAATCGAGCGATTCCGCAAGCAGGCCGGCGTCGCCGGCTTTGATAGCCCACGCGACGGCGCTTCCGGCGCTGATGAGGTCGAGCCCCAGTCGGTTGCATGTCTCGCCCAGCGTCGCCACGGCGTCGAAGTCGTCGATGCCAAGCCCGGCCCCAAGGCTCATCGCCGTCGCCCCGCGCGGGACGGTTTCGCCGTCCTCCGTCTGGACGCGGAACCCGCCGGGGCTAGCATCGTCGTCGTACTCCCGCCCCGCGGCGAGTTCCTGCACGGCTTCGATACCGACCCCGTCGGCTCCCTCGAACTGGCCGTCTTCCCAGCCGCGCGTCGAGAGCGCGCCGATCTCGTTGGCGAAGTCGACCGTTTCGACGGTCCCGCTGGCGTTGAGCCACTGTCCGGTGTCGCCCTCGCGGTACCGCTTGGCGTACTGCTCCCGTAGCTCCGCGAGGTCCGTCGGCGGCTCACCGCGGACGACGACGGCTTTCAGCCGTTTTGCGCCCATCACTGTTCCGGCACCGCCCCGCCCCGCGTGGTGTTCGCCGCCGTCAGAAGCGATAGTCGCGAACGCGACGCCCTGCTCGCCCGCCGGGCCGATACACGCCACCGCAGCCTCGGGGAACGCTGCGTCGGTTTCGGCTGTATCCTGCCCCCACGTCTCGGCGGGTTCGACCGTCGCGCCGTCGGCCTCGACGACGAGTTTGACCGGCTCCGAAGCGCGCCCGGTGACAAGAATCCCGGTGTGGTCCTGCAACGCGCCGGCCAGCGTGTCCGGGAACGTCCCGCCCGCATAGGAGTCGAGGAAGCCGCCAGTCAGGGGCGACTTCGTGACCGCCGCGTAGCGTGTCTCGCCGGGGAGCAGCCCGGAGACCGGCCCGAGCATGAACAACAGGACGTTCTCGGGCCTAGCGGGTCGGTGCCTGCGTCGAGTTTGTCGTACAGGTACCGAGCGCCGAGTCCCTTGCCGCCCACAAACTGGCGACGCCAGGCCTCCGGAACCGGACAGCTCTCGACCGATGCCGACGACAGGTCGACGTGGAGCATCCGGTCCCGATTGGCTACTGTCATCATACCTCACTCTTCCGTCTGTCGACTAAAGGATTACCCACAGCACCAAGCACCTTTCTGCCAGACCCGAGAAGGCAGGGTATGCGCGCAGGTGTCATCGTTGCGGGCGGTCGGTCGACGCGGTTCGGCGACAGCGACAAAGCCGTCGCCGACCTCGCGGGGACGCCGATGATTCGCCGCGTCGCCGACCGACTGGGACAGGTCGTCGACGAACTCGTCGTGAACTGCCGCGAGGACCAGGTCGAGGCCATCGACGCGGCGCTGTCGGGCCACACCCTCGACCCGACGTTCGCGCTCGACGAGGACCCCGATCAGGGGCCGATGGCGGGCATCGCAACCGGTTTGGGGGCCGTCGATAGCGAGTACGCCGCCGTGGTGGCCTGTGATATGCCTTTCGTCGATCCCGCGTTCCTCGACTATCTGTTCGAGCGGGCAGCGTCCCACGAGGCCGCGGTGCCGCGCCCGGACGAGTGGTTCCAGACGACACAGGCGGTGTACCACGCCGAGGCAATGCAGGCGGCCTGCCAGCGAGCGCTGGAACGCGGCGAGCACAAAGTCGTCGAACCGCTGTTCGACCTCGATTACGTCGTCGTCGAACGCGAAGAGATACTCGAATGCACCTCACTTGATACGTTCAACAACCTCAATACCCGCGAAGAGTTCGAGGCCGCTGGCAAACGATTTTGAACAAGCGGTGCCGGTGTCGGCTCGATCTCAGACGACTGCCACCAGTGGGTCGTCGGCTCGCATTTCCGCGAGCACCACGCGTGGCACGTCGGCGCGGTCGTGAATCCCCTCGGCGACAGCCCGCGCGTTCGTTTCGAGTCTCTCGTCGTCGACCATGTTGAGTAGCGGAATCTCGGTCGCGTCGGGAGGGATGTCTTTCAGCCCGCCCTGTTCGTGGGCGAGGACCGCGGCGACGTCTTGCGGTCGAATCTCGTCACCGCGAGCGAGCCCGGTAATCGCGGTAACTTCGTCGACCCGGTGGACGATGTCGTCGGTCAAGGGTTCGCCGACGACGTGGGCGCTGGCAATCGGGACGACGGTCGAGGCCGACGTGGGGAGCTGTGGCTCGCGGTCGCTCGGCGCTTTGAACTCTCGCATCCGTGCGCCGTCGGCTTTCACCAGAATCGGATGGTCGATATCAGCCAGGTCGGCGACGGTTTCCGGGTCGTAGCCGCGGTAGCGGTCCGGCCGCTCCTGTGTCGGGACGACGCCCAGCGGCCACGCAGACGCCTCGTCAATGGCTGTCCGTGGGGTCTCCGTCACGACAACGTTCTCGACCCAGCCGTCGAATATCGGAATCCGGACCGTCGCTGTGACAACCGCGCGGTCCAGTCGGCCGGCGAGCGTTGCCATCGTCGTCTTCTTCCCCCCAGCGCCGACGAAACAGGTCGTTCCCCGCCGCGCGTCCAGCGCATCGACGATGTTCATACGCAGTGCACGGCAGTCGCCGAATTAATCGTTACCCTGGTGCGCGCGACAACGGAACCGGACCAGTCACGCCATTTAAGAGGTTGTGCTGTGAACAGTTAGCAAGGAAATGCTCGAAGACGACTTCGGTCGCGAGGTCTCCGGTGTCCGCGTCTCCCTGACCGACCGGTGTAACTTCGACTGCGTCTACTGCCACAATGAGGGGCTGGGCGACACACGGGGCCCGATGGAGGCACAGGACGACGAACTCACTGCCGACACCATCGTGGCCTTCCTCGAAGTCGCCGCCGAGTTCGGCGTCGACTCGGTGAAGTTCACGGGCGGGGAGCCGATGCTCCGGGAGGACTTAGAGGAAATCGTCCGGCGCGCCCCCGACGAGATGGAGGTGTCGATGACGACCAACGGCACCTTCCTCCCCGGCCGCGCCCCGGACCTCGTCGACGCGGGCCTTGAGCGGGTCAACGTCTCGCAGGACGCGCTCGACAGCGAGGCCTTCGCCGAGCTGACACAGAGCGGGGCCTACGACCGCGTCCTCGAAGGCGTCGAAGCGGCGCTGGACGCCGGCCTCGCGCCGGTGAAGCTCAACATGGTCGTGTTCGAGCCGACCGCAGGCTACGTCCCGAAGATGGTCGACCACGTCGCCGAGAACCCCGGGCTCCAGCTCCAGCTCATCGAGTACATGCCGGAACTGGCCGGCCATCCGGAGTGGGCCATCGACATCGACCGCGTCCACGACTGGCTCGAAGACCGCGCGGACACGGTTGAACACCGGGAGATGCACGACCGCAAGCGCTACTGGATACACAGCACCGAGGCGGCGGTCGAAGGGAGCGGCGCGACCACCTCGCTGGCCGCGTCCGACGGCGGCGTTCAGACGGAACCGGTCAACAACCAGAACAGCGGGATGGTCGAAATCGTCGACCCAGTCGGCAACGAGAACTTCTGTGCGAACTGTCATCGCGTGCGGCTCACCCACGACGGCTACCTCAAGGGCTGTCTGAACCGCAACGATGACCTGCGTGACATCGGCACGACCAAAGAGTCGATGCGCGCCGCGTTCCGCGAGACGGTCGACACTCGCGTCCCCTACTACGGCGAGTACATGATTGAAACCGAGGACGGCGAGTGGGAGATAAACGAGGAGTACATCGACACCGACGGGGACCGTGCGCCCTACGAGTACTCGGAGTAGCGGTCGCCGCGGGCAAGCGCTCTTACTGTTCCATCGTGAAAACCGGCCAGGATGAGTCTCCCGCTCCGCGACCGAACCGCGATTTCACTGTCGTGGAACGAACTCACCGGCGCTGTCGGGGACTCCGCGACGGTGCTCCCGGTCGTCGTGGCCGTCGCCGTGCTGACGGAGCTCTCGCTCCCGGTCATGCTCGTCTGGTTCGGCGTTTTTCAGGTCGTCTGGGGGCTGTACTACGGCGTCCCGATATCGGTCGAGCCGATGAAGGCCTTCGCCGCGCTGGTCATCGCCGGGACTATCTCCACCGGCGAACTCGTCGTTGCGGGGCTCCTGCTGGCGGGCATCCTGCTCGCGCTCGGAACCACGCGGTCACTCGAAACGGTCAATCAGTACGTCGACGACACCGTCGTTCGTGGGGTACAACTCGGCGTCGCGCTGGTCCTGCTGGAGACGGGCGTTGACCTCGGGCTCAGCGACCCAACACTCCTGGTCGTTGCCGTCGGCCTTGTGGCCCTCTTCGCACTTCTGGGCTACAGTGGGCAGAGCGCCTTCGCCGTCTTCGTCCTCGGCGTCGTTCTCGCCCTCGCGGAGACCGGCGTACCGACGCCGGCCGTCCCCGCTGTCGACGCCATGTTCATGCTTCCACGCATGACACTGTCGGTGCAAACGGCAGAGGCCGTCCTCGCCCAGATTGCAGTCACCGTCGGCAACGCCGCCCTCGCCACGTCAGTCCTGCTCGCAGATTACTTCGACCGGGACGTGTCCGCGGACCAGCTCTCGAACAGCATGGGGCTGATGAACCTCGCCGCGGTCCCGTTCGGCGCGTTCCCGATGTGTCACGGGAGCGGCGGCGTCGCCGGGAAGTACGCCTTCGGGGCCAGAACGCCCGGCGCGAACCTGCTACTCGGCGCGGGCTACGTGCTGACTGCGTTCCTCGCCGTCGGCGTCATCGCGGCCTACCCGACGGCGCTGCTCGGGGTCATTCTGGTACTAATCGCGCTCCAACTGGGCTGGACCGGCGTTTCCAAAACGGACGACCTGGCGGTCGTCGCGGCAATCGGCGTCCTCGGCGTACTCGTCAACCTCGGTCTCGCGTTCGTCGTCGGCGTCCTCGTCCAGCAACTGCGCACCCAGTTGTGACTCAGCGGCTGGCCCCCACACGCTTGTATCAGGAGCCCGAAGGGTCGACTGATAGATGCGCCCCGCAACGGAACTCGAAAACTTGCTCGGAGAGGCGGAGTCACTCACCATCGTCTGTCACAACAACCCCGACCCCGACTGCCTGGCCAGCGCGCTCGCACTCGGTCGCATCGCGGCCGCCGTCGGCATCGACGAGCGACGCATCCTCTACAGCGGCGAGATCTCACACCAGCAGAACCGCTCGTTCGTCAATCTGCTGGAGATGGACATCCAGGAGTTTGACGCGGCCGACGTGACTGACCGGGAATCCTCGGAACTGCTCGCCTTCGTCGACCACTCGATTCCGGGGGCGAACAACCGGGTCCCCGAAGACGTCTCGGTCGACATCGTTATCGACCACCATCCCGCCGAGGATATCAGCGCCCGGTTCGTCGATCACCGGGTAGAAATCGGGGCGACGGCGACGATACTGACCGAGTACCTGCGGGACCTCGACATCGAACTCGACGACCGCTTGGCGACGGCGCTACTGTTTGCCATTCGACGCGAGACGCTGGGCTTCCTGCGCGGCGTGACGACAGACGAGCACGGGGCGGCCGGCTTCCTGACAGCGGCGGCTGATTCGGACCTGTTGCGCCAGCTTTCCTCGCCATCAGTCAGTGGTGCGACCGTCGACGCCATCGCGGACGCAATCGAGAACCGGACGGTCAAAGGCTCGGTGTTAATCTCGCACGTCGGCCGGACACAGGAGCGGGACGCACTACCGCAGGCGGCCGACTACCTGGCGACGCTCGAGGGCGTCGAGACGGCCATCGTCTTCGGCATTGTCGAGGACACCATCCAGCTCAGCGCCCGGTCAACGGACTCCCGTATCAATATCGGTGACGTTCTGGACGCATCGCTGGGCGATGTCGGGAGCGCGGGTGGTCACAGAGAGATGGCCGGCGGCGAGGTCCCGCTTGGCATTTTCGCCGACTACACGAGCGACGACGCCGTGCTCGTCGACATCGTCGAGCAAGTGATTTCGGCGCGGCTGTTTGCCGGACTGAACCTCTCTGAAAAGGACTGAGACGCCGTTCAGGACAGGCGGAACGTTTCCAGGTTCTTCGGGTTGTGCGTCCGCATATTGAACTTCTGGTACAGCGCCGAGGACAGCTGGTTCGTCGTGGACGCGTCGCCGTGGACACAGAGAATTTTCTCCGGTCGCGGGTGCATCGTCTCGACGAACGACTCAAGCCCCTGTCGGTCGGCGTGGCCGGAGAAGCCATCGACCGTCTCCACGTTGAGCCTGAGGCTCACCCGCTCGGCGCGTGGCCCGCTCGTATCGCCCAAGGTAATCTCGTCCTGGCTGCGCTGGATCTGGCGACCGAGCGTCCCCTCGGCCTGATAGCCGACAAAGGCCATCGTGCTGTCCGGGTCGCTGCCCAGCAGTCGGAGCCAGGACATCACGGGGCCGCCGGTGACCATCCCGGAGGTGGTCAGAATGATGGCCGGCTCGTCGTCGGCGATGTCCTGTCGCATCTCGTCGCCGCCGTCGACTTGCTCGAACTGCTCGGCGAGGAACGGGTTCTCGTCCTCGTACAGGATACGCTGGCGGAGGTCGTCCCGGAGGTACTCCGGATACGCGGTGTGGATGGCCGTTGCCTCTCGAATCATCCCATCGAGATACACCGGCATCGTCGGGATGTCGCCCTTTCGCATCGCCTCTTCGAGGACGAGCATGAGTTCCTGGGACCGACCCACGGCGAACGCCGGAATCAGGATTTTGCCGTCGTTCTCGTAGGCCTCGTTGATGACGTCTCTGAGGACCCGTTCGGAGTCGGACTGGTCGGTCTGGTAGTCGTTCTTGCCGCCGTAGGTCGACTCGAGTACGAGCGTCTCCACCCGCGGGAAGTCGTTGACAGCGCCGTCGAGCAGCCGAGTGTCCTTGTAGTGAATGTCACCGGAGAAGGCGACGTTGTACCGTCCCTCGCCGATATGGAAGTGACACACCGCCGAGCCCAGGATGTGACCGGCGTTGTGCATCGTGAGTTTGATATCGGGCGCGATGTCGGTGACGTTGCCGAACTCCAGAGGAATCGTGTGTTTCAGCGCGTCACGGACTTGCTGGCTCTCGTATGGTGGCGTCCGCCCTTCCTTCGAAGCCACGTCGAGGTAGTCCAGCTGGAGCAGGCCCATCAGGTCTCGTGTCGGCGCTGTCGTGTAAATCGGGCCGTCGTAGCCGTATTTGAACAGGATCGGGATGAGCGCGGAGTGGTCCAGGTGGGCGTGTGTCAGGACGACGGCATCGAGGGAGTTCGGCCCCGCCGCGAGCGCTTCGGGTGCCTGAAGGTACGGGACCTCGCCCTCAGCACCGGGCTTGTCGCCGCAGTCGATGAGGATGCGGGACTCGGGCGTCGAGAGGATGAACGCGGCGCGCCCGACCTCACGACAGCAGCCCAGCGTCGTGAGTCGAACCCAGTCCTCGTCGCTCGTAGTGGGGCGGTTGATCTGTCGACCGACGCGCTGGAGGATGTCCCGTCGTTCCTCGCGTTCCTGCTTGAGGTAGTTCCGGACGTTCGAGACGGTCGAGGACTCCATCGGCGGCGTCCGGACGACTTCGGGAGTCCAGCCGACGGAGGCGGAAATATCGTCCAGCGTCGCCCCGTGGCGGCCGATGACGCGGCCGGGCTTTTCGGCCTCGATGAACACTTCGCCGGTCTGGCGGTCGAAATCCAGGTTCTGGACGCCGGCGTCCTCGGGAATCGTCTGCGTGATCCGAGCCCGCGCTTCGTTCGGCGGCACGAGGGCTTCCTGCGTGGGGCGAACGTTGATTCGTTTGCGAAGCGTCTGTGCGAGGTTTCTGACGATCCCGTCGCGGTTGGCGACCGTCTGCGCATCCGGCGTGTAAATAACCAGCTCCGGCCCCTCGAACGCGACGGAATCGATTTCGATGTCGTCCGGTGTCTCTTCTTCGACCTGTGCTTTGATTCGATCAAGTGTCTCGTCTGCGGAACTCATAAGTTTGGAGATGGAGGCCCGATAGCCGTCGGTAAAACCACGGCTCTCGACTGCCGTTATCTAGCGGGAGTGCAAGCACGGTAAAGAACCTTTGCTTGTCTCGGTATGTCATCGTGTGGTCGTGTCTCGGCAGGAACCGGCGAATTTTAGTGTGGGACTGCGAGTTGTAGTTGTATGGGCTTTGGTAGCTACGATGAATCCGAACAGAAGGACAACGACGTAGACGCAGACGACAGCGAGGGCGTTGCAGTCCACGAGAACGACCACGACGGGTCGGTCTCCTTCGAGACGGAGGCGACCACGAGCGACCTCGTCGACAAACTCGGCGACATGAAAGACGAGGACGAGGAGTAACGCCGCCGCCATTCCCGACTGCGCTTACTGGCCGACTTTTTCCGCGAGTTCACCGCGCTCGTCCAGCTGTTCGAGGATGTCGCTGCCGCCGATGAACTCCCCGTCGACGAACGTTTGGGGGATAGTCTCGCGGTCGCTGTGGCGCTCTAGGGCCTCCCGATAGGCGTCGGTCGCCTTGAGCACGTCCACTGTCTCGATGTCGTCGCGGTGCTGTTGCAGTAGTGCGAGGGCCTTCTTCGAGTAGCCACACTGTGGCATCAGCTCGTTGCCTTTCATGAACAGCACGACCTCGTTGTCCTCGATGACGCTGTCTACCTGGTCCGTGACTTCTTCGGGCGAGAGTTCTTCGGGCTCGAATGCCATACCCTCACTAACGCCGTCGGCAATAAAGGCGTACCGACGGGACAAACGAGGTTGTACCGACGGGTCGAGCGGAACCGCACCGCCGGGATACGACTACTCGGCTTCCTCGGGCGTCAGTGTCGTCAGCTCGATAGCGTGAATGTCGCGGGTGAGATGGTCCCCGAGCGCGTCGTGGACGAGCTGGTGCTGGTCGACTAGTGATTCTCCCTCGAACGCCGGGGACACCACGCGTACGGCGTAGTGTTTGTCGTCGTCGGGGTCCCGCGGTGTGGTGACCGTCGCCTGTGCCTCCGGCAGTTCCGTTTCGATGAGTTCGGCGACTGCATCCTCGTCCATACGCGCTCTGAAGAGAGCGGCAGGCAAAACAGTTGGCGTCACAGTCACGCCGCGGTCACTAACTGAGTGACAGTTGCCGGCTGATACCGACTCCGAGGGCGGCCAGTCCCAGAAGTGCGAGCGCGACCCCGCCGAACCGGACTGCCGAGAACGAGGCCACAAGCCAAACCGTCCAGAGCCCGACTACCAAGGCAAGCCCGCCGGCCACGATCAGTCTGACGAATCGCTCCACGTCCGTACCTGTGGTGATCGGCTGTAAATTCCCGCCGGCTGAACCACAGGTGTTTGTGCCTCGGGTACGTAGCTCGAATATGAGCGACGCTACGCTCGTCTACGACGACGACTGCGGCTTCTGTACGTGGTGGGCGGACTTCATCGACGAGCGGTCCGACCTCGAAATCGTCGGGTTCTCCGACCTCGACGACGACCTGCTGGAGCGACTCCCGGACGACTACGAGTCCTGCTCGCATCTGGTGACCGAGGAGGAGGTGTACTCCTGTGGGGAGTCCATCGAGACAGCGCTCACCTACACTGACATAGGCAAGCCGGCGCGGCCGCTGGTCTCCTTCTTCCGGCAGTTCGAAGACTACGAGCGGTTCCGCGAGCGGGCCTATCGACAGGTCGCCGATAACCGTTCGAAGTGGGGGAAGGTCATGTCGAAGACGCCGCCAGCGCGCAGGGACGGCACGAACTGACGACCTCGGACCCTGGCGTGTTGCAAATTGCCCTCGCTGACCGGGCTGGCGTAGCGCAGAACCGACACCGGAACCGCGTGGTCGCGACAACGAACACCAGGAGGTAACTGACCGCCAGCGCCCGGTGAACAGCATCCGGACGAGCCAGTACCCTCTGGCTCCCACGGCAGCACACTCCGGATGTGGCCCAGACACAGACTGACCGTACGGGCGACGGCTGTGTCAACCGCATTCAGCCGTTATCTGCCTGTTCAGGCCATCAGTTGCTGGTGGGTCGGCTTCATACAGCGGTCCTGGACGACGCGGCGGCCGGCCGCTTCGGCACGTTCGACGGCCTCGTCGTCGTGGATGCCGAGCTGGAGCCAGATGACGGCGTCGTCGTCCCGTTCCAGGGCCGCGTCAACGATGTCGCTGACCTCGTCGCTTGGCCTGAACACGTCGATGATGTCTATCTCGCCGGGAATCTCTGACAGCGAGTCGTAGGCCTTCTGTCCGAATATCTCGTCTGCGAAGGGATTGACCGGAATCACCTCGTACCCCTGTTCGCGGAGGTACTTCGGGATCTCGTGAGCGTCCTTGCCGGGGCTGGTCGAACACCCGACGACGGCGACGCGGTCCAGTTCGAGGATCTCTCGGAGTTCGTCGTCCGAAGTAACAGGCATACACGGATGTTAGCCGGGCAGCAACAAAAGCGATTGCCTGCGGGACTTACTCCGTGGGCTCGTCGGCCCCTGTCGGTTCCTGCAGGTATGTCTGGCCCCACGCTGCCATTTCGGTGATTACGGACTCAAGTGACTCCCCGTGTTCGGTGAGCGAGTAATTGACGCGAAACGGTTGTTCGTTGATTACTTCCCGGTCGACGAGCCCTTTCTCCTGTAGGTCTTCGAGGCTGTCAGAGAGCACTTTGGAAGAAATCCCGTCGACGTTCTCTTTGAGTTCGTTAAATCCTGACGGGCCGTTATCAAGCAGTCGGTGGATGATGACGGGGTGCCACTTCTTCCCGATGAGGGACGCCGTCGTGGTTATCGGACACCACTCTTCGCCAGCACACCAGACGGAGAGCTTCTCCGGTGAATCGCTCATATCTTGTCGGGATTTCGGCCGCGGCCGGCTAATAACTACCCCTGTGCAGGTAGCCGGACGCTACTGTTCGTGGGCTATAGTAACAATTGAAACATGTACACACCTGATCGCACTGCTGTCGTGCGATCAGGTGTGTATTGATTTTCAATGGCTACTATAGCTTGGGAGACACAGTGGACCCTCGCACAGCGTGTGCCTGCCCAAAATCATGGCGAGCGGCAGCTTCCCAGCCATGAGAGAGTAATTATATTTTTCTCCGGTTATTCAGTGTATTCTTGTATGGTTGCAGTCACCGTGTGGAACGAAAACCGGCACGAACGGGCGACAGGCCCGGCCAATGCGATGTACCCCGACGGGATCCACACGACGTTGGCTGAGATGCTTACTTCCTACGGCCACACCGTCCAGACAGCGACACTCGATGACCCTGCCAACGGACTAACCGAGAAGATACTCGCCGAAACTGACGTTTTATTGTGGTGGGGCGATGTCGCACACGATGCTGTCAGCGATGCGACTGCGAGCCGCGTCGAGCAGGCTGTCCGTGAGGGAATGGGGTTCATCCCGCTACACTCCAGTCACGAATCGAAGCCGTTCGAGGCACTCATGGGAACGACTGGCACCCTGCGCTGGCGCGAGGAGGGCGAGCGCGAGCACGTCTGGGTCGTCGAATCGAGCCACCCAATTACCGACGGGCTTCCCGAGGAGTTCGAACTCGAACGTGCCGAGATCTACGGAAAGGGGTTCGACCTGCCGATACCGGACACCCTGGTGACCGTAAGTTGGTGTGGCGACGGCACAGTGTTTCCCAGCGGGTGTTGTTACTACCGTGATGCAGGACGGATATTCTACTTCCAACCCGGCCACGAGACGTTTCCAGTGTATCACCGGCCGGTCGTTCAGAAGCTCCTGCACAACGCTGTTACCTGGGCCGCGCCGGATGAGACCGACCACCGCTGCGCTGGACAGTCCTGACAGTCGGGACAACCGTTGTGCTGTCTGTTAGCTCTCGGTTGCCCCTCCTTCTGTTTGATTGGCCGACCAGAAAGGACAGACTGTCTCTGTAAATAGGTGATTAGGAGGCGTCTTTCGGAACGGTAGGTGCTGTTTTACCTCGGGAGGGTGACCGAAGGCGACTGCAAACTTAGGGGGCTGGGTCACGACCGTGAGCCAGCATGCGAGGACAACAGCGGAGCCGTAGACCGATTCCAAAGGGTTTGTATCTAATGACTTCGGAGAGTGGCCTATGACAGAGAACGTGGTCGTACTCGGTGCGGGGTACGCTGGTGCGGGGGCAATAAAGAGTTTAGAGGACGAGCTAGACGGTGTGACGGACGTCGATGTGACCTGGATTTCTGAGACGGATTACCACCTGGTCTTGCACGAGTCCCACCGCTGCATTCGGGACCCGAGCGTCCAGGAGAACATCACTATTCCCGTCCACGAGATCAAACAGCCCTCGACCTCGTTCGTTCAGGACGAAGTCGTCGGCATCGACACCGACGCCCAGGAAGTGGCCCTCGCCGATTCCGACACTGTCGAGTACGACTACCTGCTCGTGGGGCTGGGATCGCAGACCGCATTCTTCGGCATCGAGGGCCTCAAAGAGCACGCGCTGACGCTCAAGAGCCTCGACGACGCGCTCGACATCCACGACAACATCCAGCAGGCCGCTCGTGACGCCTCCACCAACGACCCCGCGCAGGTCGTCATCGGCGGCGCTGGCCTTTCGGGTATCCAGACCGCCGGCGAAGTCGCCGAGTTCCGCGACGAACACAACGCGCCCATCGACATCCACCTCGTCGAAGGGCTCGACCAGGTCCTGCCCAACAGCGACCCGGAACTGCAGGGTGCCCTGCGTAAGCGTCTGGAAGCCGCCGACGTGAACATCAAGTGCGGGGAGTTCATCGGCGAAGTCGACGAGGAGACAGTGTACATCGGCGACGAGGACGAACTGGATTACGACGTACTGGTCTGGACGGGCGGCATCACCGGCCGCGATTGTATGCAAGACGTCGATCTGGACAAGGACGAGCGCAACCACCGCGTCCACGCCGAAGGGAACTTCCAGACCGAGGATGAACACGTCTTCGCGATCGGCGACTCGGCGCTGATCGACCAGCCGGGCGACCAGCCCGCCCCGCCGACCGCGCAGGCCGCCTGGCAGGCCGCCGAAGTCGCCGGTGAGAACCTCGCTCGCGCCGTGCGAGGCCAGCCGCTGAAGACGTGGACCCACAAGGACAAGGGCACGGTCGTTTCGGTCGGCGAGAAAGCCGTCGCCCACGACGTGGTGAATATGCCTATCGAAACGTTCGGCGGGATGCCCGCGAAACTGCTGAAAAAGGCGATTGCCGCCCGCTGGATCAAGGACGTTACTGGCGTCGGTCGGGCCGTCAAGGCCTGGCCCGACATGTAGTACCTTTTTACTTCGTCGGGTGTCCTCACGCGCTCTTCGAGCGCGCTGCGGGCACCACTCCTCGCAAAAATCTACGCTAAAAACGACCGTCTCGCTCCCGCTGGTCGCGAGACGTAAAACCGCGCGCCGATGGCGCGCGGTATGCTGTTTTGCCCGTCTCCGAGCAAGGCACTACCAGGCCGACTCTAACACGCTGACGATGTCTTTTCGTGTGGGTTCCAGTTCTGACGGGACGTTCGCCATGAAGGCGTCTTCGAGGACGGCGTCAGCAACTTCGGGGAACGCCTCGCGGTCGGGGCCGTCAACATCCCGGAGTCGTGTCGGCAGTCCCAGCGTCGTCACCACGTCATTGACCCGGTCGACGACCGCAGCAGCGGGGTCAGAGGCCTCACCGACACCGAGAGCATCGGCGAGTAGTGACCGCCGGCCGTCGACCTGCTCGAACAGGTACGAGAGGGCGTGTGGAGCGATAACCGCGTGGGCCGCGCCCTGCTGGACCTCGTAGGTCCGGGTTAGTCCGTGGCCGAAGGCGTGGATCAGCGAGAGCGTCGTCCCATCGGCCCGCGAGATGCCGTACTGGACGAGCATGATGCCCCGGGTGAGCGACTGATACACCCACGGGTCGTCGTCACCGTTACCGAGTGCGAGCAGTCCGTCTGTGAGAAGACCGAGACCGCGCGACGCTGTGGCGTCAGTTATCGGGGTTGAATTAGCCGCGTACAGCGTCTCGATACCTTTGTCGAAGCCGTTCATCGCCGACGCCGCGAGGACCGACCGGGGCGTCGTCGCGATCAGTTCGGGGTCGTAACAGACGGCTGCGGGCATCAGTTTCGGATCGCCGACACCGCCGCTGGTCGGTTCGTCCACAGGGCAAGTATCGGGCACGGCTGTGACTCCCGCCACGATAGAGAGGTCAGCGCCGGCCAGTGTCGTCGGGACAGCCACAATCGGCGGCAGCTCCGTTTCGGGGACGGCTATCGTTCCGGAATCGACGAACGCCTGACCGACAGCGGCCGGATCACGGTCGGTTGCCGCGAGGATACTGATGATTTTCGCCACGTCGAGGCTGCTCCCGCCGCCGACGGCCACGAGACAGTCGGCATCGACCTCGCGGAAGCGTTCGAGCCCGTCGTAAGCGGTACCGAGCCGCTTGGCAGGCGTCGTTTCCGCGAAGACGCCGGCCAGCCGGTCACCGAGCCCCTCTCGAACGGGGTCCATCACAGCCGGCGTCTCACCGACGGTAGCGCCACAGACGACCAGCGCGCGGTCGTCGCCCTGTGCGTCTAGCTCCGTGTCAAGCGACCGAACGGCATCGGGGCCGTACCGCAGCGTCGCAGGGTCGTACTCGAACCGGAACGGGGCGTTGAGGTCGGCGGCAAGCGGTGTGTCGGGCATTGCTGTGACTCACTCGGCCCCGCTCGTCTTTAGCCCTTCAGGTCGTCAGCGCCGTCGGTCGCCACAGGTCGAGCGTTCGGGTCGTCTGCAAGCGTGGTCACGTCGTCTGTCCGTGGTAAAACCGTAGCGTATTCTCGGCAGGATTCCCGTGCTCAGACCGGCTCCGCCTACTGTGGCTCCATGCCGGCCATCCCGTCAGTCAGTGCGCCGAGGTCGGAAAGCACCTCGGCGAGCGAACCGAGACTGTCTTTCTCCCGTCGGTCCGGGTTCACGAGCACCCGAACCGATTCCGTTCCCAGCGAGACGAATCCGAGGTCGAGTTTCGCCGCCGTAGCACGGAGGCCGAGGCCCGCGTCCGCGTCGCTTGCAAGCACCTTCCGAGCGGGGCTTTCGTGTGCCTTCGTCGTGAGTTCGTAGCCGTCGATAGCATCGATGAGTTCGGTGCGGCCGACACCCCGTTCCTCGCCAAGTGCGTCGACCGCGTCGTCGAAGCTCCGCCGCAGTCCAGAAGCGCTGTCGCGGTTGACGAAGCGGTAGTCGCCGTCGACGAGGTCGCCCAGGTCGGACACATCGGTATCAGGACTGACGACCAGTCCCCACTCACGCTGCCATCCCCCGATGTCGGTCGCTTCGTGGTCGCTGCTGGTCGGACCCGCGACGACGGCAATATCGGGCACGCCGTTGTCGAGGCGGCGGAGCCCCTCGGTGGAGCCGAGCGGGAGATACCGCGGGCGGGAAACGGTGTCAAGCAAGCGCGAGAGGAGGGGGTCGTCCTCGCCCATGCCGAGAAGCGTCGGCGGTCTGACCGCCGGGGAGAACAGCGTCACGTCGACTGCCTCCCCCTCAGCAAGGTAGTCTGTCCCCGGCGGCACGTCCACGAAGCCGTCGGCGTCGACGAGGCTCGTCGTCGCGCCGCTGCCCTTGTCGACGGGATAGACCAGCAGCGACCCCGTCTCGTCCTCGACCAGGCCGGCCGGCATGAGGCGTCTGCGCCCCTCGCCGTAGCGTTCCTGGACCGCCATCGTGCCCGAGACCGTCGCTGTCTGTGGCGGGTCCCGCCCGGCGGCGTCCCGGACCGCCGGCGCGACGAACGTCTGGAAGATGGTCAGCGCCGACACCGGGTACCCGGGCAAGCCGACGTACGCCGAGTCGCCGATAGTGCCGACGAGCATCGGCTTGCCGGGCTTGACGGCGACGCCGTGGAGCCTGAGTTCGCCGCGTTCCTCGATCACGCGGTAGATGACGTCCACGGCACTCGCGCTGGTCGACCCCGACGAGAGGACGAGGTCGCACTCGTCGGCCGCCTCGTGGAGCAACCGCTCCATCTCCGCGTAGTCGTCGCCGGCGTGGGGGTACATCACCGGATCGCCGCCGGCCTCCGAGACAGCGCCGGCGAGCGTGTAGCTGTTCACGTCGTATATCTGGCCGGCGGCGCTGTCGAGGGGATCCCCGGGCCGGACGAGCTCGTCACCGGTCGAGAGGATGCCGACCTTGGGACGACCACGCACCGGGACCTCGTCGAGGCCTAGCGCCGACAGGAGTCCGATTTCCCGCGGCGTGATGCGCGTTCCAGGTCCGAGGGCGCGTGCCCCGGCCGCGATGTCCGCACCGGCGAGCATCACGTTGTCACCGGGCGCGACGGACGTGCGTATCTCGACGCCGTCGTCTGTCTCGGTCGTTCGCTCGACCATCACGACGGCATCCGCGCCGGGCGGCATCACCGCGCCAGTGGAGATCTCGGCGACCGACCCCGACTCGACCGTCACGTCGGGCTCCTCGCCCGCGTGAACTTCGCCGGCGACTGAAAGCGTCACCGGGTCGGCCTCGTCAGCGCCGAAGGTGTCCCTGGCGTGTACGGCGTAGCCGTCCATGCTCGCGCGGTCGAACCCCGGCACGTCGATGTCGGCGTCGACTCGCTCTGCGAGAACACGGTCCCTGGCATCTGCCAGTGGGACCGTCTCCGGGGCAGGGTCGATGTCGAGGTCCGCGACGACCTCGTGGGCCTCCTCGGGCGACGCCAGGTCGCGGAACTCGCGGCGGTCGCTCATTGGGACCACTCCCAGTCTTCGACAGTCACGGTGTCGCCGGCGTCGTACCCCTCGACGGACTCCGGCACGACGACCCAGCCGTCGGCGAGCGCGACGCTCGAGAGGACGCCCGAGCCGCTGGCCCGCGTCGGCGTCGCGGTCGGTTCGTCATCGTCCTCGGTGTGTAGTTCCACCCGGGCGTAGGTTCGGGTCCCCGGTTCACTGGCTATCTTTCGTGTCAGCTCGGCCTCGGTGGTCGGCGGCGCTGTCGACGGGAGGTGGCCGGCCTGTCGGAGCGCCGGCCGGAGGAACTGGACGGCGTTGACGATACAGGCGACCGGATAGCCCGGGAGCATCAGAATCGGCGTCTCCTCGACCACGCCCAGCGCGACTGGATGGCCCGGCTTCAGCGCGACGCCGTGGACCAGCACCTCGCCGATTCCATCGACGACCTCCGGGAGCAGGTCCCGCTCGCCGACGGAGGACCCGCCGGTCGTCACCACGATGTCGTGGTCGAGGTCGTCGCTGATGGCCGCCCGGAGCGCGTCCACGTCGTCGGTGACGATATCGCGGTAAGTCGCTGTGCCGCCCCAGCGTTCGACGTACTGGGTGACGGTCTGGCCGTTCGTCTCGATGACCTCGCCCGGCGCGGGGTCGTCCTGCACCAGTTCCTCCCCGGTCGGAATCACGCTGACGGTTGGCTGCTCGTACACCTCGATGGTGTCGGTACCGACGGATTTCAGCAGGCCGAGGTCCGACGGACGGAGCCTGTGGCCTGCCTCGTAGAGGGTCTGCCCTTCCGCCACGTCCTCGCCGACCGGCGCGACGTTCTCGCCGCCCGCGACCGCGTCGAACACCGTGACGGTGTCGCCGGCCACCTCGGTCTCCTCGACCATCACGACGGCGTCTGCGCCATCGGGGAGTTCGCTCCCCGTGTGTACGCGGGCCGCTGTCTCTGTGGTCACCGTCTCACCGACCCGGAGCGATGCGGGCGACCGCTGGCTCGCGCCGAAGGTGTCCTCGGCTCTGACGGCGAAGCCGTCCATGGCCGCCCGGCGGTAGTGGGGCACCGCTCGTTCAGCAGCGATGTCCGTGGCGACCACGCGTTCGTCCGCCTCGCGCAGCGGGACGCGCTCGGTCCGCTCGTGGGGCGTCACTGCGTCCAGCAGCGTCTCCCTGGCCGTCGTCACCGGTGTTCGGTCCTTGAACCCGGCCGACTTTCGGGACTCGTTGCTCATGCCTGTACGAATGGCCGGCACACCAAAAAGCTCGCCAGGTTCAGGAGGGTAGTGACAGTAGCGTAGGTGTGAGTGGGTCGACCCTCCGCTGTCGTCTCTGCGGGAGCGAACTCTCGACGGGGCTAGTCGCGACCGACAGCCGGCACTGCTGTCTCAACACCACACCTATCGCCGGGACCTGCCCCGAACACGGGCCGGTCGGGCCGCACCACGCCGTGGAGAGGTGAGTATCACCGTCCCCAGCTCGGTCAGTCGAGGCGGTTGAGGTCACCCCGACGCTCCCGATGCATGACACCACCGGCGAACCGACGCAACGTGTCGACGAGTTCTGATTCGGTTTCGTACGTTTCGATTCGCAAGTCCCAGCGCACCGACGCCGACCGAATCATCGCACTCGTCACGTCGTCCTCATGGATGAACACCATCCGATCACCGTGCGTGTCCGCGAGCCGTTCGAGGATACTGCCGGCCTCCTCACCAACGCCGAAGTTGTGTCCGAGAAACGGCAACACGAACGCGGTGGCATTGCTGCATCGCGCAAACTCGATACTCTGTGTCGCCGCGTCCACGTCGTCAGTGTCAATGTCGACATCAAGCGCCAGAAAAGCGTTGAAGCCCGGGTCGGCCCGGAGCGCCCCCTGTACCCGCCGCAACAGTGCTTTCGCCTCATCGATTTCAGCTTTGTTCTGAAACAGTCGCCGGAGTGGGCCAGGCAGGTCGCCGATATCGATATCGGCTCGCTCGGACTCGCTAAGAACGTAGTTGAGATTGAACGACTTGTAGGGCCCCATCAGATAGAACAGGAACCGGTCGTACCGAACATCCCCGACCTGGTCCATAATCCGCTCCCGTGTTATTTCCGTCGCCATAGTGACACCAATCTGCCACCATATTATAAAAGTAGGTATTTTCAGTATTCATTGGCTTGAGAACAGCTAAATATGAGCCGTCCGTACACACAATTGAGATGTCGACGGACCATTCGCGAGCGGTGGACGGGGAGCCGCCGGAGGACCCGGCCGACCTGCTGCCCGACGACAGCGTTCTCAGTCTTGAGGAGTACCTTGATATGCACGCTGCGGTCGGCAACCGGATTCGGTACGAAATCCTCTACCGCCTCGTCCACGGTGGGGAGATGAGTCCGACGGAACTGGATGACATGTTAACTGTCGATGACAGTACGCTCCACTATCACCTCAACACGCTCGTCGACGCCGGCCTCGTCGAGAAGCGCCAGCGGACGGACCGCGGCCAAGATGGACTCTACACATACTACAGTGCGACTGTCTTCGGCGAGGTGACGCTCACCGACGGCGTCGACGAGCTCATCCGTGGCGAACAGGCCTTCGACGACATGTACGACAGTTCGGCGGAGTGAGTGGGCACGCGGCCGGCACGGAGGTTCAAGTACGGGAACGGGGCCACGCCCCGGTATGCAGTCCATGGCTCCCGCCGCCGACCCGGCAGCGACGCTCGCATTACTCGCTGCGGTCGGAACGGGAGTCGGGCTGGGAACGCTCAGCGGCCTCATCCCGGGGCTGCACGCCAACACGTTCGCGCTCTTGCTCGCCGCCGCGGCGAGCAGCCTGCCCGGCCCGCGGCTGTACGTCGGCGTCGCGATGCTTTCGGCCGGCGTGACACACACCTTCCTCGACGTAATTCCGGCGCTGGCGCTTGGCGTGCCGGACCCGGCGATGGCAGCCAGCGCACTGCCGAGCCACCAGTTGGTCATCGAGGGCCGCGGCCGGGAGGCGCTTCGCCTGTCTGCGCTGGGGAGCGGGCTGGCCGTGGTGTTTGCCGTCCCGCTGGCAGTTCCGCTTACCCTGCTGATGGAGCGAGCGTATCCGCTGCTCCGGCCGTGGTTGTCGGTGCTTCTCGCGGGGGTCGCCGTCCTGCTCGTGGTCACGGAGCACGGCCGCCACCAGCAGGTCGGCGCGGCGTGTTCCCTGGCCGCCAGCGGTCTGCTCGGAATCGGCCTGCTCGATGCGCCGGTAACCGGAGCGTTGCCTGTGTCGGACGTGCTGGTCCCGCTGTTTTCGGGACTGTTCGGCGCGCCGGTGCTCCTGGCCGCTATCGAGGGGGACGGCGTCCCGCCACAGGCCGACGCGACGGTGACGACGCCGCGACGAACGGTCGGCGTTCTCGCCGGTATCGGCACACTCTGTGGGGGCGTAGTCGGCTACATTCCGGGCGTCTCCAGCGCTATCGCAGCGACGCTGGCGCTGGGTCTGGTCTCCGACCAGGGACCGCGAGCGTTCATCGTCACGACGAGCGGCGTCAACACGGCGACGGCTGTCTTTGCGCTGTTCGCGCTCATCTCGCTCGGGACGCCCCGAACCGGCGTTCTCGTCGCGCTCGACCGGGCCGAAGTCCCGTTGGTGCTCCCGGCACTGCTCGCCGCGGTCGCCATCGCTGCCGTCGCCGGCGCGATACTCGTCCCGACCGTCGGCGACCGCTACCTCCGGATTGTCGGCCGACTGGACCCGACGTACCTTTCGCTGTCGGTGATAGCGGTCTTGATCTGTCTCTCCGCGCTCTTCGCGGGGCTGGTCGGCGTGGGTGCGTTCGGGGCCGCGACCGCAGTCGGCCACTTGCCCCCGAAGTTCGGGGCTCGGCGGGCGACACTGATGGGGGTGTTGCTCGTCCCGCTGGCGTTATAGGTAGCCCCGCTGGCGGAAATGGGCGAGCAAGACGGCGACGACGATCACCATCCCGATCATCACCGCGGGGTAGCCGAACGCCCAGCCCAGTTCCGGCATGTTGTACGGGCTATCGGCGAAGTTCATCCCGTAGATGCCGACCACGAAGGTCAGCGGAATGAAGATGGTCGCGACGACGGTGAGCATCTTCATTACCTCGTTGGTCGACTGGGACACCGTGTTCAGGTAGATATCCCGCGCCCCCGCCACCAAGTCGCGGTACGTCTCGGTCAGGTCCACTATCTGGACCAGGTGGTCGTACACGTCCCGGAAGTACTTCTCCGTCTGTGGCTGGATCTGGTTGGGGTCGCCACGGGCGAGCACGCCGATCGCTTCCCGCGCCGGCCAGACCTGTTTGCGGAAGGACAGCAGGTCGCGCCGGACGTCGTTGATCCGTTCGAGCGTCTCGATATCGGTGGAGATGGTCACTTCCTCCTCGATCTGTTCGATATCGGTCTCGATCTCGTCCAGTAGGTCGAAGTACGCGTCGACGATGACGTCGATGACCCGGTAGGCCGTGAAATCCGGGCCGCGGTGGAGGAGTCGCTCGTCCCCGCGGCCGACGGCGTCCATCACGCGCTGGACGGACGGGACGGCTCCCGTCGACAGCGTGACGACCCAGTCGGGGCCGATGAACAGGCCAAGCGGCGTCGTTTTCACCTCCTTGTCGAACGTCGTATCGCCGGGCGTGAGCGACGCGGACTTGACGAGCGCGAACGTGTAGGCGTTGAACTCCTGGACGTTCGCCCGGACGTCGGTCTTGATGTCCTCGATAGCCAGCGAGTGGAGATCGAAGGCGGAACTGACGGCGTCGATTTCTTCGGGTGTCGCGTCGGTGACGTGAACCCACGTCGTCCCGACGGCCGTTCGGGCTGCCGCCAGGTCCTCGTACTCCACTGCCTGTCCGTCGGCGTACACCACTGCGGAAATCACGGTGTGTCCTCCGTCGGCGTGGCGTGGCCGACAGCGGCCACCGTCAGGCCGACCATAACCGCCGTCACCGACGCAGACCGGCCTGGGTAGGCGACGCTCGTCCCGACAGCATAGCCAGCGATGCCGACGAGCGTGAGCACCGCACCGGCGACAAACAGCCGATTCATGCCTCCGTCATCACTGGCCCGAAAGAAAACAGTGTCCCCGAAGTCAGTTGCCCGAGTGCGAGAGGCCGCCGAGCAGCGTATCGACGCGTGGCCCTTCGCGGTCGTCGATCCGTTCCGGGTAGACGGCGACAGCGACGACCACGTCGCCCTCGTGCTCGAAGCTCGTGAGGTGGATCAGGACGTCGACTTCCTGACCCTCGATGCTCGTCGTTCCGGAGAACACGGCCACCTCACGGGACTCGCCCAGTGCCTCCACCGAGCGGTTGCGTTCGAACTGGACATCGTTTATCTGGTCGTTCCGGCTGGCGACTTCCTCGACGAGGCGTTCGTTGGACCAGCTGGCGGCCGGGTTCAGCGACTTCCCCGCGACGCTGGCGCTGGGCGTCGAGAAGACAATGAACCGGCCGGCGTTGACCTCACCGAGCGGTCCGAGGTCGATGCCACGGTCGTACTGTCGGACGTGGTTCGTGACGCGGATGGTTCGCTCCTGCCCGGCGACGGTGACCGTCCGCTCGATAGTCTGTTCGTCAGCCATCGACTGCTCGTAGCCGGTCTCTTCGAGCGCACTGTCGCCGACTGACGCCGGTGCGGAGTCGAACTCGACCGTCTCCCCGGTTATCAGGCCGACACAGCCCGACGAGACGACGAGTAACCCGACGAGAAGCGTGAGGATGCCCTTTCGCATTGTTGTTCCTACACTGTGTCCAGTATATAAAGTACATGGCCGTTCAAGCTGTCGGATGAGGTACAAAACACCGCCGATAACCGTTCCAGAGCCGGTCTGTTGTCTCCTTTCAGAGCCGGTAGGTCGGCCCGTCGTCGGTGTCCTGCACCTCGACGCCGAGCGCTTCCAGTTCGTCCCGGAGTTCGTCGGCGCGTTCGTAGTTACCGGCCTCTCGTTCCTGCTCGCGGATGTCCAGAACCAGATCGACCACGTCGCCGGCAAGCGACACGTCGCCGCTGTCGTCGTCGCCGAACGCCAGCCCGAGGATGCCGCCGCCGAGTTCCTCGAACGTCTCGACAGCGCGGCGGAGCCCCTGGTAGTCCCGTTGCTCGTGGGCATCCAGGTGGGAGTTCACTGCGGCCGTCAGGTCGAGCAGCGCGGTCATCGCCTCCCGCGTGTTGAAGTCGTCGTTCATCGCGGCCTCGAACGCCGAGCGGGCGTCTGCGACAGCGTCACGAAGCGTCTCGTCGGTTACCTTCGCGTAGGCGTCCACGCCGTCGCAGGCCTCGGCCGCTCGCTCGTAGCCGCGAGAGAGGCGGTCCCAGCGCTCTTCAGCCTCCGAGATGGTCTCGTCGCTGTAGGTCGCCCGCGAGGTGTAGGCCGTCGACAGCAGGAAGGTCCGAAGCACGTCGGAGCCGAACTCCTCGACGGCATCGGCGACGGTGAAGTAGTTGCCAAGCGAGGAGGACATCTTCTCCTCCTCGGTTTCAAGCAGGCGGACGTGGAGCCAGTACTTCGCGAACTGCTTTCCGGTCGCGGCCTCGCTCTGGGCCACCTCGTTCTCGTGGTGGGGGAAGACGAGATCCTGCCCGCCGACGTGGATGTCGATAGACTCGTCGAGGTGGGTCATGGACATCGCCGAGCACTCGATGTGCCAGCCGGGTCGCCCCTCGCCCCATGGGGAGTCCCAGGTTTGTGCTGTCTGGCAGGCCTCTTCGGCGGGTGCGGCCTCGGGGTGCTGATGTTCGGCGATGTCCTCCGGGTCGACGCCGCCGGCCTTCCAGAGCGCGAAGTCGGCCGGGTGGCGCTTCTCCCCTTCGGTGTCTTCGCCCTGGGACTCGATGTCGTCGACGGACTGGTTCGAGAGCTTGCCGTAGTCCTCGAAGCTGGTCACGTCGAAGTAGACAGAGCCGTTGGCTTCGTAGGCGTGGCCCTGCTCGATGAGTCGCTCAACGAGGTCGATAATCTCCGGGACGTGTTCGGAGACGCGGGGGTACACCTCCGCGCGGCCGAGGTTGAGCGAGCGCATATCGTCGATGACCTGCCCGACGTAGTGGCGGGCCACGCTCTCCTCGCTGTCGCCGTCCTCGCCGACGCGGGCGACGATCTTCTCGTTGACGTCGGTGAAGTTCTCGACGTGGTGGACGTCATAGCCCAGGTGGTCGAGCCATCGGGCCATCACGTCGACATGGACCCAGCCGCGCGCGTGCCCGAGGTGGGGTGGGTCGGAGGTCGTCAACCCACAGTAGTACAACAGCACGGAGTCGGGGTCGCGCGGCTCGAAGGGCTCTTTCTCACCGGTCAACGTGTTCGTCACACGAAGCGTCATTATCGGGGCAAACTGGGGCCGCCCGCTTTAAGCCGTCGGAAGGCGGCTCACCCCTGTACAGTCGCTTCGACCACTCGGAGCGCGTCCGGTCCCGCGCGGCGGCTCACTACCACGACGAGCGCGTCGTCGGTGACGCCGGCGGCCTCGGTCGAGATATCGGTCGCTCGCAGGCGTCCCAGCACCTCGGCCAGCGCCGCCGCCGAGAGGTCACCGGTGGCGACGATGCCAGTCAGCGACCCGGCGCCATCGGCGAAGGCGGCGTCGCCGACTGTGAGGACGGCGGCCGACTCAGCATCGGGGGACTCGACCCGGCCAAGCCCGCTCTGCATCGAGACCCTGGCGTCGCTGTCGTGTGGCGGGTCGGTGGGCAGTTCCTCGGCGAACCGACGGAGCGCAGTCGCGACGGCTTCCTCCTCGCCGTCGATGTCGAGCGTACGTGCGGCGGCCGTGTAGTTGACGATGCCCGCCCGGAGTGCGTCGTAGAGAAACGGCCGCTCGCGGACGGCATCCCTGGTCGCGGCTGCGAGTGACATTGGCGTCGGCCACGGGCGGCGTGGGCAAAAGTCGTTCTATCAGGCGCGAGCGAACGCGGTTCCACGGGGCCGCTCGCTACCGAGGGGCCTCGCCGTCCTGTGATGAACGGTAAACGGGCGCGCTGGACCCGCAGAACTTCGGGACCACTCCCAGCGACTGAGAACAGTCATAGGGGATTGTGCCACAGGAGGCCGTCTCTCTACATGAGGGAAGGACAATGGCTATTGCACAACGCGAACGGCAAGTGTTCGGACAGCCCCTGGAACCGGCGGAACGAGTCATCGGTGGCATCGTCGTCGCTGCTGGCGCGCTGGGACACGCCGCACTGCTGGCAGCCGCTGGGGTGTTGTTCTACGTCCTCCTGTTCGGGCTGTGACCGAGTGGAATCGGTCGGCAAGTACACACTTTCGGCGTTCAACGTTGAACAGCCTGCCGGCTATCCGGGCAGGCCAACGAAGGCCCTAAGGACGGCTCGCACCAACCGGTGGATATGGACGAAGCGCTCGTTATCGCGGCCCACGGCTCTCACCTGAACGCCGAGTCGAGTACGCCCACCTACGACCACGCGGACACGATTCGGGCGACCGGCGCGTTTAGCGAGGTCCGTGAATCCTTTTGGAAGGAGGAACCGTCGTTCCGGGAGGCGCTGCGGACCGTCGACGCCGACGAGGTGTATCTGGTTCCGCTGTTCATCTCGGAGGGCTACTTCACCGAGCAAGTCATCCCCCGAGAGTTCCGCCTGGAGGACTGGGACCCCGAGCTGTGGGACTCCGACGGGACGAGCGCGACCAACGCGACGCTGGCCGCCGAGGACACGGACCAGACGGTCCACTACTGCGGCCCGGTCGGGACGCACGACTCGATGAGCGACGTCATCGTCCAGCGGGCCGAGTCCGTCACCGGTGACCCCGACGTCGGCGACGGGTTCGGCCTCGCCGTCGTCGGCCACGGCACCGAGCGCAACGAGAACTCCGCGAAGGCCATCCAGTACCACGCTGACCGCATCCGCGAGCGGGACCGCTTTGATGAGGTGCAGTCGCTGTTCATGGACGAGGACCCCGAGGTCGATGATGTCGCGGACTACTTCGAGAGCGACGACATTGTCGTCGTGCCGCTGTTCATCGCCGACGGCTTCCACACCCAGGAGGATATCCCCGAGGACATGGGCCTGACCGACGACTACCGGACGGGCTACGACGTGCCGACCACTGTCGAGGGCCACGATATCTGGTACGCCGGAGCGGTCGGAACGGAGCCCCTGATGGCCGACGTGGTGCTTGAGCGAGCGGCTGACGCGGGAGCCGACGTGAGCAGCGCCATCGAACAGGTGCGCGAGGAGACCGGCGGGGGCACCACGGCCGCGGGCGACTAACGGACCCGTCGCCGACGGCGGGGACTACCGATAGCGAGCGACGATTGCTTCGTCACCGGAGTGGACTATCGCGTTCTCTGTGACCGCATAGAGAAAGCTGAAGTCGAGACGGGGTTCGTGCCATTTCAAGCTTCCGTCGTTGTCAAACTGAAACAGGCCGTGGTGTTTCGTGTTGAGGAACACTGACTCACCCTCGGGAGCCGGGGCTGCGCCCGTCGCACCGATATCCGTCTGGTACGCGCTTCGCCCCTGTTCCATGCTCGCGTACCGTTCGTCATTGAACCGCCATCGCTCAGTACCGTCAGCGGTCGTAACAGCTATCAGGGCGTGTCGCTCCGGAACGTAGACGATTTCGTCGTCGCGGCTGAACCGCAACGGACCGTCTGGAACGGTGATGGCCTCATTGACCCAGCGGCGCGTCCCCGAGTCGCGGTCGAACGCCTGTAAGTACTCTGAGCGGACGTAGACGGTGTCGCCGCGGACATGTGGCCAACCGTTGAGGCTCCGCTGGAGGGGCTGGTCCCACAGGGTTGCGCCGTCCAGCGCGAACACGTCAAGTCGGTACTCGTCGCCGGTCCCCCAGTCGACGGCGAGTCCGCCGGGTCCTGCCCCGACTGTCGGCACGTCACTCTTGGATGGGTCGGTGGGGACAGGAAGCGACTTCGACCACCGCTCGGCCCCGCTCTCGCCGCCGAAGGCAACGAGACGCCCGCTCTCGGTCCCGACATACACGCGGCCGTCAGCGGCGGCGACGCTCGACACTGGCTCTTCGACTGTTTTCGTCCAGTCTCGTCCGTCCCCGGCCACCCCGATGACCCGACCGGCCGCTGTCCCGACGTAGAGGCGGGCCGCATGGCTGGCCCAGTCTACCGCGACGCCCTCGAACTCAAACCGGCCCAGTCGGGAGCCGTCGGCGAGATTGTACCGAGCAACGGCCCCAGCCGAGTTGTCGTCGAGTAAGTCCATGGTCTCGAACGTGACCTCGAACAGCGTCCCGTCGACCAGCGTGACCAGACGGCCGCCGTCGTCGGCGGTTTCCCACTTCTTATCGCCCGGGCCGGGGCGATAGCCACACCCGGCGAGCGACCCGATAACGCCGGTAAGCCCCGTGAGAACGGTTCGTCGGCTGTACTCGGTCACGACGGTCCCTCCCGGGCCATCGTCTCCAGTCGTTCGATGCGGGCCTCGGTTGGCGGATGGGTCTGGGGGAACACGTCGTTGGCAACGAAATCAGGCGCGTCTTTGAACTGTGTCTCGTCGATGGGTGCGATATAGAGCGCGTCGAGACCACCGTCTTGCGCCCGGAGGTCGTGGTCTGGGGCCGCCGCCATCTCGTCATCGATGGTCGCCAGCGCGCTGGCGAGCGCCGCAGAGTCGCCGGTGATAGCGACGGCCCCGCGGTCTGCGGCGTACTCGCGGTACCGCGAGAGCACGCGAAACAGCGTGAAACTGGCGAGCCAGAACACGGCTGAGACAGCGAGCGTCAGTAAGGCACTGACTGTCAAGATAAAGATGCCGAGTAAGAGGCCCCGGGCGCTGTCGCTATCGGTGTGTCGGAAGCCGGTGAAAGCACCGGGGATGGCCTGAAGAAGCCCGAGGGTGCTGGCTGCGAGGCTGTAGGTTAGCGTCGGGAGCACGTAGGAAAGCGACATCACGGTGGCGTCGCGGTTCTTGATGTGAGCGAGTTCGTGGGCGATGACGGCGTCGCGCTCGTCGTCGTCGAGTGCGTCGAGCAGTCCGGTCGTGAGCACCAGCGTGGCGCTGTCGGGACTCCGGCCAACAGTGAATGCGTTCGGCGCGTCGCTGTCTGCAATGGCGACTGCCGGTGCCGGAAGGTTCACTGATTGCGCTAGCCGTGTCACGTTTTCAACCAGACCGGGTTCGTCGTCGGGGCCCACGGGGCGAGCGTCCAGCGCCCGCAGGGCGATGGTGTCACCAACGGCCAACTGCGCGGCGAACCCGACCACGACGCCGCCAGCGACCAGCCACGGCTCGATGTAGAACTCGCCGGCCAGCACCCAGTCGGTGGCTAGCTTCGCCAGCCATATTCCGGCCGTGTTTACGAGTGCAAGGCCCGCGTAGACGAACCCCACCGGAAGGAGTCCCACAAGGACGACAGCAGTCGCCATTCGGACCTGTAACCCCCGGTCAGTCGGCCAGTCCACAGCGTCCACCTCCGGACACGGACCGCCCCCACCAAAATGTCATAAATCATCTACGATTCTTGTAAAATATAATTTTACCGAATTTGGAACTATCTCCACTCCGATTGCCGGAACAGGCGACTTTTCCCGGTGCGACACCTACGGCGGCGGTATGGACGACACCCATGTCGAGGCGTTCGCCGAGGCAGCGTCGGACGGTATCGCGTTCGACGGTATCGAGGCAGCGGTCGAGGGTGGACGCTACGCCGTCGAGACGACAGCGGAAGCAGAGAGTACGAGTATCGCGGACCTCGATGGCCTGGCCGCGTCGTACCCCGAGTACATCTCGAACTGGTACTTCTGGCACGCAAAAGCGCCTCAGGCGGAGCCTCGCTGGGCGTATCTCCGGTGGCTCGAAAACGCTGAGTCGACGCCGATTCCGGACCGATACGACCAGTTACGAGAGGGGCTGACGACGACGTGGGGTGAGCTCTCGATTACCGTGACACTGGACGAGGACGACGAGCGGGTGTACGACCTCCGCCACGTCGACGACACGGGGACAGACGCCGATTCGCTGGACGCGTACGACGACCCACTGGACGCCCGTACCCTCGCCAAACACGACGACCGTGACCGCTACCGCCCGCTGAAAACAGCCCCCACTCTCCAGTCAGGCTGGGTGTTTCCCGAACTCGGACCGACGGAGCTAGTCCAGGCGGTGGACTTCTTCTATCCGGCCACGATTTCGAACTGGCACCGTGAGCGCGAGGGCGAGTTGGACGTGAGCCACTGGCGCGACACCGTCGACCGCCAGACCGGGATTTACGGCGTCGTCAAGACCTGGGACCGCGGCGACGGCTACGAACACGTCAACTGGGTCGCCGAGGCTTGCTGTGACGATTCCCAGTGTCTCAAGCGCCGGGAGTGGCAGTACGACGACGAGACCGAGCTCGATGTCGACGGTGGGTCGGGGAAATTCCCCTGCCGTGAACCCTGTTCCCTCGTCATCGCTGGCGCACGCAAGTGGACGAAACTCGAAGGCGAGCAGTCCCAGACCTACGAGTTCGAACTCACGCCAAGCGAGAAAGAACAGTTGGAAGCCATCATTGATGCTGTCGCCGACGGCGAGGCAGACGACATCCGCGAGGCGGACATCTACGAGGGAGCCAACCGGTACCGGGCGCGGTTCCTGCGCGCGAAGCTGTTCGACGATGAGGGGAACCTCGGCGGCGTCGAGACGGAACAGTAAGCCCTGTCAGGACGAGCGAACGGCGACGGACAGGAGTCCCAACAGGATTGTGACTGCGAGGACTGCGACAGCGGTCAACAGCAGGCTCTCGGTGAGAACCAGCGTGATGAGGCCCGCAATCAGGACCGTGAAACCGCCAGCCGCCAGTATCGGTCCCGCGGACAGGTCTTCGAGCCCGGGTTCCGATTCCGTCGCCGATTTCGGCTGTGGCTTCGACAGCTCGTCGTCGACGATGACCGGTTCGTTCTCGGTCCCGCCTTCCGGGATGTAGATGTCGATGTACCGGGTCTCGGCGCCGTACCCCGTCACGACCTTTAGCTTGCCGCGGACCGGGCCGTCACCGTCGACAGTTATCCTGACCAGTCGGTCGGTTTCGGCCCGTACGTGGTGGTTCGTGGCGTCGAGCGATGCGACGGAGGAAAGCGAGTCGTCGAGGTGGAGATGGACGTGCAGGGCCTCGCCGTGATTGACTAATCGTACGTCGAAACTCCCTGTCGCGTCGAACTCGTTTGGAACCTCCAGACTGTGGATGTCCGTCCGGTTGAGGTGCACGGGCAGGGAGTCAGGCACGGACGTGACTCCGCGGGGCGAGGAAAAAAAGGTTCAGGCCGGTGCTTCGTCGCGCATGTCCGGCGGGAGCAGGTTCGGAATGCCGTCCTCGATGGGGAACGTCTCGCCGCACTCGGTGCAGACGAGTTTGCCCGACAGGATTTCGCCGTCGTCGCGCTCCGTCACTTCGAGGTCGAGGTCGTGCTTGTCCAGAGGGCAGCAAATGATTTCCATCAGGTCCTCTTTCATACGTCCAGCCAAGACCGGCGGTCGCAAAAGTCTGCCGCTCTCCCAGTGAGTGCTACCACGTCGCTGGGCAAACGCAAGTGAGCGTTCAAACGTCGAACCCGACAGGAAGGCCAGTTAAAACGGCTGTTCGCGAACGATGGTTTCGCCGCGACCGGGGCCGACGCCGATGGCGTAGGCCGGCGTGTCGAGTTCGGATTCGATGTATTCGACGTAGGCCTTCGCGTTCTCGGGGAGTGCGTCGTACCCCTCCTCGGCGGCGTCCGCCCAGTCGACCTCGGGCCAGCCGTCGAAGGACTTGAAGTTGGCTTCACAGCGCTTCCACTGCTCGGTCGTCGCGGGCATCGACGCCAGTTCCTCGCCGTCGAGCGTGTACGTGTGACCGACTTTCACTTCGTCGAGGCCGGCGAGCACGTCGAGGTGGTTGATGGCGATGCCGGTGAAGCCGGATACGCGCGTGGAGTGGCGCAACATCGGCAGGTCGAGCCAACCGACACGTCGCGGGCGGCCGGTAACGGTCCCGTACTCGCCGCCTTCCTCGCGGATGTAGTTCGCCAGCTCCTCGTTCTCGCCTTCGCCTTGCTCGTCGTAGCCGGGTGTGTCGCCGACGACGCCGCCGAGTTCGGTCGGCAGCGGGCCACTTCCGACACGGGTGAGGTATGCCTTCACGATCCCGATGACTTCGCCGTCGCCGACGACACCGGGACTGAGTCCGGTCCCGGTCGCCGCGCCGCCGGCCGTCGGGTTCGATGACGTGACGTAGGGGTAGTTCCCGTGGTCGATGTCTATGATGGTCCCCTGTGCGCCCTCCAGCATGACGTTCTGGCCCTCGTCGATGGTCGCGCTGAGGAAGGCCCCAGCGTTGACGGTCATGTCCTCGGCCTCGAAGCGACGGCCGAACTCGCGGAACTCCTCGAAGATGGCGTCCACGTCGAAGGCGTCCGGATCGTCAAGCTCGTCGACATCGAGGTCGTACACGTCCTCGACGACGGCCCGCTTCTGCGGGACAACGTATTCGAGGCGCTCCCGGAGCACGTCCGGGTCAAGCAGGTCGCCGACGCGAACGCCGCGCCGGCCGGCCTTGTCCTCGTAGGTCGGGCCGATACCGCGGCCCGTTGTCCCGACTTCGTCATCCGTTTCGCTTTTTAGTTCCTCCTCGATACCGTCGAGCACGCGGTGGAACGGGAGAATGACGTGTGCTCGTTCGGCGATTCGAACGTCCGGGTCGAGGCCGCGTTCCTGGAGCGTGTCTATCTCGTCGAACAGCGTTCGCGGATTGACGACGCACCCGTTGCCGAGGACGCCGACCTTGCCGCGGATGGCTCCGCTCGGAACCAGCGAGAGCTTGTACTCCTCGCCCTCGTGGACGACGGTGTGGCCGGCGTTGTCGCCGCCCTGATAGCGCGCGACGACGTCCACGTCGTCGCCGTACAGGTCGACGATGCCGCCCTTCCCTTCGTCGCCGAGCTGTGAGCCGACGATGGTTACGGTCATCGCACGCACCTTCCATCCACCGTGATAAACAGATTACGGTCCGGAACTCACGCTCGTGAGCAGTACCCATGTGAACCGTTACGACGGTTTTAAGACACCCCTGTTCGAACGTATCAACGTTGTAGCGATTATCCGAGGGAGAACCTTTAAATACCGCAAACACAAGTTAACAATTGCCATGATAGACAGGCTTGAAAAGGAAGTTGACATGCTGGAGCGCCACTTGCAGGTGCTTCGCATGGTTATCGAGAACGAGCCTATCGGTATCGTGAAGATGTCCAACGAAACCGGCTACCCGCACCACAAGGTGCGGTACTCCCTGCGCGTTCTCGAAGAGGAGAACCTCATCGAGCCCTCCAGCCAGGGTGCGATCACGACCGAACAGACCGGTGAGTTCGTCGACGACTTAGACGAGAAGGTCGACGAAATCATCGACAAGCTCGAAGGTATGAAGATCGAAGACGCGGCCGAAATCGAAGGCTAAGCTTCTTTCTCAGAGTTCCGGGACCGCCAGGTGGAACTCCTGGTTTCTCGCTTCTAACAGACAGAGGTGAAAGCCCTCCTTGCGCGAGAGGTTCACGAAGCTCTTCCGCTTATCGCGGTTGAACAGCCCACTGGAAGTGGCTTCTTCGGCGGTTTCGAGCGCCCCCGGCTCGAAGAAGCTGCTCGTGACGAGAAACGCCGACGCAAGCGATCCGGAGGCGTTGCCGACCCGCTCGGCGTTCCGGATGAGGTCCGACATCTGGCCCTCGGAGGCCGGTTCGCGCGAGTCGTTGATGTTGGCGACGACCAGCGGGTTCCCCATCCGGTCGCGGACGACGACGTCGAACCGCTCCTGCGAGCGGTTCTCCTGGCCGTCCTCCGTGTAGGTCACCGTGACGTTGCCGTTCAGTTCGGCGCGGTCGATAGCCGGAAGGCCCTCGTAGAGGTCCTTCATCGCTCCCGCGTGGCCGGTGTCCCGAATCTCGTAGAGGAGGTTCCGGATGAGCCAGTTGACGAAGCGGTACTGGATGCTGTCTTCGAGGAACTCCTCGAAGGGCGTCCCGTTGACCGTGGCGCCCTCGGCCTCGAACTGCGTGTGGTACTCCAGCCTGAGGTTCGCCTCGACTTCCTCGCGACTCGCCTCGCCGTCCTTGGCTTCCTCCAGCGTCGCTTTGCCCTTCGAGTCGTACCTGACGAAGAGGTTCGTCCCGTTTATCGCCTCGCCGACGCTGAGCCGGGTGCCACCCGCAGCGGTGTCGTTCTGCTCGTCGAGTTGCTCCTCCAGCCGGTCGATCTCGGCCCGTGCGTCGGCTAGCTCCGACTCCAGGCGGTCGCGCTCGTCCCGGAGTTCCTGGTTCGTGGCTTCCAGATCTGTGAGTTCGGATTCGAGTTCCGACACCGTCTCGGCCCGCTGTTCCAGTTCGGACTCCAGTTCCGCGACGCGCTCCTGCTCGCGCGGTGTCGGCTCTTCGTCGGCAGGCGACTGTCGCTGGTCCTCTGGCGAAGGCTGGGTCTTGGGCGTCTCGGCCGGCTGTGGGTCTTTCGTAGGTGTGCTACGGCTCTCCTGTGCCGGTGCTGGTCCCCGCACACTGGATTCGGTCGACGGTGCCGAGTCGTCCTGTGCTGGCTGGTCACGTCGCGGCGTCGAGGCCTGTTGCCCACCTGTCGGTGGCGTCTGGGTGGGGGATACGCTGGTTGTCATGCTTTCACGAGCACCACCGGACTTGTTCGGGTCCAGCGACGGGACCGAGCGCGTCTCCAGGTCCGTCGTTGACCCGCCAGAACCGGCGTCCGGCGTCGGCGTTGCCGCTCCAGTCCCGGACTGTGCCTGGGACGGCCGTGACTCGGTGCTCTGGTTCGGTTTCGCGTCGGTCGGTTCGGCGCGACGGTCCGTCGAAGCCGTCTGGTCGCTCTGTGCCGGGGCGTTCCGAGCACTCGCCTGCTGGGATTCCTGCGTTTGTGACGGGTCCGTCGCCGGGCGATTCGGTTCGGTCTCCCCGGCAGTCTCACGCACTCTGGTCTCCCGTTCGACGGCGTCGTTGTCGGGTTCCGTCCGTGTCGCGGCGTCGTTGTTCGGTTCCGTCCGTGTCGCGGTGTCAGTATCTGTCGCCGCCCGGTCGGTCGCTCCGCTGTCTGACCGGCTGTCCGCATTCGGCTTCTCGTCCACGCTCGATTGCTCGTCCGACTCGGAACTGCGGCGGGACCGGCCCGGAGTCGCGCCGGCGGCTTTCGACCCCGGCGGGCCGCTGCTTGCAGGGCCGCGGTCCGGTGTCGACTCTGCTGCGGTCTGGGCCTGTTCAGCCTCGTCGGTTCCACCGGCTTCGGTATCTCCGACGGGGTCCGGGGATGGGTCCGCCAGTTCATCGCTGGCGTCGTCCTGTGGTGTCGGTTCGTCCGGTGCTGCCGTCTCTGTCGGCGTGCTATCCACCGCACCCTCGTCGGTGGGTACGTCGGCGACAGCCGTCTCGTCGCCAGCGTCGAGCGGATCGACGCCGGCGGCCGCCGGGTCCGCTGACTGCTCGTCCGCCGCGGATTCCGGCGGTTCCGGAATCTCGATCGGCTCGATGTCGACCGGCATGACCTCGTAGATGCCGACCTCGTCGTTGGCCGTCTCGAACGCCTCGTCGTCGGTGATGAGATTGTCTGAGTTCCCGACCCACGCCACGCTCATCGAGCGGCCCTGGTGGTAGACAGTGTAGTAGTCCCCCGAGAGGACGTTTTCTGAAAGTTCGATAAAGCCCGTAAAGTTGCCGCTCGACAGGGTCTGATCGACGTCTGCAAGCGCGGTGTCTTCGGTGTAGTATTGCGCTTTCACCTCGTCGGCCCGCTCCTGCATCACTGCAAGCAGGGGCAAGGCCTCGTGGGGTGATCGCTTGGCTGTTCCCGACGCGTCCTCGAAGTCCTCGATAGTGCCGTCGAGGACGCCGACGACGGTCCCGTTCAACATGAACAGGCGCGTCGGACCCGTGATGACCGCGCCGGAGAACTCCTGCCCGGCGAGGTCTTGCAGGCCCGCGAACCCGCCGTCGAACGGAACCGACTCCCAGCCGTCGACCCGTTCGACCGTGCGTGTACTCATTACTCCCACCAAGCCGGATGGCAGACAAATAGTTTGTGCCCACGGGCGCGGTCCGATGGACATATGTCGATTCGAGTGTAAGTGCGTGTATGGCAGAGGAGCCGGGACTAAGCGACCAGTATCCGACTGCGAGCCCGTGGCCGCTGTTCGTCGCACTGGGATTAGCACTGTCAGAGATCGGCGTGTTCGTCGGACTCTTTCCGGTAGCCGTCTTCGGACTGATACTGTTCGGCGGCAGTATCGCCGGTATCCTCACGGAGTCCGGGTACGTGGAACGGCCGTGGCCGACCCTGCTGGGCGTGGGAGTGGTTCTTATCGTCCTCGCCGCCGCGTTTGCGCTCTGGCAGGTCCCGGTCGCCGATATCGCGCTCTCGAACGTCGGGACCGGGCCACTCCTCACTCGGCTGGTGGCCGTCGCCGCGGCGGGCACCGTGATGATCGCGATGGGTGGCGTCGCCTCGATAATGGAACAGACCGCGGCCTGAGACGGGTACCCGCCCGGTTCGGAAACCAACACTCTATTTACCGACCTGTTCTAACGGACAGGCATGGCACTGTTCGGGTTCGAAAAAGACACCCTGCTCGACCTCACTGTGAACGTTATCCCGCTCGGGATCCTCCTCTTCTTCATCGTCGCGTTCGCCGCGTTCCCGGCATTCGGAACGGATCCCGTCTTCTCCGGAATGCAGTTCGCACTGATCATCTCGATGTTCCTGCTGCTCGCTGTCCTGACCTACTACGCGGGGAAGGCCGTCGAGAACGCTGAGAAGGAGAGCGGCGAACTCGGCCACGAAGACTGATCTGACAGTTCCAGACAAACCGTTTCGAAGGCCGACCGCGGTCGCCACCGGATGACAGTGCGAGGTGGTCCCTCCTTTCTGCGGTTTCACCGCCGGATGGAAGCCGTGTTTTATGATCGTTGCTGCAGGAATCGACCCTTTGATAATGTCCCAGTCCTGAAGGACGACTATGGTAGCAGGAGATATTGTGCTGACGGGGCTGATGGCCGTCCTCCTCGTCGGCGTCGCCGCGCTTCTCACCCGTGTCGAGAACTGGCGTTCGTATACGCCGCTCGCGGGTGGCGGGGCCGTCACGGGTGACGAGGCAGCGGTCATCAACCGTGAGAAACCCGCAGGTATCATTCGCTGGCTAACAACCGTCGACCACAAAGACATCGGTCTGTTGTACGGGGTGTACGCGGTCATCGCATTCGCCGTGGGCGGCATCATGGCGATGCTCATCCGCCTCCAGCTCGTCACGCCCGCCGGGGCCATCCTCGGCAACAACGCCTACAACTCCATCCTGACGAGTCACGGCATCACGATGCTGTTCCTGTTCGGGACGCCCATCATCGCGGCGTTCGCGAACTACTTCATCCCCCTGCTCATCGGGGCTGACGACATGGCGTTCCCGCGTATCAACGCCATCGCGTTCTGGCTGCTTCCGCCGGCGGCCCTGCTTATCTGGGCCGGATTCTTCCTCGCGCCGGTAACCGAGAACATGATCGAGCCGGCTCGTACGGCTTGGACGATGTACACGCCGCTGTCGGTCGAGCAGGCGAACCCCGGCGTCGACCTGATGCTGCTGGGACTGCACCTCTCGGGCGTTGCAGCGACGATGGGGGCGATCAACTTCATCGCGACCATCTTCACGGAGCGCAACGAGGAGGTCAACTGGGCGAACCTCGACATCTTCTCGTGGACGATCCTCACCCAGTCCGCGCTCATCCTGTTCGCGTTCCCGCTGCTGGGGAGCGCCATCGTCATGCTCCTCCTGGACCGGAACCTCTCGACGACGTTCTTCGCCGTCGAGGGTGGCGGCCCGCTGCTGTGGCAGCACCTGTTCTGGTTCTTCGGCCACCCCGAGGTGTACATCCTCGTCCTGCCGCCGATGGGACTGGTCAGCCTCATCCTGCCGAAGTTCTCCGGCCGAAAACTGTTCGGCTTCAAGTTCGTCGTCTACTCGACGCTCGCCATCGGGGTCCTCTCCTTTGGCGTCTGGGCCCACCACATGTTCTCGACGGGTATGGACCCGCGGCTCCGGGCCTCATTCATGGCTGTCTCGTTGGCTATCGCGATACCGAGCGCAGTCAAGACGTTCAACTGGATCACGACGATGTGGAACGGCCGCCTGCGCCTGACGACGCCGATGCTGTTCTGTATCGGCTTCGTCTCGAACTTCATCATCGGCGGTGTGACTGGCGTGTTCCTCGCCTCCATTCCCGTCGACCTGATTCTGCACGACACCTACTACGTCGTCGGGCACTTCCACTACATCGTGATGGGTGCCATCGGCTTCGCGGCCTTCGCCGGCATCTACTACTGGTTCCCGATATTCACCGGGCGGATGTACCAGCGCACGCTCGGGAAGGCGCACTTCTGGTTCTCGATGGTCGGGACCAACATCACGTTCTTCGCGATGCTCGCGCTCGGCTATCTGGGGATGCCGCGCCGGTACGCCACCTACCAGTTTGATGGCGCTATCGCGCCGCTGACGCAGGTCAGCACCTTCCACCAGGCGGCGACGGTGGGCGCACTCATCCTGTTCATCGGCCAGCTGTTCTTCGTCTGGAACATCGTCCAGTCCTGGCTCGAAGGCCCGAAAGTCGAGGACGGCGACCCGTGGAACCTCGAACGCGACGGCATGCTAGACCGTGAGTTCCAGTGGTTCGACGAGCAACTCGAAGCCGAAGCACCGGAGAAGGACCCGTCGCTGCTCGCTGACGGCGGCCAGGAAGAACAAGACGACTCGTAAGCGGCCGAATTCTGTTTTCGTCTACTTTTTGTCGTTCGCAGCCACGCCCGAACTGACAGTGCCTGTTAGCTCGCGCCGGAGACGAGTACCATGGCCGTCACGAACATCATGAGCGCGATTCCGGTCAGGACGAGAAACAACAGTTCCTTCTGTGACATAGGATAGCTACGGCGTGGAAGTGAAAAAGGCTAATCGTCTTCGAGCCGTTGTTCACACATGAGCGAGCCAGCCGAGGCCAGGTCCGGGCAGCAAATCGTCCTTCGTCTGTACGTTGCTATTGTCGTTCTCGCGGGTGTAATGGGATTCGTTCTTGGCAGTATCCGACCGGAGGACCTCGAACCCGAACTGTTCGGTGTGATTGCGCTGCCGCCAACGCCGTTCGGCGTCGCTATCTACGGGTTCGTTACCATCGGCATCGTCCTCGGCGTGTTGCTTGGCCTCGTCGTGTACGTCTCCGAGCGAATCGACGACGCGGCCAGTTCCTGAGTGTCCGTTGCTGCAGTATATCTGGCCGTGTGAACCAGTTCCTCGTACCGCTGTGTACGCTTCAGCTTTCTGATAGCCTGATTCCGTTAGTTTATTTTAAGCCGACAGAAAATCGGCTGCTAGTCGCCTGCTTGACGACAAGCCGGTGTCTCGCCGCCCTCCCTACAGATGCGCCCCGAATTTCCCCTCCGTCAGTGGTTGGTCCGCAGGATCGCTATCGACCGACGTGCGCTCGCAGCGTTCAGAGCGGCGCTCGGGCTGTGTCTCCTCGCCGACATCACTCTGCGGTGGTCGGACATCGTTGCGTTCTACACCGATAGCGGCGCGCTCCCGCGCTCGACACTGGCTGAACTGTATCCGGTTCTGGGAGACGTGTCGCCGCTCGCTTTCTCGGGGGCCGTCTGGCTCCCGCTGGTGGCCCTCGGACTGACGGCGCTCGCAGGACTGGCGCTGGTGGTCGGCTACCACCCTCGCCTGAGCGCGGGCGTCGCGTTCGTCCTGCTCGTATCGATACAGCTCCGGAACCCTGTCGTCCTCAACGCCGGCGATACGCTGTTTCGCCGGCTGCTGTTCTGGAGTCTCCTGCTCCCGCTCGGCTGTGCCTGGGAAGATGGGCCGCCGGACTCCGCCTCGACACGGGTCGCCACCGCCGGCACTGCAGGAATCCTTCTCCAAGTGCTTGCCGTGTACGTGACGAACGGCCTCATGAAGCTTCGTGGTACGTACTGGCACCAAGGGACTGCGGTGCAGTACGCGTTCCAGCTCGACCACCTCACTGTCCGGCTTGGTGACGTGGTTGCGGGCTGGGACCCGGTGCTGGTCCTGGGGAACTGGCTCTGGCTCGCTTTGCTCGTTGGGTCCCCGTTGTTGCTCATCTGGACCGGATGGTATCGGACGGCACTGGTCGCGGCGTTCGTCACCGCACACGTCTGTATGGCGTTCTCGTTTCGCCTGGGTGTGTTTCCGCTCGTCTCGATTCTCGGGCTGGTCCTGTTTCTCCCGACGCCGCTTTGGGACGGGCTCGCGAACCGCTGGCCCGCCGCTATCGAAGCGTTGCGCCCGCGGTGGCCGGATGCAGCGACAGGTCCGCCACAGATCTGGTTCCCTACGACGACGGCTTCGCTAGCGGCGCTCGGGATCGTCGCCATTGTCGTTCTCAACGCTATCGCAGTCGGCTTCGTCGCCGCACCGACAGGTACGCCGGACAGAATCGAGGACCGGAGCTGGTATATGTTCGCGCCAGACCCGCCACAGGAAACGTGGTGGTACGCGGCCCCGGCACCCCTGGAGTCCGGGAATCGGGTCGACGCGCTTACCGGGGAGCCGGTCACTCTCTCCCGGCCGCCAGAGGTGTCAGACCGGTTTCCGAACCAGCGCTGGAAGAAGTTCCTCGGGACAGCCCGTCACGAACCCAGTCTTCGACAGTCGCTCGCAACGTATCTGTGTTCCCGGTGGAATCAAGGCCACGACGACGCGATGGAACGCGTGGAGTTGATTGTCCTGACCGAGTCGACCAACCTGAACGGGTCCGAATCTGTCGACCAGGAACGGCTCGGGTCGTATCAGTGTGCCTGATGCGGGTGATGATGGAAGTTGGTTGCACCTCGAAAACAGTTCTTCAAGCGACGATTGAGCGTACGCTCTGTCCAGTCAGGCGACGCTGGCCGTTTCCTGATAGCTCCCGTACTCTGCCTCGAAGACGGCCATGATCTCGCCCATCGTCGCGTAGGCTTTCACCGCGTCGATGATGACGGGCATGACGTTCCCACCGTTGGTGATCACTTGCTGCAGTTCGTCAAGCGCCGCCTCCACGGCCGCGTCATCGCGCTCTGCCTTGGCCGTCGCAAGCTTGTCCCGCTGGCGTTCCTGTACGTCCTCGTCGACGGTGAGAATCTCGGGTTCGGTGTCTTCCTCGACGGTGTACTTGTTAACCCCGACCATGACTTCTTCCTCGCTCTCGACACGCTGCTGGTACTCGTAGGCGGCGTCCTGAATCTCACGCTGGAAGTAGCCGTCCTGAATCCCCTGAATGACGCCGTCGCGGACCGAGCCGTCGCCGAGTTCGTCCCTGATGTGGTTGATGTAGGCCATCGCCTTCTCCTCGACCTCGTCGGTCAACGACTCGATGGCGAAACTGCCGCCCATCGGGTCGACGATATCGGCGGCTCCCGACTCCTCCGCGATGATCTGCTGTGTCCGGAGGGCGACGCGAACGGCCTGCTCCGATGGGAGCGCCAGCGCTTCGTCGAAGCTGTTGGTGTGTAGGCTCTGGGTTCCGCCCAGCACACCTGCGAGGGCCTGAATCGTCACGCGGACGATGTTGTTCAGCGGTTGCTGGGCTGTCAGTGACTGCCCGGCGGTCTGGGTGTGGAACTTCAGTTGCTTGCTCGCGTCAGCCTCCGCGTCGTACCAGTCGTCCATCACGCGGGCGTAGATGCGCCGGGCCGCACGGAACTTCGCGATTTCCTCGAACATGGAGTTGTGCGAATTGAAGAAAAAGGAGAGCTGTGGTGCGAACTCGTCGACCTCAAGCCCGCGGTTCAGACAGTCTTCGACGTAGGCGAAACCGTCCGCGAGCGTGAACGCGAGTTCCTGTACGGCTGTCGAACCGGCCTCCCGGATGTGATACCCCGATACGGATATAGGCTTGAACTTCGGCGTCTCCTGACTGGCGAACTCGATGGTGTCGGTGACGAGTTTCAGCGACGGCTCCGGCGGAATGACCCACTCCTTCTGTGCGATGAACTCCTTGAACATATCGTTCTGTAGGGTTCCGCGGATCTCCTCGCGCGGGACGCCCTGCTGGTCGGCCAGCGCGATGTACATCGCGTAGATGACGGGGGCGCTGGGGTTGATCGTGAAGGAGGTCGACACCTCACCGAGGTCGATGCCGTCGAACAACCGCTCCATGTCCGCCAGCGTGTCGACGGCGACGCCCTCCTTGCCGACTTCGCCGTCGGCCATCACGTCGTCGGAGTCGATCCCCATCAGCGTCGGCATGTCAAAAGCCGTCGAGAGCCCGGTCTGGCCCTCGTCGATGAGATAGTGGAATCGCTCGTTGGTCTCGTCGGCGGTCCCAAAGCCCGCGAACTGCCGCATGGTCCACTGCCGGCCGCGATACATCGTCGGATAGACACCGCGTGTGAACGGCTCCTCGCCGGGGAAGCCGATGTCTTCCTCGTAATCGACGTCGTCCACGTCGAGCGGCGTGTACAGCCGGTCTACGTCGAGGTTTGAGACCGTCGCGAACTGCTCTTTGCGTTCGCCGTAGGCGTCCAGTACGGGGTCCAGTGTCTCGGCTTCCCACTCGTCTTTCTGCTCGCGGATGCGCTGGAGGTCCGACTCGTCGAACATACTCCGGTGTATGTCATGATTTAGTAAGAAGGTTCGGGCAAAGTGGGACGCTACCGTCAATCACACCGTCGAGGACTAATTCTGGAGCCGCTCCGTCGTCTGCACGAGCGGATGGTGCGCGTAGTCGACGACCTCGATATCGTCGATCGACTCCAGGTCGGAGTCTGCGGCCGTCTCGGCCATCCCCAGTTCGACCGTCTCGTCGAGAACGATGACGTAGGCGTCCATTTCGTCGATATCGAGCCGCGCGGCGGCTTTCACGCGGTGGTGGCCGTCAGCCAGCAGGAGGTCCCCGCCGTTGTCGATGACGACGAGCGGTTCCGCCAGCCCGCGTTCCAGTTCGTACACCCGGCCTTCGAGTTCGTCGGCGTACACCGTCGTCTGTGTCGGCGTCAGGTCGTCGAGCTCCACCTCCCGTCGGCCTTCGTGTGTCGTGATACCGTGGATGTTCTCCAGCGTCCGGCCGAGCTTGTCCACCTTGCCCGGGGTCGCCCGTTCGATCTGTGAGCGGATCACGTCGGCGTTCGAGATGATGCCGACGAGGTGGCCGGCGTCGTCGACGACCGGAAGTTTCTGGATGCCCGACCGCAGGATGACGCGTGCCGCGTCCTGAACGGCCATGTCCGGGTGCGCCACGAGGATGTCGTCGGTCATCACACGGAACATCGGCTCGTGGTCTTCCGCGAGCAACAGGTCGCGCGCGCTGACGAACCCTTCGACGCGGCGGCCGTCCGTCACCGGGAACCCGCTGAAGTGGTCGTTGTCGGCGATCCGTCGGGCGACCTCCCCGACAGTGTCGTCGAGTTCGACGGTGGCAACCTCGCGTGTCATGTAGTCTCCGACCGTCGGTCGACTCGATTCCTCCATCGGCGCGATGTTCTCGACCGACGGCAAAAAAGGCTCGCCTACGGCGGCTCGCTGTCGTCGGGTTCGACGAGCGTCTCCGGGCTGTCGTCCGCCTGTTCTGACTCGTCGTCCGGCGGCTCAGCCGCGTCGTCCGCCTGTTCTGACTCGTCGCCTCCGTCTTCGTCGCCGTCTTCCAGAAACAGCACATCGCTGTTCCAGTCCGTTGCGGTGTCGTCGCTCGACCCTGCAGGCGTGTCTCCAGGCGTCGTGATGGTGTCTCCGCTGTCCCGTCTGAGCGCCGTCGACTCCGTGAACGCGGCCACGTCGTAGTCAGCGCGTGCGTAGACGCGCCCGAGCAGCCGGTGGGACCGCGACTGGATAGCGTCGAGAAACCGGTCAGAGACGATAGAGCGGACGATCTCCTCCAGCGACTCCTCGCGCTCGTCGACGGTGATCATCCCCAGGTCGATCTGTGCGCCCGCCATATCGGCGTGACCGCCCGCGGACCCGATCTGTCCGAAGGCGTCCCGCAGCGCCTCGCCGAGGTCGATGTCCGCCCCGCGAGCCCGTGCAGAGGCGTAGATCGTCCCGTCGACGACGCCGTACACCATCGTCGCCTGCACGCCTTCGAGGTCGAGCAGCCTGTCGGCCGCCTGCGCGAGCGCGTCACGGTCGGTTATCTCGCCAACGCCGGTCAGAAGCACCGAGCCCTCCTGTTCGCGGTTCGCGATCGCGCGGCCGATGACCGACAGCGTCTCCGGGCTCACGCTCGGGTCTTCGATGCGCTGGAGCGTCGCCATGTCGGCGTTCGTCACGAGATGCGCGGCGGCCTCGAAGTCCGCGGCGGCGACCTCCCGGCGGAAGTCCTTCGTGTCGACCTGGATGCCGAACAGCAGGCCCGTCGCGATTGGGGTCGGAATGTCGATGTTGAACCGCTGGAGATAGTCGACCAGTAACGTACTCGTCGCCCCGACGCCGCTCCGGAGATCGACGAATCGGGCTTCGATCGGGACGCGCGGCGGATGGTGGTCGATGACGATGTCGATGGGGGTCTCCGGTGGGAGCTGGTCGTTGACACCGGCTCTGGAGTGGTCGACCAGCGCGAACGCGTCGAACGCGTCCAGTTCGTCCGGGGAGTCAGCATCCAAGTTCCGGAGGTCGAAATCGAGGAGGTTGACGAACGCCCGGTTCTCCTGATGAGAAATCTCTCCGTAGTAACAGATCGTCACCTCGCAATCGGCCCGTTCAGCGAGCGCCCCGAGGGCGACAGCGCTGGCAATCGCGTCCGGGTCGGGGTTGTCGTGCGTGACGACGGCGAGGTGGTCGTCGATGTCCCGCAGTACCTGATGGAGCTGTCTGGCCCGCGTTCCTTCGTCGCCGACCGACTGGGTGACGTAGTCGGTAACGACAGACTCCGGCGTAACCAGCCGGTCCGCCACGCTGTCGAGTCGGTCGCGCTGGTCTGCCGTCGCGCCGCGGCCGGCGTAGGCGAGGAGGAACACGTCGGGAAAGCAGTCACGTGCGGCCGTCGCCGCGTCGGCATTCTGCTCGGGGTCCTCGCTGGCGATGATGACGCTCTCGGGGTGAACGTCGAGATCGGCGAGAACAGATGGATCAGTCTGGTCGGCTTCGAGTACGTTGATACCGTCCGCCCGGAGCGTTTCAGCACGGTGCTCGTCCTGGGTCACGACTGCCAGGTCGCCGCGGTCGTCGCTAATCGCGTCGAGAAGGTCCGCGGCCGTCGGCCCGAGTCCGAGCACCAGCCGAGAAAGCATACCGTGCAGTCAGCGCTGGAGCGTCTAAAAACCCGTTACTTCAGCCGTTCCTGGAGAAACGACGGATGCGCGGCGGTAACGCCGTCGAGCGCGAGAATCTTGTCTTCGATGACGTCCGCCAGCGAGTCCCCGTCCATCGCTCGGACCTCCGCCATCAGCATGTGGTCGCCGCTGGACGTGTACAGTTCCTCCATCTCCGGGATCTCCTTGAGGTTCCGCGTGGCCTCGACGTAGCAGTCGCTCGCGATGTCGATGCCGACAAGGGCAATCGACTGGCCTGCCAGCTTCTTCGGGTCGACATCGGCGGAGTAGCCGACGATGACGCCCTCCTCTTCGAGTTTCTGAATGTATTTCCGGACTGTGGGCTTCGATACGTCGGCTCGCTCCGCGATTTCTGCGTACGAGGCCTGTGCGTCCTCTTCAAGGACCGACAGGATTCGACGCTCCGTGGACTCGGCACTCATAGAGTAATCTTTTCGGTGCATGAAAAAATATCTTCCGAACCAGAAACCCACGTTCGAGAGGGTATCTGCAGTCCGGCAGCGGACCTTACTTGTGGTGTTCGAGGAGGTTGTCGTAGGTCCGTTCCCACTCCGCGTCCTCGTCGAAGTACCGCTCTGCGAGCGGTTCGTCGGGCATCTCGCCGATCTGGCGCTTCTCCTCGCCGTAGGAGGGGCGCGCGTCCTCGACGTACATCCGACCGGTGAGCACTTCGCCCTCGTACAGACGCTCCTCGGTCTTTCGCATCATCTCGGCGGCTTCCGCGCGGTCCGAGACGTCGAAGTCGAACTCGTCGGACTGCTGGACGTCCGTGTACGGGACGTAGTGTTTCGCGTCCTTGTTCCAGGTCGGACACTGGGTCAGGAAGTCGATGTGCGCGAAGCCGTCGTGTTCGATGGCTTCGGCGATGATCTCCTTCGCCTGGTTCGGGTTGACAGCCGCGGTGCGGGCGATGTAGGTCGCACCGGCGTTGAGCTGCTGGGACAGGGGTCGGATCGGCGACTTCGCCGAGCCGTGGGGCTGTGTCTTGGACTTGTGGCCCTTCGGCGACGTCGGCGACGTCTGGCCCTTGGTCAGCCCGAAGATCTCGTTGTTGAACACGATGTACGTGATGTCGTGGTTCTCACGGGCCGTGTGGATGGTGTGGTTCCCGCCGATGCCGTAGCCGTCGCCGTCCCCGCCGGCCGCGATGACTTCGAGGTTGGGGTTGGCGAGCTTCGCGGCCCGGGCGACGGGCAGCGAGCGGCCGTGGATGGTGTGGAAGCCGTAGCTGTTGAAGTAGCTGTTGAGCTTCCCCGAACAGCCGATGCCGGTGAACAGCGCGACTTCGTCGGGGTTCTTGCCGACCTCCGGCATGGCCTGCTTGAGCGCCTTGAGGACGCCGAAGTCGCCACAGCCCGGACACCAGGTCGCCTGCGGTTCGATGCCGGGTGTGAACTCGTCGCGCTCGATCTCGCGTTCTTCGTTGATTGCTGAGAATGCACTCATTGGTTAGTCACCTGCCGCGGGGACGTACTTCATGTTGCTCGCGGCGAGTTCCTCGCCGTCGATGCTGGACTCGAACCCGTCGACGATCTCGGCGGGCTCGAAGGGGTTGCCGTTGTACTTCAGGAGGCTCGACATCTTGTCGCCGTACTTGCCGAGTTCCTTCTGTGTCAGGCCGCGGAACTGGGCCGTGGCGTTCATCTCGACGACGAGCGCCTCGTCGACTGATTCGAGCCACTCGGAGACCTCGTCTTCCGGGTACGGGGCCATGTCGGAGACGCCCAGTGCCTTCACGGAGTGACCGTTCTCGTTGAGGCGGTCGACGGCCTCGAAGACGGTCCCCTGCTGGCTGCCCCACACGAGGATGCCGTAGTCGGCCTCGTCGGGTCCGTGGTAGGTCTGGTGGGACGTGTTCTCGTCCAGATCAGCACGGATGTCGTCGAGCTTGTTGAGCCGACGGTTCATCTGGGCGATGCGGTTCTCGGGGTCCTCGCTGATGTGGCCCGATGGGTTGTGCTCGTTGCCCGTCGCGAGGAAGCGGCCGTCCTTCTGGCCCGGCACGGAGCGCGGGCTGACGTTCGAGCCGTCCTCGGGTTCGTGGAGGAAGCGCTGGAACTTCCCGGAGGAGTGGTGTGCGGCGTCCTGAATCTCCTCTTCGGTGAGGACCGAGCCGGGATCGGCGTTCGGTTCCTCGTCGAAGTGGCTGGCCGGGAGGTTCCGGAGTTCGCCCTGGATCTTCTGGTCGTAGATGACGATAGCCGGGATCTGGTACTCGTAGGCGATGCGGAACGCCGAGCGGGTCTGCGTGTAGCACTCGCGGATGTTCGCCGGCGCGAACACGACGCGGGCGGAGTCGCCCTGTGACGTGTACAGGACGTGTTCGAGGTCCGCCTGCTCGGGCTTGGTCGGCATCCCCGTCGAGGGGCCGGCCCGCATCGCTTCGACGAGCACGATAGGCGTCTCGGTCATCTCCGCCAGTCCGAGCGGTTCGGACATCAGCGCGAAGCCACCGCCGGATGACCCGGACATGGCTTTCACGCCGGCGTGAGACGCACCGAGGGCCAGCGCGGCGGCCGCGATCTCGTCTTCGACCTGTTCGGAGATCCCACCGAACGAGGGCAGGTGCTGTGACATGATCGTGAACACGTCGGTCCACGGAGTCATGGGGTAGCCCGAGATGAAGCGACAGCCCTCGTCGATTGCGCCGTAGGAGATGGCGTTCGAGCCCGAGAGGATGACCTGCTCCTCGTCGTGGGAGCCCTCGGGGACCTCGATGTCGTGATCGATATCGAGTTCGCTTGCGGCTTCGTAGGCGTCGTGCAGGACGTTGAGGTTCGCCTCCTGCATGTCGCCACTCATGTTCTGTTTGATGAGCTTCTCGAACTCGTCGGTGCTGATGTCGAGAATGGCCGCGGTCGCGCCGATACCGGCCGTGTTCCGCATGATCTCGCGGCCGTGCTCCTTGGCGATGCCGCGGAGGTCCATCGGGACGACGTGCCAGTTGTTCTCCTCGGCGGCCTCTTCGAGACCGATCTCGTCGACGTCTTCCTCGTCGAGCAGCCCCTCGTCGTAGAGGAGGACGCCGCCCTCGCGGAGGTCGTCGAAGTTCTCGTACAGCGGTTTCAGCTCCTCTTTGCCGTAGTAGGCCTCTTCCTGCGGGTTCCGGGCGAAGGAGTCACCCAGGGCCAGCAGGAAGTTGTAGCCGTCCCCGCGGGACTGTACTGGCTCGTCTTTCGCACGTACTTCCACGTACGTGTGGCCGCCGCGGATACGCGACGGGTAATGGCGGTGTGTGAACACGTTCAGCCCCGACCACATCAAGGCCTTCGCGAAGTTCTGGCTTGTCGAGTCGATTCCGTCACCGGAACCACCGGCGATTCGCCAGATTAGTTCGTTGTCTGTCATGGTGAAATCCTCGGCCCCAGCTCTGGTGCCGTATCATCCCGTTGGGGGCCATGACTAAAGATTTTCCACTACATCACCACTCATTAATCGTTATCTTTCGGCTCAGGTACCTCAGATTGCCGTTTTCGAAATTGAAGTCCGTCGCTGTTGGGACACGTTCACAGGGGCGAGATATCCGTCTGGGAGACAGGTGTCAGCCAGCAATAGTAAGCCATGCAACTTCCTCCCGCAACGACTAACACAGTGACTACCGATGTATAGTCGAGGATGTCGTTAACGGAACTCATCGCTGGCGTCGAGGACCATCAGAAGACGCTGACTGTCTTCAACGCCGGGCCGACAGCGGCTGAAGACCTGCGCGAGCGCTTCGCGGACCGCAACGTCCACGTTCAGACCGAGCAGACTGAGAGCGGACGCCCGGGCGAGTTTATCACTCTCAGCGAGGACGAAGCGGTCATCGCGGCCGCGAGTCTCAATTCGTTTACCGACTCGCTTGACGAAGGCCGTCAGTACATCACGCGGGACGACAGCCCGTACGCGTCGATTCTCGACCACCTCGACGAGACGATGTTCACCTCGTGGTCTATCCAGCGGATGACGGCCGCGTCCCGCGAGATCGAGGACCGCGCGTGGCGTGTGGGACAGGGAACGCTGCACGCCGGCTTCCAGACACTGTCTACGCTTCAGGGCGAACTCGACCTCTACGAACGGCTGGGTGAGACCGACGTGGACGTTCACGCCTATGCCGTCCCTGACGTCGAGCCACCCGAGTACAGCACGTTCTCGCTGCATCTGGAACGGTCGGACGAGATCGCCGACTCGTGGTTCGTCGTGTTCGACGGCGGCGGTGACCCGACCCAGAAGTGCGCCTTGCTGGCCGAGGAGCGCGAGCCACGCGAGTTCTACGGCTTCTGGACCTACGACGAGTCGACGGTCGACTGGATCATCGACTATCTGGAGGAGACGTACGGCTTCCTCGAACAGTGAGCCGCGTTCGAACCGGCCAGCGCGGTCATTACCACGGCTCGCCGTCGGCCGACATTCGCTCTTGAGATGCCGACCGTGACCGAGTCTAGAGAGTTCCGCATCGAGGAGACCGGAGAGCGCGTCAACAGTCTCGAACTGGAGTTGCACCTGTTTTTCGGCGTGTGGGCGGTCATCGAGCGCCACGAAGACCGATGGGTCGTGGCGACTGACGACGGTGAGCGCCGGACACTTGTCGTTATGTCGGACTAATCTCACGCTGATATCGAATCAGTCCGCAGCCCCGGACACGTCTTCGAACACCGCGAGGTCGTGGCCGAGCAGCACTTCAGCCCCCGTCGCCCGCTGTCGGTCGCGGCACCGCTCTAGGCTCTCCTTCCATGAGCCGTTGTTCCAGAGGAGGCTCGTCGCCATCGGCTGGCCCGCGTAGTTCGCTTCGACGTACGCTTCGTCGCCGACGACGAGGAGCGACTGGCCCGGCCGGTCGATGAACGCGCCCATGAGCCCGGGCGTGTGGCCGGGAAGGTGCAACAGTTCGACCCCATCGGTGAGATGATAGCTGTCGCCGTGGACGATCTCCCAGTTCAGGTCCCGGTCGAAGTCGCTGGCGAGGTAGGCGATAGAGCCGTCGTCCGTATTGGCGCTGTAGTACGCGTACGGGAGTTCTTCCCGGTGGACGTAGATCGGGACGTCTGTTCCCGCGAAGTTGTGCAAGCCGCCAGCGTGGTCCAAATGCAGGTGGCTCATCACGACGGCATCGATGTCGTCGATGCTGTAGCCCGCATCTTCGAGATCCGCCGGCAGGGCGTGCTCCTCGGCGTCAACGTGTGCGAACGCCTCATACAGCGGCGTCGGCCAGTACCCGTCGCCGGCCTCCGGATGCGAGCCAGTGTCCCAGAGGATAGTCATCTCGGGCGTCTCTACGATGAGGTTCCACACGACGTACGTTTCGTACTCGTGTTCCGGGTCGCGGTCCGAGGCCGTCGCGACGCTGTGGCCGTCGACGACGAAGTTTCGATCAGCCTGTACGCGGCCCCGGTCGACGAACGTCACTGTAAGGTCGTCCATACGGTGTCTACGGGCTGTCAGAAAGTAAAGAGCGGTGCCGTGCGCCGCGGGTGACGGGCTAGCTCGCTATATGACCAACCGTTCGCTATGGCAGGGGTTTCATGCCGTATCGACGCTGAGTACTTTTATACCGAAATGTCGGTGGAAAAGCGGGACCCACACACACCACCCTGCAAGTGTTCTCGGTGTTTCCAGGGGTGGGGGTGGGGAGGGGGAGGCTCCCTCTGCATACTTAAAGAAATGGCAGATTGTTCGATTCTACTGAGAGTACATGATCAGAAGACTATTCGTATATGCAGATATGAGTGCTCTGAAGCACTTGTAGCTTGAATTCTATGGAGGTGGACGTTCGATGGTGAATATGATTTTATTGCCTTTACCATAAAATATATAATAGTGCTACTAGTTCTAGATACGGTCCAGAACGAGACAGTCGAGAATCGCAGGACTCAAGTGTTCTAGATGAAGGGTCGGTGCAGCAGACTGTTCGTGGCTGTTTTCCAGAGGGATCGAAGAAACACTTGCAGGGTGGTGTGTGACTGTTCGGCGTGAAAACACTTGAAACACTTGTACGGTGGTCACTGGTTTTATATAGAGTCACTCAAAAGGTGGCGTACGATGGTCGACGTGAACGAGAACCCGTTCGATGGGACTGACGCGATCTTCGAACGAAAGCAACCGCTGAAAAAAGACACGTTCACGCCGGATACGATCTTTCACCGCGACGAGGAGATCGAGTTCTACATCAACGCGCTTCAGGACGTCATCGTCGGCCACGACCCCAACAACGTCTTCGTCTACGGCCCAACGGGGGTCGGAAAGACTGCCGTTACGAAGTGGGTACGGGACAAACTCGAAGAGAAGGCCGAGGCCGAGGACATCCCACTCACCGTTGTCGGTCCGATAAACTGCCGGAACTACCGGTCGGCGTACGCGCTGGTCAACACACTCGTCAACGAGTTCCGAGATCCGGAGAACCAACTCCCCGAGAGCGGCTACAGCACTGACAGCGTCTTCGAGTTCCTCTACGAGGAGATCGAAGCCGTGGGTGGGAACGTCCTCATCATCCTGGACGAGATCGACAACATTCCAGCGGACGCGCGGAACGACTTCCTGTATGAACTGCCGCGGGCCGAAGCGAACGAGAACACGCCGATCACCGATGCGAAGGTCGGACTCATCGGGATTTCGAACGACCTCAAGTTCGTCGACGTGCTGGAACCCAAAGTGAAATCGACGCTCGGGGAGCGAGAGATCAAGTTCGGTCCGTACGACGCAACGGAACTCCGAGACATTCTCGGCTACTACGCCGACATTGCGTTCCGAGAGGACGTGCTCGGCGAAGATGTCGTCCCGCTGGCGGCGGCCTTCTCGGCGCAGGAACGGGGCGACGTTCGGCAGGGACTCCGAATCCTCGAAAAGGCCGGAGAGTACGCGCGGATGGAGGGCGCGGACGGTGTGACAGAAGCACATACGCGACGGGCGACAGACACTATCGAAACCGACGAACTGCTGGATTACTTCGAGCACGACCTGAGTTCACAGCAGGCGCTGACGTACCTCGCGACGACGCTTGCGCTCATCGAACCGAAACACGAGGCGTCGACAAAGCGGATTTACAACCTCTACTCCTCGATTGCGGAGTCGAGTGGCCGCCGCGTGAAATCCGAACGCAAGATCTACGAGTTCCTCGACCAGCTTTCCATGCAAGGGCTAGTCCGCTCGGCCGAACGCAACCTCGGTCGCAAGGGTGGGCGCAAGTACATCTACGAGGTCACCGACGACGCGACCGATATCATCAACGCCGCGCTCCAGTCGTCCTACAGCGATGCCGTGCCGAGCAACGTCAACGGGATACTCGAACACTATCTGGAAGACGAGGCCACCGAGTTCGAGGCACCGGACACGACCGACGACGAGCAACAGAACCTCTGGCAGTTCACGTAGCCAGCGTATTTGCTCCCCTCCCCCCACCGACTCACATGGCAGAACACTTGCACGGTGGTGTGTGTGTGTTCAGTGGCAGTCCCTCTATTGTACAGTCCAGAACAGTTGCAGGGTGGTGTGTGTGCCAACAGTAGACCGTGAACCCGGAGTGCTACCGAGCGATTATGTGGCAGTTACCCTCCACTGCAGTGTGTAGAACACTTGCAGACCGGTGTGTCCGTCCGTTTCCACCACAGCCTCCCGGTATTCCGTTTCGAAAACACTTGCAGGGTGGTGTCAACACCGATTCGCCGGGAAAACCGCTCAAAACGGGCTTTCCTGAACACTTGCAGGGTGGTGTTCCCGTGGGCTCTCGTCTGTCTCTCCCAGTGCGGGAAACACTTGCACGGTGGTGTTAGAGTGGCGCATCGGAACTCCGAACAACGTCTCAAAAACACTTGCAGGGTGGTGTTTTCGGGAATCTCAGACGCTCGCGCACCCCCGCACGACGCATACCCCCGTGCGAACACTTGCAGGGTGGGGTGTGAACACCTGTCCACTGTTCTGGTCCAGTTGTAGTCGTACTGGAAACACTTGCAGGGTGGTGATAGAACACTTGTAGGGTGGTGTCGGATCGTTTGTATAGGGCTGTCAGAACACTCGTAGGGTGGTGTTCCAGCGAAAAATACGTCGTTTGCGACGCAATCAACCAATCGACAGTGATCGACTGAGCCCTCTCCGTTACATCGGGGCTTGCTTGTAGATGAGGTTCCGCTGGATGTCGTTGGCCCCTTCGTAGATGACCGGAATGCGCACGTCGCGGTAAACGCGAGAGATGCGGTTCTCCGTCAGCACCGACCGGCCCCCGTGTAGTTGCATTCCTTTCTCCGCACAGTCCATAGCGGCTTCGGTCGCGTTAGTCTTTGCCAATGCGGCCCAGTAACCGGCGTTCTCCTGGTTAGCGACGCGTTCGGCCGCGTGCCAGGTGAGCGTTCGGGCGGACTGGAGACCGAGTTGCATATCGGCCAGTTTGTGCTGGACCGCCTGGAACTCGTCGACGGTCTTGCCGAAGGCCTCGCGGTCGTGGACGAACTCCCAGGCCTCCTCGATGGCCGCGGCGGCGAGACCGATGCCGTGTCCGCCGACGACGACGCGGCCGTGATTGAAGAACTCGGCGAGCATGTAGAAGCCGGCTCCTTCGACGCCGATCAGGTTCTCCTCCGGAATCCGGCAGTCGTCGAGCACGATGTGAGCCTGCTTGGACGCCCGGAAGCCCATCTTCTCGGGGATGTGTTCGGCGTGGTAGCCGTCGGCGTCCGTCGGGACGATAAACATCGAGTAGTTCCCGTAGCGGTCGTTCGGGTCGTCACCGGTCTTGGCGTACAGCGTCACCCAGTCGGCCTCGACGCCGTTGCCGATCCAGTACTTTTCGCCGTTGAGCACCCACTCGTCGCCGTCCTTCTCGGCGGCTGTCGTCATCCCGGCGAGGTCGCTCCCCGTCTCTGGCTCGGAGACGGCGAGGCCGGTAAGCTGGTCGCCGGTGGCGACGGGCTCGAGGAACTCCTCTTTCTGCCAGTCTGCGCCGTGATCCTCGACGATCTCTGCCCCGAAGCTGGCGAGCTGGATCGTCAGCGCAATCCCTGCGTCGGCCTTGTACAACTCCTCCGCCATCGCAAGCATCTGCTGGAGGTCGTAGCCGCTCCCGCCCCACTCCTCGCCGATATCCTGTGCGACGAGGCCGGCCTCCCTGGCTGCTTCAAGCACATCCCAGGGATACTCCCCGGACGCGTAGTACTCACCGGCGACTGGTTCGATGTGCTCCGCAGCGAACTCCCGAGCCTCTTCCTTGACCTCGCGTGCGTGCTCCGGAACGAGTTTCTCGGATAGCAGATCCATGGGAATTATCATGGTTTGTGTACTGATATACTCCGTGGAACTCTGCAAAACACCGCCATAGTTGTTTCCCGGAAACTCCTGATAATCGGCCAGCACGCTTTTCCATGGCTGTAGCCTTCCTCGGGCATGAACCGTCGAGACTACCTGCTTGCCGGAGCCACCCTCGGAACCGCCGGGCTTGCGGGGTGTTCGTTTCTGGCCGCGGCCGAGGCACCGCCACCGGACGTTCCGAAACAGCGCCTCGAAGACGGCGGCTGGACGCGAACGGACCAGTCCTCGGAAACAGTGTTCGACCGGAGCTACGGCCCGGTTTCGGTCGAGGCCGTCTCAAGTACGGTCCAGTACGTCGACGAACAGCTACAGGAACGCGTCGCCAGTCGTACCCTCGATCAGGTCCAGACTGCGCTCTCCGTGTTTTTCGCCACCCGCGTCGACTTCAGCCCGAATCTTGACAATCTCCCGGCTGGCGTGGGCCGCAAGGAACTGCTGGCAGAAGTCAGAACGAACGCCCGCGACAGCTTCGAACAGCAGATGGAAGCCCAGGGGTTGACCGATATCGAGAAAACCGGCGAGGGAACAATCGATATCGACACCGGCGAGACAGCCGAGACGGTCGAACTGTCCGCCGTGTACCCCTTCGAGGGAATTTCGTTCGACGTGACCGAGAACGAGGCCGTCGAGATACCGGCCAGCGACATCGACATCTCGGCGATGTTCGCCGTCTGGCACCACGGCGACTTCGTCATCATTTCCGGGGGCGCGTACCCGGCACAGAACTTCGAACAGGTCGTTGAAAACGACCTGAGCGACGGCATCACGGTCACCGTCGATGTCGACCTCGGACTCCAGCCCGAAACCTATCGGACCGAAGTCCGGAATCTCGTCACTGGCGTCCAGTAACGCTACTGAGCGGCTGAAAACGCGCCAACTCCCCTATTCCGGCGCGGCGTCGTCAGGGACGCGACCTTCGACGAGCGATTCGTCGGCGTACTCGTCACGGAGCGACTTTTTGTCGAACTTTCCGGTTGCCGTCTTCGGAACCTCGTCGATGGTGACGAAGTTGTCCGGGACCCACCACTTGGGGTAGGACTCGAGGATGTACTCACGGAGTTCATCACCAAGCGTCTCCTCGTCGGCATCGGCCGTCGGAACGATCATCGCAAGTGGGCGTTCCTGCCAGCGCTCGTGCGGGACACCGATGACTGCCGCTTCGTTCACGTCGTCGTGGGCGATCAGTTCGTTTTCCAGTTCGAGCGAGGAGATCCACTCCCCGCCGCTCTTGATGACGTCTTTCGCCCGGTCGACGATCTTGATGTAGCCGTCCTCGTCGACGGACACCACGTCACCGGTCTTCAGATAGCCGTCCTCGAACTCCTGTTCGTTCGCTTCCGGCCGCTTGAAGTACTCCGTCGTCACCCACGGCCCGCGGATGTGGAGTTCGCCGAAGTCCTCCCCGTTGTGCGGGACCTCGTTGCCGTTGTCGTCGATGACACGGAACTCCAGCCCGGGTGCGATGAGTCCCTGCTTCGCCCGCTTGTCCAGTTGCGTCTGGTAGTCGGCGTCCTCCAGGTCGCTCCGCAGGGACGCCACCGCACCCACCGGGGCCGTCTCGGTCATCCCCCAGGCGTGGACGAGTTCCACGTCGCGGTCGTCGAAGAACCGGATCATCGCTTCGGGCGCAGCGCTTCCGCCGACGATGAGCCGTTCGAGCGACGAGAGGTCGACGTCGTTTTCCTTGATGTACTCCATCAGCCCCAGCCAGACGGTCGGGACGCCGGCGGTGACGGTGACGTCCTCCTCTTCGATGAGCTTCGCGAGGTCCGCCGGTTCCGGCTGTGGGCCGGGGTAGACGTGCTTGGCCCCGCCCGCAGTTGCCGAAAACGGGAGTCCCCACGCGTTGACGTGGAACATCGGGACGACGGGCATCATGACGTCGTCGTCGTCGAGTGGAATCCCCTGTGGCGACTGGATCGCCATCGTGTGGCTCCACAGCATCTGTTGGGTGTACTCGACACCTTTCGGTCGTCCGGTCGTCCCGGAGGTGTAACAGAGGCCTGCGGGCCGTTCTTCTTCCAGTTCTGGCCAGTCGTACTCCGTCGGCTGGTCGGCGATGAACGACTCGTAGGCGACGGCATCGAGGTCCGTCTCGGGGACGGACTCGCTCATCACGATGAACTGCTCGACCGTTTCGAAGGACTCGGGGTCATCGGTGGCGGCACCTTCGAGTTTCGGCAGGAGCGATTCGTCGACGAAAATGAGTTCGTCCTGTGCGTCGTTGACGATGTACTGGATGTGTTCGTCTGGCAGGAGCGGATTGATAGTGTGTAGCTGCGCACCGGTTCCCGGTACCCCGAAGTACGTCTCGAAGTGCCGGCTGTGGTTCCAGCAGAACGTCCCGAGCCGTTCGCCGTCGCCGTAGCCGGCTTCCTCGATCGCGTTCGCTAGCTGCGCCGTCCGTTCGGCGTATTCGGCGTAGTCGTGACGGACGATGCCTTCGTGGGTACGAGAGACGACTTCCGTGTCCGGATACAGTGTTTCTGCACGCCACAGGAACGGTCGTAGAGTTTGCGGGCTGCCTCCTGGCATATCATGATGCAGGGGCTCACGATACAAGAAACACTGCTAAATCTTTCATGAGGGAAAAGGAGTTCATCCGCAGTGCTCGCCGCCCCGTTCGCACACGTCTGCTTACACTTCGATTTCCTGCATCAGGTCGACCAGCTCTTCCAGTTCCGGAAACGTGTACACTTTCACGTTGATGTTAGACTCCAGCGCGTGGACGCGGGAATCGAACATCAGCGCCATCTCGTTGTCCCGGTCGCCGACGAGCTGGTCCACCATCCCACTCCCGGGGCCGAACGTGAAGTTCGGCGTAGAGATGTCGATGGTCGTATCGAGGACGTTCGCCCAGCCATCGATGAAGCCGCTGGTCATGATGTTGCCGATCTCCTGAATCGCCGAGCGCTCCATGTCGGTGAAGCCGTCGGCATTGGGGTCCGTTTCCCCCATATCGCCGATCATCCCAGTGGCGAGGTCCTTCGCACTGGCGGCGTTGAACAGGAACAGGATGTGCCCGTGGGGCTTTTCCACCATTTCGATACTGATACCGATCTGCTTCTCGTCGCCGACGTGCGTTTTGATATCGGGGATATCGATGAAGTTGATCTTCGTGATCTCCATCTCCGTCTCCATCCCTGTCATCTGGCTGAGGTGGTTCGCAACGGTGTTACCGCCCTCTTTAGCCATCTGATTGAACAACCCGAGCTTCCGAATATCTATCATCAGACTCATTCGTTAGGACCAGCGTTGCCGCTGAGTTGTGTGTCCTCATACATAAGCTATGCACCCGCATTTTCGTCGGCGAGAATCGGAGCGTGTTGATACCGCTTTGCTCACTCCACGCGGACGCTCACAGCGACGCCCTCGCCGAGCGGCAGCAATCCGGTCTCGAACGCCGGGTCGTCGCCGACGCGTTCGAGATAGGTGGCGATGCCGCGACTCGTTTCGTTGGCGTCGATGTCGCCGCCGTCCAGCAACGCCTGTACTTCCTCGAACTCCAGCGGCCCGGCCTCGATCATATTGTCGGCGACCACCGCCCCACCGACCGGCACTTTCCGGCGGACAGCCTCAAATGCTTCCGCATAGCGGTGTTTCTCGTTGTCGACGAGCACCACGTCGAAGGGGCCGTCGTAGTTCTCAACGGTTTCGATTGCGTCCCCGTGCTCGAAAGCGGCCCGGTCGGTGAACCCGCCGCGGTCGAGGAACTCTCGGGCTTCCTCCAGTTCGTCGGCGTCAATCTCCGTCAGGACGATCTGCCCGTCGTCGGACACCGCGGGGGCCATCCAGTACGCGGAGTACCCGAAGCCGGAGCCGAACTCGAAGATACGGTCGGCGTCGACCATCCGGGCGACGAGGCGAAGCCAGCCACCGACTGCGGGACCGACCGTCGGGAACCCTTCCCGGTCGGCTTTGGCGTCCATCTCCTCTATGACCGGATCGCTGGCCGGCGCTATCGTACGGGCGAATTGCTCTGTGACATCGGGGAGCGGGGTTTCGTCCATACCGGGCTATGCCGGTAGGGACGACATAAATGAGTGGGTCGGGACCGGAATTAGCCGAGTTCGAGGCGCTCGACGTACTGGATGACCGACTCCAGCGCGGGATTGGGGTAGTACTCGACGGTGTTGGCCGCTGTCTCGTACGAGAGAATTCCGAGGTCGTCCAGCCGCGGCAGGTGATTGTGTGCCAGCGACACGCCCACTTCGTCGCGTGATTTGGGGGTCGCTCTGGCCGGGATGGCCTTCTCGCGTTCGTAGACGCGGTCGACGAGGTCGTCCAGTGGGACCTCGGCGTCCGACCGGTCTTTCAGGTGATACAGGAGACTGCGTCGCCGCGGAGCGGAGATCAGTTCCAGTACCTGGTCAAACGAGTAGGGTATCGGAATCGTTTCGGGCTCTTCCGGGTCGCCCTTCTTGACGCCACCAGGTGGGGCGACGGTGTCCCGAAACGTCGGCATCTCCTCCGCGTCTTTCGATGCTGTGACGGTCCAGCCGTGGTCCGGGAGGTACTCGTACACGACGTCATACAGCGGCCGAAACATCTCGATTGTCTCCTCCGTATGGGCCTCCGGGTCCATGTGGTGGTGGCCGGAGACGTCCATCTCGGCACATTGTCGGTTCAACGCGGTCACCAGCGCGATGACGCGGTCACGTTCCCAGGACTCAAGCAGTCCAGTAAGCGAATGCAGGCACAGAAGCAGCGGTGCATCTGCCTGTTCCAGTCGGCCGAGATGGCGAGAGACGGCCGCTCCGATGTCTATCGGCTCCACTGTCGAGGGAAGGGTATCAAGCGTCAATGAGGGAAATGCGCCAGACGCCGCTGCCTGCGAGTTAGCCGGTAACTCGCTGCCGGCGTCGACGATAATCGCCTCTTCCGGCATCTCGTCGTCGAGGTGCTGCTGCCACAGCGAGAGGCGGGAATCGGGGGACTCAGACACTGTGACACAGATGGCCTTCGAGTCACTGACTCCCTGTTCAGTCAGGAATCCGGCACACCCCTCTCGTTCGGCGTCGCTCGAACCGCGTGCCAGTACCAATACGGACGCGGCCTCGCTCAGAGGCTGGTCCACTGTCCCACTCCCGGAGTTCATTGCGTACTGTATCGTATCAGGAACCATAAACCCATCAACAAATAAGCGTTCCCTTGATATAGGGTAACATTCAATCAGGAACCGCTCGAAAATGAGGCACTGTCCGGATCGGCCCCCCTCTATGTGAGCGGGTCTCAGGGCGTGTCCCGGACAGTCTCGATTCCGAGGATTTTTGCAGTACTACGGCGTATTACTTACTATGCCAATCATGTCGAGTAGCGACTTTTCTATCCACATCGAGGAGTGTGATGAGTTTGACGACGGGATGCCGATAAGTTCGCTTCCGGACGAGGTCACGTCTATCGACGACCTCGACTGTGAGTGCTGGAGCGGGTTCGAGTCGCTGGACGAAATCTAACGACGGGCTCTACGGTCTGGGTGCCAGAAGGCAGCCTCGGTCGATCGATCTTCAAGCACCTTGCCGACGACCGTCTCCACGTCGTGGATGAGCTTCTTGATGATATATGCTGACGGCTGTCCCACCACTGCATAAAAATGGCCGTAGCTAGGAGTGTCTTGCTTGAAACACGTCTTCTGGATCACCGATTCACTCCGGGCGACGCACTCGTCTCGAAGGCACTGCTCACGCTGGGCCGCCCCGATCAGGCGTCCCAGTACGCCGGTTCGTTGCCGGGCTTCCACTTTATCGAACAGCCTCTGGACGGTTTTTCAGCGGCTGTAATCTGGTCGCCATCGAGCAACGTTTCGACGTGTGCGGCCATCTCCCGCTCGCTGGGTTCGTCGTCCGGGTTCGGCGCGTCGTCGAGGCGGCCGTGATACGCCAGTTTGAACGTCCCGCCGTCGTTGTGAAACAGGAACGGATCGGGGGTACAGCGGGCGCCGTACGCGGCCGCGACCTCCTGGGTCTCGTCGAACAGATACGCGTCGTACTGTATCTCGCCGCGCTCAACGAGTTCCTGCATCCGCTCGAAGGAGTCGTCGGGGTACTCCTCGGGGTCGTTGGCATTGATCCCGACGACAGCGAGGTCGTCATACTCCGTCGCGAGCCGGTTTAGCTCGTCAATCTTCGCTTTCGCGTACGGACAGTGATTGCAGGTGAATACGACCAGTAGTGCGTCCTTGTCCGCGAAATCCGACAGTGAGTACGTCGCCCCGTCCGCTCCCGGGAGTTCGAACGGCGGTGCTTCGTCCCCACGCCCGAGCACGTCGGACTCCGAATCGAGTGAAACCATCGCTCCCTACTACGACTGTCGCCGCTAAAAGTCCATGGACGCGCTACACTGACTTCCGAGACGACCGCTTTTTGCTCAACTGTCCGCTTCTTCCGACGTCGCTGCCGCAGTATCGAAGGCTTTCGCTGCCTCGAACGCGGCGCTCCCGTCGTCAACGGAGAACAGCGTCTCTTTCCCCTCCGCCTCGTGTTTTTCCAGTAATCCGACCGTCACCAGTTCTTCGAGCGTCCCGTCGAGGTACAGCGTCTTCAGCGGCACACCGGCTGCCTCGCTCAAGGCTGTTTTCGTATACGTTTCGTCCGCATCGAGGCGGAGTATCGTGTCAATAACTGTCGCCGCCTTGTCGTGGTTCGAGATGTGTGCCCATCCCGTGTCAGAACCAGCCCGCTGGCCACCCTCTTCGAACATTAGTCGACACCTAACCGTCAGAGATATTAAAACTGTCTGGTGTATTTCCGACCGAATGGTGTGACGCTCTCTCACTATTGAGCAAGGCTTTTGTCTGCGTCACTCTCCTGGCACTGTATGAGCAGTCGCCGCGAGATACTCGACCTGCTACGGGAGAACGCTCGCTACACGACCGAGGACATCGCTCGGTTGACTGATTACTCCGAGAGCGAGGTAGCCGAGGCTATCGAGGAGTTCGAGGAGGCAGGTGTTATCCGCGGCTACGGGGCAGTCGTCGACTGGAACGCCGTCGAGACCGACGAGGAGCGCGTTCGCGCCACCGTCGAACTCAACGTCACGCTGGACCGTGAGACCAGCTACGACGACATCTCCGACCGGATCGCGAAGTTTCCGGAAGTGACCTCGCTTCGCCTCGTCAGCGGTGACTACGACTTCGACCTGGAGGTCGAGGGCGATTCGATGCGCGAAGTGTCGCATTTCATCAGCGACAAAATCGCGCCGATTCCCGAGATCACGCAGACGGTAACCCACTACATCATGGAGTCGTACAAGGAGCAGGGGATGGAGTTCGACGACCACGACGACGACGACCGCCTGTCCGTCTCACCATGACATTCGAAGCAGCGGACAGAGTCGACAGCGTGCCGCCCTCGGGTATCAGGCGGTTCTTCGAACTGGCCGAGGAGATGGACGACATCATCTCGCTCGGGGTCGGGGAACCGGACTTCTCGGCCCCGTGGGCCGCCCGCGAAGCCGCTATCGCGTCGCTCGAACGCGGCCAGACCTCGTACACCGCCAACCGCGGGAAGCGGGAACTCCGGGAACGCATCGCGGACTACGAGGCGGCGACGCACAATCTCCAGTACGACCCCGACGAGGAAATCCTCGTCACGGCGGGCGCGAGCGAGGGGCTCGACCTCGCCTTCCGGGCGCTGCTAAACCCCGGCGATTCCATCGCTATCGCCCAGCCCTGCTACGTCTCGTACGTCCCCGGCGCGACGTTCGCCGGGATCGACGTTATCGACGTTCCGACACGCGCGGAAGACGAGTTCAAACTCACCCGAGAGGTGCTGGAATCGTCCGGCGCGGCCGAGGCCGACGCGCTCGTGTACTGCTATCCGAACAACCCCACCGGTGCGACGATGACGGCCGAGGAGATGGCGTCTGTCGCGGCGTTCTGTCGTGAAAACGACCTCCTCGTGTTCGCCGACGAGATCTACGCCGATCTCACGTACGAACACGACCACACGTCTATCGCTACCCTCCCCGGGATGCGCGAGCGGACCGTCGTGTTCAACGGCTTCTCGAAGGCGTTCGCGATGACGGGGTTCAGACTGGGGTACGCGATGGCCCCGCCGGAGGCCATCGAGGCGATGAACCGCATCCATCAGTACTCGATGCTCTCGGCCCCGACGACGGCCCAACACGCCGCTATCGAGGCCCTCGACAACTGCCGCGACGAGGTTACGGACATGGCCGCCCAGTACGACCGCAGACGGAAGTACGTCCTCACCCGCTTCGAAGAGATGGGCCTGGACTGCTTCCCGGCGGCCGGGGCGTTCTACGCGTTCCCGGAATGTCCCTGGGACGATGCCGGCGAGTTCGCCGAGAGTCTCCTTCAGGAAAAGCGGGTCGCGGTCGTGCCCGGAACCGCCTTCGGGGAAGGCGGGTCGGGCCACCTGCGAGTGTCGTACGCGACCGGTCTCGACGATCTCAAAGAAGCGATGGCCCGGATCGAATCGTTCCTTAATTGACAATTAATCTCGGCGAAACATTCAGTATGGTCCACTTACTACCGTAAGGAGACCGTGATACGAACAACCGGAACTTCTTTTTCATCGACATTTGGTGGGGATAAAGTTTTTTCCTGCCTAACTGGAGATGAATAACAATGGCTATCGATGATACTGGGGGAGGTGAGTCGGATCAGGTCAACGGTGGGGGGAACCTGACTGACGAGCCTGTACGGGTCGGCGAATACACATGGGACGATCTCCGGCGGGAGGTACACGATGGGGGGCGGTTCGACCGGAGCGTGTACCTCGGCTTCGAGCCGAGAGAACTCAGTCAGCGTCTCGAAGACGCGGCAAGTGCCGGTAAAACACTGCAAGCGCCGTTCGAGGAGTATCTCGACCCAACCACGACACCAGTCGCGAAAGACATCTACACATGGGAGCATTTCAAACAGGAGTACTATTACGAGGACGGCAGTCTCCCCCGTGACAGTGACGGCGAAGTCATCCCTTTCGACGAAAGTGAGTATCTGAACTTCGATCCCGAACACACGGAAAACAAGCTGTCCGCCGCCGAAGACATCGCCAGTGAACTGCACGAGTACGTCGACGAAAACACCGTCGACGTGAATCCGGAACTGGACGAAGACGAGTTCTTCTCGACACGAGACGGCCACACAACCGTCGTCAACCGCTACGACCTCGAAAAAGCCGTTCCCCAGTCGAAGAAATCTCACTTCAACGAACTGGAACGATACTGGGTCAACAAGCCCTACGCCTGCGTCATCATCTTCCACTCACGGAAAGAGAACGAGAAGAAGTACTACGTCATCGAGCCGTATCTCACCGATATCGAGACCGACCTCCGAGAGTTCCTCTCGGGCAAGCTCAAGACCGCGATCAAGTATTCCGAGGACGACGTGATCGTTCAGGGGACCGACGCCGACCGAGCACAGGTCATCCAGCGGGAGGCCGAACAACTCCTCTCGCGGTACGACCTCTATAACGGGTCAGTCTCCAGTAGCGGTGAAGAAAGCGTTCTCGGGCAGGTCAAGGAACTGTTCGGACTGGACGAGGAAACACAAAGTGAAACCACGGGCCAACTTTCCGGCATTTCGACACGGCCTGAGCCGGCTATCCTCGAAGACGACGACCCGAAGCTAAACGAGTATCAGGTCGAGAAGCTGCTGTACATGCTCAAGCGGGACTTCGTCGGCTACGCCCGCATCGACGGCGTCAAACACGACATCAACGTGGAGGACATCTCCTGTGACGGGTACAACTCCCGGGTGTTCGTCTATCACACCGACTACGAGCAGATCATTTCGAACGTCGAACACGGCGAGGGGGAACTCGACGACTTCGTCGTGAAACTCGCCCAGCGTTCCGGGAAGGGTATCTCGAAGCGCCAGCCCCAGGTCGACGCGACGCTGCCGGACGGGTCGCGTGCCCAGTTGACGCTGGGCCGGGAAGTGTCCGACCACGGGACGAACTACACCATCCGGCAGTTCAAGGACGTGCCCTTTACCCCGATCGACCTCATCAACTGGAACACCTTCTCGCTGGACGAGATGGCGTTCCTCTGGCTCTGTATCGAGAACAACAAGAGCCTGATCTTCGCCGGCGGTACTGCCTCGGGGAAGACGACGAGCCTGAACGCCGTCTCGCTGTTCATCCCGTCGAACTCCAAGATCGTCTCTATCGAGGACACGCGCGAGGTCGAATTGCCACAGCGGAACTGGGTGGCAAGCGTTACGCGCCCCTCCTTCGGTGAGGACGACAAGGGCGACGTCGACGAGTTCGACCTGCTGGAGGCCGCACTCCGTCAGCGCCCGGACTACATCGTCATGGGTGAGATCCGTGGCGAGGAAGGTCGGACGCTGTTCCAGGTCATGTCGACCGGCCACACCACCTACACCACGTTCCACGCCGACTCCGTCGGCGAGGTCATCAAGCGGTTCACGACCGAACCTATCAACGTCTCGAAGACGCTGTTTACGGCGCTCGACCTCGTGTCGATTCAGACCCAGACGCGGGTCGACGGCAACAAGGTCCGCCGGAACAAGTCCCTGACCGAAATCAACGAGTACTCCGCCGAGAACGACGAGATCAACGTCCGGGACGTCTACGAGTGGCGCGCCGAGACGGACGAGTACATCCAGATGGGGAACTCCAACACCCTCGAGGAGATCAAGTTCGACCGCGGGTGGACCCAGGATAAACTCGACGAGGAACTGTTCAAGCGCAAGGTCGTCCTCGCATACCTCATCGAGAAGGGGCTGAACACCTACACGCAGGTCGCGGCGACCATCCAGGCGTTCATCAACGACCCCGACACCATTCTCACGCTCATCGCCAACGACCAGCTCGAACTGTCGCTCGAGGACCTCCGGGAGATGGAATCTGTCAAGATCGATATCGACCCGGAAAAAGAGGAGATGGTGCCCCGGCCGGACGCGCCGCCGGAAATGGTCGAGGAGACAAAGCAGGTGCTCGACAACGCACAGCCGCTGTTCAACACGTACAAGAGCCGCGAAACGCCGGACATCGTCTCGGCACTGATGGACGATTCCGAGGAAAGCGCTGACGAAGACAGCATCGACTTCGGCCAGTTCGTTCCGAAGGCCGGAGCGGAGGCAGATAGCGAATGAGCCTCGACACCCCGAGTCAGCAACAGGTGGGCAGCGGCGGTGCCCTCGGTGACACGTTCTACCCGGCGTACCAGATGGTGTTCGACGACGAGGGCGACTTCGTCAACAGCGTCGAGAACAAACTCGCGGAGGCCCGGATGGCCGACAACGTCGAGATGTTCCTCGCACGCGCGCTCGCGGTCGGTGTCATTGCGGGCCTCGCACTGTGGCTCGTCGGCACGTTCCTCGGCTATCTGCTGGTCCAGTTGCTGTTTGCCGGTGGGGAAGCGCCGACGCTCATCGGGATTCCGGTGTCTGAGAGCGTCTCAGAGATTCTGGCCGTGCTGAAACTCCCCTTCCTCGTCATCGTCACCGGCTTTGTCTTCGGTGCCATCGGGTTCGGTATCGGCTTTGGCTCGCTTGTCTCGATTCCGTATTTCCGTGCGAGCGCGCGCGAGCGCGAAATCAACGTCTTGTTGTCCGACTCGATCTCGTTCATGTACGCGCTGTCCGTGGGCGGGCTCAATCAACTCGAAATCCTGCAGTCGATGGGGCGGGCCGAAGACACGTACGGTGAGGTCGCACAGGAGTTCCAGTCTATCGTACTGGAGACGGAGTATTTCGATACCGACTACCGGACCGCTGTCCGGAACCAGGCGCTGCAGACTCCGTCGGACGAACTGTCGCAGTTCCTGACGGACATGCTCTCTATTATCAACTCCGGCGGGGACATGACTTCCTTCCTCGAAGACCAGAAGGAAAAGCACATGCGAACCGCCCGGCAGGAACAGGAGAAGATGCTGGAGACGCTGGAGCTGTTCGGCGAGATGTACATGACGCTCTCGCTGTTCCCGCTGCTTCTCATCATCATTCTTGTCATCATGTCGATGATGGGCAACGCCCAGAAGTCGCTCATCTACGGCACCGTGTACGGGCTGATTCCCTTGACCGGGCTGGGCTTTCTGGTCCTCGTCTCGACTGTCACGCAGGACTCTATCGGGGACGGCTATCTGCGTTCGAGCCCCGGCGAGAAGGAACTCGTCGTCGACGAAGGTGTCGGCGTGTTCAACCTCGGACTCATCGAGAGCTACACGGGCACCTACAGCGTCTTCGACCGGATCAAGAGCCGGGAAGGGACCCACGAACTCCTCGCCATCCTCACACGGCCCGACCTGTTCTTCCGTGACCACCCGCTGTTGGTGCTGTGGCTGACGGTCCCGCTGTCCATCCTTGCCATCGTCGCGGCTATCGTCATCGGCTGGGCTCCGTTATCGCTGGATGGAATGATCGCCGTCCCGGTCCGCTCGACGTTCTTCTGGGTGTACGTCCCGATGTACATCAACTTCATCCCGCTGATGATCTTCTACGAGTGGAACCAGCGTTCGCGGAAGGCGATAATCGGGAAACTCTCGGAGAACCTCCGGAAGCTCGCGTCAGCCAACGACACCGGAATGACGCTGCTGGAGTCGGTCAAGGTGGTCTCCGAGACGTCCTCTGGAAAGCTCTCCGAGGAGTTCGAGACCATCCACGCAAAGGTAAACTACGGAACGAGCCTGAAAGACGCGCTCCGGGAATTTAACAACAAGTACAACGTCCCACGACTGGCCCGGACGGTCAAGCTTATCGCGGAGGCACAGGAGGCCTCCAGCCAGATTCAGGACGTACTCTCGACGGCCGCTCAGGCCTCGGAGAACCAGGACGACATTGAACGGGAGCGCAAGTCCCGAACGCGGATGCAGACGGTCATCATCCTGATGACCTACCTGACGCTTTTGGGCGTGATGGCGCTGCTAAAGACACAGTTCCTCGATGTGATGTCGGGGCTGGCGACGCAGGCCTCCGGGTCAAGCAGTTCGAGCGCGCCCGGCGGTGGGTTCGGTGGCAGTGTCGACACGGAACTGCTGTCGATGCTGTTCTTCCACGCGGTGACGCTGCAGGCGCTGCTGTCGTCGTTTATCGCCGGCTACATTCGGGAAGTGAAGCTCGTCGCCGGCGTAAAGTTCGCAGTCGTCCTGTCGACGATTGCACTGGTGGTGTGGATCGCCGTGGGATAGCGCCCCACTCGCGGTTCGACAGCGAACGTATCAGACAGAAAATAGGGTGTGTGGGACATGGATACAAGAGCACAAACACCGCAGGACTTCGCCGTAGGGGTGAGCGTCCTGCTCGTGACGATAATCGGGGTATTGGCCTTCGTACAGGGAAGTGCGGTCGGCGTGTACGAATCCCCAGACGTACAGCGTAACCAACCAATTGCGGACAGGGCGGGGACGTACCTCGTCGAAAACTACTCCGTCGACGGGACGCGGAACCTCATTCGCTACAACACGAGCGGTGGGATCAATGCGTCCCTCAACGCAGACACAGACGGTCTCCGCGGTCTCAAGGAGAAAGCCGGACTCGACGTCGCGACGGAGCGCCGCGTGAACCCGCGGGTGAACGTAACGGTGGTCAACGCGTCATCGCTCAAAGCAGGGACACGGGACCCGGCAGTCGACGACCATGGCGAGCGACTCGCCTGGGGACCGTCGGCCGATGGTCGGACGAACGTCGCAACGACGTCTCGCGTGGTGAAACTGACAAACGCGACCGGCCAGTGCGACCCGGTCTGCTGGCTCGTCGTGAGGGTGTGGTAACGATGCGTGGCCAAGCCTATACGCTGGAAGGCGTTCTCGCGGCCATCGTCGTTGTGACGGCGACCGTCTACGGCCTGTCGGCAGTCGACACCGGCCCGTTCCAGACGGGTTCCCAGCAGCGGACAGCAGAACTGGAGAGTCGTGCGAGCGACACGCTATCACTGGCGGCAGAAACCGGAGCGCTGCACAACGCGACGGCGTGTTACAGCGTCGGAACGCCGACACTCAACGGCAATCAGACTGGCAGTTCCACCGAGTTCGAGATGATGCTGAACCAGACTTTCGACCGACAGGGCGACCATTACAATCTATACTTCAGTTACTGGGACTCGGATTCGGACGCGCGCCAGACTACCATCGTCTCGCAGGAAACAGACGCAAACGTTGCTGACCGGCCAGCCGACGCAGCCGTCGCGACCGAAACGGTGACGCTGACCGACGATATGCCCGCTCGAATCGGCGACTGCAGCGGGACCGGACCTCCCCTCTCGACCGTCGACGGGTATTTCGCTCCCGACGCGGAGCCCGACTCTATCGTCTACAACGTCGTGGAGGTGCGTCTGGTCGTATGGTAGCCAACGAGCGCGGACAACTGCTGTTGGTCGGTGGTATTGCTGTCGCTATCGTCGTGTTCAGCACGATTCTGTTTGCTCACAGTCTCGCGGTCACTGACGGTATCACGACTACCGGAAGTGCGGATACCATCGAGCGCACGGCTGACCGCGAAGCCTCTGTCGAGCGCGACCTTGGACAACTCGCGGCCCAAGCGCGTGGCGATGGCCTCGATGGATTCGAGGAGCGATACGAGTACGCGCTTCGGAACTACACGCGAACGCACAACCGGGTCGTCGCAAGCAGCGGCGGAACCTATCTCAACGCGACGCTGAACGAGTCGGCGTCGCTTGGTACCGAAGTCAATCAGACGGGCACGTCCTCCAAGTTCCAACGTCCAGACCCCTCGGGCGGGCCGCAGAACGACTGGCTAGTTGCGAATGATGTCTCTCGCGTTGCAGTGTTCAATCTCACTGCGGACGTCGTCGGCGGCTCGATGAATACCTTCACTGTCGTCATTCGAAACGGCTCTGAGGACATGAAACTGTCAGTTGAGCCGAGTACAATTGATAGTGGAAACAACGTCACGGTCGACGGCAAAACGCAGTGTCACGGCAACGGAGACGTCAACGTCGACCTTGTCGCTGGGTCATGCACTGTCGGAAGTAACAGCAGTTCTTTCGATAGCTATCACAGCCTTGACCCCCCGTACTCAATTGAAATAAAGAACGGAAATAAGGCCGAAGGGCGGTACCAGTTTGCGGCAGTCGGGACGTTCCCGTCCTCGAACTATGCCGCTCCAGTTGCTCGTGTCAACTATCCAGTCGTCCCTGCCATCGACATGACTTACGACACACCGTCTGCGAGCTACAATCGAACAGTACTGGTGGAGGTCGACGACTGATGAACCTCGCCCGTTTCCTGTTTGACAGCCGCGGCGTCTCGCCGGCGGTCACGCAGGCACTCACTATCGGTATCACGTCGCTGCTGGTGACCGGCCTCCTCATCGGCGGGAGCCAGATGGTAGACTCACAGCGTGAGCGAGTGACTGAAGAAGCTCTGGAGAACGTCGGCGATGGTATCGCGCGCGACCTGATCCGCTTAGATGCGTTCGACACCGACACGCTCAACTCGACAGTATCGTTCCGTGCGATGTATCCCGAGCGCATCGCTGATCAGTCGTACAACGTCGAGGTTTCTCCTGATACTCCGCGCACGCGTGTGTACGTGAACGCATCAGGACTGAATCGGTATGCTGTCGTCCGCTTCGAGAACGAAACTAATGTCTGCCCGTCTGTCGTCTCCAGTGGGCCCCTGGCTGTATCGTACAACCAGACAGCCGGCTGTATGGAGGTGACTCGCGGATGACTTCGCCGCTGTCAAGCCAAAGCGGTCACGACCGTGGCGTGTCCGACCTGCTCGCGTTTACGCTCACGTTCAGCATCATCATTACTGGGATTGGGCTGGTGACGCTTGGTGGGCTTGGGGCGTTCGATGCAATCCAACAGGGGGCGACAACCGATGTCGCAGAAACGTCGATGGTCGGGTTCGCGGAAACCACGGGCGACCACATTCAGGGCAACGCTCCACGACGGACCACGAGTATGAAACTCCAGGGTCACGGACTCTCCATCCGACCGTCGACGCTTAACGTAACTGTCGACGGGCAGTCAACGAATATTTCGACCGGAGCGTTCGTTCGGGAGACTGATTCGGGGACTGATATCGTCTACACCAGCGGTGCAGTGTACCGGGTCCAGCAGGAGGGGCTGGTCGTTTCACGGAAACCCCGCTTCCGGTGTAGCCCCGGAAGTGACAGTGTATACATCTCTGCCCTTTCCCTCGACGGAGAGACGGATTTCTCGTCGTCGAACCGCGTCACAATCGAGACCGCTATCCAGAACAAGACGCTTATTTCGCCACAGGCTGGCAAGTCACCGTCCGCGACAACCGTCTCGATCAACGTCTCGGAGACTGCATATCCGGATGCATGGCACCGCCTGTTCGAGCAGGAACTGTCGAACTGGTCGGGCCACTCGGAACCACACACCTACCAGTGTACTGGTGTCAGCCGCGCTGTCGTCCACAATACGACGGTCGATATCCGTACTGTCACCTAACGGCCTCTGTCTGCGGTGCATAGACCCGTCGCTGTAGGACTCAGTTCTGGACGGTGAGAAAACCGTTATGCAGCAGTCATCAGCGCTGCGATGAATGACCACTCCGTCCCGCTGTTTGCTTCTTCTTGTTTCGCCATAGCCGCAGTCTTGTCTCGTGGGTGCTTCCAGTTCATTACGGCCATAGGTACGTGTTCAGCAGGTATGAAGTGTTCGAATACTAATACATTGTCGTGGTCTTTCATGATTGAGAGCGCTTCGCAAGTCAGTAGCCTCCTCAATTCTCTTTAGCCGTTAATGAAGGGAGAGTTACATAGTGGCAACTCTCTGTTTTGTTCGATATTAGGGTAGGAAAACAGAATATTACGATCCGTAGACGAAAATCGTGATACAGGTGCTCATATGCCGGTAAACGGCTCTATCTTTGCATCTGAGATTGGGAGGAGTCGTATCCGAACGGTAGCGACATGTGAGTCGTTGGCAAGGTAGTACTATTACCCTCCACTCCATAAGATTGGACACTAATGAAGAAGCAAGAACTCATTCACCTTCACAGCCTCCTCGCGCAGGTACAACACCACTACGAGCACGAAGCGGACACGAGCGTCGAGCACGACCTGTACGCTGATCTCGGTGTCAAACCGACATCGATCCACAAATCGAAGACTGACCACAAGGAAGCAGTGTTTGCGCTCGCTTCCGGACTGACGGATGCGATGGCCGAGGAAGCCGACGAACCACAGGCGCTGACTGCCGACTGAATCGACGTCCTGTCGTCAGTTCGTTCTCACCGTTCACTATTCCCAGTAGCTATCGGCAAGCTCCTGCCGTGGCACGGCCGCTATGTCGGCCGCATGGTACACGCTATCTCGCCTCTCAAACGACTTATACGGGAGGACACTGTATTTATATTGTGAGCGACGATTCAGGGCGGCGGAATCTCCGCATGCCTACAAACGACGAGATGTTTGCAGTGGTAACAGAGCACCTTGGTGGGAACCACGTCCGCATTCGCTGTGAGGACGGCGAAACCCGACTCGGACGGATTCCGGGCCGGATGAAGTTCCGAACCTGGATTAACGAGGACGACATCGTTCTCGCCGAACCATGGGACTGGCAAGACGAGAAGGCCAACATCGAATGGCGCTACAAGGGGCAAGACGCTGACCAGCTCCGTGCCGAAGGCCACATCGACTCGCTGACCGCCTAATTTTACCACTGTACCGCGTCCTGGTTCACGACGACAGTGAGATAGTTCTCTGCTGTGACCAGCGATTGTCCCTGGTCTGACTGCTTGCTTGTCGAGTGTTCCGACCCTTGCTCTTAGCTCTCGGCACACTACAGTTGTCTACCGTCGAGTTCCTACTACTCCCAATTGATATATAATGGCTGGCTGGAACTCGGTCACTGAACCGCATGTCAGAATCTGAGAACGAATACACGTTGGATCACCGACACCCGGATGCCGTCTTGCGGTTATGCGTGTCACGCCATCACGTTACGTATGCGTCGTGTGTGTTCTACACAGGGCGGGTGTGAGACGATTCATTTATATGTTCCCCCGTCTTCTGAACTAATGCGAAGGTCGCACCGGGCAGCGAGCCCGGGTCGACACGCTCGGTCGGCCACCTGGGTCGGCTTGAGCTACGAGAGGATCTCGCCTTCCCCTTTGGGGCCGGCGAGATCCACCCCATGAGGATTCCACCCCTGCGGTCCGCCGTCAAGATGGAATCTGATGTGAGCCCACGGACCCATGCAGTAGTCAACACTGGTGTAGGAACCAGTGTGTTAGCTTCCGACGGAGTGCAACCACTTCCGCCGCTGATGTATATCAGCACATTCCGGTTGATCCTGCCGGAGGCCATTGCTATCGGAGTCCGATTTAGCCATGCTAGTTGCACGAGTTTAGACTCGTAGCATATAGCTCAGTAACACGTGGCCAAACTACCCTACAGACCGCAATAACCTCGGGAAACTGAGGCCAATAGCGGATATAACTCTCAGGCTGGAGTGCCGAGAGTTAGAAACGTTCCGGCGCTGTAGGATGTGGCTGCGGCCGATTAGGTAGATGGTGGGGTAACGGCCCACCATGCCGATAATCGGTACAGGTTGTGAGAGCAAGAGCCTGGAGACGGTATCTGAGACAAGATACCGGGCCCTACGGGGCGCAGCAGGCGCGAAACCTTTACACTGCACGACAGTGCGATAGGGGGACTCCGAGTGTGAGGGCATATAGCCCTCGCTTTTCTGTACCGTAAGGTGGTACAGGAACAAGGACTGGGCAAGACCGGTGCCAGCCGCCGCGGTAATACCGGCAGTCCAAGTGATGGCCGATATTATTGGGCCTAAAGCGTCCGTAGCTTGCTGTGTAAGTCCATTGGGAAATCGACCAGCTCAACTGGTCGGCGTCCGGTGGAAACTACACAGCTTGGGGCCGAGAGACTCAACGGGTACGTCCGGGGTAGGAGTGAAATCCTGTAATCCTGGACGGACCACCAATGGGGAAACCACGTTGAGAGACCGGACCCGACAGTGAGGGACGAAAGCCAGGGTCTCGAACCGGATTAGATACCCGGGTAGTCCTGGCTGTAAACAATGCTCGCTAGGTATGTCACGCGCCATGAGCACGTGATGTGCCGTAGTGAAGACGATAAGCGAGCCGCCTGGGAAGTACGTCCGCAAGGATGAAACTTAAAGGAATTGGCGGGGGAGCACCACAACCGGAGGAGCCTGCGGTTTAATTGGACTCAACGCCGGAAATCTCACCGGTCCCGACAGTAGTAATGACAGTCAGGTTGACGACTTTACTCGACGCTACTGAGAGGAGGTGCATGGCCGCCGTCAGCTCGTACCGTGAGGCGTCCTGTTAAGTCAGGCAACGAGCGAGACCCACACTTCTAGTTGCCAGCAACACCCTTGTGGTGGTTGGGTACACTAGGAGGACTGCCGCTGCTAAAGCGGAGGAAGGAATGGGCAACGGTAGGTCAGTATGCCCCGAATGGACCGGGCAACACGCGGGCTACAATGGCTCTGACAGTGGGATGCGACGCCGAGAGGCGAAGCTAATCTCCAAACGGAGTCGTAGTTCGGATTGCGGGCTGAAACCCGCCCGCATGAAGCTGGATTCGGTAGTAATCGCGTGTCAGAAGCGCGCGGTGAATACGTCCCTGCTCCTTGCACACACCGCCCGTCAAAGCACCCGAGTGGGGTCCGGATGAGGCCGTCATGCGACGGTCGAATCTGGGCTCCGCAAGGGGGCTTAAGTCGTAACAAGGTAGCCGTAGAGGAATCTGCGGCTGGATCACCTCCTACTGACCGGGATCAGGGCCTTGCCCTGACCCACCTACACTGACTGGTGACCACAAGTCACCGCGAGTCGGCAAGCGCCGACTACTGCATGGGCCCGCTGGGCTCACAAAGACCTATCCGAGGCGGATATCCCCTCACGGGGATGTCGGGTGCAACTCCCGACGGGTCCGTACTCCGTATCGCTTCGAATCCGTCCCCTTAAGTGTGGGACGGCGTTCGACTGTGATACGACGACAGATGCACCAGGTCGGGTGAAACCGCGCCTGGGAAGGGTCGATTCGCCCACCATCTCCACCTTGGGGGCGAGTATGAAACCGTGTGTACGTGCGATCCAGGCGTCCACTGGACTCGTTCAGTTGAACGAGTCACAACGACGTTGGCTACTATGCCAGCTGGTGGATTGCTCGGCTCAGGCGCTGATGAAGGACGTGCCAAGCTGCGATAAGCTGTGGGGAGCCGCACGGAGGCGAAGAACCACAGATTTCCGAATGAGAATCTCTCTAACAATTGCTTCGCGCAATGAGGAACCCCGAGAACTGAAACATCTCAGTATCGGGAGGAAAAGAAAACGCAACGTGATGTCGTTAGTAACCGCGAGTGAACGCGATACAGCCCAAACCGAAGCCCTCACGGGCAATGTGGTGTCCGGGCTACCTCTCATCAGCCGACCGTCTCGACGAAGTCTCTTGGAACAGAGCGTGATACAGGGTGACAACCCCGTACTCGAGACCAGTACGCTGTGCGGTAGTGCCAGAGTAGCGGGGGTTGGATATCCCTCGCGAATAACGCAGGCATCGACTGCGAAGGCTAAACACAACCTGAGACCGATAGTGAACAAGTAGTGTGAACGAACGCTGCAAAGTACCCTCAGAAGGGAGGCGAAATAGAGCATGAAATCAGTTGGCGATCGAGCGACAGGGCATACAAGGTCCTGTAACGAATGACCGACGCGCGAGCGTCCAGTAAGACTTACAGGAAGCCGATGTTCTGTCGTACGTTTTGAAAAACGAGCCAGGGAGTGTGTCTGTATGGCAAGTCTAACCGGAGCATCCGGGGAGGCACAGGGAAACCGACATGGCCGCAGGGCTTTGCCCGAGGGCCGCCGTGTTCAAGCGCGGGGAGCCATGTGGACACGACCCGAATCCGGACGATCTACGCATGGACAAGATGAAGCGTGCCGAAAGGCACGTGGAAGTCTGTTAGAGTTGGTGTCCTACAATACCCTCTCGTGATCTATGTGTAGGGGTGAAAGGCCCATCGAGTCCGGCAACAGCTGGTTCCAATCGAAACATGTCGAAGCATGACCTCCGCCGAGGTAGTCTGTGGGGTAGAGCGACCGATTGGTGTGTCCGCCTCCGAGAGGAGTCGGCACACCTGTCAAACTCCAAACCTACAGACGCTGTTTGACGCGGGGATTCCGGTGCGCGGGGTAAGCCTGTGTACCAGGAGGGGAACAACCCAGAGATAGGTTAAGGTCCCCAAGTGTGGATTAAGTGTAATCCTCTGAAGGTGGTCTCGAGCCCTAGACAGCCGGGAGGTGAGCTTAGAAGCAGCTACCCTCTAAGAAAAGCGTAACAGCTTACCGGCCGAGGTTTGAGGCGCCCAAAATGATCGGGACTCAAATCCACCACCGAGACCTGTCCGTACCACTCATACTGGTAATCGAGTAGATTGGCGCTCTAATTGGATGGAAGCGGGGGCGAGAGCTCCTGTGGACCGATTAGTGACGAAAATCCTGGCCATAGTAGCAGCGATAGTCGGGTGAGAACCCCGACGGCCTAATGGATAAGGGTTCCTCAGCACTGCTGATCAGCTGAGGGTTAGCCGGTCCTAAGTCATACCGCAACTCGACTATGACGAAATGGGAAACAGGTTAATATTCCTGTGCCACTATGCAGTGAAAGTTGACGCCCTGGGGTCGATCACGCCGGGCATTCGCCCGGTCGAACCGTCCAACTCCGTGGAAGCCGTAATGGCACGAAGCGGACGAACGGCGGTATAGGGAAACGTGATTCAACCTGGGGCCCATGAAAAGACGAGCATAGTGTCCGTACCGAGAACCGACACAGGTGTCCATGGCGGCGAAAGCCAAGGCCTGTCGGGAGCAACCAACGTTAGGGAATTCGGCAAGTTAGTCCCGTACCTTCGGAAGAAGGGATGCCTGCTCCGGAACGGAGCAGGTCGCAGTGACTCGGAAGCTCGGACTGTCTAGTAACAACATAGGTGACCGCAAATCCGCAAGGACTCGTACGGTCACTGAATCCTGCCCAGTGCAGGTATCTGAACACCTCGTACAAGAGGACGAAGGACCTGTCAACGGCGGGGGTAACTATGACCCTCTTAAGGTAGCGTAGTACCTTGCCGCATCAGTAGCGGCTTGCATGAATGGATTAACCAGAGCTTCACTGTCCCAACGTTGGGCCCGGTGAACTGTACATTCCAGTGCGGAGTCTGGAGACACCCAGGGGGAAGCGAAGACCCTATGGAGCTTTACTGCAGGCTGTCGCTGAGACGTGGTCGCCGATGTGCAGCATAGGTAGGAGTCGTTACAGAGGTACCCGCGCTAGCGGGCCACCCAGACAACAGTGAAATACTACCCGTCGGTGACTGCGACTCTCACTCCGGGAGGAGGACACCGATAGCCGGGCAGTTTGACTGGGGCGGTACGCGCTCGAAAAGATATCGAGCGCGCCCTATGGCTATCTCAGCCGGGACAGAGACCCGGCGAAGAGTGCAAGAGCAAAAGATAGCTTGACAGTGTTCTTCCCAACGAGGAACGCTGACGCGAAAGCGTGGTCTAGCGAACCAATTAGCCTGCTTGATGCGGGCAATTGATGACAGAAAAGCTACCCTAGGGATAACAGAGTCGTCACTCGCAAGAGCACATATCGACCGAGTGGCTTGCTACCTCGATGTCGGTTCCCTCCATCCTGCCCGTGCAGAAGCGGGCAAGGGTGAGGTTGTTCGCCTATTAAAGGAGGTCGTGAGCTGGGTTTAGACCGTCGTGAGACAGGTCGGCTGCTATCTACTGGGTGTGTTATGGTGTCTGACAAGAACGACCGTATAGTACGAGAGGAACTACGGTTGGTGGCCACTGGTGTACCGGTTGTTCGAGAGAGCACGTGCCGGGTAGCCACGCCACACGGGGTAAGAGCTGAACGCATCTAAGCTCGAAACCCACTTGGAAAAGAGACACCGTTGAGGTCCCGCGTAGAAGACGCGGTCGATAGACTCGGGGTGTGCGCGTCGAGGTAACGAGACGTTAAGCCCACGAGCACTAACAGACCAAAGCCATCATTCATACGCACTGTGACTCATTCACCGACGATTTACTCGTCGCTGAACGAGTCCAGGCGCAAACTGGATCGCACGTAATCACACGGTGGAGAGTTGATCGAGACTGGTGCTTTCGTGGTTCGATTCCACGACTCGACGTTAGGCGGCCACAGCGGTGGGGTTGCCTCCCGTACCCATCCCGAACACGGAAGATAAGCCCACCAGCGTTCCGGGGAGTACTGGAGTGCGCGAGCCTCTGGGAAACGCGGTTCGCCGCCACCATTCATACTTACATAGCCCACTCAGGAGAGACATCTCTCCCGAGTGGGCTTTCTGTATTTGTACAAACCGAGAGCTGTCAGCTCACCAAGCCAGTCGTTCGTCGTTTACAAGATACGAGCTAGCGGCAGCGCTATCCAGAGTGATTCCAGTCTATGCGGGCAGATATGAACTATTAATACTCCAACGGCGCCGAGTTAATACATGGGCGTTGTTAGTATCTCGATGCCGGACGAACTGGAGGAGCGAATCGACACGTTCGCCGACGAACACGGATACACGGGTCGCAGCGAGGTCGTTCGGGAAGCGGTCCGGAATCTGATGGGGGAGTTCGAGGACAAGCGGCTGGAGGACCGCGAACTGATGGCCATCGTCACAGTGCTGTTCGATTACGAGACGACGACCGTCGAGGAGAAAATGATGCACCTCCGGCACGACCACGAGTCTATCGTCGCGTCGAACTTCCACAGCCACGTCGGCGACCGGTACTGTATGGAACTATTCGTGTTGGAGGGACAGCTAGAGGACATTTCCGCGTTCGTCGGCAAAGTCCGAGCCACGAAAGACACGCTGTCAGTCGATTACTCGGTGCTGCCGGTCGACGACATAAATCTGTTTACGTGAGAGGGTGTCGACGCCGGAAAGCGCTGCCGCGTGTCGTGAGTCCACGAACTGTTTGGGACCTTCAGTAGGCGTTTAAGTCGGGCGCGCGTAGCCGGCGGCGATGAAAGACTCTATTCTCGATACAATCGGGTCCCCACTGGTCTCGGTTCGCGCGCCGGAGGGGGCAACCGTTGCAGCGAAGATCGAGTCGTTCAACCCGGGCGGGTCCGCGAAGGACCGGCCGGCGAAGTACATGATCGACGACGCCGAGCGAAACGGCACGCTCGAACCGGGTGATACGCTGGTCGAACCGACGAGTGGCAACACTGGCATCGGAATGGCGATGGTTGGCGCGACCAAAGGCTACGACGTGGTGCTGGTGATGCCGTCCTCGAAGTCACCGGAGCGCCGCCAGATAATGAAGGCCTACGGCGCGGAGATCGAACTGGTCGAGGGTGACATCTCCGACGCGAAAGAGCGCGCGGATGAACTGTGCGAGCGCGACGACTACGTCCAGTTGCGGCAGTTCGAGAACCCGGCGAACCCGAAGGCACACTACGAGACGACGGGTGAGGAGATACTCGAACAGGTGGGTGACCGGACCGTCGACGCGCTGGTGGCGGGTGTCGGTACCGGCGGGACGCTCACCGGGACCGGCCGTCGACTGCGTGAGGCGTTCCCCGAGATGGATATCGTCGCTGTCGAACCAGCCGACAACGCCGTCCTCTCCGGGATGGAACCGGGCACTGGCGAGGACAGCTTCCAGGGGATGGGGCCGGGGTTTGTCAGCGACAACCTCGATACCGACCTGTTGGACGACGTGCTGACGGTCGAACTCCCGGATGCTGAAGACGAGTGCCGTCGACTCGCCCACGAGGAGGGCATCCTCGTCGGCCAGTCCTCGGGCGCGTCGAACCTCGCCGCGCGAGAGGTAGCCGAACAACTCGTCGCAGACGGCGTCGACGACCCGCTCGTGGTCACAGTCTACTGGGACAGCGGGGAGCGGTATATGTCGACCGGGATGTTCGACTGAGCCCGGTCTGTTCTGCGCGCGCGGTGTGGCCCGAGTCAGGCCCCGAACTCCGATTCGGTCACCCTGACGATGAGCGTGTCGTCCACGTCTCGAAGGTCGTACTCGGGAATCGTGTCTCCAGTCCGTGTCAGGAGCATCGGCTCGACAAGTTCGGGTGGGCGCTCGGTCTCCATCGCCTGTGTGTCCGGCGTTGGCTCCGACTCTCCTTCCGACGAGCCTTCGGCATTAGATTCGCCGGTCACGTCCGGTTCGACAATACCGTACACCTTGAGAAAGCGACCGGTATCTTCGGGCGCAACGTCGTCGTCCCGGATCGCCGCGGCGAGATCCCGGGAGAGCCACTCCGTCTCGCTGATCGATGGATCACGAACGAACGCGGCGTCAGCGAAGCGGACGAGATACCAGTTCAAGTCGTTGAGAAGCGCCACCGCCGCCCCGAGACTCACGGTGTCGACGGCGACGGTATTCGAGAACGGTTCCTGCAGGTCGTAGGTGGCGAGTGCGTTCCGTGCGGTCTCGCGAGAGAGGAGTTCGTACCGGAGATTCACGTCCTCGCTCCCGACGAGACAGACCTGCGTCATGGCTCAACCCTGGCCCGCCCCGGAAATTTAGCTTTCGATGGGGACGACGACGCGATCCCGGGCACAGGCCTTGGCACGCTCGAACAGGTCGTCTGGTTCGGCTGTCCGAACTGCTTCGAGCGATGCATTGGTTTCCGGATGCGATGGGGCGACGCGGTTGCAACCGGTGTCGATTGTCGAGTCCTCGAAGGTTCCGATTGTCCGCGCGTGATTGGTTATCTCGGACTTGTCGACGGTGAGGTTCGGTCGGTGCACCGGGAGCGTAGTCGCGGCGTCCGTGACCGCGATGTTCGCGCTCGTCTGGCTGGATTTCTGCCCGATAGCTTCGCCGGTGACGATGCCGACGGCGTCCCGGTCCTGCCCGATAGCGTCGGCGGCCGCGAGCATGAACCGGCGGAGCACGAGCATTCGGAGCGCCCCGAGGTTTTGAGAGATGTCGGTGACGACGTCACCGGCGTCGATTACGGACAGCGACAGGTCGTGCCCGGGCGCGTACGAGGCGAGCGTCTCGACAGTCGAAACGGCTCGCGCCCGGTGGTCGGGGCCGCCGTAGTCACCCAGGTCGACGTAGACGGGAATCACGGGCGCGCCGCGTTTCATCAGCTTCCAGGCGGCGACGGGCGAGTCGATGCCGCCGCTGACGAGGGCGACGACGGGCCGCTGGGTCCCGAGCGGGAGGCCGCCGGGTCCCGCACGTTTCTCACAGAAGACGTAGGACTCGTCAGTCCGGCACTCGACGAACAGCTCGAAATCGGGGTTGTCGAGGTCGACAGCAGGCTCGCCGCCCAGTCCTTCGATTGCCTCCCAGACGGCGGTGCCACCGTCGGACTCGATGTCTGTACTCGAAAAGGGGTGAGCCTCTGCTGGTCCCGCCCGGCGGGCGTTGACGGCGAAAGCGCCGCCGTCGTACTGCTCTCGCGCAGTCGCGGCCAGTGCATCTTTGATTGCGGACAGCGTCGGGCCGACGGTCGTGACCGCCGAGGCGGAGGTGACGCCGAACGTGTCGGCCGCTGCCGCGGTCACGCCCTCAGGCTGGGCAGTGTGGACGAACAGCCGGTTCCGGCGCTGTTCGATGTCCCCTGACAAGCCGCGCGCGTCGAGCATCGCTCGGAGGTTGTCCGCCAGTTGTTCCTCCATCTTCCGGCGGACCTGATCGCTCTTGACGCCGAGTTCGCCGTGGCGGACGAGCACGCTATCGGCGTCCGGTGGATGCATGCCCGCGAGTTGACTACCGGCGAGTAAAGGGGTGTCGCCTCGCCGCCTCAGAACGTCGAGAGGTTGCCGTCGATGACCTGCCGCGTGATGTCGGTCACGTCGGCGAGTTCGTCGTCGATTGTGGCCTGGATGTCCGCTTCGACGTCGCCGACTGCGACACCGTCCTCAGTGATAACCGTCGCGTCAGCGACGTGGGGTTCGTCGATCGGTGATCCGATCTGTGAGAGCAGGCGCATCTGGACCTGTCGGATGCCATCGACCTCGCTCGCGACGGACTGTGCGATCTCCGTCGAGAGGAGATTGTATATCTTCCCGATGTGGTTGACGGGGTTCTTCCCGGACGTCGCTTCCATGCTCATCGGGCGGTTGGGCGTGATGAGGCCGTTCGCGCGGTTCCCGCGGCCAACGGAGCCGTCATCGCCCTGCTCGGCGCTGGTGCCGGTCGTCGTGAGATAGATCGACTCGGCGTCGTAGTCGTCAGCCGTGTTGACGTGAACCGTTACGTCCCGGTCGGTGTACTCCTCGGCGAGGTCGGTGACGAACGCTTGAACGTCCGAAACAGCGGCTTTGTACGCGTCGAGGTCCGGAACGTGTTCGTCGACCATCGCAACGGCCACGGTCACGTCGATGTGATCGCCCTCGCGCTTGCCCATTACCTTCACGTCCTGGCCGACGACCGGGTTGGACTCGGCGTACTCGCCGGTCAATGTCTCCTCGGTGTTGAGAACGATCTTCTCAGTCTCTGTCAGGGGAGCATGGCCGACGCCGTAGCTGGTATCGTTCGCCATCGGAATTGCTGCTTCCTCGCCGAACACGGTCTGGAGGTCGCCCGACCCTTCGCCGAACTGGACGTCGACGATGACGTCGGAACCGAGGTCGAGGTGGGGGAACTGCTCGTCGAGGTAGTCGCGTGCGGCCTGGAGGGCAATACTCTCGGCCGGGATGCGCTCGCCGTCGAACTTCTTCGTCGCTCGGCCGACGACCAGAATGTAGATCGGCTCAAGCACTTCGCCGCCGCCGTACGCAGGGGCGGCAGTGCCGGCGACGAGTTGTGTCTCGTCGGTGTTGTAGTGCAAGACTGTGCCGAACCGGTCGATGTACGTCTGTGCCAGCGCACGCGACACTGTCTCCGCGATGCCGTCGCAGATGGAGTCCGGATGGCCGATACCCTTGCGCTCTACGACTTCGATGTCCTGATCTTCGACGGCGAGCCCGCTTGCAGGTTGGACGTGGATGTTCCGCTCGGTCATTGCCTCGACTTCGTCTGGCCGGGTTCTATAACTTACGGGAACAGATAATAGCGGAATGATTACTCGTTCGCATCGCTAAGTAGCATACCGAGATAGGAGGTCCGCTGCTGGTCACTGGGGTCCAGACTGAGGTCCTGAAGCACCTCGTAGGCCCCCTCTCGCACGGGTTCGATGTCGCCGTCGGTCTCCCGTTCGACTTCGACGAACTCGCCGACGTCGTCGACAGCGTCGAGCGTGACGTCGTATTCTCGGACCTCGTACACCCGGCGGTTCTTCCGGACGGTCGCCGCGGGCTCGAAGCCGAGGTGCTGGACGATAGCGTCGATGTCGTCGCCGTCTTCGACGCCTGTTTCGAACTCCTCTCGGCTCTTCGACTCCGCTTCGAGGAGCGGCCCCTTGTAGGTGACTTTCGCGTTCGTCTCCCCCTTTCTGGTCTCGCGACGGACCCGGAACGCCTCGTCCGTCTCGGCGAAATCCCGATGGGGGGCGTCGTAGTACGTGTCCGTCTGTATCACCGTGTCGACCTGTTCGGCCCCGAGTTCGTCGAGTCGCTCCGCGACAGCCTCGATATCCGCTGGCACTTTCACCTCGACTTCGTACATACTGTGGGGCTGGACCGGGTCGCTGAAAAACGCTCCCGTCGACCGCGCCATTTACTGTGTCCGCTCTCTCGGGTAGTAGTATGGCCGGTCGCTACGAACCGATCGATTCCCCGGACGAGACGACCCTCTTTCCGTATCACGACCTGACGCCGCCGACAGTTGCAACGGTCGCGCGCGCCCGGCAACGCATCCGACAACACCTCCCGGAGACGCCCCTAGTCCGCAGCGAAGCCCTCTCCGAAGCCCTCGACGCGGATGTCCTGCTCAAGCGTGAGGACACACTTCCGACCGGCGCGTTCAAAGTCCGCGGCGGGGTGAACCTCGTCGCGTCCCTCGACGAGGAGTTCCACGACGCCGGGCTACTCGCCGCGAGCACGGGGAACCACGGCCAGTCTATCGCCTGGGCAGGCCGCGAGTTCGACGTGCCCGTCACTATCGGCGTCCCCGAAGAAGCCAACGCCGGAAAGGTCGGCGCGCTGGAGCAACTCGGCGCAGAAGTCATCCAGTACGGCGAGGACTACGACGAGGCCCGCGAACACATCGAGGAGCTTGCGACCCAGCGCGAGGCGCGCTACGTCCATTCGGGCAACGAACCGAAGCTTCTCGCCGGCGTCGGCACGGCGGGGCTCGAAATCCTCGACGAACGGCCCGATGTCGACCGCGTGTTCTGTCCCGTCGGCGGCGGCACCGCCGCGGCCGGGTACTGCATCACGCTCGGGGCGATGACCGACGCCGCTGTCGTCGGTGTGCAGGCCGCGGGCGCGCCCGCGGTGTACCGCGCTTGGCAGGAGGAGACGTTGGAGGCCCTCGACAGCGTCGACACCATCGCTGAGGGCGTCGCGACCCGGGTGCCGTTCGCACTCCCGACCGGCATACTCCAGAAGGGGCTCTCGGATTTCCGTCTCGTATCTGAGGACGCCATCGCGGACGCCGTGGCACGCCTGTTCGAGACGGACCGCATCGTCATGGAGGGGGCCTGCGCGACGGCTGTCGCTGCAGCGCTCCAGGCTGGTGACGAAGTACGGGGTGAGACGGTTGTCCTCCCCGTTTCAGGGCGGAACATCGACCGCGAGAAGTTCGACCGACTGTTGGCTGAAAGCGAGTACTAGTCGGCCACTTCCGAAGTTGCTCGACTGCTACTGACCGGGAAACGTTGTCCTTAAGAGTGCCACGACTGACGAACAGGGTATGAGCAACGAGTCTGAGACTGAAGTCGATGAGGAAACCGCAGACGAAGAAGAGCAAGCGGAGGGACTCCAGAAAGGTGATGTCGTCAAGCTCGCCTACACCGCCCGCACCGTCGACGGCGGCCAGCTTGTCGACACGACTGACGAGGAAGTCGCCGAGGACGACGGCATCGACACCGAACAGCAGGAGTTCGGCCCGCGAACCATCGTGCTGGGCGAGAACCACATCTTCCCGGACGTCGAGCAGGACATCTACGGGAAGGAGGTCGGCGACGAGGGCAACGTGACCGTTGCGGCCGCCGACGCTTTCGGCGAGTACGACGAGGAAGAGGTCCGGACGGTCTCGAAGGACAAGATTCCGGAGGACGACCGCTACCCCGGCGCGCACGTCGACATCGAGGGCGAGCACGGCCACATCGAGACCATCATCGGCGGCCGCGCGCGAGTGGACTTCAACCACCCGCTGGCCGGCGAGGACGTCGAGTACGACTACGAAATCCTCGAAGAGGTCACGGACCGCGAGGAGAAGGCCCAGGGCATCATCCAGATGATGCTCGACATGGAGCTCGACGTGTGGTTCGAGACCGACACCGTCGAGGAAGAACAGCTCGTCGAAAGCGAAGACGACGAAGACGAGGACAGCGAGGAGTCGGAAGACACCTCGGACGAGCCCGAGTACGAAACCGTCGAAGTCGAGAAGGAGACGCTCTACATCGAGGCGACGCCGCAGCTGACGATGAACCAGCAGTGGATGATGGGCAAACAGCAGATCGCCCAGCAGCTCACCCAGCTGCTCGACATCGACCGCATCATCGTGCAGGAGGAAATCGGTGGCGGCGGCATGGGCATGCCCGGCATGATGGGTGGCATGGGCGGTGCCGGCGGCGCTGACATCGAAGACGCGCTGGAAGACGCTGACGTGGACGCCGAAGAGATCGTCGAAGAGATCGAGGGCGCCGAAGAGTAACTGCGCCGCGAGCACGCCGAGCGATTCTTGAGTGATAAGCGCCAGCGAGCGCTTTTGCGGTTCCGAGCGGTAGCGACTGCCACTTTCTGACGGCACAGACGGGAGAACGGTTATATCCACGACACGTCATCACTACCCATGCGAGTATCGCTGATGTACCCGCTACTGCTCGCGCTCCCGCCCGGAATCGCCTTCGGTGTCGGCACGGTTGTGCTGACTGGCAGCGCCGGGCTTGGACTGGCAGCCGGCGTCGGCGTCGGTCTCGGACTGTTCCTGTTGATACTCGTGGGTACGGAGTTCGGCTCGACGGACAGAGAACTACAGCCCGGCCGCGAATAGAATCCGTCTCAGGCGATGTCGCGGCTGGTGTCGATGCTGACCTCTTCGACGAGATTGAGTTTGATGATGTCAGTGGGGGCGCGCCCGCCGCGGAACTTCGGAATCGCGAGGCGGTTTTCCACCTCGTCACCGGTCGTCGTGGTGTTGAGCTGGAACACCACGTCCGCGAAGTGCTCGGTCGTATCCCGAAGCGGTGGCACGTCACGGCCATCGAGACAGTGGACGATAGCGAGGCTCCCGGTGTTGACGATGTGGTTCTGCAAGTCGTTCATGAACGCGCGAAAGCGCGAGTGTGGCTCCTGGGCTTCCAGCACATCGAGCGGGTCGACGATGAGGTTCGAGGTCTCCGGCAGCGCCGAGACGAGCTTGCCGGCGTTGTCGAGGGGTGCTTCGCCGGAGATGTGCCGCACCGTCGGGTCCCCGGTGTTGGCCGGCGTCTGCTCGATGCTCGCGATGACCGACTCGGCGGTCCGGTCGAGCGACAGCCACAGCGTTCCGCGCGTGGCGGTGAGTTCATAGAGGAACAGCTCCGCCTGGCTAGCCGGCTGGGCAGAGAGCACGACGATACTCCCCGCAGGGATGCCACCATCGAGCTTTCTGTCGAGGACATCGATGCCCGTTCGCAGCCGGTTGGCCATACCACTGAGAAGTTATTTAGCCACGAGATTAAGTATTCCGCTTGGCGAGAACGTTCGCTATCTCGACGTATTTTGCCGCTGCCCGGTCCGATTCCAGCGGCTTCGACACCGACGGAACGTGAACCGTCTCTGGGCAGGACAGCAGTCGGGATGGGTCTACGGACCCGTCGCTGCCGACGAGGACCGTGAGCACGGGCGGTGCATCGAGCGCACGGGCCATCGCCGCGGTTTTGGCTGTATCGGTGAGGCTCTGGCGGGTTGGTGCGCTCACGAGCACCGTCCTGTCAGCCGCCCGCAGTGGCCGGGCGGCGTCCGGGCCAGCGCCGGCCGGACAGTCGAGTACCACCGGGCGATCACGTTGGGGCAGTGTGCCGATGGCATTGTCGACAGCGGCTTCGGTTGCGTCCTGACAGGGGAGTACGTCGACGTTCTCGACGGCCGTGGCGCGCTTGGCAACCGTGGTCGGCTCAGCCGAGACCGTGATATCAGCGATTCCGGGCGTCGGATCGACGCCAGCGCGGCGGTGGAGGTTCGGCATGTCGCGGTCGGTGTCCACGACTAGCGACCGTCTGGTCGGCGTCCCCAGTGCCTGACCGACTCCGAGGGCGATGGTCGTTTTGCCACAGCCACCCTTGCCGCCAGCGATTGCGAGCATACTGCGGATGGTCCGTCTATCGGTTTTGAACCCTTGTGTTGGAGTCGAGAACATTGACAACCGAACTGGGCCGAAGGGACTGGCTTACGTCGGTTGGCCGTTGCCTACTTTTAATCGGTCGTTATATCCTGCACTCCCCTGGCCGTAGCAAGTCTACGCTTTCGGTGGCGATGGTCCCGACAGTCGACCCGTTCGAGCCTGTCCTGCATGGGTCTTGATAACTGGTGTGTAACAATAACTGGGACACCACTACTGGGGACATGGGTAGTAAACCGAACACGGCCCTTCAGCTATACAGCATTCGTACCCCGCCCGAGCCACTCGCTATCGGTCGATGTTAGCCCAGCCATAACAATAGCGATACACCCGAACGGCTGGGACATGAATCTACATCACGAGCGCATCGAAGCCTCGCCGCCGGCGAGCACGATGAGCTTCTGTCTCACGACCGACCTCACTGGGAACGGTCGACCGGACGTCATCGTCGGGGCGCTCGGCGACGAGCACGAGGTCCAGTTCCCGCTGGTCGATACGTCAGTCGACTTGCTGTCCGTGTTCGGCATGGGGCCGCTGGCCCGCTGGCTCCAGACGAACGTGTTCTGGTACGAAAACCCCGGCTGGGAGCGCCACGATGTCGCCAGCGCACCCGAACTCTCCGTCGGTGGCTCGCTTGGCGATATAACGGGGAACGGCCGCCCGGACATGGTCGCCGGCCAGAACATTCACCAGCACAAGCTGTGGTGGTTCGAAATACCGGACGACCCGCGAAAGCAGTGGACGCGCCGGCTCATCACCGACGACTTCGAGAAGTATCACGACACCGCCGTGGCGGACGTGGACGGCGACGGACAGAACGAGGTCGTCGGGCTGTCTCAGGAGTCCGAAACGGTGTTCTACTATGACATCCCCGATGACCCGACGCGTGAACCGTGGCCGGTGGCGAACCGACACGTTGTCGCCGAGGATATCGACGTCGAGGGCGTCGCTGTCGAGGACGTCGACGGCGATGGCGAGGTCGAAATCGTCGCCGGCCCCAACGTCTTCCATCGGACGGCCGACGGGTGGGACCGGGAGCCCATCGCCGAGGACTGGCAGTGTACCCGCGTCGCTATCGAGGACGTCGACGGCGATGGGGACCTGGAAATAATTCTCGTCGAGGGCGACGAACCGTATCTCGACGACCGCCCGGCCAGGCTGGGCGTGTTCGACCCGCCCGAGTGGGACCTGACGCTGCTGCACGACGACCTCTCGAACCCGCACAGCCTCGACGTAGCGGACTTCGACGGCGACGGCAATCCCGACATCTTCGTCGCGGAAATGGGGCTAGAGGACGGACACGAACCGCGACAGTTCGTGTTCCACAACGACGGGGCGGGGAACTTCGAGCAGAAAGAACTGGGAACCGGTATCCCCACCCACGAAGCGAAGGTCGTCGACCTCGATGGCGACGGTCTCCCCGACATCGTCGGCAAGGCATACACCGAGCCCCGCGTCGACGTCTGGCAGAGCAATCCCTGACTAGTTTCCTGTCCTTCTATTTCGGCCGCTAGGATCTTTCAGACCCCGTTTTCGAAGCCAGTGCCGATGCTCCCGAAGCCGAACCTGACGATGTAAGTGACCGTTCAATTCCCGTGTCGGGGGATTCAAGAGCGTCCGGAGCGCGGTATCGAGTGAAATGCGGCACGACCACATCATCAGCGCGAAACAGCTCTCGCGGGGCGACATCGAGACGGTGCTCGACCACGCGGCCGACATCGCTGCTGACCCGGGAGCGTTCGCGGACCGGCACAGCGACACGCTGCTTGGCCTCCTCTTTTTCGAGCCGAGCACCCGGACGAAGATGAGCTTCACAACGGCGATGAAACGCCTCGGCGGCGACATCGTCGACATGGGCTCCGTCGAGTCCTCCAGCGTGAAGAAAGGCGAGTCACTGGCAGATACCGTCCGCGTCGTCGAGGGGTACACCGACGCGCTCGTGCTCCGGCACCCCATGGAGGGCTCCGCGAAGATGGCGAGCGAGTTCGTCGACGTGCCGCTCGTCAACGCCGGCGACGGGGCCGGTCAGCACCCGACACAGACGCTACTCGACCTCTACACGATCCGTGAGAACGCGGGCTTTGAGGACCTGACTATCGGCATCATGGGCGACCTGAAGTACGGTCGGACGGTCCACTCGCTGGCCCACGCGCTCACGACCGTCGACGCCAGGCAGCACTTCATCAGCCCCGAGTCGCTCCAGCTTCCGCGGTCGGTCCGGTACGACCTCCACGAGGCCGGCGCGGGCATCCGCGAGCACACCGATCTCGACGAGATTCTCCCCGACCTGGACGTGCTCTACGTGACACGTATCCAGGCCGAGCGGTTCCCCGACGAGAGCGAGTACCGCGAAGTCGCCGGCCAGTACCAGATCGACGCCGACACGCTGGACGCGGCCAAGGACGACCTGACCGTGATGCACCCGCTCCCGCGCGTCGACGAGATCGCCCACGACGTCGACGAGACCACCCACGCACAGTACTTCCAACAGGCCCACAACGGCGTCCCCGTACGGATGGCGCTGCTCGACCTGATGCTCGGAGGCGACCAATGAGCGACAACGACCAGCAACTCCGCGTCTCGAAGATCCAGAACGGCACCGTCATCGACCACATCGCGGGCGGCCAGGCGCTGAACGTCCTCGCGATCTTGGGTATCGACGGGACCAGCGGTGACTCCGTCTCCGTCGCGATGAACATGCCTTCCGACCGTCTGGGGCACAAAGATGTCGTCAAAGTCGAGGGCCGTGAACTCTCCCAGGACGAGGTCGATGTGCTCTCGCTCATCGCCCCCGCGGCGACGATCAACATCATCCGTGACTACGATGTCGTCGAGAAGCGCCGCGTCGAGCGGCCGTCGGTCGTCGAGGGCGTCCTCGAATGCCCGAACCACAACTGCATCACGACCGAAGCCGAACCCGTCGACTCGCGCTTCGCCGTCGGCGACGACGGCGTCCGCTGTGAGTACTGCGATACGATCATCCGTGACGACCTGCCGGCACACATCCTCGCGGAGTAAGCCGACCCTGCCGCCGTCTGGCTACTGTAACCAGATGCTCGCAAACGAGTCGAAGTAGTCTTCGCTGGTATCAACCAGTACGTGGTCCGCGCCGAGTGCCGTAACGCGGTTTGACACCGAGTCGATGTGGGCGTCGAGCCGCGACTGGTACGTTTCGGCCAGCGAGCCGCTGAAATACGACCGGCGTTTCTCGTCGCTCTCGGGGTCGGCGAACAGCACGTCACCGACGACGCCGGGGTCCCGTTCCTCCGGGGCGACCACGCGGACGAGCAACACGTCGGCGTCGTTGCGTGCGAGCGCGGCGACGCCCGACTCGAGTTCCTCGGGGTCGGCCAGACAGTCGCTGAACACGACGACGAGCGAGCGCGAGCGAATGCGTTCGGCGTACGCCTCCAGCGCGGATTCGAAATCGGCCGTCCCGTCGGGCGTTATTTCGTTCAATTGGTCGATAAGCGAGAGGAGTTCGCCGCGGTTCGACTGCCCGGTGTCGATGCGGTTCACCCGGTCACGAAACGTGCAGAACCGGAAGTCGTTGTTCTCCTCCGCTGTAAGGTAGGCGAAGCCGAGGCCGAGCTTGGCGGCGCACTCGAACTTGTGACTCGCCGCGTCGCCGTAGTCCATCGACGCGCTCGTGTCGACGAGCAGGTGGACGGTCAGGCTCCGCTCTTCCTCGTACTGCTTGATGAAGTACTCCTCCGTCCGGGCGAACAGCTTCCAGTCGATTCGTCGCGTGTCGTCCCCCGGCGAGTACCGCCGATAGTCGCTGAACGTGAGCCCCTCGCCGACCCGCGGGGACTGCTGGTCGCCCTGCCGAATCGAGGTCGTCTGGCGGTTCAGCGCGGCGGTAAACCGGCCGAGTTCGTCCAGAAAATCCGGTTCGATAGTCACGGCTGGCCCTCCCACGGGTCCGCCCGCCAGATTGCGTGCGTCGGGTGGCTCATCCCAGCAAGTCCGCGATGAGGTCGTCTGCCGTCCGGCCCTCGCGCTCGGCCCGGAAGTCCACGATAATCCGGTGCCGGAGGACGGGCGCGGCCAGCGCCTCGATATCCTCGCCCGTGACGTGCGAGCGGCCGTGGAGGAACGCCCGCGCTTTCGCCGTCTGGACGAGCGCCATGCTCGCCCGTGGGCTGGCCCCGAACTCGATGTCGTCGGCTTCACGCGTCCGGCGCACGAGCTGGACTGCCCGGTCGCGCAGGTCGTCGGCGATGGGCATCTCGCGGACCAGTTGCTGGATCTCCTGAATCTCCGGGCGGGTCAGCGAGCGTTCGACGGGGACCTGTTCTGCCCCGGCGGTGTACATGTCGACGATGGTCCGCTCCTCGTCGTAGTCGGGGTAGTCGACCAGCAGCTTCAGCATGAAGCGGTCGGTCTGGGCCTCCGGGAGCGCGTAGGTCCCCGACTGGTCGATGGGGTTCTGGGTCGCCAGGATAAAAAATGGGCGCGGCAGTTCGTAGGTCTCGCCAGCGGCGGTCACCTGCTTCTCCTGCATCGCCTCCAGCAGGGCGGCCTGTGTCTTCGGCGTCGCCCGGTTGATCTCGTCGGCCAGCACGACGTTGGCGAACACCGGCCCTTTCTCGAAGACGAACTCGCGGCCGCTGTCGGTCTCGCGGATGATCTCGGTCCCCGTGATGTCGGAGGGCATCAGGTCGGGCGTGTTCTGAATCCGGGAGAACTGGAGGTCGGTCACCTCCGCGACGGTCCGGACCATCGTCGTCTTCCCCAGTCCCGGGTTCGATTCGAGCAGGGCGTTGCCGTCGGCCAGGATACAGATGAGCAGTTGCTCCAGTACCTCCTCCTGACCGACGATCCGCGTGCCGATCTGTTCGCGTGCGTTCGCGATCTTCTGCTGTAGTTCGTCGATGTCGTGCTCTGAGCTCATGGGTCGGTGTCCTCGTCGTCCGTGTCTTGCTCTCGAATCCTGAGATTGTACTCGCGGATGAGGTCCGCGTCCTCGACGTCTTCCTGGCCGGCGAACCCGGCCTGCTGGCTGTCGACTGTGCCACTTCCACTTCCCGGCCCCCCGGTGTCCGACGACGACGGGAACGACTGGCTCCGGTCGATTTCCTCGTCGCCGCCCGTCGAATCAATCTCGGCGGTGAGGTTCTCGTCGCCCGCCTGCACGTCCTCGCTGTCGCCGAGTATCGCGTCGCCGTCTTCGAGCCCCTCGTACTCGCTGGGCCGGTCGTTCGGCGACTCCGTCTCGACCGGGTCGCGGTCGAGTAGGCCGATGTCGACGACGGCCACCTGCACTGTCGCCAGGCTCAGCAGGATAACGACGATAAGCGTGCCGAGCAGCCGCCGGCTATCGACGAGCGCGACGCTCGAACTCCGTCTCAGACTCGCAAGCACGTCTTCGTAGAGCCGGGCCGCCATCCGCGTTTCGGCCCCGTCCTCGACCGCGTCCCGCGCCGTTCGGAGCGCGTCGGTGACGTTCGCGTTCGCCGCCTCGAACTGCTCGACGAGTGGCTGTCGGACCCGGTACAAATACTCGCCGACGAACCAGAGCGCGCCGACGACAATGCCGACGACTGCGCCCGTCGGGAACGATAGCGCAGGTATCGAGCGGCCGACAGCCGCCCCGACCGGGTCCGTCACCGCCGTCGGAACTGACAGCTGTGTCGGGAGTGCAGTCGGCGAGAGGACAGTCAGGAAGATGTTCACCAGGAGAAAGACCAACACCGCGTCGACGATGGCGTAGATGAACGCCGCCTTCTTGCCCTCGCGTCTGACCTCGGCGATGGCGTCGGCCATGCGTTCGCGTGCCTGTGCCCGTCCGTTTTCAGGCGGCTCTTCGTCGCCGTTTTCTCCGGTATCTGTGTCGGGGTCGTCCATTAGTAGTCCTCGCAGGTCGGGTCCGGTGTCTCCATCCTGTTACAGATGGTCTCGATATCGTCTCTCAGCGCTTCGTTCTGATTTTCGAGTTCATTGATTTCGCTTTCGAGGGTGTCGATCCGCGATTCCAGGCTGTCGATATCGTCCTGCAGGTCGGATACCTGCCCCTTCAGTTCGTTGCGTTCGTCCTCTAACTCCTCGTTTTCGGCCTCCAGATCGCCGATTGTCGTTTCGAGGTCATCGACTTCGTCCTCGAGAGTGTCGCGCTCGTCCCGAAGGTCGTCGACTGTCCCCTCCAGTTCATCGACGCGGCCCTCGCTCTGGCGGAGCGACTGCCGGGTCTCTGCCAACTGACTCTGCGTGGCGTTCAACTGCTCCTCTGTCTGGTTCAGGTTGGTCGCGACCTGATCGACATCCTCCGACCGCGTCTCCAGTCGCTCTTGGAGTTCCTCGACACGGGTCTGTGTGGATTCCAGTTTATTTCTGGTGTCGTCCAGGTTCCCCCGAAGTTCGGCGTTTTCCTGTCTGAGCTCCTGATTCTGCGAGCGAAGCTCGCTCGCGGAGTCCTGGTACAGCACCGTCGTTCCGCCGGTGCCGACCATCGAGAGGACGACGAACACCACGAGCCCGAGGTTGATCCGGCGGCCGATTGCGCTCACGGGAGACCACTCTCCAGGGAGGTGCGACCGCGGTACACTTGAACACGCCGGGCGACCACCTCGCCGGTGAACAGCAGGAGCGCGCCGAGCAAGGCGAGCCAGTCCCAGGTGTTCCGAACGGTCCGGACCCGGGTGGACTTCTGGCGCGCCTCTCTGGCTATCTGTTCGCCCTGGGCCGGGCTGAAGGTCTGCCCGCCCGTCGTTTCGACGAGCGCATCGAGGCTGTCACTCGGACCGAAGGCTCCGTACTCAACGGGGTAGTTCGCCGCGTACTCGGTGTCGAGTGCGGTCTGATACCCCGCCTCCCGAGGCGTGAACTCGCCGCGATACCGGCCGTCGCCGATCTGGCGGAAGGAGATGTTCGCCGCGTCCGGGCGGCTATCGCCCTGGTAGGTCAGCGTCGTTGGACGCCCCACACGAGCATCGCTGACCGCTGTGACGCCGGTCTGCGTGCGCATGGGGTCACCCACCGCGTAGTTGACCGACTTCGTGACGACCAGCGAGTCCGGCCGGTCGAGCAGGCCGCCCATCGTGTTGTCCGAGTCGTAGGCGGTGATCGAGACGACGCGGCCCAGCCCGAACCGCCAGGAGGCGATGGCCGGCTTCCCGTCCGCGGTGGCGACCTGGTAGTCGGCCCCGGGCTTGACCTGGACGTTGTTCGCCTGGCCGGGGTTCGCAGTCAGCTCGACGCCGGCGGTGATGAACGTGTCCTCCGTGACGATTGTGAGGTTCTCCCCCTGGTAGCGCCGCGAGGAGCCGCCAAAGAGGAGCCGCAGCCGCTCGGTCTCGTCGGCGGCGAAGTACGACCCGCCCGACTCGCTTGCGATCTGGCGCATCGTCGCGACGCCGACTCGCTTGCCGACACCGACCGAGACGACGCGGGTCCCTTCGCGGCCCAGTTGGTTGGCAACGGCCGCCGGCGGGCCGAGCCGGTCCTGGCCGTCACTGAGGAGGATGATCGTCCCTTCGCGGTCGCCAAGCAGTTCGTCGGCCCCCTGAAGCCCGACGGCGATATCCGTCGCGCCACCGCTTTCCAGCCGTCGTATCTTGTCGGCAGTCTCCGCCCGGTTCTGCCCGAGCGCTTGCATCTCCGAGACGCGATATGCGTTGTGGTTGAACGCGACGACGCCGACCTGGTTCTCGTCGCCGAGCTGGTCGAGCACGTCTAGGGCGACGGCTTTCTGTATCGAGAGGCCGCCCTCGGCGCTACCGGACACGTCGACGAGGATGACGATGTTCGACTCGCCGCCGGTGGCGTTCCCGACGCGGACCGGGAGCATCGAGGCCACCGACGACGTTTCGTAGCCGCCGTTCTCGTAGGCGTTGTCGCCGCCCGCGACGACCAGTCCGCCGCCGTTGATGACGAAGTCCTGCAGTGCGGTGGCGTTCCCGATATTGCCCGATGGCGTGTCCTGCATGACGACAGCCGAGTAGTCGTCGAGGTCCGCCGGGACCGACGAGGCCGTCGAGACGTTGTACAGCGAGTCGAGGTAGTTCCGCAGGGGATACTCGCCCTGTGAGACGTACAGCACGTCGGGCTGTTCGACGACGCGGACGCTCTTGTAGAACACGTCGTTTCGCGCGTACTCGTCGTTGCCGGACAGCGTCGCCGTCACGCGGTGTGACCCGGTTTCCTCGAACGTGTGGTCGACGGTGAGCGTGCCGTCCGGCCGGAGCTCTCCTTCAGTCGCGGTCTCACCGTCGATAGTTACCTCCACGGGGACGGGTTCGAGGACGTTCACGCCCTGCATCGAGACGGTGTACTGTGACTGGACGCCGCGGCTCACCGTCGACGGCCCCGCTATCGCCACGGCTCGCTCTGTTCGTGGCGACTGCGGGGTGACGCTGTGGACAGTCGCGTTGAGCCCGGCGGCGTCCTCGCCGGCCGTCGCCAGGCTCCGGCCCTCCGTGACGCGGCCGTCGGAGACGACGACGACTGTCCCGTTTGCTTGGAGATTTGCCGCCACGCCGTCGCCGATCCGCGAGTTCGACCCGCTGCCGATGGTCGCCCGTGTCACCGGGACACCCTCGCTCTCGATATCCTGTACCAGCTCGTCGGTCGTGTTCGGGTAGATACCCATGCTCGCGGATTCGTCTGTCAGCAGTGTCACGCCCGGCTCGCCCGGCGTCTCGCGGGTCTGGACGGTGTACGGTTCCATCGCGCCCAGCACGAGCAGGCAGACGATGAGCACACGGCTGGCGAGCAGGAGCCGGCGGATCCGGTTCGAGGCCGACCGCGGCCCGCCATCGCCACGCCGGACGAGATACGCGAGGAGGCCGACGGCGACCGGCAAGACGAGTAGCGGCCACAGGTGCTCGACGCCGACGGTGAGTCCCTCCGCGAGGGTGTAGGAAACCGCCATCAGAGATCACCCCGTCGGCGCAGATAGCCGACCTCGGCCAGCGCAAGTATCAGCCCGCCCAGCGCGAAGTACTCGGTCAGCGGCTGTGGCACCGACCGCTGTTCGGTCCGGGTGAGGTTCCCGGCCGTCCCGGAGCGCTGGTCGAGCGCTCCGACGTTGGTGTTTGACTCGCCCTCGTCCAGCAGCGACGCGCTCACTTGCCGGCTCTCGCTTCGGTAGAGCCCGGCTCGCTGGAGCGGGACCGAGTTCCCGGAGACGGGGCCGGCCGGCCCCTCGACGGTGGTGTTACCGAACCGGACGGTCTCACCGGTCTCGTGGTTCAGCGCCGGGAGTTGTTCCCTGTCCGCCAGATAATACACCGCCCGCTTCCAGAACACGGGGTACTGGTAGTTGAACTTGAAGCTGGACCGGTCCTCGATGTAGCCGTAGTACATCACGCGGCCGCCGTTCCGATCCTCGGTCGCGATGAGCGGCGTCCCGTCCCCCAGTTGCACCTGGGCCGACCCGGAGCGCAGCGACCCGGAGATGTACTCGTCCGGTGGCTGGAAGTCGATGCCGCGGGTGAGCTGTGTCTGTGCCGTCTGGCCCACTGTCGCGCCCGCCCGGGTCTCGCCGGGCTCGATGAGGAGGAGGTCCCGGTACCGCTGTGGGAGGTCGTCCTGTGCCAGTACCGCCACGCCGCCACCGTCTTCGACCAGTTCGCGCCCGCTTTCGACGTTGCCGGGCAACAGTGAACTCTGGTCGACGTTGCTGTACAGGATGACGTCGTAGTTCTTCTGAATGGTCGTCGGCGGCTGGCTGACCGTCACGTTCACCCGGTCGACGACCGACAGCGCGGTGGTCAGGTACCGGTTCCGGTCGTTTGTCAGCACCAGTACGTCGACAGCCGCGTCCGCCGGTGCGGCGACGTAGACGCTGTCGTCAGTCGCGAAACTGTCGCCCGGGCTGAGCCGGGCCTCGCTCCCGCCGGCCGGGACCGGCATCGTCACCGAGCCAACGTCGTCGGGTCCGAGCTGCAGTTCTCGCTGGGTGTTGCCGAGCCGAACGGTCCGGGTGACGGTCGAGTCGCCGTAGTTTTTCACCGACAGCGTCACCGCCGAGCCGGAGAACCGGCGGTCGATGAAACCGACGTTCCCGTCGCCGCCGCCGTTAAATTGCTGGAGGTCGACGGGGAGCCCGCGCCCGCGTGCCGTCGTGACCGCAGTGGTCCACTCCTCGCCCGCAAAGTCACTCAGGACCATGACTCTGGCGTTCTCGCCGGCGATCGAAGCTGCCTGCGAGATAGCGCCGCTGAGCGCTCCCGGCGCGTCCGTCGGGCTGAGCCCGTCCAGCGTCCCCTGCGCCGCCGTCGGCGTACCACGCTGGAGCACGACCTCGCCGCCGTTGGTCGTCGTGACGACGGAGGTCGTTCCTGTTACTTCTTCTTGGGCGGCCGCAACGGCCCGCTGGAAGCGTGTCTGACCGTCGGCGTCGGTCTGCATGGACGCGCTGGTGTCCACGACGATGACCGTCTCCTCGACCGTCGCCCGCTCGGAGACGGTGACGTACGGCGTCGCCAGTCCGACCGCGAGCACCAGCACGACCAGTACCTGCAACAGCAGGAGGAGGCTCCGCGAGATCCGTTCGAGAAACGGCGTCGCTGACTGCTGGCGTTCTCCGGCGACGAGAAACTGGTACGTCGGCAGCGTGAGTTCCTGCGGGTCCGGTCGGATGAGATACAGCACCACTATCGGCACCGCCAGGAGGAGAGCCGCCAGTCCCAGGGGGGCAAGCAAAACGTCCGAGAGGACCATTGTCTGTGTATCAGGCGGAGGCGGCATTTATCTTGTGAATATAGTGACACCACCGTTCGGGCACCTGACGGCGGTGTCTCTCGGCCGACTCATCGCCGGCTATGGCCCAGCACAGCAGTACAGGCGGTTATTTTCGATCCTCCGATAGCAGACGAACGCTGTCACCGACGCAATGAGTGACGCCGCCGCGGCTTCGGGAGGCTCCATTCTCCACATAGAAGAACAGGTAGAATACGCCCGCAGTCTGCGGATTTCGGCGGCGATGACAAAACCCATTTAACCGCAGATAGTCGAGTGACAATCAGAATGGGACAATCCGAGAGCGGGCCTACAGGGGCGACATCGGGGACCGCGAAAGAACGAACCCTCAAGGTTCTGTTCGAAATTGAACTGCCCGATGACTGTTCGTGCCCCCTTTCGGATCCGGATGCAGACATCGAGAACGCTCAGAACCAGATCGACGACGGCGTCTGTCACGCCGAGGTGACTGTCACCGACGAGGCCGGTACCGAGCGGGTTCTCCACTCGACAAATCAGGTCGGGGACGCCTGTCTCTGTCTCGCCTTTAGCGAGGTCGGGTGTGTTCCACGAACCCAGCGCGTAGACGGTGACTCGCTTTTCATCGAGACGTACGTCTCAGACCGAAGCGTCATCAGCGAGCTAGTCGACCAGTTGGAATCGGCCGCGAAACGAGTGCGTCTGCGACGGCTGACATCCCGACAGGACGACGCGACCGAGTCGGAGCCCACTACAGTCGACCTCGCCTGTCTCACGACAAAACAGCGGGAAGCAGCGATACTCGCAGTGGACGAAGGGTACTATCAGACGCCCCGACAGACGACCCTCGACGAACTCGCGGCCACGCTCGACATCTCGAAATCCGCACTCTCTCAACGCCTGAACGCCGTCGAATCGAAACTCGCGACGGCCGCCTTCGACCCGTAGACTCGCCTTTTCGGGCTGGACGCACTGGCAGAGACTCCCGGTGACACTCCCGCCCGTATTTAAACCCCTTCACAATACAGCGCTCTCCCTACCGAGTTTCGAGGGTAATCGGTAACTAGAGCCATGAATGACCCACAGCAGCCGCGGTTGACGCCGATTGATGAGTGGGAAGACGAAGCAGCAGCGATGCTTGACGGCGTCGAGTACGACACTGATCTGGGGCTACGGATGGCTCGGGATGCGATTCGTGTCTCGAACGGAGAACTGAGCGACGCCGAATTCCACGAGAAGTATCACGAGGAGCTACTGGCAGAGTTCGGTGAAGACGAGCGGCCGACCAAACCTGAGGGATTCGACGATGACTGACGACGACGGCGTTTACCGACGTGACGTACTGAAAGCCAGCGGAGCGGCTGCTGCCCTCGGTCTTGGCGGGGGCGAGTTCTTCCAGACGCTGGTCGAAAGCGGAGACGGAACCGGGCCGTCCAACCGTGACTCCGGTATCGAGAGCTACGTCGGGCAAAACGAGGTCATCCAGACCGTCTGCTCGCCGAACTGTCGCGGGAAGTGCCCCATCGACGTCCACGTCCGCGACGGCCAGGTGAAGAAGGTCGAGCCACATCCGCCGGAAGACGAGCAGTACAAGCGGGCCTGTGTGCTCGGCCTCTCACACACCCAGCGTGTGTACGACCCGACGAGACTGAAGTACCCGATGAAGCGCACAGACTGGTCGCCCGACGAGCCAAACCCCGACGGACGCGGCCCGGATGCCGAGTTCGAGCGCGTCTCCTGGGACGAGGCACTCGACCTCGTCGCCGACAAGATGCAGTCGCTGAAAGCAGCCCACGGCGCGGAGAGCGTCCTCTTCCACGCGGGGTCGGGGAACTACGGCCAGTCCAGCACGGCGTTCAATCGACTGGCCTCTCTGTTCGGTTCGACCCAGTCTGCCTGGGGCATCGACGCCAACGTCGGTCGCGGATTCAACCGGGTCACTGGGACCGGCTTTTTCCTTCCGTCGACGAACGAGGCCGAGGACTGGGAGAACGCGAACACCATCATCGTCTGGGGGTCGGACCTCTTCGCCAGCCAGTTCCAGATGGACGCCTCGAAGGTTCTCGACGCCGTCGAGAGCGGGGCGAAGCTCGTTGTGGTTGACCCGGTGTACACGACGACAGCGTCGAAAGCCGACCTGTGGCTCCCGGTCAAACCCGGGAAAGACGTGCATCTCGCCCTTGCGATGATGCACACTGTCTTCGAGGACGAGACGTACGACGAGGACTTCCTCCGGAAACGGACGACCGCGCCGGCGCTAATCCGCACGGACACCGGGGAGTTGCTCAAGGCGAGCGACGTCTTCGAAGACGGCGGCGAGAACCAGGTCGTCGCCGTCGAACAGGGCAGTACGACGCCGGTCGAACTCGAACCGGAGACCGGTGGCCCGTATGCGCTCTTTGGGGAGTACACCGTCGACGGCATCGAATGCGAGACGGCACTGACCAGACTCCGTGACCATGTGGCCGACTACGCGCCATCGAAAGTCGCGGCGAAGACCGGTGTCGACGCGGAAAACATCCGCACTGCAGTCCGATGGCTGGCGACTCGCGGCCCCGGTGGCATCGCCCCCAGCTACGCGATCGGGCGGTACAAACACGGGCACATCTTCGGCCAGACCTACGCGATGCTCATGGCACTGACCGGTGACTACGGTCGGCACGGAAACATCCACGCCCATCACTCCGGCGGGGCGACGCTCAGTACCGGTGGCTGGAGCGCGCCGGAGGACGCTGACCCCGGACCGTCGCTGTTCTTCCCCGAATACCCAGACGCGATACTCGACGGTGACCCGCACAAGGTCAGGGCCGTCTACTCGATCGAGTCGAACATGATGGGCAACCAGTTCCCGGACCGGCAGCGGTTCAGAGAGGCCATCAGGAGCCTTGAGATGTACGTGGTCGCGGATATGCACCACACGGATACGGTCCAGCACGCGGACATCATCCTCCCGGTTCCACACTGGTTCGAACAGGAGGATATCACGTCCAGCTGGGGGTCCCATCCACACATCAGCTACCGACACAAGGTACAGGAACCGCTGTGGGAGGCCAGAGACGACTACTACGCGATCCGCGGGCTCGCGGAGCGGCTCGGCTTTGGCGACCGGTTCCCGGAGACGAAACGCGAAATGCTCCGGGAACTCGCCGACCGAGACGACGATATCGACTTCGACACGCTGTTCGAGCAGGGAACACAGAAGAAAGAGAGCGTCCCCATCGTCAAGTACACCGATGCGTTCCCCACCGACACGGGGCGAATCAAGATGTACGACGACGACGCCCCGAGCGAGGAGGGCGTGACGTTCGACCTCCCGCGGCCACTCGAAGACCGGACAGCCGACGACTACGAGAAGGCCGACGAGTACCCGCTGATGTTCATGCAGAAGCACAGTCGGTTCCGCATCCACTCGCAGTACGAGATGCTGAACTGGGTGCGTGAGGTCAACCCCGAACCACAGCTGGACATCCATCCGTCGGATGCGAAGGCTCGCGGCATCGAGGACGGCGAGTACGTCCGGGTGCACAACGACCGCGGCGAGATGATCGTGAAGGCGAAGTACAACGAGGCGTTCCAGCCGGGGCTGGTAAACACTGACCAGGGATGGTGGTCACGCGACTACGTCGCGGGCCACCACAACGACCTCACGCACAACGAGGTCAGCGAGGTCGGCCAGACGATGGCGTTCTACGACGTCCGTGTCGAAGTCGAACCGGCCCCCGATGACGTCGATACGGACAAGTACGAAGCCGATAACCCGCGCGGGGCCGGTGCCGACGCACCGCGCGCAGGAGGTGACTAACAATGACGAACTACGGCCTAGTAATCGACCAGGAGCGGTGTATCGGCTGTCAGGCATGCGCAGTGTCGTGTAAACAGGAGAACAACGTCCCGATGGGGCAGTTCTGGAACCGCGTCCTGACGGAGGGCGGCGACAAGATTGACACCCCGTCCGGTGGCTATCCCGAAGACGGCGGCAGTGGCTCGCTGGACATGGAGTACCAGCCGACGGCGTGCCAACACTGCGAAAACGCGCCCTGTGTGAAGGTCTGTCCGGTCAACGCGACGTACACCCGGGACGACGGGATCGTCGAGATCGACTACGACAAGTGCATCGGCTGTCGCTACTGCATGGCGGCCTGCCCGTACAACGCACGGGTGTTCAACTGGGACGAACCCGAGCAGATGCCCGAGGAGGGGACGGGCGACGTTGCCGCCCGGCCACAGGGCGTCGTCGAGAAGTGTACGTTCTGTAGCCACCGCGTCGACGAGGGACTCGACCCGGCCTGTGTCGTCAACTGCCCGGCCGACGCACGCATCTTCGGCGACCTCGACGACGAGGGGAGTACCGTCTCGAAGTACATCAACGAGTACGAGACGGACCAGCTCCTCGAAGACCGCGGGACGAACCCGAAGACGCACTATCTCAGCGGCGAGATGAGTCCCGGCCGGCCGCAAACGTCGGATAAAATGGAGAGCGAACTCGACGATGTTTCTCCGTGGTCCGATGGAGCCGAGGACGTGCCGTCTGACGCCGACGGAAGCGACAGTAGCGACTCGGGTGGGAGCCCCCACTCCATCGAGGGTGATGCCGCTCCACACGTCCCGGCAGTGGGGTCCGGAGGTGATGACTGATGGCCGCTGACTCGTCACGGATCGCAATCCCGGCCTTCGGGACGAAAGGACGGCTGTGGCTCGGTCTGCTCGCAGCCCTCATGGTCGCTGGACTGGCAGCCTGGGGCTACCAACTCACCACGGGGCTGGTCGCCACGGGGATGCGCAACGTCTTCTCGTGGGGACTGTACATCATGATGTTCGTCCTGTTCGTCGGGCTGTCTGCCGGGGGACTCATCATCTCCAGTGCACCGAAGTTCTTCCATTCACACCGCTACGAGGGGTTCGCACGGCTCGGCGTGCTGGTCAGTCTCGCCTGTATCACCGTCGCGGGTCTGCTCATCCTCCCGGACATCGGTCGGCCCGAGCGACTCTACCAGTTTTTCACCTCGCCGGACTTCCGCTCGCCGATGGTGTGGGACTTCGGTATCGTCATCCTCTATGGCGTGCTAAACCTCTGGTATCTATGGCTGCTGACCCGCCGCGACCTGGCCGCGCGTGGGTCGCCACTGGCACTGGGTGTCGATGACACCGACGCTGGGCGCGAGCGTGACCGCACGCTCATGTTCTGGACCGCAGCACTCGCTCTCCCGACCGCGGTCGCACTCCACTCGGTGACCGGGTGGATTTTCGCGACGCAGATCGGTCGGGGCGACTGGTTCAGTCCCCTCGTCGCACCGGTGTTCATCGCCAAGGCGCTCGTCTCCGGGCTCGGGCTGTTGCTGGTCGTGTCGGTACTCGCAGATCGGCTCACGAACTACGAGGTCGACCGCGAGGAACTCACGAGTCTCGGGAAGATACTCGGCATCTTCCTCGCGCTTCACGTAGTGTACTTGCTCGCGGCCGAGCGACTGCCCCACGCCTGGGCGAACCACTTCGAGTTCTGGGCCATCACCAGTAGCTTCCTCATCGGCGAGTCCGTCTACTTCTGGCTCTGGACAGTCGTCGGCGGGGCGGTCCCGCTTGTCATGCTGATGATTCCGTCGCTCCGGAAGCGCGTGTCGGTCATCTTCACCGCGAGCCTCCTCGCGGTCTTCGGCACGATGTTCGAGGGGATTCGGCTGGTGTTCACGGGATACGAAGTCGCTAACATCGCCCTCCCACCGGGTATCTCGACCGGTGGTGAGTATGCCGGCATCACGACGGACATCTGGGCGACTGCGGGGGCCTACACCCCGACGCTGGTCGAAGTGGCTGTCACCCTCGGTATCGTCGCCTTCGGCGCACTCATCGTCACGCTCGGCCTGAAATACGTGCCGATTCAGCGAGTCGAGAGACCGGAGTCGTACGCGACTGACGGCGGTCGACAGGAGCGACAATGACCAGACAGACTGACGCTCCCGCCAAGCGTGAGCGGGCATCCGAGCGCGGCACAGACAGCGACGGATTCCGCTCGGATGTCGCGGCGACCTACGCCGTCCTCGCCGAATGCTGGCGGGAACCGACCGAACAGCTGGTCGAAGCCGTCGAGACCGGAGAGCTGGTCCCGGTGGTCGGCGACGTCGGATCGGTTGACCTTCGCCGTCTCAACGCCGAGTACACCCGGCTGTTCATCGGGCCGGACGGGCCACCGTGTCCACCCTACGAGAGCGTCTATCGCGACGGGGACGACCCGGACGAACTCGGCCCGGTCAAGGGGCCAGCCACGATGGCTGTCGTACGCTGGTACCGGGAGTTCGGCGTCCAGCCCGCGGCCGACCATCCGGACCTCCCGGACCACATTGCGACCGAACTGGAGTTCGCCGCCTATCTGGCAGAAGCGGGCTTCGACGAACGGCTTGCCCAGTTCCGTACGGAGCACCTCGATGCGTGGGCTGACGAGTTCCTCGGGCACGTCGAGGCAGAGACACGCGAAGCGTTCTACGCGTCACTGGCGGCGACGACCCGGGAGGTGCTCGGTCAGTAGGGGATCTGCGGGGCACTGATCGGGTTCGTCGCGGCGGCCGACTTCCCCTCACCCATTTTCGCGGTCAATACGCGTTCAGAGTCGTGTGCGCCGTCAGCGACCAGTATCGCGACGAGTACGAGAGACAGCTCTCACAGGCGGTCCCACAGTCGGTCACAGCGACGAAGCCCAGCGGATGCAGGGGAGCGGGGCATGACAGACGGGAACCCGGAGCTGCGGCGTGGTTCTACTGTGTGTCGCGTCGTTCCCACGCCTGGACCGTCGGGAGCGACCACCCGCGACCGATGCCCAGCCCTCGGGCCAACAGCACCGCGAGCGCGCACCCGGCCGATGCCGCACCGGCAGCCGCGCCCAGCTGTGCCAGCGCCCAGAAGGCGAGGCCGCCGATGACGGCACAGGACGCGTAGAAGTCCTCGCGGAGGATGAACGGCGTCCGGCCCAGCAGCAGGTCCGATATCGCCCCGCCGCCGGCCGCGTTGACCGTCGCCAGCGCGACGACGGCAAACACCGGAAGGCCGGCCTGATGGCCCAGCAGCGCTCCGGTGGTCGTGAACGCCGCCAGCCCGATGGCGTCGGCCGTCAGGACGACCGGATGCTGGTGGCCGTCGTCGAGGAAATGCACGAACAGAACAGCGGCGGTGACACCAAGGAGTGATAGGGCGACCTCGCCGGGCGACTGCAGGGAGTTCGGAACGCGGTTCAACAGCAGGTCCCGCGTCGTCCCGCCACCCAGTGCCGTCATCACGCCGACGACCGTGACGCCGAACACGTCGTAGCGCTCCTCGACAGCCTTCGCCGCGCCGACGAACGCGAACCCGACCAGCCCGATAGCGTTCATCACCGCAAACGGGTCGGTCACGCTCCCCCTCCGGCCCGCTGGGGCACGGCGCATGAGCGACCCCGAGCGAGTCGACCCGCTGTCACGAGTTTCGCGGTCATTATGCTACTACTACGGGTGCGGACAATTAGGCCTTTAGTCCTGCCCACGAGGTATGTCCCCGGCTATCACTGTCGACTGCCAGCGACCGTCCCTACGGCTTGACAGTCTCCAGCACCCAGTCGGACGGTGTCGCTCGGCGGACCTCGAACGGGTCGAAGGCTTCCCGCGGGGCCTCCGCGAGCCGGCCCAGGAACTGTCCGACCGGCGTCGGGTCGCGGTCGCTGACGAGGACGAACGACTCGCCGCTGTCCAGCGCGGTGAACTGCTCTCGAACCAGATCCTTGCGTTCCTGTGGCGGCAGGCCCCGGATATCGGCGGTCGGATCGACGCCCACCTCGCCGGCGGTGTCGAGGGCCGATTCCACGGCATCCCCCAAATCGCTGACCGCGCTGGGCACGTCGCCGGGCGCTGGCGTCCCCTGCAGGTCGTGCGAGAACGGGAGGTCGGCCAGCACCTCGGCATCGAGGTCCGAAAGCGCGTCGCCCGTGAACAGATCGTTCGGTTCGCCACAGCAGTCACAGACGTACTCTGCCATGTTGACGACGGTTCCCAGGACCGGCACGTCGTTGTCGCGGAACAGTTCGACCGTCCGGCTGGTGTCGCTGACGCTGGCGTGAAACGGCGTCGTCACGACGACTACGCCGTCGACGGGGACCTCCTGTAGCGTCGTCAGCACCACGTCACCGGTTCCGGGGGGCAGGTCAAGCACCAGTATCTCGTCGTTGCGCCATGCGGTGTTCTCGAAGAGGTCCTCAAGCGCGTCGTGGGCCATCGCCCCGCGCCAGGCCAGCGGCGCGCCGCTTTCCATCAGGCCGACGCTCATCACGTCCATGTCGCCCGCCCGGACCGGGAGCGGGTCGCCCTCCTCGCTGGAGTGGACCGGGCCGCTCACCTCCAGCAGTTCGGGGACGTTCGGCCCGTGGATGTCGGCGTCGAACAGCGCCACGTCGTTGTCGGCGGCCAGCGCACAGGCCAGGTGCGTGGCGACCGTGGACTTGCCGACGCCGCCTTTCGCACTGGCGACGGCGACGACGCGGTCGAAGGACTCGACACCGGCCTGCCCCTCGCTCGATGGCGTCGTCCGTTCGACGTGGACGCTGTCGACACCGTCCACGTCGTCGACCGCGTGGAGCATCGCTTGGACGACCTGTGTGCTCGTCTGCCCGTCCAGCGCGGTCAGGTCGGCTTCGATTGTCACGTCGCCGTCGGCCGCGTCGATGTTCTCGACGAAGCCCGCGTCGAACACGGAGAGGTCGGCGTTCGGGTCGCGCACGTCTCGCAGTGCGGCTTCGATGCGGTCGGTCAGTGTGGTGGGCGTTCCGTCAGTCATCGTCAGAGGTCGGGCATCCGATTGAGTCTGTCTTCACCGGGCAGCAGTCGGGCGTCGTTCTCCAGCGCACCACCGAACTGCCGCCGGAACCGTCCGGGGTCCACGTCGAGCGACCGCTCGGCGGTCTGGCGGACCACGGTGGCCGGGTCGTCGGTGAGTTCCTGCAGTCGCTCGCGGGCGCGGTCCTCGTCGACGCCGCCGAGCATGTGGGCGGCCCACTCGCGGACCCGCTCGCTGTTGTCGCGGCTCTGCTCCAGCAGCAAGTCGGCCATTTCCTCCCCACGGAGTTTGAATAGCGAGATGGCCGCGTTGCGCCGGACCGCGTGGTGGTCGTCGTCGATTGCGGCCGCGATATCGTCCTCGTGAGCCTCGCGGTCGACGTTGTCGAGCGTGACGACGGCTTCGGCCCGGACCCACGGGTCGGGGTCGTCGAGCAGTTCCACCGCCACCGCTGCGGCCCGCTCGCCGCCGTGGGCCGTCAGCGCCTCGACGGCGAACTGGCGCACGTCGCTGTCGTCGTCGGTCGTCGCAGCGCGGGCCAGTGCCGCCACGATTTCGTCGGTGGACGCGCGGTCTTTGAGTTCGAGCGCGGCGCGGCGGCGCTCGGTCTTTTCCCCGTGTTCGATGTCCGAGAGCAGCGACGCCACCGCGTCGTCCTCGACGGGTTCGGTGTCGCTGGCGGCCAGCTCTTCGGGTGTGGCCTCGCCGATGGTCACATCCTCGCGGGATACTTCGATGTCTTCGAGCGCTTCGATGTCGGTGTGCAGGCCCGGACTGCGCTCGGGGTCGAGTTGGGGGTCCGGGTCCTCTTCGAGGTGCTTCTCGAACTCGTCGTCGTCGTGACAGCCCGTCATCGCTGGCCCTCCTGTGCGGTGAGGACGGCGATGCCGAGCGCGAACGGGAGCGCACGCGGGAGCGACGCCGGGACGCCCGCGAACGCGACCAGCGCGACGCCGGCGAGCAGCGACCATCGCCGCGTTCGGCTAGCCGCGCTGGCCGCCGTCACCGCACCGGCAGCGGCCAGTGCAACGACCGGCAGGCTCGTGCCGACGACGCCGGTTCCTGTGAGCGTGACCGCGCCGGTGACGAACGGGACGGCCCGACCGACACCGAAGACGACGGCGAAGGCGGCGAGTCCGCCGAGTATCGCGCCCCAGTCTGCCGTTGATAGCGAGCGCCAGTCCGCCGCGGCGAACGCCGGCGTCGACGCGATGCCGAGCAGTGCCACGGTCGAGGCAACCGGACGGAGGTCCGTCCAGCCGCCGACGCCGCTGGCCAGCCCGATACTCAGCGCCGCGACGAGCAGGGCGACCGCGGCGGCCGAAACGAGGTCCAGCCGCCGACCCGAGACAGCAGCGACGGTCGCCGTCCCGAGGACGATTGCGGCGGCCGCCGGCAGTGCCGCCGCGCTACTGACCAGCGATAGCAGGCCGAACACGCCGACGAACAGCAGCCCGATGCCGGTGAGCGGGTCGGCGTCGGTGACGGCGACGGCGATAGCCGCGGCGGCGACGACGGCCGTGGACACGCCTGTCGCCAGGCCGGGCGAGACCGGAACGCCAGCGTATCCGGGCGCGTTGACGAACAGGACGGCGAGGTATCGAGCAGCGACCGCGACGGCCGCAGCGCCGACTGCCAGGTTCGCCAGCGAGTGGCTCCCGCCGTGCAGCAGCGGTCTGACTCGTTGTTGTAGCGCCGCCGTCATCGCTGGTCCTCCAGCCGTTCCGCGAGGTCGTTGCGGTCAGCGCGGACGAACGCCTCGAGCAGTTCGCCGAAGCCGCCGTAGATGTCGGTCCCGGGCTCGTCGGCCAGTCGGTCCGCGACGCCGGCCGCCGCGTGGCCGAGGTGGCGGTCGTGGAAGTCCAGCCGAGCGATTGCGGCGTCCTCGCCGACGGCGGCTTCACGGCGGGCCAGATAGCCCGCGAACTCCAGCTCGTAGGTCAGCGCGTCGTGGTTGTCCCGCTCGTCCTGGTCGATTTCGAGGCCGTAGTGGCTGTAGGCCCGCGAGAGGTCGAGGTTCACGTCGTTCCAGGAGTGGTCCGGCCGGTATTTGGACTCGTACAGCGGGACCGGCGGCCCCTCCGCCTCCAGCGAGCCGTCGGTCCGGTCCGTGTACTCGCTGTAACCGAGTTCGAAGATGTCATTGTAGCGGGCCGCGAGCGTCTCGTAGTCGTCGTCGGTGGTGAGCGACGGGACGGACACGGCAAGGCCCGTCCGGTCGAGACACGCTCGCAAATCGGCTTCCAGCGTCCCGTCGGCCGCCGCGCTGTGGAACGACTCCTCGGGGTACTCGAACGCCTTGGCGAGCGTGGCGTACACCGCACCCCGGGCGGCGGCGTCCTCGTCGAGGTCGTCCATGGGGTCGGTTGGCGTGGTCGCCATCACTCGGCCCCCCGCGTGCGGTAGATGCCGAAGCTGGTGACGCCGACGACGGCGACGATGGCGATGCCGGCGACGGTCCACAGCAGCGTCTCGTAGGGCGGGCCCTGCGGGCCGCCGCTGAACGGGTAGTAGTGCCACTCGCTGACCGCTTTCTGGCCGGACCGCTCGCCGTTAGAGCCGTTCCAGACGGCGAAGGCCACGTCGAGGTCGCCGTCGGTCCGCAGGTCGGTCCGGTTCTCGCTCGGCGCGTCAAGCTGGCGCGAGTACACCACCGTCCAGGTGGCGTTGCCGCCGGTGCCGCTGTGACTCGCGTTCGCCTGGACGGTCGGGTTCTCGAACGGCGTGGTCGAGCCAGCGCCGCCGGCCAGCAGTTCCTGGGTTCCGGTCGCTCCGCTCCAGTACCAGACGTTGACCCGGTTGTCCGGGCCGCCCATCGCTATCGGCGGCCGGGAGCTCGTGTTCGTCGGGAACTGGACCGCGACCGCGTCGGCGAACTCACGCGTGGCGCTAGCGTTCATGTCCTGTGTCGCGTCGTGCCACTCCAGCCGGACGTACAGTCGCTCATCAGTGCGAGCCGCCTGCACGTCGACTGTCTCGACGGACGTGTCGTCGGCGTTCGGGACGCTACTCGGGGCGCTCGCAAGCGGTACGTCCGAGGCCGGGACTTCTTCCCAGCCGTCGGCGTTCGGTTCGGCGAGGTCGGCCGTCGATACCTCGGAAACCGGGATTTCGTGTGCTGGCCGGGCGCTCACCATCGGCGCGGCCACCGTCGAGACGACGATGAGCCCCGCCAGCACCACCGTGAGTGTGAGCGTGCGTCGGTGGTCAGCCATCGTTGACCACCCCCTGAGCACGCTCCGGAGCGGCCAACTGGGGCCGCTCGCGGGCATCGCCCGCTCGCGTTTCCGAGCCGCGTAGCGGCTCGCTACTCATCTTCGAACACCTCCAGTCGGTACTGTTTGGCCGGGTTCTTGTCCTGAAGCAGTTCCATGAGCTCGCTGTCACCACCCTGTCGGACGCGCTGCCGGTGTGCGTCGATAGTGTCCAGCGCCTCGTCGACGCCGTCGCCGAACAGCTCTCGGAGGTACTGGCGTGGGATACGGTCGATGTCAACAGTCTCCCCGTCCTCCGTGTGCTGCCCGGGGGCAAAGGGCGGGATGTAGTAGACGTTCGGCTGCGTGCGGAACTCCGGATGGAGCGGGAGGGCCACTTCGTACTCATTGACGAGCTTGTGGATCGGTCCCTCCTCGTCGTCGAGGAAGCCGACCAGCCGGAGCTGGGGCGGGCACTCCTCGGCACAGGCCGGGGCGAACGTCTCCCCGTCGGGGCCTTCGCCTTCGATGCGGGGGTAACAGAAGATGCACTTCTCGGATTTCTTCGAGACAGTGTTGTAGTACACCTTCTTGTACGGACACCCCTCGACGCAGTAGCGGTAGCCCCGACAGCGCTCCTGGTCGACGAGGACGATGCCGTCCTCCTGGCGCTTGTACAGCGCCGAGCGTGGGCAGGCCTCGACACAGGAGGGGTGGGTGCAGTGGTTGCAGATGCGCGGGAGGTAGAAGTAGTAGCTGTTGGGGTACTCGCCGGCCCCCTGGTCCTCGTCCCAGTTCGGTCCCCACTCCGCGCCGTCGCGGGGCCGCAGCGGCTCGTCGCTGCCCTCGTACATGATCTCCTCGTGGTTGAATTCCCAGGCGCGGCCGTAGTCCTCTTCGTCGGGAATCTCGCCGGGCTGGCGTTCCTTGTGCTCGCCGGATTTCCATCCGCCGCCGGAGTCCTCCCAGCCGCGGGGGTAGCCCTCGCCGGGCTTGGTCTCGACGTTGTTCCAGTACATGTACTCGCTGCCGCCGTCCTCCGTCCAGAGGTTCTTGCAGGCGATGGTACACGTCTGGCAGCCGATGCACTTGTTCAGGTCCATCACCATTGCGACCTGGTGGTCGACGCCGTCAGCGACGTTGACCAGCGTGTCCTCTTCGCCTTGGTCGTCCTGTTGGTCGGTACTCATTCGGTGTCACCTCCGCTCGGTCGGACATCGACACGCACGTCGCTGTTGACCCCGGTCGGCCCCCAGTAGTTCGGGAAGAAGTGCAGGTGTTCCCCGGTGTCTTCCGGGTACTGGACCAACTGCGTCGGCTTCATGTACATCGGGACGAGCGTGTTGAAGTTGTCCCGGTCGGGGTACTGGAACTTCTCCCAGGAGAAGAAGTGCCGGACGGTCCCCGGTTCGCTGGAGGGGTAGATCTTCGCTTGCACCTCTACCGCGCCAAGGTCGTTGTACACCTCCACGGTGTCGCCGTCCTCGATGCCCCGCTCTTCGGCGTCCTCGGGGTTGATGTACACCACCGGCTCCCCCCGCTGGAGCCTGAGCATCTTGGGGTCGTCGCGCCACGTCGAGTGGATGGACCAGCGACCGTGAGGCGTGTTGTACGACAGCGGGTAGTCCCCGCCAGTGTTCTCCGGCCCCTCCTTGTGGGTCGGGAGTTCCTCGCCGAGTTCGAGATACCAGTCGTGGTCGATGTAGTACTGCTGGCGGCCGGTGAAGGTCGGCCAGGGGTTCTTGTCGTGGACGTAGTCCTGCCACGGGACGTAGGCCTCGCCGTCCTTGATGTCCGAACTCCAGTGGTCGCCGGCTTCGAGGAACCGCTGTGGTTGCTCGTCGATGTCGTCGAAGGTTATCTGCTCGTCGCTACCCTCGGGGTTGGTCTCCTCGGAGTGTTCGAGGATGAACTCCGCCGCGGCTTTGTCTTCGACGAGCCCTTCTTCCTCGCCGGTCTCCCAGTCGCGGACGTAGTCGTCGTAGATGGTCGTGAGATCGATGGTCCGGTCGAACTTGCGGTCCTCGATCGGCTCGACACCGCGTTCCTGGGCGCGCTCTTGTATCTTCTCGGCGAGCAGGCGGAATATCTCCCAGTCGGTCTTGGCCTCGCCGAGCGGTTCGACGGCCGGCGTGAACGGGTGCACGTAGGTGTGCATGTCCGTCTCCGAGAGATCGTACTTCTCGTAGTGGCTGGCCGCCGGCAGGACGATGTCGGAGTACATCGCCGTCGAGTCCATCCGGAAGTTGATGTCGACGACGAGATCGAGTTTGGGCCAGAGCTGTTCTTCGAGGGCGACGTTGCCCTTGGCCTGGTTGAAGTAGTTCCCGCGCCAGACGAACATCGTGGACGGGTCCGGTCGGTTCCCGTCCTCGCGCTCCTCGGGGTAGACCGGCATCCATCCCTTGTCGATGGACTCGCGTATCTTCTCGGCGGTGTCCGGATCAGTGTTGTCGAGGATGCCCGCGTGGAAGTAGGTCCACAGCGTCGTCGGGACGCCGCGGACGTTCCCGGTCGGGAACGAGAGCACCTTCCAGCCGTGGAACGACCAGATCTTCTCCTGACCCACGTAGTGGTCCAGCCCGGTGCCGGGGTCGCCGAGGTTGCCCGTCAGCGTCACGAGCAGCTGGATGGCGCGGTTACCCAGGTCGTTGTGGTACCAGTCGTTGACGCCCTTGCCGTGGATAATTTTCGCGGCGTCGGCCTCGGCGAACTCGCGGGCGACCCGCTGGTAGGTGTTCGTACCAACGCCGGTCTCTTCGTGGACAACGTCCGGCGTATACTGGCTGAGTTCGTCACTGAGGTTCTCCCACACCGACCGGACCGCGACGCTGCCCTCGTCGGTGTCGACGCTGCGCTCGACCGACAGTTGCGGGTCGAAGTCGAGTTCGATACTTAACGAGTAGTCCTTCTGGCCGTCCCGCTCGCCGAGCGAACCGGGCGCACGACGGAGGTTGCCGTCGGCGTCGACCATGACGAACACCTTGTCTGGGTCGTCGGCGTCCTCGGCGAGGCCGACCTCGCTCGCCCGGAGGAACTTCCCGGTGTCCTCCCGGACGAGCAGCGGCATGTCGGTCTGCTCTTTGAGGTGTTCCTCGTCGTGTAGCCCCTCGTCGACGATGGTCTGGGCCATGCCCAGCGCGAGCGCGGTGTCGCTGCCGCCGTGGGGAGAGAGCCACTCGTCGGTGTGGATGGCCGTCTGGGAGTAGTCGGTGAAGATGCCGACCCGCTTCGCGCCCTCGTAGCCGGCGTCGAGGAAGTACTTCGCGTCGGGGATGCGCGTGACGTTGATGTTCGACCCCCAGGCGATGATGTAGTCAGAGTTGTGCCAGTCGGCGGATTCGGCGTTGTCCGTCTGGGTGCCCCAGGTGATCGGCTGTCCCGGGGGGAGGTCCGAGTACCAGTCGTAGAAGCTGTGCGAGACGCCGCCCAGCAGATTGACGAGCCGGCTTCCGCTGGCGAAAGACACCGGGGACATCGCCGGAATGGGCGTGAACCCCGATATCGCGTCGTACCGGCCCGCCTGCACCTCGTCGATGACGTGGTCGGCGATCTCTGTCAGCGCCTCGTCCCAGCTAATCCGCTCCCACTGACCCTCGCCGCGCTCGCCGGTCCGGCGCAGTGGGTGGAGCACGCGCTGGTCGGCGTTGACGTAGTCCGTGTAACAGGCCCCTTTCTGGCACCCGCGCGGGTTCGGGTCGGGGAGGCTCTCGTCGAACGTCGGGTAGTCGCCGGCCTGTTCCTCGCGCCAGACCTGGCCGTCCTTGACGTAGACGTTCCACGAGCACGAGCCGGTGCAGTTGACGCTGTGGGTCGAGCGGGCGACGGAGTCCCAGTCCCACTCATCGCGGTAGAGGTCCTCCCAGTCCCGATAAGGGTAGTTCCCGATGGGGTCGTCGACCGCTTCGAGGCCGTCCATGCCGTCGTCGGCGAACGACAGCCCCGTCGCACCCAGTAGCGACGCGGCTCCGAGACCGCGCACGAAGTCGCGGCGACTGATTCCCGCACTGTCCGTTTCGTCGTCGGTCAGGTCGTTTCTACTCATTGGTGATGAACACTGTCGCAGTCGCGCAGGCAGCCCCGACGATAGCCAGCGCGATGCCGGTCGGCGTGCTGCCGCCGACTTCGAGGCCGGCGGCGACCAGTACGAGGCCGACCAGCTTGCTCGTCGTATCCAGCAGGCGATACTGCCGCTCAGTCAGTTTGATGCTCGCAGTCATCCGTTCTCCTCCGATTCGGTGCTAGCCGTTCTCTCGTCTACTGCACCACCGTCAGCGGCTACGTCGCCCTCCTGTGACGGCGTGGGCTCGCCGTCCCGCAACAGCAGGTACGTGATGCCGCCGAAGACGGGTGGGACGACGAGCAGCGCCGCCGTCAGGATGGGGTTGACCACGTTCGTCGTCGTTCCGAGCACCTGGTCCGCGAGGATGTTGTTCATCCCCGCAATCGAGGCAATCATGATGAACGCGACGGCGGCCACGCCAACACCGGTCTGCCAGGCCCGGTCCAGCGGGTCCGCGGTGAAGTGGGTCGGCTCCGTCCGGTCGATGAACGGCCAGAGGGCGACCGCGGCAAACACCAGCCCCGGGAGGACGATGCCGCCGATGAACTCCCCGTTGATGTGGGCCGGGCCGACGTTGAAGCTGATCTGTGGCAGGAGCTTCAGGAAGCCGTACACCCACATCAGGAACCAGTCCGGCATGATGAGTTCCGGCGTGGCCGCGGGGTCGTTCGGGCCGTACTCAGCGACGTTGTGGACCGGGAGCAGGCCCGCAAGTGCCGACAGCGTCGCCGCGGTGACGAAGAACACCACCGCGGAGACGGCGGCCTGATTCGGGAACGCGGGCAGGCCGATGATGATGTCGTCGTCGTCCTCGTCGACAGTCTGGCGACCGGCCGTCACGTTGCCGTCCCGCGGGGCCTCGGTGTGTTTCTGTCTGATGAGGATGGCCATGTGGACGGCCAGGCCCACGGCGATGGCCGCCGGTATCACGAGGACGTGCAGGAAGTACAGCCGCGGGATGGTGGCACTGGAGGGGAACTCACCCCCGAACACCACCTGGCCGAGGAAATCACCTAACAGGGGGATTGATATCGTGAGGTTGTAACCGATACTCGTCGCTGTGGCAGCGAACTCGTCGAACGGTAAGGCGTACCCGGTGTACGCCGCGCCCATCGAGAGGGCCGCCAGGCCGGTGCCGACGACCCAGTTTGGCTCCCGCGGGTTGCGGTACGCACCGGTGAAGAACACCCGTAACATGTGCAACCCGATGGAGGCGACAAAGAGGTGGGCCGCCCAGTGGTGGAGCCGGCGGATGAACATCCCGAAGGGCACGTCATAGGTGATGTGCAACACCGAGACGAACGCTTCGGGCATCTCCTCGCCCTGGAACTTCTGGACGCTGCCGTCGTACTCCACGTCGGAGGTCGAGGGCTCGAAAAAGAACCCGAGGAAGACCCCCGACAGGATCAGGAGGAGGAAACAGAACAGCGCCACCTCGCCCAGCAGGAACGAGTCCTCGGCCGGGAACGCCTTGCCGAGGAACGTCTGGCCGTTCTCCAGGTCGAGGCGCGTGTCGAACCAGTCGTAGACGGCTTTGGCGCGGGACATTATCCACCTCCGGGGCCGACTGGCCCCTCAAAGTCACCGGTGGCGACGAGGAATCCGTCGCTGGTCATCGTAATCGGGAGCTGTGGGAGCGGTCGTCCCGGCGGGCCGCCGCTGACCGCCGCCCCTTCCAAGACGTTGAATTTCCCGAAGTGGCAGGGACAGACGACCAGGTCCTCCTCCCGGTCCGACACCATACAGCCGGCGTGGGTACACACTTTCGAGAAGGCAGCGTACCCGCTGACGGTGAACCCTTCTGCGATGTCGCTGCCGTAGTCGGACTCGGCGTAGCGTACCAGTAGCGTCGGGGCATCCTCGATGCCGGGCCGGGGCTCCGGGAAGACCGTTATGTGTTCGCCTTCGGAGAGTCGCTCCTCGGTGATGCGCTCGCCCTCGCTGTCGACGAGGTGGATGCCGTCGGAGTACACCGGTCCCTTGTACCCCCGCTCGAACACCTGCGTGGTGCTGGCAAGCGGCGCGGTGAGGCTGGCGACGGCAGTCAGGCCGCCGACGGTCGCGAGGAACTTCGCGAAGTCCCTGCGGCGGAGTTCCGCGCGGGCGTCCCCGTACAGCGTCGGGGACGTACCGGTGGCCCCCTCACACGAGCAGTCATCGCCCTGTTCCTCGTCGTCGTCATCGGGTTTCGGATAGTCTATCATTCGTGCCCCCTGATCTCGGCGACTTCGACGTGTGGCATGAACCAGGCGTAGTACGCGACCGTCGAGAGCGCGAGCGAGAGGAACATCCCGGTCGCGTACAGCCCGAAGTACTGGGTGCGGGCGAGCGTGAGGTACTCGCCGGTGAACAGCGCCGCGAAGACGATAGACAGGACCGTCAGCCCGCTCATGGCGACGAGTCCCTCTATGGCGTCCGAGGCGTCGTGGTACTCGACGACCCAGCGGTGCTCCGTGTTGAGCCACGGTAACGAGACGGTCCCGCCGTCGGTGACCGGCTCGGCGTCGTCAGGCGGCCGGACCGCCCTGTTCATGAACTGGTGGGCGGCCGTCAGCACGCCCACGAGACCGAACAGGGCGACCCAGACGACGACACCGACCTGGCTCGGTGACAGCTTGTTCGGCGTCTCTACTGGGCTTTCGAGCGGCCGGATGTCGCTGACGCTCTCGTCGATAGCGATTTCTTCCGACGGTGGCTCGCCGTGTAAAGCGACGTACCACATCGGCAGCAACACCGCTGTTATCAACAGACCGATGAGTATCGTGTTGCGTCTCATAATCTTGTGTTATCTCGGTTCGCCAGCGATTCGAACGGCTGCGCTGTGTCGCTGTGTTCGGGGTTTGTCCCAGAACCCGGATGAACTGCCAGCCCGACATCTTAGGCCCATTATATGGCGGTTTTTTATACGAACATGTTCGCCTGCCCTTTCTTATGGAGGCCGGCCCATCTACCGTGTATGTCGGGCCGAATGCTCGCCGAGGTCGAAGTGTTCGGTCCTCGGTCCTGTCAAGTACAGCCACACGCTGACGAGGAGTGGTCAGTGTCGTCGGTCTCTCGGAGCGCAACGAGTGGCGATGCCGACCGCGTTCTCGAAGAGTTCACGCTCAAGGGCGGTGATGACCACCCGGGAGCGCTACAGAGCGAACTCCCGAATGTGGACCATGTCTTCGCTTACGACCAGCGACACGTCTTCCAGGTGTCCCGGGCGGCCGAACAGGGTTGTGTCTGTGAACGTATCGAAGCGGCCGGCTGTGTCGTCCAGAAGTTCACGGCGGATACCGAATCCATCGTTGTCACGTTTCTCGTCGACGATATGCCGACTCTGCGGGATATCGTTGCCGACCTCCAGTCGGAAGGCGAGACCGTCAAACTACGGCGGCTACTCGAAGACACGTCCACGGAGACGGATCAGCCGGTCGTGCTCGACCGCGCGAAACTGACCAATCGCCAGCGCGAGGTGCTGAGCCAGGCCCACCAGATGGGGTACTTCGAGCATCCGCGCGATGCGACTGCCGGCGACGTGGCCGAAGCGCTTGACATCTCCACCTCGACGTTCACCGAACATCTCGCCGCCGCCCAGCGGAAACTCCTCGACGACCTGCTTGACTCCCGCTGAGTGGGACCGCTCCACTTCATGTCAGCGATACAGAGGCATTTCACAGCAGTTATTCCAGCCGGCATGCGAGGTGCCACCGCCGCCAATGACACTGGAACTTGGTCCCCTCACTCGAACACTGTCAGTCCCGTACTACGAAGACGCCCTCCCAGCGCACGACCAGTTTCACGCCAAGCGAGTCCGAGACGTCGCGCTTCGGCTCGCGGGGCACTGCGACGGCTCGGTCGACCGGGATGTCCTTGCCGCGTCGGCGTGGCTCCACGATATCGGTCGGCCCCGGGAGCGGGCCGGTGAAATCGATGACCACGACGAATGGGCCACGGCGGAAGCCGCGCAACTACTCGCGGCCGAAGACGTGAAGCCCGACCGAATCGACCGTGTCAAACACTGTATCCGAGCACACAGTATCCGCGCGAGTTCTCCGGAGCCGAGAACGCTGGAGGCGAAACTCCTCTTCGATGCGGACAAACTGGACGCTGCCGGGGCACGCGGACTCGTCCGACTGGCCTGTATCGTCGGCGAGCGATCTGGGCGGACGGGTAAGAAATACGCTGTCATCGATGACACGTCAGATACTGACCTCGAATCGTCGGATCATCCGGATATCACGCTGCTTCGGGAATGGGCCCGAGAACGTCTAGATATGCTGTACACCCACCCCGGCCGCCGTCTCGGTCGGACTCGTCGGGAATTCATGGACGAGTTTTTCACTCGATTCGACGGTGAAATCGGGGGTACGCGGGAGTGGTAAGCGGCGTCCGGTCGTGACCGATAGACCCTCGACCGGCGGAGCCCGAATCCGACCGCATTGATGTCGACTGACGCTGCAGCGGTTTCGGCTGGGAACTCCATCTCTGAGGCACGGAACCCTTTACCCTCGCCCCGGCGACACTGCATCTATGACCGAGTTCGACGCCGAGAAGTTCGACGAGAAGTACGTCCACTACTTCGAGGAGCTCGAAACGGCGTATTCGAACGCGTACCAGGAGCTACACGGGCAGTACGATTCCGAGGTCCTTCGCGGGATCGACCGGCAGATTCTCAGCGAGAGCGAGCCGGTGTACGAGGGGGACGGGACGTTCAGCATCCGGCTGCCCGACGACACTGCGGCGCGTGCACAGTCTCTCCCGGGCGACGAAGCGACGTTCGACACAGTGCTGTCGGCGTTCACCGACGCCATCGAGCGCGAGCTCTGTCGGCTGTTCGAGTTCGAGTAACCCCGAGTTCTGCCCGACGGATCGCTCGATAGCGGGCGTGCACAGCCTGTCTGTCACCCCTTCCAGCAGTGCTCGGCCCGACGGATCGAAAACACCAGAATCAATGCAGTTCCGGTGCTAGCTGAACCAATTATACTAATGGCGACCGATTCAGATCTTCACTGTCTCTTTACGGCTTCCGTCGAGGAGCAGAACGACTCGTACGTGGTCGAGATTCCGAAACAAGAAGTCGAACTGGGAACGCTGGCCCCCGAGACGCTGTACCGGATTGCACTGTTCCAGTCGGCGGCTTCGGCACCCACTCCCCAGTCACAGTCTCATTCCAGTCCCGAGCCTCGGTCTAATTCCCAATCGGAGCCCGAGCCTCAGTCCAATTCCCAATCCAAGTCTGAGACCCAGTCCGATTCCCGGTCCGACGGGCGGAGCAGGGAACCGGAGTTCGCACCGTCGTCCCCGCCAGTTGCCGAGGGTGAAACGCGCGTGGTCGAGATCGAAAACATCGGCGACAAAGGCGACGGGGTCGCGCGTATCGACGGCGGGTACGTCGTCATCGTCTCTGACGCAGATGTCGGGGAGCGTCTCCGCGTCGAGATGGATCAGGTCCGCGAGAACGTGGCCTTCGCGGAGGTCGTCGAGCGCCTGCCGTACTACGAGTAAGCCGCTGACCTCTCGGCCCCAGACCTGGCTTGGCGCGGTGCCGGGGCCGCCGTCCGACCGCCGGTCACCGGCCAAACAGCCGAGGGTATATTTCTCCGCCGACTGTCGTTTCGGGTATGGGACACGACCATGACGAGGCAGCCAGCGACAGCGAGGCGGGCCACGAACACGCAGAGCACGGCCATGACAGTGACCACGACCACAGTCATGGAGAGCACGACTACGACGCCCACGACGACCATCACGCCCACGACGCCGAAGGGGTTGAAATAGGGGTCCTCACGGTCTCGACCTCGCGAACGCTGGACGACGACCCTGCCGGCAACATCATCGCCGCGGCCTGCGAGGACGCGGGCCACGAAATCGCCGAGCGCCGCCTCGTCGCGGACGAGATGGACGCTATCGAGGACGCCGTCGCCGATCTGCTGGATGACGGCGTCGACGTCGTCCTGACGACCGGCGGGACCGGACTCACGCCCGATGACGTGACCGTTGACGCCATCGAACCGTTGTTCGACCGGCCGGTTCCCGGTTTCGGCGAACTGTTCCGCTGGCTCTCATACGAGGAGGTCGGGCCGATGGCGATGGCGTCGCGAGCGACCGCCGGCGTCGTCGATGACCGACTGGTGTTTTGCCTGCCCGGGAGCGAGAACGCTGCCCGAACGGGCGCGGAGAAACTCGTCGCGCCAGCCGTGGGTCACCTGCTCGGCCTCGTCCGTCGGTAACGCGGCCCCGCACGGTTCCGCCGGTACGCGGACCCGCACCCGCACGGTTTTGGGCCGGCGTCGGCTACAGGGAGGCATGCCCGAGGAGTTCACGCACGTCGACGAGGACGGGGACGCACAGATGGTGGATGTGGGAGACAAGGCCGAGAGCCAGCGCCGCGCGGTCGCACGCGGACAAATTCGGCTCACCGAGTCCACGCTGGCGGCCATCGACGCCGACGAGGTGGAGAAAGGCGACGTGCTGACGACGGCCCGCATCGGCGCGATTCAGGCGGTCAAGCACACCTGGGAGACAGTGCCGATGTGCCACCAGATTCCTATCACGAACGTCGAAGTCGAGTTCACCGTCGGCGACGCGGCCGTCGAAATCACCGTTGCCGTCGAGACGGTCGGCAAGACCGGCTGCGAGATGGAGGCGCTGGAGGGCGTGACGACCGGCCTCAACGTCGTGTGGGACATGGTGAAGGCAAACGAGAAAGACGAGGACGGCGAGTACCCCGCGACGGCCATCGAAGACATCCGCGTGGTCGAGAAGACCGTCGACCGGTGAGCACGGCTACTGGCGACGGATTCGGGGCTGCCATGAAAAAGGTCTATCTACGTCGCCCCGTTACCGGTGTGCATGCAAGTCCTCGGTATCGTCGGCCACTCCGAGTCGGGGAAGACCACGCTGGTCGAGCGGCTGACCCAGCGGCTCTCCGGGTCCGGACGCGTCGCGACGGTCAAACACTGCACGCACGCCCCGGACGTCGACACGGACGGAAAAGACACGGCTCGCCACCGCGACGCCGGCGCGGCCGAGACGGTCGCGCTCACCGACGACGGCGAGTGGTACGCGACGGGCGAATCCCGAACGCTCGATGAGACGCTGGACGCGCTCGCGCCCGATTACGACTACGCACTTGTCGAGGGATATTCGGACGCGAGCATCCCGAAGGTCGTTCTGGACGACCGCGAGGTCGCCGACCCCGTCGTGCATCGCGCACCCCACGGCGCGGACGCCGATCTCGACGACATCGTCGCGGCGATGGAGGAACGGGACCCCTACATCACGCTGGAGACGCTCGTAGCGGACGTAAAGCGGGATCCGGACGAAGTCTACTCCGGCGCAATTGCGACCTTCACCGGGCGCGTCCGCGCACAGGAGGGACCGGAGGACCAGCCGACGGAACTGCTTGAGTTCGAGCGCTACGACGAGGTCGCCACAGAGAAGATGGCCGCGCTCCGGCGGGACCTCGAAGCGCGGGACGGCGTCTACGCGGTTCGCCTGCACCACAAGACCGGGGTAGTCGACGCTGGCGAGGACATCGTCTTCGTGGTCATCCTGGCCGGCCACCGGGGCGAGGCGTTCCGTGCTGTCGAAGACGGCATCAACCGTCTCAAGGAGGAGGTGCCGCTGTTCAAGAAAGAGGTCACCGTCGACGAGGAGTTCTGGGCGCACGAGCGGTAAGTCGGCGGCGCGATTTTTACAACGCCGACCGTTATCGCCACGGTGTCGCCCGCAGCGCATGGACTATCAGCAGCGTCCCGAGCGCGACGCTCAGCAGGACCACTGCCACGGGAAGCGCCGCGTCCAGTCCGTCCGAGATGAACGAGGCCCAGATCTGGACCGGCAGCGTCCGCGGGTAGTACGCCAGCATCATCGTCGCGCCGAACTCGCCCATCGCGCGGGCGAAGGTCAGTACGAGGCCGGCGAGCAGGCCGGGCTTTGCGAGCGGCACCGTCACCGAGCGCATCGTCCCGACCCAGTCACGGCCCAGCGACCGGGAGGCCTCTTCGAGGTGGTCGTCGATGCCGTCGAAGGCGGCCTTGGCGGTGACGACGAAGAACGGCGACGCGACGAACGTCTGGGCGGCGACGACGCCCAGCAGCGACCGGGTCAGCGCCAGGTCGGTAAGGCCGCCGAGTCCGTTCGGGCCGACGACGGTCAACAGCAACATCCCGCTGACGATCGGTGGGAGGACGAGCGGCAGGACGACGACCCCCATCGCGGCGGTCGCCAGCGCGCCGGTGTTCTTCGAGAGCCAGTAGGCCAACGGCAGGCCGAACACGACGGCGATGGTGGTACTGCCGAGCGCGGCGACGAGCGACGTGATTGCGGCGTTGATGACGTACGTCTCGGTCAGACTCGTCAGTAGCGCTGTCGGGGAGTACGTGAGCACGAGCACCATCACCGGGACGACGAAATACAGGAGCAGCACCGCTCCCAGGACGGGCACGAGTTCCCGCACGCCGACCGCGTGGCCGGCTCTGGTCTCACCGCGTGACAGTACTCGGGACATCTCCCACTAGTCGAGGATACGCCTGACGGACGGTAAATCCGTGTGGTGCGAGCCAGTCGCCGGACAGGACTGTTTCGAAGGCTGTACGCGTCGCTTCTTGCTCGTCACGGCGGACGGCTCCGTACTCGATTGGGTTGCCGGCGACTGCCGTGCCGTTTGGCAGTTCGTAGCTGGTGGTCCGATACCGCTCCGCGTGTGCGGGGTCGCCGAGGTGTATCTCCGGGGGGAACTCCCGAAACGGGTAGTCCCGCTCCATTGCCATGCTCCGGTAGACGAACGCGGCGTTGACGGCTCCCGTCTCGAACTGTGCGAGCAGTTGCGTTTCCGGATAGGTCTGGTCCGGCGAGAGAACCGCCTCAGCTAGGCCGGGTTCGTCGTAGTAGTCGGCTGCGAGGGCCAGCACGAACAGGGTCCGGTAGCCAAGCGGGTCGAGCGTCGGGTCGGTGCGGCCCAGTGAGACACTGTCCCCCCGGAGCGGGGCGTACCACGGGTCCGCCTCCGCGACGCGCGTCCCGCCGCCCGTCTGAGGGTTGTACGCCAACACCATCTCGTTGCTGGCGACCACAGCGTGCCAGGCGGTGTCCATGACCCGGTCGAACAGGGTCGGATCCGCCAGCGCGACGATAGCCGGGTCGCGCTTCCCGTCGGCGACCAGACGCGCGGCCTGAACAGAGCCGCGGGCTTCGACAGCGACCTCCACGTCTGTTTGGGTTTGTAGCGTCTCACTGGCCGCCTTTTGTAAACTCCCCGCGACCAGCACGTCCACCCGCTCCCGACCGAACGACCCACAGCCTGCCGTCGCGGCGATACCACTCCCCAGCGCCGTGAGTACTGCGCGGCGGGTCCGGCGGGCCATTGTTCGTCTATTTCCTGTTCGCGTACATCGGTGTTGGGGTCGGTCCCAGTATTGACAGGGTCTCTTTACCGCGACCGATCACCGCAGCTTTATAACCAAGTAGTATAACCTAGTGATTATGACGCAGCTAGCAGCGGCCCGGAACGGAACCGTCACCGAGGCGATGGCGCGAGTCGCAGAGCGCGAAGGTGTCGAACCGGAGTTCGTCCGGCAGCAAGTCGCCGATGGACAGGCGGTGATTCCCGCAAACGTCGGTCACGACTCACTGGACCCGATGATTATCGGCCGGGAGTTTGCGACGAAGGTCAACGCAAACATCGGCAACAGCGAGGAGACGAGCGACATCGAGGGCGAACTGGAGAAGCTCCACACCGCTGTCCACTATGGCGCGGACACGGTGATGGACCTCTCGACAGGGAATAACCTCGACGAGATACGGTCGGCCAACGTCCGGCATTCGCCGGTCCCCATCGGAACAGTTCCCATCTACGAGGCGGTCAAGCGCGCCAGCGACCCGAGCGAGATTACCCACGAACTGCTGCTCGACGTCATCGAGAAGCAAGCGAAGCAGGGCGTCGACTACATGACCATCCACGCCGGCGTCCGGATGGAACACCTGCCGCTGACCGACGGCCGGAAGACGGGCATCGTCTCCCGGGGCGGCTCTATCCTCGCCCAGTGGATCGAGGAGAACGGCATGGAGAACCCGCTGTACACGAAATTCGAGGCCATCTGCGAGATATTCCGCGAGTACGACGTGACCTTCAGCCTCGGCGATGGCCTCCGGCCGGGCTGTCTCGCCGACGCCGGCGACGACGCGCAGTTCGCCGAACTGGACACGCTCGGGGAACTCACGCGGACCGCCTGGGAGCACGACGTGCAGGTGATGGTCGAAGGGCCGGGCCACGTCCCGATGGATCAGGTCGCCGAGCAAGTCGAACGTCAGCAGGAGGTCTGTGACGGCGCGCCCTTCTACGTCCTCGGCCCGCTCGTGACCGACGTTGCGCCGGGATACGACCACATCACGAGCGCCATCGGCGCGACGGAGGCGGGCCGTGCTGGTGCGGCGATGCTCTGCTACGTCACGCCCAAAGAGCATCTCGGCCTCCCGGAGCAGTCCGACGTGCGGGACGGGCTTGCGGCCTATCGCATCGCCGCCCACGCCGCCGACGTGGCAAACGGGCGCGAGGGGGCGCGAGACTGGGACGACGCGCTCTCTGAAGCCCGGTACGCCTTCGACTGGCGCGAACAGTTCGACCTGGCGTTAGACCCCGACCGCGCCCGCGAGTACCACGACCAGACGCTCCCCGGTGACAACTACAAAGAGGCGCGCTTTTGCTCGATGTGCGGCGTTGAGTTCTGTTCGATGCGGATCGACCAGGACGCGCGAGAAGACGGCGACATGGAATCGATCGAGGCCGACGCTGACGACCGGACTCCCCTCGAAGACTCGTCAGCGGCAGCGGTAAACCGACCGCCGGTCGGTACCCACGACGGGGCCGATATCCCCGGCTCTGACGCCGATATGCCCGCTGATACAGAGGGGAGTGCTGACGATTAGCACGGCGGTAGTTCTTTATAATCGGTGTTCGTTTATTGAAACGATGTCAAAGAAAGTCATCGCCCTCGTCGCGGTCATGGCACTTGCCCTCGCGTACTACGTCAAGCGGTAAGGCTGCGCGAATCGACTGTATCGCCCTCTGAATCTACTGTCGGCCGCCCTGCCTACTGGTCCTCAACGGCGTCGTATGGGGTGGGGTATCCCGATGGCCGGCAGTATTCTCTCGGTCTCTGCGCTGTCAGCGACAGCGCCGTCGCTTTCCGAACTCTTACCCGGCGAACCGCCGTACCAGCGTGTATGTACGGCGTCGTCACCCGTAACGAGGAGGAGACGGAGTGGTCCGAGTTCGACCGGGCGTTCTACGAGGTCAAGGACGTGACCGGCCGCGCTGTCGAACCGATTGCCGGCGCGGTGAACATGGTGTCCTGTTTCGGCGACAACGCAGTCGAGAGCGAGGAGGACCTGCTCGCGTTCGACGACGAGGGGACACCGGCGACCCGGAACCAGCCGTACTTCGACTGGACGTACGTCTGCCCGACCCACGACCGCTACCGCGAAGGCCTGCTCGACATAATCGAGGAGGCAGCGGCCGTCAACGAGGACGTGCGCCTCGACGACGTGGGCTTCCCCCGGGACGAGTACTGTCACTGTGATCGCTGTGAGCAACGCTTTGCCGACAGCGAGTTCGAGGACTGGTCGGCCTGGCGCAGTAACGTCATCACGGAGTTCGTCGCCGAGGCTCGCGAGCGCGTGCCCGGCGAGATGTACCTCACGCTGTATCCCGACCCTTATCCCGGCCACCTCGAAGCCCGCTCCGGCGTCGCCGTCGACGACATCGCCGAGTTCGTCGACGAGTTCGTCGTCCCCATCTACGACATGGCGTACTCGACGACCTACTGGCTGGAGATTCTCGCAAAGGGCTGGCAGGACCGTCTCTCGACCCCGTTCAGCATCGAACTGTACGCCGTCGACGTGGACGTCGACGACCTCTCGAAGGCCGTCGAAGTGGCCGAAGAGTACGCCGAAACCGTGCTGTTCGGCTACGACGCCAGCAACGCTCGCGCGACCATCCGGCGGATGAACGCCGACGCTCGCGAAGGCCAGTCGTTCGGCCCGGAGTAACCCGTGCAGTTTCAGCGGATTACGCCCCGCCGCCGAACCGCCGCCCGCGCCACTGCAGAATCTCTTCGCGGTCGCGCGTATCGGCCGGCAGTTCGTCGAACCACCGGGCTTCACTGATTTCATGATCTGGGTCATTGACTGCGATGTCGGTCGTCTCCGCTCGCGCCTCGTACACCGGCAGCACGCCCCAGGCCATGTTCCCGTCACAGTAGAACTCGACCCGTCCGAGCAGCCCCAGTCCCTCGATGGCCGCTTCGATGCCGCTTTCCTCGCCTAACTCCCGCAGTGCGGCCTCCTGCAGGGATTCACCGGCATCGAGTTCGCCGCCGGGCAGTACCCACATGTCGACGCCCTCGTGGCGGACGAGCAGGAGTTCACCGGTGGGCCGGTAGGCGAGCGTGTGCGCCCCGTACGGTGCGCCGTGGTCCCGAGCGACAGCGGCCACGTCCCGGAACCGATTCCGCGGGACGTTACGGTGGCGCGTGAACTCGATGTAGCCGCTGTACTGCTCCCGGAGCTGGTGATACGTCTGCTCGGCGGTCTGACACGCCCCGTCGGAGAGGTACCACAGGTCGTCGACGCTCGTCATCTGTGTCCTATCTGTGTCTGACACCTCGACGAAACAACCGTCTTGACGGGGGAGAGCGGTGGACTGATCATGTCGATGGTTAGTCGAGAGAGTCCCATAACAGTTGTTGTGACGTATCGGCTGCCGTGGCGTATCTCAGGGGGGTTTCGAAACCGAATCCGTTGTGCCACTGACACTGGTGGAGAGCTTGCAAACGCGGATACATATCTGGTCCGGCTCATTCGAAGCGAAACACGGGAAGAGGCCCGAACAAGGATAGCCACGCTCCCGTGTAGCAGGAACTCATTGGCTGTTTCGACGACCTGACGGATTGTTCTACCCACTCGATCTGTACGCCTTTGCGTTCCGTGGTTGATGGAACGCATGTGACTGTAGAATGATCTGACACTTAATTCTATCTATCTAAGAAAATATTTAGACAAGTCTAATCATGGCCATGCCTTTCGCAACGGAAGCGACAGGGAACACCAAGATCGGTCAGCCCTGATCAGCGTACCCCTGGCTTTGGGCTGATCGAGGTTTGTCGCGGTCCTGATTGTCAGATCTGGGCCGTGTCACAGGGACATTTTCCCACCACGTCCGCGACTGGGCCGAGCAAACCTGAATCAGTCCCTTTTTGACGAGCCACCGAGTACCGCCCAGTATGGCATTCGAAGAGGACGACAGCGTTATTCTCCACGACGAGCACAGCGACTACGACGGCGAGGAAGGCACCATCACGCAGGTCGTCGAGACGATGTTCGGCGACGCCAACTACACGGTCTCCTTCGAGGACGGACAGGAGCAGGGCGTCCCCGAAGACAACCTCGAAGCCGCCGAGGACGAGTAGGGCTTCAATGTCGTCGGTTCCGTTCCACTACGTCGACCTCCGGACATTCTGTTATGCGACAGAGGACGACAAGCGTGTTGAGGGAGCGCTCCGAACGTTCCTGCCTGAGGACTACCCTATCGAGCGCGCACAGAGCGAGGGGCACTACGGCGACCGGATCGTCGTCCTCTCGGCTCGCGTCGAGAACGCTGACGATATCCGGCACGTACTCACGCAGGTCGCGTCAGCGCCGGATATCGACGCAGTGCGTGCGGAACTGGACGACCGGGTCGACGACAACTGTTCGTTCTTTCTCACCTTCGACAAACAGGCCGCGTTCGGGGGGAGCGTCGAACGCGGCGACGGCATCACGCTCCGGGCGAAAGTCGAGGCCTACCCCGCAAAGCGGGAGAGGGCCGTCGCAAACGCCCGCGAACTCCTAGAGGAGTTGTGATGTACGAGGCCGTCTACGCCCATCCCGACGGCGACAGCACCGTCGCCCGGCACGCGCTGACGGCCGCTGACTCGGGCTACGACGGCATCGTCGTCAGGAACCACGGCGACGCGCAGGCGGACTACGACGCCGACGCTATCAGCGATGCGTACGACATCGACGTCGCCGCCGGCGTCGAGGTCCGGGCGGACGACCCCTCGCGAGCGAGCGGTTTCGTCGGGAACTACCGGAGCGACCGGACGGTCGTCGTCGTCCACGGCGGCGACCGCCGCATCAATCGGTTCGCTGTCGAGCAACCGACCGTCGACGTGCTCGCCCACCCGATGCGCGAGGACGGCGATTTCAACCACGTTCTGGCGAACGCGGCGGCCGACAACGGCGTCCGCGTCGAGTTCGACTTCGGCCCGGTGCTCCGGGCCTCCGGCGGCACTCGCGTCCGAGCCATCAAAGAACTGCGGAAGCTCAGGGAACTGGTCGAGGACGCCGGCGCACCGTTCGTCGTCTCGGCATCGCCGAGTAACCATCTCCAGATTCGCGCACCGCGGGATCTCATCGCGGTCGGGGAGACCATCGGCTTCGACGCTGATACCCTCCGAAAGGGCCTGGCAGAGTGGGAGCGGGTCGCGGAGCGCAACCGCGAGCGCCAGAGCGACGCCGTCATCGAACCGGGCGTCCGACTGGAAGACGACGACCAGGGCGACGAAACGTAGCGGGTGCTGTTCTGACGTATAACAACCCTGCTACCTTCGTTCTGTAGCGACCCGGACAGCTGCCAGACACATTGAGCCGACAAACCACTCCGATAGCCCCACCCCGGAACTGACGGGGGGACGTATCACCAAAGGCGTTTCCCGGAGTGTGTTTTTCGAGCGACATCGATCCCGCAGTAGCTGCGTGCCTATTGGGTGGACGCCGCGCTCCTGAATGCCGACACCTCGCCGGAGACGGCGATCCGCTGTTGCTCGTCGATGTCCAGCTGGAGCGTCAGCGTCGCCGACCGAACTGGCTCGGGCGTTTCGACGATGTCTTGATGTCGATACGTCCCTGCAGGGAGACACGCCTCGGCCGCGGCAGCCGTATAAATATCGTACTCTCCGGATCACTCGTCGTTTGGCGTCAGCTCCCGGTATTGTATCGAACTCTGGATCCCTTCTCTCCCGTCCGCTTGGTACCGCCAGCACCCTGCTGATGTCTGTACGGGGTCGGCTCGCAGTACGCCCCGACTCTTCGGATCAAACACGAGGGTGTCGGTCCGGGTCACGTCCTCACTTGGACCCGTATCGGTAAACAGCAGCGTCGGACCGTACCCGAGACGGACCGTTTCGCTCCCGACGTTTGTCAGCGTCGCTGCCACTCGTGCAGGGGCCGCGGCTGCTGCTTGGCGTTTAACCTCTCCGGTGAGTTCCAGTGCTGGCTGAGCCACAGTTTTCGGTGACTGCGTTGTGGGTGGCTCTGTATCCATTGACGAGCATCCCGTGACGAGTCCACCGAGTGTAACACCAGCCAGCCGAAGCACTGACCGTCGGAACAAATCCACAGTGAATTATGATTTCTGGTCGCTAAGTGTTTTGTGGATTGGTCAAAAGACGAATACAACGGCCCTGTGTGCGAGAAATACTACCGGGTAAGGACCCACACCGGTACAAAGAACGCCAGCGCGTGACTGACGAGTCGTACCTCCTTCAAAGTCAGTAGCTACACCACACTGCTCATTGTCCTCCGCCCCAACGCTGGCGTATGAAACACCTCCCGAAGCATCTCCGGCCCCGGTGGCGCTATCTGGCCGTCGGTATCGAGACGTGGCCGACAGCGTCGCTGGACCGTCGGGCGTTCCAGCGGGCGGTGTGGTACGCCGCCCAGAACCTGCTGGGCGACACCGGCAGCGCCGAGACGGACATGACCGTCCTCCAGTTCCACGACTACGACGGCACGGCCGAGGCCATCGTCCGGACCAGACGCGGCCAGACAGACCCAGCGCGGGCCGCACTGACCTGTCTGGAGAGCGTCGACGGCGATGAGGTTCGGGTCCGTGTCCGGGGGATTAGCGGCACTGTGCGTGCCTGTGAAGAAAAGTATATACGCGGGCCGCCGGAAGCCACTGAACAGAGACACGTCGTGTTCGAGAACGCAGACCGGAGCGCTACTGTTCGGCCTCCGCGCTACGATGTCGAAGCGGCCTCCGGCGGCGCGTTCGTCGGCGCGACAGCACTCGATTTCCGATAACTATGCAGGGACAAAATCAACAGCAGGCCTACGACCGCGGGATTACTATCTTCTCGCCGGACGGACGCCTCTACCAGGTCGAGTACGCCCGCGAAGCGGTCAAACGCGGCACAGCAAGCATCGGCGTCAGAACGAGCGACGGCGTCGTTCTCGCCGTGGACAAGCGCATCCGGTCGCCGCTGATGGAGCGCTCCTCGGTCGAGAAGATCCACAAGGCCGACGACCACATCGGCATCGCCTCGGCCGGCCACGTCGCCGACGCCCGACAGCTCATCGACTTCGCCCGCCGCCAGGCGCAGGTGAACCAGCTGCGCTACGGCGAGCCGGTCGGCGTCGAGACCCTCACCAAGGAAATCACCGATTACATCCAGCAGTACACGCAGGTCGGCGGCGCGCGCCCGTTCGGCGTTGCGCTCATCATCGGCGGCATCGTCAACGGCGAGCCGCGCCTGTTCGAGACCGATCCCTCCGGGACGCCCTACGAATGGAAGGCCCTCGCTGTCGGAGCCGACCGCGGCGACATCCGGGATTACCTCGAAGAGCACTACGACGAGGGGATGGACCTCGACGAGGGCGTCGACCTCGCGCTGGCCGCTCTCGCGTCGGTCAACGAGGACGGGCTCACGCCGGAAGGCATCGGCGTCGCCACGGTCGACGTCGAAACGGAGACGTTCGGCCAGCTGACCGACGAGGAGAAGGAGACTCACCTCGCGGAGGCCGACCTCCTTGATACCGGTGAAGACGCGGACGACGAAGGCGAAGACGCCACCGAAGAGTAACCCTTCCGACAGCCCTCGCGGGCGACTGGACTTTTTCTGTCCGACCACGCAGTAAGGCCTTTAACTGGCCCACTGCTACCGACGGGTATGATATCGCTTGACGAGGCGGTGACGGCGCGCCTCGAATCCCACGGCCAGCGGTTCGAGGTACTGGTGGATCCGGACGCGGCGCTAGCGATAAAACGTGATGACTTCGACGGCGACCTCGAGGACGTTATCGCCGCGGAGGACGTGTTCGAGGACGCCTCGCGGGGGACCGACCGCCCGAGAATATGCTCGAAGAGGTGTTTGACACCACTGATCCGATGGCCATCATCCCCGAAGTCATCAAGCGGGGGGAGATACAGATCACGGCCGACCAGCGCCGCGAGATGCAGGAACAAAAGCACAAACAGCTCATCCAGCGGATCACGCGCAACGCGGTCAACCCACAGATGGACGACGCGCCGCACCCGCCGGAGCGCATCGAATCCGCGCTCGAAGAGACGGACTTCAGAGTCGACCCGATGGAACCCGTCGAGGCGCAGGTCGACGACGCCCTCGATGCGCTCCGGCCGGTCATTCCGATCCGGTTCGACGAGGTCACCGTCGCCGTGCAGGTCCCCGCGGACTACGCTGGGAGCGCCCAGGCACAGATCCGACAGTTCGGCGACCTCGAACGCGAGGAGTGGCAGTCCGACGGCTCGTGGGTCGGCGTCATGACGTTCCCGGCCGGCCTACAGAACGACTTCTACGACGTGGTGAACGAACACACCAGCGGCGAGGCAGAAACCCAGATAATCAAAGACGAAGACGACATCAGTACGCGCTAACGCCGCGGCGTCGCGTTACCCTTTCTTGAAGCCGACCAAGAACCCGGCAGTGAAACCAGCGCTGACCGGCAGCGCCGAGAGCAGTGACGTGACCCAGGACGGCGGTTGCGCCGACGCCGCGTTCCCGGCGGTGCCGGTCGCGTTCTGTGCGGCCCCGCCTATCGCGTCCCAGTTCACCTGGAGGATGCCACGCGTCTCGAGGAACTTGAACAGTGCCAGCTCGATGCCGATGATGACGGCAATGAGCTTTGCGACCTTCTTGGCGGCGAACCCGATGATCCCGCCGATAAGGCCGCCGCCACCGAATTCGAGGCCCATCTGCTGGAGGCCCAACCCATCTAGTTGGAGTACGAACTCACCCATACAGCGTACCTGACCGCCTGTTTTTAAATCCTTTGTGCTCCCTCTGGCGCTTTCCCTTTTACACAGCCTCCGCCACAGGAACGGGGGTCGTTGCTACCGGGGTGTCCCAAAGAATTCGGGGCGATATTTTTCACACGATGCCATTTCTTTACTCATATCCAAAGATTTGTATGCTACCGACGAATCTTACTTACTGTTAAGATGGCAGAAACACCGAATTCCGATATGAGCGGTGCCGCAGGTGGACATTCGAAGCGACCGAAATCTAATCAGGACTGGTGGCCAAACAAGCTGAATCTGGAGATCCTCGACCAGAACGCCCGTGATGTCGGTCCGATGGAGGACGACTTTGATTATGCGGAGGAGTTCCAGAAACTCGACCTCGAAGCGGTGAAGTCGGATCTCGAAGAGCTGATGACGTCGTCGCAGGACTGGTGGCCAGCCGACTACGGCCACTACGGCCCGCTGTTCATCCGGATGGCTTGGCACAGCGCCGGGACGTACCGGACCGCCGACGGCCGCGGTGGCGCGGCTGGCGGCCGACAGCGCTTTGCACCTATCAACAGCTGGCCGGACAACGCGAACCTCGACAAGGCGCGACGGCTGCTCCTGCCGATCAAGCAGAAGTACGGCAAAAAGATCTCATGGGCCGACCTGATGATCCTCGCAGGGAACGTCGCCATCGAGTCGATGGGATTCAAGACGTTCGGCTACGCCGGCGGCCGCGAGGACGCCTTTGAGGAGGACAAGGCTGTCAACTGGGGGCCGGAAGACGAGATGGAAACCCAGGAGCGCTTCGACGAGCCAGGCGAAATCGAAGAAGGGCTCGGTGCCTCCGTGATGGGCCTCATCTACGTGAATCCGGAAGGACCGGACGGCAACCCTGATCCGGAAGCGTCGGCGAAGAATATCCGGCAGACGTTCGACCGGATGGCGATGAACGACAAGGAGACGGCCGCGCTCATCGCCGGCGGACACACGTTCGGCAAAGTCCACGGCGCTGACGACCCCGAGGAGAACCTCGGTCCCGAGCCCGAAGCGGCCCCCATCGAGCAGCAGGGCCTCGGCTGGCAAAACGAGAACGGGAACAGCAAAGGCGGCGAGATGATCACGAGCGGTATCGAAGGGCCGTGGACCCAGTCGCCGACCGAGTGGGATATGGGATACATCAACAACCTGCTCGACTACGAGTGGGAGCCGGAGAAGGGTCCTGGCGGCGCGTGGCAGTGGGCACCCACGAGCGAGGAGCTGAAAAACAGCGTGCCGGACGCACACGACCCAGACGAAAAGCAGACGCCGATGATGCTCACGACGGACATCGCCCTGAAGCGAGACCCGGACTACCGAGAGGTCATGGAAACCTTCCAGGAGAACCCGATGGAGTTCGGGATGAACTTCGCGAAGGCCTGGTACAAGCTGACCCACCGCGACATGGGGCCGCCTGAGCGGTTCCTCGGTCCGGAGGTTCCTGACGAAGAGATGATCTGGCAGGACCCGCTCCCGGACGCCGACTACGACCTGATCGGGGACGAGGAGGTCACCGAGCTCAAGGAAAAGATCCTCGATTCGGACCTCTCTGTCTCCCAGCTCGTCAAGACCGCGTGGGCGTCGGCATCGACCTACCGCGACAGCGACAAGCGCGGCGGCGCTAATGGCGCTCGTCTCCGACTCGAACCCCAGAAAAACTGGGAAGTCAACGAGCCCGAGCAGCTAGAGACGGTCCTGGGGACGCTCGAAAACATCCAGACGGAATTCAACGACTCGCGCTCCGACGGGACGCAGGTCTCGCTTGCCGACCTGATTGTGCTGGGCGGCAACGCGGCCGTAGAACAGGCGGCAGCGAACGCCGGCTACGACGTCGAGATCCCGTTCGAACCCGGCCGCGTCGATGCGGGACCGGAACACACCGACGCCGCCTCCTTCGACGCTCTCAAGCCGAAGGTCGACGGGGCTCGAAACTACATCCAGGACGACATCACGCGACCGGCCGAGGAAGTGCTGGTCGACAACGCGGACCTGCTGAACCTGACGGCGTCGGAACTGACGGCCCTGATCGGCGGGATGCGCTCGATCGGTGCGAACTACGGGGACACCGACCTCGGCGTCTTCACCGACGAGCCGGGGACACTGACCAACGACTTCTTCGTGAACCTGCTCGACATGGGCACGGAGTGGGAGCCGGCGTCGGACTCCGAACACGTCTACAAGGGGCTCGACCGTGATACCGGCGAGGTCAAGTGGGAAGCCACACGCATCGACCTCGTCTTCGGCTCGAACGACCGGCTCCGGGCCATCTCGGAAGTCTACGGCTCGGCCGACGCGGAGGAGAAGCTCGTCCACGACTTCGTGGACACATGGAACAAGGTCATGAAGCTCGACCGCTTCGACCTCGAATAAGCCGGACTGACCGCTACCGCTTTGCTGGCTGCATTTCAGCCTTCGAGCGGGTATCGAAGTCGTTAGTTTCGCCAGCCGGCTGCAGGAATCGCTCAGTATCTGCCATTTTACCGTCCAACCGCCGACCCCCGGAAGAGTGTGAGTCCCCTCCCGGGGGGTTAAATAATCGGACGCCGTAGTTTTCCAACGAGTGACGGCGACACACACCACGAAACGAGCGGTTATCGCGAAGCGCGTCGACAGTGGCACCGCCGACACGACGGAAATCCGGGACCTTGCCCGGGCGGCCGGCTACGAGGTTGTCGACGAGATCACACAGACCAGAACGGAGGACCCGGCGTACCACCTCGGCGAGGGGAAGGTAACGCGATTGAGCAACGCGGTCGCTCGCGAAGGGGCCGCCGTCGTGATCTTCGACAATCAGCTCGGCCCGTACCAGACGTACAACATCGGGAACGAGCTCCCCGAGCGGGTGCGCGTCATCGACCGCTTCCGGCTCATCCTCGAAATCTTCGGCCAGCGGGCCCAGACGCGAAAAGCCCAACTCCAGGTCGAACTCGCGGAACTGCGCTACGAACTCCCGCGCGCCGAGGCCAAGGCGAGCCTGGCCAAACGCGACGAGCGGCCGGGGTTCATGGGGCTCGGCGAGTACGACGAGTCCCGCGAAGAGGACATCAAAAAGCAGATCGCCAACATCCGGGACGAACTGGAATCCATCGAGGAGACCGAGCGACACCGCCGGGAGCAGCGCCGCGAGTCCGGCTTCGACCTCGTCGCGCTGGCCGGCTACACCAACGCCGGGAAGTCGACGCTCCTGCGCCGCCTCGCCGACGACCTCGACGTCGATGAGAACGACGACTTGCATCCCGACCTCGATACCACGGCCGAGAGCGAGGACCGTCTGTTCACGACGCTTGGCACGACCACCCGCCGCGCGGCGGTCGGCAAGCGCGAGGTGCTGGTCACCGACACCGTCGGGTTCATTCAGGACCTCCCGCACTGGCTCGTCGAATCGTTCAAATCGACGCTCGGGTCGGTGTACCACGCCGATCTGGTCTTGCTCGTCGTCGATGTCTCCGAGTCGGTCGAGGAAATCCGGGAGAAACTGGTGACGAGCCACGACACGCTGTACGAGCGCAACGAAGCGCCCATCGTCACAGTCCTCAACAAGACCGACATGGTCGATGATGAAGAGGTCCGCCGCAAGAAAGACGCGCTCTCGTCGCTGGCTCCGAACCCCGTCGCCGTCAGCGCCAAGCAGGGGCTCAACATCGACGACCTGGCGGACCGCATCGACCACGAACTGCCGGACTACGAACGCGAGCGACTCGTGCTCCCGATGACCGACGACACGATGAGCCTCGTCTCGTGGATTCACGACCACGCCAGCGTGGAGACGGTCGACTACGGCGACCAGGTGGTTATCGAGTTCGAGGCGCGGCCCGCGATCATCGAGCAGTCCCGAGCGAAAGCCGGGGAGCTGGTCGGTGCGTCGGCCTGACTGCGGACGCTACGCTTCTGCTTCCCGCTGCCACAGTACGCTCGGTATCTCGTCTAGCAGGTCCGTTGCGACCAATCCGTAGCCGCGGTCGTCGACGACCCGGTCGCCGACCGTGCCGACGGTGTAGGCGGCGATGGCGGCCGCGTCGAGCGGCTCCTGAACGCAGGCGAGCGCCCCCGTCACGCCCGCGAGCACGTCGCCGGTGCCGCCGACCGTCATCCCCGGATTGCCCGTCCGGCCGACGCGGGTTCGCTCGCCGTCGGAGACGATGTCGTACGGGCCTTTGACCAGCAGTGTCTGGTCGACCTCCGATGCGAAGGACTCCACGAGGTCCGCCCGCTCCCGCCAGTCCTCGGACGTCTCGCCGCCCATCCCGAGAAGCTCGCCCTGGTGGGGCGTACAGACGAGGTCCGCGTCCGTTTCGATGTCCGGAACCACGGAAAGAGCGTCGGCGTCGACGACAGCCGTCCCCTCGAATCCTGACAGCAGGTCCCCGACCGCTTCCAGCGTCGCGTCGGCGTTCCCGAGTCCCGGCCCGACGATCAGCGTGTCGTGCTCTGCCGCCAGTTCGGCGAGGTTGTCGACGTGGGGTGGCGCGAGGTGGTCCCCGTCGAACGGTCTGAGGATGAGGTTCTCGCTGTAGGACTGGATTTCCCGCGCGACGACTGCCGGGCAGGCGACTCGAACGAGGTCGGCCCCGCCTCTGAGGGCGGCCTGGGCCGTGAGCGCCGGCGCGCCGGTGTACGGGCCGCCGCCGACGACCAGCACCTCGCCGTTGTCGCCTTTGTGGCTCGCTGGGTCCCGTTCGAGGCGGGTGAGATCACCGCGCTCGATGAACAACTCCGCGGCGTCGGGGATGCCGATGTCGGCGACTGTGACCGGGACGTCGAGGTCCGCCAGACCGGGTTTGGTGTCGTGAAACGTGACGACGTGGTCGGCGTCGACGGCGTTCTCGGCTAGCCGCCCCGTTTCGGCGTCGAGGCCCGACGGGACGTCCACAGAGAGGACGATCGCGTCGCTCTCGTTCATCGCCGTGGCGGCCGTTGCCTCCGGTTCCCGGAGGGCACCGGCGATTCCCGTTCCTAGCATCGCGTCGACGACGACGTCAGGGCTCCCAAGGTCGAAGGCCGAGGAATCTTTGACTGGTTTCGTCGGATACTCGGCGTGCTGGAGGGCATCCCAGTTCTCCCTGGCAATCGTCGTCGAGATTGCGTCCGGGCGGCCCAACAAAAGGACGCGGAGGTCGTACTCGTCGAGAAAGCGGGCGGTGACGAGCGCGTCTCCGCCGTTGTTCCCTCGACCAGCGACGATGGTGACTTGGTCGCCGGGGTCAGCGAGGGTACGGACCGCCCGTGCGACGGCGTGCCCGGACGACTCCATCAGCTGTTTGCGCGGGACGCCGAGCGCCGCGGCGTTCTCATCGACGACACCCATTTCGGAGCCGGTGAGCATACCCGCAGGTTCGCCCGCCAGTGAAGTAACTCTACGGGACGGCGGCTTACCAGCGGACCTCGAATCCGTCGATGCCCCTCGGCTCCTCGAACTCGACTTCGACGTCGGTTACGTTCGCGCGTTCGCTCCCCTCGTGGCAGAACTCGACCATCGCATCCACGTCGGCTTCGGGGCCCTCGAACACCGCTTCGACGCGCCCGTCGTCGAGGTTCCGGACCCACCCGTCGACCCCCTGGTCCTGTGCACGCTCCCGCGTGGTCGCTCTGTAATAGACGCCCTGGACACGACCGGAGACGAATACATGTGCTCGCGTGCGAGCCATGTCCGAGGGTTTGATTGCGGACTCCGTTATACTGTCGCCTTCCATCACCCGCGTCAGTTTTCGTCGCTGCCCGTCCGGAGATAATGGAACAAGTAGGTCTGCGTGTAGCCGGCGTACTCGCCGCCGAGCGCGGCCCGGATGGCCCGGGACGTGTCGGTGTAGTTCCCTCGCTCACACTCCGGGTAGTACTCCTCGATGGTCGACCGGATCCAGGTGTCTAGCGGGACCGCTTCGAGGTAGTCAAGCGAGAACAGCAACACGCAGTCCGCGACCTTGTCGCCGACGCCGACGAAGCGGGTGAGCGACTCCCTGGCGTCCTCGTAGTCGAGACCGACGGCTTCCTCCGGGTCGGCCTCGCCGCCTGCGACCATCTCCGCGGTGCGCTGGACGTACGGCGCTCGATAGCCCAGCCCGAGGTCCCGGAGGCGTTCTTCGGTCGTTTCGGCCAACGCTGACGGCGTCGGATAGGCGTTGTACGTCCGCCCGTCGAACTCGACTGTCTCGCCGAACGCGTCGCGGAGCGCCTGTTGCATACTGTGTATCCGGGCCACGCGCATCTGGGCCGAGCAAATGAACGAGATGAGGGAGCCAAACGGTGGGTCCTGAACGAGACGCATCCCCCAGAACCTATCGTAGGCTGATTGGACCACGTCGTCGGCCGGTGCCGTCGTCCGAATCGCGGAGAGGTCGTCCCTAAGCCGCAGGAGTCGCTTGAGGTCTGCCTCCGCGTCGATCGTGGACTCCCATTCGAGGACACCGTCCCGCTGCCGGACGCGGATGACTGCTGGTGACCCGTCTCGACGGACTGTCGTCCAGTACCACGCGTCGTCCCCGGTTCCCCCGTCGCGCTGGTACATTTCGCCGTCCTCCCGGTTCCAGAGGTAGGACTGCCCGCTCTCGACAGTTGCCTGGAGGTCGATACCGCCGGCCAGCGACCCGACGTCGATGACGCCCTGTTCCATTGTCCGTGTGTACGGACCCGGAGGTAATGGCGTTACGAGTTCCGCTCGCACGGGTTGGAGACCTCTCTCGACTAGCGGACGTTCATATCCGTCTGATCTGTCACTGCTTTTCGCCGTCGTGATGTTTTATGTCGCTTGCGTCTGTGCGGCTCAACGGTGCTTTCTGCCCCTCTATACCACGATATATGGGGTGAGAGGTGATCCCCGTTTCAGGGCTAACCTTCATTATATTGGGAAACAAACATACTAGCATGAATTGCCGAGTTGTTGTCGAGGCCGCAGTCCCAGTGTACGATGTGGCATCTGCGGACGAGGCAGTTCGCATCGCCATCTCGAAGACGGGGGAAATGCTGAACCCCGACCTCAACTACGTCGAGATCAACATGGGCGACCGGCACTGCCCGCACTGCGGCGAGACACTGGAACCGGCTTTTCTCGCGGCCGATGAGAGTCTCGTCGCACTCGAACTGGAGATGACCGTGTTCAACGTCGAACGGGACGAACATGCCGCCCGAATTGCACGCAAGGAGATTGGGCAACGACTCGAGAACATCCCGCTCGACGTGCTCGAAATCGAGGAGATTCCGGAGGAGGCCGACGAAACGACGGACGACGAGTCTTCGTCGACAGAGTCGACAGCAGAGGCCGATGACCAGTCGTCGGGCCAGTCCGAGGACGAATCGGACGACGTGTTACCCGAATTCGAGGAATTAATCGACGAGTAAGTCCGGTTACCGAGCAACAGGGTCTCTCTGTTCAACACCCTCGACGTATCGCGTCTCCAATATGATTCCGACAGCCGTTATACAGTCACTAATAGCATTGCTCGTCGGGAGAACTGCATAGAAACGACGGAGAACTGTTAGTCCGCGGCGGCAGAAACTGGCTCTTTGGTCTCGTCAGCCATCTCGGAGGCAATACCGTCAGCAATCGCAAAGACAGCGGCCTTGTGGTCTGTTTTCGACTTGTGAATCGATGTCGGCTTGACGCCCAGTTCCTCGTATTCGTCGTGGTCTACTTCTGTCCCGGATTCGGCTTCGTAGTGGTTCTGTACCTGTGCAAGCAGGCCGTGAAGGTGGATGAGCTCCTGCTTTTTCATAGTCAACCCAAGGTAACAACTCGAAGGTTATAGTACTACTCTGATGAAGGTTAACACACGGCTCTGCTAGTAATACGTAATAGTTCATGAATAATTCCTGGTGCGGAGTATATTTTGAGTTTTTTACACTGAATTTTACCATTTCTCCAAAGGCACTGTCGAGTGCTAGCAATGTACAACGCTTCGATGACGGACGGCCTCGACTCGAACACTGTCGACTCAAACTCGTTGCGGGAGTCTCCGGCTGGCACCCAGAGTTATGGGCTGCCTATACCTGCTATCGGTATGGACCAAGCCACTCTCCCATCAGAAACCGAGATCGGCCGGGTGGCCCTGACCGTTGCTGACTTACCACCGACTGTCGATTTCTACCGTGATGTTGTCGGCCTCCAAGTCCTAGACTCAGACGACGACCGGACGATACTCGGTGCGGGTGGACAGGAACTACTGATCCTGAACCGTCGGCCAGACGCACCAGCGAGAGGTTCTGCCGGGACCGGGCTGTACCACGTCGCGTTTCGCGTTCCGTCGCGAGCGGCGCTGGGTGATGCACTCAAGCGTATCGAATCGGAGTGGACACTTTCCGGCGCATCGGATCACGGTGTCAGCGAGGCGCTATATCTGTCGGACCCGGCCGGTAACGGCGTCGAGATCTATCGGGACTTTCCGCGGGCGCCGTGGCAGGAGACACCGTCGGGTCACGTCGAAATGGTGACAGAGCCCCTCGATACGCAGTCAGTCGCGGCTGCCGCGACCGGTGAACAGTCGATGCCCGCTAGGTCCGATATTGGACACGTACATCTGGAAGTTTCGTCAGTGGAGACGGCCCGGTCGTTCTACGCCAACGCACTCGGATTGCGTGTCAGAGCCGCGTACGACGGCGCGGTGTTTCTGGCGGCCGGTGACTACCACCACCACATCGGAGCCAACGTCTGGCAGGGGCGGTCAAGGCCCCACGCCGGACAGGGTCTGGCGTGGTTCGAGATTCGATTCCCCGACGAAGCAACCCTTGCTGCGACACGTAAGCGCCTCCGTCAGTCCGGCTACGCTGTCTCCGAAACCGATACCGGTCTCACAGTGCGTGACGGTGACGACATCGAACTCCGATTGCGAGCCTGAACACGGGATATCTCGACCGATTGACCGATGTGCCAAGTCAAGTGTCTTCGCGCGCTATCTGAGGTATGCACACGACACGGTGGCTGGCTACGGCAACCGGGCGAACGGGAACAGAAACGGACTGCACGGACGTGACAGGGCACAGCCGACGGCCGGGAGGAGCGCGATGAGCGGCCCCCATCAGGGCCAGCAACTCGTGACTGCTGGAGCCGCGCTATCGGAGGCGAGCGCGGCGGCGGTGCTGGTCCACGGTCGGGGTGCGACTGCCCGGAGTATCGTCCAGATGGGAACAGAGTTCCAGCAGGACGGGCTGGCTCTGCTCGCCCCCCAGGCCGCGCGGAACACCTGGTACCCTAACTCCTTCCTCTCGCCGGTCGAGCAGAACGAACCCGGGCGGACATCGGGACTGCAGGCTATCGAGGACGCCGTCACGGAGGCCGAGGAAGCCGGGATACCAACCGACTGTGTGCTCGTCCTGGGCTTCTCCCAGGGGGCCTGTCTCGCGAGCGAGTTCGTCGCCCGTAACCCGCAGCGCTACGGCGGGCTCGTGGCTCTCAGTGGTGGCCTCATCGGCGAGACCATCGACGAGAGCGAGTACGAGGGCGACATCGAGGAAACGCCGGTGTTCCTGGGCTGTAGCGACGTCGATCCGCACATTCCCGAAGAGCGCGTTCACGTCACGGCCTCGGTCTTCGAGCAACTGAACGGGGACGTGGAGGAACGCATCTACGAGGGGATGGGCCACGGCGTGAACGAGGACGAACTGGCGTACGTCTCGTCGCTGGCCGCCACCCTCGTCAATTAGGCCGTCCGAGCGTTGGTTCGTACACCGAGATAGCCTCGCTGAGCGTGCCAGCAGGGAGTTACCGGCCCCTCACCGCGAGACTTAGTGATTGGAAAGACTACACATGGCATGGACCTTTCCCGCCGACGGCTTCTCACGACGGTTGGTGCCGGTGTGACACTCGGTGGCGCAGGCTGCGCGGGAGATGACGGCTCGACTACTGGATCGCGTTCAGTGGCCGGGTCCGGCGGCGGAACCGGGACGCCATCGACGGCAACCGACCGAAGCGACGGGTCGAAGCCACCGACGGCTGATGGTCGCCTGCATCTAGACTACGAGATCGGGACGCTCGAAGAGAAGATCGTCAGCGGCGGCGTTCGTAAAGACGGTATTCCGTCCATCGACGACCCGACGTTTGCCGAGACGCCTCCAGAGATACTGGCTCCGGACGACCCGGTGTTCGGCGTGGTCCGCGACGGGGAGGCGAAAGCCTATCCGCAGTACATTCTCGTCCACCACGAAATCGTGAACGACACTGTCGGTGGTAATTCCGTCGCTGTGACGTACTGTCCGCTGACGGGCACCGCACAGGGATTTGAGCGCGGTCCGGTGGAGTTCGGCGTCTCAGGGCGGCTTGTGAACTCGAATTTGACGATGTACGACCGGGGCACCGATAGCTGGTGGCCACAGATGCTGGCGACAGCGATTACGGGCCCATTAACTGGCGAGTCGCTGCGGGAGTTCCGGATCACTTGGACGACGTGGGACCGCTGGTCCAGTACCTATCCGGAAACGACCGTTCTGACCGAGGATACCAGCTTCTCGCGGCGTTACGGCACTGATCCATACGGCCAGTACAACGCGAAACGCGGCTACTATTCGAGCACTCGGACGCTGTTTGAGCCGCTGCAGGGTGACAGCCGCGCGCACCCAAAGACCGTCGTCATCGGGACCCGGACGGAGACGGGGGCGGTGGCCTTCGATAAGGGAACACTGCTGAGTCAGCGCGTTCTGACAGGCAACATCGGCGACACGCCGTACGTCGCCGTCGCCGACACCGACCTCGAAACGGGCTACGTGTACGCGAATCCGGAGTCAGCGACGGTCGAAGCGGCGGACGACGGCTACACGCTCGAAGGGACCACACACGATGCCGATTCGCTCCCGCTGGACCGTTCACTGGCCTTCGACGCCATGTGGTTCGCCTGGGCCGGTTTCTATCCGGAGAGTGCGTATGTCGACTGATAGTGCAGCCGACGGGGCTGGTGTGGCCGCTCGCATCGAACGCTTGCTTCGGCACACTGCGGTTGCGGTCCGGGGAGCGCTCACCCGCCGCGACGGTCAGTTGCTTCTGGGTGTGTCTGGACTGGCGTACTTCCTGCTGTACCTCGCTGGTCTCAGACACCTCGGTTTCGGCCCAGCCGGCTACGAGGTTTCTGTCGTCAGTAACCCGCTTACCCGTGCGTTCCGGCAGGTCGGGCCGTTTCAGTGGGAACCGATTGCACTGGTCGTCGTCGGCCCAGTCGAACTGCTCGTCTCGCCGCTGAACGTGCTTCTCGGTGCCGTCTTGGCATCGCTGGTCGGACTCAACCTCGCCGTCTCCGCCGTCGCGTGGCGCGGCCCATCGGCCTGCCGTCTCGGCCCGGGGGCAGGGGCTGTGTCGGGGTTGCCGGGACTGCTCTCCGGATTCGCCTGCTGTGGGCCCACTATTTTGCTCGTTGTCGGTGTGCAGGCGAGCGCTGGACTTCTCTCGCTGTTCCAGTGGCTCCTTCCGCTCACTGTCGTGGCACTGCTCGGAACCCTTCTCTGGGTCGGCAGCCGAGTCGAGACAGCGTGACAGGCGGCGTAGACAGCACCTACTACCGGGAGGTAGCTAGTAGCTACAGGCTACCGACCCAGGTAGCGGTTGGAACTTTTTTCCCTCGATTTGAGGGAAACATATAATTACTCCGTACGACCCATCTACCAGTATGACCGCTACTGTCGTGAGCGAGGTCAACCGACCCTACGTGCCGACGGGCGGGGCGAAACTGACCGCTGAGATCGAAGTCGAGCCCGGACGGTTGGAGGAGCCACCCACGCGACAGATTGCTCTCTGTATCGACGCGAGTGGATCGATGGCCGGCGAAGACATCGAACAGGCCCGCGCTGGCGCTGAATGGGTGTTCGGGCTACTCGACGAGGACGATTACATCTCGATCATCGCCTTCGACAACGAGGTCACGACGGTTCTTGCACCGACCCGGTGGGGGACTATTTCGCGTGAAACGGCAGTGGACGCGGTCGCTGACATCTCCGCTGGCGGGGGCACCGATATGTACAGCGGCCTGCTGGAAGCGAAGGCGTCCCTGCAGGATCTGCCGACAGACGACAACACGGCTCGGCGGGTCCTGCTCCTCTCTGATGGGAAGGACAACTCCCACGACCCGGAAGCGTTCGGGACGCTAGCACGCGAAATCGACACCGAGGGCATCAGAATCAAGGCGGCCGGTATCGGGAGCGACTACCGCGAGGAGACGATCCGGACGCTCGGTACCGTTGCCCGCGGCGAATGGACACACCTGGACGCCGCCGGTGACATCGAGTCGTTCTTCGGCGACGCAGTCGAGGAGGCCGGGACCGTCGTCGCTCCCGACGCCCGTCTCGAACTTGACGTGGCTGACGGTGTCGAGGTGAGTGAAGTGTACCGCTCGCTGCCACAGACCCAGTCTGTAGACCCCAACTGGGAGGACAACGCGGCTGTCGTGCCGCTGCCCGACCTGCTAGAGCGGGAGACTCAGCGAGTCGTGCTGAAGATACACGCGCCGGCCAACGACCCGCAAGACGCCGTGTCCGTGGCGGATGTCACGCTGCACGCTGGCGGCGAGACGACGCGGGAATCGATCACCGTCGACTACACCGACGACGAGGCGAAACTGGCCGCGCACAACGAACAGGTCGACGTGGACCACCGACAGACCGTTATCAAGACGGAACTCGGCAAGGGCAACGTCGCCGAGGCACAGACCCAACTGGAGCGGATGACGCGCATCCACGGCGAGGACACCGAGGCCGTCCAGACCGCTGAGCGTGAGACGCGGATCGTGATGGAAGGCGGACGCAAGGAGCAGAACAAGGCGACGAAGATCGTCACTGACGAGGGCATCCAGAAGTGACTGCAACGACCTGCAGTGTCGGCAGGGCCGCTACTGGCCGGAGAAACGGGTGATCCATGAACTGGGAACCTGAGAGCGGTGATGTCATCGCCGGCCAGTACGAACTCGAGGAGTTCCTCGGCAAGGGAGGGTTCGCGAAGGCGTTCCGCGCCAGAGACACCGAGACGGGTGAGGCGGTCGCTGTGAAGTACCCCAACTACACCGAATCCCAGAACGACCCCGACATCATCGAGGAGTACTTCAAAAAGGAGGTCGGATCACTGGAACGCATCCGCCGGGCCGGCGGTCACGAGAACGTGATGGACTACTACGATCAGGTCACGGAGCGTGACGTTCCGTTTCTGGTCGTCCAGCTGATCGTCGACGGCATCGAACTCGACGAAGTCATCGACCAGCACGGCCCAATCGACGACAGCGAACAGGTCCGACAGATCGGCATCGACCTCTGTGACGCGATGGGGTTTCTCCACGAGAACGAGATCGTCTACCGGGACCTGAAACCGGAGAACGTGATGCTCACACCCGACATCACGCCCACGCTGATCGATTTCAATACGGCGACGGGGTTCGATGCCACCGAGGATCCGTCCTCCGGCAACACCGGGACGACGATTCTGGGGCCGTTCAAGCCCCGCGAAGTCGCCGAGGCCAGCCGAACCGACGTTCGGCAGGGGCCGTGGTCGGACGTGTATTCTATCGGGAAGATACTCCTATTCTTGCTCAAGGGGAGCGTCCCGAAGAAAGACGGGGTGAACCCGCAAGCGTTCGGGGCCGACTGCGACGATTATCTGGCCGAAATCGTCGAACGGGCCACGCAGTCACATTACCGCGACCGATACCGGAACGCGACGGTCCTCAAAGAGGTCCTCGAACGGCGCGATCCAACGCCGCCCGCGACGGCGTCAGTGACGTACATTCAAGCGGACAGGCAGTTCACCGTCGAACCGGGCGACACTATCGGGCGACAGGGCGCGAGCGGTCCCCCGGCATCGATAACAATCGAAGACCCGCAGGGGGAGTACATCTCCTCGGTGCAGGTACAGTTCGATATCGAGGACGGCGAGTGGTCCCTCCACGACCGGAGCCTCAACGGGACGTTCGTCCAGAAGGGGGCCGGTTGGCAGCGGGTCCTCTCCGAACCCGGACGCAACCGTCTGCGCTCCGAGGGCGAGGACCCGACCGACAGACACGGCAACGTTCCACCCGAGTCGGTGACACTCACCGACGGCGACCTGGTGTCGCTGGTCCATCCGACCTACGGGGTCACGTTCGAGTTCCATCCGGAGGAGTCATGAGATACAGCACGAACTACGACATCGGCGAGCGGAAGCGAGGACAGGGCATCAACGAGGACAGCGTCTCGCTGACGGTGTTCGAGGAGGGGCATCGGGACGGCTACCGCGGGCAAGACAGGCCACAGTCGAAGGAGCCGGTCACAGCAGACGGCGACGAGACGGCGGATGTGACAGACGAGACAGCCGGTACTGAGACGGCGACCGATACCGCTGACGACACGGACGCAGCGGACACTGACGAAGGGGCTTCAGCTGACACTGAGGGCAACGGGAGACCGATGAACCGTTCGGCCGGCGTGTTCGTGGTGGCCGACGGTGCCGGCGGACACGACGCCGGAGACATTGCGTCGTACATTACGACGACTATCGTGGCTGAACACCTCGCCCCCGTGGCGATTCGAACGGCCCGGAGTTATCCCGGCGGGTTCGACGTCGATGTCGCCCGCGATGTCCTCCCGGACCCGCCCGGCGAACAGGAACTCGAAACTGCCGTGGCGGAGGCGATTACGGCGGCCCACCGCGAGATCATCCGGTACGCAAACGAGACCGGGACCCAATCCTACACGACGGTCGTTGCAGGCATCTACGCCGACGGCAAACTCCACTACGGCTGGGTCGGTGATAGCCGGGCTTACGTCGTCAACAGCGCCCGTGAGACGATTTCGCCGCTGACCAGAGACCACGCCGTCGTTCAGGAGTGGGTCGACAACGACGAAATCGACCCGGTCGAGGCACACGTCCACCCGAACGGCAACGAGATCACACGCGCGCTGGGCGGGTCCGGCTACGAGGACCCCGACGAGGCGACTGTCGGGGTGGACACGCGGACGGTCAGGCTGTACGCGGAGGACACGGTGTTGGCGACCAGCGACGGACTCATCGACGCACAGACCGACGCGCCGGAACTGTACGAGGAGTACGTCGATTCGGACCACGCCGATTCAGTGGCCGAGCGTATCCGCGAAGCGGCCGTCACCGACGACGAGATCCGTGACGTGGTCCTCGATGCAGCGTCCCTCGACGCGGCGAGTCGGGAGTTCGTGTCACTGGCAAACGACCGCGGGGGGAAGGACAACATCTCCGTGCTCCTGTTTGCCGACAGTGCGCTTCCGGAAACACCGGAAAGCGGCGGGATGCCAGTCCGAGATATCGACCCTGATCTCGACATTTCCGAACGGGATACCGTTATTATGACAGACGAATAGAGAGAAAGTTTCGTGGGACAAGTATTTTATTTCTCGACTCTATACTCTCTAACGAAACCCATGCCTGAATCCGACCGCACGGTAAAATGCCCCATATGCGACGAGGACTTTGATCCGACAGTCGCGGGCGGATGGTGCACAAACCCGGACTGTGGTGAGTGGCAACACACTGACGAAAGCGCTGCTGATTTTGACACCGACGATGCGGTGCCGGACGACGCCGACCTGATACCGGAAGGCACGGACGAGGCGGACCCGACGGATGGCCGGTCGATGGGGGCTAGCGACGAAGCCGACGCCCCGGATGGGCACACTCTCGACGATGACAGCGACGACGACGCATCGGTGGATGGAGCCTCGGATACTGGGGCAGCCGAGGCCGGAGACGAGACGGTGGGGACGGCGGAGACGGCGACGGAACACGAGCCTGAAGCCGACACCGATGCCGAAAACGAAACCGAGCCGAAGGCTGCGGAAGAACCCGACGAGAATGATGACACCTCGGACCAGTCCAGCAGTGACTCCGATGCGGACGCCGAGACATCCAACGACGCCTCGGAGACAGATGACGATGCGGCGACGATCGCCTGTCCGGACTGTGACCGCGAACTCGACGCCGACGCGAATTTCTGTGTCGCCTGCGGTGCCGACGTACAGGATATCACACCGGGCGACGACGGCTCGCTCGACGCGTGCCCGTCCTGTGACACCGCTGTCGACGACGATGCCAGCTTCTGTGTCAACTGTGGGGAGGACTTAGACGCACATCGCGGCGAGAGCGACACGCCGACGGCTGACTCGACAGGGTCGTCGACCGCCGATGAGACGGAGAGTGAGTCAGGAGCCACGGGCAACGCCGTCGACACACTCGCGTCACAGTCCACCGACGACGCGGCGGTACCGGACAAACTCGTCCTCTCGGTCGAGGGTCGTGACATCACCATCGAAGACGGTGACCGCATCGGCCGGGAGATTCGGGCGGCACTATTGGATGCCGGGCGACCGGAAGACGAAGCGGTTCGGATCCACCGCGAACACGTCCGGTTCGACCGCCAGCCGGAAGGGTACTATCTGGTCGACCTCGGGGACAACCCGACGCGGCTGAACGAGACCCAGTTGAAGAAAGGCGACCGGGAACCGATCCAACCGGGCGACGAACTCGAACTGTCGGGCGTCGCCACGATGACAATTCGGGCGGCGTGACCACCCACAGTTAAGCGGTCGGTCGGGAAACATCAGGCTGATGGAGCGTGGTCGACTGGGGTTGGAACTCCGCGAGTCCGCCGCACTACTGCGAACTGAAACCTGGCTGTTTGTGGGTGTGGGTCTGGCATGGCTCGTCTACGGTGGCTGGGTGCTCGCGACGGGGCTGCTGTTGGCGCAGTTCCCAGGGATCGAAGGTACTGTTCTTGTGACACTTACTGGCCGGACTATCTCGCTACGCACTGTACTTGCCGCCAGTCTCTGGCTCCTCGGTCCGTCGCTGGCGACCGTTGTCCTCGTCAACCGACGGCTTCGGAACAGCTACGGCAACCTCGCCGACGCGTATCGGCTGGACCATCCGAGCCTGTTGCTCGCCCTCCCCGGCAGTGTGCTTCTGGGCTGCCTGTTGCTCAGTGTCACGCTCGGCCAGCAACGTCTGCTCACGGTAGTTGCACTGTTCGGGACGGTGCATCTCGTCGTCCGGACCGTCGCCTATGGACACCGCGTCTACACGCTTTCGGTTCCACGACTCCTGTCGCTGCTGGTGTTCGTAAGCGCCGCTGCTCTCGGGACTGGGTGGCTGACCCAGCCGGTCGTCGCACCCGGCGTGTCGTCGTCGCTGTCCCCGTGGCTGGCGCGGGCGGGCGTCGGTCCCGTGGCGGAGACGGCGCTGCAACTGACGGGCGTACAGCCATCGCAAGCCACACCTCTGTTCATCGCCGTCCCCGGTGTGCTGGCGAGCGCGTACCTCCTGTTCCAACTGCTCGCTGGAACCGTCGTTCGAATCCGTGCGCCGCTTTCGAACCCCCAGCGCCGTCCGGACCAGCGGTTCCCTATCATGCCACCGGTCGGCGGCTCACAAAGCAGCGACGAGAGTCCGACTGCTGAACGGACTGTGGACGCCGCACCGGACTCCCGGGAACAGACTGGAGCGGGGACCGACACCGCAGATGCTGACAGCGACGAGGAGCCACCGGGACACACCGGGACCCGAGTGTTTTCGCCCGACGAGGTCCCGGCGGCGGAACCGCCCGCTCACGGATCGGAACAGGACAACGCGCAGCCGTCGGACGACGACGCGGAACCGGAGACGCCGGTCGACGACAGCGGTACAGAAACGGAATCGGAAACGGCCGGGACGGACAGTTCGAATGAGGCTGCCTCGGAGACAGACGAGGCATGGATGGACGATACGTCCGTCTTCACGCCGGGCGGCCGCGACGCCGGACAGTCGTACTGCGGCGAGTGCGGCGAGTCGCTCCCGCCCGACGCTACCGCCTGCCCGTCCTGTGGCGACCCCGTGGACGGGTGAGACGGTCAGCGGTTCGAAACGGGGATGTCACCGAGCGCAACGGTGTATTGCGTCGATTGTACCGAGCCCCCGTCCGGATACACTAGCACCGTTACAGAGACGGTGTCCGGTCGTTCGCCGGGGGGCAGTAGCCACGACTTGGTCACGTCGTCAGTCTGATTCACTGGTAGCTGTCCGGTGCTCGCGGATTCCGCAATCGTCTCGCCGCTGCGGGTGGTGACGCTGTCGAGACGAACTGCCGCGGGGTCTGACCCGGTGTTCGTCACGTTCACCGTGAGCGTGAACCGCCACCCCTCGTCAGCGGTGACAACAGACGCCGCATCGATGCGGGCTGAGACGTTCGCGGATTCCAGAATCGGGTCGCCGACGCCGGCACCGGCCGGCTCCGCAGTCGGCGTTTCGGGGACTGCCTCACCCCCGGTGTCCCCGGTCAAATGATGCCCCATCATACTCCCGAAGGTAACGACCTCGATGAGGATCGGCAAGCCGATTCCAACGATGATGAGGAGTCGTAGCAGCGTTTTCTGCTCCGGACCGTCGACGTCGTCGAACATGATGAGAGAGTAGTGAAGTTGTGTTAGACCGGGATCGGCGGGCTACCGGGCGCGAACAGTCCATCAGCGACCATGCTGGCGAGCGGCGGCCCGTAGGCGATGGCGATGAGCAGCAGGGCAATCGCCGTCCAGAGCTTGTAGTTGTCCAGGATACGCGGGCTGTGGTCCGCGCCGGACAGCGGCTCCGGAATCGTCCCGTTGACCGACAGCGTCCCGCCGCGGCGAGCGAGCAAGGTGTCGGCCATGACGATGAGGAACATCGCCGCGCCGACGAACAGCAGGAAGCCGCCGATGGCGATCTGGATGCGCATTTCGCCGACCGTTCCGGCGACGCCCTCGAACGCGAACTCGTCGTACGTCGGTTCGGCAGTCCGTCGCGGAATGCCGGCGAGGCCGGCGCGGTGCATGGCGTTCGACATCACCGCCATGCCCACGAACCAGACGTACGGCTGGAGCGTGGCGATGGTGCGCTGTCGGAGTTTCTTCCCGGTGATCTGTGGGACCAGCCAGTAGCTGATCGCCATCGCCGTTAGCGCGAACGCAGTCCCGACGGTGAGATGGAAGTGGCCGGGCACCCAGATGGTGTTGTGGATGAGGTAGTTGATGTTCATCCCGGCGTTGATCATGCCGGAGAACCCTCCTGCGGCGAACATCAGGCCGGCGAGCATACAGCCGGCGAAGGCCGGCTTACCCCAGGGCAGATTCCGAAGCCAGGAGAGATAGCCCTTTGCACCCCGCTGGCGAGCGCCGTGTTCGACCGAGGCGACCACGGTGAACGCGGTCAGCAGCGAGGGCAACAGCAAGAACATCGTGTTCGTCATCGCGATGAACTTGTAGCCCGAGGGGATACCGGGGTCGGTGTACTGGTGGTGGAAGCCGACCGGGGTCGAGAGCAGCAGGAAGGCGACGAACACGACGCGAGCCAGCGGGTCACTGAACAGCCGCCCACCGGCCAGCTTCGGTAGAATCGTGTACCAGACGAGATACGCCGGCATGAGCCAGAAGTACACGACCGGGTGGCCGAAGTACCAGAACAGCGTCCGCGTCAGCAGCGGGTCGACGTTCTGGATGAGTCCGAGCGACCACGGAATGAGGAAGGCGACGACCTCGACGGCGACGCCGATGGTGGAGACGTACCACATCAGCATCGTCGTCAGGACCATGAACGTCTGCAGGGGAATGCGTTCACCCGGGTTCTCAGAGCGCCACTCCCACAGGGACTTGAAGTACGCGAGGCCGGCGACCCACGAGCCGACGATGATGAGCGCAGCGCCGATGTAGAACGCCGGGTGCGCCTTCATCGGGGCGTAGAAGGTGAACAGCACGTCCGCTTCGAGGTCGTGACCCAGGATCGACGGCGAACCGACGATACCGCCGATGATAGACACGGCCGCAAGCACCGTCCCCGTGAGCATTATCCAGAAGGCCGACCAGGCGATACGCTGTGGCAACTCCCGTTCGAGACTGCTGGCGACAGCCCATGTGAACAGTCCTGCGATGAAGAACGTGGTAAACACGAGCGCCAGCAAGACGCCGTGGCCCGTCAGAATCGTGTAGTAGTCGGCTGAACTGACGAAGCCCCGGAACACGCCGGTCCGATGGAGCGCCTGGATGACGCCGAACAGCGCACCGATTCCGAGAGCGATGAACGAGACGAGGAACTCGCTACGGACGAGCTTCGACGTTTTCGGATAGGAGTCGACGAACACCATTACTGATCCGCCTCCTCCTGAGCCTGTGCGTCATCTGCGGACTGGTCGATGTTCTCTTGCTGCATATCGTACTCCTCCGGCGGGACGACCTCGACGGAGCCACCCATCGTGTGATGGGCCGCCCCGCAGTATTCGTGACAGATGAGCCCGTAGGTGCCGGGCTCGTTGAACCGGGCCGAGACTTCCGAGACCTGCCCGGGAATGACCATCGTGTTGATGTTGGTTTCGACCACTGAGAAGCCGTGCACCACGTCTGCACTGGTCACCTTGAACGTGACGTTCTCACCCGCGGGCACGCGGATCGGTGTGTCCCCAGTTCCGGGAGAGAACTGGAACTGCCGGGCGACGACGTACACGACGTACTGCCCGTCCTCTTTGACGACACCGGGGTCGTCGAACTGGGTCCCAGTGTTACCGTTCTGTACTTCTTCTGCGCTGATCTGTCCGCCCGTATCGTCGACCATCCCGACGCCGACACCAACCGACCCGTACGCGATGGTGGCGATGAAACCGACGATGAGCAGTATCGCTGCACCGAGCCAAACTTTTTCGAATCTATGAACCTGCATGGTATCACCCGATTATGGAGACGCGGCCGAGGAACTCGACGAAGTACATGAACACCCACAGCAGGGCAATCAACACGAAGTAGAAGGCGACCAACGCCGCCGTTCCCTTCGGGTCGTACTCGTCGTGGCCCAGCTCGACAGCCGGTTCAGTTTCAGCGGCCTCTTCAACAGGTTCCGGGCCGCTCGCCCGCCGTAGCTCGCCACCTTCACCCGTCTGTGGTGGCCGCCCGTTCTGGCGGCGTCGCATCGCGACCGCGAACAACAGCGGCGAGAAGAACGCCAGCAGGACCGAGCCTGAAAGGAGCCACTGCGGGCCGGAGAGTTCGATACCGCTCCCTTCCTGTCCGCTGCCGCCGTCACTGCCACCACCGCTGCCATCGAGCGGGCCACCGACAACGACAGCGCCCTTCATCCCGAGTGACTCGTGAGGGACACAGACGTATTTGTACACGCCCATTTCCTCGAAGGTATGGCTGTAGGTCGTGCCGGCTTCGCTGACCGCGCCCCCGGAGTCGAGTGGACCGTCACCGTCGGAGACGACGTTGTGGCCGCCGCCTTCGCCGGTCCACTTCCACGTCACTTCGGTGCCGGGTGTCACCCGAACCGCTGGCGGGTCGAAGGCGAACGCGCCGTTGTTGCCCTGTGCACCGACCGATATCTCGACGCTATCGGCGTCGGTTCTGTCGACTGTCGTTCCGTCGTAGTTCGAGACGTCGTCGAACCAGCCGCCGTAATCCGGGTTTGCCGGCGGTCCTTGTTGCTGACCGCCGCCATCGGAGTCGCCGCCCCCGCTGCCACCGGACCGGACGACGACTGCGCCTTTCATTCCGAGCGCTTCGTGGGGAACACAGACGTACTTGAACATCCCCTCAGACTCGAAGGTGTGGCTGTAGGTCGTGCCGGCTTCGCTGACCGCGCCCCCGGAGTCGAGCGGCCCGTCGCCGTCAGAGACGACGTTGTGACCGCCGCCTTCGCCGTTCCACTCCCAGACGACCTCTGTGCCCGGGCTGACCATCACTGCCGGCGGGTCGAAGGCGAACGCGCCGTTGTTGCCCTGCGCGCCGACGGTGATTGTAACAGTGTCTTGGCCTCGCTTGTCGGCGGTCCCGTCGTAGTTCGACACGTCGTCGAACCAGCCGCCGTAGTCCGGTTCTTCCTGTGCTGTCGCCGTGCCGGTCGCGGCCAGCGCCGCCGTCCCGGCTGCGGCACCGACGAACTGTCGCCGACTCAGCGCCATCGTCGCACCCCCACCGCGTCGTGCGAATCTGGCAGCTGGCTGCTTCTAGCTTCGTGCCGTACCATATCTGGGAAGATAGCAGATTACCTAAAAAAACCCCTGATGGTGTTTTCAGCCGGCAGGAACGACCCGTTTCTTTTTATAATCCCTCTAACGTACGGCCAGATATGTCTGCGTCAAGCCCTCGGCTCGTGACGTTGCTGGCGCTGCTCGGTCTCGCGCCGGTCGCGTACTACATGCAGGGAACCGGACGCTCCATCGTCGCGCTCTCGCTGGTCAGCGTCGTCATCATCGCCGGCAGCCTGTTCTGGATGACACAACCAACCGAGTCGAGTACCGTCTGATATGCAGTTCGGGACGGCGGGGCTGAGTTCCGGTGAGACGGCCGGCCTCGCGGCGTTCGTCGGGCTGGGACTCGTCGGCAGCGTCCACTGCCTCGGGATGTGCGGGCCGTTAGTCACCACCTACGCCGATAGACTTGACGACGGCGGGCCGGTATCAGGCCACGAAATACGTCAGCACGCGCTGTTCAACGCCGGACGGACGCTGAGCTACGCGCTCGTCGGCACGGTGCTTGGCGCTGCTGGCAGCGTTCTGTACGACGTGGCCGGCTTAGCACGCCTCGGGACCGCCGTCCGTGGAGCCGTCGGGGTTTTCGTCGGCCTCGCGATCATCACTGTCGGTATCGGGTATCTCTCGCGCGGTCGCGCCGTCGATGTCGCCCGGTCGCTGCCGCTGGTCGGGAACCTGTTCCAGCGACTCTCCGCGTCGCTCGTCGCCAGGGTCGACCGGTGGGTCGACGGCCCGGGGATGGTCGCGCTGGGTGCAATGCACGGGCTGCTCCCCTGTCCGCTGCTCTACCCGGCGTTCCTGTATGCGTTTGCGACGGGCTCCGCGCTCACTGGCGGGCTCTCGCTGGCCGCGCTCGGCCTCGGGACGTTCCCGCTGGTGTTTGCCTACGGGACCGCCTTCGGCACGCTGTCGCCGGGCCATCGCGCAACGCTGCACCGGGTGCTCGGCGTCGTCTTCATCGCACTCGCGCTCGTCCCGCTGTCGAACGGGCTGGCGGCGTTCGGTATCGCCATCCCGAAACCACCCCTGCCGATGCCCTGGACATGACCCACTGTACGCTCTGTGACCTGCCGGTCGATACGCCGGTCACCGACGACGCGGTCGAGGGGACGTTCTGCTGTCGCGGCTGTCTGGAGGTCGCCCGGACGCTCGACGACCCGGCGACGGAGACCCGCGACGCGGCCGACACAGGACCCGATCCGGACGACGCCGACGGCGAGACGGCCTTCCTCTCCGTCGAGGGGATGCACTGTGCGACCTGCGAGACGTTTCTGGAAGCGCGGGCCACAGACCACGACGGCGTCGCCGCCGCGGCCGCCAGCTACCCGACGGGGACGATGAAAATCACCTACGACGCCGACGCGCTCTCGGAGTCAGACCTCACAGACGTAGTGGCCGGCACCGGCTACGACGCCAGCCTGCAAGCCACGGAGACCGACGACGAGTACGAGCTGGAGGGGCGTCTCATCGTCGGCGGCTTCTTCGGGATGATGACGATGCTGTGGTACGTCCTCTTTCTCTACCCGGCCTACCTCGGTGTCGACTCGTCGCTGTTGCTGTTCGACCCGGCGGGGCAGGCGGGGGACTACCTGCTGTGGAACATGGCCGTGATGACCGGCGTCGTAGTCGGGTACACTGGGTGGCCGTTGCTTCGCGGGGCCTACGTCAGTCTCCGGGCTGGCCGTCCGAACATGGACCTGCTGGTGGCGATGGCCGCCGTGACCGCTTTCCTGTACAGCGTTGTCGCCGTCATTTTGGGACATACAGAGGTGTACTTCGACGTGGCGACGGTCATCGTCATGGCCGTCTCGGTCGGCGACTACTACCAGGACCGGGTTCGGCGGCGCGCGCTGGACCGCCTCACGGAGTTCACGACACAGCGGGCCGATAGCGCCCGGCGACGCACCGACGGTGGTCACGAGGAGGTCGATGTAGGGGTGCTGTCGCCCGGCGACGAAGTCGTTGTCCGGTCCGGGGATCGCGTCCCGGTCGACGGCACCGTCGTGGAAGGGACCGCTGCCGTCGACGAGTCGCTCGTGACCGGCGAGTCGCTAGCCGTCCGGAAGACGGACGGCGACGAGGTCATCGGCGGGTCCCTGGTCACGCAGGGCGGCGTCGTCGTCCGGGTCGGGCCGGACGCCGAGAGCACCGTCGACCGGCTGACGAACCTGTTGTGGGAGGTCCAGAGCACGCGCGGCGGCGTCCAGCGGCTGGTCGACCGCATCGCCGCCGTCTTCGTCCCGCTGGTGGTTTTCCTGGCTGTGCTCGCCACCGGCGGGCACCTCGTCGCCGGAGCGACACCCACGGACGCGATGCTGACCGGGCTGGCTGTACTCGTGGTCTCCTGTCCCTGCGCGCTGGGGCTGGCGACGCCGCTGGCAACCGCGGCCGGCATCCGTCGGGCGCTGGACGGCGGGACCGTCATCACCGGCGATGCGGTGTTCGAGACGGCGACCGACGCGGACGTGGTCGCGTTCGACAAGACGGGGACGCTGACGACGGGCGAGATGGAACTGCTGGAGCAGGCCGACGAGCGGGCGATGGCCCGGGCGGCCGCAGTCGAGCAGTTCGCGGAGCATCCCGTCGCCGAAGCGGTGACGGACGCCGTGTCGGTCCCCGACGCGACTGTCTCCGAGTTCGAGCAACACCCGGGGCAGGGCGTCAGTGCGACGGTCGACGGGGACCGGGTTGTCGTCGGGACGCAAGCGCTGTTCGACGACCTCGGGTTCGACGTGCCCGCCGGCCTCCGGACCCGGTGTGAACGTGCGACCGAGAACGGGCGCGTCCCGGCGCTCGTCGGCTGGGACGGCGAAGCACAGGACGTGCTCGTCGCGGGGGACAGGCTCCGCGCGAACTGGGAGTCGGTCGTCTCGACGCTCGCCCGGGACCGCGATGTCGTCGTCATCACTGGCGACCGGCCCGAGGCCGCCGTCCCGTTCGAGCGCCACGACGGCGTCGACGAAGTGTTCGCCGGGGTGCCGCCGGAGGCGAAAGCCGAAGTCGTCGAGCGACTGCAGTCCCGCGGGACTGTCGCGATGGTCGGCGACGGGAGTAACGACGCCCCGGCCCTGGCTGCCGCCGACGTCGGCATCGCTATGGCGTCAGGCACGTCACTGGCCGCCGATGCGGCCGACGCGGTCGTCACAACAGACGACCTGCGCGCCGTTCCTGACATGTTCGCCGTGACGGCCGCAACTCGCACGCGGGTCCGACAGAACCTCGCGTGGGCGTTCTGTTACAACGCCGTGGCGCTCCCGCTCGCGTTGCTTGGCGTCCTGAACCCACTGTTTGCGGCGCTGGCGATGACGGCCAGCAGCCTGCTCGTCGTGGGGAACTCCACGCGGACGCTCGCGGGAACCGCGTCACACAGCAAGGCGAGTGCCGAGGGACCGACTGCGACGCAGCAACCAGCAGCGGCCGGCTGAAGCCGTGCTGTCGTGCCAGCGAACGCGCCCGTTCTTGTCATTTGGTATCATGTCTGAAACAGATTTAATATATCACCGGTTCTGGTCGGATATACGTCGCTTTCACCGACGTGGTGACCCATGACTTACGCAATTCCCGTTCCCGCGCCAACGTCGTTCGCTCGCTGGCTGTACAGCGGGCGGTCGGCTATCGAACGTAGCCTTGACGCTACGGTCGAGTACGCATCCCTTATTGGGGAACGGGCCACTGCGGACACCCGCTCGGTGAAAATTCCGCCCGTGGCACCATAGACTGGTTCGCTGCCGTGGGACCGGCGTCCCACTCACGGACGCCGCACTGCGGTGGCGATTCGTTCGGGCTCACTGTCAAGCGGTGAAGCCCTGTCTCCCGCTCGGCCACTCCGTCTGATAGGCCTGCACCGCCCAGTGTGGCCTGTCGGCCTGTGCCACTCGCCCCCGAGTCTGTACTGTGTCGTGTAGCTATCTCGCTGTCCAGCCTTCGGGTTCCCCATCCTCCCGGTGTGGGAATCCTGTACCGGCCGTTCCGGGCCGGACGTACGCGCCCGCCACCCGCGCAGTCTCCGACCGACGCGACTCGACTGGTGAGTGCCCTCTCGGCCCGGTTCGACTCCGGCCGTCGGCGTTATGTCGCTGCAGGCGACTCCCCCGACCGAGGTATCGGCCGACGTATCACTGCGCGTTCCGCGTGGCGGGTCCGAGACCCTCGAAGCCGGTGTCGCCGGTGTCCTCGCGGCCGTCGACGGCGTCGAAGACGTGGCGGTCGACCGCGTGACCAGCGTCCGGCCGACCTGGACCGACATCCGGGTCGACGCCGACGTGTCGCTGACCCTGCGAGTCAACGACGACGAAAACACCGCCGACGGCCGCACCGAACTCCTGCAAGCGGGGTTCGGCGTGATGGCGGTCAACCGCGTCGACGTGGCCGGTGACGCGTAAGCGCACCCCTCCAACTCGTCCCGTCTCTTGCCTCCATGGAATCACCAGGCGGAGTCGGGTTCCCGCCCGGCGCAGGTTCGGCTCCTGCCGGGGAGTCATTCATGATGCATAGAACCTACCTCGCCGCTGTCATCGGTAGGCGGCGACGCGACTCGAAGAGCCGAGCACAGTCACGCCGTACCCGTCGGCTGTAGCCGCCGGGACCGGTCGCACTAGTTCCTGACCCCCAGACTGGTCTGTTGTCACTGTGTGGCCGAGCGTGTAAGATACTGGAGTGCGAAGCAGGACACATGACGGTCCATACGTCCGACGACCGCTGGCTCGATGCACCAGTCGAGACAGTGTTCACGTTCATGGACGAGCCGTCGAACCAGGCGGCCGTCACGCCGAGCCTTACCCGCGCCGAACGCATCGAGCGGCTGCCAAACAGCGGAAACCGCGCTGCGTACGAGTACAAAATGTTCGGAATCACCTTCACCGGTGAGGTCCGTGCCTCGACGTACAAGCCGCCCGAGCGTATCGTTTACGAGATGAGCGGCGACCTGACGGGCCGGATAGCCTGGCGGTTCGAACCGGAGCGCGGGGGCACGCGGCTCACATACGCGGCCGAGTACGAGGTCCCCGGGCCACTCCCGGAGGTTCTCCTCGCGCCGCTTATCAGGTGGTACAACCGCCGGGAGGTACGGCGGCTGCTGGACAACGTCGCCGAGGCGGTCGAAGGAGAGGAGCGAGTCGTCGCCAGTTCGCTGTCGTAACCGCGCTACTCGTCGGTCCAGAGCGCGTCCGAGAGGGTCCGCTGGACCGCTTCCTCGCCGACGGCCGTGGCGAGCGTCTCGAACCCGTTTCGCTCGACAGGGTCCTTTGCGTTCGCAACGAGCCTGGAGACGATGAACTCCGGCGTGGACTTCCCGACAGTGCCAAACCGGGGCTGATAGTCGACCTGTAGTTCGAGGTCCTGATTCAGCCCTTCGGCGAAGATGCCATCGACACGGGCCTCGACAGGCAGCGGTTCGAGATCGTCCGCGAGGTGAGTGACGAACACGCCCAGCGCGTCGCGGTCGACGGTCAGCGTCACGAGTCCGTGGAGGAGATCGGCGGCGGAGCCGGGCTCGGTGATAGCCTCGAACTCGTCGACGAGCATCAGCGTCCGGTCGCTCTCGGTCAGCGGCGGGACGACAGAGCGCAGCGTCGATTCGAGGACGCCGGCGTTGAACGAGGCGTGCCGACGGTGGAACACGACGGTGTCGACAATGCCCACCTCGGCGGCCTCGGCGGGGACCGGCAGCCCCATCTGGGCCAGCAGTTGCACCTGACACAGCGTCTCCAGCAGGGTCGTCTTCCCGCCGGAGTTCGCGCCGGTCAGGACAGCCACCCGGTCGCCGCTTGGCGGCTGGTTCGCCCGGTCCAGGTCCAGCGTGTGGTCGCCGATGGCGTAGGTGACCGGCTGGACGCTTTCCACGTCGGCGATGGTGAGGTTCCGGGCCCGCTTCACCGCGATGGTCTTGCGGTCCTCGACGAAGGCGGGCCGCGTCAGGTCGAACGCGATGGCGAAGCGGGCGAGCGACACTGAGAACGCGATGTCGTCCACCGCCTCGATGGCGGCGTCGATGTCCCCGCGGGCGTCCGCGAGGTCGTCTTCCAGCCGGTCGGCGACCGTCCCCTCGCGCTCCCGGACGTCGCTTCGGAGCGTGCTTCGGAGTTCCCGGAGCGCCACGTCGACGAAATCCCGCGCGTCGGTCGCCTCGCGGGGCATCGCGTCGCGGACTCTGGCAGCGTCGATACCTGTCTCGCCCGTGACGTGCCGGACGAGCGCGTCCTGGAACTCGTCGGGCCGCCGAGCGCCCTCCTGAACGGCCTCGACGACCTCCATTGATGCCGCTGCAAGATCCTCTATTTGCCCGAGCTGGTCGCGCAGGCGGTCGAGTTCCTCGTCGGCCCCTTCGCCGACGGACTCGCCGTCGCCCGCGAGGCCGGCGAGCGCCGCCCGGCCAGCCGTCAGTGACTCGCCGTCGAGGGTCGCCAGTGGCTCGAACACGCCGCTCTCGATGCCGGTGTCCCGGAGCGCCAGCGCCACGTCGACCGCGGCTAGTTCACCCCCGTCAGCGTCGAACGCGTCGAACGCGTCGAGAACGGCCCGCTGGTCCGCCTCCGAGAGGTCGGCCCACGTATCCCGCGCTTCGAGCACGTCGTCCAGCCGCTCGTCCATCGCCTCGCGGGTCGGTAGCGGCGTCAGCACCCGGATGCTGTCGGCCGCATCTTCGGTGACCGCGTACTCCTCGGCGAGGTCGAGTAGTTCCTTGTACACGTCGCGGGTATCTCTGGTGGCGAGCAGGTCCATCGACTCGGCCCCGGTCGCCCGCCGGAGGATTCGCGTCGCTCGCCCCCGGGAGAGGCCGGCCGTGGTTAGCGCACGCGTATCCGCCGACTCGATGGCCTCGATGGCCCGCTCGACGCCCAGCTCCTCGGTGAGCAGTTCGGACGTCTTCGGGCCGATGCCCCAGTACTCCTCCAGTCGCATGCACGGGTGGACAACGGCGGCCCGCTTAGGCGTTTTCAGTTGTCGGGCTCGTCGTCGTCGATACCGAAGCGCTCGTGCAGCGGCCCCGGCTCCCCGCGGGCCTGCCGGTCAGCCCGCCGGGCCGCGCGGCGCGCGATGAGTGCTCCCAGCGCCGCCGGAATCGCCAGACCGAGCGACACGAGCGCGGTCTGTTCGGAGACGACTGACGGGCCATCCGACAGGAGGACCTCGTAGCCGACTGCGAGCACGACGACGGCCACGCCGGCGACGACGAGGTACAGCCCCCGGGCCAGCACTTCGCTGGGATTACGCAGCCGCGAGAGATACGCGGCTGGACCGAGCCAGCCGGCCAGCAAGACGCCGACGGCCACGGGAAGCGAGAGATCGCCGACGAGGATGACGACGGCGTACAGTACGAGCGGCGCAATGGCGATGCCGAGCGAGAGCCCCGTGAGCGTGACTGCCCACGTCGGCGCACCGGCGTCCATCGACTCGAGCGTCTCGGTCAGGCGTTCGTCAAGCATCTCCGTCTGTTCGTCGGTGAGTAACGACGCGTCACAGTGTGGGCAGGCCATCGCCGTCGGCTCCAGCGGCTCGCCACACTCCGGGCAGGCGGGGTCCGACGCATCGCGCCACTCGGTCATATCCCCCATTGCACGCCGAGCGCTTTGAGTAGTCCGGATAAACCATTGCTATTAGAATAGTATAAATTCGGACACACTTAGAGAAAGTACGGCTTAAGAGATCGTAGAGCGGTTGCGTTGCCTATCCACTTAGTTAAAATTTAAATGTCATGATTGGTGCGAACTATGCAAAGAGATAATCCATTCGGCTGCTATCATGATATATGGGGGAGGTTAGCATTCTTCTTGTGGACGACGACGAGGCCCTCGCTACAGTGACGGCTGAGCTACTTGAACGTGAAGACGAGCGGTTCACGGTCGAAACTGTCCCAAGTGCCACCGATGGGCTACAGGCTATGGATCGTTCTCTTCCTGACTGTGTCGTTTCAGACTTCGAGATGCCCGAGACAGACGGGCTTGAATTTTTGCAGGCGGTCCGTGAGCGACACCCGCAACTCCCGTTTATCATGTTCACCGGTCGAGGAAGCGAAGAGATTGCAAGCGATGCCATTTCTACCGGTGCGACTGATTACTTGCAGAAACAATCCGGAGCTGAGCAGTACGAGCTGCTAGCCAATCGAATAAGCAACGCTGTCACGCAGTATCAGTCGAGAAAGCAACTGGAGGAAACCACAGCAGAGTACGCCGCTGTTTTCGAGAACACGCGAAACGGACTCCTCCTCGTCGATGTTGAACAAGACGGGTTCCGATTCCGGCGATGCAACTCACGAGTGCTTGAGTTCACTGGCCTCGTAGAGTCAGAGCTTATCGGTAAGACTCCAGTTGAAGCACTTGGGGAGAAAAATAGTAGAAAGATCGCTGGTGCGTACCGGAAATGCGTCGCCACGCGCGAGACAATCGAATACACGCTGACACTGGACCACCCGGTCGGGGAAGTCATCCACGAAGTCAGCGCTACGCCGATAATCTCTGACGGCGAGGTCGAACAACTGGTCGTTGCGTTTACTGACATCACCGAGCGTCACAACCGCGAACAGGAACTACTGGAGGAGCGTGCGGTCATCCAGCAAGCGCTCGATGCGCTGGAGGACCCACTGTTCGTCCTCAGTGCAGATGGGCACATCGAGCACTGCAACGAACGGGCGGGTGAGCTTACAGGCCACACCGGACAAGCAGCCGAAGGGCTGCCGATCACCGACCTGTTTCCCGAAGCCGAGCGGGAGGCGATTACCGACGCGGTCCATCGGTCTCTCGATCGCGGGCGAGCTACCGTTACGGCCGCCCTACTCACCGACGGCGGGCACCGCCGTACGTATGAGTTCAGCGGCCGCTCTCTCACCGACTTGGACGGCAACACGGCTGGAGTCGTCATGATAAGTCAACGTACATCAGACGACTGATCGGTTGCGTCCGCAGTGGAACCGACGGCTCCAAACGGCTATGTCAGGGTGAAACGGTCCCAACTGGCTCTCTCAGCCCGGAGCCGGACGTGCCCGGGCACTCTCGTAACCCCATTCTTTCGATAGCGTCGCTCCCTGAACTTTATACTCTGTGACGGTCGAATTTCACAACACGAATGAAAGACGTGCTCTCCAGAATCGGCATCGGCTCGGCCACAGTAGACACGATTCTGCCGACGGATACCGTCAGAGCCGGCGAATCCGTCCAGGCCGAGGTCCACGTCGAGGGCGGGTCGACGGATCAGGATGTCGACGCGGTCTACTTCGCGCTGGAAACCGAATATAAATCCGACGAGGGGTACAAGGACGCCATCATCGATCAGTGGCAACTTACCGAACCGTTCACTATCGAAGCGGGCGAGAAACGACGTTTCGAGACTACTATAGATATTCCCAGGGAGACGCCGGTGACTACGCGCTCGACGGCCGTCGAAATCGAGACCGGCCTCGATATCTCGATGGCGGTCGACCCCGGCGACGAGGATTACATCGAAGTCGAACCGACACACCGCACGCAAGCGGTGTTCGACGCGCTGGATTCGCTCGGTTTCTCGCTCCATGCCTCGGCCTGTGAGGCGACGGCCGGGAGCCTGTTCACTACCTCGGCGAACTTCGCTCAGGAGTTCGAGTTCCGGCCCCAGCGCGGCGAGTTCGCCGGCGCGGTCGACGAGGTCGAGATCGTCCCGGTGTTCGACGACGACGGACTTACGCTGTACGTCGAGGTCGACCGCAGCGCCGGACTGCTTTCGGAGGTGACTGATGCCGACGAGCGACACACGAAACTCACGATAGAAGCCCCTGACCCTGACGGTATCGAGCCACGACTTGCGGAAGCGATTCGGGAACTGAGTTAGCCTGCTGGCGTACTGTGCCGCTCTCAACCCCAGAACGACTGCGTCCGTGCGTACTCCCGCTCCTGTCGGAGGATGTCCCGGTAGAATTCGTCTTCGTCCTCCCGCAAGCGGTTGATGATTCGGGCGGCGTTGTGGGGCCCGACCCCGCGGGCGGCCAGCGCGACCACCGCCCGCTTCCCGTGGCTCTGGACCAGCGAGGCCGAGCGGTAGGCTCGTTCGGTCATCTTCTCCTGCTCCTCGTCCTTGTCGTCGGTCCGGACGGCCGAGACGACTTCCTCGGCCCACGGATTCAGCGCGGCGATGCGGGTCGAGCCACACTGCGGACACGACGGCTGATCCCGCACGCGCTTGACCTGCTGTTTGCGGTCCCACTCCTTGCAGTGCAGACATGCGAGGATGACGCGGTCACTCTGGATGCGCTCCTTGACGGTTTTGATGACGCTCGCGTCGGCGTTCTCCGGTGAGAGGAGTTCCCGCCCGGAGGAACTGCCGCCGGTCCCGATGGGCGTGTGCTCGCCCACTGTTTCGAGCGCCACGTCGCCGCGCTGGATATCCCGGAGGAGGTCGGCTGTCGCTTCGATAGCGAGGTCCTCGTGGCGAACCTCGCGCAGGGCTTCGTCATACATCGGCGTGTCCTCAAGCGCTGCCAGCAGGCGGTCACGGCCGAAGTCAGTCGACCCCCGGCCCCGCCAGCGCTTGAGCGAGCCGAACTTCGTCGCCACCTGCGCGAGCTTGAACTTCAGCGCGTCGGCGTTTTTCAGGCTGAGTTCGATGAGTGCTGGGAGGTGGTCAGGATCGGTGTCCTCAATGACTTCGATGACATCGCCGGCGGTGATCCGGCGCGGGACCTCCAGCGTAATCCGGTACGGGTCGACATCCATCGCGACCGACGACCCTGCCCGTTGACCGAGCAGCGCCGAGAGGACCCGGCCCAGCGTTTCGTTGATTTTGTGCCCGTAGCAAGCGTTGACGATGACCTCCCGGCCGTGGAACTCCACCAGAATAGTCGTGTCGTCCGGAATCGGCCCCTCGTGCTTCTCGACCTGCGAAAGTCCCTCGGCGACGGTCTCCGGGCCGGCGGCATAGCGAGTCGCCACGTCTCTGGCGACGGCCTCGGTGTCCGCGCCGTCCTGGAGTTGCCGACCAGCCACACGACGGAGTTCGCCGACTTCCGCGGCGACGGCTCTCGGAACCGGAATCTCCTGCCCCACCCACGACGGGACCTCACCGGCGGGGTCTTCGATGGGTGAGACGGTCACGACTTCCTCTTCCTCGTCGATGTTCGTGATGCGCCACATCTCCCCGCGCTGGACGAACACCTCGCCGGGCGTGGCAAAGTTGACGACGAACTTCTCATCGAGGGTCCCGACCTGCTGGCCTGAGGCCACGTCCTCCACGTCGTATGTGGCCTCGTCGGGAATCATCGAGAGGTTCTGGTAGAAGTACTGCCAGGTCCCGCGGCGCTTCTCTAACGTGTCCCGGTCCTCGTCGAGCCAGATGACGTTGTTCGCTGCGAGTTCCTCGACGACCTGCTTGAACTGGGCCTCGTCGAGGTCCCGGAACGGGTACGCGCGGGTCAGTATCTCGTAGGCCCGCATCGCCCGAATTTCGCCGGTATCCATCACCAGTCCGGCGATCTGGTTGGCAACTGTGTCGAGGCTCCCGTCGTGGATTTCGGCGGGCTCGACATCGCCGGCTTCGGCCTGTCTCGCAATCGCCAGCGCCTCCAGCGTGTCGTCGGTGTCAGTCGTAACGACCGTGCCCGAGGAAACGAGGTCGCGGCGGTGGCCGGCGCGGCCGACCCGCTGGACGAGGCGGGACACCTGGCGGGGGCTGCCGTACTGGACGACGTGGTCGACGTGGCCCACGTCGATACCCAGCTCCATCGAGGAGGTACACAACAGGGCGTCGAGGTCGCCGGCCTTGAAGCGGTCCTCCACGTCGATGCGGGCCTCCTTCGACAGCGAACCGTGGTGAACGCCGAGGTCGGTCCCGAGTTCCTTGAACCGCGAGCCAAGCGCCTCGGCTGTCTGTCGGGTGTTGACGAACAGCAGCACAGACTCGTGTTCGTCGATGAGGTCGGCAATGTACCGGACGTGACTGGCCGTTCTGGCGTCGGTGACGAGGGTGCTTGATAGCTGCTCGTCGCGGTCAGTAATCTGGGGCCGAACCACTTCGATATCTAGCCGGCTGCCGATGTCCACTTCCACGATGGCACACGTGCGGCCGCCGGTGAGAAACCGGCCGACCTCGTTTGGGTCGCCGACGGTCGCCGAGAGGCCGATGCGCTGGAACTGCCCGGAGAGCTCCCGGAGCCGTTCGAGGCCGACGGTCAACTGTGCGCCGCGCTTGGCCGCGGCGAGTTCGTGGACCTCGTCGATAACGATATGCTCGACATCCTCTAGCGCTGTCCGGAGCTTCGACCCGGTGAGCATCGCCTGTAGCGTTTCCGGCGTAGTCACCAGCACGTCCGGCGGGTCGTTGGCCTGCTTCTGGCGCTGGTAGTCAGTCGTGTCGCCGTGGCGAACGTCCACTTCGAGGCCGAGCGTTTCGCCCCACCAGTCGAGGCGCTGGCGCATGTCGCGGTTCAGCGCCCGGAGCGGCGTAATGTACAGCGCGCCGATGCCAAAGCGGTCCTCGGATTCGGCCAGCGCGTCGAAGACCGGCAACATCGCCGTTTCAGTTTTTCCGGTTCCGGTCGGGGCGACGACTAGCGCGTCTCGCCCGTCAGCCAGAGTTGGAATCGCCTTTCGCTGTGGGTCGGTCGGCGTCGTGAAACCGCGCTCGGAGAGCGCACTGCGGACGGCCGGCCCGAGCGCAGTGAAGGCGTCATCGCCGCGAGCGACCCCGTCAGTCATCGCCCCTCTCTAGCGACTACACCGGGTTAAACACGTTGTGTCACATTCTCTCGTCCCCCATCGGTAACCAGAGCACTGCGGGCGTTGCGGGGGAGAACGGGTACAGCCTTATGTCGTTGCCCTGGGATATGTGGAATCATGACTGACGCCTGTGCAACTGCGGCCGGTGATGGCCTGTGAACACGCTTGATGAGATCGAACGGGCGGTAAAGGACACGGCCCACTACGTTAGCGGGAACCTGGCGAACTACGCCAACAGAGCCGCTGGCGAGAACCCGAGTGGGGAGCAACAGGTCGGTGGCGACGTGTGGGCCGATGACCTGTTTTTCGACGCACTCGCGTACATCGACGGCATCGGCGCGTACGCGAGCGAGGAACGTAGCGACGTGGTCGATTGCGGTGAAGGCTACAGTATCGCTATCGACCCGCTCGATGGCTCCTCGAACCTCGCCTCGAACAACTCCGTGGGGACGATAATCGGGGTCTACGACGCTGAACTGCCCGCGGCGGGCCGGGAAATGGTCGCATCGCTGATGGTGCTGTACGGCCCATACACGACGCTGACAATCGCCCGGTCCGACCGCGATGTCGTTCAGGAGCACCTCCTCCGGGACGGGCACAGCGAGCGCTGGGGCCAGTTCGAACTGCCAGCAGAGGCGACTGTTGTCGGGTTAGCGGGCAAGACTGGCGAACGAAGCGACGCGTTCAACGACATCGCCCAGTCCTTCGAGCGGGACCTGAAGCTCCGCTACGGCGGCGCGACCGTCGCCGACCTGGCGCAGGTGCTCGAATACGGCGGGCTGTTCGGGTATCCGGTGACGTCGGGGTACCCAAACGGTAAGCTTCGGGTCCACTTCGAATCAGCGCCGCTCGCGTACCTCGTCGAGGCTGCCGGTGGGGCCTCTAGCGACGGCTCGCAGTCGTTGCTCGACGTTGAACCGGACGGTATCCACGACCGGACGCCGACGTTCCTCGGGAACACAGAACTGGTCGACGAACTCGAAGCGGCGCTCTCGGAAACATAGGCGGGTACAAAACGCTGGCTCAGACCTGTCGGTAGGCCCCTAACCGCGTGCCATCAAGCAGGAACGCCTCGGTATCCGCCATGCCCTCGGGCAGGAACGGGGCGAGGAACTCCTGGCCGTCGACGTTGACCCACGTCCCGCCGGAGCGGTCGTTAAACGCCGGAAAGACGACGATGTCCGGCGCGTTCTCGACTGGTTGGTCGAACTGTTCGGCAAAGGGCTCAGTCACCAGCGAGCCGCGGAGCCAGGCCCGCTCCTTCTGGGCCCCACCGACGCTGTCTTCGAGTCGGACGACGGGATGTTCGTGGCCGACACAGACGACGTCGGCTTCGAGCACGTCCGGCGCGGGCCAGGTGTGGCCGTGGGCGAACCCGACAGCGCCGATGCGGGTGCCGTGTCCCGGCGTCACTTCGACGTCGGCGTCGAGGTCAGACAAGACTGGCTCCAGACCGCCGTCGTGATTCCCTTTCACCAGTGTCACGGGCACGTCAAGGGCGTCGAACAGCGTTTCGAGCTCCGCTCGCTCGTCTGCGAACGGGTCGCCGATGGCGTGGCCCAGGTCGCCGATGACGACCAGCCGGTCGGCCCGGGCGCGTCTCAGGCATGTCAGCAACCGCTCCCGGCGGGCCTCGGCGGCCGACTGGAGTTCGACCCCCTCGTATCTGAGCCCTGCTTCGATGCCGGCGTGATAATCGGCCACCGCCAGCAGTCGCTCCCCGTCAGTATCGACGGTGGCCGCCGGGACGTCGGGAAGCGGTTCGACACGCATCTGCGCTCGGTTGGGTCGCAGGGGAGAAAAGGACCGCGGCTCGGTGCGTCAGATGGGTGTGAGCTTGCCGTCCTCGGGCTCGTAGCAGCGTCCGCCCATCAACGCGTCTTGGATGGCGTCCTCGACGGCATCGGCGTCCGCGCCGTGGCGGCTCACGACCGTCGAGCGGAGTTCCTCGCGGTCGGCCCCACTGCCGTCGTCGAGGTCATCCATGACCGCCATGACGGCGTCTTCGAGGTCCACGTCCTCGGTAGGCGCGTCCTCGCTCGCCGACTCGTCTGGTGTGGTTTCGTCGGCTGCGGCCTCGGTCGCTGTTTCGGGCGTCTCGGCGGGTGCGTCGCTTGTGGCCGCGTCAGCGGTCGGCTCGGGGGACTCATCGCCGGCCGGTGCACCGGGCGAACCGGGTGCGGGCTCGGCGTCGGCGGCGTCTGCGGGCGCGCCCTCCTGGGCCGCGTCGGCCAGTTCTTCGTGGTCCGGCGTCTCGATGTCGGCCTCGCCGGGCTCATCCACTTCCGTCCCGCTCTGGAAGTCAGTGCCGTACTCCTGTTCGATTTCCTCGCGTTCGTCCTCGTCCAGTTCGAACTCGGTGTCGAAGTCGCCGAGGTCACCGCCGTTGTCGGGTTCGGACGACGACTCCGGTTCGTCCTGTCCCATCGCGTCGGCGTCGGTCACCGGCTCACTCGACACCGGTGGTTCGTCCACGGGCTCGCTCTGTTCAGGCGTCGAGGACACGTCCTCACCCACGGACTCACCCGGCGTGGTTTCGTCGGCTGCGGCGTCGGTCGCTGTCTCGGGCGTCTCGACGGGTGCGTCACTCGTGGCCGCGCCGGCGTCTGGCTCTGTCGACTCGTCGCCGACCGGTGCGCCGGGCGAACCGGGCGCGGGCTCGGCGTCGGCAGCGTCTGCGGGCGCACCTTTCTCGGCCGCGTCGGCCACCTCCTCGTCTGTCGTCGGCTCAGTAGCGCCGGACTCGGTTGCCGTCGCGTCTCCCTCTGCGTCCTCAGTCGCCGTCTCCGGGGTGGAAACGTCAGTATCGAGGTCGAGAGAGGCAAGGAACGGAATCGGGTCGTCGGTCCCGTCGTCCGGTGACAACGACAGCCCTTCCGCCTCGTCCGTGTCGCCGGCGACGACACGAGCGGCGTCGAGCGCCGTCGTCCGGAGCGTGTCGAGGTAGTCGCCGGTCGTGCCGTAATGATCCAGCGCGAGCGTGATGCCGGCCGCGGCACTCTCGTCGATGCCTTGGTCCAGCAGCGCGAGGCGGAGTTCGTCGCCGGCTAAACCGGCCTGTTTCGCGCTGGCCATCTGTCCGATGCGCGAGACGGTCTGCTCGGCGGCCTGGACGACCCAGCGGTCCCGCGTGTCCGCGTCGACCTCGCTGATACTCTCGGGTCGCACCGAGGTGAACACCCGGTCGCTGTCGTCGGGCTGGAAGGTGCGGGCCTTGCCCGTGACGGCGACGAACATCGGCGGGTCGGCCCCTTCCAGAAACGCCAGTTCGTCGGGCTGGTACTGGCCGGCGTAGATGACGAACGGGCCGGTCGGGTCCACGACCCGGGCGCGCAACACGTCGTCGTTGACCTGTTCGAGTTCGGTGAGGACGCCGACGAGGAACAGGCGGTTGACCCGCGCGCCGGTCGGCGTGACGACGTAGTTCGGCGCGCGCTCCTCGTCGGACTCCGAATACGAGAAGTCGGCGTCGTCGAACTCCGCGGCGAACAGCCGATGGGCGACCTCCCGGCGGCCGGGGCCGCTGTCGCCGGATTCGCTCATGTGTCCGCCTCCTGTAGGAGGGCCTGCGCACGCGTCGCCGGGTCGTCGTCGGCCTCGGTAAAGGTCGAGGCGGTGAGGTTCGCGCCGTACTCGTCGACCGACAGCGAGCCGCGGACGACGTACTCGCGGCCGACGATGCGGTCGCTGATACGCTCGGCAACAACCTCCTTGTCCATCGCGTCGCGGGCGTGCTCGCGGGCGTCGTCGAGGTCGCCGCCGTACACCCGGGCGGTCAGTTCGTCGTCGAGTACCGCGGTGACGGTGTCGGTCCCGTCGTCGAGGATGGCCTTCGTCCGCAGGTCGTCCTCACCCTCAACCGCGCCGTGGGAGCGACACTGGCCGTTCTGGATGACGCGGCCACACTCCGGACAACGCTCGATGAGGCCGGAGCCGTCCCGCACCTCGATGACGTTGCCGGCCAGTTCCACGTCGAACAGGCCGCCGCTCTCGACAGCCTCCCGGATGGACATCCGGGGCGCGTCTTCGGTGACCTCGACCGTGCGGTCCAGCGCGGTCACCGTCGAAAACTCCGAGACGTTTACCGACGGCGCACCGCGGAACTCGCGGACGAACGTCTCGTCGAGGCGGACGGACGCCCCTTCCTCGATTTCCTCGTGGGGCTCCCAGTCAGTGAAGGGGAGGCGGCCGCTCTCGTCGCCGAGGACGCCGCTGAGAATTGTCGTCTCGCCGTCGCGGCCGTCGATGACCTTCTGTTCGCATTCCAGCACCTGCACCTCGACAGTGATGCCGCGGTCACCCGGTGCGAGGTCCTGTAGCGCGGCGCGGCCGCCGACTTCATAGTCGATGTCGAGCGTTTCGTCGACGACCTCGGGGTTGGTGCTGTCGCCCAGATTAAGCTCCGGCTGGCCGTCCCATTCGCGGACGCCGGCGTTGCCGAGCTGGACGGTCTGGCCGGGCTGGAGGTCGCCCGAGAAGCCGTCCCAGGCCGTGTAGGATATCTTCCCCGTCTCGTCGGCGAGTTGGCCCTCGCGGATGACGTGCTGTTCCCCGTTGTACTGGATGGAGCGACGACCCGACGTGAGCACCACGGCGGTGACCGTCACGTTCGAGTCGTCGGTCGAAACCTCGTTGATGGCCTTGCTCGACGGCGTGCTATCGCCGCCCGAGCTGCCATCGCCGTACTTCCGTCTGAGGCTCTGCTTGGCCTCGTCCATCGGGACGGAGTAGTTCACGAGGTTTTCCAGGTCGCGTGTGACCTCCTCTTTGTCAACACCGAGGTCGGAGGCGAGCTCCTCGGCATGGTCTTCGAGAGACATCGACTGACGGTTCGACGGGAGCACTCAAAAGCGTTTTCGGCCGGCCGTGCAAGTCACGACCGTTCACACCTGTTCAAAATCGCCCACAATTCTTATTTGTGATACTGTAATCTCTCAGGATATGGGCGTTGACTGTGTTGGGACGTTTCAAATGGCTAAAAAGTACGTTATCGGAGATATTCGACTAGTCGGGATTCGTGATATCAGATCAAATAATAACGGCAGTCGCCCGGGGGCCTGACTATGGGTAGTATGTTCGGGTCGAAGCCGTCGGAGGCGCACGTCATCTGGCGGAGTGGCCGGAACAACGACGGCAAGAAGAAGTTCGATTTCGAGTATCTGGAGCTGTGGGCCGCCCACTTCGGCGTCGACTTCGAGCAGTGGACCCGCGTCGATCACGACCGCGGTGACGAACCCCGCGAGCAGTTCGCTTGCGTGTTCCGCTGGGCGAAAAGCGGCGGGCAGGAGCTGTCCGTCGGCGACGAGGAGTGGACGATGGGGTCCCAGCGCAAACCCCGCACGTTCCTCGAAATCGACGAGGAAGGGATGGTCAGGCTACGGGGCTGGAGCACGGAGACGACGCTCGACGTCGAAGAACTCGTACTGAAAAAGACGGTGCTGAAGCTGAAAACCGGCGACGGCACCGTGAAGAAACTCGACGTCCGGAAGCTGTCGAAGCGCCCCGAAACAACGTCCTCCTGACTGTAACCCAAAAGCCGTTTGACGTGTCGCCGGCACGAACGAGTATGCACGTCGTCGTCAACGCCGCCATGAGTGTCGATGGGAAACTCTCCTCCCGCCGCCGCGAACAGATCGCTATCTCCGGCCCGGACGACTTCGACCGCGTCGACCAGCTTCGAGCCGACAGTGATGCTGTGATGGTCGGCGTCGGTACGATTCTCGCTGACGACCCCTCACTGACCGTCGACGACGCCGACCGCCGCGCCGCCCGGGCCGACCGCGGCAAGCCGGAAAATCCCGCACGCGTCGTCGCCGACTCCCGCATCCGAACGCCGCCGGACGCCACAGTGCTGGACGGTCGCGCCCAGACCTACCTCCTCGTCAGCGAAGCCGCCCCGCCGGACTTCATCGAGGAGATGGAAGACGCCGGCGCGTACGTCATCGCCGCCGGGCAGGACCGGGTCGACCTGACGACGACGCTTGCGAAACTGGAGGGCGACGGTATCGACCAGCTCATGGTCGAAGGTGGCGGCGAACTCATCTTCGGCCTGCTAGAAGAGGCGCTGGTCGACGAGCTGTTCGTCTACATCGGGCCGAAGGTCATCGGCGGCCGGGACGCGCCGACGCTGGCCGACGGCGACGGCTTCATCGAGGACTTCCCGGAGCCGGAGCTGGCCGGCGTCGAACGGCTCGACGACGGCGTGGTGCTACACTGGCAGTTCTAAGAACTGGCCGACAGAATTAGTGGTCGTGGCCGGTCAGCTCGGCGAAGGACTGGCCGAAGCGCTCTTCGAACAGTTCGCTGGTTTCCTCTTCGAGCGCGACGATCTGCTCGTCCGGCTCGCCCTGCGCGTGGTGGACAGCGCTGTGAATCCGCTGGGTCATGCCGAACATCGCGATGTCGCCGACGACCTGCGGGTCCGTCTCCTCGGGCGACTCTCGGAGGATGTCTACGAGTTCGCTTGGGACGGTGAGTTCGTCGGTCTCTTCGCCGTCGTCGATAGTCAGCGTGACAGTATCGGTTGCCATGCCGCTCACTCCGGGGGCTATCCTAAAGGGTCTGTGGATGTGGGGACGAACGAAGAAACAACTGCGCTAGTCGTCGGCTTCCGCGGCGGCTTCGGACTCCGCCTCGGCGGCGGCCTCGGCCTGTGATTCGAGGTACTCGTCGGCGTCGATGGCGGCTTTACAGCCCATCCCGGCAGCGGTGACGGCCTGCTGGTAGTGGTAGTCGACCACGTCGCCGGCACCGAAGATACCGTCCACGTCGGTGGCGGTCTGGTCGCCGCCGGTGCCGCCGTGGGTCTGGATGTACCCGGTATCGTCCAGCTCGACGCCGGTGTCTTCGAGGTAGTCGGTGTTAGGCGTGTGGCCGATAGCGATGAAGACAGCGCCAACATCGAAGTCGAAGGTTTCGGTCTCGTCGTCGTCGAGCTTCTCGCTGGGATGGCCCTCGTCGTTCTGTGCGAGGGTGACGTGGTCGACCCCGTCTTCGGGTGAGCCGTGCATCTCCAGCAACTCGGTGTTTCGCATGATCTCGATTTCGCCCTCGTCGACCTTCTGCTGGACGCGGTCGATCCAGTAGTCCTCGGCGCGGAACTCCTCGCGGCGGTGTGCGATGTAGACGGTGTCGGCGAACTTCGTGAGGAAGTGGGCCTCCTCCATGGCCGCGTCGCCGCCGCCGACAACGAGCATGTCTTCGCCGCGGAAGAACGCGCCGTCACAGGTTGCACACGTCGAGACGCCGTAGCCCATCAGCTCGTCCTCGCCGGGGACGCCCAGCGTCCGGGCGCTGGCTCCGGAGGCGGCGATGAAGGCGTCGCAGGTGTACACGTCGCCGTTCGACAGTTCCACGCGGAACGGCCGTTCGCTGTCGTCGATGTCGGCGACGATGCCGTGTTTCAGCTCGGTCCCGAACCGCTCGGCCTGCTCTTTCATGTTGTTGATGAGGTCCGGACCGGAGAGCCCCTCGGGGAAGCCGGGGAAGTTCTCGACTTCGCTGGTCAGCGTGAGCTGCCCGCCCGGTTCGTCGCCTTCCAGAACGAGTGGGTCGTTGTTACTTCTGGCGGCGTAGATGGCCGCTGTCAGTCCCGCTGCGCCGGTGCCAGCGACGATGAGTCGTCGGTGTTCGACCGATTCTGTCATTAGCCAAGCTAGACTACCGGGCCGTATTTAGCTTGTGTTGTCGTGCGCCGAACTCGCACTGGGACGACACGCTTAGGCCACTGCCACCGTTCGCTGAGGGTATGGCCGCAGATCTCGAAGAGAAGACCGACCGCTACGAGGGACTGCTCGCCGAGGCGCTCGACGCGGCATCAGTCGCGCCACCTGAAGGGACGCCGATGCACGACGCCGCACTGGAGTGTGAAGAGATGGCGGCGGCGTATCTGGCGGACGGTCGCCACTTCAGGGACGACAACGACCCGGTCAACGCGCTGGCATCGTTCTCGTACGGGCATGCGTGGCTGGACGCGGGCGCACGTATCGGACTCTTCGACGTTCCGACCGAGGGTCACCTATTCACTGTCTGAAACTATGGTCTAATTTGGGTCCCAGTTCGGAAACCGGTTAACTGTCAACAGTCCTCCGAATCGTCCAGGTTTCCATGAAACAGACCAGGCGCAGTGTGTTACGGAGTATCGGTGCCGGAACAGCAGTCGCAGTCGGTGGCGTCGGTGCCGCGAGTGCCGCGCCGCCGAGAGACGGCGATACGATCGTTGACGTGGCCATGGCGGCCGACGGCTTCGACGTGCTGGTGGCCGCAGTGCAGGAAGCCGGCCTCGTCGACACGCTCAGCGGGAACCGTCAGCTGACGGTGTTTGCGCCGACCGACGATGCGTTTAACGCCGCGGGAATCGCTGTCGACAACGTCGGCGATGTCGACGACGAGTTCCTCGTGGACGTCCTCACGTACCACGTCGCACCGGGCGAGCGAGACGCAAGCTCCGTCGTCGACTCGGAGAAAATCCCGACGCTGAACGGGGCGAAGATCGACGTAGACGGGACTGACCTCAACGGCGACCAGGCCGATATCGTCGACACGAACATCGAGGCCTCCAACGGCTTCATCCACGCCATCGACGGCGTGTTGCAGCCGTAACCCGGCGCACGACTATCTCGAGCCCGTGCGTGACAGCCGGCCAGAATTGCCACCCCGCGACGACCGCTTCGGGTTCTTGATGCCCACCGCTGACAATTAGCTTCCGCCGTTACGCTCGTAGGCAGTTATCGCACAATCGGCCAGTGGATATACGTACGCCCGGAGAGTTGGGTCTGCTGATGGAGGGTGTCCTCTGGTACGTTCTCTCCGGGACCCGTGGGGGGCCAAACAGAGCCCGTATCCTCAAGGCCCTCAAGCGACGGCCCCGGAACGCTAACCAACTGGCGGAGGACCTCGACCTCGATTACAAGACCGTCCGGCACCACCTCGACGTGCTGTTGGACAACGGCGTCGTCGACAACACCGGCGGCGACTACGGCTCCGTCTACACGCTGACGGACAGGACCGAACAGTACTGGGACACCATCGAAGAAATCATCGCGGAGATCGAGTGACAATGGCTGAAATCGGGAAACGAGTCTTACCACGAGCCGGCATAGGAGGGCACAGATGGCAGTCTGGATGACCGCGGCGAGTGTCGCGTCCGCGCTCAACGTCGTGGTGCTGCTGGTGCTGCTGTCAGTCTGGGTCCGGAACTACCTGGCAGTGGGATCGAAACACGCGCTCGGACTGACGGTCTTCGGGGTACTGTTGCTCGCCGAGAACTGCCTGTCCGTCTACTACTACGTCCTTGACCCGGAGGTCGCCGTGCTGTTGCGAAGCGCCGCCCCTGTCGCCGGTCGCGCGATGACATTCGTTGCGATACTGGAGCTCGGAGGGCTGCTGTTTCTGGCGTGGATCTCGCTTGATTGAGCGGTTGCCGCGACATCCCTCAAACGGGGGCTGTCGTCGTGTGGATGTATGTATCTGGTATGCAACTGTAACCAAATTATGTCAGTTGGTAACATCGCTTTTTATATTTCATCACTCCCCCACGATGTGCGGAACCACACGGTGACTCCCGCTGACCCGGTAATTCCGGGACCCACTTGCCGCTCCCGACCGATCAGGAGCGGTCGTATCGAGGTGAGGACTGGTCGTTCGACGGAGCACAGATGGAGTCGCACGGCGGTGCAGCCCCCCATTTATGCGTTGTGCACGGACGGCGGCGATAACCACCAAGATTATATAGCCGTACGGCGGGCCATGTCATACCCTATCACCCCGCTATCCGGCGGTTCCTGCGGAAATCCGGGGAAAGATTTATATACTTTACGTACTAACTATAGGGTAAGACAGTTTCCCCAAACAGTCTTAAAATTTCTGCACCCGGCAGAACAGAACTCCCAATCATGAGTGAATCACCAACGCGGACGAGCACACGAGAACGAGACGAGCAAATATCCGAACCGACGGAGCAGGAGGCTGTAGAGGCCTGTCCCGAATGTAGTGGCAACGTCGTTACGGACTCCGAACACGGCGAAACAGTCTGTGAGGACTGTGGACTGGTCGTCGAAGAGGACGAGATCGACCACGGGCCGGAGTGGCGGGCGTTCAACTCCGCAGAGAAGGACCGCAAGTCCCGCGTCGGTGCGCCGACGACGAACATGATGCACGACAAGGGGCTCTCGACCAACATCGGCTGGCAGAACAAGGACGCCTACGGGCGTTCCCTCTCCAGCGAGCAGCGCCAGAAAATGCAGCGGCTCCGGACCTGGAACGAGCGGTTCCGTACCCGTGACTCCAAGGAGCGCAATCTCAAGCAGGCGCTGGGCGAAATCGACCGGATGGCCTCGGCGCTGGGACTCCCCCAGAACGTCCGCGAGACATCCAGCGTCATCTACCGGCGCGCGCTCGGTGACGACCTCCTTCCGGGCCGCTCCATTGAGGGCGTCGCCACGTCCGCGCTGTACGCGGCCGCTCGCATGGCCGGAAACCCCCGGTCGCTGGACGAGATGGCCCGCGTCTCCCGCGTCGAAAAGATGGAACTCACACGGACCTACCGGTACATCGTCCGGGAACTCAGCCTCGAAGTCCAGCCGGCGGACCCGGAACACTACCTCCCGCGGTTCATCTCCGACCTCGGACTCAGCGAGGAGACCCAGCGACAGGCACGGGACCTCATCGAAGGTGCTCGCCAGTCGGGGATGCTCTCCGGCAAATCGCCGGTCGGCATCGCCGCAGCGGCCGTCTACGCCGCCGCGTTGCTGACCAACGAGAAGGTCACACAGAGTCAGGTCAGCGACGTCGCCGACATCTCCGAAGTGACTATTCGAAACCGGTACAAGGAACTCCTCGAAGCCGAGGACCTTCCGGCCTGACGCCCGGGTGAAGGCAGACTAATGGGGAGACGCCAAGGCTTTTTATCGTTGGATATGTGTGTGAGTAACATACATGGAGGAAGCGTACGTTCGATTGCTCTGTCCTGAGTGTAAGAAAGACTGGGAGTCGACGCCAACGGACTTGCCGCGACACGACACGACGTTCCACTGCCCGAACTGTCACGCGAGCCATCGGCTCGCCGTTTTTACCCGCACGGAAAACGACTTGCAGACGCTGAAAGGTCTGCAGTAGCTACTCGCTCGTCGCCGAGCGGGCGCCACACGCCTCACAGCGGAGCAACAGCGCGCCCTGTTCCCGTTCCAGTTGCGTGTCCGGCAGCCCACACTCCGAGCAGAGCACGAACTCGTCGACGTACTCGTCGATGGACGCCTCGATACGGTCGGCATCGAACTCGCCGGTCAGGCGCGCTCGACCGCTCTCGTCGATGTGGCCGCTTGTCCCGAGGTCGTTCTGGAGGAACTTCATCACATGGTCGTCCTCGCGTCCGAGCCGGGAACACGTCGACTGGAAGTTCTCGTAGACGGTGACGTTCCCTTCCTGTCGGACGTCTGGATCGGGGACCTCGAACCGCTCGCTTGTGCCGTCAATCTCGGGCGTCTCCTCCATCGCCCGGTCGAGCATGTCGTCGTATTCCATACTCCTACGTCACAGAGCGGTCAACAAAAACTTTTCATACGGACTGTTTGAGCGATTTCCCGGTCTGTGTCGACCCCGAGGTCGGCACTATCCGGAACTATCTACAAGAATCCGTCACAGCCGGTGGTGGCCCGCTATCGCCAGGCTGTAAGTGTGCAGGTCTCGTCCGCTACCATCGAAATCCAGATGTCATCGTGGGCAATATCGGCGATGACGAACCGCTGCTGGCCGTCGACATCGTCGACAGCACACATCACATCAGACGCAGTGCCCGACCGACGGGTGGGACGTTCAACCTCGTAAGACACAATTGTTTATCTAGGATGTGCGGTAATGAATGTGTCGTACTCGTTTCGTCTTTTGATACTCTGAAATCCGGTCGTTGACGCAACAAAACGGCTCGTGTCTCGCTATTGCCGTTGTGAGTATCAAGGTCGATCCAACAATTGTCGATGCCCACGACCGAAGACAGCTATTCTGAACTGCCGCGAGAAGTGCGGCTCTGTCAGGGTGCGAGCCGGTTCTTGCGTCCCTTCATCTCCCGCTCGTAGTAGTCGAAGGTCTTGGGACACCAGTCGGCTGCCAGGTCGAGCATCTCCTCGGTCATCTCCCGGATCTCCCACTGTGCGTCCGCCGCGGCTCGCATGTCCGCGACGTGCATCAGCATCCGGGCGTTCATCGACATCACGATGTTCACCTTTGTTCCGATTGGCAGCACGAACCGAGCGTCTTCCGGTGGCATTCCCAGCTCAAGCAGTTCCTGGTACGATTCGACCGCCTGTTCGATGGTGTCTTTGAATATTTCCGTGCGCTTCTCGAACTCCTCGTCGGAGACGCTCGCTTTCTGCTGGTTCCGGCCGATCCAGTCCGGGTCCGTCGCGGACGGCGGCGTCACGACCAGTTCGCCTTCCCGGACGGCTTCGGGGTCCACGTCGTCGAAGGAGACGTACCGCATCGACTGCACGTCGAAGGAGACGTGGCGGTGGCGGGTGATCTGGGCCATACAGGAGCGGGAGACCCCCTCCACGGCGAAGGTCGCCTGCGCGTGCTCGAACGGACCGAAGTGGCCGTGGTCGAGCAGGTGGCCGATGAGCGTCTCCTTCTTGTCGTCAAGGGTGTCTCCGTCGACCTCAGCCATCGTCGCTTCGAACGACTGGCTGCCGACGGAGGTGTCGCTGTAGTCGTTACGTGCTGCCTTGCAGATGAGGTCCTCGGGGTCGTCTGTGGCTTCGAGCAGCTTTACGTCCATATCGGGTGGGTGAACCGGAGCGGCAAAATACTTCCTTCCCGGACCGACACGGGGTTCGGACCGCCTGTGGATGGCGACGTACTCAGATGTCCTGCCAGTCGGTCGGCTCGCCGGCGAGGCCGAGCACGCGGGCCTCGCGGCCGCCGCCCTCGGCGTCGCGCACGTCGATCATCCCGTCGAACGCCTGCTTGATGACCTGCAGTGTCTGGTCGTCGTGGGCTCCCGAGTCGATGGTGAACACGCCGATGTAGCCCGCGGAGTCCAGCCGCGAGGACAGCACATGACAGAACTTGAACACGGTCTTCTTGTCCGTGTAGGTCAGCATCGTCGACAGCGAGACGAGGGCCAGACGGCCCTGTTCGTTGCCGGCGTTGTGTAGTCCCTCCAGCGCCTTCGTGATGCCGATACCGATGCCGGTGAGATCACCGGGCGAAGAGACGTGGTGGGCGTGGGCGTTGCCGATTGCCTCCTCGTCCGTGCCACCTTCGCCCCGACAGTCGATGACACCGAGCTGGGAGTCGTCGAGGTCGGGCACGAGCGACCGGAACTCCTCGACGACGCTGCCCGCGCCGTCTCCGGTCGTCACGACCACTGCGCCGTCGTCCTTTCGCAGACCATCGGCGAGAATATCGTATGCGAGTCGTTCCTTCCCGCTCATTGCTGGGCCGGAGATCAGGATGCTGGACCCTGGCCGGACCTCACTGAGCGCATCGAACTCTAGTACTGAGGTGAGATCATACATTGTTTGTCGCTCAGTTGTCTTCATCGTCGCTCAGTCCGCGAAGCGTTGCGATGAAATCGGAGTCGTCTTCGATGCCACCGAGTGTCTCCGAGAGGTCGTCTCGCATCTCTGCGACTCTCTGGGTCAGTTCGTCGTACTGGTCGCTCTCCGCCAGCTCTGCGCTCGATTTCGTCGCTTCCAGCGTCGCCTGCTTCTCGACGAGCGCGTAGTACTCCTGCAGCAGAGAGTCGTACTCGGAGCGGTCGAGCAGATTGTCGACCGTCTCGTGGAGCTGTTCGCTCCGAATCGGCTTTGAGAGGTATGCATCAAAGCCCATCTCCAGAATATCGAAGTCCGGTTCGACGGCAGTGACCATTGCCACCCGACAGCCCAGCTTCCGCTCGCGAATACGCTCCAGCACTTCGTCCCCGGAAAGTCCGGGCATCATCCGGTCGAGCAACACGACATCGACATCCGCGTCCAGTTGCTCCAGGCCCTCGTCGCCGTTCTGTGCCATGCGGACCTCGTACTCCTGTTGCAGCCACAGTTTGTACGTCTCGGCAACATCTGGTTCGTCTTCGACGATAAGCACCACAGGTAGGTCCGAATCTGACATAATGTTCTACTATCCCCCGTTTGCATATCCACGTACATAGCCCTGTGGGTGCGGGCGTGTAGCGCGTCTCGGCCGGTGACAGAACGATACCCACATCCGGGACGACGGTCAATAGGCGGGTAATGATTCGAAACCTCGCCCGTGGGCAGCAGGCCTTCACGAGCAACGTGTTCCTCGTCACTGGGGACCGAACCGTTCTGGTTGACGTCGGCAACGAGTTCGACGTGGTGTCGGCCGTCGAAGAACACGTCGACGACATCGACGCTGTTGCGGTCACCCACACCCACTACGACCACGTCGAGAACCTCGACAGCGTCGTCGACGCCTTCGACGTGCCGGTGTACGGCTACGACACGGACCAGGACGGTGTCGAGCACGCTATCGCTGATGACGGAACGATACAGCTAGGTGACCACGACTACCGGGCGCTGCACACGCCCGGCCACAAGAACGACCATCTCTGCTTCTACTCGGACGAAGCCGGCGTCCTGTTCGCCGGCGACCTCGTATTCGCCAACGGGAGCTTCGGCCGGACCGACCTCGACGAAGGCGACCGTAGTCTGCTCGTCGACAGTATCGAGCGGGTGCTGTCGGTTGTCGACGAGGACTTACAGGAGATGCACACTGGCCACGGGCCGAGCGTCACCGACGCGCCGTACCAGGACATCGAACTGGCCCTGCAGGCCGCGAAGTTCTGAGGCTGCGGCTGAGCGATAGTTTTAGTCGAAGGCACAGGCCAGCAAGGCGTCGTAGGCGTGGTCGTACGCATCGGCGACCGCCGCCGGGTCGTTGCGCTGCTCGCTATCGAGTGCGGGGAGCCGTACTGCTGCGACCTGCTCGATAAGGTCGACGACGTTCGGCACCCGTTCCTCCAGTTGCCCGTCGCCGGGACCACCGGTGGCGATCTGACAGGCCTTGCTGTACCGGTCGCCGTCGTAGATGCGTGCTCGTCCCGGCTCGACGACGGCCACGGCGTCCGGTTCGACGCCCGACAGCGGCCGGGCCACGTCGCCGTAGGACTCGACGACCGCCCGGTCCGTCGTCTCGATGTCCGCGGCGAGTGACTCCAGTGCCTCGACGTGCATCACCCGCATCAGGTCGTTGAAATCGGCGACTGAGGTGACCCGTGGCGCGTTGGCAACCGGGAGTCGTTCGGCAACGGACTCCGGCAGGTCGACGGTCCCGTTGACGACGTATTCGACCCCGGTTTCAGAACTCGGACGGCCGACCCGGTCCACGACGAACTGCTGGTTTTCTTTCCCGAGCAGGCCCGTCTCGGCTCCCGGTGAGGGGTGCCAGAGGCGGTGAATCGGATTGATCTCTTCCGGTGCGACATCGCTCGGTGACGCGGCCGCGAGGCGCTTGGCGTCCTTGCCGTACAGCCGCCCCTCGTTTGTCGCTCGCTGATAGTCGTCGTGGTCGAACCAGTAGTTGTTGCCCGCTCTGGGCTTGAACCCCTGAGCGCTGGTCCGTTCGAGCAGGCCGACGCTGAACGTGGTCTTGCCCGCGTCGACCCGGTCACTGCCGGCAACGAGGAGCTTCATGACTCAGCGAGGCCGTACAGCCCGACGACGTCGTCGTCCTGCGGGTCGGCGATGACGAGGTCGTCCTGATTGAAGATCATCCACGGGATGGCCCAGTCGATGAACACCGACTCGCTGGCCTCGCTGAGTTCGGCGTCCGCCGGGAGGCCCTGCAGGAGGCGGGCGATTTCCGGGATGGTGTACAGTTTGTCGGCGTCGAGAATGTCCGCGGGTTCGTGGAGCTCGAACGACAGTATCTCGTCGAACTCCTGCTTGTCGACAGGCATACCCGCCGGTATGCCGAGCGAGTGGGTAAATCCCTCGAACTGGGCGGAACCCATTTACTCGCAGAGCCGGATTATACGTCAATGGCCACGCTGCTCGTTGCATATGCCTTTTCCCTGCTTGTCGTGGCCGTTGTCCTCGGGACGCTGTCGGTGTACGCGTGGAGCCGGCGTGACTCTCCCGGCGGGACCGCGCTCTCTGTTCTGCTCGCCGGGCTCTCGATATGGGACCTCTGTGCCGCGGTCGGTGTTTTGACGCGCGGGACTGAGTTGGCTCTGTTCTTCGCGTACGGCCTGTACGTCGGCGTGATGCCCGCGATGGCCGGCCTGTTCGTGTTCGCGCTGGCCTACACCGGCCGCGACCGGTATCTCGGCTGGCGGGCCGTCGCGTTACTGGCTGTCGAACCTCTCGTGTTCTTTGCCGCGCTGTTTGTCGGCCCCGACGGTGCGATATACGCTATCTCCGGCCCGACGGACGCTGGTATGTACGGCTGGGAGATAACCCCTGGACCGGTCTTCTGGGGGCATCTGGTATACTCCTATGCACTCATCGCCGTGTCGAGTGCGCTTCTCATCCACTACGCACTCGTCTCCGGCGGCCTGTACCGGAAGCAGGTGTACGCCGTCCTACTGGCTATCGTGCTCCCGTGGTTCGGGAGCGTTGTCAGCATCTTCGGTGATACCGCAATCGAATTTACACCGCTGTTGCTGGCTGGCACCGGGCTCACGCTCTCGTGGGCGTTTTTCAAAGGCCGACTGCTGGACATCTCGCCGGTCGCCTACCGGGAGGTCGTCGAATCCCTCAACAGCGCTGTGTTCGTCGTCGATACGGACGATACGATAATCGAGGCCAACGACGTCGGCCGGCAACTGCTCGGAGACGAAGATATCGTCGGGAAATCCGTCGAGGACGCGCTCGAAACGTCGCCAAAGCTACTGGAAAAGTACCGCGGCCTGAACGACGACGCCGAGGAAACGCAGGCCGTCATCGAGCAGCGCGACCGGTTTTTCGACGTCCAACTCACCCCGCTGTATGACTCCCACGACGCGCTGGTCGGACGCGTGTTTCTCGTCCACGAAATCACCGAGCAGAAAGAGCGCGAGCGGGAACTCGAACGCCGGAACCAGCAGCTCGACCAGTTCGCCGCTGTCCTCTCTCACGACCTCCGGAACCCGCTGAACGTGGCCTCGGGCCGACTGGCGCTGGCCCGAGAGCGGAACGACCCCGAAGAGTTCGACCGTGTCGAGGAGGCCCACGACCGGATGAGTAGCCTCATCGACGAGGTACTCGCCTTCGCCCGCGACGAAAAGACGACTGACAGGGTCGAGCTACAGCTTTCGGCGCTGGCGAAGGCGGCCTGGGGCCACGTCGACACCGGCAAGGCGACGCTGCGAATCGACGGCGACCGGGAGATTATCGGCGACCGTGACCAGCTCCTGCAACTGTTCGAAAACGTGGTTCGGAACAGTGTGGAACATGGTTCCACAGGCAGTCGACCAGATGCCGACGACAGCGCTGACCACGGGCACAGTCGGACAGGGTCCGACGACAGTGTGGCACACGGCGGCGCGGGGGTAACGATACGCGTTGACGCCACCCCGGACGGGTTCACGATCAGCGACAACGGCCCCGGCGTGCCGCCCGAGGAACGAGAGGAGGTATTCACGCACGGCGTCACCAGTTCCGAGTCGGGGACCGGCCTCGGACTGGCCATCGTCCAGCACGTCGTCGAGTCCCACGGGTGGGACGTCGAGATGACGGAGAGCCGGTCCGGCGGCGCGAAACTCGTCATTTCGGGGCTCGAAACAAGGTCGACACAGCTCTCTGAGACGCCGTCCTGAGCAGCCGACAGTATAAGGCCCGCTCGGCTGTGAACTGCGATATGGCTGACGACGACCACATTGGAGCGGTGCTCGCCCGGCTGTCCCGCGAACAGAAACTCGCGCTCGTTCGCGGCGCAACCGACCCGGAAGGCACAGCGACGGGATACATCTCTGGCGTTGAGGCGGCCGGGATTCCGCCGTTTCGCCTCGTCGACGGGCCGCTGGGAATCCGCGCTGAGGGCCAACGTGCGACCGCCTTTCCGGCGTCGATTGCGACCGCGGCGACGTTCGACCTCGACCTGGCTCGGCGACAGGGAGCGGCGATGGGCCGCGAGGCGACGGCGCTCGATCAGGACGCGTTGCTCGCGCCCGGCGTGAACATCATCCGGATTCCACACTGCGGTCGCAACTTCGAGTATCTCTCCGAGGACCCCGTCCACGCCGGCGCTGTCGGGGCCGGCCTTATCGACGGCATTCAGTCCGCGGATATCGCGGCGACAGTGAAACACTTCGTCGCAAACAACCAGGAGACACACCGCACGACCGTTAGCGCCGAAGTGGACGAGCGGACCCTCCGAGAGCTGTACCTCCCGCCGTTCCGCGCGGCCGTCGACGCCGGCGTCGGGTCGGTGATGACGGCGTACAACCGAGTGAACGGCACGCACATGAGCGACCACGAGCGCCTCGTCGGCGACGTACTCAAAGGCGAGTGGGGGTTCGACGGCTACGTCGTCTCGGACTGGTACGGACTGGAGAGCACCGTCGACGCGGCGAATGCAGGCATGGACCTGGAGATGCCCGGCGTGGCGGCCCCCGGCGCAGCGGAAGCCGCCGACAGCGACACCGCGGATGGCGACGAGGAGTTCGAGTGGCCCGACGGCATCCCGGACGCAACGCGGGCGGGCCTGTTCGGCGACCCGCTCGCCGATGCCATCGACGGCGGCGAAGTCCCGGCCGGCCGGCTGGACGACATGGTTCGGCGGATTCTCGGCCAGATAGATCGATTCGGGCGGCTGGACAGTAATCGGACTACTGCCGAAGCCGGTGAAAGCAGCGACGCGTCGGTGGGCGAACTCGACAGCCAGCGACACCGAGATATCGCTTCGGCCGTTGCGGCCCGCGGAACCGTGTTGCTCGACAACGACGGCGTCCTGCCGCTGGATGACGGGGCGGACGTGGCCGTCATCGGGCCGAATATCGACGAGCCGAAACTGGGCGGTGGTGGCTCCTCAGAAACAACGCCGATCCACTCGGTTACCCCGGTCGACGGGATCGAATCTCGTTCCGAGGGCGCAGTCACGACAGCGCTCGGCGTCCCGCAAATCGAATCCGTTTCGCTGTTCGACCTCCTGCCGTTCGTCGGCGAGGACGACGAAACCGACGGTGCGGCTGGCGACACAGCCGACCGGGAACCATCGCTCGACGACGCCGTCACGGCAGCCGAGTCCGCCGATGTCGCCGTCGTGTTCGTCCGCGACGCGACGACAGAGGCGCGGGACCGGGATTCCCTGAAACTGCCGGGACGACAGGATGAACTCGTCTCGGCCATCGCGGCCGCCAACGAGAACACCGTGGTCGTCGTCAGGTCCGGCGGCCCCGTAGAACTCCCGTGGCGGGAGGACGTGGCCGCGGTCCTCGAACAGTGGTATCCCGGGCAGGCGGACGGGGACGCGGCGGCCGCCGTCCTCTACGGCGACCGCGACCCGAGCGGCCGGCTCCCGGTCACCTTCGCCCCGGAAAGCGAGTATCCGACTGCAGGGACTGAACGCCGCTATCCCGGTGTCGATGACGAAGTCCACTACGATGAGGGCGTCTTTATCGGCTACCGACACTTCGACGACGCGGATGTGGACCCGACCTACCCGTTCGGCCACGGCCACTCGTACGCGGCGTTCGAGTACGGCGATGCCGAAACCACAGGCGAACAGACAGTCGCAGTCCCCGTCGAGAACGTCGCCGACAGGCCGGGCCGAGAGGTCGTTCAGGCCTACGTCCGACCGCCATCCGTGGACGGCGTCGACCGCCCGGAGCGCGAACTCGCCGGGTTCGAGGCCGTGCAGTTGGACGCCGGCGAACGGCAGACGGTGGAGCTGACATTGGACGACCTGGCGCTTTCGCGGTACGACACGGATTCCGGCTGGACAGTCGATTCCGGGACCTACACCGTCGAAATCGGCCGGTCGTCTCGGGACGTTCGGACGACTGTCCGAGTCGACCGCTAGCGCGTCCGGACTCGCCTCGGCTGAAACACCGATTTTCCGCTGGAGCCCGTCTGAAGCGGAAAATTCACGGCCGGGGATTTCAAGCCCCCTGACTACATACAGCCAGCTATGAGTCAAACGCTCGAAACCATGGAGCCGAACCCGGTGTGGGTCGAAGACGCCTATTCCGACACCGTCGACGTTCTCACACACTACGCTGATGAGTTCGAGTACAAGATCTGGGGCGGCGACTGGTGCAAGGACTGCCGGGCCCAGCTCCCCGACTTCGGCGCGGCCCTGAAAGCCGCCCATATCCCGGACGCCCAGATTCACCACTATCCCGTCGAGAAGGAAGACGACGGCTCGAAAACCGGACCACATGTCGAGGAGTACGACATCGAACTCATTCCGACGGTCGTCGTCGAGCACGACGGCGAGGAGATAGCCCGCTTTGTCGAGGAGGAGCCGGTCCCTATCGCCGTGTCTCTCGCCGACCAGATCGAAGACGCGATGGCGTGAGGCTACTCTCCGTCGTCGGCCGTTGTGCCCCAGTCTAACGCCGTCCCGAGGTCGTGTTTCGGCGGCGAACAGGCGAAGTTCCGGCAGGCGTACACCGTCGGCTCATCGTCGACCGGCTCGCGGCCGGCCCAGATCGGCGGCGACTCGTCCAGTTCGAGCGCGTCGAGCCACTGCTCGAAGCGGCCCTCGTCGGCCGGTCGGTGAGCCAGCAGGCGGCGCGGGACGTACCGCTCGGCGAGGGTCTCCGTCCACTCGCTCGGATAATCGGGCTGATTGCCGACCAGCGTCAGTTCCAGCGCACCCTGCTCGTAGGTATCCGTCGCTAGCGTGAGCGAGGCGTGCTGGAGCGGGTTCGAGGAGACGCGGTCGGCGTGGGTGCGGATGACCCGCTCTGCGACCGTCTCGAAGCGGTCATCGTCGCTGAAATGGGATAGCGACAGCAGGAGGTCGACGGCGACGCCGGTGCTGGAGGGCGTCGACTGGTCGGTCAGTTCCTGGGGTCGCGCGACCAGCGATTCGCCGCCGGTCGGCGTGAAAAAGAGCGTGCCCTCGTCGTCGTCCCAGAACGCCTCGGTGATGGCCTGGCCGAGGTCCATCGCGAACGCGAGGTGCTCCACGTTGCCGGTCGCCTCGAACAGCGTCAGCGCGCCGCGGCCGAGGAACGCGTAGTCCTCCAGATAGCCGTCGATGGCCACGTCGCCGTCCTTGTAGCGGCGATTGAGTCGCTCCGCATCGGCGTCCCACAGGTGCTCCCGAACGAACGAGAGGGCGTCGGCGGCCACGTCGGCGTAGGCGTCATCGAGGACAATCGCGCCCTCGGCGAACGCCCGAATCATCAGACCGTTCCAGCCGGCCAGCACCTTTTCGTCGCGGGCCGGCCGCGGACGTTCTTCGCGGGCCTCGAACGTCTCGTTCAGTGCGCGCTGGAGGCTCGCCGTGATTTCGTCCTCGCTTTGTTCGTACTCCTCGGCCAGCACTGACACCGGCTTCCGGACGGCGAGCACCGTCGCCCCCTCGAAGTTGCCCGGCTCAGTGACGCCGTAGTAGTCACAGAAGATGTCAGCGTCAGTCTCGTCATCGACGGCGTCGTGGACCTGCTCGGGCGTCCAGACGTAGAACAGCCCTTCCTCGCTGTCGCCATCCGAATCTTCAGGTGGGACACTTTCGGCGTCCAACGTGCTGAAAAAGCCCCCGTCGGGGTGTTGCAGCTCGCGCTGAACGAACTCGAAGGTCTCCCGCACGACCGACGCGTAGCGCTCCGAGCCGATGGCCTGGTAGCCGGCGAGGAAGGCCCGCGGGATCTCGGCGTTGTCGTACAGCATCTTCTCGAAGTGCGGGACGGCCCACTGCTGGTCCGTCGCGTAGCGGTGGAAGCCCCCGCCGACGTGGTCGTACAGCCCCCGGTCGGCCATCACGTCCAGCGTCTCCTCGACGACGGTCAGGTAGTCCTCTTGGCCGCCGTCCGCGTGGGCTCGCAGAAGTGCATGGAGCCGCCCGTTCTGGGGGAACTTCGGGCCACCGGAGCCCCAGCCGCCGTCCTGCCGGTCCGCGCCGCGGTGGGCAATCGTTCCGGCAGTTTGGATGATATCCTCCGCTGGGTCCTCTGGGTTGGCCGGCGTCGCTTCGAGGTCGCTCTCGATGGCCTCGGTCCACTGCTGGGCGCGGTTCTCCATCTCCTCGCGCTGTTCGGGGTCCGACCACGAGTCGGCGAGCCGCTGGAGCAGGTCGCCAAAGCCCGGCTGGCCGCGCTTCTCCTCCGGCGGGAAGTACGTCCCGACGTAGAACGGCTCGCCTTCGGGCGTGAGCCAGGCCGACAGCGGCCAGCCACCGCCGCCGGTCACCTGCTGGCAGATGCTCATGTACACCGAATCGAGGTCCGGCCGCTCCTCGCGGTCGACCTTTATCGGGACGAAGTGCTCGTTGAGTTGCTCGGCGATGGCCTCGTTCTCGAAGCTCTCCTCCTCCATGACGTGACACCAGTGACACGCCGCGTAGCCGATCGAGAGGAAGATAGGCACGTCCCGTTCCTTGGCGGCCTCCAGGGCTTGCTCGTCCCAGGGCTGCCAGTTGACGGGGTTGTCCGCGTGCTGGCGGAGATACGGGCTCTCTGCCTCGTCGAGTCGGTTGCGAGAGGTCGGGTCCGTCGTGTCGCTCATACCTCTGGCTGGGAGCGCCGCGGGGAAAAGAGACGCGACGACGGCAGCTAGGCCTCACTCGTCAGCCAGTTGGATGCCACGGACGATGACGTACATGAGAACGACGCCGGCTCCGACGGCGAGGATAAAATCCCCGAGTAGGGCCAGTAATGCACCCAGTGCGGTGTTCTCCGCGCCGAAGAGCGCGACGGCGTAGGGAGGGAGGCTCACAGCGACGAACACGCCGATGAGTTTCGCCAGCGGAACGGCTTCGGAGATAATTCTGGCTATCTCCAACTCTCCTGTAGCGGGGTCGATGAAGGGGCGGGACGAGGGCATGCACCTGTGTGTCACAAGGTTGGGCAAAGTAGCTCTCGGTCTCTGTCCGGCGGACCGTACACGACAGCGCTTCCGATGTGGAAACGACCGTCGCAGTCAGCGAAAACCGGCGAAAAGACAATACTTAGGTGAGAGCCAATCCGGCCTTCGAGTATGACAGAGACAGTGCTGCTCGTGGGTGGCGGCGGCCGGGAACACGCGATTGCGCGCTCGCTCGCGGACTCACCGGGGGAGCTGTACGCCTGTGCCGGCAACCGGAACCCGGGTATTGTCGCACTGGCCGACGGTTTCGAGGCACTCGACACGACAAACCCGACGGCAGTGACGACCTACGCCCAGGAGGTCGACGCGACGCTCGCCGTCATCGGACCCGAAGCGGCCCTTGCAGCCGGGGTCGCCGACGCGCTGGACGACGCCGGCGTCTACACCTTCGGGCCACAGGAGGCGGAGGCTCGCATCGAGACGGACAAGGCGTTCCAGCGGCGGTTCATGCGGGAACACGACATCCCCGGCTGTCCGGACTTCGAGACGTTCGAGGACATGGACGCCGCCTGCGAGTACATCGACGAGTACGACGGCGACCTCGCGGTCAAGCCCGCCGGCCTCACCGGCGGCAAGGGCGTCCGTGTCATCGGCGACCAGTGTACCGCCGCGGAGGCCAAGGAATACCTCCGGAGTTCCGACTACGACCGCGTCGTCCTCGAGGAGCGCCTCGTCGGCGAGGAGTTCACCGTCCAGGCCTTTGTCGCCAACGGCCAACTGCGCGTCACGCCGGCGGTGCAGGACCACAAGCGCGCCTACGAGGGCGACGAGGGGCCGAACACCGGCGGGATGGGGAGCTATTCGGACTCCAGCCTCCACCTCCCGTTCATGGACGAGGACGACTACATGGACGCCGTCGACGTGCTCCGGGCGACCGTCGACGCGCTTGAGGGCTACAAAGGTGTTCTCTACGGCCAGTTCATGCTCACCGAGACCGGGCCCCGCGTCGTGGAGTTCAACGCCCGTTTCGGCGACCCCGAGGCGATGAACACGCTGCCGGTGCTCAACACGGACTTCCTCGACGTGCTGACTGCCGCCCGCGACGAGGAGCCGTTGCCGCAACTCTCTTTCCGCCCGATGGCGACCGTCTGCAAGTACGCCGTCCCGGACGGCTACCCGACCGACCCCGACGCCGGGGCGAAGGTGACCATTGACGACGATGTCATCGCGGAAGTCGTTCAGGATCACCGCGAGCAGTCCGGCGACGACGCGGAGACGGCTCCGGAGGCGCTGCTGTTTTACGCCAGCGTCGACGACCGCGAGGACGGCATCTACACGACCACGTCGCGATCCTACGCCGTCGTCGGCCTGGCCGAAACGATTGGCGACGCAGAGGCCATCGCTGAGGCATCACTCCAACGGGCCGGCACGGAGGGGCTTCGGGTCCGCCACGACATCGGTACGGCCGACCTGGTTCAGCAGCGTATCGACCACATGAACGACATCCGCGGCGGCGCGGACTGAGCGCGTGGTGGCAGCGTCAGCGGTCACGCGCCGGAAAATCGCCGGGCGGTGAACGCCCTTGGCACTGACCACTGTCGACGTGCGGTCGTCGCTGAACGTTCTCGGTGCGATTTTGCAGTGGTTGGCCGTTCCGCTGGTGATTCCCGCACTGGTGGCTGTGTTGTACGGTGAGTCGCCGCTACCGTATCTCGTCACGATAGCGATTACGCTGGGCGTCGGCACAGCGCTCGCTCGCCTCCAGCGCGAGCGCATCGACGACCGCGAGGCGTTCCTGACGGTGTCGTTGGCCTGGCTGTCCATCGCCGTGGTCGGCGCGATACCGCTGTTCCTTGAGGGGACCGGCGTCTTCGCCACCCCCGTCAACGCGCTGTTCGAGGGAATGAGCGGCATCACCACCACGGGCGCGACCGTTATCCGGGACTTCGACGCCCACTCGCAGGCACTGCTGATGTGGCGGCAGGTCCTCCAGTGGCTCGGCGGCCTCGGCGTCCTGTTGCTCGCGACGGCCGTGCTCTCGCGGCTCTCGGTCGCCGGCGCACAGCTCATGGAGACGGAGACGCGGACCGAGAATGTGACAAAGCTTACGCCCGGCATCGAGGATACGGCGCGCATCCTGGGGTTGCTGTATCTCGGTCTGACAGTCGCCGCAGCGGTAATTCTGTTCGCGCTGGGAGCGAGCGGCCTCGCGCCGGAGATGACCCTTTTCGACGCCGTCGCCCACGCCTTCACGGCTATCGCGACGGCCGGCTTCTCCCCACGGGCCGAGAGCATCGGCGCGTTCTCCCCGCCCGTCCAGTGGGCGGTGACGCTGTTCATGATCGTCGGTGCAACGAACTTCGTCCTGCTGTACGCGCTCGTTCGGGGCGACACTGACCGACTCCGGCAGAGCGAGGAGTTCCACTTCTACGTGGGGATTCTCGGGGTCGGCACCCTGCTCATCGGCGGCCTACTCGTGCTCGATCAGGGATTCACCGGTGGCGTCGGGGCGACGGTTCGCCACGCCGTCTTCCAGACCGCCGCCATCGTCACGACGACGGGCTACGCCTCAACGGATTTCAACACCTGGTCGGCCGGCGCAAAGAACGTCCTCTTCGTGATGATGTTCATCGGCGGGATGGCCGGAAGCACCACCTGCTCTATCAAGACGCTGCGCTGGCTCATCGTCACCAAGTCCTTCTGGCGGGACCTGAACGTTTCGGCCCACCGTTGGAGTGTCCGCCCGGTCCGACTGGGACGGGAAATCGTCGACGAGGACACCGTCCGCGACGTGTATGCGTACACGCTGGTCGCGCTGGTGTTTTTCATACTCGGTACTGTCCTGCTCGTGGCCGACGGCGAGCGGGCGGGCGCACCGATAACCGAGTTCGAGGCCCTCAGCGCCGCCGCGTCGATGTTCTTCAACATCGGTCCGGCGTTCGGGCAGGCCGGCCCCTACGGGACCTACGAGGGCTTTGCCCGGTCGAGCAAGGTGCTGATGATACTGCTGATGTGGGTCGGCCGCATCGAGATCGTCCCCGTGCTGGTGCTACTGACACCGACGTTCTGGAAGCGGTGACCGCCGGCGAGCCGACGGGTTTGATTATCGCGGCCCCGTACACGACGGACGTGAGTGGTCCACGACACGACCGACTGCGCCAGCACCCCACGCCCGGCCCGCACAATTCCCTGTTCCCGTGGCCTGACGCCAAACACCCGCTCCGGGTGATGGTCAACTACGTCGTCATCCTCGTCTGTCGCATCTCGCCGAGCCTCCGGCTGAAGAACTGGCTACTCTCGCGGCTCGGTGTCACCGTCGGTGACGGCGTCGCGTGGGGGCTGGAGTCGACGCCGGACGTGTTCTGGCCCGAACTCATCACCGTCGAGGACCACGCAATCATCGGCTACGACGCGACGCTGCTGTGTCACGAGTTCCTGCAGGACGAGTACCGCACTGGCGAAGTCGTTGTCGGCGAACGGGCCATGATTGGTGCGGGCGCGATTGTGCTTCCCGGCGTCGAAATCGGCCCGGGCGCACAGGTCGCCGCGAACTCGCTCGTGACTGCCGACGTGCCGCCAGAGACGACCGTTGCTGGCGTCCCGGCCGAACCGCTGGGCGCGGACGACGAGACAACCGAAGAAGCGTAACCTCACTTAGCCGCGAATACGGACGATACCCGTGTTGAACACGCGCTTGTTCGGGATGATGTACTCCTCGCCGTCGCTCTCGATACGCGTGACGAGGATGTCGACTTCTTGCACGATGCCGCTCTGGTCACCGATGACAATTTCGTCCCCGATGCTGTATGGCTCTGTCAACAGGAGGTAAAGACCGGCTGCACCGGCCTGCAGGATGTCCTTCAGTGCCAGTCCACAGACGAACACCAGCCCGAACGCGTACGCCCCGAGGAGAATGAGCAGGGCGAGCGTCTCGACGCCCAGTTGCCCGAGTGCGATGAGTACTGCCAGATAGAAGATACTGTACTTGACGAGTTCGGGCAGCACCGTCGCCTCGGGCATCTTGACGCTGCGCAGTCGCTCGGAGACGATGAGCTTGGCCTTGTCGCCCGCGATGAGGCCGATGATGACGGCGAACAGGGCGATAAACAGGTCAGGTAGGAACGACGTGAAGCGGGCCCAGTACAGTTCCGGGTCTGTCAGTTGCGCGATGTTGAGGACGGCGGTGACCGTCGTAATGTAGATAAACAGCGCCGCCAGGTTCGAGACGATGCCGACAGTTGATGTGCCGAGTCCCCGCGCCGTCCGCTCGAACGGTGTCCCCTCAACTGCCTCTGGCACACCGAGTTCGCGCATGAACCGCCGGGACGAGCGCCAGACGAGATAGCCGAGCACGATGCCAAACGCCAGTACCACGAGCGAAAAGACGAACGTTCCCTGTGGCGAGAACACCTGCCGGATGATGGTTGCCCAGTCGAAACCAAACTGCATCCTCAGTACTCCTCGGGATCGATCTCGAGGACTAACTCCCCGCCTTTGAACGCCCGTACGAGCCCGTCACTCTCGGAGAGAACGATAGCCGTCGCCATGGTGTCACGGGTGACCGCGCCGGCCGCCATGTGCCGGGCCCCGAGGCCCTTGGGGATGTCGACCCCCTCCGCGGAGGGTTCGAGATACCGGTATGCGGAGACAATCTTGCCGGCGTCGGAGATGACGAACGCGCCGTCGAGCCGCGAGAACTCCTTGAGCATCACGTTGACAATGGGGTCGCCGACGTGGACGTGGGACTTCTCGAAAGGGTTGTACGACAGCGGCCGGGACTTGTTCATCACCTTGCCGGCGTCGCCGACGACGAACAGAGCGCCGACAGGCTTGCCCTTCTGGCCTTTCTTCCCCAGTTCGATGGCGACCTCGAAGACATCACGGACGACACTTGCGTCCGCCCGCGAGTTGACGAACATGTCATACACGCCGGAGGGTGAGAAATCGTTGGTCTGGACCCGCACGAGCGTGTTCTCGGCCCCGTCCAGCACCTCGGTCACACAGAGCACTTCGTCGCCCTCGTCGACGATGCCCTGCTCCAGTGCGCCCTCGATACCGAAGCGGAGGCGGCCTTCAAGGTCGGTGAAATCGATCGGTAGCTCGACAAACGGTTCCGCATCGAGAGTGTTCTCCGGGCCGACAACGACGATTTCTTCGTCGACGTCGTCGAACTCCTCGAAAAACGACGCGTTCGGGGAAAACAGGAATACGGCGTCGACGTCTGCGACCAGGTCTCCAAGTAGGTCGCGCAACTCGTTCATTATCAGAACGACGCTGTCTGTCGAAAAAAAGGTTGCGGGCAGTCAGCCACGCGTCCGACGGCGGGCCGTACGTCAGATATCCTTCGAAGGAACTGCAAGCAGACGGTCGAACGCGCCACTTTCGCCGTGGCAATGACAGTACGTCCCGATGGTGCTGTATTCTGTGAGGCCGTCGTGTTCGCCGTCGATACCGTCGCCCCGAACCATGTCGAAAGCGAACGACGCATCGCTGCCGAGGGTCGCAGCGGAGTAGTGGAACTCGTGTCCGCGGCGGTGCGCTCCGGACGCGGCCACGGCGGTGTCTGTCCGTGCTTCTAACTCAACGTGGTCAAGCGCCTGATACCGGTCCTGCATCTCGATGTCCGCGGGGAGGACCCCGGCCATCTCGTAGGTGTCGCCGTCGGTCGTCGTCAGCGACTCCGACAGCGCCATCAGGCCGCCGCACTCGCCGTAGACCGGGACGCCGTCGGCGGCACGACGGGCTATCTCGTCGAGTGTGCCGCCGGTTTCGAGCGACTCTCCGTGGAGTTCCGGATAGCCGCCGGGCAGATATATGGCGTCGGCGTCGGGCACCGAGTCACCGGCGACCGGCGAGAACGGCTCGACGGACGCCTCAGACCGGAGTCGTTCGAGTACTGAGGGGTAGATGAAACAGAACGCGCTGTCCTGCGCGACGGCGATTCGGTGGTCGGCCGCCACGCCGTCGCTGTCCTTTCCCTGAGGCGCGACTTCCGGTGGCTCCCGTGCCACGTCGACCAGCTGTTCGATATCGATGGTCTCCGCCGCCGTCGAGAGCGCGTCGCGGTCGAGCCCGGCCTCCGAGCCCATGTGTAGCCCGAGATGGCGGTCCGGAATATCTAGGTCCGACATCGGCGGAATCCGACCGAAGTAGGTGAGGCCCTCGGGGAGCGCGTCCCTGATGCCGTCGGCGTGTCGGCCGCCGTGGGCGCGCTGTGCGAGGATGCCAGCCACCTCGATGTCGACACCGATGCGGTCGGCGTACTGCGCGAACCCCAGCGCCGTCGCGGCGACGCTCTCCATGCCGGCTTTCGCATCGACGACCAGAACGACCGGGAGGTCCAGCCCCTCGGCGACCGCTGCCGTCGACGTCTTCGTCCCGTCGTAGAGCCCCATCACGCCCTCCACAATGCAGATATCGCCCGTGCCGCGCCAGTAGGTCCGGCGCATCCCGTCCTCGCCCGCAAGCCAGGGGTCGAGCGTCCGCGACGGTGTGTCGACGAGTGCTTCGTGATGACTCGGGTCAATGAAGTCCGGGCCAGCCTTGGCCGGCTGGGGCTGATACCCGGCGTCTTCGAGCGCTGTCAAGGTCGCCAGCGTGGCAACGGTCTTGCCGACGCCGGAGCTTGTGCCGGCGAGAACGAACCCCTCCATGTTCACGTCCTCTCCTCGGCCGTTGCTGTGGGCGCGTCGCCAATCAGGTCGTCGTAGATGGCCGCAAAGCGGTCACGGACCTCCGCCATCGGGATGCCGGCGCGGTCGGCGAGCGCCAGCGCGCCGCCCATGCCGACCCCCTCCTTCGCCTCGCCGGCGACAAACCGCTCCATCGCGACGTGATCGCTCTGGTCGAAGCCGGGGTCTGTCACCGTCAGGTCGAGGTCAAGTCGGTCAGCCGACGCCCGCACGTCGGCGCTCCCGTCGTCGGCCACGTAGCTCGTCGTCGCCAGTCCGAGCGGTCCCTCGTAGCCGCCGTGGCGGACCAGCGCAGCGACGGCGACGCACTGGCTGCCGCCGGCCAGCGTCACTGCGGTATCGCTCTCGACGGCCCCTGCGGTCAGCCCGGCGAGCGTTGCCAGAACGGGGTCACCCATCCGGCGAACCGCCCGTTTCGGTTCGTTTGCGGCGTCGCCCGGCTCCAGCGAACTGGCTTGCAGTCCCTCGGCGACCACCTCCGATTTCTGCGCTGTGGGGTTTTCGGGGAGCGACGAGGAGACCATCCCGTCCTCGCCCAGCGCACGGAGGACGCCGAGTGCCGTCGTCGTCCCGCCGGGAATTGTTTCGCCCAGATACAGTTCGTCGGCCGGGAGTGCCTGCCCGAGCTGTCGGGCGGCCGCGAACGCCCCGTGGGCCGTCGACACCGGGTCCCGCTCTGCGATGTCTTTTCCCGGGCGTGCGCCGACTGAGACTGTCGGTGCCCCCGTTTTCTCGGCCAGTCCGCCATCGACAACTGTGACATCAAATCCAAGGACTTCTCGGGCGGCCCGTGTCACCAGCGCCGGCGTCGGACAGCCACTCGGACTGACTGGTGTCACGTCCGTCCGAACTGGTGTGCCGTATGTCACTAATTCAGCGTCTGCGGCGGGCGTTACCGACATTAGTTCGGGATCGGCTCCGGCGGCGCTGATCCCCGCCCGATCCGCGGTCTCCGTGGTTCCTGCGACGAGTGCGAAGCGCGTTCCGCCACCGGGTGAAGTCATTGTAGTTGTATTACCACAAGTGAACTTTAATACCTTGGTGCTGGGGCGGCGCATGATTTATACCGTACGCCCGCGGTTCCCCGAACATGGACGATTTTGACGAACTCCTCTCGTCGTTGACGCCGCGTGAGGACAACGAGGCGATCGCTTCCTACCAGAACACGACGGCTGTGGCCTGTCCATCCTGTGAAGAACCGTTCGACGATATGGTCGTCTGTAAGCAGGAGTTCACCTCCCTCAATCTCGATTTCGAGATGGACCTCTGTACGACTATCAACGATGGGAACGTCGTGTTGTTTACCCACAAGTAACTGCCGGGACAGGTGTCATCTCGTTGGTCCTCCGCCAATTCTCTACGCCAGTAGTGTAGAATCCGGCAACAGCATCTCACCCCAATATCAACTGTGATAATCACAGCAATGGATTTTTATACATCTCCTCCCGTTTTTCGCAATAGGCACCACACTGGTGCCGCACCACCCCACCCCCCACCCCCACATTCCTTACCTTTCCACTTCCGGTGAGGCGTCGGCTTCCACATCGACGGTTTTCGTACCCGATAGCTATAGTCAACCCTACTGGGTAGTTCTAGGCGGCTCAACTGTCAGATCCGACTTGCCAGTGTGGCACACCCGGAGCCGGCTACTCCGCTCACGACGAACCGACGGAAAATGGAAGGGGCGGGAGTCGAACCACGCGGAGCCCTTTGCGGGGTAACTACCAACCGATTCTGGCATGTTGGTCGGTAGCGCTCTACCACTGAGCCACCCTTCCAAGCTATCAGTAATACGTTCCTGACAACCAAGTAAGTGATGATTCCGGGTGTTTCCGCAGTCAACGCTGCCGACACTCGAGTGCCGTTGAGCCGGTCGCTCATCCGGTATCTCACCAATGGCAACGCCCAGAGCGGGAGCGGTATCCGCCTCTGCAGCTTTTCCTTTCGAATCCACAACAACTTATTTTGTGTTGGCCGGCGACACCTGTGTCTGTGAGCTACACGAAAGTCAACTACACCGATGTGGAACCGGTGGCCGATGCGATGCACTTCCTCCGAGACCCCCTGGACTGTGAGCAGGTCGGCGTCACTGTGCTGGATTGCGAGGCCGGCTGGACCGGCAAACCGCACGACCACGCCGACGAGGGCCACGAGGAGGTGTACGTCCTTATCGAGGGAGAAGCGACTGTCGAGGTTGACGGCGAAGACGTGGCTCTCACTGCGGGCGACGCAATCAGACTCCCACCGGAGGCTGAGCGAACAATTCACAGCGGCGATACCGAGAGCACGTTCGTCCTCGTCGGCGCACCCTGAAACTCGCAGAAACAGATATCGTCGCCGGTGGTCAGGTCGTCAGTACGACCGGACTTTCGGCTCGTAGGTCTCCTCGTCGCCTTCGAGGATGACGGGCTTGTAGTAGAGTTCGGGGGTACCCTCGTTCCAGGCGAGCATCGTGTGCTTGATCCACTCGTCGTCTTTGCGTTCCTGGTGCTCCGCACGCCAGTGTGCGCCACGGAACTCCTCGCGTGCGAGCGCGCCGAGCGTGATGGCCTCGGCCACGTCGAGGATGTTGCGGGTCTCGATGGTGTGGATGAGGTCCGTGTTGTAGGTCCGGGACGGGTCTTCGACGGCGACGTTCTCGTACTCCTTGCGCGCCGTCCGGAGGTCCTGAAGGGCCTTCTCCAGACCCGCTTCGGTCCGGAACACGTTGACGTTCTCGGTCATCGTCTCCTGCACGTCCGCGCGGACCTCGGCGTGGTTGATGCCGTCGGATTCGATGAGGGTCTCGACGCGCTGGCGCTCCTGCTCGACGGTGCTTTCGAGGACCGCCTTTGGCTCGACAGCCGCTCCGTCGGCGGCGACGTCGTCGCTGCCGGCGTCGATGGCACCGGGTTCGACCGGCGGCTCCACGTCGCCGGGCTCGCTCTTGGCGGAGGGGCCGGTCTGGATTTCGGCGGTCTTCATGTCCTTGCCGGCGGCGTGATGGCCGGCGCGGGCACCGAACACGAGTAGTTCCGGCAGGGCGTTGCCCCCGAGCCGGTTCGCACCGTGCAGCGAGACACACGCGGTCTCGCCGGCCGCGTAGAGGCCGTCGATGCACGTCTCGCCGTTCTCGTCGCACTCGATGCCGCCCATGGCGTAGTGCTGGCCGGGCTTGACCGGCATCGGCTCGTCGAGGCCGTCGACGCCCTCGAAGTCCTCCGCGAGGTGGAGGATGTTCTCAAGACGGTCGAGGATGCGTTCCTCCCCGAGGTGGCGCATGTCGAGGTCGACGTACTCGTCTTCGACCCCGCGGCCCTCGTTGACCTCGGTCAGTTCGGCACGAGCGACCACGTCGCGGGAGGCCAGTTCCCCCTCGTTGTTGGCGTAGCCGTGCTCGAACATGAACCGCTCCTCGTTGTCGTTGTAGAGGATACCACCCTCACCGCGAACCCCCTCAGAAATGAGGACGCCCGTGGACGGCAGCGTGGTCGGGTGGAACTGGATCATCTCCATGTCCTCCATCGGGACGCCGGCGCGGTAGGCCATCGCACAGCCGTCGCCGGTGTTGGCGACGGCGTTCGTGGTGTGGTCGAAGGCCTGGCCCAGGCCCCCGGTTGCGAGAATCACGCCGTTGTTCGCGCGGAAGCCCTGAATCTCGCCGGACTTGATATCGTAGGCGACACAGCCGTGACAGACGCGGTCCTCGGGGTCGTCGTGGTCGGTGACCGCGAGCTGGGTCACGTACCACTCGTCGTACACCTCGATGCCGCGCTTGACCGCCTGCTCGTACATCGTGTGCAGCAGGTGGTGACCGGTCTCGGCACCGGCGTACGTCGTCCGCGGATAGGAGAGACCGCCGAAGGGACGCTGTGAGACGCGGCCGTCGTCCTCGCGGGAGAAGGGCATCCCCCAGTGTTCGAGCTGGATGACCTCTTCCGGAGCGTCCTTGGCGAAGGTGTCGATGGCAGGGGCGTCGCCGAGGTAGTCGGACCCCTTCATCGTGTCGTACGCGTGGAGGTCCCAGGAGTCCCCTTCCTGAAGGGCGGCGTTGATTCCACCCTCCGCGGCACCTGTGTGGCTCCGAACTGGATGGAGCTTGGTCACGAGGGCCACATCTGCACCCTCTTCGTCCGCTGCAATAGCCGCCCTGAGGCCAGCGCCACCCGCGCCGACCACGATGACATCGTGTTCGTACATTGTGAGAGTGTCTCTTGGCGTGGTTTCGGCTTAGGATTAGCCAAACTTAAGCCTCCCTGTTGCGTTACCGAGTATGGCTCCACTAGTGGGTTGCATCCCGCTCCTGGTATCGGGATGTCTTGTCAGGGAGACTGAATTCTTGACCTATCCGATGGAATTATATCACGCGCTGTGAATACTTAGGAACCAACTACTGATACTAGACCCGACGGATAGTCCCACTACGGGCGCTGACCCGTCTCAAACCTGATGCCAGACCAGTATCTCACGTCAACTGATGACTTCGAAGCGGTGTTAGCCGAGGCACCCTCAGTACTGACAGTTACTGATGGAGAACTGATAATACGGTTTGTGAGCCCAGCGATCGAACGCGTGTTAGGGTACGATATGGAGTCGCTCGTCGGCACGAACTGGCTGGATCTCGTCCACCCGGAGGATACGGATCGCGTCCTCGCCACGCTTACGGGCGAACGGGAGGACGACGGGGCCGAGTACCGGTTCCGGAACGCCGATGGCGACTGGGTCTGGCTCGAAACCATCGTCTCATCAGACACCGAGACAGACCGCGATTGCCGGGTGTTCACCTCCCGCGACGTCAGCGACCGACCGCGCTTCGAAGCCCAGTTTCGCCAGTTCGTCACGCATACCTCCGACGTGCTCACTGTGTTCGACGAGCAAGGCAATGTCGAGTACATCAGTCCGTCCGTGGAACGCGTCCTCGGCTACGAGCAAGACGAGATGCAGGACTCAGACCTCTTTGAGTACGTGCATCCGGACGACCTCTCGAACGCCCTCACCGAGTTCGGCCGGATGATAGACGACCCGGGGTATATCGCCGTCATCGAGCACCGCTATCGCCACGCAGACGGCGACTGGATCTGGGCGGAGTCCCGCGGCCAGCAGGTCGAGAGCGGCCCGCTGGAAGACCACGTCGTCGTGACGACTCGCGACATCTCCGAGCGGAAACAGCGCGAACAGGAACTCGAGCGACAGAACCAGCGCCTCGAGCGGTTCTCGGACGCGATTAGTCACGACCTACGGAACCCGCTGGACGTCCTCGATGGCTCGCTCGAACTCGCGCGTGAGACAGGGGAAGACGCGCACTTCGAGCGCGCCGAACGGAGCATCGACCGGATGTACACGCTCATCGACGACTTGCTCGTGCTCGCCAAACAGGGCGTCGACCCGGAGGAGATCGAGACAGTCGACCTCAGCACCCTCTCGCAACGGGCCTGGTCGATGGTCGACACACAGGACGCGACGCTGGAAACTGAGACCGCCGACAGCATCAAAGCCGACGAGGGGGCGATGCTGGAACTACTCGAGAACCTCTTTCGGAACGCTATCGAACACGGTGGCGACGACGTGACTGTCACTGTCGGGACGGAATCGTGGGGATTCTACGTTACGGACGACGGAACGGGCTTTTCCGACGGCACCGCGGACCTGTTCGAACCCGGCTACTCGACGGCCGATGAGGGGACCGGATTCGGCCTCTGCATCGTCGAACAGATAGTCGATGCACACAACTGGGAAGTCATCGCGACCGACAGCGAAAGCGGCGGTGCGCGCTTCGAGTTCATCTGTCGCGATAACTGAGTACGCTTTTGCGTTTGACGGCTGTGGTCGCCGCCCAAGCCCATTTCACCCGGTTCGCTGTAGCTCTACGGAGTATGAAACTCCGTCTCTCGACTTGCCCGACGATACGGTCTCGGAGTGTCTCGACTTCGCCGAGGACCTCGACCCGGGGATGTACTCCTCGCTCGACTACGACCTGACCCACGACAAGCCCATGGAACTCGACGCGCTCAACGGCTCGGTCGTCCGCCACGCCGACGATGTTGGCGTCGCGGCCCCGATGAACGAGGCCCTGACCGCGATTCTGCCGCCGTGGGCCGACGGGAGCGACTGAGTCGCGGGGTCCGCTGACCGCAAAGCAGTACACCTGCACACAGGTGACAGTGAGAGCTGGGGGCGGTCCGCACCGAACTGTGGGCCCACCGCCCCGGCACCTGTCGCTGTACGTAGCGTTACCGCTCGGAGTCGGTCGACCTGCGGGACTGCGGCCGGTTCGGTACACTCGGATACCGGGGTGGGCGGTTCCCCGTGCCTTCGATACTGGGATGTGGCGTGATGCGCCCACCCACCACGATTCGGGGTTGCACTCGTCTGTTCTCTCTAATTCGCGCCGAGAATCAGCGTCTCCGCTGGTGGGACTGGTGTCTCGACTGGCCCCGTAGGCACAGCTGTTGGTGGTGCAGGTATCTCTTCGTTTAATACCGACGTGTTAAACGGATTTTTGACACTCATCGTATAGGCAAAAATTGAATACATATAACCATGTTACCAAATAGTGTGGAAACATATGGCAACCAGCGACCTCACCAATATTCAAACCCGGATGCTCGGGCAAGACGTCACGTTCAGCGTGTCACAACCGTGGCTGGCCTACTGGCTGGTCATTATGCGGCTGGTCGGCGGCTGGTGGCTGTTACACGCCGGCCTCGACAAACTCGCTAGCTGGCCGTTCGACGCAAGCTGGTTCGTTGGTGGCGCCGCCCAGGGAACGAGTCTCGGTCCCATCGTCACTCTGTTCAGTAGTGGCGCCGGACTGGCGTTCACCAACGTCGCGGTCCCGATCGGTCAGGTGCTGATCGGCCTGGGACTGGTTTTCGGGGCGCTCACCCGGACAGCAGCGTTCTTCGGCGCGTTCATGATGGTGTTCTTCTACTTCATCAACGGCGAGACCGGTGCCTGGTCTCACGGCGTCGTCACGGGCGAGTTGCTGGGCATTCTCATCTTCGGGATGATTGCCACCCTCGGTGCCGGGCGCGTCCTCGGCATCGACGCGTACCTGCAGAACACCGAGTTCGTCAAGAACCACCCGCGGCTTCAGTACCTCATCGGCTAATGGAGGTGCCAAAATATGAGTGACCTTACTACAGCAGACAAGATCGCTATGTACGTCGGCGGCGGCCTCGTGCTTCTCGGTACGGTTGGTATCGGCCTCGTGGAAATGTTCCTGGGGAGTACCCACCCCGTCTCCGGCGAGGGGCAAGTCGTGCACGATGCCCTCGTTCCGCTCGAGATCCGGTCGTATATCATCCTCCTGGGGTTTCTCATCTGGGCCGTCTACGCCATCTACAAGGTGGCCGTTGGCGGACGCGTTCCCGGCACCGCTCAGCCAGACATACGTGCTGGGCAGGCCGAGTAGCCCCAGCAACTTTCCTTCGCTTTCGAATCCGAGAGATGGTTTCGTAGACATCGTCTCACACTGTGCTTCAGGTGTCAGAACTGTCTTCGCGGCCGCTAGTAGTCTCAATCGGGAGAGGCAACTGGGGCGTACCGAACACCTGTGCTCGTACACGAACGGTTTCAGGGCGGGTGTCCCCGAGGTCACAACCCTCTGCCCGTCATCGGTTCGTTCGATCAGCGGAGCACGGCAGAAGTAGCGTATCGGGTATACTACGCTGAAGTCACCAGAACTTCAGGTTGTTCTTGACCGCTTCCCGCTTGAGCTCCTGGATATGCTCGGTTAGCGGGATGTCCTTCGGACACACTTCGGTACAGGAGAACTGGGTCTGGCAGCGCCAGACGCCGTGTTCTTGTTCGATGATGCGCAGGCGCTCCTGCTTGCGGTTCTCGCCCTCGCGCTCGTCCATCGCGAAGCGGTAGGCCTTGTTGATGGCGGCGGGGCCGAGGTACTCGTTGTCGCCGGCGGCGATGTTACACGAGGACATGCACGCGCCACACCAGATACACCGCGTGGACATCTTGACCTTCTCGCGGTTCTCCCGGGTCTGGCGCTGCTCTTCGAGCTTGTCGTCCGGCGTCTCGTCGGCGTCGAAGTACGGCTCGACGGCCTCCATCTGGTCGTAGAAGTGCTCCATATCGACAACGAGGTCCTTCACGACCTCCTGATGGGGGAGCGGCTCGATGCGGACCGGGTCCTCAAGCTCGGAGATCTGCGTCTTGCAGCCGAGGCGCTGCCTGCCGTTGACGAACAGGGCGTCCGACCCACAGACAGCCTGTCGACAGGAGTGTCGGAAGGTCAGCGAGGAGTCGTAGTGGTCCCGCGCGTAGATGAGCGCATCGAGGATGGTCATCCCCTTGTGGAACGGCACGCTGAAGTCGTCGAAGCGAGGTTCCTGCTTCCCCTCGACTTCGGGGTCGTAACGGAACACTTTCAGCGTAATCGTGTCCTCGTCGTCGAGCGTCTCCTCTTCGACTTCCCGCTGGGCCTGCTCCTGTGCCTGTCGTTCGTCTCGCTGTGCGCGCCGACGGTCGCCCGGGGACTGGACCTCGGGCTCTGTCTCTTCGTCGGCCTCCGTCTCGGTTTCCTGTTGTTCGATTTGCGTACTCATAGTTCAGACGAGGGTTGTCATGGCCAGCGACACGCGGGTCCCCTGCACGATGAGCAGGATGCCGGCGATGCCGAGCAGGTATTTGACTGCGTTCTTCCGGGAGCCGGTGAGTCCCTGGTTGACCAGCGCGTTGTACACGCCGTTGACGCCGTGGAACGTGGCGGTGACGAGGAACAGCCACATCGTGATGAGATACCAGGGTCGGTTCATTCGGGCCTGCGTACCCAGGAAGGTGAGGTCGGCGGCGTGGTTCACGAAGTGCAACAGCATGAAGTGGAACGCGAGCACGCCGACGAGGAACACTGCCGTCAGCCGCTGGAACAGCCAGCGACGCCCGCCACGGTCGAAGGAGGAGTAGTGTTCAGCCATCAGGCTAGCTTCCCCCCGAGGAACGTCGGCACGCTGGCGACGACGATAGCGCCCGTCAGCAGGAGCGACGCGTAGAAGCTCTTGTCTTGCGATTCCAGCCCCACACCCAGGTCAACCATCAGCAATCGGATGCCGTTGAGGATGTGGAAGACGGCGACGGCTAGCAGACCGACTTCGAGGAACCGGACGATAAGCAGCGATTCGAGGCCGCTGATCGTGCTGGTGTAGAGGTCGCTGCCTGCCTGCGCGCTCGCCGGATCGACGCCGACCGCAGTGCTCAGCACCGCGATGTGGGTGAACAGGTAGCCCACGAGAACCCAGCCGGTGAACTTGTGGAAGATCCAGGCCCACATCCCGGCCGTGAACTCCCGCCACCGTCCGAAGTCCTCGACGGTGCCGCGATTGTAAGACTGACTCATACACTGGGGGGTTAGTCCGGGGACAGATAGTAGTTTCTACAACGGACGCGTATCACCGGAATCCCGCCCGAAGACGTTCGTCAATTGACTACTCCGCAGTTACCAATCGTCGTCGTTCGTCCGCCGATTCCACTCGATCGCCCGCTGTATCCGGTCGTCAAGTCGGACCAGATGGCAGAGGGGATTGCCAGGATACACCAGTGGGTTCTCGAGGACGCCGACCAGCAGGCCGGTAAACGGCGCACGCATCAGCGTGTTCTCCGTCTTGAACGGGTTCGTGATCGTACATATCACGTCGTCTTCGTACACCAGGTCGCCGCGGTCGTAGTGCATGTCTACCAGGCCGCCCGAGTCCGCGCGGATCCAGGTTTTCTCGCCGTTGTCGTCGATGACCGTCCGCCAGCCCGGCCACCGGACGGTGTCGGAGTCCCGCAGGCCGAACTCCGCCAGCACCGACCGAACACTATCAAGCGCCGAGTCGATGAGCGGCCGCTGGAACCGGTGGGCTTCGCCCATCTCTATCGTGATCGTCGGGACGCCCGAATCGCTCAACTCCCGCCGGAGCGACCCCGACGGACCTTCCGAAGAGATGATGACGTTCGAGGCGAAGGCGTTCGCGACCCGCGCGACCTTCGGGTCGTCCATGTCCGCCCGGACGTGGAGCATATTCGTCCGCCCACGCGTTGACGTGTGGAAGTCGAGGCCCACGTCACAGGGAGCCAGAAAGTTCCGGAAAATCTCGTGGGCCATCCGTTTCGCGCTCGTCGACTCGGGGTCGCCGGGGAACGAGCGGTTCAGGTCCCGGTCGTAGATCGGCAGGTACCGCTCCTGTGCCAGAAATGCAGGGACGTTCAGCACCGGCAGACAGATCAGCGTCCCCGCCAGCCCGTCGTGGTTCCATTCGTGGGCGACCTCTCGAACGACCTCGATGCCGTTGAGTTCGTCACCGTGTGCCGCTGCAGTGAGAAACACGGTCGGACCGGGCCGCTTCCCGTTGACGATGGTAACCGGCATCCGGACGGCATCCCCCAGATACGTCTCGCTGACCGTGTAGCGAATGTTGCGGGTTTCGCCCGGCGCAACGATTCCCCCGTCGTAGGTGAACGGCTCGGCCTCGTCCATGCCATCACAACGAGAGGCGGCGGCTAAAACCCCTCCGGCAAGGCGGTCCCCCGGTAGAGTCGTCCCGTATTACATATCCGTACATCTATACTGCGGCCGGCAGAAGGCGACAGCATGAGCGACCGGGATATTACCGTTGGCGTTCTCAGCCTCCACTCCAGCAAGGAGTCGAAGGCCATCCTGAACGCAGTCGATGAGATGGGCTACGACACGGAGTGGCTTCGCGCCGAAAACACCGCGATAAGCGTTACCGACGGCGAAATGACGCTCGAGCCCGCCGTTGATGTGGTCGCAAATCGGCTGCTGCTCTCCAGCGACGAACACCCCGCGGAAGGGATCGGCCTCGGGATGACTATCAGCCGGCTCGCACCAACGTTGAACGAGCCGATGGCGGCGACGACGGCCCTCCACAAGTTCGCAAGCGCTGCCGCGCTGGCCGATGCCGGCGTTCCAGTCCCGGACGCCCTGCTCGCGCTATCGAGTGACCTGCTGAACGAGGAACGGGACCGCTTCGGTGATCGTGCGGTGTACAAGACGGCCATCGGCACCCACGGCGGCGGGACGTGGATGGTCGATCTGGAAAACCAGGTCAACGCACAGGTCGGTGGCCGCTACGCGTTCTTACAGGAGTACATGGAACACGACGAGCAGCGCCACCACGACCTTCGCGTGTACGTCGTCGTCGACCAGATCGTCGGGGCGATGAACCGCTATGCGCCCGAGGGCGAGTGGCGGACGAACGTCGCGCTCGGCGGCGAGGTTGAGGACATGACGGGTGAACTCCCCGAGCGAGTCAGGGAAATCGCGCTCGATTCGGTCGACGCCATCGGGCTGGATTACGCCGGCGTCGACATCGTCCAGAGCGATGACGGCTACTACGTGCTCGAAGTGAACCCCACTGCCGGGTTCCGTGGCCTGTTCAAGGCCAGCGGCGTCAGCCCTGCTCCGTACATCGCTCAGCTCGCCATCGAGCGGGCCGGCGGGAGTGTCGATCATGAAACCGTCGAGCGACTCTCCGACCGGCTTGACGACTCCAAGCCTGCGTGTACGCCGAAGAAGCCACAGCCGAAAGCACAGGAGAACGTCGTCGTCGGCTACATCGAGGAGGTTGTCGTCACCGGGACGCAGGGGACAAAGTCCGTCCTCGCGAAATCCGACACTGGCGCGACCAGAACCAGTATCGACGCCAAGCTCGCCGCGGAAATCGGAACGGGGCCGATTCTCGACATCGTGAAGATCAAATCAGGGAGCCTCAAGTCCGGTCGTTCGCGCCCGGTCGTCGACCTCGTCGTCGGCGTCGGCGGGACCCAGCACACCGTCACCGCCAGCGTCGAGGACCGCGGGCACATGGACTATCCGCTGTTGCTGGGTCGGGACATCCTCAAGCACTATCAGGTCGACGTGACCCGCCGTGCGGACGACGAGTCAGACGTGGAAACAGAGGAAGAAGAGCAGAGCGAAGAGTAGCGACGCGTTCGTACCAGCTTTCGAGCCGTCTCAGTCCTCGCGCACTTCTGCGACGCTTTCGGCGATATCCTCGCTGGCCCGCCACAGATACAGGCTCGCGTAGCTCCGATACGGCGACCACCGCTCGGCGTACTCGCGCATCTCCGCGCGGCTGTACCCGTCACCGACGACGGCCTCGAACCCCTTGCGGATGCCGAGGTCGCCGACCGGGAACACGTCTTTTCGGCCGAACGCGAACAGGAGTTGCATATTTGCGGTCCAGTCGCCGACCCCCGTAATGGCGGTCAGTTCCTCGTGGATCTCCTCGTCGGCGGCGTCCTCGAACGTTTCCAGCGAGTAGCCGTGTTCCAGAAACGCATCGGCGACCTCGTTGACGTAGCGGGTTTTCTGCCGCGAGAGCCCGGCGTCCCGGAGGAGGTCGTTGTCAGCGTCTTTGATGCCCGCCGGTGTCACGGTGACGGCGTCGAACAGTCGCTCCCGTGTCGCGGCGGCCGACGCCATCGACACCTGCTGGCGAAGAATCGAGACGACGAGCCGCTCGAAAAGGTCCGACGCCGGGTCGAGCGTGAGTTCGCCGTGTGTCTCGACCAGCGGCCCGATATCGGGGTCTGCGCGTAACACCTCATGTGGCGAGTCACTCATGGCTCTGTGATACTGACTCGACGGAAAAGAACGTATCTGTCGCCGTTAGCCGTCAGCGATGATAGGGTCCGGATTTGGTGAGGCGACACCGGCAGCGCCGACAGGCTCCGCCGGGTTGCCCACGACTGTCGTTTCGGGGGTCACGTCATCGACGACGACTGCGCCAGCGCCGACGGACGCGTTCTCTCCAACGGTGATCGGCCCCATTATCGAGGCATCAGCGCCGATGGTCGCGCCGTCCCTGACCGTCGGGTGGCGCTTTTCGCGGCGCATGGACGTGCCGCCGAGGGTGACACCGTGGTACAGGAGCACGTCGTCGCCGATTTCGGCCGTCTCCCCGATGACGATGCCCATCCCGTGGTCGATGAACACGCGCTTGCCGATCTCCGCGGCGGGGTGGATCTCGACGCCGGTCAGGAACCGCGCGACGTGGGAGATGAGTCTGGCGAGCAACGCTCGGTCGTTCGCCCAGAGCCAGTGGGCGACACGATAGGCCCAGATCGCGTGCAGGCCGGGGTACGTGAGCGCGACCTCCATCGCGCTGGTCGCCGCCGGGTCCTTTGTGAGTGCTGTACGAATATCCGCTTTCAGTCGGTCAAACATGGTGTGTAGTGTGGGTGGTGTCGTCTGTAGACGGGACGGCTGGCCGGGCCGAAGCACTGGACATTAGAATCGACAACAGCGACGGGAGAAGCGGTGACTGCCTGTGGTTCGAAGCGGGCGAGCAACGTGGCGTGAAGTTCGGTCGCCCATGATTACCACAACTACGACGCTCGATAGCTTAAAAAGCAGTGGTTCGACCAGCAATTAAAGAAAGCAGCGGGAGGTCCACAGGCCACTAAGCGGTGACCGAGGCAAAAATCATGCAGTTTCGAGGCGGAGCCTCCGGCCTCAAGGAGTGAGCGAAGCGAACGAGTAGGCCGGAGAGGAAGCCGACAACCCGGACACAGACCACGGACTGTTGCCGTCTGTTCTCCCCAACGCTGATAAAACACCGAGCACACGTCTGAGCCATGGAAGTGCGGCGCACTGTTTCAGTCAAACTCGACGTGGACAGCAACGACGCCGCACTTCTCCGCGAAACCGTCGATGAATTTCTGTGGGCCGCCAACTACGTCGTAGACCACGCATGGCAGGGCGAATACAAAACGACGAGCAAGGCCCAGTTGCAGGCAGAAACCTACGACGACGTGCGTGAGCAAACACGATTGCACGCGAATCTCGTCCAGAACGCTCGCAACAAGGCCGCCGACGCCGTACAGAGCGCCGTCGCCCGCTGGAAGCAGGGCGAGTACGCGGGAAAACCGCAGTTCACGAGTCCGACCGTGGTGTACGACAAACGGTGCGCGACATTCCACGACGAGTACGTGTCGCTGGCGACCGTTGAGGGCCGTATCGAAGTCGAGTACCTCCTTCCCGCCGCCGACCGCGACACACCACACAGTCGGTATCTCGACAGCGACGACTACCAAGTGACGGGCGCAGAACTGCACCACAGAGACGGCCAGTGGTTCCTTCATCTCCGTACAAACGCGGAGGTGGTGTCTGACACGCCGAAACAGGCGACGACCGGGCACAGGACAGTCCTCGGCGTTGACCTCGGCGTGAACCAACTCGCTGTTACTTCGACAGGGACGTTCTGGAGCGGCCACGAGTTCGACCACGAGGCGCGAGTACGAGGAGCGGCGTGGCTCGCTCCAGCAGTGTGGCACGCGGGCCGCTCACGAGAATATCCAGTCGGTCGGAGGGAAGGAAACGGGCCGGTTCAAACTGATGCTCCACCGGATTGCCAACGGTATCATTGAAGAAGCCGCCGAGAACGGGTGTACGATCATCGCCTTCGAGGAGTTGAGCGGCATCCGTGACCGACTCCCCGAAGCGTCGTGGGGCCACAAGTGGGCGTTCGAGCGGTTGTACGAGTACGTCAAATACAAATCCGAGTTGCACGGCATTGATGTGGCAGTGGTAGACCCGGAAAACACGTCACGTCGTTGCTCACACTGCGGGTTCACCCACCCGGACAACCGCGACAGCGAGGCGTTCGTGTGCCTGAAATGCGGCTACGAGAACCACGCCGACTACAATGCGGCAAAAAACATCGGTTTGCGGTATCTCCGTCGTAACCAAACTGGGGACGGTGGAGGCGCACCCGTAGGCGTGCGCTTGAATCGCGGGACATTGAACGCGAACGGAGAGTATGAGACTCCTGCCGGAGATTCCGGCCAGAGCGGGAGTCCACGCGAAAGCCCCACCCTCAACGAAGCGAGGTCGTCAGACCGAGCGAAGTAGGGTGGGGTAGTTTACGTCATGCCCTTCCCGAGCAGTTCCCGGGCGATGATGTTCTTCTGGATCTCGGTCGTTCCCTCGTAGATCTGGGTAATCTTTGCGTCGCGGTAGAACCGCTCGACGTCGAAGTCGTTGACGTAACCAGCGCCGCCGTGGATCTGGACGGCCTCGTCGGCCGTCTCGACGGCGACGCGAGAGGCCTTTTCTTTGGCCATCGACGCCAACTCGGTGAGCCGGTCGGCGTCGTTGTCGACGCTCCAGGCGGACTTGTGAGTTAGCTGCCGTGCCGCCTCGATTTCGGTGAACATCTCGGCGAGCTTGTGCTGGATGGCCTGGAACTCCGAGATGGACTGGCCGAACTGCTCGCGGTCCTGTGCGTACTCCAGAGCGCGCTCGGCGGCCCCGCGGGCGATACCGACGCCCTGTGCGGCCACGCCGGTCCGGGTCTCGTCGAAGAACTGCATTATCTGGAGGAAGCCGGCCCCGCGCGTACCGACGAGGTTGTCCTCGGGGACGCGCACGTCGTTGAGGATGAGTTCTGCCGTGTCCGACGCACGGATGCCGAGCTTCCCCGTGATCTTCTCGGCCTCGAACCCATCGCGGTCGGACTCAATGAGAATCTGCGAGAAGCCGTTGTACCGCCCCTCCGCGTCCGGGTCGGTCTCACAGAGCACGACGAAGTAGTCGCCGACCGAGCCGTTGGTGATCCACATCTTGTTGCCGTTGATGACCCACTCGTCGCCCTCCTTGCGCGCCTGTGTCGACACCGACGACACGTCCGAGCCGGTGTCTGGTTCGGAGATGGCCGCGCCCATGATGGCGTCCCCAGTTGCCACAGGCTCCAGGTACTCCTCTTTCTGGGCCTCTGAGCCGAACCCGATGAGGGCGTCAGCACCGAAGGCGGCCGACTGGATGCTCAGGCCGATTCCGGGGTCGGCCGCGAACAGTTCCTCGGCGATGATAGCGTTGGTCAGCGTGTCGTAGCCTGCGCCACCGTACTCCATCGGGATGTTCGCGCCTGTCAGCCCCATCTCGGCGGCCTTCTCGACGATCTCTCGAGGGAACTTCTCTTCCGTGTCGTACTCGGTCGCGACGGGCTTGATTTCGTTTTCGGCGAACCGGGCAATCTCGTCCTGTATCTGTCGCTGCTCTTCTGTCAGTTCGAAGTCCATATGTGGTGTGTTGACGTGAAATGCATTAATGGTTTGTAATCCGAAATAAACTGGAGAGTGGTTTTCTAATGAGAGAAACGTTGAAGCCTCGGCCGGCAGTGGAACGATATGTCATGGATTTCGAGGATATTGACACTATCGCCGTGCTCGGTGCCGGGAACATGGGCCATGGAATCACCGAAGTGGCCGCCATCGCAGGCTACGACGTGCGGATGCGTGACATCAAAGACGAGTTCGTCGAGGACGGCTACGACAACATCGAATGGTCGCTGAACAAGCTGGCCGAGCGAGACCAGCTCACCCAGGAGGAAGCCGATGCGGCGCTTGACCGCGTCACGCCGCTGGTCGATGTCGAGGAAGCAGTCAGCGACGTCGACGTGGTCATCGAGGCCGTGCCGGAGAAAATGGAGATCAAGAAGGACGTGTACACGGAGGTCGAAGAACACGCGCCCGAAGACGCCATCTTCGCCACGAACACGTCCAGCCTCTCCATCACGGAACTGTCGGAAGTGACCGAGCGACCCGAGCAGTTCTGTGGGATGCACTTCTTCAATCCGCCGGTCCGGATGCAGCTGGTCGAAGTCATCTCCGGCGCACACTCCAGCGACGAGACGCTGGACGCCATCGGGGCGCTCGCCGAAGACTTCGGCAAAACGCCGGTCCGCGTCCGCAAGGACTCGCCGGGGTTCATCGTCAACCGCATCCTCGTCCCGCTGATGAACGAGGCCGCCTGGCTCGTCCACGGCGAGGAAGCGACCATCGCCGAGGTCGACTCGACGACGAAGTTCGACATGGGCCTGCCGATGGGGTCGTTCGAACTCTCCGATCAGGTCGGTAACGACGTCGGCCTCCACGTCCTCGAATATATGCACGAAGTGCTGGGCGAGCCCTACGCCCCGTGTCCCCTGCTCGAGGAGAAAGTCGAGAACGAGGAACTCGGGAAGAAGACCGGCAAGGGCTTCTACGACTACGAGAACGGCGGCGTCGATATTCCGACCGACGCCGGCCGCGAAGACGTCGAGCACCGCCTCGTCGCCGTGATGGCAAACGAGGTCGGGAAGCTCGTCGAGAACGACGTGGCCCCCGTTGCAGACATCGACCAGGCCGTCCAGCTCGGCGGCGGCTTCCCGGACGGTCCCGCGAAGATAGCCGACAAGACCGGTCTCGAGACGCTCGTCGACACGCTTGAGGAAACCCACGAGGAGACCGGCGCGGAGCGCTACGCGGTCTCTGACGGCCTCCGAGAGGCCGCGGCGGAAGGTGGCTTTTACAGTACCGAGGACGAGGCTCCAGCGGAGTTCGATAATGTCACCGTCGAGTACCCCGGTGACATGGTCGGTCACATCGAACTCGACCGCCCACACCGGATGAACACCGTCAGCCCTGAGCTGATGGACGACCTCGCCGACGCCGTCGACCTGCTCGAAGACGACGACGAGGTGCGCGCCATCCTGCTGACCGGGGCCGGCGACAAAGCGTTCTCCGCCGGGGCAGACGTGCAGGCGATGGCCTCGAACGCGACGCCGCTGGACGCCATCGAACTCTCCCGCAAGGGCCAGCAAACCTTCGGGAAGCTCGAGGAGTGCTCGATGCCGGTCGTCGCCGGCATCGACGGCTACTCGCTGGGCGGCGGGATGGAACTGGCGACCTGTGCCGACCTCCGCGTGGCCTCGGAGCGCTCCGAACTGGGCCAGCCCGAACACAACCTCGGCCTCCTGCCGGGGTGGGGCGGCACACAGCGCCTCGCCCGCATCGTCGGCGAAGGCCGCGCCAAGGAGATTATCTTCACCGGCGACCGCTACGACGCCGACGAGATGGCCGAATACGGCTTCATTAACGAGGTCGTCGACAACGACGCCCTCCACGAGCACGCACTCGAACTGGCCAAAGACATGGCCGCCGGCCCGCCGGTCGCACAGAAACTCACCAAGCGCGCGATGCTGGCCGGCCGCGACGACATCGATGCCGGCCTCGAAGTCGAATCACAGGCTTTCGGTCATCTCATCGGGACCGACGACGTGATGGAGGGCATCAACGCGTTCATGGGCGACGGGGAGCCGAACTTCGAAGGGAAGTGAGGCGACCGTCGTCAGAGCGAAGCTCTGACGGAAGTGAGCCGGACTTCGAAGGCAAGTAATAGCGGACAGTCGCCCACCGGCTGAATACGTCGTATCTTTTTGACACACGCTACTGGAGCCTGCCGACTCACAACAGTCGTACGTCTGTGGTACGCATCCTCAGGTAGCGTCTATTTCGATGGGGTTAAATTGGTGCACCCGGAACGCAAGAGTACGCTCGGTTGGTGTAGTCCGGCCAATCATCTTGGCCTTTCGAGCCGAGGACCAGGGTTCAAATCCCTGACCGAGCACATTACTGTCGCGAACAAACTCGTAAGTCACTACTGTGTGGGGAGTGGATCGCGTTCACGAGGTGCTGTTAGTTGTTACCAGATCTGAAAGTTCGAAAAGAAGCACGTCATCGCGGGTGTCAGCGACGCGTTCGAGATCGTCAGTGTATCCGGAGCGGCTGAACAAGACGTACAGCGTCTCTTCCTCGGCTGGTTCTCCTGACCACCGGACTTCTTCCGTGGTTCGTTCAAGATCAGAGAGCACGCCTTCGCTTACCGGCTGAGAGGTGAACTTACACTCGCCAGCAACGAGTCCCCTATCTGAGAGACCGAGGATGTCCAACTCGTGTTCTTTGAACCACCACTGCCCGACATCACGGAACTGCCGGTCGATAAGGTCTGGAATCGCTCGCTGGCAGAGGCGTTCGAACAACGGGCTCACGTAATCCGCTAGCTCGGGCACAACGAGTTTGTCGTACGCATCGGCGCCGAGCATGCGAAGCTGATCCTGGTTCCCGTAGACGAATCGAAACCAGAACCGGAACAGCGGCGCAGCGATGCGGTACCGGCCGCGTTTCGAGGTCCTCGGTGATTCAGTGACGGGGATGTGGCGTTCAACGAGGCGGAGTCGACGAAGCTTCTGTAAGTACGTACTGAGCGACCCCGAATCCACGCCGGCCATGCCCGCGATCTCGTTCGGAGTGCGACGCCCATGAGCAAGTGCGCGGAGGATACTGAAGTACGTGTTCGGCTGCCGGAGTTCGGTGCGGAGAAGGAATTCCGGTTCTGAGTACAGAAGCCCGCGCTCCGACAGAACTGTCTGCTGGACGTTCGCTCCTAACGGCTGGTCGGGATCGATAGTCTGGAGATAATACGGAGTCCCGCCGTAGATCGACCACGCGGTGATTGCGGTTTCGGGATCGTATTCCGGGAAGAACTGCTGCGCATCGACTACTTCGAGGGGCTTGAGATCGATTGTTGCTGTCCGGCGTCCATACAGCGGCGCGCTCCCGGAAAGCACCTTGTCCTCCATAACGCTGATCGAAGAGCCGACGAGCACGAGTGTCATCCCCGTCTCCTGTAGCTTCATGTCCCAAACTCGCTGTATCCGTGACGGGAGCGATTCGTCCTCCTCAATGAGGAACGGGAACTCGTCGATGACGATAATGGCGTCCTCTTCGCCGAGTGTTTCTAGGAGTGCTTCCCAATCACGGCGGACGTTTCGCAGTGACGGGAACTGCGCAGTTGCAGTGTCGACGAACTGTTCGAGTTGGTTCGGTGCCGTGGACTCGACTGCCTGGTAGTATACGGCGTCGTCCCGATCAGCGATGGACTGGCGGACGAGTTCGCTCTTACCGAGGCGGCGACGGCCGTAGATTACGACGAAATCCGCCGTCACAGACTCGTAACAGTCTGTTAGCTTCTCGAGTTCGATATCCCGGTCAACGAATTGCGCCATACAGGCAGTACCATACCCAATACAATAGAACTCCCGATTTTGGAAATCGTAGTTTCAGAAATCGTGGTTTCTTTATTTTGAAGTCAGTATAGCCGGACTGGTTCTGAGAAGGTGCTCTCGAACCAGTCCCGACTGCCATTTGTGTGGGAATTAAAACCAGACACACCTCCCAATCGAACTTGGCTGATGGACAATCAGCAGGTTGGTTCAAGTACTCCCTGTACATTAGCTGTTAGTAGCGACGAAAAAACGCAATTGGGTGGATTTGGGTGTGCTCGAAACAAATGGTCACTCTGCGGTTACGGAAGGCCTTTCAAGCCGAGGACCAGGGTTCAAATCCCTGACCGAGCACATTACTGTCGTAACCAAACTATAGTAGCCATTGAAAACCAACCCACGCCTGATCGCACGACAGCAGTGTGATCAGTGTGTGAACTGTTTCAATTGTTACTATAGTGAGCGACTGCTGTGCCCGCTGTTCGATCCGTTACTACTCTGCCCAGTCCGCACGTAACTGTGAGTTCAGCCTCCAGGCTTTGCAATTCAGCCACTCTCTGTGTTGATATTTGACAATTACGTAGGTGAAAGAAAACATATTTATATATGTATATGAAGCCAGTAGTATATGAAACGGCGAACATACGTAAGTACGATCGGAAGCAGCATCGCTGCACTCAGCCTTGCAGGATGTAGTGGGAGCGACGGGGGAGACGGAGACGGCGGAGACGGAACCAGTGAGTCGACACCAACGCCGGAACCAACGTATGAAGTAGATCAAGAGGCACCGGCACGGCTGAAACTGCTCTCCGTGAATGGGCCAAAGGAGGTCGCGTTCGGTGACACCATCGAGGGTGACGTGACTGCCGTCAATGTCGGTGGTGAGCCGATATCCGGGAACGCAACCATAGAGTTCGTCCATTCGGAAGCAGCTAACACTGAGCCACAGACAGTCACCGTCAACGCTGACGGACTGGCGTCCGGCGAAGAAGTCTCGCATAGCTATCGTGTCGACGCCGAGTACGCCGGTGCTTGGGCGTTTGAACCGTCGTCGGACTTCTACGCCGTCGACGATACGGTCACGTCAACCGTGTCGGTCCTCCCGAAGCGGGGGAGCACTGGGGAAACCATCGAGCTTGCGAGCGGCGTTCAGGCCACAGTGTCTGATATGTCCTACGAACAGATGATCGCCTACGAGCTCCCCTCTGGCGAACGGGCTTTGGGCGATAACACTGTCCATGCCATTCGCGAAACGGTCTCAGATAATATCCTCCTGATTCTGAGCGTGACGTTCGAGAACGGAACTGGCGAGGCGAAGACGGTGTCGAAAGACGACTTTGTCGTTCCCGAATCGAGCTTCGTGAGCGAGTCGGCCGCAGGTCGTGACGGGACGAACGCAGCCGGGGAGAACATCAACCCAGGGCAGACCTACAGCGGCCATCTGATTTACGCTGTCCCGAAGGCCAAGATTGACAACCTCGCGTTCGGCATAAATCTCGCAGAAGGGAGTGCAGTCGCTGATATCGAAATCCCGCTTCAGTCGCCCGGTGGCTTCCCCGAGTTCGAACTGGCGAACATCGACGTTCCGCCGGAGGACGTCACGGGCGATGAAGCGATAGTCGAGATGGAGGTCGAGAACGTGGGCGACAGCGCAGGGATGTTCAAGTCCATCTTCGAGTTCAAGACGCCCGAGGAACCAGGCATACTTGCCGGCTATTCCGCAGATACGTGGTACATTGACTCTGATGGCCCCTACACGCAGCGGATTCCCGCTGGGGAAACCAGAACCATCGAACTGGTGACGGAACCGGACGCGGACAGGCGGTGGGACTACCGGACGACGCCATTCGGGGCAGAGTGGACGTTCGAGGCCGTGGAATAGGTGTAGATAGGGCTTTCTCCACGACCGAATCAGCGTGACTTCTCGCTAATCCGCCTCCCGAACGAGTCAACAGCGGTAGGTATTTTTCGGGCCCGAGCAACGGACCGACCATGCAAGCAGTCGTACTCGCGGCAGGCCAGGGGACGCGTATGCGGCCGTTGACAGACCACACACCGAAGCCGATGCTCCCGGTCGCGGACCGGCCGCTGGTGGCACACACCGCCGACACGGCAATCCAGGCGGGGGCCGACGAACTCATCTTCGTCGTCGGCTACGAGGCCGAGGCGGTCCGCTCGTACTTCGGCGACGAGTACAACGGCGTCCCGGTCAGCTTCGCCGTTCAGGAGGAGCAACTGGGGACCGCCGACGCTGTCGCCGCTGCGAGGGAGCACCTCGACGGTCCCTTCGCAGTCCTCAACGGCGACAACCTCTACGACGCTGCGAGTCTCAGCGGCCTCTTCGACGCCGCGCCGTCGGTCGCGGCCTACCGCGTCGACGATCCGACGAGCTACGGCGTGCTGTCGACCGAAGGTGACACAATCACCGGCATCGTCGAGAAGCCGGACGACCCGCCGACGGACCTGGCCAACGCCGGGGCGTACGTCTTCCCGGCGGAAGCGCGGGACTGGCTGGACGTGCCGCTCAGCGACCGCGGGGAGCGGGAAATCACAGACGTGCTCGCAAAAGTCATCAAGGAATCGACGGTCACCGCCGTCGAGGTCGACCGCTGGCTGGACGTGGGCCGTCCCTGGGAGTTACTGGAAGCCAACGAGTGGAAACTGGGGCAACTGGACCGACGACTCGACGGGGAGGTGCGGGGTGATGCCGACCTGCGCGGCGAAGTCGTCGTCGAGGAGGGCGCAGTTATCGAACCAGGCGTCGTCATCGAGGGGCCGGCGCTGGTCCGCTCGGGCGCACACGTCGGCCCGAACGCCTACGTCCGCGGGGCGACCCTTCTGGGGGAGGATACCCACGTCGGCCACGGCGTCGAACTCAAGAACACGGTGCTAATGGCGGGGTCGAACGTGCCCCACGTCTCCTATGTCGGTGACAGCGTCATCGGGCGCGAGGTCAACTTCGGCGCGGGAACGCAGGTAGCGAACCTCCGCCACGACGGCGACCCGGTCCGGATGACAGTGAAAGGCGACCGCGTCTCGACGGGGCGGCGGAAGTTCGGCGTCGTCGCAGGCGACGGCGCGAAGACGGCTATCAACACGAGCCTGAACGCCGGTGTCGTCCTCTCCTCGGGCGCGACGACAACCCCTGGCGAATCCGTCACGCGAGACCGATAGCGGGCATCTTCTATCGAGCGTCTGTTTGCGGTAACTACGTGTAGCTAGCCTTCTGTAACCGATTCGACATTCGTGTACGTTCGTGACGTTCAGTGCAAGTATGTGGGATTAAGTGGCGTGAAAGACACTCTCAACTAAGATGGTCGACCCGACATCAGATCACCACGAGAATATCGACGAGGACGAGGCACCGGAGTGTGCTACCTGCGGCGACGCTATCGCTAACGAAGTGACACACCGTGTCATCACATGGATAGAAGACGGCAGCGTCGAAACCGCCCACTTTTGCAACGAGGACTGCCGACTAGAGTGGCAGTAACACGTCTGTTCTAACTGTCTTCCGGACGGTGTACCGCTTTCCGGGTGCGCACCCGCGACTCCGGCCGTTCGGGTGCATCCCTTCGCTGGCAAACTCGCACGCTCTTTTCAGTCCACCTGCGCATCGATGTGGTGGACTGCGTCTGGTGAGAGGAGTCGCCCCGTGGGTAGTTCGACCCAGCCGTTTGCGAGGACGCGAACCGCTCCCTCGTGCAGGACTGTCTCTTGCTCGATATCGGCGTACACGATGGCGCTCTCGTACTCTTTGACGAACTGCTCCACGGCATCACCCCAGGCTGGTTCCGTCGAGACGACCATGTGATGGCTATCTCGCTCTCATGACAAAGCTTTGGCGAGACAGGTTGCCACTCGTCGCCCCTTCTTCCAAAACCGTTGACGGAATCAACTCCGACAAACCAATTGAGTGTTAACATCCTGCACATATTTGGGCTGGCCTAGTGAACACTGCGGTATGACATGACTGCGGGCAATCACTCTGACTGGCGGACGGCCGAGGAAGCGCACACTGATGACGTCATCGGCGACGACACGCTGGGGGAGATGTTTGCCGCAAGCGCGGCCCGGAACGCCGACACGACGGCCCAACTGTACAAGGGTGGTGTCTACGACCGGTCACTGACTGTCGACGTGATACCGGCGGCTCCCGACGGCGACTACGCCGAACTCAGCTACGAGCGGATGCATCACCTGGTCAAATACCTGGCCGCAGGGTTCCGTGACCTCGGTGTCGGCCCGGACGCCCGCGTCGGTATTCTGGCCAACACGCGGATGGAGTGGGCGCTGAGCGACTTTGCCGTTCTGTCTGCGGGCGGGGTGGTGACGACCGTGTACACGGATTCCTCGCCGAAACAGGTGCAGTATCTGCTGTCGGACCCAGAGGCGAGCGCCGTCGTCGTGGAGAACGCCGAGATGCTGGACCGTGTCCTGGCTATCGAGGAGGACCTGTCGCTTTCGTTCATCGTCGTCATGGACGACATCGACGTGGACCGCGAGGACGTGTACACACTCGAAACAGTGTACAGGCGCGGCGAGGAGACGTTCAGCGAGTCGGCGTACCAGTCCTGGCTGGACGACCGCGACCCCGACGATCTAGCGAGTCTCATCTACACCTCCGGGACGACGGGCCAGCCGAAAGGGGTCCAACTCACCCACCGCAACTTCCGAGCGAACGTCAATCAGGCCCGCAGGCGAATCGGGCCACGACCGGACAAGCCGCCGGACCTGCCGACCGTCACCGCCGAGACGCGTTCGATAGCGTTCCTCCCCCTGGCGCACGTCTTCGAGCGCCTCGCGGGCCATTTCTTCATGTACGCCTCCGGCGCGGCTGTGAGCTACGCCGAAAGCCCGGATACGCTGGCCGACGACCTCCAGACCGTCAAACCGATGACCGGGCTGAGCGTCCCCAGAGTTTACGAGCGTATTTTCGACAATATGCGAACGCAGGCCAGCGAGTCCCCGCTCAAAAAGCGGATTTTCGACTGGTCGATGGACGTGGCCCGCGACTACGCCCGGACTGACGACCCGGGACCGATACTCACTGCGAAACACTCGCTCGCTGATCGACTCGTCTACAGCACGGTCAAAGAACGGCTCGGTGGGAACATCGAGTTCATGGTCAGCGGCGGCGGGAGTCTCTCGAAAACGCTCTGTGAGACGTTCCTCGGGATGGGGCTGACGATACTCGAAGGGTACGGCCTCACTGAGACCTCACCGGTTCTGACGGTGAACCCGCCGGAAGACGTCCGTCCCGGAACCCTGGGTGCTCCGCTGACTGAGGTCGACGTTCACATCGATACCGACGTCGTCGACGCCAGCGAATTCGACGGCGTCACTGGCGACGTGGGCGAACTGCTCGTCGACGGCCCGAACGTCACGCAGGGGTACTGGAACGCGCCCGATGCGACAGCGCGGGCCTTCACCGAAATCGACGGCACCCAGTGGTTCCGCACCGGCGACATCGTCGAACGGACCGACGACGACTTCCTCATCTATCACGACCGCCTCAAGGAACTGCTCGTCCTCTCGACGGGGAAAAACGTCGCACCACAGCCCATCGAAGACCAGTTCGCGACGAACGACCGGGTCGATCAGGTCATGGTCGTCGGCGACGACCAGAAGTTCGTCGGCGCGATAATCGTCCCGAACTTCGAGGAACTCCGCCGGTGGGCCGACAGCGAGGGCGTCGACCTCCCCGACGACCCCGAGGAACTAGTCGAGGACGACCGCGTCCACGCGTGGGTCCAGACTGCCGTCGACGCGGTCAACGAGGAACTCGAACGCGTCGAGCGGATCAAGTCGTTCGCGCTCGTCTCCCGGGAGTGGACCGCCGAGAACGACTTGCTCACGCCGTCGATGAAAAAGAAGCGCCGCAACATCCGCAGCGCGTACCGCGAGAAACTCGCAGAGATATACGGCGAACAGCAGGTCGAGGCTGTCTGACTGGCAGTCGTCAGTAATGCTGTCGCCGCCTCAGTCGGTGACGACCACGTCGACGGCTCGTTCTCGCGGCCCGTCGCAGTCGACGAGCAGCACGGACTGCCACGTCCCCATATCGAGGCCCCCGTCGCGGACGGGAATCGTCTCGCTCGGCCCCACAAACATCGCCCGGACGTGTGCGTCCGCGTTGCCGTCCAGTTCGTCGTGGTCCCACCCGCTGTCCGGGACGAGGTCCCCGAGTGCGTCACTGAGGTCACCGAGCAGCCGCGGCTCGGCCTCGTTGACTGTGATGCCCGCGGTGGTGTGGCGGACGAACACTGTACAGGTCCCCTCGGCGTCTTCGGGAATCACGTCCCGGACTCGGTCGGTGATGTCGACTACCGAGAGCTGGTCGTCAGTCGCGACAGTGAACCGATTCGTTGGCATATCTGCGCCCACGAGCGGACGGAACTCAAGCGTACCGCTACGCTCAGCGTCACAGGTCGGAAAACCCGGCCTCGTTCAAACTCCGCCCTTCAGGCAAGCCACTCGTCCGGCTTGGTGTTGTAGTCGATGTCAGTTGCTGTGAGGTGTTCGACCTCGGACCAGTCGACATCGGTGACAGTCACTTCGTCGCCGTCGTAGCGGATGCGCTTGCCGACCTCTTCTGGTTCGGGTTCGCGGTCGCGGCGCTTGGCGACCTCCACGTCGTGGTCGTCGAACTCCTTGACGATGGTCAGCAGGTTCACCGGTCGGCCCCAGAGTTCGAAGGTGCGCTTGAGCACTTCCTTGGCCTGGCCGATGTCGAGCATGACGCCGTTGTACTGATGAGCGAGCAGCAGTTCGTTGCGGTTCTGGTAGTTGCCGTCCTCGACGACGACGGTGGGCTTCCCGAAGTTGGTGAACTGCAGCATGAGCTTCTTCTTGACGTCTTCGTGGTCCGTCGAGGTCACCCGGTAGTCACCCGAAGCGTGGGTGTACTCGTAGGTGAAGTAGTCGTTGTCGTCGACGAACTCCTGGGTGAGGAACTCATCGAGGAAGGTCACGTCGTTGTGGCTCTCGCGGATCTCCCGCATGCGCTCCCACCCGCGGGTGTAATCCACGTCGTCGAGTGCGTCTTCGACGCTGTCGTAGCGCGAATTGTCGAACATGTAGCGGGCGGTCCGCTCCAGTTCCTCCTGCCCAACCCGGGAGACGAAGCCGCGGTACTGGGGCTTGACCAGCGAGTAGTGGCGCTGGGCCAGCCCCTCGTAGGTCAGCACCTTCCAGGGGTACTGCTCCACGTCGAACTCGCCGTCGCGGGCCGCCGCCAGCCCGTCGCTATCGACCCGCGGGTCCTCGGGGTCGAGGTCGTCGAGGTGGTTCGGGACAGCAGTGAGCCACGCCGGCGGTTCGAGGTGGTCCTGTACCATCTTGTAATCGACACTCTCGTCGAAGTTCCGCCAGGTGATGCCCTCGACGCGGAGCAGGCGCTCGATGACCTCGCGGCGGTTCTCCGTGTTCTCGACGTACTCCCAGATCTCCAGGCCGAGGCTGTAAGGGTTCAGCCCGCCCGACCCGAGCACCTTCGACATGTGGTCGGAGTAGAGGATGAACTCGTCGTCGCCGGCGAACTGTTCGCCGGTCATCATCGTGGATTCCCAGTAGGAGTTGTGGTTGACGAACCCCGCGGCAGCGTACCGATGCGTCTCCTCAACGGAGATATCATACACATCTCCGGTGCCGGTTTCGACATCGACAATTTCGTCTGTCCACGATTCAGTTTCGAACCAGGCGAGTTCATCGAGGTACGTTGACAGTTCCGTCGCTTTTGCCTCGTATCCGAACCCGATTTCGTCGGCGAAGGTGTTTGCAGACGCACCGGTGAGATGGACGTGATAGCAGCCGTCCGACTGCTCCCGCCGTCGGCTCAGAACTCCGAAGTTCGTCAGTAGTAGCTGAACCCTTTTCGAGAGATCTTCGCTCTTTGTCGACAGGATCGCACCCTGCTCTCCGGCGTACCCATCGGCGTCGAATAGACCGCGAATGAATTCGGCGACCACCTGTTTCGGCGACCGCAGAATCTGGTCTGGGACCGTTTTTTCAGCAGCAGCGACACCAGTTGGGAGGTCGAATTCCTCAGTGAGCAAGTCACGGAGATTCTTCGAATACGCGTAGACTCGCCACCGTGACTCCTGCCGTTCGACCGTCGCTTCGATACCGAACAGTTCCGAGAGAAGCCCAGCGAACTCTTCCGCATGGGCCTGTTTACCGGATGTAAACCCGATATGGCGGGAATTCGACGGAACGTGTCCGTCTCCGATTAACAAACCGAGGAATCGCCCGAATAACTCATCAACGGTTTCAGGGATGCGGATCGACTCTCTGTTACTCAACCCAGCGTTACCGCCTTCTTCGTAGCCGTCGAGTGCGCGGTCGATAGCCTCAGCCTTTTCGGCGCTACCTGTACGCCGATACCGCATTACGGTCCAGACGGAGACACCCGCCTCATCAGCGACGTCATTCAGCGACGTGTATTCCGAACAGGTCCACTCGATTGGGACGTTCGTCTCGGGCCACGTCCCGTTCCCGCCAGTGACGGCGATTTCATCGCCAGTCTCCAGTTCATCAAGTCTGACCCAGTCTCCATCGGGCTGACGCACACGGTGATTGTTCGATCCGGTCAACTCGAACCCACGACGTGTCTCTATCGTCACGGTATCGTGGTCCGGGATAATGTTAGAGTCGTACACTTCGCGTGCTTGTTCACCATCGGAGACGGTGACATGGTCCGATACCACGTCCTCCATTGGAACTAACCCATCAGCCGTGAAAACCGGCGTCTCAGGGTCTACACAGGCCCAACCCTCGTTCATCACCTTCGTCATTTTCTGCGGCGCAAAGTAGTAGGCCTCCCGTCGGAGCAGTTCCAAGAGTTCCGTCTGCCAATCTTCCATCTCGGTCGCGCGTTCGGCGTCCCCGTCGTACTGCATGCCGTGTTTCCGGAGGAAGCCGAGCACGTCCTTCTCGGGTTCGGCGGGGAACGTGACGTTCTCGTCGTCGTCGCGCTGGGCGTCCAGCCACTCCTCGTCGAACACCTGCCGTTTGACCTCCTCGGAGAGTTCAAGATCATCCAGCTGCTCGGTCACGTCCGCCCCTTCAATGTCCTCGAACTCCTCGGGGACCGTCTCGACCGGGCTGTAGGGAATATGCTGGTCGATGTTGTCCTCCAGACAGAGGACGTGGTCGATGAACCGCTCGACCTCGGCCCGCTCAATGTCGGGGTCTTGCATGTACTCCTGGATGGTGTCGCCGTGGCGGGCGAGCATCCCGGCGGCGTCAGGGCCGCGGCGGCGGTCCTCGCCGGACGCATCGGTCGTCGTCCGGGAGGAGCCGTCGGTGAACATCCGGAACCACTCGTTGTTGGCGAAGAAGTCCGCGTGGGCTTCGACGTGGGTGATGACGGCCTTCTGGTCGGCCAGCGTGTTCGACTCTTGGAGGAACGCGTGGGCCGGGTCGTCGTTGTTGACGATCTCGAAGGCCTTGCCGCCGAGGAACTGGCCCTGTTTCTGCTGGCGGTCGTACTGCATCCCCCAGCGCCAGTGCGGGTAGCGCTGCTGGAACCCGCCGTAGGCGATGAGTTCGTTCATCTCGTCGTAGTCGACGATCCAGTAGTTCACCGGGTACGGTTTCAGCCCGAGCTTTCTGGCGAGATTGCCAGCCTCCTCGACGGGCTCGTCGAGGTCGTCGGCCACGCGCTGTTTCGCGAATCTGTCGTCGTTCATTGGTCCTCCGTGCTGAGTATGTCGTAGATGGCGTCCACCACGTCCTCCGGCGAGGAGACGTACGCGACCGCGACGTTGTCGGCGTCGCGGAAGGAGCGTTCGACCTCCTCGGCGTGGGTGGCGTTGATGGCGTTGCCGCTCGGCTGGGTTTCCACGTACGCGTGGAGGTTCGCCGGGATCTGTTCCATCAGCGGGATTACTTTCTCCTCGGTGTCGTTCGAGGAGTTCTCGCTGTCGCCCGCCGCGAACACGTAGCGGTTCCACTCGCTCCAGGGGTACTCCTCTTCGAGCACTTCGGCGGCGAGTTCGTACGCACTGGAGATGCGGGTGCCCCCGCCCGAGCGGATGCCGAAGAACTCCTCGCGCTCGACCTCCCAGGCGTCGGCGTCGTGGGCGATGTAGACGAACTCGGCGTTGTCGTACTTGCCGGTGAGATACCAGTCAAGCGGCGTGAACGTCCGCTCGACGAGTTCGCGTTTCTTCTGGCGCATCGACCCGGAGACGTCCCGGATGTTGACGACGACGACGTTCTTCTCGCGCTCCTCGACGATCTCGGGGTAGCGGTAGCGTTCGTCCTCGCGACGGAACGGGATCTGGTCGACGCCTTCCTGACGGATGCGCTGTGAGGTCTCGACCTTCTCGACGTTGTCCTCCATCTCCTCGATGGAGTCCCAGACGCCTTTCTCGTCGTCGGGCAGTTCCTCGTAGGCGTCGTCGATCCACGCCTTCGAGACGGGCATGTTCCCCTCGCGGGTCCACTCGTAGACGGTGGCCGGGCCCCAGCCGTCGACTTTGAGCGCCTCGCGGACGTAGTCCTCGTCGAAGTCCATCGCGAGCTTCCGCTTGAGCCCTTTCTTGAACAGCCGCTCGAAGTCGAGTGTCGAGGAGGGGCCGGTTCGGGTGATGTCCGTGAAGTCGCCTTCCTTTTCCTCGATGACTTTCTTGCCCTTCGGTTCGAGGTCGAGCCCCAGTTGTTCGTCGAGTTCTTCGGCGAACTCCTCGGGGTCCATCTCGTAGTACTCGTGTTCGCCGCCCTCCTCGCCGGGTTCGCCGTCCTCGTCACCGTCGCCGTCGCCGGGCTGGGGTTGTGGCTGGCCGACCGGGTCGCCCGGTTCGGCGCCTTCGCCCTGGCCGACGCCGCCCTGGTCGCGCTGGTCGTACTCGAACTCGGGCAGATCGACGATCTTGATCGGGATGCGGACCGAGTCCCCGCGTGACTGGCCGAGGTCGCCGTACTGGATGAACTCGGCGAGGTCCTGGCGGCGCTCCTCGCCCACGTCGCGGTACCGTTCGAGGTCGTCTTTCAGTCCCATCTGTAACTCACCTGGCTCATGACGTGCCGGCTCGTCAACTCGGCCGACGCCTCAGTGTAGTCGAACATCTCGACCATGTTGTCCAGCGTCTTCGCCTTGAGGCGGGCCGTCTCAGTCCCGGACGGTGGGTTGTCCCACTGCCCGGGCTCGAAGTCCGCGTAGGTGCGCTGGATGTCGTCCCAGTCGTAGCTGCCGAGGACGGTGTTGATGACCGGAATCTCCTTGGGGTTCACGTCGCCGACGCGGAACTCCTCGTCGCGGCGCTGCCACGCGTGGCGGTTCAAGGCGGTGATGATCTTGTCAGTCCGGAACTGCTCGACGGCGTGGTCGGGCTCGTTGCCGTCGTAGTTCTTCTCGTCGAACCGGCCCAGGTGCTCGATCTCGAACACCTTCATTTTCAACGGGTCCGGGTCGACGAGTTCGCCCCGCTCGTTCTCTATCTGGTCGTCGGACTCCCAGGCGTAGACGTGCTCGATGTACTCCTCGACGGTCGCTTCGTCGACACGCTTGTCCCGCATCATCGCGTCGAGCACGTCCTGTTCCTGCTGGCCGAAGATGTAGTTCTTGACAGTCACGACGCGTTCCTCGTACTCGGTGGCCTCGCCGGTCGAGAACACGGGGGCGTCCGCCAGCCCCTCGGCAACGGCGTTGAGCACGTCCCGGGGCATCAGGACGTGTTCGACCGGGAGGTCGGGATGGTGTCGGTCCTGTGGCTCGTGCAGCAGGTCGGCGACGATATCTCGGACGTAGGTGACCGGGATGCCGTGGTCGCCGTCCTCGGCGGTGGTCTCCAGGTCGTAGTCCTCGATGTCGACGCGCTCGTCGCCCTCCATCAGGTAGCCCCGGTCGAACAGCAGGGCCTTGTCGACGAGGTCCAGCCCGGTCGGGATTTCGGCGCTATCGAGCCGCGAGACGACGGCGTACAGCGCCGCGGACTCGATTGTGTGTGGGGCCAGCTCCTTGTCGGTCGCCGTCTCGACTTGGTCACGGACCGAGATGGTCAGGGGCTCCTGGATCCACGTCTCCAGTTCGTCCCAGGTCTCGGGGTCCCACACCTGCGTCTCGTTGGTCAGTTCCCGCCGCAGGAGCTGGGCTTCGAGCGAGAGGTTCGTCAGGTACGTGAACTCGTGTTTGTCCAACCGGCGTTTCAGCGCCTTCAGCGGGTCCTGGCCCTCCCGGTCGGCGTGTTTGTTGAGCTGGGCCTCTAGGTCCGGGTTCGAGATGATGATGAGCTGGGTGTCCACGTCCATCCCGATGCCTTTGTCGAGTTTGACGTGAGACTCGTCGGGCACGTTCAGCAGCTTCTGGAGCAGGTCAGCGTGCTGGGCGGCGTCCTCGACGACGGTCAGCAGGCCGTTGCCCTGGGAGAGGACGCCGTCGTAGCTAAACGCCTGTGGGTTCTTGCGCCCCCGCGAATCCAGTTCGCGGAGCATGCCGTGCATCCACGAGCCGACGAGCCGCTCCTTGGGCGTCCCCTCGTCCTCGGAGTGCAGGATGCCGATGCCGTGGCCCACGTCCACGACGAAGTTCTTCACCCGGAGGTGGGCGGGCTGGGTGACCGCCGAGAACAGGTCCGTCTCGCCCTGCCGGCGGTACTGTTCTTCGAGGAAGTCGTAGGCCTCCCGCGAGAACGGGTCGAGTTCGCCGTCGACGCGGATCGGGATGTGGTCGTCGAGGCGCTCGTTGACCTCGGCGAGCAGATCGGTGCGGACGTCGTCGGGGAACACCGTCAGCGGGTGGGCCTGGACGGGGCTCTCGTACCAGTCGTCCTCGTCCTCGACGGCCGCGTTCCCGTAGGTCATGCTGGTGGCGTTGCCGCCGGCCCCGGCGACGTTCCACTCGACGGTGTAGCGCCGCCCCTCGGGCGTCTTCGAGTACTCCCGCAGGCCGTTGATGAGACAGCGTTTGAGCTCGGACTTGCCGGTCGCCGTCGGTCCTTCGAGCCAGATGATCTTCTCGTCTTTCCCGCGGCCCGCCGCAATCGAGCGGAGGTCGTCGACGAACGCGTTCAGGACCTCGGTGTTACCGAGGATGGCGTGTTCCCCGTCGTTGTGCGGGTCGTCGAAGAAGCGGTAGCGCTCCTTCTCCTCGCCCTCCTCGATGACGATCCGTGTTCCGGCGTCCTCGATTGCATCGAGCAGGTACTTCGAAGCGTGGGCTGCGACCTGGGGCGTTTCGAGGACGGTGTCGACGTACTCCGCGAGGCTCATCGGGGCCTCGTAGGCGGCGTCGAGTGACTCGTCCGCGCGGTCGATGTACTCCTCGCCGGTCATTACTCTTCCATCTCGCTTTTGGCGACCTCCGCGCCGGCGAACTCGAGGACTTCCTTGGCGCCCTCCTCGGAGTAGCCCTGTTCGATGAGGGCGTCGATCCACTGGTTGCGCTCCTCGTCGTCCATCTCCGAGCTGGAGACCAGCGCGGAGAAGTTGATGTTGTGTTTCTTGTCTTCCCAGAGCTTGCGTTCGAGGGCACGGCGCAGGCGGTCGTTGTCCTGTGGGTTGAACGTATCACCCTCGCGGGCACGCCGGGACACCCAGTTGGACACTTCCTGCCGGAAGTCGTCCTTGCGGTCCTCGGGGAGGTTGAGCTTCTCCTCGACGGAGCGCAGGAACTGTTCGTCCGGCTCCTGTTCGCGGCCGGTGAGTTCGTCCTCGACGGTCGCGTCGTCGATGTAGGCCATGACGTGGTCCATGTACTTCTCGCCCTGGCGCTGGATCTCGTCCATGTCGTAGGCCAGCGCGTGGCGCACGTCCTCGATGGCCCGCTCCTTGTACTCCTCGCGGACGAGTTCGAGGAAGCGGTAGTACTTGCTGAACGATTCCTCGTCGATAGAGCCGTGGTTCTCGAGGTTGCCCTCGAGGTGGTTGAACGTCGTCAGCGGCGAGAGGAAGTCCCGGCTGCGGTGCATCGAATCCATGATGGCCTCGGCGATCTCGTCGCCGATGAACCGCGGGGAGACGCCGTCCATCCCCTCGCCGATGTCGGCCATTTTCTCGGCCTCCTCGCGGAGCTTCTTCACGTCGACGTCGTCGGCCTCGTCGATTTCACCGTTGTAGGCTTTCGCCTTCTGGACGAGGTCGATGGATTCGTTGTCCGGCTCCTCGATGCGGGTGAGGACGCCGAACAGGCCCGCCATCTCCAGGGTGTGTGGCTCGACCTGGATGTCCGGCAGGTCGGCGTTGCGTAGCATCTTCTGGTAGATGTTGGCTTCGGCCTCGTACTGGAGGACGTACGGGAAGTCGATGCGCTTGGTCCGGTCGTTGAACGCCTCCATCTTCTCGTCGCCCTTCTTGTCCCGGTACTCGGGCATGTTCGTCCGGCCGACGATGACCTGGTCGATGTCGATGCGGGGGTTGTTCTTGGGCTTGATTGTCTGTTCTTGACTGGCATGGAGGAAGTCATAGAGGAACTCCCGCTGGAGCTTCAGCAGCTCCTCACCGGAGAATATCCCGCGGTTGGCGTTACAGAACGCCCCGGAGTAATCGAACGCCCGCGGGTCGCTCTCGCCGTAGATGGCGATCTTCGAGTAGTTGACGTCGCCGGTGAGCTCCGTCTCGTCCTGGTTCTTCTTGTCTTTGGGCTCGAACGTCTCGATCCCGCGGCGCTGGTTCTCGTCGGCGACGAAGCGGATGATCTCGATATGGTTCTCCAGAACGGACTGGAGGTCGTCGTCGTATTCGGCCAGCAGCCGATCCATGTAGAACTCCGAGGCGGGGTCAAGCGACTGCTCGTTCCGGATGGTGTAAGGCGCATCGAGTTCCGCGTTGATGTCCTCGATGACCTTGTCCCGCTGCTCCTGTGGGAGGAGCACGAGCGGGTCCTGGTTCATCGGCGACCGGACCACGTCGTCGGCGGGGTCCTGGTCGTGGATGACGTCACAGAGGTTCGTCCAGCGGAAGGTGTACATCCGCCCGTCGTCCCGGCTGGTGTAATCCTCGAAGTAGCGCCGGACCTGCCGGTCGAAGTCGGACTTGCCCGACCCGACCGGCCCCAGGAGGAGTTTGATGCGCTTCTCGGGGCCGAGTCCGCGAGCGCCGGATTTGACCTTGTTGACGAACTCGTGGATCGCCTCGTGGATGACCCGCCCGTAGAAGGTGTTCTCGCCGTCGTTGAGCGGATCTTCGCTCGCCAATTCGTACTCGACCACGCCGGCCTCCTCGTCGTAGGTCTTGCCGTAGTAGTCGAACATGTCCGCCACGCGCTGGTGGGCGTTGCGGGCTACCTTCGGTTCGTCGTACAACTGTTGTAGATACCAGTCGAACGTGTTCGTCTTCCGGAGGTCCGCCGGTATCGTGTCACGGTACTCCTTGCTCAGCGCTTCGAGTGTCTCTTTGTTCTTGCTCATGCTATCTCAGTAGTTCGTCGTGGCTGCAGGCGACCGCCGACTGTTGCGGGACGGTCCCGGGGCTGTGTGGCTACTCGTCGTCGGTGCTGTCCGCTGCAGATGTGACCGCGTACAGCCGCCGAATCACCCTTCGCTGCAGGGTGACGCGTGTGCCCTTCCATGGCTGACCTGCCGGGCGGAACACGGGGACTGCTCCGACCTGCTGTGGTAACGGGAGACAGTGTGGAACTGTTTCCGATACTATTTACCGTACGAACTCTGTTCGTATAAGAACTTTGCCCTCTTGTGGGTATACCGCCGATAAATTCCGACGCCGTGATAGGCCGAACACGGGGATGGTGGGCCATATGTATGTTAGCGTGCATCATTGGTTTCGAGTTGGATTTATATACTGTGTCGGTTGTCAACTGTTCTCTTCGGTGTGTCGGCCAGTGTTTAGCGCTGGATTGATGTGAATCTGTTGCTGGTTTGATTGGCGACTGAGAACGGCCCACACGATATTGTGGCTTGACGTATCGACGTTGCCGCCGTCAGCACGAGTGTCGGTATCCGGGCCCGGCGGATTTCGGGACGGACCAGCGGATTCTTGCCGGTCCACGCCAATTCGACGGTATGGACCTGTCGGCCCTTCCCGAAGACTGGACGGTGTGGAACGAGACCGACGACAAGCTCATCCTCGCGTACCGCCCGGACATCTTCGACTCCGAGCAGTTTCCAGCGCCGTGTCTCCCGACGATCTATCTCACGCGCGGGAAACGAACCCGACGCCCCGGCGCTGACCGGACCGGGGAGCGCTGGTACGTCACCTTCTATCTGGAGCCCGAAGTCGAGCGCGACGCCAACTCCTACGAGGGCCGCGACGCTGCCGTTGAGGGCGCTGTCGCACTCGCTACTCGGTTCGCCGACGGCGAACTGGACTACCGCTCGCTGTATCAGGTGCCCCGCGAGGCGTATCTGGATAAACTGGACGACCTGACCGGGCGGACATGATGCTTTACCGTGGCGGCGTTCTATAGCCCGGTATGACCACTGTCACGCTCGTCGGGACGCGCCTCGCCGAGGCCGGCGCGGAGTTCGTCTACCGCGGCGAAGCCAGCGGCTGTGAGGGCTGTCCCTACCGCGACCAATGCCTCAATCTGACGACCGGAAACCGATACCGAATTACCAACGTCAGACAGAGCGGCCAGACGCTAGACTGTGCCGTGCATGAAAACGGCGTTCGGGCCGTCGAGGTTGAGCCCGCACCGATTCAGGCCAACGTCCCCTCGAAGGGTGCGTACGCTGGGAGTAAGGCGTCGCTGCCGGGCCCCTGTCCACACACCGAGTGTCCGAGCCATCCCTACTGTGAGCCCGCCGGTGCTGACTTCGACGAGGAGTACCGGATTGACGAGATTATCGGCGATCCGCCCCACGACTACTGTATGCTAGATCGTGACTTGACGTTGGTTGAGTTGGAGGCGGCTGAGGATAGCTAAACCTGCCTCAACTTTTCTGCTAGTTTGACCGGAAACAAGCACTCAATCTATGATAGACTAGGAATTAGTTCTCAACAAAGTGATTGATTGTCTCCGCAAGCCCCTCTGCGAACGAGTACTGTGGCTCCCAGCCAAGTGATTCGACCTTCGAGGAGTCAAGCGCATACCGCTGGTCGTGACCAGCCCGGTCATCGACAAACTCAATGAGGTCTTCGGATGCGCCAACGGCTGCGAGGATAGCCTGTGTTACCTCGAGATTCGTCTTCTCTTCATCCGTCCCGATATTGTACACTTCACCCACGTCTCCCTCGCGGAGCACTAAGTCAAGTGCTCGACAGTTATCTTCGACGTAAATCCACTCTCGTATGTTTGATCCATCTCCATAGACAGGGAGTGATTTGCCCTGCGTTGCATTCGTGATGAACTTCGGGATCAGTTTTTCGGGATGTTGATTCGGTCCGTAGTTGTTACACGTACGCGTAATTACAACTGGCAGCCCATGGGTCGTCTCGTAGCTCTGTGCGAGCAGATCAGCACTGGCTTTGGTCGCGGAGTATGGATTCCTGGGGTTAAGCGGGTCCTCTTCTGAAAAGGATCCGTCGACGATTTGTCCGTACACTTCATCTGTCGAGATCTGGACAAACCGGTCAATTTCTGAATCGTTCGCTGCATCGAGCAGTGTCTGAGTTCCCTGGACGTTTGTTGAGACGAAGGGTTCTGCACCTTCTATCGACCGATCGACGTGTGACTCTGCCGCGAAGTTCACGACAGCGTCAACATCGGACACTAGGTCGCCGACGAGGTCAGCATCTCGTATATCTCCTTCAACAAACTCGTGTCGAGGATGCTCAAGAACCCCTTCGAGGTTCTCTTTTGACCCAGCGTACGTGAGGGTGTCAAGTGTAACGACCTCGTCATCACTGGTTTCGATAATGTGCTCCACAAAGTTGGATCCGATAAAGCCCGCCCCGCCGGTGACGAGTATGCGCATACGACACTAGACATGAGTCGTGCGTATTTAGGTTTCCATACGATGAATAGCCGGTGATGCATCTCTTGGTCCTCGGCGCGAACGGGTTACTTGGATCGAACGTTGTACAAGCCGGTTTGGAGAAGGGATGGACGGTGTCGGGCACATACCATTCAACGGCACCGCACTTCGATATCCCGTTGTTCGAACTCGATATCGCAGATTCCAGCACCGCCTCGGAGATTATCGAATCAGCGGACCCTGACTCCGTTGTGAACTGTGCCGCGATGACAGATGTCGATGGCTGTGAGGAACACCCAGACCGTGCACACGATGTGAATGCTCAAGCGCCCGGTGAGATGGCTGCACACTGCAGTCAAGCTGAGTGTGAGTTTCTCCAGGTCTCTACGGATTACGTGTTCGATGGCAAGTCCAGGGTGTCGTACTCAGAGGGTGATTCGGTAAACCCCGTCCAGGTCTATGGTCAATCCAAATTAGACGGAGAGAAAGCGGTTCGGGAGGCGATGTCGGAAGCTCTTATCACCCGACTATCGTTCGTCTACGGTGTTCACCGCGGCACAGATGAGCTAACGGGATTCCCAGCGTGGGTTCGTGATCAGCTCCGGGCAGAAAATGAGATCCCTCTGTTCACCGACCAGCATATCACTCCATCGCGTGCTGGTCACACGGCTTCGACACTGTTGGAACTGATAGAAGCCGAGGCTAGCGGAACATACAACGTTGCGTGTCGATCATGTGTTTCACCGTACGAGTTTGGAGCAGCTATCTGTGACCGGATGGGGGCTGCAAAGTCACTGCTCGAAGAAGGCTCACAATCTGATATCGAACGGACGGCGACTCGCCCCGCTCACACATGCCTTGATGTAACGAAAACGCAAGACCAACTCGGTCGACGACAGCCAACTCTCTCAGTGGATTTAGAGGCGATTTCTGATTGGTTCGATTCGGAATCGAGACCAAACGATCGCTAGATCTCGTACTGGTCCTTGTTCTCAAGGAAGTGCTGCTGCTCCTCTTTGGGAAGCTCTTCGAACTTGAGGACGTTCTCACACCCTAAACCCGGACATTTCATTACGCGATTCGATTCAACTTCGTTCGCTGAGACGATCGTGCCACACTCCGTGCAGGTATGAGTGATGATGCGCATGGTTAGAGTTTGAGCTGCGAGTTCTCCCCCACAACAAGTCTACGACCCTCTGGGAGCAGTGAATCGCCGCTTCCGATGTTTGTACCTCGTCCAAGCAAGCTATCGACGATCTTCCCCGAGGTTGTAATTTCTGAGTCGCCGATGATGACGGAGTTCTCAACATGGACTCCTTCGAGAGTGGAGTTCGGACCGATTGACGTGTACGGACCCACGTAACTCCCGGATTCAATCACCGTATCTTCGGCAATCGACACTGGGCCACGAACCACGGCTTCATCTTTGATCGTCGATGTTTTATCGAGTTCAACACGGCCTTCGACTGTGGCATCGGACTCTACTGTACCCTGAATTTCGAGCGCTCGATCTTCCAAGACAAGTCGATTGGCTTCCAGGATATCCTCTGGTTTTCCAGTGTCTTTCCACCAGCCTTCAACGACATGCGAATCGATTTCGTGTCCGGTATCGAGCAACGACTGGATGGCATCAGTGATCTCAAGCTCTCCTCGCCAGGACGGTTCGAGGTCATCAATGGCATCGAAAACCGCGGGCGAGAAGACGTACATCCCAATGAGAGCGAGGTTGGTTGGTGGCTCATCCGGTTTCTCGATAAGTTCCGTCACGTTTCCAGCATCGTCGACATCTGCAATTCCGAACGCCTGCGGGTTGTCGACTTCTTGCAAGGCGATCCCTGCGCCATAGTTACCGGCCTCAAAACTCTCGACAAGGTCCGTGATCCCTGACTTGAGGATGTTATCACCAAGGTACATCACGAAATCGTCGTCGCCAACGAAATCACGCGCACACCCTGCGGCATGAGCTAGACCTAGCGGATTCCCCTGAACGATGTACGTAATCTCAACCCCATATTCGGAGCCATCTCCCAGGAGCTCTTGAATCTCATCGCGGCCCTTGTGGCCGAGAATAATTCCTATCTCTGTAATGCCGGCTTGTTTGAAGTCTTCGATTGCGTACTCGAGAACAGGTTTGTTAGCAACCGGAACGAGTTGTTTTGGACCAGTATGGGTGATCGGGCGGAGCCGTGATCCCGTCCCTCCAGATAGTAAGACACCTTTCACAGCACCGATATGATCTTACTGATTAAAGTATTGTTCGCTTGTCCGGATTACTGACTTCGACAGAGCCAAGAAACCATCATAAATATCTCTAATAGCCACCTATGACAATAGTTAAACAATTCGCAAAGAAGGGTCTTACTACCTTTCAGCGACTCCGAAATCGGATAGCATACGAATCTAGATGCAGAAAAGTCCCAGGAGTGAATCTGGGCCAGCATCAGCATGTACTCATCATCACCGTAGATTGCTTGCGTAATGACCGAATCTCTCGGACTGGATACCAGAGAGAGACGACGCCCTTTCTTGACTCAATGAACTCCTTTACTCCAGCTATTGCTGCTGCACCGTGGACGTTTAGTTCGGTACCGTCAATCCTCACCGGGCTATATCCACACCACCACGGTGCTACATATACTGATGATTCCTCCCGAAACCAAGACCTCACGAACCCACCCAATGGTGTTCGAGATGACGTGTATACTGTGGCAGAGTTGCTGGGTGCGAGTGGTTATGAGACGAAGTTCATAACGTCTATCGGGACCGCTGCGGTTCCGATCCAGGGTCGGTTCAAGTTCATGGAACAACATCACGATGTCGATGCTGAAACAATGTTGTCGGAACTTCAGCAGTGGTGGAACAGCGAAGCAGGGCCGAAGTTCGGGTACGTTCAATTAGGGGACCTTCACGAACCGCTCCACGAACCGGAGCAGATGTATTTTGATGAAGTTCCAGATATTGAGGGGATTGATAGGTGGAGATTTACTGCTGGGGACACACAGAGTGAGGAATTCGAGGATTACCGTTCCGCCCGTGGACTTCTGTACGACACGCTCGTGCGGTACGTTGACGAGCAGATTAAACAGACGTTCAAGGAATTAATCGACATAGAGAAAACCGTCGTGATTGTGACCAGCGATCACGGGGAAGAGTTTTGGGAGTACAAATCATTTGAGGAGGAATATTTTGAAGACTCACGCGGTATCAGTGGCGTCGGTCACGGTCATGCACTCGTACCGCCCGTTATCGAAGTTCCAATTGCGACGAATATCGAAGGAATTCCGACTTTGGAGTCACGGCGGAGCCTGACAGATATCGTACCGACGATTTTCCGCGAACTAGAAGCGAATTTGTCGATTAATTTTGATGGGCATCCACTTCAGGATAGATCGGCAGCAGGTGAACCTGTCCTCTCTGAAGAGATTGCCTATGGACCAAATCAGATCAGCGTCACCGATGGCGACGACCATCTCATATATGTCCCAATGGATGACCGGTCTGTCCTGATCGACTTCGAGAGTGGAGAGGTCACTACAGATCCGGAACTGGAACAGCAACTATTGGAGTATATTCCACGAGAACGGGAGACAGGAACCTCCGTTGATATTTCGCCAGATACTCAGGAGCAACTCTCCGATCTGGGATACACAGAATAACGGAGATTCACTCATGAGGAGGTTCATTCCAGTCCAAAGGAACCCTCTCGGCGTCGTAGGGAATGCGTTCTTCATCGGGATCATCGTAATCGTAGAGCTCAGTCGGATAGTTAATCAATATCGAGGGGTCAGTGCTGATTGCTTTGAACCCGTGCCAGCAGTCTCCTGGAATACGAACAACTTGCTGATTGTGTTCGCCTATGACGAACGTGTCTAGTTCGCCTTTCGTAGGTGAGTCCTCACGCTCGTCATAGACACCAATCTTAATTCGGCCCTGTGGACAGACGAAGTGATCGATCTGTCCTTCAAGGTGTCGGTGCCAGGCCCTGACGATGCCTGGATACGTCATTGAGTAGTAGGACATAGCCGGATCTATATCATACTCGGCCCAGTCTTCTCGGAACACTTCGACAAGGTGGCCTCGTTCGTCGGCGTTTACTTGGAGATCTCTGACTTCGACATCGTGAATAGTCGGCATAAGGAGTCCGTCTCAGAGAGAATTCTTGAAGGTACCGGTCATGTATTCCGCTACCGTGCTCAACACGGAGGATTGATTCTGATGAACTTGCGAACGGATTCTTACTCTTAGGCAATCCGTTTTATGATTGCTGGACCCGCGAGATTCCAGAGTCTCGTCCGAATAGTAGGGGATACGAGTATGACAAGAATGTAGACAAGGACTCCGAATAGAACGACACCAAACAAGTCGATAATTGTTTGAATCTGCATCACTGAATGCAGGATGTAGACAGCTATTCCCATCACAGATGCGGCACCGGTGCTCCAGGCCGCCTCAATAAATGGGAACTGTATATTTATGAACTGATTGAGGTAATAGGCATGGAGAAGAGTGTTTGCAGCGAATGATACCGTCGTCGCAATGGCTGCACCGACGATCCCAAACTGCCAGATTAATATGACGTTCAATACGAGGTTGATAATTACAGCGACTACCGTCGCATATGCGGCAAGGTCCGGACGATTTATCGCTTGGAGTGAGCGACCGAGAACAACGTGGATAGCCTGAAGAATCTTTTCAGCCATCAATACGATTAACACTAGCCAGGCTACGACAAATTCCGGAGTGAATAAAATTCGAAGGATATCTTTCGCAAGGATTGCCGTTCCAACAAACGCCGGAATCACGATGAGGAGAGCAGGGAGAATCGCTGTCGGAATGATATTCTCAATGCGACCGGTGGCTTCCTCAGCATCCCAACGACTTATTTGAGGGAATATCGTCGTTGCGATGGCCTGACTTACCATCATAGCGAACAAAGAAATTCGCCACGCATTTTCGTAGGCACCAATCCCGACACGCGTTCCGGCGATTCCGGCTCCGACAAATACAGACAAAATTGCAACATCCATCCAACTGTAGAAATATCCACCAACTGACGAAATAATCCCATACTGGCCGTAGTCAAGTAGAGAACGGGCGTGTTCAACCGATGGTTTCGATGGTCGAATCGATACTTTCCACCAACCGACAATCATCATCGCGACCGAACCTGCAATGTAACCGTAGACAAGTCCATGAACTCCATGTCCTCTCATAAACAAGAAATATCCAACAATTAGCCATCCAAGTGGACGGAAAATCTGGAGAATTGCTGTTTCACCGGCCCGGAGTTCCCCTCTAAGTACAGCTATGGAAAAGTTTCCACTTTCTCTGATGAAAAGAGCAACAATTAATGGAAGTACTAGATCTGTCCCAAGATATTGAACTAAATATCCTCTAATAAGTAGGAGAAAACACGCGATGACAAGTAACGGAGGAAGTTTAAGTAGAATAGCTGTGGCAAGATAACGATGAACATCATTTCCCTCGCTGATGCGTTTTTCAGTCGCACCTCGAATACCGAAATCAGCTGGTATAGCCAACATTCCAAGAAGTGCTAAAAATGGATAGTACGTGCCAAGTGGAGAGGCGCCGAGTTCTCTTGAGAAGACTACGATGGCCAGAAACCCGGATAAAGATCCTACAACTTTTGCAATAATTATTTGAAAGCTTGATTTAGCGATATTCATTTAGCAAGTGTCAGCTACCATCTCATAGAGAGATATAATAACTTGTGAAACTTGTTCCTTAGAAACCTGATCTAGTATCGTAGATGGAGAGGACTGGCATAGTTAATTGAATATTGCTTCAGGCACACTCAGTAACGACAACCTGGTTTGTAGGGCTGACGGAATATTTATACCGATGGACAGTCCACCAATCAAACATCTCAATGGAGAAAGTATCGGCAGTAATTTTAAATTGGAACAATTACGAAGACACTACAAATTGCCTGAACTCGTTAAAATCAGTCTCGTATCCAAACTTGGATATTATTGTAGTGGACAATGGATCAACGGATGGGTCAGCAGAATCACTGAAGGATGATTTTCCTGACGTTGAGCTAATCCAACTTGGAGAGAATCGCGGTTTCGGTGGTGGAATGAATATCGGAATTGAACAGGCCCTTTCTAATGGTTCAGAATATATATGGGTATTAAATAATGACGTGATTATAGAGCAAAATTCCGTTTTAAAAGAATTAGTTGATTCACTTAAGAAAGATGCTTCAATAGGTGTTGTCTCTCCAGTTATATACAGCTACCCAGATACAGAGGAGATTTGGTTTTGGAAAGGGTCTATTGATTGGAATACTGGAGAAGGCTATCACCCCACTCCTCCAGATCACGTCCCGAAAAAGAATATACAAAACGATTATGTTCCGCTCTGCTGCGCATTATTTCCCGCAGAAATTTTCTCTGACGTAGGATTTCTACCCGAAAAATACTTTCTTTATTATGAGGATGTAGACTATTCCGTACAATTAGCTGAAAGTGGCTACGACTTAGTGACTCTCACTGACACTACAATATTTCATAAACGTGGTGGTAGTTCCGGAAATCGTTTGGGTCCGATATCATCTTACTATCTAGCACGAAACCAGCGAATACTAATACGTGAGTTCAATGAGAAAATGAGCCCGTTTCATCTCCTTTGGTACTTTAAAGTTATTCTGAAAGAGACCACTCTGAGAATTTATAATTGGAGAATTGACGGTCTATTCAGCCTTTATCGAGGAATAACGGATGGTCTTCGAAATAAGACAGGAAAAGGACCGTATCCTTAAATCTCTCAATTAGAACCGTCTCGAGACAGACTATAACCATGTAATGACTCTCAATTGTCCGTCTCTAATCCTTCATAAACATTCTTAAATTCACGAGCAGTACTCTTCCAATCCTGTTTTTTCGCGTAGTCGTAATTTGCCTTTCCTATGTTTGTCAGATTAGGATGCTCATGAACCGTCTCAAGCTGTCGTCGTAGCCCGTCTGGATCAGAGTGATCATAGAGAAATGGGTTATCTTCAGGAATTGTTGCTGGAATGCACCCCGTCTTTGGTGCAATAATTGGAACTCCAAAAGAGAGGCCTAAATGAACAGACCCTGAATTGAGGATATTTCGATATGGAAGAACGAGGACATCCGCCATATTTAGGTAATACTGTATCTGTTCATCATCAACATATTTGAGTACTAACTGTATTTCGTCGAGTTCTTTTGATTGTGATTTGAGTTCTGAAGCAATTTCCTCAGTCCAAGGTTGTCCTACGATATAAAGTTCCGAATCATCAATATTAGCATCGTTGAACGTTGCAATTAGATCAGGAACTCCTTTGTACTCTCGTATCAGGCCAAAATATAAGTAGACAAAAGAATCCGCATCGACTGATAACCAATCACGTGCTTCTGCCTTGGATACGTTGTTCTCGTAGGTGGAGATATAATTTCCATCTCCTATTACCTCCATCTTCTCTCTGTCTGAATATGCATATTCTTTACATACTATTTCCGCAGCCTCTTCGCATTTAACAACAATAGAATCAAACAGTACGAATGCAATTTCATTAATAATTCTCTCAAATCTCTCATATTTATTTTCGTGGTGATGTGTGTTGTGAACTGTCCAAACAACACTTATGGATAATAAATTCACAAATATAATGTCTAAGATAAATACGCTAGCCCGGCCCAAGGTGATGAGACTGTCGATGATTTTAGAACCAGTGAAGTCATCAGTCATATAGAATCCGAAAAGCCAACCAACATGAATAACATCTGCATTCCGATGAGATAATGCGGAACGAGTTAACGGGAAGGCAAGAGGCCAATCAATTTGAGTAACATCCAGACCTTCTTCCGTTAACGCTTCAAGAAGTAGTTTAACATAAGGATTCTTTGGGTTGTCTCCCAGATATAACACTGAAGTACACATTGAATTATGCTGAGCAATTGGACCTACTAAGGAATTGCCTTTCGGTATTATAGAGTATTCCTACCTCACCGTTATCAAAAATGTTATTACAAGTGTTTGTGCTCCGACTGAGATATTCTTCAGACAATACAATCTTCTTTAAGAAGGGTCGAGTGTCCACAGATACATAAGATAGTGACCAACCCTTTCGATAAAGGAACAAATCTGTCGAAGAAAATACACCGGATTGATTTACATTGTTTGGCCGATAGGTTACGACTCCCTGATAATCCAAAAATTCTCTATCTACCCAAGTAGTAGTAACATTTGCATCGGTTCTCGAAATAAATTTGCCGGTATTACTGAGAGAGGAAACTTCTTCGACGGTATATGAAGATTGTCTGTCGAATTTTTGAGTGGGACGATAGCTCGGATCTGATTTAAGCGCAGCAATTGGAGCTGTAATGACCAAGATAGCTAATAAAAGGGACAAGATACTATTCCTTTCTGTTCTATTTTCTATTGACCAAAGAGCAATGCCCAGAAGCAATGCTAAAAATAGACTTAGGAGGGCCGACACACGTATGTCCGTTTTAAACGAAATAGGAGAAGGATAAGAAAGGATAGCTGAAGCTATGCCAAGTATTCCAATGATATAGGGCGGCAGCAGAATGGATCTCCTGATGAACGTATCTTCTAATAGTGAACGGACTCCCAAAATACCAAGCCCGACCAGTCCAGTAAAATATACTCCGATCGGACCGAAAAGCCACCGCAAGTTTTCCTTGATAGTTGGCTCAGTGGTCTCCACTCCCATAGGGATGATGCCACCTGATGCCAAGGAAGGGCTCGCGGCCTGAGTTAAGGTAATCACAAGTGAAAATATAGAACTCAAGAACGTGTTACCTAAAAAGCTCCAGTAGAACAAGAACGAAACTATAAATAGAAGAGTTAACCTTCGAACACTTGATTTTAACCCAGATATTCGAGGGGCAGGGATCAGGATAAAGGCGGCTAAGACCATCATAAAAATAAAGGCAGAATAATGGTGTGTTACAACGAAACCACAGATAATCACAGATTGAATTATAGTTATTTCCAAGCTTTGTTCAGTTTTTAAGATTGTATATGTAAGGGCGAGTGAGAAGAGAAATCCCCCGTTCTGAGGAAAGAAAACACCACTGAAGAACAAAGTAGTCCACAACAAAAGAAATGAGATAATAACATACCTTGCGTACCGACTGATAGCTATGGCTTTTGCATTAAGGAAAACAAATAGGTAAATTCCAGATATGATTGGAAATAGAGTCAATAAAGAAGCCGGGTACCCACTAAGGCTTCCCACGATCTTTATCATGGAACCAGTAACATGTAGTCCCGGGAAATTTGAATAAGAGCTGTTAATGCTTGCAATCAGGCCACTCTCCCCTACATTTCTCACAAACTCATAATGTTGCCATAGCGGGTCGACATTACCATAATACATCCCAGATGACAGGTATGTAATAACAATATATCCTAGTGCGAAGAGTGGTAGGCTATATGCAACATACTTATTTGGAACTTCTTTAAGTAAGAGGACGACACCGAATAACAATACGATCATACTAAGAACTCTGTCATATGTGAGAAGAGAGATTGGAACTGAAACAACTACCAAAATCAATGCAATTTTCACCAATAACATAGATCTGTCAAATTCCTTTAACCTATTATTTTCATAACTAGATAGATAGTAGTTATCAACTAAGTAGATCCCCAAAATAGCCACGACCGGATAGCTGTACTTTACTCCCGTGGGTATACCCCCAAATTCTGATATTACTAAAGTTAATAAGATTGTCGAGACAATTATACAGGGGTAGAAGAGACTTTGAATTAAATCTCTTCGCTGTTCAACCTCTTTCATCTTACCCCTCTTGAATTGGCTGGTTTTAAATATCTCGTGGTTCTGGCAGAGTTCAATCTAAGCTGTTTACAATATTATTGCTGAGATATTAAAGCATTTGGGGGAACCAGTTGAACTTCACATAAGAACCTATAATGAAGGATAATAGCGTGATAGATGAGGTAGTAGTATTTCTCCCAGCTCTTGAGATCGGAGGTGTCGAAAGGATGACGCTCAATCTGGCAGAAGAGTTTCTGAACCGAGGTATTGATGTTACAATCGTTCTTGCTCGGGATGCAGGAGAACTAATGAATGAAGTACCTGAGAGCATATCGATCAAAATACTGGATGCGCCTGATCCAACGCGGTTCTCACTTTTGTCCGCTGTCCCTAGTTTATCCAAGTATTTATTTCACAAGGAACCAGACGTCCTCCTCTCATTTATGAAGCATGCTAATATAACATCGTTGTTAGCTCAGAAGATATCAATGATAGACACTACTGTTATTATAGGTGAACGAAATCACCTCTCTAAAGCATTAGAAAACGAGCCTTGGCGTCGTGAAATCGCCTTTCGGAATTTAATGAAGATTTTGTATCCATCCGCAGACCACATCATTGCAACATCTGTTGGAGTTGCCGAAGATATCGAAAGTTATCTAAATAAACCACTTCCAGTCTCTACGATTTACAATCCGGTTGTCACTCCTGAATTAAAAAAGAAATCAAAAGAAGATCTGGATCACGAATGGTTTGATGATCCAGATGTGCCAGTAGTTCTTAGTGCAGCCCGACTACATCCTCAAAAGGATTTTCAAACTTTGATCAAAGCGTTTTCTCTGGTTGATGATCGGTTTGATGCAAGGCTGCTTATCTTAGGGGAAGGTAAGGAAAGGGATGATCTTGAATCGTTAATACAAGATTTAGATCTTGAGTCAAAAACGGATCTCCCTGGGGTGGTTGAAAATCCTTTCCCGTATATGGCAAATTCATCAGTCTTTGTCCTTTCTTCTGTTTGGGAAGGTTTCGGGAATGTCTTAGTAGAAGCTATGGCTTGTGGTTGTCCAGTAGTTTCAACCGACTGTCCAAGCGGCCCCAGTGAGATCCTAGATGGCGGAAAATACGGTGAACTTGTACCCGTCGGAAGTCCAGAGCTACTATCTGATGCAATAGAAGAATCTCTGTCCAACCCAATTGACGAAACAAAAATACGGGCTCGTGCAGATAATTTCTCAGTAGACTCTATTGCAGATGAATACTTGAATATCATCTCTTCAGTGAAGAATAGTCAGTGAGCTCACTGTGGGATTGTGTTTCAGGGAGTAGATCTCGTAGATTTTGCCGGACCCTTTTCTTCCACGCTCTTGCGTAGGAGATTGTGGATATTGTTGAGCGGCAGCTGTGGATTCGAAGAGGACAAGGGCACCGCGTCAGCGGTGCCCGACACGAATGATTCCGCTAGATGTGTTTGGATCGGAATCGGTCGCGGCGGACCTGCTGGAACAGGTTCGCTGGCGTGACGGTGTTACCTGTCCTCGCTGCCGTTCTGACCGGACGGTCAGAAACGGCAGCTACAGAGAGTTTCAGCGGTATCTCTGTAAGAATTGCGACCGCACGTTCAACGACAAGACTGGGACAATCTTCGCTCACTCGAAGATTGCGCTCCGCCGGTGGTTGTTCTCGATCTACGCGTTTCTCCGGTTTAACACCAGTCTCCACCAACTACAGTGCGAGATCGAAGTCACACACAAAACCATGCACCGGCGCATCGAGCGCTTCGTTAGAGCGCTCGATGCGCCTTCCCTCGAACTTGTCGGACCGGTCGAAATCGACGAAGTGTACGTCTCTGCCGGGAAGAAAGGCCGCGAGCGCGACCGGGAGTCGCGCTCGCGTGGCCTGTCCACGCGTGGGCGTGGTTCGTATAGCGGCGACAAGCCGCCGATCTTCATCATCGCGGACCGCGGTACCGGACGCCGGTACGCGATCCCGGCGAAAGCCGCAGACGAATCGACGATTCAACTCCTGCTAGCCGACCGTCAGCAGGAGTCGCTGACCGTCTATACTGACGGCTTTCGAGCGTACGAACCGCTCAAAGACGACGACGCATTCGACCGCGAATACGTCGTCCACGGCGACGGAGAATACGCCGACGACGAAGTACACGTCAACACCTGCGAGAGCCACGCGTCGCAGGTGCGACGGTGGCTCTCGCCCCACCGAGGTATCTCCAAAGACAAGCTAACACAGTATCTCAGAGCGTTTCAGCTACGTCGAGAGCTGTTTCGGAAACCAGGCCGAGCTGCTCTCAAACACGCTGTTCGAGCGACGCTGTGAAATCAACAATGTGCTACGCATGAGCGTTCTTCCAAATTCCGTTTAAATAATAATTCTTGTCTGGAAGATCCGGTCGTTCAAGAAACTCAAAACATCCCAACGCTCTCCCTGAAATGTTTAACAGGGCCTCGAAATCGTGTCCGGTTATGACTCTGCTTCGACGTAGAGGATTCAATAACCGGTTTTCTGAGGGAAATTGTTCTTTTATTCCTGATTGCTGACTCGGCTTCTGAGACAAAGAGAGCGAATAAAAGCTGATTCATGGAATCAAACAAAGACGGCGACTCAAGTCGGTGAGGACGCAGTTATCCGATATACCGTTCAACCTGTTGCTTATTCCCAAGGCGATTCGGTGTATACCTACACCAATGGTATTTTTGTCCTGATCCAGACTAGAGACACATCAATTTAAACAGTTCAATTCCCACGTTGTCTGTCTGTTCATCAAAGTGGTAATGTACTATTCCAAACTAATAAGTTGCAGTTTGCCGTGTCCGTTCATATACATATAACATGCAGAATGTAATACTGGTAACCGTTGATTGTTGGAGGCACGATCGATGTGGGTTTAACGGACATCATCGTGATACAACACCCACGTTGGATTCTATTGCAAAGGAGTCGATTGTGTTTAATCGAGCGTATTCTACAGGACCATATACCACAGAGTCTTTTCCCGGAATTATTGGTGGACAACATTCATACAATGGGTGTTACTTCGGGGATGATCCTGCGTGGAAAGCATTTGAACAAGAGGATACGACTCTTGCTAAGTCTTTGTCCGATGTTGGGTACAGTACCGTAGCTACTCTCTCAAATCCCCACCTTACTAAAACGCGGAACTTCGATCTGGGGTTCGACCGGTTTCGGAATCTACGAACAAAAGGAAAGGACAATGCTAAACAGGGAGGTGACAACACCGGGTGGGCAGGGCGTATGTATAATATTCGGAGTTATATGAGACGATACTCTTCTCTGATAAACCCATATACCCTACCGTTCATCCTCTATCGATATAGGCAATTGTCTAATTGGCCTACGGTTAGCGGCGAGGACGTAGTTACAGGCTTCTTGAGCGATCTTGAAAGTACTTCTCGGCCATTCTTTGGTTGGACACATCTGATGGACGTACATGCACCAATCAATCCTGAGAGAGCTCGTGAAGGCGGATTAATGCCGAAAGGATCAAACTTACGCCAATTTTCTTGGGATGCTGCCCGTGCTTCTAGGATTCACGAACCAAGATATGATACGATGTACGATAGTGCTATTCGCTATGTTGACCAGCAACTCTCCGTACTTATTTCGGAACTCAAGAACCGGTCGCTCTGGGACGAGACAATCTTGATTATCACAGGGGATCATGGCGAGGTACTGTGGGACCGAGATCAAATCTATGGACATCCTCGGCATCATCTCTACGATGACCTGCTGCATGTCCCGCTTCTTGTGCGTACCCCTGAAGGCAGCCACAAACGAATAAATAAACCGTTCTCCTTGGCTTGGATCCCAGATTTGATCAGCCAACTCCTTGACGTAAACAGCGGTAATTTCCCCGAAAAAAGCAATACCGATTGGATCAACGATACTGGATCCCAGGATATAGAGTATGTGGTCTCAGATACTCTCGATAGTTCGGGACATAGTGTTGCAGTTAGAACCGAAAGCCGCAAAGTAATTCATCATCGTAAAGGCACAGATAACGACTCAAAGCCAGATTACCGGTACTTTCAGGAACCCATACAATTCAACTATCTATCTGATCCAAAGGAACGTGATGGAACAGAACCAGATAGCGATATTCGAACTCAAGCCGCTGATCTACTTACGGCTGCCGAATCTCTCTCAACAGTAGGGGAAGGCTTTGATCCTGATATGGAACAGCAATTACAGGATCTCGGATATAAAATGTGATGGTTACATGAACCACTACTGAGAAATCAATCCAGAGTCTTTTCATTACTCAGCCAAATAGTCATTCAACAGATATATGATTAGAAGAGAAACCTCAGATGACACAGGGAGATATTTCGAATAAGCATGAAGAAGAATAACGTTATTCTCATTGGGTTAGACGGATTGGGGCTAGACGAAATCGGAGAGTGGATCGCTGATGGTACACTCTCTACACTCTCATATTTCCACCAAAAAAGCGCTGCTGAGTTGATGAGCACTCATCCTCCATGGACGCCGTGTGCTTGGCCATCTCTCCTGAGCGGACGCAACCCCGGGAAACACGGCGTGTTTGATTTTTACGCGCGCGAAGATTACGATAAACGACTTATAGAACGACCGGATGTAGACTCCCCGTATGTTTACGATATTGTGGATCAGAGCGATCTAACCCCGATCGTAATCAACTATCCTGTAACCCACCCAGCCTCAGAACTTGATCACGGAGCTCTCGTGCCTGGATATCTTGCTCGCGAAGACTCTGAATTCCATCCGAAGGATATTAGAGAACAATACGAAGAGCAGTTTGGCGAGTATAAGATCTATCCAGATTACGGAACCGAAGACGACGCGATTGAGGAGTACATAAGTGTTGCTAAACAACGCCGTGATATGGCAAACCTCCTCGACGATCGTTTCAACTGGGATCTAATGGCAGTTCAATTTCAGATTACAGACTCGATTTTCCACGATCTCGACAACAGAGACGCTATTCGCAAAATTTTGATAAAAGTCGATGAGTTCGTTGGAGATATTCTTGACCTTGGAGAAGATGATCCGACCGTGTTTATCGTGTCAGATCACGGTATGGGTGACTACGATTGGACGTTCTACATCAACTCTTGGCTAGCTGAACATGGCTACTGTGAGTCAAAGGAAGGTGATCCACAGTACTTCCGCCAACAAAAACAAGGAGAACTGAAGGACAAAGATCAGTCCGGCCCCGGACTAATAGAGACTGCAATCTCAACTGGAGTAAACACTGTCTCAAAGGTAGGAATCTCACCGCGCCGTGTTCACCGTGCGCTTGATCTGGTCGGGGCTGCTGAATACGTTGAACGTATTCTCCCGGAAGACGCGCTAGTCGCTGCGCAAAACCAAGTTGTTGATCATCCGAACTCCGAGGCATTTCAACTCTATTTCAACAGCCTCGGTGTTCACCTTAACGTGGAAGGGCGTGACAGCGAGGGGGTCGTTCCGCAAGACGATTACAAAGATGTTCGTTCTGAACTCATGAAAGAGCTAAGCAAGGTTAGGGATCCTGAGGGGAACCTCGTGTTCGACGACGTACGTCCCCGGGAAAATGTGTATGAGGGATCACATTTGGAGGATGCACCCGATATTGCACTGTTCCCACGTGATTACCGGTATGATGTCAGTGGGTCAATTCTGGATACGTTCCGTCGATATTCCCACAAGAACCACAAACCGAACGGCATCCTGCTCACGAACTGTTCGCTCGGTTCGATTGATCAAGCACAGATATACGATATTGCCCCGACGATAGCGGCAGAATTGGGGATTCCCATCGACACACAAACCGATGGGAAAGTTCTCACGTCACAGACCGAAGAGGTGGAAGAAGCTGACTGGGATAAAATCGCTGGAGACTATACCGATACCCAGTCAGATGGTGATACGTCAAGCGTTGAGGACCGTCTCGCGGATCTCGGATACATGGAGTAGTCGGGCAATTACACGAGTTCTTGATAGAGATTGAAAGTGCGATCAGCCACCCCTTCCCACGAATACTCTTGTTCAACCAATTTACGGGCGCTTTGCCCCCAGTCTCGAGTCTGACTGGGATTCTCTAAAGCGTAGCGTATGGCCTCGGCGAGATCGTCTGGAGATCCTGGTGAAACGAGATATCCGTTTTCACGGTGGTCGATAAACTCCTCAATACCCTCAACTTCGGATGCGATAACCGGTGTGCTTGCGGCCCACGCTTCAAGCAGCGTTAGCGGATGACCTTCCCAGGCTGAGGGGAGAGCAAACATTTTCGCTGAGGCGTAATGTTTCGGAACCGCCTCATCAGGTACCCTGCCTTCGAATGAGACAGATTCTTCCAGCCCAAGTGAGGTTGTTTGATCCTCCAAGTCGCCCCGTTTTGGGCCTTCACCCACTATTCGTAAATTAGCGTCCGGATGCTCTTCGCGTACAATCGAAAACGCCTCAATCAGATCTGAGACTTGCTTTCTGGCGGTTAGACGACCGAGATAGAGTATATCGTCAGTCCGTTTGGTGTCAATTGAGAATTTTTCATAATCCACCCCATTTGGGATGGTGTGAACAGAGGGGTGATGGTTTTCAAGCAAGTCGACATGTTCGTTGTTGACTGAGATAACGGAGTCGTAATCAAAGCCCAAAACGAACTGTTTCTCAATCAATCGCTTGACGCCCGCAAGCATTGATTCGTCACGGCCGACCCCAGTCGTTAGTGCTGTCCCATGAATAGTGAACACCGTCGGAGTCCCAGCTAATGCACCAGTGAGACGTGTCGGAACCGCAGGAAGAAACGTATGTCCATGAATGAGATCGTAATTGTTGGACAGAAGATTAGGTAGGGGAGTTACCATCGAAGCAATACGTCCGAAACCATTCCAGTACTCTGTACAGGGTCCGAGACGGTACAGTTGTACCTTTCCTGACTCAAGTTCTTTATTGGCAGTATAATGCTTGCCGTCTTTCTTTAGTGCACGCGTGTAGATATCTATAGTACAGTCGTGATACGTAGCTAGCGCAGATGAGAGTTCCCGTACATGGACTGGACCCCCACCTGTTTCGGGCCACCAGTCATCGATAATCATTGCGAGCTTCATACAATCCTCCCAGTCTCGTGGACTGATTTGTACTGATCACAAGGGATTTGACTGTTCAAAAGCATAGTTTTCCAAAGAGACTCGTAAGCTGAGTGACCTTCCTTAGGGTGACCATAGATAGTGAAAAAAGTGACACTTCTAAGTATTTCTGACATAAAGGTATGCTAATTGTGAAATAACTTGACTCTTCCGGTAGTGTTTAGTTTGGAGCATTGTGCCAGCGAGCGAAACTCTGGAGCCAATTTTCAGCTGTCTTCGGTTCGACGTGACTGAAACAGTTTGAAAACGAAGAAGTTCGTCGTTTTACTTCTCGGAAGACACGTTCGACAGCATTCCGATTTCCGTGGCGTTCTGTCTGAAATCGGAGCCCGAATCGTTGCAGTGCAGCTCGGAGATGTTTCGCGCCATCGACGAGAAAAACGGCGGTTTCGACGTCATGTTTTTGCTGCAATTCTTTGAGAAATATCTCGGTAAGAGCGGTTGTAGTAGTCGAAAACAACCGCAAATGGAGAATTTCGTTTGTCTGTGGATTTGCAGCGGCGTACAGCCAGAACTGCTGGTTGTTGATTCGAATCACCGTTTCGTCGACCGCAACCTGATTCGGTGATTTACCGCTGACTGGCTGTAGATCGGCTTTCTGTACCCAATCGTGGATAGCTTTTCGAGAGCGTTTGACACCCAAAATATCAAGAATAGATATGGTATTCGAAAGTGATAGTCCAGCCATATGCATCTGAATACCGAGCTTCATCGCACGCTCGGGTGTCCGCTTGCGCTCCACAAAATCCAAATCAATCCAGTCTCTACTACCGCTGAGGCGGGCGATTTCTGGCATGAACCACCAAGAAATTCTCCCGCCTCACTTTTGATGCTTAACTAAACACGACCGCCTAATCCGGACCTGTATATTTCTCTCCACTGAAACAGAGTATTCAAGATGGCCCTATGGGAAATGACATTCACATAGTGATGGATGTCTGCTTTGTAAGTAATGTAATATATCCGTTCATCACCGGGGGTGCAGAAAAGCGAATCCACGAAATCGGCACTCGCCTCGCTGACGAGGGCCACGACATCACCATCTACGGCCGACATTTCTGGGACGGACCGGCAGAGACCACACACGAGGGAATGACCCTCCGTGCGGTCGCCCCCGAAGCAGAGCTCTACGAAGACGACCGCCGGTCCATCACCGAGGCCATCGACTTTGCGGCTCGCGCACTCCCTCCGCTCCGTCGACGTCTCAGCAACGATGAACACGACCTTGCGATCGCTAGCGTCTTCCCGTATTTTCCAGTTCTCTCGACGAAGCTTGCTAGCCTCGGGACTAGCACACCAGTGGTCACGACTTGGCACGAGGTCTGGGGCGACTACTGGGAGGAGTACCTTGGCCCGCTCGCTCCGGGTGGCAAACTCGTCGAACAACTCACGGCCAAGACGCCCCAGCATCCGATCGCGGTTTCAGGCATCACAGCGGACAACCTCGCTGCCATCGGCCCGAGCCGTGAGCACATCGAAGTCGTGCCAAACGGGCTCGATACCGAGCAGGTCCAGACGGCCCCCCGCCACGACACCGGCTACGACATCGTCTTCGCAGGTCGACTGATCGAGCACAAGAACGTCGACATTCTGCTAGAGGCATTCGATGCAGTCGCCGACAGGCATGACGTCACGCTAGGTATCATCGGTGACGGCCCGGAGCGTGACCGGCTGGATACCAAACGCGAATCACTGACACACGCCGACCGTGTTTCGATGTTAGGCTTTCTCGAAGAGTACGAGGATGTTCTCGGCCATATGCGGGCCGCAGACATATTCGCGTCTCCCTCAACAAGAGAGGGATTCGGAATTACCTTCGTCGAGGCGATGGCCGCCGACTGCACCGTGATTGCTGCTGACCACCCAGATTCGGCGGCAGACGAGGTCATCGACGGCGCCGGCTTCCTCGTAGAACCTACCATTGCCTCGCTCACAGAAACGCTCGATGATATTTTAGGTGGTGACCGCCCAGCGACGGATCCCGTCGAACGTGCACAGCAATACGACTGGGATGCGGTTGCAGATCAGGCCGAAACCGTCTATCAGCGAGCTATTGACGGGTCGTGGTAACAGGAACTCTAGCGGAAACGGAACTGCGCTTTGGCTCCCCTCTGCGGTTTAATATCGAAGCCGACCCACACACCTCGTAACGAGTGAAACATCGTCATGGGTCCCCGCCCGTCGCTGAGCTCTCAATGGCTTGGATGACAACCTCTGGATCCCGAAGCAGTCGATGTTCCAGGTAGCTCCCTTCACCCTGTCCACCCCCTGTGTGATTCGACTCAGTCACCCCGAGAAACGACTGTTCTTTCAGCAGCCGGTACACGCGATCCTCGGAGAGTGGATCCGCTCCAGCCTGCTCAGCGACCTTTAAATAAAGCGTATAGATCTGATGAGTTCGAAAAGCTTCCTGAGCTGGGTTGTCGACGGTAAGTAGCGCCAGCGCTCGGAGGATGTATTTCACATGCGGCGTCGTCCCACGCACGAGTTTCTCGAAGCGGTTCACCTCTGCTTGCTGGACGGCGTCATCGACGTGCGAGACTGTGACTGTCTCCGTCCCCTGTTTCTCAGCGAGACGGCCAGCTTCGTATAGCGTATCGATCGCTTTCCGTGCATCCCCGTGTTCTTTGGCTGAGAGAGCCGCCACCTTCGGGATCACATCGGGCTCCAACACGTCTGGTTCGAAGGCATCCGTCCGGTTGTCTAGAATTGCCCGTAATTGGCCGGCATCATACGGGTCAAAGACGAGTTCGTTCTCCTGCAGACTTGAGTCGATGCGTTCGCTCAAGCGCTCGCGATATTCGATCTTGTTACTGATGCAGATGGCGCCGACGTGTGTCTCTGCTTTCCCGCTCTCGCGAGCCCGAGAGAGGCTGCGTAACAGTTCATCATCGTCTAACTTGTCGATTTCATCGAGAATGACGACCAGTGAGTTAATGTTGTACTCCTCAAGTAGGTCCCAGGTGATGTCACGGTAGTCGGTGGCTCCGATCCCGACACGCGGGACGTCGATATCTGCGTCGAGGCTCGCCACTAGTTTGCGTGCCATCTCCCGGCTTGCCTTTGCGTCGGTCTGATAATCGGAGCAGTCGACGTACGCCTGCTGAAACGAGATATCGTTTGCCTGTGCCTCGAAGTGAGCCTCACGAGACACACACCTCGCAACGAGTGACTTTCCGGTTCCGGTCTTGCCGTATATGATCGTACTCTCCGGTGGGCCGCCGACCGTTGCTGGACCGAGTGCTTGCCCGATAGCGCTGACTTCGTCGTCCCGCCCAACGACTCGCTCCAGATCGGGGACGTGGCCGACGCGTACCAGTTCCCTGTTAGCAAATATTCCGCCGGTTTTGAAGATATTATCATCTTCATCTGAGTCTGACATTATTTACTCTATCAAATCCGTCCCTGTATGATAAGTGCAGCGACCAAGCAACGAGTGAAGTTTAGTAAAACCCGTCTAAAACCATTTTAGTAGCTTTTCACATAAATTTATATATGTCTGAGTGGGGTGTCACACACCCTCTACCGAGTGTAATCGCCTACTGCCCACACTAGGCTACTTGAAGTCACGCGCGGGAAGGCATGCAGTCCACGATGGACTATATCTAGATCGGAGTCCCTTACCCTCATTTCACCACTGGCGCAGCGTCTACTTACAGTAAACGCCGAACGACTGGCCGAGAATACACAGCTTACGTTCGGTTCATGATCCGCTCATGACGAGTATCTCTCTGTCAACGACGATCAGCGGTCAGTACACTCGGTACTTGGTGCGTGCCTGCGAGATCCATTTGTGGACTATTATAAAACGCAGTCGGGTTGCATATTCGATGCAACCCGCAACTTCGCGGCTTTTGTCTCAGTCCGCTTTTCGTCCCGAAACCCGCTTACTTGCCGCTCATCAGAGACGCTGTGGAGATCCGATCTTTCACTCGGTGTGGGGTGTGTCTGAGACGAGAATCTATCGGACAGACAATGACAACCAGCCAGTACACTCGGTATCAGGTGTGTCCGGGACAAGCTTTCCGCCAGTCAGGCAGGACCAGCACACCTGTACCAACGGCAGATCAACCCCAAAGCACCACCCACGGCAGCAGCCGCGTAGTCCATATGAGAGCTCACGAGGGAAGCGATACGACAGTCCGGACACGAGCGATTCGAGCGCGGTACGACGTCATTCACCACCGGGCGGTGACAGGTGCACTCTTCCCTCGGTGGATGCAAGGTTACCTACACGAGCTCGCCATGCTGGGAATCACCAGTTGGGTTGAGTAGGATACAGACGACGTTGGAGGACGGTACTACGAGTACGCTCTTGCTGCGAATCCACTCCCTGTATCGAGACAATCAGCAAAACGGTAGGCCACATGGGTATCTTCAAGGAAGTACAACAGCGTCTTGATCGGAGTCACTGAGCTGTCCTCGATACGAGGTCGTCCAACTGCTACAAAAGACACTGGACATGTGGTAGCAGGAACAGGCTTCTGGTCGCCATGTGTCATACGGACCGTTATCGCTTTTCGAGCCAGTATGTGATTGCAACGTACTGCTCCGGTTGTCCCTATAGTAACAATTGAAACGATGTACACAGATCACACTGCCATCGTGCGATCAGGTGTACATTGATTTGCAATGGCTACTATAGCTGTTCATAACCCACGGCTGACTCGTACACGGAGACGCTTGACGCCTTATTGATTAGGTGTTAGTAAGTGGAAAGAGTAACACTAACCATGCACCAGCGGTGGTCAGACTTCGCACCAGAACTCGAATCCGGTGAATCGGACCGCGTCAACGACGTTATTGACGATATTAGCGATATGAGTCTCAGCGAGCGGAGCGAACTCTTCAACAGCTGCTTCGACGAGGTAGTCCAACTGTATGAGGCGGCCGACGATGGATACGTCCGGCAGTCAGTTGTCCGCGTCGCAGACCAGCTTGTACCTGGACTTCCGATCGTAGCGGCACTCGACAATGACGACCGATCTATCGCTATCGACGAAGCAACTTTCCAAGACCAGACAGATGCACTGTGTGGCTTTCTACTAGAGGCGCTCACGGACGACGATGGCCGTGTTAGACAAGCGGCCAAGCGTGGCTTGAAAGACGTGTTTCGAACCTACGACGCGCTTGACGATGAGGAGACACTGGAAGCGCTTGTCATCGAACTTGACGATATGGCAGGGGAAACGTCGGGGACGCAGGCGAAGCACCTCCGTGAAGCGAAAGAAGACGCCAAATTCTCGCTTCAGTCGGGCGTCGCGCGTCTCGTCGAGGGATTCGAAGAGGAGTTCGGCGGTTCGATTCAGAAGGACACGTAACTCCTCAGTTCAATTCCTGTGCCCAGAGACACACTTGACACCCAGTTAGACACTCAGATGTCTACAAAGATAGCTGCTGAAGCATAGCCCTGCCTCACGAAGTTGAGAACTGAACTAACTCCGAATCGGGTGTGTGTCTCAACGGTCAATGGATATCCCTGGTGCTATCGAGCTAGTTCCAGCCATCAGATCGGGTATATTTGCTACCAGAACACTCCGGAAATCTGGTGTTCGAACCTGCGCTTGTTGACCATCACGACTGTACTGAGCAAGTCCCCCGACCTCAACCAGCCAGGGCTTTCTGTCTCTCTGCGGCCGTCGTTCGAAATCTAAACACATCCTCAGTACGGCGAGACGCGAACAGGCGTCCGAGCAAATTCACCGGCATTGCGCGTGACGACTGGTTCATCACGGCCAACAGCAATCCCCGCGATCATTGCCTCGACAGCACCAATCTGTTCCCCGGAGCGAGCAAGATCACGTTGAACGTCCACGGCACGACGCGCAGCTTCGCTATCGTATGGCACTAACGGACTGTCGTCGAGAATCTCATCGAACTGTTGGCCAGTCGTTGTCGTTGGGTCGATACCGATCCCGACGTCGGTATAGACTAGGGTTGGACAACAAGTAGTTCATCGGAGATCTCATCGAGTTTTGCAACTGCTCCGGCGTCCTCAGCGAGTAAATCAGTCAAAAAGCATACATCGAGAATCACTGTTCAATCTGGCTCTCATCGTTGATGCGTCTATCGACATCATCACGGAATGAGCGGGATTTCTCTTGAATCTGCGCTACTTCGTCATCTTCTGCCAACCCGACCAATCCATACAGTGGATGTTCCTCTTCGGTAAGGATACGATCAATAACGTCGCTAAAGCTCTCACCTTCGCCTTTCTTACGACGCAACCGCTCGTATGTTTCCTCTTTGAGACTGATTGTTTTACTCGGCATCTGTGTCTGACTTTCTGTGTATCTATTTATTTGGGCGACTGTGTACTGTCGTGGAGTTGGCTGAGGGACCTGATATCCTGCAACAAGGTTGTGATTGCAGTACTACGCTACGTCGAGTGTCCCGGGTTCAGATACCAATACAGAGGACATTCGAGACACTCGACGAGACGGCGACTGGGTAGGAGAGCGATAGAGTACCGCTTCCCACGAGGCCCGTATGAATCAATTGGAAAGCACTCGACACGGTGGGGAATCACTACAGCGGGCGCACTGGCTGTTCGTTAATAGAATGCCATGTGACACGCAGTCTTCCCTCCCACACAAGGTATTTCCTCCCACATCAACGTAGCACTACTACCGAGTCAGAGAATGGTCCTCCCAATCGAACATTTCATCATCGCCCTCCTTCCCGTCGCAGTATACGCCCTCCTCCGCGATCGACAGCTCCCAACGCTTCACTTACTGGCAGTGACGTTCTTCGGCAGCCAGTTCCCGGATCTCATCGACAAGCCACTGGCGTACGAACTCCAATTGATCCCCTCCGGGCGGGTATTTATGCACTCGCTTCCGTTCGCGATTCCGCTCTCGATTGCCGTCGTCGCATACGCGGTCCGAACGGATCGGACTAGACTTGGGGCGGCGTTTGCCTTCGCCCATCTCTCACATCTGGTGGCCGATAACCGACAGCTCCTTCGCCCGGACCCGTACGTGTCGTCGGACTTGCTCTGGCCGCTCCAGCCGCCCGTTGTGCGCCCGGCGGTCCCACAGTGGGTCGGCGAGGGTGCAGTAAATCTCCACCTCTGGACCGGGTTTTCGGTGCTCGTTCTCGCACTGGCGGCGTATATTCTAGTAATGGACCTGCAGACCCAACTTGACTTCAGATTGTTTTGAGGGGTATCACAAGTCGGATCCATGACGTTTTAGACCGACGGGCGAACGACGGTATTGTATGCGACGATTGGTCCTCGCCGTCTGCTTCGTTGCCCTCTTCGCTGGGTGTGGCACATTCGTGGGAGATAGTCCGCCGCCGAGCGACGAACGAGCCGTCGCGGCCGTCGAGGAGGCGAACAGCACTGTCGCCACCGTCAAAGCGTACCGATTCGGAATGGATATGCACGTAACTGCGTCGGATGGTGAGCAGTCACGGACCGTGAGAGTCGACGGTGAGGGTGCGGTGAACGTCTCGGAAAAACGGATGCAGGCGACGACACGGATGCAAGACCAGACGGTCGAGTCCTTCGTCGATGGGTACAAAGCGTACCAGGGCTGTCAGGAACCCTGGGACGGCTACGGCGTCGAGAACGTTTCGCGCTCCGAGCCGTGGGCAACCGCGACACCGCTCCATCGGCAAGTACTGCTCTTCGAACGCTCGAACGTCTACTGGCGGGGCAACGAGACGCTCGACGGCAACCGGACTGTCCTCGTCACGGCGTCCCCGAGCGCCGAGACCATCGAGTCACTGATGAATCGCCGACAGGCTGGCGACATGGCGCTCAACCGCGGCTCGCTTGAGAACGCGACGGCGCGACTCTGGCTCGACCCGGAAACAAACAGGCCAGTAAAATCGGAACTCCGACTACAAATCTCACAGCGAGGCGCGACCGCAACCGCGACAATTACGCTCAGGTACACTGACTTCGACGAACCGACCAAAATCTCGGTACCACCGGAGGTGTACGACGACCCCTACGAACTCGGCTGTCCCGGTGCCAGCTGACCCACTCGTCAGCAACAGAGAGAAACCGCTGAACGGTGGGCGAGAAACTCGCTCAGTCCGTCCAGTCCTCGTACAGCCCGCGGCCGACGACACCGAGGCCGACGAGCGTTATGAGGTTGAGGAGGAGGCCACCGACGACCGGAATTGCGAACGGGACGGCCAGTAACAGTCCGCCAGCGACGCCATCTGTTGCGCTCACGGTCCCGTCATCGCCGATAACCGAGTTCCCGACCCAGACGGCAGTAATGCCGGTACCGATGATACCCAGGATGCCGATGAGAAGCAGCCCGGGGATCGAGATCAGAGCGCCGATAACCGTCAGCGCGAGTATCACCAGCCCGATGGGGAGGAAAATGCCGACGAGAACTCCCCAGCCGATTGCGCCGCCGAGGTCGTCCTGAATCTCCCGCACGGCGTTAGTCGTATACTTCGGGCCGATAGCGGCGGCTGCAGCACCTAATACTGCAAGAATAACGAACCCGACACCGAATCGGAGAACGACTTCGAGCGCCGGGCTAAGACTCCCACCCGAGGCTGTAGGCTGTGCTGTTGCGACCCCGGAGAGTCCGAGTACGGCGAGTAGACTCCCGAGACTACTAACGGCTTGCTTGGAGGGCATAGTAGCGTCTTCTCGGTTTCATCTGCGGTTGTAAACCTCTTCTGTATGTTCGCGATCTGTCATCGCAGCTGGCGATACAACCGCTCCTGCTGTGTTTCGTCCGTCTGTCGGCTGTTTCCCCGGGTACTGACCGGCCGGTTCCGCGGCCAGTACTCGACCCCCGGTCTGAGTGCCAACAAGCCTGAAACGACGGATGGTCGCACCGTCGGCGCTACTCTGTGAGGTCGACGACGTCGGCGAGGTCCACCAACCGGTCCGGTTCGACCGCAAACACCGCGCTCGGCGTGCCGGCGGCAGCGTGAACAACGTCGTAGTGGGTCAGTGTCGGGTCGACCGTGGTCGGGAGGGCCGTATCGTGACAGATCGGGGGGACGCCGCCGATGCTCCAGCCGACGACGCTCCGAATGTCGCCCGGGTCGGCCATCGACGCGGTTTCTGCACCGTAGTGGTTCGCGACCGCGTCAAGGTCAAGACGGTTCGCACCGCTCGTGATTGCGGCGACGAGGTCACCGTCGCGATTGCTGCCTGCAAGTGCGACGACGATGGTCGATGCGATGGCGGCCGTCTCGCAGCCGATGGCCTCGGCGGCCGCTGCGGCTGTTTCCGTTCCCGACTCGAATTCCGAGACATCGAGGTCAACCCCGTATCGGTCACGGGCCCGGTCCGCAAATTCCGAAGCGCGTTCGTGCATACCTCTTCTGTACACCTCTCTCTGTAAAAACGGGGACGAAGACGAACAGGACGATAGCTCAATCGTATCGGTCGAAACGTCGCCTGCCGTCCTAACGTAGCACGATTCCTCCCAGAATCAACCGCCCCACAAATACCCCTGCAAGAACGGTTCGTGCTGTTCCCGCATCTCTCATGCTGTGAGGACGAGCTACTCGATCCGGTGCTTTCGGGCGACTCGGACAAGATCGAGTACACCTCGTACGAAGTCGTCGCCCAGAATGATGACTAATCCGACGGTGAAGTCACGACCGGACCGGAACCCCGCGGCAAACCCGTCTCAGTCAAGCATCCCGATCTGATCCGCGGTAAAGCCGAACACGTCCTCGTAGCCGTAGGCTGAGAGCAACACCGGGTGGAAGGCCTCCTCCGCGACGACAGTTTCGTCGTCGGCTGCTGCCACAGGGTCACCCTCTGGCACCGGCTCGAAGTTCCGGACGAACACCTCGTACTGTTCTGCTGCTGCCTTCGGAATCGGCTCGCCAAGCTGGAACACTGGGAGTGACGTCTCCCGTTGTTGAGGTGACTCCGCGGTGACTCCAGTGGCAGCGAGGAACTCCCGGATGACCTGCTCCGCGTTCTCGGCGGCTTCCGCGGAGCCCTGATAGCCACATTCGACTTCGACGACTGAGTCCACCGTCGCGAACAATCGCCCCTCATTTGCGCCTTTCGTCTGAACGACGGCGTCCACGGAGAGGGCGCTACAGAGTGCCTCCATTTCCGGCGTGAGGTCGTCGACGAGGGCGAACATTCCGTCGTAGGACTGTGTGGAGTGCAGCGAAAGCACGGTGCAATCGTGGAGTTCTGCGGCGAGAGCCGCGGCCAGCCGTGTCTCGTGGGACTCGCTGTCAGCGTCGCCTGGGAACGATCGGTTGAGGTCCGTATCGAGATATCGCTTGTTTGCGTCGAGGGCGGCCTCGTTCGCGATGATGAACTTGACCGGTCGCTCGACCTCCGGTGGGTCGGCAAGGACGGCTTCGATGCCGTCCCGACCGCACGGTTCGTCGCCGTGGATGCTTCCCACGACGGCCACCTCCGGAACCCCGTCTCCCAGTTGCTCGATTCGCATCTGTCCGTGCTAACGCTTCCAGCCTTTAGAATTATCCGGATTCGGTCAATGTTCGAGCGACTCAGCGAACTCGATGTCCTCCGGGCGACACGTCGGATACTCGCCGTCGAGACGGATCTGCCAGCCCTGGAGCGCTGACGGGTCCGACAGCGCATTCGTCACCGTCGTCCGCACATCTAGCAGGTCGACGCCGTAGTAGTCGTTGGGGACGCCACGGAAGTACTGCAGCGATGTGCGAAACAGCGATCGCATCCCGTCGTCGTCCTCGAAGTCGAAGTGCTTGTACGCGCCGGCGGCGACCTGCACCATCCCGTGGAGGAACTTGCTCTCCGTGTTCCCGCGGCCGTAGTTGTACCATTCGTCTTCGAAACAGTCGTGTGATTCGTGGAACTCCCCGGAGTTGTACAGACGGACGCCGTGGACGACGGCCCGCCTGAGCGTCTCGTGTTCCCATTGACCGTCGGTTCGCCAGCCCGAAGGGTTCCCGTCGGGGGCCTCGACGGTCGGGTCGCGCGTGTGGTCGTCCATGCCTACGCTACTTGTTCACGGTGGGTCAAACCACCGGTTCTATCGGCGACAGTCGCCATTGGAACGCAATGCCCACCTGATCGCGCGGCGGCAGTGCGGCCAGTACGCAAACGCTTTCAATTACTGACATACTGTCCCACCGGCCTTGAGTCGCTTCCGTACGACATTTATACCGTACCGCCATGTGTACCGAATGCACTACGCGTGCGAGGGTAGCCAAGCCAGGAAACGGCGGCGGACTCAAGATCCGCTCCCGTAGGGGTCCAAGGGTTCAAATCCCTTCCCTCGCATCGTATAGGGGCCGCACAACGCGGCGCCGAAGGATGCACACGGAAGGGTTTGAACGAGAGAAGGCGGTTGCCCGTCTCCGCGTAGTTCAAATCCCTTCCCTCGCACTGTTGGACCGACGCGGTCCCTCGCAAACAGTGAGCGGCCATCGTCACGGTCGCGAGTACGCCATCGACCCCGATGGTGTCTCGCTCTGAAGACGACGGCCGACCGGTGCCGGAAGACTCGCACGGAGCGATCTTCCCTCGCAATTCTCCGAACCGATCTGCTAGAGACGTGTCTCAGCGATGTGGCACCCTGTGACACCAGCCCGATGAAGCTGGCTCTCCCGTGAATTGCCCCAGATCAGTTCAGTAAGTACCGCTCTAAACGCGGACTACAGTTACTGAGACATTATTTAGGCTCTTTTAGCATCGGTTAGTTACCATCTTATTTGTGAATATATATCAAAAACCAATAACTACAGGAAAACAATCAATTATACCTCAGTTCATGTACTATCTCGGCCCAGAAGGCTTCTAAAGGCCTCAGAATAGTATCACTGCACAAGAAATATACCACAGGCTTCAGTAATGTTTCAGTAATGATAAAAACACCAATAATAACGCCGGCTGTCATCTTCGTCATGGCAGTCGCGTTGGTACTCGCTGGTCCGTTATCAGTGACGACCACTGTTGGGGCAACCCCCGTCGCTGGGAGCCAGTCGCTCTCGGTGACCGAAAACGTCGACGTGTGGGACCGGTCCCCGCTCACGCTCCGAACGACGTCAGAAGGGCCGACCACGATAGTGGCACCGCGGACGTTCCTCAACGTCGAATCAGCTGCGACTGGCGACTTGCCGCTCAACAAGCGGACGATGACGATCCACGAGCGCAACGAGTCAATAAACATGTCCTTCGAACCCAGAATCGGTGCCGGAACGAGGGCACTTGCCGGCGACGAGGCGCAACTGCTGGCTGTCAAGTTGGATGAAGCACCGACTACGGCAGAGACAAACGCCAGTAACATCTCCCGCGCTTCCCTCGAAGATGTCTTCGCAAATAACTCGGACACTACGTCGTCGGAGCTACTCGATGACGCGGAAGACGTCGGCACGATAGACGAGGATGGCGAACTGCAGGCGTCCTACACCCCCGAATCGGGCGGCGCATACGGCTTCGTTCTGGTGACTGTCGACGAGGGCGATGAAGGGCTATCGGTATCGGACGGTAACGTCTCCGTCAACGGGAACGTGACCGTCGTCGGTGTCGAACAGGCCGTGGTGCAGGACAACGTCTCGAACGTCGAGCGGACCCAGAACCCGGTCAACCCCGGCGACAACGTCACGCTGGCTGTCGACACTGAGATGGAAGACGAAAACGCCACCCACGCGGTCCTGCTGGTCCGACAGGGCGTACTCCAGCGGCAGTCGAGCACGGTGACTGTGTCGGGCGAACTGAACGAGAGCTTCTCGGCTGACCAGATCACCGTCGAGAATTCTTTCGATAACATCAGCGGTGTTGGGACGGTTGAGAGCAACACTGGACTGGGGAGTTTCACCCTCTCCGAGAACCAGTCGATACCTGCAATCGGGTTGCAGGGGCTGTTCGGCACGGTGGTTTCCGAGGCCGAATCGGACGCTAGCGGGGACGTTATCCATGCCTCTGCAACGATTGTCAGCGGTGACGCTGACGCCAACGTGACGGTCCAGACCCTGGATTCTTGGCCAAACGGTGCGTATCAGTACGTCCACGTCGCAGTCGGTAACGAAACCGGGACTCTCAACTCGGATACCGGCACGGTGGCAGTGAGTCCGGGCGGCGGCCCTGATAATGGTGGTGGCCCGGGCAACGGTGGCGGTCCCCCGGACAACGCTGGCGGACCGAGTGATGCTGGGGACGACGACGAAGAGGACGGAGAGTAACTGATCGGGCGGCCTTTACTGGTGGTGTTCACCGAACACAGCACCTCTTTGTGCGCCGACGTGTGCAGATTCTACTCGATGACACGGCCGACTGTTGGCCGATTGCTGTTAAACCCGGGTCCGCTGTCGAGCATTTACTATAAGGAATCCATCAACTCGGGAACCTGTCATGAATGCGAATAGGTAATTTACCGAGACACGACTCACGATTCGCGCTGTAAATCCCCGGACAGCAGGTACGTGTTTTGTAACCGTCATATGACACTGTGTAGCGTCGAATGTCACTGCATAAGAATTATACCGCACCCCTCCGAAAAAATTCAGTAATGTATAAAACAACAAACGGAAAACGCACTGTAATTTGTGCGATCACAGTGCTGCTGGTGTTAGCCGCCCCCCTGTCGGTAACGTCGGCGGCGGCAACGCCAGTCGATGAAGGGCAAACGACAGCGGTGACGGAAAACGTGGATGTCTGGGAACGGTCGCTGCTCCCGCTTCGGACGTCCTCCACCGGCCCAACGGCGATAGCAGCCCCGGAGACGTACATCAACATCGAGTCTGCCCAGACAGGTGACGTCCCTCTCAACAGGGAGGAGTACACGATTCACGAGACGGGCGAATCAGTAGACCTTCGGTTCGAATCAACGACTGGGGCTGGAACGACGGGACTTGCTGGTGACGAGGCGCAACTGCTCGCTGTCAGACTCTCTGAGAACCCATCTTCAGCAGGGTTTAGCGAAGGTAGCATCAGAACCGATCTGGCCAGTATCTTTACGAACGACTCCAACGCCAACTCGGTCGAACTGCTAGACGACGGGGACGGTGTCGGTTCGATAGATGACAACGGTGCGCTCGAAACCTCGTACACGCCTGACTCGGGCGGTGCCTACGGCTTCGTCCTGGTCACTGTCGATGACGGACAGGGCATGTCCGTTTCGGACAACAATGTCTCGGTCGATGGGAACGTGACCGTCGTCGGCGTCGAACAGACGCTGGTTCAGGAAAGCCCGTCGACGGTCGATGCGACCTCCGACGATATCACCGCTGGCGATAACGTCTCGCTCGATATCGAGACCGAACTGGAGGACGACTCTGTCACGCACGCTGTGTTGCTACTCGACGAGGACGAACTCCAACAGCGGACGAGCACCGTCCGTGTGACCGGCGAAATCGATGAGAATTTCTCGGAAGACCAGGTCACGGTCGAGAACTCCTTCGACGGCGTCAACGGCGTCTCGTCGGCCGACGATGACGCTACCCTCACCGGTGAGGACTCGACGGCAGCAGGAGCGATGCCGTCAGCGGGACTGATCGGGCTGTTCGGGTTCGTTCTCTCCGAAGCATCGCCGGATTCGACCGGTGACGACGTGATGCACGCCTCGGCGACGACGGTATCCGATACCTCTGATACCACTGTCGATGTCGAAACACTCGACTCCTGGCCAAACGGGACGTACACGTACGTTCACGTCGCTGTTGGCGAAGACTCAAACGATATCAACTCCGCGACCGGGACAGTCACGCTATCACAGTCGAATGAAACCGATTCCGGCGACGATGATGACGATAGCGACGACGGGAGTGATGGCAACAACGGCGGCGGCGACGACGGGAGTGATGGCAACAACGGTGACGGCGACAACGACAACAACGACAACGACGACAACAATAACGGGAGCGATGACAGCGATAGCGGAGATAGCGATGACGATAGTGGGAACGACGACTCCGATACCGAGGGGACTGAAGAAGACACTGAGGACGAAGCTACGACCGACACCGACGACACTGAGACAGTCGAGACTGAAGACGGAGAGGTGCCAACGGAAGCAGCCACGACCGCAGGTGGTGGGGCACAGCAACCTGATGAGACAGACACAACCGGAACGGAGGGCTCGGTCGAGACCACGAGTTCGAGCGGCCCCGGTTTCACCGTCCTCGTCGCGGTGCTAGCATTGCTAGGCGCTGGATTCTTGGCACGTCGGGACTGAGGAACTTCCACAGTTTACGCGGCATTTGTCTATTCTCTGACGAATCTCTTTCTCTGACGGATTTCTCTCCTGTTGTGTACTAGCCGGAGCTAGCTTTCCTGCATAACTGAGTTATCCCCTCCTAGCGGCTGCGGATACAATATTGCTGAAAGGGGTAATTTTATGTCATTTTACATATAACATTGCTATGTAAGGTACATACAATGGGGGACTACGCAAAGCCATCCCGTGCGGCGAAAATCAAGTGCATCAAGTGTAACTCACCGGTCGTGCTCACCGTCGACGAAGAGTATATCTGTGTCAGCTGCGGCGAAGCACCGATCGAATCGGCGACCCCAGTTTGAGACAGGCGTTTCAGCTTCACTCCGCGATCTCCAGAGGCGGGAACGGTAGCTTTGATATCTGACGGGTAGTTCGAAATCCGCCGCTTGAGACCCACTGCTTCAGTAGCAACGACCGTTGGCCGCGAACGCTTTACCGTTGTGGTATTTCGGCTGAGACCTGCTCGTATCTCCAGTACACCGTCACGAGGCTGTAGCTGATGGCCAGTCCGAAGACGATCACAGGGACGGCAAGCGAGAGTAGACTGTCGGGCGAATGCGCCGCAAACGACGGCGTTCTATCGGGGGTTGCCGACAACAGCGGCCAGAACAGGTTCGGAAAGAAGTAGTAGTCCGTCCCGAGCCGCACAATCGGATAGAAGTCGCCGGCGATGTGTGAGAGGTAGCCGGCGGAAAACACCACTGCGTGCCGTCCGTAGCTCTGGCGTGCAGCCAGCAGTACAAGGATGGTGAGGACGGGTAGCGAGACGACCAGCGAATGGGCAAGCATACGCCCGCTCGGAAGAATAGCGACCGTCCACGCGAGCGGCTTGTCGATTACGTCCGGGAGTTGCGTCGCAACAAGCAAGAGCAGTACCATCGGCCCAGACGGGAGTCGACGCCACTGAGCCACCATGTATGCCGTCAGCGGGACGGCTGCGAGGAGGAAGTGGCCTGCGGGGTACACGATGAAACCAATGATCCAGGCAAGGAAAAGCTGTTTGCCGGGTTAGATCTCAAAAGAATGGGCAGTAAGTCGGTCCCTGTTTTACCTGGGGGAGCGCTGCTCGCTACGAGAACCTGGGTCAGCCGGTTACGTTCACCCAGAGGTGGACTTCCCGGTACGCAGTCGATTGGTCCACGGTCTCAGGTGGTGACCCGCGGTACAGCAGGTACTGGAGCCGAAGCCCCTCCCCAGTCATCTCGGGCGTCACTTCGTGCTGGCGGTGCCAGGTCTCGTTGTGGCCCAGGGTCGGCTGGAAGCGCCGAAGTTCCGACCGTTCCCGGACCTGGGTTTCGTTGCCGACGCGCTCGACGCGTTGTAACTCGGCGACTACGGTGTACTCTGTCCGTTCGTGTTCCTGATTCCCGATACCGACGATCAACGAGCGACCTTCGCCCTGCTGAAACTCCGTCGGATAGCCGTCAGCGACGAGTTCCCCGTCTTCGTCTTCGGTCAGCAGGTAGAACTCGCTGAACCGCTCGCCGTCCTTTGGTACCGTGACCGCGTAGCCGACGCTGGCGGCCGCAAGCAGGATGCTCAGGACCAACAGCACGTTCAGGACCGCGTCCGTCCGTGAGGCCGGCGAGAACAACTCCGCACGTCCGGCACTGAGCCACGCACGATACGGGACACGAAACCGTTCGTCAGCGGGTACCGCCCAGCGTCGAACAGCCGCGACAGCGGTCAACACGAGCGTCAGCCCGCTGAGCGACACGAGAATCGGAAGCAGGCGGATACCCCACGGCGTGAAATTCAATACCAGGCCGACCAAGGGAACGAGGGCGATACTGAGTCCGAACGAGAGTGCGACCCGTTCGATACCGTCGATTCCGTCGGCTCGTGGATCCGAAACGGTCTCGTCGTCGGCCGTGGGTCCGCTCCCGGCCTCCGGAAACAGCGCTGCGATGAACGCATAGCCGGGAATGAAGAGGACAAACACGAGCCCGGCGACGATGCGGACCGGCGTGTCGGAGATGACCGGCAGCAGGGCAGCCAGATTCGTCAGAATCACCACGCCGATAACGCCTGCCAGATCGGCCGGGAGGTGGCGGAGTTGACGTGGCAAGAGTAGTTTCCACGTCTGGGTTTCAGCCATTGGCAATGAGTCATGTCGGCACGGTAAAAAAATAGCTGATTGCGTCCCTCTCTGCCACGGTACGTGACTGCGACCGACTCCGGTGAGTCAACCGAACGCATTTTATCAAACCAGCGGAATAACTCGGTGTGTTCCGGAGCCAGTCGTGGGCCGTGTTCGTCACCCTGACAATACTTGGACTTACAGCGGGTGCTGGTGGGGTGGCAGCGATGGGGACCGACGATGGGGGTCCGGCTCTGAACCGGCAGGTGGAGACGCCGACGGACGACAACGAGACGCAACAGGAAAACCCGGATTCGGTATCGGACGGCGAGTACAGCGACGAAACGGCCGCCTGGTTAGCTCGGACGATGGGGGGGCGGCTGGAAAACAGCAGTATTGCGCTGTCGAACGACCAGTACGACCAGGCTCGGTCGGTCCTCGGCGACGACTACGACAAGCGTCTAGAGCAGTACGTCGACGTTGCCGGTGACACGTCCTCGGCTACGGACGACACCGCTGCAAGGGAGTTCGAGGCCGCGAGCGAGAACCAGCGGAATCTCACGAACGAGGTACAGCGGTACCGCCAGCAATATACGGCGTATCAGGCGGCACGCGAGCGCGGTAACGAAAGCAAGGCCCGCATCACTGCGCGTGCGATGGAGCGAACGGCGTCGAACATCAGCGATAGGAGCCGAGAACTGAACCGGAACTTCGAACGGATAGAGAACACCACGTCTGTCGACCTCTCTTCGGGACAGACCGAGATCAATGAGACGACAGAGAACATTACGACGACGCAGGCGGTTATCCGCGAAGAGACACTCGTTGGGACGACGCTCACAGTTCAGGCGATAGACTCGACTGCATCGTTCAGCGATCCCGGAACGGTCTCCGGCCAGATACGGACTGAGAACGGCTCGGTCATCGCAGACGAGGTGGTCGAACTCAGGATCGGGAACCGGACACAAACTGTTCGAACTGATGCCAGCGGTGTGTTCGAATCCCAGTACCGGCCACGCTCAGCCAGACTCGGGTCGCAGTCCGTCCCGGTCGAGTACGTCCCGGATACCGACTCGGTGTACCTGTCCGACGACACCACGTTCACGATTGATGTGAAACAGGTGACGCCGAACGCGACGAGCGAAATCGCACCGGGGACGGTGGGGTACGGCGACCGACTCGACGCCACGGCGTCCGTGACAGTCGAGTCGAGAGGTGTCGACGGAGTACCGGTCGAGTTCACCGTTGGTGATACTGTCGTTGCACGAACGACGACCGGACCGAACGGAACGGCGACAGCATCGACCCGAGCCCCAGCGTCGGTAAACGACGGTGAGCGTGTAGTTGTCGCTCGGGTTCCGTACGAAAACCGAGCGATTGCGGGCGTCCAGTCGGAGACCCCTGTTGTCGTCGTCGAGACTCAGACGACCCTCTCCGTGAGTGCGTCACGCACGGATGATGGGGCCCTTGCCAGGGGGCAACTCCAGACCGTTGCCGGGGACCCTGTCGCGGGTCGCCCGGTACGCCTGCAGGTCGGTGCTGGCGGCACCCAACTCGTCGAGACGAACCGGAACGGGTCGTTCCAGACCGTCCTCGAATATCCGCAGAAAAACGAGACAGTTACCGTTACCGCTACGTACGACGAACCGAGTTCGAACCTCGGTAACGCGACCGCAACGACAACGCTGGCCGCAGGAGCCGGCGGCGGAAACCCACCGGTCGGCTCCGATTCGGACAGAGATCTGCTTATCGATACCCTGGTAGCGATACTGTTCGGCTCTGACGAGAACCCGGAAGTAGCCTTTGGGAACGGGATCATCGGATACAGCTGGCTGCCCGTCCTGGGCGGCGGGGTAGCGCTTGCAGTTGTCGTCGGGGCTTGGTTTATCGTGTCGCGGCGCCGCCAATCCCAGGATGTGAACGCGACTTCCTCAGTGGAGGCAACTGAGGTATCGATGAGTGGACCCGACCAGGCGACGACGCCATCGAACGCGACGAGTCCGACGTTTGCGGACCGCGTCGATACATATCTGGATGGCGGGGACTACGACGCCGCAGCGATGGTAGCGTACACTGCAGTCCACGATGAGCTAGCGGTGAAAAACGGTATTGACGAGGGGGCGACACACTGGGAACTCCTCCAGCAGAGCCAGGAACACGGCGTTCCCGAGGAACGCATGGCGGATATCGAAACGGTGGTCGAAGCCTTCGAGACGGCGGCGTTCGCACCGACATCGGTTGATCCGTCACGCGCGGAGGCGGCCGTCGAACGCGCCCGCAAGATCAAGTCGAACGGGGACCAGTGACCGCCAATCGTCATGGACACTCCAGGTGTGTCTAGAGCCCGGCAGCAATCCCGGATTTTCGACAGGGCTAGCGGTAGACCGAGAGACTGTCAGGGCTCCCGAGTCGGCCGTCGAAATGCGGTAACTATCTTACACCCACCCGCTGTAGGACCCGCCAATGAGTGACGGCCGGAAGGGGCGATTGCTGCTCATCGTGGCTGTGCTGGCCGTGGCAGTCGCGGCCCGGTTGACGACGCTCCACTGGACGCCGCTGCCCTCAACGCTAGACGGATTCGGATACGTCGCTCTGGCCAGGGACACGCTCGAAACGGGGACGTTTCCGCTCAGACGCTTCCGCGCTGACAACATCGTGTTTACCGCTGTTCTGACCGTCGTCGGCGCACTCACCGGCGAGCGGCCACTGTACATCGCACAGCTGGTCGTCGCGGTCACCGGTGCAGCGTCCTGCCTGACGGCGATGGCGCTGGTCAAACGACTCGCACAGTCGAGTCGGTGGCGTCACTCGCGGACGACGCTGGCGATGGGCGTGGTCGGGATGGGGCTCGCGGTGGAAGGCATCTATCTCCGGCGGACCGGACAAACGGACGAGGAAGCGCTGGCGTTTCTCTTGCTGCCGCTGTTTGCGATTGCCGTCCATCGGTTGCTCACGACGGAGCGATACAGGCGTCGATGGGGCGCAGTTGTGGTCGTCCTGTTCGCTGCCTTCCCGCTCCTGCATACGTTCAGCTCGCTCATCGCTGCGCTGGTACTGACGGGGGTGCTAGCCGCCCATCTCGCCAGGATTCCGTCGCGTCGTGACGCCGTCACTGCGCTCGTCGCCGTCGCGGGCTTCTGGGTGTACATGTGGGGGTACTACCGGATTGCAGAACGCTCGCTTCTGGAGGTCCCGTACGTCGACCGTGTCAGTGCGTATCCGGGGCTGTTCCTGGCCTGGGTCGTCGTTCTGGTGGCGACACTGGTCTGGTTCCAGCGGACGAGCGCTCGCCTGCAGCGGGTGACCATCGGCGGCGCGGTCGGTCTCTGGTTCCTGACGCTGGGTGCGAACGCGGTACAGACCGTGTTTCCCGGGACACAGACCACGCCAGCCGGCCTCTTGGTCCTCGTCGCGGCTTTCGCTGTCCCGGTTGTGTTTGCAGTCGTCGGCCTCCCACTTGCGAGCCGCGACCGCCGGCTGATCGGGCCGGTCGTGCTGGCGTTGCTGCTGGCGCCGATTGTCATCGTGTACTTCTCGCTGACCGCCTCGCTGACGCCGGAGTACTACGGGACCGCGCTCCGCGGCCAGACGTTCGTTCACTTGCCCGTGTTCGTCCTCGCCGGCATCGGCGTCGCGTCGGTCGCCTACCGGGGGTCGCCGGACGGCGGGCTTGGAACGCCGAAGACTCACAGCCACCGACTCGCAACAGTCCTGACGGTCGTCGTCGTGGTTGCCGCAGTTGCGACGATGCCTATCGCCTTCGTCAATCTCGACACGCTCGCGTTCCCGACCGGGGCGACCGAATCGCAGTTCGCGGCCGCGACGTTTACCGCGGACCACGTCGACGAGCAGTGGGCGTCCGACCACCCGTTCAGCCGTATCGTCGATCTGTACTATCCGAGCGCGTCCAACGGAACGTACCAGCCGACCGCCCGGTGGCTCGGTGGTGGGACGGAACCCAACTGCCCGACGCTGTCGCGGGCGTCGTGGGGGACGACAGGGGCGCACCTGTTCCCGGCAGCGAGCGAGAAGACCACGCCCGCGGCGCTGGCGGAGTGGCGCTACGAGAACGACGTGGTCTATGACACGCGCGGCCTCGACTCCGTGTACCTCGTTCGGCCCGGCGGGAACCGAACGAGTTGTTGACGAGTTCTGAACGGACCCGGTTCGACGGTCTCTCCCATCCTCACCTCTCCCGGGTATGTAACCGTGGCATACAATACGGGGCCGGCAGAAAGGCCGACAATGACTGACCCCGTCCTCGTCGGCTCGGAGTTGTGTGTCACACGACGGGGCACCAGGATTCTCGACGGCGTCTCACTCTCGGTCGGGTCCGATGCGGCGATGCTCGTTCAGGGCCCTAGCGGGGCCGGCAAGTCGACGCTGTTCAACGTCCTCGGATTGCTAGAATCACCGTCTAGCGGTCGACTGGAGATCGACGGTCGGGACGCGAGTACCCTGTCCGAACGCCAGCGCGCGAGCCTGCGGCGGACGACGCTCGGGTTCGTCTTTCAGGACTTCCAGCTCATCGGCGATCTGACCGCTCGCGAGAACGCGTCGCTCCCGCAGGAACACGCGGGCGACCGCGACCCAGACTGGCTGGACACGCTGTTCGACCGCCTCGGTATCGCCGGGCTCGAACACCAGTACCCTGCGACGCTGAGCGGGGGCGAGAAACAGCGCGTCGCCATCGCACGGGCGCTCGCGAACCGCCCCGAGGTGATCCTCGCCGACGAGCCGACCGGGCAGCTAGATCCGGACACGGCCGAGTCGGTGCTGAACCTTCTGTTCAGCATGAAGGAATCGACGGAAACCGCGCTCGTCGTCATCAGCCACGACCCCCAACTGGCCCAGCGGTTCGACGAGCGGCTGTTCATCCGCGGCGGCATGCTCGTCTCCGATGCCGCCTCGACGCCGGACGCGAGCCCGTCCACGGAGACGAACTAACGAACCGATGGGATACAGAAACGCCCTCCTGTTTCGCTGGTCCAGACGGGACCGGCTCACCGTCGTCGTCGTCGCCGTGACGGCCGCGTTTCTCATCGGTACGGTCTTGCTGTTGTTCACCGCAGTCACGTACTCGGAAACGTTCGCAGAGCCGCTCGCGAACTCCGGGACGGTCACCTACCACGACGCGGAAAACGGCCCGCCCGAAACCGGTGGGGACGTCACCGTGCTCCCGACAGCGACGGCGACCACAAGCGGGACTGATGTTCGGCTCGTTGGCATCCCGCCCGATACGCCCAGGGTGCTCATCGAGGGGTCGGCCCAGTGGCAGGAGGGACGATTACCGACGATTCCCGACGGCGTTGACGGCCGGGGACCGGTCTCACAGCAGCGGACCCGGACGGTGAGCGGGTCGGACGGGACCGTCTCGCTTACCGTTGTCCCACAGGAGCGGGGGACGACGTTCCTCTCCAATCAGTGGTACGCGACGAACGCCTCGACCGCCCAGCAGGTCGGCGTCACCGGCTACTTCGTCATCGACCACAGTCCGAGCGGGACCGGGCTGGGAAGCCTCCCAAGCGAAGGGGCACCGCTGGTCAGCGCGCTCCTGTACGTCCTCGGCGGCTTAGAGCAGGTACTCTGGGCGTTGGGCATCGCGGCGGCCGCCGGTGGCTTGTTGGTCCTCATCGTCGTCTACAACGTCACGCGGATGAGCGTCCGTGACCGACTCGACGCGATACGGGTCATCCGCTCGACCGGCGCACCGGGGTGGCGCGTGGGACTCCTGTTTACACTTCGGGCCGGCCTCCTCGTGACGACCGGCGTGGTGCTGGGCTACGCCGTCGGACTGATCCTCATCAAGGCGCTGGTCAACGTCGCGATCTACGTCGGTCTCCCCATCGCACTCGACGTTACCGTCACGGGCCAGAGCGCGACCGTCGTCGGTGGCGTCGCCGGTGTGTTCGTTCTGATGGGCCTCGCTGCCGGCGCGCTCGCGGCCTACCCCGCGGCGACCCGCCCACCAGCCGCGCTCGGGAGCCGTCACGCCCGGTCCGGCCAGTCCGAGCAGTCGACGCTTGGGAGGATCCGAAACTGGGTCGCGCCGACGTTCCTGTCGTGGCGCTCGGTCGTGCCGACGGCGGCGACGCTGACCGTCTTCGGCATCACGTTCCTGCTGGTCGTCTCCCTGGCCGGTCTCGCGTCTCCGCTTGGGGGTGGGGGAGGGGGCTCCGGGACCATCACCGAAGCCGGTGCGCCCCATCCGCTGAACAGTCGCCTCGACGCTGAGTACGCCGCAGCCCTGCGGGCCGACGGGACGCCAGCCAGCCCGGAAATCATCTACGCCCAGGTGTCGGACGGCCAGCCGTACATGGCCCACGGAGCGGAGTACGACGCGTTCGCGAACGTCACCGGGGCCACGTTGGTCGACGGAAAGCGACCGCAACGGTACGACGAGGCCGTCATCGGGAGCGACCTCGCGCGGACGCTCGATGTCGAGGTCGGTGACGAACTGACTGTCAGTGGGAGCGTCAAGCCCGGGGTTCGACGGGTCACTATCGTCGGGCGGTACGACGCCCCCAGAACGCTCGATGACCTGCTCATTCTGCCGCTCGACTCCGCGGCCGACTTGGCGACCGGACCAGGGGAGGTCCACATGATCCGCGTGAAAGGGTCCGTTTCGGAGATTGACGGCGCCGACGGCGTCGCTGCCAACCGGTCAGGCGCTGTCGTGACGGGGTTATCGGGTCCGAAACGCGTCACGAAAGGTGACACAGTCAACCTCACTGTCGCCGTGCGAAACGTCGGTACCGAGCGGGCTGACCGGGAGGTCACAGTCCGATATCGGGGCGAGCAGCAAACCACGACGGTCGCCGTCCCGCCGGGACAGGAGCGGACCGAGACCGTCTCCTTTACCGCGACAGAACTGGGGACTGCAAACGCCACTGCCGGGGAGTACACCCATTCCGTGACCGTCGTCTCGCCGAACGCTATCGAGATTCCGAGCCAGCTGCCGTCACAGGCCCCGCCCGGATCGGGTCTCTCAGTTCCTGTCGTCACCAAAACGGGGGACCGCGTTTCGAACGCCACCGTCACGGTGAACGGGCCGTCGCTCAGAACTGGATCGAGCGGTGTCGCCGTCGTTCCCCTGCCACGCGAGCCGGGGAACTACACGATAACAGCTCGTTCGGGCGACCAGACGGCGACACACGATATCCAGATCGTCCGTGGTACCGAGCGGGAACTGTACGGGGAGTTGTCGATATCGCCGTCTTCGGGCTCGGTCCTGACGACGCCAACCCTCAGGATCGGGCTCGCAAACCCCTGGCAGGAGCCGATCACCCGCAATGTCGGTGTCATCGGCCCCGGTGTCTCCCGGAACCGGACCGTCTACATGCCGCCCGGAAACGTCACACAGACGCGGTTCTCCCCGGACGGCGGACGAAGTCAGCCTGGAACCTACACCTACCGAGTGACGGCCAACGGGACCACCCTCACCACGGCGGAGTACGAGGTGACCGGGGATCGTCGGCTGGCGTCTGCCGTGGCAAGTAGCGGGTCGTACGCGTCCGGAACGCCCATCGAACGCTCCGTCGAGGGCGTGTTCGGGAACGTCCAGCTGATCCTCGGCGTCCTCGTCGTCCTCTCGGCGCTGAGTACCGTCGGCAGTACCACGGCGACGTTCGCCCAGGGGGTCCACGCGCGTCGGCAGGCCATCGGCATCCATCGCTCGACCGGCGCGACGCAGTGGCGGGTCCTGCGGACGATTCTGGCCGACATCGCTCGTATCGCGATCCCAGCGACGGCGCTCGCTCTCGGCCTCTCGGTCGTCGCGTTACAGTTGCTGGAGCGGGCTGGCTGGCTCGTCTTCTTCGGCTTCCGCCTCTCCGCGCGGACGCCGCCAGCTATCCTCGCAGCGATATTCCTCGGCGGCGTCTCACTCGCCCTGTTCGGTGCCCTCGTCGCAACGGTGCCGTATCTGACGGCGTCACCGGTCTCGTTGCTCCCGAGCGGCGACCGAACGCGAACGCCCGACGAGGAGTCGGCGGATTCGAGACAGCCTAGCGACGACTGAACCGAACTGCTAGGTTAGCCGCTACCCATGGCTCAGTCAGCAGCTGTCGGTCGGAACTTTGACTGTCTGCCGAGGAGAACGCCGTACCATGGCGACCCGACAGCGCCAACAGTTCATTTACGGGCATCTCATGTGGGTGCTTGGTACCATCCTCGTGTTGACCCTCCTGGATGCGCTGACGTTGGAGCTGTTTTTCGTCGTCTCGCTGATCGGGTTTCTCGTGACTGTCGAACTGGTCGCACCGCAGGCCGTGTCGCCGCGCTGGCGACGGCGGCTCTGGTGGCTCATCGGGCTCGGACTGGTTGGCTTTGCCTACGTGGTCATCAAACGGATCCTCGAGATTCTACCGCCGGGGCTGGTCTGATGGCGCTGACACCGCTCTCCGAGGACTCCTGGCTACCGTCGCTCACTCTCCCGCAGCTCCTGCTGGCCGCTTACACCGTCCTCACGATCATCGCGCTCGTCTACGCCGCAAGCACGTCCTCAGCAGCGTTCGGTGCGTATAACTCCCAGTGGGACGGGGCGGGCGAACTTCGAACCGTCGCAGCTGACGCCGGTGCAAACGTGACCGTCGGAACGAACGTAAGTCAGTATCCGACGAGTGACACGGACACCACCGTTGCGGTCGTTCTCTCGCCGGCGGAGCCGTACTCGTCGAGCGAGCGGGCACGAATCGCGGAGTTCGTTCGAAGCGGTGGGACACTCGTCGTTGCCGAGGATTACCGCCCAGAAGGGAATGCCCTGCTCGCTGCCGTCGGTGCTGACGCGCGTTTTGACGGTCGCCCGGTGTACGACAACCGAAATTACTACCGCAACTCCTCGCTCCCGGAAGCGACGCCTGCCGGCGACTATCCGGAGACTGCCGGCGTCGATACTGTCGTCCTCAACTACGGGACGACTGTCAGAGCCGGAAACGCGACGACGCTCGTCAACACCTCCGAATACGCCTACCTCGACACCAACGGCAACGGCGAACTCGACGGCGAGGAGCAGTTAGCGTCCCGACCCGTCGTCACGAGCGAACCGGTCGGCGACGGCCGGGTTATCGCCGTCAGTGACCCGAGCATCTTCGTGAACGCGATGCTCGAACGCGGTGACAACCGACGGTTCGTCCGGAACCTCGTCGCCAGCCACGACGACGCACTGCTGGACTACTCACACGCCAGTAGCGTCCCGCCGGTGGCCGCTGCCGTCCTGGCCGTCCAGCGGTCAGACGCGCTGTTACTGCTCTGTGGCGTCGTGCTGGTCGGGGCGCTGCTCGCGTACGACCGCCGTCTCGACGAGCATCTCCGGGATCGCCTCCGGGAATACAGTGGCGGCGATCCGGACCCAAATCTCTCCAGGGACGGCGTTGAGAAGTATCTCAGAGCCAGTCATCCAGACTGGGAGACCGCACAGGTAGAGCGAGTAACGGAAGCCATTATTAAACAGCGGGCCGAACGTCAACGCAATGACTGATCCGTCGGTGCTGTACGACCGTCTCAAGGAGGAGACGGAGACAGTTCTTATCGGTAACGAGGAAGTTCTCCGACACATTACTGTCGCCATGCTTACACGCGGTCATGTGCTTCTGGAGGGGGTCCCCGGTGTCGCGAAAACGACGATCGCCACGCTCGTCGCCAACGCGACGGATCTCCAGCACTCCCGGGTCCAGATGACGCCCGACCTCCTCCCTGCGGATATCACCGGAACAACGGTGTATCACCAGCGAAACGGCGAGTTCGAGCTGCAGAAAGGCCCAGTGTTTACCAATCTGGTCATCGCCGACGAGATCAACCGCGCCCCGCCGAAAACACAGAGCGCACTCCTCGAAGCGATGCAGGAGGGACAGGTTTCCATTGAAGGGTCGACGCTCGAACTCCCGACGCCGTTTACCGTCGTTGCGACGATGAACCCTCTTGAGATGGAAGGGACGTTCAAACTCCCGGAGGCCCAGCGCGACCGGTTTCAGATGAAACTCGTCACCGAGATTCCCAACTCCGAGGAGGAGCGCGCGATCCTCGACCGATTCGACGCGAACCCGACGCTTGACGCGGACTCTATCTCGCAGGTTATCTCCCGGAGCGAACTTCTGGACGCCCGGTCAGTCATCCCCGAGACGCATATCGAAGACAGCATCAAGGAGTACATTCTCGCTATCGTCGGCGCGACACGGGACCACCGAAACGTCGTTCACGGGGCCTCACCGCGGGCGACAATCGCCCTGCAGAATACGGCCAAAGCAGTCGCTCGTCTGAACGGCCGGGAGTACGTCATTCCGGACGACGTCAAAGAGATGGCGCTCCCGGTGTTGCGGCATCGTCTCATTATGAACAGCGATGCCGAACTAAGCCAGATCAGCGCCGAAACGGTTATCGAAGAAATCCTTCAGTCGATTACGCCGCCCGGGTCCGACACCGACCACAGTACGGGTGTCGAGACAGCGGTCGGCGACGGCGGAACGAAACGGGAGTTCGAGTAGCGACTGGACCGCAGTTAGCTGTTTTCCGGGGCTGGTGTCGTCTCTCGTTCTCGGGTCGCCGCGCCATTGGACTGCGCCGATGGTTGTTCGAGTGCGTTCCACGAAACGGTCACGACACCGCTGAACCGGTCGTCATCGCGCGTATCGACAGTAACCGGTCGATCAAGTCCCGTGGCAAACCCCACCGCGAGCAAGGACACCACTGGGTGATCTAGCTGGTGAACGTCGCCGAACGCGGGATTGCTGATGGCAATAGTAGCAGTTCGGTTCCCGCCATCGATTTCGATTGTTGTGTCATCGACGAGTTCGAACTGCTCGGACAGGGCTGCGGTCAGTTGCGCCGCTATTGCATCGGGGTCGTTACCGAATTTGCCGGAGATCGTTTGCTCGAACTCGGTGTACAGACGGTCTCCGGTCGGGGGAAGCGATATGCCCTGTTCCGCCTCGGCACCGCTCGTAACGAACAGGTCTCCCAACTGGTCTGGATCGGGCACCGCGTACTCGACGTGTTGGGGGACGAACAGGCGCGCATTCGTCTCCGGACGGGATGCCGTTGGGACATACACCGTCTCGGTCTGGAGTTCCAGTTCGCTGACGAGGTGCTGTTCGACATCGGCCAACGTGTCGAACACCGTGTCACTGACCGACGCCGAGACGAACCGCTCGGGAGTGAGATAGAACGTGACGATGCCCGCAAACACACCGGTTCCTGCGAACGCGACGAAGATGGTCTGCAGGGTTGGAAAGAGGAGTGCCGCTATGAGGGATAGTCCACCGACCGCAAAGAAGCCCACTGCGGTCCGTCTGAACGTTGCCCGCTTCGCATGCGCGTAGGAGTCGCGCAACCGGCGGTTCTCCTCCCGTAACACTTCCAGCTCCGCTTCGAGTGTCTGGCGGTCGTGTACAATATCCGTCTGTCGGGTGCTGTCATCGGCTGATGCGTCCGGTTGCGTAGGCTCGGGTTGGCTCATAGGAAATCACGGTCCGAAGCTGCGTCTTCAGTCACGATGTCGAGTTCTATCAGCAGATAGCGATGGAAGAGATAGCCGACGATGGCAATTCCGATGACCGCGGTGGCCCCGACGCTGAGGGGGGCCAAGTCCCAGCGCCAGAGCGACAGCCAGGCGAGACTGCCGAGCAGCGGAACGACAAGTACGACGAGGCTGCCGGCGACTCGCCTGTCGGGTGTCTCGATAGGTACCGAAAGCAACGCAAGGAACAGGCCGCCTTCGACGATGACGAGCGGTAGCAGTGATGGTGTATCGACTGTGACGAGCGCTACCTGTCCGAGCACGACCGCGAGAACGGGTGTACCGGACAGGTAGAGACCGCCGAGGACAACACCGACGAAACCAAGCCATACCGGCCCGCCCCAGACGAGTCCGCCTGTAGCTACGACGATGCCCAGCAGGCCGAGCACGGTGGGTAGTGATCGGCGCGAGCGTGCCGTTTTCAGTGCGACGCTCATGCGTACTCCCTCCGGTCTGTGTTCGCTGGGCTGCCGGACAGAATAGCCGAGATCTGGTCCGGGGACCCAACCTCGTAGGCCGTCACCGAGTCGACCTCGTTCAGTTCACGCCGGAACTGGTCGAAGGTTCGATACCGTTCGTATGCGGTATCGAGATCGGTGAGGAGGTCCGTACCGAAGGCTACTGATGGGGCGATAAACACGACGACCTCCGTTGCGTTGCGTCTCGCCAGTCCAACCGCGTTCCGTAGTTCACTCGGGTTGCTGTCGTCAGTACAGATGACCAGCAGGTTCGCGCTGCGTATCTCGTGTGGTGCCGCCTGGAGCCCGTTGTACAGCGGCTGGTTGGGAAGGTGTCGTTTTGATCCGGCGGCATCTCGATACGCGAGCAACGTCGTTTCCATCGGTGATTGTGTGTCCGCCGTCGGGTTCACCGTCCCTGTCATCCTGCCGGTGTGAGACGCTGTCGTGGTAGCTGTTGCCGGCGTCTCAGTTTCGGTGTCGAGGTCGTTGATCCGATGCCGGCACGACCTGTAGGCCTCGATTCTCGCCACAGGGATTCTCGATTCCGTCACGCCCGCGTCGTCAATAGTGAGATAGCCCAGGGGATCACGGATCGTTTCGGCACGTTGCTGGAACGCTGCGGCGACCGCTCTGAGGTGATCTAGCTTCGTTTCGCCAGGTGTCCCATCACCCAGAGTCTGCCGGTGATCGAGGACGAGCACCACGCTACGGTTACTCTCAGCCTCGTAGTTGCGGACGTGCGTCTCGTCTAGTCTGGCAGTCGCCTTCCAGTCGACGTATTTCAATGCGTCACCCGGGACATATTTTCGAATCTCCTCAGCTGACAGGCCACCCGTCCGCCCCCGGGCCTCGTGCTCGCCGACACCGCGTAGCAACTGTTTCCCGCTCTGGCCAACGTGAATCGGACCGACCGACGGGGACTCGACTGCCAGTTCGGGGCCGGAAGCCGTCGTGAACGACTGGGTAAACAGCCCGGTGCCGTCACTGACGGTTACTGTGGCTCCGGGAACGGTGTAGTTACCAACAGTCTCCCAGGTGAGCGGAAGCGTCACCGACGAGGACTGCATCGACGTATCGAGATGGATATCCGGAGAGGAACCCGCTTCCATCCGCGCTGCGAGTGGAATCCTTGCCTCGACGGAGAGCGGCAGGTGATCGCCGGCGGCGGCAACTGATGCCTCGAGAGTGTACTTCGTTTCGGCGTCGGTCCGTATTCGGGACCGGTCGAGCGACTGGCTGACGGTGAGTTCGTCCTCGAGTCGTGAAACGCCACGGACGAACGCAAACTGCATTGCGAGCAGCCAGCCTGCGAGCCCGACGGCCCCGACGACTAACAGGGGCGCATCGAGCAGCCCACCACTCACGACGAGACTACCGATAGCAGTGATCGTGAGCCAGAACCGCCGGGTGACACGCATTAGCTTCGGTTACTGAACCGAGCCCATTGAAGATACCGACAGACACAGCCGAGTGCTGGGAGTTCGCATCTATCGTTAATATCGAAATTGATATTGATATTTGGGGGATTACCTACTTAACCGTCACTCAAAAATCCTTAGTCATGGATGGTCTGAGTTCACTAGAGATCGGAATTCGAGAACTCAGCTAAATGTAGCTATTGGAATCAGTATTAATATTAGCACTATGCTCACAGACATCTTAGTTGGCGCCCGCCGTCTCGCGAACAACTGGTTCTGTCGCCTGCCGACGGTTCGCGCCGGTGCCGTCGTCCTCGTGGCGCTGCTTCTCGCCGGTGTCGTGTTTCCAGTCGCCGGGACGTCGCCGCAGGTGAACACTGCTAGCGGTGGCGGGGCCGATACTCCGGACGTACAGCAGGCTCAGGCCGATTCGAACGCCACTGATACAGACGGAGACGGGCTGGCGGATTCGCTAGAGCGCTCCGTTTACGGCACTGATCCGACGGACCCGGACACGGACGGCGACGGTTATCCGGACGGCATGGAAGTCCGCTGTGAGCAGGCTCTTCCGGATGCAGACCCGCTCCGAACGGACATCTACGTCGAAGTCGACTCTACACAGTCAACGACGCTCAGCGACCCGGTCCGGACATCTATTGTCGAGACGTTTGAGAATGCACCCGTTTCGAACCCCGACGGCTCCACCGGGATCGATATCCATCTCGTCACAGACGATACGAACCTCTCGGCCAACGGGACGGTACACTCGAAATCCCGTGCTGGTGCCGGGAACGACATCTATGACTTCCGGGCCAACCACTCCGAGCACCGTGCTGACGGCTACTACTACGTCCTGCTAACTGACGACGTCGCCTACAACGGGGACGACTACTTCGTCGGTGCGGGCCGACCTGAAATCGCGGCGATGGAGCGGTTCGATTCACCGAAGATCACCGCCTCGCTGTTCATGCACGAATTCGGGCACGCGATGGGGCTCGACGCCCATCAGGACGGTATCGACGAGGAGCGGTACTCCCAGACAGAGTACGACAGCGTGATGAACTACAACGGGCTGTACAGACAACTTTCCTATTCCAACGGCACCGACAGTGTAGGCCGAAACGAGTGGCAGTTCGTTGCCGAGAACCGAACACAGCCCGACATCGACTGCGTCGAGAACGGAACGTGCCCTAGCAGGTGTACGCAGAACTGACCAATTCCGCTAAAGCGACTGTCAACGGTTAGCTGCTGTCTGCTAGCATACTCATGAAGAACGACCCGAACACTGTCTGTAGCCCCAGCACTACGACTGTCGAGGCCAGAAGGGTCGCTGTAGCTGACGGTAACGCCGCCTCGCCGGCGAGCAGCCACTGTCCGAACACGCTCCCGAGGTACAGAATCCCGACTGCAGCCGCGAGAATGCCGATGGACGCGCCGTGCTCCAACTGGAACCGCTCCCGTATCATGCCGACAAGCACACCCTCGGGCTTGTTTATCGGGTTCGCGGCGATGGAACTGAACAGCGCGAGCGTCCAGACCTGATACCCGACGATTGCCAGCAACGACCCGCCGACCATCGTCTGTATGCCGAAGTTGACGCCACCGATCGACAGCCGAGCGATTGATAGCGACATCAACACTGCCCCGACCGACACTAGCAACAGAGCCGGATACGAGAACAGGTAGTCCGGCGCGTTCACGAGCATGAAGCGGACGTGTCGCCAGCCGTCACTGAAACTATCGAGCGTCTCCTCGCCTTCCCGCTCGTGGTAGATAATCGGGACCTCCTCTATGGTGAGGTCGTTCGCACCGGCTTCCATGATCATTTCGCTGGCGAACTCCATCCCGGTCGTCTCTAGCTCTAGCGTTTCGAGCGCGTCCTTGGTGAACACACGGAAGCCGCTGTGTGCATCGCTTACACCGGCTCCATAGAACGTGTTCAGGAACCGCGTCAACAGCGGGTTTCCGACGTATTTGTGGAGTGGCGGCATCGACCCGTCCCGGATCTCGCCCTCCAGTCGGCTCCCCATACAGATGTCCGCGTCGCCGTTCTGGACCGGTTCGAGGAGCTGGGGAATCATCTCGAAATCGTACGTCGTGTCAGCATCACCCATCGCAATGTACTCTCCCCGTGCCTTGTCGAACGCGTAGCGATACGCATAGCCATAGCCCGGTTCATCAGGTGTCACGACTGTCGCACCCCGCTCGCGAGCTAACTCCGGAGTCGCGTCGGTCGAACTGTCGCTCACGATGATCTCGGTCGGCACACGTAACTCCGAGATCGCTGTCTTGATCCGATCAATACATTCGACGATCCCTTTCTCCTCGTTGAGGGTGGGCATCACGACGCTCAAAACCGGCGTGACTTCGCTCTCCGGCGTGACGAGAAACTCGTCTACAGCCTTCGTGATCCCCTGTTGACCCGCTTGATTTGCCTGATTTGCTTGTATCGTCATTCCCGTACCTCGGCTATCGCTGGTGCGTCTGGTAGCATACACTCTCCACTCCCCTGAGCGGCTTCCGATGAACACGGCTAGTAGGCCCCATTTTATCTGAGTTCAATGCCGAATTTCTGATATGTACCGCACGGCTTCCACACAGAGTGTCATGTCAAAGCAGCATATAATAAAGCTGTCGGGTGGGATAATCCATCATTAATAACAATAGTTGTCATGAGAATCCCTCTCCTCCCCTGATTGTACACGATCTCTTCGACCCATGACCACAGTGTGGCGTGCCATCTATCAATAAAGCACATTATTCACGCACTAATGTACGTTGTGAAGCAGATATCTATCAGACTAGTAGACTATGTCTCCCGCGGTTTCAGCGCCGGATATCTCAAGCAAGGTGATAAAACGAGAACCATCACTAGGAAGTCACGTCTGCGAATGTCGAACTACACCGGGAAACTACTACGAGAGGCACTGGGCAGTCGTTTCGGATAGTCTGTAATCGGGAAAATGCGTCAATTCGAGTAGCGCGTTCCGGGTACAGCCACCTGATTCCATGTACCGGTCGGTGGCTTTGGCGTCATGGTTGCTGAGCGTCTCACACTGGGCGACGAAGCCGACTCCGTATCTCGCCACTAACAGCGTGTATCCGCGGCAGTCGCTCCTCCGATGCACTGATCAGCGTTGCGACGCTCAGCCCAAGGACGTAGACGACTCCCAAAAGCATGATAACCGAGATGTCCTTGCTGAACCGAAGTGCCCCACGTATCGATGCCATATACGTACATACCTGGACTGAGTATAAGCCGTTGGGGTCTGATTATTAATATTTGTAACTGGGCGGCCGCTGTTGTCCAGAGCCGTAGATTTAAGCCGCCCTATGTGCTAAACGATAACATGGCCACAGATCAGTCCGAGGGGGCGAGCCTGCATGTGCCACCGCTGGAGAATACAGCGTTTTTCTCCATTGAGGACGACGACGGCTACGTCCGTATTGAACAGTCACTGGGGAACCAGGTCCTGTACACGCCCAATGAGGCGCGGGACATCGCCGAAGCCATTCTCGACGCTGTTGACGAGGCTGTCGAAGAAGAGTAACCCATCGCCATCCGTCGGCCCTGTTTTGCTGGAAGGCGAGATGGTTTGAACAAGGGAGGTCCAGCGTCAGGTATGACAGATGCAAGCCACCGGGCGGCGGTCGCCGAGCGAGCGGCCCGCGCTGGCGGTGTCGTTGCTCGGGAGCAGTTCCGGGGCGACCTCAGTGTCGAGTCGAAGGCCAACAAAAACGATCTCGTCACGGAGACGGACCGTGACGCCCAGCGGCAAGTCGTCGCCACGATTCGAGCGGAGTTCTCCCGTGACCGGTTCCTCTGTGAGGAGGACCTCTCAACGTTAGCTGGCCCGGACGTTGACTCCGAGCCTGAAGCGGTCGATAGCATCCCAAATAGCGGCTCTGTGTGGGTCATCGACCCAATCGACGGGACGGCGAACTACGTCCGTGGGATGCGTCTGTGGGGGACGGCCGTCAGCGCAGTTGTCGACGGCGAGCCGGTCGCATCGGTGACCTATCTCCCCTCGTACGGCGATCTCTACGCGGCTGGCCCCGAAAGCGTGACACGAGACGGGACCGAACTGTCGATAAGTGGTCGAACCGACCCGGAGACGTTCGCCGTGGCTCCTGTCGGCTGGTGGGATCGCGACGACAGGGACGAGTTCGGTCGGCTGTGTAGCGCTGTCGGCGACCGCTTCGGCGACATTCGGCGTCTGGGTTCGTTCCAGGCCACGCTGGCACACGTTGCCGACGGGGCGCTCGAAGGGCTCGTTTGCACGCGCCCGATGGCCCCCTGGGACACGCTCGCTGGCGTCCATATGGTCAGACGGGCTGGCGGCACGGTCACTGACCTCGATGGCGAGCCCTGGACCCACGACAGCGATTCCGTCGTCGCCTCCAACGGCGAGGCACACGAGGCCTTCGTGGCGGCCGGCAACGAGGCACTCGCTGAGGATTGAACACAGTTTCGCCATCAAACCGCGCCGCGTCTGGCTCGCGGAAGTCCGCTCCACGCACACGGGACCGGAACGCTAAAACCGCCTGCCACCGGTCACTCGGCCATGGAAACGTTCGAGCGAGCCGTCGATGAGTACGGGCCCGGCCAGCTCTGGGTGGGCTCTTTCGCTGCCGTCCTCCTCGTCGCGGTCGGAGCCGTTATGGCCGCTCCACAGGCCGTCTGGGATCGGTTCCTCTGGCAGTACTTCTGGGGGCCAGTGTACGCGGACGCCAAGGCGGCCAGCTGTGCCGAGATGACTGCATCCGGGCCACAACCGCTGTACGATGGCTGTAGGGCGGCTATTCAGGAGGGACGGCTCATCGCCGAGCCGGGATACACTATCGTCTCCGAGATCGGCTACATGTTGATTCTGGTGTATATGCTCGTCGGCGTCTACTTCCTCCTCGAGCGACTGGACATCGCCGAGGACCCGAAGCTCTACTTCGCGTTCGTGCCGTTCATGTTGCTCGGCGGCGCGTTGCGGACTGTCGAGGATGCAACCGACCGCGCGGTCGATGCCGGCGTCTCACCTATCGTCGAGTACCCGCTGAGTTCGCTCATCATCAGTCCCGTTATTTACGGCACGGTGTTCCTGCTGACGCTGCTCGTCCTCGTCGTCTGCGTGGACCTCGAACAGCGCGGCATCGTCGACAGCTACTACCGGACGACTGGCGCTGTTGGTAGCATTTTCGTCGCCGTGACGCTACTCTATCTTACGTTTGTCGCGCTCACACGCGAGTACGCGACGCTGTACCCGTCAGTCCTCATCACGACTGTCGCACTGGCATCGGCGCTGTCGTACGGTCTGTACCGCCTGTTCGAGTCCTATCGACCGGCGCTGAACGACGGAACCGGCTATATCGGCTTGCTGGTCATCTGGGGCCACGCCATCGACGGCGTCGCGAACGTCCTGCTGGCTGACTGGCTTGACGCGCTCAACGTCCCGCTGACGTACTACCCGAAACACCCGGCCAACGCATTCATCATTGAAGCCACCGAATCTCTCCAGTCAGCCGGTCTGACTGCTGCTATCGGCACGTCGTGGCCGTTCCTGATTGTCAAGCTCGCTGTCGCCTCGCTGGTCGTCTCGCTGTTCAACCAGGAGTTCATCGACGACAGCCCGCGGTACGCGCTGCTGTTGCTCATCGCCGTTACCGCGGTCGGCCTCGGGCCGGGCACGCGGGACATGCTGCGGGCGACGTTCGGCATCTGAATACGGACTGTCCGGTATCTGACTCTCGCTCGTCGGCTGTTGCTACGGGAACGGATGATGCTCCCTGTCGAGCCGCGGCTCGAAGCCCAGGTCAGCAGGCACGGCTTCGGCCCGCTCGCCGAAGAACGAATCACCGAAGAACAGCGGCTGTGCCGACGGACAGACGACACGGACGGCCTCGAACCCGAGCTGTTCGAGGTCGCGCGTCGTCAGCCGCGCTCCGTAGGGCGTGAGTCCCGCGTCAGCTGCCCGGTCACACAACGTCTCTAGCTCCGCCTCGCCGGAGAGGTCTGCGTCCGGGCCGAGCGAGTCCAGCGGGACCGCCGTCTCGGTGGCCGTCAGGTCGGCCCCCTCGCCGGGTGATTCGGCGTAGCGCCCGATTGCACCCTGTGCGTCCATGGCCGCCTCGGGACCCATGCTGTCGAGTTCCATCCAGTTCTGGAGCGCCTCTTCCAGCGCACCGACGGCGGCCGTACCCGGGTCCAGATCCGCATCGGTGCCGAGTGCGAAGCGAGGCCACTCGTCCTGTTCCAGTGCGACGGTGATGACCGGCACGTCCACGTCCTGTGTCAGTAACAGCGCCGTCACCTCGAGCCCCTCGGACGCCGCGCGACGCCGGAGCGTGTCGTACCGCTCGTGGTCGTCGACGGCAACTCGAAGCGGCTCGAACGTCGAGTACCACGACAGCATCGCGGCGTCGCGCTCGATGACCTCGTAGAGCCCGGTCAGCAGCGCCTCGGTGACGGTGTTTCCGAGCCCGAGCCCGGTCGTCGTTGCCGGTCTAACCACGTTCGATGGCGGCGGATAGTGGACGGTCTCGGCGGGAAGCGACCGCCGTTCGTCGGTCAGCAGATTTTCGGCCGGGACCCAGGGAAGCGCCGTCGAGTCGTCCCATTCGGCCTCGTCCCTGACGAACGCGTCGGGTGCGACGGCATCCGGAACATCGACGACCGTCCCGTGCCGCAGATTCCTTTCTCGGTAGACCCCGGCCGCGTACCGCTCGTAGTTCTCGCCCAGCGCTTTCATGAACGCCGTGTCCCAGTCGATGGCAACACCGGCGGCCTTGGCGGCGGCCGATACGTCGCTGAAACCGGCAGTCTCGGCGAGCGTCGACAGGTAGTACGGGGCGGGGAACGACTCGACTTCGCCGACCTCCGTGGCGATACCGACCCGGTCGTCGAGGCCCAGTTCCGCCCGCGAGAGCGCCTCGCTGTCCGGGGCCGTTCGGCGACCGTCGCCGAGGGTACGGCTCGGCGTCTCACTGCAGTCACAGCCCGGGACGGGGAGGAACCGGCGCTGCGTATGTGGGAGTTCCGTAACTGTCCCGAAGAGGGCAGTGTCGCCGTCGAGAAACTGGGTTACCAGTCGGCCCGCCAGCGCTCCCGTGAATCGTTGCGTGGCCGCCGCCGGGGCTTCTGTGATCTCCTCGGTCTCGTCGACCGTCGCCTCGACCCGAGTCCGCAGACAGTCGAAACAGCCCGTTTCGGGTCCGAAGCCGCTGATCGCGGCGTCAGTCACCGGGACGCCGCCGACGCCGCCCAGTTCGACGGCGACCCACGGGACGTCATCGCCTTTCGCTCGGTCGTTCCACGCCGCAAACGTCTCTGACCCGACAGTATCGACGACGACGGCGAGGTCGCCACTACTGTTCGCCGGTGTCGACGGCTGTGCTACTGTAACGTCGATATCAGCGAGAAACGCAGTGAGTGCGTCGACGGCCGGTCCACGCCCGACGACTTCGACAGTTTGCATGCCGAACCCCTCGCGGTGGAGCGGGAAAAACCTACGCGGCGAGGATCGACTGAGCCACGGAGGCCAGCTCGTCCGGCTCGGCGTCTTTGAGCCGGTCGTCACCGAGCATCAGGCGGAGCCGCGGTCGGCCCACGTCGATCGGGACCTTCTCCGTGTCGATGAGGTTCATGTCTTCGAGCTTCGTCTTCGTCCGCGAGAACGTCGCCTTGCTCGCCAGTCCGACGTCTTCGCCCCATTTGCTGATGTCGTACAGCAGTTCGCCGTTCCGTGCGGCCACGAGCAGGCTGATGGTGACCTCGTCGAGACCGTCGCCGTCGCCACGAGCCGTCGACAGAGAGCTGAGAACGTCGTTGAAGTCCGACGCGGTTTCCGGGCCGATGTCGGCTTCCAGCGTGCTCTGGACGCGGTTGAGCGGCGGCGTCCGGAGCGAGTACTCGTCGGCGTCTTCCCAGGTCGAGCCGTAGTAGTCGTAGGCGTTGTCGACGAACGCCGCGTCGTCGGTCCCGAGACCGCCGACCGTGTCGCTGATGGTGACGAGTGCGTACACCGTATCGACAGTTACCGCGACCGAGTGGTTCGGCACGTCGTCGAGCAGTCGCATCGTGAGCCGCTCCTCGTCGATGAGGTCGGCCGCGGTGCTCGCAACGAGGAAGTCGTCCATGACGTCTTTCAGTGCGCGCTCGTCGGCGAGCAGCCGAACTTCGGGAGCGCCCGAATCCGCGTCCAGTGTCGATACAAGCTCAGAGATGGTCCGCCGCGACGGGTTCACGACGTACACCGGCTCGTCAGTTGCCCCAAACACCGTGGTCAACATAGACCCAACGTCGTCTTGCAGGAGATTTTCAGTCATTGTCCCTTCCAAGTATATAGTGTATTATTATATTTAATTTTACCGGCCATACTGTGTTGATTTCGCCAACAATCCGACAACACCCACCGATGAGAGGCGATAAAATATTGGTCAACTGTCCTAAGCAGAAGCCGTTCGTCTCACGGACTGAACCATCTGTTCTGCTCGTCGTCGTCACGCGAATTCGCTCGAATCAGTGGTTACTGTCACTGTCTCCTACCCGCCGGAAGCCACGACTGGAGCACAGTATCAAATCTGTACCTGAGTGCGTACGGAGAGTGTCGCATCAATACGGCTCCTCGGGTGGCCGGTTCGAAAATAGATGACGGCCGTCTCGGCTTCCGTCACGGAGTCTGACAGCTTCGCGCTCGTCAGAAGTCCGTCCGGAGACGCGCAGCGAGGTCGTCGGACCAGTGAAACTCCCCGTCGAAGATGACGGGCAGTGAGGTCTGGCCCAGCGCGTCGGCCAACTCCGTAGCGCCGAGCGAGTGGCTCGTCTGTTCGCCGTTCAGCGCGGCGCTGTCGTCGAACGGCAGGCGGTAGCTCTCACCGGGCCGTTCCGGGGACACGACCGTACACTGGACGTCGAATCCCGTTTCCCCTTTGGAGACCCAGACGACCGCGGGGTGTGCGGGATTGGGAACGATAGAGTAGGTCCCGTCGCCGACGACCGCGTAGTCCTTGCACATCATTATCCGTCGGCGAGCGAGTTCCAGCGCTCGCTGAATGCTGAATCCGTTACTGAGCAGGCGCGCGAAGGCGGTCCCGACCAGGGCGGCGTGTTTGTCCAGCACGTCGGTAAGTGTCACCGCACCGGCGACCGCGCCCTGTTTGACGAGGTCAAGCCCTTCGTCATAGGAGCCACAGGCGTTCAGGAAGAACGTCTGCGTTCGGGCTTCCGACAGCGACGACAGCGCCAGATTGCCGTCGGGACAGCGCAGTCCCTCCTCGTCGCAGTGGCCGATGAAGTGGACGAAATCGGCCGGCTGTTCGAACACGTCGGCCAGTTCGTTGACCGACAGCAGTTCGCTGACCTGGACGTCCATCGGCAGGTCCGCGGCCCGGTATATCTCTGTGACTTCCGTGTGTTCGCCGGCCATCTCCTCGTCGTTGAGGACGACCGCGACCCGTTGGCTGTCGGCATCCCGGTTCTGACTCCGGTAGCGGTTCACGTACGCCTCCGCCGGCGTTTTACAGGCGTCTATCGGGTTCCCCGGAGCGAGCCACGAGTGCAGTTGGCCCTCGCGTAGGTTCGGCTCGATGACCGGTGGGCGCTCGGCCGAACCGCGGCTCAGATACGAATCCGACAGCGTCCTGTCGAGAAGCTCATCCTGGTCGAGCCGGGAGCTGTCCGGCAGGTAGATGAGACTGAGTCGGTCGAGCAGGAACGGCAGGCATCGGACCCGTTCCGGTTCGGGTGAGACGTACGTCGAGAGTGGCCACTCCGGCAGAATCGAGTTCACGGCCTCGTCGGAGACATCGATGTACCGCTCGAGCCGTCCAGCCGGCGACAGCGACCGAACTGTGTCCGGGTCGAGCGAGAGCGCGGACGTGATACGAGCGCCACTCTCGGCTGGATCGACGCGTCTGACCAGACAGTCGAGGTAGAACACCTTCCGGAGCAGCGCCGCGACGCCGGCCTGTAGCGACGGCCACGCGTCGAAAGAGCGGTGTACCGACGTGCCGTCGGCCGTCAACAGTGCTGCATCCCGTGACTCGACTACCACTTCGGCCCCGAGATAGTACGCCAGCGGGGCGCTGACGAGCAGTTCCGCCTCGCACTCCGGAACACGGAGCGTGATGCCAGTCTCCGGACGGTTCTGCCGAACCGGTTCGGGAATACGGGTCGTCTCGCCGGTCGTGACTATCGGCGGATGGCCGCGGAGTTCCGGATGTGAGCGGGACGGCTGCATCGTATGATGGGCCCCACTCAGATGGGTAATCGCCGTTGCGAGTCCGGCAGGTGTCGCGGGGACCTGCAGATGCGGCCGCTCCGCGCTCGTCTCCCAGACGAACCCGACGGTAATACTCGTCGGCTCTTGGAAACCGAGGACAGAGGTAATGCCGGCCGAGTGGAGCGACGCCGGCCCGTCGAAGCGGACGTGGATCCGAATGTCGTCAACGACGCCCAACGGCGACCCTCGGTCGCTATCCGCAGCACGGGCCTCCATCGTCAGCAGGTACTCCCCCTCCTCTAGGGTCGTCGGTGAATCAACTGCTCCAGTATTCGTGTCAGTAGCGACTCGGGTTACCGTGGCATCCACCGCCGGCAGTGCTAACTCGGTGACGGACCCGCTGTAGCAGTCGTCGACACGATGTGGTAACTGTTCGCCGTCCGTAACTTCTCGATCGTGTAACTGGCGCACCAGTGCGCTCGGGTCGACCGTTTCTCCATCCCACTCCGGCGTGTTACTGCTGTTCCGGTCCACCCGCTCGCCTGCCACCCCCCAGGTGACCATGCATAGACATGTGGAACGTCATCTGATATATACGTACGGGTGTCAGGATGTCGTCTCCCCAACTGTACCCGCGGCACCGGACAATGTGTGATAACATAGCACATACGTGGCCCAAAGGGTAGATTATTGTCGTATCGGTCCTGACTCGGATACATGAGCTACGAAACCGTACGGGAAGCGGACCCGGCAGTCGCAGACGCCCTGGAGGGCGAACGAGGCCGGCAGAACGACACGCTGGCGATGATCGCCAGTGAGAACCACGTCAGCGAGGCTGTGATGGAGGCACAGAGCTCCGAACTGACGAACAAGTACGCCGAGGGCTACCCCGGTGAGCGCTACTACGGCGGCTGCGAGTACGCCGACGACGTCGAGGAACTGGCAATCGACCGCGCGAAGGAACTGTGGGGCGCGGACCACGTCAACGTCCAGCCACACTCCGGCTCCCAGGCCAACATGGGCGTCTACCTCGGCGTGCTCGAACCCGGCGACAAGATCCTCTCGCTGGACCTGACGCACGGCGGCCACCTCTCGCACGGCCACCCAGCGAACTTCGCCGGCCAGGTGTACGAGGTCGAACAGTACAAGGTCGACGAGGAAACCGGCTACATCGACTACGAGGGCCTCCACGACCACGCAGAGGAGTTCGAGCCGGACATCATCGTTTCGGGCTACTCCGCGTACCCCCGGGAAGTCGACTTCGAGCGGATTCAGGAAGCCGCCGACGCGGTCGACGCGTACCACCTCGCGGACATCGCCCACATCACCGGCCTCGTCGCCGCTGGCGTCCACGAGTCGCCGGTCGGCGTCGCCGACTTCGTCACCGGCTCGACGCACAAGACCATCCGCGCCGGCCGCGGTGGCATCATCATGTGCGACGAGGAGTACGCCGACGACATCGACAGCGCGGTGTTCCCCGGCTCCCAGGGCGGCCCGCTGATGCACAACGTCGCCGGCAAGGCCGTCGGCTTCGGCGAGGCGCTGGCCCCTGAGTTCGAGCAATACGCCCAGCAGACCGTCGACAACGCCGTCGCCCTCGGTGACCGACTCAAGGAACACGGCCTGGACCTGGTCTCCGGTGGCACGGACAACCACCTCGTGCTCATCGACCTCCGTCCGTCCCATCCGGATACGACTGGCAAGGAAGTCGAGGAAGCGCTCGAAGAGGCCGGCATCGTCCTCAACGCCAACACCGTCCCCGGCGAGACCCGCTCGGCGTTCAACCCCTCGGGCATCCGCGCCGGCACGCCCGCGCTCACCACCCGTGGTTTCGACGAGGACGCCTGCCGCGAGGTCGCCGATCTCATCTACAAGGTCGTCGACGCCCCCCACGACGACGATGTCGTGGCGGAAGTCAGCGACCGCGTGGACGAGATGACCGACGAGTACACGCTGTACGAGTAGCGACAGGCTAGCCCTGGAGCGCGGATTCTGCTGTCCGCCCACTGGCATCCTCCTTTTTGGCATCTCTCTCCGATACGACTGGTATGCCCCGCACAACCCGACGCCGGACGCTCTATGCACTGGGTGCCTCCCTGTCGGTGTTCGCTGGCTGTACGCAGTTCGAGAGCGAGTCAGGGGCGGAAACCGGGCAAAGCGACGGCGGCGCGAGCGAGCCGACAGTGACGGCCACGGCGGCGGAGACAGACGCCGCTACCCCCACAGGCCAGGAGTCGACTGCTGGACAGACCGAAACAGCCACAGAACTCGACCTGCGGGAGGCCAACGTCGTCGGGGTCGAACTCACGGACGAAGGCGACGACTACCGCTTCGACGTAACACTCTATCACGATGACGACGGCGAGGACGGCTACGCGAACTGGTGGCAGGTCGAAACGCTGGCGGGCGACCGACTTGGTCGCCGTGATCTCCGGCACGCTCACTCGACGGCTCCGTTCACCCGGTCGGAGACCATTACTGTTCCCGACGATACGACCTGTGTCGTAGTCCGGGGCCACGACCAGACCCACGGCTACGGCGGCCAGGCGATGACCGTAACTGTCCCGGACGGCGAAACGCGGGCCGTCGAGCAGGGTGCGGAGCGCCAGTCAGTCACCGAATCGGACTGTCCCTGAGCGAGCGCGCGCCTGCCTGTCGCGGCCGGCCGAAATCCGGGACGTTCATACCGCCCCGCGCCGCCGTTGTACCCAATGACAGAGATTATCGACGGCAACGCCGTCGCACAGTCGATTCGGGACGATCTGGTCGCGTCTATCGACCGCCTCGCCGACGCGGGCGAGCGCCCGTCGCTGGCGACGGTCCTGATGTCCGAGGACCCGGCCAGCGAGACCTACGTCTCGATGAAACAGAACGACTGCGAGGAGGTCGGTATCGAGGCAATCGACATCGACATCGACCCCGACGCGGACGCTGCCGAACTGTACGACACTATCGAGGACCTCAATGCCGACGACGACGTCAACGGTATTCTGGTCCAGATGCCGGTCCCCGACCACGTCGAGGACAGGTCGGTCCTACGCGCCATCGACCCGATGAAAGACGTCGACGGCTTCCATCCGGAAAACGTCGGTCGGCTCGTCGCCGGTGACGCACGCTACAAGCCCTGTACGCCACACGGTATCCAGAAGCTCATCGAGAGCGCGGGCGTTGACACCGAGGGCAAGGACGCCGTCGTCGTCGGCCGGTCGGACATCGTCGGCAAACCGATGGCGAACCTGCTCATCCAGAAGGCACCCGGTGGTAATGCGACGACGACGGTGTGTCACTCCCGCACCGAGAACCTCGCCGAGCGGACCCGCAACGCCGACATCCTCGTCGCCGCGGCTGGCGTCCCGGAGATGATCGACGGCGAGATGATACAGGAGGGCGCGACGGTCATCGACGTGGGCATCAACCGCGTCGACGCTGACACCGAGAAGGGCTACGAACTCGTCGGCGACGTGGAGTACGAGAGCGCGAAGGAGGCCGCGGGCGCGATCACGCCGGTTCCCGGCGGCGTCGGCCCGATGACCCGCGCAATGCTCCTGTACAACACGGTGAAAGCGACGGGCCTGCAACACGACATCGACGTCGACCTGCCCTGAATGCCGTCGCTTGCGGATTTTGCGGACCGCGACGTGCACACCCGCCGAGTAACCAGAGAGACTGACACGGCGGGCGTAGACGGCGTCCGCGCCCGTGCTGACCGCGGCCTTCGCTGGGCGGTCGGCGCGCTCGTCACCGACCCGGCGGACCGCCTGCTGTTCGTCTATGAGGACGACATCTGGAAGCTCCCGGGCGGCGGCGTCGAAGCCGGTGAGACGCGCCAGGAAGCAGTGGGCCGTGAGGTACGCGAGGAGACGGGCGTCGAGATTACGGTCGACGAACTGGCCGCCGTCACCGAGGTCACGGTGACCGATGGCGGCCGAGAGGCGACGTTCTTTTTCGGGACCTATCGCGCGACGGCTGACTCCACGGACCTCGCGTCGGACCCCGGACTCGACGGCGAGTCGATAGAGACCGTAGCGTGGCGGGATGCGGTTCCGGAAAACTGTCTGGACGAAACCCTCGTACGGCGGCTCCAGTGACCGCTTAGACCGTGTCGTTCTCGATTCCGGCAAGCCAGTTCTCGGCTCTGACGAAGGCGCTCTCGTCGCCGGTAATGTACGACCCCAGGTCCCGCGCCGCGTGAACGAGACGGTTGGCGTCCGCGGGGTCGACATCGCCGTCCAGCGCCTCGATCCGCTTTCGATGGTCGCGAATCCGTCCGGAGAGCTGTCGTGCAGTCGGATCCGAATTGGCGTCCAGATACGTCCGTACGTCGCGCTGATAGCTATCGACGGCGGCCGCCATCGCCAGGCCGTATGGCACTCGAAGCTCCGACGGGACTGACTCGACAGCCGGACGGTCGCCGTCGTCAGCACCGCCGAGAAGTTCGTAGAAGTACCGCTCCGCCGGGTCGCCGCTGCGCAACTCCCGGGAGAGGTGTGCACCGACGTGCTGGAGTTCGACCGCGGCGACGAACGTCGGGTCGAGCGAGCGAAGCTCGCCCGCGTCGATGAACCCCCGCTTACGTGTGTACTCCCGACAGCGCTCGGCGGCCGCGTCAGCGAGCTCCCGGGTCGGATCCGCGTCGATCCGGCTCCGGACCGGCGTCAGGTCGAGCGTGGCCGGTGCGTCCGTGTGTTCGGTGTGCTCGTCGATGCCGACGCTGTGGATGCTGCCACAGTCCGGACAGGCGATGCTCCCCGTCTCGTAGTACCGCCATCGCGTGCCACAGTCCTGGCACTCGCGCTCCCCGCGGACTTTCATATGTGATGCTGAGAGGCCAGCCCTCAAGATTGTTCCGTGAGGGCTGTCTACGCCAACGTATGCGCTCGGAAGACGAGATCCGCGAGCAGTACGAGTTCCTTGCTGAACAGCTAGACGACGAGGAGATGGATCACGAGCGGGTCCGTATGATGTTCACCCACTACAAGCGGGCACTTGGATGGGTGCTCGAGGAGGAACATATCTAGGTTAGTTACAGCTTACATTCGCTTCTAATTCGATAACTAACATCTGCTGGACGGGGCCGGTACTTTTAAGTTATTCTGCCCCATTCGACCAAGTGACGCTTCGCTTGGAGGGCCGAAGCGTCAGCGGGGACCAATTCAGGGCGGCAAGCGGTCGCGTTTTTCGCGACCGCTTTCCACTTACTTCGCTGCTAACGACCGGATACGAGCGATTGCTGTACATCCGAAAAGGAACCGCTGGACGATACGACGTACTCGATAGACCACTCTGTGTCTGTCGCGTTCTCGGGCCACTCCGGTTCGATTCCGATACTGAGTTACCGTCGCCCCCTCCGGACTCGCGCGCTCGGCGTTCACCTCGAACTCCGCCTGTGATGGCGGCGCGACGTGGCCCCGACCCCTCCCTGCGCTGAGCGTGATCTCAGATCTATCTCCCGGAGAGTCGACCACCGTTCTGAGATATGCTGCGACGGCGCTGTGGTCGAGTCCTTGCTCGCTTTCGAGCAGGACTGTTTCTACCAACCTCTCAGTGCCCTCCAGTGACAAATAATACTGTCGCCATCAGTTTCCGAAGAATGATGATATACTGACTGTATTTACCATTTGAACAAAACGATGACTGAGGGCCTAAATACAGAAAATTCGACACTCTGGACTACCGAAACAACATCAAGTTCTCTGGGCCGATATATTTAACAGTATAGATACTAAATCATTACATAGGAAAACCGATGCACGACTTGACAGGATTCCAGCGTGACCTTCTCTACGTGATCGCTGGCAGGGAAGAGCCCCACGGCTTAGCTATCAAGGAGGAGCTCGAAGCGTACTACGAGAAGGAGATCCATCACGGTCGTCTGTACCCGAACCTCGACACTCTGGTCGACAAGGGACTGGTCGAGAAGGGCCAGCGCGACCGCCGGACCAACTTCTATACGCTTACGCGCCGCGGGCGTCGTGAGATCGACGCCCGCCGCGAATGGGAAGACCAGTACGTCGACCTGTAAGAGTGTCGCACCGCCCCTTGTGCTGAGGCCGTCGTTTCGCCGGTAGCGGTGGGTCCGTCTTCAGTGATGGGAGCGGGTAACGCTACAATAACGGCATTCGTCGCTGGAGTCGTTCAGCGTCATGTGGTGTCGGGTTGGTTCACCATAGGTGACTCGTGGCACTCGATCACGAACCTGGCTCCGCCGCTCTCGCCCTCAGTGGCTGATATGTCCCACCCGTGGGCCTGCACGATGTCTTTAACGATAGCGAGGCCGAATCCTGTCCCCTCCGCGTTTGTGGTATATCCCTGTTCGAACACTGCGTCACGTTCTTCGCAGGGGATACCTGCCCCGGTGTCTTCAACGTAGAACCCGACCGCGTCGGGTAAGGACCCGGCTTTGACGGTCAGGTCAGCCGACTCGTTGTGCTCGACGCTGTTTCGGAACAGGTTTTCGAGCATATTCCGGAGCCGATTACGGTCGCCATCGATCTGGAGCGTTGTTTCGACGACGAGGGTCGCCCCGCCAGTCTCGACGCTCTGCCAGGCATCGTATGCGATCAGTTCGAGGTCTACCTCGTCGGTCTCAGTCACCGTTTCTCCTGAGCGAGCCAACGTGAGCGAGTCGTCGATGATCGACTCCATGCGCTCGAGTTGCTCCTGAATCGTCCCGATCGACGCGTCGTGGCTAGCGACATCGCTCTCAAGTAGGCTAAGTCGTCCACTCGCGACGTTCAGTGGGTTCCGGAGGTCGTGCGCAACGATGCTCGCAAACTGGTCGAGCCGTTCGTTCTGCCGTTCCAGTTTCCGCTTTCGCTGTAGTTGCTCGGTCACGTCTCGGGAATTGAGGACGATCCCCTCGACGAACGGGTCGGCGAGCAGATTTGTTGCGTGCGCTTCGATGAAACGCCAGTTACCCGCTGCGTCGCGGAATCGCACGACGTACGTGCCGGAGTAGCCGTAATCGTCGACGTATCTGGCCAGGTCCTCAACAACGCGCTGTCTGTCGTCGGGATGGATGTATTCGACGGCGTTCTCACCGACCAACTCGGGAGGTTCGTATCCGAGTATCTTCTTAACTGGCTGGCTGACGTACGTGAACTCCCCGTCTTCGTCCAGAACCGTCACCATGTCCGAAGACCGTTCGATGAGGCGCTGGAAGCGCTCTTCCGCGATACGGCGCTCAGTCACGTCACGGTAGATGAGCAGCTGTCCGATCACTGAGCCGGTTTGGTCGGTGAGCGTTGAACGGTTGATATCAAAGTAGTGTGGTCCGCCGTCAGCTTCGATGACGACATCGGCGTCGGCATTGCCGTCGTCGTCTGGTAGCGAGTCGTAGGACGGCATGACTTCCGACGCAGACCGGCCAATCGCCGTCCCTTCATCGTCGAGGAGGTCTGTGCCAGTCTCGTTTACGTCGACAAGCCGCCCGTCTTTATCAACGACGAAGACGGGATCAGACATCTCTTCAACGAGCGTGTGTCTCGCGACGGGCATCAGGTCGAGGAGGTCAAAGCGAAAGAGCGCGATAGCGAAGACAACCCCCGTAAACGTGAACGCGAACGCTGTCGGGTCAGCGGACCCCATCGGATCACTGCCGAAGACGAACACTAAACTCGCAATCAGCGGAATAATGCCGCCAAGCAACATCAACGTCGCCTGTGTTCGATACCGACCGCTTCGCTTGAGTCCGAAGAGCCCGACGATGACGTACGTCGTCCCTATCAGAATGTACTGGTACAGGAGATTGAACCAGAAGACGGGGCCGTTCACGCGCTCCGGACTCGCGAGCGGCGGTCCCTGCACGAACCCGTCGAGGGTCCACAGCAGGTTGTGTGACTGTGCAGTCACGACAAGCCCGAAAACGACGACTGGGGGAGCGAGCAGTAGCGCCCAGCGTCGGCGGGTCAGGAGTGATTCCCGGCCGCTGTATGTCAGCCCGAACCAGAACTGTGTTGGCCCGAGCCCGACCGCCCCGATGTATTTGATAACGAGACCGGTCCGGTACGTCGGCATTGTCGTGCTTGCCGACAGAACGCCGTTGCCGAGCGAATAAAGTGCGACAGAGATCATTATCGCGGCGAGCGGCACTGCCCCGCGTACACTCCGCCGACGAACGGCAATACCGGCAATTCCCAGGTTTATGCCGAACGCGATGAGGAGAACCCACGTCGGTATGCCTGGCGATAATCCCACACGTCAGCGTTGATTTAGGGTCGTTTTATAATTCCCCTCCAACTATCAAACTTGAATAAGTCTGTTCGACACCTCACATATTGTGTTAGAATCGGCCGTTTGTGCTGTATTTAACGGAAGATAAAAGACAGTAGCTCGGAACATCTGTTTCATTTATTGATATTTTGGCAAAGACTATCGGAAACAGATGGTAGTCTGTCTTGGCTATGGGCGGTGGTGAGTGGGGTACGCGATTCGACCCCGATCATTGTTGGGACGCACTGCCTATTTCGTGTCAGCGGGGCTCTCAACCCAGGGGCGGTTCCCGGCAGAGACGCTGTCCTGACGGATAGCTGGGTGAGGCAGTTGCCGTGTCGCGGATATCTTCGCCGTACAAGTAGCGAGGAAAGACTCTATAGCACCACTAACTGTTAACTAATCTCATGTATATGGGAGCTATGTCGGCCCTCTTGCAGCGATCCCTGGAGCCGATTCAGACGACCGTGTTTCGTATTCTGCTTGCGGGGCGCTCGGGATGTTTCGTTCGGTCGTCCTCGGTACGGTAACGGTGCCGGCGCTTGGGCTCTTCGTTTAAAACTGGTAGCGCCGGTCGTCCTTGTCCTGTTGCTGAGGGAAGTCGTTCCCGGTCATCTGGTCGAAGGTCATCCCCGAGAGGTACTCGTCGTACGTACAGTCGTAGCTCGACCGGAGGTGGAAATCCAGCGTCCCGCGGTCGACGGTCGACTGAAACAGCATATGGACCGCGCGCCTGACGAGTTCGTCCGGGTCGTCCGGGTCGAGTGCGACTGACAGCATCGCGAGTTCGTTGCGCGTCTCGCGGTCGATGGACAGTTCGAACTCGTCGTCGAAGTCGCCGTACGCCGCTTCGATATCATCCTGTAGATCGTCGAGGCTCATACGAACGGGGACGGTGAGCGCGAGGAAACCCCTTACGACTCGTCTGGGACCGCTCCCTCGAAACACGGATGTCTACGATTATAACATATGATAAATTATATCATGGACTGAACATAACGGTTGGTAGCGGTCAACTACCGAAGGATTCAGATTAGATAATGACAGGTGGTGGGGACGAGACAGCAGCGTCCAGCCAGCCCGACGGGCTGCTAGAGCGGCTTCACGCAGTCCTCCCGGACGTGTACACGCGTAACTACGTGGCGAAGTTCGCTGTCGCGCTGGCGGTAATCGTCGTCGTACTCGCAGCCGTCGGCTTCGGCAGCTACCTGCAGATACAGGACCGGGTCGTCAGCGACGCGGTGACGGACCTCGAAACGTCGGCCACGCATCGCGCCGACAGTATCGGGCAGTGGCGGACGACCACCGAGACGGAGGCCATCGCTATCGCAGCCGCAGGGGTGTACGTCACTGGGACGCCCGCAGATATCAGACAGTACCTTACGACAGCAGCCACGGCAGAGTCGTCACAGATTCGTTCGCTTCACTACGTCTCCACCGTCGACAACTCTCAGATAGTCGTCGCGAGCACCGGAACGAACACAGAAGGCCGGCCACCGCGGGCGGTCGAACCCGCGTGGGAGTCCCCTGTGATGGCGACGATGAACGGCTCCACCGACACTGGCACAGTGATCCACTCGACAGCATACGCGGACGGTGACAACCACTCGATGGCGTTCGTGACTCCCGTCTCCGATGGCGATGGAGCACTAGTGCTGGTTGCCCGGGTCCCGGTCGAGCAGTTTCAGGACGGGCGCGACGGGTTCGAGACGCAACTGCTCACTGGGGACGGAGACCCGCTTATCGGGGGCCAGGGTGGTTCCGTGCCCATCAGTCAGGACGGTCTCCGGGCCGCAACAGCGGGCCGAACGACGACTATCGAAACGGGGTCCCATGTCGCGACGTACACGCCCGTCAACGGTACGTCGTGGGTGGTCACGACGAGTGCGACGCAAGAGACACTGTACGGAACGAGTCGGCTCGTCCGCTGGGGCTTCCTCGCTGTCATCGGGACGGCAGTCGCCGCGCTGGGCATCGCGGGATATCTTTTCGGACGGCATACGGTTCGGCCCCTGAGACAGCTCCGTAACCGGACGCAGGCCATGGAACAGGGTGACCTCGGCGTTGACATCTCGACAGCCCGGCAGGACGAGATCGGGAGGCTGTACGACGCCTTCGGAAATATGCGGGACACACTCCGGAGTCAGATCCGCCAGGCCCAGGCGGCCCGCGAGGAGGCCGAGCGGTCGAGCCACGAACTCGAACGTCAGAACGAGCGGCTGGACGAGTTCGCGTCGACACTGAGCCACGATCTCCGAAACCCGCTTACGGTCGCCCGGGGCCACGTCGAACTGCTTGCGACGCGGCTGTCGGACCCGGAGACGGATTCGACCGACCTCCAGTCACACATCGAGAAACTCGAAGACGCACACGACCGTATCGAGTCCATAATCGACGACGTGTTGACGCTGACGAGAAAGGGCGCAAGCGTCGAGGAGACGGCCCCGGTTCCGCTGGAGGCCGTCGTCACCGATGCGTGGGACAACATCGACAACAAAAGCGCCAGCATCGAGGTCGCGGGCAGTCGAACCATCGACGCCGACCGGACGCGGCTCTTGCGAGCCCTCGAGAACCTGTTTCGCAACGCCCTCGACCACGTCGGCCCGAAGGTGACCGTCACGGTCGGGCTGACGGAACACGGCTTCTACGTTGCCGACGACGGGCCGGGGATTCCGAGCGAAGCGGTCGACAACATCTTCGAGTACGGTCACACGACGAGCGCGGACGGTACCGGGCTCGGCCTCTCTATCGTCAAGACCATCGCGGAGGCCCACGGTTGGCGGCTGTACATCGATACGACCTACCCCGACGGCGCGATGTTCGTGTTCGCGGACGTGTTCAGCGAGGACGAGCCGGACTGGTACGGGACCGAGTTCGAGTGGGGACGGTCCGAAGTCGACGACTGATACTGTTGGCTGTAACTACTGTAAGATATCCGCCATCTCAGGGCGGCGATTCTTTCCAGACGTACAGCCGACGGGATGGGCGGCAACGACCGCCACGCACAAATCGGGACAGGGCTAAACGGGGGTATGACCGACCAGTCGACAGCGACGGACCGTCATGGGGCCGTGCCCGCGGACCCGTCGGCTGTCCAGGACGCGCTCGTGGAGTGGTACGAGGCGGACCACCGCTCGTACCCGTGGCGGGAGACGACTGACCCCTACGAGATTCTCGTTTCCGAAGTGATGAGCCAGCAGACCCAACTGGACCGGGTCGTCGACGCCTGGGAGGACTTTCTGGACCGCTGGCCGACTGCGGCGGCCCTGGCCGAGGCCGACCGTTCGGATGTCGTGGGCTTCTGGACCAGTCACTCGCTGGGCTACAACAATCGTGCGAAGTACCTCCACGAGGCGGCCGGCCAAGTGGTCGACGACTACGACGGCGAGTGGCCCCGCGACCCGGACGGCCTCAGCGACCTGATGGGTGTCGGTCCCTACACCGCCAACGCCGTCGCCTCCTTCGCGTTCAACAACGGGAACGCCGTCGTCGATACGAACGTCAAGCGTGTCCTGTACCGCGTCTTCGACGTGCCGGACGACGATTCAGAGTTTGAAGCGGCCGCAAGCAAACTCATGCCCGGGGGCCAGTCGCGAGTCTGGAACAACGCCATCATGGAACTGGGCGGGGTTGCCTGCGAAAAGACGCCGGATTGTGACGGCGCGCAGTGCCCGTGGCGTGAGTGGTGTTCGGCCTACGAAACGGGCGATTTCACCGCGCCGGACGTCCCGACCCAGCCCGAGTTCGAGGGGAGCCGTCGACAGATGCGCGGCCGCGTCATCTCGGCGCTCAAGGAGTACGACGAGCTACAACTGGACCAGTTGGGGCCGCGTGTGCGCGTGGACTACGCGCCCGAGGGGGAGTACGGCCGCGAATGGCTCCGAGGGCTTCTGGAGGATTTGGCCGACGACGGGCTAGTCGATGTCGAGAACAGCGACGGCGAGGCGGTCGCGCGCCTCCAGCGCTGACCGCCAGTGGCATACACCCTTGAACCCGTGCGGTCAATACGTCCACAATGGCTGGCTTGCTGGGTTCGGTCGCTCTCATCGTCGTCGCAACCGCTGTCATCTGGAAAGGGAGCGCGTACTTCGAGCGGGCCGCAGAACGGCTGAGCAAGTACTACGGGTTACCGGTGGCGGTTCACGGCGCAATCGTCGTCGCCGTCGGGTCGAGCTTTCCCGAGATAAGTTCGGTCGTTATCAGCACCGTCGTCCACGACGAGTTCTCGCTGGGCGTCGGTGCAATCGTCGGGAGCGCGATATTCAATCTGCTCGTGATTCCGGCCCTCGCGGCGCTGTCGAGCGAAGAACTCCGGTCGACGCGTGACATCGTCCACAAAGACGCCCAGTTCTACGTCATCAGCGTCCTCATCCTGTTCATCGTGTTCGCGCTCGGGGCGACGTACGTTCCGGGCGGGACCAATCGGGCGGCTATCCTGACCCCGACGCTCGTCGCCGTTCCGCTCATGGCCTACGGTATCTACGTCTTCTTGCACCAGCAGGACGCCAGCGAGCACGTCGCAGACGAAACCCACAGCGTCCGTCCGGGACGGGAGTGGGGAATGCTGGGGGTCGGACTCGTCGTCATCACGGTCGGCGTCGAGGGGATGGTTCAGGGCGCGCTCGCCCTCGGTGTCATCTTCGACACGCCGACGTTCCTCTGGGGGTTGACCGTCATCGCCGCCGGGACGAGCCTCCCTGATGCCTTCGTCAGCGTCCGGGCCGCGAAAAACGACGACAGCGTCACGAGTCTGACGAACGTTCTGGGAAGCAATACGTTCAATCTGCTGGTGGCGATTCCCGTCGGCGTCCTCCTTGCAGGGCGGGCGACAATCGACTTTCTCGTGGCGATTCCGACGATGGGGTTTCTGGGGTTCGTGACGCTGGTGTTCATCGTGTTCATCCGGACGGACCTCGAACTCTCTGACCGCGAAGCGTACACGTTGCTTGGTCTGTACGTGGTGTTCGTCTGCTGGATGGCCCTCGAATCGGTCGGGCTCATCGAGACGGTCAGTGGTATCTGAGACGGATCGCGTTTGCTGACGCTACTCGTCGCCTTCTTCGGGCGACAGCTCGCGGGAATACACGGCCTCGTCGTAGGGATCGCCGCCGATAGTGAGTGTCCGAGTCTTGGTCCGCTCGAAGCCGAGGTTCTCGAAGAACTCCCGGCTCCGGTCGTTCGAGGCCAGGTCGAGCGCCCGGAACTGCTCAACGCCGTGTTCCAGAAAGATGTCTTCGAGCCGGTCGTACAGCGCCGTCCCGACACCCTCCCCGTGGTAGTCCGGGTGGACGTACAGCCGCAGCATCGTCCCCATCGTATGCATGGTGATGCCCTGGGTGAAGCCGATGATTTCGCCGTCCTGTTCGGCAACCAGTAACGTCGCCTCGATGTCGTCGAGGTCGTTGGCGGGGACGCCGCCGGCCCACCCGTGGAGCGCGCTGCCCAGCGGGTCGGCGTACCAGTCGGATATCGTCTCGTCGATGACGTCGGAGTCCAGCGAGTCGTAGGCGTCGTGCCACGCCGCCCGTGCGACCCGGCGGATGCCGTCGGCGTCGGCGTCGAAGGCTCGGCGGATGGTCGTCATGCGTGTCCCGACGACGGACAGACAGATTGTTCCGAGCGGGTGCCACAGTGGGTGGACTGACGCGATAGGCGGCGCAGTACCCGGGGATCTGCCAGATGCTGAATCGTGTCGCGTACCATAGATGCTGTGTCTATCGGTTCGTTTGGGCTATCATGGCTAATATCCTCTCCCCGGTGTGTGAACCATTCCCATAATCTATCATGGTTTATCATTAGGTTTATGTAGTTGACACCCATTGGTGGTCTTGTATGAGGACAGTCATCCTCGGTGTCATCGGCTCCGACGCGCACGTCGTTGGGATTACCATTCTGGAACGAGCGTTCGAAGCGGCAGGGTTCAACGTAGTCAACCTCGGTGTCCAGTCGTCCCAGTCGGAGTTCATCGACGCCGCGGATGAACACGACGCCGAAGCGATACTCGTTTCGTCGCTGTACGGCCACGCCGAGCAGGATTGTCAGGGGTTCCAGCAGCAGATCAACGAGGCGGGTCTGGACGTGACGACCTACATCGGCGGCAACCTCGCTGTCGGGCAGGACTCCTTCGAGGAGACGCGCGAGACGTTCAAAGCGCTCGGTTTCGACCGGGTCTTCGATTCGGAGACCGACCCTGAGGAGGCTATCGAGGCGTTGAAAGCCGACCTCGGCCACCGCTCCCGTGAGGAAGCGTCGTCCGAGAAGGTTCAGCTCGGCTCCTGAGCCACGGACTCCTTTTGCAGCCGTTAGCGTAGCGAACATGCGTAATCCGCCAGCCACTCATCGACTGCTGTCGTCGACCACGCACAGCCCGGGGTGCTTTACGACCAGGGTCCCTATGGAGTATAATGTCACACATGACAGCTGAGCTGAGTGACGGCACCGAAATCAAGAACATTCACGACGTGGTCGAGGGGTCGAACGGTGTCCATCTGAAGAAGGAGGTCGGCAGTGGCGGGCTCGAACGTGTCGCGTACATCCCGTATCCGAACCTCCTCTACGTCTACCACGACAACTGAGCGTCGGCCAGAGCGACCTTCATGGCCTGACAAACCGACAGCCGGAAAGGGACTAGCGCTGCGCCTCGTCTCCCCCATCGATATACCGGCCCCACTCCATAGACCCGACATGTCCGAACCACACATCGTCGGTGTCGTCGGCAGTCTCAGAGAGGAGAGCTACACCAGGGTCGGTATCGAGCGCGCGCTCGTCGCCGCCGAGGAGTTGGGGGCGACCACGGAACTGCTGGATCTTCAGGAATTCGACCTACCGGTGTTCGATGCCGACCATCGCGAGGTCGGCGACGCTGTCGAGTTCGCCGATAGAGTTCACGCGGCTGATTCAATTCTGCTGGGGACGCCGGTGTATCACGGGTCCTATTCCGGCGTGCTGAAGAACGCACTCGACTACTGTGGCTTCGACGAGTTCGAACACAAAACCGTGGGATTGCTAGCGGTCGCCGGCGGGGGCTTTCCCATCACCGCGCTCGAACACCTCCGCTCGGTCTGCCGGGCGCTGAACTGCTGGGTCATCCCGCATCAGGCCGCGGTTCCGAACGCACACAATCACATCGCTGACGGTCAGATAGTCGACGCCGATATCGAGGAACGCGTGACGTCGCTCGGTGAGGAAGCAGTCAAGTACGCGAACATCGAGCCGGACTCGGCGTGTTTCGAGAGTACGGAGAACGTCGGAGCGGACGATTAGCCGTGAGGACCGCTGTGCGTGTCCGAGCCGAAGGGGATCGCTGACGGATAGAAGGAAACGGTCAAACCGGCTCGCGCCCAAGTTTCAGGCGTGACTCAGTGGGTCGAGAATCCGACCGGTGGCCGGGACCGCGGGCCAGCCGCGCTGGTGCGTGCGTGGGTGGAAATACTCCGCCGTCCGCGGCGGTTCTTCCGGACCGGCGTCGCGCCGGGTGACCAGGCCCCGGGGCTGGTGTTTGCGGCGACAGTAGTCCTCTTCGAGGAGGTGAGCCGTTACGCCGTCGTCAAGCTGGCCCAGCGGGGACTGCTGTCTACGGGGCCGTTCGACTACCCCGCTATCGGTGGCTTCTCGCCCGGCGTCGCGGTACTGGCGCTGTTTGCTATTCTCGTGTTCGTCACGCCGGCGACGGTGCATCTGACGGCGGCGCTACAGACGCTGCTGTTGCTTCCCCTCGGACTGCTCCCCGTCGCGTCGGACCGCGGCGGCGTGAGCGAAACCGTCCAAGTGATGTGCTACGCGATGGCCCCCTGTCTGCTGGCGGGTCTGCCCAGCGCAGAAGTCCGGGTGCTCGTCACCGCCTGGGGCGCGGGCCTGTACCTGCTCGGCACTGCCGTCGTCCACAATATCCGGCTCCCCGTGGCCGCAATCGTCGGAGCCGTCCCCGCCGCAATTATTTTCGGCTACGGCTTCCGGGGCTTTCAGGCCGTCTCGGTGCTGGCCGCTGACTACGGGTTTTAGGGTCCGCCGGCGTGCGTTTCCACACGATGCTCAGTATCGACATCGACCAGTTCATGCTGGAACTCAAAGATGGAGCGTTCAAGAGCGTCGGCCCGTCGAACAAGGAAGCGACGATCAAGATGTACGATGTGGAGGGCGTCGACGTTCGCGAGTACGGCGACAAGCGCGTGAAAATTGCCTTCGAAGACGAACAGGGAAGCGAAATCGAGGTCGCTCTGTTCCCTGAACAGGCGAAAGCGGTCGCTTCAGGGCTCGAACTACTGGAAGAAGAGAGCGAGATGTTCGAATAGCGGCCCCGTTTGGTTCGTCCGGAATTCGACAACCGTTTTAGGCCCGACATGCTTGCACCGTGTAATGGGTTCGTGTATCATCTGCGGCAAATCTGTCGAAGGACGCATCTGTGACCTCCACGAGGAGGACGCCCTGTTCGAGTTCCGTGGCTCGCGTGCCGACCAGCTATCGGTCGACCGCTACTACCGCGGCAGTGTTGACGGCTTCGCCGAGTTCGGCGTGTTCGTCGACATCGGCGACAGCGTAACGGGGCTGCTCCACCGGAGCGAACTGGACCAGCGGCTCGATTCCCTCGACTGGGACTCGGGCGACACCGTCTACGTCCAGGTCAAGAACGTACGGGACAACGGCAACGTCGACCTCGGCTGGTCGATCCGCCAGTCCGAACGCGAGTTCCGCGGCGTCCTCGTCGACGACCCGGAAATCGGTCACTCCGTCCTGCTTGAGAACGAAGACGACGAAGACGAGACACAGTCCGACGATTCGGACGAGGAGGCGTCTCGACCCTCAACTGACGAGTCAGCGGGACAAAGCGACGACGAATCGGACGCGGACGAAGGCACCGAATCCGACGACAGCAGCGCCACGAACGCCGGCGCAGTCAGTCGGGCCAGCGATGACGACCGCGTCGAAGGCACTGCGGCCGTCGGCGGCAACGACAGCGGGTCGAACACCGCCGTCATGACCGAGTCCGACGAGGAAGCCGACGCAGAGAGCGACGAAAGCGAGGAGCAGACGGACGAGGCGACCACGGCCGAACCGGTCGCCGCGGCTATCGGCGATCTCGACGACCACGTCGGTGCGGACGTTCGACTGGAAGGCGAAGTCGTCGGCATCCGACAGACCTCCGGGCCGACGGTGTTCGAACTGCAGGACGAGACCGGCACTGTCGACTGCGCGGCCTTCGTCGAGGCAGGCGTCCGCGCCTACCCCGAGGTCGAAGAAGACGACTACGTCCGACTCTCGGGCGAAGTCCGCGAGCGTCGCGGTGAACTGCAGGTCGAGACCGAGGAGCTCGATGTCCTCGAAGCCGAGGAGCGCGAGGAAGTCGAACAGCGGCTCGCCGACGCCCTCGACGACGAGGCCCGACCTGACACGGCCGAACCGCTCGCCGATGATACGGCGGTTGCGGCCCTCTCCGATGATCTGGTCGAAGCGGCGACCCAGATCCGGAAGGCAGTGCTGACGGACCGTCCGGTCATCGTCCGCCACGCCAACACCGCGGACGGCTATCTCGCCGGCAGCGCGCTCGAACGCGCCGCACTCCCGCTGGTCACCGAGCAGCACCGCCGCGCCGACGCGAAGTACCACTACTTCGACCGGCGACCAATCGAGGGCGGCGTCTACGACATGGACGACGCGACGAAGGACACGACGACGATGCTCGACAACCGGGAGCGCCACGAGGAGAAACTCCCGCTGTTCGTCTTCGTCGCCGCCGGCGGCACGCGCGAGAGCCTTGACGGCTTCGACCTGCTGAACGTCTACGGCGCGCCGAGCGTCGTCATCGACGACATCGACGTCGACGGCGCGGTCGTCGACACGGTCGACGCCGTTGTCTCCCCCTCCGCTGACGCCGTTTCCGAGACCACCTCGACGGCGCTTGCGGCCAACGTCGCCGCACACGTCAACGAAGACGTTCGTGACGACCTGCAACACCTTCCGGCCGTGAGCTTCTGGGAGGACATCCCCGAGCCGTACGTCGAGGCCGCCAGCGAGGCCGGCTACGACGAGACCGCCGTGTCGGAACTCCGCGAAGCCGTCGCGCTCGAAGCCCACTACCAGTCCTACGAGGACAAGCGCGAACTCATCACCGACCTCGTGTTCGGCGACGACGAGGAGGACGTGGGCGGCCTGGCCGGCCACATCGCCGAGCAGTTCCGCGAGAAGGTCGACGAAGAGGTGTCCACCGCCCGGGCCAACCTCGACCACCGGACCGTCGGTGACGTGGACATCGCCGTGCTCGACACGGACGCCTTTACCCACCAGTACGAGTTCCCGCCGGAGTCGCTCCTGCTGGATGAACTCCACCGGGATGTCCGCGACGAGAGCGACGCCGTGCTCGGCATCTCGACGGACACGATGTACGTCCGTGCCAACGGCGACCTGGACCTGCACGAGCTAGTCAGCGAAGTCAGCGAGCGAGTTCCCGAAGGCGGCGTCGCGACGCGGAGCGTCCGCGAGGGGACCATCCGCTATCTGGCTGGCGAGCGCCCGGCCGTCCTCGACGCCACGCTCGACGTGCTGGCCGACGAACTGTAGCGCAGAGGACTTTTTCTATCCGCCGGCAGTCTGACCGGGCATGAGCGACGGCCCCGTCAACGAAGCCGACCTCGACTGGACCGACCACGACCACGGCGACCGGACGTTCAGGCGCAAGCAGCTTGGTGACGCCGCCGGGGGCGAACAACTCGGCGCGAGCCTCTATGCCGTCCCACCGGGGAAACGGCTCTGGGTGCGCCACTACCACGAAGGCAACGAGGAAGCGATATTTGTCCAGGCCGGGACCGGCACGCTCTGGCTCGGCCCCGACGCTGAGGAACACGCACTCAAGCCGGGCGATTTCGTCGCGCTTCCGGCCGGCGAGGAGAGTGCGCACGAAATCGAAGCCGGCGAGTCTGAACTCCGACTGCTGATGGTTTCGACGATGGAAGAACCGGATATCACCGTGTACCCCGACCGGGAGATGGTCGGGCTGTACGCCGGGTCACCCCCGGGCGGCGAGAAAGCGGACCGAACGCTGTCGACGTATCTCGACAGGAACGCGGAAAAAGAGTACTGGGAGGAGTGAGCCGCTATCGGCTGTCGACTTCGAACTCCGACAGCATCGTCTGGAGCCGTTCGGACTGCTCGGCGAGTGATTCGATGCTGGCACTGACCTGCGACATGGACGCGGCCTGTTCCTGCGCGGTCGCGGAGGCGGTCTCGGTCTCCGCGGCGGTCGCCTCGCTGATGTCCACGGCCTCCTCGACCATCGACACCGCTTCCTCGGTCGTGGCGGCCTGGTCGTCGGTCGTGTCGCTGATCTCCTGAATCCCGTCGTCGGTCGCCTCGGCGTTCTCGGCCACCTGCGTGAACGTGTCGACGACGTCTTCGACGGCTTCTGTACTCTCCTGCATATCCTGCTTTGCCCCCCGTGCCTCTGTGACCGTGGTTTCGGTCTGGGCCTGGGTCTCCGCGATGAGCTGTTCGATTTCGGTCGCCGATGCCTGGGTCTCCTCTGCCAGCTGTTTGACCTCGTCTGCGACGACGGCGAACCCATCGCCGCCCGACCCGTTTCCGGCCCGTGCGGCCTCGATGTTGGCATTCAGGGCCAGCATGTTCGTCTGCTCGGCGATGTCGCCGATGAGATCGACGATCTCACCGATCTCTGCCATCTTCTCGTCCAGTCGCTCCACGTTTTCGACGGTCGAATCGATGGCCGTCTGGACCTCTCGGGAGCCCGCTATCGCTTCCTGTGCGGTCTCCTCGCCGTCGTCCGCGATCTTGGCTGTCTCGCGGGACCGTTCCGCGACGGTTTCGGCCGAAGCGGCGACCTCCTCGACGGTGGCTGACAGGTCGGTCATCTCGCTTGAGACGGTTTCGAGCATCTCACGCTGGTCGACCGCCCCGCTGGCGATGCCCTGAATCGATTCGCTCATGTCTTCGCTGGCCCCCGTTGCCTCGTTGGCACCGGCCGTGGCCTGGTCGCTCGTCGACGCGACCTCCTGCGAGAACGTCTGTATTTCGGCCATCGCCGACTCCGTCTCCGTCATCATCTTGTTGAACGACTCGGCGATCTGTGCCATCGCGTCACTCTCGCTGTCGGGGTCAATCCGGACCGTGAGGTCTCCGTCGGCCGCCCGGGACATCGCCGCGCTGTAAGCGTCGGCCGTGGCTTCGAGGTGCTCGTTGAACTCTTCGACCTCTTGCTGTCGGGCCTCGGCCTCGGCTTTTGCCTCCTCGGCTTCGGCGATAGCCTGTTCCATCTCGGCTTTCTTCTCCTCCAGGTTTTCGACCTCTTGGGTCTTCTCTCTGGCCTGTTCGAGTTGTTGTTCCGCCGCTTCACGGGATCGCTCGGTCGACGACCAGTGCGCCATCAGCGCCGCGGCCAGCATCAGAACGAAGCCCGCGTGGATGAACGCCCACACCCACGGGTTGTTGATCGCCGCCGAGTGGTTGTACACCCGACTCGGGTCGATCATGCCGAAAATCCCGTGCTGGACGGAGACGTACCCGATGCCGAGGAAGAACGGCAGCCAGTCTTCGTAGACGGCAACCACAGCCATCACGATGAAAAAGTGGAAGTGAGCCTCGATGTACCCGCCGGAGAAGTGGACCAGGAACCCGGACGTCGTGACGAGTCCCATCGTCGCCAGCGCGGTTCGCGTTCGCCGACCGAACCAGGGCAACCTCGCTAACACGGCGAGGCCGACGACGACCCCGACCTCTGCGAGAACGTGGAGCGTGTCTATCTCGGGAAGCGTCGCGCCCGTGACGAGCGACTCAGTTCCCGAATACAGCCCGAGTGCCAGCAGGAACGGCACATGCGCAAGCAGCAGAATGAGGATATTACGGTGTCGGCCGCGCCATGTCTCGTCGGGGATCGTATCGCCACTCGGAATGTATGCAATGAACTCCTGGAACCGTTCCGTCGGCGTCAATTCCCGGGAGCGAGTTTGTGCAGACCCACTGGTCGTGTCTGGCATATATACACAGTCGAGGAGAGCAATGACTAAAAGACTCCCCTGGCAGTATCATTCGAAATAACGGGGTAGAGCGCCTGAGACGGGGCTTCAACGACTCTGGAGTTGTTTTCAGACAGCTCATTCGCTGCCGACTGCGACCCGGGTCCCGCTACGTATCAGTCGCCGAGACGGACCTGGCTGCCTTCTTCGCACCGTAGTACGCCCACTCCGCGCTGTAACAGAACACACAGCCGCGGAAGGTCGGTCGGTCGGGGCTCCTGGTGTCGTCCGTTTCGCTTCTCATACCTCTCTTTGGTGTGACAGCACAATGAACCCCACGGCCACCCCCGTCGCTGACGATACCCGAGCGACACGCTTATTCGGCCGAGACGCCGATTTCGCACAACGCCGATGAGCACGGAGACGCCGGACCCAGACGAGACAGAGACCTTCCAGCAGGTGTGTGCGGAGCTGGTCGACCGGATTCTCGCAGGCGAGGTCGAGCGCGACGACGTCGAATCGGCCAAGATAGATGTCTGTCGAGAGTATTCCGCGCCGAAAGTGCCGAAAAACTCCGAACTGCTCGATTACGCGCCACAGGAGCACCGCGAGGTGCTGGAGGAGGTCCTCCAGCGCAAGCCCGTTCGGACTGCCTCGGGTGTCTCCCCTATCGCTATCATGACCTCACCCGAGCGGTGTCCTCACGGGAAGTGCCTGTACTGTCCGGGCGGCCCGGATTCGGAGTTCTCCTCCGCGCAGTCCTACACCGGCCACGAGCCCGCGGCCGCACGCGGCGAACAGAACGACTACGACCCCTACGGCCAGGTGACCCTCCGACTCAACCAACTGCGGGAGATCGGCCATCCTGTCGACAAGGCCGAACTCATCGTGATGGGCGGGACGATGACGGCCCGGAGCCACGACTACCAGGAGTGGTTCGTCAAGCGGGCCCTGGAGGCGATGAACGACTTCGACGTGGACGGAGAACCGACGCCCGCGGAGGACGTGAGCTTCGCCGAGGACGACTACGAGTTCCGGTATCTGGAAGATGTCATCGCGGAAAACGAGACCGCTGACGTCCGCAACGTCGCCACCACGTTCGAGACGAAGCCGGACTGGTGTGATCCGGAACAGATCGACCGGATGCTCGACCTCGGCGGGACGAAAGTCGAGGTCGGCGTCCAGACGACCTTCGAGCGGATCAACCGCGAGATGCACCGCGGCCACGGCGTGCAGGCCTCCATCGACGCGAACCGCCGCCTGCGCGATTCCGGGTTCAAGGTGGGCTTTCACATGATGCCAGGCCAGCCCGGGATGTCCAAGGAGATGTGTCTGGAGGACTTCCGGCGCATCTTCGACCAGACGGACTGGCGGCCCGACTACCTCAAGATATACCCGACGCTGATTGTCGAGGGAACCGTCACATACGACTGGTGGCGCAACGACGAGTTCGACCCGCTTTCCAACGACGAGGCCGCCGAACTGGTCGCCGAAATCAAGGACATGATTCCCCGCTACACCCGCCTCCAGCGCGTCCAGCGGGACATCCCGGCGGACTTCATCGAGGGCGGCGTCTGGAAGTCGAACCTCCGCCAGCTCGCCTGGCAGCGGATGGAAGAGCACGACTGGACGTGTGACTGTATCCGCTGTCGGGAGGCCGGACACAGCGACGATGCCGCCGAGAACATCGAACTCGACGTGATGACCTACGAGGCCTGTGGCGGCACGGAGCATTTCATCTCCTTCGAAGACTTCGACAACGACGTGCTCGTCGGGTTCTGTCGGCTCCGGTTCCCGAACGATCCGGTACGCCGGGAGCTACAGGACGCCGCAATCGTGCGCGAACTCCACGTCTACGGCAACGCCGTCGGCGTCGGTCAAGAGGGTGACGACGAGGACCACCAGCACAAAGGCTACGGCAAGAAACTGCTGGAAAAAGCGGAAACACTGGCACGGGACGCCGGCTACCCGAAATTGGCCGTTATTTCCGGTATCGGCGTCCGGCAGTACTACCGGGAGAAGCTGGGGTACAAGCAGGACGGCCCATACGTGAGCAAGCGTCTCTGATAGCCTCACAGCCTCAGTCTAATTCTTACCGGCCTCAGGTGCGCCCCTGAGCGTCTCATCGATAGATTACAGCCGCGCTGTTGTGGATCCCGCCAGCGAGAGATGCTTTCATCGCGCGACGAGTGACGGGCGCTGACCGAAAGAACAGCCGCCGTTTGAGGTACTATATGTATACCGACGTGCCAGCCCTGTGGGCCGGGTGCGCCGAGTGAGCCATTACTTGTAATGCCACCTTTCAGCCCTTATTAGGATAGAACCGGCGGTAGCGGACGGTATACGCGATAATAGTACCTTACTCTGCGATTCGTTCCCGCTAACTAATTACCATACTGTCATCGCCCCTCCCATGGGTAAGATTACGGGCCTGTGGCTATCAGCGATGACGCTACTGGCTGTGGTTGCGGTGTCGACGGCCCCGGTGTTCGGGCCGGGTGTCGCAGCCGCGTCCAACCACAATACAGAGACCGCCGAGGGACCGGCCATCCAGGCACAGGATGCCGGACTGATAGACACGCGCGTGGACACTGGACAGAAGAACACGCCGGAGCCACAACTCTGGGTTACGTTCGAGAACACGGGTGATGCGGAAGGCAGCGTCCCGCTCACCGTCGAGGTCGGCGGCCAGGAAGTGACGGTCACCCGCGCTGATGAAGTGGCCGTCGGGGTAGGTGAGACGAGGAACCTGACCACGACCTACGTGTTAGAGACCACGGACGGCGGCTATATCGAGAACGGAGAACACGAGGTGACGGTCAACGGCGAGTCCGCGGGGACGCTGGTCGTCGGGCAGCCGAACATCACCGTCACGGACCACGCCTGGAACACGACGACAGTCAGCGAAGGCGGGGCCGTCAAACTGACCGTTACGGCGGAGAACACAGGAGCCGTGGCCGGACAGCAAGATGTTTTCACTACCGTTGATGGACAGTCCGTCGACGCTATGTCTTTCAATTTAGGGCCCGATGAGTCCGCGTCGGACACGTACGTGCACACGTTCGAGAACACTGGAGAGTTTGAGTTCGGCACCACGGGCGAGACCCGGACCATCACCGTGGAGGAATCCAGGCGGTTCACCGTCGACTACTCGCGGCTAAGTGACGACTCGACGGTCACCGGCGAGCCCGTCGACCTGACGGTCTGGATACAAAACCCCAGAGGCGGGGACGGGTCGGCGACAGAGGACGTCGTTCTGCAGACTGACAGCTCCGAAATCGCCACCCGGACCGTCGAAATCGAGAACGGCGATACGGAGACGCTGGAGTTCTCACCGAGCTTCGACAGCGAGGGTACTTACGACCTGACGATAAACGGCGAATCGGTCGGGACTGTCGACGTTGCGGACGAGGGCTCGCTCCAGATTCAGGACGCCGGGCTCATCGACACCCAGGTCAATACTGACACGGACACGGGTGGCATCGGGACCCGCGAGCCGGAGCTGTGGGTGACGGTGGAGAACACTGGCGGACAGACCGGAACGATTACGCTGCCTATCGAAGTTGGCGGCACACAGGTTGGCCAGGAGTCGGTAACGGTCCCGGCCGGAGAGACAGTCAACGAGACACTCCTCTATCGACTCGAAGGAGCTGTTGACGAGGGCGACCACGAGGTCACGGTCGACGGCGTCATCGCCGGCACCCTGACTGTCGGCCAGCCCGATATTCAGGTCACCGACGCGAAGTGGAACAGAACAACGGTCACCCGGGGCGACGCGGCAGAACTGACGGTGACGGCCAGAAACGATGGGACCGTGACCGCGAAGCAGGAGTTCTGGGTCGAAACGGAGAATGAAGCCGTCGACGCCGTCTCGTTCGATCTGGAACCCGATGCATCCGATACGGACACGTACGTGCACACGTTCGAGGAGCCCGGCACGTACCAGTTCACGGTCGGTAGCGAGACTCAGACCGTCACGGTGGAGCAGCCAGCGACGTTCGAAGTCTCCGAAAGGGCGCTGAACACGACGAGGGTGGGCGAGGGCGAGAGCGTCGCGGTGACCGCGACGGTTACGAACACTGGCGACCAGACCGGTACCTACGAGGTCCCGCTTACAGTCGCTGACGAGCGGGTGAACGCCACGGAACTGCAATTAGGCCCTGGAGAATCGACGACTGTCTCGTTCACGGAGTCGTTCACCGCCGTCGGCACGTACCCTATCGACCTCGACGGCGAGCGGGTCGGAACAGTTCGAGTCTCCGAGGCGACGACGTTCGAAACCACTAGCGTCGACCTGAACCGGACGAGCGCTCGGACAGGCGAACCGATTGAGGTGACTGCCACCGTTGTCAACAACGGCGACGAGACAGGGACCTCCCCGGTGCGCCTCCAGACCAACGACGACATCGTGGACACGAGGAACGTCACGCTCTCGGGCGGTCAACAGACCGAGGTCTCCTTCGTCTACGTCTTCGAGAGCGGCGGAGAGTACGACGTGGCGGTCAACGGTGACTCCGGCGGAAACATCTCAGTGACCCAACCCGCGACGTTCGAGGTTCGCGACGCCCGACTGAGTAATTCGTCCACCGAAACCGGCGAGTCAGTGGACGTGACAGCGACTGTCGCAAACGTCGGGACAGAGAGTGGGAACTACACCGCGGCGCTTACAGAGACCAACCAGACGCTCAAGTCCAGAACTATCGGCCCGATTGCCGGCGGTGAAACAGTAACTGTCTCCTTCAGTATCTCCTTCGACAACGAGGGCAACCGCTCGCTCGCTATTGGCAACGCCGCCACTGAAACGCTTGCTGTCGAAGCCGAAAGCAGTAGTGACGGCGGTGGCGGAGGCGGTGGCGGCGGCGGAGGCGGTGGCGGTGGCGGCTTCGATCTCGACGACGAGTCGGACGAGACCGACGACGGCGGCGGCGCAGAGGCGCCCGCGATCTCGCAGTCCCAGATCGACAACGGAGTCACTGTCCGAGTGACTGCCGACGCCGCGAACTCGACGGTCACCCAATCGCTGAACCGCTCCGGGCCGTCCGAGACCGCGCCGGCGTTCACCCTCTCTGCACTCTCGCTCGACGTGACCAACGACAGTGATGGGTTCAACGCGACGATGCTCGGCCCGCAGGCCACGCCGAACAACATGACCGAAGTTCAGGCAGACGGTGTGCGTGGGTACGTGACCGTCACTTCCGGCGCAAATGCGTCTGCCATCAGCCGGGTGAGGTACACCCTGCGGCTCAACGAATCGGCGCTGCCGACCAACGGATCGATGGACGCCGTCCGGGTGTTCCAGTACCACAACGGGTCCTGGAGTCAGCTACCCAGTAGCGCCAACGCGACGAATACGTCTATCCAGGCGTCATCGTCCAACCTCTCGACCATCGCTGTCGTCTCCCCGGTCGCTAATACGTCCACCCCGACGACGACAGCCAGCTCCTCGAATACGAATGCATCGACGCCGACGCCCGCAGAACTCACTGTTGCCGATGCATCCCTGATGGCTGACTGGGTCCGGGCCGGCTTCAACACATCAGCGCGAGCGACCGTCGAGAACCCGACCGACGAAACCGTCGAACAGACGCTGACGGTCACTGTCGACGGCGACCCGGTCGCTTCTCGGACCGTTCGACTCGACGCCGGCGAACAAACTACCGTGACGATGGAGTTCGAAGCTGTCGACGGCGCAGTCGCGGTCAACGGCGTCAGTGCCGGTGACCTCCGCGTTGGCTCGAACTCGGCCCCGAGTACGGGCGGGTCCGGGACTGCCGAGACTGGTGAAAGCGGCGGCGGTGCGGAGCCAGCCTCCGAGACGGTCTCGGCCTCCGGGCCCGGATTTACTGTCCAGTTAGTCACACTTGTGCTGGCGTTAATCGGCGGTCTCGTCCGAGTCCATCGTAGGGTGTAGAGGTCGTACGGACGGCGGATTTTCCGGCCACACTACCGGTTCTGTGTACGAAGGACGACCTTACCGAGGGTTTGGCTGCTGGGTAACTAATCCTTTACTCGCGTACCTCCCTGTATGAGCGAGGTCAAACAACTCTTTGCTGCTGTCACTATCGTTTTCGGCACCGCTGCGCTCGCGTCCGTATTCGCTGTCGGCAGCGTGGGTGCCTCCGGCGCCGGCCCCCAGAACGGTGTATCGGACGCCGCAGTGAGCACACCCGGAGCCGCCGTCGAATCTATTATCGAATCCGACTCTGAGAGACTGCTCGGGCAGGTAAACGAAACGGACGCACCGACCGACGGCGAGCAGACTGCGGAGGCCCAACAGACGCCGACGGAACAGCCACAGACAGACTCCGAAGAAACCGAAGACCCGACCGACCAGACGGAGGAACCTACGGAGAGCCCGGAGACACCGACTGAGAGCGAGGAAACGGAGGAATCGACCGAAAACGAAGAAACGGAGGAGCCGACGCAAACCGAGAACCCCACAGAAAGAGAACATACCGAGACACAGACCCAGACTGAAGAGCCGAATGACAGTGAGGAGACCGAGGAACCGACGGACGATGGAGAGACTGAGCAACCAACGGACAGTGAGGAGACCGAAGAACCAACGGACAGTGAGGAAACTGAAGAACCAACGGACAGTGAGGAAACTGAAGAACCAACGGACAGTGAGGAGACCGAGGCACCGACGGACAGTGAGGAGACCGAGGCACCGACGGACAGTGAGGAGACCGAGGCACCGACGGACAGTGAAAGAACTGAGAACGGTACACAGGAGGAAACTGAGGCGGATAGCGATGTCGGCGCTGCCGACACTGACGACTCAGGTGGCAACTCCGACGACGATACCGACTCCAGTGGAGACGGTTCGAACGACTCAGGCGACTCCGACAATAGCGGCTCCGAGGACTCTGACGGCTCGGACAACGACGATGACTCCCAGTCTGACGGTGGAATCTATGACGAGATCACGGGGTTGGATGGCAATGAAAACGGGACGTCGACCGATGGGACGAACGCAACCGCGCGGAACGGAACAACAGGCGGGGGCGCGCCTGCCGGCAACACGACCGGCGACGGAAACGAAACCGCCGGATTCGGAACCGAAGTGGGTACCGATGGGGAACCCACTCCCGAAGGTCAGGGGAACGCCGATTTGCAGATTAGGGAGGCCTCACTGTCGGCTGACTGGGTTCGGGCCGGGTTCAATACGACCGTGCGAACGACAGTAAAGAACGCCCGTCCGCGGCCAGTCAACGAGACACTGACGGTGACGGTCGACGGCGAACCGGTGACGACGGACGAAGTGGCGCTTGAGCCCGGTGAGGAGACGGTCGTCGAGACAGAGTTCGAGGCGGTCAACGGAACCGTTCGGGTCAACGGCGAGACGGCGGGCCCACTCACAGTCGAAAACCAATCCATTCCGGCCACTGACAGCGATGACAGGGCAACGACCGCGGCACAGGGCCCCGGGTTCTCACTCCGCCAAGTGGGCGTCGGTGTCGCGATACTCGCCGTGGTCGGCTGGACGCGTCGGGGTCTCCGACGCCAGCGGGACCGCTGAACCGGACCACTGGCGGGCGGTCCGAACTGGTTGTGTGGTGGATTTTTACTCACACCGTCCGACTGGCACGTATGGCTCGTAACCTCGCAGTCGTCGGTGCCGGTGGTGCCGGTGCGGCGGCAACGTACGCGCTCCACGACGCGGAAGTCGACGTAACAGTGTTCGAGAAGAGCCGCGGCGTCTGCGGGCGCGCCGCGACCCGGCGGCACGGCGACTGCACGTACGAGTACGGGGCGAACTATCTCAAGGCGGACGACGGGCGCGTGACGGAACTGGTCACGGAGGCGCTCTCGACCGAGGGACTCGTCGATATCGAGGAACCGGTGCACGCGTTCGACAGGACCGGGGAAATCGACGCTGGACGGGACGCTGACGAACACAAATGGACGTACGAGGCGGGCATTACACAGCTTGCAAAGCGACTGTTCGACGAGACCGACGCCGAAGTAGAGAACGGCGTCCGGGTCGAACGACTGGAGCGGCAGCGCGACGGCTGGCGGCTCGAGGACGACGACGGAGCGGACCTGGGGCACTTCGACGCCGCGCTGCTGACACCGCCGGCCCCCCAGACAGCAGATTTGCTGGGACAGTCGCGGTGGGATCACGACGACTGCCGGGCGCTTCGGCAGGAAATCGCTTCGGTCCCCTATCGAACGGTCATCGCGGGGGTGCTGCACTATCCCTTCGAAATCGACGTGCCGTGGTATGCCGCGGTCAACAGCGACAAGGACCACGACATCGGCTGGGTCGGCCGCGAGGAGTGCAAGGACGGCCACGTCCCCGACGGCGAGTCCCTGCTGCTGGTGCAGATGAACGAACCGTGGTCGATTGCGAACTACGACGAACACCCCGATACGCTCGTCGACGACATCGCGACGCGGACGGCTCGACTGCTGGACGACGACCGGCTTGCCGACCCCGACTGGACCGACCATCAGCACTGGCGCTACTCCCAGCCCGAGGGCAAGGTCGACCACGATCTGCTGGCGTGTGCCGCCGAGCACGACCTGTACTTCGCCGGCGACTGGGTGGCCGGCGAGGGGCGACTCCACGCGGCGTTACGGAACGGACTGGAGACGGGCGAGGCAATCGCCGACAGCGGGTAACGGAACGCCTTTGGGTGCCCGCCGACAGCCACCGACATGGACCACAAGCGGGAACTGACGAGCGTCGACCTCGCCGCCCTGGAGGGCGAACTCGCCGGCTACGAGGGCGCGAAGCTCGACAAGGCGTACCTCTACCCCGAGGACGACCTCGTCAGACTGAAGCTCCGGGACTTCGACCGCGGGCGCGTCGAGTTCCTCATCGAAGTCGGCGACGTCAAGCGCGCCCACGCTGCCGACCAGAGTCACGTCCCCGACGCACCGGGCCGCCCGCCGGACTTCGCGATGATGCTCCGGAACCGGCTGTCGGGCGCTGACCTCGTCCGCGTCGAGCAGTTCGAGTTCGACCGCATCATCGAACTGGAGTTCGACCGCGAGGACGCGTCGACGACTATCGTCGCGGAGCTGTTCGGCGACGGGAACGTCGCCGTGCTGGACGAATACGGCGAGGTCATCGACTGTCTTGAAACGGTCAGGCTCAAATCCCGAACCGTCGCACCCGGGACGCCCTACGAATTCCCGTCGGCGCGGTTCAACCCGATGACTGTCGATTACGACGGGTTTGTCGCTCGCATCAAGGAATCCGACGCTGACCTCGTGCGGACGCTGGCGACGCAACTGAACTTCGGCGGCCTCTACGGCGAGGAACTGTGTACCCGCGCCGGCATCGACTACAACGTCGCCGTCGACGACCTCGATGAGTCCGATTTCGAGCGGCTGTACGAACTCATCGACGAGATGGGGACGCGCCTGCGTGAGGGAGATGTCGACCCGCGGGTGTACTACGAAACGCTCGACGACGGTGACGGTGCAGGCAACGGGGAATCCGGCGATGACCCGGACCGCCGGCGCATCGACGTGACGCCGATTCCGCTGGCGGAGTACGAAGAACTCTACAGCGAATCTTTCACGGAGTTCAACCCCGCGCTGGACGACTACTTCTTCAATTTCCAGCGGGAGGAGGAAGTCGAGGGCGGCGAGACACAGCGCCCGGACTTCGAGGCCGAGATAGAGAAACAGCAGCGCATCATCCAGCAACAGGAGCAGGCTATCGAGGACTTCGAAGCCGACGCCGAGGTCGAACGGGAGAAGGCCGAGCTGCTGTACGCCAACTACGACCTCGTCGACGACGTGCTCTCGACGGTGCAGGCCGCCCGCCAGGACGACGTGTCCTGGGACGACATCGAGGCGAAGTTTGACGAGGGGGCCGACCGCGGCATCGCGGCCGCCGAAGCAGTTGTCTCGCTTGACGGGAGCGAGGGGACGGTGACCCTCGACATCGACGGGACGCGGGTCACAGTGGACGCCTTCACCGGCGTCGAGAAGAACGCCGACGAACTGTACAAGGAGGCCAAACGCATCGAGGAGAAGAAGGAGGGCGCGCTCGCTGCCATCGAGAACACCCGCGAGGACCTCGAAGCGGTCAAAGAGCGGCGCGAGGAGTGGGAGGCCGACGACGGCGAGGACGAAGCCGATAACGACGAGGCCGAGGACGAACCGACGGACTGGCTCTCGATGCAGTCCATTCCGACCCGGTCGACCGAGCGCTGGTACGAGCAGTTCCGCTGGTTCCACACCTCGGACGGCTTCCTCGTCATCGGCGGCCGCGACGCCGACGACAACGAAGAACTCGTCCAGAAGTATCTGGAGGGCGGTGACAAGTTCTTCCACGCGCAGGCCCACGGCGGCCCGGTCACGGTGCTCAAAGCGACCGGTCCCAGCGAACCGTCCAAAGAGGTGGATTTCCCGCAGTCTTCACTGGACCAAGCCGCACAGTTCGCTGTCTCGTACTCCTCTGTCTGGAAAGACGGGAAGTTCGCCGGCGACGTGTACATGGTCGACCCCGACCAGGTGTCGAAAACGCCGGAAAGCGGCGAGTATCTGGAGAAGGGCGGCTTCGCCGTCCGCGGCGACCGGACGTACTTCGAGGGCACGCCGGCCGGCGTCGCCGTCGGTATCACCTGCGACGACGAGACGCGGGTCATCGGTGGCCCGCCAGCGGCTATCGAGGGACAGGCCGCGACGAGCATCACTGTCGAACCGGGGCAGTACGCCCAGAACGACATCGCTAAACGACTGTACCGGGAGTTCAAGGATCGCTTCGCCGACGAGACGTTCGTCCGCAAGGTCGCCAGTCCGGACCAGATACAGGAGTTCCTGCCGCCCGGCGGCAGTCGGATGACCGAGGAGTGACGATGTCGGAGCAGAGAGCACACCGAGCCGGAGGTGACTGCCTGCATGAGTGATCTCGGAAAAATCGACCGCGAACTGTTCGATACCGTCATCTACCCGGAACTGGGCGCGGACCGAGAGGACGTGACGCTGGGGCCGACCCACGGTATCGATTTCGGCGTCATCGACGTCGGCGGCGACGCCCTCGTCACGGCCACCGACCCATTGTCGGTCCTCCCCGATTTGGGGTTCGAGCGGGCCGGTCGGTTCGCGCTTGACGTGGTCCTGGCCGACGTTGCCGTTTCCGGTCTCCCGCCGTCGCATCTCTCCGTAACGTTCACCCTCCCACCGGCGATGAGCGACGACGAACTGGCGGCGATGTGGCACGGCTTTGCCGGGCGGGCCGAGGAAGTCGGCGTGAGCGTCGTCACCGGCCACACCGCCCGCTACGCCGGCGTCGACTACTCCTGGGTCGGTGGTGCGACGGTGCTCGGCGTCGGGTCCCACGACGACATCGTCCGGCCGGACGGCGCTCGGGCGGGCGACAAACTGGTCGTCGGCACCGGCCCCGGGGCCGAAGTCACTGGCCTGTTCGCCAATCTCTTTCCGGAACAGATCGGGCTGTCGCCCGACCGAACCGCCATCGCACAGGAGCGACTGGCCGACACCGCGCTCGTCGAGGACGCGATGGCCGCGACAAACGCCGGCAACGTGACGGCGATGCACGACGCGACGGAGGGCGGTATCACCGGTGCGTTCATCGAAATGGCCGACGGTGCGGGCGTCCGGTTCGACGTGGATAGCGAGGCGATGCCGGTTGCTGACGGCGTCGGCGCGCTCTGTGACGCGCTCGACATCGACCCCTGGCACGTCAGTAGTTGCGGGACGCTTCTGGCTGCCGTCAACCCTGCAGACGCTGATAGCGTCGTCGACGCGCTCAGGGACCGCGGGACGCCAGCCGCCGTCGTCGGCGAAGTGACCAACGGTTCAGGGCTCTACGTCGACGGCACCCGACAATCGCACCCCGGGGCGGACCCGTCGTGGGAGGCCTTTGGACGCCTGCAGGCGGCTGCCGAGGGCGACACAGACCAGCGGTGAGACACGGAGACTCTCCCGACGCGAACTGACAGCACGTAACACCTACTGCTATATGTACTTGTAAGACGTATTATAATTCAATGTGACACATCGTCGTGACTGACGTGGCAGCGGCCACGCCAGCCAGGCTACTGTCACGGAGCGTCATCATGTTCAAAGAAGCCATATCGTATCCGCAGGACGGCGACAGCGCAGTGAAAACCATCGCTATCGGGGGTGCGTTGCTGTTCCTGAGTTTCCTCGTCGTTCCGCTGTTCTTCGTGTTCGGGTACGTCGTCCGGTCACTCCGGGCCGTGATGAACGGGGAGACGACGCCGCCGGAGTTCGACGAATGGGGCGACCTGGGCATAGACGGGCTGAAGGCGTTCGCTATCGGATTCGTTTACTCGCTGGTCCCGACGGTGATCACAGGGACAGCACTGTTTCTCACTGTTGCCACCTTCGGACCCAGCGAGACCGTCTTCAGTGGCGTAATCACGGGATTGCTCCTCACAGTCGCCGCGCTCGGAATGCTCGCGATTTCCCTGGCCGCAGTGTACATTGTTCCGGCCGCCGTCGTCGCCTACGTTCGGACCGACAGCGTCGCCGCGGCGTTCTCGCCGAGTGACCTCCGCCCGCTCCTGTTCAGCCGCACCTACGCTACTGGCTGGGTCGTCGCGTTCGGTATCAGCCTCCTCGCCGGCGTCGTCGTCAGCGTCCTGAGCGCCACCGTCGTGGGTTCCGTCCTGACACCCTTCGTAGTGTTCTACGCTTACGTGGCCGGGGCCTACGCTATCGGGACCGCTGTCAGGGAGATGCCGGAAATCGCCTCTGAACCCGCGACGCCCGCTGCAGGCTCGGTCGCCTGATTAGTTCGGTCACGGTTTTCCTGTCCCAGCGCGTCGAATGGCAGAACACTTGTGTCCCTGAAGCGGACGCTTCAGTATGCAAATACAGAGTCAGGAGACCACCGCCGAAGGGGCAGAGCGCATCGAGGTGGTCCCCGAGACGCTGGACGACCTCTGGCATCTCTCGTACGTCATCGAGCCGGGGGACCTCGTCTCCGGCGACACGACCCGTCGCATCCAGCGCAACGACGACAACCTCCGGGACAAAGGCGGCGAGCGAGAGCCGATGTGGATTCAGATCGAGGTCACCGACGTGGAGTTCGCGAAGTTCGCCAACCGCCTCCGGGTCGGCGGCGAAATCGTCGACTGCTCTCGGGAGGACCAACTGGGTTTTCACCACACGCTCAACGTCGAGGAACACACCGAACTCACCATCGAAAAGCATCTCAAACCGGACCAGGCCGACCGCCTGGAGGAGGCCGTCGAAGCCACGGAGAACCCCGATGTGGCGATCGCGACCGTCGAAGAGGGTGAGGCCCACGTCCACACCGTCGCCCAGTACGGCACAGAGGAGCGGGCGACCATCACCTCGACGACTGGCAAGGGCGAGTATGCCCGCCCGCGCAAGGAACTGTTCGACGAACTGGCGTCAGTCCTCAAACGCCAGGACGTGGACGCCTACATCCTCGCGGGTCCCGGCTTCACCAAACAGGACGCGCTAGACCACTTTCAGGACGAGATTCCCGATATCGCCGAGCAGATTACCGTCGTAGACACGTCTGCTGTCGGCGACCGAGGCGTCCACGAAGTACTCAAACGCGGCGCTGTCGAGGACGTGCAACAGCAGACCCGCATCGCCGAGGAGGCGGATTACATCGACGAACTGATGGAGCGCATCGGGTCGGGTTCGGAGGGGGCCTACGGCCCGGAGGAAGTCGCCAAGGCGGCCGACTACGGCGCTATCGAGACGCTGCTCGTGCTCGACGAGCGGCTCCGACTGGAGCGGGCCGGCGAGGGCGACTGGGACATCGACGTCGACCAGATCATCGAGACGACAGAGCAGAAAGGCGGCGACGTGACCGTCTTCTCCGCGGAGTTCGCGCCCGGCCAGCAGCTCTCGAACCTCGGTGGCATCGCCGCGCTACTTCGGTACCGACTCGATTGAGACCGCGTACCCACGATACGTGTCTGCCGTCTTTCATTCCGCCGGTGAGTCTCCCGAAACCGTTTTTTGCCCCGCTCACTATTGCTACGTAGTTCCAATGTCTGCGAGGAGTGGGTGATATGTCGTTCGAAGAACAACAGGACTTTGCCAGACAGGTCGCCGACCTGAACAAGTACGGGCAGGCGCTCAATCGGTGTGAGTCCGTCGACGAGGTCGTTTCCCTCACGCTCGAAGCGATGTCGCTGCTGTTCGAGTTCTCCTACTCTACGTTCGTCGAAGTTCGTGACGACGACCTCCGGGTCGTCCACAGCACGAACCCGAATCTCGTGCAGGGCGAGCCACCCAGTGACCTGGCTCGACGGGCGCAGGAGGCCGGCGAGACGCTCGTCGAACAGGGCGCTGACGCCGCTGTCACGGCCGACTCGGACGTGACGGGTGCGCTGGCTGTCCCGGCCCGGATGGGTGACGAGGTGACAGCGGTGTTGGTCACACGGTCACAAACCGTCGAGGAGTTCGGGGACGAGTACGTCAGACCAATGGAGATTCTCGCGACCCACGCCGCGACGGCCATCTCCAACATCCGTTCCCGCGAACGGCTAGAACGGGCACACCGGGACCTGGAACGGCGAAAGGAGATGATCGAGATGTACGACCGGCTTCTCCGCCACGACCTGGGCAACGACCTTCAGGTCATCGCCGGGTTCGCCGATGTCGTCGCGGGACAGGTCGACGGCCAGACCGAGGAGTACGCCGGCAAGATACAGCGCGCGGCCGAGAGCGCCGCCGACCTCATCCAGCGCGTCGGCGACCTCGTCTCGACGCTAGAATCGCAGGACAACCCGGAGCCACAGGACCTCGCGACGGTTCTCGGGGACACAGTCCGGGATGTCAGAGCCAACTACGGGTCACTGACTGTCGATTTCGAGCCGTCAGCGTTCGAGTATCAGGTGTACGGCGGCGACCTGCTCGACTCCGTGTTCACGAACATCATGTCCAACGCGGCGGTCCACAACGAGGGCGAGGTACACATGCGAGTGGCTCCGGCGGAAGCCACCCCTGACGAGGTCACTGTCTGTTTCGCCGACGATGGGGCGGGTGTCTCGCCAAACCTGCGCGAGAATATTTTCGAAATGGGTGTGAAGGGGCAGAAGAGTTCGGGGACCGGCTTCGGCCTCGGGTTCGTTCGGGCGCTGACCGAGTCCTACGGCGGCAGGGTCAGCGTGGCAGAAAGCGACGCCGGTGGAGCCGAGTTCCGCGTCACGCTCGAACGCGTTTAGGTCCTGTCGACGGTTATCGTCAGGCCGTCTTCGGCGAACTGCACGTCGCCGTCGTAGCTGTCCGCTATCGACTCCAGCATCTCCTCGTGTCGTCCCTCCGTGTGTGGATACAAGTGGGTGAGATACACACGCCCGACCTCGGCGTCGGCATCGCGGAGCGTCGCTCCGAGCGTCGTCGGCGTCGGGTGGTTCGACACGTCCACGTCATCCGGGAACGAGCAGTCGTGGACGAGCACTGCCGACCCTTCGGCGAACTCGACGAGGTCCGTGAACGCCTCTGAGTCTGCGCCAAGCGTTATCGCCGGTCCGTCATCGACTGAGAGTCGGTAGGCGAAACACTGCATCGAGTGGCGCGTCTCGCAGGTGTCGCCGCTGAACCCAGCCAGTTCGAACGGTCCGCCATCGAGGTCCCTGAGCGTCAGGTCCAGTCGGTCCTGCATGTAGTCGTGTGTTTCGAGGAGGTCCCGAACCAGGTCGGACGTGCCCGGCGGACCCGCTATCGTGAGCTCTGTTTCGCCGGCCAGCCAGCGGGCCTTCATCAGCACGTCGAGGTCGGAAACGTGGTCTAGATGGTGGTGGGTCAGTAACACGGTGTCGACGCCTTCGTAGCCCGCGTCTGTTCGGGCCAGCGAGTGCAACACGCCGCTGCCACAGTCGACGAGCAGCCGTTTTCCGTCGCGTTCCAGCAGATAGCCGGACTGCATTCGAGAGCCGGTGGGCATGGCGCTTCCGGTGCCGAGAAACGTGAGACGCATACCGGACGACAGCGAGCGAACGGACAAAGGCGTTGGCGTGTGGGGGCGGGGAGACTACCAGGGAGCGTCAGCGGAGTGAGGGCGGTGGCCGTCGGCGGGGACGGGGTCAGGGCGGCTCGGGGGCAGGTCACCCGTCGACGGCGCAGTTCATGCTTTGGACGGGGATAGCAAAAGCCCACCTGTGGCTCAAAACGCGTTTTAAGTGAACCCGAGCCGCGACAAAACCGCGAAACGGAGCGGGAGACACTTGTGCGAGCACGACGAGAAGCGAGTATGAAGAAATCACTCGACGAACACGCCGAGCGCTTCTCCGAACACGCCGACGCGTACGACGAGGACCAGGATTCGGCGGCGTATCGCGCCTGTGTCGACTTCGCTGTCGAGCACGCGGCCCCCGAAAGCGACGACGTAGTCCTCGACCTCGGCACGGGGACCGGAGCGATTGCGTTCGCACTCGCGCCCGACGCGGGCGAGGTTATCGGCCGCGACATCAGCGACGGGATGCTGGAGAAAGCACGGGAGAAAGCCGACGAGCGAGGCGTCGAGAACGTGAGCTTCGGCGATGGCCGTTTCCGCGCTCCGAACGTCGACGGCCCGGTGGACATCGTCACGTCGAACTTCGCGATGCATCACCTCGGCGATGACGAGAAGCGCGACGCCATCGACACCATCGCCGATCTGGGGCCGCGACGAATCGTCCTCGGAGACGTGATGCTGTTCGGCGACGACGACCCCGATGCGCCGTTTTACAGCCCCGAAGTCGACGACCCGGCGACGGTCGGTGTCCTGGCTGACGCCTTCACCGACGCCGGCTACGCGCTGACGGCCGTCGAGATGGTCACCGAGCAGGCTGGCGTGCTGGTCGCCGAACGGATCGATTCGGACTGAATCTACTGGACCGCTAAGCCGGCTCAGCGGTAGTTCTTGTACGCCCAGAACGAGACGTACAGCGTCAGGACCAGCAGCCCACCGAGGAAGAAGGCCACGCCGGGTTCGAGGTCGATGCCACCACTGGCCGCGGCGTCGGTCGTCAGTTTACGCGCTTCCTCGGTCATCGCTTCGACCGGGGTGTCGGCTTCTGGCACCGGAGTGCTTTCCGGGGCCGGCGTGGCTTCCGGCGTCTCCGTCGCCTCGGCTATCTGGAACCCGCTGTCGTCTGTCTCCGTCGGGGCTGACGTGGGTTCGGCCGTCGCGGCCGTTTCGTTCGCCGCCTCGAGACTCTCGGCGTCCCCGCCCTGGGCACCGTCACCGGTGGTTCCCGCGTCGCCGCCGGCCCCGGAACTCCCGAGCTGGATCGGGAACTGCCCGAGCAGGAGTTGCAGCATGACGCTAGCCGCGGTGAGAACCCCGATGACAGGCAGGACCCGGCGAACGAGCGACCGGAGCGACTGCTTGCGCTCCTGCGTCCCGACGAACAACACCAGCGGGTCCTCCGGGGGCTCGTACACCTTCATCTCTTGGCCTTTTTCGGAGTACTGGACCCCTGCGACGGTGATCAGCTCTTCGTCTTCCAGCTTTTCCAGGTGATAGGAGACCTTCTGTATCGACATATCGAGCCGGTCGGCAAGTTCAGAGGGTGTTCCCGGCTCGTCGTAGACGGTGTTGAGGATCTCTCTGGCCGTTTCCGAGGAGAGGGCATCGAGGACATCTGAGACGTCTTCGTCGACCCCGACGACCTGTAGCTCCCCGTCCTGTGAGGTGCTCGTGTCGGGACCGCGGGAGGGCAGCAACGACATATATTGCGTTCACTGCCGCCCAGCGTAATGAATCTCGTGGAACCTCACAGGGCCATTTGAGTCTCAGAGCGCGCTATCGGAGGTGACGAACAACAACCATCTACGACAGCGGGACGCTCGATATACAGGACAGCGCTTCTGATTGCCACTACAACAGCTCGGTCACGAACTCCACTGCGTCCGGTGAGAGTGAATCCCGGGGCGGTCGCACCGTCGCGTGGTCGATGATGCCGCGGTCGGCAAGCAACGCCTTCACGGTGGGCGCGAAACCGAACTCGGCACACGCTTCTGAGAGTGGTGAGAGGATCTTCCGCTGGACCGTTCTGGCTTCCGCCACGTCGCCGTTGGCGACGGCGGTGCCCGCTCGTTCTAGCTCGCTGTACAATAGATGGGAGAGCGCGCTGACGCCGCCGTCGCCGCCCAGCACGAGCGACGGGACGAACAGGCCGTCGTGGCCCTGATAGACGGTGAACGCCTCCGGCGTCCGGTTGAGGACTGCGGTGACGTACGGGAGGTCGCCCGAGGAGTCCTTCAGTCCCGCCACGGCGTCTGACTGGGCGAGCGCGGCGACCGTCTCGACGGATAGCTCCTGTCCGACGGCCCCGGGGATGTTGTAGAGGTAGACCGGTAGCGGCGCGTCGGCCAGAACCGCGTCGAAGAACGCCTCGTTGCCCGCCCCGCTGGCCCGCCCGCCGTAGTACGAGGGCACGACCAGTGTGCTGTCCGCGCCCTGCTCGGCGGCGAACGCCATCCGCTCGTGGACGGTCGCAACGTCGGTGGCGGCTGTCCCGACGATGACGCGGCAGTCCTCGGGCACTGTCTCTGTCGTGGTTCGGACGACGGTCCGGTACTCCCCGGGTGAGAGCGTCTCGAACTCGCCGGTCGTCCCGCAGGGGACGATGCCGTCGACGCCGGTCGTGGCGACGTGCCGGACCAGTGATTTCAGGCCATCCACATCGAGGTCGCCGTCGGCGTCGAACGGCGTCACCAGCGGCGTCAGTACGTCGAAGGATTCGGCCATGCCCCAGGCCAGACACGGTGGTCGCTTAGGCGTTTTCCCCGTCGATAGGGCGGAACCCACTTGCCGCGGCGGTCCTACTGGTCGGTAAGAGCCGACAATGGGAGGACGCGAGCGTCTCGCAGCGACGGACCCGACTTTCGACCCGGAGGCGGTCGACATCGACGACGCCGAGGTGCTTTCCCGCCTCGCGCCCGTCGTCCAGGAGTGGTGGGTCGAGCAGTTCGGCGAGTTCGTTCCCGGCAACGGCGGCTTCTTCACCCCGCCACAGAAAGAGGCTATCCCGCTCATCCACGAGCGCGAGAACGCCCTCATCTGTGCGCCCACTGGGAGCGGCAAGACCCTCGCATCCTTTACCGGTATCATCAACGAACTGTTCGGGAAGGCCCGCGAAGACGAGCTTGAGAACTCCGTCTACTGCCTCTATGTCTCGCCGCTGAAGTCGCTGGCCAACGACATCCACCGCAACCTCGGACAGCCCCTCGACGGCATCACGGCCAAGCTTGAGGAGCGCGGCGAAGACGTGGAAATCCGACACGCCATCCGTCACGGCGACACCAGCGACAGCGAGCGCCAGGCGATGCTCGAAACGACGCCGCATATCCTCAATACGACGCCGGAGACGCTGGCCATCCTGCTGAACTCGCCGAAGTTCAAGAAGAAGCTCGAAACCATCGAGTACGTCATCGTCGACGAGATCCACAGCCTCGCCGAGAACAAGCGCGGGACCCACCTCTCCGTGTCGCTGGAGCGGCTAGAGGAGATGGTCGAGGAATCGCCCACGCGAATCGGCTGTTCGGCCACCGTCGAGCCGCTGGACACCGTCGCGGAGTTTCTGGTCGGCCGCGCAGAACCCGGCGGCGACCCTCGGGACTACGAGATTGTGGACACGCGCTTCGCCCGCGATTTCGACATGGAGCTGTCCTGTCCGGCCGACGACCTCATCAACACGCCGCGGGACATCGTCACCGAGCGGTTCTACACCCAGCTCCACGACCACGTCCAGTCCCACACCAACACGCTCGTGTTTACGAACACGCGCTCGGGGGCCGAACGGGTCCTGCACAACCTCCGCGAGAAGTTCGACGACTACGATGAGTCCAACTCCGGCTGCCACCACGGCTCGCTCTCGAAGGAGAAGCGCCGGGACATCGAGGAATCGCTGAAAGCCGGGACGCTGGACGTGGTGACGACCTCGACGAGCCTGGAACTGGGCATCGACATGCCTCATATCGACCTCGTCGTGCAGGTCGGCTCGCCAAAATCCGTGGCCGCGTTGCTCCAGCGTATCGGCCGCGCGGGCCACCAGTTGGGCGAAACAGTGGAGGGCCGCGTCATCGCGCTGGACCGCGACGAACTCGTGGAGTGTGCGGTGATGCTCGAAAAGGCCGAGCGGGGCTTCGTCGACCGCGTGTTCATCCCTGAGAACGCACAGGACGTGGCCACGCAGCACGTCTACGGCATGGCTATCAACGACGTCCGTCCCGAGGCGACGTTTAAGAACGTCCTCCGTCGGGCCTACCCGTACCGGGACTACGACGACGAGAACTGGGAGCAGCTGATGCGGTACATGACCGCCGACTACCCGGGGATGGAAGACAAGAACGTCTACGCCAAGATCTGGCGGGACACGAACGACGCGCCCGACGGGGAGCACCACTACGAGGAGTACGACGTGGGTGAGCACCTCATCGGCAAACGGGGTCGGCTCGCGCGGGTCATCTACATGACCAACATCGGGACGATTCCGGACTCCTTTACGTGTGACGTGGTCACCCGGAGCGACGACAGCTGGGTCGGCCAACTGGACGAGTCGTATCTGGACACGCTGGAGAAAGGCGACGTGTTCGTGCTGGGCGGGAACAACTTCGAGTACCGCTACCGCCGCGGGTCGAAGGTGTACGTCGACCGGACCGCCGCCCGCCCGACGGTCCCGTCGTGGTTCTCCGAGCGGCTCCCCCTCTCCTACGACCTCGGCCGCGAGATACTCGATTTCCAGGGCCAACTACTGGACCGGCTGGCCGATGGCGGGATGTCGGAGGTCCGCAACTGGCTCCGGGGGTTCCCCATCGACGAGAACAGCGTGCGGGCCATCGCGAGGATGTTCCGCGAGCAGGTAGCCTATGCCGGCTCGGACAGTGTGTCTACGACCGACCGGCTCGTCATCGAGGAGACACTGGACCACGACGAGTACGAGCGTCACTACCACGTCCACTCGAACTACGGCCGACGGTTCAACGACGGCTTCTCGCGGCTGCTGGCCTACCACATCGCCCAGGCGGCCAGCGCGAACGTGCAGGTCGCCGTCGCCGACAACGGCTTTACCCTCTCGATGCCGCTGAACCGCAAAGTCGATATCGCCCGAATCGTGGGCGACCTAGACCCGGACACGGCCCGCGCGGACCTTCGGGCTAGCCTCGACGGGACAGACCTGCTCCAGCGGTACTTCCGTATCAACGCCACGCGGTCGCTGATGATACTCAAACGCTACAAGGGCTACGAGAAGTCCGCGAGCGAACAGCAGGTCTCCTCGGAGATGCTGCTGGGGTTCGCCGAGGACCTCGGGGACTTCGCCGTCGTCGAGGAGACCTACCGCGAGATTCTGGAGGACAAACTCAACGTCGACGGTATCGAAACCGTCCTGCGTGCGATGCAGGACGGCGACGTGGGCGTGGTCCGGACTCGCGTTGACTCGCCGTCACCGCGCGCCTTCGGCCTCGCGACGCTGATGGCCAGCGACGTGGTCCTCGCCGAGGACGAGTCCGCCGTCTTACAGGAGTTCCACCAGCGGGTGCTGAGCGAGATTGAAGATGGAGACGCCGAAGACAGCGCCGTTGCGACCGACGACTGAGGCCGACCAGGTCAACGAGCGCGTGTAGGCCGGCGGAGTCTGTTGCGGTCGTCACCGCGCGACTCACGACGCCGTCTCGTTTTCGGCCATGGTGTCGTTCGTCACGTCGTCACCCATCGACTCGCCAGCCGTGGACTCCGTCATCGACTCGGTCATTGCGCCGGGTCCCATCGACTCCGTTTCGTTCACCTGCTCCATCGAGCCGCTCGCTTCGCCGCCCGTCATGGAGTCAGTCATCCCTTCATCCTCCATCGAACCAGTCGCCCCGTCGTTCATTGTATCCGTCCCCTCGTCTCCGGATCGCTCGTCGCCGCCGGCACAGCCAGCGAGCGGGAGCGTGACACTTGCAGCGGCGAGCGTCGTCAGAAACGTCCGTCGGCTTCGTGACATACGCTTTGTCCGGCGTCGGGGCTATACAAGGAGATTTTTCGAAGTCTCGGACGATTCCGCCCATAGTTTGGTCCGTGTGTGGACCGGAACTCTTCCAATTTCGCCCCTGAGCCAAACCGTTAATCCGCGGCCGGCCCCACGGGTGAGACATGGAGTCGCTTCACCCGCGAGTGAGACTGCTGTGGGTTCTGTCGACAGTTATCCAGGCGTCGGTGCTCGGTGTCATCGCGTATCTTGTCGACCGGTTCGCGGTTTCACTGCCACAGACGGTGGTCGTCGGCGGCTGGGTTGTGCTGGTGCTTCTGGGTGTTGCCCATGCCATCGCTGCCCACCGGATTTGGCGTTTTGACCTACAGGACGACGCGCTCTTTCTCCTTCGCGGTGTCGTCACCCGGACCGACACGTCGGTCCCGTACGTTCGTGTACAGCACGTCGACACCACGCGCGGCCCAGTAGAGCGAGCTATCGGGCTGGCGAGTGTCGTCGTCTACACTGCTGGGACCCGCGGCGCGGACATCACGATTCCAGGCCTGCGGCCCGAACGAGCCACTGAACTGCGCGAGCAGCTCCGTGACCTCGCAAACGAGAGCGAGGCCACGGACGCGGTATGAACCGGCTCCACCCGCGAAGTGCGGTCCTGCGAGTCACCCGAGCAGCGCTGCAAGGCGGCTTCTTCGGCTTTTTTGGCGGGTCACTGGGAACCGGAATGCTCGGACTGCCAGCGTTTGCGGTTCCGTTACTCGGCCTGCTCGGCGCGCTGACGTTTAGCGGCTACGCGCTGGCGCGCTATTTCCGTTTTCAGTACGAACTCGACGGCGACACGCTTACTGTCGAATCCGGCGTCTTCGCCAGGCAGTCCCGCCAGATTCCGCTGGGCCGCGTCCAGAACTTAGACGTCGAGCAGAACATCCTTAACCGCCTGCTCGGACTCGCAATCGTCCGCTTCGAGACGGCCGGTGGCAGCGCGACGGAGGCTACGCTGGACGCAGTCGACGAGGCCGAGGTCAAACGCCTGCGGAACTACGTGCGGACCCACGACCGGGACCAGGCCGCCGAGGCAGAGACAGCCACCGCCGACGCGGTGTCCGAAGCTGCGACACTTGGCCGGTCGGCCCACGCCGATCTGCCCGGCGTGACCGGCCCCAAACCGACACACGCTGGCGACACTCAGTCGAGGAATGACCTCGGGGAACCGGTTTCCGAATCGGACACGGCGGAACGCGACGAGCCGGACGGATCGCTGCTGTTCGCGTTCGACCAGCGCGAACTCCTGACGTACGCGCTCGTCTCCGTTCGGCCGGCCGCGCCGGTCCTGACGCTGGCGTCACTCCCGCTTGGGATGGACGTCGTCTGGGCGGTTCTGCGGTTCAATGCGACCCTTGCTGGCGCATCGCTGAGCGGGCCGGTAGTTCGCTGGCTGACCGGCTCACCGGAAACCACGCGGCTCGCCGTCTTTGCCGTACTCTCCGTCGTCCAGTTCCTCCTACTCGCACTGGTCGTCAGCGTGGCGCTGACCGTCATCGAGTACTACGGCTTCCAGCTCACGCAGGCCGACGGCGACCTCCGGTACGAGCGGGGGCTGTTGCGCCGCTACAGCGGCAACATCCCGCTGGAGAAGGTCCAGACGGTCACTATTCGAGAGAACGTCCTGATGCGGCGGTTCGGCTACGCGACGCTGGCCGTCGAGACGGCCGGCTACAGCGGCGGGAACCAGCAGTCCACGCAGGGCGTCGCCGTCCCGCTCGCGCCCCGCGAAGAAGTGTACGAACTGGCCCGTGACATAGAGCCGTTCGGTGACCTCGACTTCGACCGGTCGCCGAAGCGCGCCCGCAGACGGTATCTCGCGCGCTTTTCACTGGCCGCGGCCGGGCTCACTGCAGTCGCCTACGCCGTGGACTCGCTGGTGCTGGAGACGGGCTACTGGTGGGTCGCCGCCCTCCTCTTCCTCACAGTTGTGCCGGCAGCCCACCTTCGCTGGCGACACCGTGGGTACGACCTAGACGAGTCCGTGCTGGCGACCCGGAGCGGGTTCTGGCGGCGGACGACGCGAATCGTCCCGTACTACCGGCTTCAGACGGTGTTCGTCACGCGGTCCCCGTTCCAGCGCCGTCGCGACCTGGCGACTGTGGGGGCCGACACGGCGAGTTCGTCGAGCCTTCTCGGTGGTATCGCCCGGGTGTACGACATCGACGAGGACATCGCAAAAGAACTCAGAGACACGCTTCGGGAGCGCCTCACCGCACACGTCGCAGGGCTGCGGACGGGCGACAGGGCTAGCGACGCGGACGCGTAGTCAGCCCCGCGCCCACTCGACCATTCGGCCGTACACCTCGTCGGTCGCCAGTGCGTCGCCGTCGCCGACGAGGACGAGCGCCTTCTTCGCTCGCGTGAGCGCGACGTTGATGCGCCGGTAATCCTCGAAGATGGGGCTGTCGAGCGTCCCGGTGGCGACGAAAGAGATGACGATGACCTCCTTGCTCGACCCCTGGAACCGGTCGACCGTGTCGACGGTCACGTCCGGGAGCCGTTTCGAAATCTCCGCGACCTGGGCGCGGTACGGCGCGATGACACCGATGTCGTCGGCCGGAACCCCCGCGGACCGATACGACGCGACGATGTCGGCGATCCGGTCGGCCTCGTCGGGGTTGGTGTTGCCGACCTGGCTTCCGTCCGGGTCGACGAAGGCCACGCGGTCCCGGAGCCACTCGGGCAAACTTGCCGTCGAGACGCCGTCGAGGTCGTCGAGTCGCTGGGCGGCCACCTCGCCGGTCGCCGGCCGCAACTGACCGTCGTAGAACTCCCGCGAGGCGAAGGCCTGGATGTGCTGGGCCATCCGGTACTGGCGGTCGAGCATCACGCCAGCGTCCGGGTGGGCGTCGATGAGCCGCTCGAACAGCGATGTCGTCAGCGTCTCGTCCTCGGACTGGACCACCGGCGGGAGCTGCTGGTGGTCGCCGACGAGCACGAATCGGTCGGCGAGCGTCGTCGCCGCGAGCGTCCCCGGTTCGGTCAGCTGGCCGGCCTCGTCGACGACCGCGACGTCGAACTCCTGGGTCTGGAGCGTGCTCCCGCCGCAGGTGGCCGTCGTCGCCGCGACGACCTGCGCGCCCTGGAGCCGACTCGCACATTCGCCGGGGTCGCCGCTGGTCTCCAGTCGGTATTTCTGCATGTCATCGCGGACGCCGCTCTCCGTGCCGACTCGGACGATATCGGTGTAGCCCTGTTCTTCCAGCGCCTCCAGCAGATTGTCGACGGCGCGGTTGGTGAACGCCGAGAGCAGCACTCGGTCACCGCGAGCAACGAGGGCCCGAACCATCCGCGCCAGCGTGTACGTTTTGCCCGTGCCAGGCGGGCCGTGGACGAGCGCGAAGTCCGCCGCGCCGACGGCTAGCTGGACGGCCTCGTTCTGCGCGTCGTTGTTGTCGATGAACGTCTCCTCGACCGGATTGAACTCCGGCTCGCGCCGCCCGAACAGCACGTCTTTCTGCTCGGGCGACTGGAGGAGCACGGCGTCGTGGAGCGCGTTCTGGAGCCGGTCGGTCGTCAGTTCGGAGGGATACACGTCCAGTCGGCGGAGGTCCAGCGGCTCGTCGGCCGTGACGACGATTTCTTCGCCGAGACGTTCCACGCGGGCCAGTTCGGCGTTGCCGGTCACCGGGTCGCCGTCGCTGGCGAGCACGAGATTGCCTTCGCGGATCTTCGAGACGGCACCGGTCCCTGTCGCGCGGAGTTCCCAGCGGCCGCCGTCGAGTTCCCGGCGGCCGGTCGGTTCGAGACCGATGAGCGCCCGGTCGTTGTCGGCCCGCTCTTCGGGCGTCTGCTCCCAGAGCTTCGCGTACTCCCGGTGGACAGCACGGCGCTCGGCCTCGACTGCCGTGTAGAACTCCTCGAAGTACTCCAGTTCCTCCTCCGGGACCGCTCGGCCGACCGTGCCGGCCTTGGATTCCTGATCGAGACGGCCGGAGACGGCCATGCAGGTGTCCTGCTCGAAGCAGTACTCGCACTTCGCGTTTGCCTCGTAGCCCGTCGGCACGCCCGAATCGTACTCCATCGCCGCAATCGCGTTGCGGGTCCGGACGACGTAGTTCAGCAGGCCGCTCCCGATAGAGAACTCCTTGGCCGGCGAGAGGTCGCCGCTCTCCTCGTTGCGGTCGACGGCGGCGTTTTTCGTGTAGAGAAGCGTGCCTGTGTCCGGCGCGGCGTCGACGGCGCTGCCCGCGCCGGCAGCGCGTTCGCCCAGCATCAGCGCGTACGCTGTCGCCTGAATCTTGTCCTGGAAGCGGGGCTCCCGCTTGGTGTTCTTGCCGGTCTTGAGTTCGACGGGCATCCCCCGCCGGACGGCGTCGGCCCGCCCTTTCATCCCGAACCGCTCGGAGATGAGCGTCATCTCGGAGCGCCACTCATCAGTTTCAGTAAGCGTCCCCTGCTGGAGCCACCCCTGGATGGCCGACGCGTGGTCGCGCACGTCCCCGGCCACCTCGTCGGCCTCCCGGCCGAGCAGTCCGATGTCGAGGCCGGCGGCGTCGACCTGTTCCTCGATAGCGGTATCGAGGTCCCGGCCCCGAAGTAAGTCGCCAAAGACCTCGTGGACGACGGTCCCTTTCACCAGCGGGTAGGCGTGCTCTGCGCCGTCGAGTTTCCGGAGGTAGTACATCCGCGGGCACTGTACCCACGCCCGGATGTCGGTCACGTCGACGAGAAAATCAGGCTGGACGACGAGGGTGGCGTCGCCGCCGACGGAGTACTGCTGCTCGCCCTGATACTCCCGCTCGTCGGGGTTGTAGACGGCGACCTCCATCCCCGTCTCGATGACGGCGGCGTTCTCGGTCCACTTCCCCCAGAGCGTCACCGTCGTCGGCTCGCCGGCCCCGCGGTCCGGCCGGATAGTCACCTCACAGAGGTCGCTCTCGCCGTACTGGGTGTTCACCGTCTTCGGCTCCTCGATGTCGACGACGACGCCACGAACGCGGTCGACGCTCATCGTTTGGCCCTCCCCTGTTGCACGACCCAAGCGACGGGACGCCCCCTCAAAAGTCGTTCGCGCCGCGGCTCATTCAGTCGTCGCATCAGCATTCGAGTCACCATCGGCAGCGAACTCCTGCAGCGTCTCCAGCGACACGTCTTCGAGCACGTCCTCGCTCGTCGCGTCGAGGTTCACCGGCGGTGCGCGCCCGGCCTCGTGGGCCTCTATCCAGCGCGGGACGCAGACACACCAGTTGTCACCGGGGTCGAGACCCGGAAAATTCAGCTCCGGCCGCGGCGTCACGAGGTCGTTGCCCTGGGCCTTGCTGTACTCTAGAAACTCGGCCGTCATCACGGCACAGATTTCGTGCCGACCCGGGTCGCGCTGGAGCGGGTAGCAGTAGCCGTCGCGCATGAATCCGGTCTCCGGGTCCATCGAGCAGGGGGCCAGCTCCCCGCCGAGGACGTTGCGTTCGCTTTCCATACCACGTCTGGCTGTTCCGTGGAGTAAAGCCGTTCGGCTACCCGCCTGCGCTCACTGTCCGTGTCCGCTGTCATCATCACTCCGGCCCCGACTGTCACCTGACGAGTCGGTGGGCTGACCGTCATCTCCGTCCAGTTGCGTAGCTTCGTTCTCAGCTGCTTCACCAGCACTCCGTTCGGGGCGCTGCCCGCGAGAATCGCCGTCTGGTGTCGCCTCCGATGGTGAGTCAGCGCGTTCGGACCCGCCTGTTGTCGTCTGTTTGGGCGTGTCGTCCGTATCCGGCGCATTCGGTGAGACTGCGGGCACGTCGACGGCGTCCAGAGCGGCCTGAATCACGTCGGCCTTCTCCGTCCCTTCGATAGTCGCCTCCGTCGTCAGGACCAGTCGGTGACTCATCGTCGCGTTCGCCAGCCGCTTCACGTCGTCCGGGGTGGAATACCGCCGGCCGGCGATGACTGCACTGGCTCGGACTGCCTCGAAGACCCGCTGGACGCCCCGCGGCGAGACGCCGATTTCTGTCCGGTCGTCTTCGCGTGTCGCCCGCGCCAGATCGACGATGTAGCGACGAACCTTGGTGTCGACGCGGATGTCTTCCGCACACTCCTGCAGGGCACGTACCGTCTCTGGGTCCACTACCGGATCGACCGACGGTGCGATTGTTCGTCGGTTGGCCCGCCGGTCGAGCAGCCCCATTTCTCCCTCGACATCGGGATAGTTCATCGACGTCTTCACGCTGAAGCGGTCCCGCTGGGCCTCGGGAAGCTGGAAGGTCCCTTCCTGCTCGACGGGGTTCTGGGTCGCGATAACGACGAACGGCGTCGGGAGCGGATGCGTCGTCCCGTCGACACTGACCTGCCGCTCTTCCATTGATTCCAGCAGCGCAGATTGGGTCTTCGGCGGCGCGCGGTTGATCTCGTCCGCGAGCACGACGTTCGAGAACACCGGCCCCTGTGCGAACTCGAACTCCCGCTCGTGTTCGTTGTACACGTTCGACCCGGTCACGTCCGCCGGCAGCAGGTCCGGCGTGAACTGTACCCGGTTGAATTCGAGTCCAAGTGACTCCGCCAACACCCGCGCCAGAACTGTTTTCCCCGTTCCCGGCACGTCCTCAACCAGAACGTGGCCTCTGGCGATGACGCCAGCCAGTGTCTCGAACAGCACCCGGCGTTCGACGACGACAGCCTCCTCAACTCGCTCCACAATGTCGAGGCAGTGGTTTGACGCAGCCTCGACGCTCAAATCCCCCGTTAACCCGGCCATGCCCCATGCGTTACACTGGGGAAGTATCAATGTGTACCATTAGCCCTCGTTTGTCGAGCCACAGTGGCTACTGACACATTCTGGACGGGCCAGCAGCGAAGCAGTCCCTCAGCCACGAAGCGGGGCGAGCAGCAGTAACACACCGATCGCGGCGAGTGCCATTGTCTCCGGCGATCCGATGGCGGCACCGACGGCGTGACGCGCTGTATCGACGAGACCGACGGCGGCGATACCGAGAAGGCCGACGCCGACGGCGAACACGCTGTGATACAGCTCCAGCCGGCGCGTTTCCGGCCGATGCCCCAGTTCCGCTGTCAGCCCCAGGCCGAACGTGCCAACGTCCCAGACAACGAGGCCGCCGACGACGCCAGCAAACACCAGTAACGATGACAGGTCGGCCTGTGCCGCACCGGTGCTCGCACAGATGAGTCCCGAAGCGGTCAGTGCCGCGGGGCCGGCACGCGCCGGCAACAGGCCAAACGTGAGTCCCCCGATGACGAGAACGAGAAGCAGATACACCACCAGTGGGAGCAGGAGGGCACCGAAGAACACCGCCGGGAGCGAGGCGAACCCGAAGATACCGATTCGCAGGAGGAACGGGGCTAGCAACACGACGTAGCCAGCGGCCGCGATGGCGGCCCCGACAGTCCGCACCGAAGCGGCGTCGAACTCAGTCGTGAACTTTCGGATGACAATCGCACCGCTACCAGCAAGCAACGCGCCGGCTGTGACTGCCAGAAGCGGCGCGAGAACGACCCACGACGACAGCAGCCGGATACCGAGACTGAACGGGGGGGACGCCACAAGCTGGCCAAACGGCGTTACCAGAAGCGCCAGCGGAACGACTACACTGAACGCTGCCGAACCGAGTGCGACCAGTTTGAGCGACTGGGTACCCCGTTTCAGTCTGTTCGCCATCGCGTCGCGGCGGCTCCGAGCTGTCAACTGCAAGAGCGGGAGCTGTGTCACAGCAAAATACAGGCAGCCCGACGCGGCGACGCCGAGTACACCGAGGCAGACCGTGGTGGCTATCGGCGACGCTCCACCGGCGACAGCGCTTACCACCTTCCAGCAAAGCCACGCGAGCGCGACGACGACCGTACCCACGACGAGGCCCACCACGGCGAACAGATACGAAACGACGCTGCTCACTGTCGCTTCCGAAACGGTCTCTCTGTCGAGCACGTCGGTCCAGGCGGTCGCGACGCCGACCATTGCGACGGCGACACCGAACGCGATGAGCGGGGCGACTGACACCTGCCCGACCGAGGCAACGACGCCAGTCGCTGCCGGCAGGAAACAGAGGTGGCCAATGACCGTCGGTCCCAGTCCGTCCCGGTCCAGTAGCGATAACCCCGCCACGGCAATGCCGGCGAGGAGTGCGATACCGCTGAACAGTCGCGGGTCGCCGGACAGAACCCCTGTCGCCAGGGCGAACGCAGTGACGATGAGCGCGACGATAGTTAGGCTGGTCGCCCGCGGCCGCCCCTCGTCGCCGACGGCCGATGGTGTATCGAGTCGCGGCCCGCCGATCATTTACGCTCCACCTCCCGGCTGCACGCTGCCACGCGGCTGGTGCGCCGCAACGGCGAAGGCGTAATCGAGGATGAGCGGCAGCGGTGTCCCACGCCGCCAGTCGATTGTCCGGGCCCCAGACGCCTGACACCGCGCCAGACGGGTCCGACGGCGGACGTGCTCGTACTGTCCGCTGACGGTGCTCGCCGCGGTTACGTCCGTCGAGAGCATGGTTCGCTGGCAATCGAACGCCGCCCAGGACTCCATCGCGGCGACCGGCGCGTCGTCGAGCAACGGCGACACGAGCACCAGCTGGCAGCGCGGTCCGGCTACCTCCATCACTTTCCGGAACTGCCGCTGTGTGTCGCCCTCGTCTTCTGGACCACCAGCCGGGTCGCTCTCGGCAGCATCAGCAGCGGCCCGTAGCCGTTCGACAGCCAGCGACCGCTGGTTGGGTCCGTCGCCCGGCTGGAGCCACGTCAGTCCCGCAGGGCCATCGCCGTCGATGCCGACGATTGCCAGCCCGACTTCGTGACCGGCATCCAGCAGCGAGGTCACTGCGTGCGTCGTCGCGTACGCGCCGAGTTCGACTGCCGTCGGGCGACCGGGGCCGGCGGTCACCCGCGCCGGCGAGCGGGCGTCGACGACGAACACGACCGTCGTCGACACCCACTGCTCGTAGTTGACCGTCGACAGCGCTCCCCGCTTCGCGTACCCGCGCCAGTCGATGCGGCCGGCCGGGTCCCCGCGCTGATACTCCCGCGTCGAGTGGAAGGTGAAGCCATCGCCGGGGTCGTCGGTTGTGAGTTGGCCCACGCGGTCGGTCCCCTGGTCGGACAGCGGCGGTGCCTGGGCGTCAAGCTGACACACCAGCCTGTCATCGCCCTCCGCCTGTTGTCTCGCAGTCGCGACCTCGCCGGCTCCCGTACCCCGGACGCGGAGCCGCGGCTCGCCGAAGTCGTGTTCGCCTCGGCGGGCGATGAGCGTGTACTCGAGCGTGACTGATTCGCCGGCCGCAAGCGTCTCGCCGCCGCGTGGCGCCCCGTCCAGCACTGCGAGGTCAGTCGGAACGCCGTCGACGACCCGGATGTCCGACAGCGTCTGCTGGCCGCTGTTTGTCACCGTCAACTGGACTGCAACCGGGTGCCCCGGCGGCGCTGGAGTCGGGTCGACAGCCCGTGACACGACGAGTGCTGCCGGGACAGCAGCAGTCGACAGGATTCCGTAGGCCAGATACGAGAGCGGGAGTGTGGCGGCCAGCAGGAGTGTCCCGCTCCCCTCCCAGATGCCCGCTCCGGCGAGTGTCAGTGCGGCGACGATTGCGCCGCGCCACCGCATGGCTCGTCGGCCCATCAGTCCTGCACCTCCGTCACATCGCCCCAGTCGGCCCCGTCGGTCGCTGTGGTATCCGTTCCGTCCTCGTCAACCGGCGTTGTCCCGCCAGCTTCCGACTCGGAGTCAGCCGGGCCGTCCGCGGCAGTTGCGCCCTCGGTGGCGGTTCCGTCGACGTGGGCACCGTCAGACGCGCCGTCTGCGCTGGTCCCGACGGCTTCCCGCTCGGGAATCGACCCGTCGACGGCCCGCTGGAGGCTCCCGTCAGCCGCCCGCTGCAGGTCGGCGACCGCTGGGGCGACGACTGGCACCGGACGCGGCGCCTGCTGGCCGACCACTGTCGGCAACGCGTCGTCGGCCGCGACGCTGACTGCCGTCATCGCCCGTGCGCACCGCTTCCGGACGGCTTTTTCGGGAAACAGCCAGGCCCACAGGCGCGTGCGAAACGGTCGGTCCGGTGGCGTGACGGATTCGTCCAGTACCGCGGCGGCAACCGGGTCGTCCGTCCAGGTCCCCGCGGCTAACTGTGCTTTCACCGAGTCGGGGTCGTGGCCGCCCTGGACCAGTGCCTCCGTGAGCGCCGCCCGAAGTGGTTCCCGAACGGGGCCGACGCTCTCGGCGACCGGCCCGTCGTCGCGGGCCTGTGCAGCCGCCGCTTCGACGCGTTCCGCGAGTTCGGTTCCGGAGACAGCGTCGTCTGTCGGTGTCGTCTCCAGAAACCCCTCGGTGAACTTGTCGTCAGCAGTCCACGGCGACGGTGATACCGAGGGGTCGTCGGGCGTCCGGAAGAGCTTCCAGGAGGCCACGAGCACGCAGACGAAGAGGACGAGGACACCCGCCGCACTCGGCCCGGAATCCGCCGGCTCTGGCGTCCCTGTCAGCCCGAGGACCGCGCCGGCAGCCACGAGTAGCAGGCCACACAACACGGCGATTCCCAGCCCGACGCGACGGCGATTCACCCTTCGTCCTCCTGCTCGTCGCTCGCACCCACCAGCGCATCGTACGCGCTACGGGCCTGCTCGCGCCGGCTGTCGCTCGAATGGCCGCCGTATTCGACGTCCCGGAACGCCTCTGTCAGTGCTTCGACGGGTGCCCTCGGGAGGCCGCTGTCGATTGCGGCCCGGGACACCTCGCCGGGCGTCCGCGTCCGCCAGCGCCCGGGGACGACATGCTTGGCGAACGCACGCCAGAGGTCGCGAATCGATGGGAGAGCCGATTCGCCGCCGCCCGACGAGTCAGTGACCGACCCGCTCGGTCCGGGGTTAGACGCCGTAGTCGGGCGGTCCGTATCGCCGACCTGGCCAGCGATGTAGACACCGACCGCACCCAGTGCCACCCCGGCCCCAGCCACGACGGTACCGGTCGTGCCCCAGCGAACATAGCTCACTGTCACGATGACACACGAGCCGCCGAGCGTTGCAACCCTGCGTGGCGTGCTTTCAGCCCTGGCCACAGTGACCGCTCGATACCCGGCCGACCGGAGCCACCGCTGGAAGCGACGCCACAGCCCTGACAGCGTTAGCGGAAGCGATGAGAGCCACGTCGCCAGACGGGCGGCCAGTCGGCGGCCCATGTTCAGCGTGGCTTCGATACGGCCGACGAGCCAGAGTGCCGTTCGCCGGGTCCACTGAACGACGCGGGCGACGAAGCCAGCCGCCGTTTCACCGCCGTTCTTGGCCGCGTATGCGACCGCCTGTCCGCCCGAGAAAGCAGCCGTCCGATAGTGGTACAGCGCGGCGACGCCCACGACTGCGAGCGCGACGACCAGCCCGTCCCGTTCCCAGAGCACGCCGATGACAAACAGCGAATCGAAGATTGTCCAGAGAATACCGACGCCGCGTGCGACCTTGGGGAGTACATCACTGCGGCGATAGCGACGGTCACGACGGTTGCCACCAGCAGTATCGAACTTACCACGATGGTCCCGGTGTACGCGCCCCAGAGCGTCGTTCTCGCTGTCTGTCTGTCTGTTGCCGCTGTGACGGGAAGCGAGGGGTTTGCTGGGAGCGAGACGGCAACAGCGCCGTCAGCGCCAGTCTTTCCCCGGCGCTGGTCGCCGAGCGTGACAGTCGCGTTCTCGACCGGGTTTCCGTTTATCGTAGCGTTGACAGCGGCCCTGTCACCTGGTACCGGGAGGGCCTTCGCAGGCACGACGCGGACGTGTAAGTTCAGCACGTCGACGCGCGCGGACCCCTCGAACTCGCCGCGGGACACCGTTACTGCGGCGGTATCGCTGTCGGGGACTGTCAGTTGATACCGGCCGGCGGTGTCAGTTCGACCGACGATGTCGCCGTTGCGGGTCACGGTCGCGTTTCGGACTGGCACGCCGTCGACCGTTGCGACGAGCGGGACGGTCGACCCGGGGTACGGCTCGCCGAGCAGTGTCACGTTGACGCTCCCGCCGACACGGTACTGACCGGTGTCGTTGTCGGCCGCGGTCTGCTGGCGTGGGGCCGTCGAATCGACCATCCCAGATGCGCCAGGAACCGTCCCAAATGCGCCAAGGGTACTTCGTGCGTACCCGTCCCCGTTTGAGACCGAGGTAGTCCCGCCAAGCGACAACACATCTCCTTCCACGAGGAGGCTTGCTGTTTCAGTATCCGATTCCTCGTACGGTCGACGGTAGAACTGACAGGGCTCTGTTCCCGGCGATTCGACCGTTACGTTCAGCTCGCGCTGGTACGGAACCTGTGCGGTCACCTGGCCGTTCTGGTCAGTCCGGCCGACGTATCGGTCGTTGAACCAGACACGGGTCGCGGCCGCCGGTTCGAGGTCCTGATACACCAGAACGGTGAGGGGATGCCCGGCTTTCGGCTCTGACTCGACGAGGACGCCACAGCCGTCCGCAGTGGGCGGGGCGGTATCGCCGGGAATCGGAATCGGCTCTGTTCCTCCCGTGACGCCGCCGCTCCCACCTCCGTCGCGGCGTTGTTCCCGTGTGCCTGCAGGTGTCTGGGTGTCGGTGACGCTGCCGCCCCCGCCACCGTCGCGGCGTTGTTCCCGCGTATCGGCTGGCGTCTGCGTGACTGGCTCGGTGCCGTGACTCCCGTCACCGCCCCCGCTGCTGGTCCCGCTCTCAGTGATCGGTGGCGGGGCCAGAAACGCGGCGACGATCAGCCCGACGAGGCAGAGACTTACCAGTGCCAGCTGCCGCCAGTCGACGCCGCCATGGCCGGTCTCGGATGCTGTACCCACTTGTCGCCCCTCGTAACTTACGCCCGTACCGCGACACCCAACGCTGTTATCATGGATATCTGCGTGAAAGATAATCAATCCCCGGTATGGTCGCCGACAGCAACGCCAGTCGTGTGGGCATGCTGGCCAGTCCGTATCCACGACCTCCCTGCTTCCGCCCGGCGACGGTCAGGACCGATGGGTTCATTCTGGCCCAGGCCGAACGGGAAACTGACAATGCGCGTTCGCGACTGGCAGGACATTCTCGAAGACGTGATGGAGAGCAATGCCAATCCGGGGGACTGGCGCGCTGTCGGGGGCGACCGCGCGAACGGTATCGGCGAGGACATCTACTTCGGTCACCCCGACGCCGGTGTCTACCAGCTCAAGACCTACGCGAAGAACCCCTTCGAGGTACAGGGCGTCGGGTCACAGGTGGCCCGCCGTATCGACGACGACATCGACCCGCTGTTTCCGAACGACGGGTCGGGCATCTTCGGCGTCCAGCAGGGACCGGAAGACGAGGACGACGCCAAGGAGAAGGCCAAGAACCTCGAAACGGTACTCGAAACCCACGCGGACGCACCCACGTCGCCGCAAGCGCTGCTTGAGGACATGATGGACGCGATGGACTCCCCGGCCTACGGCCCGATGGAGTTCGACCACCACGACCGGCCCGACCAGATGACCGAACTCACGGAGACGTTCGAGGAAGCGGAGGAACTACTCGACGCGGAGTTCGAGGACGTCATCGAGGAAGACGTAGCGCGGGGCTTCTACTGATGGCCGAACCGACGCGCGCCACCGGTTTCGGGGGCCGCTAATGGTCGGTCCCTCGATGACGGACGCCGACCGGAAACGCTTCCTCAGATACACGCAGGTCGGGTTCGCGCTTCTCATCGGCGTCTCGATGGGGCTGGTGACGTTGTACGGCGGTGCGGAACTGCTGGTTGTCGCCGGAATGTTTGTTGGCGGAACCGTCGTTGGCGGTGGCCTCGCGTGGTACATCATCCCGGAGAGCATCGCGGAAACGCCGTACGAGTCAGTCGACAGAGGTCCGAAACCCGGCGCAAAAATGAAGCAACGTCGGCAGGAAAACGACGGCTCCGGACAGCGGGCATCCGAGGACGACGGCCGACTCTCACAGAACCGCGACTAGAGGAAATCGTCCTGCATCGCGGGGTCCTGCTGTTCGGATGCCGTCTGGTCGAAAATCTCTTCGTCGAGTGTCTCGGTCTCTTCCGTCGTAGTGTTGTAGGCCGAAATCCCTCGCTTCAGGAGGTCTTCGACGGCCTGGTCGCGGTTGAGGAACTCGCCCTGTTCGACGAGTCGCTGGATGTCCGAGTCCACCTGGTCCGGAAGTGACACCTTGATCTTGCTCACACTTGCCGCCTATACTGTTCGGACATAAAAACCCACCCCTGGTTTTGGGAGGGGTGAAAAAGGCGCACGCGCAGATGCGCGGAACCGTCACACACTTGCCGGCGGCCGACACGAACCAGAGTGTGAACGCGAACGACCGAGCGATTACCGCGCTGGTCATGCTCGCACACGGGCTGGTCCACACCTACGAGATGGCGGTCCCGATATTCGTCGTCATCTGGCTCACCGAGTTCGACCTCATCAACCTCGGCATCGCCCAGTTCGACGTGACGACGGCGACCGTGGGCGTCATCGTAACGCTGGGCTATGGCCTGTTCGGGGCCGGCGCGCTCCCGGGCGGTATCGTCGTCGACCGTATCGGCTCCCGCCGGCTCATCACGGGCTGTCTGCTCGGTATGGGGGGCTCGTACATTCTGCTCGGACTGGCCCCGAGTATGGTCGTTATCGCGCTGGCGCTCGTCCTCTGGGGACTCTCGGCCAGCGTCTACCACCCGGCCGGGCTCTCGCTCATCAGCAAAGGCGTCGAACAGCGCGGAACCGGGCTGGCCTACCACGGTGTTGCCGGGAACCTCGGTATCGGCCTCGGCCCACTCGTCGCCGCAATTCTCCTGCTGGTCGCCGAGTGGCGGACGGTCGCGCTCGTCCTCGGCGTTCCCGCGTTGCTCGCCGCCGTCTACGCCTCGCGGGCGAGTTTCGACGAGACGGCAGCCGTGACGACTGCAACCGACGGCGGGTCGAAGGCCAGCAGCGGTATCGACTCGCTCGGGGAGTTCCTCACGGAGAGCAAGCACCTGCTGACAGGGAGCTTCCTGCTCGTGTTCGTCGTCGTCATGTGCTCGGGGCTGTACTACCGCGGCGTCCTCACCTTCCTCCCGGAACTCCTGCGGGACCTGCCGGGCTTCGAGCCCATCCCGATAGAGACGTTGTTGCCTCCCAGCGTCCTGTCGGCGCTCGGTATCGAGGCCGGGACGGGCCAGACGCTCAAGCCACAGGACTACTTCTACGCCGGACTGTTGCTCATCGGCGTTTTCGGCCAGTACGCCGGCGGGAAACTGAGCGACCGAATTCCCGTCGAGTACGGTATCGCCGGCTCGTTTCTGGTGCTTGCCGTCCTTGCAGTGCTGTTCGTTCCGGTGTCTGCCATGGGATTCGGTCCGTTAGCGGTGCTTGGTGCGCTTCTGGGCGTTGCCCTCTTCGTCGTTCAGCCGATGTATCAGGCCGCAGTCGCGGAGTACACGCCCGCCGGCACGCGCGGACTCTCGTACGGCTACACGTATCTGGGCGTGTTCGGCGTCGGCGCGCTCGGCGGCGGGCTGGCCGGGTCGATTCTGGCCTTTGCGAACGCGACGGCGCTGTTCGGGACGCTCGCCGGCATCGCCCTTGTCGCCGTCCTCGCGGGAACCGCCCTCGCGCGGCGTTCGTGACTGCCTGAGACCGGGGACAGGCCGTCGCATCGCTTGCTATTTCTGTCTGTGCGATGTACCTGCCTCTCAGATGGACGCCGCAGTCATCGTCCCGGCCTACAACGAGGCGGAGTCGCTGGCCCGCTGCCTGGCTCCCTTCGAGTCACAGCCCGTCGAACTAGTCGTCGTGGTCGGCGGCGACGACGGCACAGAGCAGGTGGCCCGCGACACGCCCTTCGTCGATACTGTCGTCCGGTGCGACGAGGGTGGGGCGGGAATCGCCAGAAACCGCGGAGCGGCGGCCGCAAAAGCCCCGATACTGCTGTTTACCGACGCCGATACGGTCGTCCCCGAGGACTGGGTCCGCCTGCATCTCAGGCACTACACCGACGACGATGTGGTGGGGGTCGGCGGCCCCGCACGCCCGCTCGAAGACAGCCTCAAACACCGCGTGCTGTTCAAACTGCTGTCGGACTACTGGTATCGGGTGTCCTGGCCGCTGGGCTTCGTCCAGCAACCGGGCTTCAACTGTAGCTTCCGGGCCGACGCGTTCGAGGCCGCGGGCGGCTTCGACGAGGACATCCCGTTCATGGAGGACACGGAGCTCTCCTTGCGGATGAAAGAGTACGGCCGAATCGTCTACGACGCCGACTCCTGTGTCGCTACGTCGGCCCGCCGAGAGGCCGACGAGGGATATCTTTCGCTGTTCGCGAAGTACGTCCGCGGATACGCGAACCACTACATCCTCCGCCGGGAGTTCGATGCCGACTATTTCTGAGAAGGGCAGCCTTTTCAACACACACCCCGGAGCAGTGACACGATGAGTAGCTGGCGGTCACTGTCCCGACGTGCTGTCGAACAGGTACGGTCGGATTTCCGGGACGACCCCTATCTCCGCTACGTGCTCCTGCTGTCGACTGTTATGGTCGGGTTCTGGTTCTGGCACCGCATCCCGAACTTCGCGACCCGTGACGAGTACAGTCGTCTCCTTGACGCGATGGTCGTCTACGGGTCGGTCCTCGAAGAACCGAGTTTCGAGGGGCTCAAGGCCGGCGTCGAGTGGGGCCGGGCCCCCTTCGGCGCGACGCTGTACCTCTATGCGCTGGCTATCCTCCCCGTCGTGCTCGTCGCCGCCATCACCGGCGACCTGGGCGCATTCACCACGATTGCCTTCCCTAGCTGGGAGTTCGGCCACTACGAAGTCTGGGCCGCCACGCCAGAGTGGATCTGGACCTGGAGCCTGGTCTTCATCCGGCTAACCAACGTCGTTGCTGCAATCTGTGCCGTCTACCTCACCTACCGCCTCGGCGTCGCACTCGAGGGCCGCAACGCCGGCCGGCTGTCGGCCGTCGTGCTCTCGCTGACCTTCGGCTTCCTCACCATCTCGAAGGAGGCCGGCGAAGATATGCCGGCGCTGGTGTTCGTCCTCCTCGCGCTGTACCTGCTGGTCAGGTACGTCCAGACGGACGACGGAACGCTGTTTCTGGCGGCGAGCGCCGCCGGCGGTGTCGCAATCGCGTTCAAACTGACGGCCGCGCCGGTCGTCCTCCTCATCGGTGTCGCCTTCCTGCTGCGTGCCCATGCCGCTGACGCGCCGCTGACGGAGACGCTGTACCGGCCGAAGCTCCTGCTGAGTGGCGCACTGCTCGGGTTCGCCATGATTGTCCTCGGGTTCCCAACCGCGCTCGTGGCGGGAGCCGAACCGTTCATCGAGCGGGTCTTCGGCGGCTCGACCTCGCGGATGAGCCATCCGACGGGCCCCGACGCCCCGATGTGGTGGTGGTTCCTCCGGGGCTACTTCAGCGCGCTGGGGCTACCGCTGTTTGCCGCGGCCGCAGCGAGCGTCGTGGCGACCGTCGCAACCATCCGTGACCGCGGCTCTGCCTTCCACGGCACCGTCCTCGTTCTGACGGGACTGGTGGCCTACATAGCGATGTTCTCCCAGTGGCACGACTTCCGCGTACACCACCTCCTGCCGACCTTCCCGCTCATCGCCTTACTCGTCGGGGGCCGACTGGTGCAGCTCCGCGAGCGCTCGACCAGTCTCGCTCGCCCGGTGTTGGCCGTTCTGCTGGTGACGACGGCGGTCTACGCCGGTATCGGGACGGCACAGTTCGCATCCATGCCCCGAGACGAGGCGACGGCCTGGCTCGAAGACAACAGCGACGAGGGCGACGTGGTGGAGACCTACCGCGTCCACATCCAGGACACCGCCGTCCCGCATTCGATGACTGCCCGACACGTCGCCGGTCAGGACTCGGAGGCGGAGGAGGCGATGGCCTGCCCGCGGTACATCCAGGTCGGGTATCGGGATCTGCTGTATCTCAAGGAGGACACCTACTACCGGAACGGCGACGCACAGGCGACCTACCTCCGGAATCTCCTGAACGAGGAGTACAACTACAGAATCGTCGCCGAGTTCGAGGAGCGGCCGCCGAACTTCGTTCCCCAGCGACCGACCCCCGGGTCGTTCACCGACCTGCTGCGGCTCGGTGTCGTCCCGCACACGGACCAGTTCGCCGACGAGCAAGAACTCGCGGCGAACCAGTACACCCTCATTCTGGAACGGGACGGCGAGTGCGACACGAGCCGGCATCCGCCGTTCTGAGCCGTTTTCTCGACTTCCCGCTCCGTTTTCCGCCGACTACTCCGTCGTCAATGACGTGACGTCGAGCCGAACGGAGGGATACCAGCCCGCGAGCGAGGGCAGGTAAATACTGAGGAACCGGTCGACGAAGATGATAGGGATGATGACCTCCGCTGGGATACCCAGCGCGACGAACACCGCCGTCGCCGTGGCCTCGGTGATGCCGATGCCGCCGGGCGTCAGCGGCAGAAGCGTCACGGTGTACGCGACCAAGAGATACAGCGGCAACGCGACCAGCGGTTCGAACGCGACGCCGAAACTCCCCAGCAGCAGGCCGACGCGGACACCGGGTGCGAGCACGAGGTCGACGGCCCAGCCGACCGCGTAGCGGAGCCACACTGCCGGCTCGCTCGCGAGCGACCGAAACGTCGTGGTCGAACTGTCGGTAAACTCCAGCAGGCCGTCGAGCCGTGCCGCGAGTCCCTCACCGAAGCGTGGAACCCGGACCGCGACCCCGGACAGCAAGCCGATGAGCCGGTCCAGATACGAGAGATTGAGGCCTCCAAACAGGATGGCGAGGCCGGCCGCGAAGTAGAGGCTCGTCGCAAGCGCTAACAGCAGGAGGAGTTCGAGCCGGAGCAGTGGAATCGCTAGAACGAGCCCTGCGGTCGCCGCGACGCCGTAGTATATCGCAAAGATGCCGGTGTGAAGCGCCGACGCCGCGGCGGCGTCGCTGTAGGCCATTCCGGTCTGGCTCCGGAGGACGAACGGCGCGGCCAGCCGTCCCGAGAGCCGCGAGGGGAGCAACTGATTAACGAAGTTCACGATGAGCGTCGTCCCGGCGGCGGTCCGGAACTGGACCGGTGCGAGCGGGGTGATTACCGCGTACCACGAGTAGACCCGGCCACAGATGCCGAGCGTGCTGACGGCGACGATAGCGAGCACCGTCTGAATCTTGACGCCGGCGAGCAGGTCGACAGCGCTGGCGATGTCGAACTGCGTGAGTAGCCATGCCAGCGCAACGACGGCGAGACCGTACTGGGCGACCGTGATCCCCAGATCACGAGCCCGGCTCGTCACGGCGTCTCGCCCCTGTGTAGCCGTGTCGCGACCGTTTCGCCATCCGCCAGCACCGCCTGTACGGTCGTGAACTCGAAGTCCTGCTGTAAGATCCGCTCGACGGCCCGTCGCATCCAGTCACCGGTCCTGACGTACACTCGCGTCGGCACCCCCTCTACGGCCGGCAGGTCCACCAGTTCCCACGGGTGGACGTACAGCATCGGCGTGATGCCCCGGCGGGCCAGTAGCCTCATGCCCAGAATCGTGTACCGCGGGCCGAAAAACCGGAGCCAGGTCCCGGTGAGGGGCAACTGCAGCCCCGGCATGACGCTCGCCGGGAACTCGGTGATACTGTCCGGCGCGTCCGGGTGCACCGCCGACGCCGGAACCGGTCTGTGGATGTCGTACTCGCCGCCGTACCACCCCGGAATCGACCGGCTTGAGACGACGCTAGAGTCGTACGTGTATCCGATGTCGGCCAGCAGGTGGAAGTGGTCGTCAGTGATGTCGAAGGCGGGCGCGCGGAACCCGGAGACCTGCTCGCCGGTGACCCGCTCCAGCACGTCCTTCGACTCGGCCAGTTCCGCCCGTCGCCCGTCGCTGTCGAGGTCCGAGAGCAACTGGTGGGTGTGCGTGTGCGACGCGACTTCCAGTCCCGCATCCGCAAGTGCCCGGACGGCGTCGGGGTGGGACTGGGCGACTGATGACACCACGAACGCGGTGGCAGTCGCGTCGTACTCCGCCAATATCTCCCTGAAAAACCGGCCGCCGTCGAGACCGACGCCGTCGCGGTCCGTCGTCCCCGACGCGCTCCGGTACGCCGGCGTCTGGGTGAACAGCTCGAAATCTATCGACAGCACCGCGCGGTTACTCATCCTGCTTGTCCTCGGTTTGTAGCTGGTGTTCCTCCAGTTCGCTCCGGAGGAGGCTCAGCTCCTCGTTCAGCCGCGACAGCCGGTCGTACATGTGCCCGATGCGGTTGAGCAGGTACGTCACCGCCACGAACAGCGTCAGGTTCGAGATGACGAGGATGGCCCGGGCTTTCCACTCCAGGCCCAGCAGCCGCGCCACGACCTCGAACACGTTTGGGACGATGGCGACGACGATGAGCCCCGCGCCGAGCAGCAGCGACATCACGAACAGCTCCAGCGATTCGCGTTCGCTTCTGACGATGATGTACCCGTTCGCGAGGAAGGCCAGGCCGACGACCAGCGACAGGAGGTTGACCAGTGAGTAGTCGAATCCAAAGACCATGATTATCGAAAGAGGAGGACGCGAAACACCGTGTCAGTCATGCGTAGCGGGTAGAGTACGAGCGTGTCGAGGCTGAACTGCGACTCGCCCTCGTCCCGGATCGGCATCTCTATCGATACTTCTTCGATCCGCTGGCCGCGCTGGGCCGCGTCGAGCGTCTGTTCGACCGCCCAGTGGTTGTCCGAGCGGTGGAGGATGTCCTGTAGCGCCGACACGCGGTAGACGCGGAAGCCGCTCGTCACATCGGTGATGTCGATGCCGCCGAGCTTCCGTACGACGGTCGTGAAGAAGGTGATTCCCAGCCGCCTGATGAGCGGGTAGTCGTCGATGCTCTCGTTCAGGTAGCGGCTGCCGATGACCATGTCCGCGTCCTCGGCGTGGGAAAGCAGGGTCGGAATCTTCTCCGGGTCGTGCTGGCCGTCGGCGTCGACCTGCACGACGAAGTCGTAGTCGTGGCGGATGGCGTACTGGTAGCCCGTCCTGACGGCTCCGCCGACGCCGGTGTTAAAGACGTGTGTGACGACGTGTGCGCCGTGCTCGCGAGCGATGGCCGCGGTGTCGTCCGACGACCCGTCGTCGACGACGACCACCTCGTCGACGTAGCGGCTCGTTCCGTCGATCACCGACCCGATGGTGGACGACTCGTTGTACGCGGGGATGACGGCGACTGTTCGCACTGGTGGAAACGCCGCTAGCAGCGAACTTAGAATTGTCGTTCTATGGAATGGTCCTATTCTGGTCTGTGAGCCCGCACTCGACCCGGCAGCATATTTCGTTCCCTGCGGGGACTCGCAATCGACATCGGTCATGATGAATAGGGCAAGAATGAAAACACACCGCGCGGTACGTACTGGCATGAGTGTCGAGCAGGAGCAGACGGAACGGACCATCAGGTGTCTGGTGGCGAAAGTCGGACTCGACGGGCACGACCGGGGCGCACACGTCATCGCGCGGGCGCTCCGTGACGCTGGCTTTGAAGTGATTTACTCAGGGCTCCATCGAGCGCCCGACGAAGTCGTGCAGGCCGCTGTGCAGGAGGACGTAGATGTTGTCGGCATCTCCATTCTCTCGGGGCGCACAACACGCTGGTCCCAAAGATTCTCGACGGGCTAAGAGAGTATGACGCGTTCGATGACCGGCTCATCCTCGTCGGCGGCATCGTCCCGGATGACGATCAGGAGGAACTCCGCGGCCAGGGCGTCGACGAGATATTCGGCCCGGGCGCGTCCATGGAGGAGATGATCGACTACATCCACGAGAACGCGCCCGAGCGATGAGCGACCTCGTCGCTGACCTGCTTGCGGGCAAGCACAGCGCCCTCGCCAGAGTCATCACACTGATAGAGAACCGTTCGTCGGGGTACCGAGAGATAATTTCCGACCTCCACCAGCACACCGGGACAGCCGACGTTATCGGCGTCACGGGCAGCCCCGGTGCGGGCAAGTCCACGCTGGTCGACAAGGTCGCAGCGACCTACCGCGAGCAGGGCCAGACCGTCGGCGTCATCGCTATCGACCCGTCCTCGCCGTTCTCCGGCGGCGCGGTGCTCGGCGACCGGATACGGATGGCCTCGAATGCCGGCGATATGGACATGTTCTTCCGGTCGATGTCCGCTCGTGGCTCCCTCGGTGGGCTGTCGACGGCGACGACCGACGCCGTGACCGCGCTGGACGCGTTCGGCAAGGACAAGATCATCGTCGAGACGGTCGGCGCAGGCCAGAACGAGGTCGACATCGTCCGCACCGCCGACACCGTTGCCGTGCTCGTCCCGCCGGGCAGCGGCGACGACGTGCAGATGCTCAAAGCCGGCATCCTCGAAATCGGGGACGTGTTCGTGGTCAACAAGGCCGACCTCGATGGGGCCGACCGGACGGTCCAGCAACTCCGGGAGATGCTGCAGGGGCGGAGCGGACGGCCGGACTCCGGCCATCACGGCCCGACCGAACTCGCCGGTGACCACGGCGACGCGTCCGACGACGACTCCGATGACGAGGACGACGGGTCGGAAACGTGGAACCCCCCCATCGTGGAGACAGTCGCCAATCGGGGCGAGGGCGTCGAAGATTTCCTAGATGCGCTGGCCAACCATGGGGACTACCTGGACCGAACCGGCCGCCGAGAGGGCCAGGCGCGGGAGCGCTTCGCCGCCGAGATTCGGACCCTGCTTCGGGAGGACGCCAACGAACTACTGGTCGACGAACTCGACCGCCGCGGCGGCATCGAGCAGTACGTCGATGCCGTTATCGAGCGAAACACCGACCCGTACACCGTCGTCGACGAGGTCCTCGCGCCGCTCCGTGCGTGTCTCGACGAGCGTCGCGACGGGGCCTGAGTACGAGGCTGGCACCCACCGGACTGAGAAAGCTCTCGGGCAATCGACACCTGATGCTCGTCCAGCATGTATAACACACTCCGGGCCCCAAGATATCAGTATGAGACTCCGCAAGGCGCTCGGGGCGGTCGTTGGTGCGGTCGGCGCGACAGCCGCTGCCAACCGCGTGCTGCAGTCGCGGGCCGGCGCGTTCGAACCGATGCTCGACGGGGAACAGGGGACGTACCGCTGGCGCGGGTTCGATATTGCGTACACTGAAGCCGGCGACCCGTCGGACCCGGACCTCGTGTTGTGCCACGGCATCAACGCCGCTGCCAGCAATCACGAGTTCCACACGGTGTTCGACACGCTGGCTGAGGACTACCACGTCATCGCGCCGGATCTGCCGGGCTTCGGGCACACGGACCGGCCGCCGCTGCTGTACTCGGCGTCGCTGTACACGGCCTTCGTGCGCGATTTCATCGAGGACAACACCACCGATGCGACCGTCGTCGCGTCGTCACTGACCGGGGCCTACGCGGCCAGCGCGGCACAGGAAGTCGACGTCAAGGAACTCGTCCTCATCTGCCCGACGGACAGTTCGATGGGTAATCGTACCGTCTGGCTCCGCTCGCTGCTCCGCGCGCCGGTCATCGGCGAGGCCATCTACAACCTTACCGTCTCGAAACCCTCCATCCGGCACTTCCACGCCGACCACGGCTACTACGACATGGATAATCTCACCGAGGACGTCGTCGACTACGAGTGGCAGAGCGGCCACCAGCCCGGCGCGCGGTTCGCACCGGCGTCGTTCGTCTCCGGCTTCCTCGACCCGGAGGACGACCTCGGTGAAACGCTGGCCGGCCTCGACGTGCCCGTGACGCTGGTCTGGGGCGAGGACGCCGACATCACGCCGCTGTCGGAGGGTCGCGACCTGGCCGAACAGGCGGACGCGATGCTCGTCGTGTTCGGTGACTCGCTGCTCCTGCCCCACGTCGAACACCCCGGTGAGTTCGTCGACGTGGTCCGCGACAGAGTGACGTCGGTAACGGTCGAGAACTGAGTTCTAGCGCGGCCGGAACACGACGGCTCTGTCGCCGGTCGTCACGCGCTCGCCGACGTCGATCCCGACCACGTCGCCGATGGCAACGTCGTCCGGGTCCACGTCACGGACGAGTCCCGTGACCGACACCGGTCCGAAGTCGGCGATGGCGGTGACGTAGGGCGCGTCGTCCTCGAACTGCGGCGTCGGGACCGTAATCGTCGTGTGGCTCGCGATTTCACCGGATTCTGGCAGATCGACCGCCGAGAGTTCCTGGTCGTGGCAGCGCGGACACACTCGCCGGGGCGGCAGCCAGCCGTGGCCGTTCGAACATTCGAGGTAATAACCGTCGTCCGATTCGATGCTGTCGAGCCACTCGTCGTACTCGCCGTCTCGTGCGGATTCGGTCATTCTTGCACCTCCATGACGTGGACGGTCGTAGACGCGACTGTACCGCCCGCGTTGTGCGCGACGCCGATGGTGCTGTCCGGGACGGCGTCGGCCCGCGGGTGCGACCCATCGAGGAGCCAGGCAACGGTCGCCAACTGGGCGACACCGGTCGCGCCGACCGGGTGACCTTTGGCTTTCAGCCCGCCAGAGAGGTTTATCGGGAGGTCGCCGTCACGGGTCGTCTCCCCGTTGCGCGCCGCGGCGATGCCCTCACCGCGCTCGTAGAAGCCCAGCGATTCGATTGCGAGTACTTCCGCGATAGTGAAACAGTCGTGGACTTCGGCGAAGTCGACGTCGTCTGGACCGACGCCGGCGTCCCCGTAGGCCTCTTCGGCGGCCTTGTCGGCGGCGGGGGTCTGTGCCAGATGCGGGCGGTCCTGCAGTGCGAGATTGTCGCCGCCCTGTCCGGTGCCGGTGATGGCGACTGGGGCGTCCAGGTCGTGTTCCTCAGCGTAGGCCTCCGTCGTCAGGACGGCAGCCGCGGCCCCGTCAGTAATCGGACAGGAGTCATAGAGGCCCAGCGGGTCCGCAATCGTCGGGGCCTCCATCGCGTCCTCGACCGTGATTTCCTGCTGAATCTGGGCGTGCTCGTTGACCAGCGCGTGCTCGTGGTTCTTGACGGCGATGTGAGCGAGGTCCTCGTGGGAGCCGCCGTACTGGTCGAAGTACGACCGGGCCATCAGCGCGTACGCCCCGGGGAAGGTCATCCCGGCGCGGACCTCGTAGAGGTCGTCGGCGGCGATAGCGAGCGCGTCCGTCGCCGCCGCCGTCCCGATATTAGTCATCCGCTCTGCGCCGCCGACGACGACGACCTCCGCTTCGCCGTTCCGGATCGTCTTGACGGCTTCACGAACGGCCGTACCGGCTGATGCACAGGCCGCTTCGACGCGGGTCGCCGGAACGTCCAGGCCAATGGCCTCGGCCATAAGCGGGCCCTGATGGCCCTGGTGTTCCGCGAGCTCTCCCATGAAGTTGCCGTAATAGAGGGCTTCAGCGTCGTCCGGGTCGATTCCGGATTGCGATAGCGCTTCGAGTCCGGCCTCGGCGAACAGGTCTCGGCCGGTTCGCTCGGGGTGTTTCCCGAAATGTGTCACGCTAGCCCCGGCGATACGTGGGTCTGACATTATCTCCCAGTGTGCGCTGACGGCTTAAATGCCTACTGCTCGGATGCTTAATTAGCGCATATTCGGGGCCATAAACGCCTAAAAACGGGGTATGGGTTCTTAATCGAGGTTATCTCCCACGAAGGATCTATTGCCCAGAAAGGAACTATCCCCGCTTCAGTTCACGATCTCGGCGATACGCTGGGGTTCTCCCGACAGCGCGGGTTCCGGCTCGACCATCTGCAGCACTTCGTGATCGGTCACGTCGGGATACGACTTCTGGATGGCGTCCTCGATGAGGGCCTTTTCGAGGCGGAACTCCGTCCCCTCGTAGACGACATCTACGCCCTGTTCGTCGAACGACAGTACAGTCATGCCGCGGATTACGCACGGCACGAATAAAAGGATAGTCTCTCGCGCGGCCACACTGATTCAGGTGCTTCGACGGCCGCTCGACGTAACACGCGCTCCGGTCAGTCCGTCAGGATTGTTACGAGTCGCCGTCGCTGCCGACTCGGATGACCTGCAGCAGGGAGTACACCGGGACGCCGCGGATGTCGCCGACGCCGCGCTTGTCAGCCAGCACGACGCAGGCCACGGGGTTGCCGCCCTGTTCGTGGATCGCGTCGATGGTTTCGCCCATCGTCTTGCCGCTCGTGATAGTGTCGTCGACGACGTAGCAGTCGCGGTCCCGGATCTGCGCGAAGTTCCGGGAGAACGAACCGTCACTGGTCTCGCTCTCGTCGTCGTCCCACTGGTGTTTCGTCGGGGCGTACGTCCCGAGGTCGGTTTCCAGTTCCCGGGCAACAGTCGTCGCAAGCGGTGCGCCGGCCTTCTCGATGCCGATGGTGAGGTCCACGTCGTCGCCTTTCTTCGAGAGCAGGTCCGCCATCGCCGCCCCCGCGTGGTACAGCCGGTTGCTGTCCCGCCCGACGGCGGACCAGTCGACGTGGATGTCGTGGGGACCGCCGTCGTCGCTCGTCTCCGGTTCCGTGCCGGTGCCGCTGCGTTCGACAAGCCAACTCGCCGTCTCGCGGGAGACGTTGAGCTCGTCAGCGATCTCGCCCTTAGAGAGGCCACGCTGTGCCAGGTCGGACGCGCTGTCGACGAGGTCGTCGATATTCTTCATACCACCATCTCCGTGTGCGAGGATTTAATAGGCAGTGTTCTTCACTTACCGAAAATTTATTTACAACATCAGTTGTATATCTCTAGCGGCTGGGTTTCACTCCCCCTGCCGTCCGGGACCAGGTGGGACCACCGTTGGGTCACCAATGTTCCCCACCACTCCGACCCGGCCGACGTCAACCGTCTCACGGAGCATGGTTGTCCGCGGGACCGCACGCACCAGCGGTACAGGCGGGACTCTCCCACCGTTCCCGTCCATCGTCTCTCCGAACAGAACCCGGCTAGCGTCTCGAATCCCGGACCAGACACCGATTCGGCCGTTCCTGTACCTCGTTTCAGTTGTCGCTCACTTCAAAGGTGTAGAGGCGCTGCTCGCAGGTCGGACAGACGAGCGTCTCGTCGGGGTCCTGCCGTGGTCCCAGATGGCCGCCACAACACGACACCGACGACGACTCGACCAGTTCGGCGCCACAGACCGGACACCTGTCGAGAAACATCCGGAAGGCCTCCGCACCGGCGATTCTGAGCCGCTCGTCGTCGAGACGCTCGCCGAGGACCTCGTACGCCGCGAGCTCAGCGACGACGACCGGTCGAGGAAGGAGCTGCTTGTGGTCGGAGCCGAGTGCGACCCACTCCGCGTCGTCGGCGTACGGTTCTGTGTAGTCGACTCGCGGGAGCGACGCCTGCAGCGCCGTCGAAAGCGAATCGAGCGAGCGGTCGGCCAGTTCGTCCATTCGCTCGTGCCACGCCGAGTCGATGGCCGTCGCGAGAAACAGTTGCGCTCCCTCGACTTCGATGACGCCAGCCGCCGATAGCTCCCGGAGAACGGTCTCGCCGTCCATCCCCACGTCGTCGGCCAGCGATTCGCTTTCCTGGCGAGTCACATCTTGTCGGGATGACTCTCTGTGCGATGGCTTTCCGTGGAACCACTCGTCCGGGACCGGTGACGCTGCCACCAGCCGCGGGGCAAATTCGGGCGTGTACGGAACCAGATACCCCCGAAGGTAGACCACTGCGACGCCGACAACGGCGACCAGCAGGCTCGCCCGCGGGCGGTTGCGTGCGCGAAGGAACACAACACCGATTCCAACGAGCCCCAGATTCAGGACAGTACACGGCCAGCATCTGTTCTCTCCGGTGTGCGACTCGTCGCTGAGCGTTCTGAGTGCGTCCATCGGATCTGTTTCCTTCGGTGCGGACTCCCGGCTCATGTTCGGACATCGGTATGCAGTCCCAAAATTCTTTAACAACAGCTGTGGTACAAAGTGCCATGAGTGATTCGCCGGTGACATACACCACGCTCGGGTCGACAGGGCTCGACGTGTCCCAACTCTGTCTCGGAACGATGAACTTCGGGAGCGCGGAGCCCTGGATGCTGAACGACGAGGCTGAGAGCCGCCGGATACTCGAACGGGCGCTCGATCTCGGTATCAACTTCTTCGATACTGCCAACGCCTACTCGAACGGGGAGAGCGAGCGGATTCTGGGCAGTGCAATCGACTCCGCTCGCCGCGGCGAACTGGTCATAGCCTCGAAGGTATACTTCGATATGCACGACGGCCCGAACGGCAGCGGGCTCTCGAAGAAACACATCATCGATCAGTGTCACGCCACCCTGGACCGCCTCGGCGTCGACTATCTGGACCTCTATCAGATCCACCGGTGGGACGACGACACGCCCATCGAGGAGACGCTGGACGCGCTGACGTATCTGGTCGACGAGGGGCTGGTCCGCTACATCGGCGCGAGTACGATGGCCAACTGGCAGTTCCAGAAGGCGCTGTACACGGCGGATATCGAGGGGTACGAGCGGTTCGTCTCGATGCAGCCGGAGTACAACGCCGTCGACCGCCACGAGGAGGCGAACCTCTTGCCGGTGTGCGAGATGGAAGGAGTCGGTGTCATTCCGTGGTCTCCCCTGGCCGGCGGCTTCCTGGCCGGGAAGTATGAACGCGACGACGACCTCTCCGAGGGCCGAGCAAGCACGGACGAGTACACAGCAAACCGGTTCAGCGACGAGAACTGGGCGGTCCTCGACGAGGTGCGGGCGATTGCCGACGCGAAGGGCGCGACGCCGGCACAGGTCAGTCTGGCGTGGCTCTGCCATCAGGACGTCGTCGACGCGCCGATTATCGGCCCGCGGACCATGGGCCATCTGGAGGAGAACGTCGAGGCACTCGACATCGAGTTAACTGACGAGGAGTGCGCCCGAATCGAGGCTCCGAAACAGCCACAGTGGCCGGTCGAGGGCAAGGACTGACCTGTGGACCTCGATAGATAACCATGCACGTTAACTGCGTACTCAGTTTCCCTGTACACACATGGACGACAGCGAACTAACCGATGTCCTCGAAGATGCCGGTCTCTCCCCGTATCAGGCGGAGGCCTACGTGGCGTTGCTGGGGTTGGGGACCGCATCGGCGACCGACATCGCTGACTCCTGTGACGTTCCGGACCCGCGGATCTACGACGTGCTCCGGGACCTGGAGACGAAGGGGTATATCGAGACGTTCCAGCAGGATAGCCTGACCGCCCGCGCCCGCAATCCGGACGTAGTGCTTGAGGACCTGCGGTCCCGGTCGAGCAAGTACCTCGACGCCGCAGAGACGATCGAGGAACGCTGGAACCAGCCCGAGATATCAGACCACGAGGTCAGTATCGTCAAGCGGTTCGAAACGGTCGTCAGCCGAGCCCGGGAGCTCATCGAAGCGGCCGAAAACCAGATTCAGGTCGGTGTGGACCCGGAGCAGTTCTACGCGGTTCGTGAGGAACTCATTGCCGCCCACGACCGCGGCGTGAACATCAAACTCAGCATCTGTACGGGTCCTGGCGAGGAAGTACCGCCGCTTTCCGACATCGAGGGGACCTGTACGGAGGCTCGGAACCGGGAGATCCCGGCCCCGTTTTTCGTGCTGGTCGACCGGACCTGGACGTGTTTTGCGCCTCACCACGACTCAGTCAACGAGTACGGCGTGCTCGTCAAGGACCGGACCCACACCTACGTCTTCCACTGGTTCTTCCTGACCTGTCTCTGGGAGATCTGGGACACACTGTACACCGAGCGGACGCCGGAAACCCCGACGACGTACGTCGACCTCCGCCACGCCGTCCGGGATATCGAACCGCTGCTGAACGAAGATGCGACTATCGAGGCCGTCATTGAGGGGTACGACACGGAAACGAAGGAGTCGGTCGAGCTGACAGGGCGCGTTACCGACATCGACTACACCGGGAGTAGCATCGGTCGGAAGGACCCCGTCCCACTGGCACAACTGGCCGGTCGAATCAGTGCGACGCTGGTCACCGACGACGGGACGTACGAGGTCGGTGGCTGGGGGCCGTCATCGAGGAAATCGAAGCGACCGAGATTACAATTACGGACGTCACGTACGAGTGACACAGACGCCGTTTTTTCGGGATCAGTAAACTCTCCCTCAGTTTTCGCGTTTGAGCTCCTCTATGTGGCAAACAGCTGTTTGACCTATCCCTGCGTATATATACTGAAAGATTTATACGATGTCGAATAGTCAATAATATATCACGATTGCCAGGCTGAGGCCGACAATTAACAACACCTGTGGTTAATTATGGACAACCTTTAAGGTGTGTCCGGGATAGCTCAGAATAGATATGTCGGACAATGGCACAAGCGGCGAGCGGAACTCGACAGGCGTCTCCCGGCGACGGTTTGTCCGTGCCGCCGGAGCAGCAGGTGTTGTCGGTGGACTGGCAGGCTGTGCGGACTTCGTTGGTGGTGGCGATGGCGGCGACGGGAGTGACGGTGGCTCGACTGACGACGGTAGCAGCGGCGAGACGACGACGGTCCAGTGGGGCTTCGACCCGGTGGCCGTCCAGAACAACGGCGACGCAATCAAGCAGGCACTGCACGACAACGGCCTGTCGGACGACATCGAGATAGAGTTCGTTCCGCGCGACCAGGACACCGGTGCGGCCCGGTCGAACTACAACCGACTGCTCTCGGCCGGCGAGACGAACCCGGATATGTTCCTGATGGACAACGGCTGGACGAACATCTTCATCCAGCGGGGACAGCTCCAGAACCTCTCGCAGACGCTGCCGGAGGAACTCCTCTCGGACGTGTCAGACAACTACTTCTCGGCGTTTACGGACACGGCCCGGAATCCGAGCAACGGTGACCTGTTCGGTGTCCCGGTGTTCCCGGACTTCCCGACGATGCAGTACCGCAAGGACCTCGTCGAGGAAGCCGGCTACAGTCCCGAAAGCAACAACTGGGCGACCGAGCCGATGACGTGGGAGGAGTGGTCGAACATCGCCGCGGACACCTACGACAACGCCGACGTTGACTTCGGCTTTACGACCCAGTGGGATATCTACGAGGGAACCTCCTGCTGTACGTTCAACGAGGTCATGTCCTCGTGGGGCGGCGCGTACTTCGGCGGCCGCGACAACCTCTTTGGCCCAATCGGCGAGCGGCCGATCACGGTCAACAACACCGAAGTCATCAACTCCCTCAACATGATGCGGAAGTTCGTTCACGACGAGGAGTTCGACGGGCAGTTCGAGGGCTACGGCGGCGGCTTCACCCCTACCGAAATCCTCGGCTGGAAGGAGGAAGACGCTCGCGCGCCGTTCGTCAACGGCAACGCCGTCTTCCACCGGAACTGGCCCTACTCGCTGGCGCTCGGCGGCCGCAACCCGGAGGAGACCGAGGACCCGGCGCTCGGCGAGAACCTCGGCGCGATGCCGATTCCGTACGCCGTCTCCGAGAGCGATGCGGCACAGCCCGGTACGGGCGGTACCACGGCCGCCCTCGGTGGCTGGCACATGACGGTCAACCCCAACAGCGAGGACTTAGACGCCGTGACACAGGTCATTCGCGCCGCCATGGAGCCGGACTTCCAGCTCACGCTGCTGTCCGTCCAGGGGTGGCTGCCGCCGCGGCCTGAACTGTTCAACTCCAGCGAGGCCCAGAACGTGCCCGTCGTTGGCCGGTACATGGACACGCTGCAGGTCGCTGGTAACAACACGATGCCGCGCCCGGTGACGGCTGTCTGGAGCGATCAGTCCAGCAAAATCGCACAGCAAGCGAACCGCGCAGTCGGGCAGGAAGCCTCCTCGGCCGACGCGATGGCGACGCTAGAGTCCGCACTGCAAGAGACCGAGCAGTCCTGAAGCCACGGGCAACCGTTACAAAACCACCCCTGTGATTATTTACCATGACACATTCAAACGACGGACGGAGGTAACCGAATGAGTACAGAAACCGGCCGTGAATCCAGACGCTCGGGGGCACTCGTCAGCGTGATGCGGTGGATGGAGAACCTCAGCGACACGCAGTACGCGTATCTGCTGTTGGTGCCCGTGTTCGTCCTTCTGGGCATCGTCGCGCTGTACCCGCTGTTGCGCACCTTCGAGCTGTCGCTGTTCGCGCTCTCGGCGGACTTTTCAAGCACTACCTTCGTCGGCGCTGGGAACTACGTCGAACTGTTCACTGGCGAAAAGAACCGGTACCTGCCGGGCGGAACGACATTCCTTCCCGAAGGAGTTGGCACGAGTGCATTGCTGAACAGCGCGCTGGTCGTCACGATAATCTTCGCCGTCGTGAGTGTACTGTTCGAGACACTCATCGGCCTCGGACAGGCACTCATCCTCGACCAGGACTTCTACGGGCGGCGGTGGATTCGCGCGGCCATCATCATCCCGTGGGCTGTCCCTATCGTTATTCAGGGGATGATATTCTTCCTGATGTTCAATTCGAACGTCGGGTTCCTGACGCCACCGCTTGCTGACCTTGGATTGCTCGCGCCGACGAACACGCTCAACGACACGGCAAGTGCGACGTTTATCATCATCGTCGCCGATATCTGGAAGACGTCGGCGTTCATGGCCCTGCTCATTCTGGCGGGGCTGCAGAGCATCGACCGGGGCCTGTACAACGTGGCGAAGGTCGCCGGCGCGACGAAGTGGCAGCAGTTCAAGCTCATCACGTTCCCGCTCATCCTGCCGACTATCGGCGTTGCCGTGCTGTTCCGGTCGGTGCAGGCGATGCGGGTATACGGCATCATCGACACGGTGTCGAGCTGTACCGTCGTGCCGTCGCTGTCGTGTATGGTCGTCGCGACGTTCACCACCCGTGAGGGGACGTCCGCGGCCATCGCGTTCGTGACGGCCGCCATCATCGGGACGGTCGTAATGGGACTCATCGTCTGGCAAGGGGAGGACGCGATCTAACATGGCGGCGCCAACCGACACCCAGGAGCAGTCGAGCGACGGACCGCTACAGCGCTGGACCCAGAGCGCCATTCAGGACCCGGAAAAAGTGTACCGGGCGCTGTTCTACGCGGCGATGGTGTTTTTCCTGGTGACGACGCTGTTCCCCTTCTACTGGCTCATCGTGCTGGCGGTGACCCCCGATGGGAACCTGCTTTCGGGCAGTTTCCTCCCGACAGTGAACCTCTTCGGCGTCAGCGGGACGTTCCCGCTGCCGGTTCCGAAGGGCTTCAACCCGGGCGCGTTCGTCACCGTCTTCGAACAGGTGCCGTTCCACCTGTACATGCTGAACAGCTTCGCGCTGGCGGTCACGACGACGGTCATCGTGCTGTTCGTCGCCAGCCTCGCCGGCTACGTGTTCGGCCGACTCCGGTTCCCCGGCCGCGCACTGCTGATGCTCGGTATCCTGGCGATCAGCTACTTCCCGCCGGCCGCGTTCGTCATCCCGCTGTTCCAGGCGTTCGCCGGCAACGCCCCCATCACGATACCGTTCACATCCATCCCGCTGTTTACCCCACCACGGATGCTGAACACCCCGGGATCGATGGTGCTGCCGTTCAGCGCGCTGTTCATGCCGCTGTCCATCTTCATCCTGACGACGTTCTACGGCCAAATACCGGACGGCCTGGAGGACGCCGCACGGGTCGAAGGAACGACGCGGTTGGGAGCGCTGTTCCGGGTCATCATGCCACTGTCTGCGCCAGGCGTGGCGACGGCGGCCGTGCTGACGTTCATCGCCGTCTACAACGAGTACTTCTTCAGCTCGATCATGGCGACTTCGCCGGAGGCGGCCAAGTGGTCGCCTATCGTCGGCGGGATTCTCAGCTACCAGACCCAGTACACCACGCAGTTCAACCTCATGGCGGCGGCGAGTATCGTCGGGGTCCTCCCCGTCGTCATTCTCGTGATTGTCGCACAGGAACGCATCGTCAGCGGACTGACCTCAGGCGCACTCAAGGAGTAACACAATGGCAAGAGTACGACTCGAACACGTAACGAAGCGCTACGACGACCAGGGTGACGTGGTCACCGCGGTCGACGACATGAACCTTGACATCGACCACGGCGAGTTCATCTGTTTCGTCGGCCCCTCGGGCTGCGGGAAGTCGACGACGATGGAGACCATCGCCGGGCTCACCATCCCGACCGAGGGCGAGATATATATCGGCGACCGCGAGGTGACGAACCTCCCGCCGAAGGACCGCGGCATCGCGATGGTGTTCCAGAACATCGCGCTGTTCCCGCACATGGACGTGTACGACAACATCTCCTTCGGGCTGCGGCTGCGGGACTACCCGCAAGACGAGATTGACCGCCGCGTCGAGCGGGCCGCGGACATCGTCCAGCTAGAGGGAATGCTCAACCGGATGCCCGAAGAGATGTCCGGTGGACAGCGTCAGCGCGTCGCCATCGCCCGCGCTATCGTGCGTGAGCCCGACGTGTTCCTGATGGATGAGCCGCTGGCGAACCTCGACGCGAAGCTCAAGGTCCATATGCGGACGGAGCTTCAGCGCCTGCACAAGGAACTGGACACGACGATCATCTACGTGACCCACGACCAGGAGGAGGCGATGACGCTATCCGACCGGATCGCTGTCCTCGATTCGGGGCAGCTCCAGCAGATCGACCCGCCGCTGACCTGTTACAACGAGCCGGACAACCTCTTTGTCGCCGGGTTCATCGGCTCGCCGTCGATGAACTTCGTCGAGGGGACAGTCACCGAGACCACACTTGAGACGCCGAACTTCTCCCTCGAATTCAATCCGTCGTCCATCGAAGGCGTCGGAGTCGGTGACGACGTGACACTCGGCATCCGCCCGGAGGACATCTACCCGGGCGAATTCAAGTCAGAGGTCCCCGACCCGTCGGGAATGATTACGGCGACGACCGACATTCTCGAACCGATGGGTGACGAGATATTCGCCTACCTGCTGCTGGGCGACGGCGAAACGTCGATGTCTCAGGAACTGGCGACGAACGACCAGTTGCTGATGAGCATCGATCCCGACTCGGACCTCGAAGAGGACGACGAGATCGGGGTCGTCATCGACCGACGGAACGTCCACCTGTTCGACTCGGCCACCGGCGACGCGATCGTCCACGACCTCATCCCGTACGAGGCCGAAGGCACTGCATCCAGTAGCGAAGTAGAATCAGACGACTGATATGAGCAGCCACCTCGCGATGCTGTACTGGAGCGGGATGCTCGTGCTGTTTTTCTTCTGGGCGTACGGTATCGTGTCGTTTATCCTGGACCTGAAGAACAAAATCGTCCCCGGCATCATCCAGTATCGGCGCGGTCGACGCCGTGAGAAGGCAAAGCAGGAACAGGAAGAGGAACGCGAAGAGCGTGAAAAGCAGTTGTATTAACCCGACACCGGGTGCAGACTTCGAGAGACATGACTGAGACCGTTCGGATAGGCATCATCGGACTGGGGAACATCGCGGCCATCCACTGTACCAACCTCCGACAGCTCGACCAGCCGGTCTCGATAGCGGCGGGCGTCGATGTCGACGCCGACGCGCGCCGCCGGTTCGCCGAGACGTACGACGCGGCGGTGTACGAGGAAGCCGCGGCGATGTTCGAGACGGTGGATGCCGTGCTGGTGACGACACCGAACAAGTTTCACGAACAGTACGTCGTCGCAGCCCTTGAGGCAGGGCTAGACGTGCTCGTCGAGAAGCCGCTGGCCCACACGCTCGAAAGCGCCGAGCGGATCGCCGCGGCCGCCGACGCGGCCGACGGGTTCTGCATGGTCGGCTTCCACAACCGGTTCGCCGACCCGGTCCAGACGCTTGTGGGCTACCGCGATGCAGGCGATATTGGCGAGGTGTCTCACATCGAAGCGAACTACATCAGGCGTCGCGGCGTCCCCGGCCGGGGGTCGTGGTTCACGCGCAGCGACGTGGCTGGCGGCGGGTCGCTCATCGATATCGGCGCGCACGCTATCGACCTGGCGCTGCACGTCGCCGACCATCCCGAGGTCGTCGAGGTGTCGGGCGACACCCGCGCTCAGTTCGGCGTCGACGAGGAGTACGCGTACGTCGAGATGTGGGGCGAGGATCACGGTGCGGCCGAGTTCAGCGTCGACGATTCGGCGAGCGCCTTCATCCGCTGTGACGACGGGACAACGATCTCTCTGGAGGTCGCGTGGGCGACGAACCGGCCGGACAGCCAGGAGTACTACGTCCGCGGGACCGGGGCGGGCGCGAAACTCGACCTCGCGGACCAGTCGCTGACGCTGTTCGAAACCGCCGACACCGGCCGGATGCACCACCGGACGACCGACATCGAGACGCAACGGTCGGACCCACAGCACCGGGAACAGGCGCGGTTCGTCTCCGCAGTCAGAGACGGGACGCCGCCGTCGACGAACACCGTTGAACAGGCGCTTCGCGTCCAGCGTGTGATGGACGGAATCTACCGCTCCAGCGAGACTGGCACGGCCGTCAGTGTCGGTGAGGCAGAACCCTGAAGAAAGACTTAATCCCCAGTGTTCTCACTCTCTGCCTGGCATGAAAGTGATTGGTGTTACGCGGGACGACGACGACGGCCCACAGCTCTTAGAGCGGGAGCGACCGTCGCCTGACCCGGGCGAGGCACTCGTCCGGACGCTCCGCGTTGGTGTTGACGGCACAGACCACGAAGTCCTGAACGGGTCCCACGGCGGGTTCCCCGACGGGGCGGACCACATGGTTCTCGGACACGAGGCGGTCGGCGTCGTCGAAGAGCCCAATGGCACGGGGCTCGAGGCGGGGCAGGTCGTCGCGCCGACCGTCCGACGGAAACCGAACGGTGAGACGAACGACTACTTCCGCCGAGGTGAGCCTGATATGGCTCCGGACGGCGAGTACACGGAACGCGGCATCGTCGGTGACCACGGCTTCATGGCGGAGTACTTCACCTCGCCGGCGGATTTCCTCGTCCCGGTCCCCGAGTCAGTCGCGGAGCACGGCTTCCTCGTCGAGCCGCTCTCGATCACCGAGAAGGCCAACGAGCACGCCTACGCGACGCGGGAACCGTTCGACTGGCGACCGGAATCCGCCTGCGTGCTGGGCAACGGCTCGCTCGGCCTGCTGACGCTGTGGATGCTCGACCAGGAGTACGACCGGACCTACTGTGTCGGTCGGCGTGACCGACCCGACCCGACGGTCGACATCATCGACGAGATCGGCAGCACGTACGTCGATTCCCGCGAAACGCCGGTGGACGAACTCTCGGAGGCCTACGAGGCGATGGACTATATCTACGAGGCGACCGGGTTCGCCCCGCACGCGTTCCAGACGGTCAAGGCGCTCGACCAGAACGGAGTCGGCGTGTTGCTCGGCATCCCGGAGCCGTGGGAGTTCGAAGTCGACGGTGGTTCGCTACACAACGAGATCGTCCTGCACAACAAGTGTCTCATCGGCACGGTCAACTCACACGTCTCGCACTTCGAGGACGCCGTCGAGACCCTACAGGACCTTCCGGAGTGGCTGCTCGATGATCTGGTCACGACGGTTACCGACCCGGAACACGTCGAGGCGGCCTTCGAGGATGGGGACGACCAGATAAAGGCAGTCGTCGAGTTCGATTCGCTGTAACCCTCGGGCCGGACCGCGCCCGAGCTTTTTCACGGCAGTTTGGCCTGAACACCCCCCATTTAGACGGGGATATGTCGGTATATGTAAGATAGTAGATGTAAGATTGTGAGGTATTTACTCGCATTCGATTAATTTCTTTCTCCACTCAAACCCGAAGAATCGTGGGATATAGATGATTTATCGGGACCGACCCGAATGTCAAATGCTGATTTTCGCTATACAGAAGTATTAAGTGCGAATCTTCAATAAGGAATTATGAGGTATTGGTGCAACCATGGCTGATGACAATTCAAACAGACGGTTGACGCGGCGTAACGCTCTTCGGATTGCTGGTGCAGCAGGTGCGGCCTCGCTGGCTGGCTGCGGTGGGAGTGACGGCGGTGACGGCAGCAGCGGCGATGGCAGCAGCGGTGATGGTAGTGACGGCAGCAGTGGTGACGGCAGCAGCGACGGCGGCAGTACTGACAGCGGGACACAGTACAGCACACTTGAAGTCGCCCACTGGTGGGGCGAGGGCGACGGACTGGAAGCGATTCAGTCCGTAATGGATGCGTTCAAGGAGCAACACCCGGACGTCCCGTTCGACGAGAACCTCATCGCCGGCGGTGCGGGTGAGAACCTGCAGGCGAACATCCGGACACGGGTCCAGAACGGCAACCACCCGAGTACGTGGCAAGCCTGGCCCGGAAACAATCTGCTCCCCTTCACCGATGCGAACCTGCTGAAGGATATCGGCGACTCCGTGTGGTCAGAGAACAGCATGGAGGACGCCTACCTTCAGGGCGTCAAGGACGCGGCCCAGCCCGCTGGGAACTACGTGACGGTGCCGCTCAACATCCACCGGATCAACAACCTCTTCTACAACGTCGAGGTCGTCGAGGACGCCGGGGTCGATCCGGCCTCCCTCGAAACGCCGTCTGACCTCGTCGACGCGATGGCGACGGTCAACGATGCCGGCTACACCGGAATGGCACACCAGACCGGGTCGCCGTGGTCCAGCTTCCAGATGTTCGCGACTGTCCTCCTCGGCGAAACGGACGCCGAGACCTACAGCGCTATCTTCGTCGACGGTGAGGTCGACGCCAACAGCGACGCGCTCGAGTCGGCAGTCGAGACGACGCAGTCCTATCTCGACTACATCCCGAGCGACGCTGGTTCGATTTCCTGGACCGAGGCCAACAATCAGGTCATCAACGGCGAAGCGGCGTTCCTCCACCAGGGTGACTGGGCGGCCGGAACGTACCTCACGAACGACCTGACGTACGGCGAGGAGTGGGACCATGTGACATTCCCGGGAACCGACGGCTACTATGCCCTCAACATGGACTCGTTCCCGTATCCGGTCAACAACCCGTCCCCGGAAGCGACCACGCTGTGGTGCCAGTTCGTCGGGACGACGGAGGCACAGGAGATCTTCAACCCGAAGAAGGGGTCGATTCCGCCGCGGACCGACGTCAACACCGACCCGTTCAACGACTTCTCCAAGGACCAGATAGAGGACTTCCAGAACAGCGAGGCCCAGCCGCCGTCCGTCGCGCACGGTCTGGCCGCACCGCCGGCAGTCAAGTCCTCGCTCGAATCCGCTATCTCATCGCTGAACTCCGGTGCTGCGCCCGCGGACGTCGTCTCCCAGATTTCCAGCGCCTACTAATAACCCAGCGACAGCACGCAGTTTTTTTGCCGTGTCGACTCGAACGATCGGAGTCACAGGAGTAGGCAGCCGCTGTGACGGGACAACCAACAGTAGCACAGAGTCACATGACTGGTTCTGAAACTGGCTGCTGAATAGAGTGCCGAAGTTCTTAGTACTCGACTCGCAAACGCTCCACTATGTCTAGTGACGACTTGGAAGCATCGCTCGAACAGGTAATTGCGCGGTTCAATCTCGGCGAGTACGAGATTTCAGCCTACCTGGCCGTGTTGCAACACGGTGAGCTGACAGCGTCGGAGATCTCGGAGAACACGGACATTCCACAGCCGCGGGTGTACGATACGGTCCGGAGCCTCAGCGACGTCGGACTCGTCGAACTCAAGGAGTCCCGGCCGATGAAGGTCCTGGCTATCGATCCTCGGGAAGCCTTCGAGGGGATTCAAGACTCGCTTGATGACCTCGTCGACGACCTGTCTTCGCGCTACACGGCCCCCGCACGGGAGCCGGAAGCCGTCTCGCTCGTCAAATCCCGGCCGACGATACTCCGGTACCTCGAAGACATCATCGAGACGGCCGAGTACGAACTGACGCTGTCGCTGACCCCGGCCCTGCTAGAGCGGTTCGAAGACAGACTCGCGGCCCGGAAGCAGTCCGGCATCGCTATTGAAATTCTCATTTCACCGGGTGTGGACGCTCCCGACCCAGCGCGGTTCGATTACGAGTCCATCGCGACCACGGTGAAGGCCCGCCGCGGTATCACGACACCGGTCGTCGCCGTCGCCGATGGGAACTACTCGATGTACGCCACCCGTGAGAGCGTCCGCGGTGACACGGACCGGTACGGCGTTATCTTCAATCGGTCGGAACTCGGGTTTCTGGTGTCCGGGTTCCTCAACACGGTGCTATGGACGACGGCCGAAACGATTGCCAGCGACGGGGATGGGCTGCCGTTCCCGCGCCGCTACGGGACGATCAGACGCTGTATCTCTGACTTGGTGACATTGGACGGGGAGTTCTACGCGACTATCGAGGGGCGGGACGTGGAAACGGGCGACCACCGGGTCGTCGAGGGCAAAGTGGATCAGGCGTCGTTCAGTTCGAACCGCGAGGTCGCGACGCTGGTCGTTGAGACGGCCGAGGGGCCGGTCGAGGTCGGTGGACAGGTCGCTGCGTTCGAGGACATCGAGGCGTACGAGATCCGGATCGGGATGGACGAACCGCCCGAGAACTGACACTGTCGGCTGTAGCTGTTTCTCACGGTGACCGCCTGACTACTGACGGTCGATACGGAACCGACGGACGGAGTCCGAAGTAAACAGATGCGGCTGGACGAGACGACAGCGGAGACAATGAGCACCGTGGGCGGGCAACCCACGGTGATTGCATGACCCTTCGGGCTGGCGAAGTATGTCAGAGGCACGATATCGCCTGGCCCGAACGTGGCAGTTCCACAAGACCAACGTGCTCCATTGCGTTCAGCGGGGACGTGGTCTTACGTGGACAGCAACTGTGTCTGTGTCACGAGCGGTAAAAAAGATGGACACATTGGCTGCAATAATATCCAATGCCCGAGAGAATAGTACAGCTTCCGGAGAGAATTCCATTACAAATGGAAACTGATATGTGCGAAAAATATGAGCTACAGTATATGGGGACAGTATGGGCGTAGAATCAGTTATTCAGTACGTCCGAACGTCGTCCGTCCGGACGGACATCATCGGCTCGCTGTGTCCCGGAGCCAAGGCCACCAACGAACTGCTGTCAGCGGTCACTGCGAGCGAGTCCGCGATATACGATGCGCTCTCGAACCTCGAAGGCCGCGGTCTGGTCACCTCGATGGATGACGGCTGGCGACTCACCGGCACCGGCCGCCTCGTCGCGGATACGATTCACCGCCAGCAACGCCTCGAGGAACTCTTCGCCGTGGCCCCGCAGTACTGGGAGTCCCACGATACATCAGTTCTGCCACAGCCGTTCCGGTGTCGCCTCCCGGAACTCGACGAGTACACGGTCATCCGTGGCACGCAGACCGATATCAACCGCCCGGTCCGCGAAGTCGTCACCCGCGTCGAAAGCGTCCAGAACTGCGACGTGGTCTCGCCCGTCTACCACCCAGAGTACGAGGAAGCGATGCCAGATAGCCCCGACTCGAGACTGGTGGTAAGCTGTGCTGTCATCGACGAGATACTCGGCAAGGAGTCCGTCTCGCTCGATATGAATCGATACGAGGAGACGACCGTTCGTGTCACGGAGGTCCCGTACGCACTTGCCGTCGCCGACGACTGGATGATCCTGACGCTCCCAGAACTCGACGGAGCCTGGCCGTCGGCGAAAATCGTCTCCGAAACGGACAGCGCTATTTCGTGGGCACGGGACCTGTTTGCGCACCTCTGGACGGATGCAACCCCGATAGAAACGTATCTCGCCGACCGCTGATTTTGGCAAACCTAAACATTCAAGAACCGTGGGTTCTGACGGATGAGCAATGGCTATTCAGGGTTCACGGAGCGACGAACCGGCCGGCTACACCTTCGACGACCTCGCGGTCGTTATGGGCACATACAACGAGGAAGAAGCAATCGGCACCGTGCTCGATGACATCGCTGCAGTGACTGACGGGCGCGCCGAAGTCGTCTGTGTCGACGGGTCCAGCGACCGGACACCGGAGATCGCCCGCGAGCACGGCGCTACAGTCATCCAACAGGAACCGCAGGGGTACGGCGTGGCAGTCCGCGAAGCCGTGCTGACACCGGACCGGCCGGTCGTCGTCACGACGGACTGCGACGACACGTATCCGATGGAACGCCTGCCCGATTTCCTCGCGGAAATAAACGACGGGGCCGACGTCGTCAGCGGTGACCGACTGTACTACGGGGCCGAACAGATGCCGGCGATGAACAAACTGGGGAACGAACTGTTCGCGCTACTCGCGAGCGTGCTCATGGGCAAGCGCGTCCACGACACGACGACTGGAATGCGCGCGTACCGCCGCGAGGTCCTCCAGAAGATCGTCTGGACAGAGAACACCGGGCTCTCAGCCGAACTGCTCATGCGGCCGCTGATGCGTGGCTACGACGTGCGTGAGCGCCCCATCGCGTACGACGAGCGGAAAGGCGAGACGAAACTCGACCCGTTCTCCGGCGGGGCCGCCATCGCGAAATCTATCGTCCGCGTTGCGCTCGAAGAACGGTTCCGGTAACACCGCCGAAGCAGTCGACGACGGGACCCGGCTTATCGGTCGTTCGGTGGCTGCTGATAGCTACCCGTTCCGCCGGGGTGGCCCTGTGGATTCTCGATGCCGACGAGCTTACCGCCGGTCGGCGAACTGTACAGCGCGAACAGGAGGTCGTTGACGAGGTAGTAGCGGACGCGGTGCCTCGGGTCGCCATGTGGGTCCGGATCAGAGGCCTTGACCCCCATTCCCCGAAGCGTATCTTCTTGCGTCGCAGCATCGACCGCCACGAAGTTGCTGTCTTCCCACTCTCGGGTGTACGCGTCCAGATCCGCGACTGCTGCCGCCATGTCCTCGGCTCGCTCGGGGTCTGCCTCGACCCGTCCGGCGACGTAGCTGTCGACGAATCCAGCGACGCCCGTCACCTCGCTCGGATAGACGATAGCGGCGACGGCGCGGTACGTCTCGCGCTCGTGGTCCCCGAAGCCCGATTCGGAACTGGCAGCGTCGGCCTCGGCTGACTCGGCAGCATCGTCGCTTGTCGACCTGTCCCAGGCGAGCGCCGCCGCGCCGCCGGCGACGGTGACACCCGCCGCGCCGAGTGCTTTCAGTGCGTCGCGTCTGGTGAGTTCGTAGTCAGTCATCGGTGAGTCTCACGTATTCTCGCTTGTCGTGGTCGCGTTCATGCTGATGCCATCGCGATGCGTGCCCGGGACGTAGGCCGCTTCGCCGCCGCAGCGGCGCTGGTCCCGACAGATTTCGAGCCGCGGCGTCAGCGCCCGGACGCGTTCGTCGGTCTGCTCGACCGGGAGTTCCGCGCGGTACTCGAACCCCGCGCCGGTGCCGTAGTCGACGAACATAATCAGCGTCACCGTCCCGTCTTCCGGCGTCGGGACGCTGACCTGGTCGTCGATTCCGTCGCCGGTGAGTCGCGTCCGATTCCGGTCGGTCGAGAGCTGCAGATCCAGCCGGTCCGTTCCGGTAACTGTCGCGTAGTCGTTCTCACCCTCGCTTGCGAGCCGGATCGAGACCAGCGCGGCCTGCTCCGGAACCGACGCCGACACGTCCGTTTGGACCGTCTCGCCCTCCGCGACCGACACCGGCTGGAGTCGCGGCTCGACGGGCAGCCCCAGATACGGGACCCACTCCCCGCGGAACACGTAGCGGTAGTAGTCCCGCTCGGGATAGGCGTCGAGCACCTCGAACTGGCGGTGTTGCATCGCGTAGACGGTGTCGCCGTCGAAGCCGGGGTCGTTGCGAACCGACTGGAACGGGTGGTTGAGCCAGTCGCCATAGGGCGTGGGAAGCAGGACGAGGCTATTGTCGAGGTCACGCTGCTCGAATGGTTCGTAGGCCTGCTCTAGCTGCTGGGTCACCGCGTAGTTGTCCGAGACCGGCTCGGCCGCCGTCGCGACGGCCGCGCCGCCGCCCAGCGCCGCGCCACACAGCGCCACCGCGAGCAGGACCGGGCGGACCCGGTCGGCGCTGACCTGGTCGGTGACCAGCCGGCGCACCCACCGGGCGACGGCGACGACCCCGACGGCACCGAAAGCCGTCAGCGGGACGAGCATGTCGACGTGGTAGAACGGGCCCAGGAAGGCGACCAGGCCGTCCGTCGGGTCCGAAAGGTCTCCGAGCATGTTCACGGTGCCCCAGAAGTAGCCGTTGCCGAGGGAGACCGTCAGGAGGACGCCGGCAAGCGCCGCCTGGCGACCGTCTATCCCGCGGCGCACGGCAGCCCCGAGACCGACAGCCGCAGCGAGCGTCCCCAGCGGGCCGGCGACGACCCACTGCGTGAGGAGTTTCCAGAGGAGTTCGGCGTTCGCGTCCAGCGACATCGCCGGCGTAAACTCCCGAGAGTAGCCCAGAATCTCACGGTAGCCGAAGCCCAGTCCGTCCTGTGGAGCGAACACCTCATAGGGGAACAACAGCGCGGAGCCGGTGACGACGCGGTTGTAGGCAAGCGTCGCGGCAACGCCGGTGAGCCCGCCGACGGCAGTCAGCGACAGTCGCGTGAACCGCGCCGGGTCGCGCGTCCGGAGCGACCACAGCGCGTGGGCGATGAACGGCGTCGCAAACAACACCGCCGTGTACGGCCGTGCGAAAAAGGCGATGCCGATCGCGAGCCCAGCACACGCCGCCGTCTTCCGGCTCCCCGTCCGGTCGGCGTGGAGATACGCCGCGGCGAAGCCGAGGTTCCAGAGCGTCGTCGGCACGTACGAGAGGAACACCGACGCCTCGACGAGGAACAGCGGCGATCCGAGCATGAGGATGGTCGCTACCACGCCGGTTCGAGCGTCGAATGCCTCACGGACGGTGTGGTAGGTCAGCGCCAGCACGCCGGTCGAAATCAGGCCGAGCGCGATGCGGTAGCCGCCGAGTAGTTTCCCGACGGCGAACATCGCCGCCGGAACCGGCGCGTATTTCGGATACAGCCGCTCGCCGTCGGCGACGAAAAACCACGGCCGGAACGACTCCTCGACCGGGGGGTAAATGAACAGTTGCCCCTCCAGCAACATCGCGGCCTGCTGGAGGTAGACGCCCTCGTCATGGTTGGTGGTGTGGTGCGGAAAAACGACGTGGGCAAGCGTGAAAACGGTGATCCCGCCCAGCAGCGCCACCAGTCCCGCCTGTACCCCCGGCCGGCGCAGTCGATTCATTCCGTCGGGTACCAGGCCAGGTCGTGGTCCGCGACCAAGTCGACCTCGACGGGCTGGCCCGGTTCGAACGTCTCGACGTGGTTGTGCATGCAGTGGACGACGTCGCCGCTGTGGAGCTCGACCCGGTAGACGAACGAGGGGCCGTTGTACTGGCGATGGACGACGTAGCCGTCGGCTTTGGACTCGTTCGTCGGCATCGCCTGCAGGTCGTCGGGCCGGACGAGCACGTCCACCATTGCGCCGTTGTACGCCGCAACTGGCCCGTTCAGCAGATCCACGTCGAACGAGCCCAGCCCTGTCTCGATTTGGTCGTTAGTCACCCGGGCCGAGAGGAAACTCGCCTGGCCGAGGAAGCTCGCGACGAAGCGGCTCTCGGGGTTCTCGAACACTTCAGCGGGGTCGCCGATCTGAGCGATGGTCCCGTCGTTCATGATGGCGACGCGGTCGCTGATCGACAGCGCCTCCTCCTGGTCGTGGGTCACGGAGATGGCGGTGACGCCGGCCCGCTTGAGGATCTTGCGGACCTCCTCGCGCATCTCGACGCGCAGGCGCACGTCCAGGTTCGAGAACGGCTCGTCGAGCAGGAGGACGTCAGGCTCCGGGGCCAGCGAGCGCGCGAGCGCGACGCGTTGCTGCTGGCCGCCGGAAAGCTGGCTCGGCATCTTGTCGTGATGGGCCGACAGGTCGACCAGTTCGAGCAGTTCGTCGACCCGCTCTCCGACAGCGTCTTCCTCCATCTCGGTCAGGCCGAACGCGATGTTCTCGGCGACGGTGAGATGCGGGAACAGGGCGTAGTCCTGGAAGACGATACCGACGTTGCGCTCCTCGGGCTTCCGGAACGAGGTGCCGTCGGCGATGACTTCGTCGGCGATAGAGATTTGTCCGTCGGAGGGGCGTTCCAGCCCGGCAATCATCCGGAGCGTCGTCGTCTTGCCACAGCCCGAGGGACCAAGCAGCGTCAGCAGTTCGCCGTCTTTCACGTCGAGCGAGAGGTTCTCGACGGCGACTTCCTGCCCGTAGTCCTTGGATACGTCGTCGAGTTCCAGGACGGTCCGGTTCGGGTTCGCTACTGCTGCGTCCACGTCGTCGAAGTCCGATGTTTGCTGTGTGCGTGTTTGTCGAGACATTAGCTTGTGTCCTCCCGTCGAAGAATGACCAGCATGGAGAGTCCGGAAAGGCCAACGAGCACGAGGGCCGGGACCGCCGCCTGTCCGTAGTAGCCGGCACCCTGGACGAGCCAGATGTACGTGACGAAGGTTTCGAAGCCCGTCGGGCGTAACATCAGCGTTGCCGGCAATTCCTTCATGGTCGTCAGGAACACCAGCGCGGCCCCGGCGGCGATACCCGGCGCGACGAGCGGCAAGACGACCTTCCGGAACGCCGAGAGCGGGTGGTAGCCCAGCGACCGCGCCGCCTCGATGTACTGCGGATCGACTTGGAGAATCGAGGATTCGGTCGTCCCGACGGCCTGCGGGAGGAACCGAATCACGTAGGCGAACACCAGCAGGATGACGCTCTGGTACAGGAAGGGGACGTACCGGAGCCCAAGGTACACCAGCGCGAGGCCGAGAACGACACCGGGGACCGCGTAGCCGACGTACGTGGCCCGCTCGGGAAGTGACGAAATACCCGACGTGCCCCGCGCGGCGAGGTACGCAATCGGGAGCGCCGCCACGACGCAGATAGCGGCCGCGGCGGCGGCCAGACCGACCGAGTTCCAGGCATAGGACGCCTCGAACGCGAAGCCACCGCCGCTGTAGCCCGTGCCGGAACGGAGGAGCCACTGGAGCAGGATACCGATGGGAAGCACCAGACACAGGGACGCGATGGCACCGCAAAACAGCAGTGCCGGGGCCTTCCAGTACCCGAGCCTGATGAGACCGGGCCGGCGCGAACCGCTGCTGACGTAGGCACCGTCCCGGCCCGCGCTGAGCCGCGATTCGACGGCGAGGATGCCGAGCGCCATCACGAGCAACAGCATCGAGAGCACGGAGGCGTAGTCCAGTCGGCGCGCGCCGAACTCGTTGTAGATCATCCGCGTGAACACGTCGTACTGCATAATCGCCGGCGTTCCGAAGTCAGAGAGCGCGTACAGTGCCACCAGCAGCGCGCCGGCGGCGATGCCTGGTGCGATCTGTGGTAGCGTGACGCGGCGGAACGCCTCCCAACGAGTGTGATTCAGCGTCCGGGCGGCCTCGACGACGGTCCCGTCGAACGACAGCAGCGACGCGCGCGTAGTCAGAAATACGTACGGGTACGTAAACAGTGTCAGGACGAGTATTGCGCCGTGCAGGCCGTATATCGTCGGGATTTGCTCGATACCGAGCGGCGAGAGCAGGTCCGCGAGGACGCCACGGGGGCCAAAGGCAGAGACGAACGCGAAGGCCCCGATGTAGCTCGGAACGACCAGTGGCAACGCGGACGTGATCGTCCAGAACCGTTTGAACGGCAGATCGGTCTGGGCGGTGAGAATCGCCAGCGGGACGCCGATGAGAATCGATGCGACAGTGACACCAGTCACCAGCGCCAGCGTGTTCAGCGTCACCGAGACGGTCGTGTCGCTTGTCAGCAATTCGACCGCACGCGCGAACTCGATTTCACCTGCCCTGAGAAAGATCCAAACCAGCGGTGCCAGTAACAGCAGCGAGATCGCCAGCGAGACCACTGCGAGCAGCGTGTGCGGCGACGAGTCTCGTTCCGACGTCGTCGCCTGCTCCCGAAGCCGCTCGTACCGGTCTTTTGTGCCCATATTAGAGGACGCCAGCGTCCCGAAGTAAGTCCACGGTTCCGGCCACGTCGGCCAGTTCGGTCAGGTTGATGTCCGGTGGGTTCAGGTCGTCGATGCGCGGCAGGTCGCCGACCGGTGCGACGCCCGGAATCATCGGATACGCGAACGTCCGGGTGGCGAAGAACTCCTGGGCCTCCGCCGAGAGAACGTGCCGGACGAAGTTCGACGCCAGGTCCGCGTTGTCGGTTCCGTCGATGATTTCCAGCCCCGAGACGTTGACGAGCGCGCCGGCGTCGCCCTCGGTGAACGCGAGGCCGATGGGCGAGTCGTCGCGGGCGGACTGGACCCGAAGCGTGTAGTAGTGGTTGGCGAAGCCGGCGGTGAGTTCACCGTCGGCGCAGGCGTTGGAAACGCGGAACTCGTCGTCGTAGGTAGTGATACCGTGGTCCTGCATCGCCTGAAGCCACGACATCGTCTCGTCGTCGCCGCGGATGAGCCGCATCGCGGTGACAAAGGACTGGAACGCGCCGTAGCTCGGTGCCCAGCCCATGCTGTTTTCCAGCGCAGCTGTCTCGGGGAACTCCTGAACTGTCGATGGGATGTCGGATTCGGAGATCTGGTTCGTGTTGTACGGGATCGCCCGGGCGCGACCGGCGATGCCAACCCAGCGGCCCTCGCTGTCCTGGTAGGCTTCGGGGACCGTCGAAAGGGCCTCTTCGGGGAGACTCGCGGTCGCACCGGCGTTGGCCACGGCACCGAGCGAACCGGCGTCGATGGACATGAACACGTCGGCGGGACTCGCGCCGGCCTCGTTTTCCTCGATAATCGTGTTCGCGAGGTCGCTGGAGGCTTCGAGCCGGTGGTTCGCCGTGAAGTCCGGATACAGCTGTTCGAGCAGGTTGATGAGGTCGAGATACAGTCCACCCTCGCCACCGCCGAGATACAGCGTCAGTTCGCCGCTGAGGTCCGGCAACTCCTCGATGGAGGTGCCGCCGGGAGCGTCCCGCTGTTCCACCAGTGGGCCGGACCCACGGAAGTCCGAAAGGGAAATCTGCCCGACGCCGGTATCAGTTCCACCGTTGCTTCCACCCTCACCGCCATCGCCACCACCGAGAATGCCGGAACAGCCGGCAAGCGCTGTTGCGGCAGTCGCGCCGCCGAGAGCGAGGAAGCGCCGTCGAGACTGCGTCGCGTTACGTCCAGTCAGATCGTTAGAATCACTCATTGTTTGATTTAGGGTTGCCTAAACAACTTAGGCCTTTCTAGTCGTCGGCGGTCGCGGGGACCTGTTCCGTCGCGGCGGCGTCCAGTTCGTCGAGACATTCCAGCCAGTCGAGCATGAACTCCCCGCAGTAGTTAAGGAAGGCACCGTTTTCCCAGTCGCTGAAATCGCCGTCGGCCATCGCTGTCCCGATTGCGTCGAACACTTCGGCGTAGGAGTCGGCGTCCGCGCCGGCCTCGTCAACGATCTCCCAGACGTGCTCGTTGAGTTCGAGCCCGTGGACCTCGTTGGTCAGGTCCGAGAACGTCGAGCGGGGCGCTTTGTTGTGCTCACAGAGGGGGTCGCCGTTGTAGATCTGCTTGCCGAGCACGTCACAGGCCCGCTTGAGGAACACGCCCGACCAGATGTCGTCGAAGCGGCCCACGTCCCACTCGTTGTCGTCCATCGGGAGCTGGTAGAACGCCGGAATCACTTCCCGGCGGAACGCGAGGTTCATCGAGCAGACGGTGAGGTACTGGCCCTTGGCGGCGACGAAGTCCTCGCCGAAGTCCGCCTCGCTCGTCCGGGTCTGGGCCTGTCCCTGGAGGTCGCCGTCCATCAGGATACGAACGGCGTCGAGGTCCGGTACGTTCGTCCAGAGGCCTTGAGAGGCGACCACATCGTCGACCTGCGTCGCTTCCGTCGAAAGTTCCTCGTCCATCGCGGCGTAGGGGTAGCCGCGCGGGTAGAGACCGTGCTCGTCCTCGTTCTGGTAGAGCACGTTGACCCACTGCTCGTCGGAGCTGACCGTCTCTATCTCGCCCTCGAAGGACAGGTTCGACATGTGGGTCCCGAAGAAGTCTGCGTCCTCGTGTGGCAGCGTGTCATCGTCGATAAACACACCGTACTCGTAGTCGTTGGCCCACATGTAGAGGAGGCCAAACGACGTCTGCGCGTGGCTCGCTTCGGGGATAAGGTGCGAATACTCGCTCGCGCCGTGGTTCTCAAACCAGGTTTCGCGAGCAGTCCCGTCGTAGACGGCCCCGTCGACGCCTTCTTCGTCGAGCATCTGTTCCATCGCGTCGGTGTCACAGAAGTCCTCGGTGATGAGCACGACGAACAGTCGGTCCAGGTCGAACCCGTGGTTCCGGGCGTTCTGGAAGTACGAACGCATGCATTCGTGGTTTCGAATCGTCGGCACCATCACGCAGATGTCGGCTGTCATGTACTGGCCCTACCTCTTTAGGCCATCCTAAAAGATTTGGCGTTCTCACTTTGCTGCCCTCGTAGATCTGTTTTCCAGACATCATGTATCCCGAAATCGGAACATCATTATATTCTAAATCTGACGTTTAATGTTGTATTAGGAGAACTATTATCTGGCTGTGCTTTGCCAGATTAGGTGATGAGCGTACGAAGCAACAGGGCTCCGATCAACCACAAATGAACCTGGATAATCAGACCTGTGTCGTCACCGGGTCCTCGCGCGGTATCGGCCGCGGAATCGCCAAAGACCTCGGTGCTCACGGGGCCAACGTCGTCGTAAATTACCGGTCCTCGGAAGCGGAAGCCCGTGCCGTCGTCGAGGATATCCGCGAAAGCGGTGGCAATGCTATCGCGGCGCAGGCCGACGTGGCGAAACTCGATGAAGTCCGGGCGATGCGTGAGAGGGTGGCCGACGAGTTCGGTCCCACGGACGTGCTCGTCAACAACGCTGGTATCACCATCGACAAGAAATTCGAGAACATGACCCGTGAAGACTGGGAGACGGTTATCGACGTCAACCTGGGCGGCGTGTTCAACGGGACGAAGGCGTTCTACGACGACATCCGCGACGCCGAGCACGGCCGACTGATAAATATCTCTAGCGTCGTCGGCCAGCAGGGAAACATCGGACAGGCCAACTACGCGACGACGAAGTCCGGACTGTTCGGCTTTACGCGGACCCTAGCGCTCGAACTAGCACACACGGGCTCGACCGCGAACTGCGTCGCGCCGGGCTTTGTCAAGACCGATATGTTAGAGGAGGTGCCCGAACGCGTTCAAGAGAAGATTTTGCGGGAGATTCCGCTCGACCGGTTCGCACGCGTCGAAGACATCGCCGGCATCGTCAGGTTCGTCGCGAGCGAAGAATCGAGTTATATGACTGGACAGGTACTTGGCGTCAACGGCGGGATGGAGTGGTAGCATGAGTCAGCAGGAAGAACCAGAAGACGAGACCGCGCCCGACGACGCGGTCGAGGAGTTGCGACAGAAACGAGCCGAAGCCGAACTCGGTGGTGGCGAGGCCCGTATCGAATCCCAGCACGAGAAGGGCAAGATGACCGCCCGCGAGCGCATCGACTTCCTCGTCGACGACGGCACGTTCAACGAGGTCGATCCGTTCGTCGAGCACCGGTCGACGAACTTCGGCATGGCGGAGAAGCGCTTCGCCGGCGACGCGGTCGTCACCGGCTACGGCGAGGTCGACGGCCGGAAGGTGTTCCTGTTTGCCCACGACTTCACCGTACTCGGGGCTCGGTCGGCGAGGTTGTCGCCGACAAGATCTGTAAGGTGATGGACCGGGCCATCGAAAACGGCGTCCCGGTCATCGGACTCAACGACTCCGGCGGCGCGCGCATTCAGGAAGGCGTCGACTCGCTGGTGGGTTTCGCCAAGATATTCGAGCGCAACACCAAGGCCAGTGGCCTCATTCCCCAGATTTCCGCGATTATGGGTCCGTGTGCCGGTGGAGCCACCTACAGTCCGGCACTGACTGACTTTACCTTCATGGTGCAGGACACCAGCCACATGTTCATCACCGGGCCGGACGTCATCGAGACGGTGACCGGCGAACAGGTGTCGAAGGAGGAACTCGGCGGTGCGGGCTCTCACTCTACCAAGTCCGGCGTCGCTCACTTCTCGTACCCGTCAGAGGAGGAGGCCCTCGAAAACATCCGCCGCCTCCTGTCGTACCTGCCGGCGAACAACATGGAGGACCCGCCGCGGGTCAAGCCGTGGGACGACCCCGACCGGGAAATTCCCGGCGTGACCGATATCGTCCCGTCGGCCCCGCGCAAGCCCTACGACATGACGAAGGTCATCGACGCCATCGTCGACGAGGACTCCTTCTTCGAGGTCCACGGCAACTGGGCGCGCAACGTCGTCGTGGGCTTTTCCCGGATGGACGGCCAGTCGGTCGGCGTCGTCGCCAACCAGCCACGCGTGAGCGCGGGGACGCTTGACATCGACGCGGCGGAGAAAGCGGCCCGGTTCGTCCGCTTTTGCGATTCGTTCAACATCCCCATCCTCACGCTCGTCGACGTACCCGGGTTCATGCCCGGCACGGATCAGGAGCACAACGGCATCATCCGGCGGGGCGCGAAGCTGATCTACGCCTACGCCGAGGCGACGGTGCCGCTGCTGTCGGTCGTCGTGCGGAAGGCCTACGGCGGAGCGTACATCGTCATGTCCTCGAAGTTCCTCGGCAGCGACGTGAATTACGCCTGGCCGGGGTCGGAGATGGCGGTCCTGGGTCCCCGGGGCGCGGTCAACATCCTCTACCGGAACGAAATCGCAGACGCCGACGACCCGGACGCCAAGCGCCAGGAACTGATGGACGAGTTCCGCGACGAGTTCGCCAATCCGTACGGGCCGGCGAAACGGGGCTACCTCGACGACGTCATCGAACCGAAAGAGACGCGCAAGCGCCTCATTCAGGACCTCGACCTCCTGCAGCGCAAGCGCGAGGACACGCCGCCGAAAGACCACGGCAATATCCCGCTGTAATATGGCGACTCGCAACACACCACAGTCGGACGCGGAGACGCCGCCGCTTACCGATATCGAGGGCCCCGAGGACCTGTCGCTGTCGATACCGGCGGACGCGTCACAGGCAGAAGCAGCGGCTATCGCCGCTGCGATCAGCGCTCACCTGACCGACCGTCAGCGGGCCGCTGTGGCGACAGCACAGCGGCAGACGGTCGAGTACGTCGACGAGTGGACGCTGGCCGGACGGCTGGCGAGCGTGGGCAAGCGCCACCCTCCGGACAACGTCAAGCGAGGCGAGGAGTGGAAGGCGGCGGCGCGAGCGCGATACTAAGAGTCCGTAAACTCCTGCAGCACTTCGAGGTCGCGGGTGGTCCGCATGAACTCCGACAGCGCCCGTTCGGCCCCGCAGTCGTCACAGACGAACTGTGTCTCCGGGGCCGGGAGGTCGGACACTTGCTCTTCCCAGGCAACTGAACACGCCGGACATTGTAGTTGGAGCCAGGCCTCCTGCATATTTCGTGTGTGGTTAGTACACACGGATATACTTTGTGTGGATTCTCACTGTCGGGGCTATGGTGCTGTTTGTCGATTCATGGCGTTTTTGGGCTACCTAAACATGGGAAGATTTAAACCATTTAGGCAAGCCTAAAAAGATATGAACCGACGAGAGTACATCGTTGCGACCGGTGTCGGGCTGGCAGGTGTCGTCGCCGGCTGCTCGGGTCAGTCCGAGGCCGGGAGCGGTGGTGACGGCGCGACTGATGACGCGACGGATTCCGGTACGACGACCGCGACAGCGACCACGGAACCGACGGAGTCGGGCTACTCCGTCGCGATGGAACCGGTGGGCGAGGTCACGTTCGAGGCAGTTCCGGAGGGCTGGGTCGCGAACAACGGGAGCTGGGCCGACATGGGGATCGCGCTCGGCCTCGACGCACCAGAGGGCGTCTGGCTCCCCTCCCGATACCACACTCAGTACTACGACGAGATCCCGGGCGTCAGCGTCGACGGGAGTTCGATCCAGAAGCTGTGGGGGGACAGCGGTGTCGGGAAAGAGCAGTTCTACGAGATAGACGCCGACATCCACGTCATGGACCCGAACTTCCTGCAGAGCCGCGGGTCCTGGGAACAGTCGGATATCGACGAAATCGAAACCCAGGTCGGTCCCTTCTTCGGGAACAGCATCTTCTCGACCGGCTACGAGTGGCACGACTACACCTACTACACGCTGTACGAAGCTTTCGAGAAACTGTCCCAGGCGTTCCAGCGGACCGACCGGTTCGAGGCGTTCCGGACTCTCCACGAAGAATTCCAGACGAGCCTGGAAGACCTCGTGCCGGACTCGGAGTCCGAACGGCCCGAGGTAGCTATCGTATGGGCCGGCAGCGACGAGCCCACCAGCTTCTCACCGTACCTCATCGAGGACGGGACCAGCTTCAAACAGTGGCGAGACCTCGGGGTACGCGATGCCTTCGCGAAGACCGATGTCAGGGACTTCCACGCAGACCGCAGCAAGGTCGACTTCGAGACCCTGCTCGACATCGATCCGGAGTACCTGCTCCTGCGCGGACAGGAGAACAAAACGCGCTCGGAGTTCGAGGACACGGTCGTCAGCTTCCTCAAATCGGACCAGAGCGGAAGCGAACTGACGGCGGTACAGAACGGGAACGTGTATCGCGGTGGCCCGCTGTACCAGGGGCCGATAACGAGCCTGGTCCTCACGGAACGGGCCGCGTCGCAGGTGTACGACGTGGACCGGAACCTGTTCGACCGTCAGCGTGTCGCCGATATCGTCGCCGGAGAGCTGTAGGGCACCATGGTCGGACGAACACTCGCGGACATCCGTGACAGGCTCTCGGAACTCAGCGTGGCTGTCGGGCCGTATCGCGTCGTCAGCGCCCGGACAGGAACGCCGCCGTTCCCGGTGTCGGGAATGCAGTTCCCGGACCGCGAGACGGCTGCCGAAGCGGCCAGCGTCGCGACCGCCTACCGGAGTGCCCTCCGCCGCTACGACCCCCGTGTCACCGTCCACGGCCTCATCGTCTGTGAAGCGCCGTGGGGGACCGACGCCGTCAGGACTGGCCCGTCATCGCTCCCGGAGTACTGTCACACGGTCGCCGGGTCGCTGTTCGAGGTGTTGTCAGGCCGTCATCGCTCCGTCGAGCAGGCAGTCATCGACAGCTACCTCGAAGCGGCCGAGGAGACGGAGAACCGCGAGCGCCTCTGTCTGGCGATGCTCGAAAGTATGGCCACGGCGATCGCCGACAATCTCGACCCGGAAGTACAGGCGGACACCCTCCGCGAAGCCGCCGGCCAGTTACCGAGGAAGCCAAGCGGGCCTGAGCCGGTCCGGGACGCCGTCGCCGACCTCGAAACAGCGGGGCTGGTCGACGAGACAGCAATCGAACCCGCCGCGGTCGGTCCCGGCCGCTGTTCCAGATATATTACATTACAGAACTATCGCCCGACGCTGTCGGACCTCCGCTGCCCAGTGTTGCCGATTGCCGTCGAACTGCTGCGCCGGACGAGTATCACGCCACAGATGGCCGAAGCCGAGCGAACCCCGGACGGCTGGCGCCTGCTCGTCTCACTGGCCGGTGACCAACCCGCCGAAGGGCTGTCGGTCGTCACGACGACTGCCTGAACATTCCACTCGATCTATAGGTCGGACCGTAATACATACACGAGACCCCTGTGACGGCACAGGTATGGGAGTCGCAGTAATCGGCGCGTCAATGACGAAATTCGGGCAACGCGACGCCTGGATCCGCGAGTTGCTCTCGCAGGCGGGCGAGGAATGCCTCACGGACGCCGGCGTTGCGCCCGACGACGTAGAGCACCTGTACGTCTCGAACATGGCCAGTGGCGAGTTCGAAGGGCAGACGGGAATCATGAATCTGCTGGCCCACGACCTGGGAGTGCTTCCGGCCTACAGCGAACGGGTCGACCAGACCTCTTCATCGGGCGGAGCAGGCATCTACGAGGCCTGGCAGTCCGTCGCCAGCGGGGCCAGCGATATGACGCTGTTAGTCGGCGGGGAGAAAATGACTCACAAGACGACGGGCCAGGCGACCGACATCATCGCCTCGATTACCCACCCCGACGAGTACAAGCACGGCGTGACGCTCCCGTCCTTTGCCGGGATGACCGCCCGGCACTATCTGGAGCGGTTCGACGCCCCTCGGGAGTCGCTCGCCCGGGTCGCGGTCAAGAACCATCGAAACGGCGTGGACAACCCCAAGGCGCAGTTCCAGACGGAGATCACGATGGAGAAAGCGCTCGAGTCACCCATCATCGCGGACCCGCTGCGTCTGTATGACTTCTGTCCGATCACGGACGGCAGCGCCGCGCTCATGTTCACCACAGAGGAGCGCGCCAAAGAGATAACCGACGAGTACGCCCTCGTCTCCGGCATCGGTGGGGCGACCGACACCCACGTCGTCCACGAGCGCGACGACCCGACGGTCATGGGCGGGGTCGTCGAGTCGAGCAAGGAGGCCTACGAGATGGCCGGCCTCGGTCCCGAGGACCTCGATGTGGCGGAACTACACGACATGTTCACCATTCTGGAGTTCCTCCAGCTAGAGGGTATCGGCGTCGCCGAGCAAGGGACGGCCTGGGAGCTGGCGATGGACGGTGCCACTGCCAAGGACGGCGACCTGCCGATCAACACCTCCGGGGGGCTCAAGTCCAAGGGCCATCCGCTGGGGGCAAGCGGTGTCGCGCAGGGCGTCGAAATCTACGAACAGCTCGTCGGCGAGGCCGGGCCGCGACAGGTCGACGCCGACACCGCACTGGCGTGTAACGTCGGCGGCTTTGGCAACTGTGTCATCACCACCATCATGGAGGCCGCAGAATGACGCTGGAAGCAGGCATGTGCGCAAACGGTCACGTCTCGTACCCCACCCATCCGCTGTGTCCGGAGTGTGGCGAACCACAGGACGCGACGTTCGACCTCGCGGACCGGACCGGCGAAGTGGTCACTTGGACCCACTCGACGGCGACGCCGCCGGGCGTCCGCGAGCCAAACACGCTGGCTATCGTTGAGTTCGACATAACGGACGTCTCCGATGCGAGCGACGAGTTCGTCCGCGCGCTCGGGCAGGTGACCACGGACGAGGTCGAAACAGGTGACACGGTCGAACCCGTCTACGTCGAGGAACTCCGCGACCCCGACGCGGGCATCAAAGTGCCCGAGAGTCAGGACTGGGACGGCTACCGCTGGGACCCGGTCTGATCAGCTCTCCTCACCCTGTCGGATAATACGACCGTCTGTCGTCGGCGAAATCGTCCCCTGTTCCTCGATAGTGTTGCTGACGTGGTCAGAGAGGAGTGCCCCCTCGTTCGACGAGACGAGGACAGTTGCGTCGCTGAGCATGCTGTACCCGTCGGCGCCGCCGAAGACGACGTAGAAGCCGCGAACAGAACGTGAGTGCGCTATACGGTCGAAATCGTTGTCGAATAGGTGTCGGGAAGGGCCCCCGTCTCAGCCAGCTCGGCGATACATTCTTCGACGGACTCAGTTCGGCCTCTGTCGGCGAAGGGGGCAACCTGTACGAGGTCACCGCTCTCGTAGACTGCGAGGCAGACGGCCGGCATGATGAGTTCGCGGCGCTTCTCGCCCGCCGTCGAACTGTAACAGAGCCGGGTGTCGAAAAACGGCGCGAGGCAGACACCAGCCTCGCGGGCCCACTCCGCAAACTCGTTGTACAGGTCCCGCTCAGGTCCGTTACCGGAGCCCTGCAGCGGCACGCGCTTCTCCCACTCGACTGTGTCGACGTCGTCGAGTACGCCACGGCACACCAGCTCCTGTAGCTCACGTTCGATAGCGGTACAGCGTTTCTGTGACAGCGCTGGGAGGTCAGACCGGACGAACAGGGTCGCCCGACGACCGCCCGGAGCAGTAGAGCTGGACATCGGTATTCGCACCTAGCTCTGTGACATAATAAATCATTATGTTTTCAGGGGTGAAAATCTCACACTACGCTGAAGTTCTTTACTCCTCGTCGCTCCCCTCTCCGTCTTCGGGACCGGTGTCGTCCCTGTCTGGACCTTCGATATCGTCCTTTATCGACCGTAGTTCGGCGTCTACGTCCACTGGGACGTCAGTAACCTGGTCGGAGTCGACCTCCTCGCTCACCCCTGGTTCATTGGCTAATCTATCCTGGATCTGGCCACGCAATTGTTGGGCTTCCTGAATAAGCTCGCGGGCCTCTTCATCTTCCGGTGTCCCTTCGACAGCCTGCTGGAGGTCGGTCAACGCACCGTCAAGGCGAGAGAGTGTGGCCCGACTCAGATCACTCGCACGCTGTCGCACCTCATCCGAGGCGGACCCGGTCGATGTCGGCCGCCCTTCGGCCATCCGGAGGGCTCGACGGAGTATCTTCAGCGCCTCGATGTTAGTCTTCAACACCAGAATGACCGCAGGAATGGTCACGTCGCTGGTGAACCGGAGGAGTTCGCTCGGTGTCGGCGGCCGCGGCAGGCCGCTGTCGGTCGTAGGCTCGACCTCCGTCTCTAGCTCCTGCAGCGTCGTAACGAGGTCCGTAATCAGGGCGGAAAGGTCGTCGTCCGAGCTCATACCTCTCTCTTGTCGCCTCGGGTACTAAAGGCCGCGCCGTGTGGCCGGCCGGTTTCGTGTCGTCTCTGCCCCCGGTGTGGGGGCTGGCAGCCACAGATGATTAGGCCAACCAAAATCCTTTTAGCTTTAGGGGTGCCTAACTCAGGTAATGCCATCACAGACGGACGATGTCGAGACCTCCGAGGACCGCCCGGACGTTGCAGCACTGGACAGCGGTGCTGACAGAACCGTGTTTACCGAAGACGGGAACCGAGACGGTTGGATTTCGACCGACGTCACCGTCGACCTTCGACGGTAGTCCGTTCGTCCGCGCCGCGTTTCTCTTTCCTCTGACTCCTGAGTTACTTTCTTCACAGGCGGGTCTCTCCACGATCTGAACTGGGTAGCGACGCTACCAGTAACAGAAAATTCGGCAGAAGGCGGTGGGCCGACGTTAGTCCAAGACGAGCGTGTCGTCTTCGAGGTAGTGCTCGATGTGGTGTGCGTCTTCCTCGGTCTGCACGATGATTTCCCGGAGGATCTGCGCCGTCGCGTGGTCACCGAGGTTCTCCGCGAGGTCGATGTGATCACGGAGCGACTCGATGATGTCGCCGTACATCTCGAGGTCGTTTTCGAGCGACGTCCGGATGTCGTACACGTCCTGCCCTTCCGGTTCTACCGACGCGTGCTCTTCCTGTGCCTTGCCGCCGGCGACGGGTGTGCCGCCCAGGGCCTGGGCCCGCTCCGCGAGTTCGTCGGCTGCCTCTTCGGCGTTGCCGGCGGCGTCGCCGAGGAACAGGTGGAGGTCGCGGAACTCCGCGCCCTCGACGTTCCAGTGGTGCTTCTTGACCTGATGGTACAGCGTGTACGTGTCCGCCAAGTCCTGATTCAGCGCGTTGATTACTTGCTCGGACTTCTCCTTGTCGAGGCGGAGTTCGTTCTCTTCGACGTTCCCGAACTCGCGTCGGACATGCTCTTGTGTTGCCATAGTCATCTTATTGTACAGGGGGAAGCCACTTAAAGATTGTTTTGTGAAAATATGTTTTCGGGAACCCAAAAAATATGTTCTAAGATAGAATGGCTGGTTACTTGAACAGAAATATTATCCGCTGACACCAACCCTCGCTCGAGTCAGCACTCGGCGCTTGATATAAAAGGGATAGAACTACTCCGACGACGGCCGGGAAACGACGAGTGCAACGGCGTCTTCGTCGATAGCACTGCTGTCGACCGCTGTTTCACGAAGGACTTGCTCCTGATGGACTGCGACGACAGCGGCGAGGAGATAGTCGTCGAGGCCAAGATGTGTGCCGTACTCCTCCCAGACGGATTCTCTGACTGTCATAAAGAACGTCTCGGGCGTGCGGTGTAGCACTGCGTCGTCGAATCGCTTTCGCCACTCGTAAACGAGGTCCTCGACACCGGGATTGTCACGCATCGTTTGCTGGTGGTCGGCGAGCGCGGACCGCAACTGTTCCTCGTCGACGCTGTTTGCTCTTGCGACTCCACGGACCACTTCGTCGTCGAACGGTGCTAAGAGCGCTGCGTCAGTCATCGGACGCCGCTACGGGGGTGACGAACAAAAACACCGTCACACCGAAATCGCGGTAATGAATCGTCTAGATTCCCGCTCGCTGGGAGTTCCCCACACCTATATTCGGGCCCCCCTGTAACCACCAGGTAGAGGCATGGGACGATTATCGACGTTGTTTGCGCCGGAACGTGTCGCAGTGGTCGGGGCGACCGATTCGGAGGGGTCCGTCGGTCACGCGGTCACCACGAACCTGCTCGATTCGTTTGCAGGGGAGGTCGTGGCCGTAAACCCGAACAAAGAGACAGTGCTTGGATTGCCGTGTTACGACAACCTCGCCGGCCTGGAAGACCCCGGGTCGGTCGACGTGGCTGTCGTCGTCGTGCCGCCGACGGTGGCGGTCGACGTTATCGAGAACGCCGGGGAAGCGGGTATCGAAAACGTGGTCGTCATCACCGCTGGCTTCGGTGAGACCGGCAGTGATGGGGCCGAACGCGAGCAGCGGCTCCGCGAGGCGGCCCGCAAATACGACCTGAATCTGGTCGGCCCGAACAGCCTCGGCGTAATGTCGACCCCTGTTGGGCTCAATGCCACCTTCGGCAATGAGATGGCCAGCGATGGCGACATCTCCTTTATGAGCCAGTCGGGCGCGTTCATCACCGCCGTGCTGGACTGGGCCGCCGAGCGCGATGTCGGCTTCAAAGACATCGTCTCACTCGGGAACAAAGCGGTGCTAGACGAGAGCGATTTCGTCGCCGAGTGGGGCGACGACCCCGATACCGACGTCATTCTGGGCTATCTGGAGGACATCAACGACGGGTCGTCGTTCGTACAGACAGCCCGTGAAGTGACACAGGACACGCCGATTGTTCTGGTCAAGTCCGGCCGCACGGACGCGGGTGCGAGCGCGGCGGCCTCCCACACCGGTGCGATGGCCGGGTCGGAGCGGGCCTACGAGGCCGGCCTCGACAAGGCCGGAACGCTCCGCGTCGAATCCGTACAGGAACTGTTCGACTACGCCCAGATTCTCGCCGGCCAGCCGCTCCCGGACGGGGACGAAATCGCCATCGTCACAAACGCCGGCGGTCCCGGCGTGATGACGACCGACGCCGTCGGTGACTCGGACCTGCAACTCGCGCAGTTCGGTGACAAGACGTTCTCCCGACTCCGCGAAGAGATGCCTGATGAGGCCAACATCTACAACCCGGTCGACATTATCGGCGATGCTCCCGCCGAGCGCTTCGAGACAGCCCTCGAAACAGTCCTTGCGGACGACAACGTTTCGATGGCCGTCGTCGTCGCCTGTCCGACGGCAGTGCTTTCCTTCGAGGAACTCTCGGAACGCGTCGTCGAACAGCAAGAGCGGTTCAAAAAACCCGTCGCGGCGACGCTGATGGGTGGGAAGTCCGTCGACGCCGGTGCGAACGTCCTGAGCGAAGCCGGCGTGCCGAACTACTTCGATCCGGCCCGCGCCGTCGGGAGTCTGGACGCTCTCAGACGCTATCGGGAGATCAGGACGACCGAGTACGAGGAGCCGACGACGTTCGACGTGGACCGCGAGCGGGCCCGCGAGATACTCGAATCCGGTGCCCGGCGCGGGTCGAACCGGCTCGGCGTGGAAGCGATGGAACTGCTCGACGCGTACGGGATTCCGACACCGCAGGGCGATGTCGTCTCCTCGCCCGTCGAAGCGGAGGCTATCGCCGAGGAAATCGGCGACGACGTGGTGATGAAAATCGTCAGCCCGGACATCCTGCACAAGTCAGACATCGGCGGTGTCGAGGTCGGTGTCCCCGTCGAAGACGTCCGGGACACCTACGAGGACCTCGTCGTCAGAGCGCGCAACTATCAGGAGGATGCGACAATTCTCGGCGTTCAGGTACAGGAGATGGTCGACCTCGACAACGGCGTCGAGACGATCCTCGGGATGAACCGCGACCCGCAGTTCGGGCCGCTGCTGTTGTTCGGCCTCGGCGGGATTTTCGTCGAGGTGCTCGAAGACAACACTGTCAGTGTCGCCCCCGTCAGCGAGACCGAGGCGAAAGGGATGCTCGACGACATCGACTCCGCACCGCTGTTGCGCGGTGCGAGAGGCCGCGACCCCGTCGACGAAGCGACGCTGGTCGAAACCATCCAGCGGCTCTCGCAGCTCGTCACTGACTTCCCCGCTATCGTCGAACTGGACATCAACCCCCTCGTCGCGACGCCCGACGGGGTGCAGGCGGTCGACCTGCGACTCACCCTCGACCAGGAGAAACTATGACCGACACGAACACGCTACTCGTCACGTCACTGGAGGAAGGTATCGGCAAGACGGCTATCACGCTCGCGCTAGCGACGCGTGCCCACGACGCGGGCTACGACGTCGGCTACATGAAGCCCAAGGGGACGCGCCTGCGGAGCGCGGTCGGCAAGACGCGGGACGAGGACCCGATGCTCGCCCGCGAACTGCTCGATCTGGAGACCGACCTCCACGACATGGAACCCATCGTCTACTCGCCGACGTTCATCCAGGAAGCCATCCGCGGGCGTGAGGACCCGGATGACCTCCGCAAGCGACTGCAAGAGGGCATCGAGACGTGTTCTGACGGGACCGACCTGCTCCTCGTCGAGGGGAGTAGCGACCTGACGACCGGCAGTATCGTCGACCTCACGGACATCGATATCGCGGAACTGCTCGACGCCCGCGTGCTGTTAGTCACCGGCTACGACACGCCCAGTGATACGGACGAGATTTTGTCCGCGGCCCGGGCGATCGGTGATCGACTCGACGGCGTCCTGTTCAACGGCGTCACCGACGCGACGGTGGACGAACTCGCCGACGACGTGGTTCCGTTCCTCGAAGGCGAGGGGATTCCAGTCCACGGCATTCTGCCGCGTGACCGCTCGCTCGCCGGCGTCACCGTTGCCGACCTCGCCCGGAACCTCGGCGCGGACATCCTCACTGGCGATGCCAACACCGACGTCCACGTCGAGCGGTTCAGCGTCGGCGCGATGAGCGGGAGCAGCGCACTCGAACGCTTCCGGCGGACGCGCGATGCCGTCGTCGTCACCGGCGGCGACCGCTCGGAGGTCCAGACCGCTGCTCTCGAAGCGTCCGGTATCAAGGCGCTACTCCTCACGGGTGGGTTCCAGCCCCCCAGTGCGGTCATCGGACAGGCGGCCGAGAAAAACGTCCCAGTGCTGTCAGTCCAATCGGACACGCGGACGACGATAGACAGGGTCGAGGAGGTGCTCCGGACCGGCCAGACACGCAACGAGGCAACAGTCGACCGTATGCAGTCGCTACTGGACGACGGTGTCGATATCGAGGCGCTGCTGTCAATCGATCTGTAGTACCGTCGTTTCGGCTGGGCGTTAGTCCGTTCCTAACGGAACATGGCCCCGCGCTAGGGCGAAACCTCCACATGAAACGTGCCTTACTATTTTAGTGGTTGGTAGTCAAGTATCAGATGGAGCCTTACCGGCTCCGTAGTGTCACACGACGGGGTTTTGCCCCCGTTCTATCCCCTTTGCTCGGCCACGTATGGACAGCTACTGGTCGATAGCTGGCCGTACCACCGACCGCGGGAGATCTGTGCTGATCCCCGAAATCACGCTGTCTGACGACTCGACGTCCAGCGGCGGAACGGGCCAGACGGAGCACCCGGTCATCCGTTCGATGACCGACGGATTCGTCCGCTCTGCGGTCGTCGCGCCTTCGTACTCGTTGAGAACGACACCGACGACCGGCACGCCTCTCTGACGGAGCGCCTGAACCGTCAGCGCCGTGTGATTGAGCGTTCCGAGCCCCGAACGGGCGACGACCAGCGCGGGAAGCCCGACATCCGAAACGAGGTCGATGACCTCCCGTCCGTCCGCGAGTGGGACGCGCAGGCCGCCGATACCCTCGACGACAGCCGTCTCGCTTCCTGCCACGACATCGGCGACCCCGTCCCGAATCGACTCGTAGGAAAGCGTGACGTCGTCGTTTGATTCCTTCGCAGCTACGTCCGGTGCCAGCGGTGGCGACAACCGCTTCAGACAGACCGCGGCCTCGGTCGTACCGCAGACGGACTGGACGAACGCCGCGTCGTCATCGGGCGGATGCCCGGTCTGGCAGGGTTTGACGGCGACTGCTTCGGTCCCCTGCTCCCGCAGCCAGCCCGTCAGCCCGGCGGTCACGACCGTCTTGCCGACGCCGGTGTCGGTGCCGACGACGAACACACCGTCCTCGGCGATGTGGCCGGTCCCGCGGTCAGGGCCCGAATCCTCGCTCGTATCGCTCATAGCACGCCCACCTCTTTGCCCGCGGTTCGGAAGGCGTCGAGACACTGCGCGATGTCGTCGGCGGTGTGTGTCGCCATCGGCGCGACCCGGATACGAGCGGTCCCTTCGGGTACCGTCGGCGGTCGGATCGCAGGGGCGACGATACCGTGGTCGCGCAGTCTATCGGCCAGTTCCAGCGCGTCCCCGCGGTCACCGACGACGACCGGGAGGATATGCGTCTCGCCGAGCACCTCGTAGCCCATCGTCTCCAGTCCGTCCCGGAGCGTGGCCACAGTGTCCCAGAGTTCCGCCGCGCGGTCGGTCTCGCGAGCGATTCGCAGCGCTTCGCGGGCCGCCGCGGCGTTCGGTGGGGATAGCCCCGTCGAGAAGACGAACGACCGCGCGGCGTTCAGCAGATACTCGATAAGCACCTCGTCGCCAGCGATATAGCCGCCCTGGCTCGCCAATGCCTTCGAGAGCGTACCCAACTGCACATCGACGCGGTCGCTCAGCCCCTCGCGCTGGACGACACCGCCGCCGGTGTCGCCGAACAGCCCGGTCGCGTGCGCCTCGTCGACCATCAGCCACGCGCCGTACTCGTCGACGGCGTCACAGATGGCCGATAGCGGCGCGATGTCTCCGTCCATCGAGAACACGGAGTCTGTGACGACGAGCCACTGTTCGTCTCCGCCGACATCGGCCGCTCGCGCGCCCATTTTCGCCCGCAAATCGTCGGGGTCGCAGTGGTCGTACACCACTGTTTCGCTGGCTCCGACGCGACAGCCGTCGATAATCGAGGCGTGGTTCAGCTCGTCTGAAAAGACAATGTCTGGTGACAGCGCGTCGATTGTTCCAATATTGGCCGCGTAGCCAGACGAGAACACCAGCGCTCGCTCGGTTCCTTTCGAGGCTGCGAGGTCGCGTTCCAGCGCCCGGTGGACCTGCGTGTCGCCGGTGACCAGCCGCGAAGCCCCCGCGCCGGTGCCGACGGTCCGTGCGCCCAGTTCCGCCGCTCGCTGGACCCGGCTGTCGTCGGCCAGCCCGAGATAGTTGTTCGAGGCGAAGACGACGGCTTCGTCGCCGAACTCCGGTGGTTCGCCTTTCGGGTCGTCGGCAAAGCGGGTCCGAGCCGAGACGGACTCGGCGACTTCCAGATGCCGGCGGAGGTTCTGTGCGTCACGCTGTTCGAGTCGGTCGTTCAAGTCGAAGCCGTGAGTCATGAAAAGCAGAATCAGGCGGTCTCAGAAGCCGGGCATCAGATCGGCGGGGCCGAACACGCCGTAGTGCCCGGCGCGGTTGTTCCGGACGCCGGCTTTCAGGTAGCCAAGCGCCGGGCCGTTAACGTTGGCCTCCATGCTGGTCACGTCGTCCAGTTCGAAGGTGTTCGTCCCCGTCTCCCCGTCGAATGTCGTGCCAGTCACGCTGACCGTCGTGGTGGTCGGTTTCTCGTCGGAGCGAACGTCGAGGACGCCGCCGACGTGGACGTCCTCGGCGTCACAGATGCCGGCCCGCTCCAGCAGCACGTCGTCGGCGTGTTCCATGTCGTGGAACTCCAGCACGCCGTCGTGCTCGTCGATGAGTGCCTCGATTTCGGCTTCGCTCATCTCCCTGGCCGTCTCGATGTCGTAGCCGTCGAGATGGGCGATGTCTTCCCGGACCGTCCCCCGGTTGTCCTCGTAGCCGGACTTGAGGCCGACGCCCCACCAGATCTCGACCTCCTCGACTTCGACGAAGGACTGGGCGGCGAGTGCCGCCGCGCCGGTGAGGAAGCCGGGGGTCGCGCCGGCCCCGCAGACGAACGTGATGCCGGACTCTTTCAGCAGGTCCTCGCGGTCGTCGAGCATGCCGATGACTCGGGAGCGTTTGAGCACGTCGATCATGACGCCCTCGTAGTCGGCCTCGGCGAAGCGCTCAGCCACGCGCGGGATGAAGTCGTGTTCGAGGTTCGGGAGCGCCAACAGCACGGCGTCGATAGCGTCGCTCTCGGCGATGATGTCGTCGATAGGTGTCTCCGTGGGTTCGCCCTGTTCGCTGGCGACGATACCGGACTGATCGCCATGTTGTTTGACGCCGCCACCCTCGACTGCGGCCGCCCCGCCGTCCGAGGCGTAGTCGTCCGTGGGTGCCGCGGGGGTCGAGTCGGATGCGTGTTCCGCCGGCCCACTCGCGATATTGCCTTCCGTCGCCGCCAGCAGTTCGTCTACGTCGAGGCCATCGTGGTCGAGAGCCACGCCGTTGCGGTCACAGGCCGCGACCGCGGTGAGGCCGTCCTTGTGCTGTGAGACTTCGAGCGTCCGCCGTCCGATACCACCGGTTCCGAGCACTGCAAAGCGTATGTCGTCCATTGTCAGTCGTCGGATTTGAGTTCTGATTTCGTCTGTGCTGTCCCTGCCGCCGTCTCGGTTTCTGTCTCGTCAGCCGCGCGTTCTTTGACCGCCTCAGGGTCGAACTCGTTGGCCTCCGTGTTGGGTTCCAGTCCGGCCTCTTCCATGATTTCGAGGTCGTCGGCCGCCGTCTGTCCCTCGGTAGTGAGATAATCACCAGTGAGGATGCCGTCAGCACCGGCCTCCAGCGCGGCCACCTGTCCATCTGTGTCGAGATTGACCTCGCGTCCGCCGGTGAGGCGCACCCGGGACTCGGGGTGGAGCAGGCGGTACACCGCGATGGTCTTGACGACCTCCTCGGTCGTGATATCGGGCAGCCCCTGTTCGGCCATGGGGGTCCCAGCGACCGGATTCAGGATGTTGACCGGGAGCGAGGAGATGCCGATGTCCTGCAGGGCCATCGCCGCGTCGACTCTATCGGTCGGGGATTCGCCCATCCCCAGGATGACACCGGCACAGAGGTCCATCCCGGCGTCCTTGGCGACCCGGAGCGTCTCGACCCGCTTCTCGAACGTGTGGGTCTGGACGACCTCCGGGAAATACCGGGGAGAGGTCTCGATATTGTGATTGTAGTGGTTGAGTCCTTCATCAGCCAGAATCGCGGCCTCCTCCTCGGTCAGAATGCCGAGGCTCGCGTCGACCTCCACGTCCGTCTCGTCGCGGACGAGGCGGATGGCTTCGAGGACTTCCTCCCACTCCTCGGGGCGGTTCTCCTTCGAGACGCCCTTCTCGGCGACGACGATACCGAACCGCTGTGCGCCGTCGCGTTCGGCGCGCTTTGCGGCCTCCAGTATCTTCTCGGGGCCGAGAAAGCCGTAGTTGTCGATGCCGGTGTCGAAGTGGATTGACTGGGCACAGAAGCCACAGTCCTCCGCGCAGTTCCCGGCTTTGGCGTTTACGATCGAACACGCGTCGACGGTGTCGTCACCCAGTTGCGTGCGCACGTAGTCGGCCCCGGCCGCCAGGTCGTCGACCGACTGTGCGATGAGAGCCAGTCCGTCCCGTCGGTCGAGGCGTTCGCCGTCCAGCACGCGTGCGACAGCGTCGTCTACCGTTTGGTTGCCCGTCTCGTAAACCACATTCTCGCTGTCGGTTGACGGTCTGATAAAGATTCGGGTGGGTCCCGCAACCGACACACAGATCGCGGGGGTACCGTTTTACCGGACCCACTGCTACGCGTTCACATGGCTGGCTCGACGGAGACAGCAACTGAACACGCCACCGACGATGGCCACGAACACCGGAGTCGGTGGCCCCTAATAGCTGCAATCGGTGCTGCGTCGCTGTACCTGGGCGTCGGATTGGTGTTTGTCGGGCTCGACCTGGTCCCGTCCGTGGTCCCAGTTGTACTCGGCGGCGCTGGTGCGGTTGGCTTGCTGGCCGGACTCGCCGGATGGGCCAACGAGGCGTTCATCGCCGATTACGTCCGGAACCGCAGGGACAGCGATTCCGACCTGTACGCCACGACGATGATTCTGTTTCTCGTCTCAGACGTGGCGACGTTCTCGGCGGGCTTCGTCTACTACGCCTTCATCCGGACCGGGTCGTGGCCGCCAGCCCACCTCCCACCGTTGCTTGGCTCGCTGGTGGTCATCAATACGGTGCTACTGCTCGCCAGCAGCGTGACGCTCCACTACGGGCACGAGGCGCTCGAAGGCGGGAACCGGCGGCGGTTCCTGGGCCTGCTCGGGGTGACGCTCGCGCTCGGCGTCGTCTTCCTCGCCGGACAGGTGTACGAGTACTACGAGTTCGTCGCCGTCGATGGATTCAGCATCGGCTCCGGCGCGTTCGGAAGCGCGTTCTACGGCCTGACCGGCCTCCACGGCCTCCACGTCGCGCTCGGCGTGCTCCTGCTCGCTATCGCCTTCGCTCGTGCGCTCCGGGGCCATTACGCACCCGAACGCGACACCGCCATCCGGACCACGTCGCTGTACTGGCACTTCGTCGACCTCGTGTGGGTGTTCCTCGTCGTCGTGCTGTACGTCGGCGCTGCGCTCTGAGCGAACACCGAGCGAGGGACCGCTACTCTGACCGGCCGGCCCGCTGTTCCAACCGCACCAGCCGCCGGTACAGCGGCGGGGCCAGGACGCCGAGGAACCCGAGCGCGATGGCGAACACCCCCAGCGGGAACTGTAGCGGCGCGGCCGCAAAGCAGGTGTTCTCGGCGACGAGGGTCACGTAGTACTGCTCGCCCTCGTAGGTGACGAGAGCCCCGCGGCGGAAGGCGTCGGCGTTGGGCACGTCACCCACGACCTGCTCCTCACCGACCGGGTCGTCTACGGCGGTCAGGAACGCCGTCTGTTCGTCCGCGGAGAGGTCCTCGAAGGCCAACTGCGGGAGCCGCGGCCCCAGCTCGTCGCCGCCGAACCGCTCGGCCGTCTCCTCCGGCCCTTCCACGCCGATTGTCGGGTTCCCGCAGTTCTCCAGGTCCGGCTCGATAATCGCGTAGCCGCCGGGCACGGCTCCGGCGATACCGACCGCGATGAGCAAGACGCCGACGAAGGGCGCGAGATACTGAAAGACGAACGAATCAGCGCCGTCGCTCATCTGTCAGCCGCCCCCGTCGGTCCGGGTCCGAAGCGTCTCGTCCGACTTGAGGTACTGGAAGGTCACGGTTAGCCCGATGCCGTAGGCCCAGTGAGAGACGAGTACGAAGGTGAGGTACCCGACAAACGCGAGCCCGCTCTGCCCGGTGTAGAACGCGATAGCAAACCCGCTGGATATCAGCGTTGCGAACACCAGCCCGGTCTCGAACAGCAAGCGACCGGGGAGGTAGTCGGAGAACGCAAGGAACAGGAGCGGCCAGGTGACGGTCCCACCGACGAGGAAGAGCACGGCCCCGATAGCCGGGCTCGCGGGCAGCCCGACCAGTTCGGCGATTTCACTGAAGGAAACCGGGTCGAGGACGCCGATGAGTATCGCTGTGATGAGCCCACCGCTCATCAGGACTGTGCCGACAAACCCGCCAGCCGCGGCCATCCAGGCGTTTCGTGAGACGGTCTCGGCGACGGTACCGACGCCGCCGGCCAGTCCGGTCGGCTCGGCTTCAGGGGCGTAGGAGCGCCGTGTCGTCTCGGGCTCGGTCGGCTCCATATCGTACTTGTTCATCATGTGCTGTTCGAACCACTGCCACTCGCGGGTGAACTGGCTCGTCGCCTTCAGGCCCCACGGGTCCGTCGTCGACACGGGCGTCCCCCGCCAGTAAGAGACGAGCATGTTGTACAGCCACAGCAGGGCGCTCAGGCCGATGATGTAGCCGCCCACGGTCGCGATTTGCTGGGCGAACTGGTACTCCGGTGGGTAGATGGCCTGTCGTCGCGGCAGCCCAAGCCCGCCGATGACCAGCAACGTCATGAACGTCACGAACGAGCCGAAGACGATCAGCAGCGCCTGGAATCTCGCCATCCGCGTGTCGTACCACCGACCAGTGATGAGCGGGTACCAGTAGTAGCTCGCGGCGATCATCAGGAACGGGATGATGCCGACGACGATGAGATGGAAGTGGCCGACGACGTAGTAGGTGCCGTGATAGAGGATGTCGATCGGGATAACTGCGAGGAACACGCCGGTGACGCCACCGATGATGAACGTCCCTATCCCGCCAGCACAGAGGATAAACGGCGCAGTCAGGCGGATGTTCCCTTCCCACATCGTCGTGATCCAGTTGAACACCTTGATCGCGCTCGGAACGGCGATAGCGATGGAAACCGCCATGAACGACAGCTTGACCCGCGGGTCCGCGCTCGTCGTGAACATATGATGCGCCCAGACGCCGAAGGAGAGGACGCCCAGCCCCAGCGTCGAGTAGACGATGAACTGGTAGCCGAAGAGTTTCCGGCCGACGAACTTCGGCAAGATAAGGCTCATCAGCCCCGTCGCCGGGAGGAAGAGGATGTACACCTCCGGGTGGCCCCAGAACCAGAACAGGTGTTGCCAGAGGATAGCACCACCGCCTTCCGTCGCAAAGAACGTCGTCGCGAGGTTCCGGTCTAGCAGGAGCATCACGAGCGCGCTCCCCAGCAGCGGGAACGCGAACAGTGCAATCCCGCTCGTGACGAGCATGTTCCACGAGAAGATGTCGAGGTTCGCCCAGGTGACGCCCTCGCCACGTTCGTAGACGATTGTGGTGATGAAGTTGATAGCGCCGACCGTCGTGGCGATGCCGCTCAGGTGCAACCCGAGCAACAGCAGGTCTATCTGCGGATTGGGCTGTTGCACGGACAGTGGTGCGTACAGTGTCCAGCCGATGCTCACTTCGCGCATCGTGAGGAAAAACCGGATAGCGTTCGCCGGGAGCACCAGATTCAGAACCTGGCCGAGGACCTGGATCATGAGTCCCATCCGGACCATAATGAGTGCCGGCGGCAGGAGCCAGAACCCGATAGCGTTGACCCGCGGGAACGCCATGTCGTCGGCTCCGATGAGGAGCGGCAGGACGTAGTTCCCGATGCCGAAGAACACGGGCAGGACGAAGAATATCAGCATCGTCAGCCCGTGCGTTGTAAACAGCGCGTTGTACGTCTCCGGCGTCCAGATGTCCGCCGGCGGCGTCAGCAGTTCCGTCCGGAGCATCATCGCGTCGACGCCACCCCACAGACCGGCGGCGGTGCCGAAAGCGATGTAGAGCAGACCGATGTCCCGGTGGTCCGTCGTCGTCAGCCAGCGGGACACTTCAGACTGGAGTCGACCGATTTCGAATTCGATCTCCTCTCGGGTCGTGTAGCCGCCGTCGCTCTCCGGTCGTGCTTTCTGCCGCTCCCGGAGCCACAGAAGAAGCACCGACAGCGCCAGCACGGCCAGGGCAGTTCCCTCAACGATAGCCCTGTTTAGCATCTGTGTGTAACGTGCCGTCCCGGAACGATTGCTCGTCTCGTCATGCTACACGTTACCAATAATTGACACGCCCACATTCATAAAACTACGCTGGGAACCCGACACCAGTACGGGTCACCGGTCAGCTGTCATCACCTTGGGCAAGTTATTTGACACGGCGATTGGTACAGTGTGACAATGCGTCTCCGACGACGCGTGATTCAGGCGGGCCTTGTCGTGGTCGGGCTCTCGCTACTTGCTGCCCCGGCCACAGCGCAGTCGGTCAACAGGGCGGCTATCGACGACCTCAACGAACAGCTCCTGTACGTCGCTCTGCCGTTGACGTTGTTCGTCGAACTCACGCTCGTGTACGTGATCTACCGGTTCCGGAACAACGACGACCCGCAACCGACGGTCGACGACCCGGCGCTAGAGGTGACCTGGACGGCCGCGACGGGCGCAATACTTGTCTTTGTCGGGATCTCGGCGTTCGTGGTGATGGCTAACCCCTACATCACGCCTGCAGCGGCCGAGGCATCCGCCGGCGGAGGCGACGCCTTCGCGGAGGATACGGAGATAGACGTGCTTGCCTACCAGTGGGGATGGGAGTTCTCCTACGCCGAAGCGAACGTCACGACGGAGGAACGGCTGGTCCTTCCAGCGGACAGGAACGTCACGTTCAGGCTGCGGACGACGGACGTGATCCACGCCATCTACATCCCGCAACTAGGCGTCAAACAGGACGTCTTCCCCGGCCGGACGATAACGGCCCGAACGCACGCGACCGAACCCGGCGAGTACCGGCTGTACTGCGCTGAGATGTGCGGGTCCGGCCACAGCAAGATGAACGCCACCGTCGTCGTCAAGAATCAGTCCGCCTACGACGCCTGGATGGAGAATCAGACGGCTTCGGCCGACTAGCGGACTGCTGAGTAGGCGTGAAAAGCGTCAGTACAGGTCGTCGAGTTCGCCCTCGGTGTGGCTGTGGGACTCAGCCGGGAACTCGCCGGATTCGACGGCGTCGATGTACTCGTCGACAGCGTCGGCGACTTCGCCGCGAACGTCGCCGAACTGCTCGGCGAAAGGCGGGCTGGACTCGGAGAGGCCGACCACATCGGTGAACACGAGCACTTGCCCGTCACAGTCGCCGCCGGCTCCGATGCCGATAGTCGGGATGTCGACGGCCTCGGTGACCTGGGCGGCGAGGTTGGCCGGGATGTGTTCGAGCACCAGCGCGAACGCGCCGGCGGCCTCGTGTTCCCGCGCGAGGTCGAGGATCTCCTCTGCCTCCTCGCGGCCGGTCGCCTGCCTCGTGTAGCCGGTCTGGTTCACGCTCTGTGGCGTGAGTCCGAGGTGGGCCATCGTCGGGATGCCCAGCTCCGTCAGCCGCTCGGTCAGTTCGACCGTATGTGGCCCTGATTCGAGCTTGACCGCGTTTGCGCCCTCTTCTTTCAGCATCCGCCCGCAGTTCTGGATGCTCTCACTCTCGTCCGCGCCGAAGGAGAGAAACGGCATATCGGCGACGACCAGCGCGTCGTCCGCACCGCGTGCGACCGCGCCGACCCGTGAGGCCATCTCGTCGAGCGTGACCGGGAGCGTGTCGTCGTGGCCGAGGACGGCGTTCCCCATGCTGTCGCCGACGAGAATGACGTCCACGCCGGTGTCGTCAACGATGCTCGCGGTCACGGCGTCGTACGCTGTCAGCATCGTGATCGGCTCCTCACCAGCCATCGCCTGCAGATCCCGGACAGTTGGCATATCCGAGCGGGGGCGCGCCTGCGCCTTACCTGTTCGGGTTGCGCAGTTCGCACAGGAAACCGCAAGGTGCTTGCCGCACCTAGCTGTACCACAGGTCGTGCCAACAGTCGAGAAGACGGACCCGGACGGCGTGGACTTCGGGTGGGTGATGCAGGTCACGTTCGTGACGACGATATTGGTCGGCTCGCCACTCGTTGTGCTCGCGTCGACCGCGGTCACGCTCCAGACCTGGACCGCGCGGGCGATGTTCGCGGTCCGCGTCGGCGCGCTCATCTGGTTCCTGACGGCCGTCTGCGTCTACCTCTACGCGCGATACCGGGCTTGATCGAACTCGCTCGCCCACTCGAATGCCATCCCGGCCCGCCGGGCGGCCGTCGCGTCGCTCTCTGAATCGCCGACGAACACGGCCGCGCCGGGGTCGACCCCGATTTCTTCGGCAATCGCCAGCAGACCCTCCGGGTCAGGTTTCGGTGACTCGACGGTGTCACGGCCGACGACCGGCCCAACGTGACTGTCGAGGCCATGGACATCCAGCGCGGCCCGACACGCCTCCTCGGCGTTGAGCGAGCACACGCCGACGGGGACGCTGTGTGGGAGGCCGTCGGCGAGGGTCAGTCGCTCCGACTCGTGCGCCCCGGTCCGCTCGTGGTCGGTGATCGCCGCCTCGACGGCGTCACGGTGGCCGGTCTCGGATGACAGCGTCAGCATCTCCCAGAGGTCGCGGTTCTCGGGGTCGACGTTTCGTTCCCGCAGGACCGTCGCGACGTCGCTGGTCACCGTAGCCCAGTCGACGGCCAGCCTGACGAGCGTCCCGTCGAGGTCGTAGATGACGGCGTCGTGTGTCACACCAAGCGATAGGGCCGACGCCCGCAAAACCGCTTCGCCCCGTCGAGCCTACTCCAGCAAGTCCTGTGCGATAATGTTCTGCTGGATTTCGCTGGTCCCCTCATAGATGGTCGTCACCTTCGCATCGCGGTAGAAGCGCTCGACGGGGTAGTCCGTCGTGTAGCCGTAGCCGCCGTGGATCTGAATCGCCTCGTTGGCTACGTCCACCGCCGTCTCGCTCGCGAAGTACTTCGCCATGCTCGCCGCCGCTCTCGCTCGCTCGCCGCGTTCCAGTTGCTTTGCGGCGTCCCACGTCAACAGCCGCGCCGCCTGCACGTTCGTCGCCATGTCCGCGAGCTTGTGCTGAATCGTCTGGAACTCGCTGATCGGCTGGTCGAACTGCTCGCGCTCCTGCGCGTAGTCGAGGGCCTCGTCGAGCGCGGACTGTGCGAGTCCGACGGCCTGCGCGGCGATGGCGACCCGACCGGTCGTCAGAATCGACAGCGCCGCGGCCAGTCCCTTGCCCTCCTCGGTCAGTTGGTAGCGCTCGGGCACGCGGACGCCGTCGAACTGGAGCGGAGTCGTGTCGCTCGCGCGGAGGCCGAGTTTGTCCTCTTTCTCGCCGACGGTGAGCCCGTCGGTGTCTTTCGGCACCAGAAACTGCGTTATCGAGTCCGGGTCGTCGGGGTCGGTCTTCGCGAAGACGATGACGACGCCCGACCGCTTGCCGTTGGTAATCCACTGCTTCTCGCCGTCGATGACGTACTCGTCGCCGTCGCGCCGGGCGGTGGTCGACATCTCCCGCGGATTCGACCCGGCCTGTGGCTCCGAGAGCGCGAACGCGCCGACCGGGCGGCCGTCGGCCATGTCGGGGAGCCAGTCGTCCTGCACTGCTTTGGAGCCGAACTGTGCGATACACGAGGTCGCGAGACAGTGGACCGACAGCGCCGTCGCGACCGCGAGCGACCCGTACGCGAGTTCCTCGTTGACCAGCGCGTACGTCGGCTTGTCGGCGTCGAAGCCGCCGTATTCGGCCGGTGTCGTCAGCCCAGTGATGTCGATATCCGCGAGCCCGTCCCAGCACTCTTCGGGAAAGGACTGCTCGCGGTCGGCATCGGCGGCTTTCGGACGGATGTCCTCGACCGCGAACTCTCGAACGGTGTCACGGATGGCTCGCTGTGCAGCGGAGAGATCCATACCGACCGTTACAGCGGAGTCACGAAAATATTCGGGGTCAGTTGGACTCGACGAGGTCGATGTCGAGGTACTGTTCGAGCGCCTTGATCGTCGACCCACCGACGTTCGCCTGCGTCGCGCGCCCCTGCTCGACAGCGAGGATGTCCGCTTCGTCAAGATCGAGCTCCTCGGCCAACTCACCTGTCTGGAGGCCCTCGCCCTGACGCGCCTCCGTCACGCGCTCGCCGTACTTGCTGACCAGATACGGGAGCTGGTCGTCGTCGTAATCAGCGCCGTCCTCCCAGTGGGAGGCATCGGCCTGCTGTGCGTCTTGCATCTTCGCCGCGTTCTGCGCGGCTTTGCGTTTCCGGTTCTGCTCGTCGCGCGAGCTGTCACTGCCCGTCGTTCGCTCGTTTTCCCCGTGGTCACGCGCACAGCTGTCACACACCTGGAGGGTCGCACCAGCGACGTTCGCGGTCTGGAGGTCGCCGCCGTCGCTACCGCAGAGCTCACAGCTCCCGCCGGCGCTATCGCCACTACTGCCGGTCGAGTATTTGGCCATGCCCCCGTAGCGGTTTCGTGATATTTCAAACGTCCGGTTCGCGCGAGTGACACACCCTCCCGGGGCGGGTCCAAACGAAAGCGCTTTTATTATCCCACCGGGAACGATTGAATGCACTCAGCAAGAGCGCGCGTGGGTAGCCAAGCCAGGCCAACGGCGCAGCGTTGAGGGCGCTGTCCCGTAGGGGTCCGCCGGTTCGAATCCGGTCCCACGCATTTCTTTGAGCGCGAACAAATCGTGAGCGCTCTGCTAATCGAACAGAGCGGATTCGAACCCTGCAAGGAACGCACAGCGAACTGCTGTGAGCGAGCATTTCTTGCTCCGGTTCGAATCCGGTCCCACGCACTCTCAGAGTGCAGGTGCATTCCCTTGGGACTGCACCCACGCAAACTTACTTCGGACACAACGCTTCCAGAGCGTTCGCTGTCCCTTCTGTCGTCAAAAACAAACAGACACGACCCTGAGCGAGCCCACTCCTCGCTCACCGCATCTCGTCGAGCGCGACGGCGTGCTCGATGTCGACCGAAATCCAGTGGGTGGGGAGCTCATCGTCCTGATCGCTGAAGACGGTGAGCTCGGTCGGATTGTCCGCATCGTCGACCGCATACTCAAACCGAGTCGATCCCGCGGGGCGAGCAGACGGGTCACGGAGTGGGTCATACACCGACATCGTCAGTCCCTCGTTTGGAACGACGCGGACACTCCTCATAAGCGGCAGTTGTGATTCTTGCCCTGTGGGAATCAGTCAGTAGAGGCGGTGGCTGCTATCCCCCCAGTAATTGTTCGGGTAGAGCGGTGTGCGGGACCGGATTCGAACCGGATGGAGACGGTCGGCCTCGCGTTGCTCGGCCGCTGCGACTCCCAGGGTTCGGAATCCGCTGGCGATTCTGCTGCTCGCGGTTTGCTCGCAGCAAGAATGCGCGGGACCGGATTCGAACCGGCGGACCCCTACGGGATAGCGTCCTAAGCGCTACGCCTTTGGCCTGGCTCGGCAACCCGCGCGCACCAGTCGGTATCCGCGTTGGCATCAAGAACCCTTCGCTTGCGGGCGACGAAGGTTTAGGTAGGATGGGGAACAACGAACTCGTATGTACCGCGCCAGCGACCGAATCGAGCACGACGAGTGGCTCTCCGACATCGAAGCCGCGTCGGATAGGCTCGACCTCGGGACGGAGGCGCGGTCCCACGCGGTCGACCTGTTTCTCTCGACAGTTCCGGACGAAGACCGGTCGAAACAGGCGACAATGGCTGCCAGCGTGTACGTCGCCGCGCTGGTCGCTGGTGAGGAGCGGTCCCAGTCCGCTGTCGCGGAGGCGACTGGCGTCTCCCGGTTGACGATTCAACAGCGCTGGAAGGACTTGCTGGAGACGGCCGGGCTGGAAGCGCCGGGCTGGTAGCTACGAAATGTTCTGACGGCCGGTGCGGTTCGGCGTGAGGTTCCCGTGTTCGTCGATTTCGCCCTCGACGATCCGGGTCGAAGAGATGATGTCACCGTCCTCGGCGCGGACGTGCGGGACGACTTCGATTTCGAGCGGGTCGTGGCCCCGCTCCTCGCGGATCTCGTTGATGCGGCGGCCGCCGGTCTCCGTCTCGGGCGAGACGACGAGCGTGTCGAACTGCGGCTCCGTGGCGATACCGGTCGGCTCGGTGAGTTCCCGGACCGCCCATTCGCGGCCCTGGTCGGCGGCGAGCGTCGCGAGTTCGTCGGCGAGTGCAGATTTCCGTTCGCTGAACGGCCGAACGTGGCGCTGGTCGTGGCGCGTCTTCGGCGCGAGGTCGTCGCTGGTGAGGCCAACTGTCACGTCCCCGAGTTCGAATGCGCGTTCGAACAGCGCGCGGTGTCCGTCGTGAATCGGGTCGAACGTTCCCCCCAGCGCGACATTCATATCCCGGGCAACGGCGCGGGTAGGTTTAGTAATATCGACTCGCGAAACGGCTTGCAGGAACCCGTTTTGACTACACGTCGGCGTCGTCGTCGCCGCCCTCGGACCCGTTTCCTTCGTCGCCAGTGTCCTCGCTGGCGTCGGCGTCGTTCGTGCCGTCGTCCGCGTCCTCGACCGAAATCGTTACCGGCTCGTCGTCGGGTTCCAGCGTCGTCTCGCCGCCGCCGATATGGTCGTCGAGGTTGAACACCGTGTTCAGTTCCGACTGGATGTCACCGACGATGGTGTTGACGAGGTCGCTCGGCGGAATAGCGCTGTACTCGTAGGGGTTGTTGCCCGCGCCGTCGCTCTCACGCTTCTGGCGGGTCACGACTTCCTCCTCGGTGAGCGCCGCCAGAGCCTCGCGGACCGTGCTCGGATACAGACCGGTCCCCTCGGCTATCTCCTCGCTGGTGCTCTCGGGATGCTGTCTTAGGTGGACGTAGATCCGCGCCCGCGTCTCCGTGTCGAGCACCCACGCCAGCAGGTCGACGATCCCTTCGTCGAACTGCTCGACCGCGCGGTCCGCCTCCTGTTCGATTCGTTCACGGACATCGCCTGTGTCCTCGGGGTCGTCGTGATCGTTGTCGTCTGCAGACATGCGTTGTCTCTGTGAGGACAAAAGCTACAGCTGGATAAAAACCCTTGGCTCAGACTCTCCTGTCGCTCCGCAGTATCGAGCAGGCAAGTCCGGCCGCGGACGACAGCCCAGATCAGGACAGGCGAAGCGAGTCAGCGAGCGCCATGACCCCCTCCTCCGCACGAAGCCGGCGCTGTCGCTCGGCCCCGCTTTCGCGGTCGTACAGCTCCCACAGTCCGTCGATACCCAGCCGGTCGCTCTCCATCTCGACCAGTTCCTCGACCGAGCGTGTCGTCGAGATGTCACGCGATATCAGTTCTGCGGACTGGCCGTGGCGGATTGCACGCCACTTGTTCTCGTCGAGGAACTCCCGGCGGAGTCGCCGGCCGGACTCCCCGTCTTCGTAGCGCTCGGCGAGATCGACGACGAGTTCGCGGACGTACTCGACGAAGGCCAGCACCCGGTCCGGGTCGGCTTGCCCGTCCGGAGCACGTACCTCGACGGTGCCGTGGCCCGAATGCGGTCGCACGTCGAACCAGAGTTCGCCGCGGTCGTCGATACTACCAGTTTCGAGCATCCGCCGTTCGTAGGTCTCGAAGGCGTCGTAGTCATCGAACGCTGTCGGCATCCCGGTGTTGGGCAGGCCCTCGAATATCTTCCCGCGGGCGGACTGCAGCCCGGTGTCGAAGCCGTTCCAGTACGGCGAGTTCGCCGACAGTGCAAGCATCAGCGGGAGATGCCAGCGGAGTTCGTTCGCCACCCAGACGGCCTTGTCGGCGTCGTCGACGCCGACGTGGACGTGCAGGCCTGCGGTCGTGTTGCGGTGCTGTGGGTACTGGATTCGGTCTAGCTGGGACTTGTACCGGGGCTTCTCGGCGTGTTCGAGTTCGCGCCACTTCGCCAGCGGGTGCAGTCCAGCAGCGGCGATACCGAACCCGTTCGCTTCGGCGTGGTCGACCAGCGCATCCCGGACTGACCGAAGGTGCTTCCCGGCGTCCGCCGGGTCGTCGATACGCGGCGTCTGCGTCTCGATAACGCACTTGAACAGTTCGTGGTCGAGCCGGCCGTCGAGAACCGCAGGCGGCTCCGTCTCGTAGACGAGTTCGTCCGTGCCAGACGTCGGGCGACCGAACTCGTCGACGACGTAGAACTCTTCCTCGATGCCGAGCGTCCCCATCCGGGTAAAATGCTCGGCAGATCCCGTCGCGTCCATTACTCAGCACATCGGAATCGACCCGGTAAAGCCTTCCGTCCCCGCCCGCTCAGCCCGCACAACTGGATTCCGTCTCGGACGATTATCGCGGGCAGTACCAATCCCAACTAGTCCTCTCGCGGCCGGGCAACGATACCGAGGTGGTCCTCGTGGAACGGGTCCAGACGCGCCGTCTCAAGCAGTTCGTACTCAGCGCTGAGTTCCGTACGCACACTGTCGAACACGGCGTCGGGGTCGGCGGTCACGTCTTCGCTTCTGGCCTTGATAGCCGCGAGGAGCCGCCCGTCGTCAGTCAAGAACTGTTTGTTGAGCGTCGCCACCCGAGCCTGCCCCCTGGTCGCCACGTCCTGCACGACGACGTCGACCGGTTCGACGACGTGGGCGTAGCTCTCAGGCTTGCGTGCGTCCTTGAGCAGCGGGAAGAGATTCCGCCGGCTCTCCGCGGCGTCCAGCAGTTCCCGCACGGGCCGGGGCGCGAACTCGACGGCGTAGGTCGGGCCGCCGAAATCGGCAACGTGACTCACGGTCGTCCCGGCCGCCGCACCGAGGTACAGGACGGTCTCACCGCCCTCCAGACCGGTGTCCATCCCCTGTTCGAGCATCGCGCCGAGCTTCGAGCGGTGCGGGTCCCACCGCCGCCAGTCGCCGTCGGTCCGCTCGCCGTACACCGGCTGACCCTGCGTGGCGAGGCTCGTCTCGCCGTCGAAGTCGTGGCGCTCGACGCCAGTCGGGAGCGTCATTCGTCGCCCTCCTCGGCCCGGGCCTGAATCCGCTCGATACGCCCGTCGAGTTCCGCCTGCAGGTCCGGCCGACGGTCGCCGCTGTAGTGGTCGACGCGAGCGGCGATTGAGAGCTTCCCGGCCAGCGCCCGCGCGGCAGACCCGCGGTCCGCACGACGGGTCCCGCGCACGTACTCGTGGGTGAAGATGACGCCGTGTTTCGGGGACGGCGCGTTCCCTTTGAGGTGTGCGAACAGCGCGTCTTCCGCGCCGAGGACCTGTACCGTCCCGCTCGGTTTCTTCGCCAGCGCTTCGAGGCCGCCGGCCAGTGAAATCAGGCGGGCCGCAAGCACCGGCCCGGCCAGCATCGAGAGGTTCGGCGCGACGGCGGGCGCGGTCCGTTCGATGTACGCCCGAAGCGAGTCCGCCTCGTCGGCCAGCTCGGCCGTCTGCCCGGCGAGCGCCCGGAGGGCAGTGTCTCCCTCGTCCTCGTCGTCCCGGTCGGCCAGCGAGCGGGCGTACTCGACGCCGCTCCCGCTGTCACCGTGCCGGCTCCCGCCCCACTCGGCGACCCGCTCGGCGAGTTCGTTGGCCGTCCGCTCGCAGTCGGCCATCGCCCGGACAGCATGGACGAGCTGCTGATCGTCAGCGCCTTCCTGTTCGGCGACCGCCGCGCTGGTGGCCGCCATCGCCACCTCGTGCAGGCGGTCGTAGTAGGCCGCTTCGTCGTCAGCGAACCCTGCCTCGACGGCCTGCTGTGGCCAGTCCTCCGGCGTGTCGGCTCGCCCGGCCTCTATCTGTTCGACAGCGGCCGCGTCGTCGTCCGGGTCCAGCCCGGCGAACCACCCGTTGCTCATAGCCGTGTGTGTACGCCCGACGCGAAAAAGTGACCCGGTTAGCGCCTGCGAAACGCGTCGGATCTCGCTTTCGATCCGGCCTCAACGCATCCCTGGCGGCGGACCACGGTCCCGCGGGTCGTCGTCACCGTCGTCCTCTTCGAGGTCGATACCGGCCTCCTTGCGTCGGCGAATCACTTCCTGCAACTGCCGATAGTAGTACAGCGTCCCCACGACGCCGATAACGGTGGCGATGGCCGACAGGCCGCCGAACAGCCACAGGTCGCGGTCGAGGTAGTACCGGACGACGATCTGGTCGGAGGTCACCTCGTCCCAGCGGATGACCTGCTGACCGTCGACAGTCTCGGACTCGTAGCCACCGGGACTGATCCGCGAGAGGAACGGAATCCCTGCCCCGGTATTAGGCGGAAGGACGACCGTGTACGAACCGTCCTCGACGAGCGTCGGTGAGCCAAAGCGCTTGCCAGTCCGAGCGACCGAGTAACCCACCTTTCCGGAGACGTTCCCGGAGAGATTGACTGTCGTTCGCTGGCGACTCTCCGAAGCGCTCAGCGAGGAGTTTGCGGCGCTAACGACTGTCCCGTTCGCGTACCGGAACCGAAGCGCACTGATGGGGACGCTCCGCTCGCGCCCGAGGCCGTCGACGGTGTACACGTCGAACGTCGTTTCGTTTTCGACGGCGTAGACGGCAGTGTACTTCGACTCCTCGATGACGATTGTCCCGTCTGCGGAGGTGTCCCAGTCGTAGCTCGCGTTCTCGTTCAGCCGCTCCGGGTCGACCTCTTCGGAGCCGAAGAAACCGCTACACCCCGAAAGGGCGACCAGTGCGAGAACGGCGACCAACAGGAGATGGCGGCGTTTCATAGCTCGAAAGTCAGGGCACGATTGCCAGCAGCTCCGACGGCATGTACTGCCCGATGTCGGCGAGCAGCCCCGGCGGGTCGGTGTCCGGGTTGCAGATGATGCTCTGTTCTAACAGGCCGATGCGTTCGACAGTGACGATGTCCTGTGCGTGGCCGGCGCGGTTGACCGTCGCGCGCGCCTCGGAGCGCGTGACGCTGTTCGCGTTGATGCGACCGTTGTCGCCACGGGTCCACTCGTAGAGTCGGTCCTGCTCGACCTCCGCGAGGCGTGCTGGGTCGCCGGCGACGAACCGGAGCGGAAGGTGCTGGACCAGTCCGAACCGCTTCCTGATCTGGCTGGGCGTCCCCTGCCCGAGACCGAGCTGATCGGCCGGAATTCGGACCGTCTGCCCGAAGCCGACGTCGAGGACGAACCCGTCCTCGTCCCAGCTATCGAGCGTTCCGACGTACGTCTCGCCGTCCTCGTGGTCGGCGACCATCTCGCCGAACTCCTCGCGCAGCAGGTTCTTCGCGACGGTCTCGTCGGGGCCGTCGACGGTCACCGACGGGAACTCGTCGTCCCGGAGGCCGATGTCGTACTCCACGTCGAGGTCACCGAGTTCGTTGCCGACCATCGAGCGCAGTCCGTCGAGCGTACGGTCCCGGGCGTCGCCGGCGACGTACACTTTTGTACCGAGAACGACCATCAGGCTTCCACGTCCACGTCAGCGTTCAGTTCGTCTCTGAGCTCCTCGAGGCGATTCTCCATCGCGGTGACGAGACGGGTGTTCTCCATCGTCTCGACCTGGTTGCCACATTCGGGACACTCGAAGCCGAACTCCATCGCCTCACCGAACTCGAAGCGGATGCCGCAGTGTTCACAGAGGTAGAACTCGTTTTCCCGCTCGTACTCGCGGCGCTCTTCGAGGCCGTCGAGCAGGCGGTGCATCTCCTCTTGCAGTTGTTCGGGGATCTTATCGTACTGGAACGTCCAGAGGTACGTGAGCCACCCGGAGTCCTCGTCGCGGAGCCGGCGGTACGTCGCCAGGTCGTTCTCGTAGAGGATAAACAGCGCTCTGCGCACGTCGTTCAGTTCGAGCCCGAGCTCCTCGGCCAGTTCCTCGTCGGTCACTTCGCCGTCCGGCGGCGCGGCGGCGACCGGCATCCCTTTCGGTCCGACCAGCTCGTGGAGGTACTTCTGTATGACGGGGTCCTCCAAGAGTTCCTCAAAAGCCATTACCCGCACATCCGGGAGTCATGTGGTTAAAACCATCGGGTCGTCCTCTCTCGAACGCTGACGCAGAGGGCGGGGCCATGATGCTGTCGGGGAGTTCCCGATGTGCCTGCAGACGGGCAACAACGACGGACAGCAGTCCCTTTTCCGATACCACCAGCACCGGTACCCGTCGCGACGACCTGGACAACCCCGCTATTCGATTTTCTCGACCGAGGTCCGGCAGGAGGAACAGGTCTCTTTGTCGATAGCGACGAAGACGGAGTCACAGGAGGGGCACTCGTAGAGATTCGACTCAGGTTCGTCGGCCGCGTCCCTACCGCTATCGCCGGCAGAGCTGGCCTTGACTCGTTTCTCGGCCCTCGTTCCGGCTTGTGGACCGTCGTTTGACCGCCCCTTACCACCCGAAATGACATCCGATACGGATTCTTTGATTTTGTCTAGCATCGCGAGTTGTTACAATATACTAGTCACTTGTATTACTTTAATAGCTGTGATTTTCCAGACAGTGACAACTCTAGTCGGTTTTCCCCTGACGAGTTGTCAGAGGCCGTCGAGCGGTCGCGGCGACGCCTGTTCGTATTCGATAACGTCGAACCCGTCGTGGGATTCCCGGGACAACTCCGTCCATTCCGCTCCCAGGTCCGGGAAGTAGCGGTCCCCCTCGTTGCGCTCGTGGATGCGGCTGAGGAACACTCGGCCGGCGAACGGGAGAAACAGGTCGTACACTGCCTCGCCACCGATGACGTAGGTGATCGGTGGCGAGTCGGTCCCGTCAGCACTGTCGCCGCCGAACTCGTCGGACGCGCCGGCGCGGGCGGCAGCATCGACGGCTATCTGCGGCGTCGTGGCGTACTCGACCGTCTCCGAGTCGGCGCTCCGGCTGTCGTCACTCGTCAAGACGACGGTGTAGCAGTCAGTTAGCGGGTCCATCGAATCGAACGTCCGGCGGCCGAGGATGACCGGGTGACCCGCGATGCGGTCCTTGTACTGGCGCACGTCCTCGGGATAGTGCCAGGGGACGCCGCCGTCCAGGCCGATGACGTTGTTCTCGTCGGCTGCGACTACGAGGACCAGTTCGGTGTGGGGTGCTGTCATTTGTAACCAAGTGCCTCCAGCCGGTCGTCGAGCGCCCCGGCAAACTGTGTGTCGGACGCGTCCTCGAACTCGGTGTAGCCATCGAGTAGCGTCGCGATATCCACGTCGGCGTACCGGTCGCTGTCGAAGTGGTTCCGGACGACGGCGGCGGCGATATCGCTGTCCTCGGCCGTGCCGCCACAGCCCTTGATGACGGATTCGTGAGCGCTGTCGCCCCACGCCGCCCGCTTTCGGACCTCGTCGCCGGGCCGGTCGTGGTAGACCAGTCGGGCGTGCTTCGCAAAGGGTGCGGCGTCGCCACAGATCCGTTCGGCCTCCTCGCGCATCGCCGGGCCGATGGGGGCCTGGGACGCGACGACGGTCCCGTTCGGCGAGGCGAACGCCGGGCCGTCCGCGTTGCCGTCGCCGAGTGCCATCGCGCGGACGGCGTCGGGGAACCGGCTGAGCGTCGCCAGATCGGTAACGCGGTGTCCCTCCCGCTGGCCGGGGGCACGGACGACGAGTGGGACGTGATACATACTGTCGTGAGTCCCGATGCGGTGGCTGACGGCCGGCGGTTCCTCGAGGATTGCCGTTGGCTCGCCGAAGCCCTCGCCGTGGTCACCGGCGAAGACGACCAGCGTGTCGTCGAGGACGCCCTGTTCGTCCAGTCCGCGGATCAGTGTCTCGAAGATGGCGTCGGCCTGCCGGACCGCGCCGTCGTATATCTGTTCGAGAATGCCGGCAAAGCCAAGCGACAGGTTCCCGGAGAGGAACTCCCAGTGCCACTTGAACCCCATCGACTCCTGGAGTTCGCGGGAGCGCTCGTCGCTCCACTCGTCGTAGTCGGCGAGCGGTTCGTACGGGCGGTGGGTGTCCATCAGATTGATGCAGGCGGCCCACTCGTTCTCACGCTCGTCAATCCACTCCAGCGTCCGGTCGGCGTACCAGAAGCCGTTTGGCCAGTCGCCCAGCGAGCCGTTCGTCTCGTAGGCCGAGTCATACTGCTCGGGCGAGCCGACCGCCGTCTGGAACACCTCGTCGAGCCCTGACTCGTGGTCGGTCAGGAACGGATTGTCGGAGAACAGCCCCGTGTCATAGCCCGCTTCAGCCAGTTCTTCGAAGATTGTGTGGCCGGCGTCGAGTCTAGCGGTGTGGTCGACGCCGTGTTCGTGGGTCTCGTGGCCCGTGAACATGCTGACGTGGCTGGGGACGGTCCAGTTGCTCGGGCTGCGAGCCTGCGTGTACACCGTCGCCTCCTCGGCGAAAGCGTCGAGGAAGGGCGTCGTCTCCCGGCGATAGCCCAGTACGGAGGTGCTCCGGGCGCGGAGACTGTCGGCGACGACGAGCAACACGTTATGACGCGACATCTGCACCACAGTTAGCGTCGAGCGATAAAAGGCCCGCGGCACAACTGCGTGGGTATCGCTACTCGTCGGGGTCGACGACTCGTTTGCCGGTTTCCTGCGGGACGACGACTCTCTCGGGGTTCTCCCACTCGCGGTCCAGTTCCCGGCCCTCGAAGAGGCGGTCGAGGAAGACGGCCAGGGAAGCGACCTCGGAGTGTGGCTGGTTGGTGACGCCGACGTTCCAGTCGGCGTGTTCGTACACTTCGAACGGGACCTTCTCTGCGCCAACGACGACCAGCAGCGGTTCCTCGGCGTGGGCCTCGCGGACATCACCCTCGATATCTTGCACCGGTTCGCCGTACATCGTCAGGTGGACCACGCGGCCCTCGAAATCACGGATGAGCCGCTTCGGTTTCTCTGTCGAGGCCACGTCGAAGGGGCCGCCAAAGCGGTCGGTGATGTCTATCACCGTGTCGGCCTGATTGCGAGCGGCGTTGGCCAGCACGACTTTGTCAGCCCCGAGCGCGCGTGCGGTGAGACCGACGTGGGTCGTCATCCGCTCGTCCCGGCCGGGCCGGTGGCCCAGTCGAAGCACCGTCACCTGCGGCGACTCTTTCATCCGTCGCTCCGTGCCGCTTCGATAGCCGACCGAACCGGCTCGTAGGCGATTTCGCTCCACTCGACCCGCTCGTCGTTGACGAACACGGTCGGCGTCCCCTGGACGCCACGGTCGATACCGGCATCGCGGTCGCCGGAGACTGTCGGGCGGTACAGTTCCCCCGTCGCGGCCGCTCGAACCGTTTCGCCGTCGACGTCCAGTCCCTCCGTCAGTTCGGCGTAGGTGTCCGGGCCCAGCTGGTTCTGGTTCGCGAATAGGCGCTTGGAATACGTGAAGAAGGCCGCCGCGCCGACGTTGTCCTGCACGGCGCGCGCGGCGCTTGCGGCCTGCCACGAGACTTCCTCGTCGACCGGAATCGGGAAGTCGTGGTGCTCGTAGCGGACGGTTCCGTCAGCGAGGTAGTCGTCGCGGAGTTGCGGGAAAACGGACTCCGAGTAGGTCGCACAATGTGGACAGGCGTAGTCCTCGTACACCGCAACGGTCACGTCGGCCCCGGGGTCGCCCGCAACCGGCGTTGAGAGCGGTTGGCCCGGGAGCGGCGTCGGCGTCTCCGTTGTCCCGGCTGATTCCGACTCCGAGCTACCGCCGGCACAGCCGGCCATCGCGCCGACAGTGCCGACGGTGGCCGCCAGCAGCCCGCGGCGAGTGAATCGAGTCATAGCCGACTCTCACAGGGGAAGCTATAAAACGACGTTGTCATCCGTTACTGGGGTACGGATTCCCCTGGAATCGGCCGCGACCACAACGTTTTTTCTCGCATAGGAAGCATCGCAACTATGGACGTATCAGAGAAGCGAATAGTCGTCACCGGCGGGGCGGGCTTTATCGGGTCGCATCTGGTTGAGCGCCTTGTTCCGGATAACGACGTACTGGTTGTCGACAACGAAGCGAACGGACAATCCGAGTGGGTCCATGAGGACGCGACCTATCTGGATGGTGACCTCACCGACCCCGACGCCGTCGCCGAGGCTATCACCAGCGATGTTGACCTCGTCGTCCATCTAGCGGCGTCGAAACTGGTCGACACGGACACGCCCCGCCGACAGTTCGAGGACAACAGCGACATCACGTACAACATCCTCGAACGGATGCAGGAGACCGGTGTCGAGAACCTCGTGTTTACGTCGTCGTCCACTGTATACGGCGAAGCGCCGCGGCCGACCCCGGAGGATTACGCGCCGCTCGAACCGATCAGCGTCTACGGCGCGACGAAACTCGCCGAGGAGTCGCTCGTCTCGACGTACGCCCACAGCCACGACATCCAGTCCTGGGTGTTCCGGTTTGCGAACATCGTCGGCCCGCGCCTGCGCGGCGCGGTCATTCCCGATTTCATCGAGAAGCTCACCGAAGACTCGTCGACGCTGACGATTCTCGGTGACGGCCGTCAAGAGAAGTCCTATATGCACATCTCCGAGTGCATCGACGCGATGCTGTTCGCCGTCGAACACGCCGACAAGGACCACAACGTGTTCAATCTCGGGACGCGGACCACCACGTCAGTCGACCGCATCGCCAGCATCGTCGCCGACGAGATGGGCATCAACCCCGAGTACGAGTACACCGGCGGTGACCGCGGCTGGACGGGTGACGTGCCGCGAATGCGCCTCTCCGTCGACAAGCTCTCGGCACTGGGCTGGGAGCCCGAACAGTCGAGCGACGACGCGGTGCGGCAGTCGACCCGCGAACTACTCGAAGAACTCTGAGCGCGGCGTCAGGCCGGGTACGTACCGTTTAATTGTGCTTTTTCGACGACGTGGCCGCTGGCCGCGTCGTACACGTCGTCCTTGTCCGCTGCCGGGGAGAGGTCGAGCGTCGTGTCTAGCGCGTACAGCAGGAAACGGTACGTGTGCTCCCGGTCCGGCGGGCTCGGACCGCCCCAGCCGACCTCGCCGAAGTCGTTCTGTCCCTCTGTGGCCTCGTCGGGTGCCCATCCCTCTGGAATCCGGTCGATATCCGGCGGGATGTTCCAGATGAGCCAGTGGTCCCACACCTTCCCGGCCGGCTCTTCGGCGTCCGGGTCGTCGACGATGAGGAGGAGCGACGACGCGGCTGACGGGACGTTCTCGACTTCCAGCGGGGGGTTCGTGTTCGCTGCCGAGTAGCCGTGTTCCTCGGGGATGCGCTCGCCGTCGTCGAAGGCCGGACTACGGAGCTGTAGGTCTGCCATGTCGGGAGATATGACAGACAAACACAAAAACGTCGTCCCGGCAGCCATTTGCGGCTCCGCACCGAACCGCCGGACGTGCAGGTCGTGGGCTACCATGCGCGGGTCGACGAACACGCCGCGCTCCTGTTAGCCGAGGGCGGGAGCGTCACTACTGAGCGACTTGACCCGGGAACCGAACTCTCCTATACGCTCGGGGAGCGCCACTGCGCCGGCGCGGTCGACGGCGACCGACATTTTCACTGCGACAATGACTCTGCGCCGTACTGCCCGGAACACACCGACATCTGGCCGTGTGCCCGCTGTACCGGTGACTGCAACAAGCCCCTCGACACCTGCGACGAGGAACACGCGGTGTATCTGGCGGCGTTCGCGCCGGATGTCATCAAGGTCGGCGTCACCCGCTCCTGGCGGCTGGAAACACGGCTCCGTGAGCAGGGGGCTGACAGGGCCGCCCACCTCCGGACCGTCGCCGACGGCCGAATCGCCCGGCAGGTCGAGGCCGACATCGCCGTCGAGTTGGGAGACCGGGTCAGAGTTCCCACGAAGATATCGGGATTCGACCAGTCCGTCGACACGGACTGGTGGGCGTCGCTCTGTGAGCGCTATGACCCGCTGGCGACCTACGACTTCGAGTACGACCTGTCCCTTTCGGACCGTCCGATGGCCGAAACCCTGGCGACGGGGACTGTCCGGGGGACGAAGGGGCGAGTCGCCGTGCTTGAGAACAACAGCAGCGTCTACGCCGTCGACCTCCGACAGCTCGTCGGCTACGAACTCACAGACGGCGGAACGGACCGCGACCTCCAGTCGAGTCTCGGTGCGTTCAGGTAACACGCGAGACTGGCGTCGCTGTAATCCGTACTTGTCCGTGCAGAAGACATTTAGTGGCGGCTGTTGCCCATCCTCGTGTGCGACGTGAAACCCTCCTGACCGGTGGCGTGGTCGTGGTCGTCCTGACCATGCTCATCGGTGCAACAGCGGTCCCCGGCGCGCTCTCCGAACCACAGGACGACGTTCGCGAGAGCTATCTCGACCTCCGCGAGACGACCATCGAACCGGCGTCGGTCGACGGCCAGACAGTGACGCTCTCTATCGACGCCCGGCTCTCGCACCGCGGCGGTCCCGCCGAGAACGTCACCGTCGAGACGCGGGCCATCGACGCGGACACCGGCCTCGTCGCGACGACGACGCGGCAGTCAGTCGGCACAATCGAAGGGGAACGAGAGGTATCGGTGCGGTCGAACATCACGGTCGAGCGGGCAGGCGGCTATCGTATCGACACAATCGTCTACGAGGACGGTGACCGCGTCGAGACCGGTCAGCAATCGGTCCAGAACGTCGACGCGCTCACGCCGGCGTACGCCCGGAGTAGCGTGACCTTCCAGCGGTTCGAGAACGCCGGCGTCCCGCTCGATTCCATCACCTACCGAATCGACGGCGTCTCGGACAACCGGACGACACTGAACGTCTCAGTGTACGTCACGAACGCCGGCAACGACCCGTCTGATGACCTTTCGCTCCGGCTCCGGGCGCGGCAGGCCGACTCGAACGTCATCGCCGACGAGTCGACCGTGCGGGTCGGCCAGATTCGCCCCGGCCGGACGGAAATCGTCAGAACCCAGCTGACGGTGCCTGACGGCTACAACTACTGGCTCGACGGCATGCTGCTCTCCGACGGCGTCATCGTCGGGACCGAAAGTTCCCCGGCGAACCTCCATCCGACGGAGCGCCTCCAGGAGAACGAAACACGACAGGAAGTCGGCTTCCAGTCCAGCGACTTCGAGCAGGACCGGCCGGAGGGCCAGGATATGGACGAGCCACAGCAGACGATGGCTGAAGAAGGTCCCGGCTTCACGGCGCTGGCCGGACTGATTGCGGTCCTCGCAAGCGCGCTCCTCATCGCACGGAGACAGACCAATGAGTGATACCTCCAACACCGACACAGTGGCACAGGATATCGACGCGGAGACCGGCGACACTGTCGACGAGCCAGACGGCGACTCTGGTCCGGCGATAGCTATCTACGCGCAGTGGGCAGTGTTCGCTATTCTCACGCTCGTGGCGCTCATCGCGACACTGCAGTTCTACTTCTCCGCGTCGTCGGCGATTGATACGTTCGTGACTGACCGATACCGGCCACTGTTCAACGCGGCGTTCAACCTCGCCGTGGTGCTCGCCTGTGGGCTCGGCCTCTCGGTGCTGGTCCGACGGCTCGCCTGAGCCCGGCACCATCCATGTCAAGCGCCCGCAGTCGCCGTTTCACTGTTCCGAGGTCTCAGGCGAGTTGCAGCGCCATCGCTGATATGAGTTCGGCTAACTGTACCGGGGCGACGAACCCCCCGAAGACAGCGCGATTCTCCGGACCAGCGCCCCCGCTGACCAGCTGTCTACTCGGGCTATCTCTGGACGGCAACCCTTTTCAGCGGGCCAACCAAAACCGGGCGTATGGCAGACGATGAACCCGAAAACGCTGACGAATCGGCGGACGCGACCGAGGACGGCGGCGAGGAGAAGTCCTTCCGCGAGCGGGTCGAGGAGATCCGACAGCAGCGCGCCGAGGAGCGCGAAGAAGGCGAGGGCGACGGCAAAGAGATGAGCCGCGAGGAGCGCATGGAAGAGATGATGGGCGGTGGCGGTGGCCCCGGCGGCATGGGCGGGGGCAACCCCTTCGCGCAGATGATGGGCGGCATGATGGGCGGCGGCCCCGGCGGCCCCGGTCCGGGCGGCCCCGGCGGCATGGGCGGCGGCCCGCCAGGGCAGCACGAGGAATCGGGCGGCAACGACAACGAGGAACTCACCCGTGAGATGCGAAAGCTCCGGGACGAAGTCCACGACATGCGACGCTCGCTCGACCGCATCGCCGACGCGCTCGAAGACTAACGGAACACGACTTGCCGACGTTTTTGCAGACAAACGAGGCAGAGACATCTCCTCCAGATAGATCGCGTCCGCTCACCATCGAACAGTGGCGAGGCGACGACCGGCTCCCAGTGAGTGCCAGCAAAACCGCAAACGACTCCTCGACAGTCGCTACACCTCGTCAAACGAGACGCCGGTAACCTCGAAGCGTGCACCACCGTCCGCGCTATCGCGAACGTTGATTTCCCAGCCGTGGGCCTCCGCGACCTTCCGGGCGATACTGAGCCCGAACCCGGTCCCCTCCGTGCTCGTCGAGTAGCCGACTTCGAACACGGTGTCGCGGTCGGCTTCGGGGATGCCGGGGCCGTCATCCGCGACGTAGAATCCGTCGTCTACCGCCCCGACCGTCACGGTTACGTCCGCCCCGGCGTGCTCGACCGCGTTCCGAACGAGGTTCTCGAATAGCTGCTTCAGACGGCTCTCGTTTGCCAGGACGGTCCGGTCGATGTCGGTGACGAGCGTGGCATCGGCTGTCTCGACGTTCGTCCAGCAATCTTCCACGAGCGATGCGAGCGCGACCGGTTCGCGGTCGGTCACCGTCTCCCCGTCCTGTGCCAGCGTGAGCAGGTCCGTTATCAGCGTGTCCATCCGCTCGTGTGCCCGCTCGACAGCGGCCAGATGCTCGCTCTCGCACTCCTCGCGTGCTAGTTCCAGTCGTCCCTCGGCGACGGTCAGCGGATTCCGCAGGTCGTGGGAGACGACGCTGGTAAACGCTTCGAGCCGGTCGTTGTGCTGTTCGAGTTCCTGCTGGTGGTCGCGCAACTGTTCGGTCCCTTCGACCTGCTTGAGCGCGCTGGTGACGTGTCCGGCCAGGATCTCACCGAGGACGACGTCCCGCTGGTCGAACGCCGCGGCCGTCTCCGAACCGGCCAGCAGGATTCCGTGCTCGCCGAGCGGGAGATATAGCTCGCTCTTGATCGGCGTGTCCGGGTTGTAGATGTCGGGGTCGGCATGGACGCCATCGACGGCGAGCGCGTCGCCGGACTCGTAGACACGCCACGCGATGCTGCCTCCGGGCGTGAAGGTCGGCAAATCGTCTAGCAGGTCGTATATCGCGTCGGACGCGGCGACCGGTTCGAGGGTCCGGTCGCCCTCGTCGTAGAGGTGGATCGTGTTCGCTTCGAGCCCGAGCACAGTGCACGCCGTGTCGACGCCGATCTCGGCGACTTCCTCGCGTGTGTCTGCCTGAAGGAGGTTCTGTACAGACTCACTGAGAGCTCTGAGGCGGTGTTCGTGTTCCTTCCGTTCAGTAATGTCCTGCTGGAATCCGACGTAGTTGACGACTGTTCCGTCGTCGTCGCGGACCGGGGCGATAGTCACCTGATTCCAGAACATCGTTCCGTCCTTCCGGTAGTTCCGGAGTTCGACCGACACGGGTTCGTCTGCGTCGATGGCCGCTCGCATCGCGTCGACCGGCTCGGATTCGGTCTCCTCGCCCTGCAGGAACCGGCAGTTATGGCCGTACACCTCCGACTCCGTGTAGCCGGTCAGTTCCAGAAACTGCCTGTTGGCGTAGGTGATCGGGTTATCATCTTGTTCGGGGCTGGTAATCGTGATCCCGACCGGTGCCTCGTCCATGGCACGTTTGATCCGGGAAAGTTCCTCTTCGCCGTCTCGCTGGTCGGAGATATCCCGGACAGTACAGACCAGTTCACCGCGGTCGGTCCGCGCGAGTACGTGGTCTTCCGTGAACGTGCTCCCGTCGGCACGGAGCCCGGTCGTCGTCCCACTCCAGTACCCAGTTTCATCGACAGTCGGGACGATCTCGTCGTAGATTCGCGGGATGTCCTCCGCCTGATACAGTAGCTCCCAGTGCTCACCGACCATCTCGTCCGGTTCGTAGCCGTAGAGGTCGGCGTAGGCTTCGTTGACGAAAATGAACGTCCCGTCTTCGTCGAGAATGCTGATTCCTTCCTGTGCGGTCTCGATGGCGTCGAGTTGGCGGTTGCGCTCGCGTTTGACGCGCTGAGACTCCACAGCGTTCGTGATTCTGTTCGCGAGCACCGCGTACTGGTCGGTGCCGCTTTGTTTCTGTAGATAGTCGGTGACACCGGCCGAAATCGCATCGCTGGCGATCTCTTCGGAGCCTTTGCCGGTGTAGAGAATGAAGGGGAGCGAACCGTACTCCTCGCGGACGGTTTCGAGGAACTGGATCCCGTTCCGGTCAGGCATGTCGTAGTCGGAGACGACGCAGTCGACGGCGGTGTCGGCCAGGATTTCCAGTCCCGCCGCGGCGCTCGTCGCGGCCTGCACGTCTAACCGGTCGTCCTCACGTTCGAGAAACGACGCCGTCATGTCGGCAAATCCCGGCTCGTCGTCGACGTGGAGAATACGCATCGTCTCAGCGATATCAGTCATAACTCTGCCCGTTAACCATACATTACAGCACAGTGACTTAATAGATCGCCTCTGGAGGCAAGAACCGGCCTACCGACGTCGCCGGACCGAAATGTCTGCTATCGCGCGATTCAGGATAAGTCTTATATAATTGATATTTGTGGCGAATGGTGCTGTGCGCCGCTATCCCTGGCCGACCATCTCGTCCTCGTCTTCCCACTCCTGTTCGCGGAGTTCGTACTTCTGGACTTTCCCGGTCGCTGTCGTGGGTAGTTCCTCGACGAACTCGACGCGGCGGACGACTTTGTAGGTTGCCAGTTCCTCTCGGGTGAAGTTCCGGAGATCCTCGGCCGTCACGCCCGGGTTGTCGGGGTCACCGGAGTTCGGGACGACGAAGGCCTTCGGCGTCTCGCCCCACTCGTCGCTCGGCGCGGGGATAACTGCGACATCGCTGACGGCGTCGTGTTCGTAGAGGGTGTCCTCCAGTTCGATGCTGGAGATGTTCTCGCCGCCGGAGATGATGATGTCCTTCTTGCGGTCGCGGATGGCGATCATGCCGTCCTCGTCGACTGTCGCCAGGTCACCCATGTGGTAGTAGCCCTCGACGCGGTCGGAGAAGGCCTCCTCCGTCTGTTCGGGCTTGTTCCAGTAGCGGTCCATCACCTGATTGCCGCGGACGACGACCTCCCCCAGCGTCTCGTCGTCGTGTGGCACATCGTTGCCGTCCTCGTCGACGACCCGGACATCGGTCCCGAGGTAGCCGATACCTTGGCGCTTCTTGACGCTGAAGCGGGCGTTGCTCCCGTCCTCGAAGAAGCGCCGGGCGTCCGAGGTCGTGACGAGCGGGCCGGTTTCGGTCGCGCCGTAAACGTGTTTCAGGTACCAGCCGAAGTCGTCCTCGACGGTTCGGATGACGGCCTCCGGCGGTGCGCTGCCGGCCGTCGCGATGCGCACGTCGTTCGCACCGGTCGTCTCGATTTCCCCGTCGTGGGCCGCATAGCGATCCGCAAGGATGTTCAACACCGTCGGCGCGCCACAGAGATAGGACACGTCCTCAGTCCTGACGGCGTCGAAGATGCCTTCGGCATCAACACCGCGGGTGCAGACGTGTTTCGCGCCCATCCCGGTGACCGAGAAGATGTGCCCCCAGCCGTTGACGTGGAACATCGGGAGCGTCCAGAGGTAGACATCGTCGTCCGAGATTTCCTGATGGAGCGCAACGATGTAGGCGTGGAGTGTCTCGGTCCGGTGGGTCCGACAGACACCCTTCGGGTCGCCGGTGGTTCCCGAGGTGTAGTTGATGGTGATGAGGTCGTCCTCGTCCATCTCTGGCCGCTCGTAGTCGGTTCCCGCCTCCTCGATGATTTCGTCGAAGGACTCCCAGTCGCCGTCGACGGCATCCGTGTCGTTGGTGACGAAGATATCAGTGGGCACCTCGTCGCGAATCGGCTCGATTTTATCCGCGTACTCGTAGTCCGCGTAAACGGCGTCGACTTCGGCGTCCGAGAGGATATATTCGAAATCGTCCGGCACGAGCCGGTAGTTCAGCGGCGTGTGGACCGCGCCCAGCTGCATGGTTCCGTAGGCCGCTTCGAGCTGGTAGTGCGTGTTCGGGTCCAAGACGGCCACCCGGTCCCCCTTCTCGATGCCACGGGCAGCCATCGCCGCCGAGAACCCGTCGGCTCGTTCCCCGAACTCGTCGTACGTGAAGCGCTCACCGGTCGTGGCGACGATAGCCTCTTTGTCCCCGTAGTATTCCCGCGCACGGTCGAGAAAATCCGTGGTAAGCAGTGGCTTATGCATCTCAGGCTATCGTATGGTTAATCATGATAAAGTGGTTGTGATACTCCCCTGATTTTGCTGTCTCGGCACCGGTTATATTTAGGGTGCCTGTCGAACCACAGTCGCTTTGAGGATAGCGTCCCCAGTTTTGAGCAATGAGTACAGCGACGGCAGACGTTTCGAAGCGGCAGGCGTGGGTGATGGCCGCGCGGCCACAGACACTGCCTGCCGGGGCCGCGCCGGTCATCGTTGGGATGGGCCTGGCAGTCCACGCCGGTGTCTTCGCTCTGTTGCCGGCAGTCGCGGCGCTGGTGGGTGCGCTGCTTATCCAGATTGGAACGAACTTTGCGAACGACTACTACGACGCGGTAAAGGGGGCCGACACCGACGAGCGTGAGGGATTCACCCGTGTGACCGCTGGCGGCCTCATCGACGCCGAGGAGGTCAAACGGGCGATGATAGCGACCTACGGCCTCGCTGTCGTCATCGGCGTTTATCTCGTCGCCGTCGGCGGTCTCCCCATCGTCGTGGTTGGCCTCTCGGGCATCGCCGCCGGGGTTCTCTACACCGGCGGTCCGTTCCCCTACGGCTACCGCGGTCTCGGCGACCTGTTCGTGTTCGTTTACTTCGGTCTCGTCGCTGTGACCGGCACATATTACGTGCAGGCCGTGGCGAGCGCAAGCGGCGTCGGTACGTTCCCGATGACGCTCCCGCCGGGGTCGGTCACTGCTGCTGCCATCACGGCAAGCCTCCCAGCGGCCGGGCTGTCGACGGCGATTCTCGTCGTCAACAACATCCGAGACCGCGAGACGGACCGCGCCGCTGGCAAGAAGACGCTGGCCGTCTATCTGGGCTACGGGTGGAGCCGCGTCGAGTTCCTCCTGATGGTCGGGATGGCCTACGTCGTCCCGGTCGTGTTCGCCCTCAACAGCCGGTACGGTCTGCCCGCACTGGCCCCGCTGCTGACCCTCCCACTGGCGGCGACTATTTCGAAGACAGTCCTCACACAGACCGACGGCGAGGCACTGAATCCGACACTCGAACGGGTCGGGCAGACGCTCTTTGTCCACTCCGTCCTGTTCGCGCTGGGACTCGCCGTCCCACAGCTACTATGAAGGTCGACCCGTTCTCGCTCCCGCTGTCGAGTCCGCTCGCCACCGCCCGCGAGACCATCAGCCAGCGCTCGGGGTTCGTCGTCCGCTACGACCACCGCGGCGAAACGGGTGTCGGCGAAGCCACGCCGCTTCCGGGCTGGACGGAGTCGGTCGACGACTGCCAGCGCGGGCTCAACGACGCTGCCACGGTTGCAATTGACGGCGGCCACACCGACATTCTCCTGTCGCTGGACGCCGCGTCCGTCCCCGCCGCCCGACACGGCTTTGCGACCGCGCTACTGGACGCCGACGCCAGAGCCGACGGCGTGCCGCTGTACCAGTGGTTCGAGCCCGACAGGCGATGCGACCGGGTCCCGGTCAACGCGACGGTCGGCGACGGGTCACCGGCCGAGACAGCCGACGCCGTCGAGCAGGCGGTCGAGGCCGGCTACGACTGCTGTAAGCTCAAAGTGGGAAAGCACACCGTTGATGAAGATGTCGCGCGCGTTCAGGCCGTCCGTGAGCGCGTGGGCGACGACGTGACGCTTCGCGCCGACGCCAACGGCGCGTGGTCCCGCAAGGAGGCCGCTAACGCCTTCGACCGGCTCGCACCGCTGGACGTGGCCTACGTTGAACAGCCACTCCCGGCCGATGACCTCACGGGACACGCCGGGCTTCGAGGCAACGGGGTCGGCGTTGCGCTCGACGAGTCCCTCGTCGACCGCCGGGTCGACAGCGTCCTCGATGCCGACGCAGCCGACGTGCTGATACTGAAGCCGATGGTGCTGGGCGGCCCCGGCAACGCCCACACGCTGGCACTCCGGGCACGCGAACAGGGTGTCGAGCCGGTCGTCACGACGACCATCGACGCCGTCGTTGCCCGCCTTGCGGCGCTGCACGTCGCCGCCGCGATTCCCGACGTTTCGGCCTGCGGTCTGGCGACCGGCGACCGACTGGCGGCCGACCTCGCGCCGGACCCGACGACAGTAACGGATGGTGCGATGTCGGTCCCCCAGTCGACCGGTCTGGGAATCGATCCGACAGAGGTGGGGACCGATGCGTGACCCCCTCAATTGGCCGACACAGGACCTCGTAACGCACCGCGCCGACACGACACCCGACCGAACGGCGATGGTCGCGGCGGCCTCCGGGAACGCGGTCACCTACCGGAAACTCGATGCTGCCGTCGATGCGGTGGCTGCCGAACTCGACCGGCGGGTCGACGCCCCGGACGCCACCGTTGCGACGCTCCTGCCAACCCAGCCGGCGGTCGGAACGCTCCTCTTTGCGGCGATGCGACTGGGGGCGACACTCGCGCCGCTGAACGTCGAACTCGACGCGGCGACGCTCCAAAGCCAGCTCTCGACAGTTGACGCGGACCTGCTGGTCTGTGGAGACAGCACCGCGTCGCTGGCGGCCGACATCGACGGCTGTCCCACCGTTTCGGTCCACAGGGAACTGTCAGCGGCTGCCGTCGCCGACGAGACAGCAGCGGCGGGTTCGGCTGATGAAACAGCCACCGACGTGACCCCGGCAGCCCTCTCCCGGGCGGACACCCAGCTGGTCATCTTCACCTCGGGGACGACCAGCGAGCCGAAAGGCGTCCGACTGACCGTCGGCAACCTCGTCGCTAGCGCCGTCGCGTCGTCGTACCGCCTCGGCGTGCTTCCGGATGACCGCTGGCTGGTCTGCTTACCGACCTACCACATGGGCGGACTGGCTCCGTTCATCCGGAGCGCGCTATACGGCACTGCGGCCGTCGTCCAGCAGTCGTTCGACGCCGACGCGACCCAGCGGGTCATCGCGGAGCACGGGGTGACAGGCGTCTCGCTGGTGCCGACGATGCTGTCGCGGCTGCTGGACGCTGGCTGGGAACCGCCGTCTTCGCTCCGCTTCGTCCTGCTCGGTGGCGGGCCGGCCAGCGAGAGCCTCATCGAGCGATGTCGGGAGCGGGGCGTTCCTGTCTGTCCGACCTACGGGATGACCGAGACGGCGTCCCAGATAGCGACAGCACGGCCTGAAACAGCATTCGAGCGGTCCGGAACCGTCGGCCAGCCGCTCGTTTTCACTGACGTAACGGTCGTCGCGGACGGCGAACCCTGCGACTCCGGCGAGCGAGGAGAAATCGTCGTCGACGGGCCGACGGTGACACCGGGCTACCTGAACGGCGACGGCGGCTCGTTCAGCGACCACGGGTTCCGGACCGGCGACATCGGCTACCGGGACGCGGACGGCCATCTCTGGGTCGAGGGTCGTGTCGACGACCAGATCGTGACCGGCGGGGAGAACGTCGACGCGAGCACGGTCGCCGCGGCGATTCGTGACCATTCAGCAGTTGCCGAAGCTGCCGTCGTGGGGCTCTCCGACGAGGAATGGGGCCAGCGCGTCGCCGCGCTGGTCGTCGGGGACATCTCGCCCGCGGCGGTTCGCGACCACTGCGCCGAGCGACTCGCGCCGTACGAAGTCCCGAAGACGGTTCGGATTGCCGACGCGCTTCCGCGGACGGCGTCCGGGACTGTCGACCGGTCCGCCGTTCGGTCGCTTCTTTCCGAGGATGACGAACCGAGCGACTCGATCCGGTAGTTCGGGATGCCGAGCCAAGCGGTTTTCTACGTCCGCAGTTTATGCAGTCCCGTGTGTACAATCGTCCTCGCGTGGCAGGTCTTCGACGGCACGCCGGTCGCGGTCGCGGCGAACCGCGACGAGCGGCTTGAAAGGCCATCGCAGCCGCCACAACAGCGCCACTGGGGGAGTCACGTCGTCGCGCCGGCCGACGAGGAGGCCGACGGGACGTGGATCGGCTACAACGAACACGGCCTGCTGGCGGCGGTGACGAACCGCTGGGTCGACGCTGACTTGGCCGGCGACCGCTCGCGCGGCCTGCTTGTCCGGGACGCGCTGAGTCACGAGAGCGCGGAGTCAGCTGCCCGCGCTGTCGAGCAAGCGACCAGAGACGCCGAATACTCGGGATTCAACCTTCTGCTGGCAGACGAGAACGCTGCCGTCCTGCTGGAATGGGACGGCCAGCTCGCGGTCCAGAACTTCCAGCCCGGCGTTCACGTCGTTGTCAACGTCGGGGCGGACGGCGACTACCGGATTCCAGCCCACCGACCCGACGCGGGCGAGGAGCAAGCGAACAATGCAACGCGGTTGCGCGAGGCGCTGGTTCCGGAGCCCTGTGAATCCGCCGGCGAATGGATGGACCGTGCGGGCGACACCATCAGCGACCACGAGTACGGTGTCTGCGTCCACGGCAACGGGTTCGGCACGCGGTCGTCGTCGCTCATCACGCTGGGTGCCGACAGGGAGTACCGGTACGCAGATGGGCCACCGTGCCGGACGCCCTACCGCCCGGTCGAAGGTCAGATTTAAGCGGCCGACTCACGGTGTACACAATACATGAGTTCAGCAGCGTCGGAGGCGGACCTTTCTGACGGCGAGCGGGCCGGGCTCGAACTGATTCGGGAGTCCGGTGGCATCCACCAGAGCGACTTCTGGAAGGAACTCGACGTCTCCTCGCGGAAGGGGAGTCGCATCGTCGAGTCCCTGTTCGAGAAGGACCTCATCCAGCGCGAGGAGACGGTGTACGAGGGGCACAACACGTACTACCTGACGCCCGCGGCCCGCGACCTCGACTTCTCGCTTCTGATGGCCGGTGACCAGCTCTCGCCGTTCATCGGCGACGAAGAGGTGGACCCCCACGACGACACCTTCTCGCAGTGGGTCATGACCCTCGCCTACGAGGACTGACCGTCGCTGGCGGTATCGTCCCGCAACTGCCCACGCCCGTTAGTAGTGCCACGGCACGTCGTCGAAGTCCGGGTCGCGGCCCTCGTTGAACGCGTCCCGTCCTTCCTGGGCCTCGTCGGTCATGTACGCCAACCGCGTCGCCTCGCCGGCGAACACCTGCTGGCCGACCATCCCGTCGGAGTCGAGATTGAACGCGTATTTCAGCATCCGCATCGCCGTCGGTGACTTCTCGTTCATCCGCTTGGCCCACTCGATGGCGGTGTCTTCCAGGTCCTCGTGGGGCACCACGTCGTTGACCATTCCCATGTCAGCGGCTTCGTCGGCATCGTAGGTCTTGCCGAGGAAGAACACTTCCCGGGCCTTCTTTTGGCCGACTTGCCGAGCGAGATACGCCGAGCCGAAGCCGCCGTCGAAGCTCCCCACGTCGGGGTCCGTCTGGAGGAACTTCGCGTGCTCCTCGCTGGCGAGCGTGAGGTCACAGACGACGTGCAGCGAGTGGCCGCCGCCGACGGCCCACCCCGGGACGACGGCGACGACGGGCTTTGGGATGTGGCGGATCTGACGCTGGACTTCGAGAATGTGGAGGCGGCCGACGTTCTCTGGCGCGTCGTCTGCCACGCCGTCGCTCTCATCTGTTTCTTCGGACCCGCTGTACTCGTAGCCACTTTCACCCCGAATGCTCTGGTCCCCGCCGGAACAGAACGCCCAGCCGCCGTCCTTCTCTGAGGGGCCGTTCCCGGTCAGGAGGACACAGCCCACGTCAGTCTGGCGCTTGGCGTGATCCAGTGCCGTCGCGAGTTCGTCGACCGTCTCCGGGCGGAAGGCGTTGCGCTTCCCCGGTCGGTCGAAGGCGATACGCACCGCGCCCGTGTCGGTCGAGCGGTGATAGGTGATGTCGGCGAAGTCGAACCGGTCGATGGCCGTCCACCGCTCCGGGTCGAATATTTCAGAGACCATACCGTGGCTCGGGACGGCCCTCGCAAAAAGATTCCTCGTACGTGCTACCACAGCGGAGGAAACCCTTTGGTGTCGCGCACCTGAACCGACTAGCGATGCCCTCCACATCGAACAAGAAAGCAATGGTGGGGATACTCGCGGGCCTCTCCATCGTTGTTGTCCTGTACAGTCTCATCATCGTCCAGCAGATTCTGCTCGGACTGATCGTGGCTGTGGTCCCCTGGCTCCTGTATCTGGTCGTACGGTTCATTCTCACGCTTGAACGGATCGCGACGGCGTTGGAACGACTTGCGACAGCGCGCGCCCGTGAGTCGGAGTCGGCTGGGTCTGGATCCGCTGGAGACTACCAGCGACCGTCCGAGTCGTACGAACGCGGTACGGAGACCGAAGGGGGCGTCGAGAACGAGTGATTGAGTGCGGTAGCTGGCAGCGAACGTCGGTCGCGCGCTTACAGGTGTTACGCCCGGCATGACGGAGACGTTCTACGAGGTACTGGGCGTTTCAACCGACGCCTCGACGGCGGCTATCGAAGCGGCGTACCGGGAGCGGCTGAAGGAAACCCATCCCGACGTGAGCGACGCGGCCGACGCCGGCGAGGCGACACAGCGACTCATCGAAGCCCGCGACGTACTCACCGACGAGGACGAGCGGGCGCGATACGACCGGGTGTGTCACGACGCCTACGTCGCGGGTGAGAGCGATATAGCGGACGGCGGCGGCAGTGACGCGGCCGAAGCGGCACGGCGCGCGGGCTACGACGGGTCTGCGTCGGCCGGCGACCGGACCGAAGCGAGCACTGACCGCAGTACATCTCGGACGAGTGCCCAGGAGCGGGCACGCCGCGAACGGGCCGCCAGGGACCGCGTCGCAGAGGACAGACACGAGCGCTCGACGGACGACACCGAGGCGTCGTCGAGCGACGACAAATCGAGCGAAACGACCAGCGAGACGGCGACAGCGTCTGAGTCAGATTCGGGCTGGCAATCCGGAACAACCGCGACCAGTGGCTTCAGCGACAACGCCGGCGGCGGTGCCACCTGGAGTTCGTCGTCCGTGTACTCTGTCCGCCAGACCGACACTCCCTCCCGCGGATCGCTTTTGGAGAAGCCAACCGGCCGGGGGCTGACACTGTTTGCCATTACCTTTGCGCTCTATCCGGTAATGCTGTTCAGCGCGCTGCTCCCGGCGTTCCCGCTGTGGGTCAATCTGACAATCGGGGTCTGCACCCTCTTCATGATCGGCTATCTCCAGTCCGAGCCCACTATCGCGATCATGGTATTCGGGAGCTGGAGCCTGACGACGACGGTGCTGCTGGTCACGCTGAACATCAGCGCGTTCTCGCTCATCGGGGCGCTCGCACTGTCGGGGACGTGGCTCCCGTTCGGACTGTCGCTGTTGACGGCGTCCGTGTTGCGGCTCTGAAAAATCAGTCGCCAGCGAGGGTTTCGGCGACCCGTTCGGCAAGCCGGGCTCTGACCGCGTGGCTGTCGCCCGCGTCGAACTGGACCTCGATGACTTGTGTCCCATCGGCTCGGACCGACTCGCCGAACCGCTCGCGGAACTGCCGGCGGTCGGCCACCCGCTCGAACTCCAGCGAGTAGAGCGCCTCCGTCGGCTCGAAATCGAGCCCGTGTGGCGTTCGGAACTGGTCCTCGAAGGTGGGGAGGTCATCGATTGGGAGCATGTGGAAGATGCCGCCGCCGTCGTTGTTGAGCAAGACGACCGTCGCGTCCACCGCACAGCGACCGAGCGCGAGGAGGCCGTTCATGTCGTGGTAGTACGCCAGGTCGCCGGTGACGAGCACGAGCGGGTCCGCCGTCGCGCTCCCGGCCCCGAGCGCCGTCGAGGTGATGCCGTCGATCCCGCTCGCCCCGCGGTTTCCAAGCACGGTCAGGTCGGCGTCACGGGGCCGGCCAAAGCGGTCCATGTCCCGTATCGGCATACTGTTGGAGACAAACAGCGTGGCCGGGTCCGGGGCCAGCGCGGCCACGTCAGAGAGGACGCCGCCTTCCCAGTAGGTTTCCGCGGCGGTTTCGCTCACGGCGTCCCAGTGGGTCTGTTCCGCCCTGGCGAACTGTTCGCGCCACGACGCCGCAACGCTACCCAGCGACCCTGCCGCGAGCGCATCCGCGGTGGCGTCGGGGTCAGCAACGAGCAGGTCCGTCGCCGTGAACTCGGCCTCCGACCAGCCGCCGGCCGGGTCAACGAGGAACTGCTGGCAGTCGGCGTCCCGGAGGTAGTGACGCAGCGGCTTCGAGGTCGGCGACGCACCGAACCGGACGACGACATCGGGGTCGCTCCACTCGTCGACGCCGTCGCTTCCGAGATAGCCGTCGTAGCCGCCACACACCGGCACGTCGAGGCGGTCGACGTGCGGGCCGAACCGCAGGTCCGACAGCGGATCCGCCAGAACGGGGAAGCCCGTGGCTGTTGCCAGCCGTTCAAGCGACTCTGCGCTGAGTCCCTGGTCGGCCGGCCCAGCGACGATGAGGCCCCGCTCGGCGGACCGAAGCGTGTCCTGTACCCGGCGCACCGTCCGCTCGTCCGGCGCAGCGACGCCCTGGCTCGTCGTGACGAACGGGCCGTCGCGGCCAACCTCGGCCGCGTCGTCGCCGCCCGCCCAGCCAGCGGGAACGCCCGCCGGGTCGTCATCTGGCATCGGCGTCGGCTCCAGCGGCTTCCGGAACCGACAGTTCAGGTGGACCGGCCCCGGGTCGGCGCCGGTGCTCTCTGCGAGCGCGCGGGCCGCGGTGGTCCGCAGCATTCGCACCTTCCGCGGCTCGGCCTCGGGCTCGGGCATATCCCGGTACCAGCGCACGGCGTCGCCGTACAGCTTTTCCTGATCGACGGTCTGGTTCGCTCCGCTGTCGATGAGTTCCGGCGGTCGGTCCGCCGTCAGCAAGAGTAGTGGAACACCTGACTGGTTCGCTTCGATGACCGCCGGGTGGTAGTTCGCCGCGGCAGTGCCGGAGGTACAGACCAGCGGCGTCGGCTCACCCGTCCGGCGGGCGCGACCCAGCGCGAAGAAGGCCGCCGAGCGCTCGTCGAGGTGGGAGAACACTTCGATGTCGGGGTGCTCGGCGAATGCCACCGTCAGCGGCGTCGAGCGACTGCCGGGCGAGAGACACACCGCGTCGACGCCACCCGCGGCGAGTTCGGAAACGAGCGTCTCCGCCCACAGCGTGTTGACGTTCGGGGCGGTCATTCTAGTTCGTCGAGTATCGGCCGGTATTTGAGCTGGACCTCGTCCCACTCGCGGTCGGGGTCGCTGTCCGCGACGATGCCCGCGCCTGCAAAGAGCGTCGCCTCGCGCTCCGTGGCGACGGCCGAGCGGATGCCGACGGCGAAGGTGCCGTTGCCGGCGGCGTCGACCCAACCGACCGGGGCAGCGTACCAGCCCCGATCGAATGCCTCTGTCTCGCGGATAGTCCGCAGCGCCGCGTCCGGGGGCAGTCCGCCCACGGCTGGCGTCGGGTGGAGCGCCTCGACGAGCGAGAGGACGTGCTCGTCGTCGTCCAGTTCAGCTGTTATCGATGTTCGAAGGTGCTGAACCGTGGCGAGTCGGCGAACGGTCCGGTCGCCGATGCGGACCGTCGAGGCGAACGGTTTCAGCTGGTCCCGTATCGCGTCGGCGACGAGCTTCTGTTCGTGACGGTCCTTCTCGCTGTCGAGGAGTTCGGCGGCGAGCCACTCGTCCTCGGCGGGCGTGTCGCCCCGCCCCGTCGAGCCAGCGAGGGCCTCCGTGCGGACGGTTCGCCCGCGGACCGACACCAGCCGCTCCGGCGTAGCCCCGAAGAAGGTGCCGCCGGAGTCGGGCGACAACATGAACCGGTAGCAGTCCGGGTACGTCTTCGACAACCGGGCCATCACGTCCGGGACCGATAGCTCCGCGTCCAGTGTGGCGCTGAGACTCTGGGCGAGCACGACCTTCTGGAGCTCGCCCCGGTCGATACTCTCTGTGGCGGCCGCCACCTGCTCGCGCCAGCCGTCCTGTGTTGGCGTGCGCTTCCGGTGTGAGATTCCCGGCGGTGTACCCGGATTGCGCTCGGAGTCTGCGACCAGCCGGTCGCGCCACTCCTCAAGCAGCGTCTCCGCTTCGGTCGCGGCCTCAGGTCCTGTCGCGACCGTTGTGAGCCAGGCATCGTCGTCCCTTCTGGTTACCTGTATTTCGGGGAGGAAAAACGCCGCACTGGGGAACCCATCCCAGGGAGAGTCCTCTCCTTCATGCGTTCCGTTGTGGAAAGCGAACCCGCCGAACGCTCGCGGTCGAGCGACGCTCGGGAGGTCGTCGGGAACTGAGCAGTCAGCGAACAGCGCTTCGACCGCTGTCCGCACGTCGTCGAACCGCGACTGCCCGTCGGCAGTCACAGTCGCCGCGCTCCCGCGGGCCGCGATTGACTCTGTACCGGCCGCCCAGAAGAACCGGGGGCGAGCGTCCGTTTCCAGTACCGCCCGCACCGGTGCATCGTCGAGGCGACACCCGCGTGCGACGACCGTTGTCTCACCAACCGTCGTCTCGTCACCACGCAGTGGTTCCATCAGCAATGCCTTAGGATTGCGCACCTTTGAGCCTAACTATACGCTCGATTCTGCGTAGTCGGAATCAATCAGAGAGACACGGTGGAACTGTCGATTTCACGCCGTTCTGGCCCGCCACGTACTCTGCCGGCTATTGGTTCAGATTCGCGGAAATTAATCTCTGAGTTTACGAATTTCCTCTCACGGTTCTACAATTGTAATTCTGCAATCTGCGAACACACCCCCGTCAGGTTTAAATAGGGCATAGTCGAAGCCCCCTATGTTGCGATGCCTAAGGTAGAGATCAATATCCCGGAACACCTGGAGATGCAGATCGCGCAGCTCGTCGAGAAAGGCGAGTTCCTCAACCGCGAGGAAGCCATCGAGGACCTCCTGTCGACCGGGCTCAAGGCGTACAAAACCTCCGGACCACAGGACGAAGACGAGGAGCCAGGGTTCGAAGAAGACGGCATGATGGGCCACGACGACGAGTACGTCTTCTGAAAATACGGGCGTGAGCGTCTGGTATCCCTTCTCAAGCAATTCTTATGGACGTGCCACCGCATACTGTAGCTATGCACAAAGACGAGCTTCTCGAGCTACACGAGCAGATGGTGACGATCATGGAGTACTTCCGCGACGACATGGACTCGGTCGATCCGGACCTGTTCGACGCGTATCAGGAACTCGACGTGCGGCCATCGGACGTACACAAGTCAAAAAGCGAGCACAAACACGCCGTGTTCGTGCTCGGGAACTCCCTGGCGACGGCGATGAGCGAAGACGAGTTCTCGGACGCGGGCCGGGTCAGCAAGCGAATGAAGGAACTGGCCGAGGACGCCGAGCGGAAACTGTAAGCACGACGCTATCGAGTCGCAGTCTCTCTCGTCTTTATTTCGGCTGTCTTCTCCCGCTTGGCTACGATTGCTCCCCGTCGAGTTCGGTGAACAGCTCCGGGTCCGTCTTGAATTTCAGGACGTTGTGGACGACTGAGTTCCGGATGTTCTGAATCACGTCGCCGTGGTCCTTGTAGAAGTCGTGTATCCAGCGGGATTCGGCCGTCCGACTCGGGAACATCATCACTGACTTCCACTGATATTCGCCGTCGGAGAGGAAGTAAAACAGCGTGTGTCGGTCGTTGCGGATGGCGACCATCGCGTCGTGCCAGGAGTCGGCGAAATGCTCGGGGTTGAACTTGAACTCGAACAGCGCGAAATTGAACAGTTCCTCGTTCGGGACGATTGTCTCCCGGAAGACGCCCGCGTCACGCATCTCCCGGATCGATTCGCTGACCGTCACATGGGACACGTCGATGCCGTACTCGGACTCCAGCAAGTCCGCAAGCTCGCGGGACGACCGCTGTGGGTCCGCCGAGAGTTCGCGCAGAATGTACATGTCCCGCTCGCTGAACTCCCAGTCCGGGGGGTCGTCGGTCATGCTACAGTCGCCCTCCACTTGTGGGTGAAAGAGCGGGTAGTCGTGGTTCCGGTCGATGCTCGGTCCGGTGTGAGATGGATCGTAGCTGGCATCTGTCTTTCCGGTGGTGGCCGGGTGGACCAGTCCTGACGCTGGTCACAGCAATCAGTTTACTGACCCGTGAACTCCGGGTCACGTTTCTCGACGAACGCGGTTGCGCCCTCCTCGTGGTCGTCGGTCGTGAAAGCGACGCCCTGTGCGGTGGCTTCGTTTTCGAGTGCCTGTTCCAGCGAACTGTCCAGACTCCGGTTGACCAGCCGCTTGGCGTGGCCGAGCGCGACCGTCGGTCCAGCGGCGATGTCCGTGACGAGTTCCGAAAACTCCGATTCGAACGTCTCCGCGTCGAACACCCGGGTAAACAGCCCGAGTTTTCCGGCCGCCTCGGCGTCCAGCAGTTCGCCGGTAAACAGCAGTTCCTTGGCCTTGTTCGGGCCGACGATTCGCGGAAGGAAATAGGAGACGCCGGAGTCACTCGCCAGTCCGACCTGGCGGAAGCCGAAGCCGATCTGGCCGGCAGTGCTCGCGACCTGTATATCACAGGCCAGCGCGAGACCGGCACCGGCACCGAAGGCGGGGCCGTCGATTTTTGCGACGACCGGGAGGGGGCAGCTGTGGACGGTCCGGATCGCTTCGTGGAGCGACGAGACCACCAGTTCGACTTGTGCGGCCGGTGGTCGGTCGTGCTTCACTCCCTGTAGCATTGCATTGATGTCCCCGCCGGCACAGAACGCCGGTCCCGCGCCCTCCAGTACGACACACCGGGCGTCGCTGTCGGTCACCGATTCGAACTGGGCAGTGAGTGCTTCGGCCAACTCCGCCGACAGAGCGTTTCGCGACTCCGGCTGGTTCAGCGTCACTGTGGCAATCCCGTCGTCGACAGACAGCGTCACTGTCGCATCTTCCATGTGGTGGCTCTCGACCGGCGGAAAGATAACAGTGGTGTCCGTCAGCGCCTGCCAGACCAACATCGTTGGGCAGTACCTTTTGCCCGGGCTAGTCCGTGTACTAGGTATGCGCCTGCACTGGCATCGCCGTGACCTCCGGGCGACGGACAACGCCGGCCTCGCCGCGGCGACCCCGTCCGACCCCGTTGTCCCGGTGTTCGTCTTCGACAGGGACGTTCTTGACCACGCCGGCCCGCCCCGGGTCGCGTTCATGCTGGACGCGCTCGACAGTTTGCGCGAGTGGTACCGCGACCGCGGCAGTGACCTCGTCGTTGCCAAGGGCGACCCCACATCCGTTTTGCCAGAACTGGCAGCCGAGTACGGCGCGGAAAAAGTCACCTGGGGCAAAGACTACTCCGGGCTCGCACGAGAGCGCGACGCCGCCGTCCGGCAGGCGCTGGACGACGCGGACGTTGCGCGCGAGGCGGTCCAGAACGCCGTGTTGCACGAACCGGGCGAGATTACGACGAACGACGGCGACCCCTACAGCGTCTTCACCTACTTCGGTCGGAAGTGGCACGACCGAGAGAAAGCGACTCCCTACGAACCCCCGCCAGCCGACGAACTGGCTGATGTCGACGGCGACGCGCTCCCGACACTGGCCGACCTCGGCTTCGATGAGCCAGAGGCGGACGTGCCTGCGGCGGGGACCGACGAAGCGCGGGCCCTGCTCAATGACTTTCTCGCGGAGAACGTCTACGAGTACGAGGAGCGCCGGGACTTCCCGGCCGACGAGTGCACCTCGCGGCTCTCGGCTCACCTGAAATTCGGGACCATCGGCATCCGCGAAGTGTACGACCGCACCGAGGACGCCAAAGAGGGGACTGGCGGTGACCGACGGGAGTCAGTCCGGGAGTTCCAGTCCCAGCTAGCCTGGCGGGAGTTCTACACGCAGGTGCTGTTCGCCCACCCGCACGTCGTCAGTTCGAACTACAAGTCCTACGAGAACCCAATCGAGTGGGAGAACGACGAGGAACTGTTGCAAGCCTGGAAGGACGGCGAGACGGGCTATCCCATCGTCGATGCCGGGATGCGACAGCTCCGGGAAGAGGCGTACATGCACAACCGCGTCCGGATGATCGTCGCCTCCTTCCTCACGAAGGACCTGCTCATCGACTGGCGGCACGGCTACGAGTGGTTCCGGGAGAAACTGGTCGACCACGACACGGCCAACGACAACGGCGGCTGGCAGTGGGCGGCCTCGACGGGGACCGACGCCCAGCCCTACTTCCGCATCTTCAATCCGATGACACAGGGCGAAGACTACGACCCGGACGCCGAGTACATCAAGGAGTACGTCCCGGAACTGCGGGATGCCGCGCCAGAAGTTATCCACGACTGGAACGACTGCTCGCTCACGCAGCGGCGCAATGCCGCGCCGGAGTATCCGGACCCGGTTGTCAAGCACAGCGACCGTCGCGAGCAGGCGCTGGCGATGTTCGAGCGGGCCAGGGGTGACGACTAGGATGGGAACATTCTGCTGTGCTGGACTCTTCTGAACACTTACACCAGCGCCGGAGCCGAGATGTGGCAGTGCAACAACGGACAGTTACGGTCCCGTCCCGCTGTCCTTGTAGAGTGATACCAAATGCCTCCTAAACGTTTAACAGGCAGCCGCGCGACACGTATTGATGGAGGCGTTTTCATATGCCCGAACATTCCAATCCCGAACTGCCACCGCTCCCGTACGACTACGACGCGCTGGAGCCACACATCTCCGAGCAGGTGCTCACCTGGCACCACGACACCCACCATCAGGGGTACGTAAACGGCCTCGAATCGGCCGAGGAGACACTCGCCGAGAACCGCGAATCCGGTGACTTCGGTTCGAGCGCGGCCGCGATGGGCAACGTCACCCACAACGGCTGTGGACACTATCTCCACACGCTGTTCTGGGAGAACATGGACCCCAACGGCGGCGGTGAGCCGGAAGGCGAGCTTCTCGACCGCATCGAGGAGGACTTCGGCTCCTACGAAGGCTGGAAGGGCGAGTTCGAAGCCGCCGCATCAGCCGCCGGCGGCTGGGCGCTGCTCGTGTACGACCCCGTTGCCAAGCAACTGCGCAACGTGCCGGTCGACAAACACGACCAGGGCGCGCTCTGGGGCTCCCATCCAATCCTCGCGCTCGACGTCTGGGAGCACTCCTACTACTACGACTACGGCCCCGCTCGCGGCGACTTCATCGACGCCTTCTTCGAGGTTGTCGACTGGGACAAGGCCGCTGAAGAGTACGACAAGGTCGTCGGCCGCGTCGAATAAGGGGCGACACTCGACGTTTTTTCGCGGATGTGCTGAGAGTCCGAGCGACGTCTGGGCCGATAGCGGTTTCTCCGGCGTTAATATCTAACGCCGACAACAAAAAATATCGGCGTGACTGGAGCAGACTACGGAACAGCAAGGTTACGGGAGGATATAGTTTTATAAGATGTGAATCAGTGGTAAGTGGTATGAGTCGCGATACCAATCGGCGAGCGTTCATGAAGCGCACTGGGGCGATAGGCACCGTGGGTCTGCTTGGTGGGTTGGCAGGCTGTTCAACCGAACAGACTGACGGTGGCGGCGGCGACGGCGGTGATGGTGGGATGACCGGTACCGGGACCGACTCGGGTGGCGACAGCGGCCCGGAATCGCCGGACGTGCTGATGGTCGTCGGCTATCCACAGAGCGGTGTGCAACTGTTCAAGGACTTCTACGCCGACTACGGCGACGACGCTGCTGACATCCTCGTCACCGACGGACTGCAGGACGGCGAGCTACCGAGTAACGTCGGCGACGATATGTCGAACGTCCGCGGCACGGCCCCGTCGGCGGCCGGTCCCGGAGTCGATACGTTCACGGAGCAGTTCACCTCCGAGTTCGACTACGACGAGGCCGGCGTGTTCACATCACAGGCCTACGATGCGACAGCGGTCCAGATTCTCGCCAACCTGCTGGCCGGGGAAAACGACGGACAGGCCGTCCGAGATCATATGCGTGTCGTCGCCAATCCGGGCGGCGACACGTACGGCCCCTCCGAACTGCCAGCGGCCGTCGAAGCGGCCGCCGCGGGCGAGAACATTCAGTACGAGGGGGCTTCGAGCGCGGTCGACTTCGACGAAAACGGGGACATGGCCTCGGCGCAGTACCAAGTCTTCGGCTTTCAGGACGGTGGGGGCGTCGATACGCTCAACACCGTCGACTTCGACGCGGGCGACGACATCCCGCAGCCGGAACCGAACGGCTCCGGGAGCGACCCCGGACGAACGGTCCGGTTCGGTGTGCTGATGCCCGAGACCGGCGATCTCGGGCCGCTCGGCAGGCCGATCCGCGACGGGGCGATCCTCCCGGCCCTGCAACTCGAAGGCGAGGTCGACTTCGAGTTCGATTACCAGGTCGGTGACACCCAGACCCAGGCACAGGCGGGCATCGACGCGGCCAACTCCCTCGTCAGCGATGGATATCCGTCGATTACCGGAGCGGCCAGCTCCGAAACGTCGATACAGGTCGCCAGAAATGTGCTCGTCGACAGTGGTGTCGTCGGCTGTTCGCCAGCGTCCACGTCGCCGACGATTACCGACCTCGAAGACAACGACTACATGTTCCGCACCCCGCCCAGCGACGCGCTGCAGGGACAGGTTCTGGCGCAAGTCGGTGTGGACGAGCTCGGTGCCGCAACCGCATCGACGCTGTACGTGAACAACAGCTACGGCCAGGCACTGCAGGAGGCGTTCGCCGGCGCGTTCGAAGCAGAAGGCGGGACCATCGTCAACCAGGTCGGCTTCGAGCAACAGCAGTCCTCCTACACGTCCGAAATCAACAGCGCGATGAACCAGTAACGGGGCCGCAACCGCTGTCCCGTTTTATCCGCCGAGGAAGTCCTGTCGCACCTGCTCGTCGTTGAGGAGAACCGTCCCCTCGTCCTCGTAGCGGTTCTGTCCCTGGACGAGCACGTAGCCGCGGTCACACCGCCGGAGCGCCTCCTTGGCGTTTTGCTCGACCATCAGAATCGCCGTCCCGTCGTCGTTAATGCGGTCGATACGGTCGAACATATCGTCGACGAGGTCCGGGGCCAGCCCGGCGGAAGGCTCGTCGAGCAACAGCAGGTCAGGGTCGAGCATCAGCGCCCGCCCCATGGCGAGCATCTGCTGTTGGCCGCCCGACAGTGTCCCAGCCGACTGGTCGGACCGCTCCCGAAGAATGGGGAACCGCTCGTACACGTCCTCGATGCGGTCTTCTGGGACTTCATCGAGGATGTACGCGCCCATTTCGAGGTTCTCGCGCACGCTCAGCGAGCCGAACACGTTGCCGGTCTGGGGGACGTAGCTGATTCCCTCGTAAATGATTTCGTCGGGATTGCGCCGGCTGATGTCGGTCCCGTCGAAGATGACGTCCCCGCCCATGTACGTCGTCAGGCCGAAGACGGATTTCATCACCGTCGACTTGCCGGCTCCGTTCGGGCCGACAATGACGACGTACTCGCCGTCCGCAACGTCCATGTGGACGTCGCTGAGGACCTGCAGGTCGCCGTAGCCTGCATCGAGGTTCCGGATGGCGAGGAGTCGCTCGGCTGGGTCAGGGAGCGTGACAGCCTCGGACTCCGTCGCGCGCTGGCTCATACGTCACCTCCCAGATACGCCTCCAGTACCCGCTCGTCCGACGTGATAGTCTCGGCGTCCCCTTCGGCGAGGACGCTCCCCTGGTGCATGACGATGATGTGTTCGCAGTTGTTCATGATGACGTCCATGTCGTGTTCGACGAGCAGGAAGGTCAGCCCCTGCTCCCGGCGGAGTTCGTGAATCCGTTCCAGCAGTTTCTCCTCCAGCGTCGGGTTGACGCCGGCCAGCGGCTCGTCCAGCAGAATCATCTCGGGGTCGGTCATCAGGACCCGCGCCATCTCCAGCAGTTTCCGCTGACCACCGGAGAGATTGCCGGCGTTCTCGTGGGCGAGGTGGTCGATCTCGAAGAACTCCAGCGTCTCCCACGCGCGGTCCCGGACGGCCTCCTCGCTTCTGATGACATCGCCGCGCAGTCCCGGCGTCACCGACCGGACGACTGATTCCCCGACCTGTCCGCCCGGTGCGAGCATCACGTTCTCCAGGACCGTCATCTCGGACAGTTCACGGGCGATCTGGAACGTCCGGACCAGTCCCTGGTTTGCGAGTGTGTACGGCGGGAGCCCGGTAATGTTCTGGCCGTCGAAGGTGACCCGGCCACCAGTTGGCTCGTGAATGCCGGTGATACAATTGAACGTCGTCGACTTGCCAGCCCCGTTCGGGCCGATGAGGCCGGTGAGCGACCCCTCTGCCACGGAGAACGTCGCCCCGTCGACCGCGACGACGCCGCCGAACTCCTTGCGGAGGCCGTCGACTACGAGCAGGGGAGAGTCGATAGTGTCGCTCGTGACGGCCGTTTCCCGTTGCTCTGCGACGTCGGGCTCACTCATCGGCCTCACCTCCGGACCCGGACTGCGGTCTGTCCAGACTCACGCTCGTTGCGGGTTCGTTCCGGTGGCCGAGCAGCCCGTCTGGCTGGTTCTGGATGATGTATATCAGGACGACGCCGATGAGCACGAACCGGAGCGTGCTGACGTTGCTAATGGTGTATGCGAGGAGGGGGAGCGGGTCAAGTGACGCGAACCCGGCGACCGCGTCGACGATGTTGCCGGGTGCGCGAGTGCCGCCCAGCGAGACGTTCTCCCCCAGCCGCGCCGGCAGATAGAACAGCAGTCCGGAGAACGTCGCCGCCCCGACGATACTGCCGGTGTTGGACCCGGAGCCGCCGATGATGAGGGCCGCGAACACGTAGAACGTGATCGTCGGTCTGAACTGCTGGGGGCTGACGTAGCCCGCCTGTCCGCGGAACAGGACGCCGGCCAGCCCCATCAGCGCGCAGCCGATCATGAACGTCTTGATTTTGAACTGGCGGGTATCCTTGCCGAGTGACTGAGTCACGGTTTCGTCCTCGCGGATCGCCTTCAGCACGCGACCGAACGGCGAGTTCGTGATGCGGGCGAGCACCCAGTAGCTCCCGGCCACGACTAGCAGGAGGAGTATTCCGTACGTGAGATTCGCCAGGTTCGGCCCGGAGACGCCGACGCCCTCCGCGGCGGTTACGATCGGCTGCCCGACGCCGTTGATGAGCGTCGCCGCCACGTCGTTCGCGGACTTGAACGAGATGCCGGTCGCGCCGCCGGTGCCGACCGGCACCCCGAACAGTGAGAACTCGGAGAGGCCGCTCCAGTTGACGACAAGTCGGATTATCTCCGAGAACGCGACTGTCACGATAGCGAGGTAGTCCGCTTTCAGTCTGAGCGCCGGGAGCGCCGCAAGACCGCCGACGATAGCGGCCATAACCATACCGCCGATGAGGCCGACCCACAGCGGGAGGCCGAGCCCAGGGACCGCCCCGGCGGCCGGGTCAGTTGGCGCAGTGAGAATCGCCGTGGTGTACGCGCCGACGGCCATGAACCCCGCAATGCCGATGTTGAACAGGCCAGTGTACCCCCACTGGAGATTCAGTGCCAGCGCGAGGATTGCGTAGCCGCCGATGAGTACGGTCACGCTGCCGATGAAGCCGGCGGCGAGGTTCGCCCAGTTCGCCCCGCCGACAGCGATTGCCAGCACGAGCATAACGGCCCAGATACTGGCGATGAAGCCGACGACCAGCCCCACGTCCGGGAGCGCGTCCAGACGGTCTCGAACAGTGTCAACAGTACTCATGCTGTCGACACCCCCCCGAAGATGCCGGACGGGCGCAACAACAGGACGACGATGAGCACCAGAAACGCGGAGGCCCGCGTCAGCCCGGACGGCAGCCAGATCAGGGCCAGGCTATCGACCAGCCCGATGAGGATCCCACCGGCCATCGCCCCGTATATCGAGCCGATACCGCCGACGATGACAGCGGCGAAGATGAGCAGGAGCAGAATCCAGCCGAAGTTGAACGATATCGTGCCGCTTTCCAGCACGAGCAGGTAGCCACCGATGCCCGCCAGACCGCCACCGAGAATCCAGGTGAGCCGGATCACGCGCTCGGTCGGAATCCCGGTCACGCGTGCGAGGTCCTCGTTGTCGGCCATCGCCCGCATCGCTTTGCCGAGCTTCGTCCGCTGTAGCAGCAGGTGGACGCCGAGCATCAACAGGAGCGACACCACCAGCAGGGTGATTTCGTTGTCGGTGACCGAGATCATCGAGAACACCGTCACTCGGAGCCCGCCGCTTGCGACCCCGCTGGTCTGCGTGCCAAAGACGAACGCGATGAGGTATCGCAATGCGAGTGCGACACCGATTGACGCGATCAGCAAGGAGATGTTGTCCGTATCGCGCATGGGGCGATAGGTGAGTCGGTCGATGAGTAACACGATACCGATTGACCCGACCCCGGCGACGACGAGACCGAGAAGCACCGGAGCGAACGTCGAAACGGTGCTCAACTGCCGTCCAGAGTTGAGCATGAACAGTTCTGCGATCGGGGCACCGGTCCCGAGACCGGCGGTGATGTACGCGGCGACCCACCCCAGGAACGCCCCCACCGTCACTGTGTCCCCGTGTGCGAAGTTGGCGAAGTCGAGGATGCTGTACGTCATCGACAGGCCGATTCCGGCGAGGCCGACCGCCAGTCCGACGAGCAGTCCGTCCACCACCATCGAGAGCAACGAGCCCACGGTGAGGGACCCCCCAGTAACCTGGTCCCGAGGAAGAACACGGTTGTCCCAGCGAGCTTTGCAACTAAATCCAGCAAGAGGAAGCCACTTACGGCGGCCACCACCGCTGCCCCCGGCCGGTCACCCATCACCACGCGGCCGTCTCTTGCGAACTCAGCAATTCCCATAGGTTACCGTTCGTTGGACCCTCCTGTGTAAATAACCCACCGGAAATTCGTGCGAAATAACCGTGTAGAAGCCAGGACACCGCTGTCAAAACAGGAATCGCCCCCTCCCATGGTCGCGTGTCGAGCGAGAGATTAGTGATACCACGGTACAACCTGGCGAATAGCGCCACTTCGAACCCAGCGCGGATCATGAATTCGAGCGCCCGCAGAGCGCGCGCCACCAGTTTCGGTCACCACCGCTTCGAGTCGTACCCGTACCGAGAAATCACCGGACACCGGCCGGATACTGGCTGAGAACGGTGCTATTCACAGCGCTTTTATGCGGTCCATCGATGATATACGACAGATGGTACGCCTGGTCGTCGCCAGTCTCGTGCTGGTTCTCCTGCTGGGGAGCGGTGCCGCGCCGCTGGCGATGTCACAGCCGGCCGACGAGAGCGTCGGCGTCCAGACGCCCGACAGGTTCGACCGGACGACGTTCCAGGTCACGCTGTATCAGAACGGGTCAGCCGAGTGGGCAATCGTCCACAGGACCCCGCTCGAAAACGACACCGAGCAACAGCAGTTCGAGGAGTTCGCCGCGGAGTTCGAGCGATCGGAGCAGCCGCTGTACCAGAATTTCGTCGAGCAGTCGACGCTGCTGACACAGTACGGGACGAACGTGACTGGCCGGAACATGAGTGCGACCAACTACGACCGGTCGGCATCGGTCGACCCGCTCCAGAACACCGGCACGGTTCGGATGTCGTTCCGCTGGCATAACTTCGCTGTCGTCGAGGGCGACTCCATCGTGGTCAGCGACGTGTTCGACGGCGGGTTCTACATCGGGTCGAGCCAGTCGTTCGTCTTCGAGCGCGGCCCCGAACTGGCATTCGTCAATGTCAAGCCGGAACCTGACTCACAGAGTACCCCGGACTCGCTCAAAAACAGCGAGAGCGTTACGTGGAACGGCGAGCAGTCGTTCAACGACCGCCGGCCCTACGTGGAACTGCAACCGCGCGAAACCGGGCAGAGCGCTGGTACTGAGCAGCGCACCACGGCTGGCGGTGATACACCTTCCGAGGCCGCCGGTGGGCCGTCGTGGATGCTCCCGGCCGCCATCGTCGGTCTCATTGTCGTTGCTGGCGGTGTGGCCGCGTGGCGGTCCGGCGCACTGGGACAGGTCCTGGGAACCGACGACGACGAACCGCCCGCTGCGTCACCGTCGGCCGCTACGGACACGGAGCAGTCGTCGACGGCTCCGCCGGGCGATGCGGCGGCCACCGACACACCAGACGAACCGGCCGTCCCCGACGAGGAACTGCTCACCGACAGCGACCGCGTCCGCAAACTGCTTGAGGAAAACGGCGGCCGAATGAAGCAGGTCGACATCGTCGACAGTACCGACTGGTCGAAGTCGAAGGTCAGCATGCTCCTCTCGGACATGGAGGACGACGGCGACATCTCGAAGCTCAGAGTCGGCCGCGAGAACATCATCAGCCTCGCCGGTCAGGAGCCCGACGCCGCTGGCTCACCGTTCGACGACGAGTGAGACCGCCGGCTGTACGTCTGTACAGAACTCTCCCACTGTGAATACCGTGCCATAGTTACAGCCAACAGTATGAGGAACCAACACAGGGCGGGGCCGAAACGCAATGATTATACGTATCTCCTCGCTACGAATTTGTGTACGCTCCGTTGGTGTAGTCCGGCCAATCATATCACCCTCTCACGGTGATGACTAGGGTTCAAATCCCTGACGGAGCATTTCTCTCCGATTCGACGGATACACAGTCACCACGTTCTGTGACCGACAGTATTTGTGTCTCCCAGTCCAACCGGGCGGTATGCGCGTCGCGGTAGTCACCGTCGGAGACGAACTGCTCAGTGGCGAGACGGTCAACACGAACGCCGCGTGGCTGGGACAACAGCTCGCGCAGCGTGGCGTCACTGTCGGCCGGACGACGGTCGTCCCCGACGAGATATCGGATATCGCCCGCGTGGTCAACGAGTACCATGCGGAGTTCGACGCCGTCATCGTCACCGGCGGCCTTGGACCGACACACGACGACAAAACCATCGAGGCCGTCGCCGCGGCGTTCGGCCGGGACGTCGTCGAGAGCGAGGACGCCATCGCGTGGCTGGAGGAACACGGCGGCTACACGCGCGAGGATCTGACCGACGGAACCGGCGAGGTGCCGGAGGGGTCCCGCGTGCTGCCCAACCACGAGGGCGTCGCGCCCGGCTGTGTCGTCGAGAGCTGTTACGTCTTACCGGGCGTGCCGGCCGAGATGAAGCGGATGTTCGAGGAGATTGCGGGTGAGTTCGCCGGCGAGCAGCGGTACGTTCGCACCGTCGACGCCGATGAGCCCGAGAGCGCGCTGCTGGATCGACTGGCGGAGGTACAGGAGCAGTTCCCGGTCAAGGTCGGAAGCTATCCCGGCGACCACGTAACCGTCCGGTTCGAGGGAACAGAGGAGGAGCTAGTCGAGGACGCGGCCGCGTGGTTCGGCGAACGCGTCGAGTCACCGACGGCGGAGTGACTACCGGTAGAGGTGGTTCAGCCAGAGAAACGTCAGGAGCAGGCCACCGAGCGTGATGACCGCGCCGGACGCGTTGATGATCCCTGTCTGAACGCCGCTCTGGAGTAGGACTGACATAGCTGTGCGTTCTTCGTGGGGTGGCTTGAAAGGCACGCTCCCGGGCCCCTTTTGCCGCGGGGTCGCCAAGAGGAAGCGAATGCGACGAATCGGTGTCGTGGTCAACCCCATCGCCGGGATGGGCGGCCGCGTCGGCCTCAAGGGCACTGACGGGAAAGTCGCGGAGGCGCGCCGCCGCGGCGCGGAGCAACGCGCACCGGATCGCGCACGGACTGCGCTGGAGTCACTCGCCGATGTGGGGACGGACGTGAAACTGCTTACCTACGGCGACCCGATGGGGGAGGGTATCGCTCGTGTGGCGGGGTTCGACCCGACGGTGGTCGGCTCCCCGGCGACTCCCGACGAGACGACCAACGAGGACACCCGAGCTGCGGTCCGGGCGTTCGCCGAGGCGGATGTGGACGCGATCCTGTTCGTCGGCGGCGACGGCACAGCCGTCGACGTGGCGACGACCCTCGACGACCTGGACGCCGACATCCCGATTCTGGGCGTCCCGGCGGGCGTCAAGGTGTACTCCTCCGTGTTCGGCGTGTCGCCGCGCGCGGCCGGGCGCATTGTGGCCCGCTTCTCCGAGACGGAGCGTGCGGAGGTCAACGATATCGACGAGGACGCCTTCAGAGGCGGGGAAGTGGTCACTGAACTCCGGGCTGTCGCGACGGTCCCCGTTGCCGACCAGCGCCAGTCGGCCAAGCAGTTGGGCGGCGGCAGCGTCGAGTCACTCGCCGAGAGCGTCGCCGACGCCGTCGAGGGGGGCGTCACGTACGTCCTTGGTCCGGGGAGCACTGTCGGCGCTATCAAGGAACACCTGGGATTCGACGGGACGACGCTCGGCGTGGACGTGTGGCGCGACGGAGAGGTGCTTGCCCGTGACGCCGCCGAGTCAGACATTCTCGACGCCCTCGGCGACCGAAACGTCATCGTGGTTTCGCCCATCGGTGGGCAGGGGTTCGTGTTCGGCCGGGGGAATCAGCAACTGTCACCGGCGGTCATCAGGCAGTGTGACCTCGAAGTCGTCGCCTCGCGGCGGAAACTGGACGGTATCGGGACGCTCCGGGTCGACACCGGTGACTCGGACCTCGACGAGGAACTGCGCGGCTGGCTGCGGGTCCGTATCGGCCGTCACGAGCGTCGACTCGTCGAAGTCGTCTAATCTGTATGGGCCTCCCCAGCCGAGAGACGTAAGCCATGATATATCGGCTCCGGTATTTTATCATGTATAGTCAAGATTAAGGTATCTCACGCCCCACAAAGGACATATGGAAACTCGGAAAGTCCAGCGATTGGGGCCGTCGACGCTCGCGATGACGTTGCCGGCGGAGTGGGCCAGTGCGCACGACGTCGAAAAGGGCGACGAGGTGTCGCTACGGATGGGCGGCAAAGGCACGCTGACAGTCATGCCCGAGTCCGTCCAGACCGAGGAATCAGAGGCTATCATCCACGCAGAGAACCTCGATGCCGCGTCTGTCGAGCGGGCCATCGTCGCCCAGTACGTGCTCGGACGGCGCGTCATCCACGTCGAAGCCCCGGAAGGCGAGACGCTGGAATCCTCTCACATTAACGCCGTCTACAACGCCGAAACCCAACTGATGGGCCTCGGCGTCATCGAGGAGACGCCGGACAGAATCGCGATTCGCTGCTCCGTCGACCCGGAGGACTTCACGCTCAACAACCTCCTCGAACGGCTGGAATCCACCGGCTCGACGATGCGAAACGAGGCGGTGAAATCCCTCGCCCACGGCAACCCCGACCTCGCTCAGCGGGCGCTCAACCGCGAGCGACAGGCCAACAAGATATTCGTCCTCCTGCTACGGCTCATCTTCACGGCCTACCAGAACCCCAACCTCGCGCGGGCTATCGGCCTCAACGACGGCTTCCCGCTCATCGGCTACCGTTCGATTGCGAAGAACCTCGAACTGACGGCGGACAACGCCGAGGACATCGCCGAGATCGCGCTAGAGACCGACGATCACTCGCTCAACGTCGACAGCTCGACGATGCGTCGCATCCGCGAGTTCACCGACCAGGTCAACGACATCACCGAACTTGCGGTCCAGGCAGCTGTCGACCGCAACTACGACACCGCGATTCAGGTCCGAGAGCTGTACAAGGACATCGGCGACAAGGAACACGAAATCCTCGACGACCTGCCGGAGATGGACAACGAGGCGCTACTGGAAGTGCGCGAAGTGCTCGTCAGCCTCCAGCAGACGGCCGAGTTCGCGGTCCGGAGCGCCGAGATTGCGACGAACCTCGCGCTCAACGAGGAGTCCGAGCACACGACCATCGAGTGAGGCGGCTCCCGCTGCCCGCAGTTGCGGTTCGCAGCGACAGTCCTGTTTTCCGACTCTACCACGTAATTTGGCAGTTTCACTACCACGATCGGTTGCTGTGAAAAACACCTGCACCTTTCATCGGACATCGTGAACGGTCCAGTATGAAGCGGCCTGTCGACCCATCGACACCCATTCATATCGCCGTCAAAGAGACCATCGCGGCACTTGAGGACTGCCACCCTACACAACTTGGGAGCCTTGAGATGGTCGTTGACGGTGAACGACTGGACGCGGTGCTGGACGCCCCGCCAGAGGAGTTGCCGATGTTGTTCCAGTACTGTGGCTACACGGTATCAGTCGATGACACGGGGACGCTCTGTGTCGAGAACTGAGGGATAGTAAACTGGCAGTGCTGGCTACCCGAGCAGGCCGCCGTCGTCGGTTTCGGTCTCAGTCGCTGTCTCCGTCGGCGTCGCGGTTTCCGATTCTGTCTCCGTCTCGGTTGGCGTTGCGGTTTCCGTCTCAGACTCGTCGCCACCCAGTAGCCCGTCATCCGTCTCGGTCTCCGTCGGTGTCGGCGTCGGGGTTTCAGTTTCCTCGTCGCCGTCCGGTGACTCGTCGGCCGACCCGTTGTCGGGCTCAGCGCTCGTTCCGTTGCCGGTCGGGTACTGCGCTTTGTTGCCGAAGATATCCGTCTGGATCTCCTGTTGGTAATCGATAGCGTCCAGATCGACCCGGAACTGCTCCCCGCCGCCCTCCAGCACGAGGTAGAAATCGATGTAGAGGTCCGTCCGCTGGTTTCGCTGGAGGTGGGTCACCCACCAGCGGTCGAGGTTCCCGTTCTGGATAGCGGTGTTCGCTTCGAGTGTCGTCTCCTGGCCGGGGCTGAGGACGTAGCCACGGTCAGTCTCGCCCTCGCCGACGGTCACGTCGTTCATCCGGATGGTGTAACCGACTTTGGTGATCGTGTAGGGGTACGGCTTGGGGTTGTACACGTCGAACGCGAGGTTCAGCGGCGTCTCGGACTGGGTGAGGTTCTCCTGGTCCCACGCGCCGCGGGTCTCGTTGATGTAGATGACGGGGTCCGAGACAAGCGGCTGGTCCGCCTCGACGGGGCGCGTCTCGGTGGAGTTGAACTGGCTGAGGAGGTCCGTCTCGATGGTCCGCTCCTGGCTGAACGACACTGACCGGCCCCCGAGCGTTGAGGAGGTGACGGTAGCGTCGATACCGACCGTCGTCGTCTCGCCGTTGTCGATGTGGGTGACCCACCACGGCGGGATACGGTCGTTTTGCATCTCGGTGCTGAACGCGAGCGTCGAGTTGCCGGTCCCGAGGCCGATGCCCTGCCTGTCGCCCTGTGCCATCTCCACGCCGTTCATCGAGATGGTGTAATTGAGTCCGACACCGCCCAGCTGGACACCGACTGGGTTGGGGTTGGTCACGGTCAGGTTCGTCGCCACAGCGGTCGTCTGGTTCGAGACGTCCGCGAAGTGGTTGTCCACGGACGCGACGCTGGGTGTGCCCAGAACGCCGAGCGCGACGCTGCCCCCTGCGACAGCGGCGACCGCGACGACCAGTACACCAACTATTTTCAACCATCCCATAGTTGTACACCCATCTTCGACGGGCCGGTATATGTCCTGTGGCCCCAGCCCGAATGAACTAAGTGGGCAACACCGAAAGCGTCGTACATGAGTTCCAAGGCGTCCAAAAGCGACATGGGGACGGGCCTGGCCCTGCTGTTCGGACTCGTCTCGGTCGGCGCGGCCGTAGTCACAGCAACCAACAGCTACAACTACGCGATTCTGCACGCACAGGAGCTTGAGACCGGCAATCTGCTCGTGACGTCCGGCGGCGCGTTCGGGCTCGCAATGCTGGCCGCGGCTGTGGCTATCGTGGCGATTCACGCCTACGACGCCTGATACTGGTATCAGCCGCAAGACTGTGAAGGGAACCGTTAAAAACGCAGAGACCGTATCTCTTGTATGGCCGATTACAGCGAGGAAGACCGACGCATTCTCGAATATCTCCGGGACAGCGTCTCGCGTGGAGAGAGCTACTTCCGCGCGAAGAACATCGCTGAGCAGCTCGGCCTCTCCTCGAAGCAAGTGGGAGCGCGGCTGCCACGCTTAGCTGAAGAGGCCGACGAAGTCGAAATCGAGAAGTGGGGCCGAGCGCGGTCGACGACGTGGCGCGTCACACCGACGGGATAGCCGCTGCCGGGTTTTACGCACTGTGACAATCGGTGGATTCATCGGCCAGTAGTCCCGAGTACCTTCCATGACTGTCCGGGCCGAGCGAACGATGACTGTGCCGGCCACACCGGAGCGTGTCTGGGAATTCATCACCGACCCGGATAAACGGGCCCGGCCGATCAGCGTCGTCACAGACTGGGAAGTCATCGACGACACACACGCGAACTGGTCGATAGAACTCCCGATTCCAGTGGTCAGCCAGACGATGACGGTGAAAACCGAGGACGTCGAACAGCGCCGCCCGGAGTACGCCCGCTTCATCGGTCGCTCGAAAGTGATGACCGTCCAGGGCGAACACGAACTCGAAGAGACGGCCGACGGCGGCACGAAACTGACCAACCGGTTCATCGTCGACGGCAAGCTCCCGGGCGTCGAGCGGTTCTTCAAGCGGAACCTCGACGACGAGATGCAGAACCTCGAACAGGCGCTGCGGGACGACCTCGAAGTCGAAGCATGAGACTCACGCTTGCCCAGATAGACGTGTCGTCGGACGCGGTGGCAGAGAACGTCGGCCGCGCAACCACCGCCATCAAGGACGCGGCCGCGGACGGCGCGGACCTCGTCGTGCTCCCGGAACTGTTCAACGTCGGCTACTTCGCGTTCGACCGCTACGCCCGCGAAGCAGAGGGGCTGGAGGGCGAGACACTCACCCGAATCCGCGGCGTCGCCGCGGACAACGACGTGGCGGTGCTCGCCGGAAGTATCGTCGAGGACCTCGAAGCCAGCGCCGACAGCGGCTTCGACACGCCGGCTCCGGAGGGGATGGCGAACACCGCCGTGTTCTTCGACCGCGATGGGGAGCGACAGGCGGTGTACCGCAAACATCACCTGTTCGGCTACGACTCGGCGGAGTCCCAACTGCTCGAAGCCGGCCGGAGGATTCCGACCGTCGACTTCGAGGGGTTCACCGTCGGCATTACCACCTGCTACGACCTCCGGTTCCCGGAGCTGTATCGCCATCTCGTCGACGAGGGGGTGACGCTGACGCTCGTCCCGAGCGCGTGGCCCTATCCCCGCGTCGAGCACTGGAAGCTATTCGGCCGCGCCCGCGCCGTCGAAAACCAGCTGTACGTCGCCGCAGCGAACGGTGTCGGCCAGTTCGAGGACGCGGAACTGCTGGGTTGGTCGACGGTGTACGACCCGTGGGGAACGACGCTCGCCAGCGCCGACGACCACCCGGCGCTGGTGACTGCCACCCTCGACCCTGCTCGCGTCGACCAGGTCCGCGAGGAGTTCCCGGCGCTCGCCGACCGCCGGACGGACTGGCCGTAACTGCAGTCGCTGTTTTACAAAAAGCGGTTTTTGAGCGTTCGCCGTCGTTATGCCGCTCTCAGGACGAGTACGACCCGTATGGCTTCGCGAATCAGGGTCCTCGCTGTCGTCGGTCTCCTCCTCCTTGCCGGTTGTACCGGTATGGGTGGGAGCGGCGATGCGGGCGAGGCACAGGGCGGCGGTGACGGCGCACAGATGTCCAGCGGCGACGGCGGGTCGAGCCAACCCGTCGAAGCGGACTCCGAGGCGAACGCCGCGGATAGCGGGAATATTCAGGCCGGCGACGCGGCGGCTGACCGGGCCATCATCCGCAACGGTCGGATGGTGGTCGAAGTGGAGAACTACTCCACGACAGCCGACGCAATCGCTGCTCGGGCGCGCACGTCCGGCGGGTACGTGAGCGACTCCAACCGCGAACTCCACCGCAGCGACGGCGAGGCGTGGTACACCGGGTACATCGTGGTCAGAGTGCCAAGCGAGGAGTACGAACCGACGCAGTCGATGGTGAGCGAGCAGGGGACGGTGCGCTCCGAGGAAACGACCACGAAAGACGTGACCGACAAACTGGTCGACCTCGAAGCGCGGCTAACCAACCTCCGGGAGCGCCGCGACCGACTGCGGACCTTCTACGAGCAGGCAAACAGCACGGCGGAACTGCTCCGCATCGAAGAGGAACTCTCGTCGGTCCAGAGCGACATCGAACGCCTCGAAGCACAGAAGCGCTCGCTCGAACAGCGGGTCGCCTACTCGACGCTGCGCGTCGAGATTCACGAGCCAGCGCCCGAGCCGTCGGCCCAGCAAGTGCCGTACCACGAGCGGTCGCTTGTCGCTGCGTTCCTCTCGTCAGTGACCGACGTGTACGTGTTCACTCGTGGGCTGCTCGTGACCGCTGCGAGTCTCGCGCCGTGGATCGTCGTCCTCGCCGTCCCAGTCGTCGGTGGTCGACGGCTCCTTCGCGGTCGGTCGGTCCCGCTGCTGGGCCGACGTGGCGCGTCGGAACCCGCCACAGAAGACAGTGCCGGTGGAGGCGAAAGCGACGCCCCACAGCAGGAATCCACTGAGGAATCGGACATGGAGTCGCCAGACAGGGACGCGTAGCCGGAACCGAACACCGGGCCTTTTTTGCGTGTGCACTCGCTACGAGTAGCTGCCGGCAAGGCGCTTTTCACGTCGATGCCGGCGCTAACGCCCGTCTCGCTGCTCGGCCACTCGGCGTCGCTCGTCCGCCAAGGCTGTCCGGACAGCCTTTTCACTCCTCTCCCGGAGTCGATCCTTTCGCCTCTCCTCGTCTTTCGGATACTATCGATCTAAAACGTCCACTCAGCAGCTACTGCGACGAAGATATCCTGCGAGCTACCGCGTCCGTTCCCGCTCCAGCGCTTCACCGAAGTGTTCTGGCGTGATCTCCACTTCGTCGGCGTTCTCGGTGGCCTCTTCCGGCCCGTAGGCGGACGCCACCTCACGGATGGCCAGCATCGACGCTTCGCGGACGACGGCCTCCAGTTCTGCACCCGAGAAGCCGTCGGTCTCCTCGGCGAGGTCCCTCATATCGGTGTCATCAGCGAGCGGCTTTCCGTCGGTGTGGACGGCGAGAATCTCCTCGCGGGCTTCACGGTCGGGGTTCGGGACCTCGACGTGCTGTTCGAGGCGACCCGGTCGCAGGAGCGCATCGTCGATCATGTCCCGGCGGTTAGTCGCAGCCAGTACGACCAGATTGGGGTTCTCCGTGATGCCGTCCAGTTCGGCGAGCAGTTGCGAGACGACGCGCTCGGTGACCTCGTTGCCCTGGCCGCGATGGCTGGCGATGGCGTCGATCTCGTCGAGGAAGATGATGCTCGGCGCGGTCTGGCGGGCGCGCTCGAACAGTTCCCGGACCGCCTCCTCGCTCTCGCCGACGTAGCGGTCCATGATTTCGGGGCCGGCGACGTGGATGAAGTTCACGTCGCTCTCGCCAGCGACGGCCCGAGCCAGCAGCGTCTTGCCTGTCCCCGGCGGGCCGTACAGCAGGATGCCGCTCGGCGGGTCGGTGTTGGTCGCGGTGAACAGCTCAGTGTACGACAGCGGCCACTCGATGGCCTCCGTCAGCGTCTGCTTGACCTCGGACAGCCCGCCCACGTCGTCGAAGGTCGCCGTCGGCGACTCGGCGACGTACTCCCGCATCGCGCTGGGGTCGACGGTGGCGAGCGCGGTCTCGAAGTCGTCCTGGTGGACGTCGCCGTCGTCGCGGTCGGCCCGGAGCGCGGCCATTGCGGCCTCGGTGGTCAGCGACGCGAGGTCCGCCCCGACGAAGCCGTGGGTCTGTGCGGCGATGCGGTCGAGGTCCACGTCGTCGTGCAGCGGCATATCCCGCGTGTGGACGTCCATAATCTCGCGGCGACCGTGCTCGCCGGGCACACCGATCTCGATTTCGCGGTCGAAGCGTCCGCCCCGGCGCAGCGCCGGGTCGATGGCGTCGACGCGGTTCGTCGCCCCGATGACGACGACCCGGCCCCGGTCTTCGAGGCCGTCCATCAGTGTGAGCAACTGGGCGACGACCCGGTTCTCCATGTCGGCGTCCTCGTCGCGGGAGCCGGCGATGGAGTCGATTTCGTCGACGAAGAGGATAGCCGGCGCGTTCGCTTCGGCTTTTTCGAAGGCCTCCCGGAGCCGCTCCTCGCTCTCGCCCTTGTACTTGGAGACGATTTCGGGGCCGGAGATAGTGTCGAAGTAGGCGTCGACCTCGTTTGCCACCGCTCGCGCGATGAGGGTCTTCCCCGTCCCGGGCGGGCCGTGCAGGAGGACGCCGCTGGGCGGGTCGATACCCAGACGGCGGAACTCCTCGGGCTCCGAGAGGGGCATCTCTATCATTTCACGGATACGATCCAGTTCCTCGTCGAGGCCGCCGATGTCCTCGTAGCTCACCCCCGATTCCGTCTCGGCGGTCGGTGTGTTCGCCGTTGTTGCCTCACCGGACGACGACTGGCCCGCATCGCTGCCACCGTCGAGGCCCGGCAGCACAGTCACTGCCGTCGTGCCGGTGACGCGAACCGGCCCCGAGGGAGAGGTCTTGCGAACGAGGAACGTGCCCAGCCCTTCGATGTGGGTCCGCTCGTCGGCCTGGATTATCTGGTCGACCAGCCGCTTCCTGACCAGGCTCTCGTAGTCCTCGCTGCCCGGTATCGGTTCGACCGACTGGACGGCGATCTCAGTGGCCTCGGAGACCGACCCGCTGGTCACTGTAACCGTGTCGCCGATGTTGACCCCGGCGTTCGCTCTGGTGTCTGAATCGATGCGGACGAAGGAGCCGTCGTCGTCCGCGGGCCAGACCTTCACGACGGTTCTGTCGTCGCCTTCGATGATGACGGGCGACCCGCTCAACACCCCGAGTTCGGTCCGTGCGGACTCCGGTAGTCGTGCGATACCGCGCCCGGCGTCGCGCTTGTTCGCACCCTCGACGGTGAGTTCGACACCGGCGTCAGTGGACCCGCTCATGCCGCCTTCTTGCAATCCGACTCCCTTGAGGGTTCCCGTTGTGTTGCGGGAAAATAATATACGGTCGGCCGTCGGAATTTCAGGTATGGTTGTCCAAACCGAGCGAGACGAGGTCACTTGGTACAAGTGCGAGACCTGTGGCCTGATGTTCGACGACCAGAGCGACGCGCGCCAGCACGAGGAGAACTGTGACGACGAAGACCCGTCCTACATCCAGTAGCGGCCCTCGCCCTCGCAGTCACGCCACCCGCACCACAGGCATCACGCCTCGACGATCTCGAAGCTCCGCTCGCCGAGTTCGTCCTCCTCGAAGACGAACACGCGGCCGTTCGTTACGTCGTAGTCCACGTCTACTTCCGTCCGCATCTGATTGTCTCGGACCGTAACACCCGGGAACAGTTCGTCCTCCTCGCCGTCGTCGAGGATGACCCGTCCGACGCCTGTCTCTTCGAGAATATCGTCGTGGGTCCGGAGGTCGTTGACGTACACGAGGATGCCCGACGTCTCCGTCTCGTCGGTAATCAGGACGTGTGTGTCTTTTCCCGGCGCAGTCTGGATACTCCCTTCGACCGCCGTTGGGACGCCGTGATAGAACGCCTGGCGGCCGTCGAGGTACTCCACGACGACGCCGTCCTCGGTCAACTCGACCGAGACGGTGTCCGGTGCGATGTCCGACCGGTTGCTCATACCGGCCCTTCCGGCGGCGCGCTCAAAAGTGACGCGTTGTCCGTTTCAGCCGACCGGTCGGTTCCCAACCCCTTGGACGGGGTGCGAAAGGGACTAGTGACTCGCCTGTCTCCGTCGCAACATGACGAAGACCCTCGTCGTCGGACTCGACGGAGCGAGCTGGGAACTGCTCGACCCGTGGATCGAGGCCGGCGAGCTCCCGAACCTGGCCGCGCTGCGGGACACCGGCACCTGGGCGGGGACGCAGAGCTGTCTGCCGCCGGTGACGTTCCCGAACTGGAAGTGCTACTCCTCGGGCAAAGACCCGGGCGGGTTCGGCGTCTTCTGGTTCGAGAACGTCGACCTCGCCGCGGGCGAGATCAACGTGATGAACGGCGGCGACTACGACACCGCTGAGCTGTGGGACTACCTCAACGACGAGGGGCAGTCGGCCGGCGTCGTCAACATGCCGACGATGTACCCGCCGCGGGACATCGACGACCTCGTGGTTGCCGGCGGCCCGGACGCCGTTGAAGGGGAGTACCGCTCGATCAGTTCCGGCTACACCTCGCCGCCGGAACTGGCCGACGAACTCGAATCACGGTTCGATTACAGCGTCCACCCGGACCCGCTGCTGTCCTCGAACGACGAGCGCGGCGCGGAGGTCGAGGCCATTCTGGACCTGCTAGAGAAGCGCTTTGAGGTCGCGACGACGCTACTGGACGAGCGGGACCTCGATTTCGTCCATGTGACGCTGTTCTATCTGAACGTCCTGCATCACTTCTTCTGGGACGACGAGCCCAGTCTGCGCGCGTGGCAACTGGTCGACGAGTGGGTCGGCCGGCTCGACGACCGCGAGGACCTGAACCTCGTCCTGATGTCCGACCACGGCTGTGACGCGACCCAGACGGAGTTCTACATCAACGAGTGGCTGGCCGAGAACGGCTACCAGGTCCGGGATACGAGCGTCGACGCCGTGCTCACTCGAATCGGGCTCGACCGCGAGAACCTGCTTGCGGTCGCAAAGCGGGCTGGACTGGTGGACACGCTCGCCCGCGTTGTCCCCGAATCCATCCAGCAGCTCGTCCCGCAGCGCGACGGCGTCAAACGGGACCGAAAGCTCGAAGCCATCGACCTGGAACAGACGAAGGTCGTCGCCAGCGGACAGGGACCGGTGTACATCAACCCCCGGTTCGACGTGGAGTCGGTCCGTGAGTCGCTCATGGCCGACCTCCGCGAGGTGGAAGACGAGCACGGCCCGCTGTTCACTGACGTGTACAAGGGCGAAGACGTGTACAACGGTCCCTACGTCGACGCCGGCCCGGAGGTCGTCGTCGACCAGCGCCCGGGCGTCCACGTCAACGACGGCATCGGCGGCGGGACTATCCAGAGCGGGCCGGACCGCTGGGCGGCCGAGAACACGCCCCACGGCATCTTCGCCGCGAGCGGGCCGGACTTCGAGCCGCAGGGCGAACTCGACAGAATCAGCATCCTCGACATCGCGCCGACGGTGCTGGCCGCCCACGGCTGTGCGGTGCCGACGGACATGCGTGGCGAAGTGCTCCCGGTGTTCCCCGAGGACCCTGCTGTCGGCGAACGCGACCCGCTCGGTATCGATGACGCCCTCGGAAGCGACGACGGCGACGCCGTCGAAGACCGGCTGAAACAACTGGGATACATGGAGTAGGTCCGTCTATGAGTTCGACCGGCGTTCAAATGAGTGAACCCAATGGGATAAGTAGCCGCTCCCGATACACACCGGTATGGTTAGCATCGATCTGAACAACAGCCAGCGAACAATGCTTACGACGCTGGTAAACAGGTATCAACAGACCGGTGAGGCAGTTACCGGCGAGACAATCGCGGAGGAGATCGACCGGAACCCCGGAACGGTACGGAACCAGATGCAGAGTCTGACCTCGCTGGGACTCGTCGAAGGCATTCCCGGCCCGACGGGCGGGTACAAGCCGACGTCCGAGGCCTTCGACGCAATCGACCGCCAACAGATAGACGAGGCCGAGAGCGTCGTCGTTGCCCACGACTACGAGCGCGTCGACGTCACCGTCGAGGAAATCAACTTCACGAACGTCCACGACCCGGAGAAGTGCCGTGCCCGGTTCCACCTCCAGAGCTCGGTGCAGGACTTCAGCGAGGGACAGGCCGTCATTCTCGGGCCGACGCCAATCTCGAAGCTCGTCGTCGCCGGGACGGTTGTCGCCGTCGACGAATCGAACAGCGAAATCCTCCTCGACGTCGCGAAGATCGAAGCGCCTGTGGAAGAACCGGAGAAATAAGCGGTCCGTGCGGCCACGCGGCGTGTCGTAGCTCTTTCAGGGGTCGACGCGGTCTATCCACAGCGTCGGCGTCTCTATCTCGTCTTCGGTGGGGAGGGTGTCCGGCGAGTCCCAGACGCGCCCGGCCGCAGCGACGCCGCGGGCGTCGGCGACCGTGTCGAAGAACGCCTTCCCGCGTTCGTACTGCTGGCGTTTCATTCCGAGGCCGAGCAGTCGGCGCATGAGCGACGCGATGGGGCCACGCCCCTGCCGGCGCTCGTCGACTTTCCGGCGCAGGTCGTCGTACTCGTCGTCGAAGGCGCGGTCCATCAGCAGTTCCGCGTACCCCTCGACGGCGGTCATCGTGGTGTCGAGTTCGCCCAGCGTCGTCCGGTCGATGTTGCCGTCGGTGAGGTTGTCGATGGCGTCCTCCATCGCCGTTTCGAGGTGGTCGGACAGCCACGGGGCCGCGCCGAACTCCGCCGCGTGGGTGACCTCGTGGAACGCGATCCAGCGGCGGAAGCGGTCCCGCTCGACGTTCAACTGGTCGGCGACCCGATGGATGTTGGGGCGCACGAAGTACAGCGCGTGGGCGTCGTTGTCCGCGAGCAGGACGGGGTCGTACTGACCCAGGACGTTGTTCCCCAGAAACGAGAGCGCAACGGCCATCGATCCGGTGTTGACGACGCGGGCGATGCCGGGGATGTACTCGGCCTGCTGTTCAATCGGCTCCATCACGCGGCTGAACGTGGCGACGTTGGCGTCAATCCAGTGGTGGCGGTTCTGGATCTCGACGGTTTCGGGCAGGTCGAAGGCGAGTTCGCCGACCTCCCGGACGCGATCTCTGGCGTCCCGAACGTCGGTGGCGTAGCCGTCGCGTTCGGGCGTCTCGACGGTGAGGTCGCCCGTGTCCGTCGCGCCCTTCGCGGCGTCGGCGACGGCACTCCAGTCGATGGGGCCGTCACCGGTCGCACCGGCGACAGCCTGAACGCTGTGGTATATTCCCATACGTCTGAAATGTGGCCGGAGAAAATAGGCCTTCTCCCTGTGAAAACGACCACCGGCGTTCGGTTCGTGGCCTTGCTGTGGAGTTGGACGCTGTCCCTTACAGGGCTTCGTCGCGGTCGTCCCCGTCTGACCCGCCGAGGTACAGACGCAGGACGACCGCAACGAGCCCGACGGCACCGAGTACCGCGAGCGCGAGGCGACCGACGTTACGGCCACCGTCAGCCTCAGCGTCCGTTTCGTTGGTCGTCTCGCTCGTCCGGGACCGGGACCACCGTGATTTGCTGTCCGACTCGTCATCATCGTCGGGAGCACTGAACGGGGCGTTCGCAGTGAACTCAGCGCCGTCCAGATGCAGTTCGAGGAGAGTGAATTCGGCCATACTGACAGTTCGACGCCGTGACTCTTAGCCGTGGCGGTACCAGAGCCACGGTGGGACGGTCCCAGACCGCGTGCCGTCCGCTGTTTTCATGACCACGGGGCGATTATCCCGCGTATGGACACACGACGACGCGAGTTCCTGGAATCGCTTCTGACGACGCCCGGCCCGTCGGGGTACGAGGCCGACAGCCAGCGGGTGTGGCTCGACTACGTCAGCGAGTTCGCCGACGAGGTCCGAACGGACGACTACGGCAACGCCGTCGCGAAGGTCGAAGGTGGCGACACGACCGTCGCGCTCGCGGGCCACGGCGACGAAATCGGCTTCATCGTCCGGGACCTCACCGACGACGGCTTCGTCAAACTGGGCCGCATCGGCGGCTCGGACAAGACCGTCTCGCGCGGGCAACACGTCACCATTCACACGGCCGACGGGCCGGTATCGGGCGTCGTGGGCCAGACCGCGATTCACCTCCGGGATTCGGACGACGACTCCGTGCCGGAGATCGCCGAACAGCACGTCGACGTGGGGGCCGAGGACGGTGACGAGGTGGAATCACTCGTCGACCGCGGCGACCCGGTGACGTTCGTCCAGACGCTGAGCGAACTGGAGAACGGCCGCCTCGCGGCCCGAGGAATGGACAACCGTATCGGCATCTGGGCGGCCGCTGAGGGGCTTCGGCGCGCGGCGGAGGCCGGGGCGGACGCGACGGTGTACGCCGTCTCCACGGTGCAGGAGGAGGTCGGCGTCCAGGGGGCGAAGATGGTCGGGTTCGATCTCGCGCCGGATGTCGCTATCGCCGTTGACGTGACCCACGCGACGGACTCGCCGGGTTCGCCGGGCAAAGCCGACACCGGCGTCGAACTCGGTGCGGGGCCGGTCGTCGCTCGCGGGAGCGCGAACCATCCGGTCGCCGTCGACGCTCTCCGAGAGACCGGCAAAGAGGAGGACATCGACATTCAGTTGCAGGCGACGGGCAGCAGGACCGGAACCGACGCGGACGCCTTCTACACTTCTCGGGGTGGGATTCCGTCGGTCAACGTCGGACTTCCGAACCGCTACATGCACACGCCGGTCGAGGTCATCGATCCCGACGACCTCGACGCGCTCGCGGACCTGCTGGCCGGCTTCGCCGTCCGAGCGGCCGACCGAGCGCCCTTTAGCGTCGACGTGTAGGGAAGCGGACCGGCCTCGCGCGTGCCACCATACAAACGGTACGTTTAAGCGCCCGTCACTATCCAAACCGTACATGAGTGGACGACCGCTGGATGTACTCGAAGCGTCCCTCGGTGAGACAGTCACCGTACAGCTGAAAGGTGGCGAACTCTTTGAAGGAGAACTCACCGGCTACGATCAACACATGAACCTCGTCGTCGAGGATGAAGACACAACGATTATACGCGGCGATAACGTCGTCTCAATTACTCCATGACTGGCGCAGGAACTCCGAGTCAGGGCAAGAAAAACACCACGACGCACACGAAGTGTCGACGGTGTGGCGAAAAGTCGTATCACACGAAAAAGAAGGTCTGCTCGTCGTGCGGTTTCGGCAAGTCGGCCAAGCGGCGTGACTACGAGTGGCAGTCGAAAGCGGGCGAATAACACACTCAACACAAATGCACGAGAAGTGCGGCGTTGTTGGCATCTCTTTGGAGGACCGTGACGCCGCCCGACCGCTTTACTACTCCTTGTACGCGCTCCAGCACCGCGGTCAGGAATCAGCCGGTATCGTCACCCACGACGGGTTCCAGCAGTACAGCCACGTCGAGATGGGCCTCGTCGGTGACGCCTTCGACCCCGGTGACCTGGAATCGCTCAACGGCGCGAACGGTATCGGCCACGTCCGATACCCGACCGCCGGGAGCGTCAACGCCTGCTGTGCCCAGCCGTTCTCCGTCTCGTTCAAGTCGGGGTCGCTGGGGCTGTCCCACAACGGGAACCTCGTCAACGCCGACGAGATCGGCGACGAACTGGCCGACCTCGGCCACGCCTTCACTTCAGACGGCGACACCGAGGTCATCGCCCACGACCTCGCGCGTAATCTCTTAGAGGAGGACCTGGTTCGGGCTGTCAAGCGAACGATGAACCGTATCCACGGGTCGTACTCGCTGACGATTATGCACGACGAGACGGTGCTCGGCGTGCGCGACCCGCAGGGGAACCGGCCGCTGTGTATCGGCGAACTCGAGGACGGCTACGTCCTCGCCTCCGAATCAGCCGCCATCGATACGCTCGACGGCGAACTCATCCGGGACGTCAAGCCCGGCGAACTCGTCGTCTTGCACGCCGACGGCACCGGCTACGACACCTACCAGCTCGTCGAGCCCGAGAACACGGCCCACTGCTTCTTCGAGCACGTCTACTTCGCGCGACCGGACTCGACCATCGACGAGAACCTCGTCTACGAGGTCCGGCGCGAACTGGGCCGGAAACTCTGGGAGGAGTCCGGCGTCGAATCCGATGTCGTGCTCCCGGTTCCTGACTCCGGGCGCGCGTTTGCCTCGGGCTACGCAGAGGCCGCACAGGACGACGGCTCGGACATCGAGTTCGCAGAGGGGCTGATGAAAAACCGGTACGTCGGCCGGACGTTCATCATGCCGACTCAGGACGAGCGCGAACGGGCCGTCCGGTTGAAACTCAACCCCATCAAATCGACCATCGAGGGGAAAAGCGTCACCATCATCGACGACTCTATCGTCCGCGGGACCACCTCGACGCAACTGATTCAGTTGCTGAAAGACGCCGGTGCCGAGGAGGTCCACGTCCGCATCGGCGCGCCGCCCATCGTCGCCCCGTGCTACATGGGCATCGACATGGCCTCCCGCGATGAACTCATCGCCGGGAACCAGTCCGTCGAGGAAATCCGTGAGGAAATCGAGGCGGACTCGCTGTCGTATCTCTCTATCGATGCCATCGCGGAAACGCTGGACAAGAGCCGGTCTGACCTCTGTCTCGGCTGTGTCACCGGCGAATACCCCTACGACATTGATGGCGAGGCGACGGACCGCGACGTGGCCCGCCCGGACATCGGCACGCAGTCGCGCCCAGCTGACGACTAAGGCGGCTGTGAGCGGCCACAAGGGCATCACGTTTTTACTGCCTCCGGGTGAGCGTCCAGCCATGCCTGGTCCCGCGTTTCTCGAAACCGAGCGGACAGCCCTCCGGTCACCAGACCGCGACGACCTCGACTGGATACGGCAGGTGTTCCACCACGAACAGGTCTGGGGGCTGGGGACGTACGCGAAACCCTCAACGGCCGACCAACTGGAGACGTTCTATGAGGAGACACTTTCCAATGAGGACTCGGTTCATCTGCTGGTCTGTGTCGACCCGGCCGGGAGTCCCGGACGGGTCGAGGACCGAACCGAACCGGTCGGGCTCGTCGCCATGACTGACCACGACCCGGAGCGGGGCACAGCCGAACTGGGCTACTGGCTTGACCCGGACGCCTGGGGCGAGGGGTACGCCACTGAGGCGGCGGGCAGACTGGTCCAGTACGGCTTCGACCAGCGGGCGCTCCGGAAGTGGTCGGCAAAGATTGTGGGCGGGAACGACCGCTCCGTCGCGGTGGTCGAACGGCTTGGATTCACGAAGGAAGGGACACACCGCGAAGAGTGGTATCTCGACGGCGCGTGGCGTGACATGTTGTGGTTTGGGTTGCTCCGAACGGAGAGCGACTGATAGTGAGTATTGCGACTGGTTGCCGCTCCGACCGCACGCTGTCGTGCGGTCGATGTGGTACTGACTCGCAATAATCACTATGACGTTACCAGACCAGATACAGCATCGCGTAGACGGCGATCCCCATCGAGAAGGAGATCAGCCACAGCCCCGCGGCCAGCTTTCCGGCCCGCGGGTGGTTCGTCGACGGCAGTTCCGAGACGGGGTACGTGTAGGCCAGCAGCAGGACGTAGTACACCGCCGGGATGGCGATGATGGCAAGCAGGATGTGGATAGCGAGGAAGGGGAGATAGAAGTACGTCTCGACGACTGCCGGGCCGGTGAAGTCCGTCGGCCCTTCAAGCGTTATCCGGTAGAGGTACAGGACGAGAAACAGAGCGAACAGGCCGAACGAGGAGAGCATCAGCTTCCGGTGTCGGGCGACATCGCCGCGGCGGATCGCTCGGATACCGCCGACGATTGTTCCGATAGCGAGGGCGCTGACCACGGCGTTGGCGTGGGGGATCGCCCCGAGTACGCTCGCGGGTGCAGCCGGGAGAGCGGACTGTGGAATCGCCCCGAGAACGGCCCCGAACACGAGCGCGAGCGACACGACCGTCAACAGGCCAGTGAGTGCTGGCACGCGATACCGAGCCTGAAGATCCATACCACAACTCCGGACTGGACGCAAAATACGGTTTCGAGTCACGTACGGCGAGGCGGGGTCGCTACGTGGTTTTCGCTGCCGGCCGCTCGACGTCGGTTACGTCCAGTCGGACCCGTCCGGTCGAGTCGTTGGAGAGGGCGGTTTCCCACCCGTGACCGTGTGCGATTTCCCGGATCACGGCGAGGTGGAGCCCGACCCCTTCGTCACTGGAGGCGTAGTAGAGTTCAAACGGTTTCTCGTTTCCCGTCTCCAACGGGGTGCCGTCGTGTTCGAGGGCGAACCCGTCGACCGTGTCCGTGATCGTTATCTTCTCGGTATTGCCCTGCTCCGTCGCGAACCGGAAGAAGTTCTCCGCGAGCTGACACAGTCGGCCACTATCGGCCAGTATCGTCTCGGTACAGTCGATTTCGATGGTCGACCCGTCGGTGTCGACCGTCGTCCAGGCGTTCGCCATCACGTCTGAGAGTGTTACCGGCTCGACGGTGTACTGTCGGCCACCCTGACGGGCGATTTCCATGAGGTCGTCGATGAGAAACGACATGCGGGTGTGGCTGCGCTGGATGGCGTCGAACTCCTCGGCGGCGTGTTCCGCGGCTAGCAGTTCGACTCGTCCCATCGCCGCCTGAAGCGGGTTCCGGAGCTCGTGTGAGATTATCTGTGCGAGCTCTCGGAGTCGCTCTTTTTGTCGTTCCAGTTCCGTCGTCCGCTGCTGGAGCGCGTCTTTCGTCTGGCTCGCGTCGATAGCCAGCGCGATGTTGTGGCCGACTTCCCGGAACGTGTCCTGTTCTTCCGTGTCGAAGATATCGACGCGGTCGGCGTACACTCCGAGGACGCCGTACGATGTCCCATCGTACACCAGTGGGACAGCGAGAACTCGGGCGCAGTCCGTTTCCAGTGCGTCTGTGTCATTTGCGAACGTTGCTGGGTCGATATCCGCAACGACCAGTCGGTCCTCCGACTCGGCGCGGCACAACGGCTCCGGCACGGTGATGGAGACGCGGTCCCGCTGTGAACCCAGCGCTCGAACGACCGGCCTGTCGTGCTGACAGGTCACCGTACAGGCTTCGCTGTATCTGGCTGTGCCCGCCAGAACCGCCGAGACGTCGCGTTCGATATCCACCCGCGACTGTGAGCGGACGAGCGCTTGATTGACCAGCCGGACGGCCTCGTTGAGCTGTTTTCGCTTGTTCGCCCGTTGACGGGCCGGGCTGGAAGCGACGGCGGCGTCGACCCGCGCCAGAAGCCGCTGGTGAGCGTCGCTCACTGTGCTCGGAACGTAGCCGAACACGTCGCGGCTGTAGGCCTCGCGGGCGATGTCGCCGTTTGTCACCTCGGCAAAGAGGACGACCGGGAGTTCGGGGTGATTTCGTTGCAGTCGATCAATAAGGGTCAACCCACCGAGATACTGTGTCCCGTCCGGGTTCTCCACTTCGCAGTTCGTGACGACACAGTCCGTGTCGTAGTCGCCGAGCGCACACTCCAGATCGCGAACACCGTCGAATTCGTGGACGGTGAGATCACTGTCCCGGAGCATCGAAATCGCGGCCCTGTCCTGGCTCGGACTACGGACAAACAGGACGGTGGGCTGTGACTTCATCACCCTTCCGAGGAGACACACGCATAAAGAAGTTACACCACGAAATACTCCATTGTTGACACCTCTACCATCTCAGCGACGCTATTGCCCATTTCAGGGGACGATTTATACACACGGCACCGTATCCTTTGATGATGGCACAACCGGGGCTGGAAATCCATCGGACCCAGTCGGCAGTCATCGATGCGATACAATCTCTTATCGACAGTGCCGAGGAGAGCCTCACGGTTGCGGTCCCGAAATCGTCCCTCCCGGAGTTTGTCCCGCAACTCAGCGCCGCTATCGAGCGGGATGTACTGGTATTGTTACTGGTCCACGGCGATGCGACGGCACCGACGCCCGCATACGAGGATATCGCAACGGCGGTCAGGACAATCGAGAGCGGTATTACCCCACTGCTCGTGACCGCAGATATCCAGCGCGGACTCACTGGGCATTCCGGACTGCTGACCGACTCGATAGCAGAATATCAGGCGACCGAGTTCGACAACGAAAACCTCGCTCACGACGAATTCGCGATGTTTCTCGGCACTCATTGGCTGATGGGGACGGAACACTACATCGCTAGCGTGTGTGCGTTCCCGCGGACGTTCTCCGCGTTCCAGTTCGCGGTACTCATGGCGGCGCTGGCGTTGCGCGCGGGGACGGCGATCACTGCTCGCGCTCGGGTCATCTCGACTGCGGACCGGACGGAGACGACGATATCGGGACCGGTGATAAACGTCCGGCAGAGCGTCGTCTATCCCGCATCGAGCACGAACCCGGCCGAACGGTCACTCACTATCGAGACCGATGCCGGACCGGTCACTGTCGGCGGGGCCGGTGCGACGAAGGAAGCCTACGAGTGTCGCGAGATCACGCTGGACAGGGCTGACGACGAATAACGCAGCGAGAAAATCGCCTGTAAGACGTAACAATCAGCGTCGGTGTGTCGACCGTCGCTATCGAGTGCCGACCGTCGCTACTGGAAGGTGCGACTGGCCGTGCTCTCGTCAGTGACGCCGGGTTCGGCCCGGTCGAAGCGCTGCTCGATTTCGTCGTAGCGCTCGCGGGTCTCCTCGGTGACGCTGGGGCCGACTTCGGAGAGCGCGTGCTCGAAGTGGTCCATCGTCACGCGGACGTTGCTGACACTGTCGCCGATGTCCTCGGGGTCCACGCTGTTGATGAACTCCCGGGTCGCGGCCATCGACGCCTCGCGGGCGACCGCTTCGATGTCCGCGCCGACGTAGCCGTCCGTGCGGCTGGCCAGGTCGTCGAGGTCGACGCCGTCGGCCAGCGGCTTGTCGCGGGTGTGGACCTGGAAGATGGCGCGGCGCGCTTCCTCGTCCGGGACGGGCACATGGACGTGCCTGTCGAGTCGGCCGGGGCGCAGGAGCGCGTCGTCGATGAGGTCCGGCCGGTTCGTGGTCGCGACGACCACGACGTTCTCCATGTCCTCGATCCCGTCCAGTTCCGTCAGGAGCTGGGAGACGACGCGTTCGCCGACGCCGGAGTCGGTCGTGCCGCCGCCACGTTCGCCGGCGATGGAGTCGATCTCGTCGAAGAACACCACGGTCGGGGCGTTCTCGCGGGCCTTGCTGAACACTTCGCGGACGCCCTTCTCGGACTCACCCACGAACTTGTTCAGGAGTTCCGGCCCCTTCACGGAGATGAAGTTGGACTGGGCCTCGTTGGCGACGGCCTTCGCCAAGAGCGTCTTCCCGGTGCCGGGCGGGCCGTACATCAGTACGCCCTTCGCGGCTTCGAGGTCCATCGACTCGAACACGTCTTCGTACTCCAGAGGCCACTGAATGGTCTCCCGGAGCCGTTCCTTGGTGTCTTCGAGTCCACCGACGGAGTCCCAGGTGACGTCCGGGACTTCGACGAACACTTCCCGGAGCGCGGAGGGCTCGATGCCCTTCATCGCCTCGCGGAAGTCTTTGTCGCTGATCTCCAGGCGTTCGAGCACCTCGGCGTCGATCTCGTCGGATTCGAGGTCGAGTTCGGGGCGGATGCGCCGGAGGGCGTTCATCGCGCTCTCTTTCGTGAGGGTCGCGAGGTCAGCGCCGACGAAGCCGTGGGTGTTCTCGGCGTAGTTCTCGATGTTGATCTCCTCGGAGAGGGGCATCCCGCGGGTGTGGACCTGCAGGATCTCCTTGCGGCCCTTCTTGTCCGGGACGCCGATTTCGATCTCGCGGTCGAAGCGGCCGCCACGGCGCAAGGCGGGGTCGATATCGTCGACGCGGTTGGTCGCGCCGATGACGATGACCTGTCCGCGCTCTTCGAGCCCGTCCATCAGGCTGAGCAGCTGGGCGACGACGCGGCGCTCCACGTCGCCCTGGGTCTCGCCACGCTTCGGGGCGATGGAGTCGATCTCGTCGATGAAGACGATAGCGGGGGCGTTCTCCTCGGCCTCTTCGAAGACCTCACGGAGTTGCTCCTCGCTCTCGCCGTAGTACTTCGACATGATCTCCGGCCCGGAGATAGTGGTGAAGTACGCGTCGATCTCGTTGGCGACGGCCTTGGCCATCAGCGTCTTGCCCGTGCCGGGCGGGCCGTGCAGGAGGACGCCCTTCGGCGGCTCGATGCCGAGCTGCTGGAACAGTTCGGGGTGGCGCATCGGCAGCTCGATCATCTCGCGGACCTGTTCGAGTTCGCGGTCGAGCCCGCCGATGTCCTCGTAGGTCACGTCGGGAGTGTCGCTCGCTTCAGGTGCGCCCTCGCCGCTGTGGACCTGCTCGGCGGGCATCTCGCTGACCTGGATGTCCGTGGAGTCGGTCACGACGACCGTGCCGGAGGGCTCGGTCTCGGCGATCTTCAGCGGGATTTTCTGGCCGGACATCGAGGAGAGCGGTCCGAGGCCGAAGCTCACCGGAACCGTCTGGCCCTGCGTGACGGCCTGGCCGCTGAGGTTGTTGCGGATCATCGGACCGACGTTGCCCCGGACCCGAAGGTTCTGGGGCAGCGCGACGGTGACCGAGGTCGCGGGGTTGACGTCGGCCTTCTCGATGTTGACGGGGTCGTCGATACCGACGTTGGCCTCCTGGCGGAGCTGCCCGTCGATGCGGACGATGCCCTTCCCCTCGTCCTCGGGGTAGCCGGGCCAGACCCGGGCGACAGCGCGGCTGTCCTGTTTCCCCTCGAGAACGATGTAGTCGCCGTTCTCGAGTTCGAGTTCATCCATCGCGGCGCGGTCAATCGCCGCGAGGCCACGGCCAGCGTCTTTCTGTTTGAGTGGTTTAACTGTAAGTCTCATTAGTTATCTCCCTCGCCGTCTGACACTTCGATAGTGAGAACCCCGTGATTGATAAACGCTCGTGCGTCCCTCGCGGGAATCTCCTGTTCGTACTGGTGGCCGTCAGCGACGACGATGACGGTCCCGTCGACCACATCGACACTCGCATCGGCGGCAGGTCCCACGTCCGCCGCGAACACGACGCTGTCGTCGTACTCGAATCGGCGGAGGGGCGTCTCGTCGAACAACTGCTGTTCTGAAGTCATGCTAACTCAAAGTAAGCGTGATAAGTATATAAACCTATCGCTGAAATACGCTGTACGGCGGAAAAATGAGTGTAGTTGCTTGAATGCGGTTCACACCTCATCTGAGCGCGCCAACCTTTTATCCACACCGCTTCCGAACGGTATCGCATGGAACGGGTCAGTCACGACGGGCGAGTCACGGCGTACAGACAGACACAGCCTGCGGCATCGGGGCCGACGGCGCTGTATGTCCACGGCAGCGGGGCGACACACCGCGTGTGGGGTCGCCAGTACGCGCCATCCGGACCGACCCATCCCGCCGTCGCACTGGACCTGTCAGGGCACGGATATTCGGACGATATCGACACCGGCGCCGGGACCACGACACTCGACGCCTACGCGGACGACGTGGTCGCTGTGGGGCGGGAGACAGACGCGGAGGTGCTGGTCGGGAACTCGCTTGGCGGGGCCGTTGCCCAGTGGGTCGCCCTGGAGCGGGACTGGACGCCCGAGGCGATAGTGTTGCTGGGGACCGGCCCCGAACTCCCGGTGTTCGAAGGATTACAGGAGTGGCTCGCGGACGACTGGGACCGCGCCGTCGAGTTCCTGCACGAACGGGACCGCCTGTTCCACGACACCGACTACGAGGCCGTGTCGCGCTCCCACGAGCAGATGGCGGCGGTCGGGCAGGCGGTGACCCGCCGCGACTTCATGACGTGTCACGGTTTCGACGTGCGCGAGCGACTGGGCGAGATTGACGTGCCCCTGCTGGCCGTCTGTGGCGAACACGACAAACTGACCCCGCGTGCGTATCACGAGACACTGGCCCGCGAGGTCCAAGACGGAGCGGTGTCGTTTATTCCCGACGCTGCACACCTCGCGATGGTCGAACAGGCCGAGACGTTCAACGACGTCCTAGAGGAGTTCATCGATGACACGGTCTGAGCGGGCCTGAGCGGCTGGAGAGGGGTTACTCTCCGGAGTAGACCCACGGCCCGAGCGCGAAAAACAGCAGCGCGATGGCGAGCATCGCCCGCGGCCCAGCCCGGAAGAACGCCGCTGGTGCGACGACGGCGACGGCCTGCACGACACCCATCGGGATGGCGTGTTTCGGCCCTGGCTTGGGGTAGTCGAAGGGCGCAATCATCGCAAGCGAGAGGCCGAGCGCGCCGACGCTCAGCACGAGCGGGTTCGTGACGCCGCTCAGATACGCCGTCGCGATGATGATACTCCCGAGCGTGTTCGGCATACCCGGCCGCTCGTCGGGAGAATCGAAGTACGTCGAGTAGAACGCGGTCCGGACGATAGAGCACACGACGTACGCGGAGGCGAGCAGGGCGAGGCCGATGAACACGGCCGGGTGGGCGGACTCGATGCCGCCGTAGGCGTCTGTCAACAGCACGTACAGAAAGAGGCTCGGTGTCGCGCCGAAGGAGACCACGTCAGTCACAGAGTCGAGCAGCGGGCCGACCGCCGAACTGTCGCCGTTCCGGGCGACGATCCCGTCGATAGCGTCGGCGATAACAGCCAGCAGAATGAGCCGAGCGGCCAGATGCGGGTCGGTGAAGGCGATGGCTCCGGCGACGAACCCGACGACGGCGTTGAACAACGTCACCGTGTCGGCGACACTGAGTCGTCGGCGTACCTCGAAGCCCATGGTTCCCCGGTTGGCCACGGCGTATATGAAGGACTCGAAAGCGAACGCTCCACAGTGCCGACCGGCAGCCCATCACTCCTCCGGGAGGTCGTGGCCGATGCGCAGACGGATGGCGGTGGCGAGCGTCCCGACGACGAGGACGACCAGTTCCCAGCCGCTCCGGGCGATTGGGAACACACGGTCGACAGTCTCGGGTTCCGGCTGGCCCGGGTTGGGGTCGATACCGGTACTCATCTGCACCTCGCTGGAGTTGCCCATCGACTGCGTGGTCGAGCCACCGCTCCCGCCCGTACCGGTGCCACCGGCTGTCTGAGCGCGCGGCTCGGGTAGCTCGACGAACGTCTGGACGATACCGCGCTGGCTCGACAGCTCCAGATGGCCGCTGAGCTGATAGAACTGGTCGTACAGCGGCCAGAAGAGGTTCGCACCGCCAGTAATCAAGTCCAGCAGTACGTGACCCACCGCATACACCACAACACAGAACCAGCTGACTCGAACACCGTACGCCCCCCAGCGGCGCTTAATATACGATTTGTCGCGCAGGTACAGGTCGGCTCCGATGAGGAGCGCCAGCACCGCCGGGATGACGAGGTTCGTCGTCGCGGCCCGGTGACCGGCCTGCCAGTAGAGACCGAGGAACGCGTCTACATCGGGAAACGTGACGACGAGTATCGACAGGAGCAACGACCGCTTATCGAATGCAGCACCCAGCAGCGTTGCGGCGAGTAACCCAACAAAAGCGTAGTGGACCACCAGCGAAGGCATATAATAATCACTACCACCACAGAAATGAGCGTTGTGGTGGGCTCTATCAGAATTAGAAACTACCCCACTTGATTAATATAGCCACAGTAAATACATTGTTAGTGGGGAATCGGTGGGGTGGAACGGCACCCACTATCATTTCTGTAGATAAGAGCGACACGTCGGGTCAAAACAGCGAAAACGAGGACTGCTCAGTCTGCCGTGATTTCTTGCTGTGTCGTGGCCGTCTCAGTCTTCATTGGGGCGACGAGCCTGTAGACCCCGTACAGGGCCAAGACTAGGAGGCCGGCCAAGACCAGCCCGGTCCGGAGCGTCGGATCGACCATCGGGGTCGCGATGATCTCGCCCGCGTCGTTCGTCAGCGGTGCCGCGCTGTAGGGCTTACCCGCCAGTATCTCCACGATGCCGAGGACAACGACTCCCAGCAGCATCAGTCCGCCGCTGAGTGCCATCGCCGCTTTGTCGATGACGGTGGTGTGTTGTTGCATTGGTGGTCACCTCCTTAGCCGAGCAGGTACCTGAGTTTCGGGTGTCGTTTGACCAGTTTGGTCTTCTCGATGATCGCGTCGAGGCCGTAGTAGCGACCGGTGGCCAGCACGATCATCGTCATGAACAGCAGCAGGCCCATGAAGTCGCTGTTGACCAGCCCGTGGCCGAAGCCCGCGTTGCCGATCCAGAACAGGGACATGAAGAAGACCCCGAACACGGATGCGAGCCTGACTAGCGCGCCGACCATCAGTCCCAGCCCGATGAGCGTCTCGCCCAGCGGAACCATCGCCTGAATGAGCCAGCCCAAGTGTTCGCCCATCAGCACGGGGATCGGACCGAGTGCCGTGCCAGTCATCTGCTTGAGATACATCGGCCCGTAGCTGTAGGCCAGCCCGTCTTCGATGAGCTTCGTTACGCCTGCGTGGAAGAACCACCAGCCGGTTACGACACGCAGGAACGCCAGCCAGTATGCGGTCCAGGCCCCGCCGAGCTCGAGCTCGAAGTCGTCTGCCAGGGGGTTCGCCGCTTGATAGGACATCTGTGTCACCTCACATATGGAGTTCCGCACCACGGTGGCATATAAGGGAGAGGGTGTTCCCACAGAGTGAAAACCCATCTCAGCGGCTGAGAAGGCAGATTTCAGCGGCTGGGTGTATTGGGCCCTGTTCGGCTGTGGGTTTTAGGAGCTTTCGCGGGGATGAGATCCACCCACGGGCCACCGTGAGGTTCAAACCCTCCATGCAACTACGGTACGACACCAATGGTACTCGAACTGACGGGCGAACACACCACAGCACGGGTGATGGTCGACGACGAATCGCTCGTCGAGAGCGGGTGTCGGGAGCAGATCGAGACGCTCATCGACCATCCGGCGTTCACTGAGCCGGTTCGAATCATGCCGGACACGCACTGGGGGGCCGGCGCACCTATCGGCTTTACGATGCCGTTGAGCGAGCGCGTCGTGCCGAACATCGTCGGCGTCGACGTGGGGTGTGGAATGGCCGCGACGAACCTTGGCCCGGAACTCCCGCTAGAAGACGCTGAACGCGAGCGACGCGTCCGCGAGGCGGTCCCGATGGGGCGGTCGGTTCACGACTACGACGACGCGGTCCACTTCGTCGAGGAGTTCCCGTTCGAGCGGGCCAACCGCGTCTTCGAGCAGTTCGACGCGGCCTACGCCGAGCGGTTCGGCGAGCACATCGACCCAGTCGAGTTCGACTTCGACGGCTACGACGAGGAGTACTTCGAGTCGCTCTGTGACCGCGTGCTGGCAGACCAGCGTCAGGGAATGGGGTACATAATCAAGAGTGCGGGGACGCTGGGCGGCGGGAACCACTTCGTCGAGTTCGGCAAGGCACGCGAATCGGGCGACTACTGGCTGGTCATCCACAGCGGGTCCCGGTATCTGGGTAAGTCTGTCGCCGAGTACTGGCAATCGACGGCGACGGACCGCCGGACAATCGGCGAGATCCGCGAGCAGATTCCCGACGAGTACGTCGAGTACCTCAAGTTCGACCCCGATACAGTCGAATCGCGGGACCTCTACGCCTGGGTCACCGGCGGCATGGGCGAGTCCTACATCCGGAAGGACCGCCTCCGGCGCGAACTCGACGGCAAGGAAATCGAGGACGCCTTCGACGCGCTGGGACAGGTCCAGGACGCCATCCACAGCAGCGACGACGAGGACCGCAACACGGACTTAGACTGGCTCGAAGGCCGCGAGGCTCACGGCTACCTCGTCGACATGCTGTTCGCCCAGCAGTACGCCCGCTGGAACCGCGAACTGATGAGCGACGCCGTCTGCGACGCGCTGGGGATCGACCCCGTTGACCAGTTTCAATCGATTCACAATTATATAGATTTCAGGGACCTGACCATCCGAAAAGGTGCGACCCCAGCCCGCGAGGGCCAGCGGCTACTGATTCCGTTCAACATGGCTGAGGGGTCGATTATCGCCCGCGGGAAGGGCAACGACGAGTACCACCAGACAGCGCCACACGGCGCGGGCCGCGTGATGAGCCGCCGGCAGGCCCACAGCGAGATTGACATGGACGAGTTCACCGCAGCGATGGACGGCGTCTACTCGGAGTCCGTCATCAAAGGTGTCCGCGACGAAGCGCCGATGGCGTACAAGGACGCCGACGAAATTCTCTCCGCCATCCAGCCCACTGCCGAGGTCGTCGAGTACGTCGACGCGGTCCACAACCTGAAGGCGACTGAGTGAGCGGACCTGTTAGTTCGGCAGAAAGTGATTTGCACGCGAAGGCCTTGTGTCCTGTATGACCATTCTCGTGGCTATCGCCAACGATTCGGTCTCTCCGGCGGTCATCGATACGGCAGTTCGACTCGCTGACGGGCTCGACGAGGAACTGTACGTCGTCCACCTCGTCGACGAGGACACCGCCGACGGCACGGCCATGCAACTCCGGGACGAGATGCGCGAGCGGTTCCGCGACGCCACCATCGTGGCGACGGTCGCCATCGAACACGTCGGTCGGTCCGCGATGCGTTCGGGCACGCGGATCGGCAACGAACTACTGGAACTCGCAGCCGACGTGGATGTTCGGCACATCGTCATGGGCCACGAGCCGAAGGGGCTGGCCGGCAGACTCCGGGAAGGCGACGCCGCAGTCGCTGTCATCGACGCCGCCGACGTGCCCGTTACTATCGTCCCCGAACGCCCGTCCGACGTGTAAGCGTCGCTCTGAGTATCACAGACCCAGTTCCCGGCCGAGTACCATTCGCTGAATCTCGCTTGTCCCCTCGCCGATTTCCATGAGCTTCGCGTCCCGGTAGAACCGCTGTGGCGCGAAATCAGTCGTGTAGCCGTACCCGCCAAGCACCTGGACGGCGTCCTCGGCGACCTCACGACAGATTTCGCTGGCGTCGAGCTTTGCCAGCGAGGAGAGCCGCGTCACGTCCTCGCCTTGGTCGTACATCGTCGCCGCCTTGTGGGTCAGCAGGCGGGCGCGCTCGATTTTGCGGTCCATCTCGACGATCTTGTCCCGGACGGCGTCGAACTTCGAGATGGGGCGGTCGAACTGCTCGCGTTCGGTGGCGTAGGACTTCGCGGCCTCGAAGGCCCCCTGTGCGAGCCCCGTCGAGAGCGCAGCAATAGAGATGCGGCCGCCGTTGAGCGTCTTCAGCGTCTGCTCCCAGCCGTCGCCTTCGTCGCCGAGCAGTCGGTCCGCGGGAATCCGACAGTCGTCGAACTGGAGTTCGCAGGTCGGTGAAGCGTTCAGCCCCATTTTGTCCCACTCGGTCGTCACCTCCCAGCCGTCGTCATCGGGACCGACGATGAACGTCGAGATGCCGTCGTAGCCGGACTCAGGATCGGTGACGGCTTTGACTAGCACCGACCCGGCGACGGAGGCGTTCGTGATGAACTGCTTGGTGCCGTTGATGACGTACTCGTCGCCGTCCCGCTCGGCCGTCGTGTCCATGTCGCTGGCGTCGCTCCCGCTGCCCGGTTCAGTCAGCGCCCAGCCGCCGAGGTGTTCGCCGGAAGCGAGCGGTGTGAGCCAGCGCTCTTTCTGTGCATCTGTGCCAAACAACTCTATGGGCTTGCTTCCGAGCGAGGTATGGGCCACGTACGAGAGCCCGATGCTCCCGGAAACGCGCCCGAGTTCCTCGGCGACGAGCGCGTACATCAACGTATCGCCGCCCAGACCACCCCACTCCTCGCTGATCGGCACACCCATGACATCAAGCTCGCCCAGTTCCTCGAATATTTCCGCCGGAAACCGGTGCTCGTCCTCTATCTCCTGGGCTATCGGCTGAATCTCGTTCTCGCAGAACTCGCGGACCGAATCCCGTATCATCCGGTGTTCGCCGGGAACGTCGAACTCCATACCGAATCTATGTCCTGTGTTATTAAATAGCACACGGAGGCAGACACAAGCCATTTGCCCGTCCACGGCTTTTCTCAGGTGGAATGGCGTTCCGGCGACTCCTCCGCGGGACGGTCCCCTGGGAGCAACTCGAAGGCGTGGTGCGAGCGGTAATGGAGCGGTACGACGAGCCCGCGGCCCATGTGGCGTTTCTGGAGGCGGACAACTGGCTCTCGACTCCGCTGGTCGTCAATGATCAGTGGTTCGTGAAAGTCATCACGGGGCAGAACTCGCTGGTTCATACACTGTTGACCGCCGGCCGAAACATCGGCGCGTTCTCGTCAGGGACCGAGGGTTTTTTCGAGCATTTCGGGACGCCCTACGAGATGGCAGAACACGAACTGGCGGCGACCCGGCGGATGCGGGAGATCGGCGTCAACGCCCCCGAGCCGATAGAGGCCTTCGAATACGACGGGATGGGGGTACTCGTGCTGGAGTACATCCCAGACTTCGAACCGCTGGACGACCTCCCGGCCGAGACCGTCGAGCGACACAGCCCGACGGTGTTTGACTTTCTTCACCGGATGCACGAGGACGGCCTGGCTCACGGCGATTTCCGGTGTGAGAACGTGCTCGTGGCCCACGACGACCTGTACTTCATCGACGCCACGAGCGTGCGCGAGGAAGCGATCAGCGACGCTCGCGCCTACGACCTTGCCTGTGCGCTGGGCGCGTTGGAGCCGCTCATCGGTGCGCCGCCGGCTGTCTCCGCCGCCGCACGCCACTACGATACGTCCGAGTTGCTGGCCGCGGAGGAGTTCCTCGACTTCGTCAACATCCGCCCGGACCACGACTTCGCCGCCGCAGAAATCCGTGGAGCCGTGGAAAAACGCGCATAGACTGGCTCGGAACAGTGTCAGTCCGCCGGCGTTGCCCCGACCGCCCGGCTTCTTGCGACAACGCCGATACCGACGAGCACGACGGCCCCGCCGGCGACGGTCGACGGCCCGGGTATCTCCGCGAGTAACAGCAGCGCCAGCAGCGCGCTCCCGACTGGCTCACCCAACAGCGAGACGCTAACCATACTGGATTCGACGTGTGCCAGTGCCCAGTTGAGGACGGTGTGGCCGAACACGCCGGGACCGATGGCCATCGCCAGGAACAGGGCCCATTCCTGCGGCGGGTAGCCGGTCACGGGGTGGCCCGACGCGACGACGAAGCCGAGGAGGCATATCGCGGCGACGCCGTAGACCACGGTCACGTAGGGGATGAGGGGGAACCGCTGGCGGAGCGAACGCCCGGCGAGCACGTACCCGGCGGCCATGACACCGCCGACGAGGGCCAGCGCGTTGCCGTACAGCGGACGCGGGCCGATGGCTCCGCCGCCGAGCAGTTCGCCGACGGACATCACGACGATGCCACCGATAGCGACGAGGATGCCCGCCGTCGTGCCGCGCGTGACGCGCTCGTCCAGCAGCGCCCACGCCCCGACGGCGACGAACAGCGGCTGGCACTGGACCAGCGTGACTGACGCCGCGACGCTCGTCCACGCCAGACTCTCGAACCACGCGGCGAAGTGAACCGCGAGCGCGACGCCAGTCGCCGCAGCCGCCAGTACATCCCGCCGGGAGAGCCGTCCGAACGCCGACCGATGCCGGCCCAGCGCCAGCGGGGCCAGCAGCGCGGTCGTCAGCAGGACGCGATAAAAGGCCGCGACCGACGCCGCTGCCGCGCTCCAGCGGACGAGAATTGCGCTCGTACTGACTGCGAGCACGGCGACAGCCAGCGCGATTCGCGGGTCGACTCGCGGCTCCGTCACGTCCGTTTCGCTCCGTTGTGGCGCGGAGACACCACGACTTCATCAGTTACCGCGACGGCGCGTCTACTCATCCTCTGGCAGTATCCGACACGGGGATAAAGAAACACCGGAGACCATAGTCGGGACCGTGCCGTCCGCGGACCCGAATACGCTAGCCTTCGAGCAGTTCCTTCGTCTGCTGATGGCGATACCGAAACATCGGCTCCATCCCCAGACAGCCGAAGGGGCCGAGCGCCTGGCCCAGCGGTCCGCCAGGCAGTTCGAACTCGACGTGGTCGTGGACGAGCGTCTCCCTGTCGCTCAGCGCTTTGAACGTATGCGTGTGTTCCCAGTGGGGGAACGGCCCTTCCTCCATCACGTCGCGGAACATCGCTTCGTCCTCGCCCTCCTCCCGCGCAACGATATTCGAGACCCAGCGCTGGCGCGGCGGCACGCCGAACGGCTTGATTGAGGATTCGACAACCGACCCGGCGGTCAGTTCCTCGGGATTCGGCTCGCCATCCGGTCCCCGCTCCGCCTCGATGCGGATGTTCATCCAGTCGGGAGTCAGCGCGACCAGCCCATCGCCCGTCGCGTGGAACTTCCAGACTTCTGACAGCGGGGCTTCGACGCGAACCTGCCGCTCGTAAACGTTCATACACGCAGTAGGGGAAGCGCCGGCAAAACACCCGCGATAGCCACGACCGATGCCGGGACGGAGTCAGGGCCAGATACCGCCTTCCTCTGCGGCAGCGACGACGCGCTGGATGGCGACGACGTACATCGCCGTCCGGAAGTTCGGCGCGCCGGTCTCCTCGTAGGTCTCGACGAGGTCGTCAAACGCGTTCGTAATGATGGTCTCCAGTTCGTCGTTGACCCGCTCTTCGGACCAGTAGAACCGCTGGCGGTTCTGGACCCATTCGAAGTACGACACCGTGACGCCGCCGGCGTTGGCGAGGATATCAGGGAACACGGCCACGTCGCGCTCCGTGAATACGTCGTCCGCGTTCGGTGTCAGCGGGCCGTTTGCCGCCTCCACGACGATGTCGGCCTGTACGTCGCGTGCGAGGTCGCCGTCGATGGCGTTTTCGAGCGCCGCCGGAACGAGCAGATCCACGTCCATCGTCAACAGCTCCTCGTTCGTCAGCTCTTCCGTCGCGCCCTCGTAGCCGGCTAGCGACCCGGTCTCGCTTTTGAACGCCTTCGCGTCGCGTGCGTCGAGTCCGTCGGAGTTGTAGACGGCACCGGAGGAGTCGGACACTGCGACAATGTTCGCGCCCAAGTCCTCGATGAGCTTCGCCGCGACGGAGCCGGCGTTCCCGTAGCCCTGCACGGCCACGGTTGCGTCCTCGATGTCCTTGCCGAGATAGTCGAACGCTTCGCGTGCGGTGAGCATCACGGAACGACCCGTCGCCTCGACGCGGCCCGCACTGCCGCCCGACTCCGGGGCCTTGCCGGTGATGACGCCGGGCTCGGTGGTGTTCTCCAGCGTCTCGTATGTGTCTTTGATCCAGTTCATCTCGCGCTGTCCGGTGTTGACATCGGGCGCGGGGATGTCCCGGTCCTCGCCGATGATCGGGCGAAGTTCCTTCGCGAACGACCGCGTTATCCGCTCTATCTCGTCGGCCGAGTACTGGCGCGGGTCGATCTCGATACCGCCTTTCCCGCCGCCGTAGGGGATGTTAACGGCGGCGCACTTGTACACCATCCAGCCTGACAGCGCCTTGACCTCGTCGCGTGTGACCTGCGGGTGATAGCGGATTCCGCCCTTGTACGGCCCTCGGTCGCCGTTGAACTGTGAGCGATAGGCTCGAAACACCTCGACGGAGCCGTCGTCCATCTCCACGGAGAGGTTCGTCTCCAGCACTCGCTCGGGGTGTTTCAGCCGTTCGAGCACGTCGGTCGAATATTCGAGATAGTCCGACGCGTCGTCGATCTGCTCCTGTAAACTCTCAAACGGGTTTACCTCTGGAGACATACGCGGAATGTCTCAGACTGTGGGCAAAAGAGTACCGCCGTCCATGGGATTCTCTAGACGAGCGATACCCACAACGGCACTAGTCGGCCACATGGATTGCTGGCGATTGAGCACGGTCGTCCATGGCGATACGATCCGTGCGGAAACGGCGGTCCTGTACAAGCGACTGACCGGCGACGAAGTCGTGGTATCGCTACGATGCAGGTCGACGCTGCAGCAAGGGCGACACGCTCGTCTGTACGTTCGAGCGGACGGCCTTTGTCCAGCGTGCAGACGACTGAAATCGGAGGACGGAAACCCCGAGACGGCTACAGGCTAATCAAGAGGACCGCGTTTATCACGACGGCCGCCACCCACGGGAGCGCTAGCCCGAGCGGCACGACGACGCCGCGCTGCTCGTTCAGCAGCTGGCGGGTCAGCCCTGCAAGCCCGAGAACGCCGACTTTCGTCGCTCCGAGAACGGCGATCCCGAACGTCTCTATCGCGGCCCGCATCACGGGGTTTCCCTCGTGGAGGCCGTGCTGGAGGCCGACGTGTGTCAGCCACACGTCGACGATGAGCGTCACGGCGACTACCAGCCATAGCTCTCGCTCGACGGCCGCTAGTTCGTCAAGCAGGGCGCTACACCACCTGTCGATGATCCCTATCGGGACCGTTCGGTCCGTTGTGAACACGTCACCCTCCGCAACCACGCCCCCACGTGGTCTGTTATCCTGTTTTCACCCAGTGTATTAAATACACAGTGTTTACTACTGAAACGGAAGGGGTAGGGGCTGTCTACTCCCGAGAAACACGGGTGTATGGGCCGCCACGAATACAGTCAGAGAATCGTCCCGTGTTTCTTCTCTGGTCGGTCCTTTTCGACGTCCTCGTATAGGTCAAACCGGGCAACGGTTTCGTCTCGGAGGTCACCCGGCGGAACGATCTCGTCGATGACGACTTCGCTCGCCATCCGGTGGACGTCGATGCCTTCGCGGTACGCCTCGCGTAGCTCCTGCTCGCGCTCGGCCCGCTCTTCCGGGTCGTCGATTGCGTCCAGTTTGTTCGCGTACACCGCGTTTATCGCGGCTTCGGGACCCATAATCGCGATTTCGCTGCCCGGGAGCGCGAGGGTCGCTTCGGGGTCGTAGGCGGGACCTGACATGGCGTAGATGCCCGCGCCGTAGGCCTTCCGGACGACGACGCACTGCTTCGGAACGGTGGCCTGCGAGGTAGCGTAGATCATCCGCTTCCCGGCTTCCAGTATGCCCTCCTTTTCGACCGAGGAGCCTGCCATGAACCCCGGCGTGTCACAGAGGTACAGCAGTGGGATGTTGTAGGCGTCACAGGTCCAGACGAAGCCGGCCGCTTTGCGGGCCGAATCAGGGAATATTGCGCCGGCCCGCTGGCTCGGCTGGTTGGCGACGATACCGACGGGCCGGCCGTCGACTCTGGCGAATCCAGTCAGAATTTCGGCCCCGTACTCCGACTGCAGTTCGAAGAAGGAGTCGGCGTCGACGATGTGTTCGATAACTCGGTGCATATCGTAGCCTTTGTTCGGTTCTGCGGGGATGACCGAGTCGAGGCCCGCAGGGTCAACTGCCGGCGCGGTCCCGTCGGTCCGTGGCGGTTTCTCGTCAGCGTTATCGGGCAGATACGTGATGAGTTGCGCCACGAGCTCGCGGGCGTGGTCCTCGTCGTCGGCGACCAGATCCGCGCTGCCGGAGTGACGGGCGTGCAGGTCCGGCCCGCCGAGCGTTTCGAGGTCGATGTCCTCGCCAGTGACCATCTCGACCATTCGGGGGGATGCGATTGCCAGTGCGCTCATGCCACGGACCATGACGGTGAAGTCGGCGAACACCGGTGTGTAGGCCGCGCCAGCGATACACGGGCCGTATAGGACGCATATCTGTGGAACCGCGCCAGATAGCAGCGAGTGGTTGTAGTAGAACTTCCCGATCCCTTCGCGGTTGGCGAAGAAGCCTCGTTGCTGGTCGATACGGCCGCCCGAGGAATCGACCAGATACAGTAACGGCTGTCCGCTCTTCAGCCCGCGCTCTTGCAGTCGGAGGAACTTCTCGACGCCGTGGCGAGCGATTGATCCTGCCTTGACGGTGAAGTCGTTGGCGGCGACGTGTACCTGTCTGCCCTCGAAGGTCCCCGCGCCGGTGATGAGTCCGTCAGCCGGCAGCCGGTCGTCCTCGTCGTCCACGTCGGGACTGCTGGGATGCCACGAGTCGAAGTTCGCGAACCGGCCGTCCTCGAAGTCCAGGCCATCGTCGCCGAACCAGAGTTCGAGTCGGTCGCGGACGAACAGCTTCCCCTGCTCGGTGAGGCGGTCGCGGTACTTCTGCGGCCCGCCACGTTCGATGTCGGCGATCTCTTCACGGAGGCGTTTCTCTCGTTCCGTCGGTGCAGCGTCCGCCGAATCGCCGTCCACGGCTGTATCTTCGGCCCCATCTTCATCGGTCACCTCGCGGACTAACGTCGGGGTTTCATCGTCGCCGACGTACACTTCCACAGTTCGGCCGGTGTGTTCGGCGACGGCGGCCGCGATGGCCGACGCCTCGTCGCGCGTGGCCTCGGCCGCGATATGCACTTTCATACCACACCCAACGGACCCGGGGATCACAGTAGTTACCCCGCGTGCGATTATCACCTCTCGTAATGGTGGCGCACCATTGATATCGGGTGCCGGACTACTCATGTACCATGAGTGCCACCGGCCACCCCCGAGAGACGCCGCCGTCGGCCAGGCGTCGTCGCCGGTGGCTCCTGCTTCTCGCGGTATTCCTTTTGTTCCCGCTGCTCATTGCAGTCGCTTCTGGCACGGTCGCGGCCGAAGACACCGAGTCGCCGGAGTGGGGCAATGCGACGCGGGGCAACGCGACGACTATCGAGGTGTCCCTGTACGACGACGGTGGGTCGGTGGACACGAGCACGATTCAGGCAGCGGATTTTGAGCTAACCGCGGGTCGAGTGGAGAACGTCTCGGTCGCATCGATCAACGCCTCCGGCGAAAACAGGACCGGGGTGCGCGTCTCCCTGCTGCTAGAGAGAAAAGTCGACACAGACAACGTCACCGTCAGCCTCCGTGACACCGCCAGTATCACCGACGAAGCGGGGAACGAACTTCCCCACGAGTCGGTCACCGTCACCGGGATGGACGCCGTCGTGCCGAAGTATCAGTCGTTCGAGGTACGCCGCGTCAATAGCTCCACCGCCCGCATCTCTGTTGGGATTCACGAACCGATACAGCAGCTTCGAATCTCCGTCGGCGGCCCATCGCTAGACACACTCAATATCTCGGGATTCACCGAACGCACCGGTAACACGATCACGTACACACGAAAGTACACGTTCCCGGAGGAGGGTGAGTACTCGCTGCTGCTGATGTCGGTGACCGACGAGAACGGTAACGAGAACTCCTTTGGCCGACAGCGGACGTTCCTCTATGACGATTCCGCACCGAACGTCACCGTTGCCGGGCCGGAGAACGCGACGGTCGGCGAGTCGGTGACTTTCTCCGCGGCGGGGACGACAGACGATCAGGGCGTCGAGTCGGTCCGGTGGCAGGTGGGGAGCGATACGATCCTGACCGGCGAGAACATCACCGTGGCCTTCGCCTCGCCCGGCAGTCACGAAGTCACAGTGACCGCCGCCGATCCGCTCGGGAACACGGAAATTGTGACCAGAGTCGTGTCTGTGACGGGCAATGGAACCGCCGGGAACGTGACTGTGCGGCAGCCGAACGCGACCGTGGCGAACGTCTCGGTGAACGGATCCGGCCAGACACAGCAGATTCGGCCCTCGGAGGGGCCACTCGTCACCAGTGAGAACGGAACGCTGGAGCGGCTTGCCGCGTCGTTCCCGCGTAACGAATCCGCCACACTCACCGTCCGCTCCCGCCAGCCCACGCCAGCGTTTACGACTGCCACCGGGCACACCGGCGTCAGCCGGTTCGATATCGACCACGGCTCCGTTCCGGCCGAGGACGCGACGTTCACGTTTACTGTTGACCGTGACGCGCTGGCGGCGGTCGACGCGGAACCCGATGCTGTGACGCTGTTCCGGAAAGACGACGGGTGGACGCCGTTAGCGACCGACATCGCCGGCCGGAGCGAGTCACACATCGTCTACCGGGCTGACTCTTCGGGCTTCTCGACGTTCGTCGTCGGAGTCGAACAGACAGCAGCGACAGACATGGATGCGGAGGCGGCGACAACCGACTCGGAAACGTCGACGGCCGAACCCGAGACACAGACAGAAGAACCCGGACAGCCGGATATCGTGGTCACGAACGCCACGGCAGTTCCATCGGAACTCGGCCCCGGCGAGCGAACCGTCATCGCCGTCGAGCTTGAAAACCGGGGAACTGCGAGCGGGGACCACAACGTGATCGTCGCGCTCAACACCTCGATACTGACGACGCGGACGGTCACGGTCCCTGCCGGTGAGACACGAACGACGGAGTTTGCTCGCTCGGTACCCGCAAACAAGACTGGTGAGCTAATGGTCGACGGGCAACGCATCGGGAACGTGACAGGCGGCAGCGGTGGCCTGCCGATTCCCGCGTTGCCGTCCATCGGGATTCCGAACCCGCTCTCGCTGTGGCCCGACGGCATCGTCGGCACCGTTCTTGGCGGGCTCCTGGGCGTCGCTGTCGGGCTGTACGGCGTTCTCAAAGCGCTGGCGATATATCTCGGTTACTGAAACAATATCCGAGCCGTCAGTCGATAGTCGCTTCGAGCCGGTCGATCAGGTCGTCGTTCCCGAGATACAGCGGCGTCCGCTCGTGTAGCTTGTCGGGCTCGATTTCGAGCAGCGACTGGTCGCCGTCGGAGGACCGACCGCCGGCCGACTCAAGGATGTAGGCCATCGGCTGTCCCTCGAACTGGACCCGGAGCTTTCCTTCGGGGCGTGACTCCAGTGCGGGGTACGAGAAGATACCGCCGTATGTGAGCACCTGATTGATGTCCGCGACCATCGCTCCGCCGTATCGGAGTTTCAGTTCGTGACGGACGTCCTCGGCGTAGGATTCGAACTCGTCTGTCCAGGAGTCGACCCCGCCGCCGAACCCGAACACTGTGGGGTCCTCCGGAACCGTCACGTCGTCGTCGACGACCCGCTTGTCGCCGTCTTCGAGGATGTACTCGCGGACGCTGCCGTCCCGGGCGACGACCATCGAGGTGATGGGGCCGTAGATGACGAACCCGGCGGCGAGTAGATTGGTGCCGACCGTCGGCGGCTGTTCGCTGTAGACGCCGAAAATCGTCCCCATCCCGCTGTTGGGTTCGAGGTTGCTCGACCCGTCGAGCGGGTCCATGGCGACGTGGAGGCGACCGTCTGTCGTTTTCACGTCCGCGCGTTCCTCGCTGGCGTAGGAGGCGACACCGTCGATGTCAAGCACCCGCTCCTCGAACAGTTCGTCGGCGCGCAGATCAGCCGCGAGCTGGTCGTCGCCGGTGGGGTTGACCGAGTTGCTCTGGCCACGGTGGTCGGCGATGGCGCGGCGGACGTCCGGTGTCGTCGCGGCGATGGTCTCGATGACTGCCGTGACTGTCTGCTCGGCTTCGGTGGTCGAAATGTCGAGTGACTTACTCATTTGTCAGATTAGGGGCAGGGACTGGCCATCCGGTGACCAGTCGAATTTTTCTCCGAGCCTGCTGCCCGCAGGGTCTCTCATCACCAGTAGGTTCCCCGGCACACCATAAGTATCTTTTTGCTGACATTTACTACATTTCGAGTGAATATTCAGCCGCGGGGCAGTGCTTGCCGGTAAGCCTGTGACAGGTTGACTCGGTCGGATTGGGGCCGCCATGCCGATCCGATACCGTCGGCAGACTTACACGACCGCCGGACGAAGGCGCGGGTATGCATCTTGAAACAGTCGACACCGTCGGCGTCGTCGGAGCCGGAACGATGGGTAACGGTATCGCACAGGTCACAGCGACGGCCGGCTACGACGTCGTCATGCGCGATGTAACAGACGAACTGGTTGCCGCCGGGTTCGAGGAGATCCAGTCGAGCTTCGAGACGCTCGTTGCGCGCGACACAGTGACAGAACAGGAAGCAGAAGCGGCAACAGCCCGCATCACCGGAACCACAGAGATGGAGGACCTCGCGGATGCCGACCTCGTCGTCGAGGCCGTAACAGAAAACATGGACATCAAGCAGTCCGTGTTCGAGGAGCTCGACGCCGTCTGCGGGCCGGACACGGTGCTAGCCAGCAACACGAGCACGCTCTCGATTACGACCATCGCTAGCGTCACCGAACGGCCAGAACAGGTCCTCGGACTGCACTTCATGAACCCTGTACCGATCATGAAAGGCGTCGAACTCGTCGTCGGTGAGAAAACGAGCGACGAGACGGTGACGCTGGGCCGCGAGTTCGCACACGACATCGGCAAGGAGACCTGGGAGGCCGACGACAAGCCCGGGTTCGTCGTGAACCGGGTGCTGATGCCCTGGATAAACGAGGGCATCCGGGCGTACGACGAGGGCGTCGCGGATAAGGCCGACATCGACCGCGGGCTAACTCTCGGAACGAACGTCCCCATGGGGCCGCTCGAACTGGCCGACCACATCGGCCTCGACGTGGTCCTCGATGCCTCCGAAACGCTGTATGAGGAACTGGGCGACCGCTACAAGCCCGCATACCTGCTCAAACGCAAAGTCACGGCCGGCGACCTCGGCAAAAAGTCCGGGCGGGGCTTCTACGACTACGACTGATAGATCTGCGGTGGCGAGCACAGATAGTAGCGAGCCGAGTACCATACCCGGCAACGGGCCGCGCGTTGGCCAACAGTAAAGACCCAACCCGCGTTAGAATCTGTCATGGACTTTAGCCCCACACAGGAACAACGCCAGATACAGGAAATGGTCTCGGAGTTCGTCGACGACGAGGTCAAGCCGCGGGCGGCGGAGATCGACGAAACCGACGAGTTCCCGTGGGACCTCGTCGACGAGATGGCTGATCTGGGCCTGATGGGAATGCCGATTCCGGAGGAGTACGGCGGGGCCGAACTGGACTACCACAGCTACGCGATGGCCCTCGAAGAGATTTCGCGGGGAAGCGGCGGGCTCGGCACAATCGTCGCCGCCCACATCTCGCTGGCCTGCAACATGATCTACGAGTTCGGCAACGAGGCTCAGAAAGAGACCTACCTCACGCCGCTGGCCGAAGGCGAGGAAATCGGCGCGTTCGCCCTCTCCGAAGCAGGCGCGGGCAGTGACGTGCCGGCGATGGATACCACTGCCGAACCGGTCGACGGCGGCGACGCCTATCTGGTCAACGGCGGGAAGCTCTGGATCTCCAACGGCTCCGTCGCCGACACTGTCGTCCTGTTCGCGAAGACCGACCCCGAGGCCGGCAACAAGGGTATCTCCTCGTTCATCGTCCGCCCCGAGGAGGACGACGGCTTCATCGTCGAAGGGACCGAGCACAAACTCGGCGACAAGGGCTGTCCGACCGCCGAACTGCGGTTCGACGATATGCGCATCCCCGCCGACCGTATGCTCGGCGAGGAAGGCCGCGGGTTCGTCCACGCGCTCAAGACGCTCAACGGCGGCCGCATCACTATCGCTGCCCGCGGCGTCGGCATCGCCCAGGCCGCACTGGACGAGGCGCTGCAGTACGCGCAGGACCGCGAGCAGTTCGACCAGCCCATCAGCGACTTCCAGGCCATCCAGCACAAGCTCGCCGACATGGACACGAAAACGCAGGCCGCCCGCCTGCTGATGCATCAGGCGGCCGACAAGAAGATGGCCGGCGAGTCGTTCGTCAAAGAGGCCGCCCAGGCCAAACTGTACGCCTCAGAGGTGTCCCGTGAAGTGGCGAACGAGGGCATTCAGGTCCACGGCGGCTACGGCTACACGAAGGACTTCCCGGCCGAGCGGTTCTACCGCGACGCGAAACTCAACGAGATTTACGAGGGCACCAGCGAGGTCCTCCGTAATACGATTGCCAGCGAGCTTCTCGATTAGGGAAACGAGAGGAGCGCTTCGACGACCACCGCACGCGTGAAGTAAAACGGCTTTCCGTCCGCACGGTAGCGGTTCGCACTGATTGTTCCGAGCGCGAGGAGTACCGCCACGCCGACGGTCCCGGCGAGCATCCCGACAATTTCCGACGGCTGAACAGCTGTGCGTGCGAAGACGTACGTTGCGACGCTGGCGAGCGCCGCGAACGGGAGGGCGTCCAAGCCTGCCAGGAGGAGCGAGCGGGACAGGGACATACCTGTGTTCTGTGGGAGCGGTCACAAAAAGGGTACCCCATCAACGGCGGCGCAACGAAATCCAGCAGAGGCTGGCAAGCAGCGCCGTCAACCGTCCTCACCAAGCGCTTCGCGCATCCACTCGAACTGGTCTCGAAGCCGCCGCTCACCGGCGTCGGTCAGTGAGTACTTGTCAGCGATGCCGTCCTCGCGGTGGGTAACGAACCCGGCCGATTCCAGCGCGTCGAGCGCGCCGTAGAAGCTCTTCGGTTCGATTCGCGTGTCGTAGCGGCGTTCGAGCCGCGTCTTCAGCCGCTGGCCGGAGAGTTCGCCGTCCTCGGCGGCGGCCAGCAGGACGCACATATCGCGCCGACGGCCGCTCTGAAGCCACTTCGCCATATGTGTCTCGTCACAGCCGTCCGGTTTCGCGTTTGCGGTTCCGAGCGGACCGCCAGGTTCGCATACCCCCGCTCCCTAGAGCCGCCGATGACCGACTCCGAACTCCCCGTCGAGGCGTCAGCGGACGGTATCACGGCCACCTATCGAGAGACCGACGAGGAACGGCTGCTGACATTCGAGAGCGACGGCGGGAGCGCCGCGGTCGCACAGAACATCGAGGGGTACGCGATGCTGAAGGTCCGACCGACCGCGGACGGCGACGAACTGGAGCGATACTACGGCTTCGACATGGCGCTCGACCACGCGGCGGAACTGCTGGGCGTATCCCCGAATGTGCTTCCGGTCCCAGAGCCGGCTGCCGACATGGGGATGTAGCCACCCGGCTCGCCCGCCACAGCGACTACTTGTTTGACTCGTGACTCGGTCGGGAGTGGGGCGACACTGTGCCAGCTACTCGAAGCGGACTGGTACGTAGGTGAGGACGAATCAGTGCGTGAACGACTGCAATCAGAGCTATTCAGTACCCATCCCGACAAAATAGCACTATTTCTGATACGTCTAATTCATTAGCAGTACGTATCGAACCGAGGCAATATGACCGCTCTAAAAACATCATACGAATATTATAAACTTGCTTTAATAATCACTGCTACCCCTCACTCGCATGGTCGATTTCACTCGACGGCAGGTGCTTTCACAGTCGGTGGCTGCTGCGCTTGGGGCCAGCGTCATCGGCGTGGCAAGTGGGGAAGAGGTCGAAGAGACAGACACACCGGGCGCTCCGAGCGTCGCCGGGAGTCTCAAACGCTTCTCGACGACGGCGTTCGGTGCGGAGGTGACCGGCCCGTTCGTCTTCGAAGACGGGTCACTACTGTACAGTCTCCAGCACCCGGAAGGGGAGAACCCCGAACCGTTTGGACGGGCTGCGGTGGGCTATTTCAGCGGCTTCCAGTTCGAGTTCGACGGGAGTAACGACGATTTCCCGGAGGTGGGGGTTCCGGACACCGAGGAGAAACAGCGTCAGGTCCGGTCCGCAGCCGGCGACTACGAAATCCTCGTGCAGGGACGCGAACCCATCAACGGTGGGGCGGAACGGCTCGGTGTAGTCCAGACGCCCGACGGGACGGATATCACCCAGGAGAACTTCGCTGGCACCCAGTACGGCGGTGCGGCGACGAACCCCGACTGTAATCAGTTCGTCCCGACCAACGACGAGGGGACCGAGGGATACCTGTTCACGAACTGGGAGAACAGCCCCGGATGCGTCTCGCGGGTCCCCCTTAGCCAGGACGAAAACGGCGAGTGGAGTGCGGACACCGGGAACGCAATGAACTTGACCAACACCGACTCCCTCCGTGAACACGGCGGGACGCGGATCAACTGCTACGGGGACCTCAGTCCGTGGGAGACGATGATTTCCGCCGAGGAGAACTACGCACACCCCCGCGTCAGTCTGACGGCGACGGTGAGCGACATCGTCGAGGCGGGGTCGGGCGAGGGACTCATCGGCGGATGTCAGTTCTGGAACCGGCCGAACCCGAGCGAGATATCGGGCGCGATCGAGTCCTACGCCGAGAGCGGCGACCTCGACGAGAACTTCGGCCCGCAGGGCTACTGGGCGCTGACCGGTGTCGAGTTCCTCGCGTACTACCTCGGCGCGGAGCGCGATGACCAGGGCGACGGCGAGAACCTCGCAACGACGCTGCTCGATGACGTGTATCCGAACCCGTACCGGTACGGCTACTTCGTCGACTTCCGCGAACCGACCGCCGACGAACCCGAAGCGGTCAAGTACTACGTGATGGGGCGGGCCTCGTGGGAGGCACCCGACATCGAAGGCGACCAGCGGACCGTCTACGGCTGTTCCGACGGCGACAGCAAGGGCATCTACAAGTTCGTTGCCGACGAGCCGATTCCGGAGTACGACGACCCAATGGACGTCGCCGGGACGCTGTACGCACCGAAGATCACGAACGACGCGGCCAACGCCGCCGAAGCCGGGGAGCGGAACTCCCCCGCACAGACCCCGCTCGAAATCGAGTGGATAGAACTCGGCCACGCCACGAACGGCGAGGTCGAGTCCTGGGTCGCCGAGTACGACGACGTGACCCAGGCCGACTACCTCAGCGCACACGCTGACTGGGAAGACGGCGACGAGGTGACCGAAGCGGCCATCAAGGAAGCCGATCTCTCCGTCATCGAGAACGGGAATCAGAACTACATCACGAACGAGGACATCGTCAAGTGGGCCGAGCAGTACGAGGCCAACGGTCCCGACGGCGTCGACGAGGACCTCCGGCGCGTCCCGTTCTTGGAGACCCGCGCGGCCGCCAAGGAAATCGGCGCGTCAATCGAGTTCAACAAGGCCGAGGGCGTCGACAGCGTCGACGACTCCCAGCCCGGCGATTTCATCTACTTCGGCATTTCGGAGTTCAACGACGCGCTCGCGGACGACGAGGGCGACATCCAGATGGACCGCGTCGACGGCGGCGTTGTCTACCGCGGGGTGCTGGAATCGGACTACAACGTCTCGACGCTCGAACCGGTCATCACCGGCCCCGACTTCACCGACTCGCCGGAAGACGCAAACGACGCGCTCCGGAACATCGACAACGTCTACACGATGCGCGACGGCCGCGTCATCTGCTGTGAAGACGGCTTCGGCGGCCCCGCCCGCTCGTATCCGAACGATGGCCTCTATGTCTACCAGCCCAACGTCGTCGTCAGCGCCAACTCCGCCGCGGTCGGCAGCGGGTCGACGGGTAGCGTCCCGCTGACCGCCTCGTCGCTCCCCGCTGGCTTCTCCGGCGCTCGGCTCACCGTCAGCGTCTCGAACCCCGAAATCGCGTCTATCACCGGTGTCTCCTTCCCCGACGCGCTCGGACTCACCGAGAGTTCCATCAGCGACGACGGCTCGTCGGCGACAATCCGGGTTGCCGACGTCAACACGAACGTCCAGTCCGGTGCGATGGACGTGCCACTCGCAACGCTTGACGTCCGCGCCAACGGCGGTGGCACGACCGACCTGACCGTCTCCATCGAGCAGATGGACGACGAGAACGGCAACGCCATCGAGGCAGAGGTCCGAAACGGCATCGTCGTGGGCGGCCCGAAGACGGTCGTCGGCGACGCCGCGCCGACCGATCCCGACGGCGACGGCCACTTCGAGGACCTCAACGGTAATGGCCGTCTCGACTACGAGGACGTGCAGGTGCTGTTCTCGAACATGGACTCCGACAGCATCCAGTTGAACACCGGCGCGTACGACTTCAACGAGAACGGCAAGATCGATTTCGCGGACGTGACAGCGCTCTACGAAGAGGTCAACTGACTGCCGCGACCGAGCCATCCTCCCATCTTTCGATACAGCAACACAATGACCGACGACACCACCTGTTCGATACGCGGTCGCGTCCGAACCGCCAGTCGCCCCCTCGCGCTCGTCGCGCTCGTCCTCCTCGCGGGGACGGTCCCCGCGCTCGCCACAGGGCAGAGCACGCCGACAATCAGCATCGAGGCCGGCTCCGTCGCCGCCGGCGAGACAACGACCGTTCCAGTGGTCCTGACGAGCGCGCCGGACGGACTGGCCGGCTACCAGCTCGAACTCGCCGTCGACGACCCCGCTGTCGCCCGGTTCGAGAACGCGAGCTACCCCGACCGGTTCGGACTCACGACCGACCCCGTTGTCAGTTCAGACGGCGGGACGGTCACGCTCGAAGCGGCGGACCTCGACGGACAGATCGAGCCCGGAGCCAGCGACGTGGTACTCGCGACGGTCTCGCTTACCGGCGTCGACGGCGGTGAGACGCAGGTGACCGTCGCATCGAACCAGGTCGACGCCGACGGCGGCGGCGCAGTCGAGCCAGCGACCGAACCGGCGGCGCTCGCAGTGTCACCGGGCGCGACGACGGAGACAGTGGCCGCCGTGACCGAAGCATCGTCACCCGCCAGCGAGTCCACAGCCGAGTCAGCCGGCGCCGCGAGCGCTGCAGGTGCCACAGAGGACGACTCCGCGGGCGGCGGCGACCAGTCGACGACCGGAGCGAACGGTCCACTCCCGATAGCGCTGGCCATTGCCGCACTCGCCGCGGTGGCGGCGCTCGCAGCCAGAACGAGCCGATGACCGTAGACCAGTCCAACCTATCATGCCACAACCAGACACCACCGCTGCACCGACGGATAGCTCGACCTACCGCGAGTACATCCTCGACGTACGTATCGTCGAGCGAACGACAGGCGACGGCGACACGCGCTACCGATTCGAGGCCCCGGACCACCAGGAGGTCGAGTTCGCCGACCCCGAGATGGCGACGCTGTACGCCGACGTGTACTTCGACGTGAACGGCTTCCAGGAGGCCGGGACCGGCGACCGCGGCGTGCCGCCGACAGTCATACAGGCTGGCCGTGATACGCTCGTGGCGTACTTCCTCACGCAGGACGGCGTCGACGTTCACTGGGCCGCGTCGTTCTACGGCGAGAAACCGGAGAAAATCGAACGGTACGTCTCACGCGTCCGCAAGCGGTCGAAGAAAATCCGCGAAGGGGCGAAAGAACAGGGCCACGCCTGACACGCCGTGTGGCTACTCCCGACCGAACAGCCGCTCTCGGAGGGACCGCGACGACGGGCGCTCGGTCAGCAGGACCGGCGTATCGAGCGTCTCGATGACGTCGAACACTAGCGAGCCGCGAACGATGCGTGATAGCAGGCCTCGTTCCGTCGCGCCGACGATGACGAGGCTGTAGTCGCGGCCGATCCGTTCGATGGTCCTCTCGATGTCACCGGTTTCAATGCGTATCTCGGCGTCGGTCAAGTCGTGTTCCGCCGCCCACTCGCGCAGGAACGTGCGACCGCTCTCTTCTGCACCGGGGTCGACGACGTGGAGCAGGTCGACGGCTACGTCGACAGTTTCCTGGAGCGCTTTGGCGACCTCCGCGGAAAGGTCCGACGAGAGACCGCCAGCGGTCGGAACCAGGACGTCACTGAGGTCGAGGTCCTGCCCGTCCAGCACGAGGAAGTCACACGGCAAGTCGTGGGCCAGTTCGTCCAGCGTGCCTTCGGCGCGACCGCCGGCGAACTGGGTGCCGCCGTAGCCCATCACGACGGTGTCGGCGTTGTTCGTCCGGGCCGCGTCGAACACCTCCCCGATGCCGCGGTGTGAGAGGATCGTCTTCGTCTCTATCGGCACGTCGAAGGCCTCCGCGTCGGCCTTGGCGGCGTCCAGAAGGCTTTCCGAGGTAGCGTCTATCTGGTTCCGGTTCGCGGCGGCGGTTTCGAGCGCGGTCTGGTCCGGCACCGTCGCGATGTGGGTCGCGAGCACCCGTCCGCCTTCGTGTTTCGCCAGCGCACCTGCGAGGGTGATGAGCGCGCTCTCGGTGCGGGGATTCGCCAGTGCCACCATGATCGTCGGTCCCCCGGTTCCGTTCGGTGCGACCGCGTCGGCGGCGTTCACCACCTGGTCCGGGAGCTGCTCCTCGCGGTTGCTGATGTAGTCGGAGAGCACACCCTGCTGTGTGGTTTTGCCGCGCGCGTAGACGAAGTACCATGCGACCGCGACAAGGACGAATCCGGCCGACAGCGCAATCTCGATACTGTCCATGAACGCGACGAGGCCGAGCGAGAGTACCGCACCGAGTATCGGCGTGATGGGGTACAGCGGCACGGTGAAATCCGGGTCGTACTCCGGCACGTCGGCCTCGCGGAAGACGATGAGTCCCACGTTCATCAGGGCGTAGACGATGAGGTGGAGGACGCTGGCCGCCTTCGCCAGCACCTCGATGTCCCGTCCGAGGAACGCGATAAAGACGATGATGAGCCCGCCGGTGACCAGAATCGAGCGATAGGGCGTGGCGTAGTTGGGATGGATCTCGTTGAGCCAGTTCGTGACGATCTTGTCCCGGCCCATTGCGAAGTTGATCCGGGCCGAGGCGAGAATCGACGCGTTCGCGGAGGACGCTGTCGCCAGCAGTGCGCCGACGGTCATAATCGCCGCGGCACCGGCGGCCACGCCGCCTATCGGTCCGATAGATGCCGGGAACGCGACCTCCGCGGCCTGTGCGACCGGGGCATCCTGACTGAGGTCCGGCCACGGAACGACGCCGAGCATCATCGACACGAGGATGGCGTAGATGACGGTCACGATGCCGACGCTTCCGATGATAGCAATCGGCAGGTTCCGACCCGGGTTTTTGAGTTCCTCAGCGACGGTCGCAATCTTTGCGTACCCCAGGAAAGAGACGAATACGAGCGCCGTCGCCGGGAGAATCGCGCCGGTCCCGAACGGGGCGAGCCCGTCCTCGCCGGCGAGGGTCGCGTAGTCGAATGAAAAGAAGCCCGCAATGGCAAAGACGGTGAGAATAGAGAGCAGGATAAAGACAATCACCGTCTGGATGCCACCGGTTTCCTTTGCGCCGATGTAGTTGACGGCGACGAATATCGCCCCAGCGATGAGCGCCCCTATCTGAATGGGATTGAGAAAGGCGATTTCAGGGAGTGGGACGAAGACGGCGAGATACTGGCCGAACCCGATACAGTAGAACGCCGAGGCGAAGGCCAAGCCCATCCAGTCACCCATTCCGGCTATCGAGCCAAACAGTGGCCCGAGTGACTTGTTGATGTAGTAGTACCCGCCGCCCGCCTTCGGCATCGCCGTGCCGAGTTCCGAGACCGATAGCGCGTTCACCATCGCAATCAGTCCACCAACGACGAACGAGACGACGACGATGGGACCGGCCGCGTTCGCGGCCACGCCGGGCAGGACGAAGATACCGGCACCGATCATCGTCCCGATGCCGATGGTCATCGCCGACACCAGCCCGAGGTCTTTCGCCAGTTCTTCGTCGCTCATTCCTTCGAGTCCGCCTGTGGAAGTGCAATCACCGGTACCTCCGCGTTCGTCACAAGCTTCAACGAGAGATCACCGGAGAGGAACTGCATGAGGCGACCACCACCGCGGGACCGGTATGCGATGGCGCTCGCCTCGACTTCCTCGGCGACATCGAAGATAGCCTCGACGACGTCCCGAGCGTACGCGGTGCGGTCGTCGGCGTCAGGGAACACCGTCCTGACGGCCGCATACGACTCTGCCGCCAGCTCTTCTGACTGCTCGACTGGCGTCTTGTCCGGAACACCCTCGCCTTTTTCGACGACGTGTAACGCCGTCACCTGCTCCGGCTCGTACGGTTCGAGCGCAGTCGCCGTCGTAAGCCCGTCGTCCTCGTTGGCAACCGGTAGCAAGACATGTGCAAGAATGTCCGTGGTTGTCTCGTTGGTGCTACTGTTCATACACAGACGGAGTAGATAGGTCGGTAAGAATGTGTCTACTTATATCGTATATTCGAACCTTATTTAAATATAGATATTCGAATTCGGAAAACCAATCGTCGTCAACGGAACACTCGGATCGGTACCTGTCAGTATATAGCGAGTTCCGTGGCGGAAGGGAAAACCCTACAGCAGCGCTGTTCCCGAGTATCTCCGTCAGAAGCAGCGCTGTTGGAACGTGGGGCTTTTTCATATCGGGAGTGTGAGCGTCAGTTAATGGTCGGTGATCAGTGATGTCGGTTCGCGTCGACTGGCGACAGAGTGTCGCCCTGACCGGCACAGTAATCAAGTATCTCGCCGTCGCAATGCTGGTCCCGCTCGGGATCAGTTTTCTGTACGGAGAAGATACCGTCGTCTTCCTGATTTCTATCGCGATCGCCATCACGCTCGGCATAGCGCTGGAGCAAGCCAGCGACAGTCACGAACTCGGGCCACGCGAGGCGCTGCTGTTCGTCGGCCTCTCCTGGGGTGCTGTCGCGGTTATCGGCGCGATCCCCTACGTTATCGCCGGGTACGGGACCGAATCAGCGCTCGGTGAACCCGTGAACGCGCTGTTCGAGTCGATGTCCGGCTTCACGACGACCGGGGCGACTGTCACCAACGAAATCTCGTTTGCCCGCCACTCGCATGCGCTGTTGATGTGGCGACAGCTCACCCAGTGGCTCGGCGGGATGGGTATCATCGTTCTGATGGTCGCCATTCTTCCGGAAGCGGCCGTCAACGGGGCGCAGTTGATCGAATCCGAAGCGCCCGGCCCCGAACTCCAGAAGCTGACGCCGAAGATAGCCGAAACCGCACGGCTCCTCTGGCTGTTCTATCTGGGCTTTACCGTTCTGTATATCCTCATTCTGCTCGGCCTCCATTACACGGGCTACGCACCGAACATGGATGCGTATAATGCCGTCGCACACGGGTTCACGACGCTGCCCACCGGCGGGTTCTCCCCCCAGGCCGAGAGCATCGCCTACTTCTCACCGGCCGTCCAGTGGGTCGTCATCCCGTTCATGCTCATCGCCGGGATGAACTTCGCGCTGTTTTACCTCCTGTTACAGGACGAGTACGCCGCCTTCCTTCAGGACCGCGAACTCCAGGCGTACCTCGGTGCGAACGCCGGCGTGGCCGTCATCCTCTGGGGACTGCTCTTTACCGGGTCCGCGCCGCCGCTCGAACTCGGCGGTGTGACACAGGGAGCACTGGAGAACTCGCTCCGGCAAGCCACATTCCAGGTCGCCTCGCTGCTGAACTCGACCGGGTACGCGACCAGTAACTTCGCCGAATGGGGTAACACCGCAAAGGGAGTCCTGTTGTTCGCGATGTTCATCGGTGGCTCCGCAGGGTCGACCGGTGGCGGTGTCAAGATAGTCCGATGGCTGGTCGTGCTCAAGAGCATCCGACGCCAACTGTTCACGACAGCTCATCCCAGCGCTGTCAAACCAGTTCGGCTCGGCGGGCAGGTCATCGACGAGGACGTCATCAACGCGATATACGGGTTCACGCTGTTGTACCTGCTCACGTTCGGTGTCGCGACAGTGTTTCTCCTCCTCGATGCGGGCCGTGTCGGGCTCGACCTGACTGTCTTCGAAGCCATCAGCGCAAGCCTGGCGACCATCGGGAACATCGGTCCCGGGTTCGGGTTTCTGGGGCCGTTCGGGACCTACGAACTCTTCCCGGAGACCAGCAAACTGCTGATGATATTCCTGATGTGGATCGGTCGACTGGAGATCATCCCGGTGTTCGTGATATTCACCGGCGCGTTCTGGAACGAGTGAGTCCGGGAGACTCGTTCCGTCGGCAGTTCTAGCTGGCAGTTCAGTTATGTACCTACCCGACGGAGACTTCGGTATGACCAGTCCTGCAGACGAACCGACACCACCTGAGGGGGTTCCGGACCGGGTGGCGACGGACCTACCGGAGTTGACGCCTGAAGAACTCCGCAACACGATCATCTACGCGCAGGAACTGCTGCAGTTCCACGACGAGACGGCGTCGCCGATAGAACCGGGTCCCAACGAAGACATCATCCGGGCAACCGAACGCGACGGCTACACTGAGGTGGTAAAGCTGGCTTCCTGTGCTCAGGGCTGTGACGACTGTCCCCACGGTCCGTATCTCTACCACGTCAAACAGGAATCCCGGCCCGAGGGTGGAACGAAGGCACGCTGGATGTTCCTCGGCGAGGTCTATCCCGACGACGGAGAGTAAGGGGCCGCCCGCTCAACTACGGTTCCAGCCCGTACAGTCCAGCGCGGATGAACACGAGTATCGGGATGATTTCCAGCCGGCCGACCCACATATTCAGCACGAACATCCCCTCTGCAAGCGGGGGCATCGACGGGCCGGTGATGCCCGAGGAGAGGCCGACGTTCCCCTGCGCGCTGGCGACTTCAAACAGGGCATCGGCGTAGCCGAACTCCGGTCCCGCGACGTTGGTGAGGACGACGCTGCTGGTCACCAGAATGATGAGCCACAGCAGCGTGACGATGGCCGCTTCGCTGAACTCCCGTTCCATCGACTCGCGGTCAAGCGTCCGGTCCCCGATGCGGGCCGTAATCACCGCGTTCGTCGGGAGGAACACCCGCGAGAACTGCCAGATGATGCCGCGAGCGATGGTGTAGCCACGGATGATCTTGATGCCGCCGACGGTGGACCCGGCAGCGCCGCCGAGCACCATCGCGCCGACCACGAGCACTTTCCCGCCAGCGAGCCAGCGGCCGATCGGGGCCGACTGGAACCCGGTACAGCTGAGGGCGCTGACCCACTGGAACGTCGAGTCCCGGACCGCATCGAGCTGTGCGGCGTCGAGCATCGGCACCGAAAACGGCAGGAACGACTGGGTGGCAAACGCCTCAGTCGTCGCGGGCACGGACCATACGTTCTGTGCCGAGAGCGCGACGACGCCGAGCGCGAGCAGGATGAACAGCCAGCGAGTCTGTAAGTCCGACACCAGTTCGCGAATCTGCCTGTCGTGCAAGACGACGTAGTGGACCGGGAACGCGACCGCACCGAGAATCATGATCGGCAACAGAACGGTTTCGACGAGCGGCGAGTTGTACGTCGCAATCGAGTTGTCCGTGACCGAGAACCCGCCAGTCGTGAGCCCGGTCATGGCGTGGTTGAGCGCCTGCCAGGCGACCTCCCACAGGGGGAGCGACTCGGCGTACTCGCTATCGCTGGCGAGGATGGCACCGAACAGGAGCGCGAACGAGAGCACCGTGTAGCCGACGACGAGTTTCCAGACCGTTCGGACGGTGGAGACGACGCTCGGGTGGATCTTCTCCTCGCGGGCCTCGCTCTGGTAGAGCGCGTAACTGCCGCTGCCGGGCCGTGACAGGATAGAGACGGTCAGGACGATGACGCCGACGCCGCCGACGTACTGGATGAACGACCGCCACCACTGCACTGCGCGGGGAAGCGACGGCTCGTGAATCGCCATCGTCAGGCCGCTCCCGGTCCACCCGCTCATGCTCTCGAAGAAGGCGTGGAGCGGGTTCCGGAAGTACGCCAGACTGGAGAGCGTCGTCGTCCCACCGACTCTGATCGGCTCCCATGTACTCGTGTCCGTCCCGACTGGGACGAACGTATCCATGACGGCGGGGGGCGTGAACCACGCGGTCAACAGGAACGGGAGCGAGCCGAACGTGGCGACCATCAGCCACCCGCCGGCGGCGATGACCATGCCGTGTTTCATCTGTGGGGCCGGCGCGTCGGTGAACCCACGGTTCGCGAGACCGCCGACAGCGGCGGTCATCCCAGCCGCGGTGAAGAACCCAAGAGCGGCGTGGAACTCCCGAAAGCCAAGCGCAATGGCGGCCGTGATCGTCATCAGCCCGGCCTCCATCAGCAGGAGCGAGCCGATATCGCGGGCGATGGTCCGCAGGTCCGTCGGGAACAGCCCACCGTTCCGTTGTGACATATCAGCCGTGGTCCTCGGCGTGACCGAAGATGTCGGTCACCTCCGGCGTCGCGCCGTCTCCCGAGTAGACCGTGAGGAGGTCGTCGGCCTCGATACGTGTATTGCCGCGGGGTGTTATCGGGTCGCCCTCGCCGTTGCGCTCGATGGCCACGATGAGCGTCTGGCCGCCGATGAGGCCTTCCGTATTGGCCTCCTGCAACGTCTTACCCGCAATCGGTGCGCCGGGTGTGACAGTGATCTCGAATACTTCCGCCTGGTCGCCGATACGCATGAAATCGACGATAGACGGCCGCTTGACGGCCCGATAGAGGTACTCGGCGATGAGCCGCTGTGGGTTCTGCATCGTGTTGACGCCGATCTGGCGGAACACGTTCATGTGCTCGGGGTTGTGGACGACCGAGACGATGTCCGGCACTTCCAGTTCCTGTGCCAGCAGACAGACCATGATGTTCGTCGCGTCCTGATCGGTCGTCGATATGAGCGCATCGGCACGGTCCGCACCGGCGTCCTCTAGCGTGTCTTTCGACGTCGCATCGTCGTTGATAACGAGACAGTCGTACTGTCTCGACGCACGTTCCGCTCGCTCCTCGTCCCTTTCGATGGCAACGACCTCGTTGCCGCCTGCTGTCGCGATTTCAAGCAACGGCGACCCGATATCACCGGCGCCGACGATGACGATATACATTTTTGCCAGTGTACTGAACCGATGGTTGAAAGACTACCGTTATCAATCACAAGCAGGACATTGCGGGTAGTTCGGTCTGTCAGTGCCTTCTCCTCCCAAACCACTATACTGTCCCCGATTGAACTGCTCGGTATGGCAAACATCACCGAGCAGTTCGACCATCCGGCCTGGCTGACAGCCGCCGGGACACTCGCCGGCTACGGCCTCATCCTTCTGTTCATGTTTCTGTTACTGTTCATCGTCCCGTACCTCCTCTTCCCGGCCTGAGACGGGACAGTGTAGATTATTTCCGGGTAGCTCCCGGCGTCGGAACAGACCGGGACATCGCGCAAACAATCCGTATGCGTCGAAGCCGTCCCACCGGCCGCTACTCGTACCTCGAATCGATGAGAAATCCGAGCGAGATGAGTCCACAGACCATCGACAGGAACCCGGTCATAGCGAGGCCAAACGGCGGTTCGTCGCCGGGATAGGTTACGAGTCCGCCGAAGGAGCCGATACTGATGCCCCACAGGCCGACCGTTAGCACGAGGTCCGCATACGTGTTCCAGGCGTCTTCGAGCGCGGGTTCGACGCGAGCGAGCCACCACCCGGTCGCGTCCTCCTGAGATGACGACCCGCGACCCAGAACCTGGCGAACTGCGGGCCGGCCGCCAGCGACGGCGAGTGCAGCAGTAGCGAGTACCGCAATTCCCGCCAGCACTGACACTGAGGCCGCCCGGACCTGCAACAACAGAAACAGGCTGACGTAGCCCAGAACCGCGATGCCTGCCGTGACTCCCCGGAGTGCGTTCCCGATGCTCATTTCCCGTTGCTGGTTCCCTTCGAACTGATCGGTATAGTGTTGCCCGTCTTACTGCGACGCTATCGCTTCGTACTGCGGTCAACGTGACCGCTACAGGGGTATCGCAGTTAGTAAATAGGTCCGCGAGGGAGTACACGTCGATGGAAGGGAAGGCAGCAGCGCCCGCAGCAGGGACGGTCCTCAACGCGCTCGCGACCGGCCGCGGTGCGGCGTTTGCTATCGACGAGTACACGACAGCGACCGTCACGCTCTCGACTGAGACCGACGGTGTCACTGGCGAGGTGGATGGTGCTCCGGACGCCGACACGCGGCTCATCGAACGGTGTGTCGAGTACGTTATCGACGCCCACGGCGGCCCACAGAACGTGGGCGTCCCGGCGGTCTCCGGCGGGACTGTCCGCACAGAGAGCGAGGTTCCGATGGCGTCGGGGCTCAAAAGCTCCAGTGCGGCCGCAAACGCGACCGTCATGGCGACGCTCGACGCACTCGACGCGACTGAGCGGATGAGCCGCGAGGACATGGCCCGCCTCGGCGTCATGGCCGCCCGCGACGTGGGCGTCACCGTCACCGGGGCCTTCGACGACGCGTCGGCGTCGATGCTCGGCGGTGTCACCGTCACCGACAACGAGGACGACGCGCTCCTTGCCCGCGAGGAAATCGACTGGGACGTGCTCGTCTGGACGCCGCCGGAACAGTCGTTCAGTGCTGACGCGGATGTCGAGCGATGCCGCCAGATCGCACCGATGGCCCGCCTCGTCGAGGACCTCGCACTCGACGGCGACTATCAGCGGGCCATGACGGTCAACGGCCTCGCGTTCTCGGCCGCGCTGGACTTCGAGACGGACCCGGTACTCGACGCGCTCCAGCACGTCGAAGGCGTCTCGCTGTCGGGGACGGGGCCGTCGTTCACTGCCGTTGGCGAGCGGGCCGCACTCGAAGCCGTACAGGACGCCTGGGACGAGCGACCCGGAGCGACCTGGCTGACGACGACACAGACCAAGGGAACACACACAGTATGAGCACGAACCCGAACCCAGAGGACATGTCGCTGGACGAACTGCGCGACGAAATCCGGACTATCGACCAGGAGATCGTCGAGAAGATCGCACAGCGAACCTACGTGGCCGACACCATCGCACAGGTCAAAGACGAGAAGGGGCTGCCGACGACCGACGAGCAACAGGAGCAAGCCGTCATGGACCGCGCCGGCGACAACGCGGAGCAGTTCGACGTTGACGAGAACCTCGTGAAAGCGATTTTCCGACTCCTGATCGAACTGAACAAGGTCGAACAAAGAGAGAGTCGATAGCGGGACTAGTACTCCCAGAGGCGGTTAATCCGCGAGTCGATATCGGGATGGGCCGCTCGGAGTGCGTCGACATCGGTTTCACCGTCGACGTTGATGACGTGGACTTCTCCCCGTCGGCCGCCGTACACGTCCTGAAAGTCGTAGACGACGCCGAATACCTCGACGGCGTCGGGAACGTCGTCGCTGCTGCGGAGGAACTCGACTTGCCTGTCGACGTTGTACTCGACGAGTCGGTTGACAGCCGCCGCTCGCTCGATGTCTTCGGGAAGGTGTTCCAGCGCGGGCTCGAGATGCGGTTTGAGAACGCCGAGACAGTGCTCGATCCCGGCCGGCTCATCGAGGCCGTCCGTCAGGTCGTCGTAGGTCGCCGTCACCGCTCCACAGCCGGTGTGGCCGACGACGATGGCGGTTTCGGTCATCGTGTGCTCGATGGGGTACAACACGTCACCCGAGACCGCCTCGCCGGACGCGGTCCGCTGGATGACTCGGTTTCCGATATTGCTACAGGTGAAGAGATGTCCCGGCTCGCTGTTGCCCCACATATGGTCCTGGAGCACCCGCGAATCGGAGCAACAGACCGTGACGGCGTCGGGCGTTTGCGAGTTCTGGACCTGGTCGAACCGGTCCCGGAACTCCGCCGCGTGGTCGGCGTTTCCGGCAAGTAAATCGCGTAATAACTGGCTCATGCGTGGGCAGATAGCCGCCATGAAGTAAACTCATTGGACTGGGGCAGTGTTGCCCTCCCAAACCTGACGCCGACTCGGAGCCGTGTTCGGAACGCTCTGGCTGCGTCGAGAGGGTGAAAACCGAGACTGAAGGGGCTTAGACGTACGACTACGGCGAAAACAAACGAACAGACGGATCCGGAAGAGTAACAGTATGGGATCGGAGATTATTCACCTGACTGCGAGACTCACTTCGTTCGTCTCGCGTGGCTCAAATCCACCTCTCAACAGTTCTGCCGCTCGCGTTATAGCTCGCGGCAGGAAATGGGGTCGGAGGGATTTGAACCCCCGATCGGCTGATATCTCCGTCCTGCGCCTCGGAACTCCAGAGGGTCATCGTCGCGAACCGGTGATCAGCCGGCCGCTCAGTATATCAGCCCTCGAAGTGTCGTCCCAGGCGCGTGGCCTCTGGAGTCAGCCGCCTTCCCGGACTAGGCCACGACCCCGCACTCCGGCGTAAGCCGACTCGCATTAAAGGGATTTCGATTGGCAGACGGCGCTCAGTCGCGGTCGGTGTCGGACCAGTCGCACTCTTGGCACTTGTATCCAGTAACAAACTCCAGCGCAGAGGGCATGTACCCCACGGAGATGACGTTCTCGCCGCATTCCGGGCAGTCGTCATCGGCGTCTTCGATAGGCTCTGCGTCCATAACACCGTCTCCTTCGATGAGTTCGGCCAGGCTCTCGGGGGTCTGCATCCGACCCTGGACCACGCGATTGTCGCTCATACCGGACGACCGGGCCTGAGAGGCCTAAAAGTTCTCCCTCGTCACAGCCACGGGGCGCGTTCCTGATCCGGTTCGTACTCGACCGCGGCCCCTTCGTCGGTCTGTTCGTCGGCTGCGACGCCCTGGGACGCGCCGCCGTCGGCGAAGGCGGCGGTGAGGTCCACAGCGTCGGGGCGGTATTCCGTGTGGCGCGTGCGGGCGTTCTCCGGATCGAACGACAGCAGCGCCGTGACGGCGAGCACGGCCAGCGCGACTGGTGCGTCGGTCGGCATCACGCCGAGGACGGAGAGGGCGAGCACGCCGAGCGCGACAGCGCTGCCGAAGCGGAACCGGTCTATGTCGACGGCGTTGCGGAGCCACGGACTCGCCAGCGCGACGGCGAGGGCGAAGCCGATACCGACGCCAGTGGTAGCGGCCGCCCGGAGCAAGACGCCGGGTTCGATGGCGGTGACCAGCGTCGCGCCGGCGGGGTCGAGGCTGGCCAGCAGGCCGAGCACGACGATGACGGCTGGACGCGGCAGGTACTCGCCGATCCGGGCGCTTGCGGTCTGTGCGGCGATGGCGAGGATGACGAGGCCGGCGAATCGTTCGAGGGTGCCCAGTTTGACAACCCCCGCAATCGTCGGTGCGAGCGCTGCTTCGATGAGCGCAATCGGCATCAATACGGCTCCGATGATGAGTACCGCGCGGGCCTGCTGGCGGGGACCGCCTTCGAGCTCGGCCAGCACGACGGCGACGGTGGCCGACCCGCCGAAGACCAGCAAGCCTACTTCGAGGACGCCCATCCAGGTCGAGAGTGCCCCCGCGAGGACGAGCACCGGGAAGATGCCGTCGACGAGCGGCAGACCCATGACTGTCGCTAGAAGCCGGCCACCGCGGCCGACCTGCTGCTCGATGTCGAGTGCAATCGGGTGTCTGGAGATACTCATGTCGTGTTACGGTCGAGCGTAACCCAACTCCCGTCGGGAGGTTCTCACTCGGTCCTGACAAACACGACAGAACTGCCAGAACTTGGTACCGAACCACGCGAACGCTGTGTTGCCCGACGCTGTAGGCGTCATCTGGCGGGCAGTACCGTTCCGTGCGGGTTCGGTGAGTCGCATGTTTTTAATTATCCTTCATTCCCACATAACCGTTGCGTGAGAACTGCGCACATACGCCACCGATTCTCCGAAATACCTCGATGTTTGTGGACGAATGTCTCACCTTCGAGAGCAGGGAATGACAAGTGCGGCATCACGGGCGTATTTCTGGAACGGGCTTCCCGAGACAAGTGTGGCATCGAACCCCACGTAGCGCCGAGTCTCGCAACGTTTTTGCCGGGCCGTCGTGGACGATTTACATGGCGAACGATTCCGAGCCTTTCTCAGAGAAGCTCCGAGTGCCGGAGGCGCTGACGTTCGACGACGTACTCCTCAGACCCAAGGAGTCCCGGGTCGAACCAGACGAGGCAGACACGACGACGCGGGTCTCGAAATCCGTCGAGCTGACCGTTCCCGTCCTCTCCGCGGCGATGGACACCGTCACCGAGAGCGACATGGCGATCGCGATGGCGCGACAGGGTGGTATCGGCGTCCTCCACCGCAACATGAACGCCGACGAGATGGCGACCGAGATCGAGCGAGTCAAACGCGCCGACGAGCTCATCATCCGCGACGTCGTGACGGCCAGCCCGAACCAGACCGTCAGTGAGGTCGACGAGATGATGGAACACGAGGGTGTCTCCGGCGCGCCGGTCGTCGACGACGACAACGGCGCAGTGCTGGGCATCATCTCCGGGACGGACATCCGGCCGTATCTGGAGGTCGGCGAGGACGACGCCGTCACGGACGCGATGACCGACGAAGTCGTCACCGCCCCCGAGGACGTGACGCCCCGTGAGGCGCTGGAACTGATGTACGACCACAAGATCGAGCGCGTCCCCATCGTCGACGACGAGAACCGGCTCGTCGGGCTGGTCACGATGCAGGGCATCCTCCAGCGCCGCGAGTACGACCAGGCCGCCCGCGCGGACGACGGCTCGCTCCGCTGTGGTGCCGCCGTCGGTCCCTTCGAGATGGACCGCGCGCAGGTCGCAGACGAGGCCGGCGTCGACATCCTGTTCATCGACTGCGCGCACGCCCACAACGCGAACGTCATCGAGAGCGCCCGCGAGATCAAGGCCGAAGTAGACGCCGACGTGGTCGTCGGGAACATCGGCACCCGGGAAGCCGCCGAGGCCGTCGTCGACTTCGCCGACGGCGTCAAGGTCGGTATCGGTCCCGGTTCCATCTGTACGACCCGCGTGGTCACCGGTGCGGGAATGCCCCAGATCACCGCCGTCGCGCAGGTCGCTGACGTGGCGAGCCAGCACGACGTGCCGGTCATCGCCGACGGTGGCATCCGCTACTCCGGGGACGCCATCAAGGCCATCGCCGCGGGTGCGGACGCGGTGATGCTTGGCTCGTACTTCGCCGGGACCGACGAGGCTCCGGGCCGCGTCATCACGATGAACGGCAAGAAGTACAAGCAGTACCGCGGGATGGGCAGCGTCGGCGCGATGAACGAGGGTGGCGGCGAGCGCTACCTCAAGGACGACGAGGAGGGCGAGGAGTTCGTCCCCGAGGGCGTCGAAGCCGCGACGCCGTACAAGGGTTCGCTGGCCTCCGAACTCCACCAGCTCGTCGGCGGGATGCAGTCCGGGATGGGCTACGTCGGGGCCGAGACGATTCCCGAGTTCAAGCAACGCGCCGAGTTCGTGCGGGTCTCCGCGGCCGGACAGCAGGAGAGCCACCCGCACGACGTGATGATTACGGACGAAGCGCCCAACTACAGCCCCGACAGCTAACGCTGACAACCGAAGGGGATGTAAAAAGCCGCAGCTGATTATACCGCGGTTTCGCAGGTCGGACTACACGCTTCTTTCCGTGCTGCATTCGCGTCGGGGTACGCTTTGAACGACTCACCACAGCTCGAACACTCGAACGTGTCGAAGTCGGACATAGCGGACGGCCGTACTCGCGCCGCGGAAAAAATTATTGCGGATACGTCGATTAGTCGTAGTAGTCTTCGTCCAGTGGCAGATCCGTCCCGGACGACGTGACTTTGTCGACGGTCGTTTCCAGGCAGAGTGTCTCGCTGCATTCGGGGCAGATGACGGCCACGTCGACCTGTAGAGAGTCATCGGAGTCGTAGATTCCCAGAACCTCTGCGTCAGAGGCGTACAGATACTCCGCCGACAGTTCGTGCTCGTGGTCGCGAGCGTAGTCGTACGTCATGCATGCCCGCTACACCCGGGTCTGTGTTGATGGTTTCGGCGATTCCCAGTAACAGCACATACAGGGGACCCGCTCGAAGTTGCGGTCATGAGCGACTACGCTGTCGAGGTTGGGACCTGGGACCAGTTCGAAGACGCGGCAACAGCCGTCCGAACAGCGGTGTTCGTCGAGGAACAGGGCGTCTCCGAGGACGAAGAACTCGACGGGAACGACTCGGACGCCGTCCAGTTTCTGGCCCGTGACGGCGAGTATCCTGTCGGCACCGCCCGGCTCCGGTTCCCCGAGTCCACGGTCGGCAAGGTCGAACGGGTCGCGGTCCGCAAGCCCTATCGGGGCGACGGCGTCGGCGCAGCGCTGATGCGAGCCGTCGAAGACGCCGCTCGCGACGACGGCGCGACTACGCTCACACTCCACGCACAGACCCACGTCGAGTCGTTTTACGGGCAACTCGGCTACGAAACGGTTAGCGACGAATTCGAGGAAGCCGGCATCCCACACGTCGAGATGCGAAAGCGATTGGACGGCTGAGCTAACCATACGTGGCCCTGCAGGCGCAGTACGTCGTGAGGGCTGAGGACGGTCTGCGGACGACCAGTCGTAGCTGTCCCTCGACCACAGTTATCTCAGCACAAACATGTTTCCCTGCTTCCACCCTTTTCGGGATATGGCGCGACGAGCCGAGTGGGTGGCAACTGCGAAGACAGTCGCCAGCATCGCGTACGAGAGCGACATCAGGTACATCGCGACGTCGCTGGCGTACTACGCGTTCATCTCGCTCATGCCGGTGCTGTTGCTCGTTTTCATCGTCTTCGGCCGGCAACTGGCCGGCGTGGTTTCAGTCACGGGCGCGCAGTTTCTCACCCCTGACACACAGCAACTGCTGTACGAGGGATTGACGGCGGCGACGGGCCGGACAGCGGCGACTGTCCTCTCCGTGGTCGTGCTGGCGTGGAGCGGTGCCAACGTCGCCGTCGGCGTCCTGACCGTCGTCGAGCGTATCGAGGCGGTGACAGAGCAGCCACTCGCGCGGCAGGTGTGTGACGCCGCAACTGTCCTCGGGACGCTTACGGCCGCCGTTCTGGTGATACTTGTCCAGAGCGTGTTTTTGGCTCTCTTTGCTACCGGCCCGCTGAGCGTACTCGTCGGGTTCGCCGTCCTGTTCGTCGCGCTGACCGTTACGCTGCTGCCCCTGTATTTCGTCCCGTCACGCGTCGCGAGTTCGCCACAAGATGCCCTCCCCGGCGCGATGACGACCGCAATGGGCTGGACCGCTCTCCACGCGGCAATCCAGTTCTTTGCCGCCAACGCCGGACAGTACGCCATCTACGGCGTTCTCAGCGGGCTCATCCTCATCCTCACGAGCACGTACGTGGCCGCGATTGTCCTGATGGTCGGCGTCGTCGTCAACGCAGTGCTCGCAACCGACACTGACGACCTGTACGACGTGAGTGGCTGAGTCTGTAAACGTCGCCCCCTTTCCGCCGCTCGTTCCATCGTTCACTCCGCCCGGTAGCTGCTTCGCTCTCACAGAGAGGGCGTCGCAAAAACGGGCCGGAATGGATTTGAACCACGGTCGGACGTGCTCGCTTCGCTGTGCACGCCCTCCTTACTTCAAATCCTTCTGGAGTTTTCACTTCTCACCGTCGTTCGCAGGAAAACGGGCCGGAAGGGATTTGAACTACCTGCACTTCGCTCGTTGACACTCACTCGTGCCGTCATTCAAACCCATTCCTATCGAATTCGCGCCGCTCACGGTTTCGTTCGCGGCGCAAGAATACGGGCCGGAAGGGATTTGAACCACCGGAACTTCGCTCCCACAGGTCGCTCGCTCCATCGTTCAAAACCGCTTCGTAGCCGCTTTGCTCCTCACGAAGTGTTCGTCGCAAAAGCGGGCCGGAAGGGATTTGAACCCTCGACCGACGGCTTAAGAGGCCGTCGCTCTGCCAGACTGAGCTACCGGCCCAGTGCACTCATTGCTCTGGACGGCCCGGTAAAATAGGTTTTCATTCGGACGCCTCGTGTCGGTCGGTCTCACGTTTCTTGTACACACCAGTCAGCTAGCGGTGCTGAACTGAGAGACCAATCGCACAGGGTCCGACTATGCCCACACTAGACGCCCTTTGACGCCCTCTCGAACCGATCTTTCGGGGAGCCGTTCCCAGTTGTTGGAGAAATAGCTGGCATTAAAGAGGCTTGACGCCAAGCGATACAGACACTAATGAGTACAGCCAGCGGCATCACGATGGCCTCTATGTCGACCTACGCCATCCTCGGGTGTGGGAGTGTTGGCCACGCCGTGGCGGAAGAACTCGTCGAGGAGGGGAAAGACGTACTCATCCTCGACGCGGACGAGGGGCGAGTCGAGGCGCTCCGCGATCAGGACCTCAACGCACAGCAGGCAGACATCTGCGAGACTGACGTCGCCCAGACGGTCGCCGACCGCGACGTGGTGCTCATCATGTCCCCGGACGTGAACGCCAACGCCGAAGCAGTCCGGAACATCCGGGAGTCCGGCGGCGAGCAGTTCATCGTCGCCCGCGCCGACGACCCGGTGTCGGCCGACGACCTCACTGAGCTCGGTGCGGACGTGGTCATCAACCCCTCGGCGGTCATCGCCGATTCGGCGCTTCGAGCGCTGGAAACCGGGGAACTGGAGTACAAGGCCTCACAGCTCGGGGACGTCATCGACGGGACCGAGGAACGCATGGCGATACTTATCCACCGGTCGCCGGACCCGGACTCCATCGCTTCAGCGGCCGCGTTGCGGGCCATCGCTGCGAGCCGCGACGTCGAGGCCGACATCATCTACGAGGGCGAGATTGGCCACCAGGAGAACCGCGCGTTCGTCAATCTCCTCGGTATCGAACTGACATCGAACGAGGACGTCGACCTCGACGAATACGACACGTTCGCGCTGGTGGACGTTGCCAAGGGCGGCGAACCGGCCATCGACTCGGTCGACATCGTCGTCGACCACTACGAGCACGAACACGAACTGGAACACGACGCCGCCTTCTCCGATATCCGGCCGAACATCTCGGCCACGTCGACGATTCTCACGAAATACATTCAGGAACTGGACCTCAATCTCGACCAGAGCGTCGCCACAGCGCTGCTGTACGGCATCCGCGCCGAGACGCTGGATTTCAAACGGGACACGACGCCGGCGGACCTGACCGCCGCGGCGTACCTGTATCCCTTCGCCGACCACGACACGCTCGAACAGGTCGAATCGCCGTCGATGAGTCCGGAGACGCTCGACGTGCTCGCGGAAGCGATCCGGAACCGCGAGGTTCAGGGAAGCCATCTCGTCTCCAACGCCGGATTCATCCGGGATCGCGATGCGCTGGCGCAGGCGGCCCAGCACCTCCTCAATCTGGAGGGCATCACGACCACAGCCGTGTTTGCCATCGCCGACGACACCATCTACCTCGCCGCGCGCTCGAAGGATATCCGGATGAACATCGGCAAAGTGCTGTCGGACGCGTTCGGCGGGATGGGCGAGACGGCGGGTCACTCCACGGACGCCAGCGTCGAGATACCGCTCGGCATCTTCACCGGTTTAGATACGAGCGACGACAACAGAGACACCCTGCTAGAACTCACTGAAGAAGCAGTCAAGCGGAAACTGTTCGAAGCGATGGGTGTCGACAGCAGTAGCGAGAGTTCGAACGGAAACTAGGCGGGGACTTCCTCTTCCTCGTCGCCGGCCTCGGGCTGGCGGAGCCGTTCGACGATATCGCTGACGATGACGACATCGCCGACAGCCTGGACCCACCGGTACGGAATGATGACGCCCCGGGCTGTGTTCACTTCTTCGTCGAACAGTTCCGTGTTGAGCTGGGTGAGTGCCAGCCCCGTCACTTCCTTGCGGTCGAGTTCCAGCCGAAGGTCTTCGACTTCGCCGACGAACACGCCGTTTTTCGAATACACCTCGCGACCCACGAGGGCTGTAATCTCCTGTGGTAGATTCTCCATTCCCATACGACGGTGGTTGGTCGGACGGCTTATAAAGCTTCTTTGCGACTGAAACGTCTCCAGCTCGGGGGAGCAAATGCTACGAGATGCCCCCGGACAACGACTGCTGGCCGCACTCTGATGCCGCTGCCAGCGTCCCTACACAGGGAGCAGTCGCCTGTCTATAGTAACAATTGAAACGAATTACACACTGATCGCACTGCCGTCGTGCGAGCAGGTGTGCACTGATTTTCAATGGCTACTATAGGTCGCGGGACTTTTGTCCCGCTTCCCCGTTCGCTCGGTATGCTCAGCCCTGGCGATCCGGCCCCGGACTTCGACCTGCAGGGGACCGCTGGCGGAGGTGTTGGTACCTATCGGCTGTCGGCCGCAACGAACCGCGCGCCGGCGGTCGTCGCCTTCGCTCCCGGCGACGCCTCCGATTCGCGGACCCTCCTCACCGAGTTAGCCGAGACAGACTGGGCAGGCGTCTCGGACGCTGTAGCAGTCTTTGGCGTTCTCCCGGCGGGTATCGACGACTGCCAGTCACTCGCGGCGGCGCTGTCGCTTCCCTACCCCCTGCTGGCCGACACCCACGGCGTCGCTGCGCAGTTCGGCGTCCGAAAACAGGACGGGAGCATGCAGCGAGCGGCGTTCGTCGTTGACAAGCGATGTCGCGTTCGGGCGGCGACAGCATTCGATGATTTGGACGGGACTGTACCGGACCTCGACACGGTTCTGCGTGGCCTCGCCGAGTTGTAGCTACTCACCGCGGTCCAGTTCGCCCTTTAGCAGTCCATAGAGATACACGTCCTCGTAGCGGCCGTCGCGGAACCAGTGGTCCCGCATCGTCCCCTCCCGCTTGAACCCCGCCTTTTCGAGCACGCGTTGGGACCCCTCGTTGCCGGCGAAGACCTTCGCGTACACCCGGTGGAACCGCCGCTCCTGAAAGGCGTACTCGGTGAGCGTCCGGACGGCGTCGGTCGCGTAGCCGTTGCCCCACGCGTCCGGCGTGAGCCAGTAGCCGACCTCGGCCATACCCATTCGGTCCGTGACGTCGTTCAGCCCGATGATACCGACCGCCTCGCCGTCAGCACAGACGAGCAGGTGGACGTCATCGGACTCGCCGCTGGCCACGGATTCGACCCACTCGCGTTCAGCCCGTTCGGAGATCGGCTCCGTGGCCGAGAGGCCGTGTCTGACATCCGGGTCGTTGATGGTCTCTTGCAGGAACGACACGTCTTCGTCTTCGACCGTTCGGAGCGTGATTGTCTCGCCCCGGAGGAATGTTGGTCCGGGCATACACAAGCCGACGAAGGGATGGTGAAAGAAGCTTCGGTAGGTGTGTGAGATATTTTCAAGGACACCACTCGTCAGCGAGCAGGCCATACTCCAGCAGGTCGACGTACTCGCCGTCGACGAAGGCGTGGTCGCGGCGTCGACCCTCCTGCTGGAACCCGACTTTTTCCAGCACACGCGCGGAAGCCGGGTTGGTGGCATAGCAGTCCGCTCCGAGTTTGTTCAATCGCAGTTCCTGAAACGCGTACTGTGCGAGGCAGTCGACAGCGTCAGTCGCGTAGCCGTTGCCCCAGCGGTCCGGACACATCGAGTACCCGAGCACACCAAACCCCCACGGGTGGTAGTCTTCGTGAAGCGAACACGTCCCCACCGGCTCGTCGTCTACACAGACGACGAAGTGCGTGTCGGCATCGCGGCTGTCGAGGTCTTCGGCGGCTGGCTCGGAGAGTGGCTCGGTGAACCCGATGTTTTGCCGGACCTGCGGCTCGTTTAATAGTCGCTGTAGCAGGTCGCTGTCGGTTGCTTGCTGTGGGTGGAGTGTCACCTGCTCGCCGTGGATGAACACTGGTCCTGGCACGTACAAGAGTACTCATAGTTGACACAAGGGTGTTGCCGTGGTATGTGTAATGATACCATTTGTAGTCCAGACAGCGAAGAACGACACGCCAAAGGGAACCCAGCACTGCTCTGCGGTATGGGAACGCTGCTGGAGTCACGCGAAGAACAGGCAACAGAGGTCGTCGACCGCCTCCACGAAGAATACCCCGATTCGGCTATCTCACTGAACTACAGCAACCGCCTGGAACTGCTGATCGCCGTCGTCCTCTCCGCGCAGTGTACCGACGAGCGGGTCAACGAGGTCACGGCGGACCTGTTCGAGAAGTACCAGAGCGCCGAGGACTACGCCGAAGCCTCCGAGGAGCAACTGGCCGAGGACATCTACGGTATCACGTTCCACAACAACAAGGGCGGCTACCTCCAGGGCATCGGTGAGATTCTGGCCGAGGAACACGACGGCGAGGTGCCTGACACGATGTCGGCGCTGACCGACCTCCCGGGCGTGGGCCGGAAGACGGCGAACGTCGTCCTCCAGCACGGCCACGACATTGTCGAAGGCATCGTCGTCGATACGCACGTCCAGCGCCTGTCGCGGCGACTGGGCCTTACCGAAGAAGAGCGTCCGGAAGCCATCGAACAGGACCTGCTCGACGTGGTGCCCAGCGACGAGTGGCAACAGTTCACGCACCTTCTTATCGACCACGGGCGAGCGGTGTGTGGCGCGCGCTCCGCGGAGTGCGGAGCGTGCGTGCTCGCGGACATCTGTCCCTCCGAGAAAGGAGACAGCGACGTCGACCTCGCTAGCGGCGAGGCGTGGTAGCCCCGCGCGAGGGCTTCAGCTGTCGTCCTCTCCGAGGCGCGCCGTGAGAACAGGCACATCGGACGTTCTGACGACTTTTTCGGCGACGCTACCGAGGAGATATCGCTCGACTCCTGTTCGACCGTGGGTCCCCATAACGATGAGGTCGATGTCGTTCTCGTCGACGTAGTCGAGGATCGCGCTGTGCGGTGGGCCGTGTTCGACGGCGGTGACGGTGTCGACTCCGTCGACCTCGTCTGCCGCCGCGTCGACGATGGCCTGTGACCGCTCCCGCAGCGACGATTCGATGTTGTGTTCTTCGTTGACCATCCCCGACTCCGACTCGTCGTGCTCCTCCGCAGTCATGCCGGTCGTTGCCCCTTCCGGGCCTGCGGCAGTCATCCCGATATGCGGCGACGACGTATCGAGGACGGTCATGATGTGTAACGTCGCGTTGTGCGTTTCGGCGAGAGTGCGTGCGTGTGCCAGCGCGGCTTCTGCTCCGGAACTACCGTCCGTCGGAAAGAGGATGTGTTCGTACATTGGAACCACAGCTAGCGATGGACATGCAATGCTAATGAAACATCTAGTCCGTTCGCAGATTCCGAGAATCAGATCCGCTATCGACGGCGCTCACGCCACGTAGCGGAGGGCGTACCGAGCGATACCGACCAGATACGCCAGCAGCCAGAAGATGACGTATCCGAACACGCCGATACGGAGCCGCGAGCGCCAGTGGCTGAACGTCTCGTCCCCGATTTCGTCCAGTAACAGGTCTTCGTCGTACTCGTTGTAGAGGTCGTGTTCCCGCTTTGCGCGGAAGATGCGAACGATTCCGGTTCCGCCGAAGGCAAGCAGCGCGTAGGCCTGCAGGCCGAGCATCGCGTGGACGGCGGACAAGCCACCGAGCTGGTCCGGCAGGCGTGGAATCATCCAGAACACCATCGGGACTGTGGTCAACACCAGCCCCGTCGTGACGAACTTCAGATGGTGCACGAGCACGTCCCAGGTGACCGGCTCCGTCTCGATGATGTAATACGCGCCGTACAGGAAACAGGGGAGGCTGAGGCTCACCGACAGTAACACGACTGTGGCCACGAGGCCGTCCGACACCATAGGCCGACCTAGGGACAGTGCTCGCTAAAGACTGCCGGATGCAGAAGGTCAGAACTTGTAAGCCGTCGCGGTCCGTACACCCGGGCAATGGCCGACCCGGACTCGACGTCTCCCACGGAGGACGAGCGCGGGAACACCCCTGCGGACGCGGTAGCTGCCGAAACCGAGCCCGGCGAACACGGGGCCAAGGATGACGGCGGCGAGACGGCCGACGACGGAGAGTCGGGCGAGGAACTCGACACGGAGGCACTCCGGAAGCAGGTCGAAGAGAAGTACGACTTCGACAACTTCGGCCCGGCGGACATGGCCGAGATGACTGCTGAGGAATGGGACGTTGCCTTCGACGAGGACTCCTGGATCACCGGCGACGACCTGCTCGACCGGGTCACGCGGGACCTGCGGAACCGCGTTGCAAACCGCGACGTGTTCGCCCGCATCGAACGCCATCGGGACCCGCCGCGAGTTCTCGCGTACTCCGACGAAGGCTACGCGGTTGTCTATCCGGACGGCAGCCTCGAAGGCGAGGGGACTGTCATGCGTGACGTGAAGCCCACGGTCGCGCTGTGTTCCATGGATTCCTACGACGTGCCAGAGAACGTCCCCGACAGGCCCCTTCCCGAACCGGAGTCAGTTCCCGAGGGTGGCGGCGAACTCGGTAACTGGATGTTACAGGCGATTGCCGGGGCGCAGCTCCTGGCCGGGATTGCCCTGCTCGGGGGCGCAGTGCTCGCGACCGCTGGCGTCATCGGCAACAGGGGAACCAGCATTGCGCTCCTGGTCGTGGCTGGCGCTGCCTTCATCGGTGTGTCGCTCGTCCTCTTTTTCACCGTCGCAAACGCGAGGCTCTCGGACACGTTCCGCGCCGAAGAGTACCGGGACAGACTCCGGGCTATCGGACTCGAGGACGGCGAACGACCGGAGTTCGTTCCGGAGCTCGACCCACAGAATTCGGGGTCTGAAGACGGGGCGACCGAGACTGACGAAGCCGGGTAATGACGGTTCCTGCGGGTGGTATTCGGTGGGTTTATACAAACTCAGTCCTGATTCCAGAGTGTATATGAACAGACGGGAGTTCGTCCGGACAGCAGGGGGGGCCGCCGGTGCTGCGGCGACCCTCAGTGCCACCGGCGCAGCCGCCGCACAGGAGGAAGGCGGTGACGGTGGCGAAACCGTCCCGGACTACGGCGGTTTCCTGGATTCGGTCGGGAACTTCGACGGGTCGACCGTCGACGCGACCGGGCAGGATACAGTAACTGTCGAGGTCGGCGTGCAGGCCAACGGCGGCGCGTACGGGTTCGGTCCGCCAGCCGTCCACGTCGATAACGGCGCGACCGTCCAATTCGAGTGGACGGGCAACGGCGGCGGCCACAACGTCGTCTCGGATGGCGACGGGCCGCTGGACTCCGGCAGTACGACTTCCAGTGCCGGCGTCAACTACGAGCACACCTTCGAGGAGGACGGCATCTACCCGTACCTCTGTGTCCCCCACGAGGGACTCAACATGAAGGGCGCTATCGTCGTCGGCGAGGAGTACCCGACGCAGACAATCGGTGGCGGCGGCCCGGTCGAAGTCGACCCGCACTACGCCGGCGTCCCGATTCAGCCACACTACGTCGGGTTCGGCGCTGGCCTCGCAGTCATCATCCCGCTGATATTCACGTTCTTCCAGCTGAAGTACGGCGAGTCGCCCCACACTAGCGGAGGGAACAACTAATGGCGTCCGAAGGCTCCACGTACGGTGATATCCACCGGTACGAACCGCCGCGCGAGAGCACAGCAGCGGCTGTCGGTATCGTACTTCTGACGGTGATTCAGGTCGGCCTCGTCGGCCTCTTCACCTACGGCATGATCGCCGGATGGGCGTCCGGCATCGGCACGGTGTTGACGGTCCGTCTCATCGAGGCCAACATGTTCATGGGCGGCGTGCTGACGGCGATTTTCATCGACCTGGCGTTCATCATGCTGCTGTACCGAAAGGAGTTCCTCCCCGACGTAATGATCGTCAAGAAGCGCCGTCGCAAGTGGGAAGACCTCTATATCCGTCAGGAAGACGTCGACGGCACGACGATGGCGGACGGCGACAAGTTCGCAGAGACATTCAAACGCGCAGTGTACCCATACTACAAGAAATAATATGCCACTTGATGAAGACAAATACCCGGCTGAAACAGGCCGTCGTCGCTTCGTAAAGGGCGTCGTCGGGAGTGCGGCACTCTCCAGCGTCGGCGTCGGTGGCGCCGCAGCCGTCGACGCGACGACGGACGCCGCCGGCGAAGGTGGCGGGACGACGCCGTTCGTCGCTGTCGAGAATACCGCTGGACCGGCCCCGCGGGGAATGCCGATCATTCCCATCGAGATCAACGGCGGCGAAATCAGCGGTCTCTGGCCGGAGTACGACGAGAACGCCGGTGCGGCGGTCGCATCCGACTTCGGCGGGAGCGGTATCGACTACTCCTCGCAGTGGTTCCAGTACTGCGGTATCCAGAGTACTGCGGCTATCTACCCGCAATCCGAACGGAACAACACGTTCCTCAACAGTACTGGATCCTTCTCCTGGCAAGGGGAGTACGAGTCCGGCAAGCCGATGACGGTCGACATGTTCGACGACTACCAGGAGTGGGGCAACGGCATCGGCGACCCTGGCGTCGGGAAGCCCGCAAGCGTCGTCTGGCGGACCAACAGCGAGGGCAAGAACGGCGCCCCAGTGCAGATAATCCGGTCAGTCGAAGTCGAGAAGATGGCCAACGGCGAGGGCGAGTACGCGAACCTTCCCGGAAACGTCCAGTCGTTCGTCTCCGAGGCAACCGACCAGGGCTTCATCGCTTGGCTGAACAAATGTACACACTTCTGCTGTGTGCCCGGGTTCAAGACACAGGAGGGAAGCGCTAACTTCGCCGCAGCCAACGACATCTACTGTCAGTGCCACCAGTCCGTGTACGACCCGTTCAGTCCTGTGCAATCGACGTTCGTGGCGCTGCCACGCCCACCAAAAACGGAGTAATCAATGAGTCTCGAACGCAAAGACGAACACGACCACAAAGGCTGGATGGAATCGCGCGAGCTGACGCCGGTGGAATCGGTGTACTTGACCGTGCTCATCTGGCTCGACAGGCGACTGCGCGTCGTTGACTACCTAGAGATCCTCGAAGATCTCTACTACAAGGTCAACATGCAGATGCCAAAGAGCCACACGGAACAGTACAATCTCGACAACAAGTTCTGGTACTGGTACCCACTGTACGCACTCGGATCGTTCTCGACAGTTGCGTACGTCGTCGCCGCGATATCCGGCGCGCTGCTGGGCTTCTACTACGCACCGGCCGCCGCAGCTGCCGATGGGTCGCCGACGGTCGCGTACGATTCAGTGATGCTCATCATGGGCCAGCTCAACCTCGGCTACTTCCTGCGCTCGGTCCACCGCTGGGCCGCACAGATCATGGTCGCCGCCGTGTTCCTCCACATGCTCCGCGTGTACTTCACCGGAGCGTACAAGGAGCCGCGGGAGCTGAACTGGCTCATCGGCATCGTCCTGATTTCGCTGACGCTAGTGTTCGGGTACACCGGCTACCTGCTGCCGTGGAGCCAGCTCTCGTTCTGGGCCGGCCAGATCGGCGTCGAGATGTCCCTCTCCATCCCGCTTATCGGTGAGTGGGTCGCACAGCTGATGTTCGGCGGGTTCACGCTCTCGCAGGCCACGCTACAGCGGATGTACATCCTGCACGTGTTCTTCCTGCCGTTCATCACGACTGCCATCATCGCGGTCCACATCGGCATCGTCTGGATGCAGGGGATCGCTGAGCCACACTAATACTATGAGCGACAACGACACAGACGACGTTCGCACGGACGGTTCCGGCACCGGTATCGTCTCGCCGGACGACGAGACTCCCGCATGGTCCGAGCGAAAGGAGCGGACCCAGGGGCTCTCCCGGCTGACCTACGAGTACTTCGAGCGGGCGCGCCGCGAGGACCAGGACCTTCGCCAGCAGTCGGACTACGTCGAGCGTGACGTGCTCGCGTTCCCGGCCTGGCCCCACGAGATGATGCGCAACATCGCGCTGACGTCGTTCTTCGTGGGCATGATCCTGTTCGTCTCGGCGACGTTACCGCCAGAGATGCCGAACCCCGCTAACTCCGCTGTGACGCCGGCAATTATCCTGCCGGACTGGTATCTCTACTGGTCCTTTGGCCTGCTCAAGCTCGGCCCGCTGAACCCCGAGCTGAGCATCCTCGGCGGCTCGAAGCTCATGGCTGACCGAACCTACGGTGTGCTGGCAAACGTCGTGGTCGTCGGCTTCGTTGCCATCGTCCCCTTCCTGAACAAGGGGTCCGCGCGCCGTCCCGTCGAGCAGCCGTTCTGGGCTGCGGTCGGGATGTCCGGCGTCATCTTCAGCCTGACCATCGCCGCGCTGTCCATCAAGAACCTCGTCCCGATGGACTCACACCTGCTGTTCGACCTGACGTTCCTCGTCCCTATCGTCAGCGCGACCATCACCTACGCGGTGCTCAAGACGATGCGCGAGGGCTACATGTTCGACCTCAACCGTCGGTACTACCGGCTGCGGCCGCCGAAGTAATCTGACCGGTCGATTTCTCCGTCGGTTTTTACATTCTCTGCTTACTACTACCGCGAGCGTTGCGACTGCATCTCGCCGCAGTAAAGTGGCTCCCGCCCGTACTAGCGACGATGACAGAGGACCAGTCAGCGGGGGCTGAGGACGGTTCGGAGCGGCGGGACGTTGTGGTGCCGCTGCGCGTGTACAAGGCCGTGACGGTGTTTTCGACGCTGTTTGCGGTCGTCAGCGTCGTCGCCGGATTCATCCTCGTCGACGTGGCGACACAGCGGGCCTCGGCGCCCGCCTCGGAGATCGACGTTCCGGTCGGCATCGCCGGGATCGCGTGCATCCTCGCTGGCACAGTCGTCTATGCGTTCTCGACGCGCTTCCGTACCGAGGAAATGGGAAAGTCTAAAGACGACGCTACCTAACGTTCGGATAATGGCTGACGAGTTCATGAAGGGGTTCGCGTGCCTCATGGTCGGCGGACTGGGCTGGATGACCATCAAGGGCTGGTACAACACGCCGAGTTTCGAGGGGGCACAGCTCACCGGCGAACTTACTATCGAGGAACCGACCACGTTCGATCAGATCGCCCTGTTCATGGGCGACGCGTTCTTCTGGTTCGCGGTGCTGGGCGCGCTGACCTTCTGGGTCGTGCTTCCGCTGATCAGTGAATTCCAGGCGTATCTCAACGAGCGGTCGGCGTAACAGTACGCAGTAGCCTTTTCTGCGGGACCGACGCCGCTCTCAGTTCGGAGTCCGGTCGACTGGCGCGCCGTCTTCGTCACGCACCTGAATGCCGCGCGAGCGAAGCGCCGTAGCGAATTTTGTCGGTGATACCCCGCTGTACGTCGCCGCCTCTTCGAGTGTGAGTGTTTCCCCGCGATACAGTGTCAGCGCCGTTGTGAGGGACCTGTGTGACATCTTCGTCTACACCGATACAAATACAGTGCGAGTATTAAACTATTTCGCCTACTTCTAAGCCAATCGGCCAAGCTATCCGGAGAAAAGTGAATATATGAGGCCAATAAAGGAAAGAATGTGTAAAAGGTAAGATATTGAACCCAGTATTGCTTGCCGACCACACACGTAGGGCTATCAGTACGCGCGACTAGCGGATTATAGGCACTCGAAGACGACAGAACGAGAAACCGTGTTTAGATGATGGCGCTCCAGGGACCCTTGATGACCCAGAACAGGCTCTGGTAGCCCGCGTACATGAACACTACGAGGGCAGCGACGATGGCCCCTTTCGGCCGTTCCAGCGGAATGTCACGGCGCGCCTCGACTTTCCGGGATTCGAACTCGAAGAAGTCAGTGATGACTGCGCCGAGGACGAGTACCGACAAGACCATCCCGCCGTGATGGTGGAGCGTCATGTAGAAAAACGACAGCACGACCAGCGCGATGTTGGTGAACGTGTGCGCCGGGTGGCGGCTGACCGCGTCCGCGCCATCGTTTTCGTACTGTTTGACGTGGCTTCTGTGGGCGAGCTGCCGGGTCAGGAAGTTGACGATTACCACTCCGAAGATGACGTATTCGATGAGGAGCGCGCCGCCGACCGTGGGGCTCCCCAGAATGGTATCCAGTGGCCCAAAGAACGTTACGGATGGCTGCATATGCAAAGCTCTGTCCACCGTCCATTAGTGTCTTTCCAATCTCACTCGAACCTGGACTGGCTCTCGTCGACGACGGCGGTCCGAACGGGGGAGCCGAGCGAGATCGCGATACTCTCCTGATAGCCCACGGGCTGCGATACGCGGTCATCGACGAGTAACTCGACGGTCGCCTCGTCGCGTTCCACCGAAGCACTGAGTCCGGCGACAGGCAACACCCAGTGGTCCGGATCAGTCGCAAACGGCGCAATCGGTGCCACCACCGCCTGGTCCGACGGTGCCAGAATCGGGCCGCCGACGCGGTGGGCGTAGCCCGGCGAGCCGGCGGCCGTAGCGATGACGACGCCGTCAGCCCGGAACTGGCCGATGCGGTCGGCCGTCGACGCGATAGTGAACTCGGAGATGCGGGCCGCGTCGGCGGTAACGAGAGTCACGTCCCAGAACGCCTGTTCGACCGTTCCGTCAGGCATCGCCACGCGGAGGACCGGATGCGTCTCAACCCGGGCGTCAGCAAGCCCTGACACAGCGGCGACGGCGTCGTCTCGCGGTACTGATCGGACGCCGCGACCAGCCGCGACTGGCAACACGAGCGGGTCACCGTCAACCCGCGCCGCGGCAGCGACGGCGTCCTCACCGACTGCCACGACCCGGTCGGTCTTCGGAACAGTGCCGTCACTACCCCGTTCAACAGCCACGCCAGCGTCTCGAAGTTCGTCTGCTATGGCGTCGTCACCGACCACACCAACGGGGGTTCCCATCATCTGAAACTCCGGGCCGGCGGAAAAAAACCTGCCGCACTCCGCGCGGTCACTTCAAATATCGAGGCGACGGCGCGCGTATTCGATGAGAATCGGCATATCCGAAAGGTGGGTCAGCTTCGCAATCGCCCGACGGTCACCGCCGTTGATCTGCCTGAGGGTGTCCTGTCCGGTGCTCCGGAGGTCGTCCATCAGCTGATCGTACCGCTCGTTAGGAGCGAGATACAGCAGCTCCGTCATCATCAGGCGGGCGTTGTGTTTCGGGGCCACCTCGCTGTGCCAGAGCTGATCGTAGACAGAGAGGTTCTCCGCGGAGGTGTCGGGTTCGTCGGGCTTGAGCGCCGAATCGGCTGTCGCGGCGGCGGCGCGGGCCGACTTCATCCCCTTGTGGATGCCCTCGCCCCACAGCGGGTCGACGGTCGGGACGGTGTCGCCGATAGCCATGAAGTTGTCCGTGCTCATCGAATCGGGGGGCTGGATGTGGGCCGACCCGCGGTGGGCTTGCGTACCCTCGATCTTTTCGGCGTCGTCGAATCTGGGGTCCGAGTCGAGCCAGTACTCCAGATAGTCGTCGATGCCCATCCCGTCTTTCGCGTACTTCTGGTGAGAGCCGTTCTGGATGTAACAGAGGCCGACCTTCGCTGTGTCTTCACCGGTGTGGAAAATCCAGGAGTAGCCGCCCGGGGCGAGGTCGTGATCCAGGCGGAGCATCATCGCGTCCCGGAGGTCGGCGTAGTCGTCGTGGTTGACTTCGACGCCCTCGAACTCGTACTCGACACCGATAGCCTGATGATCCCGCTTGAGGTTACACACGTCGAGTTTCTTCGCCAGTGGCGCGGCAGGGCCGGTGGCGTCGATGACGATGTCGGCGTACACCTCCTCGTCGCCGTCGTACCGGACGCCGACGATCTCCCCGTTCTCCATGATCGGTGCTGAGACACGGGCGTCGAAGCGGTAGGTCGCACCCTTGCTCCGACCCTCCGAGACGAGCCACTGTTTGAACTCCGCGAACTCCAGGACCGCTCCGGTCTGATTGCGGACGTAGTGGTCGTTGGGGGATTCGAGCACGACGTCGTCCGTGTAGTTCATCACCACGTCATCGGGAATCGCAAAGCCCGTCATCGCCGACATGAACGTCCCGGCGGTGGACTTGTTGCTCTGACGCGGGAACTCGTCTTCGGACTCGGTTTCGAGAACGAGCACCTCGTAGTTTCGCTCCGCTAGATCACGGGCACACTGCGCTCCAGCGGGCCCGGCTCCGGCTATCACCACGTCAAAGCGCTCGCGCATGGTTGTGGGTATTCCCTGTCGGTAATCAGTCTTTCCGAATACACCGAGGGCGGTCTCGAAAGGGTAAAGACGGCCCCACTACCATGACGGGAACACCCGGGGCGACATACAATGTTCAAGACAGGCGCGGGCGTGCTCGCGGACAGGCGGCGGCTTCCCACGGCACTACGGGCAGTGCTGGGATACTACGCGGACACCGGCGTGTTCGACGCCGGCAGCCTCTCGCTGAAATCCGAGATCGACGACCGCACCGAGGCGATGGTCGACGACGTGACCGACCGCATCGAGGACGCCCTCGAAGACGAGTTCGGCCGTCCGGTCGAATTCTCCTATGACACGAAGCTCATCCTGCCCGCGCAGCTAACGCTGGGCTACGTCTACCGCAACGCTCGTCAGCAAGCACCCGGCGACCCCGTTATCGACGCTATCGCCGACGGCGTGCCGACTGTCGACGAGACGGCACTGGAACAGGGGCCGGCACAGGACCTCGCCCCCCGCGAGATGGTCGTCCGCGCCGAGCAGATGACTCGCCTCTCCATCGAGGCGCTTATCGACGGCGACATGCGTGACGCGATCAACGACGACGAGTTCGAAGATTTCGAGGTCGACTTTGACGCGAGTGAAGCCGACCGCCGCCGCGTCGCCGAGGTCGCCCAATCCGCGCTCCAGTCCCACCTCGACGGCCTGTTGGAGGATATGCCGCCTGTTGTCGAGAACGCCTACCAGTGGGCCGTCGACTACAGCGAGGCCCATCAGGACCGCGACGGCTACTTCCGGGAACTGATGACCGCGGCTGAGGACGGTGACGAGGACTCTCTGACAGATATCCGCGAGGAGTACAAGTTCGCCGAGTACGACGAGGAGCCGGCGACACTCACCGAGACCGAAAAGGAACTCCCCTACAGCAAGACCCAGTACGCGCGCGTCGGCGTCCTCTACGACGGGATGCTAGACCTCTACCGACTCGCCGGCCTCGATATCGACGACGAGTTCGCGAAGGCCATCGTCCTCGCCATCATCGGCGCGCAGGTGTGGCTCGACGACGTGGACGACTACGGCGACGACCGCGCGGAGGGGCAACTGACGCCAGTCACCGCCGAGTACCTGCTCGCACCCGACGACGAGGCCGCCTATCGGCGCGTCGTCGACGTGACCGAACAGTATCTCGACCTCGCGAAGTCGTACGCGACGGTCGCCGACTCGCCGCTGACCGGCGTCGCTGTCGAGTACATCTACCGCTCCGGCGAGCCGGACGTCCTACCCGGCAAGCCCGAGTAGGCGCACGAACGACAGCGACTCGACCCAAGCGCCAGAGTTTATATCCCGCCGCCCGCACCGGGATTTGAATGCTTCACTCGTGGGTGGGCAGGGTCGTCGCTATCTGTGGACTGTTGGCCGTGCTGTTCGCGCTCATGGTCGGACTGGGGGCGGCCACGCCCGCTCCGGCGCTGGGTGACTACCCAGCCGAGGACGCACTGGCCGAGGACTACGACAGCCACGTCGGCGAGTACGTTCAGGTGACCGGCACGGTCAGTGGGACCAGCCCCGTCGAAATCGCCGTCGAGTACGAGTACGCTACTGGCGGCGAGCGCCACAGCGGGACGCTCGCAGTCACGGTCCGGAACGTCGACACAGCCGTCGCCGAGGGCCAGTCACTGCAAGTGTATGGCACGCTCGGCCCGGACCGGACTATCACCGCGGAGAACAGTGTGAGCGTCCCGGCGATGAACTACGCTGCGATGTACCTCGTGTCCGCCCTCGCTGGCCTGTGGACCCTCGGGCGACTGATCTGTGGCTGGCGGCTTGACTGGCAAACGGGGGCACTGTGCCGGCGTGAAGAGCCGCTCAGGCCGATACGAGCGCTCCTTACGATGATGCGGGAGGTGCGTGCCTGATGCCGGATCTGCTCTCGCACGCTTTCATCGCGTTCACCATCTGTACCCTCCTGTCACTGCGGTACGACTGGCTCTCTGGAGAGTACGTCACCGTGGGGATGGCCGGCGCGTTCATCCCGGACATGGCGAAGATCAAGCTTCTCGTGGATGCTGCAACCGTCGAGGCAACACTGGATATCCCGTTCGACTGGCTGGGCGTCCATACGCTCGGCGGCGCTCTCGTCGCCGTCCTCGTTGGCGTGGTCGTCGTGAACCGCTCCGACCGACGGCGCGTGTTCGGTCTGCTGTCGCTTGGAGCCACCAGCCATCTGTTTGCCGATGCGCTCCTGTTGAAAGCCTCTGGGCGGTCCTACGAAGTGCTGTGGCCACTGACGCAGTACCACCCGCCGACGCCGGGGCTGTATCTGAGTACGGATATCTGGCTCACCGGCGTCACTGGGTCCGTTGCAGTGGCGGCCTATCTCTTTGTGCAGTACAGAGCGTAGCGCCACTTCCCTCGACCCTCCCTCAGCGTTTCCCCAGCGCTGTCTCGAACACGCGCTGGGCTCGCTCGTAGGCGGCGTTCCGGTCGACGATTGGATGTGGGTACTCCGGTGCCAGTTCCTCGCGTTCGCCGTTCGAGAGCGTCGGCCAGTCGACGATCATGTTCGCCGGAACGTCGCGAAGCTCTGGCACATAATCCGTGACGTAGTCCGCCCCGCTGTCGTACTTGCTCATCTGTGCGACCGGGTCGAAGATACGTACGTCCACGGAGTCGGTCCCGGTCGATGCTGTCCACTGCCAGTTCGCGGCGTTGCTGGCGGGATCGTGGTCAACGAGCTTCCGGCGGAAATGACGGGCCCCCTCGCGCCAGTCCACGAGGAGATGCTTCGTGAGGAAGGAAGCGACGTTCTGACGCGGTCGGTTGTGGATGTATCCCTCCCGTTCGAGCTGGCGCATGCCAGCGTCGACGAACGGATATCCAGTTTCGCCACGCTTCCAGGCCTCGAAGTCATCCGCGTCGTTTTCCCATTCGATGGGGTTCGGGAACGCCTTGCAGTTCTCCGACAGCAATGTGGGGTTGTAGTACAGTAGATGGTAGTTCTGCTCGCGCCAGGAGAGTTCGTAGCGGTACTTCTGGATGTTCCGCTGGGCGTCGCCGGTGGCTTCGGCGTGGCGGTCGGACGCGTCGCGCCACATCTCGCGGATGCCGATCATCCCCGCTGCGAGATACGGCGACATACGCGAGACGGCGCTGGTGGGCCGCTCAACGGCGGCCCGCATGTCGTCGCGGGTGTCGTTGTAGGTCTCGATACCGCCGGTGAGGAAGTCGTCGTACCGCTGCCGTGCGCCCTCGTAGCCGGGCGTCGGCAGGTCGATATCCGTATCGATGGTCGGGGCCGTCGTCGGGTCCGACACATCGACGAGCGAGTCCGAGTCCGGACTCCCGACCGGCGGTAGCTTGTGGTGGGCCTGCCAGTCGTCGTAGAAGCGACTGTGGTTCTCGTACTCGCGGTCAAGTCCGGCCGGGTCGACCAGCACGAGGTCGGTCAGCGATTTCGTCGAGAGCGCGTCGTCGACGCGGCGTTGGCGGTTGCGTCGCGCGGGACGGTAATGCTCGTTGTAGTACACGCGGTCAGCGTTGTACTCTTCGACGACGTCCGAAAGCACATCGACGGCGGCCCCCTTCCTGACGAGCAAGTCCCCACCGTGGTCCCGATAGGCCTGTTTCAGCGCTCGAACGCCGGCCAGGAGGAACGCCCGCTGTCGCTTCCCGGCGCTTGACAGCAGGTCCGTGTCGAGAACGTACACCGGCAACACCTCGTCGTCTGCGGCGGCGGCAGTCAACCCCCGGTTGTCCGGTATCCGGAGATCACGCTGGTGCCAGAAGACGTACATACCTCACATTGGGGATACCGGCATATGGGTCCGAACCCGATACTATTGTGTGTGTGAGTCAAGGCCACAGCACAGTCTGTGGTCGGGACACTGAGACCGCTACGCGGGCTTGTGAACGAGGTAGCAGTACTGCGTGAAACTGAAAAAGGTCTCCCCGTGGGCCGCCTGTTCTCGGAGGTCATCGGCCCAGGCCTGTGCCGCTGTTGGCCCGATAGCTTCGTGGTCGGCCGCGTAGTCCTCGATGAACGCCATGAGGTGGGCCGCGAAGGTGTCGTCGAGGCTGGTGTTGACGATGGCGTTCGGTTCGACCCGGTCAATCGTCAGTCCGGCCCCGCGGAGGTGCGGGGCGAGGCGGGAGCCCAGCCGCGGGTGCGGGCAGTGGTCGTCGAAGGCATCGAGAACGCGCGCCATTCGCTCGGGATTAGGGCTGCGCCACACCAGCGAAGAAAAGTCGGCGTCACAGACGACGGCAGACCCGCCGGGTCGGAGGACGCGGGCCAGTTCCGAAAGCGCTGAATCAACCGATTCGAGGTACTCAAACACCTGTACTGCGACGGCCGCGTCAACCGATCCATCGGCCACTGGGAGGTCATCGGCGTTTCCCTGTGCTAGAGTCACCTGCGGTAGCGGGGCACAGCGCGCTCGGGCGAGTTCGAGCATCGCCTTGCTCCGGTCGATACCGTGAACGTGTCCCGCATTGCCGACCGTCCAGCCGATCTCTGCCGGCTCAAAGCCCGGCCCACAGCCGATAGAGAGAACCTTGTCGCCTGGTTCGGGCGCGAACAGGTCCCGTACTCGCTCCCGTCGCGCCACGGCCGCCGGCGTGCTGTATATCGCTTCCTCTTGCCGGGCTTCCGCCTCGTCGTAGTCGAGTGTGCCGCCCATTTCCGTACACTGCCCATTCAGCTGTCATAAATAAAACCATTCGGTAGCGTTGCACTCGACTCAACTCGGCCCTGGGATTTACTACTGAGAAACCGTCACTGTTACCGGTTCAAATAGAACCACCAGTATACGGCGGCCGCAGGCCGCCGTTTCACGACTTCGCGGCGCGCCGCGAAGTCGCCTTTTTAGCGTAGATTTTTGGGCGGGGGTTGAGCGCTCGCCAGTGGCGAGCGCGAACCCCCCGTCGAAAAAGGTACTAGTAGAACTCGCGGACGAGGTCCATCGCGCCCTCGGGCGCGCCGTCGGGGATCTCGGCCATCGAGCCTTCGACGCCTTCGCGTTCCTCGAAGGGGACGGAGTCCTCATCCTGGTAGAGGACGCCCATGTACTCCTTCTCGCTTTCGAGGATCTTGTCCTTGGCCTGGTCGCGGTCGGACGGGTCGTGGTCGGTCTCGTCGAGGTCGACGATGGCGTCGCGGAAGTAGTCGTAGGTGTCCACGTCGTTGAACGTCACACACGGCGAGTAGACGTTCACGAAGCCGAAGCCGTCGTGTTCGACGGCCTGCTTGACGATCTCGGCGTGGCGCTGGGCGTTCGAGGAGAACGACTGCGCGATGAACGTCGCACCGGAGGCCAGCGCCAGCGCCTTCGGGTTGACCGGCGGCTGGTTCGGCCCGTCGGGCGAGGTCGAGGTCTCGAAGTCCTCGCGGCTCGTCGGCGAGGCCTGCCCCTTGGTCAGCCCGTAGATGCGGTTGTCCATCACGACGTAGCTCATGTCGACGTTCCGGCGGACGGCGTGGATGAAGTGGCCGGCACCGATAGAGTACCCGTCACCGTCGCCGCCCGAGACCATCACTTCGAGGTCCGGGTTGGCCATCTTCACGCCGATGCCCACCGGCAGGGCGCGGCCGTGGACGCCGTGAAGGGCGTAGCTGTGCATATACGTCCCGATCTTGCCGGAACAGCCGATACCGGCGACGATGAAGGTGTTGTCGGGGTCGTTGCCCGTCTCTGCCAGTGCCTTCATCATGCCGTTCATCGTCCCGAAGTCACCGCAGCCGGGACACCAGGTCGGTTGCTTGTCGGATTTGAAGTCTGTGAAGCGAACGTCGGAACTCATTGTGTTGCCTCCGGGGGTGTGTCAAGCGTTTGCTTGATCTCGGTTGCCAGTTCGTCTGCTTTGAACCGCACGCCGTTGTACTTGTTGATGCGCTGGACCCGTTCGAGGACGTCGTGTTCGATGACGTCCGCGAACTGGCCGGTGGCATTACACTCGACGACGATGACGTCCTCTGCGGCTTCGATTTCTTCGGAGAGGTCCGGTCGCGGGAAGATGTACGGTACCGAGAGGAACCGCACGTCGTAGCCGTCCTCCTCCAGCAGCGTCAGTCCCTCGCGCAGAGCCCCCTCGTTGGAGCCCCACGAGATGACGAGCGTGTCGGCGTCGGAGTCGCCGAACTCGCGGTAGTCGAAGTCCTCCTGCTCGCGGGCGGTCTCGACTTTCCGCTGGCGCTTGTCGACCTGCTCGATACGCACGTCCGTGTCTTCGGTCCGCCGGCCGAGTTCGTCGTGTTCGAGGCCGGTCGTCATGTGCGCGCCGTCGGTCGTGCCGGGGAACGCACGCGGCGAGACCCCGTCTGCGGCCGCGAAGTGGGCCTGGAAGCGCCCCTTCTCGTCCAGCCAGGCGTCGATCTCGTTCTCGTCGACGACCTTCCCGCGGTCGATTTCGACTTCGTCCATGTCGAAGGTCTCGGGGGAGAAGGTCTGTTCCGTCACGGCCATTGCGAGGTCCGAGACGAGGAAGACCGGCGTCTGGTATTTTTCGGCGAGGTTGAACGCCTCGACGGTCTTCCAGAAGCACTCCGAGACGGTCGTCGGCGCGACGACGAAGCGCGGAATCTCGCCGTGGCCGCCGTACAGCGTCATGTTGAGGTCGCCCTGTTCCTGCTTGGTCGGCATCCCGGTCGAGGGACCGGAACGCATCACGTCACAGATGACCAGCGGCGTCTCGCTGGTGGCGACAAGCCCGAACGTCTCGGTCATCAAGTCGATACCCGGACCGGACGTAGCGGTCATGGCTCGGGCACCGGCGCGGGCCGCACCGAGGGCCATGTTGATGGCGGAGAGTTCGTCCTCGGCCTGGACGACCTTGCCGCCGAACTGGTCGACGCGGCCGGTCATGTACTCCATCACGTCCGTCGCCGGTGTGATGGGGTAGCCGGCGTAGAAGCGACAGCCGGCGGCGATAGCGCCCATGCCGATGGCCTCGTCGCCGTTGAGGAGCACGTAGTCCTCGTCGGTGGTCTCCATGTCGTAGTCGAACTCGCCGTACTCCTCCTGGACGTAGTGCTGTCCCTTCCGGGCGGCTTCCTTGTTGTTCTCGACGATGGCCTCGCCCTTGTCGCCGAAGCGCTTTTCGAGGCTTTCGTCGAGGTTCTCGATGGGGAAGCCGGTGACCTCACACGCCGCACCGAGGGCGACGACGTTGAGCATGATGGCCCCACCCGCGTCCTCGGCGAGTCGTTTCAGCGGTACTTCGAGCGCCGTCGCGTCGCCGGGCACTTCCACGTCCTGCATCGTCGAGCGCTCGCCGTCGTAGATGATGACGGAGTCCTCGTGGAGCTCGTCCTCGTTCTCGTGGATCGTGCGCTCGGTGAGTGCGATCAGGATGTCCAGGCGGTCGACGACACTCTCAACCCGGTCGACTGACGTCCGTACCTTGTAGGCAGTGTACCCGCCGCGGATGCGGGAGGCGAAGTCCTTTGAGGTGAAGACGTGTCGACCAGCCCGGGAGAGTGCCTGCGCGAAAATCTTCCCGGTGGAGTCGATTCCATCGCCGGCTTCGCCGCCGATGGCCCAGTTCAGGTCCTCTGGCATTATATCCCTCGGGTAGCCAGCGTGGCAGGAAAAGCCTTCCGTAACCGCCCGCGCGCGCACTACTCGGTTTCGAGTGAATTCCGCCGTAGTTTCGAGGGAATACCGGCATAATCCCCCGTATGTGGGAAAACACCGGCAACATATGCTGGCTAACGTGAAACTCCGCGACCGTAACCCCCTTGCCCAGTCACGGCAACTCTCAGGTATGGATGAACGAGTCCTCGACGTGGTTGCCGTCCGAGATGTCGGACCGGACACCGTGGCGATCGACTTCGAGACACCGGAGGCCTTCGACGCACAGCCGGGGCAGTTCGTCAAGCTGACGCTGGGCGTCGACGGGGAGGACATCTCGCGGTTCTACACAATCTCCTCGCCGACAGTCGACGAGGCGTTCGAGATTACCGTCGGCATCGACCCCGACGGCGAGCTAGCCCCCCAACTCGGCGCGCTTGAAGCGGGCGACGGTGTCCGCATCGCCGGGCCGTTCGGGTCGGACTACTACGAAGGCGAGAGTCGCGCTGTCGTCCTCGCCGGTGGGCCCGGCGTCGGTCCAGCCGTGGGTATCGCCGAGCGCGCACTGGACGACGGCAACGAGGCTGCAGTCGTGTATCAGGACGATGCGCCGGTCCACGAGGACCGACTGGACGCGCTCGCCGAGGCCGGGGCGCTCGTCTCGGTCATCGACAGCGAGGAATCCCTGACTGAGCCAGTCGCCGACGCCATCGAAGACGGCGGCCAGGTGTTCATTTACGGCTTCGCGGACTTCCTCGACGCCGCCACGGAAGCGCTCGAAGCTGCCGGCGTCAGCACTGACGACGCGAAAGTCGAGAACTTCGGATAGGCGGTCGAGTGCCGTCCGAGCGTCGTCTCGCCGGCTGGCTATAATTCCACGATACACCGCTGGGAGCGGTGTTAGCTTTCCTCGCCGACGTCCGACGCTCGAACGGTCATCACCGGAACCGGCGAGGTTCGGACCAGTTTTTCGGCAACGCTGCCCAGCAGGTAGCGGTCGACACCCGTGCGACCGTGGGTCCCGATGACGACGAGGTCGGCATCAGTGTCCTCAATGGCGTCGAGGATGGCCTGATACGGGATACCGTGAGTGATTGCTGTCTCAACGGCTTTGACTCCCATCTTAGTGAGCTGATCGGAGCCATCCTCGACGGCATCCGTCGCGACCGACTCCAGTTCGTCAACGATGACGGTGGACCCCACATCGATACCGAGCGACCGCGTGTCCACCACCGAAACGAGATGGACTGTCGCGTCGGTTTCGCTTGCGAGTGTGCCCGTCGGCTCGATAGCTGCCTCCGCGCCGCTACTGCCATCAGTCGGGAGCAGAATGTCGTTGAATGAGATGGTTCCCGGCTCCGCGTCGGCTTTGACAGAAAGGACGGGCACGTCGGCGAGGCGGACGACTTTCTCGGTGACGCTCCCGAGGAGGAACCGCCGGACGCCGGTTCGCCCGTGCGTTCCCATAATGATGAGGTCGATACCGGTCTCGTCGGCGTAGTCGAGGACCGCGTCGTGGACGACTCCCTCGCGAACGGCGGCGGTGATGGACAGGCCCTCGGTGTCGACGTGGTCGGCCTGGGACTCGATGAAGGCTTCCGCCGGAGAGTCGCCGTCGTAGTCCCAGTCGTCCGTGGGTCCGTGCTCGTCAACGACCGAGAGGACGTGGACGGTGGCGTCGTGAGTGCGTGCAAGCGTCGCGGCAGCCTCGAACGCACGCTCGGAACCGGGACTTCCGTCTGTCGGCACAAGGATACTATCGAACATCGGTTGGTCTCGCTGTTCACCGCCGTCGGTGATAAAGTACCGTGACGGAGCGAGGAACTGTCCGGGAGGCGGCAACGGTGGCGCCACGAGAACAGAACAAAGCCTATAACAGTCGGATGCCAATTTTTCCCATGCGCGAGGCAAGTCGGACGACGCGCCAGCGCATCGCTGACCAACTACGCGACAAAGCGATGGCCGCCGGGACAATCGCAAACGAGTTCGAAATACAGACCAGCGACGCGCTCACGCACGTAGAGCATATTTCGAAATCCCTGGAATCGACCGACGAACAGCTCCTCGTCGCGCCGCCGGAGTGCGAGGAGTGCGGCTTCACGGACTTCGACGACCTGACAAACCGACCAAGCCGGTGTCCGGAGTGTAAATGCGAAGCGGTCTCAGAGCCGGCGTACCGGATCAGCTAACCGGTACGGAGTCCCGGAGAAGCCGATTCCAGCCGCTCAGTTCCCGGAGAAGCCGATGCGACCGCGCGAAGAGAGGTCGTGGTCGCCGGACGGCCCCTGGTTTTCGAACTCGTAGCGCTCGTCGGTCAGGTAGACGACGTCGTCCTCGGTGGTAATCGAAACTTCCTCCAGAACCGCTCCTTCGCAAGGGCCGTAGTTACACAGCCCCGAATCGGATTCGAACGTCGCCCCGTGTTTCTCACACACCAGTTCCCCATTCCGAACAGTCGCCCCACTGCCTTTGTCGAGTCGGACGTCTGTCCAGTGTGGACAGTAGTTCTCGAACGCGACGACCGCGTCGGACAACTCGACGATAATCGCCTCCTTCGTGTCGAAGCCGTCGCGAACAGTGAACAGAAAGGTTCCGTCAGCGGGCACCTCGTCCAGCGCGACGATACGGCTGTCCTCGTCCATACTACGCATCCGTACGGACGTAACCCGTTTCAAACCGCCGATCCCGGCGAGTAACCGCGTGAAGCGCCACGGGCTATTCAGACGGAAACGGCACCGTGCAGTAAGAAGCGAGGCCAGAGCGCGGCCAAAGCTCTCGTGAAGTGAGTAGCCAGCGGTCACTGGTCAGGTTGTCGATTCAGTGTCAACTGTTATCGGGGGACGCTGCGAACGCGACGCTATGGGAGATGTCGTCATTTACGGCTCGTACGGCTACACCGGCAACATCATCGCACAGGCGGCCATCGACCGGGGATTAGAGCCCGTACTGGCCGGCCGGAACCGGGACGAACTCTCGACGCAGGCGATCAAACTCGGCTGTGAGTCCGAAGTCGTCGGGCTGGATGAACCCAAAGTGCTCGACGTGCTGCTCGACGACGCCGACGCCGTCGTCCACTGCGCCGGCCCGTTCAGCCGGACGTGGGAGCCGATGGTCGAGGCCTGCCTGCGAACCGGGACGCACTACCTGGACATCACCGGGGAGCTCGACGTGTTTGAGGCCATCCACGAGCGGGACAGCGAAGCACGGGAGGCCGGGATCATGCTCCTGCCTGGTGTCGGTTTCGACGTGGTCCCGACGGACTGCCTCGCTGCACACCTCGCCGACCGGCTGCCCGACGCCGACACGCTGGCGCTGGCGTTTCACGCGGAGATGGGCGTCTCGAAGGGAACCGCGAAGACGATGGTCGAACACATCGACGCAGGCGGGGCGGTGCGCCGCGACGGCCGCATAGAGCGAGTGACCGTCGGGAGCGAATCGCGCGAGATAGACTTCGGCTGGGGACACGATGGGATGAACACCGTCTCGATCCCGTGGGGCGACGTGTCGACGGCGTACCACACCACCGGCATACCGAACGTGACCGTGTACATGTCGATGCCGCCGTCGGCGGCCCGACAGCAGCGGTTTGCGGGGCTGTTCGCGCCCGTACTCGGTCTCCCACCGGTGAAAGCCACGCTCAAGTGGTTTATCGAGCAGACGACCGAGGGACCCGACGCTGAAGAGCGCGCAACTGTGCCCAGTTTCGTCTGGGGCGAAGCCAGAACTGACGACGGCGACCGCGTCGAGTCCCGACTGCGAGGGCCACACACCTACGATCTCACGGCGGCGACAGCGGTCGAAATCACCGAGCGGGTCTTGAGCGGTGACGCGCCCGCCGGGTTCCAGACGCCCGCCGGCGCGTACGGTCCCGACCTCATTCTCGCTGTCGACGGTGTCGAGCGCGAAGACGTGGTGTGAACGGACTACTTCGAGGTTGGTGAGAAAGTCGGGTATATATCACAAATAAAATAGGAGCGTCGAAGTGTGTCTTCCGGGAGCCGGAAACGCGGTAGAGATAGTGGTTCAGTCCCCGTATCATCGCTATATTACTGTTCAGGTGTGATTGACTTCCGATATGTAACAAATCATATATGCCAACTATTTATTGTGATGTAGAATCTCATCATCTTTTGCGGAAAAGCATGGTAGATAACATGAGACATACCTCGGAGAGCAAATGAATCGACCCCGAATTACCGGCAGTAAGCAGGCGTCTCGGCGAACCGTTCTGAAAGGAATCGGAGTGCTCGGTGCCGCAGTATTCGGCACCGCCGCCTCAGTCGGCAGTAGCGCGGCTGTCGGCGATAGCGCGGTGTACCAGTACTACCACACAGACTGGACAGAGATCACAGCGACGCTGGAAACAGTCGCACAACAGGGCTACGACGCGATTCAGGTCCCACCGGCCCAGCGGAGCCGCCTCGACCGGAGCCATCAGAACGGCGTCACCGACCCACCGCTTGGCTATCAGCCCGTCGACCTGACGGATTTCAACAGCGTGTTCGGCACAGAGGACGAGTACGAGGCGATGGTGCAGGAGGCCCACAATCAGGACCTCGACGTCGTCGCCGACGCGGTCATCAACCACATGGCCGCAAACGACGACTTCCGGGACGCGCCGGGCATTACCTTCGCGGACCTCCCCCGGTTCAGCGAACGCGACTTCCACCCGAAAGACGACATTAACTACGACAACCCGGAATCGGTCGAGGACGACTGGCTCGTCGGGCTGAAGGACCTGAAACAGGAGTCCGCGTACGTCCGCGGCGAGTTGCAGGCCTACGTCCAGAAGTACGCGGACCTCGGCGTCGACGGTATTCGCTGGGACGCCGCCAAACACGTCCCCGAGTCGTTTTTCGCCGACTACGCGAACCAGTGGGCCGACGACCTCGATCTCTGGACAGTGGGTGAGGTGCTCGACGGCGATATCGGCGTCTGCCAAGGGTACGCCGACACGGGGATGTCCGTCACCGACTACCCGCTCTATTACACGATGAAAGAGGAGGCGTTCCACAGCGACGGCAACATGCAGGCGCTCGACGGCGCCGGCATGGTGAATCAGTCGCCGTTCCAGGCGTTTACGTTCGTTTCAAACCACGACAGCGGGCCGCCGGACTACGAGAAACTCGCGTACGCCTACATCCTCACGTACGAGGGGTATCCACGCGTGTACAGCAACCGTATCAGCGTCGACGACGACGATATCCGGAACCTCCTCTGGATCCGGAACAACCTCGCGAGCGGCGGCTCACAGACCCGCCACGTCGACCAGGACCTGTACGTCTACGAGCGAGAGGGGAACCTCCTCGTCGGCCTGAACCGTGCGAGCGGCCAGCGGAGCAAGTGGGTCCCCACGAGCTGGACGAACCAGACACTCAACGATTACAGCGGCAACGCGGGCAATATCTCGACCAACGGCGATAGTTGGGTCCAGATCACCGTTCCCGCGACAAGTTGGGTCTGCTACGCACCCGAGTAGACCGCGGACGCGGACACCAGTAAGCTGGCACGCCAGCGACCCGCGCTGGCTCGCTTTCCACTACCTTCAGCGCGATCAGTAGTACCGCTCCTCGATTCGCTCGTCGAACAGCCGCTGAAGGAGCTTCGTCATCGGCCCGCTCCCCACGGAGATACCGTCGACGGTCGAAACGGGGCGGATCTCCCACGTCGAGTTGGTGAGAAACGCCTCGTCGGCGTCACGCAGGGCATCGAGCGAATAGTGACCGGTCTCGACAGGGAAATCCTCGCCGCGAGCGATGTCCATTACCACGTCGCGGGTGACCCCCGGCAGTAGGTCCAGATCCGTACTCGGCGTCCGGAGGCCGTTGTCCGTGACGAAAAAGAGGTTGCTCGTCGCCCCTTCTGCAAGGTTCCCGTCCGTGTCCCGGATGAGACACTCGTCGGCTGGTTCGCCGCCAGCGGCGGCCTTTCGGAGTTCGAGCCGGCCGAGAATCCCGTTGAGGTAGTTGTGGGTCTTCGCGTCCGCCGGGACGGCCTCGCTCGGAATCCGCCGGGTCCGGACCGTCTGGACCGACGCCGGCTCGTCCCAGACGCACTCGCCGTTGAGCCCGCCCCTCGGGAGCCCCTTGCAGATGACGACGACCGTCGGGTCGACATCGCTCCCCGGCGTGAGCTTCCCGGGCTGGACGCCCCGCGTGACCGACAGCCGGACGTACGCCTCGTCGAGGTCGTTGGCCGCGAGCGTCTCGTCGACGCGCTCCCGGAGGTCACCAGGCACGGCGTCGGCAAACCCCAGCGTCTCGGCCGTCCGCTGGAGGCGCTCGCGGTGGGCGTCCCACCGGAACGGCTCGCCGCCGTAGGCCCGGAGCGTTTCGAACGCCGCGTCGCCGTACATGAACCCGCGGTCGCGCACTGACACCGTCGCCTCGTCTTCGGGGACGAGGTCGCCGTCTACGTGGTATTGCATAGCAGGCAGAAGTTCTCGATCATGGTCTTGCCGTGGTCGGTCAGAATGCTTTCGGGATGGAACTGGACGCCGATGTGCGGGCGGTCGCTGTGGCGGACGCCCATGACGACCTGGGACTCGTCCGTGCCGTCGGCGGTGGCAGGTTCGGACGAGTCTGGCGTCTCTGTGGCTCCGTCGGCATCGTCGTGGCCAACAGTGTACGCCGTCTCAGTCAGCACGTCGGGAAGGTCCTCGCGGTCGACCGCGAGCGAGTGGTACCGACCCACCTCGACGGGGTCCGGCAGGTCTTCGAACACGCCTGTTCCGTCGTGGGTAACCGACGACGATTTGCCGTGGACGACCGCCTCGGCGTGGCCGACTGGCGCGCCGTTGGCCGCACACAGCGCCTGATGACCGAGACAGACGCCCAGCGTCGGGTAGTCCAGCTCCTCGAAGATCGGCATCGAGACGCCCGCCTCTTCGGGCGTCCCTGGCCCCGGCGAGACGACGATGCCGTCGGGGTCCAGTTCGCGGATACCCTCGATGTCGATGGCGTCGTTGCGCCGGACGATGACGTCGTCCTCAGTCCCGCCGAGTCGGAGGACCACCTCGCCGACGTACTGGACGAGGTTGTACGCGAACGAGTCGTAGTTGTCGACGACCAGCACGGTCGGAGCCAGCGAGTCCGCCGTCGGGCCACCCGCGGCGTTGGTGTCGCTATCGTCGCTGCCGTCGCTACCACGGGAGCCGCTCATTGCTGGTCCTCCATCGCCAGGTCGACGCGTCTCCCCAGCGCTTCGTCGACGGCGTTGACCAGCGCACAGCCCTTGTCAAGCGTCTCCTGATACTCGCTGTCCGGGTCCGAATCGTGAACGATGCCCGCGCCGACGCGGAGGTGGTACTCCTCGGCGTACCGGACCAGGGTCCTGATGACGATGTTCAGCGTCGCCCGGCCGTCGAAGCCGAACAGGCCGATAGAGCCGGTGTACGGCCCCCGTCGCGTGGCCTCAACCTCGTCGATGATCTCCATCGTCCGGGGTTTCGGTGCGCCGGTGATGGTGCCGCCGGGGAACACCGCGGCGATGGCTTCCTGCAGGGACGCGCCGTCACGGAGTCGGCCCTCGACGACCGAGACGAGGTGCATCACCTCTGAGTAGCGGTCGACGCGGCGGTAGTCAGACACTTCCACGCTCCCGAATTTGCTCACTTTCCCCAGGTCGTTGCGCTCCAGATCGACGAGCATCGCGTGTTCGGCCCGCTCCTTCCCGTCGTCGAGCAGGTCCGCTTCCAGTCGGTCGTCAGCGTCGGGCGTCTCGCCCCGCGGGCGGGTGCCAGCGATGGGTTCGGTCTCGATACGGTCGCCGTCGCGGTGCAAGAGGAGTTCCGGGCTGGCGCTGACGAGGTCAACGCCAGGGAACTCAAGCAGGGCAGAGTACGGTGCGGGGTTCACAGTTCGAAGCGCGTCGAACGCCTCGACGGGATGGACTGCGGCGGGTGCGCGGAGACGCTGTGAGACGTTCGCCTGAAACGTGTCGCCGTCGCGGATGTACTGCTTGACCGTTTGGACTCGGTCAGCAAATGACTCGCGCGTGCAGTCACTCTCGAAGGTTGCTTCATCGGTCTCGACCGGCGGATCCTCGACACTGGGGTCGCCCTGTGCCGCTGCCCGCGCCAAGTCCAGCGCGTGCTGCTTGCCGAACTCGTAGGCCAGTTCGGGCGTCTCAAAGTCGTCGACCCGCGGGCAGGCTGTCACGCGCAGCGTCACCGACTCACCGCGGGGTTCCTCCCAAGCGGCGAAGCGGTCGTAGCGGGCCACCTGCAGGTTTGGGAGCGCGCGGTCGGCATCGGCGCTGTCGGGCAGTGACTCCAGTTCCCGCGCCACGTCGTAGGAGAGCCATCCAACGGCTCCGCAGGGATACGGTACGTCGCAGTCACCACGGACCAGCCGCTCGCCGTCGAGAAACTCAGTCAGTGCGGCGAGGGTCCCGCCAGCTCGGGGGTCGACCTCGCGGAAGTCCGCCGGAGCGGTCCCGAAGTAACCCCACCCCGACTGGCCGCCGGTCGTCGCCAGATACACGCCGCCAGTTTCGTCGCGCGCCCGACGATAGGCGAGAAACGGGTCATCGACGTCCACTCGAACCTCGACAAGGACGCGCGCCGCTGGATGCGCGTCGGCCGCAAGGTCGGTGAACGTGGTCCGGTCGGTTTCGACCGATTGCATTACCGAACGAAAACAGTGCGGCGACTAATTCCCTTGCGGTTCGGCGCAAAAAGACGGAACGTCAACGGTTTCAGAAGTCTTCGGCCCGCTCGATCCAGCCCGAAACGCGGCTCTCTGAGAGGTCCGTGTCCGCGGCGATGGCTGCTGCATCCGCAGCGGCCAGTTCGCCCACCGTCTCGATACCGATATCGGCGAGTCGGTCGGCGTAGGCGGGACCGATACCCTTTATTTCCGTGACTGGGGCAGTGCTTCCATCATCGTCGGCCTCAGCCGATTCTTCGTCGGATGCGGCTGGCTCCGCATCAGCCTCGGTCGAGTCCTCGCTAGCGGTGGCCGCCGAATCGCTGTCCTCGTCGTCGCCCGCCGTTTCTGGTTCGGCCTCCGTGGTAGAGTCATCGGTCGCAGATGTCGATTCGTCGTCGGTAGTCGGTGACTCAGTAGTCTCCGACTCGGCCGTCTGAGCAGATGTTGCACTCCCATCCCCTGATTCAGTCCCGGCCCCGTCCGCGGTATCGGATGTGTGGGTCTCGGTAGTCGTCGCGGTGTTCGTCCCCTTGACAGCGTCTTCGTCTTCAGTAGAGGGCTCTCGCTCGACGGTCACGTCCACGTCGCGATTGGTTCCCGACGTGGATGACCCAGTCCCGTCAAGCCCGAGGGCGGATTTCAATTTCTGAAGCAGACCCATACATGAACGTATTTATCCCCAACACAAATCTCTTGCTGGTGACCGCTCCGTTACAAGTGTTCGCGCAATCGGCCGTTCATCCTGTCTACAGGTGCGTCCTCGCCAGTCCAGCGTTCAAACGCTTCAACCCCCTGATACAGGAGCATCCACGCGCCGTCAACGGTCGTTGCGCCCGCGGCCGCCGCGTCCTGTAGCAGACGGGTCTCAATCGGCGTGTACACCGCATCGAGCACCGCGAGGTCGCCGTGCAGCGCGTCAGCGGGGACCGGCGTCTCGTCTTCCTCCATGCCGACGCTGGTGCAGTTGACGAGGATGTCGGCGTCTGCGAGCAGGTCAGCGAGCGAATCGAGGCCGTGGCCCGTCGCGTCCGGGACGTCCTCGGCCAGCGCGTGCGCCTTAGATTCGGTTCGGTTTGCTATCCGCACCGACAGCCCCTCGTCGGCGAGGCCGAACGCGACTGCGCGTCCCGCGCCGCCGGCCCCGACGACGACAGCAGTGCCGGACAGCGAGACGTCGTGGTGTGCCAGTGCTCGGACCGCGCCGACCGCGTCGGTGTTGTAGCCCGTCGGCGTCCCACCGGTGAAATCAACGGTGTTGACCGCGCCGATGCGCTCGGCGAGCGGTGCGGGGTCAACGGCGTCTAGCACGTCCTGCTTGAACGGGATTGTGACGTTGAGGCCGTCGACTCCGAGCGTCTCTGCCGCTTCGATGGCTTCGGCACCAGCATCCGCTGGTGGTTCAAACGTGACGTAGCGTGCATCAAGTCCCAGTGCCTCGTAGCCCGCCTCGTGCATCGGGGGCGACAGCGAGTGCCCGACCGGGTTGCCGATGAGTCCGTAAACGTCCATACCAACGCCAGCGCGCCCCGGTCGTATGAACGCCACGCTCTGTGGGAAGCACGGTCTGCAGCCGACACTTTCGCAAGCTTTTCAGCCAGACCCAGCCACACTTCCGACAGTGAGTCGTTTTCGCCATCCACTGATGCAAGTCGCAGTCGCGCTGGCCCTGACTGTCGGCTGGATTTACCTATTTATCTCCGGCATTGAGGTCGGGAACGTGACCACCGTCGCGGTCAGTGGGCTCGCCGTCCTCGGGGCGTCGTTCCTCTTGGCCTGGGGCGCTGAAACCGCCGAGAAAGACGTACCGAGGGCGTTCGCTATCGCCGTCCTCGCCATTCTCGCCGTGGCTCCCGAGTACGCCGTTGACGCGCTGTACGCCTGGAACGCCGGGGCTGGTGGGGCGACGACGGAGGCCTGTCGCCAGTTCACGGCGGCAGAAATCGAGTCCGCAAGCGGGGGGCTCGCTCGCGCCTGTCACGACGCGAACCTCGCGATTGCGAACATGACCGGCGCGAACCGCATCCTCATCGGTATCGGCTGGGCGGGTATCGCCGTGTTCACCGTCTGGCGCGCCGCAAAGACACGGGACCCCGCAGTCACGAAACGCGACGGCTTCCTGAAAGACGCCGTCCAGCTGGACACCGACATCGCAACCGAGATCTCCTTCCTCTTTCTGGCGACGCTGTGGGCGTTTCTTGTCCCTCTCGGCGGCGGTATCGGTATCTTCGATACGCTGTTTCTGGTCGGCCTCTACGTCGCGTACATCGGCCTCGTGCTCAAGTCCGATATCGAACACAGCGAGCACACCGTCGGCGTCCCAAAGTACTTCCAGGAGTGGTCGCTGCCGTGGCGGCCACTCGTCGTCTTGGCGTTGTTTGGCTACTCCGGCGCAATGATTTTCACCGCGGTTGAGCCGTTCGCCCACGGCCTCGAAGAGATCGGCGTCGCGAACGGCATCCCCGAGTTCTTCATGATCCAGTGGGTCGCCCCGCTGGCCAGTGAGTCACCTGAGCTCATTGTCGTCGCCGTGCTGGTCAACAAGGCCCGCTCGACGGCGGGGTTCAACGCCCTCATTTCCTCGAAACTCAATCAGTGGACGCTGCTCATCGGGACCATCGCAGTGGTGTACTCCATCGCACTCGGCGGGTACGGCGTCCTGCCGTTCGACGCCAGACAGGGCGCGGAGATCTGGATTACAGCGGCCCAGTCCTTCTTTGCGCTCGCCATTCTGGTCAACTTCGAGATCAGTATCCGGGAAGCAATCGGGCTGTTCGCGCTGTTCATCTCGCAGGTGGTTCTGGAGTTCGCCATCATCAGGGACCTTCTCGCTCTGCCGATATCGAGTCACGACCTTCTGCTGGCGTATACAGGGCTGTACGTCCTCCTCGGGGTCGGACTGTTCGTCCAGCGCCGCGAAGCGCTGAAACACCTGCTTGGGCTGGCCGGTGACGCCGTCCGGTCCGCGGTGGGTCGTGAACCGGTCCATCTGGAGAACGCCGATTGATGCTCGGAATCGTTGTCTCACACGCCGACGCGGCATCGATGCACATCGGAGAGCACCTGCGCTCATTGCGGGACTGGGAAACGAGCGGCGACGAAACGCGGCCCGACGACGAAGGCGGCGGTACGGTGTACCAGATTGACAGCGTGGAACTCCGCGAGTTCGAGGCGTTACATCTGGACATCGAAAACGTCGCGGCAGCGTTCGACGATCCGGACCTGCTGGTGTTCGCCTCAAAACACGCCGGCGAGACGGACGAGCTCCTGACGGCCCACCATACCGGAAACTTCGGTGCCGCGGAGTACGGCGGCGAAGACGGGCAGTTCGCCCGCGCCTGTCCCGGGGCTCACAAGGCCGTGGTGTCGGCACTCCAGCGCCACGCTCCGCCGGACTACGAAGTCGGGATGGAGTGTACGCACCACGGCCCGACAGCAGTCGGTGTCCCGTCGATGTTTGTCGAGGTCGGCAGTGCGGAGCCACAGTGGGAGGACCCCGACGCCGCCGAGGCCGCTGCCAGAGCGATACTGGACCTCGCCGACGAACCGGCTGACAGGCCGCGTGAGAACGGGACGCGCCGCCACCTCCTCGGGGTCGGCGGCGGCCACTACGCCCCGCGGTTCGAGCGAGTTGTTCGTGAGACGGACTGGGCGGTCGGCCACATCGCCGCCAACTGGTCGTTGGACGCGCTGGCGGAGTGGGCCGACAGCGACGAGGAGCGCGACACAGTGCTCGACCGCGCCTTCCGGGCCAGCGCGGCCGACTACGCTCTCATGGAGGGCGACCGGCCGGACCTCACGGCCGCCATCGAGTCGCTGGGCTACCGCGTCGTCAGTGAGACGTTCGTTCGGGAGACGACCGGTGTCGACCTGGGCCTCGTCGAGACGCTGGAAGACGCTGTCCGGCCGGTCGACGATGGTCTCAGGTTCGGAGAGCTTGCGTCCGGGTACGACGGGGAATGGACCGTAATCGACCTCCCGAACGAGCTTATTTCCGACGTGCGCGGCGTCGATAGCGAGGCACTGCGTGAGACTATCGAACGCCAGTCCATCGCGTACGCGACCGAGCAAAACGGGACTGTCCTCACCGGACCGATTGTCTGTCCGGCGGCGACAGAAATAGAAGCGGTCGTCGAACCGCTGGTCGAAATCCTCGAACGGCGCTTCGACAGCGTCGACTGGACCGCGGACGAACTGGTCGCCCGGGAGACGGCGTTCGACCCGGACCTCGCACGAACGGCCGGTATCCCCGAAGGGCCCAAGTTCGGGAAACTCGCCTCGGGCCAATCCGTCGAAATCGACGGCGAAGAGATTGACCCGGAGCGGTTCCAGCGCGAGCGTATACGTCGATATACGCTGTGAACACTGGCGCGTCAGCCGGTAAAACTATGACTCAACACGTCAGACGTGCGTCAGACGTAGGGGGAAAACTAATAACTGTTCGTCTGCAAGGGGGTTTTAAATTATGGATTCGATAATTGACGACGCTATCGACGAGGCAGAACAAGACGGGGAGGACGCGGCTGGCGGAACTGTCGACGAAACGACATCGACGCCGTCTCAAGACATGTCCACGTCCGGGACGATGTCCGACGAGGAACTGGCAAGCGTCGTCAAGGACCTGGAAACGAAGATCACGGTCGTCGGCTGTGGCGGTGCTGGCGGGAACACGGTCACCCGGATGATGGAGGAGGGCATCCACGGGGCCAAACTCGTCGCCGCAAACACCGACGCACAGCACCTCGCCGACGAGGTGGCCGCCGACACCAAGATTCTCATCGGCCGCAAGCGCACCGGCGGCCGCGGCGCGGGTTCGGTCCCGAAAATCGGCGAGGAGGCCGCCCAGGAGGACATCGAGGACATCCAGCAGTCTATCGACGGCTCAGACATGGTGTTCGTCACCGCAGGTCTCGGCGGCGGCACCGGCACCGGCGCGGCCCCGGTCGTCGCACAGGCCGCGCAGGAAGCCGGCGCACTCACCATTTCTATCGTCACGATTCCGTTTACCGCGGAGGGTGAACGCCGCCGTGCCAACGCCGACGCTGGCCTCGAACGACTCCGTTCGGTCTCCGATACGGTCATCGTCGTGCCGAACGACCGCCTGCTGGACTATGCGCCGTCGATGCCGCTGCAGGACGCGTTCAAGATTTGCGACCGTGTGCTGATGCGCTCGGTCAAGGGCATGACCGAACTGATCACCAAGCCCGGCCTCGTCAACGTGGACTTCGCCGACGTTCGGACCATCATGGAGAACGGCGGTGTCGCGATGATCGGCCTCGGCGAATCCGACTCCGAGAACAAGGCACAGGACTCCATCCGCTCGGCGCTCCGCTCGCCGCTACTTGACGTGGAGTTCGACGGTGCGAACTCCGCGCTCGTCAACGTCGTCGGCGGCCCCGACATGAGCATCGAGGAAGCCGAGGGCGTCGTCGAGGAGATCTACGACCGCATCGACCCCGACGCTCGCATCATCTGGGGCGCGTCGGTCAACAACGAGTTCGAGGGCAAGATGGAGACGATGATCGTCGTCACCGGCGTCGAGAGCCCGCAGATATACGGCCAGAGCGAGGCCGAACAGGAGAAGGCCGCCCAGCAACTCGGTGAAGACATCGACTACGTCGACTGAACTGCCTCGTTGTCTCAGTTTTCTGACTCTCCCTAGCTGCCAGTAAATGAATTTATCTCCACACGTTTGCTATCATAAATGATACTCTCGCCGAAAAGCGTTTATCCGGAAATTCTAACTCTCTTCGCATGTACTCAGATTCGAGGCGTAATGTTCTCAAAAAGTGTCTGGCCGTTGGGAGCTTGGGACTCTCATCCGGTTGTCTCGGTTCTCTGAGCGGAGGCAGTGACACTGTTCAGTTTGGTGCACTCCTCCCACTCAGTGGTGCGCTCGCCCCACTCGGACAACACGGCAAGCGCATGGTCGAGCAGGCAGCAAGCGACGTCAACGCCGTCGGTGGTATCGGCGGTAACGACGTCGAAGTGACCATTCTTGATACCGAGGCGAACGCCGAAACCGCGGTAGAGCAGTACGGATCACTCGTCGACCGTGGTGTCATCGGCTTCGTCGGCGGCCTCGTCAGTGATGCGTCGCTCGCTCTCGCTCCGGAAGCAGCCAGCGACGAAATCATGGAGGTCAGCCCCGCCAGTACTGCCCCGCAGCTATCGACTGCCGGCCGGGCCAACGGCCGGAAATACTTCGGCCGAACAGTGCCGAGCGACGGGACGCAAGCGGTGGTAATGGCGAAGGCCGTCGACGACCCGCTGTACATCGATGCGGACTCCGTCGCGTTACTGAGCATCGACAACTCCTTCGGTGCCGGACTGGCGGACGCACAGCGTGAGGCACTGAACGCCGATATCGTCGCCGATATCCGATATGACCCGTCGTCGGAATCGTTCGACGACACGCTCGCAGACGTGTTCCAGAACGACCCTGATGCCGTCAGCTTCACCAGCGTCTCCGGCCAGGAGCGCGGTATCCTTGATGCGTACAACCAGTCGGAGTACGACGTTCCATGGGTGCTGTCTGCGGGGATGTTCGGCGGTGACCTCCCGTCGTACTACGACGGGTTCTACAGCGCGTCGCTGTCCTCTGCGCGAACGCAGGCGTACTTCGAACTGGTCCGCCGGCTCCCGGATATCGATGATCCCCGAGCGTACTCGGTCAACGCGTACGACGCGCTGTTTTTGATGGCGTGTGCCGCCGAACAGGCCGGCGAAAGCAGCGGTCCGGCAATCGCCGAGACCATTCAGTCAGTCTCCGGCGGGTCTGGACACACTGTCTCTGTCGGCGACTTCGGTCGTGTTCGGTCACTCACTGAAGCAGGCCGGGCAGTGAATTACCAGGGTGCGTCCGGCAGCGTCGACCTGACGGCTGACCTCGAACCGCTGAGTTCGTACCTGATCGAGCGGGTCACTAACGGGTCAGTCGAGTCGCTGGAGCTATTGCAACCACAGTTCTTCAAATCGGGAGGGTCCCGATGAGTTCGCTCCCGAGCCGGCTGGTTCAGGCAACGGAGCGTGCGCTCCCTGACGTCATTCGGCGTCGGTACGCGGCGAAGTTCGGCGTCCTGTTGCTCGGCGTGGTCGTCTTGCTCGCACTCGGTGGGGCAGCCATCAACCTCGAAACGGGGGCGCTAGTTGAGTCACAGACAGAGGATCAAATCCGCGGTGTCGCGGAGTCCCAATCGAGTTCCGTCTCAACTTGGGTCTCGAACAAGCAGTCGACAGCGTCGTTTCTCGCGGCGTCTATCGGTGATCGGTCCGAGTCCACCTCTGACAGAGAACACCAGCGGTGGCTCGAACAGAAGCTCATTGGGTTACCGGGAGACGTCCGGGCGCTTCATTACGTCGACGCCGCTGACGGTACAGTCACCGCCAGCACCGACGACGAACTGAACGGCGTCGCACTGAGCAACGTCGACGATCCGTGGACCGACGCGAGTGGTGCAGTCGTCTCGTCGGGTCCGACGGGCACGTCCGAAGCGTACAAGAGCAGTAACGAATCGGTTATTGCGTTCGTCCAGCCTGTCTCCGGCAGCGACGAATACGTCGTGCTGACGGCGTCGCTCGAAGCGCGCTCCCACGAGTTCACGTCACCGTTTGCGACCGGCGACGTGAAGGTCGTCGGGTCGAACGGACAGATCATTCTCGACAACCGGAAGAGTTCGATTCTCGAAGAGTACGCGGCAACCGGGGACGCGACCGACACGAGCGTCGAAGCGGCACTGAACGGCGAAACCGGCTACAAGTCCGTCTCCGCCAGAACGGGCATGGAAGACGGGCAGTACGTGATGGCGTACACGCCGGTCACCGGCACTGAGTGGGCGTTGCTGTATCACGTCCCGCAGGACCGCGCGTTCGCCCTGCAGTCGGCTGTCTCCGAGAACATCGCGCTCCTCCTGGCGCTTGCCGTGGGGGCACTGTTCGTCGTCGGCGTGACAATCGGGCGCGGAACCGCGAACGCGCTCTCCCGCGTGGCCGAAAGCGCCGAGGACATCGCCGCCGGTGAGATCAACAGCACCCTCCCCGAGACCACGCGCGTCGACGAGATGGGGCAACTGTACGACTCATTCGCGTCGATGCAGGCGTACCTGACGACCGCTGCGAATCAGGCCGACGCGCTCGCTGACAAGCGGTTCGACGACCCGGCGCTCGACGAGAGCATCCCCGGTGAGTTCGGCGCGGCGCTGGAGGAGATGGGCGAGGACATCCAGACGTTGATTACCGACGTCGAAGCCGCCAGAGACGAGGCGGAGGCGGCGAAGGAAGACGCCGAGGCGATGGCGTCCGCCCTCGAAGCGAAGGCGGCCGAGTTCAGCGACGTGATGGACAAGTCGGCGGCCGGGGACCTCACCCAGCGGATGGCCACCGACAGCGACTACGACGCGATGGTCGACATCGCAGAGAGCTTCAACGAGATGATCACGGAGCTCGAACGGACGGTCAACCGCATCGAAGGGTTCGCCGGAACCGTCGACAGTTCGACGGAAACGATCTCCGCGAGCGCACAGGAAGTGCGGTCGGCTAGCGAGTCGGTGAGCGAGTCGGTGCAACAGATCGCCGAAGGCGCTGACGAGCAAAACCGGAACATCCAGCAGGTGAGCGACGAGATGACCGACCTGTCGGCGACTGTCGAGGAAATCACCTCGTCGACCGACGAAGTCGCGTCGAAGTCCCAGCAGGCCGTCAACGACGGCGAGTCCGGCCGCGAATACGCCGAGCAGGCCGCCGCCGAAATCGAGGCGCTCGAACGGAAGTCCACCGAAGCTATCGAACAGGTGGAGTCCCTCGCAGAGGAGATGGAGCGCATTGGCGAAGTCACGACGCTCATCGACGAAATCGCGGAGCAGACGAACATGCTCGCGCTCAACGCGAACATCGAAGCCGCTCGGGCCGGTGAGGCGGGCGAAGGGTTCGCCGTCGTGGCCCGCGAGATCAAGACGCTCGCCGAGGAAACCCAGGAAGCGACGACCGATATCGAGTCGATGATCGACGACATTCGGTCCCGGACCGACACCACTGTCGAGGACATGCAGGAGATGGGTGAGAGCGTCGACACCGGGAAGAAAACGGTCGAAAACGCGACCGACTCGCTGACCAGTATCGTCCAGCAGGTCAACGAGGCAAACGACGGCGTGCAGGCTATCAGCGACGCGACCGACGAGCAGGCGGCCTCGATGGAAGAGGTCGTCTCGATGGCCGAGGAAGTCGGCTCGATCAGCGAGGAGACATCCGCAGAGGCCGAGAACGTCGCCGCGTCCGCCGAGGAACAGACGGCGTCGATCACGGAGGTCACCGAGAAGATACAGTCGCTCTCCAGTCAGGCGACCGACCTCAAGGACCTCATCGACCAGTTCGAAACCGGCGATGCCGGTGACGGTAGCGACCTGGGGACACACGGATCGGACGGGACTGCGTTGACCGACGACTAACCGAACGTTCGGGAACGCTCGTCCCGGTTATCGCCCCGTTCTGTCGGCTACTTTTTTCTGTGACGCTGTACAGCTCGCTCTGTGACGGGTTCGGACTCGTCGCCGCGCACCACAATATAGAAAAGCCACCAGTGGGTACGACCCGCTATGGACGTTCCATACGATCTCACCTCCTACATCCGCGTACTCAAACTGGCGAGTACGCCGTCGTGGGAGGAGTTCTCCCAGATCGCGAAAATCGCCGGCGCGGGCATCGCGCTGGTCGGACTGCTCGGGTTCATCATCTTCGCCGTGATGACCTTCATCCCTGGCAGCAAGCCGGTGTAAACCGATGGGAATCTACGCAGTCAAAACCACGGCCAGCCAGGAACGCACCGTCGCGGACATGATCATCTCCCGCGAGGAAGACGAGATCCACGCCGCGCTCGCGCCGGACTCGCTCACGAGCTACGTGATGGTCGAAGCGGACGATCACAACGTCTTCGACCGCATCCTCGACGAGATCCCCCACGCCAACGGCGTCGTGCAGGGGGAGTCCTCGATGGCGGAAGTCGAGCACTTCCTCTCGCCGAAACCGGACGTAGAAGGCATTGCGGAGGGCGACATCGTCGAACTCATCGCCGGCCCGTTCAAGGGCGAGAAGGCGCAGGTCCAGCGCATCGACGAGGGCAAGGACCAGGTCACCGTCGAACTGTACGAGGCAACGGTCCCGATTCCGGTCACCGTGCGTGGCGACCAGATTCGCGTTCTCGACTCCGAAGAGCGGTAGGCGAACGGGTCTCGTGCAATTCGAACGGATGCGTAGCGACCCGCAAGGGAGCAATCAAGCGTTTTCAGACTAGTTGGCAATCATTGTCGAGCAAAGTCAGGCACCGTCGTAAAACAGCGGTAGTTGCTACGCTTCGCCGCCTTCCAATCGGTCGATGACCTCGCTCATGTTGGCGGCGGCCTCAACGGATTCTTTTATCTGTTCACGACGGCGGACCTCGGCGGCGGAGGCGTCGTAGGCGCGAACGTACTCCGCGCGGGAGTGTTCGTCGAAGGCGTGCTTGATAGCGAAGTAGCCGTCGGGGACGACGGCACCGCAGACCTTGCACTCGATGCGGTCATGCTCAACCGACTGGTGGATGATAAGCTCCTCGACGCGGTCGAACTGTCTGTCGTCCCCTTCGATGTCGCACTCCCAGCGTGGCATTTGCTCAGTGGCAGGCGACGCGGGGTTAAAAACGTTGGCTGCCACCTGTCAGAAGTCTGTCTCTCAGACTGCCAAAACGGAAACCCCTAATGGCAGTACGGAGTTAGCGTTCACCGTGCAACCCGAGGGGTACGCCGTTGATCTCCACGTGAAAGTGCTCGACGACGGGGTCGTCGAGCGCGCGAAGGCATGTGGCCTCGACGCGCTGGTGTACGCGCCGCATTTCACGCGGCTACCGGAGATACGGCGGCAAGCAGAGGCGTTTTCCGACGAAGAGCTGACTGTGTTTCCAGCCAGAGAGATATTTACTGGCACCTGGCAACAGCGCCGGCACGTACTGGGTATTGGACTCGAAGAGCCGATCCCGGATTTCATTACCTTCGACGGCGCGATGCGAGAGTTGGACCGTCAGGACGCAGCTGTGCTCGTCCCCCATCCCGGATTTCTCAACGTGAGCCTCGGACTGGACGACATCGAAGCGTACGACGACAGCATCGACGCGCTGGAAGTGTACAACCCCAAGCAGTTGTCCCACCACCGAGACCGCGCGCAGTCGTTCACGTCGGAGACCGGCCACGAGCCGTTCGTCTCGTCGTATGCCCACGTCCGTGGTACCGTCGGCGAGGCGTACGTGACCTTTACCGAGGCGTTCGAGGACGTGGCGGCGCTCAGTGCGGCGCTGAAAGACGACGTGGAGCGGTCGCTGTTCCATCGCGACGGCATCTCACACGACATCCGCCGGGCAGTCGAGTGGGCGCATCTGGGGCTGGAAAACACCTGGGGAAAGTTCGACCGGCTGATGCTGCAGGGGACCGAGCCGACTCATCCGGACCACGTCGCGTACAGCGGTCGGTTCGACGACGTGAAAGTGTACTAAACCAGAAACGCGCTGTTCTCGACGACGAAGGTACGGACCGACGGCGGCAGGTACTGTGGGAGCACATGTATCAACAGCCCGACCGCGGCCAGTTCGAAGATGGTAATCGCGACGGTGACAACCTCCGCATACTCACTGGAAGTCGTCACACCCGTCGGTGACCCGTACTCTTTGTCCGAGATGGGGTAAAACAGCGCGATGCCCCGGCGGGAACCGAAGTAGTCCAGCACGTAGTGGGTGAGGACGCCGAGCCACACCCACTGGAGATTGCCGCCGTGATACAGCGGATGGGCCAAGAATATGATGAGGACGGGGAGATTGTGCAGGGTCTTGCGGTGCTTGCCGAAGGCGGTGTCGACATCGGGAAACAGTGCGCCCAAGACGATGGGAAGGAACACTTCCGCGATTGTTGCGAAGGTCGTCACGTCGCCCGAGGGGTCAAGAACGTATCCCAGTCCGATGCTCAAGAGGACGGCGTTCAGGACGTGCCCACGTTTGTTCATCTACCTGACCGTCCGTGTCCCAACTGAAAGAGCTTACTACTCCTGTAAGGTGGTTTCCAGGTCCCGGAGCGCCTGTGTCGCGATGGCCGCCTTGACCTCGCGACGGGTGCCATCGAACTCGTAGCGGGACACTGTCACGCCGGACTCGTTGGTCCCCCACGGGGCGGCCTCGGCGACGGCGATGTACACCGTCCCGACGGGCGTTTCCGACGAGCCGCCGCTCGGCCCGGCCACGCCAGTCGTGGCGACGCCCCAGTCTGTCCTGGCGGTATCACGAGCGCCCTGAGCCATTTCGACAGCGACCGGTTCTGAGACTGCGCCGTGGGCGTCCAGCGATTCCCGCGAGACGGCGAGCAGCTCTCGCTTGGCCTCGTAGGAGTAGGTAACCAGCGAGCGGTCGAAGTAGTCGCTCGAACCGGGTATGTCCGTTATTTTCGACCCGACAAGGCCGCCGGTACAGGACTCCGCGGTAGCGACTGTGGCATCAGCTTCTCGGAGACGCTTGCCGACGCGCTTCTCGACTGGGTCCGCTGTATCGTCTGTCATTAGCGGTAGTTGTCGCGATGGGCGAATAAGCGTTCAGGGCGGGCCGGAATACTTTCAGTTCGGAGACACAACTGCGTGTATGAGCTATCAGACGACGCTTGGCTGGTCACTTGTTACCTCGGGTCTCGTGACGCTATTCCTCTGGGTCCTGCCGGGGTCGGACCTCCTGTGGGGGATGCTGTTGCTGGTCCTCGGCGGACTGACGCTGTACATCCGCCAGTAGACAGAAAAGCAAACGGGGCCGGCAGCCCGAGACCGGGTATGGACTACACGGAACCCCAGTTCTTCCGGGTCATGCAGTATGCGGCCCGGGCCGACCGGGACGTGGTGGACATGGTGTCGGGCAACCCCGACTGGGACCCGCCCGAGGGGCTTCGGGACGGGCTCAGAGACTACGCCGAGGCTCCGGCCGACGACTACCAGTATCCGCCCAGCGTCGGGCTGACGCCCCTCCGCGATGAAATCGCCGCTCGGCGTGGGGTGGACCGGAACCGAGTCCTCATCACGAACGGCGCGGGTGAGGCAAACCACCTCGCGATGACCGGCGGACTCCACCACTTCGACGGAAACGAGATTCTCCTGACGGACCCGGTCTACCCCTACTACGCCGGCCGGGCAAACTTCGTCGGCGCGGACATCTCCTTCGTCCCAGTCGACGAGCGCAACCGACTGGACCCCGCGGACGTTCGGGCGGCCGCAAGCGAGGAGACGGCGGTCATCGTCGTCAATTCGCCGAACAACCCTACCGGCGCGGTGTACGACGCCGACGCGATGGCCGAGTTCGCAGCCATCGCCGAGGAGTACGACGCGCTGCTGCTCAGCGACGAGGTGTACGACCACTTTGACTACGCGGGCCGGTTCAGTTCGGCGCTGCACGCCGACTCCGACCACGTCGTCGCCACCAACTCCCTCTCGAAAACGATGGCGATCACCGGCTTCCGGGTCGGCTATGCAATCTTCCCGCCGGAGGACGGCCCGACCGGCGCACTTCTGGAACGCGCTCGCACCCAGCACATGCTCACGAACGTTACCGGGAGCCGGCCGGCGCAGTACGCCGTCCTGCGGGCGCTGAAGACCACGAGTCCCGACTACTACGCCGCGTGCCGACGGCGACTCGAAGACCGCGTCGACGATTTTTGCGCTGCGCTGGCGGAAGTCGGGGCCGAGTACAACCGCCCCGATGGCGGCTTCTACGTGATGGCGCGGTTCCCCGGCTTCCCGGGCTCCTTCGAGAACGTGTACGAACTTATCGACGAGGCCGGCGTCGCCGGGATGCCCGGCGAGGCCTTCGGCGAGTCTCGGCGTGACTGGATACGATTCGCACTCGTGACGCCTCGGGTGGACGAGGCAGCCCAACGGCTGGCGAACTATTTCGAGTAAAAAGCGACTGCCGGCTTAGCCGAAGATCAGTTCGACGTCTTTCGCCCGCGCCAGCAGGTCGTCGTCGTAGTACTCCTCGGTCTGGGCGGGATGGGTTTCGTCGATAGCCCGGACGGTTTTGACGGTGTTGGCGAAGTTCTTGTAGGTCGCTTCGTCGACCATCTGGCCGTCGACGACGACTGCGCCGGTCCCCTCGCGCTTGGCCTCGTTGAACGACTCGATCTTGTGGAGGTCTCGCTCCAGTTCCTCCACCGTCGGCATGTGGATGCGATTCGCCTGCTCGGTCTGCTTGGGGTGCAGCGACCACGAGCCGTCGATGCCGATGGTCGCCTCGTGTTCCACCTGGTCGGCGTACCCCTCGGCGTTGTAGTAGGTAACGCCGGCGCGCTCGTGGAACAACTGGTCGAAGGGGCCGCCGATGGCGACGATGTCAGCGGCGCTCGTCTCGTTCGAGAGAGCTTCGAGCAGGCCGTCCCAGCGGGGCCGTTCGCCGTTGAGCGCGCGGCCGCCGAGTTCCGCTGTGTAGTCCACCGGCCCGAACACGAGCCCGGAGAGCCGGGAGTCTGTGGCGTACTGGCAGATCTCGCGAAGGTCCGAGCGACCGGGAGCGGTCTCCAGAATGATCGCCATCTCCAGCGTCCCCTCGGGAAGCCCGGCATCGCGCTCCGCGTCGGCGACGACGCCCGCGGCGTCGCGCACGTCGTCGAGGCGGCCGACCTTCGGGAAGACGAAGCCGTCCAGTTCCTCGCCGACCTCGGCCGCGAGGCGGGTCACCTGCTCGATGCCGCGCTCGCGGGCGTCGGCGTCGTCGTAGGCCCACTCGACCCGCGGGAGAATGTCCCCGGCGAAGTCGTCGGCGTGGTCCGGGACGTGCTCGACGATGTTGTCGACGGCCTCGTCTTTCATCGACGGGGCGGTGCCGTCCTCAATGTCGGGAACGAGCCAGTCGGGGGCCTGAAATCCCTCGCTGGTGAGTCCCGAGACGAGGAACTTCGCGCTGTTGTCGTTCGGTATCGCGGCCGGTGCGGTCTGGAAGGTTCGGCAGAGTCGTGTCATTGGTGTCGCTGAATGTGTGCGGTTCGCCGGCCCGAGTAGACCGGGGTCTGCTCCTGATTGAACGCGACGTGTTCGAACGTGACCGCGCCGGCTCGTTCCGGCCCGGCGTCTGGGTCGCAGTCGAGGACGCGGGTGAAGCCGTAGACGGTGTCGCCCAGCGTGACGAAATCGTGGAACCGCTCGTCAGCAAACCGCTGTTCGCGGTAAGTCGCCTCGTCCGAGCGGGCGTGGGCCAGCGCAATCGAGCGGGTCACGTCGCCGTAGGCGACGATGTCGCCCGACGGCGAGTCGGCCATCTCGTCGCGGTTGTGGTGCTGGCGAGCGGTGTTGAGCGTCGAAAGCGGCAGGCCGGCGACCAGCTGGTCGTCCATCGTCCGCCCGCGTTCGTGGCGGTAGGCGACGGCGGCGTTCTCCTCGCGGGCGGTGTCGAGTGCCGCTTGGAAATCCCCGAAACGTTCGCCGTCGGGCGAGAGGAGAGTGTCAGGCATTGCCGGTCCGCCCTCGTCCTGTTCGCCGACAGCGCCGCCGTCGGTCGCCGCAGGCTCGCGGCGCGGAATCATATTCGTTCGCCGGTAGGAGACCAGCGTCTCGCCAGTCTCGCGGTCCCGACCCTCCGTCTCCCAGGTGACGATGCCGTACTTCGGCCGGGAGGAGGACGTTCGGGTGTCGACGACGGTCGAGGTGACCGACAGCGGCGTCCCGGCCGTCGCGGGCTGGTGGAACTCCACGTCGTCTCGGCCGAGGAAGTAGCCGCCCTTCTCCGAGAGGTCCTCGACGGTGATGCCCATCACGCACGCCAGCAGGTAGTCCGGGTGAACCGGGCGCTCCTCGAAGCCGCGCTCGCGGGCGGTGTCTGCCCGCCAGTACGCCGGGTCGTGATTGAGTGTCTGGCCCATCCACTGCTCGCTGCCGTGGTGGGAGAGTCGGAGACCGGGGTCGTGAGCGAGTTCGTCGCCCTCCGCGAAGAACTCGAAGAAGTGGCCCTTCTCCCTGGTATCGGCCCGGTCAAGCAGCGAGTCGAACGTCTCGCCGTCCGAGAGGTCCAGCGCGTCGGGGTCAGACCAGTCAGTCATCGGCTGGCACCTCCCGGGCGGCGTCTCGCCTGGCAAGCGCCCGCCGCATTTCGTTCGTGACGACCATGAACCCCTCGTCGAAGCCCATTCCGGGTTTCGCCAGCACTTGGGCGGCATCGGTCGCCAGTGCGACGTGGGCACAGGCCCGCGCGGAAGTCACGGTCTCGTTGCACGTCCCGCCGACGTAGGCCCGGGTGTCCGTGCCATCGCAGTACAGCACCGCTTCGGCCGAGCGCTGGATGCCGCCGAGGTCCGGCGTCTTAATCTGGACCAAGTCGGCCGCTTCCGCGTCGACGAACGCCTGCACGTCCTCGAAGGTGTTGCACCACTCGTCGGCGACGATGTCCACATCGACGCCGGCGTCGGCCAGTCCCTCGCGGAGTTCGGCCATCGCGGTTATCTGTGCCTGCCGGCCGCCAGCGTCCATTGGCCCCTCGACCTGAAGGGGGTACGGTGCGGCAGCCTCCCGCAGCGTTTCGAAGTAGTCGGTAACTTCGGTCCGGTCGTACGGCGGCCCGAACACCTTCCCGAGGATGCCGTACACGTCGACGTGGAAGCGCGGCGAGTACGGCTCCGGCCCGAGCGCCGTGGCCCGGTCCGAGAGCCAGGCGAGGTAGTCGCGCAGCCCCTCGCCGTTCTCGCCGACCTTCTCGACGCTGTTGAACAGGCCATGGGGCAGGACCGGAACGCCCTTGATGAGCATCTTCTCGGCGTTGATACGGCGCTCGTCGCCCGATTGCCCGAACACCGGGACCGGCGAGGTCGCCGGCTCGGTGTCGTAGGTGTCTGCGAGCACGTCCGTCGGCGTCACTCCCCGCGCTTGCGCGGCGGCGTTCAACAGCGCCTGCGAAACGCCGTACCGAACCGCAGTGTGGAGCTGGTCGCCGCCCGACCGCTGTGCGTCCATCTCCTCAAGCATCGTCGCGTTGGCCCCGAACTGCGTCGCGTCCTGTCCGCGGAGCGCGTCGGCGACCGGGCCCTCGACGACGGGGCGGTACTTCTCGGCCCTGAACAGCGGGTCGCGCCCGCCGGCCCCGGAGTACTGGACTGCGGCGCAGTCGCCTGTCGCAATGGAGCCGTCGGCGAGTTCGATTTCCACGATGAGCGCCTCGCCGGCCTCGCGGATGCGGTCGAACCCTTCTGTAACCGGCTGGCCGTCGTAGGCGAACCCGCTCTGGGTCGCCCCGTCCTTGATGGCCCGCTGGTCGTCGAAGAAGAACCCGGAGAGGCCCGGAACCGTTCGAACGTCCTCAATCCGCATCGCTGGCACCCCCTGCGGGGCTGTTGTCGCCGGTCGGACGGCCGATGAGCTTCCCGTCGCTGATGGCGTCCACGTCGTCGGCGACCATCCGGAACGACTGGTCGCGGCCTTCGGTCTCGGCCCGCTCGCCGAGCCGCGCGGCGTGGATCTCCTTGATGTCGTCCGGGAGCGCGAGGTCCGCGAACTCGAAGATGCGGACCCGGCCGTCATCGTCTCGGGCCGGCAGCACCGCGCCCTTGGCGGCGTCGCTGGGCGCAAAGGGAACATCCAGCGCGCCGCTGTCGAAGGCGTTGATGACCCCCTGTGCAACGTCGCCGTCGCCGGCCTCGTAGATAGCGTCCATCAGCGCCCGTGTCTCCCGTTCGATGAGCGCCTGTTCCTCGTCGATACCCCCGAGGTCGATATCCTGTTCGATCATCATATCGATAAGCTGTCTCGTCGTCCGCAACCCGGCCGCGTTGGCCTCCTTCGTCGGCACGCCCTGGAACTCCTGGGCGGACTTCGTGATGACTTTGTCCGGCTGGGCGACGGCTGCCGTCGCGCCGCCGAGACTGATGACGCCGTTAGCGCGGGCCTCGTCCGGCGGGAAGCCGCCCATCCACTCGTGGAAGACGGTCGTGACGGTCACCTCGTCGCGGAGGTACTCGTTACCGAGCTTCCGCAGGGCGCGCAGCGCCGCCACGTCCTGCACGAGGTTTCCGACCTGCCCGTAGCCCAGCGTGAGCGACCGGACGCCCTGTGTCGCAGCAAGCTCGCCTTCGACGAGCATCACCGCGATGGCGATGCTCGGTGGGACGAGCGTGCCCGTCAGCGGGCCGAACGGTTCGCGGTTGATTGTCACGCCACGCTCGGTGTAGGCCCCACAGAGCCGGTCGACGAACTGCCAGTGCTCGATAGTCGTCGCGAGGTCGTGCCGCTTCGTGTACGGAATGTTGTATGAAATCGGCCCGCCCTCGAAGCTCTGGAAGCCGCCGGCAAGCGTGACCATCGCCAGTAGCCGGGCGTCAGGCGTGCCGTGCCGGACCTCGACCGGTGCGTCGAGCGCCCGGATGAGCCGCCGGCAGTCTTCGACGCCGTGGTTCACCGCGGGGAAGCCGTTCAGTTCGTTCTCGTCGCTGCCGCGGGAGGCGGCCAGTCCCTCCTCGGCCTTCTCGTACTCGTTGTCGCGCGTGTACGAGTCGATGGTCGTCGGCAGGAGGTCCGCACCGCCCTCGTCCTGTAGATACCGCAGCAGGTCGATCTGTTCTTCGAGGCAAGGGACGCCCGCTCGCGGCTGGAGGAGCGGCTGGTCGGCGGACTCCAGCACTTGGGCGAACTGCTTCGAGGCCGGCAGCGACTCGTGGAAGGCGATGGCCTCCTCGAAGTCGACTTCCCGGCCCGTGTGCCAGTTGTCCCTGAGTTCGTTTGCGATGCGCTGTAGCTGGTCGTCGCTGAGTCGCTCGTCAGTTGGCATAGTCACCCGTCAACCCTGATCTGCTCCGCCTCTGTTGTGGATAGCTGCAAGTCTTCGCGGAGCATCTCGATTGCCTCCTCCGGGTCCGTCTCCGCGTCGAAGACGCGGTCGAAACCCATCTGTCGGAAGGTCGCCTGCGTCTCCTCGAAGTCGGACTGTCCGACAGCGAGATTCCCGCCGACGTAGGTGAGCACGTCGAGCCCGGCGTCGTCGAGCTCGTCGTGAAGCCCCTCACAGTCCTGACGGGCGTGCCCGTACAGGGAGGATACCAGTACTGCCTCGGCGTCGTGAGATTTCGCGGCGGAGACGAACTCGTCCTGTGACGTCTGGACGCCGAGGTTGATGACCTCGAAGCCAGCGGCCGAGAGCGCCTGCTCTAGAATCGTGATGCCGACGACGTGCGCGTCGGAGCCAATCACGCCGAGGATAACGGTCCGGGGCATGTACTACCCCGTCATCGGCGGGTAGTGATAAACCTAATGGTCTTTCATGATAATATGGCCTTAAGGAATTTATAACGGACATTCAAGAAGGTTTATGCGGCCGCCCCGTCGTGGTTTTCCCATGGGTGCGCTTGACGACTTGCGTGTGCTCGACCTGACACAGGTCCTCGCCGGACCGTACTGTACGATGTTGCTCGCAGACATGGGCGCGGACGTGGTAAAGGTCGAACGCCCCGGCGGCGACCTCATCAGGTCGAACCCGCCGTTCGTGAGCGACGGTGACGAAGAAGCCTACGGCGGCTACTTCCAGAGCGTCAACCGCGGGAAACGCTCGCTCGAACTCGATCTGGGGACCGATGAAGATCGCGAGGCGTTCCTTTCGCTCGTTGAGCGCGCAGACGTGGTGGTCGAGAACTTCAAGGCCGGCACGATGGAGAAGTTCGACTGCGGCTACGAGACGCTGCGGGAACACAACCCGGACCTCATCTACTCCTCCATCCGGGGCTTTGGCGACCCGCGGACGGGCGAAACCCACCGGCAGGGCCAGCCCTCGTTCGACCTCATCGCGCAGGCGCTGGGCGGGGTCATGGAAATCACGGGGCAGTCGGACGGCCCGCCGACGAAGGTCGGCCCCGGCGTCGGCGACCTCTTCACTGCCGTGCTGAACGCCGTCGGTATCCTCGCGGCCGTGCATCACCGCGAACGCACTGGCGAGGGGCAGTACGTCGATACGGCGATGTACGACTCGATGGTGTCGCTGTGTGAGCGAACGGTGTACCAGTACTCCTGTGACGGCGAGTCGCCGACCCGGCAGGGGAACTCTCACCCGACGCTGTTCCCGTACGACTCCTTCGAGGCCGCCGACGGCCACGTCGTCATCGCGGCGTTTGCCGACGGCCACTGGGAGACGCTGTGCGAGGCGATGGAGCGTCCAGACCTCGCCGCGGACTACCCCGACGCCGGCAGTCGGATCGCGAACCGCGAGTCCCTGCGCCGCGAAATCGCCGACTGGACAGCCACCATCGATTCGGAGACGCTCCTCAACCTGCTTGAAGGGCGCGTGCCGGCCGCGCCGGTCCAGAACACCGCCGACATCTTCGACGACCCCCACATCCACGACCGGGAGATGCTCACCGATGTCGACCAGCCCGGCGCCGACGAACAGATAACCATCGCCGGCAGTCCGATAAAGATGACCGAAACCATGCCCTCGCCCGGTGGTCGCGCGCCGCTGCTAGACGAGCACAGGGCGGAACTGCTTGACGAGGCCGGGGTCGGTACGGGCACCAATCGCGTCGAAAGCGACGACTGATCGCCAACTGCCGGCAATTTTCACCACATCAGGGCAGGACCATTATCTATCATGAGCCGTAGAATAGGCTATGGTCGAAGTTCCAGATGCACTCAGTACATTGTTCAGTGCGCGAGTAGAGACTGACGGGGACCGATATATTGTCGAGATTCCGAAAAGCGAAGTGTCCCACGGCGCGATTTCGCCGGGCGAGACTTACCGCGTCGGTCTGCTATCACAGGTCGATGCCGGTTCGTCGGCGCCAGCCCAGCCACAGACGCCCACACAGGATACCGACCCGGAGCGAGCCGACACCGGCGTCCCGCAACCACCGGTCGACGAGGGCGAGATCCGAAACGTCACCATCGAATCGCTGGGCGACCAGGGCGACGGCATCGCCAAGGTCGAGCGGGGCTACGTCGTCATCGTCCCCGACGGCGAACCGGGCGACTCGCCGACCGTCGAGATCGAGACCGTACAGGAGAACGTGGCGTTTGCGAGCGTCGTCGACAACGACGGACGGACCGTATAGCGGAACAGTTCCGTTTTCAGCGGCCCAGTGACCGCCGGGCTGGCAGTCCTTACAGGGCCGGAACAAACAGTCACAGCGGGTCGCTCGGCCGACGTGCCCCTACTTGAATGGAATCTGTCGGACGCGGTAGAGGTCGAAGAACGACTAGTAATCACAGCATCACAAACGTTTATATGATTTAAATCCGGTATTTAAAACACTATATGGTCGACCCAAAAGAGAGCATTGACATCGAAAATGTCGTTGCTTCGACCGGTATCGGACAAGAACTCGACCTCGAGAGCGTCGCGATGGACCTGGAGGGGGCCGACTACGACCCCGAGCAGTTCCCGGGCCTCGTCTATCGGACACAGGACCCCAAATCCGCCGCGCTCATCTTCCGGTCGGGCAAGATCGTCTGCACGGGTGCGAAATCCACGGACGACGTCCACCAGAGCCTGCGTATCGTCTTCGACAAACTCCGCGACCTGAACATCCAGGTCGACGACGACCCCGAAATCGTCGTCCAGAACATTGTCAGTTCCGCGGACCTCGGGAGTTCGCTCAACCTCAACGCCATCGCAATCGGCCTCGGCCTCGAGAACATCGAGTACGAGCCGGAGCAGTTCCCGGGCCTCGTCTACCGACTGGACGAGCCCGACGTGGTCGCGCTGCTGTTCGGTTCGGGGAAGCTCGTCGTCACCGGCGGGAAGCGAAAGGAGGACGCGGAGGAAGCCGTCGACACTATCGTCGAGCGACTCAGCGATCTCGGCCTGCTGGACTAACGGCTCGGTGCTAGTGACTGGGCGGCGGTCAGTCACTGCCCGTTTTTCCGTTCATTGCGGTCTCGACACTGTTCACACAGAGCGGGAGCGACGGCGATGGACTCGAACCCCGCGGTTCAAATACCGGGACGACTAATCCCGGCCCAATGGCAGACCCCGCCTCGACGGGTACGGAGTCCTGGCGCACGTACTTCGGCTTCGACGAGCCATACGAGAACCAGGCTGACGCCGTCGAACGAGCCATCGAGGCGGGCAAGGCGCGCGGCTTTCTCGCGATGGAGGGGCCCTGCGGGACCGGCAAGACGATGGCCGCGCTCACCGCCGGCGCGACGCTGGTCCGCGATACGGATTTGTACGAACGGATGGTCGTCGTCACCCCGGTCAAACAGCAGCTCCAGCAGTTCGTCGACGACCTTCGGACGCTCAACGCTGGAATAGAGGAGCCCTTCGACGGTATCTCGCTGGTCGGCAAGCGCGACCTCTGCCCGTACGGTCGTGAAGGGCAGTTCCCCGACGACGTGAGCACGCACGACCGCTGTGAGGACCTCAGGGAGGCGACGGCGCGGCTGGTCGAGGACGGCGGGCGCTCGGACGGCGCAGCCGTCGCGGACGCCGCAATCGCCGGTGAGGCCGACGACGACCAGTGGTGGGACCCGCGGAAGGGCCAGGACCTCGCCGCGGTCGCGCGTCCCGACGCCGCCGACCAGGCGACGCTGGGCGACAACACGCTCTCGACAGCGGGTGCGAACTCGCCGTACCGACAGGCCCAGCCGACCGCCCCGGAGTCGATGGCCGACGGATCGGACCCGCCGCTGTACTGTCCGTTCGAAGCCGATTGGTACGCCCGCAACAAGGGGTCGCCTGTCGATTTCTCGGCCGGCGAGGAACACGTCGTAACGATGGACGACTACCTCCCGGCGGCGACGGAGCGCGGGACCTGCCCGCACCGGGTCATGAGCGTCATGCTTTCTGAGGCCGACGTGATCGTCGGGAACTACAACCACCTGTTCGACCCGGGCTCTCGACCCCTGCTGTCGGACGTGCTCGACGACCAGACGCTCGTCATCGTCGACGAGGCCCACCGACTCGAAGAGCGCGTGCGGGACCTCCTGTCGGACCGCCTGGGTCGCCAGACCATCGTCCAGGCGCGCAACGACTGCACGACGCTCATCCAGCGCGCCCAGCAGAGCGCCGACCACAAGGCGCAGGTCCGCGAGGTACTGTCGGCCCGCGAGGTCCCGCTGGACGCAGTCGACCAGGCCCGGAAGTTCTACGATGACCTCGTGCGGTGGCTCGACGACCGCGTCGAGGCGTTTCTCGACGCCGAACACGAGGGGTGGCGTGCGGACCCGTCGACCCTGCCGGAGCACGACCGCGAAATCCCGCTGCGGGACCCCGACACGGTCGAGCAGGACGAACTGACCGAGTGGGCCGAGCGCAAGGGCTACGACGGGTCGCTCTGGCGCTCGCTGTCCCAGGTCGGGGCCGCCGTCGAGGACGCGATCGACCAGCTCGGGCTGACCCGCCAGCCGGTCTGTGCCGCCGTCGGCGTGCTGGCCGGGCAGTGGTGGGAGCGCGACCACGCGACGTTCCTCCGGGAGATCGAACTGGAGCACTCGCCCAATCACGGGCAGAGCCTCGACGCCGACTACCAGACCGTGTACACGCCGGGCCTGCTGTGTTACAACTGCATGCCCGCGACGGCCCTGCGGAACGTCTTCGACGACCTCGGGGGCGGTATCCTGATGAGCGCGACGCTGGAGCCGCTGGACGTGTTCACCCGCGTTTCCGGGCTGGACTCGATGGCCGAGACGGGGTCGACGGCCCCCGACGAGGATTCCGGCGACGGACGACCGGTCCGCACGACCACGTACGATCTGCCGTTCCCGTCCGAGAACCGGGCGTCGTATCTCGTCGATGCGACGCCGTTTACCGCGCGCAACCGCGGCGATCCCGAGACGATGCGGCCGCTCGGTGACAGCTGGAACCCGACGCGTGATGAGTACGCCCAGGCGCTGCGCGCGCTGGGTCGCTCACCCGGAAATGTGATGATAGCGATGCCGAACTATCGGGAAGCGCGCTGGGCCGGCGCATACCTGCAAGAAGCCGTCGAGAAGTCGGTCCTCGTGGACGAGTCATCGAGCAACGAGGAGACCGAACGGCTGAAACGCGAGTTCTTCAGCGGCGACGGGAAAGTCATGGTCACGTCGACGCGCGGAACGCTGACGGAGGGTGTCGACTACGACGGCGAGAAGCTATCGACCTGTGCCGTCGTGGGCATCCCGCTGGTGAATATCGGGTCGCCCCGCGTCCGGGGTGTCCAGCGAGCATACGGCGACGCCTTCGGCGAGGACAACGCCTTCGAGTACGCCCTGACAGTGCCGGCCGTGCGGCGCGCGCGCCAGGCCATCGGTCGCGTCATCCGCGGTGTCGACGAGGTCGGCGTGCGGGCGCTAGTCGGCCGCCGATACACGTCGGACGCGCGCCATTCGGTGTATCAGTACCTGCCCGCTGGCGAGCGTGAGGAGTTCACCCGGATGACACCCGATTTCCTCGCGAGCCAACTAGATTCGTTCTGGGCCGACCACCAGTAGTGCCGCCTGTTGATTAACCGGAAGATTTCGTTGTCAGCGGAAAGCATTTACATCGTGGAACGAGTGTACCTATAGATGCCCGAGTGTCAGAACTGCGGCGAGTTCGTAACCGAGCAGTACGTACGGGTTTTTACACCAGAAGCCGTCGAAGGCCATGGCCCCCGGGTCTGTCCGAACTGCGAGGACAAACTCCGGGACGGCGCGGATGTCCGCGAAGCGCGTTCCTCGAGGCAGTAGGACAACTCCTTTTCGGGAAGTACTCAAGGCCGGACGAGCGTAGCTTCTGGCATGAGCGAACTCGACGTCGAGGCGGTCGACGACATCGACGCACCCGCGGGAATCGACGCGGCGGAGTACGTCCTCTACGGCGGGAAAGGCGGCGTCGGCAAGACGACGTGTGCCGCCGCCACAGCGCTTGCCTCCGCGCGAGACGACACGGCGACGCTCGTCGTCTCTACGGACCCCGCACACTCGCTGTCGGACACGCTGGAGGCGGACATCCCGGCGACACCGACGCGCATCCGCGAGGACATCCCGCTGTACGCCGCGGAGATCGACCCGGAGGCCGCTGTCGGTGAAGGGCCGCTCGGCGTCGAAGAGGACGCACTCGGCGGCGTGGGCGAACTGCTCGGCGGCGACGGCATGTTCGGCGGTGGCGCAGGCGGCGCAGCAGGCGCAGGTCAGGCCGAGGACCCCATCGGCGGCGAAGAGGGACTCCTCGGCGGGTCGATGCCCGGGGCTGACGAGGCCGCGGCCCTCCGCCTCCTGCTGGATTACGTCGACGACGACCGCTTCGACCGCGTCGTCATCGACACCGCCCCGACCGGTCACACACTCCGACTGCTGGAACTCCCCGAGACGATGGATTCGATGGTCGGGAAGATTCTCCAGCTCCGCGAGCGGTTTTCGGGGATGATGGACAATCTCACCGGCATGTTCGGCGACGACCAAGACGTGGATGCTGAGGCCGGCATCGAAGACCTGCAGGAACTGTCGGACCGGATCGAGCACCTGCGGTCGATTCTGCAGGACCCCCGGAAGACGGACTTCCGCATCGTGATGGTGCCCGAAGAACTCTCAGTCGTCGAGTCCGAGCGACTGCTCGCCCAGCTCGGCGAGTTCAACATTCCCGTCAGCACCGTCGTCGTCAACCGGGTGATGCAGGACCCGAGCGAAGTGCTCGGCGAGGACGTAGACATCGCCGGCCCGAACCACGCCGACTGCGAGTTCTGTGCCCGGCGCTGGCAGGTCCAGCAGGACGCGCTGGCCCGGTCACAGGACATGTTCCGCGGCCACGATGTGCGCCGCGTCCCGCTGTTCGCCGAGGAAGTGCGCGGCGAGCGGTTGCTGTCGGTTGTGGCGGCCTGTCTGGACTGAGACGGATTGGTGTATCGGGCGGCAGTCGTTGCTTAACTCGTCAGTTTCCGGATGACGCCAAAGGCCGCGTCGCGCCACCGCGCCGGCAGGTAATCGAGCATGAGAAGCAGTTGTGCGCCCTGACCGACGGGATACCGCGGCTCGGGGTCGCTGGCGCTGGCGGCGTCACGGATAGTCAGCGCGACCGTGCCGGGCGTGACCGACAGCGCGTCCTGGATGCCGACGAGGTTCGAATCCTCGTGGGCCTGGTACAGCCAGTCGTACGCGCCGGACTTGTCGAGCTCGTCGAGTTCTTCCTCGGCGCGGTCGTCGAAGTTGGTCTCCACCGGTCCGGGTTCGACGAGCACCACGTCGATGCCGAACTCCTCGACCTCCATCCGGAGCGCGTCGCTGAGCCCCTCCAGGGCGAACTTCGAAGCGGCGTAGCCACCCTGATTCGGGAACGCGATACGGCCTGCGACGCTGGAGACGTTGACGATGGTCCCGTTCTCCCGGGCACGCATATGCGGGAGCGCTTCGCGGATGAGTCGGTGCGGGCCGTAGAGGTTCACGTCGAACTGTTCGTGGAGCGCCGCCGTCGACACGTCCTCGACCGCGCCGAACTGCGGGTAGCCGGCGTTGTTCACCAGGCAGTCGAGCCGTCCCTCGGCCTCGATGAGCGCCTCGACGACCCGCTCGCATTCGCGCGGGTTCGTCACGTCGAGTTCGGCAGTCTCACAGCCGTCTTCGCCGAGGTCTTCGATGTCCGATTCCTCGCGGGCGGTCGCCCAGACAGTCCAGTCGTCGGCCAGGAACGCCTCGGCACTCGCCCGCCCGATACCCGAGGACGCACCCGTAATCAGCACCGTCTTCGCCATGTGTTGGCCGGGAGAACACACCCCGGGAAGTTATACTGTCGGTTATTCGGACGGATTATTCACGGCTGCCTTTGCCTCGTCGGCGTAGCTGTCGGCCACCCGGGTCGGCTCGGGGAGCTTGTAGCCGTCGGCGGTGGCTTCGACGATGTCCGCCGCCGTACTTGCGCTGACGCGATGGCCGGGGCTGACGATAAGTGGATTGATATACCGGTTCGGCGAGTCGTACTGCCGCGTCTGGAGTGCGTGGCCGATGACCGTCCCGTCGGGACAGGTCTCGACGCTGTCGTCGGCTGCAATCGGAATCCGCGTCCCTTCCGGGTACGTCTCGTCGAGGGACTGCTCCGGCGCGCCACAGAGGAGGCTCTTGGCGACACCGACGGTCGGTACGTCCAGTGTGATGCCGATGTGTGTCGCCAGGCCGGCCTCCCGAAAGTGGATTCGACCGCTGCCGTCGACGAGTACCACGTCCGGGTCGGCCTCCAACTCCGCGAACGCGGCCAGGATTGCGCCGCCTTCGCGGAACGACAGCAGGCCGGGAATGTATGGAATCTCGGTTCGCTCGACGGCGCTGACCCGCTCGATGACCTCGCCGTTCCGTAGTACGACGATAGCCGAGACGGCTCTGTCGTCGACGAACGCCTGGTCGACGCCGGCGACGAGCGGCGGGTTCGTTGTGTCGTCGGTGCTGGCGCTCAGCGTCGTCTGGTCGTCGTCCGGTGCATCCCCAGCGGACGCGATGGCCGCTGGCGAGACATCCAGGTCGTCCTCGAACCGCGCGACCTCGGCAATGTCGCGTTGCAGCGCCTCCATCTCCGCCTGAGATAGCGACGGGTCGGGGATGAAATCGGGGCGAACTGGGTCCATCGTCACGGACGACGCCGGCCCGGACCGCCGGGACCGCCCGGGCCACCGGGGCCGCCTGGGCCGCCGCCACCGCCGAACTGAATCTGGCCGGGCATCCGGGTCTGCCCCTTGATTTTCTGGCCGTACCAGAGGCCGATGACGAGGCCGATGAGGTGGGCGAGGTGGGCGACGTTCCCGCCGAGCAGGCCGGCCCCCATCGGATTGAGCGACCCGAAGATGCTCAACAGGAAGTAGAAGCCGGTGATCGCCCAGATCGGGACCGGGATCAAGAAGTACAGGTACACGCGGAGATCAGGCTTCAGGACGGTCAGGAACGCCATGATAGCTAGCGCCGCACCGCTGGCTCCGAGGACGCCGGCGGACGTTCCCTGCACGGTCTGAATTGCGATCTGTCCGAGGCCAGCCAGCGCGCCGGACACGAGGAAGAAAATCGCGAACTTCTTCGACCCGATCTGCTGCTCGACGAGTCGGCCGAAGAAGTAGATGATAATCCCGTTCCCGAAAATGTGGTAGAATCCAAATGGGGCGTGTGAGAACACCGACGTGACCCAGGTCCAGACGTACTCTGGATTGTTCGGATGGAGGACGAACAGCGTCTGGAAGGCTTCGCGACCGAGGGAAAGGATGACGACGTGTTCGAGGATGAACACGATACCCATGATCGCCAGGAACAGGTACGTGACGTTCCCCCGGAAGTACGCCAGCGGCCCGCCGGGTCCGGTGTCGATACCGAGCCGGTCGGCGACGCCGCCGCCCCCGGAGGTCTGGCCAGTGTTTACACTCTCGTCGAACCCGCTGTCGAACACGCCGCCCGGATCGCTCCAGTTATCCAGTCCGGGGCAATCGTGGGCCTCGGGCAGTCTGTGTTCCGCACAGTAGGTCCCGCCACAGTGCCCACACTGGTACGGCATGTTCTCCTGCTTTCCACAGGCATCGCACTCCGACATTGTCCTACGGTAGGAGTGGGCGGTGGAAAGGGATTGTGCTTATACTGTCGGCTGTCAGTCTGTGACGGGTTTCGCGACGCAGCGGCTTATTCGCCGATGTCAGGGTTGCTTTCAGCGTCCCGGAGCACGCCGATCCACGCCGGTTCGCCGTCGTACTCGATTGACCCGCCGGACACCTCGATGGTGCGCGTTTCGCCGTCGGCCTGTTGCCCCGCAAATTCCGAATGGAACGTATCAAGCTCGTTTGACTCTGCCGTTCGGAGTGCGCCGGGGAATCGGCTTTCGTCGCCCTCTGGAGTGAGTATAGTCGGTGATTCGTCGATGAGTTCACTCTGGTCGTAGCCGAAAATGTCGGCCAGCTTCTGGTTCACGTAGACGAACGTCCCGTCCTGAATGATACAGACACCCGCGAGCTCCTGTTCGACGAGCCGTTGATACCACGAGAGGGCGTTCCAGAACCGCTGTTCGGTGCGGTGTTGCTCGACAGCATTTTCGATTCGGTTGGCGAGGACGTCGTACGTATCTGACCGGCCTCCCTTCTGCATGTAGTCCGTCACGCCCGACGCGATGGCCTCGCTCGCGATCTCCTCGCTCCCTTTGCCGGTGAACAGAATGAACGGGATGTCCGGGTACTGCTCGCGGATGAGTTCCAGAAACTCCAGCCCGTCGGTGTTTGGCATGTCGTAGTCGCTGACGATACAGTCGACCTGCTCGGTCCGGAGGAAATCGAGCGCGGCGACGGCGCTGGTCTTCGTCACGACGTCGAAGTCGTCGTTGATGCGTTCGAGATACACCTCGACCAGTTCACCCACCTGTGGATCGTCGTCGACGTGCAACACGGTACACTGCTGGGACTGCTCGACTTTCGCCAGCGGAATCGGTACCTCTGTCTGCATTTCGTCGTGTTGATCCGCTGATTCGGTCCGGAGAAGCGGTGTGTGACGCGTCGTCGCGCGGCGACTTCCACTGATGGCCTCGCTGGAGAGTTCCACTATCTTGTCTCCGAGCCGCCACTCCTCCTCAGAGGTCATCTTTTTTCCCCGGTGCTGTCGATACTACAGAAGACGAACGCAATCAGCCATCCAGTCAGGCTGGTAGTGATTGTTCTATACCCCGATCCCACCACGTCTGGTCCCCGAAGCGAGCCAGCAGGACGTATATATTTCAAATAATAGTCAGGCGAGTTCCATCTAGGCATCAATACCTAATCCTGGCCGTAGTTACATACCAGTCTACTAAACGCTACTGATGGGGTGTATCGCTGTGGGCCTTCTTGAGAACGTTCGACCCGTCCGTGCTATTTAATCGCTAGACGGGCGATAAACGCTCTGTCTGTGTTGATTTCTGGATTTATCTTTTAATTCTATACTTAATACAATATATAATATGTAGGCACACTTCAGATAAATTTAATTATTTCCCCGACTACATCAAAATCGTATCATGTCCGATACTACCATGCGCGAATACCTCGCAGAGCACCCGAAAATGGCCGGCGCACTGTTCACCCTCCTGATGCTACTGTCACAGGCGGGGACTGCAGCAGCTAATAATAGTGCATACCCTGGTCCATAAAGGTAGAGCAAGTTATTCCAATCGAGCGGCCCCTTCGTGTTAACGGAATTATTGGTTGGCGCAAATACTCAATGTATAGAGCTCAGATCTATCGAATCACTCCAATACAGATTCCCACTATTTCTAACCGGTATTTGTTGCATCTGCAGAAACTCTTCTAGCTCCTGACTGGAAAGATTGAATGTACCTATTCTACCCGGTACTAAGTAATGCTTCTCAGAACTCGTAATGTGTGGAAAAATAATGGCCCCTAACGCTTTATCATCTGTAGAATAAACCTTCATCTCTACGCTATAGCCGGTTTCACTGGTTTGAACCTCTAGCAGGTTCGGCATCCCGCCATTTGTTTGTGCAACTGTCACACCGCCGTCGCCGACAACGATGTACTGCCCGCCAAGAACACTCTCACCGCGTGCGATAGTAAGCGCTGCTCGGAGGGGGAAGCCAGAATCCAATAGTCGAGCAACCGCTTGACCGATGCGAACCGCGCCGTCGTTCAGCACTTCGTTAAGCGTGACGATGCCAGCGATTGCACCCTTTTCGACGAGCGCTAACCCCTGGTTGTAGGAGTTGCAGGCGTTCAGCAGGAACGTATCGACCCCTACAGAGTCGACCGCCGTCACGTCCAGTTTGCCATCGCTGCAGACGAAGCCGTCGTGTTCGGTGTGGCCGATGTAGTGGAAGAACTCCGCGTCGGTCGTGAGAACGGTCCTGAGCTCCGCCGTCGTCAGGTCGTCGTGGACCGTGACATCGAACGGCAAGTCGTCGCGGGTGCCGTACACGTCGTCGACGACCTGCCGTTCCTCGTCCATGCGGGCGTCGTTCTGGACGACGCGAATCGTGATGTCCTCGGCGTTCGTGTCACGGTCGAGTCGGTGTTCGAACGCCGCTTTGGTCAGCTTGCTCGCACCGATCGGGATGCTGTCCCCGATCCAGGCCTGTTCCAATGAGTCCTCGGCCTGCGGTTCGACGTAGTCCGCCTCAGATGGAGCGGTCGCAGCGTCGGAACTCGCGGCGCGGGTGATGACGTCGTCCCGGGTGAATTCGGCCTCGACCTCCGCCGGAACGCTCGCCTGATTCAGCCGCTGTTGCTGATGCGTTCGGACGATAGCCAGGTCGTCGACGACGTACGGGAGCTGTTCCGCGTTCGCCGGCACCGGGTCGATGTGCGTCGTCAACCGCCACTTCGGGATGTGGTCCTCGATGACGTCGTACGGGACCTGCAGATAGGTAGCGACCTGCTCCGCCAGCGGCTGCTGATACAGCGACTGGAAGTTGAGGTCGACGTACGGTTCGATGGCCGCTCGCTCGTGTAAGTCGATCTGGTGGAATCCCTCGGTGCGCGTGACACAATCGAGGAAGAAGAGGCGTTTGAGCGTGCGTCCGACCTCGGATTCGAAACCCCGTGCGGTATCGAGCGAGTACGTGAATCCTGTGTCGGTTGTGAGCCGCGGCTCGGACGCGGGAACGAGCGAAGCCCCGAGGTAGTACGACAGCGGTGCGGCGACGAAGATCGAAGCGAGGTCAGGCGGCAGTTCGAGCGTGACACCAGTGTCCGGCCTGTCGATATCCGTCGGGATGTCCAGACTGTCTCCGACCTCAAGCGCCGGTGGATGGCCGCGAAGCGTCGGGTAGGAGCGCTCGGGGTCGTAGGCCTTGAGCGCCGACCCGAAGGTCTCGACCGCGGCCATCACGTCGGTCGGTTGCTCGGTCGTCGTGACCGTGGCCGCCGGCCGGTCGTGCTGGGAGCGAGCGCCGATGAGCAGGTCTGTCGGAGCGTCGAACTCGATACGGGTCCGGTCCGAGTCGACGGTGACCTCCATCGCGGTGTCTTCGACCCGCATATACGTCTTGATCTGGGTCAGCGGGTCCAGCACGTAGTCATCCGCCGGCAGCGTCTCAGACTCGAACTGGGCAACCTCGGCGGCTATCGCGCCGGCATCGTCACGGACGTACACCATGACCACTGTCGGCAGTTCGATAGCGCGCGTTCGGATCCGGACAGCGTCCCCGACCGGGTACTGAAACACGTCGGTCGCTGCCTCCCGGAGCGCGACGGGGGTCGGCGTGTGTATCCGGTAGCGCTGGCGCTCGATCTGATCAATAACCGCAAGTCCAGGGCGGTCGTCAAGCGGTTCGAACGTTAGAGTCATGTAATAAGCGAGGGGGACGGTATTACTCTCGTACAATGAGAACGACAGAAACCATGAAAAAGATATCGCCGACTTCGTTTTCTATCGGTCGGGGCCGCCCACGAGGGTCGCCTGAAACAGGGCGCTGACCGGGCTCAGTCGGGTGGTGCGAAGCAGGCACTCCCGTGTAAACCCTGGTAGCCGATGGGCGAAGCGGGTAAGGGCACCCCGGTCTAACACTCAGGTAGTGAAAGAGTTCGAGCGCAAACAGTTGCTGGAGCGCATCGAACGCGACAGCGCGACCGTCGGTGCGGATATCCCCGATGAGATCACCGTGCAGGGCGAGGAGATCGAACTCCAGTCGTTCGTCTTCGAAATCAAGCGTCGGGAGACGATTCCGCGGGGCGAGCGCGAACGCGTCGAGCAGGCGAAAAAGAACCTGCGGCGCGAGCGCCTCCAGCGCAAGCAGCGGATCGAGGACAACAAAGTGAGCTACGAGCGCGGCGAAGAGCTTGCCACGGCCATCATCGGTATCGACCGGGCGCTCAACGCGCTCGAACAGCTCGGTGCGGCCAACATCGAACAGGAAGCGCAGACCCAGGAGACGGCCGACAGGAAGCGCTGGATGAAGTTCCTCCAGAAAGCACTGGGTCACGAGGACGCGGACTCCGGCACGGGTCGTGCCGGGCGGAGCTACTAACATGAGCCGGAACGACGAAATCGCGACACTGCTCGAAGAGTTTGCCGACCTGCTGGACGCGAAAGGGGTGGAGTACAAGCCCCGAGCCTACCGCCGGGCAGCCGAGAACATCAGGGACTTCCCCGGGGCGATCGAGGGGCTGGCCACCGAGGGCGAGGACAGCGTCGGCGAGATCGACGGCGTCGGTGACGCTATCTCCTCGAAGGTCGTTGAATACGTCAACACTGGCGAAATCGAGGAGGTAACCGAACTCCGCGCGGAACTCCCCGTCGAGATGGATGCTCTCACGGCGGTCGAGGGCGTGGGACCGAAATCCGTCGGCTCGCTGTACGAGGCGCTTGGCATCACCACTCTCGACGAACTGGAGTCGGCTGCCGAAGCCGGCCAGATACAGGAAGTCTCGGGCTTCGGGGCGAAAACGGAGCAGAACATCCTCGACAACATCGACTTCGCCCGCGAGGCCCACGAGCGGTCGCTGCTCGGCGAGGCGCGGCCGTACGGCGACCGGATTCGAGAGTACATGACCGGCGGCGACGCCGTCGAGGAGTGCGCGCTCGGTGGATCGATTCGTCGCTGGCGACCGACCATCGGCGACGTGGACGTGCTCGTCGGGAGCACCGATCCCGAGGCCGTCGTCGAGCGGTTCGCCGACTGGGAGGGACTCGACCGGGTCATCGAGTCCGGCGAGACGAAAGCGAGCGCCTACGCGGACGACGTTCGGGTCGACCTGCGGATCGTCGACCCATCGGAGTTCGGCGCGGCGCTGCAGTATTTCACCGGCAGCAAGGACCACAACGTGGCGGTCCGCAACCGCGCTATCGAACGGGACCTCAAAGTCAACGAGTACGGCGTGTTTGATGTCGAAGGCGTCGAGGACGACGGCCAGCGGGCCGGCGAACTGGTGGCCAGCGAGACCGAGGACGCAGTGTACGACGCGCTGGGCATGGATTGGGTGCCGCCGGAACTCCGCGAGAACCGCGGTGAGGTCAAAGCCGCCGCCGACGGGTCGCTCCCCGACCTCCTCGCCGAGGGCGAGGTCCGCGGCGATATCCACACCCATACGAACTGGTCGGACGGCGGCAACACCATCGCAGAAATGGTCGCGGGCGCGGCCGACTTCGGCCACGACTACCTCGCTGTCACGGACCACGCGACCGGACCGGGGATGGTCGGCGGCGTCGGCGTCCCGGACGAGAAACTCCGCGAACAGTTGGCCGAGGTGGAATCGGTCGCGGCGGACGCCGACATCGACGTGTTCTCCGGCGTCGAGGCCAACATCGCCGCGGACGGCAGTATCTCCGTTGCCGACGACTTGCTGGCGGAACTGGACGTGGTCGTCGCCTCGCCACATGCCGCGCTGGACGGGGACGGCACGGACCGCCTCGTCGCCGCAGCGGAACACCCCGACGTGAACGTCATTGGCCATCCGACAGGCCGGTATCTCAACCGTCGTGAGGGGCTGGACGTCGACATCAAGCGCCTCGCGGAAGTCGCCGCTGCCAGCGACACAGCGCTGGAGATAAACGCCAACCCCGCCCGGTTGGACCTCGGCGGCGGCGCGGTCAAGCAGGCCCTCGAAGCCGGGGCGACAATCGCCATCAACACGGACGCACACAGCCCACGCGATCTCGAACTCCTGCGCTACGGCGTCCACACGGCGCGGCGGGGCTGGGTCGAGACGGACGACGTGCTGAACACCCGCGACGCCGAGGACCTCCGCGAGTTCCTCGATGCCTGAGAATTCCCCAAGCGACCGGCTCGTGCTCGATGCGATGCTCGGCAAGCTCGCCACCTATCTGCGGATGTGTGGCTACGACACGGCGTACGCGCTGGACCGGGACGCCGAGGCTGATGACGACCTCCTCGCTATAGCGGAACGTGAGGACCGGCTGGTGATTACTCGGGACAGCGACCTCGCCGCCCGCGCACCCGAGAGCGTGCTCCTCACCGAGCGGGCAGTCGAGGACCAGTTGCGGGAACTCGCCGATGCCGGCTTTCATCTTTCACTCGCTCCGGAGCCGGCCCACTGTGGCGTCTGCAACGGGCCGGTCGAACAGGTCGATCCGGTGGCACCGACGCCGGAGTACGCACCGAACGCGGACGACGAGACGGTCTGGCGCTGTACCGACTGTGGACAGCACTTCTGGAAAGGGAGCCACTGGGCGTCAGTTCAGGCGACGCTGGACGGCCTGTAGAACGTAGAAAGTCAGCGGGCGTCGCTACAGTTCTTCAGCCGCGGCGACGGCCTCCTCGGTCGTCCCCTCGACGACCACGCCGGTCGTGACATCGTCCTCGGTCCAGTAGACGACAGCACTGTCGTCGCGCTCGATTGCGGTCGCGTTCTGCCCGTTCACCTGCACTGCCGTCCCGTTCTCCACGTCGTCAAGATAGCTCGACGCGCCGGTAGCGGTCAGAACTGTCACGTTCTCCCCGTCAGCGTCGTACTGCTGGGCCACAGCCGTACTCTCGGGCCGGCTGATGTACCGTGCCTCTTCGAACGTCCCGTTCTCGTACTTCGGCAGGTCCAGGTCCGTCGCGGACTGGGCCGCGTCGTAGGAGTCGTACCTCTCGACGGTCGTGACGGCGACCCGGTCAGCCGGTGGAGCGAACTGGCTGTCGTCGATGCTGACGTTGAAGTTCGTCTCCTCAACGGTGAGTTCCGTCCGGTTCGTCCCGTCGTCGGTGGTCAGCTTGTGGACCCGGTAGTCCTCGGTATCGACCCATAGCGTCGTGTTCGGCGCGTCGATGCTCTCGTTCGTCGGTTCGAGGTCCAGGACGTACGTCGACTCGCCGTCGACTTCGGCGGTCCCGCGGAGCGTCGCAGTGACGTTCTCCTCGGGAACCGGGTCCGTAGTGTCGTTCATCGCCGCGGCTTCCTCGGGCAGTTCGCGGCCGTAGGACTGGTTCTCGCCGACCGCCCAGACGACGGTTCCGTTCGTCCCCATCTCGTAGGACCGGTTCTCACTCGTGACGGCGGCCCACGTCTTGTTCGGCTCAGCGGCAGCGTACTCCACCGTCGCAGTCTTCGATTCCGAGTCGTTCGTGACGGTCACTGTCGCGGTCCCGGTAATTGTCTCGGCCGCATCGTAGCGCTGCTCGGTTCGGTCGAGCACGTCGTCGCCGGACGGCTGCCCCATTTCGCTGAGGCCGGACACGCCGGCGACCGCCCCAGCAGCCAGTAGTCCAATGGTGACGAACACCGCGACGATAGCTAGTCTCCGTCCGGTATCGGCTGTCATTGTCCGGGCTTAGGACTGGAGTGGTAAGTGGGTTCCTCTTGTCAGAAAACGGACTGTATCCGGCGGAATCTGCACCCGGCGAACCCCTCATTGCTGTCCAGTCCGTACGCCGGGCTGTGAGCGAGTCAGCGAACACGACTGTCCGCGTCGACGGCGTCAGCAAGCAGTACGACCTCGGCGGGACGGTGACGGCGCTGGACGACGTGAGCCTGGACCTGTCGGCGGGGTCGTACACGGCGGTGATGGGTCCGAGCGGTTCCGGCAAGAGCACCCTGTTGAACCTCATCGGCGGGCTGGACACGCCGTCGTCGGGGCAGGTCGTGGTCAACGGACAGGACGTTTCGTCGGCTAGCGAGGCCGAACGGGCTGACATCCGCGGCACCGAGGTGGGCTTTGTCTTCCAGACGTTCAACCTCATGCCGCGCCTGTCCGCGGTGGAGAACGTCGCCTTGCCGCTCGTCTTCGACGGCTGGGACCGCGACCGTCGCCGCGAACGGGCAGTGTCGCTCCTCTCGGAGGTGGGGCTCGCCGACCGTACCGACCACGTCCCCTCGGAACTCAGCGGCGGCCAGCGCCAGCGGGTCGCCATCGCCCGCGCACTATCGACCGACCCGGCGCTGATGCTCGCCGACGAGCCCACCGGTAACGTCGACACGGACACCGGCGCGCAGATACTCGACCTGTTCGACGACCTCCACGCGGCGGGCAACACGTTCCTGCTGGTGACCCACGAGCGCCACGTCGCCGAGCGGGCCGAGCGCATCGTCCACGTCGAGGACGGCCACATCCAGTCCGTCGAGGACGTTTCCGGAGGCGAGCACTGATGGACACCGGCGAGAGTGTCCGCATCACGCTCCGATCTATCAGGGCGCACAAGCTCCGGTCGGCGCTGACTGTCGTCGGCGTCGTCATCGGCATCGCGTCGGTCATCACCTTCGCCACGTTCGGGGCCAGCGTCGAGGCCGAGATCGTCGGTGACATCGAGACGTCAAACGCGGGCAACATCTACGTGTTCGGGACGCCGTCGGGCGACGACGACTTCGACCGGACGCTCCAGCCGGTGTTCACGGAGTACGACATTCAGCAGTTAGAAGGAATCCAGGGCGTACAGGCGGTGCTCCCGCGCGGGATCGTCCAGACACAATCGATACAGCACGGGAATCGGACGCTCGCCAGACAGCAGGTCACGGCGACACGGCCGGCCAGCATCACCGACGGCGTCCTCGTCGAGGGGCGTTCCTTCGAGGCCGACGAGGAAGCCGTCGTCGTCAACGAGCGCATGGCCGGATCGTTCTCCGAGAACCTCACGACCGGCGAGCGGCTCACGATGACGATGCCCGACGGCAGCGAACGGAACGTCACCGTCGTCGGCGTCGTCAACGGGACCCGCGGCGAGGTCCCGGTCAGCGAGTTCGCTCGTCAGCCACGGGTGTACGTCCCCATCGACCCGTTCTACGACTCCGTCGTCGAGAGTCCTTCGGCGGGCGTGCGACAGCGTGCGTATCCGCAGGTGACCCTCGTCGTCGATCCTCGGGCGATCCCGGAAACGCAGTCGGCGATTCAGACGTACCTCTCCGGTAATTCTGACGCGCGGTCGCTGTCGGCCGACGACACGGAACTGGTCGCTCGCTCGGGCAACGACTTCGTCGAGGAGATCAGTGACGTCATCGAGCGCATCACGCGCTTCGTCACCGGCATCGCCGTCATCGCGCTGGTCGTCGGCGCTATCGGTATCGCCAACGTGATGCTCGTCAGCGTGACCGAACGGACCCGCGAAATCGGCATCATGAAAGCCGTCGGCGCGCGCAACCGCGACGTGATGCAGGTGTTCCTCGTCGAGGCCGCACTGCTCGGAACTATCGGCTCGCTGCTCGGCGTCCCGCTCGGACTGCTCGTCGGCTACGGCGCGACCCAGTACGCCGAGGTCACGTTCTCGCTTGCGCCGCTGTGGATGGCGCTCGCGGTCGGCGTGGGCGTCCTTGTCGGCGTCGTGGCCGGTCTCTATCCGGCGTGGCGAGCGGCGCGGGTCGACCCCATCGACGCACTCAGGCACGAGTGATCGGGATTCAGAACACCGAAATACGTGGTCGTCGTACCGACGGGCCATGACCCTCTCGGAGGAGGCCCGCGAGCGACTCGCCGACATCGTCGAACTCCAGCCGACGAAAAACGGCGAGTTGCAGGAGCGCTGGGACATGGACAGCGGGAGCGAGGTGCACCAGTACCTCGAATCCGAACTCAAGGAGTACTACTACCGCAACGACAACAGCCTCATCTGTGCGACGCCGGAGGCGACGACGCTCATCGACGGGGAGGACTCCGAACGGATACAGACGGTGACGGTCACCACGCTTCAGCAGGCTATCGTCGACGTGATTGCCGGCCCCGACGAGGAGAGCCAGAGCGTCGTCGCCGTGTTACACGCCCTCCGTGAGGTCGGTGAGGACCGCGACACCGACGATGTTCGCTCCGCGCTCCGCAGCCTCGCAGACAAAGGTATCGTGGAGACGGTCGAGAAGACGGTGCCGACGTTCAGGCTCGCCGTTCCCCGGGACGAACTCGACATCGAGCTATCCGAAGAATAAGTCCGGGTCGCGGTGTCGGTCCGCTACTCCGACAGCCCCGGCCGCTGGCGGCGGCGTCGCCGCGCTAACACCCGTTTTATTGCTTTGCCCGGCCCGCCGTCGAGCGGCCAGTCCTTCGACCGCCACGCCGGCGGTTCCGGCTCGTAAGACGGACACTGCCCCCGACACTCCGCCGCCGTCGGGAGACACCCTTTCGCGGCGCAGTGTGGATAGACGCCAGTTTCGTCGGCGCTGAGTTGGAAGTGCCTGCAGTCGGGGCGCATCGTGTCCGCGTACGCGCGCCAGCCGCGATCGTATGCCCGTTCGGCGATGGCGAGCCGCCGCTCTTGCTTCCAATCAGGACTCGCGTACTCGAACCGCGCCGCGCTGGTGTCGTCGTCCGGTCGGTCCAGAATGCGCGTTCCGGGGTCGGTCACTGACAGCGACCGCGGTTGCCAGACCGCCTCGGCTGTGCCGGATTCGGGATCGACAGTCAGCACGCCGGCGGCCGCGGGCAGGTCCGCCAGCAGGACCGGTTCCACGCGCTCGTCGGTCGTCGCCGTCGCGACCCACACCTCGTCGGCCAGCGACAGCGCGATGTCCCGCTCCAGTTGTGGGACGAGATTCCTGGCGGCGCTGGCCGTCAGGTCGGGCTTGTTCTCGATGGCGACGACCCGACGGAGCCAGTCGGGATAGGGTCGCACCCGACGGATTTCGATGCGGTTGCCCCGCTTTCGGGTCTCGATGGCGTCCCGGTCGGCCGCCTCGTGAATCGACTCTCGGACGTACCGCCACGGATAGCCCGGGTCAGGCAGCGCGTCGCGGTAGTACGTCCAGTCGGCCGGCGCGTTCTGCAGGACGTGCAGGAGGTCCGAGTCGAACGCGTCTCCGCCGAACGTCGCTCGCTCGCGGAGTCCGTCGGGGTCACACTCCAGTACAATCGTGTCCCAGCGTCGGTGTTTCGTCCCGAACTGTCTGGCGATCAGCACCGCCGCATCGTCGGACGGCGACCACGCTCGCTCGGCCCATTGACAGACGGCCAGTTCGAAGGCGAACTCGGAGTCTGAATCGGCTCCACCACTCGATGTCACGTATCTCGAAAAAATAGCCGGCCGCGTAAGAACTGCTGGGTTAGGCTGACGTGGTCGGACCTGTTACCTGCTGTGCGCTCTTGTTCGTCTGGCTTGCGAATGCCGTTCCGAACATACGGAAGACGGCGACCTGCCCGTAGTAGGTGACGAACGGAACGAGAACGAGTCCGATGACAGTAAACGCCAGAATATTGCTGATGAGGTTCGTAATAATGCCAACGACAATCGGCATCAGGACTGCGATGAAGTAGTCACTCGTAAGGACGACATTTTTCAGCAGCGAGAAGTCGAACGCTGCTCCAAGGCTGCCTTCGACCGCCATATTGGCGAGTGCTGCCGGGACAATATAGTAAATGAGAAACATTACCGGAATCAGAAGGAGCAGTGTCATGAGCCCGAAGCCGGCGATGATTCCGCCGCCAGAGTTCCCAGCAGCACCACCCAATCCGAGGAGGACGCTCCCGATACCGAAGATGACAGCTATGGGAACGATAGAGTACACGAGACCGACGATACTGAACTTGACTCCGTCGATGATGAGTTCACCCCAGTCGTCCCAGGCAGGTGGTTCGGATTCGCCCTCGACGGTCGTTCCGATCACACGAAGCAAGTAGCCGTTGAACGCGAACACTGGGATCAGGAGGAAAAAGAACACCAGCAGTACGCCGCCGATCAACATCTGTGCTATCCAACTGTCGCCTTGCATTGGGTACGATAGTCCGTCTTCTAACATTTTAGACGCCTCTTTGAAAACTGTAATCTTATCCTATTTAAAAATACTGTTAGTATTGGGGGAAATACTGTTTATAAAATAAATCCCAATTCGTAATTATCTCAACGGCAGATGATATCGCGGAAATAAAGGTTAGGCTACATATGGGGTGGGCAGTCGTGCATTTTACTATCGAATGTAATTCTGTATTTTAATTTATATGGTAGTTTAGGGGATCTGTGTTCATGGGCTGGTTATCCGGTGAGGTCACTTGAGCCGGTCAGCAAGCGACGACGGAGCGGTAGCTATCCAGAGCGCCGCGTCGGTGCTGGATGAATCCGGCCGAGTGTCGCCGCTCTCTCTACTCCTCGTCGTCCGCTCGTTCGTCGAGGAACTCGTCTGCCTGTTCGAGTATCTCGCGGGGGCCGTCCTGCGTGACTGTGTTGATGGCCTGCTCGTAGTCGCGCCACTGCAGGTCGCGGTGTTCTGTGGACAGTTCGGCTGACGCTTCGAACGATTTCGCGACGAACAGGTGGACCGTCTTGTGGATGGTGTTGCCGTTCGCCTCGAACACGTAGTCGTAGTCTTCGCGGAACCCGTCTAAAAGCCGGAAATCACCGATGCCGGCCTCCTCTTTCACTTCGCGTATGGCGGTCTGCTGGAGCTCTTCCTCGCCCTCGACGCCGCCCTTGGGGAACTCCCAATCGCCGGGTCGGCTCTTGAGCAGGAGGTACTCCCGCCGGCCACGCGTATCGCGAAAGAGGATGGCTCCCGCGCTCGTGGCCTCTATCATTATCGGATTTTATGACACCGCTACTTAAGAGAATATCGGAGACACAACGGAAACAGATGGCCTTTTGTCACTCGCGGCTGAGTGTTCGTCTACAGATGCCCTTCGTCACGACGCTGACTTTCACCAGTGGGGACCGACACCGCCTCGAGGACATTGTCACAGAGATCAAAGAGAGCGCCGAACAGAAGGGGGTCGAACTGAAAGGCCCGCATCCGAAGCAGCCACAGGAGCTGCGGGTTCCTCAGTCGAAGTCACTGGGGCCAAGCGGCGGCCGCTTCGAGTCCTGGACTCACACCGTCTACACCCGAACGATAGAGATCGTCGGGTACGAGGAGTTCGCTCGGAACGTTACTCAGCGAACCTTCCCGAACGCCATCCACGTCGAGGCCGGCGTCGAACAGCGGACGCAGGTCGGCAGCGGGTCGTAGCCCTGGAGTGACTGTCGTCCGCTCCTGTGGATTCGTATAAGTAGCTGTGCCCCGTTTCGCCGGCATGAACGAGTCTCAACAGGAACGGCTCAGGTCCGTTCGGCGCGACTTACACAGCTATCCCGAACCCGCGTGGCGGGAGTTCTACACCACCAGTCGCATCGTCGACGAACTCGAACGGATCGGCGTCGACCAGTTGCATCTCGGTCAGGATGTCGTGGATGGCGACGCGCGGATGGCAGTCCCGGACGCTGATGAACTCGAAGACTGGCAGGCGAAGGCCCGAGAGGCCGGGGCCCGTGAGGACGTGCTGGAGGCCGCCACTGGGGGATTCACCGGTGCCCTCGCTGTGCTCGAACAGGGCGATGGGCCGACCGTCGCGCTCCGGGTCGACATCGACGCGCTTCCGATAACGGAGTCAGACAGCGTGGCACATGCCCCGGTGATGGAGGAGTTCCGCTCAGCCAACGAGGGGTACATGCACGCCTGCGGGCACGACGCCCACGCGACGATTGGCCTTGGCGTGCTGGAGGCAGTGAAAGAGAGTGATTTCAAGGGGACGTTCAAAGTCGTCTTCCAGCCGGCCGAAGAGGTCATCGGCGGCGGGAAGGCCGTCGCCGAGAGTGGACATCTGGATGACGTGGACCACTTGCTGGCGATACATATCGGTCTCGATCATCCGACCGGTGAGATCGTCGCCGGCGTCGGCGGCTTCCTCGCGGTTCGGCAGTTCGAGGCGACGTTCACCGGCGAGACGGCGCACGCTGGAGGGCATCCCGCACAGGGACGGGACGCCGTACAAGCGTTGGCGACTGCCGTCCAGAACCTTCACGCGATTCGACGGCACGGCGACGGCGCGACCCAGGTCAACGCCGGGGTCGTCGAGGGTGGCACAGCCACGAACATCGTCCCCGAGGAAGCGACGCTGGAAGGAGAAGTCCGGGGTGAGACGACCTCGCTCAAGGAATACATGAGCGAACGGGCGGACACCGTCATGTCGTCCGCGGCCGAGATGCACGACTGCGAAGTCGCTGTCGAGACGACCGCAGAAGCGCCGAGTGCGGTGAGCGACGACGCGCTTGCGGGTGTAGTGTACGACGCAGCAGAATCAGTTCCCGGCGTCACAAGCCGCCTTCGGACCGACGACCTCGGTGGGAGCGAGGACGCGACCTATCTGATGGACCGCGTCCAGGGCCGCAGCGGGACGGCGACGTTCGTCGGTATCGGGACCGACCACCCCGGCGGCCACCACACGCCCACGTTCGACGTCGACGAGAATTCACTGGCAATCGGTATCGATGTCGTCAGTAAAGCGATTAGCCAACTGAGTGAGTGAATACGCTACGGCGCTTCCCAGCTGGCGAGTTGGATCGATTTGCCGCTATCCGGCGACTTCCAGTTCAGCGTGACCGTCGCATCCGAGAGATCAGCGGCCTTCGAAAACGTCACCTTCGACCCGGCTGTGATTTCCGAACCGGCCGCCGGTGCACCGCCGAGACTCGGGAAATCGTGCTGTCCGTTGGCGGTTGAAGCCCCGCTAACGGTGATGTACAGATTCCCGGCCTGAATAGAGTCGCCGCTCCGGTGCTCGATTGTCAGGCTGTCGGGACTACCCGCGTCGTAATCGAACGTAAACGCCGCCTGTGGCGCGCTTTGGCCGAGACTTCCAGAACCGAAATCGAGGAAGAACGTCGCTGCTGTCGCCGCCAACAGCACTGTTATTGCAACCATTAGAATGACACCAACAACTGGCGAGACTGCACTATCGTCGGATTGGAATCTGCGTGCTAGCATGATTGACCCCCACTCGGGCGACGGTCGACACGCTGTCTCCGTCTCGGTGACCCCCCGGTCGACCGACCCCAGTGTGACTTCATTTTGATATCATGTTGTTAAATAATAAAACTTGTTGTTCAGAACTATAGTTCATGATTTCAGCAACTACTATCCGAATAGCTGTTCGAAACGCCGTCGCTGCTGCTGGCAACCCCGCGCCAGAATATCAGAATCAAACGGAAAACGCAACGAGCCGCGGAATCAGTACTTGGGCTCTGCGCCAGTGACTTCGTAGATATCGTCCATAATCGAATCACGCTCGCGCTGCCAGGCCTCGAAGCCGCTGCGGTCGCTGGGGTAGGATTGGTAATGGTCCAGCAGCCGGTCGGCAGCCTTTTTCGTCTGGTAGAGGTCCCGGATGGTCCCCAAGTGGCCGATGCTCTTGACTGCCATCTTGATTTTGAGTCCGAGCCCGATACTGGTCGAGCCGCCGTACAGCGCCTCGGCGAGCTTCTCGCCGGGTAACGCGGCCAGCAGCGCCATCAGGTCGTCGACGTCGTAGGCGGTGGTGAAGATGTTGTACACGTCAAGCGCCGCGTACCGGGCGCCGAAGTGCTCCATCACGCGCTCGTTGTACTCCCAGAGCGCGGCTTCGTCGTCCGTCCGGCCGGATTCGATAGCCTCGATTGCCTGTTCGGCGGCGTAGGTCCCGGCGTAGGCCGCACCGGCGATACCGCCGCCGGTGGTTGGATTGACGTGTCCAGCGGCATCCCCGACGGCCATGAATCCGGGTGCGACGGCGGAGTCGTATGGCCGGCGCGTCGGCAGCGCAGCGCCGAGTTTATCCTGTACCTCCGCGCCCTTGAACTCGCTTCGGCCCTGCAGGTCGCGCTTGAGGTCGTCGACCAGTTCCATCGGCTCCTCGTTCATCTGGAAACCGAGGCCGGCGTTGATCTCCGTGTCCGTACGCGGGAAGTACCAGAGGTAGCCGGCGGAGCGCTCGGTCGGCTTGAACACGAGCGCGTCGTCCCACTCGACCGGCTCGTCAACCTCGATAATCTCCCGGTAGGCGGAGCAAAACTGCGAGTACTGGACGTTCGTGTCGAAGGTCGCGTCTTCGAGGTCGGTCTTGTCCTGCAGAATCGAGAGCGCGCCGGCCCCGTCGATGACCATGTCACCCTCGTATGTGACGGGGTCGCCTTTCCGCATGGCTTTCACGCCTGTCACGCGGCCGCTGTCGTCCTGCAACACGTCCTGAACGACCGTGTCGTAGTGGAACTCCACACCGCTGTCGTTTGCACCCTCGATGAGACAGCGACCGTACTCCCAGCGGTCGATGACGGCGAGTTCGCCCGGCACGGGAATTTCGAGAACGGTGTCCTCCTGTGGAATCTCGAACCGGCCGTGGTCGACATCGGTGTTGGTAAACGCCGGTTCGAGCTGTGACTTCGGAATCGCTTCAGGGAAGTCGCTGGCTCCTTTTAGTGCGTCCCCGCAGGCGATGTGGCCGGCCTCGGTTTCGTCTTTGCGCTCTACGATGACGACGTCGTAGCCCGCGTCCGCAATGGTCGCTGCGGCGTAACAGCCGGATGTCCCGGCCCCGACGACGACAACGTCCACGGAAACGGTCCGTGCAGTCGCCGACGCTCCGCCGGCGTTGCCGTCCTGGTGTGTGGTCATGCACTCCCGTCCTGCCCGGAGAGAGAAAATTATTCCGACTATCGGTTTTACGCACTGCTATAACTGTTTCTGCGATGCACAGCCGACTACGGGTGCGTCATGCGGCATTGACGGACAGCGGTCCGTTTCACTCCGGGACAGCGGTGATAAAGAGTTTTGCTGGGGGGTGTCAAAGGGCCGAGCATGACCGAGTACACGGTGACGTTCGTGGGGACGGGCGAGGAAATCACCGTCTCCGAGAAGGAGACGATTCTCTCGCGGTGTATCGAGGAGGGTATCGCCCAGGAGTACTCCTGCCGCGTGGGGATGTGCCTGGCCTGCTCGGCGAAGATTGTCGAGGGGTCGGTTACCCAGCCTGCCGCCCGCGGACTGACCGACCGGGAACGGGAGGACTACGCACTGACTTGCATGGCGCGGCCGCAGTCGGACCTGAAACTCGACCGCGGGAAGTACCCGCCCAGTATTGAAGCGGATGTCGACCTGGAGGACGGCGATCCCACGCCTGCGGACGACTAGTAGGCACTGAATACCACTACCATATAGCCTGCTAGAAGGTCTGTAAATACCTTTAACATACGCCTGATATATTGCCTGATATAGAGCGGTGAAACCGCGAATGAAGGACAGGTCATATAAGCAAGTGGCCCCTATAGAGTAGTGACTACAGCGTCAGCGGACGGCCTTCGACGACTGATACACGCTTCCCCAACCATGACCAGCCGCGTATACAGACTTCACTCGACACTTGAACTGCCACTGGAAGACGCCTACGATTTCTTCGAGGATCCGGACCTTCCCCCCGAAATCGCTGACATCGACATCACCCGTCGAAACAATACGCTAATCGTCAGCGCTGTCGCCAAAGACGACTCCATGAGTAAGTACACCCCGACGGCCCAGCTCAAGGCCAGCGTCACGGAGAATCGGGTGTACGAGGAAGACCCCGACGAGATGGGACCGCCCGGGGCCGCAAGTACCGGGAGTTCCGGCGGTGGCCCCCAGTGGGGCGCACTCGAAGAGGAAGAGGAAGAAATCGAGTCCGAACTCGTTGAGTACGCCTGCTTCAAGGGCGACCGCGAGACCGTGCTCCAGAACACAGCGCTCCAGTACGCGATGTTCGAGGTCCTGTGTGAGGTCGCGAAAGTCGCGGAAAAGGGCACGCTGACGGCAATTGCGGCGGTCGACGAGGAACTCGAAGCTGTCCGCATCGTCGATGGGGAAGAGCGACCCGCCGCGATCAACGTTGCAGAGGAACCCCGCGACGGCGAGGAAGAAGAGGGCGTCAACTGGCGCGACAACGAGTTCATCTCGTAACGCGCGTAGTCCGGTCACGGATTCAATTTTGCTGAGCCGTAGCTCAACACAGAATAGCGGACGGTCCGAACCGCTACGCTGGCGTGATGCCCGAGAGATCGGCGTCCGTGAACCGTGACGCGATTTCGATTGTGAGGTTCGCTTCGATGTAGGCCGCAATCACGATTAGCACGGCGGCCGTCGCAAGCAGCCAGCCGGCTTCCCGGAGATCCTGTCCAGTAACCAGTTCGTTTGTGCGGCCGCGGATGTACTGTATCGTGCGCCACCCGAACCGGAGCCCGACGGCGGCGACGATGAGCAGTGCGGGGATCTCGATGAGGCCGTGTGGGACGATGAGCGCGGCGACGACGACGGGCGAGACCTGCTTGAGTGCGATACCGACGACGACCCCGATGAGCAGTCCGTTCAAGACGAGCGACAGGACCGTCATCGAACCGAGCGAGATAGCGCCGAGTGCCATCACGAGCAACGCCCCGAGGTTGTTAACGGTCAGAGAGACTGTCGTGAGCTCAGCCGGCATGAAGGGATTCTCGCCGGTCGTTCCGGGGTTCTGAAGCCACTCGGCGGGTACCTGACTGCCGAGTCCGTACCCGAGGAGTCCACTGACTATCAGGATCAGCGCGGCTACAGGGACATAGCGCAACAGCCAGCGGTGAAAGAGGCGAGCCGGGAGGGTTGGGCGGTCGTCCATACCACGCCTTTCGCGCCGGCAGCAAAAAACCCGAGTGACCTGAACGGGCGCGGCCGCCGTTTTATTTGCCACCGCCTCACACACCTGTCGGCCATCCAAAAAGTACTTGGCACTCGTAATTATATCTCATTACACTATGTCCGAATCAGCAGAGTTCCCGGACTATCTGGACGTTGATTACACTGACGGGGAAGGCGAAGACCCCGAAGAGTACCCGACTGTCAACCACAAGATCGAGAAGGCAATCGAGGTCACGAAGACCGGCCTCGAAGAGTACGAGAACCCTGTCGTGATGTGGACCGGCGGCAAGGACTCGACGCTGACGCTGTACTTCGTCAAGGAAGTCGCCGAGCGCTTCGACCTCGAAGTACCCCCGGTCGTCTTCATCGACCACTATCAGCACTTCGACGAACTCATCGACTTCGTCGAACACTGGGCCGACGAGTGGGACCTCGACGTCATCTGGGCGCGCAACGAGGACGTGGGCAACTACGTCGACGAAAACGGCCTCGAACCGGGTGACGACATCCCCGTCGACGAACTCTCTGAGCACAACCAGCACCACATTCGGAACATCCTCGAATACGAGGAGGACACGTTCCCGTTCCTGCTCGACACCTACGTCGGCAACCACCTCCTGAAGACGGTGGCGCTCAACGACACTATCGAGGAGCACGACGTCGACGGCATCCTGTCGGGCATCCGCTGGGACGAGCAGGAGTCCCGCGCCGACGAGACGTTCTTCTCGCCGCGTCACGACCCGGACATCTACCCGCCGCACGACCGCATCCAGTCGATTCTCCAGTTCGCGGAAGCCGACGTGTGGGAGGCCTTCTGGAACTTCGTCGTCCCGGACACCGTCGAGGGCTACCCGGACGACGGCTACGTCCCGCAGGGACAGGACGACCTGCCTGAGGGCATCGAGAAGGAAGACGTGCCGGTCTCGCCGAAGTACTTCGCCGGATTCCGTTCGCTCGGGAGCGAGGTCAGCACCGACAAGTCCGCCGAAGAGCCCGCTTGGCTGCAGGACATGGCGAACACGACCGAGCGCGCCGGCCGCGCCCAGGACAAGGAAGACCTGATGGAGCGCCTGCGCGACCTCGGCTACATGTAAACGGCCACGGAACGACGCCGGTTCCGTATCGCTGTTTCTCTTGCTGTCTCAGTAGCGACGTTCGCCACGACAAACAGTAAATACACGGCCGAATCCGCCTGTCGACCGAGACGAGTGGTCGCCGGTAGCTGACCCCCGGAGCACAGAAGCCCCTATCAGCACTGAATATTGTCACTCTAACACTTCGACAGGAGTCGATGTATTCCGCGCCGGCAGCAATCCCGGACCCGGTGTGGTCGAACGCACAGAGTGGACACGGCTGCCGTTATGTGCGCGGCAACGGCTACAGGCGGCGACCAATACCCGTTTTAGACCCTTGTTCATCCTTTCTGAACGATGCAATTATCCGTCCCACAAGCCGGTTGATTGCAGTCTAAGCCTCGCTACGTCCCGTAACGCGGCCGAAAAAACGTTATAGACGATTGTCGAGAAAAGGTTTAGGTACTGTCGAACAATACGAGTAGGTGAATGAGTTCAGACCAGTACAACTGTCCGAACTGCGGGGCGGAATTGAGCTACCAGACGACGAAGCACAACGGCTGTTCGAACTGCGGGTTCGTTCCGCCGCATAGCGCTGAGTAAGGCGGTTTGGCCCGAGTTAGCGGCTGCGACGTTCTGTGGTAGATAGTTGTGGAATCCTACGATTAGCGTCACGTATTCGGGTCGACATCTATTTTTCTCGGCTCGCTGTATCCGTTGTCTGTGACGGACCGCACAGACCGGGGCGTTCTCGCGGGCGTTATCTTCGCCGTTTTACTGGCGCAGGTCTTGCTGTATCCGGGTGTCGACAGGCTCGTCCGGTCGCTGGGTGCGACGACGGACCTGAACGCGAGCATGTGGTTCCTGGCCGCTGAGTTCGGGTCTTTCGTCGTCTTCGCTGGCGTATGGGGCGTGCTCAGCGACGCCACCGGACGGCGCACGCCGTTCATCATCGGCGGGGCGGGCGCCGGCGCAGTGCTGTACGCCCTCATCGCGTGGCTCCCCGGCGCTGTCTCGCTCCCGTTTGCCGGCGTGCTGGTCCTGCGAGCGCTTCAGGGCGGAGCCACCATCGCGGCGTTCTCGCTGGCGATGACGATGCTGATGGATCTCGGCGGCGGCCACGGCAAGAACATGGGGGCGGCAGGCATCGCTATCGGCAGTGGAACGGCGCTCGGTGCGCCACTGGGCGGCCAACTGTACGAAATCCAGACCACGCTCCCGCTGTACGTGGCGAGCGCGTTGTCGCTCGTCGTCGCAGTGGCCGCCCTGCTCGTGACCGACCGCGCACCGTCGGACGGGCGGTCGGGCCTGGCTGCGACCGTGTCCGGGCTCAAACAGCGACCGACCCTCGGCGTGCCGTACGCCTTCGGGTTCATCGACCGGCTCACCGCGGGATTTTTCGCGCTTGTCGGAACCCTGTACTTCAGGGAGACGTTCCAACTGGGACCCGGCGAAACCGGCGTCATGCTGGCGCTGTTTTTCGCGCCGTTCGCCCTCCTGCAGTACCCCTTCGGCGTGCTCTCGGACCGCATCGGTCGAACCGCACCCATCGTCGCCGGATCGGTACTGTACGGGCTCACCGTTATCGGCGTCGGGCAAGCGCCGACGGTGACCATCGCCGGTGCGGGGATGGTACTGACCGGTGTCATCGGCGCACTGATGGCTCCGGCGACAATGGCGCTCGTTTCGGACCTCGCCGGCGAGACGGAGCGCGGGACCGCTATGGCCGGGTTCAACATCTTCGGTAGCGTCGGCTTCCTCGCCGGCATCCTCATCGGCGGTACCGTCGCGGGAGCCTTCGGCTACGCAGTCGCGTTCTTTGTCGCCGGCGGGACAGAAGTCGTCCTCGCGGTGCTGGCGCTCCCTGGATTGCTCCGGCTGGAGAAGCCGGCCGAGGACGCCGTCGGGGGCTGACTACGACGCCTCGCGGACCTCGTCCAGTGCGTCCGGGTTCTCGATGCTGGACATGTCGCCCAGGTCCTCGCCGCGGTAGACGCCGGCGATTGCCCGGCGGATTATTTTCCCGCTCTGGGTCTTGGGGAACTCATCGACGAACAGTACTTCTCGGGGCCGGAACGGCTTGCCGAGTTCCTCGCCGACGGCGGCGCGGATGTCGTCCCGGAGGTCGTCGTCGGGTTCGTAGCCGGGTTCCAGCACGGCGTAGAGGACGACGGCAGTGCCGGTGGTGTCGTCCGGCGCACCGACGGCGGCGGCCTGATTGACGGCGTCGTGTTCCATCGCCGCACCCTCGACCTCCGCCGGTCCGACCTTCCGCCCGGCGACGTTGAGCACGTCGTCGGCCCGGCCGTGGAGGAACCAGAGACCGTCCTCGTCTTTCTGCGCCCAGTCGCCGTGGTCCCAGACGTCGTCCCAGGTCGACCAGTACTCATGCAGGTAGCGGTCGTCGCCCGACCAGAGCGACCGGGTCATCGACGGACAGGAGTTTCTCGCGACCAGATAGCCGCGCTCGTGGGTGTCGGCTATCGATTCGCCATCGGAATCAACGATGTCGATATCCATCCCCAGTCCCGGACCGCCAAGTGTGCAGGGTTTGAGCGATTGAATCGGCATCGGCATGAGGAAACAGCCCATTATCTCGGTCCCGCCGGAGATGTTGATGATTGGACAGTCCTCGTTCCCGACGTTTTCGTGGAACCACAGCCAGCTCTCGGGGTCCCAGGGTTCGCCGGTCGAGCCCAGCAACCGGAGGCTGGAGAGGTCGTGGCCCTCCAGCCACTCGTCTCCCTTCTTTCGGAGCGCCCGAATCGCGGTCGGCGAGACACCGAAGGTGGTGATGTCGTGGCGGTCGATCATCTCCCAGAAGCGGTCCGGTTCGGGGTGGTCCGGCGCACCCTCGTACATGAAGACGGTGCCGCCGAAGGCGTGGTTCCCGAGCAGCGTCCAGGGCCCCATCATCCAGCCGATGTCGCTTACCCAGAAGAAACGGTCGCTTGGCTTGTGGTCGAAGCCGAAGTAGATCTCCTTGGCCGCCTGCATGAGTGCGCCGGCGTGCGTGTGGACGATGCCCTTCGGTTTCCCGGTCGTCCCGGAGGAGTACAGCAGCATCGACTCCTGGTTGCTCGGGAGTTCCTTCGCCGCGTACTCGTCGTTGGCGGTCTCTATCGCTTCGTCCCACCACTCGTCGCGGCGGGTCCAGCGGATGGTCTCGTCGGGGTCGTCCGCGATACCGAGGCGGTCATAGACGACAGTGTGTTCGACCGGTGTCGTCCCGAGTTCCTCGCCGGCCTGCTTGATGGCCTCGTCGGCGCTTTCCTTGAGGTGGACACCGGAGCCCCGGCGATAGAAGCCGTCACCAGTGAACAGGACGGAGCACTCGGCATCGGCGATGCGGGTCGCCGTCGCGTCGACGCCGAACCCGGAGAAAATCGGCACGGCAATCGCGCCGACTTTGAGACAGCCGTACAGTATCGACGCGACTTCGGGGACCATCGGCATATAGAGGCCGACGGTGTCGCCGGTGCCGACGCCGACGGATTCCAGATAGTTCGCTACCTTGCTGGCCTGTCGATTCAGTTCGTGGTACGTAATCTCCCGCACGTCGCCGGGCTCGCCCTCCCAGATGAGCGCGACTGTGTTTCGTGTCGGACTGTCCCGTGCTGCGTGGCGGTCCAGGACGTTGTGGGCAGCGTTGATTGTCCCACCGGCGTACCAGTCGGTGAACTGCGGACCCTCACTGTTGTCCCGGACCTGATCGTATGCGTCGAAGAATTCGATGTCGAGGTACTCCGGGAGCAGGTCCCAGAACCACTCGACGCCCGAGTCGGGTTCCTCGGGCAGGTCTGTGGTCGTTCGCTCGATGAGTTCGTCGTAGTTGTCGATGTCGTATTCCTGCATGAACTCCCAGACGTTCGTCGACTCGACGAACGCGTGGCTCGGTTCGTGGACGATGGAGTCTACGTGGTCTTGTTCGCTCATAGCGTCAGTATTCCGTAGTGTTTGGCCGTCTGGTATAAACTCGTACCGCCGCTGCCCCGTGCGTCCGTTGGTCGGTCGGGGTAGCCCGACTCCGCGTCGCTTGTGTGTGGCGCAGGGACAGTGCATGTCCACACACCACTGTCTCACTCGTAGGTCGTTGTCATGCCGCCGTCGAACAGCAGGTCCCCGCCGTTGAGATGGTCGGCGTGTGTCGAGAGCCCGAACACGAAGAGGTTCGCCACGTCAATGGGGTCCATCATCTCTTTGACCCGCGCCTGGCCCAGCATCACGTCGTCGATGACCTCGTCGACGCTGATGCCACGTTGCTCGGCGGTGTCGGGAATCTGGTCGACCACCAGCGGCGTCTTGACGTAGCCGGTACTGATAGAGAACCCACGGAGCCCGTCACCGCCTTCCGCGGCGATAGACTGTGTCAGTCCCCGCAGGCCGAACTTCGAGACGTTGTAGGCCACCTTATCCGAGGTAACGTAATGGCCGTGGACCGATGCCATGTTCCCGATGGCACCTACGCCGTCGTCGGTCCCGCGGATGTGAGGGATGACGCGCTTCGACAGCGCGAGCGGCGCGCGAAGCATTACGTCGTGCATCTGGTCGTACGTCTCCATCGGGAAGTCCTCGATGGCGTCGATGTGCTGGAGGCCGGCGATGTTCGCGAGATACCGTATGGTGCCGTGGGAGGCCGCGGTCTCGACGATGGACTCGATATCCGCGTCGTTTGCGAGGTCGCCGGCCACGGTCTCGACGGCCCCATCAAGGTCGAGGTCCGCCGCCGTGTCCGCGACCTCAGCGAGACCGTCTTCGTCGATATCCGTGGCGACGGCAGTCACCCCGTTGGCGGCCATCGCCAGCGCTGTCGCCCGGCCGATGCCCGATCCGCCGCCGGTCACCAGACAGACCGTGTCGCTCGTGTAGTGGTCGTCGTCGACGAACAGGATCGAGGACTCGTCGATGGGCTCGACTTCGAGCCGTTCGTGAGAGGTGCTGGATGCCATTCAGTCACACGTTCTCTAGACATGTCCGAATAGGGGCGGGTTGACATGTATACCCGACTGACCGTGTGGTGCTGTCACAGCCCGGCGCGAGAACGCTGCTCCGCTGTCTCACCGACGACGTGGTTTACGTGTAAACCTCCCGTTATTCGGGGGTTACGTCGGAAGAATCAGTCATCCCTGTGAGCGTGGCACACACCGCGTGACCAGACATCCCGGACTCATCCGGGGCGTATTGGGACACACCTATGGAACAAACGACAACGGACCATGACACTGGTGGCATCGGCAGGCGACAACTGCTCTCCGCCGTCGGCGGCTCGGCCGTCGCCGCAGCACTCGCTGGCTGCTCGACGCTGCTGAGCGACGGTGAAACAGCGGACCAGGGCGGGCAGTCCGGTGGCGATATCTCCGACGACCCGATACAGGCCGGGTTGTTGACGTTCACGCGTGGCGCACCGGGCGTACTCGGTATCCAGGCCCAGCGCGGGGCCGAACTCGCCGTCCAGCGCATCAACGAAGCGGGCGGTGTCGGTGGACAACGCGAAATCGAACTGGACGTCGTCAACGAGGGGTCGAACCCGCTCGACAGCTACAACCAGTTCATCGAGGAGGGAAAAGAGGTCACGTTCGGCCCGATTTCCAGCGGCACGCACAGCCAGATCGCCCCCGAAGTCGAGAAAAACGAGATCATCAACGTCAGCACCGACGGGACGGTGACGACGCTCTACGAGGAGACCGTCCCTGACCCGACCTACTCCTTCCGTTTCCAGAACTACGACATCATGGAGGTGGTGACGATGGCCCGCGAGGCCGTCGAGCGCATCGGTGCGGACAACATCTCGACCGTCGCCGGGGTCAACCCCGGCTACTCCTTCGGCGAGGACGAGATGCGGGTGTTCACGCAGGCAATCCAGAAACTCACGGACGCCGAAATCGTCTACGAGGGGTTCCCGGAACTCGGAGCCAGCGACATGTCGAACCACATCACCTCGATCAACAACGAGGAGCCGGACGTGACCTTCTCCAGCCTGTGGGGCGGCGACGTGACGACATTCGTGCGACAAGCGAACGCCAACGACATGTTCGAGAACACGACGGTGTTCGGCACGACGCTGTACAGCGCGGCCGGCGACGTACCGGGCGACGCGCTGGCCGGGGCGGATATCTACTCCGGGTCGCGCAACTACTACTGGGGGAAGCCGGCGCTGGGCAACTGGCAGCCCGGCCGGGAGCTGTTCGACGCCGCGACACAGCAAGAGGGCGTGACGGTCCCGACGGCTCACTACATGAGCGGCTACGGCGCGGTCACCGCGTGGGCGACGGCCGTTGAGAAGGCCATCGACCTGCTGGGCACCTACCCGAGCCAGGAGCAAATCGCGCAGGTTCTGGAGGGTCACGGCTTCTTCACACCGGCCGGCTACCACAACATGGCCGAGGACCACCAGGGCGCGTCGAACTCCTTCGCCGGCCAGATGGTGTACGACGACGACCTCGGCGCGGCCAGGCTCGACGACGTGAACACCTACGCGGCGACCGAGACCGCGCCGCCGCCGGGCGTCACCGGCAGCGACTGGCTGGACAGCTGGAGCGCCTGATACCGAGCCATGGCCGTAACACCCACAGCCGCGCTCGTCCAGACGCTCAACGGCATCCAGTTCGGGTTCATCCTGTTCATGATCGCCTCGGGACTGACCGTCATCCTCGGCATTCTGGACGTGCTGAACCTCGCCCACGGAGAGCTGTTCTCGCTTGGCGCGTACACTGCCATCGGCGTGTTCGGGTTCATCATCGGCGTTATCGGCCCGCCGGGCGGCGGCGTCGTCGGTACCGCCGTGTTCGTTCTCGCGGTTCTCGCAGCCGTTCTGGTGACAGCAGCCATCCTCCTCCCCGTCGGGACCCTCTTCGAGGCGGTGTTCCTCCGGCAGATCTACGACCGCGACCAGGTGTACCAGCTGGTGCTGACCTTCGCCCTCTTGCTCATCCTCCTCGACGTGAAGAAGTTCATCTGGGGGGACAGTTCGATACGGACCGACGCCGTGTACAGCGCCATCAACACGATTCCGACGAGCGAACTCGTCGGGCTGAACTACCCGACTTACAACGTGTTCGTCATCCTCGTCGGCTCGGTCGTCGTCGTGGGCCTGTTCTGGTTCTTCGAGCGCACAAAGACGGGGCGCATCATCCGCGCGACGGCCATCGACCGCGAGATGGCCACCGCCATCGGCGTCAGCACCGACCGCGTGTTCACGCTGGTGTTCGCGCTCGGAGCCTTCCTCGCCGGTTTCGCCGGTGCAATGGCGGTCCCGCCCACGTCGGCAACGCTCGAAATGGGCACCAACCCGCTGGTGCTTTCCTTCGTCGTCATCGTCATCGGCGGCCTCGGCAGCCTCCGGGGGGCATTCGTCGGCGCGCTCCTGGTCGGTGTCATCCGGAGCTGGATGATTACGCTGTACCCGCCGGGCGAGATCGCCGCCCCGTTCGCTATCATGGCGCTAATCCTGCTAGTCAAGCCCGAAGGGCTGTTCGGGACGTGGGGTGAGACGGCGTGATGCCGGAGCGCGTCGACCGCGACGGGACGCCGGCGTACCGCTTCCTCGGGGTCGAAGTGACTCGCCGGGAGGCGGCCTTCCTCGCCCTCGGGGTGGTGTTCCTGTTCATCATTCCCGACGTCGCGAGCCTCTCGGACAGCCTCCAGCTCAGCGTCATCCACCAGGGCCTGCTGTTTGGCTTCGCGGCGGTCGGGCTGAACCTCCTGCTTCGCCACACGAAGCTCACGTCGTTCGGCCACGCGGCCTTCTTCGGCACCGGCGCGTACGCGACCGCAGTGCTGGCCCGCTACGCCGGCGTCCAGAGCGTCGGCCTGCTGTTGCTCGGGGCCATCGCCGCCGCGACGGTGATGGCGGCCATCATCGGAGTGCTATCCCTGCGACACACCGGGCTGTACTTCGCCCTCCTGACGCTGGCCTTCGGCCAGCTCCTGTACGCCATCGCGCTCGGCCAGAGCGCGCTCGGCGGGAGCGACGGGCTCCCGATCCGGCCGGGGCCGGCGAACCAGCCGCTCCTGTTCGGGACCGCGTTTAGCCCCGACGTGTACCAGATCTTGACGTATTACCTGACAGTGGTCGTCATCCTCATCGGCCTGTTCGTGATGTACCGCATCACGCAGTCGCCGTTCCGAAACGCCCTCGACGCCATCGGGCAGGAACGGACCCGGGCGCGGTTCATCGGCCTGCCGGTCCGCCGCTACGTCTGGGCCGCGTTCGTCATCTCGGGCATCTACGGCGGCGTCGCGGGCGGGCTGTACGCCGTCGTCCGCCAGTACGTCCGTCCGGAGGGGACGCTGTTTTTCCTCCGGTCCGGTGACATCCTGTTCATGGCGATTCTGGGTGGGTTCCGGACGCTTGCCGGCCCGCTCATCGGCGGTGTCGTGCTCGTCTTCCTGCAGGACGTGGGGCAAGACGTGACCCAGTACTACGAGTTCCTGACCGGTGTGGTGCTCCTGATCCTGGTGTACGGCTTCCCGCGGGGAATCGTCGGCTCGCTCCGGTCCGGCGGCATCGTCAACACGCGGCTCAATGAACTGCGTCGAGAGCCCTCCGTCCTGTCATCGTGGGGCCGGACCGCCGTGCAATCGATAGAGCAGAAGGTGGCCGAGTCGCTGACCAGCCTGCGAATAATCCTCTTCGGAGTCGACTGATATGCTCGAAGCACGCAATCTGCGGAAGTCCTTCGGTGAACTGGTCGCAACTGACGACATCACGCTTGAGTTCGGGAAAGAGGACGGCGAACTCGTCTTCATCGTCGGCCCGAACGGGGCCGGGAAGACGACGTTCATCAACCTGCTGACCGGCTTTCTCTCGCCGGACGAGGGCTCCATCGTCCTCGACGGCGACGACATCACCGGCATGTCGGCAAACGGGCGCGTCGACGCCGGCATCGCCCGGAGCTTCCAGGTCGTCAAGGTGTTCGAGGAGATGACGGTCCGGGAGAACCTCCGGACGGTGGTGCTGACCGAACAGGGCAAGACCTGGAGCCTTTTCTCGATGGCCGACGGTCACGAGGAGGTCGAAAAACAGGTCGATGAACTGCTTGCGAAGTTCCGGCTCGAAGACGCGGCCGATACCATTGCCGAGGAACTGCCCCACGGCGACCGGAAGCTACTGGACGTAGCGATGTCGTTCGGTCTCGACCCGGACTACCTCCTGCTCGACGAGCCGACCTCCGGGGTGTCGACCCGCGAGAAGGAGTACGTCATCGAGACCATCGTCGAGGTCGGCCGAGCCGAGGGCGTCACGACGGTCACCATCGAGCACGACATGGACATCGTCACCGAGTACGCCGACCGCGTCGTCGCCCTCCATCAGGGGACCGTCCACGGGGTCGGTCCGCCGACGATGCTCGAAACGGACGACGAACTCCGACGGCTCCTCCTGGGGGTGGGTGACGATGAGTAGCGACGCCCTGCTGTCCGTCCGCGGTCTCAACGCCGCCGTCGAGGGGTTTCAGGTGACCGAGGACGTCGACCTCGACGTAAACGCCGGCGAGGCGGTCGGCCTCGTCGGCCGGAACGGGGCCGGCAAGACGAGTACCTTCCGGGGCATCATGGGCCTGACGCCAGTCTGGAGCGGCTCGGTCCGGTTCCGCGGCGAGGAGCTGACCGACATCCGATCGGAGCTGATTCCCAAGCGGGGCATCGGCTACCAGCCCGAGGACCGGAAGCTGTTCACCGGGATGACTGTCGACGAAAACTTCCGGCTCCCCATCTGGACCAGTGGGAAGGCCCGCGGTATCGACGACGAGGACGCGGTCATCGAGAGCGTCTACGACGTGCTGACCGAACTCGACGACCGCCGGGACGCGAAGGTCCAGAACCTCAGTGGCGGCCAGGCAAAGATGGTCGCTATTGGCCGGGCGCTAGCGCTTCAGCCCGACCTGCTCATCCTCGACGAACCGCTAGAGGGGCTAGCCCCGGTCGTCGTCGAGAGCCTCAAACGCTACATCCGGGAGATTAACGACCGCGACATCGCGGTGCTCATCGCGGAGTCCAACGTCACGCACGTCCCCGATGTCGTCGACCGCCTGTACGTCATCGAACGGGGCGACATCGTCGCCAGCGGCGACCCGGAGGAGTTGGCGGCCGACGAAGACATCCAGAAATTGATGCAGGGGAGCGGTACGGAGTAGCGGAAAACCGGAGCGCCGGATCGGTGGCCTACTCGGTCACGTCGTTCATCGCCGTCGTGACGCGGTCGAGGATTTTCCGCTGGCTGCGGCGCAGATTCTTCGAAATAGCCATCTTAGAGACATCGAACTCCTCGGCGAGCGACGACAGGGTGGCGTCCCGCGGCGTGTCGAAGTAGCCGCCCTCGACGGCTTTCTCCAGCGTGTCCCGCTCCACATCCGACAGCTCCCGGCAGCCATCGACCAGCCGCTTTGCCGAGTCGATGTTCTGCAGCAGGTCGTAGTAGTCCTCCAGATCGACCGATTCGCGGGACCGGATGGTGTAGTCGTTGTCCCGCTCCAGTTCCGACAGGGTGCCCTCCGCGACGCGTTCGGTATCGAAGCCGACGTGCCAGATTTCCGACCCGTTCCGGATGCGGAACGGCCCGGTAATGTAGCCGCTGTGGTCGCGGATGACGCTCATCGCGTTCGTCTCGTCGATTCGTGAGCGGATGAGCGCCAGGTCGCCTTTCCGGCGGAGGAGCTGATAGGACTCCATGTGGTCGTGTGCTTCGAGCGCGTTCAGCCCGCGATCCAGTTCCTCCCGGTCTGCGCCGTTGACCATGATCCGCGTCTCCAACTCCCGCTCGACAGGGTGGAAATCCCACTGCTTGGCCAGAAACGACACTTCGTAGTCCCGTGTTGTGTCGATATACGGACAGTCGTACTGGACCATGTCCATCTCGAGCGAGATCATGAGTAATCAATCATGTTGAACTCTCTTAGTGATTGCCTATCCGCTACGTAACTCGACCGTGCCAGTTACGCCGCAAACCCTTTTGACTGCGGCAGTTAACTTTCGAGTATGTACGTCCGGGATGCGAAAAACCGAGAGGAAGTCTGGTTGCTCGACCGTATCGAGGAGATGGGGCTGGACGAGACGGCTTTCAGATCCCGGGACTACGTCGTCGCTATCGACGAGGAGAGCCACGAAAAGGCGGGCTTCGGTCGTATCCGTATCCACAAGGGCGACGAGGAGTCCGTCTGTGAACTGACCAGTATCGGCGTGCTGCCGGAGTGGCGCAACCAGGGGGTCGGCGCACACGTCATCGAGCGCCTGGTCGAGTACGCCGGCGACGAGGGGTTCGACACAGTCTACTCGCTGACGAACGCCTCGGAGTATCTCTCCCAGTTCGGCTTCGAGCGCATCGAACCGGCGCAACTCCCCGACCGGCTCCGGGACCGGCTCGCGACCAAACAGGAGAACATCCAGCCCGACGCGGTGCCGCTCCGGGTGGCCATCGACCGCTTCGAAGTACCGGGGCACCTCCGCAAACGGTTCAAGCAGGCCAGTGCCGGCGAGTCCGAGGAACCCGAGCCGGAGGAGGGACCCGAGGACTTCGGCATCGATCCCGACGAAGCGACCTACAAGTACGACACGGGCGACTGATTATCCGACGACGGACGGATTATCTGACGTCGACGACTTCGATATCGAACACGAGCGTCTTGCCGGACAGTTCGTGGTTGAAATCCACCTCGACAGCGTCGTCACGGACCGCAGTCACGTCCCCGTGCAGGCCGTTCTCGGCCTCGACGTGGAGCCCGACCTCCGGCTCTTTTCCGACCATACCCTCGAACGTCTCGGGGTCGTACTCGCGGACGCGGTCGGCCTGGAACTCCCCGTAGGCTTTCGCCGGAGGCACCGTGACAGTGGCCTCCTCACCCGCAGTCATTCCGACGATGGCCTCGTCGATCCCTTCGATGATATCCCCTGCACCGACGGTGAAGGAAAGCGGTGCGTACTCGCTCGCCTCGACGCCCTGTGCCTCGATGAGTCCGTGCTCTCTGGCGACTTCGGGACGTGACGTATCGAAGACGCTCCCGTCCTCGAAGCGGCCGACGTACTCGATGGTGACGCCGTCTCCCGGTTCGATTGGCATACGTCCTCGATAGATACCGACGATATAAACCCACCTCGGAACAGCGCGCTGCCGTATCGTGACGGGATGCATTACAAACCGTGAAGGATTTAAGAACCCTTAAGCCTCCGCCGTCCGACAATCCGTCCATGTTTGACCCCGACGAGCTGGAAGAGATACGGGAGTCGAAGGCTCAGTGGGAGGAAGACGACGTCCAGCCCACCGTCGACCGCTTTGGCGAACGCAAGGAGACGTTCACCACGGACACCGAGGGACACGAAGTAGACCGTCTGTACACCCCTGAAGACATCTCCGATCTCGACTACGAAGAGGATCTGGGCTTCCCCGGCCAGGAACCGTACACCCGCGGCGTGTATCCGACCGGCTATCGAGGCCGACTCTGGACGATGCGCCAGTACGCCGGGATGGGAACTGCGACGGAGACCAACGAGCGGTTCAACTACCTACTCGACCAGGGCCAGACTGGGCTCTCGATGGCGTTCGACCTCCCGACGCAGATGGGTTACGACTCCGACCACGCGATGGCTGCCGGCGAAGTCGGCAAAACCGGCGTCGCCATCGACTCGCTGGACGACATGGAGACCGTGTTCGACGGCATCCCGTTGGACGAGGTGTCGACCAGCATGACCATCAACGCCCCCGCGTCGGTGCTGCTGGCGATGTACATCGCCGTCGGCGACAAGCAGGGCGTCGACCGCGAGGAACTCCGCGGGACCATCCAGAACGACGTTCTCAAGGAGTACATCGCCCGGAACACGTTCATCTACCCGCCGGAGCCGTCGATGCGGCTCATCACCGACATCTTCGAGTTCTGCGCCGCCGAGACGCCGAAGTTCAACACCATCTCCATCTCGGGGTATCACATCCGCGAGGCCGGCTCGACGGCTGCTCAGGAAATCGCGTTCACGCTGGGGGACGGCATCGAGTACGTCGAGGCAGCCATCGAGGCCGGCCTCGATGTCGACGAGTTCGCCCCGCAACTGTCGTTCTTTTTCGCCTCCTACAACAACATCTTCGAGGAGGTGGCGAAGTTCCGGGCCGCGCGTCGCCTCTGGGCGAAAATCATGGACGAGCGCTTCGACGCCCAGAACCCCAAGTCCAAGCAACTGAAGTTCCACACTCAGACCGCCGGCTCGACGCTGACCGCCCAGCAGATCGAGAACAACGTCGTACGCGTGTCCTACCAGGCACTCGCGGCGGTCCTCGGCGGGACCCAGAGCCTCCACACCAACGGCAAGGACGAGGCCATCGGCCTGCCGACCGAGCAGTCTGTCAGGACTGCGCTGCGGACCCAGCAAATACTCGCCCACGAATCCGGCGCGGCCGACACAATCGACCCGTTAGCCGGCAGCTACTACGTCGAGTCGCTGACCGACGAACTCGAAGCCGAGGCCCGCGACCTCATCGAGGAGGTCGACGACCGCGGCGGGATGCGCCGCTCCATCGAGGAGCAGTGGGTCCAGCGCCAGATCCAGGACGTGGCCTTCGAGCGCCAGCGCGAACAGGAGGCCGGCGAGCGCATCATCGTCGGCGTCAACGAGTATCAGGTCGAAGAAGAAGGAGAACAGGACATCGAAGAGGTCGACGAGGCCGTCGAACAGGCCCAGCAAGACAACGTGGCCACCGTCCGGGAGGAGCGCGACGAGGAGGCCGTCGAGGCGAAACTCGACGCGCTCCGGGGGGCCGCCGAGGGCGACGAGAACGTCATGCCCTACATCATCGACGCCGTGAAGGTGTACGCCACGACCGGCGAGGTGTGTGACGTGCTCCGGGACGTGTTCGGCGAGTATCAGCCCGGTTCGTCGATGTAAGGTCGGTCGAAACGCGGGACCGTCCTGTTTTCGAGCCATCTGTGCTCCAGAATTATAAGCTACCCCGGTGTACGGCCGTCCATGCGATTCGACCACGCCGGTATCGCAACTGACGACGCCGCTCCGCTCGTGGAACTGTTCGCCGAGGCTTTCGAAGCACCGGTCGTCCACGAGGAGACGTTCGACGGCCTGCAGGTGACGTTTCTGGAGATGGGCAACGGGTACTTCGAACTGTTGGAACCGCTGCCGGACGCCGACGGCGCGATTCCCAGATATCTCGACAGCAACGGCCCGGGAATCCATCACGTCGCCCTGGAGACAGACGACATCGCTGCCGCGCTAGAGACAGTCAGTGACTGCGGCATCGACCTCATAGACGAGAAGCCGCGGCCCGGCGCGTGGGGACACGACGTGGCCTTTCTCCATCCGAAGACGACCGGCGGGGTGCTCGTGGAGTTAGTCGAACACTAATCGGCTTCTCGTCCCGGGCCCGGATTCACTCGTCGTCGAGCAACGCTGCAAACCGTTCTTCGGCACCGGGCGTGAGCCGCTCGGGCGGCTCCGCGAACCACGCCGCTCCAACGAGTTCCGACTCGTCCACATCGAGGCTTCCCTTCTTGTACTCCGCTTCGAGGTAGATGTCTAGCGTGTGTACCGATCCCTGTGCGTCGGTATCCGGATAGTACTTCGAGTGAACGACCTCTGCGACGCCGGTGACCGTACAGCGGATGCCGGTCTGTTCGTTGACGCGGCGGACGGCGGTCCCCTGTACCGATTCGTATTCGTCGCCTTTGCCGCCGCCCGGCAGCGCCCACATATCAGCGCCGCGGCCCAGCACCAGCAGAACGCGGTTGCGGGTGTCGCCGGCCGCCTGATCGGGTATCTGGTCGCTTAGCTCCGGGAACTCGGAGCCGTCCCGAGTGACGAACACGACGCTGTTTCCGGAGTAGCCGGTCCCGCGTGTCGCAGCGAACACGTTAGCGTATTCGTCGGGCGACAGCTCGAAGGCCTCCTCGGTGACCGGAACCTCGTCGTAGGCCGCTTCCAGGCTCGCAATGCGCTTGTCGACGTTCGTCTGGTTGATTTTCTCTGTGAGGTTCGCGTCGCCGGCCTCCGCGTCGGCCGGGGTGTCGTCGCCAGTCATACGAGGTGATACTGCGGGCCACCGATAAGTGCCGCGGTCCAGCCGATGAAAAAGAACTTGTATTCTGGTTGTCTGCTTCCGGACATGAAAGCGATTGTCCTCGCAGGCGGGTACGCCACCCGGCTCTGGCCTGTCACCAAGAACCGGCCCAAAATGCTGCTTCCAGTCGGTGAGACGACTGTCATCGACCGGATTCTGGGCGAACTGGAGAAGGACGATCGCATCTCGGACGTGTTCGTCAGTACGAATCAGCGCTTTGCCGACGACTTCCGGGACCACATCGCCGCGAGTAGTTTCGAGAAGCCGTCCCTGACCGTCGAGGAAACCGCCGAAGAGGACGAGAAGTTCGGCGTCGTCGGCGCGCTCGCCCAACTGGTCGACCGGGAGGGGCTCGGCGACGAGGACCTGCTGGTCATCGCTGGCGACAACCTCATCAGCTTCGACATCGCCGATTTCGTCGATTACTTCGAGCAGTACGACGACCCCACGCTGGCCGCCTACGACGTCGGCTCGCGGGAGAAGGCGAGTTCCTACGGCCTCATCGAACTGGACGGCGAGGAAGTCATGGACTTTCAAGAGAAGCCCGACGACCCCAACAGCACGCTCGTCTCGATTGCCTGCTACGCGTTCCCGGCCGATGCGATTCGCTTCAACGAGTATCTCGAAGATGGAAACAACCCCGACGAACCCGGCTGGTTCATCCAGTGGCTCGTCGACGACGGTCCGGTCCGGGCGTTCACCTTCGACGACGCCTGGTACGACATCGGGACGCCCGAAAGCTATCTGGAGGCCGTCGCGTGGGAACTCGACGGCGACAACGTCGTCGCAGAGGACGCCACCATCGAGAACACCACGCTCGGCGAGAACGTACACGTCCTCTCGGGGGCCGAGGTCGTCAACTCCAGTCTCGACCGGGCCATCGTGTTCCCGGATACGACTATCCTCGATTCGGACATCCGCCAGTCGATTATCGACCGGGATACGCAGGTCGAGAGTCTGGACCTCGCCGGAGCGCTCATCGGTGCACACACACAGTTGACGAACGGCGACTGACTCCGCCTAGCCGTCTTGATTCTCCCGATTACGCCAGCCACGCGTCTTCGATCTGTAGCGTCCCGCGACTGCCGTCCCACTCCGTCTCGTACTCAAGTTCGATCCGGCGGTCCATGTGGGGGCCGTCGGTGACGAGCGTCTCGAACTCGCCGCCTTCCCCGAGAATGTGGACGCCGTACTCCTCGTTGAGCGCCTCCAGTTCGTCGAGCGCGTCGGCATCGAGCGTGCGACCCAGCCAGGACTCATCGAGCCCGTAGGCGGCCACGCGGATGATCCGTATCTCGAAGCCGGCGTCGAGCATCGCGTCGGCGAGGTCGCGTGGGTTCTCTTGCCACAGCGGCGCGAACACGTTGGCTTCGAGCCGGTCGGCCATCGATTCGATGCGGGTCGTCTGGTACTCGCTCTCGACTGCGCCAGCGGTGACGCCGGTGATGCCGCCGTCCAGTTCGGCGTCGAGTTCGCGTAGCGCGGCCTCCAGCGGTTCGAGTTCGGCGTCGCCCTGGTCGCCGGAGTTGAGCACGTCGTCGGCCTCGAAGTCATCGGGCTCGATTTCCACCAGTGGGATACCGATACTCTCGGCGGCCAAGCGGGCCAGTCGAGTCGCCGGAACGTGGTACATGTAGGAGTCGCCCTCCGGGTGGACCGTCACCAGATGTTCGACAGGGTGGCCCCGTTCCAGTGCCCGGTACAACGCCCACGAGGAGTCTTTGCCGCCGGAGAACAGCGAAACCCACGCGCCGTCTGTCATAGCCGCCGGTAGCCGGCGGCGGCGTAAATCGCTGTCTATTCCACCAGTTCGTCCTCGATATCGGTGTGGCTGACGTAGGTCGCCACCCGGACGCCGACGATGCTGATGAGGATACCTGCGAGGATGAACAGCCCGAGGCGGGTCCCCGCCTCCAGTATGAACCCCTGGACCTGAACGATGCCGAGGTTCGTCTCCGGCACCTGAAACGGCTCGAACACGCCACCGCGTTCGAGGAAGTACGCAGAAAAGCCGCGAACGACCAGCCCGACCGCGACCGCACCGAAGGGGAGGTTCACGTACGCGCTCCGGACCCCTTCCTGCTGGATGAGTTCGTCCAGCAGGCGACCGAGCGAAGCGGCCAGCGCCGCGCCGGTCAGCCACGGCACGGACGCGAAGGCAAAGCGGTTCGCAAGCAGGAAGGGGCTGATATCGCCGACCGCCGAGACGCCCAGCACGCCGGCGAAGATGCCGACGAGCGAGAGGCCGGCGGCGACGACGTAGGTCACGAGCGACACCTGTCCCGAGTACAGGGCTTCCCGGGTCTGGCTGGGAAGTCGGGAGAGGTATGCGTCGATACCCAGTCCCTTGTAGATGAGGAATACGCCGATGGCGGCCGCGATAGCGCCGACGGCGATGGTCGGGCTGGTGACGACGAGCAACAGCGGGAACGCGAGCATGATGATCCCGACGGGGACCAGCACCGTCTTGCGCAGTTCCTCGTCGGCCAGGAACTGCTTGAGCAGGTAGTACGTGGATTCGATGTCGCGGGCCTGACGAACGACGACCCGGTCGACGGCGTCGACCTGGACGCGACTCTCGATGATGGGAACCAGCCGCTCGTCGTCGGCACTGTCGACGACGACGACCGCGGAGTCCGGGTCGTGCTTGGCGACCAGGTCGTCGATCTGGCTGGCGATCTCCCGGTCCGAGCCGACACTGTCGCTCCCGCCGCCGACGACGGCAAGCACCGGCGAGGACCCCTCGGCTTCGAGTTCGTCCGCGACCGCGAGCCCTTCCAGCAAACAGTTGACCCGGCTGTCTTCCGGGTCTACGACGCCCGTCTGCGTGATGAGTGACTCGACGGCGTCGCGGCCGACGACGGGACACGCCGCTGCGGCCGGACTGTCCCTGTCGATACACACCACCAGCGTAGTCACACTACGGCGAAGGCGGTCCCCGAATAAAAAACCTCCCGAGCTATCGCCGGAAGGAGAGGCCCTCGATATCGCCGTCGGCGACGCCGGCGATACCCGCGCCGAGGGCGAAGGCGACCTGCTGTGCGCCTCCGCGGAGTTTGCCGGTCAGGCCGCGCTCGGGTTCGTACTCCTTGATTGTCACAGCCTCGCCCAGCCGTTGCTCCAGGCTCGCCTCGACGTCATCACGCGTGCCGAGCCGGTCGACGAGCCCACGTTCTTCCGCCTCGTCGCCGAGGAAGATGCGCGCTTCGGTATCTTTGAGCGTCTCAGCGTCCATCTCGCGGCCCTCGGCAACGGTGTCGATGAACTGGTCGTAGTAGTCGTCGACGATACCCTGGAGGTACTCGCGCTCGTCCTCGGTCATCTCCTTCAACGGCACGCCGGCGTCCTTGTACTCGCCGGCGGTGAACTGCTCGTAGGAAAGGCCAAGCCGGTCGGCCAGTTCCTTGGCGTTGACCCGCGAGCCGACGACGCCGATCGAGCCGACGATAGAGCCCTCGCGCGCCCAGAGCTCGTCACAGCCGGCGGCGATGTCGTAGCCGCCGCTGGCACAGACGTCCGTGGCGTAGGCGATGGTCGGGCCGTCGAACTCCTCGGCGGCGATGCGGATGTCCTCGCTGGGGACGATTTCGCCGCCCGGCGTGTTCAGTTTCAGGAGCAGCGCCTCTGAGCCCCGGTCCGCGTCGGCACGGTCTATCTGTTCGACGATGTCGTCGGCCGACGCGCCCACCGGTGGACTGGTGATGCCGCCACCGCCGTCACGGCTGATCGGCCCTTCGACGGCGACCTCCGCGACGTTGTGTGCCGGGAGGAGGGAACCGGCGATGTTGCTGCCGATACGGGCGGTGGCGACGGCGACAGCGACGACCAGCAGGACGCCGAGCAACTGGGCGAGGTTGTCGGGCGTTCTGACGAACAGCACCCAGCCCAGGACCGTGCCGATACCGACCACAATTACGACCAGTAACCCACGAACGATGTCGTCTGTGCCCGCCATTACTGATACATCCCGAGCGGCTGTGCGCTCGTGCTCTCCTCCTGATTTTCCTGAAGCTGCTGTGCGAGTTGCGCCTTGGCTCGACCGATTTCCTCGGCCTGCTCGACCAGTGCCTCGGTATCGACCTCGAAGTCGGCCAGCGGGCTTATCGCCGTCTGCAGGAGCGCCCGCGCCGCTTCCGGGTCAGGAAAGCGCTGATCGGCCTCGACGATGAGCCCGATGCTCGTCAGCCCGACCCGCTGTGATTCGTGGACCAGCGCCCCGGTCGGCCCGGTGATCGCGCCGTTCTCCGAGGGCGAGTCCACGTTCGCCTCCTCCAGCATCGCCGCCCCGTCGCCGGTTGAGACGCCGTACACGTCCGGTACACCGTCTTTCTCGGCAGGACGGCCGCTGAGGTAGATCGGCGTCGCGTCGTTGGCCTCGAACCAGCTGACCATACAGCCGGCGAACTCCTTCGCGCCGGACGGGGAGATCGGGGCATCGCTCTGGAGGACGAGCAGGTCACGGCCCTCATCCGCGTACAGTCGGACCGGCGGGCGAACGTCCGGATCGTCCGTCCCGTACACGGCGATTTCTGGCAGTCCCTCGCAGTGGGCTGACGCGTAGTACTCCATATCGTAGACGTCGACGAGATGGTCGGCGGCTATCTTGCCGACGAGTCCGACGCCCGGGAGCCCCTCGACCAGTGTCGGGGAATCGAGCGAAATGTCGTCGCGGTGGACCTGTATGTGTGCCATGTCTGTGGTATCGGCCGCCGGCGGCTTGAAAGCCATGGGCCGGTGCCGTTCGAAACCCACAAACCGACCGCCAGCGAACGCCGGACAATGGAACCACTCGACCGCTACCGACCCATCATCGACGACTTCGAGGCGTTCATCGACGCATGTGAACGCCCGCTACCGTCGGCTGTCAGGGTCAACACCATCAAAGCTTCCGTCGAGAGGGTCCGAACGGCGCTTGCGGACGCGGACATCGCCTACGAACCCGTCGACTGGCACGACGGCCTGTTCGTCCTGCCCGAGGACTCCCCCGGCGCGAACTGGCCGTACTTCCACGGCTGGATTCACGGGCAGGAGGAAGTGTCCGTGATTCCGGCGACCGTACTGGACCCCCAGCCTGGCGAGCGAGTCTGGGACGCCTGTGCGGCACCGGGGAGCAAGACGACCCAGCTCGCCGCGCTGATAGAGGACACCGGCGAAGTCGTCGCGACCGACAACAACCTCGGACGGATTTCGGCGCTACGGACCAACACTGAGCGGCTGGGCGCGACCACGGTCGCTGTCACCCACGAGGACGGGCGCAACCACTCGCTCAAGCCCTTCGGCGGCGAGGGATACGACCGGGCACTCGTTGACGTCCCCTGTTCCTGTGAAGGGACCATTCGCAAGAACCCCGATACGCTGGAAGATTGGACGCTCTCGCACGTCGAAGGCATCTCCGGCGTCCAGAAAGGCATTCTCAAGCGAGCCGTCGAAGTGACCGAACCCGGCGGAACCGTCGTTTACTCTACCTGTACGTTCGCCCCGGAGGAAAACGAGGCCGTACTGGACTACGTTCTCGGCGAGACGGCTTGCGAAATTGTGGACTACGACCTCCCACTCGACCACGCCCCCGGCATCACCGAGTGGCAGGACGAGACATTCGACCCCAGCGTCGCCGACGCCAAGCGCATCTACCCGCATCACAACGACACGGGCGGGTTCTTCTGTGCGAAACTGGAGGTACCCGCGGAATGAGCGACCAGAGCACGGAGTTCACACGGCTCCCAGAGACAGACGAAGAGCGAGAAGACCCCGAGCGGGCGACCCGCGAGGAAGTCCTCGACTTCTGGACCGAGCGGTTCGGCGTCCCGCCGGAGACTTTCGAGGGATACACGTTCTGGGAACGCGGCGCTGGCAAACTGTGGCTGTATCAGGGGAGTCCGCCATCGCCTGTCGACATCGAGGGCCTTGGAATGACGTTCCTGCGGACGCGCCAGGAACACTGGAAGCCGACGCTGGAGGCCGTCCAGCGATTCGGCGAGCACGCCAGCCAGAACGTCATTCACCTCGACGAGGACACTGCCCGAGCGTTCGTCGCGGGCGAGGATCAGGAACTCGACTGGGACGGCGACTGGGGGTATCTCGTCGTCACCCACGACCTCGCCGGCGAGGCCGAACCGGTCGGCGTCGGCCTGTACGTGTACGGCGAACTCAGGTCCCAGGTGCCGAAAGGACGTCGCCGAGAGGTCTAACCCGAGGACCCACCCGTCCCACTGAGAACCATTAGCCACTGGAAGACTGTGCGGCTGCCGTTCCCTGCATCGCGTACAACTCCGCGTACGTGCCGTCGTCGTCAAGCAGTTCGGCGTGGCTGCCCCGTTCTGTGACCTGCCCGTCCTCGACGGTGTAGATTCGGTCGGCGTTAGAGACGGTCGAGAGCCGATGGGCGATTGCGATCACGGTCTGGTCCCCGTCGAGCGTCTCGACGGTTCGATGGATTTGCCGTTCCAGGTTCGAGTCGAGGTCGCTGGTGGCTTCATCGAGTACGAGTATCTCTGCGTCCGTCAGCAGCGCGCGGGCCAGTGCGACGCGCTGGCGTTGCCCGCCGGAGAGTTTCACGCCGTCGTCGCCCAGCACCGTGTCGAGCCCCTGCGGAAGGTCATCGAGAAATTCGAGGACGAGGGCCTTCTCGGCGACCTCGTACAGCGTCTCGTCGGAGATATCCCTGCCGACGGTGAGGTTGTACCGCAAGGAGTCGTTGAAGATATGCGGGTCCTGTCGGACCATCGCAACAGCGTCACGCCATTCGTCGAGGGCATAGGTCGAAATCGGCGTCCCGTTCGCCAGAACGTCACCGCTATCCGGCGCATAGAGCCGAGTGAGCAGCGAGACGACTGTCGATTTGCCACCACCGGACTCACCGACGATACCGACGAACTCGCCTCGCTCGACAGCCATCGAGAAGTCCGCGAGCACTGGCTCGTCCTCGTAGGCGAACGAGACGTTCTCGAACGCGACTTCCTCGATGCAGTCCGGGACTGGCTGCCCGCCAGTGGGCTCCTGCTGGGTTTCGAGGCGGTCGATGAACTGGTGGGTGCGAACCAGATGTGGGAGCTCTCCCTCGACGGCGTAGATGGTAGAATTGAGCGAACTCAGTCGGGGCGCGAGTCGGAGCATCGCGAACAGGAACACGCCGAGTTCCGCGATAGACAGCGCCCGAAAACTGATTGCGACGTAGACGAGCCCAAACAGGAGCAGCGAGACCGAGAGCCGATAGAAGCTACCGATTGCGACCTCGTTCCGGCGAACGGCGATGCTGGTCGAGGTGTATCGGTCGAGCGTGGCCCGGAACTCGGCAAGCAGTCCGTCGCGCATACCGAACAGCTTCACGTCACGGATACCCTGTGTCCCCGCCTGTGTTGTCTCCTGCAGCCGTTCGTTTGCCGTCGCCACACGGTCGCCGACGGCGTACCCGGGCTCGATGCCGTATCTGATGATCGCCGTGACACCGCCGAGAGCGACAGCTGCACCGACTGCCAGCACCGGAGCGATAGCGAGTGCGATCCCGATATACACTAGACAGAGGATTGCCTGCTGGAAGAACTGGATAATCCGGCCGATGACACGGCCAGCGTACCGGGTCTGTGTCAGAATCGTGTTCATGATGTCGTCGGAGCCCTTGTCGTCGTAGTAGGCGACCGACGCGCCCATCGCCAGTTCATAGGCCCTGTTCTTGAGATCGCGTTCGTACGTCTGTGTAAGCTTCGCCGCGAGCCACTTCACCGCAAACGATGCCGTGAACCGGACGACCATCACGCACGCGAGACCGAGTAACAGGGATTCGAGCGTGAGCGGCAGTCCGGCGGCGGCGTACGCGGACAGGAACTGGCCGGTGACGCCGTCCGCCTGCAGTGGGAGGCCTTGCCCGCCCTGTGCAGCGTCGAGTATGGGAAACAGGAACGAGAGGCCAACGCCCTCCAGCAGCATCACGAAGAGGCTGGCGGCGACGATACTCCCCGTCAGCGCCGGACGATACAGTGCCACACGGCGCAGCGATGCGTATTTTTCACTGACGGAGGGAGTATCAGTCATTGTTCCGGATGCGAGTGCTATGTAACATAGTTACCGACTCACTACGGTTGGGCAGTACGGGAGCGAAGGGAGCGTCTACCACCTGTCTGGGTTGTGACGGCGACGAAAAGAGGCCATAACAAATAGTGCGAGTATCCCTGGAGTCCTCATATGGTCGCGATAGATTCTGGATCGACTGTCGTCGCAACTGATAACTGTGTGACCACGACTATCGACGGCGAGATCGTGCTGCTCAACAACGAGACGGGGCGGTACCAGGGCCTGTCGGGCGTCGGCCCGGACATCTGGGACCGAATCCAGGAACCGACGGAACCAGCGGCTATCGTTTCAACGCTAGTCGAGGAGTACGATGTCGACAGAGACCGAGTGGCAACTGACGTGGAACGATTCCTGGAAACGCTTGCCGCGGAGCAACTCGTCAAGATCGATGCGAGCCCGACTCCGTGAGTTCAGGGCGTTGCCACGGGCGCAGAAGCTATTGCTCTGTGAAGCTGTGGTACTGATCGTTGCGAGCAAGGTATTGCTTGCAGTCGCTGGGCTGGAGGACGCAGAGCGATATTTCGGTATAGTCTCTCAGTACCTCCCGTGTCATCGTCAGTCCGGGTCACCAGAGTCAGTGCGGTGGGCGGTTCTGACAGCGGGATCACGTCTTCCGGGTACCTACGATTGTCTTGACCGAGCGCTCACTGGTAGCACACTGCTGGTAGCCAACAACCTGCCGCATCGTCTCCGCTTCGGCGTGGACACCCAGTCCGAGACGTTCGAGGCTCACGCTTGGATCGAGTCTAACGGGGCTGTCCTTATCGGGGATGTCGACGACTTCGGGCGCTTCCGCACACTCACGGAACGCGAAGTACGTGGCTAACGGATAGTAAACACGCTATTCTGTGTGAATTCAACGGTAATGGATACTATAACAAATACACCTACATCTGAAACCAGAGGCGGGGGTAACCCATGAAGGAATACGAAACGCCGTCGGTCGAAACGTATGGAACTGTCGAAGAAAAGACGAACTGGTGGGACCACGACGACGGATACGGGAAGTGGAGTTAAAGTCCGCAGTCGGTTCACGTATCTAACTGATCCCTCCTTTATTGATCCTCGACACTGGCACCGGTCAATGGCTACGTCGTGACGGTTTCGTGGCTGTGTGTCGGAAGTAGAGAGCGCATTCTTATCCACCACAGCAGTCAAGCGATCTGGTATGAACCAGGGGTGTCGTAGATGGGGTGTGTTTCAGCACGGACGGAATCGATGGACAACTACGCAGGGAGGGACCTAGCAGGATGGCAACAGTAAGCACAGCCACGTACGAAGCTTTTGGACTGACAGTCCGCTCGGCATTCGACATACCGGAGCTTCCGCCCGCTGAGACAGAGCCCGACGGGCGGGCCGACGTCACCATCACTGAAGAACGGCTCCCTCGCCCACTGTCGGCTGACTCCGAATCGACCTTTCACGCGGTAGACGAGCGCGAATACTACCTTCTATACGACGCCGCAACGGTCAGAATTCTCGACGGGACGTCCATCGCTGTAGACCCGGCCTCGGACGTGCCAAGCGAAGTCCTCCGCCACGTACTGGTCGGCCCGGCGTTGAACCACCTGCTGGACCAGCGGGGCTACTTCGTACTGCACGCCAGTACTGTCAGCATCGACGGGCGTGCAGTGGCGTTCGTCGGGGAGTCCGGGGTCGGAAAAACGACGACTGCGATGGCCTGTTTGCTTGACGGGCACCGTGTCCTGAGCGACGACGTGGCTGCGATAACGCTGGATAATGCGGGACCAGTCGTTCGGAGCGGCTACCCATCGATGAAACTCGACCCGGAGGCAGTTGCGGCGTTTGACCCCCCGGTCGAGCCGCCGGAACAGGTCCACAGCGGGCGCCCGCGACACTTCTACGGGCTCAGACACGACCAGCCCGCGACTCCGGTGCCGCTAGAACGCATCTATCTGCTCGAAGACGGTGAATCTATCGGGGTGGACTCAGTCAGGCCGGACGAACAGGTCATGGCGCTCGTCGATAACACGTACACGCTGGGCGCGCTGGATGCCGACGGCCAGGCCGTGGCCAATTTCAGTGCTTGCGGGGAGATCGTCGATATGACAGATATAAAATGGCTCCGCCGGCCGTTCGATCTCGATATGCTCCCGGAGGTCGTAGACCGGATTCAGTCTGATCTCGAGAGTGAGCCATGCTAACGGAGGCTGAACCCGAGCTCCAATTGGTAGTCGACTGTGTTCGTACCGCAATCGTCACCGACGCTTCCCCCGAGCTTCCCGCGCTGGATGACACGCCAGACTGGGACCGCGTCCTTGAACTCGCTCAGTATCATGGCGTCGTGCAACTCCTCTATCAGGGGCTGGAACCGATAGCACGCGAGAGCGGTGATGAGTTCACCGTGCCAGAGTCCGTGTTGACACGACTTAACAGCACAGTACAGGGAAAGCGGATGCGGAATCTCGCGTTCACGACCGAGCTACAGGAGATAATCGAGAGTTTTGAGACACGCGGTGTACGCGCGGTACCGTTCAAAGGACCGACGCTGTCCGCCGCCGCCTATGACGACGCAACGGTGCGGGAGTACAACGATCTGGATCTGCTCGTCCATCCTGAAGATATCACCGTCGCCGCGGATATTCTGGAAGAGCGAGGCTACGAGTGGCGCGGGGGCACGCCGCGATTGGACGACGCCGCGCTGTTGGGCGGTCCCGTGACGAAGGCAATCGTTCACGAGTACGAGATGCGAGGTCCGGAGTTCGACGTGGAACTCCGCTGGCGCGTGGGCGACGCCGAGCGACCGTTCACCACACCGTTCAGTGAACTCTGGGACCGCCGCGACACAGTCGCGGTCGGCGGCCAACCGCTTCCGGCGCTTGCACAGCCAGACCGGCTACTCGTGTTAGCGTTCCACGGAACCAAGCACCGCTGGTATCTCCTGAAGTGGCTCTGTGATTTCGTTGCGGCGCTGGAGTCGACGGAAGCCGACTGGTCACACGTCCTCGCTCGGGCGCGGGAAACTGGCGTCCAGCGGAACCTACTGCTCGGGGCCGCGCTCGCCCGTACTGTCTTCGGGTATGCCCTCCCAGCGCCGATACTGGATCGCCTTCGCACGGACGACCGCGTCACCGAGTTAACCGAGGCCGTCGTCGAATCGCTGGCCGCTGGGACGCCACAGGCACCCACGCAGTTCGAGGCCGCTCAGTTTCACCTGGCTGCCAGCGATTCGGCAACTGCGCTGGTGCCGCTCCTGCTGTTGCATTCGTCGCTTCACCCGACTTACTCGGAGTACCAGTTTTGCCCGCTCCCCGGTCCGCTGCATCCGCTGTACTACGTCATCTGGCCGCTCCGACTCCTCCTCGAAGTGCCACAGTGGCAGCGACAGCGGTCCGAAGAGCCACTTGACGAAGCGACCTGAACAGCCGAGTCGCTCGCTTCGTTCCGGCGACGATTCGCTGTATCTGGGGGCTGATTCTCAGCGGTATCCCACAGGCGGCTCACTCCCGTGGCTGGATTGTCCCCTCACCCAGCCCTTCCCAGGCAACGCGGTAGCCAAGGCGTGCGAGGGCGGCGCTGTCATCCTCGATACCGTAGTCTGCCAGTCTGTCGCTCGCCGCCTCGTACGCCATTCCGGGCTCGATCTCCTCGGCCAGGTCGTCTAACACGGCAGGGGAAACGAGCGTGCGCCCGACGCGCTCGTGGGCCGGATAGGCCACGTCTTCCAGCGCATCCTCGCTGACGCCGTACTCCGCGGCGAGGTCAGCGAGCGAGGTAACGTCGGCATCCGGCCGGAGTTCATCGGGTATCTCCGCGGCGCTCTCGCGCACCAGCCGCTCCTCGTAGGGTCGCAGGGCATCCCGCACGTCTTTCACGCTGACCGTCCCGGCGTACGGAATCGCTCGGTTATCCGTCGCTTCGATTTCGTCCCCGACACCGAGCGATTCGTCGACGGCGACCAGCATCTCCACGTCCGCCAGCGCGTCGAGGCGGGCGAGCTTCTTCTCGACGTACTCCGGCGTCCAGAAACCCATAATTTCGAAGAAAATCCGGAAGGGAGCGTCACTGGCGGCCCCGTCAGCCCCGTCCGAGCCCCCGCCACTGCGCCCGGTGTCCCGAACGCCGGTATCAGCGCCGGGTCGCCACTCGAAGGCGAAATCCGGGATGATGACGTGTTCCCCTGCCGCTAGAGGCTCCGGTTCCCGGATCAGGTCCCAGTCGAGGTCCAGCGCGGCGAACCGCCCGGCGAAGTCGGCTTCGACACCGCTGTCGTAGCTGACCTCAGTTACGGGCTCGACGCCGGGAACGGAGACATCCGCATCTGAAAGGGTGAGTTCCCGCTCGGTACCCCGGTCATCGATGGTCGCCGTCAATTCCCACTCGCTCGCGGCCGCGACCGTCCGAAGGAGACGAGCGAAGCGGGTGCCGTACCGGCGTGTATTCGAGAACAGCGCGTCCGGCCCCGTGACGATGACCTCCCGACCGTTCGCAGTCTGTCGAATCTCGTACATCAGCCGGAGGCGCTTGACTGCCGAGACGAGCGCCTTCGGGTCGGAGGAGCGGACCCGTACCTCGGTGGCGTCGAACAGCGCCGTTTGCGCCAGCGAGAGGTCGTACTGGGTCCGCAGTTCGGCCGGCCCCCAGCGCGAGTCGACATCGGTGAGAATCTGTCGTGAGTCGCGGTCGGCGTACAGTGTGTCGGCCAGCGTCTCGGCGTCCGTGCCGAAGTGGTCGGCCGCCTCGGAGAGTGCTCGCTCGCGCTCGGCCTCGGTCACGACGCCAACGTCCGCGGCGGCTTCGAACACCCGACGACGGGCGCGAACGGGGTCGACCGGAGCTTGCGTCTCGAAGGTAGCCTCCCGTTCGACGAGTTTCGCCAGCCCGCGGACCAGTTTGAAATCGTCGGCCTCTCGCTCTACGTCCGCGAGCGCCGTCTCCAGCGTCTCGCGGGATTCACCGACGTGGCCCTGGTAGATACCGAGCACGCGGGCCGCCAGTCGCTCCACATCGGCATCGGCGAACTGCAGGTAATAGCCGCCGCCCGCCCGAGACACCCGCAGGAGGTCTTTCGTCAGCACAGATGCGTCTCCGCGACGGAGCGACAAAAACACGGGGAGTCAGGGCACCCACTCAGCACGCTCAGGGGCACCTCGACGCTGCGACGCCCGCTATCTGCGTCGCCTGGCGACGCGCTCTTCCGCGGTCTCCTCGGTCACGAGTTCGTACAGCAGTGCCCGACCGCCGTCGGCTTTTGGCCGCAGAATCCGGCCGAGTCGCTGGGTAAACTCCCGCTCGGAGCCGCTGCCCGAGAGGACGACGGCGACGTTGGCGTCGGGTACGTCCACACCCTCGTCGAGGACGTTCGCCGTCACGACCCGGGAGTAGGTCCCGTCGCGGAACCGCTCTAAGATCTCTCGACGCTCGCTTGCGCCGGTCTCGTGTGTTATCGCCGGGATGAGGAACCGCTCGGAGAGGCGGTACACGAGGTCGGTGTGGGCGGTGAAGACGATGATGCGGTCCTCGCGGTGGCGGTCCAGAATCGTCGCCAGCCGGTCGACCTTCCGCTGAGCGTTCATCATCACCTCGCGGGCGCGCTGTTTCGCCAGCAGCGCCTCGCGGGCCGCCGGGTCGTTGCCGGACCGCTTCACGAGTTCCTGATAGTCGCTGCCGGACCGGAGTTGGATGTTGGACTGCTTCAGGTAGTCGGTGAACGTCCTCTGAGACTCCTCGTAGCGGTCCCGCTCGTCCGGCGTGAGCGCGACTTCGATTCGTTTGATATCGTAGTCCGCGAGGTGCTCGCCCGCCAGGTCGTCAACGCTGACTCGCTGGACGAGCGGCCCGACGAGGTCCTCGATAACCTCGTGGGCTCCGTCCGGGCGCTCGAACGTCGCCGTCAGCCCGAGCCGTGCCGGCGCGGCGAGCAGCCGAGCGATGTCCCGGTACCCCTCCCCGCCGAGGTGGTGGACCTCGTCGAAGACCACGAGTCCGAATCGGTCCCCGAGTTCGTCGGCCCGCAGGTACGCCGAGTCGTACGTCGACACCGTGATGTCCTCGACGCGCTGTTCGCCCCCGCCCATGCGGCCGACCGGCTGGTCGAACTCCCGCTGTAGCTCGCGCTGCCACTGCTCCAGCAGGTCGATAGTCGGGACCACGACCAGCGTCGGCGTCCCCAGCGCGACCATCGCCGCGATGCCGATGACGGTTTTGCCGCTCCCCGTCGGGAGTTCCAGACAGCCTCTATCGCCGGTCGTTCGCCAAGCGTCCAGCGCTGCCTGCTGGTAGGCTCTGAGGTCGTACGTCGTCGAGAGCGACAGCGACGGGAGCGAACTGACGTGGTCCTCGTATGCCAGCCCGCGCTCGTCGAGCGCGGCCCGGAGTTCGGCGTACCGGTAGGCCGGCGCTCGATCTGTCTGCGAGCGCTCGTCGTACTCGACGCCGGGCAGGTCCGACGGCGGGTCCCCCGTCACGCGGATGGTCCCCGACTCGTACGTCAACTCCAGCACACTCCGGGGTTCGCCGGTCCGGCCGATAACGCTTTCGCGGGCCGCTGCGGGCACCACCGGGTAAAATACCAATACAGTTTACGTCCGTTCGCACCCACTATTCTTAGTATGGACGACGCACGAGCAGCAGTAATTGCCCTCTTGCTGTCGGCAGTGCTGACCCTCGCCGTGGTACCGGCAAGCGTAGCAGGAACACAGACGGCACAGGAGACACTAACCGTCGACAAAGACGGGAGTGCCGACTACCGGTCGATACAGGCCGCCGTGGACGCCGCCGATAGCGGTGACACCGTCGAGGTCCGGCCGGGCACCTACTACGAAGAAGTCCGAATCAACGAGAACATCTCCCTCGTCGCACCCGACCGGGCGATACTGGACGGCTCGCGGTTCGTCAACGGTACCGGCGTTACGGTGGCCGGCCCAGCCGAACCGACCGTCACCGGATTTACCGTGCGGAACTACCGCTTCGGTGTCATGGCCAACGGGACCAATGGCGACTGGACGGTCAGTAATACGACCGTTATCGCTGCCGACGTCGGCGTCTACGCGCCGAATTCGTCCGGGAACTGGACTATCGAGGACGCCGCCGTCGCCAGCACGACCTACAGCGGCGTGTTCGCCCGCGAGACCAGCGGCGACTGGACGATTCGCGACACTCGCTTCGTCGCTGTCGGCGGCGACGGCGCCGACGTCCGCAGGTCTTCCGGCGACTGGGCGGTCGCAGCGGTCGTCGTCGACCGGTCCGGCGCGGACGGCGTCGACGCCTCCGGGACAACTGGCGACTGGACGGTCCAGAACACGGAGGTCCGCCGAAGCGATACCGGCGTCAAAGCTATCGACAGCGGTGGCGACTGGTCGGTGGCCGACCTGACGGTCCGGCGGAGCGACACCGGCCTCGTGACCGCTTTCTCGGGCGGTGCGTGGACGCTCGAAAATGCCACCCTCGAAACCCGGGATATCGGGGTCTTCAGCGCTCGAACGACCGGCGCGTGGACCATCCAGAATACGACCATCGAAAGCCGGCAACAGGGAATCCACGCCGTCAAGACCAACGCGTCGTGGACTGTCTCTGAATCGACCGTCTCCGTGACCGCCGAGCAGAATGCCATCGGTGTCGACGCCCGCTCCGCGAGCGAGGGCTGGTCGCTTGAGAACGTCACCATCGACAGCCCCGATATCAAAGTCGCCGAGTGAAGCAGACACGCCGGCATTGCCTACCCCGTCACGGGATGGCACTCTCGCCACCAAAGCGAAGCCCTTAATTAAAACACCCTCTTCTCCCAGAGTGCGGGACCGTGGGGTAGCGGTATCCTCGGCGGATGGGGTCCGTCGGACCTGAGTTCGAATCTCGGCGGTCCCACTTCAAGGCTTTGTGCAAGGAATACAACTGGACAGCAGCGGTTTCATACGGGCCGCGAGGGTTGCGCTGCCACAGTGGTTGACGGAAGCATCAATCAGACACCCAAGGCGGAAGCAGAGGAAGGCTGACAGCCAAATTGTGATTTGTGCGGCCCTGCCAGAACGAGACCGATTTCCTCTACACTTTTGTAATGCCGATAGCAAGCGAGGGGTATGGGAAAGGCAAACGACGTAGACTACGCTGACCTGCACGACCCGAACGCAGAGTACACCATGCGGGAGCTCTCTGCGGAGACAATGGGCGTCACCGCCAAGCGCGGTGGCGGCCGTGACGTGGAGATCACAGACGTTCAGACGACGATGGTCGACGGGAACTTCCCGTGGACGCTCGTCCGGATCTACACCGACGCAGGCATCGTCGGTACGGGCGAGGCATACTGGGGCGCGGGCGTCCCGGAACTCATCGAGCGGATGAAGCCGTTCGTCGTCGGCGAGAACCCGCTGGATATCGACCGCCTCTATGAGCACCTCATCCAGAAGATGAGCGGCGAGGGGAGCGTCGAGGGCGTCACCGTGACGGCCATCGCTGGCATTGAGGTCGCACTGCACGACCTCGCGGGCAAGATCCTCGAAGTGCCGGCCTACCAGCTCCTGGGCGGCAAGTACCGCGACGAGATGCGCGTGTACTGCGACTGCCATACCGAGGAAGAGGCTGACGCCGACGCCTGCGCCGAGGAGGCGCGCCGCGTCGTCGACGAACTGGGCTACGACGCGTTGAAGTTCGATCTCGACGTGCCGAGCGGCCTCGAAAAGGACCGCGCGAACCGCCACCTCCGCCCGGGCGAAATCCGCCACAAGGCCGAGATCGTCGAGAAGGTCACCGAGGAGGTCAAAGACGAGGCCGACGTGGCCTTCGACTGTCACTGGACGTTCTCGGGCAGCTCCGGGAAGCGCCTCGCCGACGCCATCGAGGAGTACGACGTCTGGTGGCTCGAAGACCCCGTTCCGCCGGAGAATCTCGAAGTGCAGGAGGAAGTCACCAAGTCCACGACCACGCCGATTACCGTGGGCGAGAACCGCTACCGCGTCACCGAGGAGCGGCGGCTCATCGAGAACCAGGCCGTCGACATGATCGCGCCGGACATGCCGAAGGTCGGCGGGATGCGCGAGACGCGCAAGGTCGCCGATGTGGCGAACCAGTACTACATCCCGGTCGCGATGCACAACGTCTCCTCGCCGATTGCGACGATGGCGAGCGCCCACGTCGGGGCGTCTGTCCCGAACTCTCTCGCCGTCGAGTACCACTCCTACGAACTCGGCTGGTGGGAGGACCTAGTCGAGGAGACCGTCATCGAGGACGGCTACATCGAGATTCCGGAAGAGCCGGGTCTCGGTCTGACGCTCGATCTCGACGCCGTCGAAGAGCACGTCGTCGAGGGCGACACCGTCTTCGACGAAGCGTAAGTTCAGCCCCCCATCTGTTGGTGTTGACTGGGACGGCACCGGGTGACGTGGTGGTCACCCGATATCACGGCGGCACAGTTACGCCGCATCGAATTCGACGCCGGTGATCTCGAAGCGAGCACCGCCGGCGTCGCTTTCTGCGACCGTTATCGACCAGCCGTGGGTGTCGACGATCTCATCGACGATTCGGAGGCCGAACCCGGGACCCGAAGCCAGCGAGTACCCGCCCTCGAACACGTCCTCGCGCTCGTCGGCCGGAATCCCGACGCCGTCGTCCGCGACGTAGAAGCCGTCGTTCAGTTCGCCGACAGTTATCGTCAGGTCGGTGGCCGCTCCCTGCGACTGTGATATCGAGGTTGTCGCACGCTGCTCGCCGGTGTCTCCCTGTTTCTCGGTGTGTGGCGTTTGTCCATGTTCCACACTGTTGCGGATGAGGTTCTCGAACAGTTGCCGGAGCCGGCTGGGGGCCGCGCGGACCACGGCAGCGGTCCGTAGCTCCAGTGTCGCGTCGCCGGTCTCGACGGTTTGCCAGCACTGCTCGACGACGGTCTGGAGCGGCACTGACTCGCTGTCGAGCGCGGCCTCGCCGTTCCGGGCCAGCGACAGGAGGTCCTCGATGAGTTGGCCGATACGGTCGTGGGCTCGCTCGACTGCATCGAGATGCTCGCTGTCGTGTTCCATCTGTGCGAGTTCTAGCTGGCCCCGGGCGACGTCAAGCGGGTTCCGGAGGTCGTGACTGACGACGCTGACGAACTCGTCGAGGCGCTCGTTTTGTTGTTCGAGAGCCTGTTGACGGCTGTCGAGGGTAGAGATCTCCCGTCCGATACCGGCCACGCCGAGCGTCGAGCCGTCAGCAGCCGTTATCCGGCCGCCAGTGAATTCGTACGGGACTGTCGTTCCGTCGGCGGTCAGCAGGTCGGCTTTGAACGACGCCTCACCGGTCTCGAACGCCGTCTCAATACCTTGACGAACCGTCTCGCGGTCGGACGGGGCGAAGAGGGCTGTCAGAGCCATCGACTCGAGGTCAGCGTCTTCGTGCTCGGTGGCTGCCGCCAGTGCATCATTCCAGCGAACCAGATCGCCGTTCTCGTCGAGTTCATAGAACAGATCCGGCACTGCATCGACCGGCGCGTCGGGGCTATCCAGTTCCGTGACGCGTTCGGACTCGCGTCGCTTCCGCTCGGTGATGTCGCACGAGGCCCCGACGATTCTGGTGACTGTGCCGTCGTCGACGATCGGTTGCGCCTCGGCCCGCACCCAGCGCTGTTCGCCATCTGGTTTGGTAATACGGAATTCGAGGTCGACGGATTCGCCGGCTGACACGCGTTGCATCGCCTGCATGACTCTCTCCTGGTCCGTGTGGTGAATCGCTGTCATGAACTCTGCGGGGTCAGCCTGCAGGGACTCCACGGAGCGGCCGTAGAGCGTTTCGTATGCCGAATTGACGAACTGTATCTCGGTCCAGTCCCCGGAGAACACCCACAGCAGTTCGTTCGACTGTTCCGCCAGCTCCGTGAGTCGCCGTCTGGTCCGGCTAGCGATTTCTGTCGACTGGTGGTGTTCGACGAGCAGCCGAATCCGATTGGCGAGGAGATCGCCACGCCCGAGAGCCGTGTCTCTGCTGAAAACGTCGGTGACTCCGTTCGAGACCGCGTCACTGGCGACGGATTCCGACTCGGTCAGCAGCAGTACCGGGACATTGCTATCCCGCTCGCGGACTATCTCAGCGAATTCACGGCCGGACCGGTCCGGGAGGTCGTCCGCGGTAACGATACCATCGATAGCGTTGTCTTCGAGACGTTCGAGCGCACTGTCAGCCCGGTCAGTCGTAGTCAGGGTAAGCGAGTCCGGGTCTCGTCCATCCGGGAACTCGACAGTCTCGTCGAGTAGCGGGGTGTCGTCCACCTGCAACACATGTATCGAATCCGTCGTCGCATATGTGTCAGCCATCTTGTGTAAGTGGAACTGCATCACCCCTCTTGAAGATACGCCTGCATTGACGGATTACGCCCCGAACCGGTCCAAGATTGCACCCCGGTCGATCTTGTCCGGACCGCTGGTCGGCATCGCCTCGACGAACGCAATCTCACGGGGGTGTTTGTACCGGGCTAGTCGGTCGTCGAGGAACGTCCGGAGGCCGTCGAGTGTCAGCGACCGGTCGCTGGCCCCGCCTGTCGTGCTATCGGTCGCAGGTTCGATGACGGCCTTGCCGACCTGGCCCCACCTGTCGTCGGGCACCGGAATCACGACGACTTCACCGACCGACGGATGGTCGGCGATAGCGTCCTCGACCTCCGCGGGATAGACGTTCTCGCCGCCGCTGACGAACATATGCTTGGTTCGACCCTCGATGTAGTAGTAGCCGTCCGCGTCGGCGCGGGCGAGGTCGCCAGTCGACACCCAGCCGTCGCCGAACGTCTCGGCGGTGGCCTCGGGGTTGTCGAGGTAGCCCGTCGCGGCGTGGGGCGAGCGCAACTGGAGTTCGCCGACGGTGCCGGGGTCGACCGTCTTTCGCGCGTCGGAGGGACCATCGCCGTTGTCACCGTCGTCGGGTTCGACGACTCTGGCGTCGACGTGCATCGCCGGCTTGCCGACGGAATCGGCCTTCTTTCGGGGCCAGCCCTCCGGCATCGCGAAGTTGTTCGGGCCGCACTCGGTGAGGCCGTAGCCCTGTGAGAGGTCGACACCGCGGTCCCACCACGCCTCCATCACGCTCTTGCGGCAGGGGCCGCCGCCGGACTTGGCGAAGCGCAGCGTCGAGAGGTCCGTCTCCGTCCAGCGGTCGTGGTCCGTCATCATTCGCAGCACTGCGGGGACGGCGACGAGGACGGTCCCACCCTCAGTATCGATGGTCTCCAGCACGTCGCCGGGGTCGAACTCGCGGGCGATGACGACCGTTCCGCCCAGATGCCACAGCGGGACGGTGAGGACGTTCCAGCCCCCGGTGTGGAACATCGGGAACACCATCGGCGTCACGTCGTCGGCCCGCAGCCCCCAGGCCGTGATCGTGTTCAGGGAGTTCCAGACGATGCCGCGATGCGTGATTTCCGTCTCCTTGGGCGTCCCCGTCGACCCGCCGGTGTGGAGGAGGAGGTGGGTGTCGCCGGGGGCGGGAGTCGCCGTCTCGACGGGCGCGTCATCCTGGGGGAGGGCCGAAGCGTAGAGCGTGCTGTCGAGCGTGGAATCCGAGGACGCGCCGTCGGTGGTTTCGAGCTGGATGATTTCGGGCGCAGTCGCGTCGGCTGTCTCCAGAGCGGTCGAGACAGTCTCTGCGAAGGGGGACTCGACGACGAGGATTTCAGGGTCCACGCGGTCAAGGAGTTCGGCGAGTTCAGGGGGCGCGAGCCGATGGGACAGCGGGGCGAGTCGGCTCCCGGTCTTGCCCGTGGCGAAGAACAGGTCGACGACGGCGGGGCGGTTCCGCGAGACGACGGCGACGGTGCCGGCTGCCGCCGTGGCGTCCGTCGCAGTGCGGGCGGCGTCGGCGTCCGCACCGACCCCGTACTGCCGGAGCAGGCGAGCGGTCCGGTTCGCTCGCCGGTCCAGTTCGGCGTAGGTGAACCGCTCGCCGGTGGTCGCATCCACCAATCCCTCGCGGTCCGGCGTGAGCGCGGCCCGGCGCTCGCTCCAGGCACCGACCCACTCCTGTGGCGTCCCCTCAGACATCGTCGATGAACTCCCGTATCTGTGTGTTGACGCGGTCGTACTCCTCAATGAACAACAGGTGCGGACCGCCGTGGACGGTGATGAAGTCGGCGTTTGGCAAGCCCCGCGCCAGCAGTTTCCCGTTCTCGTAGGGGACGACCTCGTCAGCGGTCCCGTGGATGACCAGGCACGGCTCCGTAATCTGCTGGAGGCGGTCCGACACATCGTGGGCCTGCACAGCCGCGCCTTGCCATTCGAGGGCTTGGTCGCTGGCGTCGCTGTCGATGCGCCAGTCGATGATGCGCTCGATGAGGTCTTCGTGGGTGCCCATGAACCGATCCGAAAGCGCGGGCTGCATTTTGTACCGCCGGAGTTCGCGCTTGTCGAGGTCCTCGGGTACGTTGAACATCCGCTGTTGGGTCTCCTCGGGGACCGCCTTGGCTTCCGGCCCGCCTGGCGAGGTACACATGAGCGTCAGCGACTGCGCCCGATCGTACTCCAGTGCGTACTGCTGGGCGATCATCCCGCCCATACTGGCCCCGACGACGTGGGCCTGCTCGACGCCGGCGTCGTCGAGTACGGCCTCTAGGTCGCTGGCCATCTCGCGCATCGTGTAGGGCCCGTCGGGCTCCTCGGAGTCGCCGGTGCCGCGGTTGTCCCATACGAGGGTCTGGTACTCGTCGACGAGTGCCTCCTGTTGCCACAGCCACATCCAGCGGCCGTAGCCGATGCCTTCGACGAAGACCACAGTCTCGGCGTCTGACGGCCCCTCGTGCTCGTAGGCGAGCGAGACGCCGTCGTTAGTCGCGTATTGCATACTGGCAGGTTCTGGTTGGATATCCTTCAAGTGGTCCGGTTCCGCGGTCATTGCTCTGCTGGCTCTGCGTTCGATTTGTCACACTGCGTGTCGTTTCGCTGGCGATGCACCGCCGTGGGGTAGCCGGGTCGGAAGCGGCCGCCCCACGCCCAAGTCGTGATTCGGGACGGCCGTTCGATGGTCGTTTGCACAGATTTCATTGGTCGGAATCACCCCAGAGTTTCTCCGGCAGCGCCTCGGCGAACGTCCCGCCGAGACGCGCTCGTAACGTTCCGAGTAGCCCGTCGGGGACGTAGAGCACGAACAGCACGAACACGAGACCCACGTAGAGACTCGCGTGGCCGTTCAACAGCAGGTCGATGAGGCCGCCGATGGTCGTCTCGCCGACCAGCGTCGCGTCCAGCGTTTCCTGGCCCAGCAGGGCGCGGAGATAGGGCAACAGGCCGCCACCCTGCCCGGCCTTCGAGAGGAACTCTCGGACGGTCTCGTCGAATAGATGCCCGTACAGCGAACCGGCAAGCGTCCCGAAGCCGCCGATGATACTCGCCAGCAGGGCGTCGCCGGTCACCAGGAAGTAAAAGGAGTTCTCCGGGCTGGCCGACCGCTTGAAGCCGGCGAACAGTCCGCCGGCGACGGCGGCGAAGAAGCCGCTGATGGCGAAGGCTCCGAGCTTGTAGAGGTAGGTGTTGTAGCCGATGGCGATAGCGCGCTCCTCGTTTTCCCGGATGGCAATCAGCACCCGCCCGAACGGGGAGTGGATTATTCGCTGCATGGCGAAGTAGCATGCGAGGACGACGAGGCCGATCATGTAGTAGGACACTTCCGTCCCGGACAGCGTCGACCCAAGCAGGGCCACCTCGTCGCCGGTGAGTACGCCGATTGACAGGGATAGCTGGTCAATGCCGGGAACCCCAATCTGGAAGCCTTCGGCGTGGCTCGGCCCGACCGCGGGGCCGTCCCGGGGGTTGGTCGCCACGTAGTCCCAGCCGCGGACGAACACGTAGAACACCTGCGCGAAGCCGAGCGTAATCATCGCGAAGTAGACACCAGAGAGGCGGAACGAGACGAGGCCGACGAGCATCGCCAGCACGACGGCGATGAGACCGCCGACCAGCAGGGACAGCATGAACGGCGTCCCGGGGCCAAGCAACGGCAGCTTCCCGTTAGCAATGAGGATGACGGTGTACGCGCCGGTGCCGTAGAACACCGCGTGGCCAAACGAGAGGTAGCCGGTGTAGCCGCTGATGAAGTCAAAGGAGATAGCAAAGAGGCCGAAATAGAGGACGCCGACCATCGTCTCTACGGTCGGCAGTAGCATCTGCGTCTCGGCACCGACAGGCGAGTTCAACAGCGTGTGATACACCGGCGGGTACAGCGCCAGCAGGGCGATAACGAGGATGTGAGCGGTGTGGTCCCGCAGGTACTCGCGGGGCCAGCCCGTCTCAACAGTCGTGGGGGTCTGTGGCTCGGACGCCGCCTCGGCGTCGGCCTCGGTCTCGGCGCTAATGGCCCCCCACCTCCTCGACGCCGAACAGGCCCTGCGGGCGGACGATGAGCGTCACCACGAGGACCAGAAACAGGACGAGTTCCGGCAGGCCCGTGAACTCGATGACGTTCTGGAACCACCAGGTCGTCACCGCGTCGGCCATCCCGACGACCAGCGCGGCGACGACGGTGCCCCGGAACGTCCCGAGGCCGCCGACGATGACGACGATGAACGCCGGCAGCAGCGTCTCGGCCGCCAGCGGGACGCTCGCGCCCCACGTCGGGTCCCACATCAGCAGCGTTCCGGCCGCGCCGGCCAGCCCGATACCCAGCGCGAACACGACGGTGAACACCTGACGAACGTCGATGCCAAGCGCCGATGCCATCTCCGTGTCCTCGCTCCCGGCCCGGATGTACAGGCCATAGCGGGTCTTTGTGAGGAACGCCCAGATGCCGACCACCGTGATAGTTCCAAGGAGTATCTGGAACAGCGACATCCAGCCGGCGCTAACGGGACCGAGCGCGACCGGCTCGCGCAGGAACTGGGGCTTGGTCGCCAGCGCGGCCTGCCAGTCCGACAGCGGCTGGAGGTCGTAGATGCCCAGCACGATGCGGACGACTTCCTCAATGACCAGCGTCAGGCCGAACGTCAGCAGAATCTGGTATATCGGCGGCCGGTCGTACAGCGGCCGGATGATGGTCGTCTCGATTGCGCCGCCAAGCACCGTCAGCAGCGCGAACACGACGACGATGGCGACGAAGAACAGGCCGAGGCGGGTAAGCGGCGCTGTCCCGCCGGTGACCGTCACGACCATCAGGAGGCCGCCCAGGTACGCCCCGACCATCGTCAGCGACCCGTGGGCGAAGTTCAACACGCCCATAAGGCCGAAAATCAGCGTCAGACCGCTGGCAATCATCACGTACAGCGCTGACTTGGCGAGCCCGTTGACGATGACACCGCCGAGTTCGCCGAGCGTCAGGAACTCCACGAGCGCTTCGAGTATCATGCCGACAGATACCTCCTGAACCGCTCGTCGTCGGCCGTCACCGCCGCCGTGTCGCCGTCGTCGACGACGCAGCCCTTGTCGAGGATGTAGAACCGGTCGGCCAAGTCGAGCGCCAGCGGGAGGTTCTGCTCGACCAGCAGCATCGTCACATCCTCGCTTGCTTTCGACAGCGCCTCGGCCACGTCGGCGACGATTTGGGGGGCTAACCCCTCACTCGGTTCGTCGACCAGCAGCAGGTCGTTGTCGCCGACCAGCCCGCGGGCGATGGCGAGCATCTGCTGTTGGCCGCCCGACAGCGTGCCGGCGTCCTGCCCCCGCCGCTCTTCGAGGATGGGGAACGAGTCGAAGGCCAGGCGGAGGCCGTCGCTCACGTCGTCCGGGTCCGGTATCGCCGCCCGAAGGTTCTCCTCGACACTGAGTTGGCTGAACATCCGACGGTCCTCCGGAATCCATCCCAGTCCGCGCTCGGCGACCTCGTGTGTCTCCAGCCCGACCAGCGACTCGTCGCGGAAGGTGATCGACCCCTCGCGGGGCGGCGTCAGCTGCAGAATCGTCCGCAGCGTGGTCGTCTTACCGACGCCGTTGCGGCCGGCCAGCGCGACCACCTCACCCTCCTCGACGGAGAGGTCGACGCCTTCGAGGATGTGGCTGTCGCCGTAGTACGTGTGGACGCCGCTCAGTTCGAGCAGGCTCACGCCGTCCCCTCCTCCGAGTCCGTTCCGGACCCGGTCGCTGTCGTGTCATCGTCCAAGCTGCCCGGTTCGTAGCCACCGAGATACGCCGACTGTACGTCGGGGTTAGCTCGCACCTCTGCTGGTGGCCCGTCTGCGATGACCGCGCCCTGATGCAGGACGACGACGCGGTCGGAGACGCCCATCACGATGTCCATGTTGTGCTCGACCAGCAGGACTGGGTAGTCCTCTGCCACCGCCTCGATGAGGTCCCGGATTTCGTCAACACTCTCCGAGGAGACGCCGGCGTTTGGCTCGTCCAGCAGGAGCACCGCGGGGTCGCCGGCCAGCGCGATAGCGACTTCGAGCTTGCGCTTTGCGCCGTGGCTCAGCGTGCTCGCGAGGTCCTCGGCCCGGTGGGCAAGCCCGACCCGGTCGAGAATTTCGTGGGCGCGCTCCGTGAACTCGTCGTAGTGGTCGACGTTGCGCCAGAACGTCGTGGCGTCGTCGCTGTGGGCCTGTTCGGCGACCCGGACGTTCTCAAGCACCGTGCTGTTGGGGAAGACATTCGTCACCTGATAGGACCGATGGATGCCCTTGCTGGCCGTCTCGTGGGGCGACGCGTCGGTGATGTCCTCCCACTGTCCGTCACGCCGGAGTTCGACCGTCCCCTCGGTGGGCGAGAGGCTCCCGGTCAGCAGATTGAAGAACGTCGTCTTGCCGGCCCCGTTCGGGCCAATGAGCGAGCACAGTTCCGCGTCGAGTTCGAAGTCGACGCTGTCGACAGCAGTGAGTCCCCCGAACTCTCTGGTCAGTCCCTGTGTTCTGAGCATACCTACAGTGAACAGTCCATCTGGTCGCTGTCCTGCGGGATGGTCGTCTCGTCGGCGCTGATGCGAGCGAGCGGTTCGCCGGGCATGATGGCGGCTCCCCAGTTGTCGGCCCACTCGTCGGTCGTCGGAATCGGGTTCGCGACGGTCATCGCCGACTGTGCCTGATTGTTGTACTCCTGGAAGGTGTAGCCGTTCTCGCCTTTCGGCGTGTCGGTGACTGTCATCCCCTTCAGGGCATCGGCGATGTCCGTACCCTCGGTCGACCCGCTCTCCTGAACCGCCTGATGGATCGCTGACGCGCCGGTGAAGGTCCCCGCTGAGAACAGGTCCGGGACGACGCCGTAGGCGTTGGTGTAGCTCTCGACGAACGCGTCGTTGATCGGGTTGTCGTACTGGTTCCAGTGGTAGCGAGTCGTGAACGGCCCGAGCTGTGAGTTTCTGATCTTTTCCTCGGTCAGGGGTTCGCCGAGCACGCTCTGCATCGTCCCGCCGACGACGCTGTTGGTGATTCTGGTGGCGAACCCGCCGAACACCCGATAGGAGTAGTCGCCCGAGAGGAATGCGTTGAACATCGCCGGGAGTGTCGCGACGGTGAACCCGCCGACGACGCCTTCGGCCCCGGCCTCCTCGGCGTTGTCAAGCAGCCCATCCCACTCGGCGTAGCCCTGTTCGACGAAGCGTTCGCCGACGATATCGACGCCTTCGGCCTCCAGCACGTCTCGGTAGTTGTTGACGACCGCGCGGCCGAAACTGTAGTCCGCGCCGAACAGGTAGACGGTCGAAACGTCCGTCTCTCTGGCGACGTACTTCCCGCCCGAGCGGGCGTCCATCGCGGTGTTCTCGCTCGCTCGGTAGACGAGGTCGCTACAGGTCTCGGAGTTGGACGTGATGTCGGCCGACGCCGCCGGACCGAGCATGATGGGGACCTGCGCCTGATTGACGACCGTCGTGACGACCCGGCTGGCGACCGCCGAGGACGCACAGCCGGCGAGCATGTCCACGCTCTCGTTCTCGACGAGGTTCGTCGCCGCCGTCTGAGCCGTGTCCGCCGAGAACTCCGTGTCCCGTATTAGCAGGCGGTACTCCGTGTCACCAGCGGTAATGGTTACCTCGCCGCTGCCGGGGTCGGTCGGCGGATCGGTCTCACCCTTGTACGCCAGCCCGGAGAGGAAGCCCCACAGCGACTGGTCGCCGTAGTATTTCAGGTCGCCGGCGCGGGGCTGAAGCACGCCGATGCTGACCGTCTGCGTCGAGTCACCGCCGCCCGATTCGCCGTTCGTGCCACTGTCCGTCGTGCCGCCGTCCGAATCGTCCTGTTCAGTCATGGATGAGTCGTCACTGACACAGCCGCTGAGCCCGACAACGCCGGCACCGAGCGCGCCGAGAACGCGCCTCCGTGTAGCCGTATTCTGCATAACAAATAATCGTAGACTCGCTGGCCACATAGTGTGCTGAGTTAACATGTTAACGCGAGACGACTCTCTCGTGCGATAAGATAACTGGACTGACGGCCACGGCCAGAATCAGTCCTCGATGTCGTCCAGCGCCTCGACGACGCGCTCGATCATCTTCCGCTCGCCGCGTCGGAGATTCTTCGAGACGGCGGGTTTGGACACGCCGAAGTCCTCGGCAAGCGACCCCAACGTCGCGTCCCGGGGCGACTCGAAGTAGCCCTCGGAGACGGCGGTTTCCAGCGTCTCGCGTTCGGTGTCTGAGAGGTCCCGGCAGCCGTCGACGAGCGTCATCGCCGCGCCGGCGTTCTGCACGAGGTCCTGGAGCTGTGGGAGCGTCGTCGACGTGCGTTCGACCACGTCGTACTCGTTGTCGCGGTCAAGTTCCGAGAGCGTCGTATCGGCGTCCCGGCCGCGGTCGAATCCGACGTGCCAGGTTTCGCTGCCCGCCTCAATGTGGAACGGGCCGGTGATGTAGCCGCCGTTGTCCCGGATGGTCTGCATCGCCGCCGTTTCCTCGATAGTCGTCCGGATGTGGGCGGCGTTGTCCTCGCGGCGCAACAGCGCACAGTCGTTCATGTTCTCGTGGGCCTGCAGACTGTCCAGCCCCGTATCGAGTATCCCCGCGTCCTCGGCTTCGACAACCATCCGCGTCTCCAACTCCCGCGCACGCTGGTCGAAGTCCCAGTGTACCGCTGCAAAGGCGACGTCGTGGTCTGCCGTCGTGTCGATGAAGGGACAGTCGTACTGCTCCATGTCCAGGGCGATATCTATCATTGGCAGTCCACTGTATCCTGTGTGATTCGTGTGATACGGTAAAGAACCCCACGATTAATAATAGCTATTTCCCGAAACCGGGTTCTTCACGAACGTCTATCCCTGATACACCGTTTCAATAGTGTTTTAGGGCTCGGTTCTGGAGGAAGTGGTATGACTTTGCACGCCAGAGAGATAAACCAGGACGTACGGGAGTTGGGTGCGCTCCTGGGCGAAGTGCTGGAAGCACAAACCTCGACCGAGGCGTTCGAAACGGTGGAAACCATTCGAACGTCGTGTATCGACTACCGGCGCGGTGACGCCGAGACGCGGGACGAAGTCCACCGGGCACTGAACCGACTGAACCCGGAGACCCAGGATATCGTCGCACGCGCGTTTACGACCTATTTCGAACTTATCAATCTCGCCGAGGAGCGCGAACGGGTCCGCGAAATCCGAGAGGGGAGCGAGGAGGGTGTACTGGCCGACAGCGTCGAGGAAGCCGTCCGGGACCTGGCCGAACGCGGCGCAGACCCGGAGGAGTTCGAGCAGGTGCTCGAAGACGTTCTCATCCAGCCGACGTTCACGGCTCACCCCACCGAAGCCCGCCGGAAGACGGTGAAGGCGAAGCTCCGGTCGGTCGCCCGTGACATCGAACGACTCGACGAGCGGCGGCTCACGGACCGCGAGCAGAAACGCATCGAGCGCAACCTCGACGCTGAAGTGACGAGTCTCTGGCAGACCCCGCAGGTCCGAGACCGCCGCCCGGAGGTCACCGACGAAGCGCTGAACGTCCAGTGGTACCTCGAAAACGTCCTGTTCGACGTTATCGACGAGGTGTACGACGAACTCGAACACACCCTCGAAGACGTGTACGACGAGGACATCGATATCGACACACTCTACGAGTTCCGCTCGTGGGCCGGCTCCGACCGCGACGGCAACCCGTTCGTCACCACTGAGGTGACCGAGGAGACGCTGGAGCGCCAGCGTGACACCGTGCTGCCGCTGTACCGCAACAAGCTCAAGGAACTCTCCGGGGTGCTGAGTCAGGACGCCTCGAACATCGCGACCGACGCGCTGTTCAACGAGCGACTGGACCGTCACAAGTCCAGGCTCCCCGGAATTGCCACAGAGGCCGAGGAACGGTATCCGGACGAGCCCTACCGCCAGAAGCTCCGGCTGATGCGCGAGTCCGTCATCCGGGTCAGCGACGTTCGCCAGGGCGGCTACGAGAACGACGAGGAACTGCTGACCGACCTCCGCGTCATCGCCGACAGTCTCCGTGAGAACGACGCCGAGGTCATCGCCGAGGCCCACGTCGACCCGCTGATCCGCAAGGTCGAGACGTTCGGCTTCAACCTCGCCAGCCTCGACCTGCGCGACCACCGGAAGATGCACACCGATGCCATCGCCGAATCCGTCGAGCGCGAGGGCATCGACTACGCCGGCATGGACGAAGACGAGCGCGTCGAGTTCCTGACCGAGGCTATCCTCCAGGACAACCCCGTCATCGACATGGAAGACACCGAGGGGCTCTCGGAGGACGCCACCCGCGTCCTCGACCGCTTCCGCGCGGCCGCCGACTGGCAAAACGAGTTCGGAATCGACGCTATCGACACCTACGCCATCTCCTGGTGTGAGGAGCCAAGCCACGCCCTTGAGGTCCTGTTTCTCGCCGACCAGGTCGACATCGTCGACCTGCCCGGCTACTGCGGGTTCGACGTGGTGCCGCTGCTGGAATCGGAGTACGCCCTCTCCGGAGCCCGCCGCATCATGGGCACGCTGTTCGAGAACGAGGCCTACTCCCAGGCTCTTGAGGCCCGGGACAACATCCAGGAGATCATGCTGGGCTACTCCGACTCGAACAAGGAGAACGGCTTCCTCGCCGCCAACTGGTCGCTGTACAACAACCAGAAACGACTGGCGGACATCACCGATGACTACGACGTGGAGATGCGCCTGTTCCACGGCCGCGGCGGCTCCATCTCCCGCGGCGGCGGCCCGATGAACGACGCCATGCTGGCCCTGCCGAACGAGACAGTGACCGGTCAGATAAAGTTCACCGAGCAGGGCGAGGCCATCGCCGAGAAGTACGCCAACCACGACATCGCCGAGCGCAACCTCGAACAGATGCTCAACGCCCAGATCCGGGCGCGGAAAAACGCAATCGAGGAGCCCGTCGAAGAGATTCCCGACGAGTGGGAGGAGGCGATGGAGACAGCGTCCGACGCCGCCCGCAACGAGTACCAGGACCTGCTCGAAACGGACGGCTTCGTCGAGTTCTTCGAGCAGGCGACGCCGATCACCGTCATCGAGAACCTCAACATGGGCTCGCGGCCGGCCTCCCGAAGCGAGGACCGCAGTGTCGAGGATCTCCGGGCCATCCCGTGGGTGTTCTCCTGGACGCAGGCCCGATGTATCATCCCCGGCTGGTACTCTATCGCGACCGGACTGGACGCCTACCTCGAAAACGGCGGCGACATGGAAACGCTACAGGAGATGTACGAGAACTGGCCGTTCTTCCGGACGAAGCTCGACAACGCGTCGCTGGCGCTCGCCCGTACTGACCTCGAAATCGCCGAGGAGTACGCCGACCTGGCCGACCCCGAACTCCGCGAGCGCATCTACCCGCGTATCGTCGAGGAGTACGAGGACACCGTCGAGAAGGTGCTCGAAATCACCGGGCAGGACGGCCTGCTCTCGCGTGAGTGGCTGCAGGAGAACCTCGAGCGCCGGAACCCCTACGTCGACCCGCTGAACCTGTTGCAGGTCCGCCTGCTCAAACAGTCCCACCGAACCGATACCGAGCGCCGGACGCTGCGGCTGACCGTCCAAGGTATCGCGGCCGGGATGAAAAACACCGGGTGAGGCACTGATCGACACTGGGTGCGGCATCGTGCGAACGACTTACTACAAAAGTAGTACCCATCGAAGGATTTAGGCGTCTTCCCCCGGAGTAGCCGGTATGGCACTCGAAACTGTTCTTCTTGCAGTTGGACCAAACGACGCCGACCGAATCGACGAACTCGCCGACGCCGTGCTCGATATCGCGAGCCCGGCCGGCGCGACAGTCATCGTCGCACACGTATTCACCGACGACCAGTACGACGGCGTCGTCGACAGGCTCGAATTCGAATCGACCGGCGAAGCCGACCCCGACGAGGTCGCCGACCGCCACACAACCGTCCGGGAACTCGTCTCGCGGTTCGACGACGCCGGGCTGTCGACACAGGTGCGCGGTGCCGTGGGCAACCACGGCGAGCAGATCGTCAGCCTCGCCGAGGCCACGCAGTCGGACCTCGTCGTCGTCGGCGGCCGCAAGCGCTCGCCGACCGGGAAGGCCGTCTTCGGTTCCACCGCACAGGAAGTCATGCTGAACGCGCCGTGTCCGGTCACGTTCGTCCGCGGCGAGGACTAAGACCGCAGAAACTGAGTTTTTTCAGTTACTCCACCAGCGCGGCTTCGAGCAGTTCGAGCGGATGCCGGATCTCGTAGCCGCTGCCGTGTTCCATCTGCATCGCGCAGGTCGGACACTCGGTCATACCGGTTTCGCCCTCGGCGTGGTCCATGTGCTCGAACATCTCCTCGCCGATCTCCATGGACTTCTCGTACTTCTCTTCCTTCCAGCCGTAGGTCCCCGAGATGCCGGAACAGGAGTCGCCCACGTCCTCGACTTCGACGCCGTCGAGATCGCGGAATAGTTCGACGGCCTGGCGGTCTAGTCCTTGATTGCGCGAGTGACACGGCGCGTGGTAGGCGAACTCCTCGGCGAGGTCGCCGTCAACGTCGGCCGCCTGCACCTCGCCCTTGAGGTCTTCGTGAATGCGGAGGTACTCGACGGCCTCGAAGGTGTTCTCGGCGACCTTGTCGATGCCGTCGATGTCGAACAGTTCGGGGTACTCCTGTCGGAGCGCCATCGAACACGAGGTACAGGAGGCAATGGCGTGGTATCCCTCGTCGACGAGTTCGGACATCGACGAGACGTTCGTCTCGGCGTGGCGGCGGGCGTCGTCGAGCATCCCGTTTGCGAACATCGGCGTCCCCGAACACTTCTGCTCGGGTGCGACGACCTCGTAGCCGAACTCCTCGAACACCCGGACCGTCGCCTTGCCGACTTCCGGCGTGTTGTAGTTGGAGTAGCAGCCGTGGAAGTACGCCACTTTCTTCTCGGCGTCCTCGGGGAGGCCGCGGCGCTTGCGGGCGGCTCTCGCGTTCTCCCGTGACTGGACCTGGCCGCCGCGGTCGGCCCACCAGTCGCGGAAGGTCTGTTTTGCGAAGGCAGGGAAGTCACGCTCGCTGGTGATACCCATCGTCTTTTCCATGACCCAGCGGGCCGGCCCGAAGTTCATGGCGAAGTTCGCGAGTCGCGGCACTTTGCTCGCGAAGAACGCGGAGGTGCGGTAGTTCGCGAGGATGCGGTTGCGGATGTACTCGACGGAGAGCTTGTCCATCTGCTCGCTGACGTACTCCCCGCGGGCGGTGTTGTGCATCTGGCTGAGCGGAACGCCCGACGGGCAGGCGTTGTCACAGCGCATGCAGTTCGAGCAGTCCATCACCGAGTCGTCGATCTCGTGATCGTCGTCGGACTGCTTGAGCCGCCACTGCTCGGGGCCCTGGAACTTCGGGCCGGGGAAGTCGTCGTCGACCTCCGCGACGGGGCAGTTCGTGTCGCAAGTCGAGCATTTGTAACAGGAGTCCGCGCCGGGTCGGAGGTCGAAGTCGTCGCTGTCGGGGAAGACATCGACGGGTTCGAACTCCTCGCCTGTGTTCGGTGCAACCGGGTCAAAGTCTGGTGGGGTTTCAGCGTCGCTCATCGTGCCTCCTGTGCGGCGCGCTGGCCCGCCGCGTAGCCTGTCGCAATCGAGACGCCGCTGCCGGACTTCTCGGCGGCGAAATCGTAGCCGCCAAGCACTGAGCCGGCGGCGCGTAAGTTCTCGAACTCTCGGTCGTCGCTCGCATCGAGGGGCCGCAGGTCGTCGTCGGTCGCCACGCCGTAGCGGGCGAACTCGTGGTCGCCGAACAGTTCACCCTCGAACCAGTCATAGCGGTCCGCGGCGTGGGGGATGTGGCAGTCGAACACCGGTTCGTACACGCCCTCGCGGTCGGATTCGACGCCCTTGCCGACGAAGCCGCCGGTCGCGAGGACGTACTGGTCGGCGCTGTTGGGTATCTTCGCGCCGTTCTTCTCGATGAACACTTTCTCGATACGGTCATCGCCCTCGAAATCGACGACCGGATTACCGGTTTCGATGCTTGCGCCGGCCTCGTCCAGCGCCGAGAACAGCGCGTCCTCCAGTCGGAGGCCGGGTAGCGACGGCGGCCCCATCGGGACCTCGAACACGTCGACGCCGAGGTGGTCGCCCAGTGCATCACGGATCGCACCGGGGTTGTCGTCGCCGAGAATCGCCGGGAAGCCGACCCGCTCTTCGTCCTCCAGCAACGGGTTCACGCGCTGGGCAAGCGCCTCGCGGGCTGGGACCATTCGCCCGCGGACAGCGACCTCGCTGTTAGTATCGAGCAGTTTTGCGTACCGCGTGACCTTCGCGTCCGCGCGCAGGTCGCCCGGGAACCGGATGGTCTCGCCGCGGACATCGAATGGCACGCCCGTTGCGTCGAGATGGGCGGCGACGTGCGGGGCGTCGAAGTCGACCATTTCCTCGATGCCGACTAGCAGCGTGTCCCGGGTATCGCTGGCGAGGCCGGCGCTGGCCCCGGCCGGGTAGCGGGCGGTCGGTTTGATACTCCCGCCGTGGGTCGGGAGCAGCGCGTTCGTGTCCGTGTGTTCGCCCTCGTAAGTCGGGACAGCGTCGTCAAACAGCGACAGTGCGTCCCTGACTGTCTGGACGCCGACTTTCCGGTACGGATGCTCCGCCGGCAGGGTCGGAATCGCCTCGTACGGGTCAGTCAGCGGGCCGTCGCCGTCCGGTGTGTATCCGAGTACGTCGACAAGGCCCGACGCCTGCCGGAGCGTGCTCTGCTTGTAAGAGACCAATCGCACGTCGGCTCCCTCACGAGCGGCCGCCAGCGCGCTGGTCAGCCCGCCGAGGCCGCCGCCGATGACGAGTACCTCCGACTCAATAGCCATTTGTCCCTCCGTCGGCGGCTACGTCCGCGCTGTCGACGCTGCCGCCTGTCTGTCCGCGGCCCGAATCGAACGCCGAGAAATCGACCGGGTCGCCGTCAGCCGGGTCCTGGTCGCGGTTCTGCGTGGTGGCGTGCAGTGCGTAGTTCAGTGCCGCCTGGGAGAGCTGTTCGCCCCAGAGGGCGTGTCGCTGGCCCTTCCAGCGCTCCTGTAGCAGTTCGTCCCAGGCTTCGCGGACGACCGGCTCGTCGTACTCCGAGTGGAGTTCGCTCGCCATCCGGTGCGAGCAGAAGCCACCCTGACAGTTCCCCATCGACGCGCGGGTACGGATACGGACGGCGTTGAGGTCCGAGCCGGACCCCTCGATGGCGTCCTGAATCTCGGCCCGGGTGACGCCCTCGCACTCACAGACCGTCGGGTTCGGCCCATCGGTCTTGAGCACCTCGTCGGCCCGGGAGCCGAGCCGTTCGACGCTCCGGCGACCGATTGGCGAGCGGAGCCCGAACTCGTCCATGTAGTCCCGCAGCACCGAGAAGTCCTCGCTGCCGGGCAGGGGCACGTCGGCGGTCCGGCAGTCGGCGTCGATGCCGAACTTCCCACAGACGTGGTCGGCGATCTGCTCGCCCATCATCCGGTAGGTAGTGAACTTCCCGCCGACGATGCTGGTCATGCCGGGCAGGTCGTCGCGCTCGTCGTGATCGAGCAGGAAGAAGTCACGCGTGATGTCCGTCGGGTCGTCGCTGCCGACGTCCGGCGGTTCGTACAGCGGGCGAACGCCCCAGAACGAGCGGATGGTTCGCGCCTCGTCGAGCATCGGAATCAGCTCCGAGAGGGTGTCGATCATCATGTCGACTTCCCACTGCTCCTCGGGGTAGTCCTCGGGGTCCTCGACTTCCTCGTCGGTCGTGCCCAGAATCGCAGTGGTCTCGTGGGGCACGACGATATCGGCGTCGCCCTTGGGCCGACAGCGGTTGATGACGGTGTCGACCTGGCGGATGTTCATGATGGTCATGACGCCCTTGGAGGGGCGGACTTCGATATCGAGTCCGGCCATGTCGCCGATGCGACCGGCCCATGCTCCCGTCGCGTTCACGACGTAATCGGCGCGGATCTGTTCGGTTCCGCCCTCCGTGCCGTGGACGCGTTTTCCGGGGCCGGAGTCGTGTTCGACCTCGATGCCGACAACCTCGCCGCTCTCGACGAGGAGGTCGGTCACTTTGGAGTGTGTCTCGATGCGTGCGCCGTGTTCCTGTGCGCTCGCGGCGTTCGCGACGACTAGCCGGAACGGGTCGATGGCCCCGTCGGGAACGCTGATTGCCTTGTCGATGTCTTTCGCCAGGTGGGGTTCCATCGCCCGAGCCTCCTCGCCGGAGACGACTTCCGCGGGAATCCCGCACTCCTCACAGCCGCTCAGTTTCTTCTGGAAGTACTCTTCGGAGTCCTCCGGCCGCTTGACGAAGAGGCCGCCAGTCATTTCGACGCAGTGACTGGCGATGTCTCGGAGGACGCGGTTCTCCTCGATACACTCGGTCGCACTGGCCTGGTCCGAAACGGCGTATCGCCCGCCGCTGTGGAGCAGCCCGTGCATCCGACCCGTGGTCCCGTGGGTCAGGTTTCCCTGTTCTACCAGGGTCACGTCGAGCCCGCGCATCGCGAGGTCCCGCGCGATGCCCGCCCCAGTCGAGCCGCCACCGATGACGGCGATGTGTGGTGTCGGTCCCATCTATCTTTCCGTGGGTTTGGAGCGCATACACTTCACTTTACCGTTGCTGGTGCTTGGGCAGTAAATTTTCTATGTAATCATGAGGAATCCCGGTGACACCCACTGTTAATCGGAAACGCACACCACATTATTTTTTACTGATTGGTCAAGGCAGTGGTTGAACATATTCTCTCAAATTCGAGAGATAACTCCACATTTTCAATTACTGACGTACTACAGACGACGTTGCAGGATAGAAACCGCGCTCACGGATTAATTATCACTCCTACCGTTTCGACAGTAACTATTATATATTTTGATAGTGGACTATTCCCGAGAACGTGTTGGCCGTTCGGCCAACGGGAGCGACAATGAGTAAATGGAACCCACTTGATTCAGAAGACGAGCCGCCCGACGGGGAACGCACCGACGGCGGCGTCACAGAGGGGCGGGACGGAAACGAGTCGGAGACTGAACCGCCGTCAGCAGAAGCCCTCCAGAAGGACACAGAGACCGGAAACGGTCCTGAACAGGCGGAGCTGGAAGCACGATGTGAGCAACTGGCGGCGGAACTCGAACAAGAGCGGGCGGAACGTGAAGCGCTCGAAACCGCTGTCGACCGTCTCACTTCTGTTGCCAGGGCGAACGCCGACGGCGACCTCACTGCGAAACCGGGGCAGCCACCAGCTGAGGCAGCTGAGCCGCTGTACGACGCATACAGTGAACTGCTCCGGGAATGGACCGACACCGTCGACCGGATGGCGTCGTTCAGCGAGCAGGTGACCGCCGCAACGGAACAGGTCGACACCCGTCTCGGGTCGGTCAAGTCCGCCAGCCGGGACGTGAGTGGCGCTGTCGGAGAGATTTCGACCGGGTCGGACGAGCAACGCGACGAGATACAGTCGATCTCCGACGAGATGCGGAACCTCTCGGCGACGATCGAGGAGATAGCGAGCGCCGCAAACGAGGTCGCGGACACGTCAGGCGAAGCCAGCGTTCGAGGCGAATCCGCACTGGAGTCGGCGTCCTCGGCGATGACGACGCTCGACCGGTTGACCGACAACGCCGAAGCGACCGTCGACAAGGTCGAGCAACTGAACGACCTGCTGTCGGACATCGAGGAGATTGTGGGTTTCATCACGGACGTCGCGGACCAGACCAACATGCTGGCGCTGAACGCCAACATCGAAGCGGCCCGAGCAGGCGAATCCGGCGACGGGTTCGCCGTCGTCGCAGAGGAGGTCAAATCGCTCGCGACCGAGACGAAGGAGGCGACCGACGAGATCGCAGCCTCCATTCAGGAGGTCCACGAACAGGCCGACACGACGGTTTCGGAGATGTACGATACGCGGGAGAGTGTCGAAGACACCCGCTCGTCAGTCGCCAGCGCGCTCGATGAACTGGATTCTGTCGTCTCGATGGTCGAGGAGGTCGATTCGAGCGTCCAGGAGATCGACGATGCGACGGATACGCAGGCCGACTCCACGCAAGAAGTCGTGTCGATGGTCGACGACGTCGAGGACATCAGCGCCCGGACGGCCGAAGAGGCGGCTATCGCCGCCGACGCCGCAGCGGACCAGACGACGGAACTCGCAGAGGTCTCGACGCGGGTGTCGACGCTCACCGAGCGGGCCGAATCACTGGACGCGTCGCTGGATTCCTTCGAACTTGCGACCGGTTCGGCGGCGGCGAACACGGACGGAACCGTCGTCGAGTTCTGGCACGCGATGGGCGGCGAGAAAGCGCTACTGCTTGAAGAACTCGTCCGCGAGTTCGAATCACAGACCGAGGGTATCAGTCTCACACTGCGGTCGAAAGGGAGCTACCGCGGGACCCTCGATGCAACGCTGAACGCCGCCGAAAACGGCGACCCGCCCGCGATCGCACAGATCTTCGAGATCGGCACTACGCGTGCGCGCGACAGTGGACACTTTACGCCAGTCGAGGAACTCCTCCCCGCAACCCACATCGACTCGCTGCTCGACCCGGTGACGAACTACTACCGCTTCGACGGGACGCTCCACTCGCTCCCGTTCAACGCGTCGAACCCGGTGATGGCGTACAACCGCGACGCGTTCAGGGAGGCGGGGCTCGATCCCGATTCACCGCCGGAAACCCTCGCTGACGTACGAAGCGCGGCCGAGCAGCTCGTCGACGGGAGAGGCGTGGATACAGGTATCACGTTCGCGAACTACTCGTGGTTCGTCGAACAGTGGTTTGCCGAGGCTGACCAGCTCCTCGTGGACCAGAACAACGGGCGGTCCGGGTCGCCAACGGAGAGCCATCTCGACGGGAAGTTCGCCCACGACTTATTCGAGTGGTGGAAAGGCCTCGAAGCGGACGGACTGTACCACGACCCCGGCATCGAAGCCAGAGGAGCCGCTCGGACCCACTTCGCCGAGGGGAACGCTGCGATGCTGATCGGCTCGACATCGTCGCTGAACAGCATCGAAAGCAGCGCTGACTTCGACGTCGGAACCGGCCGGTTCCCCGTCCTCGACGACCGGACCGGCGTACTCGTCGGCGGTGCGTCCCTCTGGGTCGGTGATGCGGTTTCCGAGGCCGTGCACGACGCGGTCGGCGAGTTCCTCACATGGCTCACCGAACCGGCCCAGCAGCGTCGGTGGCATCAGGAAACCGGGTACTTCCCAGTGCACGCCGATGCGATTCCACAGCTCCGGTCGGCGGACTGGTTCGAACAGAACCCACACTACAGAACGGCGTTCGACCAGCTCGTCGACACACGCGACACCACGGCGACACGGGGCGCACAGATCGGTCCGTTCGATACGGTGCGAACGATCATCGAAGACGCGGTCGACAGTATGGACGGGCCCGACTCGATCCCGTCCGCGCTCGACCGACTCGACACACAGGTCACGAAACAGCTTGAGCGGTACGAATCTGACCGGTAGCGCCGCCCCGTCCTTTCTTTACTAGCCAAACATCACCATTAGTAATCTTTATAATGGTTCACTATGTTGTTTACTGTCAAGGTGGTAGCTTTCATAAATAAGCTACCTCCACCACGGAGAACACAACAATGGCAGACACATACGTTGGCGCGATCGACCAGGGAACGACTGGCACTCGCTTCATGGTATTCGACCATAGCGGCCAGGTCGTTGCGAACGCCTACGAGAAGCACGAACAGATCTATCCGGAGCCCGGCTGGGTCGAGCACGACCCCGTCGAAATCTGGGAAAACACGCAGGAAGTCGTGACCAAGGGGCTTGCGGATGCAGGTGTCGGTGCCGAACAGCTGGAGGCACTCGGCATCACGAACCAGCGTGAGACGACGATCGTCTGGGACAAAGAGACCGGCAAGCCGGTTCACAACGCGCTGGTCTGGCAGGACCGCCGAACCACCGACCGCGTCGAGGAGATCCAAGAGGAAGACAAGGTCGAGTGGATCCGGGGGAAGACCGGGCTGGAATGTGACGCCTACTTCTCGGCAACCAAGACCGAGTGGATCCTCGACAACGCGGAGCCACTCAAGATGCAGAGCTCGCGCGGCGCTGACCTCCGCGAGCGGGCCGAAGACGGTGAACTCCTGATGGGGACCATCGACGCGTGGCTCATCTACAAGCTCACCGGCAACCACATCACGGACGTCTCGAACGCATCGCGGACGATGCTGTACAACATCCACGACATGGAGTGGGACGACGAACTCCTCGAAGAGTTCGGCGTCCCGGAGTCCATGGTTCCGGAAGTCCGCCCGTCCTCCGACGAGAGCCTGTACGGTCACACCGACGCGGACGGTTTCCTCGAAGAGGAAGTCCCCGTTGCGGGCGCGCTGGGTGACCAGCAGGCCGCGCTGTTCGGCCAGACCTGCTTCGACAAGGGTGATGCGAAGAACACCTACGGTACCGGCGCGTTCTATCTGATGAACACCGGTTCCGAAGCAGTCGCCTCCGATAACGGCCTGCTGACGACGATTGGCTTCCAGATGTCCGGTGAACCCGTCCAGTACGCGCTGGAGGGCTCCATCTTCATCGCCGGCGCGGCAATCGAATGGCTCGAAGACGTCGACCTCATCAACAACGCCGCCCAGACAGCGGAACTGGCCCGCTCGGTCGAATCGACCGACGGTGTCTACATGGTGCCGGCCTTCACGGGTCTCGGCGCTCCGCACTGGGACGGCCGCGCCCGCGGGACGATTGTCGGTATGACTCGCGGAACGCGAAAGGAGCACATCGTGCGTGCGACCCTGGAATCCATCGCATACCAGACCCGCGACCTCGCGGAGGCGATGGAGGAAGACTCCGGTGTCGAGATGACGACGCTGCGAGTCGACGGCGGTGCAGTCAAGAACAACTTCCTCTGTCAGCTCCAGTCGGACATCATCCAGACGGATATCGCCCGCCCGCAGGTCGACGAGACCACCGCACTGGGGTCGGCCTATGCGGCCGGTCTCGCCGTCGGGTACTGGGACACCGTCGACGAGCTCCGCGACAACTGGCAGGTCGACAAGGAGTTCTCGCCGGAGATGGACGCCGAGAAGGCAGACAAGATGTACGATCGCTGGGACGACGCCGTCGACCGTTCCCGCGACTGGGCACAGGAGGAATAACAGATGGCAATCGCATTCGGACTCACGGCAGTCGATATGCTCGTCCTCGCCATCGCGGCGTTCGCGGGCGGCGCGTTCGGGGCATCTATCGGTGCACTCCCGGCGTTCTGTTTCACCGGCTTCATGGTGCTTATCGGAGAAGCCGGCAACGTCGTCTCAGAGTCGTTCGTCGGCGGTTCTCCTGACGTCATCGCGGGTGGCGCCGGTGGGTACGGAGCCGGCATCGTCGGCCCGCTGGCCTTCGGTCCCGTGTTCGGGCCACACGTCGCCTTCGCTGGTGGTGTGGCAGCAGCCGCTTACGCTGCGAAGTACGACGGAATGTACGAGCCGGACGACGGTGACTACCACCCGGCGAAGGACATCGCCTACGCCCTCGGTACCCGACCGGACGTCCTCGCCGTCGGTGGTGTGTTCGGCATCCTGGGGATGGCAATCCGGCAGACGTCCGGCGGACTCGGGATTCCAATCGACCCGCCTGCAGCAGGCGTTATCCTGACGGCTGTTATCGCCCGTCTGGTCTTCGGCTACCCGGTTATCGGCCGTGCCCGCGGAAGTGGCCTGCTCGATATGTCGCCGTTCGAGAGCGGAAAGATGCGGTCGAGCAACAGTGAAGAAGTCGCAACGGATGGCGGAGCCATGGCTGCCGAGCGACCGGCTGTCGAGCCGTGGCTGCCACACCAGTACAAGTGGACACACGTCGCAATGCTCGGGCTCATCACCGGCATCCTCGGTGCGTACATCTTCGCGAAGACTGGAAGTCTCTTCCTCCCGTTCGGTATCTCAGCAGCGAGTCTGCTGTTCCTGAACCTCGGCGTGGAGAAATTCCCGGTCACACACCACATGACGCTCCCAGCAACGTTCGTCGCTAGTATGGCGATGACGGATGGAGCGAGCGTCCTAGTCGCGCTCGGACTGGGCGCATTCTTCGGTATCCTGGGTGCGCTGTTCGGTGAGGTCTACCAGCGCATCTTCTACGCGCACTCGGATACGCACTTTGACCCGCCAGCCGCCTCGATCATCACGACGACCCTCATCCTGGGCATTCTGGCACTGGCTGGAGTGTTCACGACGTCCGCAGCGATCCCCCTGCCGTAAGAACTCATACGGCTTTTTATTTACAGGTCCAATCGAATATACACACGATCTAATTTCCAAGCATGGACATCGAAGCGAGAATCAAGCGTCGACAACGCCGGAACGGTGAGCCACGGCTCATTCAGGATTACGAGTCGATCTCACCGGTCGTCCACATAGAGGAGCCGGCTGACCGCGGTCCGGTGCTCGAGCGCCTACTCGACCACCTCGATCCGGTGTTCGATGGGCAGCTTCCGCCGAACGCGTACGTGTACGGCCCCCGTGGTTCAGGGAAGTCCGCAGTTATCACGGCGCTGTTCGCCAATTTAGAACAGCTCCCGACGGAACAACAGGCGATTATCCACACGACGACCCGTGCACAGCCACCGACCTCGCCGTCGTTCGTCTACGTGAACGCCCGAGAGACCGCAAGCGAGTTCGCGTTCTACCATGCAGTGCTGGACTCGCTCGTGGACGAATCGGTGCCGGAACACGGGATCGGGACGGAGACGCTCAAATCCCGACTCCACGAACTGGTACGAGAGCAACGTACGGGCATCGTCATTGCAGTCGACCACATCAGCGAACCGGAGAGCATCCAGGCCCCGGCCCTCGTTGACCTGTTTGCTGGCTTACCGAGCAACGTCAGCTGGCTCGCTATCGGTCGCGACGACCCGTCGACAACGGAACTGACGCGGTACACCGCCGAGTCGATCAGTATCGACCGCTATCAGCGGCAGATGCTCGTCGACGTGTTGATGACCAGAACCTCGAACGGGCTGGCTCAGCAGGGACTCGATCACGGTCTGGCGAGGCATATCGCCGATTGGGCGGACGGAAACGCCCACGATGCCCTTGCCGCACTGTTTATCGCTGCGGAGTTGGCCGAGGAACGGGGCCAGGACCGCATCACACAGGCCAACGTCGACGCGGCCATCGCGGAGGTGCCCGACCCCTGCATTTCGTTGGGCGTCGTCCTCTCCCTGCCGACGAACCGACAGGCCGTTCTCAGGGAACTCATCGACCTGGAGGAGAGCGAACGCTCCTCGGTAACGGCAACGACGGAGGCGATTGCGTCGGCACAATCAGTCGATCTCTCGGCCGGGACGGTCAAACGGTTCCTCTACGAAATGGCCGAATCCGGTGTCGTCGACCGTGTCGAGGCGACGACCACCAACGGACAGGGCCGCCCGCCGAGCCGTGTCGAACCGCGGTTCCCCCCGACGGCCTTCCGGCGGCTGTACGACCTGCAACAGTAGGCCGACGTTTCGCGGTCAGGTCGACGCTTTTCAAACGCGCTGTGACGGGTCACCTGTGCCGCCAGTCAGCGCGGACGCCAGTGCGCCACGGACTACGACGTCGTCACCGAACTGCGTCAACTGGATATCCGGAATGTTCGACATCACCATGTCGTCGAGCCGGTCTCGGATCGGGTCTAGCACCTGCTCGGGGTTGTTGAGCGCAACGGCCCCACCGACGTAGACGACGAGGGGCGCGTACGCGTGGACGATGTTCGCGACGCCGATCGCGTTCCAGTGACAGATCTGGTCGAGGACGTGGGACGCGAACTCGTCTTCGCCGGCATATTCGAAGATATCCGCCGCGGAAAACTCCTCAGTCTCGATCGGGAGCGCCGTCTCGACGGGGTCCTCCCGGTGCAGTTGTGTGGCGTACCGCGGGATGTTCTCGCCCGAACAGTACGCTTCCCAGTGGCCGTCGTGCCCACAGCCACAGGTCATGAACCCATGTGGGTCGATCGTCAAGTGGCCGACTTCTCCAGCGTTGCCGTCCCAGCCTGAGAGGATATTCCCGTCGACAGCGACCCCGGCACCGACCCCGGAGGAGATTGTGAGATACACCATGTCATCGGGGCTCCGGTCCGAGTAGAACCGCTCACCGATGACGCCGGCGTTGGCGTCGTTGTGCAGCGACACCCGCTCGCTGCCGATGAGATTTTCCACCGGCCCGGTCAGCGGAATCCGGTCGATGGTGTCGGGGAGGTTCGCGGGGTTTTCGACGACCCCTTCGGCCAGATCCATCGGACCGAAGGACCCGATACCGGCGGCAACCACGTCTGTGGGGGCGATATCGGCGGCGTCACAGGCCTGTCGGATCGCGTCGAGGACCGCCTCCGTGACCGCGATACCTGCCGGTCCACGCGGTGTCTCAGTTTTGTGTGACGAGAGTATCGAACCCGTCTCGTCACCGATAACAGCCCGAATATGTGTCGCTCCGAGGTCGACCCCTGCGTAAGCGCCCATGCTGGTCGAAGGGTTGCCCCACCGATACTTAACTACACAGATTCTACCGCGGTCAGTAGTCTCGCTCCCTGCCCGAGATGTCCTCTCGGCCAACGGCCTCCTCGTAGACGACGCCGCGCTCGGAGTCTAGCGTGACGGTCGATCCGTCGGAGACAGCATCGGGCAAGTCCGCGTTCGAGATCATCGGAATCGAAAGCTCGCGGGCGACGATGGCCGCGTAGCTCGTGACGCCCTCGTGGGCGTCGATGATGCCCCCGATGCGGCTGGTGTCGCCGACGAACTCGCCGTCGAACCCTTCGGGCACTGCCAGAATAGCCCCGTCGGGGACGTTCGAGAGGTCGCCCGGCGACTCCCGGGGCGGCGCTGTCGAAATCCGGTGGACGGGGCCGGTCACCAGGCCGTCGACGATGGACCGACCGCTAGCGACTGTTTCGGCCGCGACGTGGACTTTCAGCATGTTCGCCGTGTTCATCCCCTCCAGTTCAGTCATCATCCCGGAGAGAACGACGACCGTGTCACCGCTGTCCGCGGCTTCGGTGTCGAGAGCCGCCTGCACTGCCGTCTGGATGACGGCATCAGCGCCTTCGGTGGTGTACTCGGTCGTTACGGGTGTGATACCCCACGAGAGCGCGAGCTTCCGGCGGACGCGCTCGCTCGGCGTCGACGCGACGATGGGGATCGAGGGCCGGTACTTGGCCGATTTCAAAGCGGTGTAGCCGGACTCGGACGCGGCGACAATCGCCGACGCCCCGATGTCGCGAGCGAGGAACCGACCGGAGCGCGCGAGCGCGTCTGTCCGGGTGTCACCGGCGTTTGGCACGCGCTGTTCCCGGGACTCGGCGTACTCCTCGCTGCTCTCGACATCGCGGATAATCCGGTCCATCGTCTCGACGACGCGAGCCGGGTGGTCACCGATCGCCGTCTCGCCCGAGAGCATCACTGCATCGGTGCCGTCAAGCACTGCGTTTGCTACGTCTGAGGCCTCCGCGCGGGTCGGCCGCCGGGAGTGGACCATCGAGTCGAGCATCTCGGTGGCCGTGATGACCGGGACGCCGGCCTCGTGACACCGGCGGATGATGCGCTTTTGAATGATCGGCACGTCTTCGAGCGGGCACTCGACGCCGAGGTCACCGCGGGCAACCATCACGCCGTAGGCCTCGTCGATGATCGAGTCGAGGTTCTCGACGGCCCCAGCCCGTTCGATCTTGGCGATGATCGGGATGTCGACGCCGCGCTCTTCGAGCGCCTGGCTGATCTCGTAGATGTCCTCGCCGTCACGGACGAACGACGCGGCCACGAAATCCGGCTCCTTCTCGGCGGCCACGTCGAGTTCTCGCTCGTCGTTTGCCGTAATCGTCGGCAGGTCGAGTTCGACGCCGGGAACGTTGACACCCTTGCGGGCGGCCAGTTCACCGCCGTTCTCGACGGTCGCAAACACCGTGTCGTCCTCGACACGTTCGACAGTCGTCTCGATGCGTCCGTCGTCAAGCAACACCCGGTCGCCCGGCTCGACCGCCGTGATCGACTGCGAGAGGCCGACCTCCTCGGGCGTCGCGTCGTCGCCGACGACGTAGCGGATGGTGGACCCCTCCGTGAGCTGAATCGGCTCGTCGATCTCCGCGGTCCGGACTTCCGGCCCAGGCATATCGAGCATGGCCGCGACCGGTTCCTCGACCGCCTCGTCTACCTCGCGGATGCGATCGATCATTTCACGGCGGTGTTCCGGCGAACCGTGGCTCGCGTTCAGTCTGGCAACAGACATCCCGGCCTTTGCAAGTGACGCGATGTCGTCGACCGAGTCCGACGCAGGGCCGAGGGTACAGACAATCTTTGCGCTACGCATTGTGACCTCCGTCTCTGGGGAGCCACAGTTTACAGCGTTCATAGTTAATCATACCCTGCCGTTCCCCGCGAAGGGATAAGAACCTTGCTGGACGGCGTAGCTACCGGGAAATCGCTTCCGTGTCGCCACTGAGAATCGAACGGATCTCGTCGGGTGACACGACGGCAATGTCACCCGGAATCGTCCGTTTGAGTGCGGCTGTCGCAGCACCCCAGGCGAGCCCGTCCGCGACGCTGCCACCGGAGAGATACTGCGAGAGGAAGCCGCCGACGAAGGAGTCGCCGGTCCCGACCGGATGGGCGTCGGTCGACTCGAACGTCGGTTGCTCCGTTACAGCCCCGTCGGCAAGCGCGAGCGCCCCGTCGCTGCCACGGGTGATTACTGTTGCTTCGAACCCGTACTCGGCGGCGAGGTCCCGGGCAATCGTTTCCGCATCACCGGTCCGGTCCAACACGACGTTCGCGTCGCGTTCGGCGACGACGAGTACGTCGACAGACGGGAATAGCCCGGTCAGGACCGAGCGGGCTTCCGCCGGCGTCCAGAGCTTCGAGCGGTAGTTCAGATCGAGGCTCGTGGTCGTGCCCGCGTCCTGTGCGAGCGAGAGGAGGTCAGCAGTGGTCGATTCGAGCGTCTCTGAGAGCGCCGGTGTGATACCCGAGGTGTGGAATCCCGCGGCGTCCGCGATGGTCTCCGTCGGAAGCTCCCCCGGTGTGGCGGTCGTGACACTGGCGCTCTGGCGATCGTAGATAACATCGTTGCCCCGCGGTGGACTACCCTGCTCCAGATAGTAGGTTCCCTGTCGGGCGCTGTCTGAGTCGTCCCAGGCGACATCGACCGATACGCCATGGTGTTTGAGTTCTCCCGTGACTCGGCGACCAACCGGTGAGTCGGGGAGCTTTGAGGCCCACAATGCATCGAGCCCAAGCCGTTGAGCAGCGACCGCGACGTTTGACTCCGCACCAGCCGCCCTGACGGTGTACTGGTCTGCAGTCTCCAGTCGCTCGTCGTCAGGTGGCGACAACCGCAACATCGTCTCACCGAACGTAACTAACTCCGTCATATCCGACGTTGCTCACTGGCTGGGTATAAATCCCGGAGAACCCGTCGTCTAACGGACCTGTTAATTACACCTTACTGGGGTGGAGGGCATTAGCTCGTATTTTTCGTCATGGGTTATGGACAGTATAAGTTTTCTCCAAAAGTTTATGTGCTATACTAATTTAGACACGCCAGTATGGATTCAGGGAGAGATGGTGGTGGGCCGTCCGTCTTTAGGCGGAACCTACTCCGTTCGATTGGTGCGGCCGGACTGGCCGGACTTGCAGGCTGTGGTGGCAGCGAGGGAGTGACAGATGGGGACGGGACGCCGACCCCAACGCCAGTTGGAAACTTTCCGGTGTCCGGGGATTCGGTGACGTTCGGTTTCAACGTCGCTTCCTCGGGGGCATACTCAACGGCCGGCAAGCAGGAGCTCCGAGGTTTCAAACTCGCGGTCAAGCACATTAACAACGGTGGTGGGTGGGTAACGAGCGAGCAGTACGAGTCACCGCTAGACGGTGACGGACTTCTCGATAAGGATGTCGAATTCGCTGTCGAAGACACGGGTGGTAATTCGGAGACCGCCCGGAGCAACGCACAGCGGCTTGTTGATAGCGAGGAGGTGATTATGCTTGCTGGCGGAACGTCCAGCAATTCCGGCCTGGCCAATCAGGAGGTCGCCGCACAGAACCAGGTCGTGTACATGGCGACGATGGCCAACGCGAACTCGCTGACGGGTATCGACTGCAACCGGTACTCCTTCCGCGAGATGTACAACAACCACATGGCGGCCAAAGCGCTGGCTCCGGCCCTCAGTAACGAGTTCGGAGACGACGTCAATTACGTCAAGATCTCCCAGGACAATGAGTGGGGACAGACGCTCCGGGATGAGATGGATACAGCCCTCGGGAATCTCGGCTGGGCACCTGTTTGGGACACAACTGCACAGGTCGGGACGACCGACTACTCTCAGTACGCAGAAGACATCAAGTCGGTCGATTTCGACGTGATAGTGCTCGGACTGGGGGGCCTCGACGCAGTAAACGCACTCAGAGCGTTCCGGGAGGAGTTCCCGGAGTCGAATATCGTCCTTCCGATAGCCTCGAAAGATATTGCCCGGACCGCAGGCGATGCGATAGAGGGTGTTATCGGGACGGTCGCCTGGAGCCCGGCAATCAACTCGCCGCTGTCTGATACCTTCCGAGAATCGTTCCGTGAGGAGTACGGCAGTTCGACGGGGACCTCGAAATCGGCGTCCCCATCAGGAGCAGCCCACATCGCATACACGCAAACGCTACAATACGCCAGTGCAGCCGAGCGGGTGGGAACGTTCAATCCGATCGATGTCATCGGAGCGCTCGAAGGACACGAGTACGACGCCGGTCTCGGACCGCAGACGCTCCGAGCCTGTGACCACCAAGCGATGCGCCAGGTGCCAGTCGTGAAAGGAAAGCCAGAGGTTCAGCAGTCCTACGGCACCTACTACGGCCTGATTGGGGAACCAGCGGATGTACAGTACGCATGCGACAGCGGTCCAGCGGCTAACTGCTCGCTTGGAGGGAACTAGCTATGAGTTCAGGAGACACACAGATACCAGACAGTTCAGAAAACGATTCGAACGCCTCCGGTGGGATTCTTGCAACAGTCGTCCCGGATTTCATCCGGCGAAACTTCGCACTCAAATTCGGTATCGTCCTCTTCGTTATGGCGCTGTCGGTTGGGCTCATCGGCCTTGCCGCGACAGAGCAAGTCAAGGACTACACGGAACAACAGGTTCTGAGCGACTACGAAAACGCCGCCGCACAGGAAGCTGACATCCTGTCACAGTGGGTTGACCGGAATAGGTTGTCAACACAGTTTGTCTCCTCTGACGACGTTTGGGCCAGTAGTGAGACAGACGATATCAATATCGAACTCAACAATCGGAAAGCCGCCTTGTCCGCAGATGCTGCCGACATCCATCTGGTCGAACGGAATGCCGGCCAATCCCAGGTTGTCGCCAGCACATCTAACTCACAGGTGCTAACTAACTCGGCGCTCGAATCGACGAGCAGGGCCTGGCTTACCGGTGCGAACTTCGAAACGGCAAGCGATGTCGCCGTCTCCGACGTGTACCAGACGAACTCCGGCCCGGTCGTCGGCTTCGCCAGTCCTGTCGATGCCTCACAGAACCGGTATATCCTCATCGAGTACTCGCTCGACGAAATCGCGAACTCGCTTCAGGGGAACAACAGGGCCGAAGGCGGATTCACGCAGGTCGTCAACGGGTCGGCGGTCGTCATGATCGACGAACCCAGAGACGGGAGCCGCGGCCTCGGCGAAAACATGCTGCAGTCGTATAGCTCGAACAGCCCTGCCACGGAACCGATCGACGCGGCAGATGACCTCCGCTCGTCGGAGCAACAGTCCGGCGTCACCGCTGACATGCCGGCGACTGACGTACTCAACGAGCGCTACACTGTCGGCTATGCACCGATTCAGGGCACTGACTGGGTCGTTCTCGTACACGCACCCAACTCCGCGGTCTTTGGCTTCGTCCAGAACGTCCAGCAGTACGGACTTATCGGCACGGCACTGATGGTGTTGCTCATCGCGGGTGTCGGTGCGATACTCGGGTACAACACGGCAACGTCCATCGACCGCCTGACCCGAAAGACGGACCAGATGCGACAGGGGAACCTCGACGTCGAGATCGCCACCAGTCGTATCGACAATATCGGCCGCCTGTACAGCGGGTTCGCTGATATGCGCGACGCGCTCAAACAACAGATCAACGAGGCCGAGCGTGCACAGAAAGAGGCAGAGGTTTCCCGCGCGGAAGCCCTTGAAGTCAACAAATACCTCCAGAAGAAGGCCGAAGAATTCTCCGACGTGATGGAGGAGACGGCCGCTGGAAACCTCACCGAGCGGATGGCAACCGACGGCGAGAACGAGTCGATGGACCGGATCGCCAGCGAGTTCAACGGCATGGTCGACGAACTCGAAAAGACGATCGGTCAGCTCAACAGCTTCGCCGACGAAGTCGCGGAATCCGGAGACGTCGTTCTGTCGAGTGCGGAGTCCGTCCGTGACGCGTCCGAGCAGGTGGCCGAATCGACACAGAAAATCTCCGACGACGCCTACGACCAGAAGGACCGCCTCGCGACCATCTCAGAGGACCTCGATACCCTCGTGGACACGCTCGAAGAACTGGAAGCGGACAATCCGGACATCGACCTTGGTGACTCGCTCGAGCGGTTCCGGACGGTGGCGACGACGCTACAGTCGGCAGCCGAGACAAGTGACCAGATGATGGCCGAAACCCAGACCGTGGCCGGCGCAGCCGAAGAGCAGGCCGCAGAGCTCAACGAAGTGTCTTCGCGTGCCGAACAGCTCAAACGCTACGCGAAGCCACTCGGTGACATCCTGAACCGCTTCGAGACCGAAGCCGAGCACGAGTTCGTCTTCTCGGGCGGTCCGTCACAGAGTCTGGGCGAAGAGGAAGAAGAGTAATCCGGTTCACCGAAACCGATTTTCGCGCTGGCGACGTACTTCTTTCAATGAGCGACGACGCAGGAGAAATCTCGCAGGCGGAACTCGCCGAGTACTGTCGAACCCAGGCTGCGATTCTTGCTGGCCATCTGGACCAGCGCAGTGCGGAGCTCTCCGATTTGCTCGAAGAAATCGAACAGGACACCGCCGACGCTCGTGCGACATTGTCTGAAAGTTCAGGCCGACCGGAACCCGATGCGGAAGCCGCTGTCGAAAACATCGAGGCCAAGCAGAAGCGAGCGCAGGCGAAACAGGACGAAATCGACGAATACCGGACGCTCGCAGAGGGCTATACGGATCTCGCCGAGCAACTCACTGAGGGGTCCGGTGATCTTGAAACCGTTCTTGAATTCGAAATCGATACCGATGCCCCGACATATTTCGACGCCGAGACAACGATTCTGGGAGTGGCGACTGGAGAAGACAAGTAGTAGTCTATTTTACAGGACGCTCTGCACCACAGACAGGCTGCTCTACAGCGCCGGGGCTGGTGGCAACTGCGGTTCGGCAACGACCCAGCGCTGGTACAACATTCGACATCACTGAGGTGGGGCAACAACTACCCCCACCGCGTTCACCGTGCTAAACCGTTTTAGCGCCAGCGGTCAATCAGTCGACACTGCTGACTCCATCTTAGCGGATTTAGCTGTCGCAGCCTCGGGGCTTCCTTGTCCGAGTTCCACAGCAGCCAGTACAAGAAAGCCACCGATGAATATCGTGTTTTTCAGAATGTACGCCGCGAACGCGTCAAACAGCCACGGAACTGTCCCTAGTAGAAACGGTTCCTGGAAGTACGCGGATCGGGCAATCACGAGCGTCGCGAGGGTGACAAACTGGTGGCCAAGGAACAGGAAAAATATGGCCCGAATTTTCTGGAGGAGGAACAACAGCCCGATCGTCAGCTCATACACTCCAATGAACACCATCACTGCGGTCAGAGAGATCCCTAGTTCCGGAAGACCAAGGATAGTGACCACCGCATGGACCTCACCACGGACTGGTGTCGATAGCCCGCTAAACAGTGCCTGGACCTTCAGAAACCCATAATATGAAAAAACGAAGGCATACGTGAGGAATGCTATGCGTGTCCCGTACGGCACTAGTATGCCCTCGACGACGCGGTCAATCACTTCATTGTACTTCTGTACCATGAACCGAAGTGGTGACAGTCCACCACCGGTTTGACTTTGTACCTCACCCATACTCCGTTTCCCATCCAAGTCCCCACTATATATAATCTTATGCTGACATTTGGGCGCAAAGTGCCACAGAACGAACCAAATTCATCAGTAGCTTCTGAAATGCGGTGGCCGAGAGATAAAGAGAGTTCCCGCTATTCAGAAGTGTAGTTGTTGGATCGGCTGATTCCATGTGAGACTGAGTAGGTTGAACCACCTACGTCCGACGAGACGAACCAAATTGACGACCGTCGCTCCGGCGCTTCGAACACGGACGACGAGCAATAGGATTACCCTTGACTGTGGAACCAGTGGCGAGCCGCCGCTGTTTCCTCAAAGAGATCGCGGTTGATCGAGTCGTCAGCCATATCGACGACTTCTCGACGGATATCTGTGAAACGACGCTCTCGGGCATAACCAGCGAGGTGTTCGAGACCGGGACATGCCCGCTAAATTCACGTCGTTTCGACCACCAACCCCCATTCGATATAGCTGCATACAGTTTATGTGTTCGGAACAGACCGTGTGATGGTGAGTCCGAGGACAGTAGATGGACTACAGACAGTAATCTCAGCCACTTAGCTCCACAGACTTCCGACACGCACTGGTGAGGAAACGAGATCACGAATTGAACGTCCGCTCGACGAGGTATTTGACCAGATAGAACCCACCAATAAGGGTAACAGCCATGACTACGAGTACAATCGCAATCATGAACAAAAGGACAAGTGCGTCGTTAGCCATCGGACCCACCCGCCTGAGAAAGTGCGTATCGTCGAACGCGCATGTCGCTAGCTTCAGCCTGGACACGCTAATGAAGTAGGGTTTCAGTCCGACATTCTCTGGCACTCGCGGTTTATATTGGGTCCACTTTCGATATACCTGGGTGATCCATGTGGAAAAGGGATAGCAAGGCTCGAGTAGGTCACGTATCTGGTTGCTGACAGCGTCCTATACCTTGCACTGAACAGAGCGTTCAGGGACGGTGGTGGAAAGCGGGACATTCCGCTCAGTCGGGAGCGGAAATATCGAATATGGCTGACCGTAACCGAAGTCACCGGTACGCAGCGGTCGCTTCTGAGGAAGGCCATTCTGCATTTGGCTACGGAACCGTCGACAGGGTATTTTAATGGCGATCTGTGTTTCCCAACCGAGTCACGACGGAACAGAACCAAATCGTGTTCTCGTGGCGAGAGGGCGCTTTTCGGCCACTGCAGCGAACCAGTGGTGTGTAGGGTCACGATAGCGAGGGTCGCCAAGACTGGCACTGTAGCAGCGACGGGTACGCGCTTTAGCAGCTTGTGGAGTACACTTTGGGGCCTTGAGTCCGAGAGAGAACAGTCCCGGCATACTTAGGCAACGACGGCTTCCCCCAATAAAGTCGTAATATGGCGATTACGGCGGGACATAGACGGCCTCTCCATTTGGCAACAGCGCCAACAGGCGCGTCACCAGAACTGACGCGCGTGTCATCCGGGAAAGTCGCGGCTGTCGGTATGCAGCGTGAGAGAGCAAGGGGACAGTATGCAGGAAGGGTCTGCGACACCTGAGCGGTTGCGACAGACTGTCCGGTCCACTGGTTTGAGTATTGGTGAGTAGCTGAACCAGGCCGGAATAGTCTCGGACCCACTCGAAGTGGTCTCTCACTAGATCAGAACGACACTGCCTCGTATTGACAATCCGTGACTGTGCTACCATACGTCTTTATCCTGCTGTGTTGAATAGCGTCTCCTGAGCCACGGTGAGGCGGCACCGATTTTGAGATTACCGGCATCAGCCCCTGACAAGTCAATTCAAATTTCCACTGTCCCGACCAGCACCGCTATTCAACACAGCAGTCTACTCTGCTCTGTTGAATAGCGGCATCTGAGCTACACTGAGACGACCCCGGTCTTGAGACCACTAGCGTCAGCTACTAACAAGCCGACTCAAATTCCGACCACCTCAACCAACACCGCTATTCAACAGAGCACTTTATCCGGGTAATGGAATGGACCGATCAGATGAGGGACAGAAATCTACGCCCATTTTGTATTTGTGTATCTGACCTTATCTACTGCTAAAATGACAGACTACTATCAGTATCGGCGCATAACTCCCGCAAATAGGGTACCACGCACCCAAATAAGTGTGTTTATCCCTGAGTATGGGACTACATTGAAGTCCCCGGCGTCCCAGGGTAAAATGTGTCCAGTGACAGTGAACGAACGACGGTTCGGACGTACATTCCGGCCTACCAGAAAGAACAGTGGCAGGCCCACGCCGAGGAACTGGATATGAGTCAAAGCGAGTTCGTCCGGACGATGGTACAGGCGGGCCGAAGCGGGTTCGAGCCAGTAGCATCCGAAACAACCGAGTCGGACGCCGCTGAGAGCGAGAGCGAGGAACCCCGTTCTCCGGACGCTACCCCTGGGGGTGACGGGCTGGAAGACCGGGTCCGAGAGATTCTGGCTGACGGAGACTACTACGAGTGGGACGACCTGCTCGCCGGACTGACCGACGATATCGAGGAACGCCTCGAAGAGACGCTGCAGGAACTGCAGTCCAACAACGAAGTGCAGTACAGCGGGCGACACGGAGGGTACGTTCGGGACGAATGAGCACGGATACGACCACGCCGGACGCCGAGTCGGACCCGGTCGGGTATTTCCTCGATGACATCACGTACCACGGAAAGAGCGACCGAACTCGTGCCTCCTACGAGCGCGTCCTTCGGGACTTCGAGTCCTATCTGGCAGACGGCCACCAGCCCATTCCCGTCCAGGAGGCCTCCCACCGGGACTGCATGGCATATGTTCACAGCCTCCGCGGTAACGTCGAAGAAAGTACAGTCGCGACGTACGCCTCCTATCTACACCGGTTTTTCGCGTACATGACACAGGTAGGTGTCTTCGAATCGAACCCGATGACGCTGGTCATGGAAGAGATGGACGAGTCCATCAATACCGACCCGACCCGCCGCGAAATCGACCTCCAGTCGATGCGGACGTTCGTCGACAGCGTCCCACATCCGCTAGAGCGGGCTATCGTAGTGACGTTGCTGAAAACGGGTATGCGGGCCGGCGAACTGTGTAACCTCGATATCCGTGACCTCAACCTCGAAACCCCCGGCCCCAGACCGGAGATCCCGGTCCGAGCGGGGCTCGACGGGCGTCCGGACTCGTTGTTCGTCGCGGCAGACACGGCTCGTGGCGAGGCCAGTAACGGGGAAGAGCGGACAGCGTCCAACAAGCGGAAACGGGAGACGACGATCCCTGTCGACGCCGAACTGGCATCAGTGCTGCGGCACTGGCTCGCAATTCGGCCGGACACACAGTCCCCAGCAGCGCCGCTGTTTGTGTCTACAAGCGACAGCTGGGGGAGCGACTCACGCCGAATATGGTACACCACATCGTCGAATCCCACGCGCGCGAGTTCGGTTGGTACTCGGACGGTGGGGGAGCCGAAGAGAACGTTACGCCGCACTACTTCCGGCACTTCTTCACGACACACCTTCGGGATCGGACCGGTGATCGCGGCGTCGTCAAATACCTCAGAGGCGACGTGGCACAGGACGTCATCGATACCTACACCCACGAATGGGGAACTCGGGTCAGGGATGTGTACGAGGCCGAAATTTACTCGCTACTGTGATTTTATTGTTGTCTATTCAACACTATTGCCGCACTCCGGGTGGTGGCTGCTGAACTAATAAATCATATAGCGCTATATAGAACTGGGCGGATTCTGCTTCTCAGCTGTGTTGTCTCAATGGACGATTTCGATAGCCGCATACGAGACAGGAGGTGCGGCCGGATTACACTGCGGGGCCTCCCAGCAGGTAGCTCGACCGAGCAGCGCTCTGGCACGCGCTTGTTGGGGGACTCCCGACCGGACTACAAGAGATCATACCGGCTCGAAATGGAACGTCCTACTGGTGGCTGCAGATGCCGGGATCACGCACGTCTCAGACGTAGACCCTTCCGGATGCAGGTCCCTGGGAGGGCTACTCGGGGTCCAGAAGTTTCGACTCCGCAGTTCGGAGATGTTCGAGGAGCGTGGTCTTCGAAATATCCATCTGGTCGGCGAGTTCGCGGACCGAAATCCCACGCGGCCACTGATAGTAGCCGGCCTCGCGGGCCGCTTCGAACGCGCGCCGCTGGGCCGGCGTTAGCGAGTCGGTTCGGAGCCCACCCACCGACCGCTCGGAGTCGCTGTCAGGCGTGACGATGGACTCGACCGACACGTCAGCGTCGGCGTCGGCTTCGACGGCATCGAGTGCGGACTGTATTTCGGGCCGCTCTCCGGTGAAGCTCACTTGCCACCGTTCGCGCCCGTCTTCGATACGAACGGGCGCGCTGTGGACGAATCCGTGTTCGAGGAGTGTTGGGCAGACTAACTCTTCTGGGTCGTACTCTAGCAGGAACTGTCTGACGACGGTTCCCGGTGCATCGCGCTTGTGTCCGATGCGTGCCTGAAGTTCCTGTATCTCTCCGGCGTGAGGTGACGCACGGACTGCGTCGAGGCAGTCCTCGACAGCCGACTTCGTGGCTCCGTACGCCGTAAACACGCCGTTGACCGATGCTGTCGGCGACTGGACGGTCTGTTGCACCGTATGTGCCAGGATACCGCCATCGGTGTGGTCGGTTGCTTCGATAGCCCAGCAGTTCGGGTGCCACAGGTCGAGCGTCAGTCGTGCTCCGGCGCTTTCAGCGTGACTCATGGGATGTGCTGAACTCTTTGGTTGGTGATCCTAAGAGAGTGGTCATTGTCTGGTGTGTCCGACACCGGCGGTTGCAGTGTGCGATTCGACACGGTCCATCAGTGCTGATGCCGACACGACCAGAGCCAGATACAGTATCGCCACCAGCACGAAGAGTTCGGTATACTGGTACGTTTCGTTAGCGATGGTACTCGTCCGGCCGTACAGCTCTTGGACGGTGATGAAACTCGCCAGCGAGGAGTACTTGATGAGGTACACGAGTTCGTTCGTCCAGCTGGGAAGCGCGAGTCGGAGGCCCTGTGGAACGACGACGTACCGTATCCCTTCGAGCTTCGAGAGCCCGATGGCGCGTGCAGCGGTCAACTGCCCGCCGTCGACGGACTCCAGTGACGCGCGCAGATACTCGGACTGGTAGGCGGCGCTGTTCAGCGTGAAACTGATGACAGCGACCCAGAACGCCTGCGCGGGAATGAATCCGACGCCGACCCCCGGGACGCCTCTGAGAACCTGCGTCAGTGAGGTCGCGAAGTAGAGCACGAACAACTGGGCGAGCAGCGGCGTCCCACGGATGAGTTCAGTGTACGACAGGGCGAGCCAGCGGGCCCACCGCCCACCGTACACGCGGACGACGCTGAGCGGGAGCGCCAGCGTGAACCCGAGACAGACGCTGAAAACCGTCAGTAGCACCGTCGTCCAGACGCCGTGGGCCAGTGCCGGCAGATACGCCGTCGCGTCGGCGACAAACCGGAGCGCGTCGGCGAACCACACGAGCGGCGCTCCGGCAACACCGAGTGACGCGGCGAGCGAGGCGACAGTGTCCGCTGTCGTCAGAAACGGGGCCGCCGGGACGAACGGTGCCCCGCGGTCGAGCCCGAATACCCCCGCGAGAACGAAATCAGTGGTCCAGCGGGCGAGAACCCAGACCCAGAACAGTGCCAGGCCGACTGTGAGGGGGCGGACGGTGAAGACCGTCTCCACGCGGTCACGGAGCCCCGGATTCGGCGACGTTGTCGATTCGGCCGTGCTCATGCCGTCTCCTCGTGTGCGTGCAATCTGCTCAGGAACTGTTCGGTTCTGTCCGCTGTCGGGTTCTGGAACAGTTGCTCCGGTGGGCCGTGTTCGACGATTTCACCGTCGTCGAGGAACACGATGTCCGACGCGGCCGACCGCGCGAAGTCCATCTCGTGACTGACCACGAGCATCGTGATTCCTTCGGCGGCGAGGTCGCGCATCACCTCGACAACCTCGCCGACGAGTTCCGGGTCGAGCGCGCTGGTCGGTTCGTCGAACAGTAACAGTTCCGGGTCCATCGCGAGTGCGCGCGCGATACCGACGCGCTGTTTCTGTCCGCCGGAGAGTTCAGCGGGGTAGGAGTCGGCCTGCTCCAGCAATCCGACCTGTTCGAGATGGGTCCGGCCGGCTTCCTCGGCGTCAGCAGCGTCCATGCCGAGTACTTTTTTCGGGCCGAGCGTGACGTTTTCGAGCGCCGTCAGGTGCGCAAAGAGGTTGAAATCCTGGAACACCATGCCGACCTCCTTTCGGAGTTCGTTGACGTCAGTGTCGGCTCCGGTCACGTCCTGCCCGTCGAGGGCGATCCGGCCACTGTTGATCTCCGTCAGTCGGTTCACACATCGGAGCAGCGTGGACTTGCCCGAGCCGCTGGGGCCGATGAGGACCGTCACGTCGCCCTGGTCCATCTCGAGGCCCACGCCCTCCAGTACCTCTTCGTTCCCGTAGGACTTGTGCAAGTCGTCGATTGAAAGTAGTGGCTGTGTCATGTCGTTCCCTCCGGTACGGCGTAGTAGTCACTGAGCTTGTCGAGCGACCGATTCGTCGCGAACGTCAGCACGAAGTAGACGAGGCTGACGGCGAGGAATATTTCGAGTGCCGCCGTCGACTGCCCGCCTTCGTAGAGGTTCTGTCCCGTCGTCAGCAGCTCGCCGATTCCGATGACGATGGCAATGCTTGTGTCCTTGAGGACGATGGTAAACTCGTTCTGGAACCCCGGGACGCTCCGGCGGAGCGCCTGCGGGACGACGACGTGTCGAATCGCTTCGAATCGGGACATCGCGACGGCGCGTGCCGCTTCCAGCTGTCCGTCGTCGACGCTCTGGAGCGCACCGCGGAAGATCTGTGACTGGTAGGCGGCGCTCCGGAGACCGAGCGCGATGGTCGCCGTGACGAACGCGCTACTGGAGATAGAGAGGCCGAAGTACAGAATCATAATGATGACCAGCAGCGGGGTGCCACGGAGGACGACCCCGACCTGTTCGACCAACCGCCGGGCCCTGTCCGAGCCGTACACCTCTATCGCACCGGCCGGGAACCCGACGACGAATCCCAGGAGAATACTGGAGACGGTGAGCGCGATGGTGACAGCTGTCCCGCCGAGCAACAGGCCCCAGTTGTTGGCGACGAACAGCCAGTCAGCGGTCTGGAGTAGGATTGCTGCCATGGCCTCACTTCTGTCCGAACCACTTCTCGGTCAGGTCCCGGTACGTCCCGTCGTCCTCGACGGTAGTCAGCCCGCTGTTGAGCGCACCCGCGAGTTCGTCGTTACCGGACTGAATCCCGAAGCCGAACTGCTCGCCGGTCTCGTGGACGAACGCGGATTCGATGGGGCGGTCTGCCACGAAAGAGTTCGCGACGGGGACGTCGATGATGATGACGTCGACGTTTTCGTTCAGCAAATCCTCGACGGCGAGCACGTAGTTGCCGTACGCGTTGTAGTTCGACTCCGGAACCGTTCCCGCTTCGATGAGCTGGTCCTTGATGACGGATTCGCCGGTCGTCCCCTTCTGTGCACCGACCGTCGCTCCGGAGAGGTCGTCTAACGACGACGGCGAGAACGACCCGCTCTCGCGGACGACGATGGCCTGGTTCGAACTGTAGTACGGGTCGGAGAAGTCGATCGCTTCGTCGCGGTCGTCGTTGATCGTCATGCCTGCCGCGACGACGTCGACGTTCCCGTTGTTCAGCGCCGGAATGAGTGATTTGAACTCCAGTTCTTCCCACCCGCTCAGTTCGTACTCCGACGCCGCGATAACAGCTTCCAGCAACTCGACGTCGAAGCCGACGAGTTCGCCGTCCTGCTTCATCTCGAACGGCGGAAAGCCCGGCGCTGTTCCCGCGGTGAGCGTCTGTGAGTCCCCGCTGCCCGATTGACAGCCAGCGACCGACAGGGTCGCGACAGTGCCACCGATTGCCTGCAGATACCTCCGTCTGTCTACGCGTGCCTCTCGTGGCATAGTCCCACAGTCGAATCAATCATATTTTAACATTTCGGTTACCGCAGAAGTCGCGAGGGTCAGGCCGACGCGACAGGGTCTGCAACCTCGGTAAACACCGAATCGAGGATGTCGAGACAGAGTTCCAGTTCGCGCTCGGTGACGTCGAGTGGCGGGAGGAGCCGGAGGGATTTCTGGCCACAGCCGAGCGTGAGAAGGCCGTGTTGGAGCGCGGTTTCCATCACGGCATCGCGTCGGTCAGCCGTGTCGAACTCCAGCGCGGTCATCAGGCCGAGACCGCGAACGTCCTCGACCAGCTGACGGTCCGCCGAAACCTCGCGGAGCCGATCCATGAAGTACGTCCCCTTCTCGGCGGCGTTGTCCAGCAGGTCGTGGTCCTCGATAGCGGCGAGTGTCAGTGCGCCGCGCATGGAGCCGAGGATGTCTCCGGCCCCCACGTCGAGGAGAGCCGCGACGTTTCGGACGGGAAGATGTCCGAGCGGGAGATGGTCGCGCCGACCCGGAGCGCTTTCGCGCTCGTGATGACGTCCGGTTCGATGTCGTAGTGGTCGACAGCCCACATCTCGCCCGTGCGGCCGGCTCCCGACTGGATTTCGTCGGCGATGATCGGGATGTCGTGTTCCCGGCAGAGGTCGTCGACGGCCGAGAGGAACTCGGGGCTCGGGACGCGATAGCCGCCTTCGCCCTGTATCGGCTCCAAGATGAGGAATGCGACTTCCTCGGGCGGGATGTGGCCGGTGTCTGCGTCGAGTTTCGAACGGAGGCGCTTGACCCCGGCCTCGGAGTACTCCACGTCGTGGATCCCGCTGAGTTCGGGGAACTTCCGGCGGTAGACGGACTTCGAACGGTTCAGCGAGAGCGCTCCCAGGGTCCGACCGTGGAACGCGCCGTCGAAGGTAATGCCGTACTTCGGCGTCTCGCAGTTGTCGTAGCAGATCTTCATCGCGTTCTCGACGGCCTCTGCGCCGGAGTTCGAGAGGAAGACGGTGTCGAAGTCGTAGTGGCTGGTAATGTCGGTCAGCCTATCCATCAGGTGGGCGGGACCCGGCAGCGACGTTTCGTCGGGCGAGCCGCCGGTGCTAACGTAGAAGTCCTGGCCGGCTATTTTCAGCGGGTCGACCATGTCGAACTCGTCGGCTCGGTCGAGCACTTTCGGGTTGTTGTAGCCGAGCGGTGACGCGGCGACGTGGCAGGTGAAATCGAGCAGGACGTTGCCGTCCGCATCGGTACAGAACGGACCGATTGCGTCTTCAGTGATGTCCCAGACGAAATCGTACACGTACGTGCTCGGCGCGGCGGTTTCGTGGTGGTACTCGACCCACTCGCTGCTCTGTGGGCCGGGAAGGCTATCGACACGCGGCTCCGCAGTATTGCGGTCCATGTTATCACAATCGCCATCATTGGTAATAAATCACTGTGTTCCGGCCCCGCGTGCCGGCCACACAACTGGGTGCGTGCCGCGGTTCGAAGCTATAGTAACAATTGAAACGAGTTACACACTGATCGCACTGCCGTCATGCGATCAGGTGTGCCTTGATTTTCAATGGCTACGATACGCTACAGGATCCGCTTGCCGAACGCGCTGGCGGCGAGTTCGGCCGCTCGTTCGCCCGTCGTGTTGCGCTGGTCGAGGATAGGGTTGACCTCGACGACGTCGAGCGAGCGCAGCACCGATTCGGCAGCGTCGCGGTCGGCGACCCGTTCCATCGCCGTATGTGCCTCCCGGTAGGTGACGCCGCCCGGGACTGGCGTCCCGACCCCCGGCGCGTCGTCCGGGTCGAGCCAGTCGAGGTCGAGGCTGACGTGGATGTCGTCGACGCCGTCGGTCGCGATGTCGAGCGCCTCGTCGGTGACCGGTCCGATACCGCGCCTGTCGATATCTTCCATGGTAAAGACGGAGATGTCGCTCTCACGGAGGACCGCTCGTTCGTCAGCGTCGAGGCTCCGCGCTCCGACGATGGCGGTGTTCTCCTCGGCGACGTTCGGGGCGGTCGCCCACGGCATCTCTGCGAAGTCGCCGTAGCCATGGGCGGCCGCAAGCGGCATACCGTGGACGTTCCCGCTAGGCGACGTAGTCGGGGTGTTGTAATCGCCGTGGGCGTCGAACCAGATGACGCCAAGTTCGTCCGTCTGGGCCGCGCCACGCATCGTGCCCATCGCGATAGAGTGGTCGCCGCCTAACACCAGCGGCACGCTCCCGTCGGCTATTTCCGTCGCCACCCGGTCGGCGAGGGTGTCGGTCATTTCGGCGATCGCATCGAGGTACTTCGCGCCGTCGTCGGTGGTCGCCGACTGCGACTGTAGCGTCGGCAGTGCGAGGTCCCCAGCGTCAGTGTATTCGACGCCGGCCGTATCGAGGGCGGTACTGAGGCCGCCGTAGCGAATCGCCGACGGCCCCATGTCGACGCCACGCCGGTCGGCACCGAGCGCGAAGGGGACACCGAGCACCGCGACAGGTGACACGGAACGACTGTGGTCTCGCGAGTGGGTAGACTGAAGGGACATCCGTTGCTACGGCCATAGCCCGCGGGCGTTCATAGCCTCACCGATTCGTGAGAGCGCGACGATGTAGGCAGCCGTTCGCCATGTGACGTCACGGTCCTCGACTTCGGTCCGGAGAGCCTCCCAGGCATCGAGCATCTCGGCTTCGAGTTCTTCGTTGACCTCCTCGCGGGACCAGCTCCGGCGATTGATGTGCTGGAGCCATTCGAAATAGCTCACAGTGACGCCACCGGCGTTGGCGAGGATGTCCGGGATGACTGGGATGTCGCGCTCTTTGAACACAGCGTCGGCTGCTGTCGTTGTCGGGCCGTTCGCCCCTTCGACGACGATGCTCGCCTGCACGTCTGCAGCGTTTTCCTTGGTAAGGACGTTCCCGACTGCCGCGGGAATGAGGACGTCAACATCGAGTTCCAGCAGCTCGGCGTTAGATATCTGCCGTGGTGCGTCGACGTCCCCTAGCTGGCCGTGTTCGTCGCCGTCAGCCGAAATCGATTCGATATCGAGGCCGGATTCGTCGTAGATGCCGCCGTCGACGTCGCTGACAGCGACGACGGATGCGCCCCAGGAGTCGAGGAGGCGTGCGGCGTTCGCGCCGACAGCACCGAAGCCCTGTACGGCGACAGTGGCACCCTCGACGGTTCCGTCGTAGTAGTCGAGCGCTTCGCGGGCGACGATGGCGACGCTCCGGCCGGGTGCTTCCTCGCGGCCGTGTGTCCCGCCGACCGCTGTCGGTTTGCCGGTCACGATGCCGGGGACCGTCTCGCCTTCCTGCATCGAATACGCGTCCATGAACCAGGCGACGGTCTGTTCGTCGGTCCCCATATCGGGTGCTGGGATGTCTTTCGTCGGCCCGACGACTTCGCGGAGCTCCTCGGCGAACCGACGGGTCAGTTGTTCGGTCTCCTGTGCGTCGAGCGTCGACGGATCGACGACGATGCCGCCTTTCGCGCCGCCGAAGGGGAGGTCCATCACCGCACACTTCCACGTCATCAACATCGCCAGCGCCGTACACTCCTCGGCGGAGACGCTCGGATGGTATCGCATGCCGCCTTTGTACGGCCCTCTGACCTCGAAGTGCTGGACGCGATAGCCGTTGAACACCTCGACGCTCCCGTCGGTTCGGCGGATCGGGACAGACACCTCGACGGTTTTCGATGGGTGACGGAGCTGCTCAAGCAGCCCCTCGGAGAGATCGAGGTGTTCGGCCGCCCGCTCCAGTTGGCGGCGGGCTGTCGCGATTGGCGATTCATCGTCGTCTGGTGCTTGTTCTGATGGCTCCTTCTGTGTGCTCATGATTGGTTGGTGGATTCGGCTCTTGGTTCCGGTGCGTACGCCCGTTCGCTTCGGGACCAATGGGGCGAGTACGCTGCGTCGTTCAGCACGCTGCTTCCGTCCTGACTGTCAACATCCGACGGCTGGAGTGAGACAGTGTATCGGCACCAATACCGGTATTGTTAATAAATATTTGGGACTGTCTGCGGGACAAATAGTTTGAACATAGCAAAACCAAGCAGACATCTTCATTCGTCGCTTATAGAGTATTATGGGCCAGATTAGTGGCGTATTTGCAGAATATCCGATAAATATAGCTTTGATATGCTCAACATAGGCGAGGCCACACTGGTCAGATGAAGCCACGCCGGATAGCAGAATATCGACGCAGACGTGCTATACCATGGCCTAGTACTGAACAGAGAATCGCCCAGTGTTTTGACTATCTCAAAAATAGACTTGGCACGGCAGTGTCGGAGCACTGTACTGGGAGAGACCACCCACGACAGGTATAACTCCCGCGGCGACCCGCCGGAAACAGCCTGTAGGCATGGCTATCGGGCCTGATACGCTACCTCGACCACTTACTAACGATGGTACGACTGTTATTGTGGCTCATTTGCCGGGTGAATCGCTCCGTTCGACGGTCACAGTAGCACAGCCGAGATTTGAGCTATCCAAATGTCGGAGACCGGACGCCGTCGTCGTTTCGTGGTCGTCGCCGACAGATGGAGACGAGTGTACGACGCCGTTGTTACGTGCCCCGGTCAAACGAGGTCATTTCGAGATTGACTTCGATGAGGTTCGCGGCCTCCATCACCATCTCTGGGATTTCGGTGTCGAAACGGGTCCCTTTCAGACGGCTGGTCGGTGCAGTCACACTGACCGCGCCGACGACGGTCCCGTCGTTGTCCAGAATCGGCGCACCGACCGCCCGAAGGCCCCGAATCTCTTCCTCGTCGTTCGTCGCGTACCCTCGCTCCCGGATGGTCTCTAGCTCGTCGCAGAGCGTCTCTCGGTCCGTAATCGTGTGCTGTGTCTGTCGCGAGAGCCCTTCACGGTCGATTATTTCCTCGACGCGTTCGGACGGGAGACACGAGAGGATCGCCTTCCCCGAAGCACTGTCGTGGAGGTGCTGTGGGGCCTCCCGCAACTGGAGGTGGTAGTCCATCCCGACGGCGTGTTCCCCTCGCCGCTCGTAGATGGCGACTTCGCGCCCGTCGTTTTCGACGACCAGATGGACGTACTCGCCGGACCTGTCCGCCAGTTTGTCCACTTCCTCCTGTCCAGCGGTGTAGAGTTCCGTCTCGTTGCGGACGTGTTCGCCCATCGTGACGAACCGAAAACCGAGCTGGTACGTGTCGTCGTCCTTCGTGAGAAAGCCACAGTCGGTCAGCGTCGCAAGATACGTGTGAAGCGTTCCCTGGGAGAGCTCGATTCGCTCGTTCAGTTCCTGCAACGTCGCGCTGTTTGACTCCTGAACGGCTTCGATGATCTCGCAGGCGTTCTCCACGGACTGTATCCGCCGGCCCGTGTTTTGTGTGTCGGCGTCGTCGGTCATTACCCCAGTAGAGTTGCCGTCATTATTTAAAAACCCGGATGTGAGCGATGAGCGACCGGAACACCCGCTTGGACGCTACCGACCGACAGGGAGTAATGCCACGCACAGTATGACCGTCCGACTCATTGCGGACAGAATCGGTAACAGCCGAGCTGTGAGTGTGTCTGTGCTGTGAGCCGTAGGGCGCTGTCTTATCGAGGTGTTCAGATTAACGCTCAATTTGCACCTACTATTGAGTTATTTATCCTTGAGCTATCAATTTTAATATCGTATATCGCACTTCTAGATTGAAAGTTCGGAACCGTCTCTAATATAGTCCGTTTTTCTATCCAGAAATGATGAATACAGATATAATTACCTCTGATGGAATCTGCTGCTGTTCTACAGTACCGTAATCGCTGCTAGATCGAAACCGCACGATGGGTCCCGGAGACGGTGGTGCTAGCCGACAAGGATATATAAATAGTCGTCCAGAACACGGGGGTGTTGTCCGGTAACTAAAACACTTATTGTTGTTACTGAACGAGACACTAGTATGTCAACGACGCCTGCGCAGGACGGCACGCAGTGGTTCCTGCATACATGGCGAGACCACATTCTCGAGCCGATCGAGACGGCTCTCTCCGTGCTTGACGTGGAGGAAACGGAGCTCGCGGCCGAGCAAGGTGGTCTCGAAGACTTCCTCCAGCGCCTGCGTGCCGTCGACCCCGCCGACCAGCCCTCCTCCCCCGTCGGTGCGCGAGGTCGACAGTCCGCATCAGACCCCGTCGAAGCGCTACGGGACGCCTACGCCGACACGGTGCTGGCTGTCGACCACTACGAGTCAGTGTACGACGAATCGCTGGTCGAGAACGTCGCTATCGAGTTTGGGCCGGACTACGCAGCGCTGTTTCACCCCGAGACGAACGTCGGGTTCTCGCCGCCGCTCAAACGCTCGCTGGTGGCAGCGACCGAGCAAGCAATCGACGAACGGACCTCGCTGGACCGCGCTGTCAAAATCGAACAGGAGTCGATGCTGGAGTACCGCAGCAGTCTGCAGGAGATCATCGAGACGCTCGACAGCACAGTCGTGCCCGAGTGGTATCGCGAGACGTTCCAGAGTGACGTTACTGCGCTTCTACAGGAGCGCCAGGACCAGCTCCACTCAAGCGTCTACCGGTTCGAGACACACGAGTTCTGTACGTACATGTACGAAGAGCAACTCTGGACGTATCCGGTGTTGACCAGTCTCGCGCGGTTACAGGAATCTGTGGACAGCTGAACGGGCGGCTCTCTGGCAGACAGGTGTAGGCGTCACTGAAGCGCGGTGAACTGGACGCCGGCACACCCTCCCAACTTGAGGAGTACTGAGACGAGTACACAGTCGTTGTATTCCGCGGCAACCGTCACGAGAGGACACCATTCACTATCTCCGGGCGAACATATTCGCCCCGCTTCCTGCGAGATGAGAGTGCGGTTCCCTATATATACAGGTTGGTCTTCGAGTTGCAGCCGTGAGCTACCATGGAAACGCGTAGAACATTCGTTCGCGGTCTGGGTCTCGCGGCTGGAGTCGCGCTAGCTGGCTGTTCATCGGGCGGCGGCTCCGACAGTAGCGGTGACGGCGACTCAGGTAGCGGCGGTGACGGATCAGACGGCGGCGAGACCGAGTCCAGTGACGGCGGGAGCGAGTCCGAATGGACCGAGACGAGCACCGTCGAAATGACGGACGAACTGGCATACGAGCCGAAGAAAATCCAGGTCGAGGCAGGCACGACGGTCACGTTCGAGAACGTCGGCAGCATCGGCCACACGGTGACGGCCTACGAGGACGAGATCCCCGACGGCGCGGACTACTTCGCGTCCGGCGGGTTCGACTCCCTGCAGGCCGCGAAAGACGGCTACAGTAACGGGCAGGAAGGCAACATTCCGAAAGGCGAGAGCTACGAGGTTACGCTGGAGACGACGGGGACCTACGAGTACTACTGCATCCCCCACGAGATGAACGGGATGGTCGGCACAATCAAGGTGGTCTGATATGAGCAAAAACGAAACCCCACGCGATCCGAACGAAGTCCTCGAAGAGTACGAAGAAACCCTCGACTCGGTACTGGCGGAGGTCGAGTCCCCCGACGAATCGACTGCGGACGACAACCTCTCGCTGGGACTGCCCGGCCTCTCGCTCGGTCGCCGAGACTTCATGAAGGCCGGCGTCGCCGCCGGTGCGATGGGGTCCGTCGCTGGCTGTTCAGCGCTGACCGGCGGTGGCGATGGCAGTGCCGGCAGCCAGTCGACACCCTCGGGCAGCGGCGCGAGCCACACGGTCGAACCGGGCGAACACGACGAATACTACGGCTTCTGGTCCGGCGGCCACTCCGGCGAACTGCGGGTCATCGGCATCCCGTCGATGCGGGAACTCACCCGTATTCCGGTGTTCAACACCGACTGTGCGTCGGGCTATGGGTTCACTGACGGGACTCAGGAAATGCTGGAAGAGGGCGGCGGGTATAGCTGGGGTGACAATCACCACCCGAACCTCTCGGAGACGGACGGTGACTACGACGGCGAATACCTGTACGTCAACGACAAGGCCAACGGCCGCATCGCCCGCGTGAATCTCACGTACTTCGAAACGGACGCCATCACGGACGTCCCGAACATGCAGGCCATCCACGGCTGTTGTGTCCTCTCGCCGGACACGAAGTACGTGCTGGGCAACGGCGAGTTCCGCGTGCCGCTGCCCAACGACGGGACCGACGCGAAGAACCCAGACAACTACACGTCGCTGTTCGTCGCCGTCGACCCCGAGTCGATGGAGACCCAGTGGCAGGTCAAGGTCGACGGGAACCTCGACATCGTCGACACCGGCAAAGAGGGTCGGTGGGCCATCTCCTCGGCGTACAACAGCGAGGAGGCCACCGACATCCAGGGCATGACGAAAGACGACCGGGACAACGTCAAGGCCTTCGACATCCCGGCCATCGAGCAGGCCGTCGAGAACGGGAACTACGAGGAGGTCAACGGCATCCCCGTCGTCGACGGGACGCAAGAAAGTCCGCTCAACCAGGGCGACCGCCCCATCGTGAAGTACATCCCGACACCGAAAAGCCCCCACTGTGTCGAGGTCGGCCCGAACGGCGACTACGCCTTCGTCGCGGGGAAGCTTTCGCCGACGGTGACGATGATCGACCTGAACGCGCTGGCCGATTCCTCCGACCCGGAGGATGTCGTCGCCGGGCGACCGCGCGTCGGGCTCGGCCCGCTGCACACGACCTTCGACGGCAACGGACACGCCTACACGTCGCTGTTCATCGACTCACAGGCCGTCAAGTGGGACATCGAGGCGGCCGTCGAGGCCGAAGAAGGGTCCGAGGACCCCATCATCGAGAAGCAGGACGTCCACTACAACCCGGGCCACATTCAGGCGCTGGAGGCGATGACGACCGACCCCGACGGGGAGTGGCTCGTCAGCCTCAACAAGCTGTCCAAGGACCGGTTCCTTCCGGTCGGCCCGATTATGCCCGACAACGACCAGCTCATCCACATCGGGCAGGGCGAGGAGGAGATGGAACTGGTCGCGGACCACCCGGCCTACCCCGAGCCACACGACTGCGTGTTCGCCCACAAGGACAAGATAGACGCCAAGAAGGTGTACGACAAGGACGATTACGAGGAAACGTACATCACCGAGGAGGACTCCGGTGTCGAGCGCACGGGCGACAACAGCGTCCACGTCAAGATGACGACCAAGCGCTCGGAGTTCGGCCTGCCGGACTTCACGGTCCAGGAGGGCGACGAGGTGAAACTCTCCACGACCAACATCGAGGGCATCCAGGACATCATCCACGGCGTTGCCATCCCCGAGCACGACATCAACTACGCCGTGGCCCCGCAGGACACTCGCGAGGTCACCTTCACGGCCGATGACCCCGGGGTGTACTGGATCTACTGCACGTACTTCTGTAGCGCCCTGCACCTTGAGATGCGCAGCCGGATGATCGTCGAACCGGCGGAGGGGTAGCGACACAACCCATTTCGGAGGTGTTCAGCCATGCAACGACCCACTATCGACGACTTCCGCGAGATTCGACGGGGCCTCCCCGTGGGAGCGGCGCTGCTGTTCGTCGCGGCGCTCGCGTTCCCGATGTGGCACATCAGCGTCGACGCGGTCCAGTATCCGAGCACGACGCTGCACGTCTCCCTGTACGCCTACCCCCACCTGACTGGGGATTTCATCGAGATGGCGCGGCTGAACCACTACGTCGGGTTCTACTTCCCCGACCCGGTGTTAGTCGAGCCCAACTTCCCCGTCGAGGAGAACGCCATCGACGTGCCCGAGTGGGCGCTGGGACCGGTCGCGTTCATCGGCGTGTCACTGTTGTCGGTGTTCGTCGCAATCGCACCGACCACCGAGAAGCTCAAGCGCGGCCTGAAATACCAGTTCGGCGGCACCGTGCTGGTGTTCACCGTGATGCTGGCCGATATCCAGTACCGGCTCTGGCAGGCCGGCCACACGCTCGACCCGGGCGCGCCGGTGATGGGCGTCGACGGCTTCACGCCGCCGCTGTGGGGCCAGTATCAGGTCGCCAACATCACGAGCGTCTCCCGGTTCGGCCTCGGCGCGTACATGGCCGCAGCTGCCGTTGGACTGCTCGCGGTTTCGTACTACTACCGCGACCAGGCGGCGACGTTCAGCGAACTCCCGGCCCGATTCCGTAGCGGGCTCACCGGGCTTCCCGACGCCGTTCGGGACCGCCTCGGCCGTGACGGCGACACCGACGACGAGGATGACGCCCCGCACCGCCCCACGACCACCGCGGTCAAATCTGACCAACCAGAAACCCACTCATGAGCCCACTGTCCCACGATTTCGAGCGCGTGTTCGCCGTCGCTACCGCGGTCCTGCTCGTGCTGTCGGTCGTGGCTGTCGGGATGGCCAGCGCCGGCCCGACCGGCAGCGACGACCTCGCCTTCAACCCCGACGTGCCCGAGACTGACTCGTTCACCGCCCCGTCGGCCGACGGCACCGCAACGGTCGACGGCGAGACCTACGACAGCGCACAGGCGGCAGTCGATGCGGCGGACCCCGGCGACACCGTCACGCTTGCCGGTCGCTTCGACGAGACTCTCGTCGTAACGACGCGGAACGTCACGCTGTCCGGGAACGGTCCCGGGTCAGCGCTGCTGCACGGCGACGGCGAGGGCGACGTGCTCGCCGTCGAAGCGCAGGGCGTCACCGTGGCGGACCTTTGGGTCCGCAACAGCGGCTACAGCGCCGCGACGAACGACGCCGCGATATTCGTCAACGGAAGCGACGTCACCGTCCGCGACAGCCGCGTGACCGACATGACCTTCGGCATCTGGCTCGACGGCGTCGACGACGCCGAGATCCGCAACAACACCATCGTCGGCCGCGAGGAGATAACGCAGTTGACCAAACGCGGCAACGGCGTCCAGATCTGGAAGACCGAGGACAGCGTCATCCGGAACAACGACATCACCACCGTCCGGGACGGACTGTACTTCAACTGGGCCAAAGACGTCAACGCCAGCGAGAACACGATGTGGGACCTCCGGTATGGGGTCCACTACATGTACTCGGACGACTCGCACCTGCGGGACAACACCGCCTTCGACAACGACGTCGGGTACGCGCTGATGGTGTCGAAACACCTCGTCATCGAGGACAACGTCGCGGTCAACAACAGCGGGCAGTCCGGCCACGGCATCCTCGTCAAGAGCATCGACGACACGGACATCCGCGGCAACCACCTCGTCGACAACGAGAACGGGCTGTTCGTCTACAACTCCGTCAGCAATCGCATCGTCGGCAACCTCGTCGTCGGCAACGATATCGGTGTCCACATCGCCGCGGGGAGCACCGACGGAACCGTGACCGAGAACAGTTTCATCCGCAACAACCGGCCGGTGCTCGCGGTGATGAGCGACCAGGTCCACTGGAACGAGAGCGTCGGGAACTACTGGTCCCGGGCGAACCCGACCGATGTTGACGACGACGGCGTCGGCGACACCCGCTACCAGCCGGCCGGGACCGTCCAGCAAGTGACTGCCGAAAAGCCCGCCGCGCGGGTGTTCGCCAGTAGCCCGGCCTTCGACGCCGTTCGGCTGGCCGAGTCGTCCGTGCCCGTCGTCCAGTCGCCCGGTGTCGTCGACGCCCGCCCGCTCACCGAACCACCCCACGAGAACTGGAGGAGCTACTATGAACGTGATTGATGTCGACGACGTATCGAAAGCGTACGGCGACGTGCAGGCGCTCGACGGACTGAGTCTGTCTGTCGAACAGGGGGCCACCCTCGGCGTGTTCGGCACGAACGGGGCCGGCAAGACGACGCTGTTCAAACTGCTCGTCGGGCTGAACCGACCGGACGCTGGCAGCGTCTCCGTCGCCGGCGCGGACCCGACCGACGGGACCACCGTCCGCGAGCGAGTGCGCTACCTGCCGGAGCACGCCGGTTTCCCGCCGAGCCTGACCGGCCGCGAGATACTCAGCTTCCACGCCCGGATGCGCTCGGTGCCCCGGGAAGACCGGGCACACCACGTCGAGCGCATCCTGCACACCGTCGGACTCGCGGACGCCGCGGACCGCCGCGTCGGCGGCTACTCCAACGGGATGAACCGTCGGCTCGGACTCGGCACGGCGCTCGTCGGCGAACCGGCCGTGCTGATACTCGACGAACCGACGGCAGGGCTCGACCCCGACGGCATCCGGGCGTTCCACGAGGTCGTGGAATCCCTGGCAGCCGAGACGGACGTGACTATCGTCTTCTCTTCGCACGCACTCGGGGAGATTCAGCGGCTCTGCTCGGAGGCAGTCATCATCGCCGACGGACAGGTGGCGACGGCGGGACCGGTCGAGGAGCTTCGCCGCGCCGCCGCCGACGAGGTGACGGTGTCGCTGTCGCTCGCGTCCGAGGCGGCTGCGAGCGACGCGGCGACCGACCTCGGGGACCACGAGGCAGTGTCCAGCGTCAGCCGCTCCGGCGCGGCGGTGACGGCACGGACTACGCCGACCGACGCCTACGACCTGCTGACCGCCGTCGGTGAGGGGTACGACATCGACCGCTTCGAGGTCCGCGAACCCGGCCTTGAGGCCGCGTTCCACGAGGCCGTCGGGGCGGACGACAGCGATGACACCGGCTCCGACAGCACGGCGGCGGCTGCGGAGGCGGCGACCGAGGACTCCGGAGGTGAGCCGGCATGAGCGAGGGCGACTCCTCGACAGATCCGACCCCGGACGGCGGCGTCGTTTCGGTCGACGCTCCGGCTACCCGGTTGCACGACGGCGGAACCGAGGGAAGTACGGCCACGGACGCTGCCGACGAATCGGCGCTTGCTCGGTTTGCCGACAGCAGCCTGCTCACCATCGCTCGCCGGGAGTACCGGCTGGCCGTGCGGAGCCGGTGGGCGCTCGGCGTGGCGCTGCTGTTCGGTCTCTTCACCACCGCGGTTGTCCAGTTCGGCGCGAGTTCGGTCGGCCCGGGTCGCTTCGACGCGGTGATCGCGACTATCGCCGAACTCGGCGTCTACCTCGTTCCGCTGACCGCGCTGGCGGTCGGCTACGACGCCATCGTCGGGGCGGACGAGCGCGGGTCGCTCGAACTCATGCTCGCGCTCCCGGTGACGAAAGGCCGTGTCGTCGTCGGGACTGCCATCGGCCGGGCGGCGGTGCTGTCCGGCGCGATGTTGCTGGGCTTCGTCCCCGGCGCGCTGCTGACCGTCCGCTATATCGGTCTCGCCAGCGTCGGGCAGTACGCCGCCGTCGCCCTCGCTGCGGTCCTGACCGCCTGTGCGATGCTGGGCGTTGCGGTGCTGGTCTCGACGGTCTCGCGGACGAAAACCCACGCGCTCGGTGCGACGCTGGCCATCTGGCTGTGGGTCGCGCTGTTGCACGATCTGGTCGCACTGGGGGCGGTTGCGGGGTTCGACCTCGGCTCCGGCGCTATCGCCGCGGCGATACTGCTCAACCCCGTGGACTGCTTCCGCGTGCTCGCGCTCTCACAGGTGGACGTGGTCGCCGGTGGCTTCGGCAGCGTGCTGGCCCAGGCCGGGCTGACCGTGCCGATGGTCGCCGCGGCGCTCGTGGCGTGGGTCATCGTGCCCATCGGCGTCGCTGCGAAACTCATCCAGCGACGGCGTCTCTGAAAACGGTTTTAGACCGACTGCAGCGCTGTTTCTTCGGGCTCCTCGAACAGACCGGCGACCTGCTTCGTGGTCTCGGTGCGCTCGTGGGCGTTTTCCAGAAGCACGGTCTCGCTGGGGAACAACTGCTCGCCGAGTTCGAGGCCGTGGTCGCGCGCGGTCGACCCCGTGACGGTGAGGTAGACGCCGAGGCCGGTCGCCGCGATGTCTTCCTCTTCTTCGCCGCCCTCCGTCGGATAGGTAAAGGAAATGCCATCGAGCGCGCTGGTTCCGAGAACGGCTTCGACGAGCCGCTCGTAGCGCGGTGAGATGCAGAGTTCGCCCTCGTAGTTGGTGACGAAGGCCCGGTCGAGGGGGCCGTCCTGTGTGTCTATGACATCCGGCGTCGCCAGCAGGGTGTGGTACACCGTATCGCCCAGCCCGGTCACGACCCGTACGTCCGTATCCAGCGGGTCGATGCGGTCGTTGATTTCGTCGATGGCGGTCAGCGGTTCGTCCCGAAGCTGGACGACCTCTTCGAGAACGAGGTCGGCACTGTCGAACCCGAGCGCGAACTCGTGGGTCCGGAGCGCCCGGAACGGCTCCTCGCGACCGACCAGCTGGACGTCACCGTGTTCGGTCGGGACAGTGACGCTGTCGAAGACGATCCGCCGTGGCATCCCGTCGCGGTCGTCGCGGAGCAGCGTGTATTCTGGCTCGTATGGCTCATCGAGCGAGGAGTAGTCGCTGATGCGATGGTACACGTCGGCGACCGCGTCCTGGTTACCCTTGGTGACGGCTTTCTCGTAGCGAAGCGTCGAGATGATATCGTCGGCCAGGTCGGCGGTCCCCGTGCGCCCGGCGAGTCGCTCCAGCACTGCTTCGAGGGGCCGGCCCTTGCGCGGCACGGCCACTCTCGTCGTCGTCATTATGCAGGCACAGACGGGGGACCGGTAAAACGAGTTCGGTTATTCGCCGCCGCCGATAACCGACGACAGCTGTTCGCGCCACTGTTTGAGCTCTTCGATCTCCGATTCGGTTTCGTTGATCCGGTCGGCGAGTTCGCCGTCGTCGATCTCCTCGCGGACAGCTTCGATATCGTCTTCGAGGGCGTCAAGCTGCCCTTCGACGCTCTCGACATCCCCGGAGAGGTCGTCGACCTGATCGGAGGCGGACGTGGCTGCATCCGTCGCCGACTGGACCTCGTCCTCGAAATCCTCTAGAGTCGCTTCGAAGGAATCGAGGCGCTCGCCGAACTCCTGAATCATGTCCTCGCCGGTACCGTTCTCTTCGAGGAACTCCTCGAGAGCGTCGGTGTACGCACGGAGGTCCGCGACATCGCTCTGGATGCGCTGGATCCGGGCGTCGTTGACGCCGCCGGCGTCGCTGTCGTCCTCGGAGACGGCGTCGAGCGCACGCTTGAGGAGCTTCACGTCTTCGGGGGAGACGTTCTGATCGCGGATTTCCTGTGCCATCGTCGCGACGACAGCGCCGGATTGGACCTCGGAATCTGCCGGTGCGGCGTTGCTCTCTTCCGGGGCTTCGACGCTTGAGTCCGGGTTGTTCGGGTCCGAGAGGTCCAGCGTCTCGATGTCCTCGTCGTCATCGTCTTCCAGACCGGGAACGCTGTCGGCGTCACCGGCGATGACGTCCCGAACAGCCTCGTCGCCGCCACCGACGAGATCTTCCTCATCTTCGTCCAGAGGCGGGTTCACACTCTCGATTTCGGGTTCCGTCAGGAACTTCTCGACGTCGTCGGTGCCCGTCGCACGGATACCGTAGACGGTCGTGTAGTCAGCTTCGGGTTCGAGTTCCTTCTCGAAGGCGATCCGGTTTTCGTTGATGTCCCAGTACTCGCTGCCGTACTCGGGGTGAAAGCCCAGATCCTCGACTGCTACGTCTTCTGGAACGGTGTCGACTAGCCTGACCGTCACCGGAACAGACCGTCGTGAAGTGAGATTGAACGCTATCGCGGGTACGGGGAACTCGTCCGCCTCGAACCGCTTGGTCACTGTCACGCCATCTGCGGTGACAGTGACTTCGTCGTAGGCTTGCGAATTGCTCATGGTCTGTATGGTCTCAGCAATAGTATTAAAGGTACGTACCTGACCAACATTTACACCTTTTTTCTATACGATACTGATTAATATAATATAGAGACGTAACCTCAGTAACACGAACAGGACGTGAGCTAGCAAAGACGGACAGACCGTCCGTGCGACACTGGCAGACCGTTGTCAGTCGAGATCGTACCGGTCGCCGATTTCAACGATTGAAAGCGTCGAGGGATGCGCGAAGCTGTTGGCGTGGTTGTGCAGGACGGTCGGCTCCGTCGTCATCCCCTTCCACATGTCCCAGTGGGTCGGGACGAGGGTGTCCAGTTGGAGTTCGTTCGCGGCTTCGATAATCATGTTCTCGTCGTTGTACCACTGCGTTCGTGTGGGTTCGCCGGTCTCCTTGTCGTCGATCATCCCGACGGTCCCGAACGCGAGGACGCCGACGTCGATGTCGTAGCGCTCGCCGACAGTTTCGAACTCGCCGGGGCGGGCGTCGCCGCCGTGGAAGAACGTGCCGGATTCGTGTTCGAACACGTACGACACCGGATGCTCGGCGTCGGGATCGTTGGCCGGTTCGACGTGGACGGTCAAATCGCCGATTTCGAGCGTGTCACCCTCCGTGACTTCGTGCAGTTGATCGTCGGTGACGCTGTAGTTCTCCAGCCACGCTTCCTCCCGGATGACATCGTGACCGCTGTCGGTCGTGTAATAGTCCGCGCCCGTCCCGGCGAGAATCGGCGCTTGTGACGGCCCGTGAACGTGGTCGGTATGCTCGTGGGTGCCCAGAACCGCGTCGCACTCGGTGATGTCCTCGGGGTTGAACGGCACCGGGACCATCCGCACGGTCCGCGGGGGGTCGCCCGTGCCGAGATACGGGTCGATGAAGACGGTCGTTCCGCCGCTCGATTTCACGATGAAGCCGTTACAGCCCAGATACCAGATCGCCAGCCCGTCAGGCGTCGCCGACTCCACCGCACGCGGGAGCCAGTCGTCCCAATCAGATTCGACTGTCATGTGCAGAGATGCCACGCCCGGTCGCTAAGATGTTTCGAAGACGCCGGGTGTCTCCCGCTGTCTGAGAACGGAACCCTCGGTTTATTTCCCAGTTGGGAGAAATACGACCTGTATGTACGATCACATCCTCCTCGCCTCGGATGGGACAGAAGCCTCGACCAACGCCGAGTCCCACGCGATTGCCCTCGCAGCGGAACACGGCGCGGCCCTCCACGCGCTGTATGTCGTCGACGAAGACGTGTACACTGCCTACAGCGGCGACGAGTACGTCGACGAATCGGAGGGGCCGGAACACGGCCTCGAAGAGACGGGCCAGGAGACGCTGGCCCGGATACAGGATGACGCGGAGGCGTCCGGCGTCGACGTAACAACAACCCTGAAACACGGACGGCCTGCCGAATCCATCATCGCAACCGCCGACGAGGCGGACGTCGACCTGCTCGTCCTCGGGACGAAGCGGCGGCCGGCGGAGTACCGAAGTCTCCTCGGCAGCATCACCGACAAGGTGCTTCGGCTGACCGAGCGACCGGCGGTCGTGGTGAAAACCGAAGTCGAGGAGTGACAGCACAGCACGGCCAGCGGGGCCGTGTCACTGACTGGCCATAACTGTCGGTGGAACAGTGCGGCTGACGGATGGTAGCTGTCGGCGTCATCTGCGTTCTTGACCGGTAGCTGCGGAGTCAGCGAAAAACGCGACCGCGAGAAGTACCGCTGTTCAGTCTTCGCAGCAACCGCCGGCTTTCTGGCCGAAGTCGACGGCCAGTTCCTCGGAGACGATCTCGTTGAGTTCCTGCAGGCGCAGTTCGAGTTCGTTCTGGGCCTCCAGATAGTCGCTCATCACCGGGATGTCGTGGAGTTCCTCCTGCTTCTGCTGGACCTTCCGGAGGTCCTCCTGAGAGGCGTTGCCGGTCTGGCGGGCGAGCATGAACTCCTCGCGGATCTGCTCGAACTCCTTGATGGCCGCCTGCGCCTCGTCGTGGTTCTCGACGGCGTCTTTCGTCTCCTTGAATCGCTGGTACACCGGTAGCTCGGCGATTGCCTCGCCGAACTCTGTAGCGAGCGCCTCGACGTGGTCACCGTCGATATCAGCGGCGGTATCGGTCTCGATGCTCATCACCGATTGGTATGGACTCGGGCGGTATAGGCCTGCCGAAACCGGGTTGTTTCAGGCGGGATAGCTGCCCAGTGCTGGTACGACAGGCTGCGTCTGTTACCCCGTGGGACTCTGTTCCAGTCGTGAATTCCCGCCTCTCCTCGGTGTCAATATGACGCCACTCAGTTATCAGCAGTTGTAATCGGCCAGAAATCATTTACCCGGTTCATTGCTGTTTACAATAATGGCTAAACAAGCTACAGCGGGGGAACTGCTGCCGGAGTCTATGGATAACAGCGAGGAGTTCTGGCTCCACGCGTTCGAGTCGCTTGTCGAGGAGCTACCGGAAGGGGCGTTCGTCGTCGACGCGGATGGCGATATCACACACTGGAACGAGACGGTTGAAAACCTGCTCGGGCTCCCGGCGAGCAAGGCGGTCGGGATGAACGCCTACGACGTGTTTGGCACGGAAGGCCAAGACGAGACGCTCGCCCAGGAGGTCATCAGAACCGGGGAGCCAGTCCGGGAAGACGAGTTCCGCTCGGCAGAACGACCCGACGGGACGATGGCACACGCGCGGGCAGTGGCGATCCCGCTCATGGGCCCCGGCGGGGACGCTATCGGTGCGCTAGAGCTACTGATCGATTTCAGCGATATCGTCGAACAGCGCGAAGCGCTCCAGAACCTCCAGTCCCAGATGGCGACGGACGTCGAGTCGGCGGTCGGCGAAATCAGCGACTCCGCCGCGGCCGTTACCGAGCAGTCCGACGAGATCAAAGACATGGCCGGCGAGCAGTCCGACAACCTCGACGAGGTCCAGTCCGAGGTCTCCGGGTTCAGCGCCACAGTCGAGGAAATCGCCTCCAGCGCCGAGGAAGTGAGCAGTCAGAGCGGCGAGGCCAGGGAGCTCGCCGAGGAGTCCGTCGAGACAGCCGAAGAAACCATCGAACGCGTCGAGGACGCGACTGAGTCCGCCGAACAGGTCGCGTCGGACTCGACGGAACTCCGCGGCCACATCGAGGAGATCGACGAGTTCGTCGAGGTCATCAACGACATCGCGGACCAGACGAACATGCTGGCGCTGAACGCCAACATCGAGGCCGCGCGGAGCAACAGCGACAGCGACGGGTTCGCGGTCGTCGCCGACGAGATCAAGGAACTGGCCGACGAGTCCAAACAGCACGCCGACGAGGTCGAGCGCATCGTCGGCGAGGTCCGCGAGATGGCCGACAACACCGCCGAAAACGTCGAAGAAACGACCGATGCGGTTCAGCAAGCCCTCACCGATCTGGAGACGGTGCTAGACAACCAGCAGGCCATCCTCGACGCGACCTCGGAGACGGAACAGGGTATCAGCGAGGTCGCGGAGGCGACGGACGACCAGGCCGCAAGCGCCGAAGAAATCGCCAGCATGATCGACGAGATCGCCCAGCGTGCCGCCGAGGTTTCCGAGTCTATCGACGAACTGGCTGACGCCAACGGGACGCAACACCAGATGGCTCGTGACTTAGAGGAGAACGTCGAGCGGGTCGAGCGACAGCTTGCCGAGATTATGGAGTAACTGTCGCTCGCCGAAACACGGGGGTTATGCCGCTCGAACCGATACAGGGTTGCAATGAGTCAAGAGCGGACTGACGGCGACCTCCGGAACACCGGACTGTCGCTCAAACACGACCGCGAGTGGGATTACGAGCTCGACCGAATCGTCGAAGCCGTCGAGGAGCGAGACGCCGAGAAGGTGGGACTGCAGTTCCCCGAGGGGCTGAAGCGCCGCGGCCCGGCCGTCGCCGATGACCTCCGCGAGAACCTCCCCGACGACGTGACGGTGCTGCTCTCGGGCCAGCCCTGTTACGGGGCCTGCGACCTCGACACGTACATGATGCGCCGGACGGACGTGTTCGTCCACTTCGGCCACTCGCCGATGAAGGAATCGGACAAGATCATCTACGTACCGCTGTTCTCGAACGTCGACGTCTTCCCCATCATGGAGCAGGCCCGCGAGGAACAGCTCGCGGACCCCGAAGAGGACCCCGACGTGGGGCTGGTAACGACGGCCCAGCATATGAACAAGTTCGACGAGATGCGCGAGTGGCTTGAGGAGCGCGGTTACACAGTCCACACGCGCCGGGGCGACGAGCGGCTCACCCACGAGGGCCAGGTGCTGGGCTGTAACTACGCCAGCGCCGACGTAGACGCCGACCAGATGCTGTACGTGGGTGGCGGGAAGTTCCACCCCCTCGGACTGGCGATGGAACACCCCGAGAAACACGTCGTCATCGCCGACCCGGTGAACAACGTCGTCACCGTCGCCGACACGGAGAAGTTCATGAAGCAACGCTACGGCGCGGTCCACCGCGCGATGGACGCCGAGTCCTGGGGCGTCATCTTCTGTACCAAGATCGGTCAGGGCCGCTGGGACAAGGCCCAGGAGATCGTCGACAACAACGAGAACGCCTACCTCATAACCATGGACGAGGTGACGCCGGACCGGCTGACGAACTTCGGGATGGACGCCTACGTCAACACCGGCTGTCCGCGCATCACCACCGACGACGGCCCGCAGTTCAAGAAGCCGATGCTCACGCCCGGCGAGTACGAGATCGCTATCGGCGAGAAACCGCTCGAATCCCTGGAGTTCGACACCTTTCACGGTACCTGGTAGCGCCAGTTTTCACCGCTGATAACAAGGGGCGTACTGTCTTGTAGCGCGGGCGCTGATACGGTCCATGGCTTCTACAGAGGACGCTGTTATCTATCAGGACGTTTTTGAGGCGAGTCCGGACCCGATTATGATCCACGACGCCGACACCGGAACCGTCGTCCGGGCCAACCAGGCCGCGGGCGCGCTCCTGGGGTGTACTCCGGACGACATCGTCGGGATGCACGTCGGCGAGTTCAGTCCGCCGGGGTTCTCCACGGCGGACGCAAACGACCTGATAGCCGAGGCAGCCACGTCAGGTTCGGCGCAGGTCGAGTGGGCAACGGAGGGACCCGACAGCACGGACCAACTGGTCGAGGTAACGCTCAAGCGAGCTGCTCTCGGCGACGAGACCCGTGTTGTGGCGTTCATTCACGATGTGACCAGCATCCGCGAGCGGGAACGAAAACACGCAGAACAGAGCGAACAGCTCCACACCCTGATGGGGAATCTCCCTGTCGTGGTGTTTACGCTAGACCCGGACGGCGTGTTCACGTATTCAGCCGGGAAGGGGCTGGAAGGGCTCGGAATGGAACCCGGCGACCTCGAAGGGACATCGGTGTTCGAGACGTACAGTGAGTATCCGGACATCATCACCGCCGTCGAGAAGGCCCTCGACGGGGAGGAAGTCCGCGTGACACAGGAAGTCGACAACCTCGTCTTCGAGACGTGGTATCGACCGGTGTTCGACGACAGCGGACAACTCAAACAGGTCGTCAGTGTAGCTAGAGATATCACCGCCCTCAAACGCCGCGAGGAGCGCGTCGAGGCGCTCAGCGACGCGACGAACGAATTGCTGTACAGCCGCACAGAGACTGCGGCCGCGGACACAGTCACACAGATTGCACAGCGTATCGTCGACCAGCCGCTCGCCGCGATATGGTCCCACGACAGCGGCGACGACACGCTCTATCCAATCGGCGCGACGGCAAAGGCGACCGACTTCGCCGGCGTGGAAACGGCGGCGGATCTCCCTCCGATGGGGCCAGACAGCGACGAGAACCGTATTTTCCACACCAGCGAGCCGACCGTTATCGAGGATTATCAAAAACTGTCGAACCCGTCAGCGCCGGCGATGCCGATGCGGACGCTCCTGTGTCTCCCGCTCGATGACCAGGGGATGCTGTGTATCGGGTCCGAGACCGTGGCGTCGTTCGACGGCGACGAGCGGTTCCTGCTTGAGATTCTCGCGAGTACGGCGGCTGCCGCGCTGGAGCGAATCGAACGCGAGACGCGGCTCAAATCGAAACAGGCCGAACTAGAGCGCTCGAACGAGGCGCTCCAGCAGTTCGCCTACATCGCGTCCCACGACCTGCAGGAACCGCTCCGGATGGTGTCGAGCTACGTCGACCTGTTGGACAGCGAATACGGCGACGACCTCGACGAGGAGGCCGCCGAGTACATGGCCTTCGCCGTCGACGGTGCCCACCGGATGCAGGAGATGGTCGACGCCCTGCTCCGGTACTCCCGCGTCGAGACGAAGGCGGGTGACTTCGAGGAGACGGACCCGGAAGCGGTCCTCGACCGGACGCTGGACGCCTTACAGATGCGAATAGAGGAGGTGGACGCTACCATCACGGCAGAGTCACTGCCACGCGTCGACGCCGACTCGAACCAGGTCGGCCAAGTGTTCCAGAATCTGCTGGAAAACGCCATCGAGTACGCGACGGAGGCCGGCATCGAACCCCGTATCGAGGTCAGCGCCGAAGAAGACGACGGCATGGTGACGTTCACCGTCTCGGACAACGGGCCGGGGATTCCGGCGGCGGACCGTGAGGAGGTGTTCGACATCTTCCACCGCGCCGGTGCCCACGACACGGAGGGCACCGGCATCGGGCTGGCCGTCTGCCAGCGAATCGTCCTGCGCCACGACGGCCGCATCTGGGTCGAACCGTCCGACGACGGCGCGATATTCAAATTTACGCTGCCCGCGGTGACGGAGGTGAATGGCGATGACTGACTCCAGCGAGGGGCGGCCGGTGGAGATTCTGCTGGCGGAGGACAATCCCGGCGATGTCAAACTGACCGAGAAAGCCCTGGAGAAGGGGAAGGTGCTGAACAACCTTCACGTCGTCAACGACGGCGTCGAGGCGCTTGCGTTCCTCCGGCAGGAAGGTGAGTACGACGACGCACCGCGGCCGGACCTGCTGTTGCTCGATCTCAATATGCCCCGCAAAGGAGGGCAGGAAGTCCTCGAAGAGATGAAAGGCGACGAGTCGCTCCGGCGGATTCCGGTCGTCGTGCTGACCAGTTCCGAGGCGGAAGAGGACATCATCGAATCGTACGATCTCCACGCGAACGCCTACCTGACGAAACCGGTCGACTTCGACGGCTTCGTCGACATCGTGAGCAGCATTGAAGATTTCTTCCTTACGGTCGTCAAGCGGCCGCCGAAATAACGATGGCTGAGACGGTGCATCTCGACGTGCTCCTCGTCGAGGATAACCCGGGCGATGCCCGCCTCGTCGAGCATCACCTGAACTCGCCGGCGGTGGCGCACTTCGTCGACGACGTGACGATTTCCCACGTCGAATCGCTTGCGCCGGTCGCCGAGCATTCGGAGGCGGCCTACGACGTGGTACTGCTGGACCTCGGACTCCCCGAGTCAACAGGGCTTGCGACCCTTGACCGGGCAACCGAGATCGTGGAGGGAGTGCCGATCATCGTCCTCACCGGGATGCAGGACCGGGAGGTGGCTATCGAAGCGATCAACCGGGGCGCACAGGACTACCTGCCGAAAGAGGACTTGGACGGCGACCGACTCGTGAGAGCGCTCCGGTACGCAGTCGTCAGGAGCCGCCAGCAGCGTGCCATTCAGCGACAGACCGACCAGATGGACTTCTTCAACAGCATCCTGCAACACGACATCCTCAACGGGATGAACGTCATCCGGGCGCGTGGCGAGCTCCTTGAAGACACGCTCGACAGCGAGGAACGCGAGTACGCGTCGACCATCGTCCAGTGGAGCGACGACCTCATCGAACTCACCGAGAAGGTCCGGGCGGTGCTGGAGACGGTCACTGAGGAGGGCGGGCGGGACCACGAACACCGGGAGCTACAGACTGTCCTCGACGATGCGGCGGACCGCGCCCGGTCAGTCAGCGACGACTGTACCGTTACTATCGAGCCACAGGTGGTCACTGTCGTCGCTGACGAGTTGCTCGATGACGTGTTCGGGAACCTCTTTCTGAACGCGGTCGAACACGCCGGACCAGACGTGACCATCGACGTGACGACAACGGTCAAGGAAGGCGTCGTGACCGTCTGTTTAGCGGACGACGGGGACGGGATTTCGAACAGCGAGGCCCGCCGCATCTTCGAACGTGGCGAGAAAGGGTCTGAGTCCGGCGGTACTGGCTTCGGCCTCTACTTCGTGGCCACGATGGTCCGGAGCTACGGCGGCGATGTCTGGGTCGAGGACAGCGACCTCGGTGGCGCAGCGTTTTACGTCGAACTCCCGCACGCGACTCTGTAGGGGTGGCTGCTTGTCACACCGTCATCGCTCGGGTGCATTTCAGCTCCTGAGAAACGGGTCCGAATCTTCAACTCCCGGGAGACCGAGTCACCTGCTATGGATGATCCGCTGGACTGTCCCGAGGGTAGCGACTCGGAGGAGCGAGATCGCTATCTGGCAGCTATGCAGGACCTCACTGCAGCGATGGCGGCCAGCGGGACCTCGTTTCGGGAGCGTGTCGAGCCAGTCTTGGACGTCGGTCGAGAACACCTGGGGTTTCCGAACGGGCATATCGCGGTCGTCTCCGGCGACGAACACACAATTGTCGCCAGTAGCGGCCTGTCTTCGACGATTACGCCGGGGGACGAGACACCACTTTCCGAGACGTACTGCAGACACACCCTCGACGAATCCGGGATACACATCGTCACCAACGCGAGCGAGTCAATGTCGACTGACCCCGCCTACGAGCGGTTCGGACTGGAGGCGTACGTCGGCACGACGCTTCGGGCGGACGGGGCGGAGTACGGAACGCTGTGTTTCGTCAACGACAACGAGGCGATTTCGGAGTTCTCGGACTGGCAACAGACGCTGTTCGAGCATCTCACGCAGTGGGTCGAAGCGGAGATCGAACGCGAGCTAGCTGTCGACACACGCGAGCAGAGCCAGCAGCTGTTGGAAGCGACGTTCAACTCACCGGAGACGTTCATCGGTATCCTCGACGCTGACGGAAACCTCCTCAGGGCGAACGAAACAGCGCTCGGGTTCGTCGATGCTGATGACGAAGCCATATTCGGGGAACCGTTCTGGGACACGCCTTGGTGGAACCACAATGAGGCAGTGGCGTACCGTTGCCAGGATGCTGTCGAGCGGGCGATGGACGGTGAGATGGTCAGGTTCGAGGCCGAGCATATCGGCGCAGACGGCCAGCGGATCTCGACCGCTGTCGTGGCCCGACCAGTAGCGGTCGACGGTACCGTGCAGAAAATAATCGTCGAGGGGACAGACATCACGGATCTCAAGCGCCGCGAAGAGCAGATGGAGTTTTTCAACAGCATCCTCAGACACGATATCCTCAACGGGATGACCGTCATCGAAGCGCGTGCGGAAACGCTTGCAGACGCACTCGGCGGGACACAGGCGACGTACGCCGAAACGATTCTGGACTGGAGTCGGGATATCGTCGACCTCACACAGAAGGTCCGGAGCGTGCTGAGCACGATGTCTGACGACGGCCTGACCGAGGCAGAGACGATCGCACTGGGGCCGGTCGTCGAAGGGGCCACGAGAAAAGCGGCCTCGATGGACGAGGACTGCACACTCAAAACAGACATCCCTGACGGCATCGAGGTCGTGGCTGACGACCTCCTCGACGATGTTGTCGGGAACATCTTGACGAACGCCGTCGAACACGGCGGTTCAGGCACCACAATCGAGGTGACGACGGAACGCGTCGACTCGATGGTCCACCTTCGCATCGCGGACGACGGCCCCGGGATACCGCCCGAACAGCGCGAGGCGATCTTCGAGAAAGGGGAGCGTGGAACCGAGTCGACGGGGACCGGGTTCGGACTCTACTTCGTGTCGGTGATGGTCGACAGCTACGGCGGCGACATCTGGGTGGAAGAAAGCGACCTCGGCGGCAGCGAATTCGTCGTCGCACTTCCATCGGAATAACTACTGGGCATTTCCAAACGTTTTTGAATGAATCGGGCGTATCTCCAGTAATGCCGACAAAGAGTGCGCTCGCCCAGCAACTCGCCGTTGTCGCCGGGTTCGACAACCCACGGGCCAGTCTCGAACAGTACCGGACACCGCCGGACCTGGCAGCGCATCTGGTCCATACTGCGGACCTCCAGGACGATATCCAGGGACAGACGGTCGTCGACCTCGGCTGTGGCACCGGGATGCTGGCGCTGGGTGCAGCGCTGCGGTCGCCGGCGCGGGTGGTCGGGCTAGATATCGACCCTGCACCGCTGTCGACGGCGCGCGAAAACGAGCGGAAGGTCGGGTCGACGACGCCAGTGTCGTGGGTTCGAGCGGATGCCACTACAGCCCCGCTGTGTCCGCCTACCGAGGAAACCACCGTCGTGATGAACCCACCCTTCGGCGCGCAGTCGGACAACGAACATGCCGACCGTCGGTTCCTCGAAACCGCCGCAGTCGTCGCGGGCGTCTCCTACTCGATTCACAACGAGGGGAGCCAGTCGTTCGTCGAGTCCTTCGCCGCCGACAACGGCGGCGAGGTGACCCACGCCTTCGAGACGGAGTTCGACCTACCGCGACAGTTCGAGTTCCACGAATCGGACCGGCAGGCGATCACCGCGGAAGTGTACCGCATCGACTGGACCTAGCTCCGCGCCGCTTGCTGGCGACGCTCCGCGATCTTGACGCGAGTGCCGTCGGTCCGTGCGTACAGCCGCGAGCGGTTCCGCTCGAAGGTCAGCCCGCCGATCCGCGCCCGCGTCATGTTCGCCGGGAGCGGTGCCTGCCCGACCGTTTCGTTCCCCCGTGTTACGCTCACGTCGAACCCGTTCTGCTGGGCAGCCACTGTCACGTTCCGCCCGTCCAGTATCACGTCCGCCGTCGACGGCTCCGAGGTGTAGGCCGTCCGGGGCTGGCCGCCCTCACGCCTGAGTTGGACCCGATAGACGCTGTCGTTGCCGAGCACCGACCAGTCCGTCCGGTTCGCGTAGACCGACTCGCGCCAGGTCGCCCCGCCGACCGTGACTCGCTCCTTGCCGTTGACCGCGAGCCGGCCCGGCTGGACGGCGGCGATCCAGACCTCACGCTCCGCGCTGGCAACGATGACACCGCTGGCGTTGACGCTCGCCCCCTCCCGCTGCGTTGGGACCCAGATGCTCTCGAAGTACGCGTTCGGGACGTTCTCGTCGTAGGTCACCACGTAGTCTCCGACCTCGATGCCGTCTTCGGGGAGCTGGTCGTCCTCCAGGTCGACGATGTTCGTCGGGACGGCGGCAAGACTCAGTGCGCCGAGGACGACGAGCAGGACCACCACTGCGAGTGAGGCCGGGCGACGATCGAATCCAGGACGGAATTCGCGGTCGGAGCCGACGGTCGACGCGGCGACGACGAGCGCCAGAACGAACACCAGTGCCGTCCCGGCCCAGCGGAACAGCCGAAACCGGCCGCCGCCAAGCGGTATGTACACCGCCCAAAGTCCCTGCGCGACGGCGAACACGAGCGTCGCAAAGAACACCCGCAGCGTGTCGGGGCGTTCGTCCCGGTTCCACAGTAGCGCGAGGGCCACGATGACGCCAGCCAGAATGCCGATGGCGTGGCCCTGGATGGCGATGTTGGACCACCACGGCGTCACGAACCGGGTCTGGCCCGAGGCCGTCGACACCGGGTAGCGAAGCGCCGAATACAGGAGGTCGAGTACGCGGTTCCCGAGAAACGCGCCGAGAAACAGCGTCGGCCGCGTCACGAGTGCGAACCCGGCTATGGCAAACACCACGCCGGAAAAGCCCACAATCGGCCCGATAGCGAACACCGCGGAGAACACGCCCACGACGAACATGGCGACGGGAACGGCCAGAATCCGGGCGAGCGGGTTCGTCCGCAGCGACGTGAAGGTCTGGACGCCACGCTTGCGGGGGTAGTGGCCCCAGACGTACTCCGCGACTGTCCCGTACACCAGCGTGCCCATGAGGTTCCCCGTGATGTGCCCCTGACTGCCGTGGGTGAACGCCCCGGTGAGCATCCCGAACGGGTAGAAGTACGACCACGTCCGGAACGGCGTGACAAGCGGGTTCCGCGGGTGCCACCACGCACCCTGCAGGAACAGATACACCGCCAGGACGCCGGCCATCGTCAGCAGCGTCCCCCACGGAACGCCGAGGAGGAGTCGCGCCCGTATGCCGTCGCCAGGTCGCGCGGCCGACAGGCGGCGGACGGCGACGAGGACCGCGAGCACCACGGTGAGGACGACCGCTTCCTGCCACGGGAGCCACGCGGGCATGGCCGGCGTCGGCAGCGACTGTATCATTCACGCACAGTTCAGGTACGGGACGGCTTATGGATGGCGGCAGGTGTCACTCTCCAACAGTGACAAACAGGGAACGGGTCGGTGTCAGGCAACCTGAGCCAGTGAACGCGTCACCTCAAAACAGGGACATACCGACGCTGTACGGCCACGACGTGCCGGCCACTGCAAGCAGGGACAGCGCGCCGCCGGCGAGGGCGACGTTCTTGAGGAACTGCGTCATCTCGTCCTGTACTTGGTCGTCCGGAACCGCCCAGAAGTTGTGCATCATGACGGCGGAGGCGACGAGGAACGTCGCCAGCGCCCCGGCTGCGATGACGGGGTACGCACCGAGGATAACGAGGATACCGCTGACGAGGAGCAGTCCGCCGCTCCCGTAGACCGACGCCACCGGTGCCGGGAGCCCCTTTGCCTCCGCGTAGGGGGCCATCTGTCCGGCGTTCTGGAAGTGGTTCAGACCCATGAACGCAAGCACCCCGCCGAACAGGAGTCGGCCCAGCAGGAACAGTTCGCCCGCACCGGCGGACTCGAACGCCATCAGGCGCTCACCACCGGTACAGGAGTGGTTTCGCTACGAGACTGTCGAACCGCGATTGGTAGTTTCATTACGTTACTTGGTTCGTATGCGAACCTATTTGTACGTTCCCGGACAAGGGAGATACCAGGTAGCACCGATGTCATCTGAAGTATTCACCACCGCGGACGAGGAGGAAGAGAGCGGGCCGTGTGCCGTCATCGAGTCGCTGGAACAGATCGGGTCGCGCTGGCGGCTGGTCGTGCTCCACGAACTCCAGAACGGTGAACAGCGGTTCAACGAACTCAAGCGCGCCACCGACGCCAGCTCCCGAACCCTCTCGCGGGTCCTCGACGACCTCCAGGAGATGGACTTCGTCGACCGGCGGCTCGAAGAGGACGCCCCCGTCGCGACGTACTACCAGCTCACGCCCAAGGGCGAATCCCTCTGTCCAGTGTTCGACGAAATCGAGGACTGGGCCGAGGAGTGGCTGGCCGGTTGCCAGAGCTGATCCGACAACGCAGACTTTTCTATCCCCCGGCCCCATCGCTTTACCAATGGGAGTACGGCCACCAGCCGATAACAGCGACGAGCCAGACGTCATCGAGTTCGGTATCGCGGCACTCGACGCCCGCCTGTCGGACGTGGACATCGAGTATCCCGCGACGGCGAGGGAGGTCCGGGACGCCGCCGGCCACATCGCGGTCCCGTTCGACGCGTCGGGCCACTCGATGACCGTCGCCGAGGCACTCGAGGAGACGACCGCCACGGAGTTCGACAACGAGCAGGAGCTACTCAACGACCTTCATCCGATATTCGAACGGAAACGGGAAGCCACCAGAAACAGTATTCTCTCCCAGCTACGCGCGCTGGTCCCGTTCTGAGCTACTCGTCGGAACTGTGGGAGGACACCGCCGGCTCTGTCTCTATGTCGCTGTCTCCGGTGTCTTCCGCGTCGCCCTTCTTGCCGTGCTCTGCGTCGCCGACCCGCTGGTCGTCGAACACATCCACCGGCCGACTACGGCTCTCGTGTGTGAGCTGGACTGCGATGTCCTCTAACCGGCGCGTCTGCTCGCGATTCACCGCCACGAGCATATCCGATAGGACGCCGAACATGAGGAGCTGAATCCCCAGTAGAATGGCGAACGAGCCGACAACGGCAATCACCTCGTGTGAGATACTGTTGACGACCCAGTCGTAGGCCACGTACGCTCCAAGTAGGAACCCGACCACGGTGCTCCCGAGGCCCACGCTTCCGAAGTAAAACAGCGGATTGTTCGTCTTCGCCATTTGGTACAGCGTCAGGATGATCGTCGCGCCGTCCCGGAACGGACGGAGGTTCGTGTCGGACTCGTCTGGTCGGGGCTGATAGGTGATCGGCACCACCGCCGTCGAGACGTTATGTTTGACACACTCGACGGCCATCTCCGTCTCGATACCGAAGCCAGACGCCGTCAGCGAACTCCGCTGGAACGACTGACGCGTGAACGCTCGATACCCCGAGAGGATGTCGGTGAGGTCCCGTCCGTGAATCGTTTCGAAGGCCCTGTTGATGATGCGGTTGCCGATCTGGTTCAGCTTCGTCATCGCGCCGGGTTGCATATCCGCGAACCGGTTCCCGATGACGTGGGCAGCCTGACCCGACAACAGCGGCTTGAGGAGCCTGTCCGCCTCGTCGGGCCGATAGGTCGCGTCCCCATCGGCCATCAGGACGTACGGCTGCTCGATGTGGCGCGTCACCGCCTCCCTGACGGCCTGCCCCTTCCCCGAGCCGGACTGTTCGACGACCCGCGCGCCGGCCGATTCGGCGATGTCCTGTGTCCCGTCGGTTGACCCACCGTCGATGACGAGGACGTCGTCGAAGCCCTGCTCGCGGAACCCGGACACGACCGACTCGATAGTCTCAGCCTCGTTGAATGTCGGCAACAGTATACAGACGTCGTCTCGGTCGGCCATTGATTCAACGTCATCCACGCGAAGGCAAATAAATGCGGGTCTGGCCGCGTGCGGATTCTGTTTTAAGTTCCCGCAGTCATCGGCAAGCAAGCGGCGACAGTCGGAAGCAACTGATAACAGCCGTGTCAGTCGTCGCGTTGCTCGCTCATGTGCTCCCAGACCTCCGCGCAGCCACAGCCGTCTTCGATGTCTGCCAGGTGATCGTCTTCTTCGGTCTGGGATGTCGCAGTCATGTTACTCACTCTGCGAGTAACTACTCACAGCCACCCACTAATAGGTTCCGGCGATGGGCGACGCGTTTTACATCCCCTGCCACACATGAGCGTGTATGAGCGACCCTGCGGACGTGTTCGACCTGGTCGGGCTGACCGAATACGAGGCGACGGCGCTGGAACAGTTGCTCTCGCTCGGCCGGACGACGGCCCCGAATCTCGCTGAAGCGAGCGGCATCCCGAAGGCCCGCGTCTACGGCGTGCTGGAGGCGCTGTCCGACCGCGGCTTCATCAAGGTGATTCCCGGTCGTCCCAAGGAATACCAGCCGAAATCGCCCGGCGAAATCCTCGACCGGGCGGTCGAGAACCACAGACAGTCATACGAATCGTTCGCCGCCGACATCGACTCCTACCGCGATGCGTTCCTCGCCGAGTACGAACCGCGGTTCGACCGCGCCAGCGAGGACATCTCGCCGACGGCCGAACTGTTCCACGTCGTCGACGTGGGTGAACCGAGCGAACGCGAGACCAGACGGCTATACGACGACGCCGCCGAGACGCTTCGGGTTATCACCAATAGCTTCGCCTACCTCGACAACGTCGAGCGTGCACTGGCCAAGACACTCGACCGTGGGGTCGAAGTCAGCGTTCTCTTCCTGCATCCCGACGAACTCCCACCGGAGAAGGCAGCCATCCAGGCTGACATCGTCGAGCGGCTGACGGCGGAGTTCCCCGCTGTCGACCTGCGGTTCAGCACGGAGAAACTCCCCTGGCGCGGCACGCTCGTCGACCCGAGCATGGACTACGACAGCGGCGAGGCGATTCTACTGGTCGAGGAGCCGGACGTTCCCAACCACATGCGCCAGGCCGCGATTACGGACAACGGGTCGTTCGTCGCCGGGATGAAGCGGTACTTCGATCTGATCTGGGAGTACGAGAGCGTCGAAACGGCCCATCAGACGTAGCCGAGGTCTTCCAGCCGCTGGTACGTCCCGTCGTCGAGGTCGTCGAAGTCCTCGCCCGTCGTCTTGACGTCGAGTTCCTCTATCGATTCGAATGCGCTGTCGACGTGTTCCGCACCGCCGTCGGACACTTTGTACGACGTCTGGGCGTCGCGGCTGACGACGGTGGCGGCGCGGTCGCGGTTAGTACAGTACTTGACAACTCCCTCACTGTCGTCTTTGAACACCGCTCGCGACGTGGCGGTCCACGGCGACAGGTCCCCGACGTACGCACCGGCGCGTTCCTGCAGCGGCTCGTCGAGGCCGACCGCAGTAGCGAGGACCGGTCCGTCGGGACAGAAGCCGGCAGTCTGTTGATCGTCGGCCCGAAGCCGGTTCACGACCCGCGGAAATTCGACCAGCGACGCGGGACGGTCGACCCGATGAGACTCGGTCTGGCCCGGATAGCGCACGATGAGCGGGACGTGGAGTACGCTGTCGTGAATCGCGACGCCGTGTTCGGCGACCCGGACACCCGGCCGAACGTCGCTCTGTTCGCCGAAGCCCTCGCCGTGATCGCTCGTGATGACGAGAAGCGTGTCATCAAGCTCACCACGCCGTTCGAGCGACGAAACGAGCCGTTCGAGTTCCGCGTCCATCTGGCGAATCCCCCCGTCGTACAGCGACTCGACCGCCTTCTTCTGCCACCACGGGCGGTGTCCGCCGTTGAAGTCCCACTTCTGGTCCTCGAAGGAAGCCTGCAACGACGACGCCTCCGAGCCCCCCCACTGGTCGTAGTCCGGCATCGGTTCGTACGGAATGTGGGCGTCCATCAGGTTGAGACACGCCGCCCACGGCCCGTCCTGTCGGTCGCTCCAGTCCAGCAGCGAATCCACGTAGACGTCCGCCGGCGTCGATGCTCTGACGCTATCCGGGAGGAACCGCTTGTAATCGGACTGGAGTTTCGTCGCCACACCGTTTGCCAGCGACCGGAGCGGCGCGTCGTCTGTCAGCGCGAGTCTGACGAACTCCGCGTACTGTCCCCGTCCCTCGTTCGAGACAAACTCGTGGGGGTTGACTGCGCCCGGGAACGGGACGTTCCGCGCCCCGACGATCTCGTCAAACCCGTCCCGGAGTCCGACATCGACGGCCGTCAGCCAGTCATTTTCGGTGAACACGCCGGTGCTGTACCCGTCTTCTCGCAGCTGTGCGAAGACTGACGCCGACGGGTCGAGCCGATGCCCCGCCGAGACGATACCGTGTTCTTCGACGTGCAACCCGGAGAAAATGCTCGCGTGGCTCGTGACGCTCCGCGCACCAGGCGCTCGGGCCTGCTCGTACAGCGTCGCCCGCTCTGTGGCGAACGAGTCCAGAAACGGCGTCGTCTCGTTGACGTGGCCGTAGGCGCTGAGGTTCTGTGCACGGACGCTGTCGAGGATGACCAGCAAGATGTTTGGATCGCCCGACATGGCTACATATACCCGAGATCTTCGAGGTGCTCTTTGACTTCCTCCCCCGACCGGTCGCCGTCGTCCGACGCCGTCACCTGCGGTGTCGACGTGTGGTCTGTTTCGTCGAGTTCGGCTTCGATAGCCGCCCGGACGTCGACGACACTCTCGATTGCGTCGACCATGGCTGCGTCGGTCCCCGCAACCATCGCCTCATCGGTGTGGACGCCGTCCTGCAGACCGTGGTCGCTGACGAGCAGTAGCTCGTCGTTGTCACCGAGGTCGTCTCGAACCTCGCCGACGAACTCGTCGAGTTCTTCATAGGCGCGGTCCTGTAGAGACGGTTGTTCGTACGCAACGTGGCCGATGAGGTCGAGCCCGCTCGTGTATGCAAACACCAGTTCGTGTCGCCCACCTCTGAGCGCCCGACGTGCGCGAGCGAGGCGAACCATCGACATTTCGAGGCACTGCTCGTAGAACAGCGCCGGGTCTGTCGACGAGTGGCCGCCTTTCGCTTCGAGGTCGCGCTCGAAGAGGTCGCCGAGGTTCCGCCGGAGGCTGTGTTCGCGGTCCTCCGTGTCCGGGTCGATGACGTAGTTGGGGATGCCGATTGGAGCCGCCTCCCGGCCGTCGAACACTGTCGACAGGCCGTTCTCCTCGTAGTAGGTCGCCGGGATCCGGAACGCGTCCTGTTCGGTGTTGTTCAGTAGCCACGCGCCGAGACGCGTCTGCAGCCCCGACGGGAGAAGGTAGTCCGCGGCAGCACTCCCGAACCGGAGGACGGGGTTCTCCCAGGCAACGCCGTCGTCAAGCGTGATGCCGTGTTCCGGGGGCCTGAGCCCGGTAATGATCGTCGGCCAGAGTTCGTGCGTGCTGGGGCCGCCCTCGACGCTCCTGATCGTCTCGATAGCGTGGTGGTCAGCGAGCGTCAAATTCGGATGTGCCGTCGAGTCTACTAGTTCCGGGTCGAGTGCATCGATACCCAGCACTACGAGGACCATATCTACCCTGAACGTCTCAGTCGACGGCTTAAGACCTTTCGATGCACGCGATAGACGGCGGTACGACCTTAGCCAGACAGCGAACGGTACAGGTCGAGGTACTCCTCCGCGATTTTCCGCCAGTCGTACTTCTCCTCGACGCGGTCTCGTGCCTGTCTGGATATCTGTTTCGTGAGTTCGTAATCGGAGAGCAAGGTGGTGACGGCGTCTGCGATTGGTTCCGGTTCCTCTGTCGGAACGACAAAGCCCTCCTCCCCGTCGCGGACCATTTCGTTTGCTCCAGAAACATTGGTAACGACCACTGGACAGCCGGTCGACATGGCTTCCAGACGGACCATGGAAAAGCCCTCTGACCGAGAAGGGTGGACGAAGGCACGTGCTCGGGATAAGTGTTCTCGGACAATAGACTGGTCAACATACCCGTGGAACGTGACGTTTTCGTCTAGATCGAGATGCTTGACCTGAGCGACCAATTCGTCTTCTTGCGGCCCGTCACCAAAGACGTGGAGCTGGACTTCGGGATATTCCTGCTGGATTTGATCAAGTGCTTCGATCAAGATATCATAGCCTTTCCGTTCCCGAAGGCTACCGATGGCCACGAGTTCATGTGAGTCGTCCGGTTCACTGTACTCGAAGACGTCCGGATCAACGCCCAGCGGGATCGTCCGGAGCTTCGATTCGTCAACGAGGTCAGCATACATCTCGTAGGCTTCTTGATCGACAACCACAATTCGGTCTGCGGCGTCAAGCGTTCGCTTGAACAAATCCATCCGAGGTGGATCAAGGATTACATCGCGAGTCGCGTCAACAATTGTGTGAAGTGGATCGGTAAATGGCCTCGGAAGGTTTCTCCCTACCCAAGAAGAAAGCATCCGATTGAATTCCTCAGCCATGATGGCATGCCCTGTTTGGCACGGTCCAACGACGACAGGAACATTGTCATGAAGCTCTGAAACGAGGATTGGATTGAACCACCTGTAGCTGAGATTCATGTGGTGATATATATCAACAGATCCCTCCCGAAGTTCTCTTAAAAGTCTATAATACAAATAACTATAGAACGAGATCCTGTTAGAGCCCCCAAGCGGATACACAGTAACGTTTTCCGGTCTAAGAGTATCAGAAACTGATCTCGTGTATATATCGACAGTAAAATTATCGTCGTACAGGTTATTCAGGAGATTGTAACTCTTCCCGTATTCGTTGTTATGAATGTCTGTTTTGGTCGGTCCGATGAGAACTCGCGGCATACTGATGGTGGGAGATGGGGGAATTAACAGTTATTCTTGTCGTCTCTCTACTAGCCAGATAGCCATGGAGTGTATTCAGATATGATTATCACTTATAACCTAAGGCTTCAAGTTGCGATTCACGGGCAGGCTTTTGATCATCTCCGCCGCTATCAGAGACATTATACTCAGGGGTATATTCCTCAGTATCTATCCCGTCTAGTGTAATCCACGGGACCTCTCTTACAGCACTGACCGGAACTCCTTTCGGGTGGCCATATACCCCGCATTCACCTTTTGCATTGCCGTGGTCAGCGGTTAGAGCGATGGAGCCATCAATAGACGTTGAGAGGATACTAACTTCTTCCAGTATCCACTCTAGGTTGTCAATATATGCAGTCCAGAAGTCATCGTGCGAAACGGTGCCATCACAGAGGCGCCACCAGACTTTGCTACCGAACTTCTTTGTGCCCTTGAATTCACGAAACCACTCTGGTCGCGACCGGAAGGGTGCATGCGGTTGCATATAATGAACAATCATTCTATCAACGCCCTTCTCGTCGCGTTTTCTCCAAGTGTTAATCGCGTGATCAGTCAGTTTCCGAGGCGAAACCGTCCGAATATCATACTCCGTACTGGCGATCCCAAAATGAGTGAACTCTGAAAACTCATCGTATTGTATCTGGTCCGTATATGGATTGCCTGTGATATATGCGGTTTCTTGGATCTCTGCTGAATGTCTTTCATTAAACGTTTTTTTGATCCATTCAGAGCTGGTACCGCCGACTGACCAGCGCGTCTCGAGTTTGCTATCAGCAAAAAGAGATTGATAAGAAGTTCCCTGTATGATTTCTTCCATGGCATCAGCCCTGCATCCGTCCAAGATGACCAATATATCCCAGTCTTCGTCCCAAACCACCTGCCCTTCCTGTTGCTTTGGAGCGAATCTCCCGAGCAAGCCGGCCCATAACTTTCTGAGTGCTATCTCGAGATTCTTTGGAGAAGGATCTGATTGTAGGCGGTCCACTGTATCAAAAAACCAATCAGAGAAGCTCATCTGTACTGTGTTGATTTGGTGGTCGAATGAATGTTTTGAAATGGCACCCTGTCCAGGCCTGGATAATTAAATACGGTACAATTGGAGAGTCGAGTTGAGTGACAACATCTAGCATCGCTAAGAACCCTCGTTGTTTTAATAAGGACAGAATAATAAACATATGGAAGAAATCCACAGATATCGATGGATATCGACCGGTCAAGTGTTGTTATATACGCCAGTAATATCGTACTGAGTCTAATTGGTTTTGTTGGAACCGCATATTTTGCTCAAACTCTCGGAGGAACGGTTCTTGGAATCTTTTTCACCTTTGATGCGGTCACGAGCGTGCTGATGACCGGAGCGCGGCTTGGAGTCGATACAGGGATAGAGAAGCGAATCAGCGAAACGACAACTCAACAGCGTGGGTCGTACTTGACTGCAGGATACCTCATAACACTCGCTCCAATTGTAATTATGTCTCTCGGATTGTTCGTACTTGAAGGCTATGTAGACGAATACATTGGTGTGGCGGCCGTACCCTTACTGATTGTATTTATTATTTCCAGTACCGGGAGATGGCTTACCGGAGCAGCCCTTCGTGGTGAAGGGCGAGTGGCGCTTAGCTCTCTTATCGAACTCTTTGGTGAAGTAATTCGTATAGTAACAAGTATCGCGCTAATCATAGCCGGGTTGAAGATATTTGCTCTGTTATATGGTGTCTTGATTGGAGTTGTCGTGAAGTTTGTCATATTTTACTTCGCCTTATCAAGTACGCTATCTATCCCAACTTGGGAAACTGTCAGAGACCTCTGGAGTTTCTCGAAGTATACATCATTCAATAGTGTGAGTTCCCTAGCATACAACTGGGCAGACACGCTCGTGTTGGCATACTTCGCGTCAAAGACCGCTGTTGCCGTATACGAGGCTTCTTGGAAGGTCAGTGTAGTCGCAGTAATGGCTAGCCAAGCCCTAAGCCAGGCAGTGTTTCCATCTATCAGCGAGTGGGCGTCACGCAATGAGTACAGTCGCATTGAAACGGCCCTAAGCGAAGGCTTCACATATGGTCTCCTGCTTGTCATCCCCGCCGTAGTCGGTGTAGCGATACTCGCCGATCCATTCATGCAACTCGTCTATGACTTCGACACGGGTGGGTTAATCCTCATCCTCCTGATGGCGGAGAAGTTGTTGCAGGCCCCGAGAATCCTGATCCAGCGGACGCTCACGGGGATCGGCCACCCGAATCTCGTATTCCGGACGGCAGCGCTGACCCTCGTTGCAAACGTTGTACTCAATCTGTTACTGGTCCCGGAACTCGGATCGTTCGGTGCAGCGGCGGCAACAATAACGACAGTCAGCATCGCGCTCGTCATTCAGATCGCGTATCTCCGGCGGTTCATCACTGTGACAGCAAACTGGCGGGCGCTCGGAAGGCAGACGGTCACAGCGTTAATGATGGGCGCAGTGGTGTACGCGGCGTCAACCATCTTCCCGCCATCGACGCTTTTGAAGCTTGGTGGCTTAGTCGCACTCGGCGTCGTCGCGTACGGTCTCGGCATGGCAACGGACCGCGAAATCAGAGAGCGCGTGTTACAGATGGTGTAGCGCCTACCGATTGCACGCCACAAGTATCGACCTGTACCGCTCGCAGGCCGCCTCAAAGCTGTACTCGGTATCGATTCGATCGCGTCCGTTCTCGCTGATGCTGTCGAGGTCGTCTCGGTCCAGAATATCGAGTATTGTCTGTCGAAGCGCCGCCGGCTCCCGTGAATCGAGCAGGAAGCCGGTTTCGCCCTCGCGGACAACGTCTGGAACGCCCGAAACCGGCGAGGCCAGTACCGGCGTTCCGCAGGCCAGCGCCTCCAGAATTGTCGTCGGTAGTCCCTCCGTCGGCTGTGACGGCAACACGAGCAGCGAGAGATCGTTGAGTTGATCGGGTACGTCGTCGTGATCAACCCAGCCGGTGAGTTCGACTGCGCCACGTTCGATTTCAGACGCGAGTTCGGTTTCCAGCCACTCACGGAGGTCACCGTCGCCGATGAACCGGAACGTCACGTCACCAGGTAGTTCCGCGGCGACAGAAGCGAGTTCCCGGATGCCCTTCTCTTCGTCGAGCCGTCCGAGGAACCCAACGACGCGGTCGCGGTCGGCGTAGGGCTGCTGGACGCGAAATTCGTCCGTCCGGACGTAGCGCGCCCCCATCGGATACACGGTCGGGGATTCCGGATGCAGGTCCAGTTGGCGGGCCATCTCGGGCGTGTACGTGATGACCCCGTGAGCCGCGGCGAAGCCGGCTCGTTCGAGTGCACGGACGGCACCGGCGAGCCCGGCAGCCACCGGGTCCGGCAACTGCTGTTCCCAGTTCAGCCGGAGCGTCAGCGGCACGTCGCCGCGGGGTTCGACGAGAACCGTTTTACCGAGCAACCGAGCCGCGATAATGGGAAGCAGGTACGACGTTGCGCCGAAAAAAAGGACTACGTCTTCGTCACGGTCAGCAATAACGCGACACATCCGGAGTTGGTTCAGCAGGAACCGGACGGCGGCGGTGACGACGGAGTCGCCCGCGCCTTTTCGCGTGAGCTCAACGAGTTCGTGCCGGTCGCGAATCTCGGAATCAGCCGGCAGGTCAGCCGTCACGAGCGCGACTGATGTCACAGCCGACAGGATGTCGAGTAGGCTTCGTGTGGCGTTCTCGCCAGCAGCGGCGAGGGGATGGGTCACGACGCAGACGCTCTGGAGCGATTCGTCAGTCATAGATGCCACTTTCGCCCAGTGTCACGGGTGATTCGCTGGCTACCCTGTAGTGTCCGTGGGTGGAGAGAACGGGTCCCGGGGAGTGATCTAGACATATAGTTGTCATTAACAGGTCGGTTCATCGTCTATCCGCTTCATCACGAGGATAGTCGGATTTCCGTCCTCGGGGAACGACGAAAGTCCGGCGCTGTCTCTGAACTTTCGCTCCGCGCTGAGTTCGGTGTTCACCGGCGGACCGAACGTCCGGACGATTTCGTAGTCTTCCTCGGCAAACAGCGCCGACATGCGTTCAGTCACATCCGGGAACACGGACGGATCCTTGAAAAAGCGGAAGTAGTGGTAACTGGAGAGCACGACGTACTCGGGCGCGTTACAGTCCAGACGTTCAAGCCCTGGCTGCCAGTTTTCTCGGGGGAAGGTGGAGTGGATTTCATATCGGTTCACAGTTGTCTCGTCTGGAAATTCTGGGAGATACACTTGCTGCGAGTACACGTCAACAGTGTCGGAGCTATCTAGGTTGGCGTGTGTCCACGCCGTGGCCTCCTGACGTGATTCGTTAATATCTGCGACACCAACGGTCGTGTGTACGCCAGAAAAGACAATGACAAGCGTTAGAAGTCCGATCCCGGCTAGACGGACCGGATGGGAGAACTGACTCAACTCCGAGCCAGCGATACCAGCGAGGACCGCGAGAATCGGGAAGAGCGGCATTACCCGAGGGAACTGTGTCATATTCCCTTGCGTGATGACGATGAAGTACGGGATGGCATAGACGAGCAACAGCCAAACCGCACTGTCGAGGGTACCCCGCAAGAGGAAGGCGATGACAAGCAGTACGGACAGTATAGAAAACAGGAATAGCATGATTCCCTGCCCTTCGGCGAGGTGTGCGAGCTGGATGAGCCACCCCGGGTCCGACCAATTGTACGCAACAGAATCGCTCGTACTTCGGTAGATATATCGAGATATCTCGTCGGCCCATGAACCCGGATGGACGAATATCGATGGCGTTGTAGTGACGTAGCTGAGTATAGTTAGCGTCGGGTACCTCCAAACCGCTTTGACGAACTCACCAACGGTCCTCGACCCGTCCCAGTGGCGTTCGATGATGACGATAGCGATCGGAAGAACGAGGAGCCCGGCCGTTGCTTTCGTTGACGCTGCCAGGCCAGCGACCAGTGCGGCAGCCAACAGCGTTCTGGTCTCTCTCGAATGAAACGCACGAACCGTTAGCAGGAACCCGAGCATGAGGAAGAACGTCATCGGGACGTCCTCAGTTGCGTAGTGGGCGGTGAGGACATACCCGACAGAAGTCGTGAGAAAAACGGACGCAAGGATTCCGGCACGGCGGTCCAGTAGTTCTCTACCGAGGTAATAGAGGACGACAACAGTCCCAACACCGAACAGGACAGATACTAGCCGACCGGCGAACAGCACGTCGTAGAAGGCTGTGAGAAGATCAGGCGACACACCCCAGCTCGGCGAGCTGCCGACGCTAGCTGCGCCCGACATGATGTCGCCGAACTGTCCGGTCACGAGCCAGTACAGCGTCACCGGGACAAAAGAGAGCGCCAGAAGGTAGAGGTGAAGGTTCCCACCCTTCCGGAAGTTATCGATGAAGGGGTTCTGCTCGTATCCCATCCTGAGAGCGAGTTCGATAGCGCCGGTTTCGTCCGGAAACGTCAGATGCGGCCGCAGTCGCCAGGTACCGAAGAACATCAACAGGAACGCAGCGAGCGCAATGATCGGGACAACCGGCTCACGTCGGACCGACTTACTGATTCTGTTCCACAGATTAGAGGGCATTTCTTCTTGATTACCCACTGACTGTAATAGTCTGTGCGATTTTACGAGAGTACCCTCTGCACATGGTTATCATAACTTGTTCTTCGTGCTGAGATTACTGAGTCTTCTCCAGCCCCAGAAGACAATTACTAACAACTACCGATACAACGACTCTATATGATTTCTATCGTGGGCAGTACTGTGAATGACAACTGTTAATAAACCTGCTTGAAGAATCACAGTCACGGCATCACATAATGGCGACGACAGAGGACGTACGGGGTAACGCAAGTGAATTCACAGGTGAAGACCATGACAAGGTTCGAACCTCCGTTGTACTGCCAGCGTACAATGAAGTGGATAATGTCGAGCCACTAATCGAGGAAATCCAGTCAGTATTCCAGGACGAACCGGCATTTTCGCCATATAACATCGTTATCGTTGATGATGGTAGTACCGATGGTACTAGGAGCGTTATCCGTGACTTGGCAGAACACAATGAGAACGTTCTCGGATTATTACTGTCCCGCAACTTTGGACAAAGTGCAGCCTTGAACGCGGGTATCAAACAAGCAACTGGCGAATTTATCGTAACTCTTGATGCTGATCGACAGAACGACCCACAAGACATTCCGGACCTCCTCAATATGTTGATAAGTGGGGACAGCGAATCCGATAGCTATGATTGCGTCAGTGGCTGGCGGCGAGACCGGAACGACCCGTTGACAAAGACGATACCATCCGCGATACAGACACGGATGGCACGCTGGACTGGGCCAGATATCCACGATTTCGGTTGTACTCTGAAGGCATATCGGTCAGATGCTCTTAACGAAATAGAGTTGTATGGAGAGGGTCACCGGTATATTCCGGCAAAATTGTACAACCGGGGCTACAGAATTACAGAAATCCCAGTTAACCATCGCCCCCGGACGGAGGGCAGTTCAAAATACGGCACGAAACGACTCATAAGGGGCTTTGTTGACCTCTTGTTTCAGGTATTCTGGAACCGGTACTCAACCCGACCGGTTCACTTCCTCGGTGGGTTCGGATTGGTTTCGTTTGGGATAGGGATGCTAATCGGGATTCATGCAGTGTTCTCGAAGTACGTATTGGGTGTCCCGCTACTGCCAAATCTTCCCCGACTTGTACTAACGGTTGCACTCGTTCTATTTGGCCTTATTTTGATTATGTTCGGATTTCTGGCGGAGATGATTACAAAGTTACACTACATTGAGAGAGACCCCTACCGTGTGGAAGTAGTTATCGGCGGTGGCGCGGAAAACAAGTGACCTATAGCTGACACCCTGTATTAGTATGTCAAGAAGAAACACAGACATCCGTAGCATCCTCTCGGCTTTGCTTCGCGTTTCTATCAGTGTAATACTACTCTGGTATGTGATCAGTAGAGTCGGATTCGACACACTCATTGAACATCTCCAAACGCTTGAGCCAGTCACACTAATTATCGCTGTTGGACTAAGTGTTCTTGGTGTCGGCCTCAGCGCTTGGAAGTGGCGAGTTCTGCTTTCTGTGAAAGGTATAAAATTAACGCTCCTCACCGCTTGGGTTTATTACTACATCGGCCAGTTCTTCAATGCGTTCCTCCCATCAATTATCGGTGGAGACACTGCACGGATGTACTACCTCTATGCGGATACAAACGACGGATCCGCATCAGTTTCTTCTGTCGTGATTGAGCGGATTGCTGGCCTCTACTCGATCTTGTGTATCGTTTTGGTTGCGGTCGCATTTGGCTACGAACTAGTTCCGACTCGGATCGCAGATATGGTACTCCTCGGCTGTGCGGTCGGGATAATTACGATACCACTATTGCTATTTACTGACCTGTTACGTCCAGTCCTAGAAACAACGATTTTTGACATACAAGTGCTCGACATCGGGAACCGGGCTGAAAGATTGTACACTGCAGTGTACGAGTATCGTCAAGCCAAACGAGCAGTGGTCATTGCACTTTTACTTTCGGTCGTGTTCCGAGTCTTACTGATCGCCAGCAACTACGTCGTCGCCTTGGGGCTTGGGATTGAGATACCACTCGTGTACTTTTTTGTATTTATTCCACTAGTGGAACTCTTCCTCTTTTTGCCGATATCAATCCAAGGCTTTGGGGTGCGTGAGAGCGCGTATCTATATCTGTTCACTTCGGTGGGAGTCGGAGACGGTGTCGCGTTGACGTTCGGAGTCGTAATGCAGCTTATTCTCCGAGTAATAAACAATATTATCGGTGGCGCCGTATATGCCGTTCATACTCTCCGTTCCTGAAACTTCGAAACCTGATTCAAGAAGGGATATAATGCCCGACTGTCAATCCCAAGTAAATGAACGATATCGTGCTGATTACAGCTGATTCGGTCCGGTATGACTACATCGAAGAGATGGAGTTTCTTTCGGGATTCCCAACACAATCGGGAACGACAGTCGGCCATTACACCAGGCCGAGTCTAGCAGGCCTCCTGTCTAGTCAGTACCAGGCAACGATGAAGTCGGCTGTAGCTGGACCAACAATACCCGAAGTCATGTCGAACGCCGGGTACACGACAATCGGTCTAGCTCCGAGCCCACAACTTGACGAAGTGTTCAATTTCAATCAGGGGTTCGATAAGTACGAGAATTTCGTTGATGCAGGCAATCGCGGCAGCAACCGACGGGAGATTCTCGGGCAGTTTGATCTTCTTCGAAAAGTCTACCATCGCTTCTTTCCGCCACATGCGAAAATGTCCGATCTTCCGACTGATAAAGCGGTTGTCGAGCAAGCAATAGAGCAGTTCAACGAAGCTACTGGGCCTCGGTTCATGTGGGTGCATTTAATGGGTAGCCATCGGCCATATGGCCGTGGTGATGACGCCATTTCGAGGTCACTCGATAGGAAAGCCTTGTTTTCACCGTCCTCGCTCAAGGATTCCGAACACCAAGAGATTACATCGGCCTATAAAAATGCCCTCTCAAGAGTCGATACCGTCATTGAAGATCTTTTGATGGATCTCGATGGTGATCCGACGTTCATATTCACCTCAGATCACGGCGATGAATTCGGGGAAGAGGGGTACTACTATCATCAACCACAGCGCAGGCGAACAGCCGATAAGCTGGTCACCGTTCCCATTGTCAGCAACGATATTTCGCTTACTGGAGATCGGTGTAGTCTCCTCGACATTGGGCCGATGATCGCTACTCAAGCCGGCATAGATCCGCCCGAGGAGTGGAACGGTATCGATATTCGATCAGAATCCAGGTCGTATACGCTGACAATTGCGCCCTGGCACAATACGGCTTCACTCCGACTCGCAACCAACGACTACACCGTTACCAGCACCGATGGACGTGTATCGATGACGGAAGCAGGTACTGATACCCATGTCGAAAGGAACGAACAGGCAGAAGAGGTCCAAGAGCGACTTCAGGACCTTGGATACGTTGAGTAACGTCGTACTGTAGACCGGTCAGTGCTATCTCCAGACGTACATTCCGTAAAGGTATCCCACGCCGACACTGCTGGTGAGAAGAAACAGGAAGACCAGCTGCAGGACTGCGCCGAGCGACGGAGATTCGACGAGTCCACGGAGACGTAACGGGAGGAACCGAAACAGGAGGTCGCTGAGGAAATCGGACTCCTCGCCGGTCGATTCCGGTACAAACACCTCCATGCCGCGCTTCGAGTACCCCTGCCAGAACGCGCGGTCGACGAGCCACCCGGGGTCGGTTCGGTAGTCGAATATCTTGTGCGCGACGAGCGCGTCCGGGGTGTAGTACACTCCCTCGTCGTATTCCGTTCGCAAGCGCGCACAGAGTTCCGTCTCCCCGCCCTGGAGGTTCTTCTCGCCCTGGCGGCCGCCGATATCGTCGTCGAAGCCGCCCAGTTCAAGGAACACGTCCCGGTCGAAGGAGATGTTCGAGCCGAAGGTGTTGCGGACGACGCCGGGTTCGTCGGGGTCGCCATTCGGGCCAAAGCCACGGTGGGTGACGCCGATGAGCCAGTAGAACTCCTCGGGGAGAAAGCTCGGTTTGCCGGCGACCCACGCCGGCGTCATTCGGCCGCCGACCGCGAGGGCGTCGTGTCGTTCGTAGGCATCGACTAGCGCCGCGACCCACTCTTCATCGGCGATTGCGTCGTCGTCGATGAACGCGACTACGTCACCGGTGGCGACTTCGGCCCCGTTGTTCCGGCTCTCTAGCAGTCCGACGTTTGCATCGTTGCAGTGAGTCAGGACAGCGTCCCGGTCGCCGTAGTCAGAGTCGTACTGTTCGTACACTTCTTGGTTACCATCCGAGACCAGTACGAGTTCCACGTCGTCGTAGGTCTGGGCTAAGACACTCTCGGCCGCCGTCCGGCAGTCGTCGTACCGCTCCATCGTGTGCGTACAGAGCACGACCGAGACTCGCATGGTCGGTGGTGTGCCACCGGTGCTGTTAGGCGTTTCCATCCTGCGCTCGCACAGAGGTCAAAAGGCTTATGCGCGCCTTGGCAGTTTTTCCGTGCAATGAGTCAATCACGGGGCTATCTTGACGACAACCCCGAACTCGAGTCCGCCCTGGAGTGGGCCGAGCGCTGGTACCACGTTCCGGTCCTCCTGGTACTGCTCGGGTTCATGCTGTGGAATCGTGTCCGGAGTTGGCAGAACTTTATCGTTGACGGCGAGGTGCTCTTCAGCGGGAACGACGCCTGGTACCACTACCGTTCGACGCAGTACGTGGTCCAGAACTGGCCCTCGACGATGCCGTTCGACCCCTGGACGAATTTCCCATACGGAACCAGTAACGGGCAGTTCGGGACGCTGTTCGACCAGATCATCGCGACAGTGGCCCTGATTATCGGTCTGGGTTCACCCAGCGACCAGACGGTCGCGATGACGGTCCTGTTCGCGCCAGCCGTGTTCGGAACACTCGTTGCGATTCCGACGTACCTCATCGGACGGCGACTCGGCGGCCGCCTCGGCGGTGTAACTGCAGTTACTGTGATGGCATTCTCGACGGGGTGGCTCCTGCAACGGAGCCTCGTCGGTTTCTCCGACCACCACGTCGCTGAAGCGCTCTTTCAGGTACTCGGTGTCCTCGGAGTCATGGTGGCTGTCAGCGTCGCCGCGCGGGACAAGCCGATCTACGAGCAGTTCCTTGAGCGAGATATCGATGCATTGCGGGACACCATCAGTTGGTCCATGCTGGCCGGTGTGGCGATTGCCCTGTATCTCTGGGTTTGGCCGCCGGGTGTACTCCTTCTCGGGATTCTCGGTGTCTTCTTCCTGCTCCGGTTGTGTCTGGAGTATGTTCACGACAGCAGCCCGGAACACACGGCCATCGCGGGCGCAATCACGATGATAACTACCGCTGTAGTGAGCGCGTCTCGAATCACCGTCCTTGAAATCACAGCGACCTCTCAGTCGCTGCTACAGCCGGGACTGGCACTGGCCGTTGGCCTCGGCTGCGTGTTCATGGCATGGCTGGCCCGATTCATGGAGCAGCGCGAGTACGGCCGGTACGTGTACCCTGCGACCGTGTTCGGGATTCTCGCTATCGGGGCTGTCCTGATGGCCGTCTTGACCCCTACTCTGTGGGAATTCTTTACGCGAAACGTAATGCGGGTCATCGGATTCTCCATCAGCGAAACGGCCAGCACCGTCGGCGAAGCGGCCCCACTGCGGGACGCCGGCGTTCTGTTTAACGCACACGGCTTCGCTGTCATCGTTGCGGCGATCGGTGGCCTGTTTTTGCTCGGAAAGCAGCTCCTCTCCGACGACGCCCCCGCCGAAGAGCTACTCGTCGTCGTCTGGGCGCTGTTCATTCTGCTTGCTACGTTCACCCAGCAGCGGTTCGCGTACTATATCGCTGCGCCAATCGCAGTGCTGTCAGGGATGGTCGTCGGTCGGTTTATACTCTGGTTCGATTTCAGTGCCGACGACGGGATCGAATACTATCAGGTCATAACAATTCTCGCGGTACTCCTCGTCATCGTCGTCCCGCTGTTCGCCTTCGGTACGACGTCGCCGGTCGAGGCTGGCGAGACCGGCCCCGGCCCAAGTATCCAGGGCTGGGACGAGAGCCTGCAGTGGATGGAAGGGAACACGCCTGCGGAGGGCGCGTACGGCTCCGGTGGCGACGCGACGCTCGATTACTACGGTACGTACGAGCAACAAGAGGACTTCGACTATCAGGAAGGGCAGTACGGCGTCCTGTCGTGGTGGGACTACGGGCACTGGATTACTACCAGGGCCGAGCGCGTCCCGAATGCGAACCCCTTCCAGCAGGGAACGGACACGGCTGCCCCGTTCCTAGTTGCACAGAACGAAACGCGGGCGAACGATGTCCTCGACAGCACAGACGAGGATGACGCGAAGACGCGGTACGTGGCCGTCGACTGGCGGATGGTCGAGACGAACGGGAACGACCCCTACCGTGGCAAGTTTTTCGCTCCATCGGCATTCGTCGACGGGGTGCAGGCCAGTGACTTCTACAGTCGAATGTACGTCCAGTCTCGGGGCGGCGGTGTCCAGCAGGTGACGTTCCAGCAGCAGGCCTACTACGAGACGATGGTCACTCGGCTGTACCGGTTCCACGGCAGTGCCGCGGAGCCGCAACCGATTGTCATCGACTGGGAGAACAAGGAGACTCGCCAAGGAGGCCAGTACCGTGGTGCACCGACCAACGAAGAGGAACCGGAGGGCCAGCGGCAGGGACAGATCGTTCGCCAGTTCCAGAGCATGGAGGAAGCCCGTCAGTACGTCGAACGGGACACGACCTCACAACTCGGTGGGTACGGTGGCGCTCCACCCGAGCGGGTTCCGGCGATGGAGCACTACCGCTTAGTCGGCTCCAGTGAGACCGAGGCGTTCCCAGACACTTCGCAGTACCGGCACTCGGCCTGGACGAAGATATTCGAGCGCGTCCCCGGTGCGACGGTCGAAGGGACTGGACCGGCGAACACGACAGTGCGGACCGCCGTGGAGATGCGTAACCCGGCCACGAACAAGACGTTCGTCTACCGCCAGCGGACCCAGACCGACCAGAACGGGAACTTCGAGATGACCGTTCCCTACTCGACTACCGGATACGACGACTGGGGGACCGACGAGGGCTACACGAACGTGAGCGTCCGTGCCGAGACTCAGTACCAGTTCACAGCAATCGGGACCAACGACGGGAACCGGACCGGCTTTACCGGCACGACCGAGGTGACCGAAGGACAGGTCATCGGCGAGGACGACTCCGCCGCAACCGTCGAACTGGAGCCGATAACGATTCAGCAGGGCGACGAGACCAGCGGTGAATCGCGCACCCCGATGACCGAGGACGCGGCTGAAGCGGGCGCATAACGGAGTCCCAGCGGTCAGTCACCGTCAGGCCGACTGTTCGGTCCAACTGAGAATTTTTACAGGATTTCGTCGACGGGCCGCGTTCTAGCAGTGGTCCATGCTCGCGAAAAAACCGACAGCAGCGGTACCGCGCTCACTCGGCTAGCGGATTGAACGTGCCGTTGATGTCCCACTCGTGGAGGCAGTGCGGGTCACCGGACTGCTTGGTGTCGTCGTCGGTGACGATGCGCCAACTGTGTTGTTCTGGGTCCCACTCGTCGACCCGCCCACACCGCTCACACTCGCGTTTGCGTGGGGTGACGATTTCAGCCATATCTGGTGCAAGCGCGTGGGTCGTTATCAGGCTGCCGGTCCCTGACCGGGCTGTCCGAAGCGATTCGCAACCGACGCCGTGGGTGTGCTGTACCGACACTGACTCCCGGGTAGTGCAAACGATACGACGCTCAAAAGTCCGGGAGGTCGTCCGCACCGACTTCCTCCGCTTCCCAGTCGATGTACTCGTCGGCCAGCACCTCACAGACGACCTGTCCGAACTCGGTCAGTCCGGCGTTGATACCTGAGACAGTGCCCCAGGAGTCGATGTCCGGGTGAATCTCCCGTTCACGCCAGTCTTCGGGCAAGCCCGGGGCATGGTAGCCGACACGGCCCGCGAAGGAGTCCCAGAAGAAATCGAACTCCTCGATGAGGCCTAGATCCGTGACGATGGCCCACTGGTCGGCATCGAGCGACGCGTCCGCGGCCCACTCCTCGAAGGCCTCCGCCCACGCGCCGTCGTCGAGGGCCGCGGCGAGCTCCTCGCGCCGGTATTCGTCGCCCTGTACTTCGGCGTCGTCGTACTCGTCGGCAGCGACGCCGGTGGACAGTTCCGGCCGTTCCGGCGTCTCGACATCCAGTGTCATAGTCGTGGTTGGCAGCGGAGCGGAATAAAGGTCGTACTGTTGGCTGTCTCTCTGACGGTCGTCGTCACTCCGAGGTGGCAATATCCATTGCGTGAGTACAGCAGACAGTATCAGCGGTTCGCTTCCCCGTCGAGGGCGCGCTGTCGCAGTCGTTCCCCGCGGTCAGTCTCGGCCGTCACGTCGGGAACGGGAACCGGGTTCCTGTCCTCGTCGACTGCGACGTACACCGAGTACGACTCTGCCGTCGACTCAGTCTCACCAGTTCTGAGGTTCTCTCGGGCAACTTGGAGCCGGACTTTGACACTCGTTTCGCCAGTGTCGTAGACAAACGCCTCAATGAGGGCCGTATCACCGACAGGTATCGGCCGCTTGAAATTCACCTGGTCCATCCGCGCGGTAACGCAGGTTTCGCCGGCAAAGCGCATCGCCGACATCGCCCCGAGTTCGTCCATCCACTTCAGTACGTTTCCACCGTGGGTCGAGCCCAGGTGGTTCGAATGGTTGGGCTGGACCATCCAGCGGTTCTCGATATAGGTTTCCAGTACCGTTGGCATGGCGCGAGGTTGGCCAGCACCGGGGTTGAGTCTGTCGAACGGAGTTCGAAAAGGTGACTATGCCGAAACGTACTGCGCTTCCCACTCCTTTCGGGCGTCGAGTTCGCGCTGGCCACGCTTGGTCAGCGTGTAAAAGTTCGTTCGGCGGTCGCGTTCGCCCTTCTCGATGAGTGCCTTCTCAACGAGCGTGTCAAGGTTCGGATACAGTCGACCGTGGTTGACTTCGCTCTCGTAGTAGTTTTCGAGTTCTTCCTTGATCGCTAACCCGTGGGGCTCGTCAAGGCCTGCAATGACGTACAGCAGGTCCCGCTGGAATCCAGTCAGGTCATACATCGTATATCCGATACAGTTTGACCCTGTACATATCAGTCTTTTGAATCGGCAAATCTATTGCGTATTTACAAACGCCGCCACCGTCCAGTAGTTACCACGGCATCTGTGGCTGTATTAACACGAGAGTCGGTAATAGCTTCGCCGCGTAACGGGAACATACAATGCCGCAGACATGATTTCGGCCGCCGTTTCTCGGCAGTCACCCGGACCCGACAAGGGTAAAGGAAACGAATGTGTAACGCGGGTGATGACCGAACACGCGGAGTCGGCGGCAGACGAGTTCCCGGAACCGTCAGGTTCGGGACGCGTCGATGTCGTCGGAACCGCTCACGTTTCCGAGCACAGCGTCACGGAAGTGGAATCAGCGATCGAAGAATCCGAGCCCGATATCGTCGCCGTGGAACTCGACGAGGGCCGGTATCGCCAGATCAAGGGCGAAACGCCTGACGACCTCGATGCGAGCGACCTCCTGCGCGGGAACACCGTCTTTCAGTTCCTCGCGTACTGGATGCTGTCGTACATCCAGACCAGACTGGGCGACCGGTTCGACATCGAGCCGGGTGCGGACATGAAGGCGGGTATCGACACCGCCGAACGGCTCGGTCTGGGCGTCGCACTCGTCGACCGGGACATTCAGACGACCGTCCAGCGGTTCTGGGCGCGGCTGACAGCCGTCGAGAAACTCAAACTCGTCGGCAGCCTCGCAGCCGAGATGGGGCCGCCGTTGACCGTCGGGCTGACCATCGGTGCCGTCTTCGGCGGGCTGTTTGCAGTCGTCGCCGGGGCCTTCGGTGGCCCGTTCATCGTCCCGAGCGGGGCTCTTTCGGTTTTGCCGGGCAGCCTCGGCAGCACTGCTGAGGGGCTGCTCGATACGCTGTTGCTCATCTGTGTCGTCGCGGCCGGTATCGGGATTCCCATCGCTGCGCTGTTGGTCCAGTTCCGCGGTGAGGCCGACGTCGAGGAGTTCGACATGGAGACACTGACTGATACAGACGTGGTCAGCGCGATGATGGAGGAGTTCCGTCAGTTCTCCCCCGGCGGCGCGGAGGCGCTCATCGACGAACGCGACGCGTTCATCGCTCACCGACTCATCGCTCTCCGTGAGGCCGGCTATCACGTCCTCGCCGTTGTCGGGGCCGGCCACCGCGAGGGGATTCAGGGCTATCTCGACAACCCGGAGACGCTCCCACCGATGGAATCGCTCACCGGAACCGAAGGCGGTCGTCGCTTTTCACTGTACAAGCTCGTCGGCTACGGCTTCGGCGTCGTCTTCCTCGTCTTCTTCGGCCTGCTCATCCTCGGTGGCGCGAGCCAGGCGGTGCTGCTAGAGCTGTTCGTCGCGCTGGTCGCCGTCAACGCCGTACTGGCCGGCGGACTGGCGAAGGTGGCCGGCGCACACTGGTCGAGTGCGGCCGCCGCCGGCGCGTTCGGCTGGCTGACGAGCCTGTTTCCGCTGCTTGCCGCCGGCTGGTTCGCGGGCTACGTCGAACTGCGATACATCTCCGTCAACATCAGCGATATCGCGACGCTCAACGAGATACTCAACGACCAGGAGTCGCCGGTAATGGACCTCGTCAGCCAGATGCGCGACGTGCCGCTGTTCCGGCTGATCCTCGTCGTCGCGCTGACGAACGTCGGCAGCGCAATCGCCTCATACGTCGTCTTCCCGGTGTTGATCCCGTATATCTCGTCGGACATCGGCGGGATGCAGGGCGTCTCGCGCCTGCTCTGGCAGGGCGTCCGCGAAGGGACGCAGATTCTCGTGGGGGTCCTCTGATGGCGGGTCGCCGACAGCGAACCGCTGGAGGCCGGACCGTCGGCGGCCTCAGTTTCAGCCAGCGCGAACTCCGGGACCTCCTCGTCGCCTGGCTCGCGCTCGGACTGGCGTTTACGTTCTTCCTCGAACGGGAGTTCCGCCGCATCGTCTTCGGCCAGTTCGGCGGGCTGTCGACGGCCGAAATCGCCAGCACGTTCGCCGTCAGCCTGCTGACCGTCGGCGTCGGCTTCCTGTTGCACGAACTGGCCCACAAGGTCGTCGCCGTCCGCTTCGGTCAGATCGCCGCGTTCAAGGCCGACTACCGGATGCTCGGGTTCGCAGTCCTGGGCGGCCTCGTCGGCTTCCTGTTCGCCGCGCCGGGCGCGGTCGTTCATCGTGGCCGTCTCACGGCGAAGCAACACGGCCTCATCGCCGTCGCCGGACCGGTAACGAACCTCGCGCTCGCCGTCGTGTTCCTCGTGCCGTTCGTCGCGGCGCTCCTGTCGAGTACGGGCGGCTTCCTCTGGGAGGTCGCGCGGATGGGCCTGCAGATCAATCTCCTGCTCGCCGGCTTCAACATGCTGCCGTTCGGTCCGCTCGACGGCCGAACGGTCCGGGAATGGAGCACACCGGTGTTTCTCGCCGTGGCGGTTCCGTCGATTCTGCTCGGAGTCGGCGCGCTGTTCGTTCTCTGAGCGGGCGCAACGCTCCGCCGGAACGACGCTCTTTTGCCCGCGCCACGCACGCTCTCGGGTATGACCGACGGTGAACCCGAGACCGAGGACACAGGCGACGAAGATGCGGAGGGGCTGACCTACGCGGAAACCGGCGTGGACATCGACGCCAGCGAGGCGGCCACGAAGGCGCTCATCGGCGCGGCCGGCGAGTTCGAGGGCGACTACGCGGGGCTCGTCGACATCGGCGACCAGTACCTCGCGCTCGCGACGGACGGGGTCGGCACCAAGCTCCTCGTCGCCGAGGCCGTCGACGACTACTCGACTATCGGTATCGACTGCATCGCGATGAACGCCAACGACCTCATCGCGACCGGCGTCGAGCCGGTGGCGTTCGTCGACTACCTCGCAGTCGAGACGCCGGACGAGGAGACGAGCGAGGACATCGGCGCGGGGCTCCGGACGGGGGCCGAGCGGGCCGGCGTGGCGCTCGTGGGCGGCGAAACTGCCGTGATGCCGGACGTCATCAAGGGGCTGGACATCGCCGGCACCTGCGCCGGACTGGCACCGAAAGACGCCGTCTTCCCTGGCGAGGCCGAGCCCGGCGACGCCATCGTCGGCTGGCCCTCCTCCGGCATCCACTCCAACGGCCTCACGCTCGCACGCGAGGCGGTCACGCAGGACCACGAGTACACCGACCCGTTCCCACCGAGCCCCGACAGAACCATCGCCGAGGAACTGTTGACGCCGACACGGATTTACAGTGAGGTACTGGAGCCGCTCCGAGCCAACGAGACGCACGCGGCCGCCCACGTCACTGGCGGCGGCTGGACGAACCTCACGCGGATGGGGAGTCACCGGTACGAGATCACGGACCCCTTCGAGGCCCAGCCCGTCTTCGAGTTCGTTCAGGCGGAAGGCGAGGTAACCGACGAAGAGATGCACCGGACGTTCAATATGGGTACTGGGTTCGTCGCCGCAGTCCCCGAAGCTGACGCCGACGAGATCGTCGAGAAAAGCGAGGACGCTCGCGTGATTGGGACGGTAGCTGACGGAGACGAGGCGGTCGCGATTCACGGGCTCGAACTCACCGACTGAGCGGTTCGAAGAGCTGACAGAAACCGATCAGGCGGACAAGATGTCTTTGCCGGCGGTCTCCTCCGCGATCCGTATCTGGAGTGCCTGCCGGATGTGGTATCTGGCCGCTTCGCTTTCAGCGTTCTCGAGGGCCTTTTCGAGTTCGGCATACAGTGGGTCGCTGGGATTGGGCATGTCGATACGTCTCTCATTGGTGAGAATAGACATATACCCCTGACACCGTTTTCGGTTTTAAGCCCCTCCTACGGGCATTACGGAGTCACTATCGCGGTTCGCGCATCTGAGAATCGGAGTTAGCTGACCGTACGCGCGATGTCCGCTTCGGTTATGACACCGATAGTTTCCCCGCCTTCGACGACCATCACGGCGGCATTGTGGTTCAGGTAAGCATCGACTTCGTCGATGGGTGCGTCGGGCTCGACGGTCGCGATAGATTCGTTCATCACTTCAGCCACCGGAAGGTCGCCGACGTTCTCTTCGGGCCGCTGGCGGATGTCGGAGTTCCCGATGAGTCCCTGCGGTGCCCCGTCACGGATGACGGGGACTTGCGAGTACCCTTTCTCGTCCATCAGGTCCTTCGTCTGGTGGACGGAATCGTCGGGTGCGACGCCAACAACGGGAGAGTTCATCAGGTCGCGGGCCTTGATGATACCGCCTTCGGCCTCTTCGAGGGCGGTCACAATCCGCCGGAGTGTCGACAGCCGCGGGTCCACGTCGCCACCTTCGATACGAGCGATAAGGGGCTGAGAGACGTCAGCCCGTTCCGCCAGTTCGCTCTGAGTTAGCCCGAGTTCGTTGCGGCGCTCCCGCAGGTCCTGTGGCGTCGGTAAGTCCATATCCGCTAATTACCAGAGGTAATATAAAAAGCCCACGGCTACTGCGGCGGGCGAATCAAGTGGAGCGCCGATTATGCTTCGGCTTCGGCTTCGTCCTCGTCGGCTTCGGTCTCGAAGACCTCGACGACTTTCAGCGGGACGTCCCGGAGTGCGCCACCGATCTCGCTCTTGGCGATCCGCTGGGCGTGTTCGGGGGATTCGGCGTTGAACACGTCCATTTCGAGCACCAGTCCGACAAGCGCCGTGTCGGCCGCGATAAACGCCGAGTCGAACGGTTCGCCACAGGCCGGGCAGCCGGTCGCGCCGACCTCGACCTCGACGTAGTCCATCTCGGCCTCGTTGAGCCGCTTCCCCGCTTCACTCACTGCGACACCGATAGCGTCGTCGATATCGTCTACGTCACGAACCAGCCAGGCTGCTTCCATCGCCACGAGGTAGTTCATACACTAGCTCTCGTGGCCCGACTATTCGATAGTTTTGATTCGCTTCTGTTGCGCACGTCACCATTACTATCTCTATAACTTATGTGAACCAGCCCTCTGACTCACGTTCCCATTATGTCTGATCGGGGAGTCGTTCGGGTAGTCGTCCGTTTTCTCAGGCATTTCAGCAAACCGCAAGACAGCGGGCCAGTAGTTCTTCACAATCGATAGTCCGTAACTGAAATCCGGCGACAAGACTTATATACCAGACTCACTCTGGAACGACCGAGGAAGATGGTAGCTCGACTGTACACCGCAACGCTGTTCGCACTGTATCAACTCACCCTGCTGCTGGGCATCATGCTGCTGCCGGTGGCGATGCTCACGGAGCAGTTCGGTCTCCGACTGCCGATGGACCGGGCCGTGTCGGGACTCAACGAGGCCTACGACCAGGCGAGCGCGTAACGCGGGCAGCCGATAGCCGCCTGGCCGGACGGTGGCGGTCAGGCCCCACTAGGAAAAGAGGTTTTATCAGCGCCCGACTAGTATCGCACAGTAATGCGAGATATGACTCCGGGGCCGGAGCTTTCTGGACCCCAGGCTGCTGACGAGTTCCAGAGCGACCCGTACGCGCCCGAAGTCGGCGAGCTCCCCGAACAGTCCGCACAGGATTCGGAGAAGGTGAACAAGACCGGGACGACCACCATCGGCATCAGCACGTCCGAGGGCGTCGTCATCGCGACTGACATGCGCGCCTCGCTCGGTGGTCGCTTCGTCTCGAACAAGAACGTCCAGAAGGTCGAGCAGATTCACCCCACGGCGGCGCTGACACTCGTCGGCAGCGTCGGCGGCGCACAGTCGTTCATCCGGACGCTCCGCGCCGAGGTCAACCTCTATGAAGCGCGACGCGGCGAAGACATCAGCATGAAGGCCCTCTCGACGCTGGCCGGCAACTTCGCCCGGGGCGGCCCCTTCTTCGCCATCAACCCTATCCTCGGTGGCGTCGACGACGACGGCCACCACGTCTACTCCATCGACCCGGCCGGCGGCGTCATGAAGGACGACTACACCGTCACCGGCTCCGGGCTCACCGTCGCGTACGGGACCCTCGAAGACCGCTACGAGGAAGACATGACCAACGAAGCGGCCAAGGAAGTCGCTGCCGCCTCGATTAACGCCGCCGCCGAGCGTGACACCGGGTCCGGCAACGGCATCTTCCTGGCTGATGTCACGAGCGAGGGTGTCGACATCAACGGCTACGACTTCGACGAACTGCTGTAGCGACAAGCGTTACACGGGCTGTTTCCCGGATATCGGACCCGTTTTTTATGCCGAGACTGGCTTCCGTAAGAGCGCGCTCGAACCCCTGGTACGGGCAACTGTGGCCCGAGGTACCGCCGTCTGAAAAGAGCGTGTGCATATCTCGAATCAAGCGACCTTGATTCGACAGGCATACGTAACATGCCTGAATTGTGTTCTCCAATGATATCTTCCGATATCGTCGTTCAGATGGCGTCTCGTTTCGGATTCCGGAAACCTCTCGATTACGCTTACGGCAGCTATCGGTCTCTCTCTTACCGCCTCGCCGGGGACACGTACGCGGTCACGGTCGGTGATGTCAGCACAGAGTTTCTGATACCAACCTACAACGAGTTTACTGACCTCTGGAAAATAGACGAACGGCCGGTACTCGCCGATCTACTGGGGGAACTCCGGCCCGACGACGTGTTCTACGATATCGGGGCCAATATCGGCCTGTACGCCTGTCTGGCATCGCAGGTGACCGACAACCCGGTCATCGCGTTCGAACCACATCCCGACAACGCCGAGCGTTTGCGACAGAACATGCAGCACAACCGCGCCGATATCTCCCTGTTCGAACACGCGCTGGTTGATGAAGACGGTAAGGCCGAACTCTCCATTACGCTCGAAAAAGTCGGTTCAGCCGGGCACTCGCTGGTGACGACAGCCAAAGAGCACGGGACAATCACAATTAGCAAGCGACACGGCGACGAGTTCATCGCCGACAACCAACTGCCGGCACCAACTGCCATCAAAGTCGACGTCGAAGGGACGGAGGGCGCTGTGCTCAATGGTCTCTCGGCGACACTCAACCAGCCGTCGTGTCGCCTCGTCTACTGTGAGGTCCACGAAGACCGGCTTCAGGCCAGCGGCCACTCCGTGGCTGGTATCCGGAGCCAGCTGGAGGGACATGGCTTTGCTGTGACTGAACGGGTCGTCCGCGACGGCAAGGGCGACACATTCCTCATCGGGAAGAAGTGAGGTCCGAACGAGAGAATTATACGGTCGGCTTCCGCATCGCCGGTATGGAACTGTTCGGGACCGCGGGCATCCGCGGTGATGTCGTATCGAAGGTGACGCCGGACCTTGCACTGCGAGTTGGACAGGCGACTGGGCAGGACGGCGAGACGTTCGTGCTGGGGTACGACGGTCGTGTGACCTCGCCAGCGCTCGCTGATGCGATGGCCGCGGGACTGCAAAGCGCCGGCGCGCGAGTCGTCAGAGTCGGCCGCGTGCCGACGCCGGCACTGGCGTATGCCTCACAGGGCCGCCACGGCGTGATGATTACCGCAAGCCACAACCCACCGACCGACAACGGCATCAAGCTGTTTGCAGACGGCACCGAGTACGGCGACGACGACGAGACGCGCATCGAAGGGCGAATCGAGGACGGCTCGACACCGACAGCCTGGCGCGACTGGGGCGACACGGAGTCGGTCGACTACCTCGACGAGTATCGAGGCGCTGTCGCCGACTACGCCGAGTCGCTCGGTGGCGACCCGTCGGGGCTGACAGTCGCCGTTGACTGCGGGAACGGCATGGCCAGCGTGGCGACGCCGCAGGTCCTCCGAGAACTGGGTGCCGACGTGCTGGCGACGGAGGCGAACGTCGACGGAACCTTCCCCGGCCGTGAGAGCAAGCCGACGCCGGAGACACTGGCCGATTTCCGCGAGTTCGTCGCCGAATCCGACGCCGACTTCGGGTTCGGCCACGACGGCGACGCTGACCGTATCGTCGTCGTTGATGCCGACGGCGATGTCATCCACGAGGATACGATACTCGCGATGCTCGCCGAACACTACACGCGTACTGCGGACGTTTCGGACCCTGTGGTCGTAACGACGCCCAACGCCTCTGGCCGCATCGATGAACGGGTCGAAGCCGCCGGCGGCCGTGTCGAACGCATCCACCTCGGCTCGCTCCACGTCGGAATCGCCGACGTTCGCGCGGACGCGACCGACGAAACTGAGGTCGTCTTTGCCGCAGAACCCTGGAAGCATATCCACACCGCCTTCGGGGGCTGGATCGACGGCGTTGCTAGCGCAGCCGTGCTGACGCGCCTGTTCGCCGGAGAGAGTGTGGGCGACAGGCGGGCTGTCATCTCTGAGCGACCCTATGAGAAAGTAAGTGTGGAGTGCCCCGACGACGCCAAAGCCGAAACGATGGAGCGACTGGAATCCGACCTGCCGGACGCGTTCCCCGAGGCCGACGTCTCGACCGAGTACGGCGTCCGACTCTCCTTTGACGACGGGTCGTGGACGCTCGTCCGGCCGAGTGGCACCGAGCCGTACGTCCGGGTGTACGCAGAGAGCGACGACATCGACGCGCTGGTCGCGGACACCACACAGGCGGTCCGCGACGCCGTCGCGGTCGTCAGTGCCGCTGACGCCTGACGCCCGAGCACCGACTGCTACCGAGACCGATAGAATTTCTACACGGCCCTTCGACGCCCAGTGCATGGAGGACCTCCTCGACGCAGCGAGAGACGCCATTGACGAGGCGTACGCGCCGTACTCGGAGTACACGGTCGGCGCGGCGCTCGAAACGAGTGATGGAAGCGTCTACACCGGTTGTAACATCGAAAACGCCAACTACAGCAACAGCTTGCACGCCGAGGAAGTGGCCATCGGTGCGGCTGTCAGCGACGGGCACCGGTCGTTCGAACGCGTCGCTGTCACCTCTGGCAAGCGAGACGGCGTCACTCCCTGTGGGATGTGCCGCCAGACGTTTAGCGAGTTCTGTGACGAGTCGTTCGAAATCATCACTGACGGCGACGAGCCGACGGTGTACGAGCTCGGGGAGCTTCTGCCGACGACAATCACCAGCGACCATCTCGACAAATGACAAGCGATAGTGAAGACCCGAACGACGACGTACAGTACCATCTGGAAGTAGGCGAGGACGACGTGGCCGACAGCGTTCTGCTGCCGGGGAACCCGGAGCGTGTCGAAAAGGTCGTCGACTACTGGGACGACCACGACATCGTGGCCGAACACCGCGAGTACCGCACAGCAACGGGCACTCACGACGGCACGCCAATCTCCGTGACCTCGACCGGTATCGGCGGTCCGTCGGCCGCTATCGCACTCGAAGAACTGGCCCGCGTCGGCGCTGACTCCTTTATTCGGGTCGGCTCCTGTGGCGCAATCCAGGAGGAAGCCAGCATCGGCGACCTCGTCATCACAACCGGCGCAGTACGACAGGAGGGGACCAGCAAGGAGTACGTCCGCGAGGACTATCCCGCCAGCGCCGACCATCGGATCGTTTCGGCGCTCGTCGCCGCCGCCGAGGAACTCGGCTACGACTACCACCTCGGCGTCACCTGCTCGACGGATAGTTTCTACGCCGGGCAGTCACGCCCGGGGTTCGAGGACTTCGAGGCCAGCGGCAGCGACGAACGCATCGCGGCGCTTCAGGAAGCCGGCGTCCTCAACTTCGAAATGGAGGCCGCAACGATTCTCACGCTCGCGAACCTGTACGGCCTGCGGGCCGGCGCTGTCTGTACGGTGTACGCCAACCGCGTCACCGGCGAGTTCCGAACCGAAGGCGAGCGCAAGGCAGCGAAATGCGCCAGCCTCGCCGTCTCCTATCTCGCCGAGATGGACGCGGCCGTCGAGGAGGCCGACGCCGACGGGTGGCACGCCGGCCTCTCTATCGAACGCTAGGGTTCTCTACACCCGCTAGCCGGGAGCGAGCGGTGGTGCAGGAGCAGTGCGGTGAGGTGACATAGCATACCGCGCGCCACCGGCGAATGGTTTCACGTCTCGCGACCAGCGGGAGCGAGACGGTCGTTTTTAGCGTAGGTTTTTGCGAGGAGTGGTGCCCGCAGCGCGCTCGAAGAGCGCGTGAGGACACCCGACGAAGTAAAAAGGTACTACATGTCGGGCCAGGCCTTGACGGCCCGACCGACGCCAGTAACGTCCTTGATCCAGCGGGCGGCAATCGCCTTTTTCAGCAGTTTCGCGGGCATCCCGCCGAAGGTTTCGATGGGCATGTTCACCACGTCGTGGGCGACGGCTTTCTCGCCGACCGACACAACCGTCCCCTTGTCCTTGTGGGTCCAGGTCTTCAGCGGCTGGCCGCGAGCGGCGCGAGCGAGGTTCTCGCCGGCGACTTCCGCGGCTTGCCAGGCGGCCTGCGCGGTCGGCGGGGCGGGCTGGTCGCCCGGCTGGTCAATCAGCGCCGAGTCGCCGATAGCGAAGACGTGCTCGTCGTCGGTCTGGAAGTTCCCTTCCGCGTGGACGCGGTGGTTGCGCTCGTCTTTGTCCAGGTCGACATCTTGCATACAATCGCGGCCGGTGATGCCGCCAGTCCAGACCAAAACGTCGTAGTCCAGTTCGTCTTCGTCGCCGATGTACACCGTCTCCTCGTCGACCTCGCCGATGAACTCCCCGCAGTTGATGTTCACGTCGGCGGCCTCCAGGCGCTTGCGCAGGGCACCCTGAAGCTCGGGGTCGCTGTTTGGCAGGACCTGGTCGAGCCCTTCGACGAGGTTGATGTCGATGGGCGCGTTGTGTTCGTCGCGGAACTCGGCGACTTCGCCGGCGGTCTGGATGCCCGAAAGGCCAGCGCCGCCGATGACGACCTGTGCGGGGTCGTTGGTGGAGGCGTCACGAGCGGCCTGCTGGATGTTGTCGTGGATGTCGAGCGCATCGTCGAGGCTCTTGAGCGTCAGCGCGTGCTCTTCGAGGCCCTCGATGCCGAAGAAGGCCGTCTGGGAGCCCAGCCCAACGAGCAAGTAGTCGTACTCGACGGTGTCGGAGTCGGCGAGGGCCACTTCTTGGGCGTCGGTGTCGATGCCGACGACCTCGTCCTGAATAAATGACGTCGACGGCTGCTTGATTTCGTGGACAGGGATGGCGATGTTCTCCTGCACGCTCGGGTCCCGGATGCAGCGGTGGGACTCGTGCAAGACCAGGTGGTAATCCGTCTCAGAAATCCAGGTCACATCGACGTCCGTCACACCGTCTAGCTCGTCCTCTAAACTCTTTATTGCCCCCGCACCAGCGTACCCCGCACCGAGTACGACCACGTTCTCTGTCATACCGGAGACTCCGCAACCGACTGATACAAACCCTTTGAAATCCCTTTCAGCGGGGGCATGATTTTCCAGCGAGACTCGTGGCAAGTACGGTATGTCGCGGCCCCGGTGACCGCAGGAAAACAATTCAAAAGACCAGTGACACGTACTAGTGTTCCGGCTCGCCCGCCGGTGCCCGCATATCGTCGATAGCGAGGATGAGTTTGTTGTTGGTGTCGTCTTTCCCTTCGAGGGTCCCGATAATCTGAAGCTTCGACAGCGGTGTCGGTCCGACCGTCACCGAGTCGCCCTCGTGGAATTCGGACATCGTACCCTGAAGCTGAATCTCCGCGCGGCACTCCTCGGGGTGGTGGACGCTAGTCAGGTCGATTTCCTCGACGTTCGAGTGTTCGACGAGCTCGCCGTTGTGGCGTAGCGGGACCTCCGCGGCCTGGTCCATGTCCTGAATCTGGAGTGCGTCGTAGGCGTTGGCGGTAGGCTTGTACCCACCTTTGGGACCGGGGACGCCCTCGACCAACTGCAGGGCTTTGAGACTCTGCATCTGGTTGCGAATCGTGCCCGGGTTCCGGTCGACTTTCTCGGCGATGTCTTCACCTTTGACAGCGCTTTCACTTTCCCGATAGAGATTTACCAGTTCCTGCAGAATGTTCTTTTGACTGGGTGTCAGTTCGATAGATGACATAATCTGTTGTTCGGTACAGCCGTCCTTAAATGCGACGGTAAACCGTCTGGAACCGTCCCAGAATCGCGGAAAACGTTAGTACTTTATTCCAGCGCTGACCTGACACAGATATGGAAAATCAGCGCGTTCTGGTGACTGGCGGTGGGGGGTTTATCGGGGCAAACCTCGCAAACAAACTGGCCGAGAACAACGATGTCGTCGCCCTGGATGACGGCTATCTTGGCACGCCTGAGAACGTATCAGAAGACGTAGAGTACGTCGAGCAGAGCGTGCTTGCGGACGACCTGCCGACCGACGTGGACGTGGTATTCCACCTCGCGGCCCTATCGTCCTACGCGATGCACGAGGACAATCCGACCCACGGCGCTCGCGTGAACGTCGAGGGGTTCGTCAACACAGTCGAGCAGGCCCGGGACGACGGCTGTGATACCATCGTCTACGCCTCGACGTCCTCCATCTACGGCAGCCGGACCGAACCCTCGCCGGAGGACATGGACGTGACGGTCAACACCGGCTACGAGGCCTCGAAGATGGCCCGGGAGACGTACGCGGAGTACTTCCAGAACCACTACGACCTCACGCTGGCCGGGATGCGCTTCTTTTCGGTGTATCAGGGCTACGGCGGCGCGGAGGAACACAAAGGCGAGTACGCCAACGTTATCGCACAGTTCGCCGACGACCTGGCCGGCGGCGACGCACCGAAGCTGTACGGCGACGGCGAGCAGACCCGCGATTTCACCCACGTCGACGACATCGTCCGCGGGCTCGTCCTGGCCGCCGAACACGAACTGAACGGGGTGTACAACCTCGGGACCGGCGAGGCCTACGACTTCAACACCGTCGTCGAGATGCTGAACGACGAACTCGGAACGGATATCGAACCGGAGTACGTCGAGAACCCGATTCCCGAGGACGTGTACGTCCACGACACCTGCGCTGACTTCTCGCGGATGCACGACGCGACAGGCTGGGAACCGGAGATCAGCTTCGAAGAAGGCATCGAACTGGTCTGTGCGCCCTACACGTAAGTTATCGGAGAACAGGCAAACACTGATATTTAGTCCTGGCCCGTCGAAGCACGAGTATGGAAACACAGGTTCGCGTCCTCGGCGTTCCGATGGACCTCGGCGCCGACCGGCGCGGCGTCGACATGGGGCCGTCAGCGATACGGTACGGCGGCCTCGCCGACCAGTTGGCGAGTGCCGGCATCGACTGCATCGACGGCGGTGACATCGCTGTGCCGCGACCGGAGGAATCCGACCCGGACGCGGGCGGTCTCCCGTCCGGTCGAGCCAAGTTCTTCAGAGAGACGAAAGAAGTGTGCGAAGACGTGGCAACGGCCGTCGACGCCACGCTCATGGACGGCCAGTTCCCGCTCGTGCTGGGCGGCGACCACTCTATCGGTATCGGGACCATTGCCGGCGCGGCCCGTGATGGTGAGGAACTGGGTGTCATCTGGTTTGACGCACATGGCGATTTCAACACGCCGGAGACCACGCCAAGCGGGAACATCCACGGGATGTCGCTGGCGGCTGTCCTCGGCGACGGGGCATTTGCCGACCACGACTGGGCCCACACCCCTGCGGTGCGCGAGGAGAATGTTGTTCTCGTCGGCTTACGGGATGTCGATGACGGAGAGCGCCGCCGTTTGTACGAGAGTGACGTGACCGCGTTCACGATGTCGGATATCGACACCCGCGGCGCACCGGAGGTCGTCGCGGAGGCACTAGAAATCGCGACTGACGGGACGGACGGGATACACGTCTCGCTCGACCTCGACTGGCTCGACCCGACAGAAGCCCCCGGCGTCGGCACGCCGGTTCGCGGCGGTGTCTCCTACCGTGAGGCCCACATCGCGATGGAGTACGTCGCCGAGTACCACGACCAACTGCGCTCGATGGAAATGGTCGAGGTGAACCCGATTCTCGACGAACACAACCGCACCGCCGAACTGGGCTGTGAACTCGTCGCCAGCGCCTTCGGCAAGCGCGTGCTGTAGCTATCCGAACCCCTCGTACTGCATTTCGGACTCGGGAATCCCGACGCTTCGCGCGGCCCGGACCAGCGTCGATACCATCGCACTGATACCGCACGCGTACAGTTCGACGTTCAACGGATCGATGCGGGCGTCGACGCCGGACTGGGGGCGCTGCTCCCGAACGGCGTCGAACCGCGCCGGCAGGTCCGCACCCTCCAGCGCGTCGTTTGCGACGTAGTTGACGAACACCGACTGGACGTAGTCGGTCGCGCCGTCCCAGTCGGTCAGCAGCGGTTCGCGCGTAAGCGTCGGAACGAAATGGAAGTGGTCGTACTCGGCGTCGAGTCGCCGAAAGTGTTCACGGTGGGGCAGGTCGTCCTCCCAGCCACAGCCCAGAAACAGCCAGATGTCGCGGGGCTCGCCGTCGACCACGTCCCGCCCCTGCTCGAACGTGTAGTCGATCATGCTCTTGAACGGCGCGACGCCGGTCCCGGTGGCCAGAAAGACCATATCCCGGCTCGATGGCGGGTCCAGTACCATGTCGCCGTTCGGCCCGCGAACGACGACATCCTCGCCGACGTCGACGTGTTCGAACAGCCCACTGGTCAGTTTCCCGCCGGGGACCAGTCGGATGCAGAACTCCAGTTCGTCCTCGCTGGGCGAGTTCGCAAGCGAGTACGCCCGCGGCGTGCCGTGAAGCCTGAGCGTCACGTACTGGCCGGGCGCGAAATCGAGGTCCACGTCGGGTTTAACACGCAGTCGCAGCAGGGAGGGGTAGGGGCGGTCAAAGCGCTCGGCAAGCGTCTCGATTCGCGCGAGCCGCCGTTTCGACGCCCCGGCATCGCGCAAGCGGTCGAACAACGCCGACCACCGGATTGTCGAGCCGTTTCGGGCGGCCGCCAACCACGACCGGTCTCCAACAGGTGCGATTTGCTCCCGGACCGCGGACAACACCTCGTTGTTGCGGTTACGGTCCATCGGTTCGACGAGCGTCACCCGTGCGTCCTCGGTGACCAGCGGCAACTGCGCCGCCCGGTCGTGCTGTGAGAGATGCCGGGGCAAGTCCATAAACGGGGTACGACACCGACACGGGTATGTCTAGCCCACCACCTTTTTCCCGCTCGGATGGCTTTCGGCCACACTCGCGGCAAAAACGTGGTCTTGCTGAACGAAGTGAAGCAAGGCTCGAAAGACGAGCGACGCGAGTCTTTCGGTGGCGAAAAAGGCCGCTCGCTTCGCTCGCGATTACTTCTCGCTTTCTGCCGGCACAACCGTCACACTTGCCACACGGTCGTCGTCTTCGAGACCCATAATCGTCACGCCCTTTGTGTTCCGGCCGACCTGTGATACGTCGCCGGCGCGGATACGCATAATCTGGCCCTGTTCGGACATGATGACCAGATGGTCCTCGTCAGTGACGGCCTTGGCGGTCGACACCCGGCCGTTCCGGTCGTCGGTTTTGATGTCGATGAGGCCCTTGCCGTAGCGGGACTGCGTGCGATACTCGTCGAGTTTGGTGCGCTTGCCGAAGCCGTGTTCCGTGACAGTCAACAGCGAGCGGCGGTCGTCGCCGTCGGTGGCGACCATGGCGGCGACCTTGTCGTCGCCCTGCAGTTTGATGCCGTTGACACCGCGGGCGGAACGACCCATCTCGCTGACTTCGCTCTCGCTGAAGCGGATGGTCATCCCCGCCTCCGTGGCGATGACGAGGTCGCCGGTGCCGTCGGTGACGTCCACGTCGATGAGTTCGTCGCCGTCTTCGAGCTTGGCGGCGATGATTCCGGTCGAAAGGATGTTCTCGAACTCCGAACAGCAGGTCCGCTTGACGTAGCCGTTCCGGGTCACCATCGTGATGCACTCGTCGTCGCCGAACTCGTCCGTCGAGACGACAGCGGTCAGTTCCTCGCCGTCGTCTAAGTCGATGAGGTTGATAGCGGACTTGCCCCGAGCGGTGCGGGACATCTCCGGGATCTCGTAGGTCTTGAGCCGGTAGACCTGCCCCTGGTTGGTGAAACAGAGCAGGTAGTCGTGGCTGTTGGCCCGGAACACCTTCGAGACGCGGTCGTTCTCCTTGGGGTCGGCCCCGATGATCCCCTTGCCGCCGCGGTTCTGGGGATCGAAGTTCTCGACCGGCATCCGCTTGATGTAGTCGTCCTCGGTGATGACGACGACGCAGTCTTCCTCGGGGATGAGGTCCTCGTGGGTGACCTGGCCCTCGTCCTCGATGATGCTCGTCCGGCGGTCGTCGCCGTACTCGTCTTTGACTTCCTGCAGTTCGTCTGCGATGACGCTGTCGAGCTTCTCGCGGCTGTTGAGGACAGATTCGAGGTAGTCGATAGTGTTCTGTACGTCCTCGTACTCCTCCTCGATTTCCGTCGCTTCCATCGAGGTGAGCGAGCCGAGTTGCATCCGCACGATGTGAGCGGCCTGTTCCTCGGAGAACTCGAAGGACTCCTGCAAACCGGCTCGGGCGGCGTCGCGGTCCTCGCTGTTTTGGATGAGTTCGACCACGTCCTCGACGTTTTCCAGCGCTTTTAGCCGGCCTTCGAGGATGTGTGCGCGGTCCTCGGCTTCGGCGAGGTCGTACTCGGAGCGCCGGCGGACGACCTCTCGGCGGTGGTCGATGTAGTGCTGCAGGGTCTCTTTCAGCGAGAGGACTTTCGGTTGGCCGTCGACCAGCGCGAGGTTGATGACGCCGAAGGTGGATTCGAGATGGTGGTCGAGCAGGCGGTTCTCGACCACGTCGATGTTCGCCCCGCGCTTGAGTTCGACGACGATGCGGACGCCGTTGCGGTCGGACTCGTCACGGAGGTCGGCGATGCCCTCGATTTTCCCCTCGTTCACGTCGTCGGCGATGCGCTCGACGACGCGGGCCTTGTTCTCCTGGTAGGGGAGTTCGCTGATGACGATGCGACCCTCCTCGGGGTCGACCTCATACTCGGCGCGAACCCGCAAGCGGCCGCGGCCGGTCGCGTACGCCGAGTAGATGGCGTCGCGGCCGACGATGTTGCCGCCGGTCGGGAAGTCCGGCCCCTTGATGTGCTCCATCAGGTCCTCGACCGTACAGTCGGGGTTTTCCAGCAGTTGGACCGTCGCGTCGACCAGTTCGCCGAGGTTGTGCGGCGGGATGTTTGTCGACATCCCGACGGCAATCCCCGAGGACCCGTTCAACAGGAGGTTCGGGACTTTCGACGGCAGCACGTCGGGTTCCTGCAGGCGGTCGTCGTAGTTACTGGAGAAATCGACGGTGTCCTTCTCGATATCTTCGAGCAGTTCCTCGGCGATGGGGTCCATCCGGGCCTCCGTGTACCGCATGGCGGCCGCGGGGTCGCCGTCCATCGAGCCGAAGTTCCCCTGGCCGTCTATCAGCGGATACCGCATGGAGAAGTCCTGTGCCATCCGGACGAGCGTGTCGTAAATGGCTGAGCCGCCGTGCGGGTGGTAGTCACCCATCGTGTCGCCGACAATTGAGGAGGACTTCCGGTGGGCAGTGTTCGAGGAGACACCCATCTCGTGCATCGCGTAGAGGATGCGCCGATGGACGGGTTTGAGACCGTCTCGAACGTCCGGGAGCGCCCGACCCGCGATGACCGACATCGCGTAGTCGATGTAGGACTGCTCCATCTCGTCCTCGATGCGGACGTGCTTGATCTGCTCTGCCGGGGCGTTCGCGTCGTCAGCGTCGGAGCTCATATGTCGACCCACTCCGCTTCAGGCGAGTTCTCCTTGATGAATTCCTTGCGCGGTTCGACGGCGTCGCCCATCAGGATGTTGAACATCTTGTCGGCGGCCGCGGCGTCCTCGATAGTTATCTGTTTGAGAATCCGGTTGTCGGGGTTCATCGTCGTCTCCCAGAGCTGTTCGGGGTTCATCTCACCGAGTCCCTTGAACCGCTGGACGTGGGTGGGGTTGCCGTCACACTTCTCTTCGATTATCTTGTCGCGTTCTGCATCCGTCATTGCATCGTACGTGTTTCCGCGGTAGCGAATGCGGTACAGCGGCGGCTGGGAGGCGTAGACGTAGCCGGCTTCCAGCAGCGGCTTCATGTGCCGGTAGAACAGCGTCAACAGGAGCGTCCGGATGTGTGCCCCGTCGACGTCCGCGTCCGTCATCAGAATGATCTTCTCGTAACGCAGGTCGTCGATATCGAACTCGTCGCCGATACCGGTCCCGAGCGCGGTGATGAGGTTCCGTATCTCGTTGTTCTCCAAGATCCGGTCTAGCCGGTGTTTCTCGACGTTCAGAATCTTCCCCTTGATGGGGAGGATGGCCTGGAAATCCGGGTTGCGGCCCTGTTTGGCGCTGCCGCCCGCGGAGTCACCCTCGGCGATGAACAGTTCGGCTTCCTCGGGGTCCCGGGTCTGGCAGTCGGCCAGCTTTCCGGGCAGTGCGGTCGAGTCGAGCGCCGACTTCCGGCGGGTGAGTTCCTCTGCCTTCTGTGCGGCCTTCCGTGCTTTCGCGGCTTCGACGGCCTTTCCGACGATGGCCTCGGCCGTGTCGGGGTTCTCCTCGAAGAAGGTAGCAAGCCCGTCGTGCATCGCCGATTCGACGATACCCCGGACCTCGCTGTTGCCGAGTTTCGTCTTGGTCTGGCCCTCGAACTGGGGGTCGGGATGTTTGACAGAAATGACGGCCGTCAGCCCTTCGCGGATGTCGTCGCCTTTGAGCGTATCGTCTAGGTCTTTCAGCAGATTATTGTCGGTCGCGTAGTCGTTGACGACCCGTGTGAGCGATGTTTTGAACCCTGTGAGGTGTGTCCCGCCCTCGCGCGTGTTGATATTGTTGGCGAAGGCGTGAATAGAGCCCTGCAGGTCGTCGGTCCCCTGCATGGCAATCTCGACCTGAACCGGCCCCTCAGCGATTTCCTCCTCGTCCTCGAAGTAGATGATGTCGCGGTGGAGCGGGTCCTTTGTCTCGTTCAGATACTCGACGAACTCGCGGATGCCACCGTCGTAGGCAAACGTCTCCGTTTCGCCGTCGCGCTCGTCGATGATAGAGATGGCGACACCGGAGTTGAGGAAGGCGAGTTCCCGCAGTCGGGACGACAGCGTCGAGAACTTGAACTCGCCGGTCTCGAAGATCTCGTCATCCGGCCAGAACCGGACCGTCGTGCCCGTCTCCTCGTCGGGTTCGAGGTCGCGGACCTTCTTGAGGTCGTACTCCGGTTTGCCGTGGTCGAAGCGCTGCTTCCAGAGCGCGCCGTCGCGCCTGACCTCGACTTCGAGCCACTTCGAGAGTGCGTTGACCACGCTCACCCCGACCCCGTGGAGGCCACCGGAGACCTGGTAGGACTTGTTGTCGAACTTCCCACCGGCGTGGAGAATCGTCATCACGACCTCCACGGCCGGGCGGCCGTGCTCTTCGTGGGTATCGACGGGGATGCCCCGTCCATCGTCGCTGACAGAGACGGAGCCGTCGTCGTGAATCGTTACGTCGATGTTGTCACAGTAGCCGGCGAGCGCCTCGTCGATCGCGTTGTCGACCACCTCGTAGACGAGATGATGGAGGCCGCGAGCGTCCGTCGACCCGATATACATCGCGGGTCGCTTCTGGACGGCTTCCAGCCCTTCGAGGGTCTGGATCGACTTTGCGCCGTACTCATCAGACTCTCCTGACATAGGAACTTACCCGTCCTAATAGAGGGGGACGTATAAAGCTCCCGCACGCGCGCGGGACTGCGATTTTGAAGGGAGGGTTTACTTTCACTCCGGTGGCGATTACCTTTTAACCCCGACGCGGGTACGTACCGCACGACAATGACCTCGTATCAGTCGCAACTCGGCGAGGGCGAGGGGATCGCCGAGGAGTTGGCCGAATCCCAGCGGGCCATCTCCATCGCCGAGTTCTTCGAGAAGAACAAGCACATGCTGGGCTTCGACTCGGAGGCCCGAGCGCTCGTCACGGCCGTCAAAGAGGCCGTCGACAACGCGCTCGACGCCTGCGAGGAGGCCGGTATTCTCCCCGATATCTACGTCGAGATTCAGGAGTCCGGCGACTACTACAAGCTGGTCGTCGAGGACAACGGCCCCGGTATCACGAAGGAACAGGCACCGAAAATCTTCGGGAAGCTCCTCTATGGCTCCCGTTTCCACGCCAGGGAGCAGAATCGCGGACAGCAGGGGATCGGGATCTCTGCGGCCGTGCTCTACTCACAGCTTACCTCCGGCAAGCCGGCGAAAATCACGTCCCGGCCGAAGGGCCAAGACGAGGCCCAGTACTTCGAACTCATCGTCGACACGGACACCAACGAACCCGAAATCAGCGTCGACGAGACGACGACCTGGGAGCGACCTCACGGCACGCGCATCGAACTGGAGATGGAGGCCAATATGCGGGCCCGCTCGACACTGCGGGACTACATTCAGGACACGGCCGTCGTCAACCCCCACGCCCGTATCGAGTTCGACGAGCCGGGGCTGGACGAATCGCTGAAGTTCGAACGCGCCGAGCGCGCCGAACTCCCCGACGAGACCGAGGAGATACGCCCGCACCCACACGGCGTCGAACTGGGGACGCTCCTGAAGATGCTCGAAGCCACGGACTCCTACTCCGTGTCGGGGTTCATGCAGGAGGAGTTCACCCGCGTCGGCGGGAAGACGGCCGACAGCGTCATCGCGAACTTCAACGACCGCCACTACGGCCGCGGCATGGCCTGGCAGCCGCCGAAAGTCGGCGAGGACGCGGACATCGAGGCCGCCGTCGAGGACGCCGTGGCGAACAAAGGAGCCGAGACGACGGCGACGTTCGCGGCCGCCGTCTCCGATGCGATCCACGACCGCGACCGGGTCGCGTACCACGAGGTCGAAGCCATCGTCGACGACGCGGCCGAAGACGCTGAAGCGGACGGCGACACCACCTTCGGCGCGACAGTTCGGGAGAATGCCGTCGAAGCCGCCTGGGATGCCGTCAGCGATAATCTATCGAGCGACCTCTACGCCCTCGTCGACGACGTGACGACGAAACGCAAGGACGACGCCGCCATCGAGGGGCTGGCGAGCCGACTGGCCGACAAGTTCGACGACGACGGCCGCCACCGGCTGACCCGCGATGAACTCCGGGGCTACATCGACCGCGCGGCCGACATGACCGAGGAACAGGACGACGCAACCTTCGGTGAGACGGCCCGCGAAAACGTCCTCGAAGCGCTCTGGACGGCCGCCGAGGGCGTCCCGGAGGAGCCGCCGAAGGTCTCCGACATCGCCGACGACCGCGATACGGCGAGTCAGTTGCTGTCGGCGATGCGCGAGACGGACATCATCGCGCCGCCGACGGACTGTCTCTCCCCCATCAGCGCGGAACTCGTCGAGGAAGGACTCCGGAAAGAGTTCGACGCGGACTTCTACGCCGCATCGACGCGGGACGCGTCGGTCCACGGCGGCGACCCGTTCATCGTCGAGGCCGGCATCGCCTACGGCGGTGAACTGGAAGCCGAAGGGACCGTCGACGTGATGCGATTCGCCAACCGCGTGCCGCTGGTGTACCAGCGCGGGGCCTGTGCGACGACGGACGTGGTGAAGTCTATCCGCTGGCGCAACTACAACCTCGACCAGCCCGGCGGCTCCGGCATCCCGAAGGGACCGGCAGTCATCATGGTCCACGTCGCCTCGACGAACGTCCCCTTCACCAGCGAATCGAAGGACGCCATCGCCAACGTCCCCGAGATGGAAGACGAGATCGAACTCGCCATCCGGGAGGCCGCCCGCGAACTCAAAAGTTACCTGAACAAGCGCCGCTCGATGCAACAGCGCCGCGAGAAGCAGGACAAACTCGCGACCATCCTGCCTGAGATGGCCGAGAAGCTCACCGAGGTCACCGACAACGACGAGCTTCACATCGACGACTCGCTGGCCCGCATCATGAATAACGTCCTCGTCGAGCGCGAGGTCGAGGACGACACGGTCCGGGTCCGCATCGAGAACAACGACGACACGAACGCGGACGTGGAACTGACCGACATAGTCACCGCCGAACCGCAGGTCGCCAACGGCGCGAACGTCGTCGAGATGGACGGCGAGTGGTTCGTCAAGTGGTCCCCGACTGTCGGGGCCGGCGAGACCGCCGTCCTCGAATACAGCGTGACCGACGAGGCCGAGTTCACCGTCTCGGTCGACGGCATCGAAGAGGAGAAACTCACGGTGAACGCCTGATATGAGCACCGACTCAGACACCACACCCGACACCGAGGAAGCGCGCGAGCAACTCATCGACCTCGCGGCGGACTTCTACGACCAGTTCGCCGACGGCGAGGTGCCGACGATGACCATCCCGACCCGGACCAAGTCGAACATCGTCTTCGACGAAGACGAGCAGGTCTGGGTGTACGGCGACCGCAACTCCACGCGGTCAGCAAAAACGATATCCGGGGCCGAGAAGATCCTGAAGGCCGTCTACACCATCGACTTCCTCTCCCAGCAACTGGAGGAAGACCGCTCCTCGACCCTGCGTGAACTGTACTACCTCTCGGAGTCCTGGGACCTCGACGAGGCCCAGTTCAACACGCAGGACGAGTCGAACAACCTCATCGAGGACCTGGAAATCGTCTCCGACGTCAAACGCGAGGACTTCCACATGCGCCCGGAGGAGTCCGGCGCGAAGGTGATGGGGCCGCTGCTCCTCCGCGAGCAGACCAACCGCGGCGACCGCGAAATCCACTGCCAGGACGACGTGGGGCAGGGCGGGTACCAGATCCCGAACAACCCCGACACCATCGAGTTCCTCGACAACGACGCGGAGTTCGTCCTCTGCGTGGAGACCGGCGGCATGCGCGACCGCCTCGTCGAGAACGGCTTCGACGACGAGTACGACGCGCTGGTCGTCCACCTCGGTGGTCAGCCCGCGCGGGCGACCCGGCGGCTCATCAAGCGCCTCCACGACGAACTCGACCTTCCGGTCACGGTGTTCACTGACGGTGACCCGTGGTCGTACCGTATTTTCGGGTCGGTCTCCTACGGCTCCATCAAGAGCGCACACCTCTCGGAGTATCTGGCGACGCCCGAAGCGCAGTTCATCGGCATCCGCCCGGAGGACATCGTCGAGTACGAACTGCCAACGGACCCGCTGTCGGACTCCGACGTCAACGCCTTAGAGAGCGAACTGGAGGACCCGCGCTTCCAGACTGACTTCTGGGAGGAACAGATAGAACTCCAGCTCGACATCAACAAGAAGGCCGAACAGCAGGCGCTCGCTTCTCGGGGGCTTGACTTCGTGACTGAGACGTACCTGCCCGAGCGGCTGGACGAGATGGGGCTGCTTTAGACGGCATCAGCGGGGCGTTTTCTCGGCTATTCCAGCGCGTACACGGTATCGGCAGCGGCGACATAGGCCCCATTTTCGTCGACGGACAGATCGGTCAGATTGCTCCCGACATCGAACGCCCACCGTTTCGTTCCGGCCGTCGTATCGACCGCGAACTTGAATCGATTCCGCGGGTCGCCGTCCGTCCACGAGTCCACGTACAGGGTGTCGGAAACGACCGCTGCCGGCACCACCCCTTCAACGTCTACGTTGGGCTCCCACGTCCATCTCTGTTCGCCGTCGCTACTGTCGTAGCCACGTATCTTGTCACCACCTGCATAGAGGACGTCGTTCTGAACCGGGGCCTGTTGGACAGAGCCCGACTGCTTCGCTCGCCACTGTTGCTCGCCGGTCGTCGGGTCGAGCGCGGCGACGTGTGTACCACCGACGTAGAGCGTCCCATCATGGAGCGTCGTCGATGCGACGGACCCTTCGTCATGTCTCCAGACGGTCTCGCCGGTGTCAGCGGCGACGCCGATTACCGTTCCGTGGGTCTCGTCCACGTCGGCGGCATAACAGAGCATGTCGTCGGTGGCGACCATCGTCCGAGAGTAGTAGTCGGCAACGTCAGTAGCCCACCGTTTCTCACCGGTCTCAGCGTCGTACGCGTAGAACCGGCCGTACGACGCCACGTATATCGCCCCGTTGCGCACCGCTCCCTCGTACTGGTCCCCGATTTCCCCGGACCATTGCACCGACCCGTCGGCAACAGCGAGCGCGTAGAGCGTCCGTCCCTGCTTCGACGGGGCATCGGTGTTGGTCCCGACGTACACTATCTCCTCGGTCGCGCCGAGCAACTCCAGCCACCACTCCCCGGGCGAGAACGTCCACTGCTTTGCACCGCTTTCGGCGTCGAGTGCCACGACGATGTGGTCCTCGTACAGCCCCTCTTTCCCGCTTACGACGAATACGGTGTTCCCGACGCGTCTCGGCTGCGCGCGGATGGGGTCGCTCGCATCGTACATCCACTGTTGGCTCCCGTCAGCAGTTGCGAGTGATTTGACCGTTCCCGACTCAGTCCCGACGGACAGACCGTTTCCCGTACTAATTGGCGGGGCAGTGATCGGTGAACCGAGTGATTGCTGCCAGGCGACGAACGGTTCCGTTTCCCCGCTCCGCTTGTGGGCGGCCGTCCCAGCCCCTGATTCCGGTGTCGTCTCAGTTCCAATCGGTGAAGTCTCTATGTACCCGTTCGAACCGAGACAGCCACCGGACGCCAGTCCGAGGGTCGCCACACAGCCACGAAGGTATCGCCGACGGGAGGAGGGCATTGGGATTCCATCTCCTGTCACTCGGTAAATGTTTTCTGTCGAGTGGAAAACGGGAACAGTCGTGGTGAGGCCGGTGCGCAATTAGTGTACTACCCGGAACGACTGACCGGCAAAACGAATCCGCGTTTGCTCGGTCGAGAATCCATCAGTCGTGATCGACTGACCGGTCTTGTGGCGGTAGTTTCAGCAGAGAGCGGACATGTCGCCGGAACCAGTTCCGTATGTTCGCACCGACCGGGGTGAACACCAGCGTCGCGGCGAGACAGATAGACACGAGTTGGACAGCAATCGTAACCCACGGTGTAAAGGTCGGAACGAAGACCGTAACGACCCCGACAGCCAAGACCAGATAGATACTCAGTTCCGCGACAAAATAGCCGAAACTGGCCCTGAGTGAGGGCTGAAAGCCGGCGGTCCAGAACGACACGACGACTATCGTTCCGAACAGCAGGCCGACCCCCATCGTCGACAGGGGCAGTTCGGCCTGAATCGCAGCGGCCACCGCGGTACCGAGGGACCACAGCGATGGCCCGACAAGGAGCCAGACGAGCAGTAGGTGACCGAACGAGGGCGTTCGTTCGGCTGGGGAACGTGTTTCCCCTGTTCGGTCACTGGCGCGTTCCATGTCGGTGGTGTTCTGCTGAATCCTTCAATATTGTTTTGACTGACAGATAGGCCGTCTGCTGTCTCGGGTCGCCGAAGACGGGTTCGCCAGTCAGTTCTCGTCCAGCACGACCGGAACGCCGCGTTTTGCGACATCCTCGGCGAACGCACCCGAGTCGGCTTCGAGCGACTCGAACGTGTTGTAGTGCATCGGGAGCACGAGATCCGGGTCCATCGCCTCGGCCAGATCGGCGGCCTCGTGGCGGTTCATGGTGTAGTTCTTGGCGATAGAGGGGACGAACAGCGAGACGTCGAGTTCGGCGTGGCCGTCCAGCACGTCGGTGTCGCCGGGCCAGAACACGCGGGTGTCGTCCAGCGCAACGAGGAAGCCACAGCCGATACCTTTCGGGTGAATCGGGCTGCCGTCGTCTTTCACGTTCCGGCCGTCCTCGTGGTTGTACGCCGGCATCGTCCAGATAGGTACGTCGTCGACCAGCACGTCGGCTTCCATCGACACTTTGCGGACCTCGTAGTCGAGGTCGGCGAGGCGGTCGAGGTCGCGGTCGGTCGCGTGGACGTTGATACCCTCGAACGCGACAACGGTGGCGTCCTCAGCGGCGACGCGGCGGATGCCGTCGGGGTCGTAGTGGTGGATATGTGTCACGCAGACGATGTCCCCGTCTTTCGGAGCGTAGTCTTGCGTCGGCGGATGGCCGATACCGGGCGTGTCAGGCTCCCACTCGCCGGTGAGCACGCCGTACCGGCCGGGGTCGAAGTAGACGACCGTGTCATCGCCTTCCAGCCGCAGCGTCGCGTAGCCGAGCCACTCCGCGGTGATGCCGTCGTGTCTGACTGTCATGTACGGTCGTTCTCGGAGACGGCCATTACGCGTGTCGGTCCGTCCCAGTCCGACGGCGCTACTGTGACGCCGCCAGCCGCTCAACGCGCTCCAGCGGGTCGGCGTCGTCCGGGGTCTTGTCCTCACGAACCGAGAGAAACCGGGGGAACCGGAGCGCGTAGCCCGAGGCGTAGGACTGGGAGGCCTGGATCTCCTCGTAGCCGACCTCGAAGACAATCGCCGGGTCAAGGGTTACGTCGCGGCCGTCCTCTCGCCGGATGTGCGGTTCGAAGCGCTCCGTCAGGTCGTCCAGTTCCTCGTCGGTAATGCCCGTCGCCACGTTGCCGACGGTAGCGTAGCCGTCGTCGGTTCGGACAGAAAGCTCGAACGAGCCAAGCACGTTCGCCCGGCGGCCTTCGCCCCATTCCGCGCCGGTGACGACACAGTCGAGCGTCTCCACGTCAGGTTTGCGCTTGCGCCAGTGCTTGCCCCGCTTGCCGGGCGAGTAGGCTGCGGTCGGGTCTTTCAGCATGATTCCCTCCTGCCCAGCGGCGAGGGCCTCAGCCTCCAGATTTTCAATTTCCTCGGCGTCGTCGGACAGCCACATCCGCGAGACAACGTCACTCCCGGCAGGCAAGAGTGATTCGAGGCGGTCATGGCGCGTCTTCAGCGAGGCATCGAGCAGGTCCTCGCCGTCGGCGTGCAGGCAGTCGAAGGCGTGCAGGCGGACGGCCACGTCCTCGCGGGCCGCGGCAACGTCGTGTTTCCGGCGGAAGCGCCGCAGCACCTCCTGAAACGGGAGCGGGTCGCCGTCGGCGTCGACTGCGACCACCTCGCCGTCGAGAATTGCCGGTGCGTCGAGTGTCGACTCGACAGTGTCGACGACCTCGGGAAGCGGGTCCGTGACTTCCTCCATGTTCCGGGAGAACAGCCGGGCGTCCTCGCCGTCGAAGTGGACCTGCACGCGAGCGCCGTCGTACTTCCACTCGACCGCGGCGCGGTCCCAGTCTTCGAGCGCGCCAGCGACCGTGCCCGCCTGTGCCAGCATCGCCTGAACGGGGCGACCGATTTCGAGGGTGACGGTCGCCAGTCCGGACTCCCCTTCGTCGCGGGCCACTTCGGCAACCATACCGTAGTCGTTCGACACCTGCACGGCCCGTTCGACGGCCTCGACCGGCACGTCGAAAGCGGCCGCGGCGGCGTCCCGGACCGTCCCCTCGCCGACGCCGATACGCATCTCTGAGAGGACGAGGCGGGCGAGGTAGCCGGCTTCCGTCGACGAACACCGCGAGAACAGGCCAAAGAGGATATCGACTTTCGTCCCTTGGCTCCCACTGCCGTCGACAGCCGCCAGGTTCCGTAGCTCGTCGTCGAGTTCTGTGACGGTCAGTGCGTCGCTCCCGCTCCCGCCTGCTCCGAATGCGGCGAGTCCCTGCTGGCCGCCGAGGTCGTAGCTGGCCGCAACAGCCCCTATTTCGCCCATGTCAGCGAGGCGCTGCTCTACGTCGTCAGCGCCGACGTTCTGGCCGGCCGCCCGGGCAATCGCCTCGTAGCAGAGCCGCGGGCCGATGTCGAGCGTGCGGGACTCGTAGGCCGGAAACACCCGGCCCTGAACGAAGCGAGCGAGCGTCGGGAGGTCCGACCCTGCGTCAGTGAACAGGTCGGTTACCGCCTCGGTTATCGCGGTATCGGCGCTCTCGGCTTCGATTGCTTCGGCCCGGTCGGCGAAGGCGGCGAACTCCATCAGCGCACCCTACCCGATTCGGCACCGTAAATCCAGCGTCACTCGACCGTATACTCGACCGTGACGTTCTCCCCAGCCGTCGAGGACGCGTATGGCCGGTCCGGTGCCCCCGAATTGTCGCCGAATGGGTAGTCGAGTTGCTGGTTCCCGTTGGTGTCCTGATGGGCGACGAGCACGAGCGACTGGCCGGTCGACGGCGGTCTGTCGAGGGTGATCTGCACGTCACTGTGGCTTCCGGCAGGGAGGTACTCGGAGGTCCCGAGCACTCTGCCGTCCTCCTCGAACTGGCGGACGACGATGAATCCACCCTCCGACAGCGACGCCGATTCGACCGTTATCTGGTCGCCGGAAACGGCGGGGCTGGTGACCGTCATCGAGGCGACAGGCGAGGACAGCAGGATGAACGCGACGTACGCGACACCCAGCAGAATTGCGGCGTGTTTCGCGCCGTCCTTGAGCGTGCCCTCGCCGAGTTGGCCGCCGATGAAGCCGGTGAGGACGGCCTGAATCAGCGCGGTGTGGAAGAACACGAGCGTGTACGCGGCCTTGTCGACGCGGCCGAAGCGGGCGAACTGGTCGACGTTGACGCCCAGTCGGTTCGACTCCCCGGCCGGCGTCGGCACGCTGGACGGCAAGCTCGGGACGAGCACCTCCTGCACGGCGACGATGATGACCAGAAACACCAGGAAGGCGACGTAGATGACGACGAGGTAGGTGAGCATCTGCTGGCGTCGCCGCCGTTTCAGTCGGAGGTCCGCCCGTGACTGGGTGGCCGCGATGCGGAACACCGGGCCGAGCTGGCCCGAGGCGTGCATCGCGTGGGTCAACAGCGTCACGATCCGCGTGACGGCCGTGGTCTGGACCCGGCGGCCGAACCGGACGAGCGCGTCGTCGACGTTCGCGCCCATCCTGATGTCGGCCCAGATGCGGTGCATCTCCTGGGTGAGCACGCCGATGTCACTGCCGCGGACCCGGCGGAGACTCTCCACGACGGTCATCCCGGCCTCGTTCAGGCTCGCCAGCCGTTCGAGCAGGTCCGGCGTCGCGTCCTCGATTCGGGATAGCCGCTGCGTGTAGATGAACCGCACCAGCGCGAACGGCCCCAGAATCAGCAGGACTGACTGGATGACGAGGTCGTCGAGGAGACGGATGTTGACCGTCGATGCCTGGAACGCAGGTGGGGCACGGACGAGCAACAGCACTACCGCGACGGGCACGGTGAGATAGAGGACGTACACCGGGTTCCAGACCAGCGACTGAATCGGGGAGCTGAGCAGTTCCCGAAGCGATTCCACGCGGTCGTGGAACCTGAGCCGGTCCCAGTTCGCCTCGTCGGCCGGGACGACGCCGCCATCAGGCAGGCCGAGAGGGCCAGACCCCAGACTGGGTTTCCCCAGCGTCGCCGTTTCGTACCGGTCCAGAATGTCTGTCGTCCCGCCGTTCCCGATACCAAGCGACTGGAGCTTGCTATCGAGATATACCATGAACCCGACGTTAGCCAGCGGGATGACGAGATATGCCATCATCTGTAACAGCCAGAGCGTGTCCGTCGTCGTCAGGCCGAACACGAGGAGAATCGTCATCAAGAAGAGCACGGCGGCGACGAACACGGTGACGTACGCCTCGGCGACCGTGGCCAGCCGTTCCAGCAGGTCCTCCTGACGCTCGGCGGCTTCCTCCTGATGGCGCTCGTACTGCTCGCGGAGGAACGGGGCCAGCGACTGGCCGCTCTGGAGGACGCTGGAGAGGTTCTCAATAAACGTCTTGAATTGTTCGCTGGGGGTCCGCCGGGAGACGTGTTCGAGCGCCGTAATCATGTCCCGGCCGAACAGGTCCATCTCCCTGACAGCGACGCCGACCTCTCTGGCTGTGTCACCGTAGATTTCTTGATTCCGGGCCAGTACACGCATCACGTCCGAGAAGGACATCCCACCGCGGGAGAGCGCGTACATGAAGGCGATGGTGCGGGCCATCCCCTCGTCGATGTTCCGGCTCCGCACGTCCGCCTGATTCTTGAGCCGCTCCCAGCGGTAGAGGTACGTGAGTCCTGCCGTCGCCGCGCCCGAGAGCACGCCGCCGCCGATGAGGATGTAGAGAGTCCCTGTCGGCGTCAGCACGAGTTCGAACGTTCGCAGGCCGAAGGCGTTCACCATCGTCGAGGGGAGCCCCTGTGCAAGGTTCACTAGCGCCGGTAGCACAAGCAGAAAGCCGCCGATGGCGTACGCGCCGGTGATAGCGCCGGCGACAGCCCCCACACAGGCGTACACCAGCGTTCTGGCGGCGTACCCGCGATAGGTCTCGTCGATGTAGGCGGCTTCGAGCTGTCGTTCGCGTTTGGGCGATTCGCCCACGTACCGGCCGAAGAGCCGTCGGGACAGCCGCGTGACGTTGCGGTCGAAGCGCTCGTTGACAGTGCTGTAGCCGATAAGCCCGAGAATCCCGACGACGACGGCGAGCGGAGCCAGACCGAGCGGGTTCAGCGCCATGTCAGGCTATCGCATCGTCGATGTTCGCCATGACCTGTTCCTTGTCCGCGTAGTACTTGTTGACCATCGCCGTGAACTTCCGGTAGTCGGTGATGCCCTCGGACTGGAGGTAGCGGAGGAACCGCTGGCGGTTACGGAGTTCGGTCAGCAGTTCTGACTGACTCCAGCCGCGCTCCTCGCGGATTTCGTCCAGTAGCTCGCTGTTGTTCTCGGAGAAACGGTCCTCGGTGGCCCGCCAGTTGTATGTCGTCGAGTAGTCCAGTTCGCCGGTTCGCTGGTCGATGCCCTCGATTTCGGCGAGCGTTTTGGCACGGCGGACGCGCTCGTCACCCGAGCGGGCCAGCACCTGCACACAGAGGATATCGAGGCTCTGAACCATCGGCCGCGGGACGTTGATTGGCTCGTTCTCCAGCCGGTTAATGACGGTCTGGACCGAGTCCGCGTGCATCGTCGAGAACGTCGTGTGCCCGGTGTTCATCGCCTGGAACAGCGTGATAGCTTCCTCACCACGAACCTCGCCGACGATGATGTACTCGGGGCGGTGCCGGAGCGCGGACCGCAGCAGGTCGTACATCGTGATGTCCGAATCGTCCAGTCGCTCGCGGGTGACTGAGGAGAGCCAGTTGTCGTGATACAGGGATAGCTCGCGGGTGTCCTCAATTGAGAGTACCTTCGACCGGGGCGGGAGGAACATCGCCAGCGCGTTCATCGACGTGGTCTTGCCGGCCGCCGTCCCGCCCGCGAAGATGAGCGACTTGTTGGACTCGATGGCCAGCCAGAGGTACGCGAGCATCTCGACGGAGAACGTGCCATAGTCCAGCAGTTCAATCGGCGTGAACGGTTCGTCGGCGTATTTCCGGATGGTGAATGCCGAACCGCGGGGAGTCACCTCCTCGCCGAGCGCCAGTTCGATACGGGAGCCGTCCGGGAGCGTCGTCGAGACGACGGGGTCAGAGACGGAGACGTGCCGACCGGAGCGCTGGGCCAGCTGGATGACGAAGTCGTTCAGTTCGTCGGCGTCGTAGGTGATGTTCGTCTCGATGTCCGTGTAGCCGTCGTGGTAGACGAAGATGGGGAGGTTCGCCCCGTCACAGGAGATGTCCTCGATGTCCGGGTCGTGCATCAGAGGGTCGATGTGACCGTAGCCCTGGAAGGAGCGATGCAGGTAGTAAAACAGGCGGTAGAACGTCTCGGGTTCGATGACGACGCCGTACTCCTCAAGCCTGGCTTCGAGTTCTTCGGCGAGGACGCGCTCCGGGTCGGCGTCGACATCGTCGCGGTAGATAAGCGGGATGCGGATGTCCTCGAACAGACGGTCGAGCAGTTCTCGCTCGATGTCGGTCAGCGACGGCTCGACGACCTGATACAGGTGCTCGTCGCGGTCCGGGTCGTGGTTGATAGAGGCGAAGGCGAAGGGGGCGTTCAGCCAGTAGCGTTCGACCTCGTTATAGCCGTTCAGACCGTCGAATTCGACCAGCGTCCCGTGGCGGCTGGGGTCGTAGTTTGCCGTCGGAACCGCTGACCCGCTCAACACCGTCGCGGTCCGCGAGAGCCACGACTGGATGTGGCCGAGCGGGTCCGAAACGAAGGCACCGGGTTCGGGAGATTCTGGGTTCGACATCGGTGGTTCAGTGGGGAGCACACGGTGCTCCGCGGAATATACCTCTGCTATCGTATCCACCTACTTAAATTCGCTCGCCAAATTATCAGGAGTATAATCGCCAGCGGTCGGACGAACGGGACCGGACTGGCTGTCACGCGCGGTCGACAGTCAGCAGCAAATAGGCGAACACGAGGGCGACGAGCGCCCCGATGGGGACGGTGATACCGGGGAACGACGTGATGAACAGCCCGCTGGCCGCGAGCGTGAGGACGCCAACAAGCCCAAGCAGCCCGCCGAACAGTCGCACTGGGTCCATAGGGAGAACCGCTTCAACGCGGTCCTCAGCGGCGTAGTAATAGAGGCTGAGGCCGAGCGGGAACAGGAAGCCGACCAGGGCCGCGACCCCGAGTGTCCCGGCGAGCGCAAGCGGCTCCGACTCCTGGAACGCGGCGACCTGCCACGCCCAGAGAAACGGCCGCTCTCCGGGGAGCGTCGCTCCGAAGATGAACTGGAACCGGAACGGAAGAAAGCGAAGCCCGACGACAGTTACCCCCTCAATCTCGAACAGCGACACCGACCACGGGGCCAGTCCCACGAGCCACGTCGCAAGCACCGCGAACTCGCCGGCGTACTCTGATTTCACCCAGGCCATGCTACTGTCAGAGGGTGGGCCGGTCCGGTAAAAGCTACCGATACCGACAGTCGGTGCGCCGTTACGTTCATTTGGCCGGGCCACGTACCTGTAAACACCGGAATGAGGCGTGATTACTTCACCGTCGACATCCAGGCTTCGGCCACCGACAACGACGACCCGACGATCGCGATTGTATACGATGGGCCGACAGGAGAGCTCCGCGAGCGCCTCAGTAAAGTAGACGGCGGCACACTCGATGGCGAGGAGATCGACGTGACCTTCCGCCGCCAGCCCGAAAGCGACGGGGTGCTTTCGCTGACGAACCGCCTCACCGGTGAGTACATTTTCGAGGCGACAGCACCGACGGCGGACATCGACGCGCTCGTTTCCGCGGCGGACGCTCAAGAAGACCCACAGTTTACAGTCCATCTCACCGACGGCGAAGACGAGTCACGGACCTACGAACTGCGGACGCTGCTCGTCTACGACCCCGACGGGAGCCTCCTGCGCGGGCAGAGCCTGATTCCCGGCGGCGTCGAGCTGTAGACCGCCTCCGCGCTGTTACACCCGCTCGACAAGCGTCGGAAGGACCTGCGTGACATCCGCACGAAGTACGTGCGCCGCACTCGCGTCACGCGGCGTTTCCTCGTAGTTTATCACGATCAGCGTGCTCCCCGCTTCCGCCGCGATTTTCGGAAGCAGTGACGCGGGCTGTACCGACAGGGACGACCCTACAGCCAGGAACACGTCGCTGTCCCGGGCGAGGCGCTGGCCTTCGTGCATCGCCACGTCGGGCATGGGTTCGCCGAACAGCACGACGTCCGGGCGGTAGACGCCGCCGCAGTCACAGCGCGGCGGTAAGTCGCTGCTTTCGGCGGCCTGTTCGAATACCGCCTCGGCCTCCCGACGGTGGCCGCAGTCGTCACAGACCACGCGCCGATGGGTTCCGTGCAGTTCGACGACCCGGTCCGTCCCGGCGGCGTCGTGCAGCCCGTCGATGTTCTGCGTGAGCACGGCGTCGAGGTGGCCGTCCGCTTCAAGCGCCGCCAGCGCCTCGTGGGCGGCGTTGGGCTCGGGGTCTATGTCGCCGTAGATGACCTCCCGCAGCGATATTCGGTCCGCCCAGAAGCCCGCCGGGTCGGCGTCGAGGCGACGGCGGTGGAAGTCCGCCGGGTCGTGGCGCTCCCAGATACCGTCGTCGCCGCGAAAGGAGGGGATGCCCGACGCTGTCGAGACGCCCGCGCCGGTGAGGGCGACGCCAGTTTCGGCGGTGCGAAGCGCCTCGGCCACAGCATCCAGCGTCTCGTCGTCGACGTCGTCGGTCCCGTGCCTGTCGTCGGCCATACGCTCGCTTCGCAGTGTGGCGCTGTGGGTCTATCGGATTGGATTCGATGTTGGGACGGCCGGAACGCTCCTTGGCATCCCAAGTCGCTTCAGAACCAGCCGTATCGCGCTACAGCGCGCTCCCGAACCACTATCCCCACCCACAGTAAACTGGGACGGATTCCGCGTGGTCGCCGGAAGAGAAACGGACGGATTTAAATCGCCACCGCTCGGCTTTCTGCATGACATGCGCTTGCACGAATACCAGGCGAAGCAAGTCTTCGCTGACGCGGGCATCCCGACGCCCGCCTCGCAGCTGGCCGAGACAGTGGACGAGGCCGTCGACGCGGCCGAGGAAATCGGATATCCGGTCGCCATCAAAGCACAGGTACACGTCGGCGGCCGCGGCAAGGCCGGCGGCATCAAGCTCGTCGAGTCCAAGGAGGAGGCTCGCGAAGCTGCCGAGGACATCATCGGGATGGACCTCAAGGGCTACCACGTCTCGAAGGTGCTCGTGGAGGAAGCCGTCGACTTCGTCAACGAGCTGTACGTCGGCGTGACGATGGACCGCGGCGAGGGCCGCCCCGTCGCAATGGTGTCCACCAAAGGTGGCGTCAACATCGAGGAGGTCGCCGAAGAGGACCCCGACGCCATCGCCCGGGAGCACATCGACCCCGCCTTCGGCATGCACCCGTTCCAGGCCCGGAAGGTCGTCTACGAGGCCGGTGTCGACCGCGAGGTCGCAAACGACGTGGCGAGCGTCCTCACGACGCTGTACCAGCTCTGGGACGACCGCGACGGCGCTGACACGGAAATCAACCCGCTGATGATTACGAGCGACGACGAGGTCATCGCGGCCGACGCCGTCATGAACATCGACGGCGACGCGCTGTTCCGCCAGCCCGAAATCGCGGAGATGGGCGAGGAAGCGGCGGAGGGCGACGAACTCGAACAGAAGGCCGACGAGTACGGCTTCGACTACGTCCGACTGGACGGCAACGTCGGCATCATCGGCAACGGCGCGGGCCTCGTGATGACGACGCTGGACCTCGTGGACTACTACGGCGGCGAACCCGCCAACTTCCTCGACGTGGGCGGCGGCGCGAAGGCCGACCGCATCGCCAACGCGCTCGACATGGTGTTCTCCGACGAGAACGTCGACTCGGTCGTGTTCAACATCTTCGGCGGCATCACCCGCGGCGACGAGGTCGCTAACGGCATCAACCAGGCGCTGGAGCAGTTCGACGAGATTCCGAAGCCAGTCACCGTCCGACTCGCAGGGACCAACGCCGAAGAGGGCATGGAGATTCTGAACGAGGATCTGGTGACGGTCGAGCACACGCTGGAGGACGCCGTCCAGCGTGCGGTTGAGTACGCAAAGGAGGTGGAAGCATGAGTGTGCTAGTCGACGAAGACACGCGCGTCGTTGTACAGGGAATCACCGGCGGAGAAGGGAAGTTCCACACCGAACAGATGCTTGAGTACGGGACGAACGTCGTCGCCGGCGCAGTGCCCGGCCGCGGCGGCCAAGAAGTCGCCGGCGTGCCGGTGTTCGACACCGTACAGGGCGCGGCTCGCGAAGCCGACGCGAACGCCGCCGTCGTGTTCGTGCCGCCGGCCTTCGCCGGCGACGCCTGCTTCGAGGCGCTCGATGCAGACGGTATCGACCTCGTCGTCGCCATCACCGAGGGTATCCCGACCCAGGACATGGCCCGGGTCTACCGCAAACTGCAAGAGACCGACACGCATCTCGTCGGTCCGAACTGCCCCGGTGTCATCACGCCCGGCGTCGCCAAGCTCGGCATCCTCCCGGGGAACATCTTCTCAGAGGGGAACGTCGGTCTCGTCTCCCGCTCGGGGACGCTGACCTACCAGGTCGTCGACAACCTCACCAACCGCGGCATCGGCCAGTCGACGGCCATCGGTATCGGCGGCGACCCCATTATCGGGACGGACTTCATCGGCGCGCTCGAACAGTTCGAGGCCGACCCCGACACCCACGCCGTCGTGATGTGCGGCGAAATCGGCGGTGAAGACGAGGAGGAGGCCGCGCGCTTCATTGGCGAGCACATGGACACGCCGGTCGCCGGCTTCATCGCCGGTCGGACCGCACCGCCCGGAAAGCGCATGGGCCACGCCGGCGCTATCGTCTCCGGCTCCGGTACCGGGACCGCGCAGTCGAAGATTACCGCGCTCGAGGACAACGGCGTCCCTGTCGGTGACACGCCGGAGGAAGTCGCCGACCACGTCGAAGACCTGCTGTAGGGCACCGTCGGTTTCTTGTCGTCCGTTTTCGTAGTGTCAGGTGATGACGCCTGCTCGTGGGACCGTCTATCTCGTGGTCGGTACCGAAGCGACAGACCTAGCTGCGGCACTCTCCGAGGCGCTGACAACGGACGGGGCAACAGCCGAGGCAGTCCGAGACACGAGCGTCGTACGGGACCGGCTGAGTGACGGGGATGTCAGAGGTGTCGTCGTCAGTGACGACGGCGACCACGACGGGATAGCGGTGTTCGAGGAACTGCGAGCGGCCGGGGCCGAGATTCCGATTGTCCTCGTCGCGAGCGACCCCGAACCGGACCGGGTCACCGAGGCGCTCCGGGCCGGCGTCACCGATTACGTGACCGCGGAGACGCCGGCATCCCTGTTGGCCGCGAAACTCGAAGCGTACGCGACCCGGTGGCCGACCGACTGGCGGGTCGGTGCCGTACAGTGGGACGACATATCGAGCGGCGTCTCTCACGACGCGAAGAACCCGCTGAACGTCGTTATGGGCCGATTAGAGCTACTCGACATCGGTGAGCCCCACGAAGACGCATTGAATCGGTCCGTTCGCCGAGTCGAGACACTGCTCACCGATCTCTCGCGCATCGGGAGCACCGCGTGTCCCGTCTCGGAAACGGACTCGCTCTCGCTTTCTGACGTAGCCACTGAGGTCTGGGCCGCAGAGAGCTACGAAAATGCGACGCTGGAAGTGGTGACTGACACGTCTGTCGACGCCGAAAACGACCGACTGCAGTTGCTCCTCCGCGAACTGTTCGACAACGCGGTCACACACAGCGAGGGACCCGTAACCGTCACCATCGGTGCAACCGAGTCCGGGTTCTACGTGGCCGACGACGGCCCGGGGATTCCCGAAGCGGACCGCGACGAAGTGTTCGACCAGGGCTTCGGGACGACGCGGGAGGGGGAGGGATACGGACTGTTCCTCGTCGAAACTGCGGCGCGCGCCCACGGCTGGACAGTATCGGTCGGGAGCAGCGAATCCGGCGGCACGCGGATCGACGTGACGACAGCCTAGCGGTTATCTCACCCACAATCGCTGTCGGTATCTGGAAGACGGCGGCTGGGCTGGTCCCGAACTGGCTGTGGCCGAGATGTGTCGATAGCTATTCGGCCCTGTCGACCATTACTGTCCAAGATGTGAGATGTATGTGGTGCCGAAAACCGACGGACGGCGGCCGACCTGAACCTTCCGTCAACGGAAAGAAGCGGCCGTGAACGTTCCGGTATCGCTATAAGGGATGAATCTGTAGTTTCGAATATGCCTCATATTTGTCGGAACTGCAAGCGGACCTTCGGCACAGAACTCGAACTCGAACTCCACCGCGACACATGTTCGGACGGGCAGCTCTACTGCGACGAATGTGGCGACCGGTTTACCGAGCGAGCGGCGACGGAAGACGGCTGGCACTATCGATGTCCGAATGACGACTGTGACGGCACCGGGATCGACGACGACATCCACAAAGTATCGGACGCACGCGTAACCAAACAGTAGCTGGCAGGAAAACAGGCCGAGCCGACAGTAACACCGACGATAATGCTGGGAAATACGCCGCACACCTGTTCCGTTGGCCAGCAGATGTAAATGCACGTCTAACAAATCGATGCGGAAGTGACAGACCCAGATCGCCGCTCAGATCGCCTGCCAGCCCTTATTCAGGGAGTCGGGTGGCTGCTCCTCCTCGGAGGCGTCGCTAACTATTTTTATTTCTCTGATTCCGGCCTATCAGCGCTTGTTACTGCTGATTTCGTGGTCAGTATGCTGGCAATCGTTCCGTTTGCAGCGGCGATCATCGTCGGCGGGTTCTGGCTCAGCAACTCGGAGATCGAGCCGGACCACTACCGGCGTATCGGGGTCTGGTTCGCTGGGGGGCTGGTTTCTTTTCTGCTGTTGAATGTGGCGATGATTCTAACCTGGCCGACGGGGTCGCTAAGTGAAGACATCGGCTGGGCGCTGTTTGCGGCTATCGTCGGCGGCTTCGGTGGCCTCATGATGGGAATCTTCGAAGCGCGCGCGATATCCCGAGCCGTCGAGGCCGAGCGACAGCGACTCCGCCGGGAGGCCATCGAGCAGCGCAACGAACGCCTCGACGAGTTCGCGGCCGTCGTGGCACACGACCTCCGGAACCCGCTCAACGTCGCGTCCGGTCAGTTGGAACTCGAACGAATGGACCGGGACTCGGAACATCTGGAAACGGCTGCGAGAGCGATGGACCGAATGGAAACGCTCATCGACCGGACGCTGACGCTGGCTCGAAGCGGGCACGTCATCAGCGAGACGGAGGCCGTTGATCTCGCAGAACTGGTCGATAGCTGCTGGGAGGCCGTGCCGACGGCGGATGCGACGCTGGAAAACGAAGTGACAGCCGTCATCGACGCCGACCCGGATCGGCTCCGTCACCTGTTCGAGAACCTGTTTCGGAACAGTGTGGAGCATGGCTCCACAGGCAGTCGAACGGGGCCCGACGACAGTGTTGGGCATGGGTCCACGGGCAGGCAGTCACCGTCAGAGGACGCCCTCGAACGTGGCAGTGCTAACCTGACGATTCGTGTCGGCGAGATGTCTGAAGGGTTTTACGTCGCCGATAACGGCTCCGGAATCCCGCCCGCCAAGCGTGAAGCGGTGCTCGACGACGGGTACACGACTACAGACGGCGAAGGCGGGCTGGGGCTGGCAATCGTCCAGCGCATCGTCGAAGCCCACGGCTGGGAAATCGATGTGACCGAAAGCGACGGGGGCGGGACACGCTTCGAGATTACGGGCGCTACGAGAGCAGACAGCCCGGACGAAGACACCTACACGCGCTCGAAGACGCCGATACAGCCCTGACGGGTCGATGCGGTCGCTGCCTACGCCTCGCGTCGCCGTGCGATAGCAGCGACGTGCTGGCACGCTCGGGCACACACCGGAGCGTAGCCGGTCGCCAGCGGCGGGATCTCGAACCCAACGACGGAGCCGGAAGCCCGTTCCTCGGCGAAGTGACCTGTTGCGGGGAGCCGAGCGACGTTCCACGTCCAGCGATACGGCGCACATGCCGTCACTTCAAACGGGAGCCACACCACGCCAGCAGCGCGAACGCGGCCGGTCGTCCCGTCATCGATGTATCGGGTGTCTGTTTCGACGGTTGTGACCGACGGCCCCCAGTCGGACCAGCAGTCGGTGTCGGTCAGGACATCCCACACGGTGTCGACCGACGCATCGACGTCGTGCCGGACGATCAGCCGTCGCCCGTCCGGTGTTTTCTCGATCGAAACACTGTTCGTGCCGAGTTCGAGTACCATTATCAGAAGCAATAGGCCGGAGCCAAGGTATAGGTTAGTTCACCCACAATCAATCGCCAGATGATTGACGCCCGGGATATTCGGAAGGAGTACGGCGGTTTCGTCGCTGTACAGGGCAGTTCGTTTTCGGTCGACCGCGGCGAGGTGTTCGGTATCATCGGGCCGAACGGGGCCGGCAAGACGACGACGCTGAAGATGCTGGCGGGTCTATTAGAGCCGACAAGCGGCTCCGCCGAGATAGCGGGACTCGACACCGAGACCGCGGAGATGCGCCAGCAACTGGGCTTTCTGCCCGAGGAATCGCCGCTGTACGAGGAGATGACGCCGATCTCCTACCTGAAATTCTTCGCCGACCTCTACGACGTAGACCCCGACGTGGCCGAGGAGCGGATGCACGACACGCTGGACGAACTCGAACTCGAACACCGCGACCGGAAGCTCGGAGATATGTCCAAGGGGATGAAACGGAAAGTCGCCATCGCCCGCTCACTCATCAACGACCCCGACGTGCTCATCTACGACGAGCCGGCGTCGGGACTGGACCCGCTGACGACGAACTACGTCATCGAGTTCACGGAGCAGTTGGCGAAGGAAGGCAAGACCATCGTTTTCTCCGCACACAATCTCTTTCACGTCGAATCGATCTGTGACCGGGTCGTCATCATGAACGAGGGCGAAATCGTCGCCCGCGGCGACCTCGAAGAACTCCAGGCCGAGTACGGCCACACGCGGTATCACGTCTACACCACCGTCGACGTACCCGGCGCAGCCAAGGAAAACGGCACCTACGAGCGCGTCGTCGAGAGCATGGAGGCAGTCGAGACGACACGCAGGCAGGCCGAGAACCGGGGCGGCGACGTGGTCGACATACGGACGGAGGAGTCCAGTCTGGAGGAGGTGTTCCTCAACGTCGCCGAGGCCGGGACCCGCGGCACGCGGTACGTCGAGGAGGACGCGGAGTAGATGCAACCCGACAAGCTCCTGCGCGTCGCGAAGTGGGAGGTGACGAAAAACGCCGGCGGCGTCGACAAGCGGACCATCGTCGTAATGGCGCTGTCCCTCGTTGCGATGGGCGCGGTCGCCGCGATAGCCGTCAGCGGCGGCACTGGTGCGGGCATGGACGACGGCATCTACCGGATCGGCGTCGAGGAGAACAGTCCCTACTACGGCGTCGCGGCAGATGACCGGACGTTCGACATCCGTGAGCCGGACCCCGCTGCCATCGAGCGACGCCAGCAAGAACTCCTGTATCGGGGGACCCAGCTCCAGAGCGTTCCACGGACGGCCAAAGAGCGAGCGGCGCTGGCCGAACTCCGCGACAGTACGGCGCAGTACAACGACCGGACACTCGCTCGGGACGACAACCAGACCGCCGCGTTCCCCGTTTCTGTGACGCTCGTCTACGAGCAACAGTCGGGGAGCAGCCAGCTCGACCCCCGAGGCGGCGACAGCAGTGACGGGTCGGGTTCTGCGGACGGCAGTGGGACGAGTACCGGCGGCAGCGGTGACGGGTCGGACACGGGCGGTACTGGCGGGTCAGCCACAACCGGCGGCGGGGACGGCGGAACCGCCGGCGGCAGCAGTGCGAACCTCGGCGCTATCGGCGCGCGGTTGACCGGCGACGTGCAGGGTGGCACCCCCTCGGACATCTCGCCGCCGTTCCCCTTCGAGTCGCTCGTGCTCGCCTTCCTCTACATCGTCCCGATGAACTTCGTTATCCAGGCCTACGGCTCGTCGATGCTCTCCGAACGGCTGAACCGCCGCGGCGAACTCCTGCTGGTGACGCCCGCCTCGCGGGGGGACATTATCGGCGGGAAGACGCTCCCGTACTTCGTGGGTGCTGTCGGCGTAGCGGCGCTCATCACCGCGGCGCTGCGGTTCGGGAACATCGCGCCGGCGGGGAGCTACGTCGCGGTGCTGGCGGTGGTCCCGCTCGTCGTTCTGTTCCTCTCGGCGACGTTCTGCGGGGCGATGTTCGCCCGCTCGTTCAAGGAACTCACCTTCGTGACGGTGACCATTACGGTGACGCTGACCTCCTACGCGTTCGTTCCGGCCATCTTCACCGACGTGACGCCGATTGCGCTCATCTCGCCGCTGACGCTGGTCGTGCTCGACCTGACTGGCCAGTCCGTCGGGCTCTCGTCGTTCGTGTTCTCGGTGACGCCGCCGCTACTGACCGGACTAGTGCTGTTCGGTCTGGGAGCCGGGCTGTACCGGGAAGAGGATATGTTCACCCAGCGTCCGATTCCGCTGAAGGTGCTCGATGCGCTGGCCGGTGGTATCAACTCCCGCCGGAGCGCGCTAAAGATGAGTATCGTCCTGTTGCCGCTGGTCATCGTCGCCGAACTGGCAGCCATCGCGTTCTTGTTCGTCCTCGATTCGGTGTCGCTGAACGTCTTCGGGACGAACCAGTCGCTCGGCATCGTGCTCGTGCTCGGCGTCATCGTCATCGTCGAGGAACTGGCAAAGAGCTTGCACGTCTACGCCGGCTACGAGCACGCCCGTTACGAGCGGACGCTCCGGTCGGCGCTCGGCATCGGTGCGCTCTCCGGACTCGGCTTCTTCATCGGGGAGAAAGGGCTGCTTATCGCCAGGCTGTCCGACCTCGAAAGCCTGCCCATCGGGGAAGCCGCCCTGCAGGGCGCGACGTTGCCAGCCGGCCTGCCGCTGTGGGTTGCCGGGCTGCTGTTCCTGCTCCCACTGGCACTGCACACGCTGACGGCGGCCATTTCCTCGGTGGGCGCGAGCCGCGGTCGCCGGGCCTATCTCGGTGGGCTCGGGCTGGCTATCGTCATCCACTTCGCCTACAACTTCGCGGTGGTGAGCACCCTTGTCTGACGACCGCCCCATCTGGCGCGACCCGCGGGTCGTCGTGGCCCGCCGGGACATCCGGTCGCTGTCCCGCGAGAAGACCATCGTGCTGGCGCTGCTCATTCAGCTGTTCGTCGCGGGGTTCTCCTCGTTCCTCGTCGTCGGCCTCACGTCGCTGTACGACCCCAGCTCGGTCGCGGCCGGTGAGGTGGAGATGGCCGTCACCGGTGACGCCCGCGAGGAACTTGAGGCCGCGGCCGCTGAACAAGATGGGACCAGCGTCACCGCCTTCGAGAACGAGGACGCCGCACAGCGGGCGTTCAATCAGCGACGGGTAGACGCGATACTGCGCGGCGACTACGTCCCGTCGACGCGCGGACCAGGGGAGCAGATAGCGGTCACTGCTGTCGTGCCGGAGGGGAGCATCCGGTCGACGCTCATCGTCGTCGAAGTGCGCCGGGTCCTCAGCGGGCTGGAGCGCCAGGAGCGACTGGAGCGGACGCCCTATCTCGACCAGCCGCCCGTGCCACTCCCTGATACTGTCAGCGCGAGCCAGTACTTCGGGTTCACCTACACGATCCTGATTCCGCTGCTGTTGTTCCTCCCGCCGTTCATCAGCGGATCGGTTGCCGTCGACACTGTCACCGAAGAGATCGAGCGCGGCACGATGGAACTGCTCCGCGTGGCCCCAGTGTCATTACTTGACATCATCGACGGGAAGGCCCTGGGAATGGTGTTACTTGCCCCTGCACAGGTGCTACTGTGGCTCGCATTACTGTCGACGAACGGCATCGCCGTCTCGAACCCGGCGGCGATTCTGCTGTTCATCACCGCAGTCACCGTCGTCGTCGTGACGCTCGGTGTCGTGCTGGGCATCACGCTCCAGAACCGTCGCCCGGCGCAGTTGCTGTTCTCCGTGCTCACTCTCGTGCTGTTCGGCGGGGCCGTGCTCCTCCCGGAACACCCGGCGACCACGGTGGCGAAGCTTGCGGTCGACAGCCCGACCTTGCTGACCTACGGCCACGTCGGTGGCGCAGTGCTGGTGGCGGTCGCTGGCTACGCTGCCGCAAGGGTGTACATCGGCCGCATCGCCGCGGAAGCGCTGTAGAACGGAGGGAAGAAGTGCAGGCGTTACCCGTGGCCGTGTGGCTCCGCCGCCTCGTCGCGGATGACCATCACCTTCACTCGGCGGACGGCGTCGAAGTCCCGTAGCCGATAGGTGAGGTCCCGGACCCGCTCGGCCGGGCCGCGACAGAACAGCGATTCGAGACACCACTCGCCCTGATGGGTGTGACTGGTGTTGAGAATCACGTCCTGAAACGTGTGCTGGACGGCGTGGAGGTCCCGAATCACGTCGGCGTGGCGGTAGTCGAACCCGACCAGCGCTACCACGTCGCCGTCCATCGCCGCGAGCCGTGAGTGTCGCTCGACGTACTCCTCCATAGCCTCTCGCACCGCCCGCGAGCGGTTTTCCAGGTCCTGTTCGCGCCAGACGCGGTCGAACTCCGCGAGAAGGCCTTCGGGGATGTTGACGCTCGTTCGCATACCCGGATTGCCGTCGCCGGCCACAAAGGTCCCCGTATTACGCAGCCCCCGATTCCGTAGTAACAACCCTTAGGCAGGGCCGTAGCGTCGGTGTGGTACATCGATGGCATACAGCGAGGCACTCGGCCTGTTTCTCGGGGCAATCGCTCTCGGCGCGGTTCACGGGCTCGAACCGGGCCACGGCTGGCCGGTCGCCGCGTCCTACGCCCTCGACCAGTCCAACGCGTGGCTGTCCGGCTTCGCGGCGAGCCTCCTGCTGGGCGTCGGCCACCTCGTCAGCAGCATCGCGATGGTGTTCGCGTTCTTCTACGCCAAGGCCTACTTCGACCTCACGCAGGCCAACGAGCCGCTGGAACTGGCCGCTGGCGTCCACATCGGCGGGCCGGTGAGCATCGTGGCCGGCTGTCTGCTCATCGTGCTTGGCATCCGTGAGTATCGGTACGGCCACGACCACGGGCATGGCGACGCGGCGGAGACTCACGACCACCAGGCGGCATCGGGCCACGACCACGAGCATGGCGAAGTAAATGCCAACTCCCATACTGATTCCAATTCGCAGGACCATCAGCATCAGCACCACGGGCACTCCCACGGCAGTAACCACTCGCACGGAGACGACAGCGGCGGCCTATGGTCGCGGGTGTTCGGCAGACTCCCGCTCGTCGGCGGCCACTCCCACGCGCACAATGGTCTGGACGATGCCGCCGACCGGGGGCTGTTCGGCATCGCCTGGTTCGCCTTCCTGCTGGGGTTCGCTCACGAGGAGGAGTTCGAGATTATCGCCCTCTGTGCCGGCTCGCCGTACTGTCTGGAGCTGATTAGCGCCTACGCGGCCACGGTCATCGTCGCGCTCGTCGGCCTGACGATGGCGCTCATCGCTGGCTACCAGCAGCACGAGGCGGCCGTCGAGCGGTACACGCCGTACCTCCCGTTGGTCTCCGCCGTCGTGCTCGTCACGATGGGTCTCGGGTTCGTGGCTGGCATGCTCTGACGGACGGTTTCTCACCGCGGTCCGGCCGCTCGCCCCATCCTTTTTGCTCGGAGCGCCCGGGGTGGGGAACATGGAGTACACGACACTCGGGTCGACTGGTATGGAGGTCAGCCGGCTCTGTCTGGGCTGTATGAGCTTCGGAACCTCGGAGTGGCGCGACTGGGTGCTCGACGAAGCGGAGAGCCGCGAGGTCATCGAGCGGGCCATCGACCTCGGCATCAACTTCTTCGATACGGCAAACATGTACTCGATGGGCGAGTCCGAGCGCGTCCTCGGGACTGTCCTCGACGACTACGACCGCGACAGCCAGGTCGTGGCGACGAAGGGGTTCTTCCAGATGGACGAGGACGACCCCAACTCCGGAGGGCTCTCGCGGAAAGCCATCGAGCAGGAACTGTCGAACTCGCTTTCCCGGCTCGGGATGGACACCGTCGACCTCTACCAGATACACCGCTGGGACTACGACACGCCAATCGAACAGACGCTCCGGGCGCTGGATGACGCCGTCCGGCGGGGACAGGCGCGCTACGTCGGCGCGTCCTCGATGTGGGCCCACCAGTTCGCCGATGCGCTGCGGACGAGCGAGCGCGAGAGGCTGGAGCGGTTCGAGACGATGCAGAACCACTACAACCTGCTGTACCGCGAGGAGGAACGCGAGATGCTCCCGCTGTGTGAGAAAGAGAACGTCGGCGTGATGCCGTGGAGCCCGCTGGCCCGGGGCTATCTCACCCGCCCGCACGAGCAGGTCGAGGAGACGGTCCGGGGCGAGACGGACGATTACGCCCGCGAGCACCCCTACTTCGAGGGTAACGGCCGCGAGGTCAACGAGCGCGTACAGGAACTGGCCGACGAGTACGACGCCTCGATGGCACAGATCGCGCTGGCCTGGGTGCTCGACAAGGAGTGGGTCGACGCGCCGATTATCGGGACGAGTAGCCTCGAACACCTCGAAGAAGCGGTCGCGGCGCTCGAAATCGACCTCTCTGCGAGCGACGTGGAGTGGCTGGAAGAGACATACGAGCCAGTTCGGGTGTCTGGCCACGAGTGAGCCGCCGAAACGGTTAACCCGCTGTGTGATGAAGCACTAGTTTGAGGACAGGTAACAATGACCAATGCTCGGGGGCCGAGCAGCGAGACACTCGAGGAGACGGCGGGCAGTGACGCCTGCGTCTGCTCGATAGGTAACGCGGTCGAACACTACGTGACCGGGATACTGGGGCTCGTCGCGACGCTCGTCATCGGCGTGCAGTCCTACCCCTGGCTCCAGGCCACCGCCGGCCCGTCGTATCTCGGGTCGACGTGGCTGGTGTTCAGTTTCGCCGCGGTCTGGCTCGTCTGCTGGATCGCACTGGAAGTCGCCTGGGAGTGGCGCGCCGGGCGCGTACACCTGCTGTGACAGACCGCTAGTCGCGAACGCCAGCCGCGACTCGTTGCATCCCTTTGAAGTCGTCGTCGGAGTAGGCGATGAGTCGAACGTCCGTTAGCGAGTCGGGCTGGAAGTCGCTGGTCTCCTCGCAGATGATTCGGATACCCTCCTCGAAGTCGAATCCGGCGATACCACAGCCGAGCGCCGGGAGAACGAGCGACTCACAGTTCAGTGCGTCCGCTTCCACCAGTGCGTTCCGGGTCGCCGTGCGGATGCTCTCGGCGGTTGACTGGCCGCCCGGTGGCATCGCGGCGGCGTGAATGACGTACTCGGCGTCGAGGTCGTAAGCGTCGGTCGTGGCGACACCGCCGAGGTCGACCGGTCCCTTCGCGACGGCCTCGTCATTCAGCCCCGACCCGGCCGCGTGCTTGAGCGCCCCCGCGACGCCGGAGCCCATCTGCAGGCTCGTGTTCGCCGCGTTGACCAGTGCGTCCGCCGACTGTGCAGCGATGTCGCCCTGGATCACCTCGAACTCCATGCACGATGCTGGGGGCGGAGCGGTCAAAGTTCTAGCGCCGATGCGGCCGGACGCACTCATTGCTATCTGTCACCGCGTCCCACGACAGGCAGAAACCTGTTTGGCCTTTACTACCAGATATGGACCTGCTGACGATGACGTGGCGGGACGTGGGGTTCATGCACTGGCCAGTCGAGCCCGATATCGTCCAGACGACGCTGCCGGACGGGCTCGCTGTCGACACGTACGACGGGCAGGCGTGGCTCAGTGTGGTCCCGTTCCAGATGGCGGACATCAGGCCGCGAGGCAGTCCGATTGGGCGGTCCTTCGGCGAGCTAAATCTCCGGACCTACGTGGTCGCCGACGGAACGCCGGGGGTGTACTTCTACAACCTCGACGCCGACGACCGCCTCAGCGTCACGCTGGCCCGGCGGCTGTTCCAGTTGTCCTACTACCGGGCATCGATGCAGGTCCGGCCCGACGGCGACAGCGTCGAGTTCCGGAGCCGTCGGACCAGTTCGCGCGCACCGCCGGCGGATTTCCACGCCACCTACGAGCCGACTGAGCCGCCGTCGACACCCGAACCGGGCTCGGTGGAGTCGTTCCTCGTGGAACGGTACCGCTTCTACGCCGCGAGCGACGACGGCACGGTGTACTACGCCGACATCGACCACGAGCCGTGGCCGCTCCAAGCGGGGCGAGCCGACATTCGGACGAACGGCCTGTTCGCCGCGTCGGGGTTCGACAGGCCCGACGGCGAGCCGCTCGTCCACTACTGCGCCGAGATTCCGGTGACTGCGGGGCGACTCCACCGGCTCGACGGGGTCTCCCAGTACACTGATTAGCGTGTCGGCCCCAGTGAGGGTGTGGTCGCCCTCCGTCCGCTGCAGGTCACGCTCGACGACGTTTGCTTCTGTCACTGGCCGGTCCCCGAGACAGCGGTGCAGGCGACAGTCCCCGACTGGCTCACCGTCAAGACGGCTGACGGCGACGCCTGGGTGTCGGCCGTTGGGGCAACTGTCGACCGCGTCGAGACGTTCGGTATCGAGGTCGCCGGGCCGTCGGAGTTGCTCACGGTTCGGACCTACGTCCGCGGACCGACCGGTCAGCGCGGGGTCTGCGTGCTGGCGCTGTTCGGTGACGACAGGCGGACAACGACGGCGGTTTCGGAGCTGTTTCGCATCACAGTCGGTGACGCTACCCCGCGAACGCTCTCAACGGCCGACCGTCGCCGGGTCCTCGACGCCGGGGAGCGGCGACTGTTCGAGTGCCGGTACACGGCTGGCGGTGAGCCGGTGGCGATTCCACCGGACTCACTGGCCTCGTTCCTCGTCGACCGACAACGGTACTTCACAACCGGGCGCTTCGGGACGCATCTCGTTGGGAGCGTCGGCCACGACCCGTGGCGACTCGACCGCGTTGACGCCACTGTGACCGGGTCAGTACTCCCACTGGTTGACATATCTGATCGTGAGGCAGAGCCGTTAGTCCATCACAGTCCTGGGCTTCGGGTTTCGATTGCCCCACCGGTACCGCCCTAGCCGGGACCAGCGGGCAACCTAGCTCCCTTGAAATATAAGTACGGACAGACCGTTGGGGGAACAAGGACCCTGCCGCCCATATGACATCTGAAAGTAATATACGAACGCTTGTTGTTGACGACAGCGATTTTTTCGCGGAGATGACCGCTGATACGCTCACGCAACAACACGGCATCGAGTCCGTTGCTGCAAACAGCGCTACGGAAGCGCTGGAGCGACTCGACGGGGGTGGGTTCGACTGCGTCGTCAGTGACTACGAAATGCCGGAAATGGACGGGCTGGAGCTTCTCGAAGAGATCAGGGAGACAAACCCCTCTATCCCGTTCATTCTGCTGACTGGGCGGGGAGACGAAGAGACGGCGAGTGCGGCGATTGCGGCGGGCGTCGCCGACTACCTCCTGAAACTCGAAGTCGTCGAAGACAAACAGTACGGTCGGCTTGCAAACCGGATCGAGAACGTCGTTTCACAGGAGCGAACCCGCAAGAAGTTCGAATCGCTCGTATCTGATTCGCCGGATGGTATCGTCCACCTGACGACTGACGGGACCCTCCTCTCAGTGAATCCCTCGATGGCACGCAGACTGGGTGCTGACCCCGATGCGCTCATCGGACAGCAACTGAGCGAAGTGATGGACAGCGAAGCGGCCAGCCAGCGTCTCGAAGCCGGGAAAAGCGCGGTCGAGAACGGTACTGCGACACGGTCCGAGGACGCCGTCGGGGGGCGGCATTACCACAACCAGTATATCCCCGTCGACAGTCACCGCAAAGCCGATACCTTCCAGTTGGTCTCACGCGACATCACTGAACGCGTCGAACGCCAGCGCGAACTGGAGCGCCAGAACGAGCGGTTAGAGGAGTTCGCCAGCGTCGTCAGTCACGACCTCCGGAACCCGCTGAACGTCGCGCAGGGCGCGGTCGATTTGCTCGGGGAGCCTGCCGACAGCGAAGAGGCCGAACTGATCGCCAAGATCGACCGGTCGCTGGACCGGATGGGCTGTATCATCGAGGACGTACTCACACTGGCACGGCAAGGCCAGACTGTCAGTGATCCGAAGGAGACGGAGCTATCCACGCTGGCGTCGACTGCGTGGACCTGGATCGAGGCGGAACAGGCCTCCATGTCGGTCGAGTCGAGCACGGAACTCGCCGCCGACAGCGGGCGCGTGCAGGACCTGCTGGCGAACCTGTTTCGAAACGCCATCGAACACAACGATGGTGACGTCGAAATCGAGGTCGGACTGCTGGAATCCAACGACGGGTTCTACATCGCGGACAACGGCGAGGGTGTCGAGGACGACGCAGACGACGTGTTCGAGATGGGCTACTCATCGACGGAGGACGGAACCGGGTTCGGCCTGGCTATCGTCGAACAGGTCGCCGAGGCCCACGGCTGGGAAGTGTCACTGACTGATAGCGACAGCGGCGGGGCGCGCTTCGAAGTGACAGACGTCGAACTGCACGACTGAGACGGATTTTTCACCGCCGGGTCCCGAGTGGTGGTAATGACAGTCGAGGGGGTCATCGTCGACCTGGACGGAACGGTGTACCACGGAGAAACGTTGTTGCCGGGCGCGGCGTCGGCAATCGACGTGCTCAGGGAGCGAGGCCTGGGAATCTGCTTTTTTTCGAACAATCCGATCCACGACGGGAGCGAGTACGTCGAGCGCTTGCGTGGGATGGGCGTCGATGCCCGCGAGGGTGAGGCCTGTTCCTCCGGCGTCGTCACCCGCGAGTACCTCAACGGGTCCCACGCGGAGGACAACGTGTTCGTCATCGGGAGCGACCAACTCCGCGGTCTGGTCGAAGGGACGAACGCACGCTTAGTCGAGGACCCCGCCGAGACCGACGTGTTACTGGCCTCCTGGACGGACGGCTTCCACTACCACGATATGGTCGACGCGCTCCGGGCCGTCGACGACGACACCGTCTTCCTCGGGACCGACCCGGACCGGACGTTCCCCGGCGAGGACGGCGACCCGGTCCCCGGCTCCGGGGCGATAATCAACGCCGTCGCCGGAGTCATCGAACGGGATCCGGACCGGATACTCGGGAAGCCGTCAGAGATTGCTGTTCAGGCGGCGCTAGAACGGCTGGACTGTGCGCCGGCGGATTGTCTCATCGTCGGTGACCGGCTGGAGACGGACATCGCGATGGGCGAGCGGAACGGGATGACGACTGTGCTCGTCCGGACCGGCGTATCCAACGAGCGGTCGCTGGAACGGAGCGCCGTGACGCCCGACTACGTCATCGATTCACTGGCGGATATCGAGCAGGTGCTTACATCGCTCGACAGGTGACACGAAACTGGTAATTCACCTGCGACTTTATTTCGACTGCGACCGTAGCTTTGACTGATGTTTCCAATGGGCAAAGACATCCTCATGATCGTCGGTGACTTCGTCGAAGACTACGAAATAATGGTGCCGTTCCAGGCGCTGCAGATGGTCGGCCACGAGGTCGACGCGGTGTGTCCCGACAAAGAGGCCGAAGAGACGGTCAAGACAGCGATACACGACTTCCGTGGCGACCAGACCTACATGGAGTCCCGCGGTCACGACTTCGTCCTGAACGCGACGATGGCCGACGTGACGCCCAGCGACTACGACGCACTCGTCGTCCCCGGCGGTCGCGCACCCGAGTATCTCCGGACCTACGACGAGGTGCTGGACGCGGTCCGGCACTTCTTCGAGGAGGACAAACCCGTCGCGGCGTTGTGTCATGGTCCGCAGATTCTCGCCGCTGCCGACGTACTGGACGGCTACGAGATGACGGCGTACCCGGCCTGTCGTGCCGAGTGCGAGGCCGCCGGCTGTTCGTGGGTCGACGAGGTAGTCACCGACGGCAACCTCGTCACCGGACAGGCCTGGCCTGACCATCCCGAGTGGCTCGCGCAGTTCATGGACCTGCTCGGCGACGAAGTGTCCCACGGTGACCCGATCCCGGCCGACGATTGAGCGCATTCGTTGGCTGAGCCATGCAGGATTGAGGAATTCATAACAAACAAATAACCCGGGCGTTTCCCTCCGTTGAGGCGGGTGGGAACTGGCATAGTGCACCATTACGTTCGCCCGCCTCGTTTTCAACGCTTATACGAAGTGACAGATTGGAGTAGCTATTGCGACCACCAGCAGATAGCCGAGTACGTGTCACAGTGGCACCAGATTTGTTATCCTGGGGAGAGAACGGTAGCGTGTAATGCCCTCCAACACGCGTTCCACTGACGACCGCGGCTGTCCGAAGTGCGGCCACACCGGCACTGACGTGGGTAGCATCTCGACCACTGGCGGCGGCCTCTCGAAGATGTTCGACATCCAGACGAACCAGTTCCAAGTCGTCACATGTACGAACTGCGGCTACTCGGAGTTGTACCGTGACACCGGATCCGCGGGCAGTGATCTGGCGGATATCTTCCTCGGCTGACGATGCCCGCCGTAACCGGACTGTTCCTCGTGGTCGCGTCGCTCGCGGTGGTCGCACCGCTGGTCCTATACGCGCTGGTCCGAAGCGAGCACGATCAGCGCAACGAGATGGATCGCGAGACGGCCGAACGACTGGCCCGGCGCGATACGGACGACGACAGTCGGGTCCGGTGACCAACACGGGACCGTCGCGTCGATTGCAGGGTTGAGTCGTTCGCGTACTTCCCCACACTGATTCAGCGGCGTGAGTGCCTAGTACCGTTGTAACTCCCGAATAAACTCCAAACAATGGGAAAGTGTACCGATGTCGAACCTTTTATCATAATACTCCCACAACATCCGACCATGGTTGACAAAGAAGACCTCCGCTCACAGTTCGTTGACGCGTTCCAGGAAGCAGACTACCCCATCTCCAGTCCGATGGACCTCGTTCCGGCACTCCCGGGCGGCCCGTCGACGAAGTTCGAGTCCGGCGACTTCTCAATGACAGCGATGGAACTGAACACGAAGCTCAACGGGGAGTTCCCATACGACAACGTCGACGCGTTCGTCGACGACGTCATGACTTCGCTCGAAGATCAGGACCTCATCTGAGCGGGCCACACCGGCTCCGGCCGCTTCACCGGTCTCGTGCGATAACTTGCGAGATTCCCGGACAAACGAGTGGTAGCCGTACCCGCCAGACCCTTGAGCTTTATCAGGGCAACGCCCCTAGTCGGTATATGGTCGGTTTGCCGGGGATCGAGACGCTCGTTCGGACGTTCGGACCGTTTCTCATCCCCGCAACGCTGTTCGTTCTGGGTGCCATCGGCTATCTGTTCCTGTGGCTCCTGACACGGAACCGACGAGAAACGTACGCTGCTGACGACTGACGGCGGTCGGTCGAATGTGTCCGGTGCGCACAAAGTTGTTGGAATCGCCAATCTTTTGAGTTAGATTTGTCTAATTTGGTGTATGTTGAGTGCCAAGATGGAGGATTATCTGAAGGCCATCTATCGCCTCGAGCGGGACGGCGACCCGCCGATTGCTCCGTCTACTATCGCCGAGATGCTGGACGTTACGGCACCGACGGTCACCAGTATGGTCGAGAAACTGGCCGACCGCGGGCTGGTCGAACGCGAGAAGTACAAGGGCGTGCGGACGACGCCGGAAGGCGAAACGGTGGCGCTGGAGATTATCCGCCACCACCGCCTGCTCGAGACGTTTCTCACCGAGCAGCTGGGCTACGACTGGGCCGAAGTCCACGAGGAAGCGGAGGTGCTCGAACACCACATCAGTGAGGAGTTTGAGCGCCGGGTCGCGGCGGTCCTCGACGAGCCGGAGTTCGACCCCCACGGAGACCCGATTCCCAGCGACTCGCTGGACCCCATCGACGACGAGTCCGCGACGGCGCTGTCGGAACACAGTGAAGGGGGACGACTCGAAGTCGCACGGGTCCGGGACCGTGATCCCAGCGAACTCACGTATCTCTCCGACGCCGGCATCACGCCGGGAACCGTGTTGACCGTCGAGGAGGTCGCCCCCATCGGGATGGTGACGGTCCAGCTAGAGAGCGGGTCGTCAGTGTCGCTCCCGGACCACATCGCTGATGCGATTCAGGTCCGCGCACCAGAGACGCAGGGCGAAGACGGAGTGAGCCAGGCGTGAGCGACGCGACGTGGCTGACAGTGGTCGCGATAGCGGCCGGTGCGCAGCTGGCTGTTCTCCCCGGCGAGAAAGTCCAGTTCATCATCGCCGGCCTGTCGACGCGGTTCAACCCCCTCCTCGTCGTCAGCGCGGCGGGGACGGCCTTCGCCGGCTGGACGGCACTGGAGATCTGGTTCGGTTCCGCAATCACGTCGCTATTGCCCGGCATCGTCCTCGAAAGCCTCACCGCGGGGATGTTCCTGCTATTCGCGATACTACTGCTCCGCAGTGCCCCGGCGGCCGGCGCGGAGCAACAGGAACCCGCGTCCGGCTTCACCACTGACGGCGGCCAGTTAGACGTTCGCGTCCCTGTCGTTGACTGGCAGGTGCCGAACAAGCTCGGCGGCTTCCTGCCCATCTTCGCGATGATGGCCTTCGGCGAGTTCGGCGACAAGACCCAGCTCATTACGATCACGCTCGCCGCCCAGTACAGCGCCCACGCCAGTGCCATCTGGACCGGTGAGATGCTCGCCATCATTCCGGTGAGCCTCGCCAACGCGCTGTTCTTCCACCGTTTCGCTCACCGTTTCAACCTGCGGAAAGCTCACTTTGTCGGCGCAGGGCTCTTCCTGTTTTTCGCCGCAGACTTCGCCCTGAGCGTGACGATGGGGTTCTCGCTGTGGGAAACGATGGTCTCGTCCATCGCGGCGCAGATGGGTGTCTGAGACGACCGGGCCGGCTGAGTTGAGCCGAGAGAAGACTTTTGCAAGACGGCTGAACAATACCGTGTGATGCCCTCCAGACGTAGCGTTCTCACAGCAGGAACACTCTTTGCCCTCTCGGGATGTTCAGCACTCAGTCCTGCGAGCGCTCGGCTCGCCGGCGTACGGCTGACGAATACCGGGTCGGCGACATGTGAGTTCGAGTTCACGGTCACGGTCAACCGCGAAACGGTGTACGACGAGACACATACCGTCGCGGCTGACGAAGACGGCGCAACCGTGGAACTGGACGATGCGCTTCCGGACAGACAGGGCACGATAACGATAGCGACGACCATCGTCGGGACCGATATCTCGGAGGAGACGACGTTCGACGACGACAACTGTTACGACGTCATTGTCGACTACACCGGTGACAACGTAGTCCACTGGCAGAGCGGGAGCAGCGACTGTGATGCATTCCAGTGACTCGCCCATAGGTCAGCGTTTAGTCGCCAGCCATAGCTCTCAGTTACAACGGTCGACCCCAGTAAAAGGCGTCGTTCAGTCGTGACTGATGCTGTCGAGTTCCCGCGTTTCATCGGGAGCGCCCGTCTGCCGGACTTTCCCGGCAAGCACCGAGAGGACGTAGATCCCCACTGCAACGAGAACGATGACGCCGCCGGCTGTCGCACCGGCGTAGTACGAGATACCGATGCCGAGCAGGACGGCGAGTTCGGCCAGCACAATCGAGACCAGCAGTGATTCCGAGAAGCTCCGGGACACCTGTGTCGCGCCGGCGACCGGGACGACCAGCATGGCCGCGACGAGGATGACGCCCATTATCTGCATCGCGCCGACGACGACGAGCGCCGTCAGCATCACCATAATCCGGTTGTACCAGGCGACCGGGAGCCCGGCGACGGCGGCGGCGGTCTCGTCGAACGTGACGTACAGCAACTGATTGCGGGTGAGCGCGACTGTCCCAACGATGACGCTGAACAGCCCGAGCATGATGACCGCGTTCTCGGCAGAGACGGTCGAAAGGTTCCCAAAGAGGTACTGATTGATACCGACGGCAAGTCCGCCGGCGTTGAGGCTGATGAGGACCGTCCCCAGCGCGAATCCTGTCGAGAGGACAATTGCCATCGACACGTCGTTGTAGGCGTCGGTCGCCTCGGAGATGAGTTCGATGAGCAGCGCTGCGATGACGGCCACGACGACGGCGGTCAGATACGGCGAGACGCCCAGCTCGAAGACGCCGTTGAGAAACAGCCCGACGGCGACGCCGGCGAAGGCCGTGTGGGCGAGTGCGTCCCCGATGAGCGCGAGTTGGCGGTGGACAAGGAAGGTCCCGATGAGCGGCGCGATAACGCCGACGCACAGCCCGACGAGTATCGCCCGGTACATGAATGTGTACTCAGGGTTGATGAGTTCTAGCCCGGTCAGATGGTAGAGCTGTGTCAGGAGCCAGTACCACAGTTCGAGGATCGGGACGAACGCCTCGTAGACGCCGCCGGCGGCCAGCGCGAGCGTCATCCGTTGCCTCCAGTCAGCGACTGTGCACCCGTCCCGAAGGCTCTGGCCAGCGCCGCGCTGTCGGTGAATTCCGCCGACGGACCGTCGAAGTAGATTTCACCGTTCAGGCAGATGACGCGCTCCGCGTGTTCGGTGACGGCCTGCAGGTCGTGTTCGATGAGCAGGACGGTGATGCCGTCGTCGTGGAGCGATTCGAGCAGTCCGTAGAAGGCGTCGACCGATTCGGTGTCCACGCCGACGGTCGGTTCGTCCAGCACGAGCAGGTCGGCCTCACCAGCGAGTGCCCGGGCGATGAACGCCCGCTGGCGCTGCCCGCCGGAGAGCTGGGTGATTCGCCGGTCGGCGAACGCCGACATCCCGACTGTGTCGATGGCTCTGTCGACGATACGCCAATCGGCCGCGGAGAGACGGCCGAACCCGACGTGTGGGAACCGGCCCATCTTCACCACTTCGCGGACCGTTATCGGCATTTCCCGGCTCGTCCCAGCACGCTGTGCGACGTAGCCGACTCTGGCGCCGTCGTCGAACGCCGTTGCGTCGACGCCGAACAGCTCTGCAGTCCCGGCATCGGGCTCCAGCAGGCCGAGCAGCAACTGCATGAGCGTCGACTTGCCGGAGCCGTTCGGGCCGACCACGGCGACGTACTCCCCGGCGTCGATACTGACACTGATGTCTTCGACGACGGGCGTGGACGTGTACCCGAACGACACGTCCGCGAGTTCGACGACAGATGGCTGGCTCTCGCTCGATTCGGTCGGCGCTTCGTCGGCATCGTCTCTGTGTTGTGAACGCATTGTCGGTTTCATTCGAAGTTCCGCCAGGTCTCGCTCCAGCCGTCGGGACCAGCGTCTTCAGGTTCCTTGTTACCCAGAACGACCTCGAACGTCGGCATATTTATCCGATAGGCGATTTCCTCGTATCCCCAGTCGTTTTCGACCCACTCCTTGCGGACGCCAGCATACGGTGTCACCGGGTAGTAGGCTTTGACCGGTGTCTCGGCGATGAGCTGTTTTGCGGGCTTGCGCGTCTCGAAGACGCCGGCCCCGATGTACCGGATGTCGTTGTCCTCGATGACCGATTTCGCCTCGGTGATGTCCGAGGGCTTCACGTCACCGCTGGCCGCGAGGTTGACCACGAGCGGGCGCATCTTGACGCCGTAGCGCGAGCCGATGTACTGGAAGGCGTTGTGTGCCGCGAGCTGGACCACGTTCCTCTCGGCGCGGTCGAAAATCTCGGCGTAATCCGCGTCGATGCGGTCGAGGACCTCAGAGTTGTACGTCTCGGCGTTGTCCCGGAGCGTGTCTTCGGCGTCCGGGGCGAGCGCGACCAGCCCCTCGGTGATGTTGTCGACCGACTGTTTCGCGCGCCGCGGGTCGAGCCAGAAATGGGGGTCTCTGGCTCTATTCTGTCCGACGCCCTCTTCGTCGCGGTCGAGACTCGCCGCGAGCGATTCGAGTTCGATGCCCTCGCGGACGTTGATGAGTTCGGTATCGACGTTGTCGTCTTTGAGTGTCTGAATCGCGCGGTCCGCCCACGGCTGGAAGTCCGGGCCGACGTGGATGAACGCGTCCGCGTCGATGATATCTCGCGTGATGGCGGCGTCCGGTTCCCAGCCGTGGCCGTGCAGTCCGGTCGGAATGAGGTTCTCGACCGTTATCGGCGTCCCGCGTGCGATCTTACGGGCAAAGTCGTAGAAACTGAAGAAAGACGCCACCGCGACCGGTCCGTCCGCGCCACTGGTGCTGTCGCTGCTGTTCGATGCCGCTTCCGTCCCGCCACCGGTCAGACAGCCGGCAAAGCCGGACGCGAGGCTCCCCGCGCCGGCACTGAGTACCTGCCTGCGGGTGACGCTATACGGCTGGTCGCCACAGGGTTGGTTAGTTGCCATGTGTGGGTTGCTGTCGGAGAAGGTTATAATAGTTTCTATCTAACTATAGAATTAGACTAGTCTAATCGAGTGCACTGCTCCTGTCTGAAACGCGATCTTTGGCACAGGAACAAGCGGACACAACGCATAAACCGACGCTCCAAGTTGGTCCGATATGCCCGGACTCGACGATACTGACCACGAAATCCTCCGGTTGCTGCTCGAAGACGCGAGGCGACCATACAGCGACATCGCCGAACGAGTTGACCTCTCGGCCCCTGCAGTTTCGGACCGCGTCGACCGGCTCGTCGAAATGGGACTGATACAGGGGTTTACCGTCGATGTCGACCGCTCACTGTTACAGGCCGGCGTGCCGGTCCTGATCGAAGTAGACGCGAAGCCGGGTCGGGCCGCCGACATCGCTGCGGCGGTCAGCGACGCTGACACCGTCGAGCGGGTCTATCGGACCGCCGGCGGCCGGGTGGTGCTGGCGGCGAACGTCTCCCAGTCCGACGCGAGCGAACTCCTCGCTGAACACGTCGACCTCGGGGACGTGGACCGCTACGAGGTGCGGATGATCGCAGACAGCGAGTGGACCGTCGGACTGGGTACGGCAGAGTTCGCGCCCGACTGCGCGGAGTGTGGCAACTCCGTCGACGAGGAAGGCGAACAGCGCACGCTCGACGGGGAGCGGTACTACTTCTGCTGTGGGTCCTGTGCGGAACGGTTCGTCGACCAGTACGAGTCGCTGAAAGACAGGGTCTGAGCTGCGAGTGGTGCTTCAGAATAGTATCTAAGCGGCTGTTTGAGTTTACTTCTGAATCTATTAGTCGAATCTGACCTTCGGATCGAAGGCACAAACCGCATGAACATGAGGGGCGTATAGGAAGACAAGATGAGTGACCGAACCACCCGGCTCGAACTGACGGGAATGAGCTGTGCCAACTGCGCGGGCACGATTGAGGAGTCGGTGGGCGAGTTGGACGGGATTGCGTCCGTCGACGCGAACTACGCCACCGACGAGGGGAGCGTCGAGTACGACCCCGATGTGGTATCGCTAGCTGATATTGTCGCCGCCGTCCAGGACGCCGGCTACGGCGTCGCGACGGAGACGGTGACCGTCGGTATCACCGATATGTCGTGTGCGAACTGCGCGGACACCAACGAAGAGGCGCTGAAAGCGACTGCGGGCGTCATCGAAGCCAGCGTGAACTACGCCACCGACGAAGGTCAGGTCACCTACAACCCGGCCGACGTGTCGCGTTCGGACCTCTACGACGCCATCGAGTCCGCCGGCTACACGCCTGTCAGAGAGGGTAGCGGGAGTGAAAACGGCGGTGACGGCTCCGGCGGTGAGCAGTCCAGCGCTGACCGCCGCGCCGCCGCACGTAACGAGGAGACGCGAAGACAGCTCCGGCTCACGCTGTTCGGAGCGGTGCTGTCGGCCCCACTCCTGCTGTTCATGGCGGACCACCTGTTCTCGCTCGGCCTCGTCGACGAGACGGTTCTGGGGGTGCCACAGGGATGGGTTGCGTTCGCGCTCGCGACGCCGGTCCAGATTCTGCTGGGCAAGCCCTTCTACGAGAACTCCTACAAGGCGCTGGTCAACAACGGCCGGGCGAACATGGACGTGCTCATCGCCCTGGGTTCCTCGACGGCGTACGTCTACTCAGTGGCCGCGCTGGCGGACCTCATCGCGAGCACGGGGCTGTACTTCGACACGGCCGCGCTGATTCTCGTGTTCATCACGCTCGGGAACTACCTCGAAGCCCGCTCGAAGAGCCAGGCCGGGGCCGCCATCCAACAACTGCTCGAGATGGAGGCCGACACGGCGACGGTCGTCCGCGAGGACGGCAGCGAGGAAGAGATTCCCATCGACGAGGTGGGGGTCGGCGACCGGCTGAAAGTCCGCCCCGGGGAGAAGATTCCGACAGACGGCGTCGTGGTAGACGGCGACTCAGCGGTCGACGAGTCGATGGTGACCGGCGAGTCCGTTCCGGTCGAGAAAGGCGAGGGCGACGAGGTCATCGGCTCGACAGTGAACCAGAACGGCGTCCTCGAAGTCGAGGCGACGAAGGTCGGCTCGGAGACCGCCCTCCAGCAGATCGCCGAGCGGGTCCGGCAGGCCCAGTCCCGCCAGCCCGACATCCAGAACGTCGCCGACCGCATCTCGGCGTACTTCGTCCCGGCAGTCATCGCCAACGCCGTCCTCTGGGCGGTGCTGTGGGCGGTCGCGCCGGAGACGCTGGCCGCCGTCGTCGACGCGCTCCCGCTGTGGGGACTGGCCGCGGGTGGCCCGGCCGGCGTCGGCGTGAGCGAGTTCGCCGTCGTCGTGTTCGCCTCCGCCGTGCTCATCGCCTGCCCCTGCGCGCTGGGGCTGGCGACGCCCGCTGCGACGATGGTCGGGACGGCAATCGGCGCACGCAACGGCGTTCTGTTCAAGGGCGGGGACGTGCTCGAACGCGTCCACGAGGTCGACACCGTCGTCTTCGACAAGACGGGGACGCTGACGAAAGGTGAGATGGAACTCACAGATGTCGAGGTCGTCGGTCCCGCTGCGGACGGCGGGGCGCTCAAGCCCGAGCGCGAACGGAGCGAGGAGTTCGTGCTCGAAGTCGCCGCAAGCGCCGAACACGCCAGCGAGCACCCGCTGGCCGAGGCCATCGTCGAGGGCGCACGGGAGCGCGGTGTCGAGGTCGAAGACCCCGACACGTTCGAGAACGTCCCCGGCCAGGGCGTGAAAGCGACGACGCGCCACGGTCGCGTCCTCGTCGGCAACCGGAAACTGCTGTCCGAGGCCGGCGTCGACACCGCCCCGGCAGAGGAGCGGATGGACGCGCTCGAACGCGAGGGTAAGACGGCGATGCTGGTCGCGCTGGCCGAAGATGCAGGCGGTGACGACACCGAGGGCGACAAGGACCCGGACTACCGGCTCCTGGGCATCGTCGCCGACGCCGACACAGTCAAAGAGTCCGCGAAGGCCGCCGTAAGCGGTTTGCGAGAGCGCGGACTTGGCGTCTGGCTCATCACCGGCGACAACGGGCGGACCGCGCGCGCCGTCGCCGAAGAAGTCGGTATCGACCCCGATAACGTGATGGCCGACGTGTTGCCCGAGGACAAGGCCGACGCCGTCGATGACCTCCAGAGCGACGGCGATCAGGCGATGATGGTCGGCGACGGCGTCAACGACGCGCCCGCGCTGGCGGCCGCGAGCGTCGGCTGTGCCATTGGTTCGGGGACCGACGTGGCAATCGAGGCCGGCGACGTGACGCTGCTCCGGGACGACCCCGCCGACGTGGTGAAGGCCATCCGGGTCTCTGAGGCCACGCTCGGGAAGATCAAGCAGAACCTCTTCTGGGCGCTCGGGTACAACACCGTGATGATTCCGCTTGCCTCGCTGGGACTGCTCCAGCCGGTGCTGGCCGCTGCCGCGATGGCCGCCTCGTCCGTGTCGGTGCTCGCAAACAGTCTCGCGTTCCGCCGGTACACGCCGGATTCGGAGTATCGCCTGCTCGGCTTCCTCCGTCGCTGAGCGGGACCCGTCTCCAGCAGACTCATCTGTCGCCGGGCCTCATCTACGAACAGTGACTGCTGAGGAGCGTGTCGCCGACGAACCGACGGGAGGGACAGTGTCACAGCCGGGCGGTGTCGGCGTCAGGCTCCGGGCGCTCTGGCGGGCGCTCGTCATCGTCTGGCAGTTCGTCCCGCTGCTTTGGCAGTGGGGGCGGGACCGCAAGCGGTTCCTCCTGTTCGGTCGGTCCCGGTCAGTGACCCCCGAGACACGGATGCGGCGCGCTCGTTACCTGAAAAACACATTCGTCGACCTCGGACCGGCGTTCATCAAGCTCGGGCAGATGCTGTCGACCCGGCCTGACGCCCTGCCGCGGGCGTACGTGGACGTGCTCTCGGAGCTACAGGATAACGTTCCACCGGACGCGTGGGCCACCATCGAGCCTGTCATCGAACGGGAACTGGGCGACGACATCGACGCGCTGTTCGAAGAGTTCGACACGACAGCCATTTCGGGAGCCTCGCTGGGCCAGGTGTACGAGGCACAGATCGGCGGCCAGCGGGTCGCCGTGAAAGTGCTTCGACCCAACATCAGAACGCGCGTCGAATCCGACCTGCGCGTGCTGTCGACGCTGCTGCCCGTGCTCACCTACGGCGCGGACCCGGGCCAGGCATTTACGCTGGAAAATCTCACCGAAGAGTTCGCAACGACGGTCCGCCGGGAGATGGACTACGGCCACGAGGCGCGAATGCTCCGTGAAATCGGCGACAACTTCGCAAACGACGACGACATCGCCATCCCGGACGTCGTCGGGAGCCACTCGACGGACCGCGTGCTGACGATGACGTACCTCGACGGCGTGAAAATCGACGACGTAGAGCGTCTGGACGAACTCGGCATCGACAGGCCGGCACTCGTCCGGCGGCTCGAAGAGGTGTACATCCAGATGATCGTCGAGGACGGCCTCTTCCACGCTGACCCCCATCCCGGCAATCTGGCAGTCCAGCCCGACGGGACGCTCGTCTTCTACGATTTCGGGATGACCGGCTACCTCGGTCCCCGGACACAGGACCAACTGCTGGATTTCTACGTCGGGCTGGCGACCGACGACGTGGACCGCGTGATGGACGCCTTCGTCGAGATGGGCGCGCTGGACCCGATGGCCGACCGCGAGGTGATGCGAGAGGCGTTCGACATCGTGATCGAGCAGTTCCGCGGCGAGGACATCAGCGAGTACCGAATCGAACAGTTAGTCGGCCAGTTCGAGACGCAACTGTACGAGTTCCCGATGCGCCTGCCACAGGACCTGGCGCTGGTGGTCCGGGTAACGACGGTCCTCGAAGGCGTCTGTCGGACGCTCGACCCCGAGTTCGACTTCATCGAGATCATCTCCGAGTACGTCATGGAGCAGGGCGCTGGGGACGATCTCCGGGAGCGGATCAAGACGGAAATCCAGGAGACGGTGACGGACTCGACCCGGTCGGCGGTGCGGACAGCGCCGAAGATGGAGAACGCACTCGATAGGGTCGAGCGCGAAGAACTGCTCGTCAAGACCGTCCTCGAAGACTCCGACGGACTGAGCCGGGTGCTCGCCAAGCGGCTCCTGCTCGGTATCGTCGCCAGCGCCGGCGTGCCGGTGAGTGCCTACCTCTACACCGTGAACGGGCTCCAGCCCGCCGGACTCGCGCTGGGCGGGAGCGCCGCGGTGCTTGGGATTCTCGCGTGGTCGTTCCGCCGACGCCGCGGATCGGCGCTGTCGTCGCCGCAGTTCACTCGTCACGAGATGCAACAGCGGCAGGCGGCCGATGCGGTGGAGGGAGAAGAGTAGCCGAGCGGCGCTCGCGGGGCACGGTCGCGCTCAGAGGTCGCCAGCGGCCGCCATTTCCCGAATCTCTGCGGCTCGCTCGCGTATCTCTGTGAGTTCCTCGTCGCTCTTGTTGTCGACGTGGCTGTACATCAGCCCCATTCGATGGTTGGACCGGAGTGTATCTTCGTTTCGGTCCAGGAAGTCCCAGTACAGCGCGTTGAACGGACAGGCACCCTCGCCGGTCGTCTTCGTCTTGTAGTACGGACAGCCCGAGCAGTAGTCGCTCATCTTGTCCACGTAGTTCGCCGACGAGGCGTAGGGTTTGGTGGCGAACACGCCCGCGCCGTATAGCCCCATCTCGACGACGTTCGGCGTCGTCACCCAGTGGAAGGCGTCGACGTAGCCGGCGTGGAACCAGCGGTTCAGTTGCGCCGGCTCGACGCCGTAAATGAGACCGAAGTTCGCGAGAATCATCAGCCGCTCGATGTGGTGTGAGTAGCCCCGCTTCCGGACGCCGTCGACCACGTCGGAGAGACATGCCATGTCGGTGTCGCCGTCCCAGTAGAAGTCCGGCAGGGCCTCGCTCGCGCCGAGCTGGTTCGCCGCGGCGAGGTCCGGCATCTCCCGGCGGTAGACGTGCCGGAGGAACTCGCGCCACCCGAGCACCTGCCGGACGAACCCCTCCACGCTGTGCAGCGGCGCGTCGCCGTCCTCGTAGGCAGCGATAGCGCGTTCAATGACCTCGTCAGGGCCGAGGAGTCCCAGATTGAGCGACGTGGAGAGCAGACTGTGGCTCATCGCCCACTCGTCCTCCAGCATCGCGTCCTGGTACGGCCCGAACTCCGGTAGTCGGCTCGTAACGAAGTGGTCCAGGGCGCGGACGGCCTGCCGCCGAGTGACGGGCCAACGGAACGGGTCGGGATCGGCCCAGTCACCGCCGTAGGGCTGCTCGTCGTAGCTCCCCTCGAACGTTTCCTCGACCCACTCGATGACGTCCCGGGTCACGTCGTCCGGCTCGAACAGCGGTGGCTCCGCCGGGGTCCACTCATCGGGTGGCGTCTCCCGGTTCTGGTCGTCGTAGTTCCACTCGCCGCCGACCGGGTCGCCGTCGGCCATCAGATAGTCCGTTTCTCGGCGCATGAACCGGTAGAAGTCCTCGTGGCGGTAGCGTCCGTCCCCAACCCACCCGTCGAACTGCGAAGGGGGGCAGAGGAAGCGTTCGTCGGGGACGAACTCGACCGCTCCGCCAGCGTCGGCAACCAGTGATTCGAGTCGCGCCTGCGCGGACTCGGTCTGTGGTCGGTGAGTTACGAGCGCGTCGTCCGGATTGGCCTCGAAATGTGCCGCCAGTCCGTCCTCGAAGGTCTCCGTCTGGCGGTACTGGACCGTCCGACCGGCGTCCCGGAGGTCGTCGCGAAAATGCCGCATTGCGCTGAACAGCAGAATCAGCTTGTGTGGGTGGTACGGCAGTTTGCGGGCGAACGACTGCGCCTCTATCAGGAGCACCGGCTCGTCGGGTCGGTTGTCGACGGGGCCGGACCGGCGGAGGAGGTGGTCGCCCCGGAGCCAGACGGTCATTTGTGAACGGACACTCCCATTGGCTGTACTGTGGGCCCGAGTCCGCATCAATCCCCGTCCGAACTGTGTTGGTATCGCCACACCGCAGGGCGGTACAAACCTCAATTATTGTTCCCGTCCAAACGACAGAAACGACTTCCTTATAAGTGCAGAGTCATAACTCTAGTTGCATGACAGACGACCTCGACAGGCGGACGTTCATCCGCACGACGGCAGCCGTATCAGGCGCTGGACTCCTTGCTGGCTGTGGCGGGTCCGGCGGCGATGGTGGCAGCGGCGAAACGGAAGCCACCGAAGCAGAGGAGATGGCTACCACTGAAGCCGAGGAGATGGACACCGAGAGCAGCGGTGGGATGGAGACCGTCGAAGCATCGAGCGAAGTGGCGGACTACGTCGGTGAGTCGTCCAACTTCGACGGCAACACGGTCGTGATGACTGACCAGAACGAGGTCTCCGTTGCAGTCGGCGCCGAGGGGAACGGCGGCGCGTTCGCCTTCGATCCGCCCGCGATCAAAGTCTCGACCGGAACGACGGTCGTCTGGGAGTGGACCGGTGAAGGGGCCGGCCACAACGTCAAGTCCGAAGGCGACGGCCCGCTCGACTCGGGCTCGGCTGTCTCAGAGGAAGGAACCACCTACGAGTACACGTTCGAGGAAACCGGCACCTACCTCTACAACTGTGTCCCGCACAAGGCGCTCGGGATGGTCGGCGCAGTCGTCGTCGAATAACCCATAGTTAGCGGCCAGTTTTTATCGCTTTACTAGCGCGGAGCGACTGGTGACGTACAGCGAGTACGCGATGACCGCGAAGCCGACCGCGGTGAGCGCGTTCTCGAAGATCAGTGCAGCGTTGGTACTCAGGCCGAACAGTTGGTCTGCGACGCCGGCGATGAGCGACCCAACGGTGATAGTCGCGAATCCGACGGCGAGATACGTGAGTCCGGTCGCCCTCGTTTTCAGTGCCGCGCGGGTTGCGAAGTAGGTGATGAGCCCGCCAAGCAACACTGTCACAGTCTTGAATCCGATGACGATGAGTGGGATATCTCCGTTCATAGTTCCTCGCTGACGCGCGACCACAGGAGTGCGAGCCGTTCGCTCGGCCGCTCCTCGGCCGGCAGAACGTCGATCTCGAACGCGCCGTCGGCATCGACGCCAACGAACACGCCGCCACAGTCCCGGACGTACGCCGTCGCGTGATGGCCGTCGGGGCGCACCTCCGTCTCCTCGGCGACCAGTTCGGCCTCGCTCAGCTGTTCGAGCTTCCGGTAGGTGCTTGTCTGGGGCAGATCACAGACCGAGGCGACCTCCTTGGCTGGCAGCGGCTCGTCGAGCACCCTGAGTATGTCGCGACAGTCAGGGTCGGCGAGGGCGTCGAACAGCGCCTGTGTCTCGCTCGCGTCGTTGTGTGCCACGGAGGGACCCTCTCAGGTGGACGGTCGGGGGTGGTTCTGCGGGCGGTTCGATTTCGATATGACGGGGCAGCGACGTGAAACCTGTGGGATACTGCGACTCCGGAGTCCTGCGATACTCCGGTAGCAGCTCCCACCCAGTGTCGGGAATATAAAGCACCCTCAGATAAAGGGCGACCGTTTGTTTCCAGAATCTGGAAAGGGCACACCCCATTTTCTATCATCCAATAACAACAACTAGCTTGCTATGCAACGGCCCTCCACTCGCAGACAGTTTCTCGCAGGCACAGGATTGGCAGCCCTCGCCGTTACCGCCGGGTGCGTGTCCTCGGGGAGTAGCTCTGAGCCAGCGGCGGAAACCGGCACCGAGACCGCGACTGCAACCGAAACCGCTACAGCGACCGAAACTGCAACGCCTGAATCGACACCCGAGTCCCTCGACGACTGGCTCGACGACGCCAACAGCTACGACGGCGAGATCCGCAGATACGGACCGCAGTCCCGACCAACAATTATGCTTGGCGAGGAGACAGACGGTGGACTGGCGTTCAGCCCACCAGCCATCGAAGTTCCACCAATGACGAACGTTCGGTGGGACTGGACGGGACACGGCGGCCAGCAGAACGTCGTCGCGCTCGACGGCACCTTCGACAGCGGCCGGACGAACGCCCAGTCCGGGACGATGTATCACTACTTCTTCGAGGAGCCCGGCGAGTACCGCTACGTCTCCGAACCCCATCGCGACGATGGCATGAAAGGTGCGATTATTGTGAAAGAGCCACCGTCTTCAGGCAATGCAACTGTCGACGAGTGGCTCGCAGCCGCGAGTAACTTCGACGGCACCATTGCCGACCGCACCGACACAGACACTGCAACTGTTACGGCCGGTGTGGAAGGGAACGGTGGGGAGTTCGCGTTCGGCCCCCCGGCGCTGAAGATCTCGACCGAGACGACCGTCCGCTGGGAGTGGACCGGCGAGGGAGGGCCACACAACATCGTCTCAAAAGGCGATGGCCCGCTCAACTCGGAACTCGTCGCCGAGGAAGGAAACACCTACGAGCACACCTTCGCGGAAACCGGGACCTACCTGTACTCCTGTAAACCGCATAAGGGCCTGGGGATGAGAGGCGCAGTCGTCGTGGAATAACTACCGAACTAGTGTGGCAGCCGCCTACGGAATCTTGACGCTGTGTTTGAGCGTGCCGATACCTTCGATTTCGACTTCGACTTCGTCGCCGTCCTCCATCGGTCCGACGCCTTCGGGCGTCCCCGTGGCGATGACGTCGCCGGGCTCTAGGGTCATGTACGACGTTATCTCCGCGATCAGTTCCGGGATTGAGAAGATGAGGTGCTCGCGGGAGGAGGACTGCTTCGTCTCGCCGTTCAGTCGGAGTTCAATGCTGGCGTCCTCCGGGACGTGTTCCGGCGTGGCCACAAGCGGGCCGATGGGACAGGCGTTGTCGAAGGCCTTCCCGCGGACCCAGTTCTGTTCCTGTCGCTGGTCGTCGCGGTTCGAGATATCGTTGACGCAGGTGTAGCCCGCGACGACGTCCATCGCGCCCGATTCACTGACGTTCCGGCACTGCTCGCCGATGACGACGCCGAGTTCGGCCTCGTAGTCGATGCGCTCTTTCCCCGAGGGCATCGTGAGGTGCTTGCCGTGGGACGCGACGGCGTTCGGGGCTTTGAGGAACAGCATCGGCCTGTCCGGGAGGTCCGAGTCCATCTCCTCGGCGTGGTCGGCGTAGTTGCGCCCAATACAGACGACTTTCGTCGGCTCGCAGGGCGGGAGGATGTCCACCTCGTCGGGGTCGTAGGACTCGTCGCCAAAGGCGATACGGCCGTACGGTCCGGCGGCGGCGGTGACGACGGGCTCGCCGTCCTCGACAGTCCAGCGGCCCCCCCGGACGTTCCCCGCGGTATCACGGAATCGAACGCGCTTCATGTCACCGTTCTCTCAGGGCCGACAGATAAGCGTTTAGGAGGGGAAACCGGACCACAGCGGGCTGTTCGACGGCTGTCTACCCGGCCATCGTCACCTGCGGAGTCGCGGTGAGTGGGAGTGTGACCGAACGGCTTTTGAGACGGGACGGGCTACGCTGGGCCGATGAACGTCCTCGTCGTTGGCGCCGGCGCGATGGGCCAGTGGTTCGCGCGCACGGTCCGGACCCACGCCGACGCGTCCGTCGCCTTCACCGACCTCGACCAGTCGGCCGCCGAAGCCGCTGCCGACGCAGTCGGCGGGCGCGCTGTCGCCAGCGACGCGGCCGAAACTTTCGACGTCGTCTGTATCGCGGTGCCGATGCCCGTCGCCGAGACGGCCATTCACGAGTTCGCGCCGCTGGCTACGGGTGCAATCGTCGATGTGACTGGGAGCATGGCCGGCCCCGTCGCAGCGATGCAGGACGCGATGCCTGACGGCCAGCGACTGAGTCTCCACCCGCTGTTCGCCCCCGAGAACGCGCCCGGCAACGTCGCCGTCGTCAACGACGCGTCAGGTCCCGATGCTGCTGCCGTCGTCGACGCACTCGCCGAGGCCGGCAACAACTGCTTCGAGACGACAGCGACGGAACACGACGAAGCCATGGAAACAGTCCAGGCCAGTGCCCACGCGGCCGTGCTCGCGTTCGCGATGGCCGCCGCCGACGTGCCCGACCGGTTTCAGACGCCGATTTCGGCTGGCCTGTTCGACCTCGTCGAGCAGGTCACCGGCGGCGACCCGCGGGTGTACGCCGACATCCAGGACGCCTTCGACGGCGCGGACGCGGTCGCCGACGCCGCCCGACAGATCGCCGATGCCGACGCGGACACCTTCGAACGGCTCTACGAGCAACTTTCATGAACCAGGATACACGCCAGCAGATACGCGAAAACGCCCAGTACCTCCGTAACGTCCGACCGCTGGACCCCGAGGAGCTACACGAGTACGTCGAGGGCCAGCCCCATCCCGCCGTCGTCAAGCAGGTACTTCAAGAGGAGGCGTTCGATCTGGGCATCGTCGAACAGGACGACGGGACCTTCGTTCCGGCACCCGAGGGACGGTTCTCGGTGGATTTCGACGGTGTCGAGCGGTTCCCAGACCGCTACGAACAGCAGGTCATCGACCTGTTGACAGAGTGGGGCGGACTGGAGTGGCACAGCGGCGACAGCGGTGACGAACTCCGTGAGCGCATCCGTGACATCAAGGAGCGGTATCTCCAGGGCCAGGCCGTCGAGTACGACGAACTGACGGCGCTCGGCTACGCCGTCTACCACCTCCCTGACTACTACGCTGTGGCCAAGTACGTCCTCGCGGACCTCGTCGCAGACGGTCTGCTCCCGTCACAGCTCCGAGTTCTGGATGTCGGGGCCGGTGTCGGCGGCCCGGCGCTCGCCCTGCGCGACCTGCTTCCGGACGACGCCCTGCTGGACTACCACGCCGTCGAACCGAGCGCCGCCGCGGACGTGCTGGAGAGCCTACTGGAAGACAGCGGTCAGAACGTCCGCTGGGAGATTCACCGGGCGGTCGCCGAGGAGTTCGATCCGTCGTCGCCGGTTCCCGGCGACGACAGCGGTGGGGCTGGTGGCGATGACAGCGGCGGCGATAGCGATGGCGGCGACAACAACGCCGAGGGCTACGACCTCATCATCTTCGGCAACGTCCTCAGCGAACTCGACGACGCGGCGGCGACCCTCTACCGGTACGTCGAGGCGCTTGCCGACGACGGAACGTTGCTGGCGCTGGCCCCGGCTGACCGGAACACGGCCATACAGCTCCGCCAGGTCGAGCGCGAGGTGGCCGACGGCGGCCCGGCGACGGTGTACGGGCCGACGGTGCGCCTCTGGCCCCACCAGTCCCCCGACAGCGAATCGTGGTCGTTCGACCGCAAGCCCGACATCGAAGTGCCGACGATGCAACAGCGCCTCGACGACCCGGCGGGCGGAACGGGCGAGTTCGTCAACACGGACGTGCAGTTCGCCTACAGCGTCCTCCGGACCGACGGCAAGCGAAAGCACGACGTGACGCCGGACCGGGGCATCCACGCGCCGATGGCCGACGCCGAGAACTACGTCACCGACCGGGTGAACTTTCTGGGTGTGAAACTCAGCCACGACCTCGCCGAGCGGGAGGGCGCAAATCCGCTGTATCTGCTGGGCGACGGGAGCCAGCAGGTCGACCACTTCGCCGTGCTCACGGAGGCGTCGATACTGAACGAGGACCTCCGGAAAGCCGACTACGGCGACCTGCTGTCCTTCGAGAACGCGCTGGTGCTCTGGAACGACGACGAGGAGGCCTACAACGTCGTCGTCGACGGCGAGACGGTCGTCGACCGTGCCCGCTAGCGGTGGGCTTTTCTCGCAGACGGCCCGACAGAGCGTATGGACGAGCCGACGATTCTGCTGACGAACGACGACGGCATCGAGAGCGCCGGCCTCCGGGCGGTGTACGACGGTCTCTCGACAGTCGGCGACGTGACTGCGGTCGCCCCGGCGGAGGACCAGAGCGCGGTCGGCCGAGCTATCTCACACGAAGTGACCGTCCACGAGCACGAGCTCGGCTACGCCGTCGAGGGAACGCCCTCGGACTGCGTCGTGGCGGGGCTCGAAGCACTCGTCACCGACACCGACCTCGTGGTCGCGGGCTGTAACCGCGGGGCGAACCTCGGCGCGTACGTCCTCGGCCGCTCGGGGACCGTCAGCGCCGCCGTCGAAGCCACCTTCTTCGACGTGCCGGCGATGGCCGTCTCGATGTATATCCCGGTCCGCGAGGACGCTGCTTTCGCGGACATCGAGGCCAACGGCGACAGCTACGGCGAGGCTGCCAGGGCGACGACCTACCTCGCCGACCACGCCGTCGACGCCGGCGTGTTCGAGCAGTGTGACTACCTGAACATCAACGCCCCCGTTGCCGAGTGGGGCGACGCACAGATGACGGTCACGCGACCCTCGCACGAGTACGAGATGGACGCCGTCCAGGAAGGCGACGCCGTGACGCTCCACGACCGCATCTGGGAGCACATGGCTGAGGGCGACATTCCCGACCCCGAGGGGACCGACCGCCGTGCCGTCGTCGACGGGAAGGTCAGTGTCTCGCCGCTGACCGCGCCACACACGACGGAGCACCACGAAGCCCTCGACGCCATCGCAGAGACGTACGAGCCGGGCGACGGCGGCGAGGCGGCCGACTGACCGGAAATGCGGTTCCGCAACGCCATCCTCTTCGTCGCGCTCGCCGTCGCCTGGGGCAGCGCCTTCACTGCTATCAAAGCCGGGCTGGAGTACTTCCCGCCGGTCCTGTTTGCGGCGTTCCGGTACGACCTCGCCGGCCTGTTGATGCTCGGCTACGCGGTGTACGCTACCGACCAGTGGCTCCCGAAGAGTCGGACCGACTGGATCGTTGTGGGTATCGGCGGCTCACTCCTGATCGCCGCGTACCACATCTTCCTGTTCGTCGGCGAGCAGGGTACCACCAGCGCCGCCGCCGCTATCGTCGTCAGCCTCTCGCCGATTCTCACGACTGGGTTCGCCCGCGCGTTTCTTCCGGACGAACGGCTCACGGCGCTGGGTATCGTCGGCCTGCTCATCGGGTTCGTCGGTGTCGGTGTTCTCAGCAACCCCGACCCGGGGAACCTCCTCGACCCGCGAACCGTGTCGCTGTTCCTGGTGTTCCTCGCGACCACGTCGTTCGCCCTCGGGAGCGTGCTGACCCGGCGGTTCGACGACGATTTAGAGATCGAGACGATGGAGGCGTGGTCGATGCTCCTCGGTGCGGTGCTTATGCACGGCGTCAGCCTCGGGGCCTCCGAGTCGATAGCTGACGTCCAGTGGACTGCTGAAGCCGTGCTGGCCCTGCTGTATCTGGTCATCGTCGCCAGCGCGCTTGGCTTCCTCATCTACTTCGACCTGCTGGAGCGACTCGGGCCCATCGAGATCAACCTCGTCTCCTACGCCGCACCAGTCGTCGCCGCCGCCACTGGGCTGCTGTTCCTCGGTGAGACACCGACAGTCTACACGGGTGTCGGATTCGCCTGTATCCTCGTCGGGTTCGCGCTGTTGAAACGGGATGCGCTGCGAAACGAGGTCGCCCGGTTCAGCGGGACGCCGAACCGAGGCGATTGAGTCAGTCGCCGTGGTCTGGCGCCGCTGACACGTCCCGGAGGAACGCGACGATATCGTCCCCCTCAGCATCGAGTCCCCCGCCCTGTGCCACCGTCGGCCGCCCGCCGCCACCGCCACCGAACTCCGACGTCACTCGGTCGACCACCGCGCCGGCATCGACGCCGCCTGTCGTCGCGACACCCAGATACTGGCCGTCGGCGTCCACTAGCGCGGCCACGTCGACCTCATCACCGACGGCTTGCTCCGCTCGGTCGGCCAGTCCGTTCGCGTCGAGACCCGTGACTGTGCCGACGAGCCACTTCTGCCCGTCCGCTTCGATAGCGTCCTGGCGCAGGTCAGCGAGACGAGAATCGACGAGACGCTCTCGAAGGGCCGACACCGTGTCCCGGAGGTCGTCGCGCTCTGACTGGAGGCTATCGACAGCATCCGGGAGTTCGGCAACGTTCGTATCCAGCGACTGGGCGGCAGCCATCGCCCGCTCGTGTTCGGTCGCCCGCTGACGGATTGCTCGCGGCCCGACGGCGAACTCGACACGAGTCAGCCCCTCGCCGGGATTGGATCGACCGAGCACCGTCACCGGTCCGATCTCTCGCGTGTTCCCGACGTGTGTCCCACCGCAGGCCGCCACGTCCCAGTCTTCGATGGTGACGACCCGGACTGTCTCGCCCTCGATTCCCTCTTCGGTCTTCGTATTGAACGCGATATCGTCGCGGTCCAGTGCCTCGTCACGCGGGATTTCTTCCCAGGTCACGTCGTAGGACTCCCAGACGGCGCGGTTAGTCAGCCGCTCAAGTTCGGTGAGTGTCTCGTCGTCGATTTCGGTCGTCGTCTCGAAATCTACCCGCACCTTCCCGGTGATAGCCGGCCCAAAGTCGTCGTCACCGGCGTCTTCCGGGACCGTCGCGCTGATGTCGAAGCCGCCGTAGCCGAGGTCCGACAGCAGCCGGCGACCAGCGCCGTAGAGGACGTGGCTGGCCGTGTGGGCACGCATACAGTACGTCCGAAACGCCGTGTCGATCTGGCCTTCGACCGTCTCGCCCGGGTCGAACGCCGGCGGCTCGGCCAGTTCGTGGACGATATCGCCGTTTCGGTGCTGGACGTCGACGACTTCAACGCCACCGAGAGTTCCCCGATCGGCCGGCTGGCCGCCGCCTTCGGCGTAGAAGTACGTCTCCGTTAGCACGACAGCGGTCGTGTCGGTACGCTCGACAGTCGACGTGAACGTCGTCACAGTGGGCTCGGCTGCGGCTATTCCCGTCATCAGGCGTGGCTACGTCGGCGCGAACAAAAACATCTGGGCGTGCCCCGGACGGACGAGTGTCCGGGACCATCCGGCCGACAGTAGCGCGGTTTTCGTGCGTGCCGGGGTAGTGTGGCCCAATCACTGCTCTGGCTGTTCGCAGTCGTGCTGTTCCCGACGCTTCTGTACGCAGCCGGTAAGCGGGACCGGCGTGAGCTAACCTGCGCGTAACTGGGGGAGTGGACAGGCTGAACGGTGGGACAGCGGCGTCTGACGCTCGGCAGACGGGCCATCAGGATCGGCGTCACGTCCTGCGGTTTTCACTTTCACCGTGAATTACCCGATTATATAGGGCCTGGCTCCCTGTCTGGCAATATGATCGAGCGATTACGCCGGGTCGTGGGGACTCGACAGCGGTCACATCTGGAGTGTCGACGCTGTGGAACCACCATCGAAACGGATAGCTCGACCTGCCCGGCCTGTGGCTCCGGCAACATCGCGCAGTACGATCTATAGGGTTGCGTCCCAGCTAGTCCGTCGTAGCTTCCGCACTCACAGCCCTTGACTGGGCCTGTTGTTCCTGTACGTCGAATTGAGCGACGAGCGAGAGCAGTCGCTCTGCACTGTCTGACAGCGAGTCGGCACTGGTCGCGATCTCCTGAATCGTCGCGGTCTGTTCCTCCGTAGCCGCGGACACTTCCTGTGCCTGCTCGGCTGTCCGGTCGCTGATCGATGTCACCTCGTCCAGCATCGTGACGACCTTCTGTCCGGAATCAGCCTGTTGATCGGTGGCTTGGCTGATCGACTGGATTGAACTGCTCGCCTCCTCGACTTCGGTGACGATTCGGTTCAGTGCGGTAGCTGTCTCGTCAATTGTCTCCCGAGTTTCCTCGACCTCCGACTGCGTGTCGTAGATGTCGTTGGCGACACTCTCTGTCGAGTCCTCGATTCCCTCAATGAGCGTCTCGACTTCCTGGGTCGCGTCAGCAGTCTCGCCAGCCAGCGATTTGATTTCGGATGCGACAACGGCAAATCCTTCACCCGCTTCGCCGGCGCGCGCGGCCTCAATTGACGCATTGAGCGCGAGCATGTTCGTCTGTTCCGCGATATCGTTTATTAGGTTCACAACCTCCTCGATTCGCTCGACAGCGTTTTCGAGGTCTGTTACTTCTGAGACGGTTTCATCAGTCCGGGTTTCAAGCGTGGCCATCTTCTCGACGGCTGTCGCGGCCGCTTCTTCGCCCTCCTGCCCCAGTTCTGCGGCCTGCTGCGACTGGGTGGCGACTTCCTCCGACGAAGAGGCTATCTCCTCGATCGTCGCGGATAGGTCGCTCATCTCGCTGCTCGCTTCGTTGAGTTTCTCGTTCTGTGTTTCCGTTCCGGCGGAAATCTCCTCAGTGCTCTCAGCGACCTCCGAACTGGCGGACCGAATATCCGAAGCGCCGCCTGTGACTTCTGTGCTTTCCGTGTCAACCTGCCGTGCGAACGATTGGATCTCGGCGATGACGGTCTGGAGTTCGTCCATCATCGCGTTGAACCCCGTCCCGATGCGCGACATCGCATCGTTCCGACTGTCCGCGTCGACCCGGACCGTGAGGTCGCCGGCCGCCGCCCGTTCCATCGCCTGACCGTATGATTCGGCGGTCGCTTCCAGATCTGCGGTCAAATCCTCAAGTTCCGCCTCGCGCTCCTCAATTTCTGCGCGCGCTTCTTCCGATTCACGCTGTGCCTCTTTGGCTTGCTTGCGTTGCTTCGTCGCCTTCTCTTTCGCCTGCTCCGCTTCCTGTCGCTTCGTCTCGGCCTCGTCGACCAGCTCCTGCATCTCTGTGACCAGCGAGAGGGTGGCCGTGCCCCCGATGGCGAAGACGGCAACAGTCGATGTCATAAGCGGGCCTGTGGCCAGGTTGAACACTTCCTCGTAGATCCCGGCCTTCTCGAACATGAGGCTGACCGTCCAGACGGCACCAAGCGTCGATGCAAAGCTGAACGTCAGCCAGAAGGCCGACTCGGCCTCAGTGTCTCGATAATTGAGCCATCCGAGCGCTGTCGCAGCGAGAAAGCCGAGCGCGCCCAAACCGTCGAATAGAGGTGCAATCCCGACCATTGTTATCCCTTAGTCTTGATCCGGTTTTCCCGACGGAGATAGGCGGCCAGAGAGAAAGTAAGACCGGCCACACCGATACCGACGCCGTGCTCAACGAAGTTTAGCACATCGCCGAGAACAACCGCTTCGAGGTTCGTTGCGACCATGCCAACCACAAGAAGAACGTACCCAACAGTGAACCACCGGGTCTCCTCGCGATACTGTGAGAGAACGGGTATTAAACCGATTACCGCGACGAGCAGACCAACTACTTCCAGTGTTCCAAATGGGCCAATTCCAACCATGGATTGAACAAGTTTTGACGTTTAAAAAGGTTCTCGGCCCTGGCATCAGAATCGATAATAATACCAGTTTTAACATTATATACCAATATTTACCCGTCGATAGTTACGACAACCACAGTACTCCTGCGCGTGCAGAAAACACGTCACTGCTGTGCTGTGTAAAGCGAATATGAAAGCGTTACAACGAGAGAGATGCTGAATCAAAAAGAAGGGCTGTCCTCGGGTTACTGTTCGACGCCCATCCAAGTATCGGACGTTATTTTCGCCGCAGAGTTGTCCGGATGTGTCATAGTGAGTTGGTCTCCAGATTCGACTGCGATGAGGTCGACAGTGTTGGTTTCCGTGTGATTTCGGGTCGGATACGTAAACGGTCGTGACCGCGTCGGAAGGTCGCTAATCGACGGACACTCCGGCGGCGTAACGACGTCGTCAGCGAACCCATCGGTGTGAATCGTCGACTGTGGCTTGTCTCGACCACGTCTATCAAGCCACTCAGAACAGTTCTCCCCAAACGAAATGGTCTCAATGGCTGAGCGCACGCGGTACCTGACCCGGTCCAAAAGCGAGGGTGGCGGCACGTCGCCGTCGTCCGTCCTGGCCCGGGCACCCCGTGGCTCATCCATGGGTGTGAGACTCATAGACATAGCTAGGGAAGCACGGTACAAAACCGTTGTGTCGATCCGGTTTAGAGTTCGATTCGCTCGACGATCTGATTGCCGTCCTCCCGGGTGTTGAGCGCGACGATACGGACGTGTTCTTCCAAGCCAGAGTCCCTGAGTTTGGCTTTCAGAAGATTATCGACTTGGTAGACGCCGGCCGCGTTGTTCATCGAAATTTCGACGAGGACGGGATAGTCGTCGCCTGGGCTCAGCGTAACCGTCTCGATGGCCTGGCTGGAGACGGTATCGATACCGCGGCCGCCGTGCTTGTACGGAATGCGCGACCGACCGCGCTCCATGTCCAGCGCGTCGGCGACGCGAACGACGCCGGCTTCCAGCGTCAGCGGGTTTTCCTCGGTGTGATGGCAGAGAATGGCATGGAGCACCTCACCCTTTACCTGAACCGCCTGACGGATGCCGTAGAACTCCGGGAGGATGTCATCGAGGATGTCAGCCGCCAGCGGGATCGAATAGTACGGGTGTGAATCGCGGTGGACGACGTGCCCGATGTCGTGGAGCGTCGTCGCAAGTGCGATGATGACAGCCTCGTCAGCCTCGTCGAGGCCGTGGTCGGCCGCACCGTTGAACTCGACGCCGCCCTGCTTGAGGAGGTCATACAGGCACAGTGCTCGGTTCCGAACGATACCGATGTGTTTCGCGCCGTGGTCGTTGTACTGTTTGCGCGCGACGGGATTGATGTTCTGGGCTTCGAGATACGCCTGGATCTCCTCGTCAGTCGTAATAGTGTCGAGAACTGCGTTCAGTCGCCCGTCCGGGAACGCGTGGTCTGCCTCGGGGTCGTAAATCCGGCCGCTGGCATTGTCTCTATCAACGCTCATACCACATCCCAAACGACCCACAGCGAAAAATCCCCCACCGGCGCGATCAGGTGGCGGCGTCGATAACTTCGTCGTAGTCCGGTTCGACGCCAGGGTCGTCGCTGACCCAGGCGTACGTGACTTCCCGGTCTTCGTCGATAACGAAGACGGCCCGCTTGGCGACGTTCGGAACGCCCAGCGCCTCGAAGTCCATCGAAATGTCGTAGGCGTCGACGATTTCGCGCCCGGAGTCGCTGACGAGGTCGAACTCGAGTCCCAGTTCGTCACGGAACGCGTTCTGTGAGAACGGCGTATCGATGCTGACACCGTACAGCGTCGCCCCCGCCTCGGTGAGTTCGTCGAGTCGGTCCTGGAACGAGTTCATCTCGTGACTGCAAACGCTGGTGAACGCGCCCGGGAAGAACGCGAGCACGACCGGCCCATCGTCAACTGCCTCGGATAGCGTTATCTCATCAACGTCGCCATTGGCAATCGGTGCCGTGAAATCGGGTGCAGCGTCTCCGACTGATACCATACTGGCGACCTGGGTCGTGGCAGATAAAACCCTTTCCGACGCGGACGAGTCCCGAATCAGAACTGCGCGAACTTCGCGGTGACCTCGTCGATCCACTCCGGCAGTTCGCGGTCCGCGAGTGTCCCGTCGGCGTCACGAGTCGTGACGACGTCTGCGATTTCGCCCTCGCGCGTGATATCGAGTCGCCACACCCCATCAGCCTCGATATCGACCCGAACGACGTCCTCTCCGACCGGTTTGATCGGTCGAATCGTTACCTCTTCCCCGCTCCTGACTTCCATCGTGTGACTATCGGCCGGCATCTGGTCTCTCTGAGCGCCCGACGGTAGTTATATCCCCGGGCGGAGAGTGCACCTGCCCGGCGCTGTGGCTGGTGATACTGTCGGCTGTAACTATTTCAAGATATTCCTCACCCCGGGCGAAATTCTTCACAGACGTACAGCCGACAGGATGAGCAGTGGCTTAACCAGAATATAATAAATTGACAGGACCGTGTAGCCGGTACTGCGGGTGCGAACCCGCACGCAGGCAAATCCGACGCCGGACATGGCCACGGAAATCGTGTCACCTGAACAGCTCCAGCTATCGACTCAGTCCCGAGGACATGCTGCGGTGTATCTGTCGACGTGCCAACCCAAGCCAGCGACACCGGGAAGTCAGAGACCAGCGCCTTGTGTTACCGCTTCCGGGCCACACCCACTCACTCCTCCTGTGTCGGGCCTCGCCGTCGGTTCCTGGCGAGGCCGTTTCGACAGACTAAGCCGCCACGGCTCGGTGATGACTAACGGTCTGTCTGCTGGCCACGCCAGACAGTACTGGAGAGTCGGCCTCGACGGCAGTGACTCGCCTGCCAGGCCGTCCTGAGCAAAAAGGTTATAATAGCAACCACGTAACCTTCGGATACAATGTTAGGGACATCCGGAGTACTGTTCCCGGGGATGCCCGGGACGACGGAGATGATGGTCATCCTCCTCATCGCCGTCCTGCTGTTCGGCGCGAACAAGATTCCGAAACTAGCGCGGTCGACCGGCGAAGCCATGGGCGAGTTCCAGAAGGGGCGCGAAGAAGTCGAGCAGGAACTCGAAGAGATGCGTGAGGGCGGCGCTGCAGAAGGGGCCGATGCATCCACCGTGGACTCGGCCGAGTCGACCGAGACGGCGACGGAAACCGAGACGTAATCTCGACCACTTCTCCGTTTTCAGCGGTCTGTAGTGATAACGAAAGGATTTTTCACCGCTCAATCGACCACCCGATAGGGCGTGTGGCCTAGTGGACCAGGGCGAGGGGTTCCTAACCCCTAGAACGCGGGTTCGAATCCCGCCACGCCCGTTTTCCGGCGAGCGACAGAGAGCCGTGAAAACGGCCCGGAGATTCGAACCCTACGAGACGAGCGGAGCGAGTCTCGGTCCGGTTCGAATCCCGCCACGCCCGCTTCGTGGTTTCTCGCGTCCGCTCGAAACACACTCGCGGCCGTGGCGACCCTCGCGAAACCTTCGGTTTCGCTCAGTCCCGCCACGCCCGTCGTGCGACGAACGGATGTGAGGAGTCGACGGGCCCGGAGTTCGAACCCTGCAAGTCGCAACGGCGAGCGAAGCGAGACGACCGTCTTGCTCCGGTTCGAATCCCGCGAGACCCGCTGCAGCGGGTCTCGCGTAGTTCGCAAATGCTTCGCGTTTGCTCAGTCCCGCCACGCCCGTGCAGGGAACCGACGAGCGAAGCGAGTCTGTGACTGAACCGGCATGGCGGGATTCTAATCAGGGAGGTCGCGCGCAGTGGAGCGAATACGTCTGACCGTGACGTCGCGCAAAGAGGATGCGATACAATTGGGATACGTCGCAGTTGCTGTGCAGACTCTCCACAGCACCTGAGATGCCAACGTATAAGTTTAGGCTTGCCTAACTCCTGCTGAAATGGACCGGGAGCCGTCCGAGCGGGCGGATGTCTGTGTCGTCGGGGCCGGGCCGGCAGGGGCACTCGTCGCGAGCCAACTCGCCAGCGACGGTCGCGACGTTGTCGTGCTGGAGGCCGGGCCGCGGTTCGACAGGTCGAAGCGCGAGCAGCAGATGGAACAGGCAATCCGGCCCGGCGGCCACGGCTCAGTCTGGGGGATGGGCGGCGACCGCGACGCGTTCAGTGCGAGCGGCGAGCGGTACTACCCGCTGAATATCTCGCGAGTGAAAGGGGTCGGCGGGTCGACACTGCACTGGCAGGGGATGGTGATGCGGTTGCATCCCTCGGATTTCGACGGGAGCCACGACACCGACGACCCGGCGTGGCCGATCAGCTACGACGACCTGCGGCCGTACTACGCCGATGCCGAGCGGGCGCTGGGGGTCGCCGGTGACGCGGACAACCCCTTCGCACCACCGCGGGACGGTGCGTACCCGTTGCCCGGCTTTCCGCCGTCGTACAGCGACTCGCTGTTCGCTGAGGCCTGCGAGCGGTTGGGCATCACGATGCACTCCGTGCCCAACGCCCGGAACTCCGAACCATACGACGGCCGGGGGCCGTGTGTCGGCTACGGGACCTGTCAGCCGGTCTGTCCCTCCGGCGCGAAATACGACGCCAGCGTCCACATCGAGGACGCCGAGGCCGAGGGGGCACGCGTCATCGACCGCGCGCCGGTCCAGCGCCTCGTTACTGACACCGACGGACGCGTCGAAGCAGCCGTCTACGCGACACCGGACGGGACCGAACACCGACAGACGGCCCGCGAGTTCGTCATCGCGGCGGGCGGCGTCGAGACGCCGCGACTCCTCCTGCTATCGGAGAGCGACGGCCACCCGGACGGACTGGCGAACAGTTCGGGACTGGTCGGCCACTACTTCATGGACCACCTGTTTGCCGGCGCTGGCGGCACCCTCGACCGGGAGACACGCCAGAACCACGTCGGCTTTCTCACGAGCGAGTGCCACCAGTTCTACGACGACCCCGGGCAGGCAGTCGAGCGCGTCGCGGATGGCGAGACGGTGGTCGGGGCCACCGACGAGGCGCTGTCACCCCTCAAGTTGGAGTTTCTGAACTACGCCGGTCCGTCGCCGGTCGAACTCGCGCTCTCCGGGGAGGAGTGGGGCGATACGCTGCTGTCGAGCCTCCGCGAGAGCTACGGCAACAGCATCGCGATGGGCGGGCTGGTCGGCCAGCCGCCGCGGAAGGAAAACCGGGTGACGCTGAACACGTCAACGACAGACGATCACGGCAATCCAGTTCCAGACATCCAGTGGTCGTGGGGTGAGCGACTGGAACGGTCGCTCAGTCGCGCAAACGAGATTCAACGCGCCGTGCTGTCGGAGCTGGGCGTCGACATCTCGTGGACGGTCGGGCCGGCTGACACCGGGCCGGCGTACCACCACATGGGCACGACGCGGATGGGGACTGAGCCTGAAAAGAGCGTCGTCAACCCACAGTTGCAGACCCACGACGTGGCGAATCTCTCAATCGCGTCCTCGTCGGTGTTCGTCACCGCCGGGTCGATGAACCCGACGCTGACTATCGCCGCGCTGGCGCTGAAGTGTGCTGACCACGTTTCCGAACGGCTTTAATCGGCGAAGTCCGTGAACACAGCCTTGCTTCGCCGAGTGACCGACCGGAGCCCGGGTACACCGTGGGCGATCCACACGGCGACAGCCAGGCCGAACAGCCCGAACTGGAACAGGACGTACGGCTCGACGGAGAGCGAGGCGAACTGCTCGACGAAGGAGGTGTCGTTGGCGTACGGCGGCGGTGGCCGGAGCGGCCAGACCAGAAAGCGAAGCCACTGTAGCTGTGTCAGGTCACCGCCGAGCAGCCCCGCTACCGCTGTCGGACTCATGTCGGTCAGCGTGTGTGCGAACGCACCGACCGTGAAGGCCTTTGAGAGGTCCGTTCTGCGATAGCGGACAGCGAGTCGGTGCAAGACCACAGCGATGATGAGGAGGGTAAACACCGAATGGGCGAGCGACCGCCCTGACGGCAGGACACCGAACGTCCATGCGAGGGGCTTGTCGATCAGGTCCGGGAACTGCGACCCCACTGCCAGCGCGGTCAGCGTCGCCGCCGTCTGGCGACGGGTCGGGTCAAGGCGAGTGTCGACGACGTAAACGAGGTAGGCGACGGCGAGATGTCCCCACGGCCACATTGGGTACTGGTACGCCGGATGGTGATTTGTATCTGCTGATACAGGTCTGTCTGCACAGCGATCGGCAACCGATATGCCGGCCGTTCAGTACAGGCCGAGAATCGCGCCGGCGTCGAGCAGGAGGAGAATCGACACAACGGACGCTCCCAGCAGGAACGGGCGTGCGTTCCGGGCCGGTTCGCGCACCTTCTGCTGATTGAAGCCGTCACTGAGCTTCGAGGCCCCGACTTCGACGAGGCCGGCCAGGATGAACCACAGGACGATCATCGTGATGACGAGGTGGCCGCGCCCGGTCCCCGTCAGCGACTCGGCGGTGTAGCGGGTCGCTGCCAGATGCCCGCCCGTCAGAAACAGGAGCAGTGCGCTCGCCCGTGACACCGTCTTGAGCTTCCCGGTAATCGCCAACAGCGGTCCCGGCGAGGAGTCGCCGTTCAGCGCCGTCGGGAGGACGGCGTAAGTCATGAACAACACGGTGCCAGCCCACAGCGCGGCGAATATCAGGTGAACCCCGAAGACAGCCGCGTTTACGACACTCATATGCGGCGGTTGGACGCGACCCTCTTCAACGTCGTGGGTTCGGTGTGGTTACTCCGAGGAATCGAAGGCATCGAGCGCGTCCGCGTCACCGGACATATCGAGTTCTTTGACCGCGTCGGTGTCGGCCGAGATATGCGTCTCGCGGTCCGTGTCGTAGTCCAGTTGGTCGATGAGGTGGACGAACGAACCGGGGTCGGGGATGAGGAAGATGCGGAGCGAGAACGCCACGTCGCTCTCCTTGATGTCGACGAGCGAGTCGAGCACGATGGTCAGCGAGTCCCGCCGGACGTGCGAGAGGGCCTTGTCGGCGATCTCGGTCGCGTCGTCCTGTACGACCGTCGGCGTCCCCATATTGATGGTCGCGTTCAGCGTGTTCGCGATGCCGTCGATGAAGCCCGAGGTGAGGATGTTACACATCTCCTGGAGCGCGGACTCGTGGAGCTGTGTGAACCCGTCGTCGACGCTGGAACCGGTCATCAGCTCCGCGATTTCGGCGGCCGTCTCGGTCTCGAACGTCATCAGGAAGACGCCGTAGGGCGGCTCTGTCAGGCGAACGCGGGCGCTGTAGATGATCCCGCCGCCCATTTCGGTGGCGATGTCCTCCGGCTGGACGAACGAGAGGCTCTTGATCTCGACGGCGGCGTCGACGCCGGCCAGTGTCGCCAGCGAGTCGGCGACCTGCTCAGCCCCGTCCTGAATGAGTCTGGTGATGAGCGTGAGTTTCCGAATATCGATGAGAAGCGGCATTGCACGCTATCAGGGCCTATGGTGTGTTACCGTTTTCGGTGGGGGCGGCGTCCCGGGGCTGCACGGTGGATCACCGTAACGCTCATTACCACTGACTGACAGGGCTTCGGTGGGGAGCGTGCTATTCCGTGCCTTACCCGTCCTCGACGGGTTTCACACGGGAGCCCACCAGCGTATTTCTACGGGTCTGGCTGGGGAGCCACGGCCACGCCCGATGTGAGCACGCTTAAGCCGCCCCGTCCGTTTTGCACAGCCATGGAACCACGGGACCTCTCCGCTCACACTGTCTATCGGGCAGGTCGCGGTATCGAGGAGGTCGCCCGGGAACTCGGTCTCGACCCGGGCGACATGGTGAAGCTAGCGTCGAACGAGAACATGTACGGGCCAAGTCCGGACGCCGTCGAAGCGATTCGCGGGTCGGCCGAGCGGATGCACTCCTATCCGAAGGCTTCCCACGCCGACCTCGTCGACGAACTGGCGGCCATGTGGGACGTGACGCCCGAACAGGTGTGGCTGAGCAACGGCGGCGACGGCGCGCTGGACTGCCTCGCCCGAGCCATGCTCGACCCCGGGCAGGACGTGCTCGTCCCGTCGCCGGGCTTCGCGTACTACGCGATGAGCGCCCGCTATCACCACGGCGAGGTCAACGAGTACACGCTCTCGAAGGCCGACGACTTCGCTCAGACCGCCGACACCGTCCTGAAGGACTACGACGGCGAGCGCATCGTCTACCTCACCAGTCCGCACAACCCGACTGGCGCGGAGTTTTCGACCGACGCGGTCCGGACGATTGCCGAGGAGACCGACGAACAGACCCTCGTCGTCGTGGACGAGGCCTACGGGGAGTTCTCCGACCGGCCGAGCAAGCGGCCGTTACTCGACGACCGTGACGACGTCGCGCTCCTGCGTACGTTCTCGAAGGCCTACGGGCTCGCGGGCGTTCGCCTCGGCTACGCGGTGGTCCCCGAGGAATGGGCCGACGCCTACGCACGTATCAACACGCCGTTTTCGGCCAGCGAACTCGCCTGTCGCGCCGGGCTGGCGGCGCTTGACGACGACGACCACGTCGAGCGCTCCGTCGACACCGCCGCGTGGGCTCGGGAGTACCTCTCCGAGGAACTCGACTCGCCGACCTGGGACAGCGCCGGGAACTTCATTCTCGCGGAGGTCGGCGACGCGTCGGCCGTCGCGGACGCCGCCCAGGAGCGGGGCGTCATCATCCGCGATTGCTCCTCGTTCGGGCTGCCCGAGTGTATCCGCATCACCTGCGGGACACGCGAAGACACGGAGCGCGCCGTCTCGGTACTGAACGAAGTCATCGAGGTGGTCGAGGCGTGAGAGTCGCTGTCACCGGGACGCCGGGCACGGGCAAGACCACGGCGACGGAGCGCCTCGACACTGACCTCGACGTTCTACACCTCAACGACGTCATCAAAGAGGAGGGGTTCTCGACGGGCATCGACGAGGACCGCGGGAGCCTCGTCGCGGACCTCGACAGGCTGTCGGAGTGGCTTGACAGCCGCGACGACGTGCTGTTCGAATCCCACCTCGCGCATCATTTCGCCGCCGACCGGGTGATTGTGCTGCGATCCCACCCTGAAACCATCGTCGAGCGGCTTCGTGAGCGCGGCGACGACGATTCGAAGGCCTACGAGAACGCGGAGTCGGAAGCGCTCGATGTCATTCTCGGGGAAGCCGTCGAAGAGCACGGCATGGAATCGGTGTGCGAAATCGAGACGACGGACCGGGACCCCGACGAGGTGGCGCAGGAGATTCAGGCCGTCGTGGCCGGCGAGCGCGAGCCGAGTGCAGGGACTGTCTCCTACATCGACTGGCTATGACGCTCGATAAGTTCCGCCCGCTGGCCGACCGCGTGCTCGGCCCGTTCGTCAGCGCCGCCAAGGTTGCCGGCCTCTCCCCGAACGGTGTCAGCGTCATCGCGTTCCTGCTGGCCCTCGGAGCGGGCGGGGTGTACGCCGTCGCGGCGCGGGAACCCCTGCTGTATCTCGGCGGAGCTGTCCTCGTCTTCCTGAACGGCTGGCTCGACCTCGTGGACGGCGCGCTTGCACGGGAGCTGAACGTCGCGTCCTCGGGCGGTGACCTGCTGGATCACGTCCTCGACCGCTACGCCGACATCGGTATTATCGTCGGCCTCGCCGCCGGCGTGAACCAGTGGGAACTGGGCATCGCCGCCGTCACCGGCGTTCTGATGACCTCCTACCTCGGGACGCAGGCACAGGCGGTCGGCCTCGACCGCGTGTACGGCGGCCTGCTCGGCCGCGCCGACCGGCTTGCGCTCGTCGGCGTTGTCACGGGCGTCGCGGCGTTCGTCCCGACCACGCTGACCGGTCTGACGCTGGTCGGCTGGCTGCTGGTCGTGTTCGCCGTCGTCGGCCACGTCACCGCCGCCCAGCGGTTCTATCACGCGATGCGGGCGCTCGACTGAACATCGGCTCAGCAATTGACGGACCGGCATCCCGCTGAGAACGACCAGTGCACTATTTATACTGATCAGCGTGGCGAATCCCCCGACACACCATGAACGGGGATGAAGCCGAAACTCCATGTCACAAACCATTAAATAAATATGTCGACAATCAAGGATAGCGATGGAACACAGTTACCGCTACCGTGCCTATCCGACAGAAGGGGTAGCGGACGAACTGGAACATCAGGTAGATATTCATCGCCAACTATACAACCACGTCCGATGGGACTACACGAACAGCCCCGTGGATGCTAAGCCGAGTGAGTTCGACCAGAACAACAAACTCCCTGAGTGGAAGCAAAAATGGCCAGTGTTCGCGGAAACGTATTCGAAAGCCGCGCAAGCTACCGTTGCCCGCTTCCACCGCAACCTCTCGAACCTTCGTAAACAAAAAGAGAACGGGCACACCGTTGGTCGTCTCAAACGGCAAGCACCTACCGATTACCGGAGCGTGACGTACAACCAGTCTGGTTTCGACCTCGATGAAAAGAGGGGCCAAGACGGGTTTGCGTACGTTCGCTTCAGCAAAGTCGGATGGGTCAAAATACGGTACTCCCGTCCAATCCCTGCTGATTCCTCAATAAAGGAAGCCACGTTCAAGAAAGAGACTACCGGTGAGTGGTTCGTTTCCTTTGGGTTGGAAATCGACGACGCTAATTTGCCCGAGAAGCCCGATGTGGACTCACTCAACCCGAGCAACAGCGTGGGTATTGACCTCGGCATCTTGAACTACATCCATACCAGCGACGGGAAGACCGTGGATTGGCTCGACCTCGAAGGCGAATACGAACGACTCCGACGTGCGCACCGCAAACTCTCGCGGAAAGAACATGGGTCGAACAACTACGAGAATCAGCGAGTCGAAGTGGCGAAGGCCAAACGCGACATCCACCGGAAAGTACTGGACTACCAGCACAAAATAACGACGTGGCTCGTCAAGGAGTACGATGCCGTGTTTGTGGAGGACTTGAACGTTCAGAGTATGCTTCGAGCGGATGGAAACGGTCGGAACAAGCAGGATGCGGCGTGGCGACAGTTTATCACTTTGCTTGAATACAAGGGCGATGTGTACGGTACGCACGTTGTGCAGGTCGAAGCGGCAGGGACGACAAAAGAATGTGCGGTGTGTGGTGTGGAGTCATCGAAGTCCATCTGGGTCCGGGAACACTCCTGTCCATCATGTGGGTTTGAGACAGATAGGGATGCGAATGCAGCGATGAACGTCTTGCAAAGGGGGTTTTCTGAACTAGGGCTGGGATGGCCCGAATCAACGCCTGTGGAGACTGTGACCGCTACGGACACCGCTGATCTTCAGCGAATGTCTGCAAGTCACGTCATCGAAACAGGAAGCCTGTCTACGTGAGAACAGGATTCCCCGCGCCAGCGTGCGCAGGGCAACATTCAAACCGCGCCCCGTCCAAGCCGTCGGTATGGTTCAGTGCGAGATGTGCGGGACGGAGGTTTCGTCTCCGAACCGCGTCAAAATCGAGGGAGCCGAACTCGACGTCTGTGACGAGTGTACCGACTTCGGCACGGAGGTCAAAACGGAGGAGACGTCGTCTACGTCGACGAAGTACTCGACGTCGTCCTCCTCGTCATCGTCGTCGAGTTCGTCCTCCTCGTCGAGTTCCTCGGGTGGTGGCGGGTCCGGTGGCCGCCGTCGAGATATGTTCGACGAGATGGACGAGATCGCACAGGATTACCACGACCGGATCCGCAAGGGCCGGGAGTCCCAGGGACTCAGCCAGGAGGAACTCGCCAAGCAACTCAACGAGAAGGCGAGCCTGATCCGGAAGCTCGAACAGGGTAACTCCCTGCCCAGCGACGACGTCCAGAAGAAACTCGAAAGCGCGCTCGAGATCTCCCTGAGCGCCGGCGGCAGCGCCGACGAGACGGAGTGGTCCGGCGGCAGCAGCGACGGCGAGTACACGCTCGGCGACGTCGTGAAGCGGAAGGACTAGGTTACAACTGGAGGTCGTCTTTCTCGACGTCGAGTTCGTCCGCGAGCGACTCGACGTTCGACGAGATACGCTCGATCTCGTCCTGAAGTTCCTGATACCGGTCGCTGTCCTGCAGTTCCCGGTCGGTCTTCTCGACGCGGAGGACGTTGCGCTTGAGCTTTTTCGACGTGAGTGTCCGGAGTCTGTCGTTGTACTCCCGGATCTTGTACAGTCGGTCGACAACCTCCTGGAGGTCGTCGCGAGTAACGGGTTTGACGAGGTAGTCGTCGACGCGCATCTCGATGATGTCGAAGTCGGGGTCGATAGCGGTGACCATCGCGACGCGGCATCGAAGGCCTTTCTCCTCGATCTGTGCGAGTACTTCGTTGCCGGAGACGACCGGCATCCGGCGGTCGAGCAGCACCACGTCGATGTCGGGCGACAGCAGTTCCAGTCCTTCCTCGCCGCTGTAAGCCGTCTGAACGTGATACTGGTCGGACAAATAATCGGTGTACAGATCGGCCAGGTGCTGCTCGTCTTCAACTATCAGAACGGTCGGTGTGTCGTCATCCCCTGCTGTCACGGCTTGTCTCGTTTCTTGTCTCGGCCGAAGCGTAATAATTGTCATCCCCGAGCGGTGGACCGAGATGGAACGACAGCGCAGTAGTAGGCACGCCAAACGGCGGCTTCGCAACCTATTTCCCGACAGCAGCCGGTGCGTTTCGTATGTTCGTCCTTGTCAATCTGAAGGCGTACCCGTGTGACCCAGTCGAAGTAGCGACCGCCGCCGCTGACGTCAGCGACGACTCCGGCGTTCGCGTCGCCGTCGCGCCACAGGCCGCACAGATCGGCCCTGTTGCGGAGACCGGCGTCGAAACGTGGGCCCAGCACGTCAGCGCCGTCGAGCACGGCAGCCACACCGGCAGTACACTCGCCGAGGCCGCCGCGGACGCCGGGGCCGTCGGGACCCTCTTGAACCACTCCGAGAACCGACTCAAGCTCGCGGACATCGATGGTGCGCTCGACGCCGCCGACCGCGCGGACCTCGAAACCATCGTCTGTGCGAACAACCCCGCACAGATCGGCGCGGCCGCCGCGCTCGACCCCGACGGCGTCGCCGTCGAACCGCCGGAACTCATCGGCACCGGCACGCCCGTCAGCAAGGCCGATCCGGACATCGTGACTGGCGCAGTCGACGCCGCCGCCCGCGTCAACGGCGACGTGGACGTGCTCTGTGGGGCCGGCATCTCGACTGGTGAGGACCTCGTCTCAGCGAGCGATCTCGGCGCGAGCGGCGTCCTGCTAGCGAGTGGCGTCGCGAAGGCCGACGACCCGCGTGCGGCGCTCGAAGACCTCGTCGAACCGCTACTGTAAAATCGCCGTTATCGCGGTACTACCTTTTCAGTCGCCGTTGCCGTCCAGAAACGCCGATTCGAGTCGGGAGACGACCGACTCTACCTCATCGTCGTCGAGTCGGCGGTCGCTCTCTTCTCGAACCAGCGCCGCAATCCGGGAATCGTACTTCCCGCGGCCGACGTGTTCGACCAGTTCGCGGAGTCGGAGTTCCCTGTTTCGCGCGTAGGCCGCCGTCCGGTCGCCGGAGCCGCCGGCCGAGAAGTGGGCGTTCAGCGGCGTTCCAGGGCCCTGCTCGCGGTAGTACGCGAGCATTCGGCGGGTCTTTCGGTCTAACTCCTCGATGTCGGCTCGCAAGTCGCCGTAGACGGCGGGCCCCTCGGAGTCGGATGTGGACTCGTCTTCAGCGGACCCAGTTGCCCCGCTCGACTGCTCGGCTTCGACGGCCTCAGCGATGGCCGCTCTCAGGTCCTCGTCATCAGCCTCAGTAGCGCCGTCCGATTCGGTGTGGTCGTTCGCTGGCACGGCCACCGCACCGGTGTCCGCGCTGGCCCCGTTCGTCGCCGCAGCAGCGTTGTCGGCGTGACCGTTCGACACCGGTTCGGCGTCCGCAGTGCTGGCATTCGTCGCTGAGTCATCGCTGGTGCTGCCGTTCATCGCTGCTCCGGCGTCCGCACTGCTACCGTTCGTCTCCGCACCGTCACTGGCGCTGCCGCCGTTCATCGCGGCCCCGTCCTCGGCAAAGGCACTGAACGCGTCGCCGAACCCGCCGCCGGACGTGGCGTCGGCCGTCTCGTCCGGTTCCGGAGACTGCTCGTCGGGACTGTCAGTGTCCGCCTCACTGTTGGTGTCTGCGTCGCCGTCCGACGTGGGTTGCTCGGCGAACCGTTCGCGCTGGCGGCGCATCTCCTCCTGTGCCGTCCGGCCGGGGTTGTAGTCGTCGGCCTGGTTCAGCATCGCCTCGGTGAACTGCTCGGCCATCCGCGAGAGGTCCCGGGCGTCCTGCAGTTCCGCTTCCAGTTCGGCGATGCGGGAATTCTTCTTGTCCAGTTCCTCGCGGAGTTCCTTGATGCGGTTCTCCGTCGCCTGCTGTTCCTCGCTGATGGTCTCCAGTTCGGAGACGAGGTCGTCGCTGACGGACTTGAGTTCCGGGCGCTCGAAGTCGTCGAGGCCGGGCGTCGCGCCGGCGTCGAACGTCTGTTTGCGGTGGAACTGGACCCGGCTGACCTGCTCGGCCCAGTCGTTCATCATGAACGCTTCCCCGTCGTCCAGGTCTTCGACGGCGTCGGCGTACTTGTTGTCGAGGATACGCCCGACCACTTTCGTGTCGTTGTTCCAGGTCAGGCGGTGCCAGACGAGCCAGTCACACTGGGTGATGTAGTCTTTCTTCACGTCGGCCGGGCGCTGGCTGATGCCGACGATTCCCAGTCCGTGTTTCCGGCCACGCTTCCCGATCTTGATGAGCATCTTCCCGACCTCGCCCATCGACCCCTTTTCTGGCATCCACTCGTGGCACTCCTCGACGAGCATCAGGAACGGCTGTTTCTGCTTTTTCGCCTTCGCGAACAGTTGCTTGGCGACCTCGGTCAGTAGCGTCTCTGCCTCCTCCTCGTCGAGGAACGACGAGATATCCAGAATGATAGGGACGTTCTGTTCCAGCGCCAGCGAGGCGATCTTGCCGGCGTGGTCTTCCGTGACCTGAATGTCGCACTCCTCGTCACCGCCGACGTGGAGGATCTCGTACTCCTCTTTCAGGCCGTAGTACTCGCCGTCGATATCGACGATGAGCAGACCGAACCCGTTGTCCAGCAGCTTCTCGGCGATGACACTCGCCGTGTTGGATTTCCCTGACCCGCTCTTGCCGGTGATGAATCCCCGGCCGGTCAGCAGTTCCACTACCGGGAGATTGACGGTCTCGCCCGGCTCCCCGGTCCCACCCGGCCCTGCGCTCGTCGTCGCGACAGTTATCTGTTCGGTCTCTGCCATGCGTTTCTGTCACGAATGAGACGCGCAGGCCCCATAACTCTCCGTCAGACGCCCATCAGCTGTGGAACAGGTCTGGACGCAGCAAGCAGTTCGAAGCCAGTCCGAGGTTTCGCTCGCTCGGGCTTCAAATTCTCGTGTGCTACCGACGGGGCTTCGGTTACCGACGCCGCTATGACTTCGTTTCGGGCGTCCGACTGGGGTCCCACTCGTCGTAATGGACCAGTTCCGTTCTGTCGATGCGATTACGCCAGCCTTCCCGTTGCAGTACCGGTTCAGCAGGGAAGCCGTCTTCGGGGTAGCCGACACAGAGGTAGGCCACAGGCTGAACGTGGTGTGGAATGTTCAGCACCGCACGGAGTTCGTGGGGATACAGAAACGAGACCCAGCCGACACCGATGCCCTCGGCACGGGCAGCGAGCCAGAGGTTCTGTACGGCGAGACACGTCGAATAGACGTCCATTCGCCGCATCGTGTTCCGGCCGAGAACGTGTGGCGCAGCGCGAGTGGGGTCACAGGTAACACAGATATTCACCGGGGCATCGGTTATCCCCTCCAGTTTCAACTGGCCGAAATCCGATTTGCGCGGCTCCTCGTAGCCTTCGCGTGCGGCGGCTATCGCCCGTTCGGCAATCGCTGCGACCGCTGATTTCGTCTGCTCGTCCTCGATCACGACGAAATCCCACGGTTGCGAGAACCCGACGCTGGGCGCGTTGTGTGCAGCATCAAGGACCCGTGTCAGTACGTCCTCGGGAACGGAGTCCGCGGCAAATCGTCTAATGTCCCGTCGCGAGTAGATGGACTTGTAGACCGCCTCGCGGTCGCGTGGTCCGAACTCGACCATATCTTCCCTGACAAACGACAGTTGTAAACCGGTTGTGCTGACCGACAGTGTCCCGGGTACGACGGGATGCGAACGCGAAACGGACCGTGAGCGGTGCCAGTCAGCCCGAGACGGGGCAACGGCTATTGTGGTGCGACACCTTGACACACTCGTTCGGCTGGGGCTGTCCATGGACAGGTACGAGACGTTCGTCGAGGACGGAACGGTGTACGTCGGGAGTGACGACGGTCCACTCGAAGTGGCACCGCTCGAAGACATCGTCGCGGCTGCCGGCGGCCCGGCCTGGACGATCACCTACTCTGAGGCCGAGAAAGAGCGCTACGCCGGGATGGACACCAGCGACGAAGGACTGGTGGTCGACGTAGTCGATATGTTACACGCGATGACCCACAGCCAGCGGTTCGTCGACACGCTGGCCGCGCATCCGACAGCAGTCCCAGCAGACGACACTATTTCTCCGCGAGCCGGTCTGTTCGTCGGGAAATTGCTGGAGAATCTGGAACACGGTGTCGCCTAACTAGAAATCCGCGAGCGTGGTCTGGCCGGGCGGGAGTGAAATGTGAGTGTCAGCGGGGCCTCCATCTTCGTCCATCGTATCTCCGGCAGCCTCGCTCTCACCGAACGTTCCGAGACCGACCTGTCCTTCCTCGTCCTGTTCTTTAGCCGTCTCCGAGCTGTTGTCGGCGACGGAGCTATCGGTCGTCTCCTCGGTTCCGGAGCCACCGCCGAACCCGTCCAGATTGGCCTGCTCGCCGGCCGAGAAATCAAGGTTCGAGACGCGGACACCGACCTTCCGAACCGGGTCGTCGTCGAACTCGCCGAGCAGGTCGAGCGCGACGCGCCTGACAAGGTCGGGCTCCTCGACCGGGCCGGGGAGCGACCGGGCACGCGTGTTCACGTCGAACGGCGGCGTCACGACCTTGATGCCGATGGTCTGGTAGCGCGCGCCCTTTCGCTGTGCACGGTCGGCGACAGCGTCGGCGAGGGTGCGAACCTGCCGACACTTGGCCTCCATCTCGGCCGTCGCTTCGGTGAACGCGGACTCCCGCGAGAGGCTCTTGGGGTCGCCTTTCGGTGTCACCGACCGCTCGTCCTCGCCGCGGGCGTAGCGGCGTATCTCGCGGCCGCGCTCGCCGAAGCGCTCGGCAAGCAGTTCCGGGTCAGCGGCCGCCAGATCGCCCGCGGTTTCGATATCGAGCGAGGCGAGTTCCCTGGCGGTGACCGGGCCGACGCCGTGGACGTCCTCGACGGGGAGGTCATCGAAGAACTCTCGGACAGCCCCGGGTTCGACGACGATTAGGCCGTCCGGCTTGTCGCGGTCGCTGGCCACCTTCGCGGCGCTCATCGTCGGGGCAACGCCGACACTCGCGACCACGCCCACCGCGGACTCGATTGTGTCTTTCAGGTCCTGCGCCCACGACTCGACGGTCTCCCAGGAGACCTGTTCGGTCACATCCAGATACGCCTCGTCGATGCTCACCTCGCGGACGACGGCCGCTTCTGCATGGAGGATGTCCCGGACATCCGCGGCGACGGACTCGTAGAAGTCCATCTCGACCGGGCGGTAGAACCCAGCATCCTCGACATCGAGGGCCGGATCGTCGACAGCGTCGACCTTCCGTGGGAGCCGTTCCAGCGCCTCAGAGATCGCCATCGCCGACTCGACACCGTACGCCCGGGCCTCGTAGCTCGCTGTCGCGACGGCCCCGTGGGTCGCGCCGTTCTCGTAGCCCATCCCCACGACGAGCGGCTCGCCTCTGAGTGCCGGCTCCCGCCGCTGTTCGCAGGCGGCGTAGAAACAGTCCATGTCGACGTGCGCGACTATTTGCTCGGGTCCGCTGGTTCCAGGGAGCCGCGCGGCGTCCATATCCGACGCTACACGTACTGGCAGAAAACCCCACCGGCCCTCGCCGGCCCTATCAGGTCAACGTTTGGACTACTGTATCGAAACCACCTCGAAAAACGGGAGCAGGGAAAGTGGTGGGGGTGGGGGTGAGGTGTCAGCTGCTCCGTCTGCCGTTAGTTTCAAAGCGATACGTGGCCGGTGGAGTGGCCAGTCTCCACCGGCGATGATCGTCCGCCGATGCCAATCCCGGATGGTACGACGGTCGTTCCCGCCGGGAGCGTAGGAAGCTCCATGTTAACAAAAGTCATGATAATACTTCAATGTTGGCCGAAGTTATGTCTGCCTCACACTTTGAGGTCCCCCGGCCGCGCCCCGCTCGAAACGCTTTCAGTCCTCTCCCCACGACTGCGACGTAATGACCGAACTGACTGACTCACTGCCGGACAGACCGCTCTCGACGAGCGAAATCTCTGCCCTCGAAGCCCAGCACGACGACTACGGGTTCGCGCCAGTCGGGTTCTTCCCCGACCTCGACGTGGTGGCCGCGTTCGTCGTCATCATCGACGGCGACCGCGGCTACAGCCTCGGCTACGACCGCGACGGCGACGGCTGGGTCGTCGTCGAGTCCTTCGAGGACGGCGAGGACTTCGCCGGCGTCACCGACCGCCTGCAGGAATGGATGGGCGACGACTGGCAAGAGTTCGAGCAGGCTGCGGTCGAACCGGAGTGACGGCGTCAGTTGGCTTCAGAGGCGGCTGAGAGACCTCGGCGACGTCCAAAACGTCTGATAACGCCTCGGCTGGTCGTTTTTGTTGCTGTAGAATGCGGCGACCGGGATTTGAACCCGGGCCATGAGCTTGGAAGGCTCAGGTCCTACCACTAGACCACCGCCGCGCATCGCTTCGCGTCTTCGCGGCGTGCCTCGCGATTCCGCTGGAATCGCTCGCCACCGTCGCGCTCTCACTGCGTTCGCGCGCGGCGTCGTTCGCAAATCCGTTGGATTTGCTCACCACCGCCACTCACTCGTGCGGACACAGACCAGATGGACTGTGTTTCGCCCGAGTGCGAACGTACACATCCATAGATGGAAGGCAATTAAGTGCGTTTCCCTTCTGGCTCGACGACCCCGTAACAGTTGCCGCTTGACAGCTCCATCGAGACGAGCCGGAGGTCGCTGTCGGCGACATCGCGCTCGAACTCGGCCGGCGCGTAGATGTGGTAGAACCGCGGGACCGTCTCGCCGCCGGGGAGCGTCCAGTCGACGGTCGTGTCAAAGCCCTCGTCCGCGTCGGGGTCGGCGTCGAAGCGGTCGTGGGCCGTGCTCCACGCGCTGACGAGCGCCCGAGCGCCCGGCGCGAGGACGCGGGCCAGTTCGTCCAGACTGGCGCGACGGGCGGCCTGTGACGGGAGGTGATGCAGCGTCGCGACGTACACCGCGAGGTCAACGGACCCGGCTGTGAGCGGGAGCCGGGTCGCATCGCCCTGCAGCAGCGCAACGCTGTCGCCGACGCGGTCGGTCGCCGCCCGCAGGAGCGCGCGGCTGGCGTCGAGGCCGACGACGCGGTCAGCGACCCCAGCGAGCAGTTCCGCGTGGCGGCCGTTGCCGCAGCCGACATCGAGCGCCGTCCCGACACTGCTGGACTCGTCGACGAACGATTCGACCTCCGGCCAGGCGTACTCGCGGGTCTTCGAGAAGTGATCGCCGATGTCCTCGTACGTCCGGCGGACGGCGGCCCGCGATGGCTCCCCGTCAGCATCGCCGGCAGCAGTGTCACGAGACGGCATCGGTCGACCGCGTTACTCCGCGCCGTACTTTTCGGGGTAGGCCTCGGCGAGTAGCTCGTCCTCGTCGGCCAGTCGCTCCCGAACCGGGTCGATAACGTCCGAGATCGCGCTGGCGGCCGACGGCTTCAGGTCGGCGGGGTGGAGTTCGCCGCTGACGAAGTCCGATTCGACCTCGTCGTAGCTCTCGTAGGTCAGGTCGCCGCCGTACTCCTCCGGGCGCTCGACGACGAACGAATCGCCGCGAACGTCCAGCACCGGAAAGACGAGGTGCTGGAGGTACTCCAGCACGCCGTTCTCCTCGACCTCGCCGGCTGGGCAGTACGCCTGATTGATTTTCTCGTCGACCTCATCGGGGCTGTCGGTGAGGTTGACCTTCGACGCTTCGTCCGAGGCGCTCATCTTGCCGCCGGACAGGCCCGACAGCAGCGGCGCGAACAGACAGATCGGCGACTCGCCGCCGTGGTCCGGGAGGATTTCGCGCGAGAGCATGTAGATGCCGCGCTGGTCGACACCGCCGTAAGCGATGTCGGCATCGAGTGCCTTCACGTCGAGCGTCTGCATCAGCGGGTAGATGAGTCCGCCGAGGTTCGGGCTGTCGGACTCGCGGACGACCTCGCTGGCCGCGCGCTGGGTCCGCGAAATGGTCGTCTCGGCAGCCATCCGGTACATCTCGAGCGTGTACTCCTCGTCGAGCTGGAAGTCGGTCCCGCGGACGAAGGTCACGTCTTCGGGGTCCGCGCCGGCTGCTTCAATCATGCCCTCGATGGCCGTCTCGTAGTAGGCCGAGCGGGCGTCAAGTAGGTCGAACGGCGATTTGTTGTCGTCAAGATGGGCGTGCAGGTCCGCGATGAGGACCGTCACGTCGACGCCGGCCCGCAGGAAGTCCGCGAGCTTTCGCATCGTCGTGAAGTGGCCGATGTGCATCTCGCCGGTCGGCGCGTAGCCGATGTACGCCGACGGGTCGCTCTCCTCGAACAGCGTTCGCAGTTCGTCCTCGGTGACGACCTCTGTGGTGTGTTGCGTCACCAGATCGAGTCGCTCGGCGGTATCCATACCGATGTGTGGCCGGTCCGGCGATTAAAACGTTCCTGTCCGGTGTGACGGGCTGTCGAGGTGGGCCGTACTGTTTTACGACAGCGGGGCACAATCGGGGGTAGATGTCGCTCCTGTTCGACCACGTCATCGGGTCCTTCGACCTCGACGACGCCACGCTGTGTGTCCCCGATGACGACGCCCTCGACGACCGCGGCGATGTCATCCCCGCACGGCCCGTCGCCGAGTTCGCGAGCCACCACGACGGACTCGCCCACCCCGAGGAGGACTGGGTGTGCATCCCGCTGCACGAACCGGGTTCGGCGCGGCTCACCGGCGAGTTCGTCGCCTTCACCGACCACTCCCTTCACGGCGGAATATTCGTTTTCGAGCGCGACGGCGAACGTGACTTCGTCGACGCGGACGACTTCGGGGCCACGGGACTCGCCGACCGGATCCGCTTCTGGCACTCCGACTACGTCCCGGAGACGTACCCGCCCTCCTACGACTCACCGATAGACGACAGCGAACCGCCGCGGAATCCAATCCCGCAGGGGGAGCTGATTGACGGTTTGCGTACACACGTCGAGCACGAGCGTGCAGCGACCCGCCAACAGAACCGCGAACAGGCCGAACGGCGTTCACCTGACGAGGTGTACGAGGCTGGTGGCGATGCGGTTCCAGAACTCCGAGCACTGGGTCGAGACGACGGGAATTACCAGTTCCGCGTCGACCCGCCCGCTGACGTCGCCGCCAGACAGGACGGCGACTGGGCCTTCGTCGTGGAATCCGTCTTCGGCATCCACCAGGGAAACGAGGTGCTAGTCCACGACGTGGACGGGTCCCGAGCGGACGGGCCGTTTCCGGTCGCGGCGACGGTCGAGCGCATCCGCGGCCGGTCGGTCTGGCTCACCGTGAACTGGGCCGAAGTCGACGGTGCACCGACGCTCGAAAGCGCGCTCACCGACGGTGACGCCACCTACGGGCTCACAGCATTGCTCAACCCCGTTCCGTTCGACCGCGAACGGGAGGCGATTGACTCGCTGGCCGACCACCGCTTCCGGGACGTGCTCGCCGGCGACCGGCCGATAACTTTCTCGAACGGGGCGGCCGCCCGGAGCGAGCAGTTCGACGCGGAACTGAATCAGGAGCAGCAACTGGCCGTCGAGCACGCGCTCCTTGCCGACGACCTGTTCTGTATTCACGGCCCGCCGGGGACCGGAAAGACGCGGACGCTGGTCGAAATCGTCCGACGGGCCGCACAGGCTGGTGAGGACGTGCTAGTGTGTGCCGACTCGAACCAGGCCGTCGACAACCTCGTGGCGGGGTCGTCGACGGACGACACGGCGGACCCGCAGTCGCTGCACGCGTACGGCCAGCACGGCGACGGCGACTACACCCTCGACCGCGTGAACGCGGGCCAGTCGTCGAACGGCGTCGTCCGGCGGGCCTACGGCGACGTACCCGGGCGGGCCGACGTGGTAGCGGTGACGAACAACAGCGCCGCCACGCTCTCCCGGGAGTTCGATCTGGTCGTGCTCGACGAGGCGACGCAGTCGACCTGTGCGGCGTCGTGTATCCCGCTGGTCCGGGCCGACCGCGCCGTGCTCGCCGGCGACCACCGACAGCTCCCGCCCTACAGCGCGAGCGACGAACCTCCGGCGTCGAGCTACGGCCACTCGCTGTTCGAGCATCTCTACGCTGACGGCGGCGTCTACGATGGTGTCGGCCTCCAGCTCCAGACCCAGTACCGGATGCACCGGGACATCGCGTACTTCCCGAACCGGCGGTTCTACGACCGAACGCTGCGGAACGGGCGGGCCGTCGACCCGCTTCCCGACCGGCCAGCGATAGAGGGGTACAACGTCGGCGGGCGGGTCGAGACCGTCGGGCACTCCAAGTCCAATCCCACCGAAGCCCGCCTCGTCGCGCATCTCGTTGAGGACCTGCTGTCGGACGTGCCGGCCAACGAAATCGGCGTCATCACACCGTACAGCGCACAAGTGTCTCGCATTCGTGAAACACTCACGGAGCGTACTGACGATGCGGACAGCGTCACCGTCGACACCATCGACTCGTTTCAGGGCGGCGAACGGACGGCCATCGTGCTGTCGCTCGTCCGGAGCAACGCCGACGGAAATGTCGGCTTCCTCGGGCGGCCGGTCGACGGGCCGCGGCGGCTGAACGTCGCGCTCACGCGAGCGAAGCGCTACTGCGCCGTCGTCGCCGACTGGCACACACTCCGTTACGACGCCGACGGGAAGTGTACGGACCTCTACAGCGACTTCTACCAGTTCGTCTCGAACACCGACCGCCTGAACGACGTGGACCCTGAATTCATTCCGGTGTAGCCGGCCAGCGACCGCCCGACTGCGATGGGTCCAAATACGTCCGACACAACTGTCTCACATGTACACGGGGAAAACGGAGAAGGCCTGCTGTCTGTGCGGGAATCCCGACACGAAGACCCGTCTGGACCTGCCGCCGCGGGCGGTCCCACTGCTCAAGCACGCCGACCCCATCGCCTGGCAGGACATCGTCGGCGAGGTGTCCATCTACTTCTGTGACTCCGATTGGGAGACGGTACGTGACCTCGTGTTAGAGACCGGGATGAGCCCGCTGTCCCGGTGTAACGCCGCTCGCGCTTCCTTCGACCTCCGGGAAGACTTCGAAGCGCTGCTGAACGACATCCGGGACGAGCCGGACCACACGGAGATCGAATCGGAGATGCGCGCCGAAGCCGAGGAGACGCTGGCGAACCGCGACGACCCCTACGTCGAAGAGCGGGACCTCGTGGAGGCTCGCGTCATCGAGTGGGTCTTCGAGGACACCGAGGGTGAGTAATCCTACGAAGGCAGCGGTATCGCTCCGTATCCAAACTGTTTTGACCACCCACAGCCGTGTGTCAAGCGATGACTGTACGCGTAGGTGTGCTCGGTGCGACTGGCGCAGTCGGGCAGCGACTGATCCAACTGCTCGACCCCCACTCCGAGTTCGAGATTGCAGCACTGACGGCCAGCGACGCAAGCGTTGGCGAGACATACAAGGACGCCGCCAAGTGGCGCGTCGACTCCCCGATTCCCGAGGACGTGGCCGGGTTAGAGGTCCGCGCCACCGACCCGGATTCGGTACCCGACGACGTCGACCTCATCTTCTCCTCGCTCCCGTCGAGCGTCGGCGCGGAGGTCGAACCGGAGTTCTGCGAGGCCGGCTACACTGTCTCCTCGAACTCCTCGAACGGCCGGATGGACGAGGACGTGCCGCTCATCATCCCCGAGGTCAACGCCGACCACGTCGACCTCCTCGAAGTCCAGCGCGACGAACGTGGCTGGGACGGCGCGCTCCTGAAGAACCCGAACTGCTCGACGATTACGATGGTCCCGCCGCTGGCCACCCTCGACCGAGAGTTCGACCTGACCGACGTACGTGTCTCGACGCTTCAGGCCGTCTCCGGCGCGGGCTACTCCGGCGTCTCGTCGATGGAGATCATCGACAACGCCATCCCGCACATCGGCGGCGAAGAGCAGAAGATGGAGACCGAATCGCGCAAGCTCCTGGGTTCGTTCGACGGCGCGGAGGTCCACCGCAACGAGATGGACGTGGCCGCCTCCTGTAACCGCATCCCGACGCTCGACGGCCACCTCGAAAACGTCTGGGCCGACACCGCGGAGGACATCTCCACGGCCGACGCCGAGGCCGCGATGGAGTCGGCTACCGGTATCGACCTGCCGTCCTCGCCGGAGAAACTCATCACGGTGTTCGAGGAACCGGACCGCCCACAGCCCCGCCTTGACCGCAACGTTGAGGACGGCATGGGCGTCGCAGTCGGTGGGTTCCGCGAGACGACCGACGGCGTCCAGTTCAACTGCCTCGCGCACAACACGATGCGCGGTGCTGCCGGTGCGAGCGTGCTGAACGGCGAACTGCTGAACAAGCGCGGCTATCTGTAAGGGCTATCGCGTTCGGTTCAGCGATAGCCCTCACAGCGCAATCTGGTTCCTGAGTCCGTCCCACTCGCCGGTTCGCTCTGCCCGCTGGACGTTCTCGGCGACGATATCGGCCAGCCGCTCGTAGTAGCTCGGCGTGTGGCCGGCGTTATGTGGCGTGATGAGGACGTTCTCGAAGTCCCACAGCGGATGGCCGCTGGGCAGCGGTTCGGGGTCGGTCACGTCCAGTGCCGCGCCGCCGATGTGGTTGCGCTGGAGCGCAGTAACCAGCGCATCGGTGTCGACGACCGGGCCGCGGGCGACGTTGGTGAGCACCGCGCTGGGAGGCATCGTCTCGAACACCTCCTCGTCGATGAGGTGGCGCGTCTCGTCGGTGAGTGGGCAGGCGAGTCCGATGTACTCCGTGTCAGTGACCGCCTCGTGAATCTCGTCGAAGCCGTACACCTCGTCGGTCGGGCCGCCCTTTTCCGGCGAGTAGCGGACGCCGACGGTCTCCACGTCGAACCCCTGCACACGGTCGACGATGGCCTCGCCGATTTCTCCCAGCCCGACGACACAGACCCGGCTACCGGCGAAGTCGTCGGTGTGAAACGACTGCCAGACGTGGTCGCGCTGGTGGCGGCGGGCGGTGAAAAAGCCCCTAGCGAAGGCGAGCCACGACCCGACGACGTTCTCAGCGACGTTCGGACCGTGGACGCCGGAGGCCGTGGTAAGCGCGATGTCGCGGTCGGCCAGTTCCGAGAGCGGGAGGTGGTCGTATCCAGCGTATGTCCCTGCAAACAGCTTCAGCGAGTCGGCAGTATCGACCAGGTCCGGCGAGACATCGTTGCCGGTCAGAACCGTTGCGTTCGCAATCAGGTCGCGCTCGGCTTCGGGCGTCTCCGCGATGGCGATGTCCCACTCCGGCAGTCGCTCCCGGAGCGCTGCCGCGTACTGGTCGACCGGCATTCCGTGAACGTCGTATCGGCTCACGACGATGTCGGCCATTGAACCCCTCCTGTGACGTGCGGAGTCATACCGGCTGTTCCACGCGGGGGCCTCAAAACGGTGCCGGCAGTCTGGTGACCGCGCGCCGGAAGTATTATTAGAATTTTTGTATTTAGAGAACGGAGGAATTACCAGTCTAGATTAGTAAAATTTGTACTAATAGTATACCGATATCTTAGCATATTTGTAGGATGACCAACGTAGAACTTCGAAGGAATGGGGAGACCGACGAGCGTTGCGGTGATCGATGACGATACGGACTATAGACAGCTCTACAAACTTTGGCTTCCGGAAGAATACGAGGTTATAGAGGCCGGTGACGGCCGTACAGGGTTACAGCGGATTGACGACTCAATCGATGCGGTACTGCTGGACCGGCAGATGCCGAAACTGAGCGGCGAAACGGTCGCCGAAAAGCTCCGACAGCGGTCAGTTACCCCTGCGGTCGTAATGATCAGTAGCGTCAAGCCGGACGTGGATATTCTGGACATTCCCGTCGATTCGTATCTCAGAAAGCCTGCCGACCGGGATACCCTGGTGTCGGTACTCTCGGCAGTTCAGCGCCGGTGCGAATACGAGACGGAGCGTCGGGAACTCCTGGGACTTGCCGACCGACGAGACACAGTCGCTGACGCTGTCCGAGCGACAGCGCTCGCGGAGAGCGACGCGTACAAGCGGGCCGTCGAACGGCTGGAACAACACGACGTGTCACTCGCCGACGCAGCGTCCGAACCGTAGCGCGCAGTGCATTCCAGTTCAGACACAGAGGGTCGTCAGACCGCGGATTCGATGCAAGACAATAGGTTTTAGCGGGCGCGGGACACCGTAGCGGGTATGGAACACGTAGACGTCGCCATTGTGGGTGGTGGCCCGGCCGGGTCGTCGGCGGCCGAGGCTGCAGCCGACCACGGGGCCGACGCCGTCCTTCTCGAAAAGGGGGTCCCCAGAGCCGACCGCGAGGGGGCGGGGCCGGACTCGACGGACGCCGCCGGGCTGCTCGATTACTGGTTCGACATCATGGACATTCCACGGTCGGAGTTCCCCGAGGATGTTGTGCTGAGCGAACTCGACGGGGCGAAGTTCTACGGCCCCTCGACGGAGATGACGCTCACAGAGACCGGTATCAGTTCCAGCGCCGACGGCTTCGGCATCACGTTCCACCGGGCGCGGTTCGACGACTGGCTCCGCGAACGGGCGACGGAAGCGGGCGCGGACTACCGCGTCGGCGTCAGCGTCACCGGCGTCGAGACCGACCTGAGGAGTTCGCCACGACACACCGTTCGGCTGGCCAACGGTGAAGATATCGCCGCTGAGTACGTGATCCTCGCGGATGGCCCACAGCGGACCGTCACTGGCGGGACGCTCGACCAGTTCCTCCCGGCCGGACAGACGATGGCCGACATCATGCCCTCGAACAAGGCCAACCACATCGCCTATCAGGAGCACCGACGGATGCCCGAGGAACTGTTCACGCCGGAGTTCATCGAGTTCTGGTGGGGCATCATGCCCGGCCACACGGCGTATCCGTGGATTTTCCCGAACGACGCCCCCGTCGCCCGCATCGGCCTCACGATGCCCATCGGGTTGGACATCGACGCCTACGACCGCAGCGAGTGGGACCTGCTCAGAGAGAGCGACGAGAGCATCCCGCAGGGCCGGCAGTACATCGAGCGACTGCTCGAACAGGAGTTCCAGGCGTACGATCTCGAGGACTTCCCGCTCGTCGAGGACCGCGGGAAATCGAAAGGGACGGAGACGTACCCGATCTCCTCGACCCGACCGATAGAGTCCCCGGTGGGTGCCGGCATCGCTGTGGCCGGCGGGGCAATGGGGACCACCTCGGCGTTCCACGAGGGCGGCGACCACGTCGCCGTTCGCACCGGGAAGATAGCCGGTCGCCTCGCCGCGAACGACCGCCTCGAACGGTACAACGACGCCTGGCACGACGCCATCGGCGACGAAATCCTCCGGAACGTTACCTTCGCGGACATGGTCCGGGACTGGCGGCCCGGCGACTGGGACCGGGCCTTTACCACCGCCAACGACCTGATGGACGCCCGTGGCATCAAGGCCGACGCGGCGCTCCGTGGCGGCCTCAACGGCATTAAGATGGTCCTCGGGTACAAGTGGGGGAAGTTCTCCTACCGCAACGGCAAGTACGTCCAACTGCGCGAGGACGACTACGCCGTCTGAACGTCACCCTTAGGTGTGCGACCGGCGAACTGCTAGTGCGTGCCTTCAATCCCCGGCTGAGACCCGTCACCGGGACGATGACGACCCGGAGAACCCGGGCACGCGACATGACCGCGGTTCATACCGCACTTGGTCGTCTATCGACGACCCGCCAGACGGTTGCACCGTCTGGGCGTTCGGTGATTACGCCATAATCACCCGCGCTCGCGGCTGACGCCGCTCGCGCAATCGGTCGCCGTATCCGGCGACCCGCCCGGCACGAGGGTTTGCCGGCTGACGTGGCACACCGCCGAGGATGATGCCGGACGTTAGTGTTCCGGGCGTACATTTCGAGTCTACTAGTGGCAATATTTGACATGATACGGACAGAGCCACAGTGGCTCTGCTGTGTCACTGAGACGAATTTCTCCGTGATGGTACCCTGTTAGCCGGATCTTCGGGAACCGTTGATAGTGGTATTCCCAACAGTAGGGCTGTCGAGTTGAGTCACATCTCTCAGATTTTCACAGTCTCGATAATGCGGCTGAGTGGCCACTATTGCCCGAGATTTGAAAATTTGCTCGGGGTGCGTTGTCTGTTTCCGCAGCCGATGTCTGTATGATAAAGATATTTGCAGTAACATTTAAATATAGATTGGTTGACAGCATAGTTGTAGCTTAGATAATGTTCAGAAACGATCAGGATGGTTCGATTTCCGAGCGGCGTAGCTTCTTGAAAACGGTCAGTGCCGCTGGCCTCGCATGTCTCGCTGGCTGTAGTGGAGACGGCGGTAGCGGCGCTGGTGGTGACGGGGATAGTGGCAGCGACGGCAGTGGCAGCGACGGCAGTGGTGGAGACAGCGGCGGCAGCGACGGCAGTGGCGGCAGTACAAATTGGACAGTTGGAACGTCAGGGCCGGAGACGGCGACTCACGCGTCGGGGGTAGCGATGGCACAGCTGCTCTCGGAAAAGTCCGACGACATCAGCATGAGCGCCCAGACGACCGGCGGGACCGCCGCAAACCCTCGGTTGATCGCTCAGGGAGACATCGATATCGCCCAGAGTACCGACTGGGCAGTCGCGCGCTCAAACAGCGGCGGAGACCCGTACGGGGAACCGGTCGGGAAGACGATGACGCAGGTGTTACCGTTCATGACTCTGGAGTACTACCTCGTCAGGCGGACTGACGATGCACTCGAAGGCATCGAGTCGGTGTCGGACATTCCCCAAGACGGGTCGGTCTCGATGGCGTTCGGTCAGCGCGGCGGGACGAACTACTTCGCGGGCCTTGACGGGTTCCGACTGTCCGGGATCGACAACGTCGAGGACAAGTACGACCTCCAGTCGATGAGCTGGGGAGACCAGGGGGCACAGTTCGCTGACGGCCGTCTCGATATGATGATGGTCTACGGAGTCAGCCGTGAAGTACTGACCGGGTGGGCGCAGGAGGCCGGCGCACAGGCCGACGTCGCGGTCGTCAACTGGGAGTTCGACGAGTCAGATTTAGCCAACTCCGATCTGCCCTACACGTACATCGAAACGCCGGCCGGCCTCTGGGACGGGCAGGACATTCGAATGGACTCCATTCCGGCAGTTGGCGTCGGCTATGAAACTATCTTCCCGGCCGAGGTATCTGAGGAGTTGGGCTATGAGTTCGTCCGTACCGTCATGGAGGACATCGACGCGGTCCGTGAGGCGAGTTCAGTGCTCTCTCGCGCCGGTCCGGACTTCGCGCAGGAATTCTTACTCCCCTCGCCGAACGCACCCGTCCATCCCGGCGCTGAGAAGTATTACAAGGAGCAGGACCTCTGGAAGGACGGACTGACCACACTTGAGGAGTATGAGGGGTAACGCGAGCGACCCGTCTCTCGTCCGCCCACCCCATCAACGCCAGCCATGACGGGGGAACACACAACCGGGAGCTGGGTCGACCCGTCCCGGGTACGCATGGCCAAGTACGGGTTCCTGATAGCCTTGGGAGTCGCCTCGACGGTCTATCACCTCTGGTTCACCCAGCTGTTCCCGTTCGAACAGGACCAACACAAGATCGCCCACCTCGGATTCATGCTCGTCGGGGCGGCTGTCCTCGCGTATACCCCCGAACCCGAGACGCGCCGGGAGCGGTTCGGAAACTACGCGACGCTATTTGAGGCCGCTCTCTCGGCCGTCGTCGCCGTCTACCTCTTTACGGCCTTCAACCGCATCGTCTACGAGCAACTCGGGATATACACCGACCTCGACTTGTTCATGGGGCTGTTGATCATCCTGCTGTTGTTGGATGTCTGCAGGCGGGTTTACGGTCCGATGCTGTCGCTGGTCGGCGTAGCTGGCCTTGTCTATGCGCTGTATGGCCCGTATTTCCCGGGTATTTTGAACCACAATGGAGTTCAGGCCGAACGACTGGTGCAGGGTCTGACAGTTGAGTTCGGCAGCGGCGTCTTCGGCGTCATTGTCGAGGTTTCGGGGACGTTTATTATTATCTTCATGATCCTCGCGGGGCTGTTGGAAGCGTACGGCGCGCTGGAGTATTTCGTCCAGGTCGGAACGCTGATCGGCAAACGGGTCCGGTCCGGATTGGCGCAGATGACGACGGTCGCGAGCATGGGTATGGGGTCGGTCAACGGCAGCGCGGCCGCCAACGCGGCGACGACGGGCGCGTTTACCATCCCGTTGCTCAAGCGTCACGGGCTCGATAGAGATACCGCAGCGGCCTACGAGGCGGTGGCCTCCAGCGGCGGCCAGATTATGCCACCGATCATGGGTGCAGCGGCATTCATAATGGCCGAGATCACCGGGACGAGCTACCTGAAGATTATCGTCGTCGGATTCCTGCCGGCACTCCTGTTCTACGGAACGGTCGCTATCGGTGTTCATCTGACAACCGTCAAAGAAGGGCTCACGAGCGAGATTGACGAGGAAGAACTGACCGACGTAGAGACGGTCGACAGGGATCGGAAAAACGCACTCGATAGGATCTTCGGCCGAACGACAACCGCTGTTTCCTTCGGCCAGATATCGGTTCGTAACCTGCTCGTCGAGGGGCTCGCGCTGTGGGTTCCGCTGGCCGTTCTCCTGTACGCACTGGTCGTTCTCCTGTACGATCCGCTGTACGCAGGGTTCCTCTCGATAATGTCCGCGTTCCCGGCCGCGTTCGTCCAGGGGATCTTTTTTCGCGATGGCTACGGAATCCGCGACTTCCTCGTGGACACTATGGACGGCCTGGGCCGCGGGATGGAAAACGCAGCCCCGATTGCGGTGTCACTGGGCGTCATGAACATCTTCGTCGGTGTATTGAACCTCACCGGATTCACGCAGGTGTTCGCTTCCAGCCTCGTTGAACTCTCGGGAGGCGTGCTTGCGCTGTTGCTCATGTTCGCGATGGTTGCCGCGCTTCTCTTTGGTCTCGGGATGCCAACCGTCGCAGCCTACATCACGGCCGTGCTACTGATCGCACCAGCACTGACCGAGGCCGGTATCGATCTACTCGCTGCGCACTTTTTCGTGTTCTACTTCGCGATTCTCTCGGCGCTGACGCCGCCGGTTGCCATCGCCTGCCTCGTCACGGCAAGGGTCGCAGGCGGGAACTTCTGGCGGACCGCCGGAAAGTCGCTCGTGCTCGGGGCGCCGCTGTTTGTTCTCCCGTACGTCTTCGTCGTCAACGACAGTCTGTTGTTCTGGTCAGTTCCCGCGACACCGATTACGTTCGTCGTCGTGGGAATCGGTCTCGTCGCCGCCGTGGCAGCCATTGTCAACTACTTCTCTGGCCAACTCAGGATTCCGAGTCGCGCCGGGCTACTGGTGGCTGCGGGAGCAGCGATGTTCGCTCCGCTGGCGCCGATGACCGCTGCCGTACAGACCGTCGCAACACTCACCATCTTCGCGTTGCTGTACATGGAGGTGAGATACGATTCCGGATCCGAAACCGGACAGTCCGAACAGGCCTCAGTCGACGACTGACCTGCCCGCCATAGGTCAGGTCTTAGGTCAGCCCGAGACGCTGACCGACACGGTATCGTTCCCAGATTCTAGGGTTTTAGCGGCCACTGGATCTGTCCGTCGCGTCGGCTCAGTTCGTATTTGAGCCAGCGGGCGAGCAGTTCGACGAAGGCCTGTTCGTCCTGTCTGAACGGCTCCGACCGGGGGTCACGAGCAACGAAACAGACCGTCCCGAACAGCTCGCCGTCGACTTCGATTTTCGCACCGAGGTAACAGCCGATACCGTACCGCCGGTATGCAGGGTCGTCATCCAGATCTAGTCGCTCGGCGTTGTAGATAGAGAGTAGACCGTCGGATTCGACGGTTCGTCGGCAGTAGGTCTCGGAGAGTGACGTGATGTCGCCGGGGGTAGTGAGAGACGGGTCGCCGCTAATGGCGATTATTTCATGTGTTCCCGCCTCAGGGTCGATTGTGACGAGATGGCTCTGGTCGACGGCAAGATACTCGACACCGAGTTCCAGTACGTCGACTAACCGCTGTTCGAACCGGCGATCCAAATCGTTCGTGACCTCGTAGAGTTTCTCTCGGTAGCGTTCGGCCGTCGCCTGTAGCCGCTCCCGTTCGATCTCCTCCGTGATGTCCTTGACCACTTTCGCAAAGCCACGGGAGTCGCCGTTTTCCCGGAGTTCAGTGATGGCCACATCTGCCCAGAACGTGCTCCCGTCCTTCCGAACGCGGAGCCCGCGGTCGGTGGCCTTGCCGCATTCCCCGGCTTCTCGCAGCAGTTGGTCGGGAATGCCGTCGGCCACCTGTTTCTCTGTGTGAAACGTCGAGAAGTGCTCGCCGAGGATATCAGATTCCTCGTACTGCATGAGCTGTTTCGCACCGGCGTTCCACGACTGGATGAGGCCGTCGGGGTCGAGCAGAAACATCGCGTAATTCTCGACCGCATCGACGAGTAGCCGGAACCGCTCGCGCTCGTGTCGCAGTTGTTTGTCGAGTTCTTCGCGGTCAGTCCGGTCACGGACTACGCAGACGGAGCCGTCATTTGCGATACTCGCGACGGTGTGCTCGCCGATGAACTGTGTCCCGTCGGCGCGTTCGAGCAGTGTCTCACCCGTCCACGTCCCGTTCTCGTTGACAGCCGGGAGTATTTCATCATCGACCGTTTTGAGGCTCTCTGCCGAGTGGATTTTCTGCCAGTGTTCGCCCAGAAGCTCGTCGCGCTCGTAGCCGAACGTGGCTGCGTAGGCGTCGTTCAAATAGGTGAACCGACCCTCGTCGTCCAGTGTGCTGATGCCGTCCCAGGCCGCGTTCATTGCGCGGTGACCACGCGTGACTTGCAGTTCGTCTCTGCGGGCTTCGACCGCGTTTTGCACCCTGTTCGCTAGCACCGTGTACTGGGACGTTCCCGGTTCCTTCTGGATATAGTCCGTGACACCTGCGGAGATTGCCTCGGCCGCGATCTCTTCGCTGCCCTTCCCAGTGTAGAGGATGAACGGAAGCTTCGGTGCGTCCTCGCGAATCCGTTCGAGGAACTCCAGCCCGTTCATGCCAGGCATATCGTAGTCGCTGATAATACAGTCATACGTGTCCTGCGGGCGGTCCGTGATGACCTCGTCGACCCGCATCGCGGTGTCGACGCTGAATGAATCCATGGCCCGCTCGAGATATGCCGCAGTTAGATCGGCAAAGTCCGGTTCGTCATCGATATGTAAGACGCGCACTGAACCAACCATCTGTTTGAATGTTGTACAAAAACGCTAATAAGACGTTTGTCATTTCAAAGTAATATCTCCGATTCAGGTTCTGCTACTGGGTAAAAAGTCGAGAGCGTGATAAAGTGGTAGTTCAGATATAACGCCACTGTAAGCCCCGTTTGAACTGTTTTAGGTTTCACACGATCATGAAAAAGACCAACTCCCTTGCGTGTGCAAGCCAGGCAACCAATCACATGATTTACAAACGTACTATAGTACGGGCCTGCTGGGGCAGGGGCCGGTCAGAACCCGCTGTTACTGAGGACACCCGCGGCGGATGAGAGTTCACCACTGAACTTCACGGTGACGTAGAGGCCAGTAAACAGCGTGGCGTTGTACGCGCCGTGGATGAGTGACGGAACGACGATGTTGTCTGTGTACTCGTAGGTTGCACCGAGGATGAGCGACGGAATGAGGAGGGCACACACCCCGACAAGTTTGCCCGTGACCGACCCGCCACTGAGGGCGGGGTAATGAATGCCGGCGAAGATGACGCTCGCGATGGCGACGCCCGAAATCGGGCCGAAGTAGTCCCGAATGCGGCCCTGAACGACCCCGCGGAACAGCAGTTCCTCGCCCGGACCGATGAGGAGGAACGAGGCGGGAATCAACAGGAGGAGGACATCGGGGTTCTCCATGCCGATCTCCGCGGCCTGATTGGTTGCCGTTTCGATGCCGAACATCGAGACGAGCGTTGTGATGATGACGGCTACTACCACGAGTCCGACCATCGCGCTGGCGTAGCCCAGCACGACGATGGCGGCCTCGCGGAAACTCGGGACAGAAACACCGATATCGAACTCGCCGCTGTCCGCAGAGTAAGAGAACACCTCGCGGAGCTTCGTTCTGATCACCGGTCTGAGCTTGATGTACGTGTACGCGATGACCGGGCAGCCGATTCCCTGGACCGTTATCAGCCCGAGAACCAGCGTCTGTACTTGCGTTATCTGTACTCCTGCACCGAGTGACAGCGAAAATGCGATGGTGAGAAGCAGGATCGATCCGAATCCCAGGCCAATCACCCCCAGCGAGAGCGCAGAGAAGAGCGTAAACCCGTACTGGAAGGCCTGCAGAATCGGACTGTCGCGGGTCGCGGTTGCCATACACTGCTTTGGTCGTGGCGATGTGTAAACAATTCGTTTGGTGTTGGTCGTGACTGCCGGCGGAGATGCCTCAGTCGATCCGCTCTCCGGCCGTCACCGCGGTGTCGAGCCAGTTCGACTCCGGCGGGAGCGGACAGGAGAAGGTGTCGCTATAGGCACAGAACGGCGAGTACGCGAGGTTGAAATCCAGCGTAATCTCGTCGCCGTCGCTCAGGTCGCGGTCGGGTTCCAGTTCCATGTATCGGCCGCCGTCGTAGCTCTGCTGTCCGGTGGTCTTGTCCCGGAACGGAACAAAGAGCGTCCGGGACTCGTCGGCGGCCTGCCGGAACGCGTGGAGTTCGCGGGACTCGCCGTCGAGGTCGAACGACAGCGTCGCGACGTGGAGATAGCGCACCGTTCGGTCGTCGCTCGTCTCCAGATCGACTGACTCCGGCGTCTCGTGGACCGTAACCGTCGCCTCGACCCGATAGTCGTGGTCCGGGTCGAAGTAGCTGAGTCCGTCGAAGTCGTCGCGGTCTTCCGGCGGAATCGGGGATTGGCGGTGCTCCGCGAAGAACCGGTCTTTCTCGTCCCGATTCGCTTGCAACTGTGTCTCCCAGTCTTTGGTGTCTTCGTCCATACAGAGACGGTGGCGGCCACGCAGTTTCAGTCCGGCGACTCGGCGACAGACGAGCGATATCGCAGCGTGAGGGAGTGGGTACCTTATTATACGCCTAGTCCAACTGGATAAATACACAGGGGTGTGTATGGAAGCGACGTTCTACGGTATTCTGGGGGTGGACCCAGATGCCACCGAGGGGACGATAGTCCGCGCCTACCGGGAACAGACGAAAGCGCATCACCCGGACGTGAGTGACGACCCCGCCGCGGGAGAACGGTTCAAGCGACTCACGCAGGCGAAGAACGTGCTCACGGACGAGGCCGAGCGAGCGCGATACGACCGGCTCGGTCACGACGCATACGTCAACAGGCACGTCGACAGCGGCGCGGACGGCGGAACAGCCACGGGCGGTGTCAGTGACATCGCACAGCAGTACGTCGACCAGCGGGTCGACACAGGGACGACGGGCGGGGCAACGGCGAAAGCGACACAGCGGCCCACCCAGACTCGTGGCGGAAGCACGGGCTACGGGACTGCCACAGAGTACTACAAGCCCGGCCAGCGAGTCCGGCCGACACAGCCGTCGGGAGTCGAGACGCTGCTCGATTCACTGCGACGTATCGGTCCGTGGCTATTCGTCCATCTGGCCCTGCTGGTCTGTACGATCATTGCCGCCGTGCTGCTCGCAGTCGGTGGCCTCACCGGGGACCTCTCGCCGGTTGTCGCCAGCGTCATGGCCGTCTCGATGGTGACGATATCGCTGGTCGTCTCAGCGACCCACATGCTCACACACATTTCAGGCTGACCGACGAGGCGTGGTTCGAGCGAGTGCAGTTGCGGCTAGCTGCGAGGCGAGCGACTTGCAGAACAGCCACACTCACGCTAGCGGTCGGAACCAGACAGCAGTGACGAGGACGGCCAACAGGAGATACGACCCGCGAATCAGCAGCATCGTCGCGGTTTCGGGGTCGCCTCGTTGGGCGATAGCCGCAACCGTCCCGAAGACGAGCGCAGCCGCCGCGGCGCTCGGCGGAACCCCGGGCAATGCCACGGACAGCCCGACAATTCCAAGGAGGCCCGCGCCGAACAGGCCGAACGCGAGCCGCCGGGCGCGTTGGTGGCCCAGGACAACGGCGACGGTCCGTTTCTGTATCGACCGGTCGTAGTCGTAGTCCTGCTCGTCGTCGATAATCTTGATGCCGGTCAACAGCAGGAGGAACACGGCCGCGAGACCGAGTGCTCGCGGTGTCAGCGTTGTCACCTGAGCGTAGTAGCCGCCTAGCAACGCCAGCGCGATGCCCGTCGGGTAGCCCATCGTCGCGCCGACGGGGTTCATGTCCAACTGCGGCGCGTGGGTGTACCCGATGACCCAGGTCGGAAGCGTCAACAGCGCCGCGCCGGGACCGACCAGCAGCCAGATGGCCGCCGTACAGAGCGCGAAGCCGAGGGCTGCGCCGATCAGCGCCATGCGACAGCCCGAACCAGTGAGCGGGTGGTCGTCGTCCTCGCCGCGGACGTGGAAATCGACGTAACCGTCCTTGACGTGAGCCGTGTAGACGGCGAAGAACATCGCACCCGCGTGGAGCGCGGCCACCGGCGGCCAGAACCCACCGGAGAGCAACCCACCGAACAGCGAGGTCGCGAGTGGTGGCAGCATAAACACCGGATGGACCTGCGAAGCAAGGGCACTCACGGCCGCGAACGGACCGGTTTCGTGTCGGGCGACTGCCATACGAACTCAAGGCACGGCTGTGGGAAAAATCCCCAGCCGGGTTGTTTCGGTACTACCGCCAGTTCGACCGGTCCAGCACGAACCCCGAGATGTGCGAGGCCAATTCTCTGGCAGCCCGTTCGGTGTCCGCGTGGAGTTCGCCGGACACCGGGCCGGCCTCGCCACCGACGCCCTCCGTCTCCGATATCGGGTCCGTGGTCGTCGGGTACGGTCGGCGGGACCGGACACGGTCACGAAGCGCCTGCACGGTGGTGTCCGAGAGCTCATACGACAGGTGCTGGAGGTCGTACCGGACGATGAACCCCCGCGTCGCGTCCCTGACGGCGAGGACCGGCTGCCCCCGGTCCCGACAGCGCTCCCAGATCTCGCGCTGGTGTTCCCGCGTGGCGTACACCGGCACGTTCGACGGGGCGAGGTGTTCCATTGCTCATTTGTAGGGACTGGAGGTGTATTATCTTTCGGCAGTGCCCGGCCAGCCGGTTTACCCGCGGTAGCCCGGTGCCACGCTGGTGAGTCACTGCGTTTCGCGTCCGCAGGCAGAAATGCCACGCAGGAAATGTTTAGGGGGAGGGCTGTGTCCACAGGAGTGCTATGGCAGATATCGAAGTCGAGAGTACGTGCGAGGAAGGATACACAGTAGAAAGCGTCATCAACGGCGAATGGGAGCTTATCGTCGACGCGCTGAGCGAGAACGGTCCGTCGCCGAACGAGGTTCTGGCCGCCGACTACGCCTCCTGTTACATCCCGGCGCTACGCGTCGCCGCAGACAAGTACGGCCACGAGGACATCGGCAGCGTCGACGTCGAAGTCGCGGCGGGTCTCGACGAGGACGACGACCTGGAGTACATCGACTTCCACGTCGAGGTCGAGGAGTCACTTGCCGACGAAGAGCAGGACATCGTGGAACTCGCTGAGGACATCTGCCACGTCCATTCGGCGCTGCAGGATGAACTCCACGCCGAAATTACCATCGAGTCCGGCGTCTGAGCAGGCAGGAACAGGGGGTGGCGTTTATTTTTCGCTGATAGTAGGCTTGTCGTCGTCACTCCGGGAACAGCAGTATGACTGAGGACGTGTTGTGATAGCCAGTGTAATCCTCGTCGGCCGAGCAGACTTCGCCGTAGGTTTCGAAGCCGGCGAAGGGCGCGTCGATAGCGCTGTGAATCGTGTCGACAGCGTCGTCGAAGTCGTCGCCGAGTATCATCGCACGGCAGGCACAGTCGTAGACGAACCCACCCGCGACGCTTCCGCCGCGGAGTTCATTGACAGCGTTGTTGGCGGCGTTCCGGACCGCATACACCTGGTCGGATTTATTGCTATGTGTCACCACCACTTCCGTTCCTTCGGAGACAGTGACAGCGAAGTCCAGCGGCCCCTCGGTGTCGGTTGTATGGCCCGGCCATCGGATGTTGTATCCCGTCGTCGAGATGAGTTTACTCTCGATGAAGGTCTTGATTCGGGAAGCGAGTCCGTCCGCGTCAGATTCTGGCTCCGACTCGATACCGAGCTCGTAGCGACCGAGCAACATGACAAGGTCTTCCGACCCTGCTTCCAACTCGTCGACATCGATATCGTACGTCTCCATCGCATCCTCCCGAATCGCGTCTCGCCAGGCCTCGAACGCAGGCCTGCCGTCGAGTTCGTACACGGTGCTTCCCTCTGCTCGGGTTACCGTCATCGCCTCGGAGATCGGTTCGTGGCCGTGGTTGACTGTCACCGGGAGCGGGTCCTCTGAGGCAATGAGCGCGAGGACGACGGCGTCCGTCTCCACGCGGTCGTTCCGGAAGACGTGGGTCTGCTGTAACTGGAGGTCGTCGCCCGCAGACCCCCCGACGACAGGCGTCTCCTCGTCGTCGAGGTACTGCTCGGTGAGTCGGGTGACTTTGTTTCCGATTCCGGCCATGCCGTCGTGAAGGTTGATGAGCGTCCGATGCGGGTACCCATCGACAGCAGGGTCCTCGCTCGCGGGGAGGTCGTGAACGGCTTCGAACAGACAGCGCTCGGGATCAGCGCTGAGTTCGGTCGAGAGGCTGGAGAAGAACTGTATCGAGTCCGACGAAACGACGCCGACTGTGACAGTTCCGTTCCCCGAACCGGCTTCAGTGAACTCTCCAGAGGACGAACAGCCCACGATTTCGGTATCTGAACCGACAACACTCCGAGCGCCCCACAGCACCGCCTCGTAATCGTATGTCGGGGAGCAGAAAATCTGACAGAAGTCCGGTTCGCTGGCCGAGATGGCGTCCATGGCTTCCCGTATGGCGTCCATAGCTGCGGCATCGCCAGAGTCCCCCGTCGCCTGCCCTGTCCCAAACTCAGTAGTCATTGAGATGCAAGTATATCGTGAGCTAACTTAACATATTGGAACCGTTTTGAAGACAATAAGACGTGGCAGTGGGTCGGCCGGAGACGTAACAGTCTGCCCAGAAACGGTGCTTTTTACCGTAGAACACCGCACGGAGCGGGAAACGCTCATACCGCCGGCCCGCAAACACCAGTCCATGAGCGATTCAAACTGGACCGACCGCATCGCCGGCGAACGGATGGCGGTCGACCAGCGGTTCAACGAACAGGTCAAAGCGTCGTCGTTCTCCAGCCAGCAGTGGGGGCTCGTGATGACTGCAGTCGAGTTCGAGATCGAGAACCCGGGCGACCCTGACGCCGCTCGAATCGTCGCCGATACCTCGAAGCTCTCTAGCGTCATGCCCGAGATGGAGCGGGTCGCCAACCAGGGGCCGATGGGCGGACCGGGCGGTGACCAGTCTGGGAGTTCGGGGGGCGGCCTCCTCTCGGGCGTCAAAGACGCGCTCGGACTAGGTGGGTCCGGCGGCGGCAACAAACAACAGGAGGAAGAAGCGGCACGCCTCGCACAGGCGTACGCTGAGCAGTTGCAGGAGAAACTGGAGTCGAACGGGCGCTGGAAGTCCGTCTGCGAGCAGGCCCAGGGTTAGTACTCGTCGCCGCCGTGGAACAGCGTTAGCTCCTCGGCCTCGTAGATGTTGATGAGTTCCGTCACGATGTCGTCGTACGATTCGTCCTCGACGCGGAGGTCGTCGAGGCGGTCCACTGTCTCGGCGTCCAGTTCCACGGATGGCATACCCGAACCTTTCACTGGAACACACTTAATTCCCGCCCTCGCTCAAAAACGAACGCGAACAGTAGTAACAAATCAGAACCGAAAACTGTTAATGGTCGTTCTCGGTAGAAACACGACACATGCGACCACTGGGTGACTCACCGCTCGTACGGAACGACAAGACGCTCGTGCTGGCCCACGACCACGGGCTGGAACACGGTCCCAAGCAGTTCAGCGGCGTCGAGGAGCGCCTCGACCCGCGTGAGGTGTTCGAGATGGCGACCCACGACGCCGTGACGGCGCTGGCCGTCGGCAAGGGCCTCGCCGAGACGTACTACCCGAGCTACGAGGACGACGTGAACCTGCTGGCGAAGCTCAACGGCGGGTCGGACCTCTGGATGGGCGACCCGTACTCGCCACAGAACTGGTCGGTCGACTACGCCGCCGAACTCGGTGCCGACGCCATCGGGTACACCGTCTATCCGGGCGTCAACCGCGAGACCGACATGTTCGAGGACTTCCGCCCGGTGCAGGAGAACGCCCGCGACCACGACCTGCCGATTGCGATGTGGTCGTACCCGCGCGGACAGGCCATCAAGGAGCACCGCAGTCCGTCGACCATCGCCTACGCGGCCCGCATCGGCCTCGAACTCGGCGCGGACTTCACGAAGGTCAAGTATCCGCGTGACAAGGAGGCGATGGCCCACGCCGTCCGCTCGGCGGCCGACAACCGCGTCCTGCTCTCCGGTGGCTCGAAGACCTCCGACCGGGACTTCCTCGAACTCGTCGAGGACTGTATGGACGTCGGCGTCGCCGGCCTCGCCGTCGGCCGCAACGTCTGGCAGCGCGACGACCCCTACGACATCCTGGACAAGCTCGAAGGCGTCATCTTCGAGGACGCGACAGCTGACGACGTCCTGTAGGCCATGGACGAGGAGACGCGCCGAGCCGTCGCCGCGGCAGACGAAGCGTTGCCCGATAGCGATGCGCTTCCCGACGCTATCGACGCCGGTCGGGTCGTCTTCGGCTTCGACGGCTACCTCGACCGCGTCCGGGAGGTCGTCGCGGACCGCATCGACCCAGAGAGCCACGAGCGCCTCGCCACGCTGGAGGGGTTCGGCGACCGCATCGACCGCTCCGTCGCCGCCGACAGCTCGCTCTCCTTCGAGTGGCTCCAGCAGGGGAGACGGACCGGCGGCCACACCAGCCACCTCGCGCGGGCCTTCGGCGGCTGGTCGTTCGACCCCGTGATGGTCGGGATGTACGGTGACCCGGTCCACGACGCCTTCGAGGCGGAGTTCGGCGAGTACGACCTCCACTCAATCGGCGAGCCCGGCGTCACCGACGCCGTCGAGTTCGACGACGGGAAGCTCATGCTGACCGAGATCGGCGACACGATGTCGCTGGACTGGGCCGAACTCGACACGGCCTTCGGCCACGACCGACTGGCCGGGAAGCTCGACGGCGCGAGTCTGTTAGGGACTGGCTACTGGTCCGAGACGCCGGACTTGCCGACGGTCTTCGACGGGCTCCGTGACCTGTGGGGCGATATCGACGACCCGCCCGAAACAGTGCTTGTCGACCCCGGCGACGTGCGAAAGCTCGACGCCGACCGGCTGCGCGCCGGCCGGGAGGCCATCGGGCGGCTGGACGAGGTGACTGATGTGGTGATCTCCTCGAACCGTGCCGAAACGGGTGTCCTCGCGGACGCCTACGCCGGCGACGCCGAGCGGTCGTTCGCCGACGACGCCGAGGCAGTGTTCGAGGCGCTGGAACCGACCTGGTTCGTCGGCCACGGCGTCGAGCGGTCGGTCGCCGTCTCCGGGGACGGTACCGATAGCGTCGCCGTCCCGGCCGTCCCGGACCCGAAACTGACGACCAGTTCCGGCGACCACTTCAACGCCGGACTGGGGCTCGCGCTCATCGCCGGCCTCCCGCCGGCGGCCGCCGTCGTCGTCGGCAACGCCGTCGCCGGCTACTTCGTCCGAACCGCGGACCAGCCGTCGCTGGCTGACGTGCGTGCGTTCGTCGACGACTACCTCAAAAAGTTCTGAGTTGCTGTCTCCGCGTTCTACGAATCTTTTGTGCCCGCTACAGCCGTCGGACCGTCACGCCATCCCGGAGCGAGTCGATATCGCCCAGGTCGGGAACGGCCGTGCCGGCCTGCTGGACGACCTGCGAGGAGACGGCCACGCCGGTCCGGAGCGCCGTCTCGTCGTCCGCGCCGGCTTCCCAGGCGCTCAGGACGCCCGAAAGGAGCGCGTCGCCGGCCCCGACGGTGTCGACGACGTCGATGTCCAGCGCTTCGGCGTACAGGTTGCCCGCGTCGCCGACGAGGACAGCGCCGTCCGCGCCGAGAGAGGCCAGCACGCGGTCGAAGCCCCGCTCCCGGAACTTCTCCGCCGCGTCCGCACACCCCTCGACCGTGGAGACATCGGCCCCGGTTGCATCGCCGAGCTCGTCGCGGTTCGGCTTACAGAGTCCGTACTGGGCGTCGAGTTCCCGGAGGACGTCGCCGCCGGTGTCGACGATTGTCTCCCAGTCGCCGCCGGCCGCGATGCGGTCGATGGCGGCCGGGGACAGCCCCGGCGGCAGGCTCCCACCGACGAGCACCCGGTCGGGGGACTGTGCCCGCACCTGTTCGAGCAGCGAGTCGACGACCGACTCGCCGACGGTCGGCCCGGCCTGGTTCAGTTTGTACTCCTCCGCGGCCGCGATAGCGGTGGTGTTGAGACGCGTCGTTCCGTCCACGTCGACGAAGGCCGTCTCGACGCCGTCGCCCTGCAGGGTCTCTCTGATGAACGACCCGGTGAACCCGCCCAGCAGTCCCGTCGCGACGCAGGGGCGGTCCATGGCCGTGAGCAACTGCGCGGCGTTGATGCCCTTCCCGCCCGCGTCGAACTGCGCCTCGTCGGCCCGCATCACACGGTCGGGAGCCATCTGCTCGTCGAACTGAATCGTCTGGTCGACGGCGGGGTTGTAGGTGACGGTGACGATCATGTGCTGACCTCCTCGACGGTCACGTCGGCGTCCGCGAGTGCCGTGGCGAGCGCCCCTGACGGGCTGGCGTCAGTGACCAGCAGGTCGACCTGGTCCAGATCGGCGAAGCTGACGAAGCTCCGGTCGCCGAACTTCGACGCGTCGGCGACCAGCACGACCCGGCGGGCGCGCTCGACCATGATTTCCTTGACGGCCGCCTCGTCTTCATTTGGCGTCGACAGCCCGGCGGCGCTGTCGAGGGCGTTCGTCCCCAGAAACAACAGGTCGAAGTTCATTCGCCCGATGGCTCGCTCGGCCATCGGGCCGACGAGCGCCCGGGTCCGCGGTCGGAGACTTCCACCGGTGAGTTTCGCATCGACGTCTCGCTCGGCCACCTCGGTGGCGAGTTCCGGCATATTCGTCGCCGCGACGTAGTCGGTGTCCGGAATCGCACGAGCGACTTCCATCGTCGTCGAGCCCGCATCGAAACAGACCACATGGCCCTCACGGACTTCCTGTGCGGCTCGCTCGCCGATGGCCTGTTTCTCCGCGTAGTGGTCAACCTCGCGCTGGCCGTACGGTCGTTCGGTCCCGGCGGAGGACGCCGGTACTGCGCCGCCGTGGGACCGCTTGATGCGGCCTTGCGACTCCAGGTCCCGGAGGTCACGGCGGATCGTCGCCTTCGAAAACTCGAGTTCCGCGGCCAGTTCCGACACTGAACAGCCGTCTCGCTCTGTCACCAACTGGACGATAGTGCGCTTTCGCTCGGCCGGGAGCATTCTCTCTGCTGTGATTGTTTCGCTTCGGTTTTACCTCTTTCTATCGGACCGTGCTTGTTTCTGCCCGGATAGAACGCGAGAAAACTGCCTACAGCTCGTCGATTACCGCGGCGGTCACGTCCTCAGTGGATGCGTCGCCGCCCAGATCCGGCGTTCGGGGACCCGAGTCGAGCACGGACTCGACGGCCGACCGGACAGCATCGCCCTGCTCGTCGTATCCGAGGTGGTCGAGCAACATCGCGGCGGAGAGAATCATCGCCGAGGGGTTTGCGATACCCTCGCCGGCGATGTCCGGCGCGGAGCCGTGGACCGGCTCGAACAGCGCGTTCTCCTCGCCGATGTTGGCCGACGGCAGCAGACCGAGGCCGCCGACGAGGCCAGCGGCGAGGTCCGACAGCATGTCGCCGGCGAGGTTCGGACAGATGACGACGCCGTAGTCCTGCGGGTTCATCACGAGGTGCATCGCGAGCGCGTCCATCAGCGCGGTGTCGTAGGACGCGTCCCGGTCCTCGCCGACCGCCGAGGCCGTATCGAGGAACAGGCCGTCCGTGGTGCGCATGACGTTGGCTTTGTGGGCAATCGTCACGTCGTCGTACCCGTTCCCCTTCGCGTAGCTGAAGCCGTACTCGGCGATTTTCTCGGAAGCGTCCTCGGTGATGACCCGGGTGCAGGTGGTGACGCCCTCGGAGATTTCGCTCTCGATGCCCTTGTAGACGCCCTCGGTGTTCTCCCGGATGAACACGATATCGGTGTCGGGCTGGACGGCGTCGAGCCCCGGATACGAGCGGGCCGGGCGGACGTTGGCAAAGGAGCCGACGACCTGCCGGAGGGGCAAGATGACGTCGGCCGCCGTCTCGCCGGCCGCGCCGAACAGCGTCGCGTCGGCGTCGGCCGCCAGATCGCGCGTTTCTTCGGGCAGCGCCTCGCCGGTTTCTGCCTTCACTGCGTCGCCGGCCGCACCTTCGACGAAGTCGAAGTCGACGGCGTCGATGGCCTCAAGCACTTCGACCGCGGCGGGTGTGACCTCCTGTCCGATCCCGTCGCCGGGAATAACGGCTATCTCGTGTGTCATAGCAGGAGGCACGTAGTCGGCCGGTGAAAGTGGTTCGGTTCGCCGTCTCACACGTAGCGCTCGGGCGGTGGCAGCGTCCGTCGAGCGGGAGTTTCCGGAGCGGATCCGAAGCGGTTGACTCCGGGGTCCGCCATACTCGTGGAACGCGTCAGCGGTGGACCGTCTCGACCCGGCGAGCCGGACGATGGCTCGGGGCCGAGACAGGGATGGCAGCGCGGTGGCACGGCTCCCCAGCGAGCGCATCGAACTGCTGGAGGGCCGAAGCGACGGGAACAGCGCGTCGCCAGGGACCGTGCGCACCCGAGTATTGTGGTGGTTAATATGTATTTACTACCACAACACTATGGAAACTACTGATACCGTAGATACTACAGATACAAAGTATACTATCGATACTATCGGTCCAGCAGGGACCACTACTGTCGAAACAACGATACCAAGCGCCGGTCACGGCAGAGGGTGGCTTAGCTCAGAGTTTGTGTCGGAAGGCGTGGAGGACGTTCTCGCCAGTCTCGGTCAGTTCCACCTGTTTCGTCCGGCCGACATCGTTGACTTCGATGTAGCCGTCCTCGACCAGTGGGTCGACGATGTTGGCGTTCAGCAACGCGAATTTCGCCTTCTCGTTTGCCGGGTCCGCGTCGTCGATGAACGAAAGCCCGGCGTCCTCGGCGAACCCGATGAGGTCTGATTTCTTGGCGGTGTAGGTGTTCGTGTTCGTCCGCTTGAGATAGTCCAGTACTGCGACCTGATCGCGGGAGATGGCTTCGATGGGGTACGACGGGAGGACCTCCGCGCGCTCCATGCCACGAGTGAGTGGCTCCGCTGAAATCGGCGGGACGTGTTCCTCGGGATGGACGTAGTAGGCCGTCGCCGCCGTCGCCATACACGCGATGGCGCTTCCGATGGCCGCTACTTTCGGCCCGCTGGAGACGTTGACGCGCACGATATCTTCCGGATGGTCGGCGGTCAGCGTCGTCACGACCGCCAGCACGTCGTAGAGGTCGTGTAGATCCGCGCAGTGCAGGTCGACGCTGACACCGTTGGCGTCCAGTTCTTCGACGAGTGCCTGCTGGTACGGCGTCAGCCGTGACGGCTCCGTCGTCGCTGTGAGGAGGTACACGTCGTCAGCGTTGTGCTGGTGAATCGGTTCGGCGATCCGGTCGCGTTCGTGCCCCAGCGGCGCGATGTGTATCTCCCGAATCTGGTCCATGCAGGAAGAACGCGCCCCGCACAGCTATTGGTCTTGCCATCTCCGGGACAGACCTCTCCTGTGGCACGACCGTCGGATTACCGACCTGGCCGTGAACGGAAAATGATCGCGCTGCGCTCACGGCGCTGCCGTTCGCGCGTTCGAGGTCGCAAGTGACCTCGCTAGTCGTCCGCTTCGATATCTGACCGCGTCCGGTCGAGGTACGGCAACTGCGAGGCCGTCTCCTCGATAGCGTTCCGGTTGGCCTTCATCAGCGCCGTCGTGTCCCAGTTGCCCTCGACGAGGGCTTCGCGCTGGGCGCGGTCGACGCTGACGTTGATCTCGTTGTCGCCGTAGGTGACTGTCTCCGCCCGCACGTCGACTTCGATCTTGCCGTCGGGGTTGTCATCAACCCATTGCTGGAGCGCGTTGATCGTCTCGTGGTCGGCAGTGACCGTCGGGATGCCAAGCGCCAGACAGTTCCCGGCGAAAATCTCGGCGAAGCCCTCACCGATGATCGCGTCGATGCCCCAGCGCATCAGGGCCTGGGGCGCGTGTTCGCGCGAGGAGCCACAGCCGAAGTTGTTGTTGACGACCATCACGTTCGAGTCCTGGAACCGCTCCTCGTTGAACGGGTGGTCCTTCTCGTTGTCCTCGTCGTCGAACCGCAGGTCGAAGAAGGCGAACTCGCCCAGCCCGTCGAAGGTGACGACCTTCATGAACCGCGCCGGGATGATCTGGTCCGTGTCGATGTCGTTCCCGCGAATCGGGATGCCAGACCCCTCGACGTAGTCGACCGACGGGATGTCTTCAGTGGGGTCGCTCATGCCAGAGCCACCTCCTCTAGGTCGCGCACGTCAGACACTTCGCCGGTGATGGCCGCAGCGGCCACCATCCGTGGGTTCATCAGGACGGTCCGGCCGTCCTTGCTGCCCTGTCGGCCGACGAAGTTCCGGTTGGAGGAGGAGGCACAGGCCTCGTCGCCCTCCAGTTGGTCCTCGTTCATGCCCAGACACATCGAACAGCCGGCGTTTCGCCACTCGAAGCCGGCTTCCTCGAAGATGTCCTTCAGGCCTTCTTCCTCGGCGGCGCGCTGGACGCGCTGGCTGCCGGGGACGACGAACGCTCGCACGTCGTCGGCGACCTCGCGGCCCTTGACGATGCGGGCCGCCCGTCGCAGGTCAGGCAGCCGAGCGTTGGTACAGGAGCCAAGGAAGGCAACGTCGATGTCGTAGCCCTCCATCGTCTCGCCGGGCTCGACGCGCATGTGTTCCTGAGCGCGACGGGCGGTGTCGACCTTGTCGTCGGCCAGCGACTCGGGTTCCGGGATCGGATCGTCGATACCGATGCCCTGACCGGGCGTGGTTCCCCATGTGACGACGGGGTCCAGTTCGCTCGCGTCGATCTCGACGACGTCGTCGTATTCGGCGTCGTCGTCCGAGCGGATAGACTCCCAGTACGGCTTGAGTTCCTCGAACTTCTCGGGGTGCTCCTGGAAGTAGTCCGTGCCTTCGAGCCACTCGTAGGTGGTCTCGTCGGGGTTGACGTAGCCCGCGCGAGCGCCGCCCTCGATGGACATGTTACAGATGGACATCCGGCCTTCCATGTCGAGGTTCTCGATGGTCTCGCCGGCGTACTCGTAGACGTAGCCGACGCCGCCCTCGGTCCCGAGCCGACGGATGATCTCGAGGATGATGTCCTTGGCCTCGACGCCCTCGTCGAGTTCGCCGGTGACCTCGATCTTGCGGACCTTCTGTTTCTCCATCGCGATGGTCTGGGTCGCCAGCACGTCCCGAATCTGGCTGGTCCCGATACCGAACGCGAGCGCGCCGAAGGCCCCGTGGGTGGAGGTGTGGCTGTCGCCACAGACGATGGTCTTGCCGGGCTGGGTGATACCCTGCTCCGGGCCGATGACGTGGACGATACCCTGGTCGCCCGTCGTTGGGTCAGAGAACTGGATACCGGCGTCCCGGACGTTCTCTTCGAGTTCGGCCATCATCGTCTCGGCCGCGTCGTCGCTGTAGGGCCGGTCCTGATTGGCGGTCGGCACGATGTGGTCGACCGTCGCGTGAGTCAGGTCCGGGCGCGCGACCTCAAGCCCGCGCTCTTTGAGCATCCCGAAGGCCTGCGGGCTGGTGACCTCGTGGATGAGGTGCAGGCCGACGAACAGCTGGTCCTGGCCGTTCGGCAGGGTCGTGACCTTGTGCTGGTCCCATACCTTGTCGTACAGCGTTCCCTGGCTCATACTGTCTCGTCCCGTCCTTCCGTTCCGCGCTCGTACGCCCGGGTGACACCCTCGTCGGGTGCTTCGTGGTCGATGTCTTCCATCGTCTCGTCAGTCTCCTCCTCCGCGTCGCGTTCGCCGCCGTCGGCGGCCACGACCGGGCCGCGGCGAAACACCGCGCCGAAGGTCCCGTTCGTCTCGGGGTGGGTGTGCTCGATGCTGCCCATCGTCGTACGCGATTCGCTCTGTTCGCCGTCCATCGTATCCGTGTGTTCCTTAGTCATCTGCTGGGGCTTCTGTCTTCTCTGCGTCGGCGTCCTCTCCCCACGCGAACAGGTCGCGCAGGTTCTCGCCGACGGCTTCGATCTGGTGGTTCTGTTCTGCGTCGCGGTACTGCTTGTAGGCGGGCCGGTTGGCCTGGTTCTCGTTGATCCACTCGCGAGCGAACTCGCCGTTCTGGATCTCTTCGAGGATTTTCTCCATCCCTTCGCGGTCGATGACCTCTTCACCGCGGGTGAGACCGCCGTACTCGGCGGTATCGGAGACGGAGTTCCACATGCCCATGTGGCCGCCCTCGTACATGAGGTCGACAATGAGCTTCAGCTCGTTCAGACACTCGAAGTAGGCCATCTCCGGCGCGTAGCCGGCGTCGACCAGCGTCTCGAAGCCGGCCTTGACCATCTCGGTGACGCCGCCACAGAGGACAGCCTGCTCGCCGAAGAGGTCCGTCTCGACCTCTTCCTGGAAGGAGGTCTCGATGACGCCAGCGCGGGTACAGCCGATGCCCTTCGCGTAGGCCAGCGACTCTTGCTTGGCGTTGCCGGTCGCGTCCTGATAGACCGCGATGAGACCGGGCGTCCCCTCGCCGCGCTCGTAGGTCCGGCGCACGAGGTGGCCGGGCGACTTCGGCGCGACCATCGTCACGTCGACATCCTCCGGCGGTTCGATCTGGCCGTAGTGGATGTTGAAGCCGTGTGCGAACTGGAGCGTGTCTCCGGCGTCCAGTTCGTCCTCGATGGCCTCGTAGACGGCCGGCTGAATCGTGTCCGGGACGAGCATCACGACGCGGTCCGCCTCGCCGGCGGCCACGTCGGGCGTCTCGACGCGGAGACCCGCGTCCTCGGCGTCCGCCCAAGACGACGAGTCCTCGCGGAGGCCGACAATTACGTCGACGCCGGACTCGTGGAGGTTCAGCGCGTGGGCATGGCCCTGTGAGCCGTAGCCCAGCACGGCTACGGTCTCATTGTCGATAGTCGATACGTCAGCGTCCTCGTCGTAGTAGACTGTTGTGGTAAGTTCGTCAGACATCTTTCTCTAGTGTTTTCGGGCCGCGTTCCAGTGCGGCGGCCCCGGTTCGCACGATCTCCTGCACATCGAACTGCTTGAACGCCTCGATGGCGGCGTCGATCTTCTGCTTGCTGCCCGTGATCTCGACGGTGACCGAGTCGGTCGACGCGTCGACGGCCTGGCCGTCGTACATGTCGGCAACGGCGTTGACGTCGTCTGGCTTCTCGCCGCTGACTTTCACCAGTGCGAGCTCCCGACGGACGGCCTCGCCTTCGAGTTCCCTGACCGAGACGACGGGCACGAGCTTCCGCAGTTGCTTTTTCGCCTGGTCGATTCCCGGTTCCGGTTCCTCGATGAGAATCGTCATCCGGGCTGTGTCGTCGTCGACCGTTGGCCCGACGGTCAGGCTTTCGATGTTGAACTGCCGTCGGCTGAACAGCGCTGACACTTCCGACAGCACGCCCGGTCGGTGCTTGACCAGCGCGGACAGCACCGCCTGGCGCGGTTCGTGGGTCACTTCGGCCTCGGGATCGACGCGGATTCCCTGCGTGTTGCGTCGGCCCTTCGGGCGCATCCGTTCGTCCGGCGCGGGGCCTGGCATTCCTCCAGTCATTGTTAGATCATGTCCAGCTGGTCTTCGTTGAGCGCGAACAGGCCGTTGTCACCGCCGCTGGGGACCATCGGGAAGACGTTCTCCCCGGGGTCGATGTGGGCGTCGATGACGCTCGGGCCGTCGTAGTCGCGTGCTTCCTGTATCGTTTCCTCGACGTTCTCGTAGGATTCGAGCGTGAACCCGCGCGCGCCGAAGGCCTCGGCGAGCTTGTCGAACTGCGGGATCCACGGGTACTCCGAGGCCATCCGGCGGCCCTCGTAGAAGCCGTCCTGCCACTGGCGGACCATCCCGACCGCCTCGTTGTTCAGGACGACGTAGGTGATATCGAGTTGCTCCCGAACGGCGACCGATAGGCCCTGAACGGTCATCAGGAACGAGCCGTCGCCGTCGAAGCAGACGACCTCCTGGTCCGGCGCGGCGAGTTTGGCACCGATGGCGGCTGGCACGCCGTACCCCATCGTCCCGAGACCGTGGGACGACACCCACGTCCGGGGCTCGGTGTACTCCCAGAACTGGGAGGCCCACATCTGGTGCTGGCCGACGCCGGTACAGACAATAGTGTCGTCCGGCGTCATCTCCGAGAACTGCTCGACGACGTACTGTGGCTTCAGCGGCTCGTCGTCGGGCGTGTCGTAGTCCATCGGGTACTCATCTTTCCAGGTCTGGCACTGGTCGCGCCACTCGTCGGCGTCCGGCGCACGCGGCATCGCGTCGAACAGCTGCCGGAGCACGTTCCGGGCGTCTCCGATGAGTGGGTAGTCAGCGTAGACGTTCTTGCTGATTTCGGCCGGGTCGATGTCGACGTGGATGACCTCCGCGTCGGGGGCGAAGGAGTCGACGCCGCCGGTCAGGCGGTCGTCGAAGCGCGTCCCGATGGCCAGCATGCAGTCGGTGTTGCTAATCGCCATGTTGGCGTAGCCGGTGCCGTGCATCCCGGCCCACTCAAGCGAGAGTTCGTGGTCCTCGGGGAAGCTCCCGATGCCGGGCATCGTCGTGATAACCGGGATCTCGTACTCCTTGGCGAACTCCCGGAGCGCGCTCGACGCGTTCGCCTTGATGACGCCGCCGCCCGAGAGGATGACCGGACGGTCGGCCTCGGCCAGCGCCTCGACGGCCTCCTGGACGTCCTCGTCGTCGGCTTCCTCGGGCACCTCGTAGGTCTCCGGCGTCTCCGGCCTGCCGGGTTCGACCTCGGTTTCGCCCTGGGTCACGTCCTTCGGGAGGTCGACCAGCGTCGGCCCCTGCCGGCCGGCGTCAGCGAGCGCGAACGCTTCGCTGACGTCGTCGCCGACGGTGTCGGAGTCGGCGGCGAAGTAGCTCTCCTTCGTGATCGGCTGGGTGATGCCGACCGTGTCCGTCTCCTGGAAGGCGTCGTTGCCGACGAACTCCGTCGGGACCTGGCCGGTTAGTGCGATGACGGGGTCCGAGTCCATGTTGGCGTCGGCGATGCCGGTCACGAGGTTCGTCGCACCGGGGCCGGAGGTGGCGAAACAGACGCCGGGGTCGCCGGTGACGATTCCGTACGCGTCCGCCGCGTGTGAGGCCCCCTGTTCGTGGGCCATCGTGACGTGGTTGATGTCGGAGTCGTACAGCGCGTCGTAGACGGGCATGATCGCGCCGCCCTGGACGCCGAAGACGTAGTCTGTCCCGGCGTTTTCAAGCGCACGGATGACCGATTGCGCGCCCGTCGTGACCGGCTCCTGTTCTGTTTCTGACTCCGTTTCTTCCGCTTCCTTGGGGACGGATGCACGTTCGCTCATCGTGTCATCCCTCCGTCTGTTCGTGTTCGGGGTCGATACCGCGGTGATGTGTATGCTGCGTGCATGACTGGTGACTCTGTGGTGTTCAGGCGAATCGATTCGGCCGGGGGTGAAAATGTGAAATGAGGGGCTATAGTGCCCCTACAATACGCACGCCGAGAATAGCGGTCGCGGTGCTGGCGGGTGGTCGAACCTGACGCCCAGCAGCCGCGGTCATCACATCCAAATGCAGTTCGTCCCGAATAATAAACGTTCTGTGATAGCTGTTGGCGGACAGCCGCTCGGAACCGGATACTCACCGGTAGCTGCTCACTCGTGGTGACGGCCGGAAGCGAGGTCATCGGCCTACGCCCGGACCTCCTCGCTTTCCTCGGTCACGCCGATCTCCTCGGCGAACCGTTCGAGCACCGACATGGTGACCTGTTCCTCCGCGCCGTACTCCTTGACGCGGCGGGTCACTTCTCTGACCTCCGCCTCGGTCGGGTCGTAGCCCGCGTCGACGAGCCGTTCCCGGACCGAGTGGGCCCCGGTGTGCTTGCCGAGCACGAGTTCGCGCGTGGCCCCGACCATCTCGGGGGTCATGACGCCCGGCTCGAACGTGTCGGAGTTCTCGATGACACCGGCGGCGTGGATACCGCTCTCGTGGGAGAAGGCGTTGCGCCCGACGACGGGCTTGTTCGCCGGCACCCCGATGTCAGACTTCTCCTCGACGATCCGCGACAGCTCTGTGATGCGGGTGGTGTCGATTCCGGTGTCGACATCGTACAGCGACTCCAGCGCCATCACGACCTCTTCGTAGGCCGCGTTGCCGGCACGTTCGCCGATCCCGTTGACCGACACCTGCGCCTGGCTGGCTCCGGCCTCAAAGCCGGAGATGGCGTTGGCCGACGCCAGTCCGAAGTCGTCGTGCGTGTGCACGTCGATGTAGGCATCGGTGCAGTCGTCGACGATTTCGATGAGGTCGTAGAACCGCCGCGGCGTGGCGACCCCACACGTGTCCGGAATGTTGATCCAGTCCGCCCCCGCCGCGGACGTGGCCTCGATGACTTCGACGAGGAAGTCCTCGTCAGTCCGAGTCGCGTCCATCGGCGAGAACATGCATTCGACGCCCGCATCTTTGATCATCTCGACACAGTCGACGGCAGTGTCGAGTGCCTCCTGACGGGTCGCGTGCATGGAATCTTGCAACTGTACGTCCGACGTCGAGACGAAGGTGTGGACCATGTCCACACCGGAATCCAGAGCCGCCTCGATGTCTTTCTCGACCACACGCGCCAGTCCGCAGGTCGTCACTCGCGTGGACTCGGCGATGTCGCGTACTGCCTCGAACTCCGCGTCGGAGTTGACGGGGAACCCGGCTTCGATGACGTGGGTGCCCATCTCGTCGAGCAGCGCAGCTATCTCGCGTTTGTCCTCGTAGTTGAACGACGTGCGTGGTGACTGCTCACCATCGCGCAGCGTGGTGTCGAAAATCCGTGCGTCTGTTATCTCAGACGTGGAATCCAGTGTGCCCTGGAAGAACTCGATCCGCCGGAGATTCCGACGTGCCCTCGTTGTTGGACATAAGCACCCGTAACTGGATGCTTCCACTATTTATACTTGTCCATAGGGCGGTGATATGTGCACACGACACACGGTCACGACCGCCGCCGGTGCGACTGCCGCGCGTCAGACGGTTTGGGGAGGATTTTTGCTCCGTCCGCGCATGGATGTGGCTATGAGCGATTTCGAGGGGCTGGACCTGCAGGCCGTGGAGGACCAGATGGACGAGGACCGTGACGGGGCCGGCAGCAACCGCGTCGTGCTGGGCGTCCTCGACGGGTCGGAACCGCCCGAGCAGTGGATCAACACCATCGAAAACGGGTCGGTCCTGGTTCTCAACGTCGAAGGCGACCTGAACGAACTCGCCGCCGGGTTCGCCCGGCCGGTCCGGGAGGCCGGCGGCGAACTGATGCACTTCCGCGGCTTTCTGGTTGTGACGCCGCCGGGCGTCAGTATCGACTCCGAGCGGCTGGATTGAGCCGCAGAACGCGCTGTGGCCTCTGGACAGCCCTATTCTGGGCGATACGGTTCTATGGGAAATAGCGGGAGGAACGGTTTTCCTGACGCCGCAATATCTGGCCAGGCCGCTCACGGAGGGAGAAATCGCTGCAGCAGTCCATGCCACACGCGGATACCCCGGTCCCACGCTTGCCAGTAGGTGTCGAAGAACCGGGGCGAACCCCTGTCAGTGTGGCTCGGTCGGGTCGTGATCTGGGCGTGGCAGTCCGGACAGCGGTAGTGCGTGCCGCCGTGGTGCTCGACCACCATCCAGTCGCCGTCGTACCTGCTCCGGTGCCCACAGTCCGGACAGAACAGCGTCGCCTTCGCAGGGGCTTCCTGTTCGGCCCGGGAGTCAGTCGGGGACATCCTCGGGTGAAACGTGGCCGCCGACACGAAAAGAACCTGCCTATGAGGTGTCTATACAGCTACTAATACGGGGGTAGTCATTATATTCGCTTCCGGCGGATTCACCCCCGGTACCACTGGCCCGCTACGCCGACACCGGCGGTTGTCTACGCCGACACCAGCGTCAGGTAGTGGCCGTCCCGGTCCCTGATTCGGACGCCGTCCTCGACCGAGGTGACCGAAAGCGCGTCGTCAGCGACTTCCCTGGCCGTCGATTTCGGGTCTTCGGCGACGACACCGAAGTCGACGTGAACGCCGCCGCGGGCGTCAGCGATGCCGAGCCGCGGTGACCACAGTTCCAGGTCGAGGTCGCCGGTCGAGAGCCGAACGCGGCCTTCGTCGCGGCCGTCGTCGACCATGTCGAACCCCAGCGAGGTGTAGAACGCCACGGCCGAGGACAGGTCCTCGACTTCGAGGACGAGTTCGAACAGGCCGGTGACGCCATCGCCGTCGACCGCCCGCTCGCCGAGTTCCACGCAGTTGCCCTGTGGGTCGTAGAAGTACAGCGAGCGCGCGTCCCCGAAGGTGTGTTCGACCAGGTCGAAGCGCTCGTCCAGCCGGCCGTACCAGTCGTCGTACTCCCGCTCGGGAATGGTCAGTGCGTAGTGGGTGTGGAGCCCGCCGCGCGGAACCGTCCCCGGCGCGCGGAGCCTGAGTTCGGTGTCGCCGGCCGCGAGCACGGCCTCGTCTGGGCTCTCTGAGAGTACGTCGAGTTCCAGAAAGGCCTCGTAGAACGCCGTTGCACGGTCCGGATACTTCACCTCCAGTGTGAGCCAGGCGGGCGAGGAGAGCATATCGGCACTTCGGTCGCCACCGACAAAGCCGCTGTGGACGACGTTTCGGAGGCGAAACAACCCCAGCACGCGAGTTTCCCGTTCTCGACCATTTATTCACGTCAGGCCCGTACTGAGGCGTATGCCAACCAACACGCAGGACGAAACGGCGGCGTGGCTGGAGACGAACCGCTGGGAGCGCGGCGTGAGCTACATTCCGTATCCCGACGAAATGATGGTCCGGGCGAGTCACGTCCTCAAGACGGATGCCGGCGTGTTCGTCGTCGACCCGATAGACGTCGACGGTATCGACGACCTGTTCGCCGAGTTCGGCGACGTGGCCGGCGTCGTCATCCTGTTAGACCGGCACAAACGCGACAGCGCCGCCGTTGCGAACCGACACGACGTGTCGGTGTACATCCCCGAGTGGATGTCGGGTGTCGAGGAAGACATCGACGCGCCGGTCGAACGCATGCACCGACAACTGCCGGGCACGGACTACGGCGTCCACAAGATTATCAAGAACACGTTCTGGCAAGAGGCCGCGCTGTATGGCGACGAGGACGATACGCTGGTCGTCCCCGAGGCAGTCGGGGCGGCGGACTACTTCCTCGCCGGTGACGAGCGACTCGGTGTCCACCCAATGTTGCGCCTGTTCCCCCGAAGAAACTCTCCCGGCTGGACCCCGAGCGGGTCCTGGTCGGTCACGGAGAGGGTGTGATGGAAGGTGCCGCCGAGGACATCGCGTACGCGCTCCGCGGGTCGCGAGGCCGGACGCCGGGCCTGTACGCGAAGAACCTCAAGTCGCTCGTGCTCGGCTAAACCGACGGAAGCGACGCTGTTTTACCCGGCCCGTGCGAAGGTGTGGCGTGGTCTACGTCACACGCGGACTCGTCGAGACGCTGTTACGGCTCGCCAGCGAGGCCGAACCTGACGACGTGACGATTTCGCTGGCCGTCACGCCGGCCGGAGAACTCCCGGATGCTGACTTACCGGACGAGGCACCGGTGTTCACTGACTTCTATCTCCCCTCAGCCGGGGCCTCGGTGAAGGCGGTGTTCGGCGTCGACCTTGGAACGCCGGCCGGCCAGACACAGGGCCGATTCGTTTCCCACCCCGACGGGTACATGGGCGTCAGCAAGACCGACGACCTGCACGAGGTGATCTTCGTCGGCATCCCGCCGTGGGATATCGACGCCTTCGGAGCCTTCGACAGATCCGGGCAGGAACAGGAGGTCACGGTTCTCGACGTCGAGCCTCCGGAAAAGTATCCGCAGTAGCGTTCCGTCTCCGGAGCGGTTACTCCAAGTAGCCCAGGTCCCGCAACTGGTCGGTGATATCCTGGAACTGCGCTTCGGTCAGTTCGCCTTCCCGCTGGTGCTGGACGACGATACTCCGGAGCAGGAACCGAACGAGGTCAGAGGTGCTGGAGAAACTCGTCCCTTCGATTGTCTCTTCGACGCGCTCCGCGAGGTCCTTCGGAATCGATACTGTGGTGTAATCGGACATATCGGCACGGAAGCGTGCCGGCGGGATATGCGTTGTGTCCCAGCTTACCGCGGGTCCGTGGCCTCAGTGTCGAACTGGCCCATCGTGGCGTGATTGGTCGGCGAGAACATCTTCGGCGCGCGGCGGGACTTGCTCTCCGCGTCGTCGAAGGGCAGCGTGGTTGTCGGGTACGAGTCGTCGTTTCGGGGGGTCGTGATTCGTGTTGTCATCCTGGGGGTCGTGTCGGCCGGCGTCTGTGGTTTGTGGGCAGTGCAGTGTGAGGGTCGCGTGAGGGGCGTACATCGGATACAAGCATTGAGTATCACCACCTTTTGCCCCATCCATAATAAATGTTCATGATGGAGCCGCGGAATATAATGTATCATGGTAACGAACATCTTGATAGAAGATAACGCAGTCACCAACGGAGGCCAGGATAAAACTGCTTCCCAGACTGGAGACGCTAACGTGGCCTGTCTGTCCTGTGGCGGCCAGATGGAACGGCGCTGAAACGACCGGCTCAGACGACGAACTGAATCTCGTACTCAGTCAGGTTCTCGTAGCCATCGGCAGTGACGACGGCGATATCTTCGATTCTGACCCCGCCGACATCGGGGTCATAGAGGCCGGGCTCGATAGTGACGATGTGTCCCGGTTCGAGTTCGCCGCCATTCGGTGCCAGCCGTGGAAGCTCGTGGACGTCCAGCCCGACGCCGTGGCCCGTGCTGTGGATGAACCCTGTCTCCGTTCGGTCGTCGTCACGCAACGTCGGCTCGCCGGCGTCCTCGTACACGTCACAGACAGCGTCGTGTACGTCTTTGCCGGTCGCACCGGGTTCCAGCGCATCGAACGCCGCTTCCATCGCCCGCTCGGTGAGGTCGTACCACTCCCGCACCGTCTCGCTTGGCTCGCCTTTGACGAACGTCCGCGTCATGTCGGCGTGGTACTTCGTCGCCTTGTCCTTCGGGAAGATGTCGATGATAACCGGCTCGTGGGCGACGAGCGGCCCGCTCCCAGAGTCGTGAGGGTCCGCAGCGTCCGCCCCGCAGGCGACGATAGTCTCGTCCAGTGAACAGCCGTGCCGGAGCAGCGTCACCTCGATCTCCTCTTTCACCCGCTCGCTCGTCAGCGTCTCGCCGTCAATTTCGAGCGTGTCGTCCTCGGCAATCTCTGACGCCTCAAGCAGCGATTCGGCCGCCTGCATCGCCGCCTCGTTGGCCCGCTGTGCCGTCCGGACGTAGTCGACTTCGGTCTCGGTCTTCGTCGCGCGGATCTCCGTGACGATGCCGTCGGTGTCGGCCGTCACGTCGACACCACGTTCGCGCAGGCCGTCCGCAGTCCGGAGCGGGAACCGCGGGGGTACGGCCACGCTGTCCACATCGTAGGCCGCGAGGAAATCCGCGAGGACGTGCGAGACTGCCTCGTCGGGACCGTACTCCTCGACCTTCTTCTGGTGGTCGAAGTCCACGTACCGTTCGACGGTCTCGGCTCGCGATTCACGCTTGGCGCGACCGAACTCCAGACTCCGCGGGAAGAGGAGATGTGTGTCGCCGTCGTACAGCGTGATGAACGGGTCCGGCGCGTCGAAGCCAGAGAGGTAGTACTGGTCTGACACCTCGGAATCCGCATCGAGGAGGTAGCCGTCGACGCCGGCGTCATCGAGATATGCGTCCAGTGCTGCGAGGTCAGGTTCCATACGTGTCAGTCTGGCCCCCATCCCCATATACGTCTCCCACTGAGCCGCTCGGCGGCCCGACATATGGCCACGAATGGCATACCGATGCAGTTTGGCCGCTCATTTATTGACGGTCCAGCCCCTCAATACTAGTAATGAGTGACTTGTCCGGTGAAGACGTAACTGTCGTCGGTGGCGGCATCGGTGGCCTCTCCGCCGCGTGCTATCTGGCGGACGCAGGCGCGGACGTCTCGCTACTGGAGAAAAACGAGCAACTCGGGGGCCGCGCCTCCCGGCTGGAGGTGGACGGGTTCCGGTTCGACATGGGTCCGTCGTGGTATCTGATGCCCGACGTGTTCGAGCGGTTCTTCGCGTACTTCGGGAAAGAGCCACGCGATTACTACGACCTCCAGCGGCTCGACCCGCACTACCGCATCTTCTTCAAGGACGGCGACCGGATCGACGTGACCGGCGACAACGTCGAGATGGCCCGGAAGTTCGAGGAGTACGAACCCGGCGCGGGCGAGGCGTTCGAAGACTACCTCGCGACGAGCGAACGTCACTACGAGACGGCGATGAACAAGTTCGTCTACGAGGACCGCTCGGAGCTGCGCGACTGGATTGACCTCGATGTGATGACTGCCGCGCCGGTCGGCCTCCAGCTCATCGGCACGATGCAGAGCCACGTCGAGGACTACTTCGAGCACCCGAAGCTCCAGCAAATAATGCAGTACACGCTCGTCTTCCTCGGCGGTTCGCCCCGGACGACGCCAGCGCTGTACAACATGATGAGCCACGTCGATTTCAACCTCGGCGTCTACTACCCCGACGGCGGCGTCGGCGCGGTCGTCGACGGCCTCGTCGAACTCGGCGAGGAACTCGGCGTCACCTACGAGACCGACGCCGAAGTCGACGAGATTTCCCGGCGGAAGGATGGATTCCTCGTGGAGACAGTCCACGGCGACACGACCCATCCCGACGAAGTGGTCGTCAACGCCGACTACGCTCACGCCGAGCGGGAACTCCTGCCCGACCACGAGCGCCAGTACGACGACGATTACTGGGACGACAAAACGTACGCACCGTCCGCCTTCCTCATGTACATGGGTGTCGAGGGCGACGTGGAGCCCCTGAAGCACCACACGCTCGTCCTGCCGACGGACTGGGACCCCCACTTCGACGACATCTTCGACGAGCCCGCGTGGCCCGATGACCCGGCGTACTACCTCTGTGTGCCCTCGAAAACCGACGACACCGTCGCCCCAGACGGGCACTCGAACCTGTTCGTTCTGGTCCCAATCGCGCCGGGCCTGCACGACGGCGACGAGATCCGCGAGGAGTACCGCGAGAAGGTGCTTGCCGACATCGCTGACAACACCGGCGTCGACCTGCGCGACCGCATCGTCTACGAGAAGCAGTTCGCCGTCTCCGACTTCGGCGAGCGGTACAACGCCACGGAGGGCACAGCTCTCGGGCTGGCACACACACTCCGCCAGACCGCCCTGCTGCGACCCAACAACCGCTCGTCGGCCGTCGACGGCCTCTACTTCACGGGGTCGTTCACGACGCCCGGCATCGGCGTGCCGATGTGTCTCATCAGCGGCGAACACACCGCAGAGGCGCTCATCGAGGATATCGCCTGAGTAATGCCCGAACTCCCGACCGACCGCATCACCGCCGTCATTCCGCCGGAGGAGACGCTGGTGGGGTACCTGTTGCGGCTCTCCCGGCCGCGGTTCTGGCTGTACCTCGGCGGCCCGGTCATCGTCGGCGTCAGCTACGCGGCCGACGGCCCGGGCGAACTGTTCTCGCCGCTGGCTATCGCGCTGTTTCTGTACTTCACCATTCCCGGAAACGTGTTTCTCTACGGGGTCAACGACATCTTCGATGCCGACATCGACGAGCACAATCCCAAGAAAGACGAGGGCCGAGAGGTCAGCTACCGCGGTGACAGCGCCGTCACAGCCATCGTCGTCGCAAGCGGCGCGCTCGCGTTGGTGTTCGTCCTCGGGCTGCCGATGCTCGGGGTCGTGGCCCTGCTCGCCTGGGTCGCGCTCTCGGTGGAGTACTCGGCCCCGCCGTTGCGGTTCAAGACGACGCCGTTCCTTGATTCCATCTCGAACGGGCTCTACATCCTGCCCGGCGTCATCGGCTACGCCGCTATCGAAGGAGCGGCCCCGCCAGCGACCGCCGTCGCCGGCGCGTGGCTCTGGGCGATGGGGATGCACACCTTCTCGGCGATTCCGGACATCGAACCCGACCGCGAGGCCGGTATCCAGACGACGGCGACGTTCCTCGGGGAGTCAAACACCTACTACTACTGCGTGATGTGCTGGCTCACGGCCGCGTTCGTATTCACCTACACGCACTGGGTATTCGGCCTGCTACTGCTCGTCTACCCCGGCCTCGTCTTCGGGATTCTCGGCATCGGCGTCGACATCGACGAGGCGTACTGGTGGTATCCTGCGATCAACACCGTCGTCGGCATGGTGTTCACACTCATCGCGCTGTGGGTGATGCTGTATGGGTAGCGGCGAGGACCGGACCATAGCGGGCTGGACGCTCCCCGAGACAAGGACCGACGCGACCGCGCAGTTCGACCAGTTCGTCACCGAGAACCGCTTTACCATCGCCGTCGTTTTCCCGCTCGTCGGCGCTGTCACCCTGCTTGCCAGCGCCGAGGGACTGTTGCCCGACCCGCTCGCGTTCAACCCCTACTTCGTCCTGTTCGGAACGTTCGTGATGCGGTTGCCTCTCGTGGCCGGTGTCTTTCCGCTCGTGGACCGCCGGGCCGGGCTGGCGCTGGTCGCGCTGACGCTCTACTCCTACGGCATCGAACTCGTCGGTGTCCGGACCGGCTGGCCCTACGGCGAGTTCACGTACGGCGTCGACCTTGGCCCGATGCTGCTGGGCGAGGTGCCGTTCGGGCTCCCGGTCTTCTTCTTCCCGCTGGTCCTGAACGCCTACCTGCTCGTCCTGCTGTTGCTCGGCAACAGGGCGGCGTCAACCGCGGTTCGGCTGCTGGCGACGCTGGCGACGGTCATGCTCGTCGACCTCGTGCTCGATCCGGGTGCCGTGGCAATCGGTTTCTGGACCTACGAGATGCCCCAGTTCTACGGCGTCCCGTGGCAGAACTACACCGGCTGGCTCCTCTCTGGATCGGTCGCCGTCCTGCTGTTCGACCTCGGGTTCGACCGTGCGGGGCTCCGACAGCGACTCCGGGATTGCCCGTTCATGCTCGACGACCTGGTGAGCTTCGTCCTGCTGTGGGGCGGTATCAACCTCTTTTATGCGAACTGGGTGCCTGTCGGCCTGGCCGCGCTGCTGGGGGCCGGCCTGCTGTGGACGGACCGCTTCGACTTCGACCTCTCGGAGACGCGGCTCGGTCGGGCCGTCTGGCGGTAACCTCCGGGCTCGCTGTCGCTCTCCCGACCACGACAGTGAGACAGGCCAAGCGTTTAAGCGACCGCGTAGGTAGGTGGACGTATGGAGCGAATCCCGTTCGGAATCCGGCAGCTCGACTCCATCATCAACGGTGGAGCGCCCGCCGGGAGCGTCGTCCTGCTGTCCGGCGAGGCCGGCGCTGGCTCCCGGGAGTTCATGCATACGAGCGCACTCATCAACGGGCTCGAACAGGTGGACGGGGAGTTGCACGACCTCTACTACGGCGACCGCTCGGCCGACGCTGTTGCCCCGGACGAAGTCCACTACATCTCCTTTACAACAAGCGAGTCGCAACTGGTCAGCGAGATGCGGCTGGCGATGGACGACGACGTGGTCGACAAGGGAAGCCAGGCGGTCGAGTTTCACGACCTCTCGGAGCGGTACTTCCACATCAGTCCGGTGCCGCGAGAGTGGTACGCCAGGGAGACCGCGTCAATCACCGACCTCCGGGCGCGCCACGAGCGGGATGACCTGCTCGGCACGCTCGGGATGGTATTGAACGACGTGGCGGCGAACAATCTCGTCGTCATCGACTCGCTGTCTGACCTCGTTAGCGCGACGGACGAGGAAGTCAGCTGGTCGGACGTCAGCTCGCTCGTCCAGGGAATCCAGAAGGCAGCCCACCAGTGGGGGGGCCTTATCCTCTTGCACGTCAATCCGGAGACGATATCGTCGACCCGACACGGGCAGCTCGTCGACGCATCCCACGGCACGATGGAGTTCGCGTGGGAGTCCGGCGGTTCCACCCGGGCCCGGACCCTCGTCGTCCAGCAGTTCCGCGGCGTTCTCTCGCAGATAGAGGACGAGGACATCGTGCAGTTCGAGACCGAACTGGGCGATGCCGGCTTCGATATCAGCGACGTGCGCAAGATTCGGTAGCGATAGTCGGCAGCAGAGATGCCCGTAACTGTCGGAAAAAGACAACGAGCCGCGTGCTGACGGTTCGCTCCCGCTCTCGGTATCTGAAATCGGCGACAAACCCTTATCAGTCTTGTTCGTCAAGGGTGTCGTAATGTCCTCCGAGTCGACTGATGACGGAGGAGTGTACGTCGAGCTATCTGCAGATCTAGACGAGTGGCTGACCGAGCAGGCCGAGACGCTCGGCGTGCCTCGCGACGCCGTCATGGAGCAACTGCTGGCCGCATATATGACAGCGGCCGACTCGGACGATGGGATGGACGACCTCATTCAGCCATCGGCGGACGAGTTGGATGCCGTCGTCGCCGCGACCGTGGACGAGAAGCTGAACGGCTCAGTCGAAGCAGCGACCGAGAGCGCTGTCAGTTCCCAGCTCCCCGATATCGTCGACACGGTGGAACGCCAACTCGCAGAGCGGTTCGACGCGCTCGAAGCGGACTTTCAGACGAAGATCGAAGACGTCCGCGAGCGCGTCGTGCAGGTCAAACGGGAGGCCGACGCGAAAGCGCCGGCCGACCACGGCCACGAAGAGTTCGACCGCATCGATGCACTCACACAAGAGATCGAAGATATCGAGGCGGAACTCGCCGCGCTTCGGGGCGACGTGACCGAGTCGCTCGAAACAGAGAACGAGCGAGTCGCTGACATCGACAGCCGACTCGACGATGTCGAAGACAAACTCACCCGCGTCGCCTGGGTCGTCAGCGACCTCCGCGACGACCAGGGCGGCCGGGACCAGAATCAGAAAGCGGTCGACCGGCTGAAACGCGCCGCGGCCCAGGAGAACATCTCGACGGCACGCTGTTCGAACTGTGACGAGCAGGTCGAGATCGGACTGTTGACCGAACCCCAGTGTCCACACTGCAACACGACGGTGTCGGACGTCCGGCCCGAGGGCGGCATTATCCGCTCGAAGGCGCGGCTAGTGGCCGCAGCACAGCTTGAACCGGGAGAGACCAATGAGTGACGACGAGCGAGACCCCTTCGAAGAGCTCGACCCGGATGACGACCGCGAGGGCGACCCGTTCGAGCGCCTCGGTGCGGGGCCTGACGACGCGGACGGCTCGGCAGACGCACGCCAGCCACCCGACGACGGTTGGCCGGGCAGCGAATCGAGCGACGAACCGGCCGACGGTGCGTCCGAGGCGGAACCCGATGCAACCGATGCTGACGACCTGCTCTCGGCTGTCGACACGGAAGAGTTCCGTTCAGATTCGGCACCTGAATCGGACAGTCACCTTTCGGGGTCATCACCCGACCCGGACGACCCCTTCTCGGGAATGGACGAGCGCGGCGAGGACCCCTTCGGGAGCGGCGAGAGCGCGTTCGAGCGGGTCGACGTCGATCACATCGACGCGGACAAGGTGTGGGCGGAAATCGCCGGGGACGGCGATGACAAGACTACACCCGAGAGCCGCTACGCGGAGGTATCGAAACACCGCTACTGCGAGCAGTGTGAACACTTCTCCGCACCGCCGAACGCGCACTGCACGAACGAGGGGACCGAGATCATGGAGTTCCTCGACATGGAGACGGTCCGGCTACTGGACTGTCCGGTCGTCGCCGAGCAACACGAGATCGAGGACGAGCAGTAACGGCTTTTTGCCTCGGTGTCCGACGGGCGTGTATGCAGTTCTGCGACGACTGTGGTTCGATGATGCACGCCGACGGTGACGAGATGGTCTGTCAGTCCTGTGGCGCGCGGGTCGCGAAAGACGAGGACCGCGCGGCCGAGTTCGTCAGCACGGACGAACAGAGCGGCGACGAACTGATAGAGACCGAGGAGGGTTCGAACTTCGAGGGCAAGCCGACGGCTGACGACGTGACCTGTGAGGAATGCGGACACGGGAAAGCGTGGTACACGATCAAACAGACCGGGTCAGCCGACGAACCGCCGACGCGCTTTTTCAAGTGCCAAGAGTGTGGCCACCGATGGCGTGAGTACAACTAGAGCAGCGAATCCAGAATCCGGAGCTCTTCCTCCTCGGATATCTTGTCGGAGTCCATACACGCGTGGACGACCTTGTGGACGAGTTCGGGGTCCTGAAACGGCTGTGGCGAGCCGCCGCCGTCGGTGACGGTTTCGACCTGGCCTTCGAGTTCGGCCAGTTGCTCGGAGAGGTCCTCGACAGTCGACTGGAACGTAGTCAGCGTGGTGTTCACTTCGCCGGCCGCTGTCTCGACTTCCGTTGGCGAGCGGTCGCCGTCGTCGGACGCAGTATCAGGGCCTGACGCTTGACTGTTGGCTCCGTCGGGGTTGTCTGTTGACTCCGGCGATTGGGTATCGGGTGCCTGGGTTGCTGAATCGTCCGATATCGTCGCTGGTTCGGCTTCTCCGTCGCTGAACACAGCGTTTGCGAACGCTTCTCGGTTCGCCCAGTCGAACCCGTCGATTCCGTTGACGCGGTTGCTCACCGTCGAAGCGGTGACGCCGAGCTTCTCCGCGAGGTCTCGCTGGGATGCGGTGGGGTGTTTCTGGATTGCTCGGATCGTCTCACGTTCTGTCGATGAGAGGTCCGCAGGGGCGGGGTACGACTGCGACTCGGCTGACGGTTCACTCTGTGACTGGTCGGCCGTTTCCGTCTCGTCGGCCTCAGCCGGGTCGCCGTGTTCCTCAAGAACTCGCTCGACCAGTTCCGCTGTCGCACTCGGTACTTCGGCCGCAAGCTCTGCGATGGATGCCTCGGGGTTCTCAGCCGCTACATCGAGTATTTGCTTGTGACGCATCGATTTAGGGGCCGTTCGGCCATTCGTTGATTTGCTCATTGATATCACCACGTAGGGATGGTACCTCCACCCGATCCCCCAACCTGATACACATTTGACTGAAACCAATGGAATTGTCAAAAGCTTTTGGTTAGTCACAAACATTAATTAAGATGTTATTTAATCTGACATCGCCTGCCTCATCAGCGACACAGACGACCCAGATCGAGGAGACAGGTCTATTCCGGGCCGAACTGGAAACAGTCGGTCAAAACTGAACCCGTGCCTTCTGAAAGCATTTATCGGGGGCAGGGCAACGCAGAGCCATGTACCGCCGTCGCGTTCTGGCACTCTGCGGACTGGCAATCAGCGGTGCAGGATGTCAGGGTAGGACTGACGACACCGAAACAGTGACACCAGTCCCGTCACCGGCCGTCAGCGAGACTGACACTGGGTCGCCGCCCAGTGTGACGGTCACGGACGCCGCGGTGGCACCGGGCGTCGTGATTCCCCGCACTGACTCCATCAGCGTTGAACCGACAGCCGGCCAGTTCCTCGTGCTCACGACGACTGTCGAGGGCTCGGGGGTAGACCCGAGTGCATTCTCGCTCAGAGTCGATGGGTCGACGTACAGCCCCGAGACGTTCAGGAACGGTCTGTATCGCGACGGCGAGTGGGGCCGACAGTTCACCGAGGCCGGTGGGCCGCTGGTCTTCGACCTGCCCGAAACCGGCTCAGCTAGCGACGCCCGACTGTCTTGGCCCGGCGGGGAGTGGACGATGCCGAAGACAGTTCAGAACAGACTCGAAGCACCGTTGCCGTCGTTCGACGTTACTCTCGACGGACCGGAGCGTGTCACTGAGCCAGCCATGCCGACGCTTGAGATAACAGTCACGAACACGGGCGACACCGCAGGTCGGTACGTCCTCGCACTCAACCGAACCGGCCCACGCGTCGCCTACGCGCCTGTCGGCCGATTTGATAGGGTACTGGAGCCAGGAGAAACAGCGGGTATCACGCACGACGCTAAGACACCGTACGTCGACGATACGGAGCCGCGTGAAGTCACGTATCATCTGCGGGCCCCGGACGATAACAACGACGCGACACACCGGATCAAGCCGGTCGACGAGGAAACCGCGACCGAGTCGTAGCGACTCATCGGTTCGAAAGCCGTCTTTCCGTCGCAGAAAGTCACCGGACAGCCGTGTGTTGGCGCAGGAGCGCCGCCTCAGACCCCTTCGAGGTCGGACCGGTACTCGTTGATCTGGTCGTCGGCGTCGTCGATGGCTTCGGTCACGTCTTCCGCGTCGCCACTGCTGAGGTCGTTGAGCGCCGACTGGATGCGGGCGAGTCGGCCGTGGTCCGGGCCGCGTTCGTCGGTTGCGAGGGAGTCGAGCTGGGCAGCGAGTTCGGCGAGGCGCTCGCTCGCCTCGTCGCTGTCAGTGTCTTCGGCCGCTGATTCGAGCAGTTCACTCGCGGACGCGAGTTCGTCGCGTGTCATACGTGGGGATTTACAGATGGGGACTAAAACGGTTCGGCTTACGGAAGTGGGCTTATTTAAATAGATCAGTGGGCATCGAGCAACCGGGCATGACTGGCCGGTTCGCTGCCATCGCGATAGCGATGACCTGTGGTCGACAGGACAGGAAACGTTTACCCCGCACCCGCCCGCAAACGCGCCATGGCGAATTTCCTCTTTTGTTCGTTGGACGCGGCGCTCATCGGTGACATCGCCTGGCAGGTCAGCCGGGAGGGACACGACGTCCGGTACTACATCGAAGCCGACAGCGATCAGGAGATCGCCGACGGGTTCGTACCGAAGACCGACGACTGGCGGGGCGACCTCGGCTGGGCCGATGTCGTCGTCTTCGACGACATCTGGGTCGGCGGCGACATCGGCACCGGTGAACTCACACGGGAACTCCGGGCCGAAGGCCACGCCGTCGTTGGCGGGACACCCAACACAGATGCGCTCGAAGAGGACCGCGGCTACGCGATGGAGGTCCTCGAAGACCACGGTGTCAACACTATCGAGCATCACGTCTTCGAGGACTTCGACGCCGGCATCAAGCACGTCCAGGAGAACCCTGCGCCGTACGTCATCAAACCGCTCGGGGAAGTCCAGAACGTCAAGCGACTGCTCTACGTCGGGAACGAGGATGACGGCAGCGACATCGTCGATGTGCTTCGAGCGTACAAGAAGGCGTGGGGTCACCGGATGAAAGGGTTCCAGCTCCAGCGGAAGGTCGAGGGCGTCGAAATCGCCGTCTGTGGTTTCTTCAACGGCGAGTCGTTCGTTGAACCGACCAACTTCAACTTCGAGCACAAGAAGCTGTTTCCGGGCAACATCGGTCCCTCGACCGGCGAGATGGGTACTTCGATGTTCTGGGCCGGCCGGAACGAACTGTTCGCGGAGACACTCGGCAAGGTGGAAGGCTGGCTCGCCGACGAGGGGTACGTCGGCAGCATCGACATCAACTGCATCGTCAACGAGGACGGTATCTATCCGCTGGAGTTCACGCCGCGGTTCGGGTACCCCACAATCACGCTCCAAGAGGAGTCGTTCGAATCAGAAACAGGCCAGTTCTTCCTCGATCTGGCGAACGGGCGCGACCCCGAACTGGAGGTCCACCGCGGGTATCAGGTCGCGGTTCGGGTCGTCCTCCCGCCGTTCCCGTTCGACGACCAGAAGACGTACGACGAGAACTCCCGCAACGCCGCGGTCGTCTTCGGATCCGACAGCCGCGAGGGCATCCACATCGAGGACGCGAAGCGCGTGCCCGTCGAGGGCACGGACCGCGCGACCGGCGAGAGAAGCGAGTCAGGAGCGGCGGTCGACGGGCAGTGGCGCGTGGCTGGCGAGAGCGGGATGCCGCTGGTCGTCACGGGCAAAGGCGATACGATGCAGGGGGCGCGGGAGCAGGCTTACGGGCGCGTCGACGATATCCTCATTCCGAACTGTTACTACCGCGACGACATCGGCGAGCGGTGGATAGAGGGCGACGGGGACCGCCTGCAGGCATGGGGCTATCTCGGCCCTGCTGTGTAGCGACGTGCAGGATAGCGTTCCTGTCTGACCGAGCTTTGGCACGCGCCGAACGTGGACCTTTATGTGTGTAACACATACCCATGATTGACGAATGGACGCACAAACTGAACGGTCGCCGCTACACGTCTCGCACACCGACCACGACGACGGCTGGACGGTCGCCGTCGACCTCGACTCGCTTCAGGTCAGCGACGACCATGTGACAGTCGATATCATCGGGACGGAAGCCATCGTTGCCGTCGACGCCCCGCACCTCCAGACGGAGTTCGACGTCGACCTGCCGGCCGCCGGCGCGGTCCAGACACTCAGGAACGGCGTGCTCACGCTATCGAAGCGGAGCTAGCGCTGTCGCGGGCCACTTGTTCAGCCGCAGTCTCGCAGTTGTGACAGCAGCACAATACGACGTGACTCCACAAGGAATTTGAGCGTGATGCTGGAAGCGTTCAGTGATGACCACCCCTCCCGACCAGGACCCGCCGACGGTTCTGGGCTCGGTGCCACCGCTTCGTGCGTGGATTCGAACGTTTCTCATCGGCCTCTGTATGGGCAGCGCGGACGGGGTCCCCGGTGTTTCCGGGGGCACAATCGCGCTCATCGCCGGGGTCTACGAGCGACTCATCGCCGCGATTACCGCCGTTACGCCGGGCCGCGTAATACGGTTCGTTCGCGCTCTCACACCGCTAGACGGCGGTGTTGATTTGCGCGGCGCGTTTGCCGAACTCCTCGAACTCGACATCTGGTTCCTCCTCGCGCTGGTCGCCGGCGTCGGCACCGCCGTCGTCATCGTAACACACATCGTCACCGTCGCCAGCCAGGAGACGCCGGCGTTGCTTTTCGGCTTCTTCTTCGGCCTCATCGCCGCCTCCGCGGTGGTGTTGCTGCGCAGTCTCACGGTCGAGTCGCCGTTCCAGATAGGGGCCGGCGTCCTCGGGTTTCTGCTTGCGTTCTACGTGTCCGGCGTCTCGAACACCGCCGCCGACGGCGGCAGTCTCGCACTCGTCTTCATCGCCGGCATGATCGGCGTCAGCGCGATGATTCTGCCCGGCATCTCGGGATCGCTGTTGCTCGTCATCCTCGGGCAGTACGACAGGATGTCAATGGCGCTCGCCGACTTCGTGGACGCGCTCATTGCGCTCGCCACCGGCGGGCCAGCCGAAGACGTGACAACGACCGCCGTGCCGGTCGTGACGTTCATCGTCGGCGGGCTGGTCGGCCTGTTCACCATCGCACGCGTCGTCCGTCGGGCACTGGAGTACAACCGCCGGGCAACGCTGGCCTTCCTCGTCGCGCTCGTCGTCGGCGCACTCCGCGCTCCGGTCGTGAAGGTCCGGAGTGAAGTCGGCTTCTCGACGGACGTTCTCATCGCGTTCGTCGCTGCCGCCGCTATCGGCGCGGCCTTCCTGCTCGCGCTCGACTGGTACGCCGTCGACCTCGACCTGGATAAGATCTAAACAGGTTCAGAAGCCCCAGGCGCGGCGGTACTGCGGCGGCCCCTCTATCTCGTCGGTCGCGTCGAGTTCCCTCGCGGCATTCATCGTGAAGTACGGGTCCCGGAGGTGCTCGCGGCCGACGATAGCCATATCGGCCCGGTCGTTAGCGATAACGGCTTCGGCCTGTTCGGGGGTCGTGATGCCGCCGACAGCGCCGACGGCGATGTCCGACTTCGTTTCCTCTCGGATCCGCTCGGCGTACCGGAGCTGGTAGTTCGGGCCGGCGTAGTCGGGGCGGGATTCGGGGTGGATGCCGCCGTCGCTCACGTCGATGAGGTCCACGCCGATGTCGGCGAGTCGGTCCGACAGTCGCACGGAGTCCTCGACGGTCCAGGAATTGCGGTCGGGAAGCCAGTCCGTCGCGGAAATACGGACGAACACCGGCTTGTCGTCGGGCCAGACCTCGCGGACGGCGGTCGTGATTTCACGGACCAGTCGCGTGCGGCCCTCGAAGTCGCCGCCGTAGTCGTCCTCGCGGTGGTTCGTCACCGGCGAGAGGAACTGATGCAAGAGGTAGCCGTGGGCGGCGTGGACCTCTGCGACCTCGAAGCCGGCGTCGAGCGCGTGCTCGGCGGCGGCGCGGAACGAGTCGATGACCGCCTCGATGCCGTCCTGATCGAGCGCTGTTGTCGGCGGAGCCTCACCGTCTTCGTACGGCCAGGGGTCGTCACTCGGTCCGACGACTTCCCAGCCGCCGTCGTCGGGTTGGAGCGGGTCGTGGCCGTCCCACGGTCGTTCGATAGAGGCTTTCCGCCCGGCGTGGGCCAACTGGATGCCCGGCACGCTGTCCTGTTCAGTGATGAACTCTGTAATCGGTTCCAGCGCCGCCGCGTGCTCGTCGCTCCAGATACCCAGGTCCTCCGGCGAGATACGGCCGCGAGCTTCGACGGCGGTCGCTTCAGTCATGACCAGACCTGCACCGCCGACGGCACGAGAGCCGAGGTGGGTGCGGTGCCAGTCGGTGGCGAGGCCGTCGCGGGCCTCACAGGAGTACTGGCACATTGGAGAGACCATGACGCGATTCGGGACTGTCGTCTCGCGGAGTTCCAGCGGTGAGAACAGTGCAGTCATCGACGGGGGTTTGCTGCCGAGACTGATAACCGCACTGGCGGCTGCAAGCATCGTCGTTAGTTCTGGCGACTGGTACTGAACGGCCCGCCGCTTGGTCCCTATTCAGTCAGCGACGCACCGGTGTTCCGGGGCGCGACAACGCGAACCGTTCCGTCGACATCGGCCGCATCGAGTGCCAGCACACCCGCGTCACGGGCCTCCGATTCGTAGTCCGCTGTCGTCAGTCCCCAGACGGTTGGCCCCCAAGAGCTCTGGCCGGCCCCGGAGATGACCGGGGCGCTCGCCAGTGACTCGACGAGTGCGCCGGCTGGCGGGCGGTAGACGCCGCCCTGTTCGTCAGCGTACCACGCGCCGTTGAGTCGGCCCAGCCGCGCCGCGGCCTGCCCGAAGTCGTCGTGGTCTCTGGTGGCAATCGCGGGGAGCAGCCGCCGGGTCAACAGCGTCGAGATCTCGTCGGCGATGCCGGGGTCGGCGCGCTCGACGGCCTGCCGCATGCTCTGGTCCTCTGCTGCTCCGCTCTGGCCGGGGTCGGTGTCCGGGACGACGATGACAAAGCGCCAGTGTGCGGGGACGTGGTGATGGGCCAGCACCGGCGGCACGTCCCAGTCACCTTCTGCTGGGGGTTCGGCCGTGAACCGCTCCGTTGGGTGCCCGCCGTCGATGACGAACCCACCCGATTCAAACGCGGCCACGCCGACGCCGCTCCGGCCGCCCCGGCCCAGTTGCGGCGCGTATGTCCGTGCGTCAGCGGTCCGGTCGTAGGCCCGAACGACGGCGATGAGCGTCGCCAGCGAGAGCTGTGTGCCGCTCCCGAGGCCGACGTGTCGCGGGAACCGCTCCTCGACGGAGACAGCAGCGCCGGGGACGCCGAGCGCGTCGACGACGCGTCGGACGTACGGTTCGGTCGCCGGGTCGTCACACTGGACCGTGTCGGCTCGTGTCGCCTCGACGGTCAGCCGCGGCTCGTCGAGGGCAAGCCCGACGCCGCCGTAGAGGCGCTCGTGGGCGAGCGAGAGGTTCTGAAACCCGAAGTGGAGTCGCGCGGCGGTCGTGACCGTCGACATACCGCGGCGGAAGTTCCCGACGGAAAAGAACCTGCTGTCACCGGTGGGTTTCGCCGTGCTCTCATGTGGGACGTTAGCGTGAGTACAAGTTATTTAAGGTTGCCCATGGCCTCGGTGAAATATGAGCAATCAGGAGCGGCAAGAACGTCCGGAAAAAGACCCGGACCTGCGGAGTACCGAGGTGACGGAGGGATACGAGAAAGCCCCCCACCGCGCGATGTTCCGCGCGATGGGCTACGACGACGAGGACCTCTCCTCGCCGATGATCGGCATCGCGAACCCCGCCGCCGACATCACGCCATGTAACGTCCATCTCGACGACGTGGCTGACGCTGCCTACGAGGGTATCGACGACACCGAAGGGATGCCGATCGAGTTCGGGACCATCACAATCTCCGATGCCATCTCGATGGGGACCGAGGGGATGAAGGCGTCGCTCATCTCCCGCGAGATAATCGCAGACTCCGTCGAACTCGTCACCTTCGGCGAGCGCATGGACGGTATCGTCACCATCGGCGGCTGTGACAAGAACATGCCCGGGATGATGATGGCCGCAATCCGGACGGACCTGCCCAGCGTCTTCCTCTACGGCGGCTCTATCATGCCCGGCGAGCACGACGGCCGCGAGGTCACTATCCAGAACGTCTTCGAAGGCGTGGGCGCGGTCGCCGACGGAGAGATGAGCGAGGGCGAACTCGACGAGATGGAACGCCACGCCTGCCCCGGTGCGGGCTCCTGTGGCGGGATGTTCACCGCCAACACGATGGCGTCTATCTCCGAAGCGCTCGGCTTCGCGCCGCTGGGGTCGGCCTCTCCGCCGGCCGAACACGAGTCCCGCTACGAGGAGGCCCGCCGGGCCGGCGAACTCGCCGTCGAGGTGGTGCAGGAACGCCGCAGCCCCTCGGATTTCCTCACCCGCGAGTCCTTCGAGAACGCCATCGCCCTGCAGGTCGCGGTCGGCGGGTCGACCAACGCCGTTCTCCACCTGCTCGCGCTCGCGGCGGAGGCCGGCATCGACCTCGACATCGAGACGTTCAACGAGATCAGCGCCCGGACGCCCAAGATCGCCGACCTCCAGCCCGGCGGCGAGAAGGTCATGAACGACCTCCACGAGGTCGGCGGCGTCCCGGTCGTGCTGAAGGCGCTGAACGACGCCGGCCTGCTCCACGGCGACGCACTCACCGTCACGGGCAACACCATCGCGGAGGAACTCGAACAGATCGATCCGCCAACTGTCGAGGACCTCGATGTGGACTATCTCAACACAGTCGACGACCCGATCCACGAGCGCGGCGCGATTCGCATCCTCTCGGGCAACCTCGCGCCAGACGGCGCGGTTATCAAGATTACCGGCGAAGACCACCTCCACCACGAGGGACCGGTCCGGGTGTTCGAACAGGAGGAGGGGGCTATGGAGTACGTGCAGGAAGGCCGCGTCGAGTCCGGCGACGTGATCTGTATCCGCAACGAGGGGCCACAGGGCGGCCCCGGCATGCGCGAGATGCTGGGCGTGACCTCAGCCGTCGCCGGCCAGGGTCACGCCGAAGACGTGGCGCTGTTCACCGACGGCCGCTTCTCCGGCGCGACTCGGGGCTTCTCTATCGGCCACGTCGCCCCCGAGGCGTTCGTCGGCGGCCCCATCGCCGCGCTGGAGGACGGCGATACCGTCACCATCGACATCGACGACCACGAACTGTCGGTCGACCTCACCGACGAGGAGATCGAGCAGCGCCTCGAAGACTACGACCCTGAACCGACGTACGACAGCGGCGTGCTGGCGAAGTACCACAGCGACTTCGGCTCCGCGGCGAACGGCGCGGTGACGAACCCCGGCGCGAAGTGGGACTGAGACTGTCCCGAATTTCGCCACCACGAACATCGTACAGTAGTCACAGCCAACAGTGTGAGAAACCGACGACAGTGACGTCGGGTAGCGGGTCGACTGACGAACGCCGCCGAAGCAGGTCGCTGGCAGAACTAGGCGCCGTCAGAACCGAACGGAGTCGTCAGCGTGGCGGCACAGACTTACGTCCGTGTGACCGTGATGAGCCCCTCTTTGAGCGCCGCTTCGAACCGCTCGTCCAGTGTCATCTGGTCCCAGCCGTCCGGCTGGTCCTCTGTGGCGATCTCGGAAAGTGACTCGACCAGCGACCTGTGGAGGAACCGACCGTTCTCGCCGCACTCGCTGCAGGTCCTGATGATCGACCGAACCTCGAAGTTCCGCTCGACGGCGTCCTGGCATCGGGCGCACACGTACGTTTCGGACACACCTGACTATACGCCGCCCGGATACTCGGATGTTGTGAATCCTTTCAAGTGTGTGTCAGTATTGACTATCGACTGCCCCGTCAACGGCCCGTTGTCTCGAATATCACGCCACTGTTCTCTGGTCGGGAGACAACCATCGTGACATGAGATGGGCCTATAGCGAGCATTTCAGTTCACGTAACGGGGCAATCCGGAAGTCGGCTGGTTGCTTCGGGCAGCGGTGTCCAGTATCGGCCGGAGGGGTCGTTCCGCTGTTGTATCCTGTTTTATTTTCAACATGACTGCTAAACTTATTTACAATCCCGGGACAAATCATGGGCGTGTTGATGTCCCCGCCGACAGTCCTCCTCATCGCTGCCGAGACTACTGCCGGAGAGCAGTTACGGGCGGCACTTGAACAGGCAGCAATCGACGCAACGGTCGAGACGACAGAGCCCGAATGCGTCGATACGACACTGCTACGTACCGCGGTTGACTGCCTCGTCGTCCCGGTGACGTGTGGAGGGATGGCGGGCGGTCATCTGGCGGCGGCAGCCACCGGGCTCTACCCGAACCTCCCGGTGATCATGTACGGCAGTGAGGCGGACCGTGGTGACCACATTCGGACGGTCGACGGCGATCTTGGGTCGCCGGAACTGGCAGCCGCAGTCGGTGCAGCACTCGAAGACAGTGAGACGATGGCCGCCCGACCGGCTTCCCGGCCGGAGACGATTCTCGCCACGATGTTCGAACGGTACTCCGAGCACCTGTACGTGAAAGACGATGACCGGCACTATCTGTTGCTCAACGATTCGTCGTACGCCCCGCCGGAACTGCTCGGCCGGCGGGACGAAGACGGACTCCCCGCCGGGGCGACGTATCTGGATGCAGCACGCGGCGACGACCTGCAAGTCATCAACGACGGGGCCGACGTCCTCGACGTCCACGAGTTCTCGCCGTCGATGGGGAAACACCTCCAAACGTCGAAGATCCCCTGGTACGACGAGACCGACGAGCTAATCGGCCTCATCGGTATCACGCAGGATATCACCGACCAGAAAGAGCGCGAACGTCTCCTCAGACAACAGAACGAACGTCTCCGGAAGGTGGCGCTGCTGGCCGCACACGAACTCCGAAACGAACTCCAGGTGTCGACCGGCCATCTCTCGCAGGTCGAGGCCGACGACGAACACATCGACGCTGTGGAGCGTTCTATCGACCAGCTCTCCGGTATCGTCGACAAGGTCGTCTCGCTGGCGTCGAGCGACTCGCCAGCGTTCGAGCCCGAACAACAGTGGCTCTCGACGGTCGTCTGGGACGTGTGGAGTTCGCTATCGCTCGAAGCCGCATCGCTCGAAGTGACATCGGACAGGAGACTGCTGGCGGACGCGGAGTCGATGCGCCTGTTTCTCGAGATTCTGCTCTCGAACGCCGTCGAACACGGCGGCCCCGACGTCGCGATTCGCGTCGGTGCCACGTCTTCGGGCTTTTTCGTCGCGGACGACGGGCCTGGTGTCGACGTCTCGCCACCGGAGCGGGTGCTCGAAGCGGGGTACGCATCAGAGAAACAAAACAGCGGGTTCGGGCTCTACATCGCCAACCGGATCGCGAAAGAACACGGCTGGTCGCTGTCCGTCGATGACAGCGAGGCGGGCGGCGCGCGGTTTACCGTGACCGACGTGGAACGACCGGACTAGAGTTCGAACGTTTCGTCGCCGTCGAGGACGTGGACCTCGGCGTCGCTACCGGTGCCTTTGACCTCGTTCACGAAGTCTTGCGTTTCGATTTCGATTGGTGGGAACGTGTCGTAGTGCATCGGGAACGCGTGGTCGACGTCCAGCCAGTCGACGGCGACGGCGGCCTGCATCGGCCCCATCGTGAAGTGGTCGCCGACCGGCACCGCCGCAGCGTCCGGTTCGAGGAACGGCCCGATGACGTCGCGCATCTCCGTCATGAGACCGGTGTCGCCGGCGTGGTAGAACGTCGTCGACTCCGCGTCGCTGACCTGTGTCGGCTTCGTATCGGAGATGATGAACCCGCCCGGCATCCCGCCGCTCGCGCCGTAGCTGGTTTCCATGCCGTTCGTGTGGTCAGCCCGGTGCATCGTGACGAACGCGTCGCCGATTTCGACGGTGCCGCCGAGGTTCATCCCCATGCCACCGACGGCGTCGAAGTCACCGAAGTTGTCCTCGCAGTACTCGACGATTTCCGGCGTGGCCACGAGCCCACAGCCCTCGTAGCGGTCCACGTCGCCGATGTGGTCGGCGTGGCCGTGGGTCAGCAACACGTAGTCCGGGTCCAGTTCCTCGGGGTCCGTGTCCGTCTTGGGGTTATCGAAGAACGGGTCGATGAGCAATTCGGTGTCGTCGACTGTTACGTGCCACGTCGAATGGCCGTACCATGTGAGTTCCATGTCGGATGCACGCTACTCCCGGCGCATACTTAATAGTACACCGGGCCGGGCTAGGATTCGTCGTTTTCGTCCGGGCGGATTCGCGAGAGCCGCATCGCGTTCCCGGTCACGGCCGTCGTCATGCCGGCGTCGCCCGCGAGCACGGCGACCCAGATGGGGACGAGGCCGAACGGTACAGCGAGTGCAAGGCCGGCCTTGACCGCGAGACTGGCCCAGATGTTCTGGCGGATGACGCCGTTGGCGTCGTTGGCCAGTTCGTACAGGTACGGGAGCTTCGAGAGGTCGTCGCTCATGAGGGCGATATCAGCCGTTTCGAGGGCCGTGTCTGTTCCGGCGGCCCCCATCGCGACGCCGACGGTCGCGCTCGCCAGCGCCGGGGCGTCGTTGATACCGTCTCCGATCATCGCTACCCCCTCCTCGTACTCCTCGACGAGGCCGTCGATAGCGGCGACTTTCTCGTCCGGCAGGAGTTCCGCCCGGTAGTCGTCGACACCCACTTCCCGAGCGATAGCCCCAGCAGTGCGCTCGTTGTCGCCGGTGAGCATCACCGTCCGTTCGACGCCCAGGTCGCGGAGCCGGGAGACTGTGGCCTCCGCTTCCGGGCGCACCTCGTCGGCGACGGCGATGATCCCCTCGATCTCGTCTTCCGTGCCAACGATGACGACCGTCTTCCCCTCGGCCTGGAGTTCGGGAACAGTGTCTTCCAGCAAGTCTATGCAGTTGTTGCGCTCACAGAGCTGCTGGGCCGTTTTCGTGACGACACCGCCATCGGTAGTGGCGTGGACGTGTGAGAGATCGAAGCCGAGGTCGTCAAACAGCCCCGGCTTCCCGGCGTAGTGGGGCGTCCCGTCGATGTCTGCCCGGACGCCCTTGCCAGTGATACTCTCGAAGTCATCGACCTCGGCGCTTTCGACGCCGGTCGCTCCCGCCTCCGCGACGATGGCCTCGCCGATGGGATGTTCGCTCCGCTGTTCGAGCCCACGGGCACACTGCAGGACTTCATCCTCGGTGTTCCCGTTCAGCGGAACCACGTCGGTGACGGTCAGTTCACCTTTCGTCAGCGTGCCCGTCTTGTCGAACGCGACCACGTCGACCGCGCCCATCGCTTCGAGGTGATTGCCGCCCTTGATGAGCACGCCGTTCTTCGCGGCGCTGGTGATGCCCGAGACGACCGAAACGGGCGTCGAGATGACGAACGCGCAGGGACAGGCCAGCACAAGCAGGGTCAGGCCGTACACGACGGCGGTCGACCACGCCACGCCGAGCACGGCGGGGCTGGTCAGCGTCACGAGGACGGCGAAGGCGACGACGACCGGCGTGTAGTACGCCGAGAAGCGCTCGACAAACTGCTCGCGCTCGGTCTTGTTCGACTGGGCGTCCTCGACCATCTGGACGATGCGTGAGAGGGTATTGTCGCTGGCCGCCGCCGTGACCTGTACTTCCAGATATCCCTCCTCGTTGATTGTCCCGGCGTACACCTCGTCGCCCTCGGTCTTGTCGACTGGGACGCTCTCGCCGGTGATCGGTGCCTGATTGACCGCGCTGGTCCCGTCGATGACCTCGCCGTCCATCGGTATCTTCTCGCCGGGCCTGATGACGACGACATCGCCGACCCGCACCTCGTCGACGGAGACCGTCACCTCCTCGCCGTCCCGCAGGACCGTCGCCTCGTCGGGCGAGAGATCCATCAGTTCCGCAAGCGAGTTTCGGGCGCGGTCCATCGAGTAGCGCTCCAGCAGTTCCGCGACGCTGAACAGGAACGCAAGCGTCGCGGCCTCGAAGTACAGCGCCTCGCCGAAGGCCAGACTGGCGGTGAGCGCGCCCAGGATGGCGATGGACATCAGCAGGTCGATGTCCAGGTTCCGGTTGCGCAGTGAGTAGTAGCCGCCACGCAGGATTTCCTGGCCGCCCGTCGCGACCGCGATGAGAAACAGAACGTCGGCGACGTGCAGTGGCGACCCGAAGACGCTTCCGACCTGCGTGTTCGCGCCGGCCAGCAGGAACTCGAAGAGGAGGCCGACGGCGACGAACACGCCGCTGACCCACGTCTTCAGCGCCCGCGAACTGGTCCAGAGCGAGCCGTTTTCGTCCGTCTGCCCGGTCGCCGTGTCGTCCTCGCCTGTCGTCTCCGTGACCTCGTACCCGGCGCTCTCGATTGCCGCCACGAGGTCGCCCTCCGTCGTCGCGTTCCGGTCGTACGTGACGACGGCCGTCCCGGTAGTCGGACGCGTTTCGACGGCTCTGAGACCGTCAACCCTCCCCAGCGCGCTTTCGACCTTGCCGGCACAGGATGCACAGTCCATCTCCGGGACGCCGAACCGGAGCGTCTCGCCGCCGTCGTCTGCGACGCTGTAGCCCGCCGCCTCGACGCGCGCCGCTATCGCGTCCACGTCCGTCTCGGCCTCGTCGTACTCGACGGTGAGCCGACCCGTCGCTACCTGCGGGTCGACGGCCTCGATGCCCGCCAGTTCGCGGACGCTCGACTCTACCTTTCCCGCACAGGAGGGACAGTCCATCTCCGGAACGGACAGCTGTGCGATGTGGCTCCCATCGTGCGAGTCCGTTGCTGTCGGGTGATTATCGGCATTCGAGCAACTACATCCATCGCCATCCGAACAGCCGCCGGACTCCGTCATTACCGGTGCTAGGCTACCCGTTCTTATTAATTCAACTGCTAAAACCTGCGCGTTAAGTGGGATTGATTAATAAATGAATCCAGTTTTGTTATTAACCTAGCCGGCATCGGCCGCACTGTTGGCCGGCCTGGCTCAGACACTTCCCTCAGTCGAACGGCGTCGTCCGGGTCGGCTTTCCCTGTGCGTAGCGGATCCAGCGTCGCATATGTCGGCCGACCGCCCAGAACAGTACCACAGTCATCGCCAGTAGGGCCGACAGGAAGACGATTCCCAGCCGTATCGGCTCCTCGGTCGGGAGGCCGATGAGCAGTACGATTGTCCCGACGAGTGCCATCTCGACACCACATCGCAGACCGGGCAACACGAACCCCGGCGTCGGCGTTTTCGTTCCCGATGAATCCTCTGCCATGCCCCCCCGTATGCTATCGGGACGATTGTAGTTTGTGCCCGTCTTCGGGGCCGAACTGAAAGTCACGACACACCGCAATCGAGCACCCGGGTGCGGTAGAGAGACCCGACCGTGCCTTTTTCGCAGCCCAGGCCTACGCCCCAGTATGAAACAGTCTTTCACGCGCCGGGCGATGTTAGGGGCCCTCGGGACGGCCGTCGCGGCCACGGCTGGCTGTCAGAGCCCCGGGACCAGCAGCAATTCGGACGGTACCGCCCCCGACCAGTCGGGGGCGGCCGACGCGGTCGTGCAGTCCGACAGCGTCTACACCGACGTCTATCAAGAGGTCGCTGATGCCGTCGTCTCGATCAGGGTGTACGCCGAAGACTCGCGTGGTGGGCAGGGGAGCGGCTTCCTCATCGACGACGAACACATCGTCACAAACGAACACGTCGTCGCGGGCGGGGACGAGTACTACGTCCGCTTTGCCGACACCGGCTGGCGTTCCGCTTCCGTCGTCGGCGCGGACGTGTACAGCGACCTGGCGGTCCTCCGTATCGGCGCGACACCGGACGTGACACCTCTCTCGTTTGTGGAGACCGAACCGACAGTCGGGACCGAAGTCGTCGCTATCGGGAACCCGTTTGGCCTCTCCGGCTCGGTGTCCGCGGGCATCGTCAGCGGCGTCGACCGCACGCTCCAGAGCGCGAACAACTTCTCCATCGCGGACGCGGTCCAGACCGACGCACCGGTCAACCCGGGGAACAGCGGCGGGCCGCTGGTCACGCTTGAGGGCGACGTGGTCGGTGTCATCAACTCCGGCGGCGGCGACAACGTCGCCTTTGCCATCTCGGCCCCGCTCGCCCAGCGTGTCGTGCCGTCGCTCATCCAGACCGGCGACTACGACCATCCGTACATGGGTGTTGGCCTCCAGAGCGTGTCGCCGCGGATCGCCGAGGCGAACAACTTAGACCCCGGGTCCGGGGTGTACATCACCCGTGTCGTCAGTGGTGGGCCAGCGGCGGGCGTCCTACAAGGAAGCGACGGGGAGACGACGATTTCGGGGACGGAGATTCCCACTGGCGGTGACGTGGTCAGACAGATGAACGACACGCCGACGCCGACGCGGCAGGCGCTTGGAAGCTTCCTCGCGCTAGAGACCAGCCCCGGCGAGACGGTCGACGTACTGATCGAGCGCGACGGGACACAGGAAACGGTCGAACTCACGCTCGGCTCGCGCCCGGAGCCGTAACGAGCGTCGGCGGCCGAATCTGCTGCTCCGACCGTGGTTACCGCGTCCGGAGCCCGCCCTGTTCGTTACGGCTGCCACCGGCCAGGACGTAGCTGACGGCGGCAGCGAGGGGCAGTGTCACCGGGAGCCCCGCGACGAGCAGGCTGATACCGAGGCCCCTATTGCCGAACACGTAGAGCGCAACGCCGGCCGCAGTGACCACGACGAAGTCCGCGATGGTCGCCAACGCGGCCAGTCGGAGGCGGGCCGCGCGGTCGGAGAGTTCGCCCGCCGCCGCTCGGTCGCGGTGCCACAGCAGGACATAGCCGGCGAACAGTCCGGTCAGACCGGCCGACACGCCTACCGGGAGGCCGATGAGCAGTGAGAACTCTATCTGCGGTTCGAAGCCGGCGGTCACCGAGACGGTCGTGACGGCAAACGCAAGGACGCCGAGGAGCAGCGCGACGACGATGCGGACGTGCGTGTTCATACGTATCAACTGTACGACTGTCCACAAATAGTCCATCGCTGTCACAGAACAGAGTGTCGGGCGGTACTTCGCACAGCGGCCTGTTCCAGCCCATCGCGTCGGCTTATTCTAACGGTTCGGCGGCGTCCTGTTCGACCAGCGGGTCGGCGTTGTCGGCCGGCAGCGTCACCACGTCGTCCGTCGAGAGGTCGTACTCACGCTGGTCGACGCCGAATATCTCGCCCACGTCGTCCGTGATGCGGACCGTCCGTCGGTCCACGTCGGCGGTCCCAGCGGTGTCTGAACCGGCTGGTGACTGCGGTCCGCTGTCGGCGTGCGCCGGGTCCGCCGCCGGGCCGGGGTCGGACTCAACGCCGGGCTCGGCCGGAGGAACTGGCACGTCGTCACCGGCGGCCGGCACGTCTGCTTGGTCGGGCTGACTGTCGGCAGTGGGATTGCTGCCCGTATCCAGGTCGGGCGGCGGCGTCGGTGTGTCGGGTTCCTCCGCGGGCTCCGACTGGTCCCCGCCGCCGCCCATCATGTCAGCCGCGTCGACACCCGTGTCTGGCGTCGATGGCGGCTCGGGCGGGTCGGCCGTGTCGGCCGTGTCGGCTGCCGGTTCGTTCGCCGTTTGGCGTGGCTCCGGGTCGGGGGCCTGTCGCTCGTCGGATTTCGGCTCGTCGCCGACCGCGCCGGTCGGGGCTTCCCCCGCGATGACGTCAAGGACGTGGCCCCGGTTGGACTCGATAGCCTCGACCATCGTCTCGAACAGGTCCCGCTCCTCGCGTGTGAGGCCGTCGTCCTCGGTCGGCATGTCCGCCGCGGCCAGCGACGCCATCTTCACGATCTTGCCGACGCGCCGTTCGTAGACGGCTTCGACGGTCTGTTCGGCAGTCTTAATATCGTCAGTCAGGCGGTTGACCTCGGGCGAGTCGAACGGGTCCTCGGCGCGCTCGGCCGCGCGGTCGCGCTCCGACCGAAGCTGTTGAATGAACTGCCCGGCGTCCTCGTAGAACGTCTCGCGCAGCTGCTGGAGCTGGTCGGTCTGGCGTTCCCGCGATTGGACGGACTGGAGTTCGTCTACGTTCATTCCTTCCCCTTCTCAGCACGCCCGCGGGCCATGAGAAACACGCCCACGTGCTCTGGTACAGTCTGATTACCCGCCTCCAGTGTAAAGCTATCGCCATCCAGTTCGACGAGGCCGCCGTCGGTCACCTCAACGGTGATATCGTGGCCCCGGAACGTCTCCGGGACAGGGTCGACCAGCGGGTCGAACGCATCGAGGTCGTCGCGGTCGATTCGTTGAACCTCCAGCCCGCTGCCGCCGTGCAGCGAGCCGGGCAGGCGGATGAGCCGGTTCGTGTCCGTCGTCACCGGTTCGTCTATCGGCGCGTTGTCCGCCGCGACAACTTCGTGCAGGAGAATCTTCGCCAGCTGGTAGAACGCGGGGTGGACGTCGATGTTGCCGGCCTCCAGTTGTTCGTAGTTCGACCGGGCCGCGTTCAGCGCCGCGGTCGCCTTCCCCTCGCCGATGCCGTCGTACTCCTGCAGTTGTTCGAGCGCGTCCGCCTCCTCCATCGCGAGGAGGTCGTCGACGACAGCGAGCATGTGGCGGTGCGCGCGGGCGCTCCAGCCGCCCTCCGTCGAGAGCGTCCGCTTCTGTGCCGGACTGGACCGGCCGGCCGTGCCGGCGACGGACTCCTCGTCGACCAGTTCGTCGAACTCCAGGCCGATACCGCGGACGTAGTCGACGATCTCCCGGCGCGCGTCCCGTTCGAGGTGACGGATGCGCTCGTCGCGGACGTGGACGTGGTAGCCACGACCGCCGGAGAACACGACCGTCAGGTCTTCAAACCCGAAATCGTCCTCCAGAAAGTCGAGCAGCCTGAGTAGTGCGTCCTTGCACTTAGCGAGCATCTCGGCGTAGCTGTCCTCGCCAAGCACCACGGAGGGCAGGTGGTCGGCGTCGAGGTCGAACACGAGGTCCGAGGAGCGCCAGCCCTTGTCCGACATCGTCGAGGCGCTCGGTTCGTCGTAGCGGCCCGCGGAGAAGTAGACGTGGCGGGGCTTCCGGCGGCCGAGGAAGTCCTCGATCTCGCCGAGGTCCAGCAGCGAGCGATGGCGGACCATCGTCTCGCCGGGGCCGTCGGTCCAGGGAATGAACCCCCATTCACGTTCGTTCGCGGCCGGCGGCGGCGTTACGGACGCCTGTCGGTAGTGATCGCCGAACCGGCCACGGAGGTACGCGCGGGTCCGCTCTTCCATCGGCTACCTCGTTGGGGAGGTCCCTTGAAAAGCGTTCGCTTAGCTACGCAGGAACTTCGACAGTTTGTCCGTAATCGAGTCCTCGCCGAGCTTGAGGTAGTAGGCGTCGCCGCCGTCCTCGTAGTAGTTGTCGATGCGCCGCCGGATCTCGAAGCCGATGTGTTTGTAGAAGCCGATAGCCTCCCGATTCGTCGCCCGGGCGTGGCAGGTCACGCTGCCGTAGTCCTCGGCGACGCGGGCGACGAGTCGCTTGCCGAAGCCGTGGCCCCTGTACTCGTCGTCGACTGCGAGAAAGAGAATGTAGCCGTCGCGTCGAACCGCGGCGAAGCCGATGAGGCGGTCCTTGGACCGGTCGATGTAGAGATAGGTGGTCGACCGTCGGTAGGCGTCGCGAAAGAACCCCCGCCGCTGTCGCAGGACCCCGTCGGATTCGCGGATGTTTTCCTTGAGCCGCCACGCCGCGTCGACGTGTTCGTCGTCCCCGCGTTCGACGATCTGTGTCTCGATGTTGACGCTCACTGCCGTATAAGTAGTGGAGGCGTAGATATAATTCCACCGCCTACAGAGGTGGGCTGTCGAACCGGCAGGGAACGAACGAAGGATTAGGTAGCTAGCCCACGAATTGTCAGGCATGAAGACGCGTATCCCGAGTCTCGCCGGAACTGTCGCGCTCGTTCTCACTCTCTTTTCGCGACCCGCGGCGGCGCACGTCGACTACGTGACCGGGGGGCCGGGGGAGGCCCTCGACGCGGTGGCGTTTGCGATATCCGTGCTGTCGAACCCGGTGAACGCGGCCGTTTTCGTCATCTCGGGCGTGGCCGTGACCGTCGGACTCGCGACGTACCTCTGGGTTCGGCCGACGATTGCGGACATCGTCATCCTCCGGGACGTACTCGTCGGCTACGCGGACCTCGTCCCGTGGATGCTCCGACTCAGCGTGGGGCTGCCGCTCGTCGGCGCTGGCTTCCAGGGATACCTGTTCGCTCCCACAGTAACGTTTGACCCGACCACGAACCCGCTCGTCCGTGCCCTGTTTATCGGGCTGGGGTTCACACTCCTGTTCGGGCTCGCGACCCGTATCGTCACGACTATCGGGCTATTGACTTACGGGTGGGCACTGACCGTCGACCCAGGCGTCGTTCTCGCTATGGAGTACGTCCCGGCCTTTCTGGCACTGTTGATTCTGGGCGGTGGTCGCCCGAGCGCCGACCACATGCTCCAGCAGGTCGCCAGCACCGACGGGACCTACTACGGCCGTGTCGACCCGGTCCACTATCTCAAGGGCTTTCTCGACTCGGCGACGGCACCGTACCGCGAGTACGTCCCGGTCATCGTCCGGGTCGGCATGGGTGTGACGTTCATCTACCTCGGACTGTTCCAGAAACTCGCCGACCCCGGCCAGGCGCTCCTGGTCGTCGAAAAGTACGACCTCACCGCCGTCGTCCCCGTCGACCCCGGGATGTGGGTGCTCGGGGCCGGCCTGACCGAGATGCTGGTCGGTCTGGTCTTGATCTTCGGGTTCATGACTCGTGGGGCCGCGGCCGTCTCCTTTGTCCTGTTCACCACGACGCTGTTCGGCCTGCCTGACGACCCGGTACTCGCACACATCACGCTGTTCGGAATGGCCTCGGCGGTGTTTACGATGGGTGCCGGGCCGCTCTCCTTCGACGACTGGTTCGGTCGGCCAGCACAGAGCGACCGTGAGACCGTCGCTTCGGCGGACTGACTGGTCTACAGCAGTACCGCCGTCAGTTCGCGCCGTCCCACTGGTCTAGCTGGGTCCGGTTCCCGCTCGCGTTGTGGTATATCGTAATCGTGTCCCGGGCACCCACCCGCCGCTCGTAGGCGTTCCCGCTGCTTAACTGTGCGATATCGCCCCGGCCAATCATCGCGTCGGGCTCCCGGTTCGCCACCTGCGCCCAGGTGACCGTTCTGCTCGGCCCTTCGAATTCGACGTTCCCCGCCTCGAACTCGTCGCCGCGAGCGTGTGTGACGATGAGCAGTTCGTTGTCCTCGACGTAGTCGTAGCTGAAATTCGCCTGCGGGCCACCGCTGTCGTCGTCCTCGATGACGAGGACGTTCAGCCCGACGATAGCCGTCACGAGTAGTGTCAGTCCGATGAGTACGGCGACGCCGATGCCCTCTGTCATTCCGGCTGTGTCAGTGCTGAACCGTCCCATGACCGTCTATCACCCCTAATGTGAGACGGCGTTAAATGCTGTTCGACGGCGAGGGGAAGACACATATCGGTTCAACTCACAGCCACCGGTATGATAGACGAGACTGTCGAGGAGATCTCGGAGATGCAGACCCACAGTTCCTCCGTGGTCGCAGTCAAAGCCGCCCAGGCGCTCCGGGACCTGACTGACAGGGAGTACCCGACGGTCGAGGACTACCTCCGCTCGCTCGACCGGAACAGCAGCGCCCTCCGGCGGGCGAACCCCTCCCATGCCTCCCTCCATACCACTCAGCACAAAATCGTGACCACTGTCTCGGATGCGGACCCCGACGATGTGGCGACTGCCAAGGAACTGACTACCGAGGCTATCGACGACGTTGTCGAGTCGGTGGAGTCGTCGAAAGACCGCGCCGCTGCACGCGCCGTGTCGGAGATCGCTGACGACGACGTGCTGTTGACCCACGACTTCTCCTCGACGGTCCTTGCGGCCATCGACGACGCCATCGAGGCCGGCCACAGCTTCGAGGTGTACGTGACGGAGTCGCGACCACGCTTCCTCGGTCGAAAGATGACCCGCCACCTCTCTGACCGAGACGGCGTCGACGTCACGCTCATCGTCGACAGCGCCGCCGGGCACTTCATGCCAGAGGTCGACCGCGTGCTCGTCGGCATGGACTGCATCGTCGACGACACGCTGTACAACCGCATCGGCACCTATCCGATTGCGACGGCGGCGGCGGACAACGACGTGCCGGTGACGGTCGTCGGGGCCGCCGCGAAGTACGTCGACGGGGCCTTCGCCTTCGAAAACGAGATCCGGTCACCATCTGAGGTACTCCGGGAACCCGCGGAGGGGTTCGAGGTCGCAAACCCGGCCTACGACGCCACGCCGACGCACCTGCTTGATACGGTCGTCACTGACGACGGAATCCACGAGTACTGATACTGTCGGCTGTAAGTCTGTGAAGAATTTCGCCACCCGGGGTGGCGAATATCTTAAAATAGTCACAGCCAACAGTATGAGGCGGACTACTGTTTTCCGCATCCGGCAAGGCGAGTCCCCGGCAACGGAAATCGGGGTCGAAGGTTCTTGTTGCTGGCAGTGAAGAAGCCACGTATGGACGACACTGCCCTCCTCCGCCAGACGATCCGTCGGTGTACCGCCGTACTCGTTGCAACGCTCGCCACCCTTGGAGTGAGTCTGCAGAGTTCTTCAGAAGCGGGTTTCTTGCTCATACTGGCCGTCGTCTCAGTGGTGTATCTCGTCGTTGAGTTCATCAAAGTGAATCCGCCCGCTGAGAGTCTTGACGGCTCCTCGTCTACAGAGGATGAGGAGTAATTACGTAGTGGTCCTACCGCTGTTGGACGACGGTGTCACAGTCCGGACACCGGAGCTGTAGACTGTGTTCCGTTGCTTCGGCTGTCCAGTCGCCCGTTACTGCGCTCTCGTGGCCGCAGTTGGGGCAAAACAGCGATGTCTTGGACCGCGTCTGTGGCGGTGGGTCTGAGTCGACCGCGCTAGTCGTATAGATTTCGGTGGAGGTCATCAAGGAAAGGAACGCGCTGTACGCTGAAAAAGGTGTCGGCGAAATGTTTTATTGTTCACGCACAATGTGGAATTGATATAGTTTTAATCCATGGGAATATGGACGAACGTTCCAAATTTTAGCAATTACATATACATTCGGTCATCCGGAAGTAGGTCGGTATCGGCAGCGTCCAGCCGTTCTGCGAGTGCCTGATAGTGGGCTTCGATATTCGCGGCAAAGGCCTCCAGCGGGCCGGTGTCGATCTGGATTGCATGGGTCTCTTTCAGCGCGGTGAGCAGTCTGATCGCGGCCGCGGCGTCGGGCGCTTGCGGATGCGTCGGCGTCGTGAACACGCCTGTCGGAAACGACTCATCGATACCTCGGGTGACAAGCTCCGCACTCAATCCGTCGAGGAACCCGTTCCCCATCGGTCTGATGGCGGTGTCGTCGAGATACGTTTCCTGGTACGCCGGCGTTGCGATGTAGAATGGGGCGTGGTCGTCCGGGCCGTGTGCGATGGGGACACCGGTGAGCATCGTCATGTTCGAAGCGTCCAGTTTTTGCCCAGCCGTCACGATTGCCTCAGCGAGCGACCCAGCCTGGGCCGGCGGCACGAACCGCTCACCGACTAAGACGGCAAACGATGCTGCTTCGTCGACATACAGCCGCGTGTGATGTCTCGGCGTTCCGTTCTCGAATGGGGTGATGAACGGCGGTTCCGGCGTCCGCAGATGGCCGACTTCGCGCATCGAATGCTGGTCGGCGAGATAATCGACGGCTGTGAGGCCGGCCAGACCGTACTCCGAGACGCCGACTGCCAGCGTATCGACCGGTGGTCGGTCGTCCGAGAGGACCACCGAGATGTCATCGGAAGACATGTTTTTTCAGACGGGCCGCGCGGGGTAATACTGTCGGCTGTACGTCTGTGAAGAATTTCGCCACCTCGGGGTAGCGGATGTCTTGAAATAGTTACAGCTGACAGTATAAGTAGTTCGGGAGGGGAACCCTTTTCTCGGGGCGGTGTCGATTCCATGGCATGCGTTTTGGCCCTGTCTGGCCCTTGCAGACACCCACTCCGACACCGACCGAAACCGCGACCGAAGTGGCTACCGACATCGGTGGGCTGTTGCCCTTCGATATTCCGATGTGGGTGGTGAACATCGGGGAGTCCCTGATCGTCGTCGGGCTGGCAATCGTCGTTTCAAGGCTTCTCGTCCGCCTACTCGGGCGACGTGTCGCCCAGCAGTTCCGGCGGCCAAGTCTCACCCGAACGGCACTGCGCGGCATCCGTGCCAGTGTGTATATCTTCGCGTTGTTGACCATTCTGAACATCTACGGCTTGCGGCTAACGGATATCGGTCTGTCCGTCGCTATCTTCTCGGCCGTGGTTGGTGTCGTGCTCGCCCCGATCCTCGGCAGTTACATCTCCGGCATGTTCCTGCTGGCCGACCAGCCCTACGAGATCGGTGATATGATCGAACTCGCCGACACTGGCCAGCGAGGCTTCGTCGAGGACATCACGCTCAGACACACGAAGATGTTCACGCTCGACAATACGTTTCTCGTCATCCCCAACGGGGAGATCCGCCAGCGGGACGTTATCAATTACTCGGCGGAGGACTCACGGACACGGCTGTCACTCGACGTCCTAGTCACGTACGAGAGTGACATCGCCGCCGCGCGGACCCTCATCGAAGCGGCGGCTCGGGAAGTTGACAACGTTATCTCCGGCGGGCCGGACATCCGCGTCGGCGCGGCTCGATACCCCGCCTCGCCGACTGTGTACATCAACAACTTCGCAGACCACGGCGTGTTGCTGACGCTCCGGTACTGGGTGACTGAACCGTACAAACTGCTCGCCGCACGTTCGAGGGTCCAGACGAACGTCTGGCGACGGCTCGAAGACGCAAACGTCGAAATCGCCTACCCGCACTCGCACCTGTACTTCGACGACACCAGCGGGGAGATGAACGTCTCACTCAACGACGGACTGAGCGGACTGAACAACGGTGGCCGGAGCCACACGGCCACTGGTGACTCTCCCGTCCCGCCGCGTCAGGACCCCGACGACCTCGCCGACGAGTGACGGCTAGACGGGGTATCCGGCTCGACGGTGACGATTTCGCAGTCGAGTTCCTCGCGAAGGAACTGTTCGACATCGGGGTCGTCAACCAACCGACGGATCATCTGTCGCCAGCGACTCGCCTGTTTGCTCCCGATGACGACAATGTCGGCGTCCTGTGCGGCGACCTCATCGAGAATCGTCTCTTCGACGAGCATCCCCGACCGGACGACGTACCGCGTCCGCGGGACGTGGCCGAACGACTGCTCGACGGCACGTTTGAGTTCCGTCCGGTCGACCCGGTGGCTGTTCTGGTAGAGATTAACGTGTAAGACGGTGAGGTCCGCGTCCTCCTCGTCGGCGATCTGAATGGCCTCCGCAAGCGTGGCTCGGGAGTTCTCCGAGAGCGGGTATCTGACTGGGACGACGACCTGTGGCATCGGCGAGATGTACCGTGCCGAGGTTTAAATCGCTAGCGACGAGTGAGTCGCCCGTCGACGGTCGGGGCGATATCCGTCTGGCGGACGTAATCGGCCAGCGCCTCGTACTGCACGTCGGCGACGCTGACACGGTGGGACTCGGTCAGGACCGGGAACTCCCGCTCAGTGTAGTAGAGGTAGTTGCTCGTCGCGAGCGTGTACGTCTCGGCCTCGCGGACCGGTCGCCCGTCCACCCGCAGTCGCTCGATAGTCTGCGTGTCGTCGTTCCAGATCAGTTCGACGCCGCTGAGGTGGGCGTGCCACCAGTCCGGTTCTCCGAACTCGACCTGTCTCCCGCTGCCCTGTCGACACAGCGTCCGGAGTTCCGAACCCGTCAGTTCAGCGACTGTCAGGGGTTCCTCGAAGGGGACGACCGAGACCATATCGCCGACCGTCAGCGCCCCGTCCAGCGGGACCGTGTCGTTCCGGAGGCCGCCGCTGTTCTGGAGGCCCACGTCCGCGCCCGTCGCCCATCGGTACGCGTCCGCGACGAGGTTGCCGAGGCGGCACTCGCCGCCGTAGGTCGTCGCCCTGCTCCGGTCCAGCGGTTCCTCGACGTGCCCGACGACCTCGTCGAGTCCTGCCGCAGAGAGTCTGTCCTCGATAGCCTCCGCGACGCGGTCGTCGATGGGACCGTCGGCAGTCTCGCGGAACTGCGCAGTCGGTTCCGGCCCACCGAGGTCGACCTCGACGACGGTCTTGCCGTTGGCTCCCGGTCTGGTGAGCAGCGTGCCGGCGACGCGGTCGATGCGGCGCTCGTGGACGTGCCCGCCGAGAATGGCGTCCACGTCGCAGGTGCGGGCCAGTTCCTCGTCGGTCCGGCCTAGATGTGAGAGCACGACAATAACGTCGGCCCCGTCCACTCGAAGCGCGGTGGCCGCCTCGGCGACGGCTTCGAGCGGGTCCGTGAACGTCAGCGTCGTCGCCTGTGGATTAGCTGCGGCCGTGTCGGGGTCGGTCACGCCGACGAAGCCGAGCTGTTTCCCGTCGACGGTCCGGCTCGCCCACGGCCGGGTCAGTCGTCGGGCGAACCGCTCGCCGTCCTGTTCGACGTTCGCAGTCAGCCACGTCTGGGGCGACCTGGCGATGATGTCCCGCGTCGCGTCGAGCCCGTGGTCGAAGTCGTGGTTGCCAAGCGTCTCGAACGCGGGTGTCAGCGCAGTAAAGAGGTCCAGCGACTGCTCGCCATCGGTGACCAGCGATAGCACCCCCGGACCGGTGTTGTCCCCAGTGCCGACCACCAGCGCATCCGGGCCGTCAGCGGCGGCCACTGTCCCCGCAAATCGCCCGATTCGCTCGGGTGTATCGTACGCTTTCTCCACGTCGGAGTACTGGATGATCCGGGGACTCACACCCACAGTTCAGGGGAACCAGTCATTAATGGTTTCCGCAGTGATTTAGCCGCTGGCCCGTCATGCGTACGTATGGACGCACTCGAAGGTCCCGACGGCGAGACGCTGTACGTCGACAGGAGCGACGGCGACATCGGCACGAAAGGCGCGTTTCACGTCGTCTACCGCGACGCCGACCGCGAGCGTCGCTGGGGCTACTTCTGTAGCAACTGTGAGACGTTCAACAACGCGATGGACTCGATGGGCCGCATCCGCTGTAACGACTGCTCGAACCTCCGCAAGGCTGAGGAGTGGGACGCGGCCCACGAGTAACAGTCGGGTCCGGGTGACAGACCCGTGCTGTTCCGCGTTTTTCGACGGCTGTGTCGCCGGCCGAACTGTCAGCCACATAGCTAGTGGGAACGTTTATCAGATAGCCGGTGGTACTGACTCTCAGATGGGGGCCGTTACCACATCACTCGACGAGCAGGCCCGGTCGATATTCGACGACCTCGGATACACCGTGTCGCGCACTGGCACCGAACTGCGAGCGGAACGCGACTGGCGCGTCGTCACTGTCTCAGTGCTCGACTCGCAGGACCCGATACCCGAGAGCGGCGACTTGCGCTGTTTCGTCACACGAACGGGCGAGGCAACGCACCTCAGCCGCCGTCTCACTCGACGAGACGTATCCTATGACTGGGCTGTCATCGGTATTACCGAGGACGGTGACTACGAGGTGGTCCGTCACCCCGGCGACACAACAATGTCGGCTGACGCCAACACTTAGGGGGCTCTCCGTCCACCATCCGGCGTGCAAGTCGGTGTCATCAATCGAGCGCTCGAACAGCTAGTCACGAACGTCGTCGACGCGCTCCCGCGTCTCATAACTGGGTTCGTCTTTCTCGTAATCGCCGCAGTGGGAATCAAAGCCATCATGGTCGTCGTACGGGCGGTTCTGAAGCGGTCGCTGCCCGGCGAGTCACCCGTCTATCGACAGTTTCTCGGGGTCATCGTGCTCGTGTTCCTGTGGTTCGGCGTGGCGCTCTCCTTCCTCTCTATCGTCGGCCTGACCGTCATCGCCGCGTCGCTGGGCACGGCGACCGGCTTCCTCGCGCTCGGCGTCTCCTACGCGCTCTCGGAGATGATCAAGGACGCCGTCGCCGGCGTCTACCTCCTCCGCGACCCCGACTTCAACCCCGGCGACACCATCAAAACCGGCGACACCACCGGCGAGGTGGCCGCCATCGAACTCCGGAAGACGCGGTTCCGGGTCGACGGTGACACTGTCGTCAGGGCCAATGCGGCCATCGAAGAACGCTGGACGAAAGTCGATTCCGGGTCCTGAGCGGGCCGAGTCCCGCGCTATCCCGTCACACATGGAGTTTAAGAGTATTGCCGTCGTACTCGGCGTATGTTCGTCGGGCACGCGCTGTTCGCGTTCGCCCTCGGAGGCCTCGCCGCGTGGTGGCTTGGACTCTCCCGCGAGCGTGCGGTCCAGTTGGGCGTCATCGCTGGCCTGTTCGCCGCGGTTCCCGACGTCGACATCGTCTACGCCCCCTTCGGGCTGCTCGTCGGGGCCGCCGAGAATCTGACGGCGGACGGCTTCTGGGAGACCGCGAACGTCGTCCACCGCGGGCCGACGCACTCGCTCCTGCTGGGGCGGCACTCGCTGTCGCGGCCGGTCTCTGGGCGACCGAATCACGGCCCGCCCGAATTGCATCGCTGGCAATCGGCGTCGCAGCGACTGTTCTCACAGGCGTACTCAGCGGTCCCATCGCGGGACTCGTGATGCTCGTGTTCGTCCTGGCCGTGCTCGGTGTCGCCACGGTCGCACAGTCCCGCGATATCAGCCCCCAAACGGTGGCCGGGCTGGCCCTACTTGGACTGCTCACCCACCCGTTCGGTGACCTCTTCACTGGCGGCCCGCCCCCGTTCTTCTACCCCTTCGACGTGACCCTCGTCGCCGAGCGGGTGATACTCCACCCCGACCCGACCACGCACCTCCTGGCGGCGTTCGCTATCGAACTGGCGACGGTCTGGCTCGCCGTGTGGACCTACGTCCACCTCCGTGGATACACGCTGACCGAACTCGTCCGCCCCCGGGCAGCGCTGGGAATCGGCTACGGGGCGGCCGTCCTGTTCTTGCCCGCACCGACGCTCGAACGGTCGGCGCACTTCGTGTTCAGCGTCCTCGCACTGGGCGTCGTCGGAGCGCCGACCCGGCCGTTCAGTGACGGCGTCGACTGGCTGGAGACCGTCGTGACGGGGCTGGCGGCGGTGACCATCGCTGCGCTCGCGTATGCCATGGCGTATGGGGCTATCTGAACAGCCCACGCCGCCGGCATCGGTCGATAGGGTTTTTCGAGTCGCGGCTCACCTGACACTATGAGCCGAGACGTAGCGCGGTTGCTCCGGGACAGGCGCGTCAACGCCCTCGCGGCGTGGTGCATCGTCGCCATGCTCGCCGCCGTTTCTGTGACGAGTGCTGTTCAGGCCGACGTGCTGTGGGCCGGGTTCGCGGCTGCCGTCGCGGCACTGGCGCTGTTTCCGCCGGTTCTATTGCGTAACCGGGACGCCATGCTCCCCTGGGAAATCCTCCTGTTGGCGGCGTCGCCCGTCGTTGGCCGTCTGTTTGCGACGCTCTCGCTGACCGGTAATCTCGCGACCTACCTCTCGGTCGCCGCCATCGCGCTCATCCTCGCCGTCGAACTCCAGCTCTTTACCCCCGTCCGGATGACGCCCCGGTTCGCCGTCGTCTTCGTCGCCATCACCACGATGGCCACCGCCGGCGTCTGGGCGGTCGTCCGCTGGGTGGCCGACCAGTTCTTCGGGACCACCTTCATCCTCGATCCGACGGTGTCAGAACACGCCATCGAGGAAGCGGTGATGTGGGAGTTCGTCGCGTCGACCATCGCCGGTATCGGCGCTGGCGTGGTTTTCGCGTACTACGTCCGACAGCAGGCCGGGACCAGTCGCGTCCCCGAGGAGGTCCAGCCGGACGTATGAAGGTCCGTGACCGCCTCCGAATCAGTCCGGCGACACAACAACTGCTCTCGCGAGCCCTGTCACTCGCACTCATCGGGCTCCTGGCGGTCGGTATCGAGCGGGGCAACGTCGGCATCATCGTCAATTCGGGCGTCGCAATCCTCGTCACACAACTCCCGGCGCTGCTGGAACGGGACTACGGCATCACGCTCGACCCCGCGCTGACGCTGTGGATTACGTCGGCGGCGTTCTTTCACGCACTCGGAACTGTCGGGTTGCCTGGGTCCGAAGAGAACTTCTACGTCACCATCTGGTGGTGGGACCACTTCACCCACGCCCTCTCGTCGTCGGTCGTCGCCGCGGTCGGATACACGACGGTCCGTGCGCTCGACGAGCACACCGACGAGATATCGATTCCCTCGCGGTTCATGTTCGTGTTCCTCCTCCTGTTCGTGATGGCCTTCGGCGTGCTCTGGGAGGTCATCGAGTTCTCGATTACGCTCGCCGCGTCGGCGACCGGGAACGACACGATTCTGACACAGTTCGGTCTCAGCGACACGATGCTCGACCTCGTGTTCGACGCTATCGGTGCCATCATCGTGGCAATCTGGGGGACCGCACACCTCACCGGCGTGGTCGGTCACGTCGAGACGTTGCTCGACCGGCAGTCTCAGTGACCTGTCCGTACTTTTATGACATGGACGTGTGAATCAATCTCACGCATATGGTTTTCAAGAAAATCACGCTGATCGGGACCAGTTCGGAAAGCTTCGACAAAGCCGCTGACGACGCCATCGAACGCGCGGAGGCGACACTTGACAATCTCAAGTGGGTCGAGGTGGAGGAACTCGGCGTCGAGATCGCCGGCGTCGAGGGCCGCGAGTACCAGGCCGAAGTCGTCGTGGCGTTCGAACTCGAAGAGTAGCTACGTCCGGAAGGACTCGCCACAACCGCATTCGCTGACCACGTTCGGGTTCTGGACGTGGAACCCGGCCCCCTGCAGGCCGCCCTCGTAGTCCAGTACCGACCCCTCGATGTAGTCGATGCTGGCGTCGTCGACGAACACGCGGAGCCCGTTTCGCTCGAACACTTCGTCGTCTTCCTCAGGTGCGTGTTCGAATCGCATCCCGTAGGAGAGTCCGGCACAGCCGCCCTGCTGGACGTACAGGCGAAGCCCGGATTCTTCGACGTCCATTCCCTCGCTTTCGAGGAGGTCCAGTGCCTCGCCCGCTGCCTGCTCGGTGACGGCTACGTCCTCGCCTCCGAGGTTCGGATCGCCGTCGTCCGCTGTGCTGCTCATACACTTACGTGGACGCCCGAACGTGTTAACAGTGACGCCGATAGGACCGCTCGGAGGGATACGTCCTGAGTTGACCTGCGAGAAAGTCCCAGGAACCGCTTTACTCCTCGAACCGTTTGCGGACGCTCTCGGCGTGGGCTTCCAGCCCTTCGGCTTCGGCGAGAGTCGTGATCGTGTCCGAAATATCGCTCAGCGAGTCCTCCGAGAGGCGCTGGACAGTCGTCGACCGGACGAACGTGTCTACGGAGAGACCGCCGGTGACCCGCGCGTTGCCGCCGGTCGGCAAGACGTGGTTCGTCCCGGTCGCGTAGTCGCCGGCTGCAACGGGGCTGTACGGGCCGAGGAACACGGACCCGGCGGAGGGAATCCGTTCGAGGAGCGATTCGTCGTCAGCGGCCTGAATCGAGAGGTGTTCGGCGGCGTACTCCTCGGCGAAGAGGACGGCTTCGCTCATCGAACGAGCGAGGAGGACGCCAGATGCGTCGTTGTCCAGTGCGGCGCGGATGACTGCCTCGCGCTCCCGGCCGTCAGCCTGCTCGTCAACGGCATCGACGACCTGCTCGGCGAGGTCCGCGTCGTCGGTGACGGCGACGACAGAGGCGTTCTCGTCGTGTTCGGCCTGTGCGACGAGGTCTGCCGCGACCAGTTCCGGGTCCGCGTCGCCGTCGGCGACGACCATAACTTCGGAGGGGCCGGCCAAGAAGTCGATTGCCACGTCGCCACGGACCTCGGCCTTCGCTGCTGTGACCCAGCGGTTGCCGGGGCCGACGACGATATCCGTCGCGCTGACGGTTTCGGTCCCGTAGGCCAGTGCTGCGATGGCCTGTGCGCCGCCGACCTGATAGACGGCGTCAGCACCGGCGACGTGGATAGCGGCCAGCGTTACGGGGTTGACCTCCTCGGCTGGCGGGGTAGCGACGGCGACGTGCTCGACGCCAGCGACCTTCGCCGGGATGACGCCCATCAGCACGCTGGAGGGGTAGGCCGCCGTGCCACCGGGGGCGTACACCCCAGCGCTGTCGAGCGGGCGGAATCGGCGGCCCAGTTCACGCCCCTCGAAGTCGTCGCGCCAGTCCTCGGGGACCTGTCGCTCGTGGAACGCGCGGATGTTCGCCGCGGCGTCTTCGATGGCCTCGCGCACGTCGTCGTCAATTTCCTCGTAGGCTCGCTCTGCGGCGTCGGTGATGTCGATGTTGCCCACCGACACATCGTCGAATTCTTCGGCGAAGCGCCGCAGCGCCACGTCGCCCTCCTCGTGGACCTGCGAGACAATATCGCGTACATCATCTCTAACAGCGTCGACACCGGCGTCGCGGTCGAAGAAAGCGGCCCGTTCGTCGGGACCAAGGTCAGCTATCGTCCGTACGTTCATACGCCTGATTCGGGACGGGGCAAAAAACGGGTTTCCCTTCGTCGGCCGGCAACGGCAATAGAGCGGAGTGCGGGAGAGAGGGACCGATTCGTCGGGCAAGAGTGACTTCAGAATCAGAGGCTGTCGGGACGCACATGCCTGTCGCGAATGTTCGACTCACTGTCAGTCGCTCTCTCGTCACCGTTTTCCGGTACTCGGGCCTACACAGACTATGGCTTCAGTCGACGACCATCGTCGCCGGACAACCGACCTCCCTCCGGCGACGACCGAATATTTCGCCCCCGAACTAGCGACTATTGATAGCTATCTCGAAACGGTCCCGCCAACTATCGACACGGCGGCCGGCGACGCCGCAGTCGGCCCGATACACACGCTCCCGTGGTTCTACGTGGCCGACCTGACTGGCTGGCGCGGCAGTACGCTCGCCCGACTGCTAGCCGCAGAGCAGGGCGCGGCCTGCTACGAACTCTCCGCCGGCGCTGCGGACGCGCTTCCGGCCCTGTGGTCTCTCATCGACGAGAGCGGCGACGGTCCCGTCGTGCTCCATCTGGAACTCCAGGGCGAAGGCGGGCGGATTGTACGCACGCTTCGGGAGGCACTCCGGCGCGGCTACGAACACAGCCCAGACGGCTGGGACGAGCCGGTGCGCGGCGAGCCGGCGAACCTCCACGTCGTCTTCACCGATACGACCCCCTCGAAGCGGCTGGCAGTACCACTGCCCGCCGCGACCACGCCGACCACCGGCGCGGTCCTCTCGTATGCGCCCCGCCGGAGCATGCTCCCGGAGCGGCCCGACGGGACGACGATGCTCTCGGACCCGCCGGCGCTCCACGACCGCGAGGCCGAACTGGAGCAGTTCCTGCTGGCTGCCCTCGACGAATGCGGCGACGACGACGCGAGACAGCAGTACGTCGACCGCGCCGTCGAAGTTCTGTCGATCACCCACTCGCTCATCGGCAAGCGCGACCTCCTGTTCGACGTGTCGCCGCGGCTGGCGCTGAAGTACGGAAATCTGCTGGACGAGCTTTCGGTCGCGGCAGCGACGGACCGGCTCGGCCGGGACGTACTCGGGCAGGTGCCACAGAGCCCCGGCAGCGAGGATATTCGGGCGACGTTGCGGGACCTGCTGCCAGAGTAAAGCGAGAGAGCAGTCGTGGGCTAGACCCCTCAGTTCGCGTCGCTGACGATTTTGATGACCGCTCCCTCCTCAAGTTCCGTCTCATCGCTGATGCGCCGGTTCTCGCGGGCGTCGACGGCGTGGATGTAGCCGTCGCCGATGTCGGAGTGGACGGCGTAGGCGAGGTCTTTGGGCGTTGCGCCCTGGCGCAGCAGGAACGCGTCGGGGAGGACGTTCTCCTGGCCGTCGGTCCAGTGCGTTTCGTTCTGGACGGGGTAGGCCGTCAGATGGTTGAGCAGATCGTAGACGGCGGTGTCAAGGGAGCCCTGGACGCCGGTGCCGCCGTACTCCTCCATGACGCCGCGGATGCGGTTCAGCCCCTCGCGTTGCTGGTCGCTCACGTCGCCGACAATGTCGAAGTCCGGGTCGCCCGGGTCGTAGTCGATGACGCCAGCCTGTGCGGCGTTGCGCAACGCGAGTTCGCCGTCGGCGGTCGCGGGCACGACCACGTCGGCGGCTTCCTGCAGGGCTTCGATGTTTCCCTCCGGAGCGATATCGGCCTTGTTCGCGACGACGACGAGCGGCTTCGTCCGCTGGCGTATCTCTGTCGCCAGTGCTTCGCGGTGCTCGTCGGTCCAGGCGATGGGGTCCTCGGGGTACTCCAGGTCCCGCAGGGTGCGGGCCACGTCGAGTTCAGAGGCCCCGACGCCGGCCAGCATGTCCACGAGCGACTCGTCGAGCTTGAAATCCGGCGAGCGGGACTGGCGTTCGATGGACTCCCAGTTTCGCTTGACGATGCTGGCGAGCCACAGGTCCATCTCCGCCTCGACGAAGTGCACGTCCTCGACGGGGTCGTGCTCGCCGACCTCGACCGGTTCGCCCTCGGCGTCGGTCCCGCCGGAGGCGTCGACGACGTTGAGAATTACGTCGGCGGTCGACAGCTCGTCGAGGAACTGGTTGCCGAGGCCGCGGCCCTCGTGTGCGCCGGGGACGAGGCCGGCCACGTCGATGAGCTCCACCGGGACGTAGCGCTTGCCGTCCCGGCAGTTATCGTCACCACAGCGTTCCTCCCGGTCGAGACAGGGGCAGTCCGTTCGGACGTGGCTGACGCCGCGGTTGGCGTCGATGGTCGTGAACGGGTAGTTTCCGACGTCGACGTCGGCCATCGTGGCCGCCTTGTAGAAAGTAGACTTGCCGGCGTTCGGCTTCCCGGCCAGCGCGATAGAGAGCATGGCAGGACCTACCAGTGGCCGCCGAAAGGGGGTTTCGGTTCGCGGCCCTACAGGCTGACCCGCTCGCCGCGGTCGTCACTTTGTTCGATGGCGTCGAGGACTCGCTGTGCGGCGAGGCCGTCGGCGAAGGACGGCTCCTGTTGCCTGCCATCGGCCACGGCTGAGAGGAACTCGTAATTCTCGTGGACGAACGTGTGCTCCCAGCCGATGACGTGGCCGGGGGGCCACCAGTGGTCGACGTAGGGGTCATCCTCGTCGGTGATAAGCACCTGCTGGAAGCCGCGGTCACCCTCGGTGAGCACCTGCAGTTCGTTCAGCCGTTCGAGGTCGAACTTGATTGCGCCCTTCGACCCCTCGATTTCGACGGTGTGGGCGTTCTTGTGGCCGTTGGCGACGCGAGACGCCTCCAGCGTTCCCATCGCGCCGTTCTCGAACGCGATCTGGGCGCTGTAGGCGTCGTCGACGGTCACCGGGCGCGTCTCGTCGCTCCCTTCTACGGGGCGTTCTTCGGTAAACGTCCGGAGGTGACCGCTCACGTCCGTTATCTCGCCGGCGGCGTCGCCGAGCAGGAACCGGGCTAGATCGACCGTGTGCGACCCGAGGTCGCCGAGCGCCCCGCTGCCAGCCATCTCCTCGTCGTTGCGCCAGGACCACGGCGCGTCGGGATCGACCAGCCAGTCCTGGAGGTACTGCCCGCGGAAGTGGTGAATCTCGCCGAGTTCGCCGTCGGCGATGAGCCCCTTCGCGTACTGGATGGCCGGGACGAAGCGGTAGTTGAACGCCGCGCCCGCGGGCACGCTGGCGTCCGCGGCGGTCTCGGCCATTTCTTCGGCCATATCGAGCGTGGGCGCGAGCGGTTTCTCACAGAACGTCGGCGTCCCGGCCTCCAGCGCTGCGATAGACGGTTCGGCGTGGACGTGGTTCGGGCCGAGATTGTAAAACACGTCCACCTCGTCGACGACGTCCTGCCAGTCGGTCGCGGTCCGGTCGAAGCCGAACTGGTCGGCCGCGTCGGCCAGCGCGTCCTCGTCGCGGCCGACGAGCACGTCCTTGTTGACGGCGGGCGCTTCGGGGAAGAACATGGGCAGGCGGTCCAGCGCGTTTGCGTGGGCCTTGCCCATGAAGCGGTAGCCGAGCATACCGATATCGAGGGTCATAGCCGGCTGTTCACTCGGAGCCGAAATAACGCTCATGGTGACGGCAGGGCAGCGGGCCGCCCCGAGGGAAAAGCCAAAACCGGATGCCCGTGTTGATACTCCATGGCCACTGAAACGACCGTTCGTATCGAGGATATCATGTCGACGCCGTTAGAGACGATTTCTGCCGACGAAACCGTCAAAGCGGCCGCGACGCAGATGCAAGCGCAGAACATCAACGGCATCTTCGTGCCGGGGGCAGAGGCGGGTATCATCACCACCACCGACATCGTTGATGCCGTCGCAAGCGGGAAGGACCTCTCGTCGGCGACCGTCGGCGACGTGATGACGTCGCCAGTCGAGCGGGTGACGACCTCTCTCGAACTCGGCGAGGCCGCAGCGATGATGACGACCTACGACATCAAGCACCTCCCCGTCATCGACGAGCATCAGGACTACGTCGGCATGGTGTCGTCGACGGATATCACGCAAGCACTCTCCTGAACGCGGCTGTTCTCCAGCGGACTTCCGACAGTCAGATGAAGTCGTCAAGACCGGACGCATCACCGTCGTTGTCACCCGTTCCGGGCAGCGCGTCAGCGATAGCCGAGGTAAACGAGCCGAGGCCGCGCGTCTGATACCAGACCGTTCCGGGGCCGGTGAAATCCATCACGAGGCCCTCGCCGCTGAGCAGCGTCGACTTCAGCCCGCCGACGCGGTGGGCGTCAAAGTTGACTGACTCCTCCCAGGCGACGACGTGGTCGTTGTCGATTGTGTAGGACTCGCCGGCGTCGAGTTCGACGGTTTCCAGCCCGCCGAAGGCCTCGATGAGGACGTTTCCGGTCCCTTTCAGCGCCAGCGGCGTGATGCTCGCGCCGGCCAGCATCGACTTGATGCCGCCGAACTCCGAATCGATGTCGATATCCGGGTCGGCTGCGAGGAACGCCCCGTCGACGGCGTACAGCGTCTCGCCAGTGAGTTCGTGATGGTGTACGTCGCCCGGTGTCGGCGGCGCGAGGGTCAGGGTGCCCGAACCGCCCTGCGCGGTGAACTCGTTCGCCAGGAGCGACTCACCGCCGAGCATCGACTTCGCGGAGCTGAGGAGGCCGTCCCGGCTGGTCGTCGTCTCGATCTCGATGGTCGGCGAGTGGCTGACCATCGCGCCAGGTTCCGCGAGTATCGATTCGCCGCTGTCGAGCGCAACGCGGACGTGCGTGTACGAGGGCTTGTGTGTGAGTTCGATGTCCATGAAGTGTCACTGGATACGGTAGTCCAGTCGTAGTGTCACACAGACACTATATAAGCGTAAGTGCCAGAAACGGTCGTGCTGGTGGCCGTATCGGCTACTCCGCCCAGTAGGCGTCGCCGGGCTGGGTCTCGAAGACGGCGCGGTCGAGCACGTCGACGGCCTTCTCCAGTCCCTCGCGTGCGCTAGTGAGTGAGTCCTCGTGTTCGATGGAGAGCGCACCGTCGTAGCCGACCATCCGCAGCGTCGACACCACATCCTTCCAGTGGGATTCGCCGTGACCATAGCCGATAGAGCGGAACAGCCACGACCGGTCCGCTTCGTCTGTGTACGGCGCGGTGTCTAGCACGCCCTTCTCCCGGGCGTTTGACTCGTACACCTTCGTGTCCTTGGCGTGGAAGTGGTGGATGGCGTCGTGCTCGCCGAGCAGGCGGATGGCCTCGGTCACATCGATGCCCTGCCAGTATAGATGCGACGGGTCGAAGTTCGCGCCGATTCGGTCGTTCGTCCGCCTGCGGAGTTCGAGCAGCCCGCGGGGTTCGTACACCAGCATATTGGGATGCATCTCGATGGCGATGTCCACGTCGTGTGCGCCGGCGTGGGCCGCGAGGTCCGACCAGTACTCGTCGGCGACGCGCCACTGGTACTCGTGGGCGTCGGCGTGTTCGGTCGGCCACGGCGCGGTGATCCAGTTCGGCACCTCGTCGTTCGGGCCGCCGGCAGGCAGGCCAGAGAACCCCGTAACGGTGTTCACGTCGAGCTGGTCGGCCAGCCGGATCGCTTCCCGGAGTTCCCGGTCGGCCTCGGCGGCCTGGTCGTCGTCGGGATGGAGCGGATTGTTGTGGGTCGCCAGCGCGCTCACCCGAAGGTCGTGCTCGTCGAGCAGGTCGTGCAGTTCGGCCTGTTTGTCCTCGTTGTCGAGATACGCTTGCCTGTCGAGGTGGTCGTCGCCGGGCCAGCCACCACAGCCCAGTTCGACCGCATCAACGCCCAGGTCGCCGAGGTACGCCAGCGCCTCGTCAAGCGACTGTCCGCCCAGTGGAACCGTCAGTACACCGATATCCATGGCCGGCGATACAACCGGTGTTGTAAAAAAACGTACCGCCGGCCCCACGGCCCACCTGTCTGGTCAGCAAGCGACACGGACCGGAGACGGGACCATGACAGACGGTGGCGTAAAGGCTTAACCCGGAGCGTACAGTGGTTTAGTCATGATTGTGGCCGTACTCGGTACCGGACGACGAGGGCGGGATATCGCACAGCGATGTGTCCGTGCGGGCCACGAGGTACGTCTACGGGGGACGGATGCGACGGACGTGATGGACCGCGTCGACGAGATCCGGCACGCACTCAACGGGGATGTTTCGGCCGGTATCGACGGAACCACGGGACTCGAAAGCGCCGTCAGCGGCAGCGGTATCGTCATCGACGCGACCGACGGTGGGACGGACAGCCACCGAGAAGTGGTCGCCGAAACTGAGACGATGGTCGAGGATGAGACGCTCATCGCCGTCAGCGACACGTCGATGTCGGTGACCGCAGTCGCGACCGGCCTGCGGAGCCCGAACCGGGCCGTCGGCCTCAACCTCGCTGACCCGCCGGACGGCGCTATTGTCGAGGTGGTCATCGCCGAACAGACGACGGCGGCGACCCGCGACCGAGTCACCGACTTCGTCGAGAGCCTGGACGCGTCGCCGGTCGTCGTCCGCGACACGCCGGGATTTGCCGCGCTACGCCTCGAACTCGCTACCATTGCCGAAGCTGTTCGGATGGTCGAGGACGGCGTCGCGGGGATTCGAGATATCGACCGCACGTTCGAGCGTGGCGATTCAGACCGCGACGGGCCACTCGTCCGGGCCGACCGCCACGGGCTGGAAACAGTGCTAACCGCGCTCGAAGACCTCGCCGACCGGCTCGACGAGCGGTTCGAACCACCAGCGTTGCTCCGCCGGAAGGTCGAGGACGGACAGCGAGGCGCTGTCGCCGGCGAGGGGTTCTACGTCTGGGAAGACGGTACCCCGACGGCCGGTGCCGAACCGGACCCGGACGTCCCAACGCGAGATAGCGAGCCCGAGTTCAGATGAGCCAGTCGAACCGCCCTCCGGTCGAACCGGATGGAGATGACGACGAATTTGCGGCCCTGTTCGACGAACTTCAGGAGCTGGAACAGCTCGTCGACTCCGAAGACGAGCGACGGCAGGTCCGGGACGCGATGCGCGCGGCCGCGGATTCCCAGGACCACGAGCCAGCGACCTTCGGCCGGGTCGTCTGGGGCTTCGGCCGGTCCGACCTCGCGGAGGCGCTGCTCGGCTCGCTGCTGTTCGGGATTCCCATGGCTGTCGAGGGCGGGACAGTCGACGCCGGGCTACACATCGCCCAGCACCCGCTGTATCTCGCCGCGACAGTCGCTATCGCTGTCGGGCTAGTCATCTCCATTCTGTACGTGGCCGAGTTTCAGGACGTTCGGGTGGCGAACCCGATTTTCGGATTCATCCCGCGGCGACTCGTCGGCGTCACCGGGACGGCACTCGTCGTCTCCGTCGCGCTGCTTACTGGCTGGGGGCTGGTCGAGTGGTCGACCGAGCCTGCGGTCGTCTACGAGTCGGCCTGCATCTGTGCCGTGGCGTTCGTCCCCATGGCAATCGGCGCTGCGCTCGGGGACATCCTGCCCGGGAACTAGGGCCATGGCAGTCACTCGCGGTGGCGGTCGCGTTTGGCAATCGTTAAAAGCCGCGGTCGGATACGGAGTGGTATGAGCGAGAGCCAACAGAAACAGGCGCGCAAGTGCGTCTCGTGTGGCATCAACATCGCCGGCACGAACGCCGCCGCGTTCAAGTGCCCGGACTGTGGACAGCAGATCTACCGCTGTGCCACCTGCCGGAAGCAGAGCAACCTCTACAAATGCCCGGACTGCGGCTTCATGGGGCCATAACAATGGGGAAAGTAGCAGCCAAGATCAAGGTCATGCCGGAAAGCCCCGAAGTCGACCTCGACGACCTGCAGGAGCGTCTCGAGGGCGTGCTTCCGGAAGGAACGAAGATCAACGGGTTCGAGCGCGAGGACGTCGCGTTCGGCCTCGTCGCGCTGACGCCGACAGTCATCGTCCCTGACGACACCGGCGGGACGGAAGCCGTCGAAGAGGCCTTTGCGAACGTCGATGACGTCGAGTCGGTCTCCGTCGAGAGCACCGGCCGCCTGTAATCGACTCACCGCTGTAGTTTTCCACTCGGGTCTGTAGCGACTGCAAGAGCGTGACCAGCGACGGTCGCGGAACGCACGTTTTATTAGGGCGACCGGATTAGCGAGGAGCAAGAATGCCTAGTTCAAACGGACCCCTCGAAGGAACACGAGACAAGCTCAAGAACAAGCCCCGCGACCGCGGCACCTCGCCGCCACAGCGCGCCGTCGAAGAGTTCGACGACGGCGAGAAAGTCCACCTCAAGATCGACCCGTCAGTGCCGAACGGCCGCTTCCACCCGCGGTTCGACGGCCAGACCGGAACCGTCGAAGGGAAGCAGGGTGACGCGTACAAGGTCGACATCGTCGACGGTGGCAAGGCGAAGACCATCATCGTCACCGCTGCGCACCTGCGCCGGCAAGAATGACGATATTCAAAGAGAAGGTCAGTGAGGAGTTCCTGACGGTCGCGGAGACCAAGGAGATACTCGAAGACCTCGAGATGGAGCGGGCGGCCGAGGAGGACCGCGAGATGCGCTACGAGCTCAAGCGGGCTATCGAGCACGTCAACCGCTTTGCCGTCCTCGACCCCGAGGAGTCGCTGCAGCTGGTCGAAGACCTCGAAGAACTCGAAAAGGTCGACACGCCGACGGCCTACAAGATCGCGAACCTGCGGCCGCTGGACCGCGACGAGCTCCGCGCCGTGTTCGCCAAGGAGCGGTACACGCTCGATGGCGACGAACTCGACGAGATTCTCAACATCGTCAAGCAGTACGCGTAGCGAGGACAATCGTCAGTTCGGCTCTTCGCCGCTCTATCCCTACTTTCACGGACGACCAGCTACGCGGTCGAGATCTAGTTTCCGCTGCCGCTGGACCGAAGCGAAAATAGCGACGGCGCTCCGTGTCGCGGTTCGGGGCATCCACCGGCATTAAGTGTGCTGTGGTCGTACTGCCTGGCATGACTGAATCGGAGAGCGGCGGCGACTCTATGATGGCGGCTGTCCTCGATGTCCTCCCACACGGGCGGCCCGGAGACGACCGGCCACAGCACCAGAAGGAGCCGCTCGCGTACGCGCTCGACGTCGAGGAGTTCTACATTTACGAGCTCCAGCTCGACGACAAGGACGTTGATATTGCATTCGGTGACCGCGTCGACCTGACGGAGTTCGGCCGCGTGACGGAAGTCGAGTTCGAGGATATCCCGAGCGGTGCCCGCTCGGAGCTTGACTACGCCGTCGAGGAAATCGTCGAAGCGAACGAACAGCGGTTCGTCGACTTCTACAACGACGCCCAGCCGATCACGCTGCGGCTCCACCAGCTGAACCTCCTGCCGGGTATCGGGAAGAAGCTCCGGAACACGCTTCTCGACGAGCGGAAGCGAAAGCCTTTCGAGAGCTTTGAAGACCTCGAAGAGCGCGTCAGCGGCCTCCACAGCCCCAAAGAGACACTTGTCGAGCGGATACTCGAAGAGCTACAGGACGACGACCTGAAGTACCGGCTGTTCGTCCGGCGCGAGGAGCAGTCCTCGTAACACTGTCGGCTGCAAGCAGCGAAGCTGACAGCCACCAGTATAAGGCGACCCTTTTCTACCGCGACCCGCTACGGCCAGCTAATGACCACGACCGAGACAGGGGCTCGGGACCCCGACGCGCTCGTCCGGCGGGCCGGCAAGCGGGCCGATACCCGGCAGGACCAGCACTTTCTCGTCGACGACCGGGTACTGGACCGCATTCCGCAATACGCGACAGACGCGGACGTTGACCTCTCGCATGTACTGGAGATCGGTGCAGGCCCGGGTGCGCTAACGGACCGATTGCTCGCGGCGGCCGAGACGGTGACCGCAATCGAGCGGGACCCGGACTTCGCGGCCCATCTCCACGAGGAGTTCGCCGAGGAAATCGCGGCGGACCGCCTCACCGTCGTCGAGGGCGACGCGCTCGATATCGGCCTGCCTGAGTTCACCGCCAGCATCTCGAATCTACCCTACGGCGCGTCCTCAGAGATCGCCTTCCGACTGCTGCCCGAGCAGCGCCCGCTCCTGTTGATGTTCCAGCGGGAGTTCGCCGAGCGGATGGCCGCCGACCCCGCGACGGACGACTACGGGCGGCTCTCGGTCACAGCAGGCCACTACGCCGACGCGGAGATTGTTGAGACAGTGCCGCCGGAAGCGTTCGACCCGCAACCCCGCGTCACCAGCGCGCTCGTCCGGACGACGCCGAGGCAACCCGACTACACCGTCCCCAGTGACGAGTTCTTCATGGACTTCCTGAAGGCAGTGTTCACCCAGCGCCGGAAGACGATGCGCAACGCCGTCCGAAACACGGCCCACATCTCCGGGCTGGGCGACCCCGACGCGGTAGTCGAAGCCGCCGATGAGGAGCTTATGAGTGCCCGTGCCGGGAAGCTCACGCCGGCCGACTTCGCTACGCTGGCGACACTCGCCTACGAAGTCGGCCAGCCGGAGGTCTGAGATGGGTGAGGAGTCCGACGCCGGAGGAGCGGGAGAGACAGCCGAGGAGAGCGGCACCGAACGCCCGTCGCTGGCCAACCAGCGCGGCGTCGAATCGGTGTACCAGCCCGCAGAGGACTCGGACCTGCTGGCCCGGACGGCCCGCGAACGAGTCGAAGCGGGCGACACCGTCCTCGACGTGGGGACGGGCTCCGGCTACGTCGCCGCGACGCTCGCCGACGCCGGAGCGCGGGCGGTCGGCGTCGACGTGAGCCCGCTGGCCTGTCAAGAAGCGGCAGAAAACGGCGTCCCGGTCGTTCGTGGCGACCTCGTCGAGCCGTTCCGGACGGACGCCTTCGACCTCGTAGCGTTCAATCCGCCCTACTTGCCGACGCCGTCCGAACAGGAGTGGGACGACTGGATGGAACACGCGCTGTCGGGCGGCGACGACGGTCGCCGACTCGTCGACCCGTTTCTCGAAACCGTCGAGCGCGTGCTAGCTCCGGCCGGCGAAGCGCTCATGCTCGTCAGCAGTCTCACGGACCCCGAGGCGGTGCGAGAGTACGCGGGCGAATACGGCCTGGCGAGCGAACAGCTTGCGAGTGAGAAACACCCATACGAAGCGCTCGTCGTCCTGCGATTCTATCGTGATTGATTACTTCTGAGCATTTAATCGAATAGGAAATATTAAAGCCCGTCATTTCCTACTCCACGGCAATGACACAGGTAATCGCCACGACCCCTGGGCTCTTTCCGCTCCCGGACTGGGCCAAGGACGAACTGGCAGATCTGAAAGGCCATCAGAAGACCGACCTCATCTCGGGCGACGAGTCCGGCGAGGTCGTCGCGGCCTACGACCAAGCGCGCGAGGAAGTCATCTCCATCCAGCAGGACGCCGGGCTCGACCGCATCGTCGAGGGCCAGTTCCGCTGGGATGATATGCTCGCGCACCCGCTCGCGGTCCACGACAATGTGGAGACCAAAGGTATCGTCCGCTACTACGACAACAACAACTTCTACCGAGAGCCGGTCGTGCAGGGCGACCTCGGTGCTGACGGCGGCGACGTCGCCGCAGACCTCGGTGCCGCAGCCGACCACGTCGACGACGGCCTGCAGGCTGTGCTCCCTGGCCCGTACTCGCTTGCGGACCTGGCGACCGACGAGCACTACGGCGACGACGCCGAGTTCCTCGACGCCATCGCCGACTTCCTCGCCGAGGAAGTGACCGCGTTCTCCGATATTGAGACGCTGTTCCTGCTTGAGCCGTCGCTCGTCGAGAACACGCCCGCCGACGGCGAGGACGAACGTGCTGCCGAGGCAATCGACGCCGTCGCCTCGGCCGCCGACGCCGATGTCGTCGCCCACACCTACTGGGGCGCAATCGAGGAGAAGGCCTACGCGCACCTGATGGACGCTGACGTGGATGCCATCGGCTTCGACCTCGTTGCGAACCACGACCAGACCGTCTACAACGTGCAGGAGTACGGCACCAAGGACGACGTGGCGCTTGGCGTCGTCGACGGCCAGAACACGCTGGTCGAGGCCCCCGAGACGATTCGGGACCGCATCGACTGGTTCGAACAGCAGACCAACACTGCTTACGACACCGTCTACGCGACGGCGAACACGGAAACGTTCTATCTCCCGGTGAACAAGTTCGAAGATAAGCTCGAAGCGCTCGCAAACGCCGCGGATCTGGAGGCGGCGGAGGCATAAAACGATGACAGGACCACGAGACCAGTTCAAACCGGCGGACCACCCGAACGACCACTTCCTGCTGACGACCGTCGTCGGCTCCTACCCCAAACCCAAGTGGCACGACCGTGCCCGCGAGCTGTTCGAGGACGAGGACGCCGACTTCGGCGAGGACGAGTGGGAGGAATCGAAAGACGACGCCTCGCGGCTCATCACCCACGAACACGAGCGCGCGGGTCTCGACGTCATCTGTGACGGCGAGATGCGCCGCAACGAGATGGTAGAGTACTTCGCCCACCGTATCGACGGCTACGAGTTTAACGGCCGCGTGAAAGTGTGGGGCCACAACTACTTCGACAAGCCAAGCGTCGCCGACGAGGTCGAGTACGGCGAGCAGTGGCTCGTCGAGGAATTCGAGTTCACCGACGAGGTCGCCGAACGCCCCGTCAAGGTTCCGATTACGGGCCCGTACACCCTTGCGAACTGGTCGTTCAACGAAGTGTACGACAGCGAGGAACAGCTGGCCTACGAACTGGCTGACCTCGTCAACGAGGAGATCGAGGCGCTGGTCGAAGCCGGCGCTCGCTACATCCAGATCGACGAGCCCGCACTGGCCACGACGCCGGACGACCACGCTATCGTCGGCGAGTGTCTGGAGCGCATCGTCGACGAGATCCCCGACGATGTGCGGCTGGGCCTGCACGTCTGTTACGGCGACTACTCGCGCATCTACCCCGAGATTCTGGACTACCCGGTCCACGAGTACGACCTGGAACTCGCCAACGGCGACTACGACCAGCTCGACGTGTTCAAAGAGCACGAGTTCACGAAGGACTTCGCGATGGGCGTCCTAGACGCACACACCGCCGAAGTAGAGTCCGTCGAGGAGATCAAGGAGAACATCAAGAAGGGGCTGGAGGTCGTCCCGCCGGAGCGACTCACCGTTTCGCCGGACTGCGGCGTGAAGCTCCTGCCCCGCGAGGTCGCCCGCGGCAAGATGGAGAACATGGTGCAGGCGGCTCGCGAAATCGAAGAAGAGCTGGACGCCGGCGAGCTAGAGGTCGTTGCGAGTGGTGCGGAAGCGCACGCTGACGACTAGCGAGATTCGAGCGGAGCGAGAATCTCGGATAGCGAGCGGTGAAACCGCGAGCAGCGCGGTTTGAGCGACCAGCGGAAGCGAAAACTGCGAGACGTGAGCGGCGAACGGGGTGAGCCGCGAACAGCGAGAGGCCGAACGTAGTGAGGGCTCTCGAATAGCGAGCGGGGAGAGCGAGGCGCACTGCGCCTCGAAAATGAACGGCGGAGCCGTGAACGTAGCGACCCGCGAGCAGCGCGGTTGGAGCGGTCAACAGGAGTCCAAATGCGGCGTGGACGCGACTACCCGTATTTTCGACGAAGGTGGGCTGCGATTTCGGCAGCTATCGAATATTCTCAGGCGCACCGGTCACGGAACCGGCAAATGTAGCGGACACGTATGCGACCATCCCCGGTGCGGGATCGAGCAAGACATGTGGAACCTCTGGCCAGCGAGCCCTCGAACAGGTCATCACGGGAATGCTTGAACACCAAAGTCCCGAATAGACAAGTATACGATTCCTTATAAATTTGTGAATTGATCGTCACAACTGAAAGGAACAGGCCACTAATTTGTTCGACAGATATCGAAACTAACATCGACCTAAGAGGAAAATAATTGTTGACGTACTAATAATATAAGGGGCTTCCGTATTCAGGTAGATACCCCATATTATGTATATAGAGACACTCATACCACTGATTCTCTATTCCAAGATTATGTTATATGCTAGCATGTAAGTCTGGGAAAGAGTTTTGAGGGTCTCTGGAGAAGCTAGCGATGTGAAAGCTATGACAGGGGACACACATCTTCGGGCGGAACTGTATCTTCGTGGAGATACCTACGGCACGTTCGACGCTCAACAGCAGGTGCTCAATCGGGTCAAGCGACTGGAGGCCAATGGCGTGTTCAGCGAGTCGATGGTCGCCGGTGAGTGGCAGCGGATCAGGACGATGGCGGAGGACAAGCGGTCGGAAGCCATCCAGACTTACGAGGAGTTCACAGACTGGGCAGGCCAGAACGGCCACTCGCTCGAACCGGCCTTCGAACGACGGAATCGGAGCTACGTCGGGATGGACCGCGTCGACGACGTCGTCGTGTTCCCAGTCGTCTCGCTGGCGATCTACGACGGCGACGACCTGGAGGGCGTGTTCCCGTGTTCGGACAACGAACGGACCTACACCGTCGGTGACGCGCTGGAGGCCTTCGAGCGCGGCGACGAGCACTGGCTTGCACAGTTCGACTCGCTGTCGGTCGACCGAACCGACCCGTTGCTGGAACCGGGTGTCGACGCGACGATTTAACCGCGTAGCGCGTCGACCGGTTCTTCGCTCGCTGCTTTCCAGGCCGGATACAGGCCGCTGACGATGCTCGTCAGCACCCCAAAGGTGAACGCTGCGCCGACGTACCACGCGTTTGGCAGCCTGAAGACGGCCATCGCGTCGCCGACGGCGTAGTGGTTTATCGCCAGCCCGGCTCCGACACTCAGAATGACGCCAGCGACGCCACCGAAGAATCCGAGCAGCGTCGCTTCCATCAACATCACTTTGAGGACGTCCCGCTTCTGGTAGCCGACCGCTCTGAGGACGCCGATTTCCTCCCGGCGTTCGACGGTGGACATCAGCATGACGTTGAGAATCGAGATACCGGCGACGAGCAGCGAGATCGATGCGATGCCGGCGAGGACGGTGTTGATTATCTGGAACTGCTCCTCGATGGTATCGACGAGAGAGCCCAGTTCCTGAACGAAGACCCGCTGCTCGCGGTCGTTGAGAGAGTTACGTATCCCCATGGCTGTTTCGTTGGCCTGCGTCCCAGTGGACTCGATAACGTACACTTCCGAGTAGCCACGCTGGCTGAACGACGTAGCCGGCATGATGATTCGGTTGTCGGGGTTCGTCGAGGAGAACGGGTCGCCCTCTTCGAGCACGGCCCGGATACGGACGCTGGTCCCGTTGACAGTGATCTGGCTCCCGGGATGCAGGTCGTGCTCCTCCGCGACGTCTGACCCGACGAGGGCACCGGACCGGAACGGCGAGACCCGTCCCTCCTTGGCCTCGTACAACGCCGCCGGGTCCTCGACGCCGTATATTTGTTCCCTGACTGCGTCCTCGCGGTTGTACGACACCGGCTCAATGCGAGTCTTTACCGGCGAGACAGTCGCTGTCGGGCTTGCCTCTCTGCGGATCGTACGGATATCGCGTTCGGTGAGTTCAGTGATGTTTTCGCCTGAGTTCGGGTACACCGTGAGCTGGTTGCCGACGTTGCCGAGGTTCTGGGTAAACGAGTACTGGAGCGCGACGCCGAACATCCCCAGCGAAGCGATGGCAACGACGCCGATGACGATACCCAGCGACGCCAGCAACGACCGCATCTTCGTCCGCGTGAGGTTGCGCCGCGCCATCAGCGCGGCCGGGAAGAACCTACCCGCCATTCTTCCGTTCCCTCCCGATGGTGCCGTCGACCAGATGGACGGTCCGGTCGACGTATTCGTTGACCAGGTCGTCGTGGGTGACTGCGACGATTGCCACGTCGTCCTCGTCAGCGATGCGGCGGAACTCGTCGAGTATCTGTCGCCCGGTTTCGCTGTCGAGATTGCCCGTCGGTTCGTCGGCGAGAACGACCTTTGGGCTGTTGATGAGCGAGCGCGCGATGGCGACGCGTTGTTTCTGGCCGCCGGAGAGTTCGTCGGGCTTGTGGTCGAGTCGGTCACCGAGTCCAAGCCGCTCCAGGAGGGTTCTAGCCCGTTTCGTGACTTTCGGGTCGCTGTCCAACAGCAGGGGCACCTCGACGTTCTCGACGGCAGTCAGCGTCGGTAGGAGATAGAAGTGCTGGAACACGAACCCGATCGTTCGCTTGCGGAGCGCGGTCCGCTTGCTGTCGCCGAGTCCGGTCACGTCCTGCCCCTCCAGCAAGACGGTCCCTTCCGTCGGCGTATCAAGTAGTCCGAGGATGTTCAGTAGGGTCGTTTTGCCACTGCCGCTGGGCCCCATAATCGAGACGAACTCGCCGGCTTCGAGGGCGAAGTCGATACCCGCCAGTGCGTAGAGGGTCTGGCCGCCGGTACGGTAGCGCTTGACCAGTCCCTGTGCGTCGATGACCGTCATACCTCGATATCGTCGTCACCGCGGCGGTAGCGACGCACGAGGACACCGACGACGACCAGTAGCGCCAGACCACCGGCGACGAACACCGGCAGCATGCTGTTCTGGTCACCACCTTCGCTGTCACCGTCCTGCTCCGGCTGTGGTGCCATACTGCCCAACCGGTCGAGATCGACGTCGAACGTCTGTCGCTTCCGCGTGTCGTCGACGAGGTACGTCACTTCCAGTGGCACCGACGTGACGTTCCCCTCCGTCCGTGCGTACACGTCGAAGGAGACGAAGTCGCTGGCCGGGACCGTCCCAACGAAGTAGTCGCGGTTCGGCGTCGCCGGAGTGACGTTTTCAGTATCGACGACACTGACGAGGACGCTGTCCGCATCCGTCGACCCGACGTTGCTTGCACTTCCGGAAATCTGCAGTCGACCGCCCTGTCTGACCACGTCCAGACCGGTGAGATCTATCGTTCCCGGGACGGACCGGAGCGTCGTTTCGGTAGTCGTCTGCTCCGTTTCGGTTCCGAGTTCGTAGTTGGCCGTGACGGTGACGTCCGCCCGGGGCTCGTCCATCGTGGCGTTCAGTCGCACCTGCCGGGTCGTACTGGCCGAGATGTTCTCAAGCAACACGCGCTGGAACGACGCGTTCTCGGACGTTGCACTGATCATGACATCCGAGAGCGGAGCGTTGCCCCCGTTGGAGACGGCGACCCGTAGCGCGCGGTCGGTGCCGCTACCGACCGCGGTCGTATCGAGTTCCACGCTGTTCCGGAGCGGGTCCGACTCGATGACTGTCGTCCGAGTCGTGTTGCGAGTGGTATCCCCGTCAACGGTGTAGCTGATCGTTGCAGTCAGCGAGTGTTCGCCGGCGGATTCAGGTCGGAACCGGAACGGGGCTGTAATCGACCCGTTCTGTGCGACGCTGGACCGGACCGTCCGGCTCTTTGTCATCTCGACGCCGTCGCCCTCGACGACGACTTCGACGTTCGTTATCTGGGTGTCGAGCCCGTTGGCGACAGTGACTTCACCGGTCGATTCGACGCCCGCGACGGAGTCGTTGGCCGTGATATCTACCTGCGGGTGACGCTCTTTGACGTTTAGCTTCACCGGGTATCTGAGTTCGACGTTCTCGCCCGTCCCGCGGTCACGGCCGTACACGATGACGCGGAGGTCTTTGCTGCCGGACGAATCAAACGATGCAGTCAGGGGTACTTCCAGCGTACTGCCCGGCGCAATCGAGCCCAGATTCGAGACGCGCTCGTATTCTGTGATTCCTCTGCCGCCCGACTTCCGGATCGCGATGTCGTTGATTTCGAGGGGCGCGTCGCTACTCTCTAGGTTTCGGACAGTCGTGTCGAACGTGACGGTTTCACCCGGTGCTGGTGACGACGGCGACACCTCGACGTTCGATATCGACGCGTTGACGCTCGCGCCGGCGACTGAAAGCGGAAGCGAGCCGACGACGACTAAGCAGGCGAGTACAGCCACACCGTGGCGCATCACGCAGTCACCTCTACCTGCAGTAGTCGTATGCCGGTCCAACCACTCCTCGGGAGGATGCTATCGGGGACCATTACCATGTGCGCCGGTCTGTTCCGGTCGATGTTAAATATGCTGCATATCTCTCGTACGGGCTGGTGTCGCTATGTCCCTCCCGGGAGTGGGAAGGGGCGACACCAGCCCGTATCAGTGGGAAACTGCTATCACAACGCCACCCCCAGCGGTGGACATGCGCGTCATCTGTGCCGGCCACGTCAACTGGGACGTGACGCTCCACGTCGACCACTTCCCGAAGCCCGACGGCGAGGGGCGCATCACCGACCGGTCACAGTCCAGCGGAGGGAGCGCGTCGAATGCGGCCGTCGCACTCGCCGGGCTTGATGCGGACCCGCTGGTCCTCGGGAGCGTCGGCCGGGATGACCACGGTACCATGGCTCGGCGCGAACTGGCGGCGGCCGGCGTCGAGACGCTACTGGTCGAGTCGGACGAACCGACGGCGGTGAAATACCTCATCGTGGACGAGAACGGCGGCGTCGCGGTGCTTGGAAACGACGGGGCCAACGAGGCGTTCTGTGCGTCGGATCTCCCGGCCGAGACCCTGGCCGAGGCAGACCACCTCCATCTGACCGGCCAGGACCCCGCGACGGCTGCGACGCTCGCCCGCGACGCCGTGGCCGCGGACGTCCCGGTGAGCTTCGACCCCGGCCGTCGGCTCCCATACCGCGATTACTCGGCGGTGCTCTCACACGCGGATCTCCTGTTTTGCAACGACCGGGAGGCCGACCACGCCGAGGACAGCGGCCTTTTCGACACAGTGCCGACGGTCGTCGTCAAACACGGGGACTGCGGCGCGACAGCCTATATCGACGACCGGACAGTCACGAACGCCGGGTATCCCATAGAATCTGTGGACACCGCAGGCGCGGGGGACGCGTTCGCCGCCGGGTACCTTCTCGCCAGTGCAGAGGAGACCAATCCGGAACGGGCGCTCGCAGTCGCCAACGCCTGTGGCGCGCTCGCAGCGCAGTCACCCGGCGCACAGACGACACTCGACTGGGAGTCTGTGTGGGAGCTTGTCGACAGCGGGCAATCGCCCGAGACGGCCTAATCCGCCTGTATCTCCTCGACGAGCCGCTCGAACTGCTGGCGGTACTGGGCTTCGGCACGAGCGGCGGCGAGGCCGGACTCGTCGGCGAAGACCGCCTCGAAGCCGGCCATCCGCCACAGGAGCGTCGAGAGCTGGTAGAGGGGCCGTCGCCGCTCGTAGCCCTCGTCGAACTCCATCGGGCGCATCTCCTGATACCCCTCGTGGAACACCGTCCGAAGCGAATCGCGCAGCTCCGGGTCCTGAAACGACGAGTCGATGAAGAGGAATTCGGTCTGTGCGAGGTTGTACTCCGGCAGCGCTGCGAGTACGTCCTGCCAGTCGAGGACAGCTGTAATCGGCGATTCCTCCGTCTGTTCGAACATCAGGTTCGCCGGCCTGAAATCGTCGTGTACCAGCCGCGGAACGCCGTCCTCGGGCACCATACTCAGGGCCGGTTCGATACAGTCCCACGCCCGGTCTGTCATGTCCTCGAAGGGCGTCCCGTCGAGATGAGAGAGGTGGGATCTGGTGAGACTCTCGAAGTACTCCCGCCAGTTACCCATCCAGTCACTCACGATGATCCGGTCGTCGTGGAGCGTGAGTCGGCCGAACGCCTCGAATCCGATCTCAGAGTGCATATCGCCGAGAATCCGACCGGACTGGGCTAGCACCCGCCGTCGGTCCTCGGTCGAAAGCCCGGCGAACTCTTCGGCCAGGTTCTCGCCGTGGATGCGTTCGGTGACAAAATACGGCGGCACGTCGGCGTCGGGGTCGTCCTCGTAGACGAGGATGCGTGGAACAGGGACGTCGGTCCGGGCGGCGACGAAGTCGTGGAGACAGGGTTCGACGGCGAACGGGACATCGCCCTGTGGCTTGAATTTCACGACCACCTCGTACGCCTCGCCCTTGTGGCGTAGCGTTACCATGTAGACATCGCTCTGGTGGCCCCCACCCGGTGTCTCGAACTGAAACCCCTCGTAATCCGGGCCCGACTCTGTCAGCACGGCTTCGATGTCCTGTTCCGGAGTCTGCACTGGCGTACCATATAGCGGGCGAGCAAATAAATCTGTCAATCCCGTCGTGGACAGCACTGATACCCGATTCGGGCGTTGTCGGTCGACCCGGTTCGGACGCTGTCAGTCGCCGTCTCCGCGCTACCAGGAGTGGAACGGTGAGACTGGTTTCGTCCCGTCAGTCACTTCGAATCGTGCGCCGCCGGCCCTGCTCTCTGTCACCGAGATGTCCCAGCCGTGGGCGTCGATTATCTGCGTTACGATAGACAGGCCAAGGCCGGTGTCACTCCCTGAAAAGCTGTCTACCGAGAGAAGGGAGTCTAGTTCATCGGAGGGGATGCCGGGCCCGTCATCAGCGACGTAGAAGCCGGTCACGCGGCCCTCGGTTCGCTCGTCTGCAGTGTCTATCTCGGCTGTCCCGTCGTCGAGAATCGGACCGACCCAGACGGTCACGTCGTCGCCCGCGTGGTCCGCCGCGTTCCGAAAGAGGTTCTCGAACACCTGTTTGAGGCGGTTCTGGTCACCGAACACCGGGGCGGACCCTTCGACCCGCAGCGTTGCGTCAGCCGTTCTGGCCATCTCCCAGGTCTGTTCGACAATGGTATCGAGCGAAATGGCGGTTCGGTCTTCGACCGCATACCCCTTCTTTGCGAGGGTCAGCAGGTCGTCGATGAGCGCTTCCATGCGAGCCACACCTTCCTCCGCATCTTCGAGATGGGACAGGTCGCCGGTCTCTCGCACGAGTTCGAGTCGCCCCTCGACGACGTGGAGGGGATTTCTGAGGTCGTGGGAGACGACGCCGATGAACTGTTCCATCCGGTCGCGCTGGACGCGGAGGTCGTGCTCGCGCTCGGCTTTTTGCAGTGCTGCCTGGACGTGCGTCGCGTACATCCGGGCGAGTCGAAGCGTTTCGCCGTCAAACGTAACGGGGGCGAGGGACCCGATGTTGATAACGCCGTACTCGGCAAGCGGCAGGATGATCTCGCTGCTGACGGGCGAGTTCTCGTTGTACTGGCGCTGCTCGTCGTCGAGTTCCGAGTATGTCCGAACTTCGTCCTGCTCGAACGCCTCCCACGAGAGACTGTTGCCGGGCCGGTAGGTGACCGGCCAGTCGAATACCTCGTCCGCCCGCTCCGTCGACGCCGCCAACTGCAGTTCCGATGCGTCGCTGTCATACAGCCACAGCGCTCCGAGTGGCACGTCGAACACAGACGAAATCCCCGACATTGCGATCTCGCATATCTCACGCTCGGACTCCGCAGCCATCAACTGCTGTGTTACGGCCTCGAACGAATCGAGATCGAATGCGACCATTAACTCCCCACCCATCCCGTATAATTCATGCAACCGTATATATAAAACGCGGTGATCTCGTGTCAGTGATACGTAGCATAGCGTCGTCGGTCCGCCGATGTCGCGGGACCTTTGTATCCACAGTCCTCAGGGAGCGGTATGCGAACGGTCGAAATCGACGGCCTCCCGGTGGGTGATGGGCACCCGACACGCGTCATGAGCGTGTTGAACATGAGTTCGAACTCCGGGTACAAGCCGAGCGTGTATCTGGACCCCGCGGAAGCCGCCGACGCAATCGAGGAGAACCTCGTCCCCGCCGGCGCAGACATCATCGACGTCGGCCTCCAGTCGGCCAACCCCAAGTACGAGTCCAAGCCGGTCGAGATGGAGAAAGACCGGCTCGAAGAGGTCGCGCCGCTCGTCGACGAACTCGACGCCGACGTGCCGCTGTCGCTCGAAACTCGGTACGCAGAGGTCGCCGAGGAGGCCATCGGCCACGGGTTTGACCTTATCAACGACGTGTGTGGCTTCGCCGACCCGGAGATGAAAGGTGTCGTCGAAGACCACGACATGCCGGTCGTCAAGATGGCCAGTCCGCCGGACCTGGCCCGGCCCGGCGCGCTGAAGAGCATCGACGACATCTTCGAGGCGCTCCAGCGGGACGGGTTCACGGACAAGACAATCATCGACCCGGCATTCGGCGGCTGGTACGACGGCAAGGAGTTCGAGGACAACTGGGAGATGTTCCGCCGCCTCCGGGAGTTCCGCGCCTTCGACCGGCCGATGCTCACGGCGACCAACCGCGAGGACTTCCTCGGTGACCTGGCCGACCAGCCCGAGACGGAGAACCAACTCGCCGTGTCACTGGCCGCGGCGACGATGGAAGTCGAACGCGGGGCGCACATCATCCGCACGCACGACACACGCGAGACCCACGACGTGGTCAAGGTGGCCGACGCGCTCGGCGACGAGCGGACGACGCGTGCCGAAACTGAGCCCGGCCCCACCGTGGCGGAACTGACCGACGTGACGCTGCGGGAGGTGGCCCGGCATCAGGCCCTCGGCGAGACGGTCGCCGGCGGCACCGACGACGGCGCGACGCTGACGTTCCTGCTCGGTGACCTGACCGACGACGCACGGGCAAGTCTCCGGGCCGTCGCTGAGGTGACCGACGTGGTAGTCGTCGAGAAAGACAGCGGCAGCCTCTACGTCGGCGGCGCCGCGGTAGCACTGAAAGTGGTCGCCGACAGCCTCGCCGAAGACGGCCACCGCGAACTCGCCGGCGAGTTGCGAGCGTCGCTATCGCGGCGTGTGTAGGTGGCGCGACTGGGCCGACTGCAGCGATGCCCACACAGTCCGGTGCAACAATACTGGCCGTCGGTGGCTGTTCATCGGAACGAGGAAATCACGCGGCTCTCTCCATCAGGGAATAGGACCGACCACGGGTCACTAGCCACGCATCAAATGCATGACCTCATCGACCACAGCAGGTTCGACAGCGACGACGTAGCTGCTCCCCGGTGTCAGGGTCGTGTCAGCACGAGCGATTCGCTCACCGTTCGCGTCGGACACGACGAGGGTTCCCTCGGGAAAGCGGACATCTGAGAGGGGTTTTCCGGCGGCCGGGGCGTCGTCAGCAACGCGGATGAGCATGATATCGAGGTTGCCAGTCACGTCGGCGAGCGTCTGGACATCACTCCCTATGATTTCGTTGGCTGCCACCCTCGACCCGGCCCGTTCCGGGAAGACTACCGCGTCGACAAATCGGGTGTATGACTCCCCGCCAGTGCGGTCGATACGGGCGACCGTTCGGATGTCGGGTGTCAACTCTGCAGCAGCTAAACAGACCGCGAGATTTAGCCCTGTTTCACCCGTAAGCGCGGCAATTACGTCCGCTCGCTCAAGGCCTGCCTGTTCGATGATATCCGGATTTGTCGCGTCACCCTGGATAACAGTCGCTATCCATTGATCGGCGATATCCGAGACAATCCGGTCATCGCGTTCGATTATCGTCACGTCGTGACCGCGGTCAGCGAGTATCTCGGCTGTTTGGAAACCGACACGTCCACCGCCAGCGATGATAATGTCGAGGTCACTAGTCATGGTTAGTCTTCAGCTTCAGGTGTTATTTCAGTGGCGGCAGCCGCCTGTTCGCGGTCCGATTGCTCTCTCACACGTTTAAGCGCGAAATACACGAGGGCTCCGAGCAGAATCCACGCCATGCTGAGTGCCAACGCCAATGGATCTGTTCGGAGCAGGTACTCCACGAGCACCCCTGTTAGAAGCAGATTGAGCGCGATACCAATCAGTGGCGGCGCCGGGTAGAACGGCATCTCGTACGGCCGGTTCATGTTCGGGCGCTCCCTGCGGAGTCTGATGACGGCGACGTTGACGATGACGAACGACAACAGGAAAAACAGGCTCGACATGTTGCCAGCACTTTGTGTCGGCAGTGCCACTGACCCGAGCATCACGACTGCGCTGGCGAGGATTGCGACGAACGGCGTCCCGTAGCGGTGGTGAATCTGACCGATCGACGGGAGCAACTGTCCCTCACGTCCCATCGAGAACGCCACGCGTGACGACGCGATGACGACTGCGTTGAGGGCGGTGAGTGTCGAGAACACGGCCCCGAAAACAATGAGTGCACCACCGTTCTGGATAATCGGTAATCCGGTCGGCATGAACGATGTGGCTGCCGTGGCGATGCCCGCCTCGCCGGCGTCGGCGAGTCCTTGAGCCCCGAGCGTGCCGACGGCGACGGTCACAACTGCCAGATAGACGACAACCGTAACAGCGAGACTGATGAATATCGCCTTGGGGATGTTTTCACGCGGGTTCTGTACCTCCTCGGTGACGGTGGTGATGAGGTCGTACCCCTCGAAGGCGATGAAGGTTAGCCCCATCGCCGGCAGAACCGCGGCCGCCCCGCTGCTCTGTGGAAACAGCGGCTGGAATTCGGCCCCGGAGAACATCGGAGACGCGAGTCCGAACGCGACGAACACCACCAGAATGGAGACTTTGATGATGGTGAAAATCGTCTCGACACTGCCGCTGGCGGCCGTCGAGACGGCGTTGAGCGCCACCAAACCGAGTACCGCCACGAACGCCAGCAGGAAGGCCAGCGGGAGCGCCGCGTCGATGACTGGAACCGCGACAGCCCCCACTTGATCCGGTGGCGGGACCACACCATAGACGTGCAGCAATTCGAGAAAGTTCGGTGCAAAACCCAGCGCATACAGCGCCCCCGCAATCATGTAGGCAAACCAGAGCATCCAGCCCATGATGAACGAGGCGAAGTCGTCGAATATCTCTCGCACGAAGGCGTATCCACCGCCGCTTTTCGGAATCGAGGCGGCAAGTTCCGCATACGAGAGTCCTGTGAACGCTGTGACGACGCCATTCAACGCAAAGACAAGAATCGCTGCCGGACCAGCGATTTCGGCAGCCAGTCCTGTCAGCACAAAGATACCGGCCCCGATCATCGCTCCCATCCCAATCATCGTCGCGTCAAGTAACCCGAGTTCAGCCTCGGGCGATCGAGTCTGGCTCTTACTCATTGCGTCCTGTTTTTATTCGGCGTGCCATCCATCGTACGCCGTATGCACTCTTTTCGGTCCATTTGATTACCGGGGTAAGTTCTTCTATTGTAAGAACGGTAAATGGATTTCTTAAAGGCTTATGATAGCCTGTCCCCCGGCACGACAGGTTGTGTTCCCGGTCCATTAGAACCGCCGGGGCATTGAAGATGACGCGTTTTAAACAATCTCTCAATGACCCGAACAAAGCGATTCGTCATCGCCGGTGGCGGCCGTGTCGGGAAACAGACCGCTGAGAATCTCGCGGACCAGGGTCACGACGTACTGCTAATCGAGTCTGACGAGGAGCGTGTTGCGGCGTTGTCCGATGCGTATCTCGGCCCCGTTATCCACGGCGACGCCACACGCCCGTCGATTCTTGAGCAGGCCGACCTGGCCGATGCCGACGCTATCGCTGCACTCACTGACGAACCAGGCACGAACCTCGCAATCTGTATGGAGGCCCAACAGTACGTTCCGTCGATTCGGACCATTGCGAGGGCAGAGACGGGGACGGAGCAGGAGTACGACGAGGTGGTGGATGCGACGCTGCTACCCGAGTATCTCGGTGGCGACCACGCGGCTGATATACTGACCGGCGAGGATATTCGGACGCTTGTCTATCCGACTGCCGATCTCGATATCATTGAGGTGAGCGTCTCCCCGTCGGCCCCCGTTGCTGGGCGTCGCCTCGATGAAATCGCTCTCCCGGCCGGTAGCCTGCTGATTTCGACGGCGGACCGAACGGAACTGGCAGGACCTGAGACGGTTTTGGAACCTGACGAGCACTATATTCTCGCCGTCGAAACCGATGTTGTCGATGAAGTGTTGAATCTCCTGCGCGGGTAGCAACATAGTACGTTGTCAGAGGCCGCCGCTCAGGTCTTCCTGGTTATATACGGAAACTGACGCTCTATCGGCGAACCAACACAGAGACCCCCACAGTGGTACTGTCCCGTCTCAGACTAGTTCGTTGTGGAGGTCGTGGAACGACCTGATGGTCAGGTCCGGCTCGCCGGCGAAGGCGTCCCACGGGCCGTCATCGCGGTTGACCCAGACGCCTTGCATCCCGGCGTGCATCGCACCGTACACGTCGAAATAGCCCGCGGTGACGTGGGCGATTTCCTCGATTTCGGTCCCCGTTCTCTCTGCCGCATGACGGTACAGTTCGGCCGCCGGCTTGAACGTCTGGATCTCGTCGGCGCTGACGGTGTCTTCGAGCAGACCGCCGATGCCGGCGAAGTCGACCATCGATTCGAGCATCTCGGGGTTGCCGTTCGAGACGACATAGAGGTCGTAGCCGGCGTCGTAGAGCCTGTTCATGCCGTCCCGTACGTCGTCGAACACGTCGAGTTCGTGGTAGACCGCGAGAATCTCGTCGCGCTCCTCCGTCGTGATGTCGACGCCGTGGGCGTCCAGCGCGTACTGGAGCGCATCGCGATTCATCTCGTAGAACGGCTTGTAGGCGTCGATCTGGTTGGCGAGGAAGGTGTACGCCAGCGAACGGGAGCGCCAGAGCCGGGACACCGGCCGGGGGTCGTCCACCCGGTCGGCGAGGGCCTTTTGCGCCGCTTCGACATCAACGATGGTGCTGTACGAGTCAAAGGTAATCGTCGTCACGCGGTCCGGGTCGAACGGCATAGGCACCCGTAGAAGCGGCGGCCTCATATAGCCGGTCGCCGAGTCGAGCGTCCAGCCGTCCGGTACGGGCCCACTCACAGCTTCACATGTGACGTGACCGGTCCCCGCTCAGTGCACGGACATCTCGGACAGGACGCTGCCACAGTACACGGCGATGATGATGAGCAGGATGCCGACGGCACCGGGAGGTCTTCGAGCGTCAGCGACACCAAGTAGAAAGCCAGGCCGTAGCCGACGACGACACCGGGTAGCCCCTCCTGAGGCGTGGCGACCCGGTCACCGTCCCGTGAATAAACCGCGGACAACGGGCGACACTCCCCCTCTCATGTGGCTTTATCTCCCGTGCGGCCGCACTGCGAGCCATGTCTCAGGTACGTACGTTCCAGTCGCTGACAGGCGTCCAGCCAGTCATCGCTCGACGCGTGGAGGGCGACAGATGACAGCGCGAGACGTGTATCTCCCGGTCGCGGCACAGCCGTCAGTCGACACGCTGGTCGAGATGAGTCAGCAGGCCGAGGACAGTGGCTACGACCGGGTCTGGCTCCCGGAGACGTGGGGGCGGGACGCGGTGACGACGCTGACTAGCATCGCCGAGCACACGTCGACGGTCGGTCTCGGGTCCTCGATTCTGAACGTGTACTCGCGGTCGCCGGCGCTGCTCGGCCAGACTGCGGCGACGCTGCAGGAGGTTTCGGACGGCCGCTTCCGCGCCGGTGTCGGCCCGTCGGGCCCTATCGTCATCGAAGGCTGGCACGGCCGTGAATTCGAGAATCCGCTCAAGTACACGCGGGAGACCGTCGACATCATGAAACTGGTGCTCTCCGGGGAGACCGTCGACTACGACGGGGACATCTTTTCGCTGTCCGGGTTCCGACTGCGCTGTGAGCCGCCCGAACCCGCGCCGCCCGTAGACGCCGGCGGCCTCGGCCCGAAATCGGTCGAACTCGCCGGTCGCTTCGCCGACGGCTGGCACGCGCTGATGCTGACCGCCGACGGCCTCCGAGACCGACTGGAAGACTTCGAGCGCGGAGCGGATCTCGGCGACCGCGACCGGTCAGACCAGCGGGTGACGCTGTCGCTGACGTGCTGTGCGATGGACGACCGGGAGCAGGCCCGCGAACTGGCCCGTCAGCACGTCGCGTTCTACATCGGCGGTATGGGGACGTTCTACCGCGACGCGCTGGCCCGCCAGGGGTACGAGGACACCGCTTACGAGATCGCCGAGCAGTGGGGATCGGGCGACAAAGCGGCTGCCGTCGACGCGATCAGCGACGAGCTACTGGACAGCATCGCCGTGGCCGGTACGCCCGAGGATTGTCGCGACCACATCACACAGTTCGAAGACATCGATGGCGTGGACGCGATCAACATCTCGTTCCCCCGCGCTGCCGAACCGGACACTATCGACACGACCATCGACGTGTTAGCGCCCTGAGTCGGGGCGTCGTTTTCAGTCGGTAGCGACTGGCTCAATGTCGTCACGTCGGCCGTCGAGCACGTCGAAGCGCTCGCCGCGGCGCTGTTCTAGCCAGTGGAGCAGGCGCTCGGCCCAGCGGAGTTTCTGTCGCTTTTCCGCAGTCACGGACGGGTCGTCGAAGTCCCAGCCGGGGAACACCAGCGCGGCAGCGCCGAAGTGGTCCGCGAGGAACGCGGCGCGGTCGCCGTCGGTGAAACCGCCGTAGTTGCGGACCGGCGGGGCGGGGGCCGCCTGTGTCGTCGGCACGACGAACTCGCTGTCGTAAGTCGGAATGTGTGTCTCCAGTGCGGGGATGTTGTCGCCGTGGGCGTGGGCGACGACCGGCGTCCCGTCGGCGGTCAGTTCTCGGCCGGTACCGGCGTTCTTATCCAGGTCTGTGACCATGCAGTCGATGGCCACACCTTCCGTCTGGAGGCGGTCGGCGGCCGTGGAGGCCGCGAAGACCACGTCAGCATCGACTGCCCGGTCGGCCTCGGCTTCGAGTGATGGGCCGGCCCCGGCGACGGCAACCATTGCGCCGTCGAGTTCGAGTCGCGCCGGGTCGTACGTGCTGTCGTCGCCGAGCAGGTCTCCGAACCGGTCGCGGGCACGCTCGTCGCCATCGCGAGGATAGCCGAAATCGTCGAGGATATCCTCGTACACCGGTTCCCAGGTGTGAAATTCCATCTGTTGTCAGACACCACGGAGTGGACGTGCTTCTGTCTTGTTCACCGAGCCAGTCATACCGCTTTCACACTACCAACGTCCCACAGCGTAGCTGTCGCTATCGAATTCGTGTCCAGATAAACCGAGTTGAGCCGAAATGGCACGTCCGTGTACCCCTACCCGGGTGCCCTTTCGGCTTTCACCCCTTTCTTTCGAGGCCTCCGGTATAAGTTTTCTCTTACCGTCAGACATGGAGGACAGGCGTCACAAGCCCGAGGACTTGTTACGTTGGAAACACGAGTCAGTAGTCCACGACAGTCTCAAGGCAGGGAAGCACTTACCGCAGGCAAATGGCCCCGGAACTGTCAGTAAACGCGCAAGACGGTGCAGTTCCGGACTCGCTGGTGGTCGTCTCGAACCGCGAACCGTATAGCCACGAGCGGGACGACGACGGTGAGATACGGGTCCAGTCCGCGGCGGGTGGGCTGACGAGCGCACTCGACCCGGTGATGCAGTCACGGGGCGGCACCTGGGTCGCCTGGGGCAGCGGCGACGCCGATATGGCCGTTGCCGAGGAGGGCATCGTCGAAGTCCCGCCGTCTGCCCCCACATACGACCTGAAACGCGTTCCCCTCTCCGACGCGGCAGTTCAGGGTTACTACTACGGCTACGCCAATCAGGTTCTCTGGCCCCTCTGTCACGAAGACACGGGCCGAATGTGGGCCGAGCCCGCCTACTGGGAGCAGTACCGCGCCGTCAACGAGCAGTTCGCCGAGGCCGTCGATGCGGTCGCCGACGCGGACCAGTCGGTCTGGTTCCAGGACTACCACCTGGCGCTCGCGCCCAGATTGGTCCGACAGCGGCGACCGGATACGACGCTGTTGCAGTTCTGGCACATCCCCTGGCCCGCGCCGTCGGTGTTCCGGCACTGCCCCCACAGCGACGCGCTCCTCGACGGATTGCTGGCCTGTGACGTCATCGGCTTTCACACGACAGCGTACGTCGAGCAGTTCCTGCACTGCGTCGACAGCGCGTTCCCCGCGGCGACCGTCGACACGGACGGCGGAATAGTCACCCGCAGCGGTGACAAGACACGAGCCGTCGCGAACCCGCTGGGAATCGACGTCGAGGGGGTTCGGGACCGAGCACGGGCTGCTGACGTGACCAGTATCCGGGATACTGTGCTGGGCGGCAGCCGCTCGGACACGTCGATTCGCCTCGCGCTCGGCGTCGAACGGCTCGACTATTCGAAGGGCATCCCCGAACGGATCGAGGCGCTGGCACACCTCTGGGACCGGCGGCCGGACCTGCGAAGAGAATTCACGTACGTCCAGAAGGCGAGCCGAACCCGGGAGGGGATCGCCGCCTACCGCCGCTACAGAGCGGACGTCGTCGATGCCGTCGAGCGCGTCAACGACCGCTTCGGGACCGACGACTGGCAGCCCATCGTCTACACCGAGGCCAAACTCGACAACGAGACGCTCGCCGGGCTGTACCGGGCCGCAGAAGTCGCGGTCGTGACGCCCCATCGCGACGGCATGAACCTCGTCGCCCACGAGTACCCAGCGGCCTGTGTCGACGGCGACGGCTCGCTCGTGCTGAGCGAACTGGCCGGCGCGGCGACCCATCTCGACGGCGCGCTGACGGTCAATCCGCACGACATCGAGGCGATTGCGGACGCCATCGAGCGGGCGTTTGAACTGGACGAAGCGGAAACAAGGGACCGGCTGTCGCGTCTTCAGGACGGCGTCGAGGCGCTCGACAGTTCACAGTGGGTCGCCAGGCAGTTCAGCGCCGGCCAGTCCCTGTAGTTTTTCCGTCGTTCGTCAGTTCGCTGCCTTTGACAGCCAGTCCGGTTCCGCGACGATGGTGTCGTCGACCTGCGAGACGGAGAGCGACAGCGTCACCGTCACCGGCTGGCCGTCCCGCTCAGTTGTCACGCTGTACTCGAACATTCGGACGACGCCGTCCTCGTCGACGAGAACGGTCGCGCTGGCCGACTGTGTCGTCCCGTTGGCCGAGACGTTCGTCGAGACGGCGTCGTCGGCAGCGAAGCCGGTGACGTCGCTCCCGGTTGCTTCGAACCGCGAGACGCTGTCACCGTCGACCGTCTCGGTACCGGCGTAGGTCCAGTTGATGTCCGACCCTAGTGATTGCAGCAGCGAGCGGTCGATGACGCTGCTCTCGTTGACGGGCTGGACCTGGCCATCGTACGGCGGTGATGCCGAGCGGTAGTCCGTCCTCGTGTCGTCACCGCGGGTGAGGACTCGACGCTCGGCGGTGGTCCCGTCAGCCGTGTAGGTCGTCGTCGCCAGCGTGTCGCCGCTGGCCTGGACCAGTTCGCCCGTCGCCAGCGACCGGTCGCTGTCGCGGTCGATAGCGACGGTCCGGTTGATGAACACCGACCGGTTCTCGCCGTCGCGGACCGTCGAGAGCTGGAACGACAGCGAGGTGGTGAACGACGAGTTCGACAGCGTCTCGAAGTGCCCGCGTTCGACGGCCGCCGCGTCGAACCCGGACGACCCGGGGGCGGGGCCGTTGGCATCAATCTGCGTCGCCGTTACTTCGGCGTCCGTACCGTCTGTGCCCGAATCAGTACCCAGCAGCCCGCTACAGCCGGCGGACGCTGTCAGTAGCATTACGAGTGCAAGCGAGAGGTGGCGGCGTTCGAGTAACATACCGGAGCCACTGTATCAGCGAACTAGTTCGTTATGGCCGTTCAGCTGTCACGTTCTCGCTGTTATCGACGTTCGAACAGACCGTTACTGACTGCGCCGTCACCAGCGCACTACGGAGGGGAATGCCGTTCCCGTCGGACCAGCGTCAGACGCCCGTCATGCACGTCATGAGGGTTTAATACGAACGGAACCGCTATAGTAACCGTGCCTCTCGGCTCCGACCCGCTGTCCGAACTCGACATTCCCGACGGGACGACCGTCGAGGAACACGACCTGGTGACCGACGGCGACGTCATCGTCGGCGGCCAGTCGACCGTGGAGTTCGGCGTACGCGGGCGGACAGTCATCGCCGACGAGCGGGTCCGCTTTGGCGGCCACATCGAAGCCGAAGGTGACTGTCGGCTGGACATGTGGTGTGACGTCGCGGACAACGTCCTCGTCGGCGAAGACGCCTACATCGGCGAACGGGTACACATCGGCGGCGAACTCCGTGTCGCGGGCGACCTTGATATCGGCGACGACGTGGACATCGAGAACGGGTTCGAGGCGAACGGCTGGATCGTCATCCGCAATCCGATGCCGACCATCGTCTTCCTGTTCGTCTACCTCTCGCAACTCCTCCGCATCGGCGAGGAAGACGCGGCCGAGGAAGTAATCGACGAGATGCTAGACGACGGCAGTGACGAGCACGACCCGGTTCTGATTCCACGCGGTGCGAGCGTCTCGGACGACGCCTGGCGCGTCTCGACGCCGGCAACGGTCGGCGACGACTGCCGGCTCCACGGCAACATCCGCGCGAAGTCCCTCGAAGTCGGCCGTGACACGGTCGTCTTCGGGAGCCTCCGCGCGAAAGACGATATCGTGGTCGGCCGGGGCACGGAGATCAAAGGGGACGTAACGACTCGCAGCGGCACCGTCCGTGTCGGCCCGGGAGCGAAGATCTGGGGCGACATCTCGGGGACGACCGTCGAACTCCACGAGAACGCGACGGTCGACGGGACGATCCGGACCAGCGAGGAGATGCGGATGCACACCGAGGCGGTGCTGGACCGGCCGGACGAATCCGCTGCAGCGATGGCTGAGATGGCCGAATCGCTCGAAGCTGACACTGACACTACGGAGCCAGCTGACGAACGAAGCGATTCAGACAACAGCGAGTCGGCGGCCGATGCAGCAGCCGACGACCCCGCCACTGCGGACAGTGCGGCAACCGACGGCGGGGATGCAGACGGAGCGACAACCGGTAGCGATGCTTCCGAGGACGGTCCCGATGTCGAAGAGGCGGCGGAGTCGGCAGAGTAACCGCTCGGACGCTATTTTGCGTAGAGAAACGCCACACAGCGTCAGCGTTCAGTCGCGTCACACACAGCCGCCGGCGGTGAAACCCCGTGTCCCGGCCCGTCGATATCGATACGCGGGCCGAACGACATTGACGGCGGACACTCGTCAAACAGCAGGTGGCCGTCCAGGTCGACGTAATCGAAGGCACCGAGCCCAGCGGCGAGGTGGGCGCTCGTCGCGATCCCGGTTGCGCCTTCGAGCATACAGCCGAGCATACAGTCGAGGGAGGCGGCCTCGGCGATGTTCACAATCGCCGCTGCCCCGAGGAGCCCCGATTTCCCGAGTTTGACGTTGATCACGTCGGCAGCCCCTTCGCGAACCACGGCCGTTGCGTCTGCCGGCGTGAACACGGCCTCGTCCGCGGCGACAGGGACCGAGAGTCTGTCGCGTGCCCTCGCAAGCCCGCAGATGTCGTCTTTCGGCGTCGGCTGTTCGACCAGGGCGAGGTCGACCCCGGCCGCGGTCACCTCGTCGACAAACGTCGCTGCGGCCTTCGGCGTCCAGCCCTGATTCGCGTCCACGGTAATCGTTGCGTCGGGCGCGGCGTCCGCGACTGCGACAGTCCGGGCCACGTCGGCGTCGACCTCTCCGCCGGCTTTGACCTTGATGTGGTCGAAGCCCGCAGTTGCGGCGCGCGTGGCTCGCTCGGCTGCCGCGTCGGGCGTGACTATCGGAACGGTGATATCCGTCGTAACTGTGGTCGGCGCTCCGCCGAACAGCTCCGAGAGCGGGATGCCCCGGTCGCGACAGTAGGCGTCGAGCAGTGCCGTCTCGACGGCGAACAGTGCTGAAACCCCTCCGGGCACGGCTGCCCGCAGGTCACTGACGAGTTCGCGGTAATCGGCGAGAGACGCTCCCTCAAGCAGCGATGTAACCGACCGGGCGGTCGCCACGGCGGCCGCCTGCGTCTCGCCGGTCACCGGCGGCAGCGGGGACCCCTCACCGTGGCCGACCACGCCAGAATCTGTCTCCACTGTAACGACCAGATTCCGCGCTTTCTCCCGAGTGCCAAGCGAGATTTCGAACGGTTCGCGGAGTTCGTGATCGAGCGGTTCGACGGAGATGCGGTCGATACGGGTCATAGCGCCTCCAGGACGGCCGTGAGGAGTGTCTCCGGGCCGTCATCGTCGTAGGTGTTCGCCGCTGGCAGGCCTGTCCGAGCGGCTTCTTCCTCCGGATCGCCCCAGGTGGAGAGCGCGGCGACTGTCGTATCCGCGAGGTCGGTAATCGCGCGACGTTCGGCTTCGACGCCGGCCACGGTGAGGTCGTCGAAATGGGACCGGGCCTCCCGAGAAGGGTCGTCGGCTAGCACGACTGCATCGGGGGCCGCCCCGTGAAGCAGCCCGAGCGTCACCCCGCCGTATGCGGTGTGCGTGAGCGCGGCCTGCCCCTCGACAAACACGATATCGTGGTCCGCTGCGACGTCGAGCACCATGTCCTCGACGATGCCCGAAACGAAGTCGGCCGGAACCCGGTCGATGACGACACCGCGGTCCGCGCCGACGAGGATGCCGGTCTGTCCAGTCGCGACCCAGCCGGCGTCGAGCCCGGCGTCGGCCGCTGCCCGGTACAGTTCGAAGGTCGTCGTTCGCTTCCCGACCGCACAGTCGGTCCCCATCGTCAGGACCACGTCCGCGTCGGCTTCGCTCCCGCGGCCGTCACCGAGCGTCAGGTCGGCGACGGACGGCGGTTTCCGGACGTCGACGAGGTCGACACCGTGTTGCTGTGCGCGCTCGGTCCAGGCTGGGCGCTCGCTCAAGAAGACGTGCAGGCCGGAGACGACGTCACAGCCCCGTTCCATCGCACGCTGGATAGCCTCGACCCAGGCCGCCGGAAGGTCACCGCCAGCGGGCGCAACGCCGATGACGAGGACGGCTGCGTCCGGGGCTCGGTTCAGCGCTTCGGTGACGGTTTCGACGACCGGCACGTCGTCGGCAGCCGGCCAATCGAGGGCCGCTCCGGCGTTGGGGCTCGGACACGTCGAGTCCACGACGGCCTGCGCGTCGAACAGCTCTCCGTGCATGACGATTCCGTTGGCCGTCTTGCCTTCCGGTTGTCCGAACTCGCCCTCTGCGAGCACAACGGCGGGCGTGCCTTCGTCGTATTTTCGCCGCAAGTCCATACTGATGTACATCGCCGACGTGACTGACAAACCAGAGCCTTACATGTGTGGCACTCAGTGAGACCACTGGAGGACGATTCCCCGTGGTGAAAGCAAACGCAACCAAGCACAGTCACGTCTCAGGACCCGGAGAGAACGATGGGCGCTGACGGCTCCGATGCGACCGCTAACTCGGCCAGTGGCGGTCTCCAGCTGACACTCGAACTGGAGCATCCCGACTGCTGGATGCGGGAGGTGACGGCGGCCACCTCGGCCAGACTGCTGGTCAACGCCGCGTATCTGGTCGACGAGAAGGTCAAGGCCCACGTCGTCGCATACGCGGAGTCGGCGGACGCGGTCGACGCACTCGTCGCGGCGACTCGGGCGTCCGACCACACCGAGACAGTCACAGAGATGGATACCCGTCGCAGCTTCGGCGGCATATCCGCACCGGTAAACAAAGCGACGAGCACGCTGCTCGTCGAGTACGGCCCCGAGGAGAGCATCCACGACGCGCTGGTCTCACACGGGTTCATGAACCAGGAGCCGATTCGAATCCGCAACGGGACCGAGTACTGGACGGTCGCCATCGACGAATCGCGGGCGACGATACAGGAGAAACTCGACGCCGTGTGTGCACAGAAAGACGCAACAATCACCATCACACAGATCACGTCGGCGACCACCGGAAGCAGAGAACGCGATGGATTGGCTGTCCGGCAGCTTTCCGACAAGCAGCGCGAAGTGTTCGAACTGGCCCGCAAACGCGGCTATTACGACTACCCGAGGGCGGTAAGCGGGAGCGAGTTGGCCGACGAACTCGATATCGCGAAGACGACGTTCCATGAACACCTCCGGAAAGTCGAGGCCACGCTTCTCGGCCCGAGAGACGCTGGCCGGTACTGACGACGGTACGGCGTCGATCCATGCTTCGCCTTGCCGGGTCCGTACTGTCAGAGCCAGCGTCCCGGTCCCTGTTCAGCATTTGTGACCCCAAGCGCGGCTGAACGCCTCCTGGACCGCGAGCGCAACCGAATGCCTATTCGACTCCGAGTTCTGACTCCAACTCCTCGACGACGTCTTGCAGCATCGACGCGAGTTCTTCGTTCGGCGGCAGCCGATACAGCGGGCCGGAGATGTCCAGTGCGCCGAGGACGCCGCCGTGTGGGGCGGTGACCGGTACGCCGACCGAGCGAAGCCCCTCGACCGCTTCCTGATCGTTCACCGAATAGCCGCGCTCGTTCGTGCGTTCGATGTCTTCCATGAGGGTTTCGCGGTCGGTGATTGTATACTCTGTCTCGGCGGGCAGCCCCCACCGGTCGAGAATCTCGTTGACTCGGGTCTCCGGCAACGCGGCGAGAATCGCCTTGCCGACTGCCGAGTTGTGCAGGTAGTAGTACCGGCCCACCTGGAACCCTTTCGACGGGACGTTAGCGACGACGTTGAACAGCGTTATCGCACGCCCGTACTCCTCGACGGCGAACGTGACCTCCTCGCCACAGCTATCGGCGAGTTCGTGTGTTTTGCGACGGGCGACCTCGTACCACTCGTTTCGGGTCCGAGCGCCCTCTCCGAGGTGGAACAGCTTCATACCGAGTCGGTACTGCTCGCCCCGTTTGACCAGATACTCCTGATCCAAGAGTGTCTTGAGGTGAACGTGAATGGTACTCGTCGAGAGGTCCAGCCGGTCCGCAAGCTCACTCATTCGAGCCTCCCCCAGCTCGTTTACCGCATCGATGATCGCAAGGGAGGTTTCGGTCGTCTGGAGACGACGACCGCTAGAGCTGTCCATACCACTGTGGACTTGATAGTGATATAAAAAGGTCCGGACATAGTGGAACTGGTTCGGTGGATATTATGTGTAGATGTGATAGCTACTGAGAGTGTGATTACCCATAGGTATATTTTACAATCTCACGCCCGAAATTAGTCCGTCTTCCGGGATTTGTGCGATATATAAGGTCAGGACGCTGTCCCGGATCCAATAGAAGTGGACTTTTATATAGCTACAGCGGCCGGAACGAGACAAGACTTCACCAGAGGCGGCTCCCGTGATTTGTTACCGGAGAGATAGTTATTATCATGATCTTTTGCGTGTGTATCTGACGAGGCACAGAATGCATGTCAGACACGGATAGTGGCGATGGGACAGAGATCGAGGAGATCTCTGGTCCGGACGTCGAAGCAATCGAGTTCTACGGCGGACGGTGGATGAGCGTCATTCCCATAGGGTTGTTTATCCTGTGGGCAATTGTCCAGAGTGGCCTGTTCGGTATCGGGGACACGACTGGACTCGTCGCAGGGATGCTCGTGGCGCTCATCGTCGGGATGTTCTTCGCCAAGGGAGACTGGAAGAACTACGCGAACACCATCTTCGATGGGATGACAAAGCGGGTCGCCGCGACGGCAGTCGTCGCGTGGCTCTGGGCAGGGATGTTCTCGAACACGCTGCAGGCAGGTGGCTTCGTCGGCGGACTCGTCTGGGCAGCGAACGCGGCCGAAGTCGGGGGCGCGCTGTTCCCCGCCGCCACCTTCATCCTCGCTGCGCTTTTCACGACCGGTATCGGCACCGGGTACGGCGCGGCAGTCGCCTTCTCGGCGCTGTTCTTCCCGGCCGGCATCCTGCTCGGTGCGAATCCGGTGTTGTTGTTCGGAGCAATTCTCTCAGGGGCTGTCTTCGGCGACAACCTGGCACCGGTCAGTGATACGACAATCGTGAGTGCGGTGACACAGGACGCCGACATCGGCGGCGTCGTCGCCTCGCGGTTCAAGTACGCCATCATCGCTGCGGTGTTGGCGCTCGCGGCGTACGTTTTCGCCGGGAACGCGATGCCCGGGCTGGACATCTCCCAGCAGGCACAGGACCTGTTCGTCCAGAACAGCGAGCCGGCGGGACTGTTGCATCTCATTTCCATGCTCGTCGTCATTGTGACGGCAGTCATGGGCCGACACATCGTCGAGGCGATCTCGTGGGGCCTCGTCGTCGCCGTTGCCTTCAACATCGTCTTCGGTCTCGCACCGCTGAGTGCCGTGTTGCTGTTCAAGGTCCCGGAAACGTCTTCGGCCGCAAGCTGGGCTGGCTCACTTCCCATCGCGGAAGTGGTCGCGCCGCAAAACGCTGGCGTCACCGGGTCGATCTACAACGGTGCAGCCGGGTTCTTCCCGCTAATCGTTCTCGTGTTGCTCATCGTCGCCGGGTCAGAGATCATGATCCGTGGCGGTGGCTTCGAGGCGATCCAGGAGTGGCTCCTCGAAAACGTCGCAACGGGCGTTCGCAAGGCCGAAACGACGATGGTAGTCGGCACTGCCCTCGTCAACTCGATGATCACGATCAACACGGCCGCAGAGATCGCGATCGCGCCGTACATCGCCCGCATCGGCCAGCGGTACAACATCAACAGCTACCGTCGAGCGAATATCCTCGACGCGAACACCTCGGCGCTCGGGTACATCTTCCCGTGGGGCGGCGGCGTGCTCATCGGCTTCGCGACGCTGCAAGGCCTCCCGAACCAGTACGAGTGGTTCACCAGTGCGATGGTCGTCAACCCCGTGCAGGTGTGGCCGTACGTCTTCCACGGCTGGTTCCTGTTCGGTGTGTTCCTGCTCTCCGCACTGACCGGCTTCGGGCTCGAATACACCACTGACCGCAAATCCAAGGATGTGACCCGTCTATGAGCATATTCAGTAAATTCCTCACTGGGATGTCCTTCAGGACGACCACGCCGACGTTCGCGGCGGGCGAGGAGATCGAGGTGTACGTCACGGAACTCGACGAGGAATCCGGCGAGCTGGTCGCACAGGTCGGCGAAACCCGTCTCCACTTCGAGAACGGCGAGACAGACATCGTCGGCTGTCGCGTCCTCGCGAAGGTCGAGTCGTTCGACGACGCGGAGCACCGCGGCCGTCTCACCCACCTCAAAACGCTGTCTCAGGGGTCGTTCTAGGATTGCCAACGAGCGCCGAGACGGACATTGAATCAGTATAGCGCGATCGAATAAACCGATATCACAGATTCGAACCACTATGAGCAACTCACTATATTCGACAGCACGACAGGACAACCAGACGACTATCGTCCCCAGTACGGACATCGAGGCGGCCGTCGAGATGGCGGACCTCGTGCCGGCCATCGAGGCCGCGTTCGCCGCATACGAAAACGACACGGCGCAGATGCCGCCGAAATCCTACATCGACCTGCCACAGCACAACGGTGACTTCCGGTCGATGCCGGCCTACCTCGAAACGGACGACTGGGAAGCGTCGGGCATCAAGTGGGTGAATGTTCACCCGGACAACCCCGACGAGTTCGACCTGCCGACCGTGATGGGGACGCTCGTGTACACGGACCCAGAGAGCGGCTTCCCGCTTGCCGTGATGGACGCCACGACGCTGACGATGAAGCGAACCGGCGCGGCCGCCGCCGTGGCGACGGACCACCTCGCCGTCGAGGACGCGTCCTCGCTGGGCATCATCGGTGCCGGCGTCCAGTCCTACACGCAACTGGAGGCCATCTCGCAGGTACGACCGATTGAATCCGTCGTCGTCAGCGACCTCGACGACGACCGCGTCCAGCGGTTCATCGACACCTTCGGCGACGAGTTCGACGTGCGAGCCGGCACGATTTCCGAGGCGGCCCAGTGTGATGTTCTCTCGACCGTGACGCCGGTCGAAGACCCCATCGTCACGCTTGAGGACCTCGGGGAACACACCCACGTCAACGCCATGGGTGCCGACGCCGAAGGGAAGCAGGAACTCCACACGGAGGTCATCCGCGAGGCGACCCTCGTCATCGACGACTTCGAACAGACGACCCACTCCGGCGAGATAAACGTCCCCTGGAGCACGGGTGAAATCGACGAGTCGGATATCGACGCCGAACTCGGCGAGATCGTCGTCGGGAACGCGCCGGGCCGCGAGGACCTGTCCGGGATTACCGTCTTCGACTCGACCGGGCTCGCGATTCAGGACATCGCTGCCGCACGCATCGTGTACGAATCGCTCGGTGACGACAGCGGCTACCGCCTCGAAATGGTGTAACCCCGGCGGTCTGCAGTATCGTAGCAGTTGGCCGTTCACCCACCGCTATCGAGTGTCGCACAGACAACTGTGGCACGCAGTTGTGTCCCGGAACGATTTATATGTGCCATACGACGAGGGCGTATGCGACGCGTCATCATCGATACGGACACCGCGGGCGACGACACACAGGCAATTTTGCTGTCCTGTCTCAGTGATCGAGTTACCGTCGAGGCAGTCACAATCGTCGCCGGCAACGTGCCCTTCGACAGAGAGGTCGAGAACGCGAAGTACACGCTCGAACTCGCCGATTCCCTCGACGTGCCCGTCTACGAAGGGGCGAGACAGCCGCTTCTCAAGGAATTCGAACACGCGACGTACATTCACGGTGAGGACGGCCTCGGCGGGGACGTGTTCCCCGACACCGGTATCGAGTCGGCGGCAGGGTTTGGCCCCGACGAGATCGTCGACCGCTGTCGGGCGGCCCCTGGCGAAATCACGCTGCTCTGCATCGGCCCGCTGACCAATCTGGCGCTGGCGTACGCCCGCGAGCCTGAACTTCCGGAGCTTGTCGATGAGGTGTGGGTGATGGGCGGGAACGTCAACTGTGAGGGGAACGTCACTCCTGCCGCGGAATTCAATCTGTGGGTCGACCCCGACGCTGCCAAACGCGTGTTCGACGCCTTCGAGGTGACGCTCGTCGACTGGGGCGTGTGTCTTCGAGACGCAGTGTTTGGCTCCTCCGAGTTCGAAGCAGTATCAGCGTTCGATACGGAACTGGCGTCGTTCTTCGAGTCGGTAACCGAGCAGGCCCGGGCGTTCAACAGCGAAGGCCCCGACGATCCCGGATGGACGGCACTCCCGGACAGCGTCACCGCCGCGTTGCTGGCGTATCCGGAACTCCGCGAGGCGGTGTCGACGTACCACGTCGCGGTGGACGACCGCGACGGACTCACCCGCGGGTACACCAGCGTCGACGTCAACGGCGTGACTGACGGCGAACCGAACACCCACGTCGTGGAGTCCGTCGACAGCGACGCCTTCCAGTCGGTCATGTACTCGCTGCTCCAGTCCCGGGACCCTGACAGCGGCATCGCCGAGTGAGTCATACTGCCGGCTGTACGTCTGTGACGAATATCGCCACTTCGGGGTGGCGAATCTCTTGAAATAGTTACAGCCGGCAGTATCAGGAGCGGTGTCGGGCGCGATAGTAGCGAACGGTGTGTGTCGTAGTTGCCGCTGTGCGAGACCTGTGGCGCCGGTCCTGTCGCCGCGTGTTGTCCCTGGTTTTTACTGGGGGCCGGAGGGATGTCAGGGTATGACGCTTACAGACCGTCTCGACCAGTACCGCCGGGCAGCGGGACTCGAAGCCGTCTGGTTCGCCCGACCGAACTCCTTCGCGTGGCTTACGGGAGGCGGCGACAACGTCGTCGACCGGGAGGGCGACATCGGCGTCGCCGCCGCGGGCTACGACGGCGACGAGGTACGGGTCGTTGCCGACAACATCGAAGCGCCGCGGCTACGTGACGAGGAACTCGAAAGCGATGTGGCCGTCGAAACGTTCGACTGGCACGCACAGTCGCTGGCCGAGGCTGTCGCCGAAGCGAGCCCGACCCCGGCGGCGGCGGACTTCGACGTCCCCGGCTTCGAATCAGTCGACGCCACACAGCTCCGACAGCCACTGACCGAGGCCCAGATAGAGCAGTGTCGTGACCTCGCGCGAGACACGGCTGAAGCAGTCGAAGCAGTCGCGCGGAACGTCGAGCCGTCCCACACCGAACTCGATGTGACCGCCGTGCTCCGACAGAAACTCGAAGGCCGAGGCATCGCTACGCCCGTCGTACTCGTCGGCAGTGCCGAGCGGGCACAATCCTACCGCCATTACACCTCGACCGAAACTGAACTCGGCGACTACGCGCTCATATCGGTGACCGTCCAGCGGGACGGTCTCCACGTCAGCGCCACCCGAGCGGTCGCGTTCGACCCGCCGGAGTGGCTCATGGAGCGAACCCACAAGGCCGCCCGCGTCGAGACCACTGCGCTGGCCGCGACACAGGCGGCCGGTCAGGGTGGCGGCACAGCGGGCGACGTGTTCGACGCTATCCAGAACGCCTACGCCGAGGTCGGCTGGGAAGGCGAGTGGCAGAACCATCACCAGGGTGGTGCGACAGGCTTCGCCGGCCGGGAATGGATCGCCACGCCCGGACACGAGGGCGAGGTCGCGTTGCCACATGGGTACGCGTGGAACCCGACTATCGACGGCGCGAAGAGCGAGGATACCTATCTCGTCTCGGCCGACGACATCGAACTGCTGTCAGCGACCGGCGACTGGCCAACCGAGACGGTCTCGGCAGTCGGCTACGACCTCGAACTGCCGCGACATACAGTGCTGGAACTGTAGCGGTACTGCAGCCATCTCTAGCCGGCGAGTTAAGAGTTTACAACGGGTGTTGTATGAACCCGTAGATTTAAGCAACACGTCAGGCTACCCCTCTGTATGACCGCAGAGCGCGCCTGGTGGAAGGAGGCAGTCGTCTACCAGATCTATCCCCGGAGCTTCAACGACAGCGACGGTGATGGCGTCGGCGACTTACAGGGCATCATCGAGCGCCTGGACTACGTCGCCGACCTCGGCGTCGACGTCATCTGGCTCAACCCGGTGTACGACTCCCCGCAGAAGGACAACGGTTACGACATCAGCGATTATCAGGCCATCTACGACGAGTTCGGGACGATGGCCGACTGGGAAGCGCTACTTGAGGAGGTCCACGACCGGGACATGCGGCTCGTCATGGATCTCGTCGTCAATCACACCTCGGACCAACACGAATGGTTCCGGAAGTCCCGCCAGCGCGACCCGGAGTACGACGACTACTACATCTGGCGCGAGGGCGGAACAGACGAGGACGGCGAGCCCGCGCCACCGAACAACTGGGAGTCCTTCTTCGGGGGCTCCGCCTGGGAGTACGACGAGGAGCGCGGCGAGTACTTCCTCCACCTGTACGACACCTCACAGCCGGACCTGAACTGGCGCAACGACGCCGTCCGACAGGACGTCTTCGACACTATCGAGTGGTGGCTGGAGAAGGGCATCGACGGCTTCCGGATGGACGTCATCAATCTCCTGTCGAAAGTCGAGGGGCTGCCCGACGGCGATCCGGACAGCGAGTGGGTCGGGTCCGAACAGTTCATCGACGGGCCGGAGATGCTGTCGTATCTCGACGCAATGGACGACGAGGTGCTGTCGAACTACAACGTGATGACCGTCGGGGAGATGCCACAGCTCACCGTCGAGTCGGCCCGCGAGTACGCCGGCGCGGACGGCCCGCTGGACATGGCGTTTCACTTTCAGCACACGAAACTCGACTACGCTGACGGCGAGCGGTGGTCGGTCGGCGACTGGAGCCTGCCGGAACTGAAGCGTATCGTCGACCGCTGGCAGGACGGGCTGGCGGCGGACGGCTGGAACACGCTGTACTGGGAGAACCACGACCAGCCGCGGAGCGTCTCCCGCTACGGCGACCCCGAGAACTACCGCCGGGAATCCGCGAAGCTGCTCGGAACGTTCCTCCTCACGCTCCGTGGCACGCCCTACATCTACCAGGGGCAGGAACTCGGGATGACCAACGCCGACTGGGACACGATGGACGACCTCCGCGACGTGGACGCCATCAACCACGCGCGAGAGCTACTCGACCGGGAGGGCGTCGACGACTACGATGACGTGAAAGACGTGGTCGGCTATCGGACCCGCGACAACGCCCGGACGCCGATGCAGTGGGACGACTCGGAATACGCCGGCTTCACCGACGGCGACCCCTGGATTCAGGTCAATTCGAACGACAGGGAGATCAACGCGGCCGACCAGCAGGCCGATCCGGACTCCGTTTACAGCTACTACCAGCGGCTCATCCAGTTACGCTCCGACAGAGACGTGCTCGTGTACGGGGACTACACCGACCTGCTCCCCGACCACGAAACCGTCTTCGCCTTCACGCGGTCGTTGTCGACGGACTCGGGAACCGAGAAAGTCCTCGTCGTCCTGCACTTCGACGACGCGACGGAAACCTTCGACCTGCCGGTCGAGTACGCCGATGCGACGCTGCGAGAGTGCAATTACGACCACGACGACCAGAACCCGGAAACGGTGACGCTCGCGCCGTACGAGGCTCGCGTCTACGAGCTGTTCGACTGAGTCCTTCGTACTACCTGAATCCCGCCGCGGGGCCGTGGCGAAGCACAGATTCAAGACGCGTCCGTCACCAGCAGTGGTATGTACCTTGCCGACGAGACCTGGCCGGACCTCGGCGACTATTTCGAGACGGAGTCGCTCGCGCTCGTCCCGCTCGGGTCGACAGAGCAACATGGGCCGCATCTCCCGCTGGCGACGGACCATCTCATCGGGGAAGCCTTCGCCCGAGAAGCCGCCGACAGGACTGGCTACCTCTGCACCCCGACCATCAACGTCGGCGTGAGCCCCCATCACAGACAGTTCAACGGGACGATGTGGGTCGACGCGCCGGTGTTTCGCGACTACGTCGAGTCGTTCACCCGGAACCTGGCGTACCACGGCATCGACCGGGTCATCTACGTGAACGCCCACGGCGGGAACGTCGAGCACCTCCGGGAGGTCGGCCGGCGGCTCCGGGACGACGAAGTGCTGTACGCCATCGAGTGGATGTGGGACGAGAGCATTCCGGACCTCGTAGACGACCTGTTCGAGCAGAACGGGCCACACGGCGGGCCGAAGGAGACGGCCATGATCCAACACTTGCGCGCCGAACTGGTTCACGACGACCGCCTCGAAGACGCACGGGACGGCGGGATTCCGAGCGTCGAGGCGGCGGAGACAAAGAAGTACGGTTCGCGGACCTTCTACGATGCCGCTGATAACACCGGCAATGGTGTTCTCGGCGACCAGACCGACGCCACGGCCGAGAAGGGGGCGGAGATGTTCGAGGCCGCGACCGAACAGCTCGTCAGGCTCTGCGAATGGCTGGACGGACAGGCATTCGACGACCTGCTCCCGGAGCCACACGTCTAACGCGGGGCTGCCGGTGGTAGAACGCGATTCCCGGTCTGCGTGCCCGACGCTAAACAGTGGACCCTGAGTTGGACTTTTGAGACAGGCGGATGTACGGGGCGTATGGCCCTCCTCCTGTTTCCCGGGATGCCCGGTACTACTGAAATGGTCGTCATGCTCGTCACGATGGGGATGTTTCTCGTCGTTCCCCTCGCACTCGTCGTGGCCGCGTACCTGTTCGGCAAGCGCCGCGGCAGAGCCGAAGTGAGCGAGTCGGGCGATTCATAACCAATCGCCAGACGGCGGCCAATCGGCGCGTAATGGGCCTGTCGCGGCGAATCGACTCGTTTATCGGTCCCACTCTATGATGGAGATGTGTGTCCCCACCGAGTCCCCATCCCGAGTCGCTTCGTAGCCGAGCGTTCGAAATAACGGTTGATGACGGACGAGAGACCTTCAACGCGCTCAGTATCGAGCACGCCGATTGTGAGACGGAATGGCTCATCTCCGACACGGTGTATGCGCTCGAAAATATGCGGTAACAGGTAGCAAACTGTTGCGTTGTGGCGTTACGATAGTGGATCCAACTGCGTCGGAACGGTGACGCCGCTGTGTCTGTCCCGCCGGTTCTTCGTGTGAGTCATTCCGCTGAGAACCGCCGCCAGACTGGCATGAAGACGCCGTAGAACGAGCCAAAAACCAGGACACCAGCCGCGATAGCTAATTCTCGCCCTGCCACGCCGAATACGTCGTACAGAGTCCGGAGGACGATGAATACCCCGAGTCCCCAGACAGCGAAGGCGGCACGCTCTTTCCAGGAGAGGCCACTTCTGTGGAACACACGCTGTCTCCGCAACAGACGCTATCAAAGCCTGTGGTTCGACGCGATATCGGACCGCGAGTATAAGGGGGTGATAACACACGCCGCACAGATCACAGCAGTTGTAACTGGGATGGGTCGTGCTGGTGCCACAGAAGTCCGCTCCCGCCCTCACTCGGTCGGGATGGGGCCGGTCCCGATGACGTCCCGGACCGCGTTCTCGAACTCCTGGCGGTCGGCGAAGTACGGAACGTCGACGTCCTCGAGCACCGTTGCGAGTTCCTGCGGGCCGTCCGGCGTCCGAATCGTCGTGTCCCCCTCGCGGTCGACGATAGTGCTGTGTTCGATGCCCCAGGTGAGCCGGGCCGAGACGCGGGCCAGCGGCGCACCGGCAACGTCGGGTCCGTCGCCGAGTTCGACAGCCGGCTCCTCCGCGTCCTCGCTTTCGTCGTCGCTCATACCCGAACTGTTCCCGTGGGTCCGATTAGTGCTTTCGGAACGGCTCGCGCACTTGGTGAATCACGCGCGTGCCCGCGTCATGCATCTGTCTGACGGGTAGTTTTATCGGATGTAGCAGTAGTATACTGCATGACTAGTCTCACCGACGTGTACGAAGGGGAGGTTGGGCGCGTCGCATCGCGCCGCCAGCAACTCGTCGGGACAGCCCTGTTTCTCGTTGGTGTTGCCGGACTCGTCGGGGCAATCGCGCTCGCAACGACCGGCATCGGAAACAGATACGGGCTGGACGCCTACGCAGCCAGGCGGATCGCCGGCGTCATCGCCGGGCTCGGGCTGCCGTCGGTCATCCTCGGCGTGTTCGCGGTGTTACCGGCCAGTCGTCGAATCCGGCTGACCGCCCTCGGTGGCACGGGCGTCGCAACAGTCGGCGTCGTGCTGTTCCGGTCGCTGTATCCCTACAGCTGGACCAGCAGCGACCCGCTGCTGGCACTGCTCACCGGCGTCGTCTACTTCGCCGGTATCGTGACGACGTTCTGGTGCCTGTTCGCGTCGCTTGCGACGTTCAAGACGCGAAACGACCCCGGTGGGACGGCACGCATGGAAGTGACCGAGGAAGGGACGATCCGTCTCGTCGAGGAAGCCCGGACGCTGCCGGGACTGGGCGGCATCGGGTTTTTCGGACAGGACCCGGACGGCACGGTCGAGACGCAGACGAACCGAGCGAGTGCGACCGACGAGGGCGCTGTCAGTGACGGTGGGACCGGACAGCACTCGGGCACTACGCGCACGGCCAACGGCCGCAGTCGACAGCCGACGGGCGGCACGCAGTCTGACCGCAGCACGCGGTCCAAGCGACGGTCGGACAGCGGCACAGCGACAGAGCGACGGTCGGACCGTCGGGCGACCACTGGCTCGAACACCGGCCATCAAAACACCGCGTCGCGTGGGACGAACCGAACCGGCCCTTCCGAGAACGCGCTCGACCCGAGAATAGCTGAGGCCGGCCCGGAAGGGTCCACATCGACCGACGGTGGCACGGCGACGGCGGGGCACGACGCGATTACCGAGACGGCGGTCCACCAGGGCGAACCGGACACCTACTGCGGGAACTGCCGGCACTTCGAGTACGTGATGCAGGACGGCGATATCGAGCCGTACTGTTCGTTCCACGGCGAGGTCATGGACGACATGGAACCCTGTTCGGCGTGGGTTCGCAACGACTGATACCGTCGGCACTCCGATTTTGCTAAGCTTCCGCACTGCACAGCGATGGGGACCGACAGAACGGCCTGGGCGAAACCGGGTATTTAACACGGTCGGCAGGCAAACGGTGGTACTACAATGGAGTTTTGCGACGAATGCGGTTCGATGATGAAAACGGACGACGAGCGCTGGGTCTGCGGTAGTTGCGGCTACGAAAAGGCTCGAAACGCCGAGACCGAACAGGAGATGGCCGTCACCACGCAGGGCCAGGAGGAGTCGGAAGTCGTCGACACCTCCGAGGTCGACGCCGAAGACATGGGGCCGACGACGGGCGCTCGCTGTCCCGAGTGTGGCAACGAGCGAGCCTTCTACGAGATGAAACAGATCCGCGCGGCCGACGAGTCCGAGACGCGCTTTTTCACCTGTACCGAGTGCGAACACAAGTGGCGAGAGGACGACCACTGAGGCCGGACCGTGCCCACTGACCCCGCGTTCCCGGACGTTCCCGCGGACCGGCTGCGCGACGGCGGCTGGGAGCTCGTCGACGAGAGCGTCGAAACTGTCTTTCAGTTGCCGACGGCCCGCGTCGAGGGGGCAACGAAGGTGTACGACGCCGCCGAGACACGCGAAGCCGTCCGGGACGCGGTCGGGCTCGACCACCAGTGGCGGTTCTTCTTCGCGACCGCACTGTCGTTTACCCCGCCGCTCGCGCCGGGTATCGGCCAGGCGGTGATTCTCCCGACAGTCCGCTCGGAGGCTCAGTCGGCCTTCGCCGACGAACTGGCCGACAGAGGGTTCGAGTCCGTCGAACGCGGGCGGAGCGAGCGGGTTCGCGTCGACAGCGGCGACCGGGCGCGGCTCCGGACCTACAGCGCCGAACTCGACCTCGAAACGGCCGACGCGACGCTGTCGATTACCGGCTGGGTCGGCGTTTGGCACGGCGAGGGGTTCCGTATCGCCGCCGGCGCGTACCCCGACCGGTCGCTGGCGACACTCCTGGATATTGAGAATCCGCCGGAAGCGCTCCGGCGGACGCCGTCGGACTACCGGTCCGAACTGCTTGACCTCATCCGCGCCGTGGCGTAAGCGCCAGAAGCGTGCCGTCGAGGAACAGTTCTATCGGCCCGAGACCGAGTCGTTTCGCGAGCGAGCTCGGAACGGCGTCCGCGCCGAGGCGGGCCACGGGCGCACCACGAACGCGGATTTCAGCCGTCAGTCCGGCCACAGTCAGCGCCGCGGCGGCGTCCCTTCCCTCGACCGGTCGGTCCCGCCAGAGGGTGAGCGCCGCCCCGAAAGACGGTAGGTCGACGGCGACGAGGTCGTCGTACCCGCGGACGCTGAACGCGACCCCGTCGCGCTCGACGGTCAGGTCGGCGTCGACGAGCAGGTCCGGCTTTCGCTCGACCTGGTCGAACAGATCGCCGACCGCCTTCGCCGTGGTGACCACTGTCAGTCGTTATCGCGTGTCGTGATAGTCAGCGTGCCATCGACTCGCCAGCGAGCGTGCTCGGCGTCCTCGCCGGCCTTGCTCGGGACGTCGACTTCCATGTCGTCGAAGTCGTACGTTATTTCCGCGTTGCGCCCGGTCAGGCGGTCGTAGAGTCCGATTGCGAGCTCTGGCCAGGTTGTCGTCTCCATCGGCGTTTCTGATTCGCTCATGCAGTACAGTGTACGTGCTACTACATGTTTAAAGTCGACCCCAACGACAGGGGTTTGGGTAGCCTGACAGAAGCCGTCAGGGCCGCCGCGCGAATGTCAGGTAGCCGGTATGCCCGACGCCACCGGTCGATGGGCGGGAGCCGCGGTCGTCGAAGTCCATCTCCCGCTGGATGGTGTCGAGCGTCTCGACGCCGTCAAGACCGACCTCGGTGGCCGTCGCCACGACCTCGCGCGTGTTTTCCACGAACGGGGAGTACACCGCCAGCGATCCGCCACGGTCCAGCAGCGTCGGCGTTCGCTCGACCACAGTCGGGGCGTCCTCGGTGTCGAGCGTCAACACGTCAAAGCCCGAGAGGTCGTCGAGGTCGTCGGTGATGTCGCCGGTCCGAACCTCGACGGTGTCCGCGACGCCAGCGATCTCCATGTTCTGTCGCGCCACCTCGGCGAACTCCGGGTCCTGCTCATAGGTGACCACGTCAGCGCCAATGCGGCCCATGTACGCGCTGAGGATGCCGGTCCCGGTGCCGGCGTCGAGGACGCGGTCCGCCGCTGCCACGCCGGTCTTGCCGACGACCAGCCCCACGTCGCGGGGCATCATCGGCGCGCCGGTGCGTTCGAGGTGGGTGAACAGGTCCGGGCCGCGCAGTCGGCGGACGGTGAAACCGGTGCCTAGATGCGTCTCGACGACATCGCCCGGTTCCACGTCCTCGGGGACCTCCAGAATACCGAGGTCGGACTCGAAGCGCTCGCCGGGGTCCAGCAGGTACTCGCGGTCTTCGTGGACGAAGAGATACGCCACGTTACTCCAGTTCGTCGACCGCGTCGGCGAGGTCGCCGTCGTTGGCTTCCAGCGCTTCTCGCGCAGTGTCTTCGTCGACGCCCGCCCGCATCGCGACGAGTTCGACGTCGTCCTCGTCGACGCCGGAGTCGCTACCGCTCTCGTCGGCATCATCCGCAGCCGCCGCGGCCGAGCCCTCGCCGGAGCCGAGTTCGCGGCTCTCAGGCTCGCCGACGACCTGGTACGTTTTCTGGCCCTGCGCTTCCATGAGCTGGACCTCCGCGTCGTCGAAGACGAGTTCCTCGTCAGGTGTGCGGATAATTACTTCCTGCGCATCGATGTCCTCCATGTCGATGCCCATCTGTTCCATCATCTGCTTCATCTTGCGCGGGTTCATCCCGCCGCCTCCGCCAAACATACGTAGGACTGGCGGGGCAGGGCAGAAAAGCGTAGCGACCCGGGCTCGGGCCGAAGTTCGTCGCGGTACCGTTCTGTCGACCGGCCGAAACCGGCACGCTCCCGCGGCTTCGTAACGATTCTAAGGCTCGCCCGTCCATCCCCGCCGTGTCACTGCTGACGATCTTCGCTACGGCCATCCTCCCGGTCGTCGCCGTCGCTGCGGCCGGCTTCGCCCTCGGCCGGGTGAAAGGCACCGACCCCGACGCGCTCAACACCATCACGGTGTACGTTCTCGCGCCCGCGCTGGTGGTCCACAGCCTGACAACGTCCTCGCTGGCCGGCAATACGATTCTGAGCGTCGTCCTCGCTGTCGTGCTGTTCACCGCCGCAATGGTCCTCCTCGCAGAGGGTGTCGGTCGCCTCACGGGCCACTCGGAACCCTTGCTGGGCGCGTTTGTCCTCGTGTCTATCTTTCCCAACACCGGGAACTACGGCATTCCACTGGCGGATTTCGCCTTCGGCGCGACCGGGCGCAGCACGGCCGTCCTCGTGACCGCGCTGCAGGGCGTGATGCTCTACACGCTCGGCATCTACATTGCCGCCCGGGGCAGTGGCAGCAGCCCGCTGGCGGACATGCGCCGCGTGTTCGGTGTCCCACTCGTCTACGCTGTCGTTGTCGCGCTCGCGCTCCGATGGATCGGTGCGGTGCCGCCCACAGACTCGACGGTGATGCAGACACTCGAACTGCTTGGCAACGCCTCGATTCCGGTGATGTTGCTCATTCTCGGCATCCAGCTATCGAACGTCGACGGGGACAGCGATTTCCGGTCGGTCGGGATCGCCAGCGCGTTGAAACTCCTGCTGGCGCCAGTGCTCGCGTTTGCCGCGGTGCTCGCAATCGGGTTCCAGAACCAGACAGTCGCGCGGGTGGTCGTGCTCCTGTTGGCGACGCCGACCGGCGTGACGACCATCATCCTCGTCGGCGCGTTCAGCCATCAGACTGGCGACTGCTCGCCGGGCGAATTCGTCAGCGCGACCGTGTTCCTGACGACCGTCGTCAGCGCGGTGACGGTGACGGTTCTCGTGTGGCTGCTGCAGTCCGGACTGGTGCTGTGACTACTCCTCCCAGTATATCCGTATCTCCTCGGCGGTGATGTCGACGAAGTGGTTCGAGCCGTTTCTGACCGCGAACCGGCCGATAGGCCGGTCGATGGTCCGGCTGGGGCCGCCAGGAACCTCGACAGTGATCGTGTATTCGCCGGTCGCACCGATCATCGGGTCATACTCGACCGACTCGCCGGCAGCCAGCGTCGCCGTCTCGTCCAGTACCGCCGTTTCGTTTCTCGTGATGGTGAGCGTGACAGTCTGCTCGCTGTCGGTATCGTTGTCGACGACAAACAGAATTGGATCGTCTGGCGGGGGCGTTGGTGTCGGTGTCGGCGTGTCCTGCGGTGTACTGGTCACTGCTGTTGTCGGCTGTTCCTGTGGCGTCGTTGTGGCTGTCGATGGTGTCGAATCGTCCGTCGACGTGTCGTCACCGGGCGCACTGCAGCCGGCGACTGGGGAGAGCGCAAGCGCGGCGAGGAGCGTGCGGCGGCGCATATCGCTCGTCTCGAAGGGAGCAGCAAATGCTTTCTGTCATACTAATCCTTGTCGACCATCCTGGATAGTGCCAACCCACGAGGGCGGCACGCCCCGGGTGATCGCCACAAACCCGTCAGTCCTCTGCACCCTGCCGGACCTTCACGGCCATGCCCGTCTCGAAGTCGTCCATGCCGCTGCCGGGCAGTTCCGCGCGACCGACGGCGAGTAGATAGCCGTCCTCGTGGACGACGAGGGCTTCGTCGCCCGGACGGAGAGCGCTGTCGGCGGACTGGACGAACTTCGCGAAGGCGTTGCGGCCCTCACGGATGAAGGGCTCGCTCTCGTCGCCGACGACCACGCGGTGTCGCGGCCCGTCGAAGGCATCGAGGAGTCTGCTCCCGCCGGCGAGTCCGAGCCGAAAGCGCCCGTCGTCGCCGTACGTAGCGATCCGGCCATCCGTGGCATGGACCTGCCGCGGACGGCCGGAGCTGGTGTGTGTTACGTCGAGGGCGTCAGCGCCGGCGAACAGCGCTGTCCCGCCGCCACCGCCGAACTGGTAGTCGGCCGCGCGCCGGAGTCCGCGGAACTCGTCGTTACTCATTGCCCGTGTTCGATGCCGGGTGATAAACCGCCTTTCGGTTCTGTCCGTGCCACTGTTCGACGCAGTCCGAAAGGAAATGTTTGCCCGACCGTGGCTGCCCGAACCACGGCCGACCGAAATCGTGTGGCGATGGTGAATGCCACTCCCCCAATCCGTTCCGAATCACCGGTCCGGCCCTATGGGTGACGGAGTCCCGAACCGGAATGCCATTGGTTCGCTCCGTCAGTCGCCCCGGCCCGAGTACACGGGGCGTGTGCCTCTGTATCCGATCCGCGGTCAGCGATCCGACCACGACGCCTGGAACTGCAGTGGGTCTCCATCTCGCGCCAGTTCCGTGACGAGCGCGAGGGTGTACCGACTATCCTCAGCATGTGGCAACACGCCGTCTCTGTGACCCAACTGGTCGGGGGAACTACACGGGGATGTGTTTGCTGCTTCAGTTATGCAGGTGGGCCGGAATTTCCGTTCTGCCGGGCCGGAGCGGTGGCGTCTCTCAGGAAAGATGTGGGCATTGCTTCCTAGTACCATACTTTCCTCCGTCGATTTTGGGGAAATTTATACCGGATGACTTCCAAGTGACGGGTGACATGGCTACAGACACGCGAAAAGTGATTCTGGGCGCTGCGCTGCTGGCGATCAGCACCGTGCTCATCCTTGGTACAGGGGCAATCGACATCGGCATCCCGGCCGCTGCCGGAGCGCTGGCTGCACTTGGGCTGGCCGCCGGAGCCCTCCTCGTTGGAACGTCAGAAGACGGTCGCCCGGTCTAACCGCCGAGAGCCTTTTCCTTCGAAACCCAAGCACAAGTAGCTCTGAGCCCGTCGAGCCACAGGAAGCTATTCCGGTTACGGTTGGACCAGTGGTGGAGACAGCGCCGGAGCGACCGCCCACACACTGGGTCGGCTATAGCAGGAACCGGTCGGAATCGTCGCTCATGTCGATGAACCCATCAACGGCCGCTTTGAGGTCTTCGGAGGACGACTCTTCGAAGCCCATCGCTTCGACGCGACAGCCTTCGTGGCGGAGATACCGACACACACGAGCGAAGTCCCCGTCGCCGGTACAGAGCACGACCGTATCGACGTGATTCGCTAGCGAGACCGCGTCGAGACTCATCCCGACATCCCAGTCGGCCTTCTTCGATCCGTCCTGGAACGTCTTGATGTCCTTGATGCGCGTCTCGAAGCCGATGTCGACGAGCGCTTCGAAAAACGACTCCTCTTCGGGCGAATCCGCGCGGATGACGTAGGCGATTGCGCGGGTCAGTTCGCGGCCGTCAACGGCCTCTTCCAGTAGTGCCTCGTAGTCGATGTTCCGCGAGTAAAGACTCCGGGCAGTGTGATAGAGGTTTTGCGCGTCGGCCAGTACGGCCACGCGCTGTCCCGGCTGGGAAACTGTCATATCAGGTATTGGCTATCGGCCCGAATATGCTTTCGGGATACAAACGTGAAAGAACGGCGTAATTATGCCCCAACTAACCAGTTGTTGTCGCTTCAGCAGCTCTAGCCGTGGATAGAATATGTCAATAAGACGGTCTTACTACCGAGGAGTGCAGTCAACTTAGTGAGCACTGTGTTTCACTCGGACAAGCGCAAAACAGCCTACTTCTGGAGGTCGAACGCAACTGCTACCGGAGTAACTGTCCAGTAGACGAACCGATACCGACCGGAGACGAGTTCAGGACACACAGTAAAATCCTTCTCGTCAGGAACAACCCCCTCTTCGGTCAGACGGAGCGACCATTCAAATACCTGCCCAGGCGCTGCCTCGGTACCCATATCCACGTATTGAAACTCATCGTCCCCGGTCTGTCCACGGACATCTTGCCAGCCATCTTCAGTGAGCAGTTCGATCTGGTACAGATACTTAAGACCCAGAGAGAGGGTGCTATCAGACGTGTTTGTCAGCGTAATTTGGGCTGTGTCACCGTATTCAAACGCTGTCCCATCAATCCGTAGTGATACATACCCGGTATCTCCCCACGGAACGGAGCCTTCGTCATACATTGGCGGGTGGCGAGTGAAGTTGCCCTTCTCACACGAGAGTTCTTTTACCGGGGACTCAGGACTCTCAGCTGGCCGAATGTGACCACTGAGTTGACGCTCTGTCATCTCTTCGGTATTTCCAGCTGTTTGTTGCTCAGTGTTCTCGGTTTCCGTTTTTGCAGCTGTCTCGGTCGGATCACTGCTGGTACTCGAACAGCCGGCGAATCCGAAGACGCTGGAGGTGGCTAAAAGATAGTGTCTTCGACGCATACCTGCCGATATTATGTACCTTGCAGTATGTGTTTTGTGACCGATACTTATGTGTTATTGTCAGAATGTAATGTGTACACCTCTGACCGCTTGTTTCAGACAGGACGCAAATACCAAAATGCAGTCGGGCCTGCTCCAGCAGCGTCTCCCAGACAAGCCGAGGGAAACGCTGGCGTACTGCCACACGATGGGGGGTCCCGCCGTCTCCATGCGACGACTCGATAAGGCTTCGAATGCACTGTGAAAGGCGACAGCGAGAACACAAAAGCTAAGTCGGTCACGCTTGGTTACTCGACCATGCGACGACGCCGTCAGTCCGGAACCGCCTCGTGGCTCCCCGGTGAGGGCGTCGTCCGTGCGAAACGCAAGCCGACGTTTTAGCGACTCGTGGCGGACGTGGCGACTCCGTCTCGGGTCAGGACGTTTGACACACAACAGCCGGCGGTATCGGCCGGCTATCGCACCGTTTCCGACCGGACAACCGAACCCACAGCGACACCACACACTCAGCAATGACAGCTATCGACTTCCGCGGCGTGTTCCCGGCTATGTGCACGCCGTTCCACCAGGACGGCAGTATCGACTTCGAAACACTCCAAGAGGACGCCCAGCGGCTCGAATCCGCCGGCGTCGACGGCCTCGTTCCGGTCGGCTCGACCGGTGAATCGGCGACGCTCTCGCACGACGAACACATCGAGGTCGTCGAGGCGGTCATCGACGCCGTCGACGACGTGCCGGTCATCGCCGGCTCGGGGTCGAACAACACCAAGGAAGCGCTGGAGCTGTCCCGGCGCTCCGCCGAGGCCGGCGCTGACGCGCTGTTGCTCATCTCGCCGTACTACAACAAGCCCGAACAGCAGGGGTTCCTCGACCACTACACGACGCTGGCTGACGCCGTCGACCTGCCACAGATCGTCTACAACGTCCCCTCGCGGACGGGCCAGAACATCGACCCGGATACGGCGGTCGAACTCGCCGCACACCCGAACATCCAGGCCTACAAGGCTGCGAGCGGCGACATGGGACAGATTTCAGAGATCATCGAACGCACGCGGGACGAGGACTTCGCGGTGCTGTCCGGCGACGACGGGATGACGCTACCGATGCTGTCGGTCGGCGGGACCGGCTGTATCTCCGTCTCGGCCAACATCGAACCGGAGCGCACCTGCGCGATGGTCGGTGCGGCGCTGTCCGGCGATTTCGAGCGAGCGAGAGCGATTCACCACGAACTCGGCCCGCTGTTCCGCGCACTGTTCGTCGAGACGAACCCCATCCCGGTCAAGGAGGCAATGCGGATCAGAGGCTACGGCCCGGCGTACCTCCGCTCGCCGCTAACCCGCCTGTCCGACGAACACCTCGACCACCTGCGTGACGTGCTCGCGACGCTCGAAACCGAAGACCTCGAAGACGAGTACGCGGAGGCCGAGCGATGACGCGGGTGGCGGTCAACGGCGTCACCGGCCAGATGGGTGGCGCTGTCATCGAGGCCGCCACCGACAGCGAGGTCGTGGTCGGCTTTGCGACCAGCGATACCAACGCGGTCGACGGCGTCCCTGTCGTCGACCTCGCCGATGCCGCCGAGGCGCTCCGGGAGTACGACGTGGACGTCGTGGTTGATTTCGCCGTCCCCGAGGGCGCGCTGACCGTCGCCGAAGCCTGCGTCGAAGCGGGCGTCTCGATGGTCGTCGGAACCACCGGCTTCGACGAGGACGGGATGGCCAGTCTGCGAGACGCCAGTGAGGAGGTTCCGCTGCTGAAGGCGACCAACTTCTCGCAGGGAATTCAGGTCCTCCAGCGCCTCGTCAGCGAGGCCGTCGGGACGCTTGACGACTACGACCTCGAACTCATGGAGACCCACCACAACCGCAAGGTCGACGCGCCGTCGGGGACGGCCAACAGCATCCTCGACGTGATCCAAGAGGAGCGCGACGTAGAGCCGGTGTACGGCCGGGAAGGGCACGCACCGCGCGATGACGACGAAATCGGCGTGTTCGCCAGGCGAGCCGGTGACATTCGCGGGGAGCACGAACTCGTGTTGGCCGGCAACGACGAAGTCCTCTCGCTCTCCCACCGGGCCGAGGACCGCGGTGTGTTCGCCGCCGGCGCACTGGACGCGGCGACGTGGCTCGTCGGCCGCGACGCCGGCTGGTACGAGTTCGGCGACGTTGTAGACGCCTGAAGGAAAGCGGAGGGAAACACGGAACGGTTTTCAGCGGTCTACTCGCCGTAATTGATTGCGGTTCTATAGTAGCCGTTGAAAATCAATGCACACCTGATCGGACGACTGTAGTGCGATCAGTGTGTAAATCGTTTCAATTGTTACTATCGACGGATCGGTGAGCGGCGACCATATTGACACCCGGTATTCGGAAAATATGAATATGTGATAATACACACTCGAATACCTCTCTCAATACCACGGTCAGCCTTATATGTCGGAGTTGCCGCGTATCGTCTATGGCTACGAACCAGCACGTACAACTACCAGCGACCGATTGCCCACGATGTTCCAGTGAATTCGAAGCGACGGCACCGCGCATCAGTATGTGCCGGGAATGCGGGTACATCCCCGGCCGCGGGTCCGACTGAGAGAACGACAGACGGAAAATGCGGCATGGTAGCACACCCATCCCGAAACCCCGATAGGTAAGCCCCCGGCGTCGCAACCGGGAAGTATGAGCCTCAAAGCCGATATCGGCGACCTCTGGCAACGGAAACAGGACGGCCTCTCGGCGGCCGACACGACCGACGACCACCTCGCCGTACTCGATGAATTCCTCGCGGCGCTGGAAGCGGGGGAGGTCCGCGCCGCGGAGCAGTCCGGCGGCGAGTGGGAGGCGAACGCCTGGGTCAAGCAGGGCATTCTACTGAACTTCGGCCTGCGCGAAACCGTCGCCCGTGAGTACGGCGGCGTCGACTACCACGACGTACTTCCGCTGCGGGAGACGGCGGACCTCGGCGAGCGCGGGACCCGCAACACGCCGGACGGCACGACCATCCGCCGCGGCGCGTACCTCGGCGAGGACTGCATCATGATGTCGCCATCCTTCGTCAACGTCGGGGCGTACGTCGGCGACGGCACGCTCGTCGACTCCTGTGACACCGTCGGCTCCTGTGCGCAAATCGGCGAGAACGTCAAACTCGGCGCGAACACGCTCATCGGCGGCGTCCTCGAACCGGTCGAGAACGCCCCAGTCATCGTTGAGGACGAGGTATCGCTGGGCGCTGGCTGTCGCGTCACCAGCGGCTTCGTCGTTGGCGAAGGCTCGATTGTCGGTGAGAACACGCTCCTGACGCCGCGGATTCCCGTCTACGATCTCGTCAAGGACGAGGTACTGTACGGCGAACTGCCGCCGGAACGGCGCGCCTTCCAGCGCTTCGTCGACTCTTCAGTCGGCGAGAACGACCTGATTCCCGGCGGGGCGTACAAGCCCGCTGTGGTGGCGACCGATGTCGAGGAGGAGACGCTGGAAGCGACGGAGAGAGAAGACGCGCTTCGGGAGTAGCGAGGGCGCGCGAAGCGCGGCCCTCGGTAAAGCGAACGGTGAGCGAAGTGACCCGCGAGCAATGGAGTTTCGACCGTGGAGAGCGCTCTCGGCATCACCTCGTCCGGCGAGCGCATCTGGTGGACGGACTGATAGTTGAGACAGTCTACGCCACGGTCAAGAGCTGTTGAGTATCGAAGCTGAGTGACTGGAGGGGAACCAACGGCGGCATGTCGCTCGGACTTCAGGCCGCGGTGGTATCGCTGTCGACCTCGTCAAGCGTCGTTTGCCGCCCGTCTGCGACGTTCCCACGGCGCTGGTAGGACTCTCTGAGGGTGAGTGCCAGTGCGCCGAGGCCGAGTAAAAGCGCAAGCAGTTCGAACACCCACCCGACAACCGGTATCGCACCGAGAATTGCAAACCCGATGAGGCCGACGGTCAACGCGAGCCAGCGGTTCTCCCGGTCAGCGAGCGAGAGCGCCCACGACCCAGCGGCGAACTGGCCGTAGACGACGGCGACCCACACCGCGACGCCGAAAACGACGGCACCGACCAGCGAGAGCGGGATGCCGACGATGGTGAACAGGAGAACGACGAGGACGACGGGCACGGCGACGAGTGTCAGCAGGCCGACGCCCCCGGACTTCGCCGGGCGCTCCGCGACGTGTCCGGCGACGCGCGCTGAAAACGACGGGAAGGCGGCCAGTAGGATCGCACCCAGCAGGAGGTTTACGAGCAGGCCGTAGACGACACCGATCCATGACGGAAGCGCGAACTCGCCGGAGTCCGGCCCGGCGCTGTCGCCGATGCTCTCGTCCTGAACGACGCTCCCGCCGACGGTGGCCTCGGGATCGCGGGTGAACGTGGCTGCGTCGTAGCGGACGTCGCCGCCGACCGACGCCGTCGGCCCGAGGACGAACTCCTCTGCACCAGCACGGACGGTCCCGTCGACCGTCCCATGAATCGCGAGGAAGCCAGCACCTGCTTCGAGGTTTCCGCCAATCTGGGCTGTCTCGCCGATCTCGACTGTCCCGCCGGCGACGCTCACGTTGCCGCCGACAGTGCCGTCGATACGGACAGTCCCCGCCGCAGCCTCGATGTTCCCACCCACCTCACCGGCCTCGGTGACGTGGACGGTCCCTGCCGCGGTTTCGACGTCTCCGGTCACCGTCCCGCGAACGATGACCGTCCCGGCGACCCCCTCAACGCTGTCGTACGTCTCGTCAGGTCCGATGATTATGGTTCCGCTTGCTCCCTGATACGACTGCGCGGCAACGGTACCGGCCACAGTCGATAGCAAAACGAGCGACACGAGCGCGAGCGTAGCGACCCGGAGGCCGCCGCTGGCGAGTCTGGAAGACATGCGATTTGATTGTATTGGGAACATGATAAATGTGTGATAACATTATCAGGCAGCGAGAACGCCACCCGAACGGTGTGAGCCGGGCCGCACTCGTCCAGACCGAGCGGTCTGTCCGCGCCGCGGTGTTGTCGTCGCCGATGGAGAGGAGACACTGAAAACAATGGAGCCAGAAGACGCACGCAGAGAGAGTGGGGTGCGCGGAGTAGCGGCCCTCGAAACGTGGACATCGGCCTCTGGGACTGGACCGAAACGAGCGTTTCTGTATCGGTATGTGATTTTAGTTATAAGACGACAGCGGTTCCTGACGACGCTCTCCAGCGGTCTCACAGGCGACATATCGAGCGTGTATTAGGACTGTATTAGGTGGGGTGAAACCTATAGTGGTTTCTTTTTGGCCGAATTCTGAGTTTTTGTAATCGCTACTGGCTACACCACCCTGAAACTTTAAGTATTGATAGCATGAAATATTTGCCGTAGATATGTCTAGTGACAGCAAGCAGCAGAGCGCAACCGAGCGGAAGTCAGCGATAAAGAAGCGTCACGAACAGGCGGCAAACGAGGTGCTGCCGGATCGGCGGGAACTGTACATCGGTGGGGAATGGGTCCAGAGTAGCGCCGGGAAGACATTCGAAACGATAGACCCGACAACCGGTGAACCGCTTGCGGAAGTGCAAGCCGGCACAGCCGAGGATATTGATAGCGCGGTTGCAGCCGCGTGGGACGCCTACGACGAGACATATAGCGATATGTCTACAGGCGCACGCCAGGCAATGCTGGATAGTATCGCAGATGCCATTGCGGAGCGCAGCGAGGAGTTCGCGAAGCTCGAAAGTTTAGATAACGGGAAACCGATTAGCGAGGCTCGGATCGATATTGACCTCGTTATCGACCACTTCCGGTATTTCGCAGGTCTCGCTCGGTCGGGCGAGGGACGGACCATTGAAACTGACGACAGCCGGCACGTCCAGACGCTCCGGGAGCCGTATGGGGTTGTTGGACAGATAATCCCGTGGAACTTCCCGTTGCTGATGGCGGCCTGGAAGCTCGCCCCGGCGCTGTCGGCCGGTAACACCGTCGTACTGAAGCCTGCCGAGGAGACGCCGCTGAGTATTCTCAAACTGATGGAAATTACGGAAGATGTGATTCCCGACGGCGTCGTTAACGTCGTCACCGGGTTCGGTCCGGAGGCAGGGGAGCCGCTCTCGAAACACCCTGACATCCGGAAGCTAGCGTTCACTGGATCGACAGAAATCGGGAGTAAAGTGATGCAAAGCGCCGCCGAAACCATCACCGACGTGACGCTGGAACTGGGCGGAAAGAGTCCACTCATTGTGTTCCCCGATGCAGACCTGGAACAGGCTGTCCAGACGACGATTACGGCAATCTTCTTTAACACCGGTGAGTGTTGCTGTGCCGGGTCACGGTTGTTCGTCCATGAAGACATCAAAGACGAGTTCCTGAATGAGCTTGCGGCTGCAGCCGAGGACCTAACTGTAGATGACCCACTGCTGGAGGCGACAGACCTCGGCCCGAAAGTGACCGCAGAGCAGGTCGAGCGGACGCTGGGCTACATAGAGGAGGCAGAACAGGAAGGAGCCGCTTTCGTCACCGGAGGGAGTCAGCCGGACGACGAAGCCCTTTCGGATGGCTGCTTCGTCGCGCCGACACTTATTGACGAGATTGACCACGACAGCAAACCGGTCCAGGAAGAAATCTTCGGCCCGGTTCAGGAAGTGTTCAGCTGGAGCGAGTACGATGAGATGATGGAACTGGCTAACGATGTCGACTACGGTCTCGCAGCAGGAGTCCTCACAGAAGACCTCTCGAAGGCGCACCAGTGTGCAAAAGACATCGAAGCGGGGAACATCTGGGTCAACACCTACAACGACTTCCCGGCAGGCCAGCCGTTCGGCGGATACAAGCAGTCGGGAATCGGTCGAGAGATCGGCGAGGAAACGATCGAACATTACACGCAGACGAAGACGGTGAATATTTCACTCGATTGATGTGAGCGTCCCGTTCCCGCAAGTCCCTCCCGGACAGATTGAAGCCGCCAACGTGTCCATCGCCCCCGACGGGACGAAATACGTCGTCCCGTCAGGGATGCACGAGCGGCTGTTCCGGGCAGTGGTGCCCGACGCTGCTGCGGGGACACGAGACCCCAAAACCGAACTGGCGCTGGCCGGATGGGTGTCACTGCATACAGATGGGCTGACCAGACGTGTGTATATCGATGCCCCGGATGACTTCACCGAAACGGCCATGGTAAAGCGGTTCGCACGGTCACACGACGCCGAGTCGATTGTCATGGCACGCCACCCAAGCGGCGACGTGACCCGCTGGCAGTCGCCAGGCGCTGTGTCCGTTACCGAACAGTGAACTCGGCAGTCAGCAGTCTGTGCTGTCGCTCAGGGTCAGTCCACCTTACTTAGTACGGCCAGGGATGGCCGCTCGCGGCTGGCAACAACGTTGTTTTCAGTCCAGCTACCGACCTGTGGCTATGGATGAACGAATCGACCCGGACGAACTGCTCGCTGCTGTCGGCTTTGATGCGGACGAGAGCGTGCTAACGCGCCGGCAAGCGGAGGTACTTGCGCTCCGCGAAAACGATGTCCGTCAGAGCGATATCGGGGAGTTGCTCGGCACGTCACGCGCGAATATTTCAAGTATCGAGCGCAATGCGAGAGAAAACGTCGAAAAAGCACGCCAGACGGTCGCCTTCGCAAACACCCTGACCGCACCCGTTTGTGTTGACATCGAGGCCGGGACCGATATCTACGATATTCCACCGACGGTGTATGCCGCCTGTGATGAGGCCGGTGTGGAGGTCAATTACGGCTCCTCGAATCTGTTGCAACTCATCGATGACGCCGTCGATGGGGCGATTCAGCAGGACACGGTGCAGGTGCCACTCCGCATTGATGTGACAAACGACGGTGTCGTACACGTTCGAGAACGGTCGGCAGAACGCACAGAGTAACCGGGAACAGTACTGCTGGCTCGAATCGGCAGGCACGGCTCACATACCGGTGTGTCCTCACGCGCCGACAGACGATTGTTGCGCAGCACCGTCCGCATCCGACCGTCGCCCGATAGAGAGATGGCCAGTTGGGGCGCTGTGTGTATCGAAACGGAACCCTTGTTAGCCGCCGACACCGTGGTTTCCCCAATGAGCCACGACTCGCCGCCGGTCCGCCGCCTCGCGGACTGGGACCACGAGCGTCTGGAGGCGGTGGCTGCCGAGCACGGCACGCCGCTGTACGTCGTTGATCTCGACCGCGTCGCCGAGAACTACGAGCGGTTCGCCGCGGCGTTTCCCGACGCCCACGTCATGTACGCCGCGAAGGCCCACACCGGTCAGGCCGTCCTGTCGAAACTGCTTGAGACAGGCGCTGACATCGAGTGTGCCGCCTGGGGGGAACTCCAGCGGGCTATCGACGCCGGCGCGGACCCGAACACGCTCCAGTACACGGCCGTCAATCCGCCGGACCGCGACCTCGACCGTGCCGTCGAACTGGCGGCAGAGCACCCCGGGCTGACGATTACGGGGGGCGCGCGGGACACCTTCGACCGCCTCGAAGAGCGGGGCTACAACGGCCGGGTCGCCATCCGCATCAATCCCGGTATCGGGACGGGCCACCACGAGAAGGTCGCCACCGGCAAGGACGCCAAGTTCGGCATTCCCTACGACGAGGTGCCCGAGGTCGCGGCCGACGTGCGCGAGCGGTTCGACCTCGTCGGCCTGCACGCCCACGCCGGCAGCGGCGTCCTTCACGACGACCTCGACGACCACTGTCGGGCCATCGGAAAGGTCGCCGACATGGGCCGAGAAGTCATCGCCGACGGCGCGGAACTGGACTTCGTCGACTTCGGCGGCGGCTTCGGCGTTCCCTACAGGGAGACTATCGAGCCGCTGGACATGGATACTGTCGGCGAGAAGGTCCGCGAGGCGGTCGGGGACCTCGACGCGCAGGTCAAACTCGAACCCGGCCGGTACGTTGTCGCCGACGCCGAGTGCATCCTCACTGAGGTCAACACGGTCAAGGAGACGCCGGCGGCAACTGTCGTCGGCGTCGACGCCTCGCTGGCAACACTCATCCGACCGGCAATGTTCGGCTCCTACCACCCGATCCGGAACGTCACCGCGCCGGAGCGGGAGGCCGAACCGGTGTCGGTCGGCGGTCCCTGCTGTACGAGCGCCGACGTGTTCTGCACTGACCGACCGCTCGCTCGACCCGAGCGGACTGACCTGCTCGCCATCGGCAACGCCGGCGCGTACGGCTACGAGCTGGCCAACCAATTCCACTCCCAGCCGCGGCCGGCGGAGATCGCCTTCGAGGGCGGCGAGACGCGAGTCGTCCGCGAGCGCGAGACGCTGGCGGACGTGACCCGCATGGAGCGGTAATGGCGTTCGACATCCCCTCGTTCCACCGGCAGGCCGTCGAGACGCCGTCACACGAGCGCGTCGACGACATGCGCTCGTTACTGGTCGACACGCTCGAAGACGCCGGCGAGTACCCGGAGATAGACGACCTCGGTAACGTCGTCGCGTCCCGTGGCGATACCGACGGGACCCATATCCTGCTCAACACGCACATCGACACCGTGCCGCCGCATTTGCCCTACGAGCGGCGGACGGAGCCGCCGGGGCCAGACGAGAGTATTGATGGCTCTGGCGGTGACGGGGACGGCGACATCGTCTGTGGCCGCGGAGCCTGCGATGCGAAAGGGCCGCTCGCGGCACTCCTCGATGCGTTCCTCACCGTGACGCCCGACGACGGCCGCGTCACGCTGGCGATTTCCACCGACGAGGAGACGACACAGACCGGCGGCGCACACCTCGCGGACACCATCGACGCCGACGGCTACATCGTCGGCGAGCCGACCGGCCTGGACGTCTGTACGGCCGCCCGCGGCCAGTTCGAGGGGACGGTCACCATCCACGGCGAGAGTGCCCACGCCGCCGACCCCGGCAGCGGCCACAACGCGATTCGAGCCGCCGCGCCGATACTGCAGGCGATGGAGAGTTACGAGGAAAAGAAAGGGCCGGGCGAACACGAAACGCTCGGTTACCCCATTCTCACCCCGTCGATGGTGGAGGGCGGCGAGGCGACCAATCAGGTCCCGGCAGAGTGTATCATCACGTTCGACCGGCGGAGCGTCCCGCCGGAGACGAGCGAATCGTTCTGTGCCGACCTGCAGGCCCACCTCGAACAGTGGCTCCCGGAGTCGATGGACCTCACCGTGGACCTCATCCGCCCGGATACGCCGTTCCCCGAGGCGTTCGCGACCGACACCGACGCAGAACTGGTCCGCACGCTGCAGGAAGCAAGTGGCGGCGGGGTCCGGCAGTTCGGGGCCGCGACGGAAGCTTCGTATTTCGCGAGCAACGGGCCGACCGTGGTGTTCGGCCCCGGCGACCTGAGCGACGAAACAGGTGCTGTCGCGCACTCGAAACGCGAGTACGTCCGGCTCTCGGAAGTTCGAACCGCCGCACGAGCTGTGCGGGAGACAGTCGAACGGCTGGTCTAAGCCACGGCCTCGCCGACGGACTGGCCTACGCCGACCGCCGCTGAACGAGGTCAGAGAGCGCTGTGGTTGCGTCTTCGTCTGTCACGCTGTCGAACTCCTCGTAGTAGTCCGAAGTCGCCTGAAACGCCGCCGGTTTTAGCGGGACGACGACGTCGTCGGCCCACCGCCGCACCTCATCGAGCACGTCCGGCGGTGCGACGGGGGCAGCGGCGATAACCTCGTTCGCACCTGCCTTTCGCAGACGCTGAATTGCGACACGCATCGCCGCCCCCGTCGGAATCCCGTCATCGACCAGCAGAACCCGTTTGCCGGCCACGTCAAGCGGCCCCCACGTCTCGCCGTAGTTGACCGCTCGTGACTCAACAGTGTCGCTCGCGTGCGTCTTCGCCTCCTGCACGTACTCCCAGTTCACGTCAAGGAACCGCATCATCGGGCTGTTAATCCACGAGAAGCCGCCCGGCGCGACGGCCCCAATAGTCAACTCAGGGTGGTTTGGCGCGCGTATACGTTGTATGACGATGACATCCATTGGAAGTCCGGTCGCGTCAGCGACCACGTTGCCGACCGGGACGCCGTTCGGTGCGAGCGTGACAACGACATCGCCGACGACATCCCGCTGGCGCAGCGCGGCTACAAGCTGTTGCGCCGCATCCGAGCGGTCTGTGAACATACCACATTATATGGAATCGTACATCCTAATCGTTCCGGTTAGCGGTCTTCGTGGCTGACGGCCGGCTGAGCAGTCGGTCGCAGTCCTCGGTCTCAGTCCTGCGGTGCCGGCTGGTCGGGTTCCTGCCCGAGGGCCAGCGTCTCCTCGACCTGTGTGTACGTCAGAACGAGACCGACAAACGCGAGCGCGGCACCGGCAGTGAAGGGCGTGCTGAACGACCCGAAGTTGTACAGCAGGCCCGACGCCAGCGGCCCGATAGCGACGCCGAGACCGAACGCCATTGTCAGGACAGACAGCGTCGTCCCGGACCCTCTCGCGCCGGCCAGATCACCGGCAAGAGCGAGCGACGGGGCAAACACCAGCGCAACGGCGATGCCCTGGACGAACCGCGCCAGAAGCATGCTCCACGGGCCTGTCACGACACCCTGTGCGAACACCGACGGAACAAGGATGACGAACCCGGCGACGATGAACGGCCGTCGACCAAACCGGTCGCTCGCTCGGCCGATGGGCACCTGAAAGACGACGTTCGCGATGACGACGGCGGCGAACTGGACGCTGAATAACAGCGTCGATTCGTCCAGCCGCATCCGAATCGGTCCTTCGAGCGTGGCAAACAGCGCGATAGTGGTCGCCATCATGAACGTGCCGACGCCGAGGACGAACACTGAATCGAGCCCCTCCCCCTCTCGGTCCAGAATCGCTATCGAGAGGTCTTTGCCCGCTTCGGCATCGACCGGTGGATCCTGAATCAGGGCCCACACGAGGACGAAGCTCACGACAGCGCCCAGCACGGCGATGGCGAAGGCGGCGGTGAAGCCGGATATCGCGGTGCCGGCGAATCGGTAGGTCACCACGTCGTTCGCGGCGAGTCCGCCGGTGATGACGACGCCGGCGATTATCGGCCCGAACCCGAAGCCGATGAGCCGGAAAGTGTTGAACACGCCGAAGTTCCCGCCGCGCTCGGCGTCACTCGCCGCGTAGTCGTTTACCAGCGCCACCGTCGCCGGAATCGTGAACGCCGCACCGAGTCCCTGAAATGCCCGCGCGGCGAGGACCGTCCAGTACGAGGAGAGGAACGGGTAGGCCGCGCTGCCGATAGCGAACAGCACCAGCCCGGTGAGGACGAAAATCCGGCGCTTACCGGTCCGGTCCGAGAGCCGCCCGGTGAAAGGCTGGCCGAAACTGTTCAACAGGCCGAACAGGGAGAGCACCAGACCGATGAGCGTCTCCGTCTGGAGGGTGAACCCGAGTATCTGCTGGCCGGCGATACCGGCGAGCGACACCTGTCCGCTGGCGATGTACAGGGGGAGCACGATGATGAGAAACGAGTTGCCCAGCGCGTCCGCCATCCGAGCGAACGCGAGCGTCAGGACCCGGGTGTCAGTGCCGAGGACCATCTACCCCTGACGAAGGCGGCCACACTCGTGATAGTTGCGTTCCCCGCGGTGGTACGTCGACCCGAAAACAGCACCGGCGAGACAGCGGCGCTCAGATGTCGTCGGCCTGCTGCGCCGCGATCCCCGTGTAATCGGTCGGCGTCAGCGCCTCCAGTTCGGCCCGGACCTCGTCGCTCACGTCGAGGTCGGCAAACATATCGTGGAAGTCCTCGATGGTGACCTCGCGGCCCCGAGTGGCCTTTTTGACCTGCTCGTAGGCGTCGGCGTACCCTTCGCGCCGGAGGATCGTCTGAACGGCTTCGCCGATGATCTCCGGCGTCGCGGCGAGGTCGTCGCGCATCACCTGCTCGTTGGGGACGACCTTCGCCAGCCCGTTCTGGCACTTGCTGTAGCCGATGAGACAGTGGGCGAAGGCGGCCCCGATGTTGCGCTTGACCGTCGAGTCCGAGAGGTCCCGCTGGAGCCGGGAGTTCGTGACGTAGTCGCCGAGGAAGTGGAGGTCGGAATTGGCCTTCGAGAGATTCCCCTCGCTGTTCTCGAAGTCGATTGGGTTGACCTTGTGGGGCATCGTCGAGGACCCCGTTTCGCCCTCGACGGCTTCCTGGCCGAGATAGCGGTCCGAGACGTACAGCCACACGTCGAGGTCGAGGTCCAGCAGGATGTTGTTCGCGCCCCGGAGCGCATCGAACAGGACCGCGAGGTCGTCACAGGGGTTGACCTGCGTCGTCAGCGGTTCGTGCTCCAGGCCGAGGTCGCCGACGAAGGATTCGGCGAACGTTGGCCAGTCCACGTCGGGGTAGGCGGCGACGTGGGCCGCGTAGGTTCCCGACGCACCGGCGAGCTTTCCGGAGAGGCCCTCAGCAGCACGCTCCACACGACCGATGGCCTGCCCCAGCCGCGAGGCGTAGACGGCCATCTCCTTGCCGAACGTCGTCGGCGTCGCAGGCTGGCCGTGTGTGCGGGCCAGCATCGGCACGTCAGCGTAGGTGTGGGCCATCTCCACCAGCGTATCCCGAATCTCGCGGAGTTCGGGCACCAGCACCACCTCGGCGGCGGGCTTGACGAGCAGCCGCTGGGCGAGGTTGTTCACGTCCTCGCTGGTCAGGCCGAAGTGAATCCAGTTGGCGGCGTCGAGGTCGTCGGGCATCCCCAGCCGGATGAAGTACTCGATGGCCTTCACGTCGTGGTTGGTCGCCGCGTACTCGCCGTAGCCCTCGGTTTCGAGTTGCTTGACGACGCTCGCGTCCTCGTCGTCGAACCCTTCGTACAGCGCCCGGAGCGTCGCGCGCTGGCCGTCGTCGATTGACAGCGGCGTGGCGTCGAGGTCGGCAAGCGCGATGAGATACTCGACTTCGACTTCCACGCGGGCGCGCATCAGCGCCCGCTCGCTGGCGTACGGGACGAGCGGTTCGGTGTAGCGGGCGTATCGGCCGTCGAGCGGCGAAACGGCGGCCAGTGGCCCTCTCTCGGTCATACCCGAGTGTGCGCGGGAGGCGCGAAAAAGCGTGTCGTTCTCCCGCAACCGCGACGCGGTGCGGCAGCGAGGCGTGGTGTGACGGCGAGAAAGGTGGGGAGCGGGGATTCGGGTGAAAGAGGAGGCCGCGTCGTTAGTTGCTGAACTCGTTGCAGACCGGGATACCGACCGTGTTGTAGTCGCTCATCGCGGCCAGTTCGTCGGGTACCTGGTGGATGTCGACCGTGTCCTCGACCAGCGCCGTCGGGTCGAGTTTGCTCGATTCCACCATGTCCAGCATTTCGCTGTACCGCGATGGCTGGAGCCCGAGTGAGCCCTTGAAATCGATTTCTTTGGCGACGAACTCGTCGGTCGGGAGCGACACCATCCCCGCCTCCTCGCTGGTGGTCAGTCCGATCTGGACGTGCGTGCCGCCTTTGCGGAGCGAGTTCACCGCGTTCTGGCAGGTCGTTGCGATACCGAGGGCGTCTGCGGACACGTCGGCCCCGCCGTCAGTGATGTCCCTGACCTCCTTTGCGGGGTCGTCGACCGCCTGTGCGTTGACGGTGGCGACAGCGCCGAGGTCTTCCGCGCGCTCCAGTTTCTCGTCCATCAGGTCGACTCCGATGACGTTGCCGCCGAGGGCGTTCGCGATGTGAACCGCCGAGAGCCCGATGCCACCGCAGCCGTGGATAACAACGTCGTCGCCGGCACTGACCGGTGCGCGGTGGGCCATCGCGTGGAACGAGGTCATGAACCGACAGCCCATCCCGGCGGCCGACTCGGCGTCGATACCGTCCGGGAGCGGAACGGCGTTGAGGTCGGCGTTGGGAATGTGGACCTCCTCGGCGAACGCGCCGGGGGCCTGATTCATGAACCCGAGGCCGATGTGGTTCTCACAGATGTTTTCGCGCCCGTTCCGACAGAGGTCACAGGTCCCGCAGGCGAAGTTGAACGGGATGGCGACCTCCTGTCCTTCCTCGATGTTTTCGACATCCTCGCCGACAGAGACAATCCGGCCTGTCGGCTCGTGACCGAGGACGTGTGGCGGGTCAGGCCGGTACCCGAACCAGTCCCAGTCCCCCTGCCAGCAGTGCCAGTCGGACCGACAGATACCACAGCCGATGACCTCGGCGACGGCACCGTCCGGCTCCGGTTCGGGGCGTTCGACTTCTTGTACTGTTAGCGGCTCCTGAAACTCTTCTAGTAGTACTGCTTGCATTACACTATTAACATAGGATATCTTACTAATGAATATTATGGTTTTTGAGCTACAATATCTTCGCGAGCGAGGAGGTCCGCACCCCTGATATTGTGGTTACTCGGCTGCGTCAATCTAAGTCCAGAATAATTTTAAATAACTGCCGCTGCTGCCGAAGCCGATGACATATATCAAGTAACCATATTTTCGTCCACATCGAAATACCTTCGACAGGGAGTGAAGAGATTGTCCCGCTAGCGGCCAATCCTCAACTCAGCCAGCCGTAGTCGCCGTCGGCATCGCCAAAGCGGCCATCCGGTGGGTCAAAGCGATAGAGGTCCTGTCCAAGTGCGACCCACGCGAGGCCGTAGACGGTTGCCGCCGCTGGCTGGACTTCGAACCCGAGGAACGCGATAGTCCCGAGGCCAAGCAACACGCCCAGCCACGGCGGCTGGATGCGCGTCCTGACGAGACCGACGGTGACCAGTAACGACCCGCTGACCAGCACGAGTACGCCGACCGCGATGACCGCCTCGCCACCACCGGAGAGGAGGCGGACCAGTTGTCCGACGGCGAAAACGAGGCCGCCGAGGCCGCCGGCCCACGCACCGATGGTCCCTGGCCGCTTCATCCGTGCGCCGTAGAAATCCTCAATGGCATAGTGACCGGCTACGACACCGAGTGCGGAGAGGGCGGTTCCGGCGAGGATGGAGGTACTCATTTCGGTCTGACCGGTCGCGGACAGCACCACGGCCCAGCCAACCCAGACGACACCACCGACGGCGGCGACCGCACCCGCGCGCTGACACCGTAGCTTCGCCATACGGGCGAGTTGGCGGCGGGCTACAAATGCGCACCGAACCGGTACACGCCGAGAATACAGACATAGCTAATGTGGCTCGGTCGCACGCCACAGACCGGCCGGGGGTTTCGCAACAACTTTGCACGGTCCGGTCGGTCAGTCCCACATGAAACTCGCCGGTATGGCCAGTAACCGCGGCCGAAATCTCATGAACATCGCGGACCGCGCCCCGGGCGGGGCGGAGTTCGCCGTCGTTCTGACCAATGACGCCGACGCGCCGGTGCTCGAAGCAGCCGCCGAGCGCGGCATCCCGACCGAGGTCGTCGAGCACGACGCGGACGAGTCGCGCGAGTCCCACGAGGAGCGCGTCCTCGACGCCCTCTCGGAGTACGACTTCGACCTCGTCACGCTGGACGGGTATATGCGCGTCCTCAGCGAGACGTTCCTCGACGAGACACCGACCGCGCTGAACGTCCACCCAAGCCTGCTGCCGAACTTCACCGGGGCGAACGCTCACGAGCAGGTCCTCGACGCCGGCGTGAAGGTGACGGGCTGTACCGTCCACGTCCTTGATGAAAGCGTCGACGGCGGCCCCATCGTCACGCAGGAACCGATTCCCGTCTTCGAAGGTGACGACGAGGACAGTCTCAAAGAGCGCGTGCTCTATGAAGGCGAGTTCACCGCCTACCCGCGCGTCATCGAGTGGTTCGCCGAGGACCGCGTCACCATCGACTGGGATGCAGGCACGGTCTCAGTAGAGGGCGACGAGGGCGGAGACTTCCCTGCCCGCCGCATCGTCTCGGATGACCTCGCATCGAGTCTGCGCTATGGGGAGAACCCCCATCAGAACGCCGCGCTGTACACTGACACGACCGTCTCGGAGGCCAGCGTCGTCCACGCCGACCAGCTCAACGAGGGTGCGAAGGCGCTGTCGTACAACAACTACAACGACGCCGACGGCGCGCTGAACCTCATCAAGGAGTTCGAGGAGCCCGCCGCGGCGGTCATCAAACACACCAACCCGGCCGGCTGTGCGACTGCCGACTCCGTGGCCGACGCCTACGAGAAGGCACTGTCGACAGACCCGATGAGCGCCTTCGGCGGCATCGTCGCGCTGAACCGCGAGTGCGACGCCGCCACCGCCGAGCAGATTATCGACTCATTCAAAGAGGTCGTCGTCGCGCCCGGCTACACCGACGCCGCGCTCGACGTGCTGTTCGAGAAGGAGAATCTCCGCGTGCTGGATGTCAACGAGAACTTCGAGGTCACCAACAGCCTGACCGAAAAGCCCCTCGTTGGGGGCCGACTCGTTCAGGAGCGGGACACCCAGCACCTCTCAGTCGACGATCTTGAAGTCGTCACCGAGCGCGAGCCGACCGACGAGCAGATCGAGTCGATGCTGTTCGCCTGGCACACGCTCAAACACGTCAAGTCCAACGGCATTCTCTTCGCTGACGGGACGGAAACGGTCGGCATCGGCATGGGGCAAGTGTCCCGGGTCGACGCCGTCCGGCTGGCCGCGATGAAGGCCGACGAGCACGCCGAGGGGAAGGACGCCGAGGGCGCGGTGATGGCCTCGGACGCCTTCTTCCCGTTCCCGGACGGCATTGAAGAGGCCGCCGACGCCGGCATCGAGGCGGTTATCCAGCCCGGCGGCTCGAAGAACGACGAGAGCGTCATCGAGGCCGCGGACGAACACGACATGGCGATGGTGTTCACCGGGCAGCGGTCGTTCAGACACGACTGAGCGGTAGCGAGAGCGTGTCTGAGCCTCGGTAGACGAGTGGCACGAGTCTATCGGTGGTTCCGGCACGACTGAGCGGGACCGCAGCGCAACCGGTAGCCGGCAACGAAAGAGGTTTTGTCGAGGCTTTAGAACCCGCTCCCGATGGCAAACGACAACGACAGGGAGGAAGCTGTCCGCGACGCTGTGGACGTCTCTCGGAGCGGTGCCCCGGCGGGTGGGAGTGTCATCCGTGACCGGTTCTCCGCGGACGAGATCTTCCAGCGCATCATCGTCGCGGCCGACGAGGAGGTGACAGTCGGGACTCGCGAGATGTTCTTCGCCGGCGTCGCGGGCGGGTTCGCTATCACAGTGACGTTCATGCTGTACGCGTCATTGTACGCGAAGACCGGCGGCGACCCGATATTGAGCGCGCTCCTGTATCCACTCGGGTTTGTCTTCATCATTCTCGGGGATTATCAGCTCTACACGGAGAATACACTCCCACCGGTCGCGCTCGTCCTCGAACGGCTGGCGAGCATCCCGTCGCTGCTCCGTATCTGGGTCGTCGTCCTGATTTCGAACCTCTTCGGCGGGATGCTCGGCGCGCTCGCGCTGGCGACGACCGACGTTCTCTCCGCCGACGCGGCGGCGGCCGCCGCCGGCTTCGCCCAGAAAGCTATCGCGACCTCTCAGCTAACGCTGTTCTCGAAGGCGGTGTTCGCCGGCCTCATCGTCGCCGGCGTCGTCTGGGTCGACTACTCGCTGCGGGACAGCATCTCCCGGCTCGTGTTGATTTACATCGCCTTCCTGGCGATTCCCTTCGGAAACCTCTATCACGTCGTCGTCTCCGCGACGGAGATGTTCTACTTGGTGTTCATCGGCGAGCTGGCGCTGTCTGTCGGCCTCTGGCAGTTCGTTCTCCCGGTACTTCTCGGCAACTCCGTCGGCGGCGTCGTGCTCGTGACCGTCGTCAACTACTTCCATACGACCGAACGGCGGCTCGAAACAGCGCGAGATCAGGGGTCCAAGCGCCAGCTCACCATCCGGGAGTGGATCTGGGGCGGGTGGTCCGCTTCGGGCCGCTCGTACGTGCCGGCGACCGACGAAATTCCCCAAAGCGATCCGGAGTCGCGAGAGAACGAGCGCTGACACAAACCATTTCAACGGCCTCCGGCTATCGTTGGTGTGAACTGGGTGAGAGATAACCGGCTGCTGCTTCTGTTCGCCGCCGTCGTTCTGACGACGCTGGGCGCTGTCGGGCTGGGAATCGTCGGTGTCGTCGCGACAGTCGGGGCGCTTCTCGGCGGCGGCGCGGTCATCCAGACTTTCGCCGGGTTCCTGCTTGGCACATTGCTCCTAGTGGGCGTCGACATCGTCTTCTCGGTCGCGCTGGTCCGTGCGCTGGCCCGGCGGGCGTCGGTACCGAAGAGTCAGCGCGTCGCTGGTGGGCTCACCCGTCTCGAATCAGTCGTGCCACCGCTCGCGTCGCTCGGCCTCGCCGACGTGTTCGCGCCGCCGGAGCCGACAGTCGAGGAGCGACACGAGGCGTTGACGCGCCGGTACGTCGAGGGGGACCTCTCCGAGGCCGAGTACGAGCGGGAACTGCAGGCGCTTCTCGGCGAGTCAGAGAACCCGGATTCTGAACTGCTGGACGCCGTCGACATGGAGACCGACCTACCGCGGACCGCGGCGACCGACACCGAGTACGAGCCCGCCCGGGAATAGCCTGAGCGGGTTTTACATAGTCGCCCGACGACGGGTCACGTATGGACGCACCCACGTTTCTCGAAGTCGAGGTGGAGCGAGACGCCATCGCCTCGGCGCTCGACGCCGTTCCCGGCGTCGCCGTTGTCGACGATACCACTACTGGCCCATCACCGGGACCGGCGGGGCCGGACGGGGCCGAGGATTCCGGCCCCAGTCTCACGGACCGCCTCGGGTCGCTGTGGCGACAGTGGGGGCTGCTCGGCACGGGGCTGTCCCTCATCGCGCTCGGCGCGGCAACGGCTGGGCTCTGGTGGTACCGCCGCCGCAACGCTGATGGAACCGATGCCAGGAGCACCGACGAGGACGCGTCGGAATGGGCCACGGAACGTCCAGACGAAACGCCACCACCGGCTGAACCGAGCGTCGACACGCCATCACCGGCCGAGACGGAGTTCGAGCCGACAGCAGCGGTAGAAGACGCCGAGGAGACGCCGGCTCCAGAGGCGCAGGAAACGTCGCTGGCCACAGAGATGCCACGGACTGAGTCCGAGTCACGGCGGCAGGATACTGGGACGGGTACGGAGCTATCTGGCGCTCCCAAGTCAGAGACCGAGACGGACACTCTGGAACAAGTGGAGACGGAGCCCACTGAGACGGACACGGACGAGCGACCGGAAGCGAAGATCGACCCGGCACCGCTGCTGGGTGCCGCGTTCCTGATTCTGTCGAGCGCGCTCGGTCGGTGGGCCACGCGCGAGCGTAGCGACCAGGCGTAACTGTCGCCGGCAGGCCAGTGGGAGACCAGTTGGGTAAGCAGGCTGTTCGGGGCGTCTTCGCGCCGGACACACGCAACAGTCCGACAGGCTAAAGCGAGCGGCTCCGATAGCCCGACCATGGAGTTCCACGAGGCCGCGAACTTCCTCTTCGAGTTGCGCCGGTTCGCCTCGCGACCCGGTACTGATGCCACGCAGGACCTGCTATCGTCGCTCGGTGACCCACAGGAGGGGCTTCGCTGCGTCCAGATTGCGGGGTCCAACGGGAAGGGGTCCACCGCGCGGATGGTCGAACGAACGTTGCGGGAAGCAGGCCTCGATGTCGGACTGTACACGTCCCCGCATCTCGACGACGTGCGCGAGCGAATCCGTATCAACGGCCGGAAGCTCTCCGAGGCCGCGCTCGTCGAGTTCGTCGAATCGGTTCAGACGTACGTGACCGAGCAGGGTGCGGCCAATGATTCGCCCACCTTCTTCGAGACGATGACTGCGATGGCGCTGTGGGAGTTCGACCGCCAGGACGTCGACGTTGCAGTGCTGGAGGTCGGTATCGGCGGCCGGTACGACGCCACGAGCGTGGTCGATCCGGTCGCAAGCGCCGTCACGTCCGTGACGCTCGAACACACCCACATCCTCGGCGATACCGTCGAGGAAATCGCCCACGACAAGGCCCACGTCGCCCCGGACGGCAATCCGCTGGTGACCGGGATGACAGGCGACGCGCTCGCGGCCGTCCGCGAGTTCACCGACGATGTCGTGACCGTTGGGAGCGCCGTCGAGACAGACCAGAGCCCGGCCGAGAGCGAGGCCGATATATCCGTGAACTACGGCGGTCGTGAGGGGCTGGAGGGGTCGGTCTCGGTCGACGGCCCGGACTGGAGCGTCGATACCTCCCTCCCGCTGCTGGGCGCACATCAGGCACAGAACGCCGGAATCGCAGCCACACTGTGCCGGCAGGTCGCGGACGTCTCGCAGTCCGATCTCGAACGCGGCCTGCGAAACGCCCACTGGCCCGGTCGGTTCGAGGTGATGAACGAGTCGCCGCTGGTCGTCCTCGATGGGGCACACAACCCCGGGAGCATCGAGCGCACCGCGGAGACGCTGTCCTCGTTCGACTACGACGACCTCCACGTCGTCATCGGGGCGATGGTCGACAAGGACCACGAGCGCATCGCCGCGGCGTTACCGGACCCGGACCACGTCGTCGCCTGCCAGCCCAACGTCGACCGGGCGGAGTCTCACCACGTCGTCGCGACCGCCGTTGAGAACGCGACCGACGCCACCATCGAGACGCGAAACGACGTATCCGGGGCGCTCGATATCGCACTCGACGCCGCGGACTCCGGTGATGCGGTCCTCGTGACCGGGTCGCTGTACGCCGTCCGGGAGGCCCGGACCGACTGGTCGCGCTCGCTGATCCCCAAGCAGGTCGACTCGCTGGCCGAGGCCCGCGAGACCATCGAGAGCGCCCACGTCACCGATACCGGGGGCTGGCGGATGCGGGGGAAGGGCGTCCACCGCGTCCTGCGTACCCGCGTCCAGCCGCGACAGGCCCAGTATCTCAAGGAGGAACTGCTGTCCTTGGGCGGCGAATGTGCCGTCTCTGGGCTGGACGGCCGAGAGGAGGAATCAACCGACGTGGTCATGATGGCGACGATGGCCCAGTACAAGCGCCTCGCGGAGAAGCTGGACGGCCAGCCCTACGGGCTCGCGTCCTTCGCCGACGAACTGCGGGGGGCGCTGTCCATCCAACAGTCCGAGCCAGACACGTCGGCAGCGTATCCCTGGGATGACGGCACAGCCGTTATGGGTATCTGCAATATCACCCCGGATTCCTTCCACGACGGCGGCGAGTACAACGCCGTCGAGGACGCCGTCGCCCGCGCCGAGCAAATGGTCGAGGACGGCGCGGATATCCTCGACATCGGCGGGGAGTCGACCCGGCCCGGTGCCGAACCGGTCCCGGTCGAGGAGGAGATCGACCGCGTGGTGCCGGTCATCGAGGCGCTTTCGGAGCTGGACGTCGCCATTTCCGTCGACACGCGGAAGGCCCCAGTCGCGCGGGCAGCACTCGACGCCGGGGCAGACATCCTGAACGACGTGTCTGGCCTCGAAGACCCCGAGATGCGCCTCGTCGCCGCCGAGTACGACGTGCCGGTGGTCGTGATGCACTCCATCGAGACGCCGGTCGACCCCGACAGCGACATCCACTACGACGACGTGGTGGGGGACTGCATCGACCAGCTGACGGAGCGCGTCCTGCTCGCCGAAAAGGTCGGACTCGACCGCGAGCAGATCATCGTCGACCCGGGCATCGGCTTCGGGAAATCTGCCACGGAGAGCTTCGAACTGCTCGACCGCCTCCCGGAGTTCGAGGCACTCGGCTGTCCCGTCCTGGTCGGCCACTCCCACAAGTCGCTGTTCGGACTGGTCGGGCAGGAAGCGGGCGACTGTCTTGAGGCGACTATCGCCGGGACGACGCTGGCGGCTGAACGGGGGGCCGACATCGTTCGCGTCCACGACGTCCCGGAGAACGTTGCCGCGGTTCGGGTCGCTGAGGCGGCCAGTGATCCACAGAAATTCAAAGACTGATTTGAATAGCCAAACAGCAAGGAGAGAATCGCCGGACGTGACTGCTAACCCTAAATTTTGATTTTCTGTTTTATATTTCTCAATGATGAGAATTAGGGGCGAACATATAACCCCTGTGTGGGTCGACTCCCCGCCATGGCATTCCAGAGCGAGAGTACGGGCTCTCGGAAACGTATCACTGAATCTGAGAGGTCCCGCGTCGACGGTAGCACGCTTACCGATCGTATCGGACTGGACGCCGGGGAGATACGCTGGCGGAAGGAGTTTACCGGATTCGACGAGTCGGACATCAACAATCTGACCGCGATGGAAGCGAAGACGAACGCCCGGGCCGAATCTGTCGTCGACGACTTCTACGATCACCTCGAATCGTTTGACGAAACCATCGAGATTTTCGGGCGGTCCACCAAGTCGGTCGACCAGCTCAAAAACACACAGTCACAGTACCTCCGCGACCTCGTCGCCGGGAGCTACGACAAACAGTACTTCGAGAACCGGGCCCGTATCGGGAAGATTCACGACATGCTCGACCTCGGCCCGAAGATCTATCTCGGGGCCTACAGCATCTACTTCGAACATTTCCTGCGGACAATCGTCGAGGACCTACAGTCGGGCGACGCCGCCCGGGACGAGGCACTCGAAGAGATGCAGGCGCGGGCGCTGTCCGTGTTCAAACTCCTCAACCTCGATCAGCAGGTGGCGATGGACACCTACATCGACTCGTACAGCCAGCGTCTGGAATCGGCAATCGATGACCAGCAGGCGCTGATGGAGGAGGTCGAGAGCGGACTCCAGCAGCCCATCGACGAACTGAGCGCCTCAGCCGAGGAGGTCGCCCAGACGAACCAACAAATCACCGACACAGCCGAGACACAGTCCGAGTCGATGGACGAGGTGGCGGGCGAGGTCGCGGATATGAGCGCAACCATCGAGGAGATCGCCTCGACCGCCGAAGAAGTCGCGAGTACCAGCACATCGGCCGAGGAAAAGGCGGAACGCGGGAACGAAGCCGCACAGCAGGCCGCGGCCATGATGAACGACGTCGACGACGCTGTCGATACGGTTTCCACAGACATCGCCGGCCTCCGGGAGCAGGCCGACGAGATCGACGACATCGTCGAGGTGATCAACGACATCGCGGACCAGACCAACATGCTCGCGCTGAACGCGTCTATCGAGGCCGCACGCGCCGGCGAGGCGGGCGACGGGTTCGCCGTTGTCGCCGACGAAATCAAGACGCTCGCCGGAGATTCACAGGAACACGCGAACCAGATCGAGGACACCGTCACAGAGATCCAAGACGAGACCGTCGACGCCGTCGAGAGCCTCGAAACCGTGACAGAGCAGGTGACGGAGGGCATCGATCAGGTCGAGACGGCGGCCGAACAACTCGAAGAGATCGTGTCGGCGGTCAACGAGGCAGCACAGGGCATCCAGGAGGTCTCGGCGGCCACCGACGACCAGGCGGCGTCGACCGAGGAGGTGGCCAGCATGATCGACGAACTGTCGAGCGGCATCGACGACATGACGGCACAACTGGACGACCTCGCGGCGACGAACGAAGAACAGACGGCGAAGATTCGGGACGTGGCCGAGACCGCGCGCCGGCTCGATACCGACACGGAATAAGCTCGACCCACAGTCAGCGCGTCTGGCTTACTCCTCGACTTCGGGCGGCTCGACGGCCTCGGCCTCCGTCTCGGTCACGCGGATGCCCTTCGAAGCGAGGTGGCGCATCTGCCGGCGGACGAAGTCCTCCTCCGTCGTCCCGCGTGTCGCGAGAATAACCATCCGGGCGTCGCCGGCGGGGCGCATCGTCCGTCCGGCCCGCTGTGCGCCCTGCCGACGGGACCCACCCAGTCCAGACGCGACGAGAGCGAGTTCGGCGTCGGGCAGGTCGATACCCTCGTCGCCGACACGGGAGACGACCAGCGTGTTCAGTTCGCCCCGGCGGAACTCGTCGAACAGTTTCTCCCGACGTGCGTGTGGCGTCTCGCCGCTGATAAAGGGTGCGTCGATGGCCTCGCTGATGGCCTCGCCCTGGTCAAGGTACTCGATGAACACGAGCGCCTTCGCGGCCGGGTTCTCGGCCAGTGCGTAGCGTATCTCGTCGATTTTCCCGGTGTTGCTGGCGGCGGCCTGTCGGCGGTCGTGGCCCGACGTGGAACTGTACTCGGACTGCTCCGTCTCGTTGCCCCACGGGACGAGGCGGATTTCGACCTCGGGTTCGGCCACGTAGCCCTCGTCGAACAGTTTCCCCCAGTCGGTGCCGATAGGCGGGCCGATGAGCGTGAATATCTCCTCCTCGTCGTCGCTCTCTCTGGTCGGCGTGGCGGTCAAACCCAGGCGGTGTTTGGTCTGGAGGTCCGCGCTCCGGCGGTGAATCGGCGAGGGGACGTGATGGACCTCGTCGAAGACGATGAGGCCCCACTTGCGCTGGTCGAACAGCTTCCGGTGGCGGTCCATCCCCGCGGTGCGGTAGGTTGCGATGGTGACCGGCCGGATGTTCTTCTCGCCGCCGTGGTACTCGCCGATGTCGTCGTCGGTCAGGGTCGTGTGCCGGACCAGTTCGTCGTGCCACTGGGTCGCGAGTTCGCGCGAGGGGACGAGAATCAACGTCTCACCGCTGATAGCGGCCATCGCCCCCATCGCGGCGACGGTCTTGCCCGACCCCGGCGGGCCGACGAACACGCCCGACCCCTGCTCGGTGAACCGCTCGACCCAGTCCTGCTGGTAATCCCGCAGGCGCAGGCGGAGGTCCATCTCGATGGCGTCGCCGGTCTCTAAGTCGCGGTCGTCCCGGACCGGATAGCCCGCCTCGTACAGCGTGCGCTTGATCTCGGCGGTCGCGTCCTCGTTGACCCACGACTCCGAATCCGAGATGGGGGCCCGGAGGTGGTCGTCGTCGAGTTTCGGCCGGGCGACGTTGCCCATCAGGTCGTCACTCTCGGCTTCGAGTACGACGTAGCCGTCCTCGTGGGTCTTCAGGCGGAACTTCCGGGCGCGCTCCCACTGGCTCGTCACCCACTCTTCGAGGTGGGGCGAGCGCTCGCCCAGCACGTCCCGCATCGTCGTCAGGAGGGCGTCTAGAGACTCGTGTGGCGCGGCCCAGATGTCCTCCTCGCGGAGTTCGTACACGTACCCACCCGAACGGTTGGTGTCCTGCAGGCGCGCGAACTGTGAGAGTTGCGCCCGCGTGAACTGGTCGGGGTGTTCGACGACCACTTCGCGGCGGTCGGGGAACAGAACGACGCGCTCGCGGTCTGTCACCTCGGCGATGTCCGCCGGGTACCACACGGACTCGACCTCGGACACGTCCTGGCGCTCGATGTCGCCGTCGTCGGCGAGGCGATCCAGTGCTTCCCGGGCCTCGTCTGGCGTCAGGTCCGTTTTCCGGGAGAACTCCGTCGCCGTCAGATGTGGGCGGCCGACGGCATCGATAGCGTCGTAGACGGCGTCGAGTTCGAGTTCTGCGGGGTCCGAGTCCTCGTCTCGGTCTGCTGGCTCCTCGACTGTCACTACCAAATGGAGGGGACCGACGCTCAAACGGGTTTCGTCTGGACCGTCCCTGACGCGGGTGTGAATACATACCTTAATATAGCGCCACCTAGACCTGCCGGCATGGTTGAGGGAATCGCGGCTGGACCGTGGTCGATCGTGCCCGCGCTCGTCGCCATCGGTCTCGCCTGGTACACCCGGGACGCTCTTATCGGGCTGTTCGTGGGCATCGTCATCACAGGCGTGCTGGTCGGCGCATTACACCCCCAGGCTGTCGGGGTCCCGTCCGATCTGATCACCGCCGGCGGTGAGGTGGCGACCGTTCAGCCACAGGCAGAAGACGGGAGTCCCTGGACGGTCGGCGTCGGTGGCATCGTACTCGGAGCGCTCTTCGGGCTGAAGCTCGTGCCGGAAATCATCGCCACGGCCCCGCTGTTCGGGGAATGGTACGTCAAGAACGTTCTGCTCGCCATCTTCGCCATCGGCGGGCTGATCGGACTGATGATCCGAGCTGGGGCGATACAGGGCGTGCTGGAGGCGCTGGTGGAGCGGGCTGAATCCGCCGCAGACGCCGAGAAGGCCGCGTTCCTGGCCGGGATCGCCATCCACATCGATGACTACTTCAACTGCCTCGTGGTCGGCTCGATGATGCGGCCGCTGACCGACAAGTTCGACGTCTCGCGGGCCAAACTGGCCTACTACGTCGACTCAGCGGGGTCCCCGGCGTCCCGGCTCGCGTTCTACTCGACGTGGGGAGCGGCGATGGTCGGCTTCATCGGAGGCGGCCTCGTCGAGGCACAGCAGCAGGGGACGCTGCCCTCGGGCATGACCAACTTCGTGAACACCGGCGGCGAGCAGGTCACCGCGGCGACCGGTGCCGTCTGGCCGCTGTTTTTCAACACGCTGTTTACCGGCTTCTACTCCTGGATCGCGCTCGGTCTCGCGGGACTCGTCGCGTGGCAGGTCGTGCCAAACATCTACGGGATGGGGACGGAGGAATCCCGAGCGAGAAACGAGGGGAAAGTCGTCGGCGACGACGCCGACCCGATGATTTCCGCGGAGATGGACGAGTACGAGGTGTCAGAGACCGCGACGCCGGACTGGCGGAACTTCGCCTGGCCGATTCTCACCATGATCGTCGTCGGCCTCGGCGCGATGTTCTGGCGGGCCAGCCCCGTCATCTACGTCAAGGGGAAGGAAGGGATGGGGGCCACGCTGCTCCAGCTCGGCAGTTGGCAGCTCATCACGCCGCCGAGCGGCCCGTGGGCGTTCAACATCGGCGGCGTCCAGTTGGGTCTCGCGTCCTTCTCGGCACTCATCCTCGCCTTCCTGCTGTATCGCTGGAAGGGCGACATCCCGTCCAACGACGATGCCACCGACGCGATGATGGTCGGCTTCAAGGGCATCCTCCTTGCGGCCGTCATCCTGATGTTCGCCAGTTCCATCCAGAACGCGGTGACGATACTGGGTATTTCGTCGTTCGTGACGAACGTCTTCGGCGGCGTGCCGGCGTTCATCATTCCGGTGGGCGTCTTCCTCGTGACTTCCTTTGTTAGCTTCTCCGATGGCTCGTCGTGGTCGACCTACGGCATCATGTTCCCCATCGCCATCCCGCTCGCGTTCTCGACGGGCGCGAACCTCCCGCTCGTCCTCGGCGCGGTGTTCAGCGGCGGCATCTTCGGCGACCACACCTCGCCCATCAGCGACACGACCGTTCTGGCGTCGTCGACGAGCGGGAGCGACCACATGGTCCACGTCCGGAGTCAAGCGCCCTACGCTCTCATCGCGGCAGGTATCGCGGCCGCGCTGTTCCTCGTGTTCGGGCTGGTGCTCCCCGAAGGGTTCCGCGTCATCCCGTACTGACTGGTGGCGATTTGTCCCCGTCGTCAGCGCGTCTGAACGGCGTTCCGATTAGAAAAGACCGGTCTCCTCGATACGTGACTCGTACAGGTCCTCGTACTCTGCACGGACCTGTGCGTGGTCGAACTCGGCACAGGACTCGTCGACGGTCCGGCGCTCGAAGTCGGCCGATTCGGCGATTTTGTCGGCGATTTCCTGCGGGTTCGTCACCCGGAAGGCGCGGTCGCGCTGCTCGATGAGTTCGTGGGCCGACGACTCGGCCTGGTACTCCACGATACCGATACAGCCACAGGCCATCGCCCAGAGGAGGTCCGTTGCGAAACACTCTCGGAACGCCGTCTGGACGAATACGTGCGCGCCCTTGTAGATCGAGACGCGCTCCTCGATGTCGCACGCGCCGGCGAAGGTCACGCGGTCGTCGATGCGGAGGTCGGCCGCCTCCTGTTCGTAGTACTCCCGCTCCGGGCCGTCGCCGATGATCGTCGCCGACCAACCCTTCTGTCTGAGTTCCGCCAGTCCGAGCAGCAGCGACTCGACGTTCGCGCTGCCGTCCAGCCGGTGGGCGTACACCACGTCGATCTCCTCGTCGGGGTCGACTTCCCGGACAAGATCCATGTCGATGCTCTGTGGGAGAATCGCGGTCTGGTCCGCCGTCGCTCCCCGCTCGCGGACCCGCGTGCGGACGAGTTCGGAGGGGGTGACGAGACAGTCCGACGCGCGGAGCGCGAGGTTGGCCCGGCGGCTTTCGGGCACGTCTTCGTCCCCATACCACTCCGTGAGAAGCGGCGCGCGAGACAGCGTTGCACCGGTCTTGGCCGCGAGTGCGACCGACGACGGCGTCGGGTGAACGTGGACGACATCCGGGCGGAACCGGGCGAGCATGGCCGGAAGGCGGACACAGAAGGAGGGGACGGTCGGCGAGACGGTGACGGCGCGGTACGTGACGCCGTCGCGCTCGCGCTGATTGTCGAATCCCGGCCACCACTGCGAACAGAACACGGTCACGTCGTGACCGGCAGCGGCGAGTTCGGTAGCCACCCGCTCCAGCCGGGTCCGGCCCACTGTGTCCCGGTACTGACTCGTCTCCATGGCGACGACCGCGACACGCATACAGGTGCGACGACGTGGCCGCTCAAAAATCCACCCGTTCGCGGTTGACGGCGACAGATGGCGGATTGGCCGTCGGAACTGTCGTTCGACTGGATGTTTATTACAGCGACTCTGCAACGTGTCAGTGTATGAGCGATGATGACGACCTCGAAGCGGAAGTACGTGACCTCCGCGCCGAGGTCGATGCCCTCCAGACACGCATCACCGCCCTGGAATCGAAACTGGACACCGACCCGCCTCCGTCTGTCGGGGACGAAACTGCAACCACTGAAGCGGACACGGCGGCTCCCGAATCGGAGGCCACACACGGTTCGGGGACAGCGCCAGAGACCGGCGAGACAGCCGACAGCGACGCGCCTGTCGACGAGCGGAACTGGGAGCGCGACATCGGGATGAAGTGGCTCGGCGGGGTCGGCGGGCTCGCGCTGGTGGTCGGCGTCGTCTTCTTCATTCGTCTGGCTATCGAAGCGGGCTACCTCGGCCCGCTCGGGCGTGTGCTCACCGGCACAGCGGGCGGGCTCATACTGCTCGCGGGCGGTCGGTACGCCGCCGAGCGGCAGGGCTACGACCGATGGGGTCGGCTCGTCGCGGGGACCGGCCTCGCCATCGCGTATTTCAGCGTCTACGCGGCCTACGGTTTCGAGTCGTATCGAGCCGCCATCGGAGCGCCGCTGTGGGTGGTTCTGCTGGTCCTGACAGCTCTCGTGGCCGCCACAGCGGTTGTCTCGGTGCGGGACCACGCGCCGGCCGTCGCCGGCGAGGCGTTCCTGCTGGGATACGTCACGGCCTACGTCGGACTCGACGCCGCGTCCTTCGTCGTCTCGCCGGCCTACGTCGTGCTTCTCACGGCCGGGCTGGTGACCATCGCCGCCGTCCGGCCGTGGAGCCGGCTCGTCCTCGGCAGCGTCCTCCCGGCCTACGTGCTCCACATCGCCTGGATGAACAGGCTAGAGCCACCCGAAGCGGTTGCCACCGCCATACTCACCGCGACGTTCGCCGTCTACGCCGCTGGTGTGTACGTGCTCCGTGCAAGCGACCGAACGGACCGATGGCACCGCCGACTGGTGGAAGCGACGACCGGGCTCAATGCCGTGTTCGCCGCGATCCTGCTGGAAGGCGTCGTTCGTCGACTCATCCCGACAGCGCCGGACGGAGTGGCTGTCGGCGCAGTCGGACTCGCCCTTGTCGGCGTCTACGCCGTCACGGGGTCACGCCTCGGACAGCAAGACAGCGCCGCTGGGATGCTTGCCGTCGTGCTACTCGCGGTCAGCGTCGTCCTCGCGGCCGACCCGTTCTTTGCGACCGCCGGACTTCTCGGCCTGCTCTGTGGGGCGCTGGCGCTCGGATTTCGCCGCGACGCGAGGGCAGTTCGTATCGGCGGGCACCTCGTCGCCGTCGGGACCGTCGCCAAACTGCTCGCCGTGGACGCGACCGAATTACCGGCGTTCTCGCTCGCGGACCCGCTGGCGACCGCGATGGGGCGACCAGCCGCCTACCTGCTGGGAATCGCGGTCTTCTACGCGCTCGGTCGGTGGTTCGGCGGGGCATCGACGACGGTTCCCGGCATTGACCGCGAACTCTCTATGGCTGCTCCGTACGCCTGGACAGCGACCGGGCTCGCGGTGGTGTTCCTGGGACTGGAGCTTTCGGGGGCCGGGCTGTCGGTCGCATGGGCCGTCCTGGGGCTCGCGTTCGTCGGGGCTGGCCTCGCGTTTGACGCCCGCAGTCGCCGGCTCCAGGGCGTCGTCGTCCTCGGCCTGGTGACAACCAAGGTGTTCCTCTACGATACGCAGGGGCTCGATACGCTCGCCCGGACCCTCTCGTTCCTCGTGCTGGGTGGCATCCTCCTCGTCGCCTCGTACGCGTACGCCCGGTGGCAGGGAGAGGAGCCGCTCAAGCGGCTTTCTGGGTAACAGCCGCCGCGTTCCGCTGAATCAGACCACGGCCGCCACAAAGGGTTTTGCCGGTCCCTGCCGTCCCACCGGTTGTGACCGCGTACGACCTCTCTCGCTATCTGAACGTCCGCAGCGCCTACGGCAGTTCGTTCGCGCCGGACGGGACGCTCGCCTTCCTGATGAACACGACCGGCGTCGCCCAGGCCTGGTCGCTTACCGAGCCACAGGGCTGGCCCGAGCAACTGACTTTTTATGACGACACCGTGAGCTTCGTCGACTACTCGCCCGAGCGCCAGGAACTCGTCTTCGGCATGGACGAGGGCGGCAACGAGCGGGCGCAGCTGTACCGGCTCGACGCGGACGGGCGCGTCCACGAACTCACCGGAATGCCCGACGCGAAGCACCGCTGGGGCGGCTGGTCGCCCGACGGCGAACGCTTCGCCTTCGCGTCGAACCGCCGCGACAAGGCCGTGTTCGATATCTACGTGCAGGACCGCGCCGCGACCGGCGACGACGCGGACCTGGTCTGGGAGGGCGACGGCTGGCTCTCCGTGGGCGGGTTCTCGCCCGACGGCGAGCGCCTGCTGGTCAGCGAAGCCCACTCCAGTTTCGACCAGGACATCTACGTGCTGGACATCGACAGCGGGGACCTCAGCCATCTCACGCCGCACGAGGGGAAGGTCCGCTACACGAGCGCGTCGTGGGGGCCGGACGGCGATGCGGTGTATCTCGTCACCGACGCCGAGAGCGACACGCTCGAACTGGCCCGCCTCTCGGTCGACGGCGACCTCGACATCGTGCGCTCGGACGACCAGTGGAACATCGACGGTGTCGCGCTGGACAAGGACAGCGGCCGTCTCGTGTACTCGCGCAACGTCGACGGCTACAACGAACTCACCGTCGGCGAACTGACGGGGCCGACGACCATCGAGACGTTCCCGACGCCGGACCTGCCGGGCGGGCTGGCTGGCGGCGTCGCCTGGGGACCCAACGCCGAGCGTTTCGCCGTTAGCGTCACCGGGCGGCGGGTCAATACCAACGTGTTCGTCGTCGAGGCCGAAACCGGTGAGAGCGAACAGTGGACGGCCGCTTCGACGGCCGGCATCCCGCGCGAGACGTTCATCGAGCCAGAGGTCGTCCGGTTCGACTCCTTCGACGGGCGAGAGATTCCGGCGCTGTTCTCGCTGCCGGACGGTGCGAACGGGGCCGGTGCTGACGGCGACACGCCCGTCATCGTCGACATCCACGGCGGCCCGGAGAGCCAGCGCCGCCCGTCGTTCTCGGGCCTGACCCAGTACTTCCTCTCGCGAGGCTACGCGGTCTTTGAGCCCAACGTCCGCGGGTCGACCGGCTACGGGAAGGCTTACACACACCTCGACGACGTCGAAAAGCGGCTGGACTCCGTGAAGGACCTGCGGGCCGGCGTCGACTGGCTCCACGACCACCCGGCCGTCGACCCCGACCGAACCGTGGCGATGGGCGGCTCCTACGGCGGCTTCATGGTGCTGGCGGCGCTGACGGAGTACCCCGACCTCTGGGCGGCCGGCGTCGACGTGGTCGGCATCGCCAACTTCGTGACGTTTCTGGAGAACACCGGTGACTGGCGACGCGAACTCCGCGAGGCCGAGTACGGCTCCCTTGACGAAGACCGCGAGTTCCTCGAATCCATCTCGCCCATCAACAACGTCGACCGCATCGACGCGCCGCTGTTCGTCCTCCACGGGGCCAACGATCCGCGTGTTCCAGTCGGCGAGGCCGAGCAGATCGCCGAGCAGGCGGCCGAACGGGGAGTTCCCGTGGAGAAGCTCGTCTTCGACGACGAAGGACATGGCATCAGCAAGCGGGAGAACCGCATCGAGGCCTACACCGCTGTCGTCGAGTTCCTCAACGAGCACGTCTGAGAGGTCCGGCCGAATGCTGTGACGGACGGTATTACGGGGGATCACAGCCGGCGCACAGGGTAGTTTCAAACTGTGAGGGCGTTCAGGCGGATTTATTACGCTGCCGAAGCACCGTTTCGTATGGAGATAGCCGAGCGCTCGCGAGCGCGGGTGCAGGAACGCCTCGCCCGGCTCGAACAGGAGTTCGGCTCGACGCCGGTGGACCAGACCACCTTTTCGGTCGGTGCGGAGGCGTACCAGCGTGCTGTCGAGCGCTCACGGGAGGGACAGGTGGACGTACACGCGTTCGTCCACAACGAGTCGGGTGACGTGCTACTCAGCGACGCCGACGGGTCCTGGGAAATTCCCCAGGGCCAGACACAGGGGGCCGAGCGGCCGGCGACGGCGGTCGAACGAGTCGTCACCGAGACAGCCGGCGTTTCGTGTACCATTCGGGATGCCGTTCGGGCGACCATCTGTGGCGTGCGAAACGAGGCAGATCAGGACGCCGAGACGGTGTATCGACTCAGTATCGTGTTCGACGCCGAAATCAACAGCGCCGCGCCCGGCGGCAGTGACGCCGAGACGGTCGATGAGGCCGAAGCGTCGATTCGATGGGACGACTCGAGCGATGTCGCGGTCGCAGAACTGGTTTAGATAACACCAGTGACTGTTGCTGCTTCTATCGCCGCTTCTTCGCTCATCCCGTCCCCGAGTACCGTGTAGCGGTCCCGTATCTGGTGGGCCGTGGTCAGCGCTTCGATCACGGTCTCGTCGTCGATGCCGAGCTCGTCCGCCGTCGTCGGCGCGCCGATGGCCGCCAGCGCGTCCCTGGCGTCTTTCCACTTGCCTTTCTGGCCGCTGTGGAGGTACTCGGTCATGATCGAGCCGACACCGACCTGATGGCCGTGGAGCGCGCCGTCGGGGACGAGCCGGTCCAGCTGGTGGGAAAACAGGTGTTCCGCGCCGCTTGCCGGACGCGAGGAATCGGCGATGGACATCGCGACGCCGGAGGAGACGAGCGCTTTCACGACGATCCACGAGGACTCCTCCAGACCCTGTTTTATCGAATCGGCACTCTCGACGAGCATCTCGGCAGTCATCTGGGAGAGCGCGCCGGCGTACTCGGAGTAGTGGACGTTCTTGAGCCGGTGAGCGAGCTGCCAGTCCCGGACCGCGGTGTAGTTCGAGATGATATCGGCACAGCCGGCGGTCGTCAGCCGCCATGGGGCCTCGGCCAGCACCTCAGTATCGGCGATGACGGCGAGGGGTGGTTCAGCGGCGACGCTGTGGCGTGTATCGCCCTCGGGGACGGACCCCCGACCAGAGACGATACCGTCGTGGCTCGCGGCCGTCGGCACCGAAACGAATCCCAGCCCGAGGTCGTCGGCCGCCATCTTCGTGATGTCGATGGCTTTCCCGCCGCCGACGCCCAGCAGGAAGCCCGCATCGATCTCCGACGCGTGGTCGATGACCTGCTGGACAGCGTCGAAACTGGCCTCCTCGATGACGATTTCGGATGGGTCGTACCCCTCGTCCTCGAACTGTGCGACCACTTTCTCGCCCGCGACCTTGTGCGGCGTCGGACTGGAGACGATGAGCGGCCGCCCGGTCAGGTGGAGCTCGCTCACGGCCTCGATTGTCCGGCCGAGGACACCGTGCCCGACCACGACGTTCCGGGGGAGACGGATCCAGGTGCGTTTCTCGAACATGGTTGCCTGTCTCAGGGCACGCGTGAAAACAGTTTAGGTGCGGTCGGGGGAGTTGGAGACGCACTCGAAGCAGGTGTTTTGAAACAATCGGCGAGGTGGTCGATGTCCGACAGAACCTCATCGAACCGCACAACAGCGACTTCGGGGTCGAGAACTCGCTGGTCGTCGATACCGGACAAGACCACATCGCTGTCGGCGGATACGGCGCGTTCTTGGAGGACTACGAGGTCAAGCACACGACGCTCCGCCGGGCGTAGTGATCACCCGGTCAGGCGGTCGATAAGCGTCGCTTCCGTGTCTCGGTCCGGGCCGAACTCCCGGCCGGTTCGGTCGTTCTCCCGATGCTCGGCGACGGTCACGGCCAGCGCCGTCTCGTGGGGCGTCGACGACCAGCCCAGGTCGCGGAGCTTCGCCGTCGACAGCAGATGCGGCGAGTCGCGGTAGATGGGGAAGTCGTCGGGGTCCAGTCCCGCCGCCGCGAGCTCACGCTCGCCGACGCCGATGGTCTCGACGTCCGTCTCGTGTACTCTGGCGAGCAGGTCAACCCACTCCCGGAGCGTCGGCGCGTGCTCGTCGCCGACGTTGTACGCCTCGCCGGCCGTCCCTCGCTCCGCGACGAGGCGAAGCGCGCTCGCCACGTCCTCGACGTAGGCCATCTGCCACAGGCTGAGGCCGTCGCTGGGAACGACGATCCGGTCGTACTCGGCCACGCGGTCCACCCAGTAGGCGAACCGCTCGGTGTAGTCGTAGGGGCCGTACACGACGGTCGGCCGGACGCTCATCGCCCGCACGCCGTCCTCCGCGGCGGCGAACACCTCGCGGTCGCCCTCGGCTTTCCGGGGACCGTAGGTCTCCGCGCTGTCGGTTGTGGCCTGCTCGGCGGTACAGCCTGCAAGCGGTGTCTCTCCCTCCCGTTTGGGCGTCCGTTCGACGCCGTAGGCCGCGCCGCTCGAGACGTACACGTACGCCTCGGCGTCAGCAAACACGTCGGTCGCCGCCCGGACATCTTCCGGGAAATACGCTACGCAGTCGACGACTACGTCGGGATCGATCTGCTTGCGGGCGGTTTCGAGTGTGTCCCGCTCGTTCCGGTCGCCCTTGATGTGAGTGACATCGGAGTTCGTGAACGGATTCGAGCGCTGGCCGCGGGTGAGCATCGTCACGTCGTAGCCCGCGTCGCGGAACTCGGTGACCGTGTGTCGGCCGATGAACCTGCCGCCGCCGATGACGAGGACGCTGTCCATACGCTGTGCTCGGACGGGACCAGCAAAACAGTGTGGCTCACCGCCGGAGTCTGCCGCAGGTCCGACAGTCGATACCGATTGTTTGCCGGGGCGGCAAGACGACCGGTTTCTCCGCAGAATGCGATGATAGAACCGGCAATGTACGGTTCAAGACGACGTCTCACGCCAGTCCCGTTGCGGGTGTTTTTATGTAACCGGATAGTAGCAGACCCAGTGACGGGTCAGTTGCGTGCTGTCTCTTCGGTCATTTCAGTTATCCTTCTCGTGGCGGTAACTGTCGTTCTCGCGGCAGTGCTGTCTATGGCGACGGTTGACCTCGCGGAGACGTTGGATGATACAGCGCCCGTAATCGGCCAATCAGACGGTGAGTTCGCCGCACAGGATGGGTTCGACGGGGGCATCGTCCGTATCACGCACGTTGCTGGAGATGTCGTCCGTGTCTCGGATATCGAAGTGGCAGTCAGTGCCGACTGTAGCGGTGACGGAACTGAAAAGCACGGGCGGTTAGTCAATCTGCCGGCGAAATCCGGTGACCGGCCACAGAGTGACAACATCGAGGGCGACGATCTCTTCGACGAGAGCACTGGCTCGCTCACGGAGCGCGGTGCCGATGATACCGGGGCACTGGTTACGGACGAGTTCCGCCCCGGTGACGTTATCATCTTCCGAATCGCAGGCGGGGACTGTGACTTGCAGTCGGGCGACACGGTAACCGTCCGAGTCGTGCACACCCCGTCGAACGCGGTTATTATCCGACAGGAATTAACTGCATGACTCGACAGGTACCCGGCACAGCGGGACAAAAACGAACGAGGCGCTCCTTCTTGCCTGTGGTCAGTTCCCGCCCGTTGCGTTCGTCACGTTTGTCGAGAACCCCGTATCGGCACTGGAAGTGTTTCCGCCGCTACTCCTGCCAGTCTGCAGGATAATCGGTGTCCCCTCGTCGTCAGTCGCCAGAATGACCTTATCCGAATCGTCGATGCTCTGCACGTACTGCTGTTTCAGCACGACCGGGTTGTCCCGAAGCGCCTCGCCGCGGATCTCGATAACCCGGGCGTCGGCTTCGGCCTGAATCTCCTGACGCTTCTTCTCGCGTTCGGCCTGTTGAATCTCGAACTTCTTCTCTTCGACGCGTTGCTTGGCGATTTCCTTGTCATTGAGCGCCTGGTCGTACGAGTCCGGGAGGTCGACGTCACGGACCTGTACCTCTTCGAGGACGAGCGCTTCGCCCTCAAACGCGGATTCGAGTTTCTGCTGTGCCGCCTCACCAAGCCGCTCGCGGCCGCTGTTGGTGTATATTTCGCTTGTCTGGATACCGGCGGCCTCGTCACGGAGTTGCGACCGAACGGACGGTCGAATAAGCCGTTCCTCCGCCTGTTCGACGTTCCGCCATTCCGTGACGAACCCTGACGCGTCCGCTTCTTCGACCTTGTACCGGACGGTGATGTCGATGTCGACCGTCGTCCCGTTTATCGTCTGGACGGTCACCGCATCGGATTGGGCCGCTCTGTCGCCTTCGCCCTCGGTGTTGGCCATGGTGTAGGTCCGTGGCCGGATTTCCACGTCCTGGACCGAGTCCTTGACAGGCACGATGATGTGTGCGCCCGGTTGGAATTCAGCGCCGGTTACCGCGCCGAACGATTTCTGGACGCCGACGTGGCCTTCGGGACCTGATGATAGCCACCGAACAGGGCCGTTGCGACGGCAAGGGCAACAACGATGCTGACGCCGATACGGAGGCCGCGGCCGACATCGATGTCGATATCCGACCCGGAATCAGGGCCAGGGTCAGGGATGTCACTCATGCTGTGCTCCGATGCGATACCACGGTTGGTTTACAGGGACCATGTCCCGCACTTTGGCCCGACGGCTATAGAGCCAGCGGTTGATTGTCACAGTGTCGCACTAGGGCTACCGGACCTCCCTCTCAATTGTGATCGAAAAAAGCGAGCTATTGCCAACTGATATCCAAAACCGACGAATAACCGCGCGTCAGTCGTCTGTCGAGGCGGCGAAGTCGGCTTCGGCGGCTTCGGCACTCGGCGCGGCCTTGGCCGGCGGCTCGTTGCGCACGTCGTCGCGCTCGCGGTCGGCGATGACCTCGGCGTAGGCGTCGGGCATCACCTTCGTGAAGTTCTCCACTTCGGCGTCCCAGTCATCGAGCAGTTCCGCCGCGCGGTCGGAGTCGGTGTAGGCGGCGTGGTTCTCGACGAGTCGGGTAATCATCTGGCGGTCCTTGCCTTCGAGCGTATCAGCCAGCGACACCATGCCGGTGTTTGCCTTCTCGGCGAACTCGCCGTCGGGGTCGTAGACGTAGGCGACGCCGCCGGACATCCCGGCCGCGAAGTTCTTGCCCGTCTCGCCCAGCACGACGATAGCGCCGCCGGTCATGTACTCACAGCCGTGGTCGCCGACGCCCTCGACGACGCCCTTGACCCCGGAGTTTCGGACGGCGAAGCGCTCGCCGGCCATGCCGTTGACGTAGGCCTCGCCCTGCGTCGCGCCGTACAGCGCGACGTTGCCGATGACGATGTTCTCCGACGGATCGAAGGGGGCCTGATCCGGCGTGTTCACGATGAGCTTCCCACCGGAGAGCCCCTTGCCGACGTAGTCGTTGGCCGTCCCGGTCAGTTCCATCGTCACGCCCTGTGCGAGGAACGCGCCGAAGGACTGGCCGGCCGTGCCGTCGAAGTCGACCCGGATAGTGTCGTCCGCGAGGCCGTCACTTGCGTGCTCGCGGGAGATGCGGTTCGAGAGCGTCGCCCCGACCGCACGGTCGACGTTGGTGATATCGGTGTCGATAGCGACCGGGTCGCCGCTGTAGATGGCGTCCTCGGCGGCGTCGATGAGGTCCCAGTCGAGTTGTTCGTCGACCTCGTGGGTCTGCTCGCGCTGCTTGTAGCGGCCGTCGTTGTCGGCCGGCTCAGCGATGACTCCCGAGAGGTCGAGCTTCTGGGCCTTGGGCTGGCTCACGTCGTCGCGCTGCTTGAGTACGCTCGGTCGGCCGATCATCTCGTCGATAGTCTCGAAGCCGAGTTCGGCCATGATCTCGCGCAGTTCCTGAGCCACGAACGTCATGTAGTTGATGACGTGCTGTGGCTCGCCGGGGAAGCGCTCGCGGAGGTTCTCGTTCTGCGTGGCGATGCCGACCGGGCAGGTGTTTTCGTGGCACTGCCGAGCCATCACACAGCCCGAGGTGACCATCGAGGCGGTCCCGAAGGTGTACCCCTCGGCACCGAGCAGGGCGGCGACGGCCACGTCACGGCCGGTCTTCATGCCGCCGTCGGTGGTCACCTTGATGCGCGAGCGCAGGCCGGTGGCCCGGAGCATCTGGTTGGCCTCCGAAACACCTAGCTCCCAGGGGAGCCCGGCGTTCTTGATGGAGGTCTTCGGTGACGCGCCGGTCCCGCCGTCGTGGCCCGAAATGTGGACCACGTCGGCGTTGGCCTTGGCGACGCCGGCCGCGATGGTCCCGATGCCGTCCTCGGAGACCAGCTTGACGTTGATGTCGGCCTCGGGGTTCGAGGCCTTGAGGTCGTGGATGAGCTGCTTGAGGTCCTCGATGGAGTAGATGTCGTGCAGCGGCGGCGGCGAGATGAGGCCGACGCCCGGCGTCGCGTACCGGACGTGGGCGATCATCTCGTTGACCTTCTTGCCGGGCAGGTGGCCGCCTTCGCCGGGCTTCGAACCTTGCGCCATCTTGATCTGGAGCTCGTCGGCCGACGCGAGGTAATCCGAGGTGACGCCGAAGCGGCCGGAGGCGACCTGCTTCGTGGTACACTCCTTCTCGGTGTCGAACCGCTCGGGCGGCTCGCCGCCCTCGCCGGTGTTGGCGTTGGCCCCGAGCCGGTTCATCGCGATGGCGTTGTTCTCGTGCATCTCGGGCGACAGCGACCCGAGTGACATCGCCGCCGTCTCGAAGCGCTCGACGATGTCCTCGACCGGCTCGACGTCCTCGATGGGGATGGACTCGCGGTCGGAGTCGAACTCAAGCAGGCCACGGAGCGTCTGGAGCTCCTCGTTCTGGTCGTTGACCAGCTCGGCGAACTCCTTGTACGTGTCGTAGTCACCCATGCGGACAGCCTGCTGGATCTTGCCGACCGTGTTGGGGTTCCACTGGTGGTGGATGCCGTTCGAGCGGAACTCGTACTCGCCCTGGCGGGGCATCTCCGGCTCTTCCTCGCTCCAAGCGATTTCGTGGCGCTGGGTGAGGTCGTCCTCGATCTCCTCGATGCCGATACCCTCCGTCCGGCAGGTCGTCCCCTCGAAGTACTCGGCGATGAAGTCCGAGGAGAGGCCGACGGCCTCGAAGATCTGAGCGCCCTGGTAGGACTCCACGGTGGAGATACCCATCTTGGCCATCGTCTTCAGAAGGCCGTCCTCGACGGCGGTGATGTAGGCGTCGATAGCGTCGGCGAGGTCCGCGCCGTCCGGTCCAGCGACCAGATCCTCGATGGTCTGGTAAGCCAGGTAGGGGTTGACCGCGCCAGCGCCGTAGCCGATGAGCGTCGCGAAGTGATGCACCGCACGCGGGTCGCCGGACTCGACGACGAGCCCGACGTGGTTGCGGAGGCCGTTGCGGACGAGGTGGTGGTGGACGCCACCGACGGCCAGCAGGCTCGGAATCGGCACGCGGTCCTCGCTGGCCGAACGGTCCGAGAGCACGAGGATGTCGTGCTCTTTGGCAGCGGCGTCGGCTTCGGCCCGCACGTCTTCGACGGCCTGACGAAGGTCGCCGCCCTCTTTGTAGGTAATATCGATGACCTTCGTGGACATGCCGTTGGCGTTCAGGTCCTTGATCGACGCCGTCTCCTCGTCGGTGAGGATCGGCGAGTCGAGGACGAGTTGGCGGGCGTGATCTTGGCTCTCGTCGAGCATGTTGCGCTGGAACCCGAGCCGGGATTCCAGCGAGGTGACGAGTTCCTCGCGGATGTAGTCGAGCGGCGGGTTCGTCACCTGGGCGAACAGCTGCTTGAAGTAGGTGAACAGCGGACGGTTGAACTGCGAGAGGACCGACAGCGGCGTATCGTCGCCCATGGAGCCGACGGGGTCTTTCCCTTTCTCGGCCATCGGCTCGATGAGGTGGTCGACCTCGTCGTACGTGTAGCCGTACATGGCCTGGTGGCTTCGGAGGGCATCCGCGGGGTCCCGGGGCGCGTTGTCCCCGCGGTCGGCGACCTCGTCGAGGGCGACCTGTTCCTCGGCGACCCACTCGCCGTACTTGTCGTCCGTGATGTCGTCGAACACTTCGGCGTCGGGGATGACACGCCCCTCTTCGGGGTCGGCGAGGAAACACTGTCCGGGCTGGAGCCGGCCGCGCTCTTGAATCTCGCTGGCGTCGTGTTCCAGCGCGCCGGCTTCCGAGGACATCACGAGCGTGTTGTCCTCCAGCACGTCGTAGCGACACGGGCGCAGCCCGTTCCGGTCCAGCACGGCACCGATGCGGTCGCCGTCGGTGGCCGCGACGAGCGCCGGGCCGTCCCAGGGTTCGACCAGCGAGGCGTGGTAGTCATAGAAATCACGCCGGTCACCGGTCACGTCGTTCATCTCGCCGCGCCAGGCCTCCGGGATGAGCATCCGGAGCGCGTGGGGGAGGTCGCGGCCGCCCTGCAGCAGGAGTTCGAGCGCGTTGTCGACGCTCGCGGTGTCCGACTGCTCGGGGTCGTCGATAATCGGCTTGATTTTCTCTAAGTCGCCCTCGAACTCGTCGCTCTGGATGTCAGTCTCCCGAGCGCGCATCCAGTTGATGTTCCCCTGAATCGTGTTGAACTCGCCGTTGTGGATGACACGGCGGTAGGGGTGGGCAAGGTGCCACGCGCCCAGCGTGTTCGTCGAGAAGCGGGCGTGGACCATCGCGAACGTGGACTGCAGCCGCTCGTCTTCGAGGTCAGGGTAGTAGTCTTCGAGCTGTTCGGCCTTGAGCAGGCCTTTGTACACCACTACGTCGGTCGCGAGCGAGACAACATAGAAGCGCTCGTGACCCGGTGGTTTCGCTTCCTTGACGGTGTTTTCGAGCGACCGGCGGCCGATATACAGTTGATTCTCGAAGGCGTCGCCGGTCTTGCCCGTCGCGGAAGTGACGAAAAACTGGACGATGTCCGGCTCAGATTCGAGCGCCGTCGCGCCGAGGTCGCTGTTGTCAGTCGGGACGTCGCGCCAGTCGAGGACGTCCAGGCCCTCTGCGGCGAGTTCCGTCTCGACGAGGTCCTTCAGACTCCCGGCGACCTCGTCGTCTTTCGGGAGAAAGAGCGTGCCAACGGCGTATTCGCCGGCAGGCGGCAGGTCGGCGTCGACTTCGGCAGCGAAAAACTCGTGGGGGATCTGGAGCATGATGCCCGCTCCGTCGCCCGTATCTTGCTCGGCTCCTGTCGTCCCTCGATGTTCGAGGTTGTCGAGGAGTTCGAGTCCGTCCGATACAACCCAGTGGTCGCTCTGGCCGTCGAGGTCCATGACGACCCCGACGCCACAGTTCGACCGTTCGTCCGTGGGATCTGCAAGCCCGGCGTCGCCTGCAGAGAGACCTGTCTGTCGCTCAACCATGTGTTTCACGACTGGGGATGCCACTATAAGAGGGTAATCCTAATGGTATTAGTGTTGTTTAACCCCACATTAGGGAGTATATATTTATAACGATTGTTGGGGCTGTATCATGGTTTATAAACGGTCGTCCGCAGGCTGGCGGTTCACACGCTGTTCAGCTGAGCACAGGAGCGGATGACTGCTCGATACCCGAAACGTAGGCCGTCATGTCAGTCGTCGTCAACATTCCGACGACTCCTTCCGTCTCATCGACGACAGGGAGGTGGTGGACACTGTGGTCCAGCATCAGGCTTGCGGCCGCCTCGATGGGGTCGTTTGCCGTTACTGTAACCGGCTCCGTCGTCATGAAGTCAGACACGTCTAGCGCCGTCGTATCGCCACCTTCTGCGGCGATTTCGACGAAATCCGTGGAAGTGAGAATCCCCAACAACGCTCCGTCAGCGTCGACGACAACAACAGAGCTGATGTTCTCGTCGAGCATCCGCTTGGCGACCGCTTTCGCGTTCGCGTCAGCAGCAACAGTGGTGACAGGCGATGACATAATTCGTCCGACAAACACGTCGTCCATGACAGCCGATAACATAGGGCGAGGTATAACCGTGTTGGTTCCGGATATTTACCGATTGCAGCGATGCAGAGAAATATATAAGGTCTTAATATTCTGCGCTCGCGCCGACGAATGCACCACCCAACCAGTCGCTCGCTGTCTCCCCGACGCCGCATCCCGACTGGTCGATCACGTCGGGGCTGTCGGCCCACCGCTGATGACCCAGAATGGGCGATACATCCACGGTTCCCACGACGGTATCTGTTCGCCGTTTGGCGTTTGTATGACTGTAGTCTGACGGCGATTTATATACATAGAGACAGCAGTGGTCATCGGGGGCACGGAGGAAAATGTCACACGCTCCCCGACCCCATCCTTCCTTCATACTGCCGGCTGTGTTAGTGAAGATGCCCGCTACCCAGAGGTGGCAAGACACTTCACCGGCTCACAGCCGGCAGTATCGGTGGGCCGGCAACTATCTATGCAAGCCCCTCGTATATGAATTAAACCATGTCTGGTCATGGACCCAGCGTCGCCATCGCCTGTCAGGGCGGCGGCAGCCACAGTGCGTTTACCGCCGGTGTGCTGCAACGACTCCTACCAACTGTCGACAACGAGTACAATCTCGTGGGGTTGAGTGGTACTTCCGGTGGCGCGCTCTGTGCGGTCACGGCCTGGTACGGACTGCTCAGTGATGGCCCCGACGACGCCGAGAAGCTGCTGGGAGACGTCTGGTGTGACGTCGCCGCCACGACACCGCCCTCGGTCCTGCTGAACGAGTCGCTCGTCTGGCGCAAGCGACTACAGAATCTCATGGTCCCTGCGGCCGACATCTCGCCCTACGCGACGCCAGGAGCGGTCGGCCACGACTGGTTCCTATCGCTGCTCGACCGCCACATCGAGTTCGACGAGTTCGACAGTCTCGCCGACGAGGTACCACCGCATGTGACCGTCGGCACGGTCAACGTCAACAGCGGCGTGTTCGAGACGTTCACCGACGATGCCATCACAGCGAGGACGGTACTGGCCTCGGCCGCGTTCCCGCTGCTGTACAAAGCCGTCGAACTGAACGGTCACTGGCACTGGGACGGCCTGTTCTCACAGAACCCACCGATCCGGGAGTTCCTGACCAGCGACCGACCGAAACCGGACGAGATCTGGGTCATCCAGATCGAGCCACAGACCCGCGACGACCGACCGACATCGCTTGCGGAGATCACCGACCGCCGGCAGGAACTATCGGGGAATCTCTCGCTGAATCAGGAGCTGTTCTTCGTCCGGAAGGTCAACGAATGGGTCGAAAGGGGTATCTCCCGGACGATTTCAAACACATCGAGATACGGCGACTGGGACTCGATGAAAAGCTGACAGCAGCTTCGAAGCGCGACCGCGACCCTCGGTTCATCGAGGACCTCATGGAAACGGGCCGGGCCGAAGCCGGCGCGTTTCTGGACCGGATACCGGAGTAAGCACCCGCCTTCTCAGTAGCTCTTCGCGAAGTACGCCGTCTCCTCGGCGTCCTCACCGCAGATGGCGCAGTCGTCGTGGATCGGCTCCTCGTCGCGGTCGAGGGGAACCATCACGATTTCGGCCGCGATAGCGTCTTTGATCGGTTCCTCACAGTCCGCGTCGCCACACCAGCCACACTTCACGTAGCCGCCGTGCTGGCCGATAGTGCCCAGAATCTCCTCACGGGACTCAGCCTCGCGGATTTCGCCCTCCAGCGTCTCCTCGGCGTCGGCGTACAGCTTGGCGTGGACAGTGTCGAGGTGGTCGGTAACGGTGTCAGCGATGCCCTCGCGGTCGACGGTCGCGTTCTCACCGTCGGGCCGGTGGACCAGCGTGGCTTCCCCGTCCTCGACCTCGTGGGGACCGATTTCGATTCGGAGAGGAACGCCGTGTAGTTCGTGCTCGTTATACTTGAAGCCGGGATTGCGGTGCTCGCGGTCGTCGAGTTCGACGCGGACGCCGGCCTCGTCCAGTTCGGCAGCGAGGTCGGCGGCGTAGTCGATGACTTCGTCCTTGTTGTCCTCCTGCCAGATGGGGACGACGACGACCTGATCGGGTGCGAGCGCGGGCGGGAGCACGAGCCCCTGGTCGTCGGAGTGGGTCATGATGAGCGCGCCCATCGCGCGCCAGGACAGCCCCCACGAGGTCGTGTGGGCGGTGTTCTCCTCCTCGTCGGCGTCGGCGTATGTGATGTCGAACGCCTCGCCGAAGGAGGTCCCCAGATAGTGAGAGGTGGCGGCCTGAACGGTCTTGCCGTCGGGCATCAACGTCTCGATGGTAGTCGTCGTGTGCGCGCCGGGGAATTTATCGTGAGGGGGCTTGCGGCCCTTCAGCGGCGGCATCGCCATGACCTCCTCGTAGAGGCGAGCGTACTGGTCCAGACGGGTCATCGTCTCCTCCCACGCGCCGTCCTCGTCGGCGTGGGCAGTGTGGCCCTCCTGCCAGAGGAACTCCTTAGTGCGGAAGAACGGCTTCGTCTCGGTGGCCTCCCACCGGACGACGGAACACCACTGGTTCAACCGCAAAGGGAGGTCCCGGTGCGAGCGGGTCCACTGGGCCATGAACGGCGCGATGATGGACTCGCTGGTGGGCCGAACCGCGAGGCGCTCTTCGAGTTCATCGTGGCCGCCGTGGGTCACCCACGCGACCTCGGGGTCGAACCCCTCGACGACGTCTTTCTCCTTCTCCAGATAGCTCTCGGGAATAAACAGCGGGAAGTAGGCGTTCTGGACGCCGGTGTCCTTGAACCAGCCGTCGAGGTTGTTCTGGATACGCTCCCAGATGGCGTAGCCGCGTGGTCGCGTGACGATGAACCCGCCCATGGGGGCGTAGTCCGCGAGGCCTGCCTTCTGGACGACCTCGGCGTACCACTCGCCGGGTGAATGCTCCTTGCTCTCGGTAATTCCGAGTTCCTGCTCGCCACTCATTAGGTGTGTCGTGGCCCACGGCGCTAATAAACTCCCCGAAGGGTGGTGAGGCGCTGGCACGCCGACCGGACCAGTTCGATGCCCCGCTTCGCGCCGCGAGGACCATCGTAGCGGAGGTCGATCTCAGCTCTATTCCGCCCGTATAGAGAGACTGTCTCCGGGCTCCGGGGTCCCGAAGGCCGATGCCGCGGACCCGCCGCGCAAGAACAGCTCCTGATAGGGGTCACTCCCACCAGCCGACCCTGGGACGATAGCGAGGACTCCCTCCGGAACGTTCGATACAGCATCCCTGACAACGACCTCACGGGACTCACCGTTGAGTTCGACAGCGACTGTGTCACTACCGGGTTCGAACTCCGAGGTTCGAATCGAGGTCTTGACGTTCCCGTACCCGTCGACGTGACAGACCACGGACTCGGGCGGGGCCGGGACGTCGTCGAGTGAGCGCTCCGCGCCCAGCGACGAGCGGTCCCCGTTGGCTATCTCGGCGACGCGACGCGGGAACAGGTCTCGCGAGCGGAACTGGCCGGTGTCCGCCGGGAGTTCAACCTCGCGGAAGGTCGTGGCGTGGTCGGCGATAAACGAGAGGTTGTAGCCGGCGTCGACGGCGACAACGGGGACGCCGTTGTCCAGTTCGAGATAACAGAGCGCCCCACCAGTGTCGGCCCGCTCCGGTGTCGACTCCATGGTTCGTGGCGCGGTGTTCGAGTAAATCAGCAAGTCGTCGAACGACGGATTGTGGATGCCGAGCTGCGCAATCCAGAACCCCGTGGCGACCGTCGAGAACGGCTTGACTTCGGTCGACTGGACGGTCATCGTCGGGTCGGCGGCAGTGAGACGGTGGACGACCTCCGAGAATGCCGGATCGGCCGGGCCGTAGTCCGCGATGAGATGGACGAACGTGCTCATGAAAGGCTCCGGTCGCTACCACGTCGGTGAACCTGTATAATCTTGTGCCTTGGTAACAGAGCCAGCGCTGTCAAACGCACCCCGCGCCGACACTCAGGCACCGATTGTCGTCAGCGAGGCGATAGAGTCAGCGACACGGCGTTCCATTCCCGTCCCGGTGAATCCCGGCGCGGGGTCGACAGCCTGCGCGTAGAACCCTTCCTTGCTCTCGACGAACTCGACACAGAGTGCCCGCGCGCCAAAGCGGTCCAGCAACTCCCGGACGCGGGCCGCGAGCGTCACCTCGACAGTCTCCTCGCTGATGACGTGGTCCAGCCCGGACACTTCCGACCGGACCTGAATCGCCCGCAGATGGGTTTCGCGGCCGTCGTTGACGGCGAAGTACTTGTACTCCACCGGCTCCTCCCGAACCCGGGCCTGGTAGAAATCGCCCTCGTCACTGTTCGCCGGTATCCCGTCCCAGGCGTAGCGAGTCCGGGCGATGTAGTCGTGATCCGGCTTTTCGAACCAGACGGTCGGGACCTGACAGCCGACCTGCTCCAGCCCGTGGAGGGCGACGAGTCGGCAGGCCAGCGCCGTCGTCGGCAGGAACCCGTTCCACGTCTCGACGCCGACCCTGTCGGCGTAGCGAAGGGCGCTGAACGACTCGGGCCGGAGCGTCGTGTTGACGAGTGCGGCCAGGTCGTCGATATCGGCTCTGGCCACCGGGTTTCCGGGGCGGAGAAACTGGACGTCGAACCCCCGGGCGGAGAGCCGCTCTGCGACGGCACCGAACACCGGGTGTTCAGGCTCGCAGATGAAGCCGATGCAGTCCATACCGCCACGTCTCAGCGGTCCGATAAAAAAGTCGCGCAAAACCGAACGACTGAGGCACCGTGGTTCCGAAGTAAACGCCTGATGAAACCGCTCAGTATTGGGGGCCATCTCGGTGCCGGGAGCTGGGACATCGCCGCCGTCGTCGTCCTCTCCGCTGTGGCCGGGGCGGTCCTGTGTGGGCTTGCCCTGGTCGCGTACCGCCAGCGCGGGACGCGTGCGTATCTGTTGATTGTGCTCGCACTCGCCGCGCTGTTTGCCCGCCCACTCATCGCGCTGCTGTCCGGATTCGCACTGGTCTCAGGACCGACCCACCATTTCCTCGAACACGCGCTCGATACCCTCTTTGTCGTCCTCGTCCTCGGTGCAGTGTACTACGCCCGGACAGTCGAGAAACGCCTCGACGAGGAGGGGCTATGAGCGACACCAGAGCGCGGATTTACCGGCACATCGAGTCCAATCCGGGAGTTCACTTCCGGGAGCTAACCCGGTCGCTGGACCTCGCAACGGGACAGGTACAGTACCATCTGGGCCGACTCGACCGCATCACCAGCGAGTCGATCAACGGGCGCACGCACTACTACACGGCGTCGTTCGACCCCTGGGAGCGCCACGCCATCGCCTTCCTCCGTCGCGAAACGGCGAGAGACGTTCTCGTCACGCTCGTAGAGCGCGAAGCCGATCGCCCCGGCGAAGTGGCCGACCACCTCGACATCGCTCGGAGCACGCTCGAACACCACCTCAGCGGCCTGGTCGAACACGATATCGTCGAAAAGCGTCGGGACGGTGGACGGGTGACGCTGGCGCTCTGTCGGCGTGACCAGACGGTCGAGCTGCTCGCGACGGTGGACCCCACGGCCCCCGACCGCCTGTCGGACCGCTTCACCCGGTTACTCGACCGACTCTTCGAGAGCAGCTAGTTCGACTATCCGCGGACAGTGGCTGATTTCGAGTCCCGTACCACAACCCAATTGCACGGGCAGTCCATAGGGTGGGTGATGACTGAACGCGGAATTTCCCGACGCGAGTTCGCCAAGAGCGCCGTCGCCATCGGCGGCACCGCGGCGCTGGCCGCCTGTCTCGACCGCGGGTCGGGGACGGTACCCAAGGGAACCGACGACCCCTCGTCTCTCCCGGCGCGTCAGCACGCCTGGGACGCGTCGCTGGCGACCGACGACGCCGGGAACCACCGACTGTCGCGCCACCACGTCCTCCTGCTGCTGGATTACACCGGCGACGGAACGCCGACGGATGCCGACCGCGAGCAGGTCGATACGGCGCTCCGCGACCTCGAACAGGCCTACGAGTGGAGCAACGAGGGGCTACTGTTCACGCTCGGGTACAGCCCGGCCTACTTCGACCGCTTTGAAGCCGACGTAGCCGGCGTCGACCTGCCAGAGCCGATGGCGCTTGCCCCCTTCGAAGACCCGGAACTCGACACGCCCGACGCGCTCCTGCACCTCGCCAGTGACGACGAGCGAGCCGTCATCGAGGCCGAAGAAGCACTGAAGGGGAATCGGGACACTGCGAACGACCACGAGATGAGCGCTACCTTCGAGGGCGTCCTGCGCGAGGCAGAGCGACGGACGGGGTTCGTCGGGGCCGGCCTCCCCGCCGAGAACCAGGACGTCGACGGGGTTCCGGACTCCGACCCGGTCCCCGAAGAGGCCCCGCTGTTCATGGGGTTCAAATCCGGGTTCAAGGAAAACCAGGCCTCCGAGGACCGCGTGACGGTCGATTCGGGACCGTTTGCCGGCGGCGCGACCCAGCACCTCTCGAAAATCCGGCTGCAGCTCCAGCAGTGGTACGAACAGGACTCTCGGGACCAGCGCGTCTCGAAGATGTTCTGTCCGGCCCACGCTGACGAGGACAGGGTCGAAGGCGTCGGCGAGAACCTCGGCACCGACAACGGTGCCGGCGAGTGTCCCGAGGACGTGGTCGACAGCGGCCGACGGGAGGGCGTCGTCGGTCACGCACAGAAGATGTCCCGCGTCAGGGACGACGGAACACCGACCATCCTCCGCCGGGACTTCAGTTCGACCGACGGCGGCGAAGCGGGGCTGCACTTCCTCTCGCTGCAGCGCTCTATCGCCGACTTCGTCGCGACGAAACAGGCGATGAACGGAACGGACGTCGCTACCGACTCGGCTGTCGGCCAGCGGGTTAACAACGGCATTCTCCAGTACATGACAGTCACTCGGCGCGGGAACTACCTGCTCCCGCCGCGTGCCCTGCGGGCGCTCCCGCCGGCCGACCCGGCCTGACTGGCCTGGTGCCGTCAGGATACCGGGTCGCGGTTCTCGACTGATTCACGGGATAGGCCATCGGCGCTGACGCTGTAGCGATACGACTGGGTGAAGTAGTCGGATATCGGGCCGTCCGTCGCCGTTGAGCCGGCCGGCGGGTCGGTCGTCGACGACCCTGTACAGGTGATGACGACGTCGTACCCCCACGACCGCTCGGTGACGTTGTCGACGCGGCAATCGAGGCTCATCTCGGTGTGTTCGCCCTGCCACAGACCGTTGTAGACGGTCCGGTACTGGTACTCGGACACGAACTCACGGGCGGAGGACTCGTTCAGTGTCGCGGGTCGGTCGGGCGGGTCCTTCGGACCGTCATGGAACTCGACAGTCCCTGTCAGGGGCGGAGCGGTCGTCGCTGTTTCTGACGAGGCCGGTGACCCCGGCGACGGCGCGCCGAAACATCCCGCGGTCAGGACGACGAAGCCGAGGACCGCAGTGCGGGCGATTCTGGAGGACACGGCCGGGATTGCACCGACCGATAGCAAATATCTTGTGCCGTTTCGGTCTCGCCACGACATTCGGCTATCGTACCAGAACGGTCTTTCAGATGAGGACCCAAAGGCGGTCCATGAATCGCCGAGAGTTCCTCGCCAGTGCCGCTTTCGCCGGCACGACGGTCCTGGCGGGGTGTGGTTCGCTGAGTTCCCAGTCGACACGCGCCCCGCCGCTGGTCGAGAACCGCCCCGACGCCACGTATCGCCCCACCCACGCTGAGGGAATGGGGATGGCTGGGATGGCACAGGCAGGCGAGTACATGGTCGGGCTGAGCTACTCCTTTCCCCACCGCTTCTGGACGGTCACCGGGACGACGGCCGAGAAGGTCGACATCCGGAGCGAGGACAGCGTCCACCTGATGGCGACCATCTGGGACCCCGAGACGGAGATGGTCCTGCCGGTGTCTGCCGGCCTCTCGATCACCATCGAACGCGACGGCGAGACGGTCGCCGACAAGTCCCCGTGGCCGATGATCTCCCAGAACATGGGCTTTCACTACGGCGACAACTACGCGCTCGACGGCGACGGTGTCTACCAGCTTTCCGTCCGCGTCAACGGGATGGGGGAACGCCGACTGGGGGGCTTCGACGGTCGGTTCGGCGAGGCCGGCGAGGCAACGGTCGAGTTCGACTTCGCACAGTCCACCCGCGACCAGCTCTCCTTCGAGGAGTTCCCGGACTCGCAGGGCGAGCGCGGGGCGGTCGACCTGATGAACATGGACATGGTACCGACATCGCAGGTCCCAGAAGTGTCGGCCCTGCCCGGAACGGTCCTCGGGACGGACAAAGGGAGCGACGGCGTGTACGCCGTGACGTGGGTACAGGACGCCGCGTTCCTCTCCGATGGCGAGTCGTATCTCGCCGTCTCGGCTCGGACGCCGTACAACCGCGTTCCCCTCCCGATGATGTCCCTCGACGGGAGTGTTGAGGCCGACGGCGAAACGGTGTTCGACGACGCGCTGACCGCTGGGGTCCACCCCGAACTCGGGTATCATTACGGCGCAGTCGTCGAGACGGCGACCCAGGAGCCGTCTGTCGGTGTCGACGTCGTCGCCCCGCCACAGGTGTCCCGCCACGAGGGGTACGAGACGGCGTTCCTGACGACACCCTCGTTCTCGTTTTCGGGAGGCTGACCGCCTCGACCAGTCGTTCGGTTGCGAGAGCGGACCATGGCTCACTCCACGGCGAACGGACTCTCCGTCTGTTGCCACGGCCAGCCCGGGACCCGCGTCTGAACCCCGGCCGCGAGTGCGGCGTCGAGGTCGTCAGCACCCGCGGCCGCTGTGTCGTCCCCGTGGGTTCGCACGTCCGCGACGTGGAAGGTGGCCTCCGCGAGCAGCCGGAGCGGTTGCTCGCCGGCAATCATCGCTGCCAGCTCACGGCCCAGCAGTTCGTCGACGACGAAGCCCGGGTAATCGCTCTCGACGTCCAGTTCTCGAAGCAGATGAACCAGCGCGGCGACGTTGACCGCACGGTCGCCGTCGGCGAACACCTCGTCGATGGCGGCCGTGTAGGCGTCGTCTGTGAGCGGCTCGACGTCGACGTCGAACTGGGACCCGAGATGGGCTCGCGTTTCGTTCACCAGCGGGACGACGTCGCTACGACGGTCCTGTACCCATTCGTACTCGTCGCGGACTGTGTCCGGTGTCAGTCGCATGGCGGCGTCTCACACGGTGTGCGTTTACTCCTTTGGGCAACAGCGCGTCGACCACGGTCCGGCCCCCTACCCTCCGTATTGCGAAGGCTTTTATAACACGAGGGGAATACTGAGAAATAGAGGACGGTTTTCCGGACATCTCTCCACGTCCGGAGGCAACTCACCGATAACTGATGACTTTATTAGAGAGCGTACATCCCGCGGCACCAGGTCGGCCCGCGCCAGCCGTGGACGGCCCCGCTACCGGGATGACACCCCGTTTTGAGCTATGAGCACTGTAGACAAGCAACTCGAAGACGTGAAGGCAACGATCGACGAGGAAGTCCCGCGCCGTATCTCCGTCTCGGATGTCACGTACGAGGGACCGGAACTCGTCATATACACGCGGGACCCGAAGGAGTTCGCCGCGAACAGCGACCTCGTTCGCCGGCTCGCGTCGAAACTCCGCAAGCGAATCACGGTCCGCCCGGACCCGGACGTACTGGCCCCGCCAGCCGAGGCTGAGGAGGCGATTCGGGAACTCATCCCCGAGGAGGCCGGCGTCATGGACCTGAATTTCCACACCGACACCGGCGAAGTCGTCGTCCAGGCCCAGAAGCCCGGCGTCGTCATTGGCCGGCGCGGCTCGACCCTGCGTGACATCACGCAAGAGGTCGGCTGGACGCCCGAAGTCGTTCGAACGCCCCCCATCGAGTCCTCGACGGTCGAGAACGTCCGGAACTTCCTCAAACAGGAGCGCGAGGACCGCCGGGACATCCTCGAACGCGTCGGCCGGCAGATCCACCGCGAGCCGATGTCCGACGACGAGTACGTCCGCATCACGACGCTGGGCTGCTGCCGAGAGGTCGGCCGCGCCGCCTTTATCCTCTCGACGCCGGACACGCGAATCCTCATCGACTGCGGTAACAAGCCCGGTGCCAACGGCGAGCAGCCGTATCTGGACATTCCGGAGGCGTTCGGGGCCGGGACCAACGGCATCGACGCCGTCGTCCTGACCCACGCGCATCTGGACCACTCCGCGCTGGTCCCGCTGCTGTTCGAGTACGGCTACGACGGCCCAATCTACTGCACCGAGCCGACGCGGGACCTGATGGGCCTGCTGACGCTGGATTATCTGGACACTGCCGCGGACGACGGTCGGACCCCGCCGTACGACTCCGAGATGGTCCGCGAAGCCATCAAACACACCATCCCGCTGGAGTACGGCGACGTGACCGACATCGCGCCCGACATCAAACTGACGCTGCACAACGCCGGCCACATTCTGGGCTCGTCGGTGTGTCACTTCCACGTCGGCGACGGCCTGTACAACGTCGCCTTCTCCGGCGACATCCACTACGACGACACGCGCCTGTTCGACGGCGCGGTCAACGACTTCCCGCGGGTGGAAACGCTCGTGCTGGAGTCGACCTACGGCGGCCGCAACGACTACCAGACCGATCAGGAAGACTCAGAGCGAAAGCTCAAACAGATCATCCAGAACGCCTACGACCGCGACGGGAAAGTGCTCATTCCGACCTTCGCCGTCGGGCGGTCACAGGAACTCATGCTCGTCCTCGAAGAGGCGATGCGGAACGGCGACATCCCCGAGATGCCGGTCCACCTCGACGGGATGATCTGGGAGGCGACGGCCGTTCACACGACCTACCCCGAGTATCTCCGCGACGGTCTGCAGGACCGTCTCTTCGACGAAGACCAGAACCCGTTCCTGGCCGATCAGTTCAACCACATCGACGGCGGGGACGAGGAACGACAGGAGATCGCCGATGGCGATTCCGCTATCATCCTCTCTACTTCGGGGATGCTCACCGGCGGGCCGGTCATGTCCTGGCTCGAACAGCTCGGCCCCGACCCGGATTCGACGCTTACCTTCGTCGACTATCAGGCGCAGGGAACGCTTGGTAATCGTATCCAGCGCGGCGTAGACGAGGCGCCCGTCGGCGGCAACGGGCGCAGCGAGACGGTCCCGCTGGAGATGACCGTCGAGACGGTCGACGGCTTCTCCGGCCACGCCGACCGACAGGGACTGGAAAACTTCGTGAAGACGATGAACCCCCGACCCGAGAAGATCCTCTGTGTCCACGGCGACGAATCCGCGACACAGGACCTCTCCTCGTCGCTGTACCACGACCAGAACATCCGGACCTTCGCGCCGGAGAACCTCGAAACGTTCCGCTTCCGCTGATCCAGTCGCCGTTCCCGGTTCGTTCTCACTCCCCGATAGCCGGACGAACCTCTATACGGCAGGCGGGTGAACTACCGCGTATGGACATCATCCAGTATCTCGACGAACTCGAACCGGTCGGGATGGTACTCATCGGGCTCGTACTGTTCATCATCCCTGAGCCGGCCACCTCCACGCTGGGTATCGGCCTGATGGTGCTCGGCGGCGCGTGGTGGTTCTACGAGTGGAACCGGTGAGATAACTCACAGCAGTCCCGATGAATCACGACCGCATTCACGCGCAGGAACCGTCACACCACCGCGACAGCTGGACCGTCGGTACAATCACCGAGATAGCGGAGCGAGACGGCCACTGTGTCGTCACCGTCGAAAACAAGTCCGGTGCGCCGACTGAACTCGTCGTCACCATGGCCATTCGCGACCTGTTCGTCAGTCGGCTCGACATCGGCGACGACGAAGATCCGGTCGGCGAGCGCGTCTGGTTCCGGAAACGCGGCGGGTCGTAGCCAGCCGCTGACGCGTCCGGTCACCGTTCGACGGGACGCTACGACAGATCGACGATCCGGTCGGCCCAGCGCCGGAGCCTATCGAGCGCGTCCCGTTCGGCCCGGGACACCGGGTCATCGACGCCCAGTTCGTCGCTGTCGAAGGCATTGAGGACAGCCACGTCCGCCCGGTCGCAGTATCCAGTGAGCCGGCTGACCGCAGCGGCGTCGTGCTGGAACGGAATCGTCGCGTCGTTGACGAACACCGCGCGGGGATTCTCCGGGAGCGCGTCAATCTGTCGCTCGGCACGGCGGGCGTTTTCCCGGGCGAGTGCGACCGCCTGCTCGGCCGTCTCGCTCTCGGCGCGGGGCGCACTGGCGTCGATCCGGCCGACCCAGACCGACTCCGGGACGCTGATAAATCGATCAAGACGGCCGCCTAATACAGTCCCGTCCAGTTCGATTTCGGGCGCGAAATCGAGGACGACAACGCCCTCGGTGCCCTCGCGGTCGAGCCATGCCTCTATGGCGGCAGCGGTCGTCCGCGTCTTGCCGGCGTTGGAGGGACCGGTGACGAGCGTCGACCCAGAGAGTGGGAATCCAATGCCGGTCACGCGAGGAGTTCCTCCCGGAGGAACTTCCCGCCGAGGCCGGCCATGGCGAGGCCGAGGACGATGGCAAACGCCAGCACGAACCCGGAGAGCGGGCCGACGCCGCCGCCGAGCTGTTCGACGACGAAGTTCCCGGCGAGCCCGCCCGAAACTGCGATGAGCGCCAGCCCGCCGGCGTTCGCCGCCAGCGAGTTCGACTCCGGGACCGCGTCGGAGTTCAGGAGGTAGAGGACAAGGGCAATGACGAACGGGGTGCCGACGGTGCCGAGCGCAAGCACGAGGACGAGCTGGCCGAGCACGTTCCCGCCGATGAACGCGCCCGGAGCAGACAGCAGCGCAACGGCGGCGAGCAGGCCGCGGTAACGGTTATCCTCGATAGTGGTGCCCCAGCCGAGCTTGTCGGCGAGCAGGAACGGCGGGACGATGGTGTTGCCGCCAAGCGTCGACACGGCCGCGCCCCAGAGGCCGAGCAGGAACAGCCAGCGAGCGCTGTCGCCGACCAATGGACCGAGGGCCTCCGCAGCGCCGACCGTCGTAAGGTCGCCGGAGGTGAGCACACTCGCCGTAACGAGGAAGATAGCGAGGCTGTAGACCCCAAACGCCACCAGCATCGACGCCCCGACGTCGACCGTCGCGAGGTCGTAGTCCTCGCGGGTCCAGCCTCGGGCCCGCATCGTGTAGGAGTGCATCGTGATGAGCGTGATGTGGACCGCGCCGCCGAGGATGCCGGCCGCAACCAGCGCGCTCCCGGACGGGACGGACGGGACCAGTCCGTTCACCGCCGCGCCAGCGTCGATTGGCACGACGAACAGGCTGGCGACGAACGCGACGACGACCAGCAGGACGAGGACTTTTGCGGCCAGTTCGAGGAACCGGTAGCCGCCGCCGGCCAGCCCCGCCGCCAGAACGAGCGCCCAGGCGACGCCCCAGATACGCGCGTCGATACCGGTCACCGTCGCCGAGACCGTGGCGACGGTCTTCATGATTACGAGCTGTGCCACGCCGGCCGCAAGCACCGCGTCGCCGACCAGCAGCCACGCCCACGCGTCGCCGAGGTGCTCCTCGACGACGGCGACGATGCCCCGTTCGGTCAGCAGTCCCAGCCGCATCGCGAGGTACTGGGCCAGCGCCCCCGCCCCCGCGGAGAGGACGACGACCCACAGGAGGCTGTAGCCGAACGCACCGCCAGCGGTGACGAGGCTGGCAATCGTCGCCGGGCCGGCGGCGATTGCACCCGCGATCCAGGACGGCCCCATCGCTTCGGCGTATTCACCGAGTGTTCCCTTGCTAACAGCCGAACTGTCGACGGTTTCGGTCGAACTCATACCCCGGCTTGGGTGAGGCCCCCTGAAAACCCTGCCGACATATTGTTCGGTGGTATTCTACGGTAATTCGACTTCAGTAAAGCGATTATGCGAAAATGACAGCGCTGGCCGAATTGACACACCACACGCTCACCGAGCGGAACGCTACCGAGAGCAGGACAGACCGCTCCGACTCAGAGTTCAACGGTTCCGAGGTCCGATTCCAGTTCGTCGACGTGGTCGTTGTAGGCGTCGACGAAATCCGCGAACTGGGGGGCGTACTCCCGGATGTCGGCGGCCGACGGCGGTTCGTACTGCGAGAGGAGATAGAGCCCGTTGCTCCCGCCGACCCGGAGGTACGACGCGCCGTCGGTGTCCCATTTGAGTTCCCAGCGCGTGCCGCCGATTCGGTCGGTGAAGGTCCCGTAGTCGCCGCCCTCGTAGCGCTGGAGTTCCCGGGCAATCTGGTCGCAAATCTCGCGGATGCGGCCGAGGACACGGTCGCGCTCGGCCACGACGCCGTCGGTGGTGGCAATTTCCGGGAACTCGGTCGATACGTCGTCGAGCACGCCGTCGAGCGACGCGACGTAGTCGTTGAACCCCTCGACGAAGGCGTCGTAGTCGGCGAGTGCGGCGGCCAGCGGCTCCGGCTCGGGTGGCTGTTTGGTCGAGATGACGTACGTGTCCGAGCCGCGCGACGGCGAGAACCGCAGATACTCCAGATCGCCGCCCTCGTACTTGACGGTCCACTCGCCGCGGTCGGTCTCGATGTCCGCCTGCCCGTAGTCGCCGCCTTCCAGCCGGGCGAGCTGGTAGGCGACCTGTCCGGCGTGGTCCCGGACCGCCGCGACCAGTTCGTCACGCTGCTGTGCAACGGCCGTTGCGTCGGCAGGGTCCACCGGTGGCCACTCTGTCACAGTAGACGGAAGCGACGGGACGGCAATAACAGGCTCGGTCGGCTACTCTGACTCCAGCAAGGCGTCGTCGCCGTGGCGTTCGCGGAGCGCCTCGAAGTACTCCTGCTGCTCGTCGATGTTCTGCGTGGACTCGGCGTACACGTCGGTAAAGAGATCCGTCGGTTCAGCGGCGTGAGCCTCCGCGTTGTCGATAATCTCGCCGAGTTGCTCGTCGATGGTGTCGTCCATCACGTCGATCTTCTCGTCGTCCAGCAGATTGCAGTTCCTGAGGAACTGCTCCATGCGGTCCAGCGGGTCGCGTTCGCGCCACTGCTCGACCTCCGCGTCGTCCCGGTACACGTCCGGGTCGTCGGCGGTCGTATGTGCGCCGAAGCGGTACTGGACGGCTTCGATGAAAACGGGTCCCCGCTCCTGTCCGTCGGCTCCCACGGCCCGCTCCCGTGCGGCCTCGGTGACGGTGTAGGTCGCCAGCGGGTCCATCCCGTCGACCTGCACGCCGTCGAAGCCGTAGGCGTCGGCCTTCTGCGCCAGCGTCTGGCTGGCGGTCTGGCGCTCCCGCGGGACGGAGATAGCCCACTGGTTGTTGTTACAGAAGAACACCGTTGGTGTCTCGAACACGCCGGCGAAGTTCATCGCCTCGTGGAAGTCCCCTTCGCTGGTGGCCCCGTCGCCGAAGTGGACGATACCGGCGCGCTCGTCGCCCTTTCGCTTTGCCGCCCACGACCACCCGACGGCGTGGGGCAGGTGTGCACCGATGGAGATGTTCAGCGGGAACACGTTCACGTCGCCGAGAGCGGCGTTGCCCGCTTCGTGGCCCATCCAGTAGAGGACGTACTCCCAGGGGAGCCCGCGGGCGACGAGCGCGCCGTGTTCCCGGTACTGATAGAAGATTGTGTCCTCGTCGGCCAGCGCGTACGTCGACCCGACCTGAGACCCTTCCTGGCCCGCCAGCGAGGAGTAGGTGCCGAGCCGACCCTGCCGCTGGAGACTTATCATCCGCTCGTCGAACTGCCGCGCAAAGCGCATATCGCGGTACATCGAAACCAGTTTCTCGTCAGAGAGGTCTGGGATGAGGTCCGGGTCGACGATCTCGCCATCGGCGTCCAGCGCCTGCGCCTGGTCGTCGTACGCCCTATCGAGCACGTCGGTTGCCATGTCGTATCACCACACTCGGTGCGGACTGGCAAAAAGGTGTGTCTGAGCCCTGATTCACTGACGGAACAAGGATTCGTCAGTCTCAATGACCTTTTCCCAGACCACGGCCGCCATCGCCGCTTAGTTGAGCCACTCCAGCGCGCTGGCGGGCGTCGGCTTGGTCGTCGGGCATGACTTCAAGCACGACGTCGCCGTCGAACTCCGAAGCCAAAATTTCGGCTGTTCGTTCGAGGGGTATCTCCCCGTCGCCGAAGGGGAGGCCGTCGTTCAACAGCGTTCCGTCGGTGAAGTGGACGACCTGAATCTGGTCGCCGTAGCTTTTCAAGAGGTCCGAGAGTGACTCCAGATACGCTGGCTCGGACATGAACAGGTGGGCCGTATCGAGCACCAGATCGTGGCTGCGGTCGAGCAGTAGATTCGCCAGCGAGAACTGGCTCGCGCCAGGGTTGTTCTCGTAGCCGCAGGGGGCGGCAAAGTCGTAGCTGTCCAGCAGGGCGGTGTGCGTGTGCTGGGCGTACTGGCTGTGGACAACGAGATAAGCGTCGAGTCGCTCGGCAAGCGCGTCGCTCCGGCGGAACGGTTCCGGATCGTCCGGGCGAGCGTGAAGCGTGTGGACCGACGCCGCCGAGACGGGTGACTGTTTGACCATCGCCGCTGTAGCCCCGACATCGTCGAGGTCCGACGGCCGGAGGTGGAGTTCCACGCTGTCGAAGCCCCGGTCGGCCGCGGCGTCGAGCTTGGCTGTGGTCGGCGGGCACTTGCCGACGATATTCATTGGAGGGAGATTCCACGACGGCGAAAATAAAACAGTCCCTTCGTCGACACGACTGGCCCGAGTATTCATGCTGTTTCCGTCCAATATGTCGGTGATGCCCGGCAAAGCGAACCCGGAGACGGACGAGAGTGCGGTGACACTCTGGTGGGAACACCACCTGTCGCACACACATGCAGTACTCTGGACCGTCATCCTCGTCGCAACAGTCGGGGACATCCTCCTGACGATGACTGGGCTCACGGTCGGACTGCAAGAGGGGAACGTCGTCGTCAGCACGATGCTCGCGGAGTTCGGGCTGGCGGGCCTCTGGCTGGTGAAGTTCGGGGCGATGCTGTGGCTGGTCGCCGGGTGGCGACTGCTCTCCGAACACAACGCGACGGTGTTTCTCGCCCTGTTCGCCGTGGTGACGCTCGCGGTCGTTGCTTACAACGCCGTCACCATCCTGCAGTACCGCGGGGTGATAACGGCTGTTGCGGTGTTTTGAGGGGTGACGCGTTAGGATTCGGGAACACCGGCGTTAAGTACCACTGGGTGTGACCACGGAGTAATGGATAGACGTTCCTTCCTGACAGCGGCCGGTGTGACAGTGTCCGTCTCGTTTGCCGGCTGTGCCGGGCTGGGCGGTAGCGACGAGTCGAGCACCGAGGCATCGAGTACGGACGAGTCGACTGCGACCGGAACGAGTACCGGCGACGCCGGCGATGTAGAGGAAACGCTCGTCGTCGGAACCTACAGCGCCTTCGTCGACTCGCCGTCGACGAGTCCGGGCGCGTGGGTGAAACAGCGCTTCGAGGAGGAGTTCGACGCCCGCCTGATCTGGCAGACGCCGAGCAACGAGGTCAACCACTACATCGAACGCCGGAACGCCGGCGTCGACATCGAGGCCGACATGTACCTCGGGCTGAACACGGACCACCTCGTCCGGGTCGACGAGAACCTCGACGACGGGCTGTTCCCCGGGGTCGGCGACGTGGCCGGCCAGGACGACATCAAACCGGGGCTGCAGTTCGACCCCGACGGCCGGGCGATACCCTACGACACCGGCTACATCAGCCTGGTGTTCGACGGCACGGAGACCACAGCACCGGAGACCTTCGACGGCCTGCTTGCGGAGGAACACGCCGGCGACCTCATCACGCAGAATCCGTCCAGTTCGGCTACCGGCCGGGCGTTCCTGCTGCACACGGTCAAGCAGTTCGGCCCGGACGGCTATCTGGACTACTGGAGCGACCTGCAAGAGAACGACGTTCGGGTGCTTGGCTCATGGAGCGATGCCTACAGTGCGTGGTCGGGCGGCGAAGCGCCGATGGTCGTCTCCTACTCCACCGACCAGGTGTTCGCGGACCAGAACGACGCCAATCTGGAAGAACACCAGATCCGCTTCCTGAACGACCAGGGCTACGCCAACCCGGAAGGGATGGCGGTCTTCGATGGAGCGGACACGCCCGACCTCGCCCGGGAGTTCATGGGCTTCCTGCTGCGCCCGGAGATTCAGGGCGAAACCGCCGTCCGGAACGTCCAGTTCCCGGCGACCGAATCCGCCGACCTCCCCGAGGACTACGCCGAACTGGCTCAGGAGCCCCCGGAGCCGGTCACGTTCGGCTACGACGAACTCAAGGGCTCCGTCTCGGGCTGGATCTCCGACTGGGAACGGCAGTTCGCCTCGAACTAACGACGACCGACTGTGGCCCGAGATTTCGACGGCGGCGCGGATGGTGCCGACAGCGAAAAGATGACAGAGACAGCGAGTAGTCCATCCAGCAAGCGAGGCCGAACCGTCCGCAACACTATCGAGCGTCGGGCAATCGTCGGGCTCGCGGTCGCCACTATCGCGCTGTTGCTCGGCATCTTCTACTACCCGGTGGCGACGGTGTTCATCGACAGCGTCCTCGTCGACGGCCGCTGGACGGGCCGGGTGTTCGTCTCGATACTGCGGGATCCGTTCTACCTCGGAGAGCCGGCGCGGTTGCTCGCCGGCGAACCAGTGGGGGCCGTCATCGAGAGCGTCCTGTCGTCGGACCGGCGGCTGGGCGTCATCGGCTTCACGGCGTATCAGGCGGCCCTCTCGACCGTCACCAGCGTCGCTCTCGGCCTGCCAGCGGCGTACCTGCTGGCCCGGTTTGAGTTCCCGGGACGGCGGACGCTCCGGTCGCTGACGATTCTCCCGTTCGTTCTCCCGTCAATAATGGTCGGCGTCGGTTTCGTCGCCACGTTCGGCCGGAACGGGACGCTCAACGCCGTGCTCGGCGCGCTCGGTCTGGGACAGGTCAATCTCCTGTTCACGCTGGAGGCCGTCGTCATCGCTCACGCGTTCTACAACGCCCCGCTCGTGGCACGGGTGACCACCGCCGCCTGGGAGTCCGTCGACGCCAGTGCGGTCGAGACGGCCCGGAGCCTCGGCGCGAGCCCCGTCCGAGCGTTCCGCGACGTGGTCGCCCCGCAGCTGTACCCGTCGGTGCTGATGGGCGCAGCACTGACGTTCGTGTTCACCTTCAGTACGTTCCCCATCGTCCTCGCCTTGGGCGGGTTCCAGCTGGCGACCGTCGAGGTGTTCGTCTACCGGCTCATCCGAGACCTGGAGTACGCCGAGGCGGCCGCCCTCGCGCTGATTGAACTCGGCATCTCGCTGGGGCTGCTGTACGCGTACCTCCGGTACGAGGCCAAGCATACTGTCCGGTCGCGGGGGATTCGACCGCTTCCGCGGCGGCCGCTGACACCGCCGTCGTTCTCGGTCCGGGAACTGCTCCCCCGGCTGGGGCTCGCCGTCTACGCCGTCGTCGCGCTGGCGGTGTTCGTCGCGCCGATAGCGAGCATGGTGCTCGCCAGCCTCAGCGGCCCGGAGGGGCTGACGCTGGCGAACTATCAGTTCCTCATCGACCGCCAGACGACCGGCGCATCGTTCCAGGTCCAGCCGTGGGATGCGGTCAGGAACTCACTGCTGTTCGGGGTCGCCTCGCTCGCCGTTGCCCTGCCGATGGGCGTCGTCGTGGCCGTCCTCACGACCCGGGACTACCGCGGTCGGAAGCTCGTCGACGCCGTGGCGATGGCCCCGCTGGCCGTGTCTGGCATCGTCGTCGGCCTCGGCCTGCTCCGAGGCCTCGTCTTCGGCGTCGAAGTCAGCGACACTCGTCTCGCCGTCGGCGGCGGCCTCGCCATCGTCGCCGCCCATGCCGTCGCCGGCTACCCGTTCGTCGTCCGGACGGTCGCGCCCGGACTCGAGGGAGTCGACCACACGCTGGTCGAATCCGCCCGCGCGCTCGGCGCGCCGCGTGCCAGAGCGCTGCTGGACATCGAACTGCCGCTCGTGTGGCCAGCGGTCATCGCTGGGGCCGCCTTTGCGTTCGCTATCTCTATCGGGGAGTTCTCGGCGACGATTGTCCTCGCCTCGGGAACGAACCAGTTCACGATGCCCATCGCCATCGAGCGGTTCATCGGCCGCCGGCTCGGTCCCGCGACAGCGATGGGCGTCGTCCTGCTCGTGGTCACAAGCGCGAGCTTCCTGCTCATCGACCGGCTGGGGGGTGACGACGTTGGGTTCTAAGGAGTCGCCGTCGGACAGTGCTGCCGTGAACCGGACCGCCCCGCCGGCCGTCGAACTCGACGGCGTCACCAGACGCTACGGCGAGACGACCGCCGTCGAGGACCTGTCGCTTTCCGTTCGGGACGGCGAGTTCTTCACGCTGGTCGGCCCCTCCGGCTGCGGGAAGACGACGACGCTCCGGCTCATCGCCGGCTTCGAGAAACCCACGCAGGGCGAAGTCCGGTTCGGCGGCGAGTCCGTCACCGGCGTCCCGCCGGAGGACCGCGACGTGGGCGTCGTCTTCCAGAACTACGCGCTGTTCCCGCACATGACCGTCGGGGAGAACGTCGCCTACGGCCTCTCGTTCTCCGACCCGCCCGGCGGCGGCAGCGACGAGGCACGGGTTCGGGAACTGCTTGAGCTGGTGGACCTCGGCGGCATGGCGGACCGGGACCCCGACACGCTTTCCGGCGGCCAGCAACAGCGGGTGGCGATGGCCCGCGCGCTGGCCCCCGGCCCCGACGTGCTCCTGCTCGACGAGCCGATGAGCGCCCTGGATGCGAAGCTCCGGGAACGGTTGCGCGTGCAGGTCCGCGAGATTCAGCAGGAACTGGGCATTACGACGATTTACGTCACCCACGACCAGGAGGAGGCCTTAGCTGTCTCAGACCGCGTGGCAGTCATGCGAGACGGGACGCCGGAACAGGTCGCGCCGCCGCGGACCATCTACCGCGAGCCGGCGACAGAGTTCGTCGCCACCTTCGTCGGCGACAACAACGTCCTCAGCGGTGAGGTGACGGCAGTTCGGTCGACCGACAGGGTTGACGATTCCAGCGACGAGAGTGGACGATCCATCGCGGACGTGACGGTCGACAGTACGACGCTCTCAGTGGCCCTGGATGGTGACAGCGACCCGGAGGCCGCTGTCTCGGCCGGGGACCGGCTCACGTTCTGTGTGCGACCGGAGCGGCTTACCCTCGATGCCGACCGGAACGCGCTGACGGCGACCGTCACGAGCGCGGAGTTCCTCGGGGAGACGACGCGCGTTCATCTCGACTGGGAGGGTCGAGAAATCCTGTTACGAGCCGAAGACCCGCCGACGGGCACGGTGACAGTCGGCTTCGACCCGGCGGACGCACACACTGTCGACAGACAGTAGTAAGCTACCAATCCTCACGCCCACGCCGGAATGGAGCCTGTTTTAACCCACCTGTGGTTATCGCCGATATAAATATGACACGCGGGGCCGTCGCAGGTGGTCGGCAGAGGCGTATCGGAGCGTGTCGACAGGGCTGGCGGGAACACCCAGCTTCAAACCAAAGCCATGTCGGAGTCCGGCCAGCTAGGCGCGACGGGGTGCAGTGATGGTCGAGTTCGAACCCCGGCTGTTCGACGATATCGATCCGGCTGAGCGGCCGTCGCTGGGTGCCGCTCTCGTGCCGATTGCGGGAATGATTGTGTTCCTCAGTGTGGGCCTCATTGCCTTCGACTTGGATCCACAGTTCCCGCTGTTCTGGGGAATTGCCTTCACCGGCCTGTTCGCACGGTATCATCTCGGGCTGTCGTGGGAAGACCTGTACGACGGGATCGCCAGCAGCCTGCTCATGGGCATGCGGGTAATTCTCATCATGTTCACCGTCTACGCGCTCATCGCGTCGTGGATTCAGGCGGGCACGATTCCCAGCCTCATGTACTTCGGTTTAGAGCTATTCACGCCGACAGTGTTTCTCCCAGTAGCGGCCATCCTCTCTGCGATAATCTCCTTCGCCGTCGGCTCGTCCTGGACGACGGCCGGGACACTCGGGGTGGCGCTCATCGGCATCGGTTCGGGACTGGGTATTTCCGAGCCGATGACCGCCGGTGCCATCCTCAGCGGGGCCTACACGGGGGACAAGCAGTCCCCGCTCTCGGATACGACGAACCTGGCCGCCGCAGTGACAGACACGGACCTGTACGAACACATCAACGCGATGCGGGCCGGCACGCTCGTCGCGTTCACGATTGCCGTCCTCCTGTACGCCGGCCTCGGACTGCGGGCCGCTGGGGCCATTCCTACTGACCGGGTTGCGTCCATCCAGGCGGCAATCGAGGGCACGTACGTCGTCTCGCCGCTCGTATTTTTACCGGTCGTTGTGACCTTCGGGCTTGCGCTGCGTGGCATCCCCGCACTGCCGACGCTCGGAACGGGCGTGTTCGCTGGCGTCGCAACCTCGATGCTCGTGCAGGGAACCGGGTTCGGTGCCGCCTGGTCGGCCGCACAGTCCGGAACAGCGCCGGAGACGGGCATGGAACTCGTGAACGGACTCCTAGAGAGCGGGGGGCTGACCGGCGGCGCGTGGATCGTGACGATTGCGATTGCCGCGCTCGCGCTGGGCGGACTGCTCGAACGAGCCGGCGTGCTCGCGGTCCTCTCTCACCATCTCGGGCGACTCTGTCACAACGTCGCGAGCCTCACAGGCGTGACCGCTGTTTCCGCTGTTTCGATGAACATTCTCGCAGCAGAACAGTACGTGAGTATCGTGGTCCCGGGGATGACGCTCGGTAATCTGTACAACGAACAGGGGCTCAAGAGTCAGAATCTCTCCCGAGCCATCGAAGCGTCGGGAACGACGACGAGTGCGCTCATCCCGTGGAGTAGCGGCGGTCTGTTCATGGCCGGGACGCTCGGCGTCCCGACGCTGGAATACGCACCGTACTACTTCTTCGGCTTTCTCTCACCGCTCGTGCTTCTGTTCATGGGGGTCACCGGCTGGCAGATCGTCTATGCGGACCGAACCGACGCCGAAAGCACGCCCGGACAGTCCGGTAGTGCCGGGCCGGTGTCAGCAGGCGAGGACTGATTCGCCTTGCGCTGCCAGCAGTCGTGAATGTGTGATCGTGACTGAACGCTGGCGGCCCTCGCGTGCGCGTACGCGCGAAGCCCTGATAAGTCCACAGCCCCTACGTTAGACGATGACACCACAGAAGCCATCCGCTGACGGCGAGCAGGCTGCCGACGGTCGGGCGACCGACGTAGGCCCGGCGGTCGACTACGAGACGGTGTCGGTACCAGTGCTGGTCGTCGGCGCTGGCGCTGCCGGGGCGCGGGTCGCTATCGGACTTGCCCAGAACGGTGTCGAACCGCTGGTCATCGGCAAGCGGGACCACGGCGACGCACACACGACCTGGGCGGCCGGCGGCATCAACGCCTCGCTGGGATCGCTCGACCCCGAGGACGACTGGACGATTCACGCCGCCGATACGCTGGACGAGGGCCATTTCATCAACGACCCGAAAGCGGTCGAGCTGACGACCAAGCATATGCCCGACCGCATCCGGGAACTCGACGATTGGGGGATGGCGTTCGACCGCACTGAGGACGGCAAGATCAATCAGCGGTACTTCGGCGCGCAGTCGTTCCGCCGGACCTGCTTCGTCGGCGACCGCACGGGCGAGGCGATGCTGGATGCGCTCGTCTCGAAGGCCCAGTCGCTCGATATCCCGTACCGCGACAACGTGATGATCACGCGGCTGCTCTCCGACGGCGACCGCGTCTACGGCGCGGCCGGCTACGACATGGAGAGCGGCGAGTTCATCCTCTTCGAGTCGGATCACGTCGTCCTGGCGGCGGGTGGCTCCTCCGCGCTGTATAACCGCCACTCCTCGCGCGACGAGGAGAACAACGGCGACGGCCCGGCGCTGGCGCTCGAAGCCGGCGCGTCGCTGATGGACATGGAGTTCGTCCAGTTCCACCCAACGGGGATGGTCGGCGACCGCTACGGCGAGGACTGGGACGGCCGCCTCGTCACCGAAGCGGTCCGCGGGGAAGGCGGTCGGCTGCTCAATGCCGACGGCGAGCGGTTCATGGAGGAGTACTCGCCGGACCAGATGGAACTCGACGCGCGCGACGTGGTGGCCCGTGCCATCGCACAGGAACTCCGCGAGGGCCGTGGGACCGAGAACGGCGGCGTCTATCTGGACATTTCCCACCGCGACGACGAGTACATCAAGTCCCGACTGCCGCGGATGTACGAGCGGTTCATGGACCTCGGCGTCGACATCACGGAGGAGCCGATGGAAGTCGCGCCGACCGCCCACTACTCGATGGGCGGCGTCGACATCGACTTCGAGACCGGGGAAACCGGCGTCAGTGGGCTCTACGCTGTCGGCGAGACGGTCGCAGGCGTCCACGGCGCGAACCGCCTAGGCGGGAACTCGTTGGCGGAGACGGTCGCCATCGGCGCGCTCGTCGGCGACCACGTCGCGGCGCAGGTGACAGACGACGACCGCGACGACGCCCTGCCGGCTGGTCAGCGTGCCATCGCCGAGCGCGAGTTCCGGTCGCTGCAGGAACTGGCGGCGTCGGACGGAGACGAGACGCCCGGAGGGCTACTCGCGGACCTCGGCGACCTGCTGTGGGAGCACGCCGGTATTCTCCGTAACGGCGAATCACTGTCGGACGGCCTCGCCGCGCTCGATGCCCTTCGCGAACGGACTGGGGACATCGGTATCGACGGCGACCGGACCAGCCTGTCGTTCGAACTCGCCGTCGATCTGTTCTTCAGCCTCACGGTTGCCGAGGCCCTGCTGCTGAGCGCACGCAAGCGCGACGAGTCCCGCGGCGCGCACTACCGCACCGACGCGCCCAGCGTGGACCCCGAGTGGCGGCGGAACATCCTCGTGGACCGCGGCGACACCGGGCTCGAACTGACGACCCGCGGCGTGGCCGAGCCGAGCGAGGCCGTCAGCGAGGCGGTCGACGTCGGCTACGAACTCGACTATCACCACCTCGAATAGAGCGGTCCACCCAACAGTCCGCCTGCGGTTGCTCTTTTAATCTCGATAGGCGCAGTGGAAGCCGGCGACCTGCTGGTAGAACGTCGGAATCACGTCCGTTCGAAGGCCCACGTCAGGGTCGTCTTCGAACTCCCGGCGCGTGAACTCCCGAGCGTCTTCGATAGCTGCTTCGACATGAGGCGGGACGCCAGGTTCGTCAATCGTGCCGACGTAGGCCCAGATGAACGCCGCCTCCAGCGTGTCGAAAAACTCCGAGGGCGGTTCGAACGTGGGTTCGCCGTCCGCCGCGATTCGGTTGTACGTCCGGCTGATGAGGACGCTGCCGTCGTCGAGGCCGTGGTCGGCGAACGACTCCGTGGTCGTACACTCTTCGTCCCCGTCGTAGTCCCGTGCAGTGTCGCTTGACATACCTGGATAGAGGATTGGTAACTAAAAGTAACCGTCCGGAGTGTGTCTCAATACGACACACCCTGGATGGTTTTTACGTCACTGAGATTCAAGGCGGTCCCAGCCGATGTTCTATTCACTGTGGCACCGACCCGCCGAACCGTCCTCGCCAGCGGCGGCCCCGCACTCGGGAGCCTCACCGCCGTTTCGGGGTGTCTAGGTGCCGACGACGACGCGGACGTGTCGTGTCCGCCGTCTGTCCCGACGGACGCGTCACTACGCCTCGGGTTCGTCGGCGACGTGATGCTGGGCCGGAGCGTCGACGAACGCTGGCGCGATGCCCCCGACGGACCGACGGCCGTCTGGGGGTCGATGCTCGACGAACTCCAGTCACTCGACGGGCTGGTGGCGAACCTCGAATGCTGTCTCTCGGACCGCGGCGAACCGCGGCCCGGCCGTACGTTCCACTTCCGAGCGAGCCCGAAATGGGCCGTGGCCGCGCTGGACCGCGCCGGCGTCTCCTGTGCCGGACTGGCGAACAACCACCTGTTCGATTTCGGACCGGCGGCACTCACGGACACGCCGGCTCACCTCGCCGACGCTGGCATCGCCTCAGCCGGGGCCGGCGTCGATAGCGAGACAGCATTCGAGCCGGCGTTCGTCGAGATCGGCGACCTCTCGATCGCCGTCGTCGCCGTCACTGACCAGTCACCCAGCTACGCCGCCGACGGCGACAGTCCCGGCACGGCATACGCACCGCTGGACCCGAACCACCCGCTGACTCGCCGCCGCGTCGGAGGCGCGCTGGCGGCGGCCCGCGACGCCGACCCCGACCTGCTCGTCGTCACCGCTCACTGGGGGCCGAACTGGGTGACCGAACCGGGCGAGACACAGCAGGCCTTCGCCCGTTGGCTGGTGGACAACGGGGCCGACGTGGTCCACGGCCACAGCGCCCACGTCATCCAGGGGGTCGAGGTGTACCGCGGTCGCCCCATCATGTACGACACCGGTAATTTCGTCGACGACTACGCGGTCAAGGACGGCTACCGCAACGACCGGAGCTTCCTGTTCGAACTCCATATCGAGGACGGCCGGCTGGCCGCGCTCGAACTCACGCCGGTCGAGAACGCGTACACACAGGTCGGACGCGCCGACGAAGCGGTGGCTGAGTGGCTTCGTGAGACACTCCGGGAGCGCTCTCGGCCCTTCGGAACGGCTATCGAGCGTAATGGCCTCGGACTTCGGGTCCCGCTGTCATGTCCGGCATAGCATCCGCTGGGTGTTTCCGGGCCGACTCGTGGTCAGTTGCTACTCGTCGACAGCCACAACCGTCGTCATGATTTCGTCGACCAGCCGTGCGTTGTACGTCCAGAGACCACGAAACGGTCCGTCCTCGGTTTCTTCGGCGACGAGTGCACACTTGTTCTGGTCGTCGCCGGCGGCGTCGAACGCCAGCAGCCACACCTGTTCGAGCACGGTGTCTGTGAGCGGATGGAACGAGATTCCGGGAATCGCTGGCGGCTCCCAGTCGTCTCGTCCGTAAACGTGGATGTCGAGGTCCGTGTCGCTGGCGAGCGTCTGGTATCGGGCGCGCTGAGAGCGGAAGATCGACAGCGACTGGAAGCTCACTCGAAGCGTTCCCTTCCCGACGCGGTAGGCCCTGTCCTCGAACTCGTGCGACGTTGCGAGCAACTGTGCCGGCGTGAGCGATGCGAGGAGCGTGTTCGCCAGCGCCGAGTGGAGAAGCTGCCGGTCCGGGTCACTGTCAGGCACCCTGCTGTCGTCGGGCTCTGTCGTCGGCTTACATAAGAACGCCTGCAGCGCTGTGAGTGGCGGTGTCCCGGCGAACGCGCCGTCGCGGCGGACGACGACAAACGCGTTCTGGTGTCCAGTCGGGAGTTTCCGCCAGGTGGCGTCGATTCCCTGAGTTGCCAGACGCTCTACCACAGTCTTCGTTGCGGGCGGACCGTACACAGTTATCTCCACGTCCGAGTCCTCGAAGCGTCGGAGGAGGGTACGAACTGTCATCGGCCCACGATCAGTCCTCGTGGTCTGTCTCGGCGGTATCCAGATCGGTTATCGTCGCCAGAACCTCGGCCGTGGATGGCGACAGCGATGCCAGCGTCGCGGTCCGCTGGGCAGCGTCGTAGCTAATAACGCCAGCGTCATCGAGAACAGGGAGGTGGCGGTGGTGGAGCGACGTGCGGGTATCGTCCCAGTTGCGGGCGTCGGTGTCTCGACCACGCGCGCTGGACCAGCCCACGACCACGTCAGTGAGTTCCGCGATTGAGGCCGAGTCGTGTTCGGCGAGGTAAGTGTATATCATCCGCCGGGGCTCGGCTGCCAGCGCCCGTAATAGCGTATCGAGTCGCTCGGACGCGAGTCCCGGCGTCTCCACAGGCTGTTCGTGCTGATCCATGTCAATCAATTATCCACTCTCAGTATTAATATCATTGGCCGATAGGAGATCACAGATGTGACGGAATCCATTTACGTGCCAGCACCGTCTAAGATGTATGAACTACGAGTCCGCCCTACAGCGTGCGTACGACGTACTACCAGACCAACCCCGGGAAGCCGGCGAACGGCTCTCGATTCCCGACCCCGAGGGCCAGACCGACGGGGCGTTCACACGCCTGACGAACTTAGAGGCAATCGCCGACGCAGTCTCGCGGGACGCCCAGCATCTCCACCGCGCCATCCAGCGCGAGTTCGGGACCAACGGCCAGTTCGACGGCGGCGAAGCCCGCTACAACGGGTCGTTCGACACCGCTGATTTCGAGGCCGCCATCGACGCGTACGTCGCCGAGTACGTCACCTGTTCCGAGTGTGGCCTGCCCGACACCGTCCTCAAGAACGAGGACGGCGTCGACATGCTGCGCTGTCAGGCCTGCGGTGCGTTCCGCCCGGTCGCCAAGGGCGCGAGTTCGAACACGCAGCAGGACCGACCCACGCTCGAAGAGGGCGAGACCTACGAGGTCAAGATCACCGGCACCGGCCGCGAGGGCGACGGTGTCGCCGAGAAAGGGAAGTACACCATCTTCGTCTCCGGAGCGCGCGAAGGGCAGGTCGTCGAGGCCTACATCGAGAGCATCAGCGGCACGCTGGCGTTCGGCCGGGTCGCCTGAAGGCTGTTTTCTCCACGACGTAGCGACGGTTCTCCCTTATTCCCAGAGATCCGTCGAGAGGTATCGTTCGCCGGTGTCCGGCAGGACGGCGACCACCGTCTTGTCGGGGTTCTCGGTGGCGTACTCCGCGGCCGCGTGCAGCGCCGCACCCGATGAGATGCCGACCATAATCCCCTCCTCGCTGGCGAGTCGGTGGGTCGCCTCCATGGATTCCGCCTTGCTCGCGGTCCGCACCTCGTCGACGAGGTCGCGCCGGAGAATGTCCGGAACGAACCCGGGACCGATACCCTGGATGTCGTGGCTGTCCGGGTCATCCGCCGAGAGCAGTTTGGACTGTTCAGGCTCGACGGCGACCGAGGTGAGGTCCGCGCCGACCCCCTCCTCGATGTACTCCGAAATGCCGGTGATCGTGCCGCCGGTCCCGACGCCGGCAACGACGGCGTCTACGTCGCCGTCGGTATCGGCCCATATCTCCGGACCCGTCGTCTCGCGGTGGGCGCGCGGGTTCGCCTCGTTCTCGAACTGCCGGGCGCGGACAGTATCCGGCGCATCCGCGAGTTCGTTCGCGCGCTCGATTGCGCCGCTCATGCCGCCGTCGGCCGGCGTGAGTTCGAGGTCCGCGCCGAGCCCCGACAGCAACTGCCGGCGCTCCTCGCTCATCGATTCGGGCATCGTCAGCACGCAGTCGTACCCCCGTGCAGCGCAGACAGCAGCCAGCCCGATACCGGTGTTGCCGCTGGTCGCCTCGACGACCGTTCCGTCGTCAGGTAGGTTTCCGGACTCTGCGGCCGCCTCGACCATGTACAGCGCGATGCGGTCCTTGACGGAGTAAGGATTGGCCGCTTCGACCTTGCCGAGCAGATTGTCCGCGAAGCTGTCGAGACAGACCAGCGGCGTGTCGCCGATGAGCTCAGTCACACTGGACGCGACAGTACCGTCGTCTCGCTGGGCGTACGACTGCATACACCGGGAGAAGGCGATTAGCCCCCGTAACGACGTACCCAGAATATTGTGGGGCGGATACATTCACTCGGTTCCGAGTCTCCAGAAGCTTATGTTGCCTCCACACGAGCGTTCCAGTAATGCCCGAGATTACCGTCTCTGAGGGCCTGTACCGCCAGCTATCCGCCGCCGAAAACCAGGTCGAAGAAGAGACGCTCTGGAAGATGTTGCACCAGTTCAAGCGCCAGAACACGCCGAGCGAGTAGCGCCGTTACCCAGCCGTCACTACCCGACTGGTTCGATGAGGTCCGGCGAGTCGTTGGCTGGGCTGTTGACCGCTGACGAAACCGGATAGGTCCGCATCGGGCCGTCGTACGGGTCAAGCAGTGTGGACACGTCGTCGGCGCTGCCGCGCAGCCACGTCGACTCCTCAGCCGGGTCGAGGATGACGGCCATCCGGTGATGGAGGTCAGCGACGGCGTCGTTCGGTTCGGTCGTCACAATCGTGAACGACTCGACGATATCGTCTTCCCCGCCGGAATCACCGCCGCTCGCGCCGAACTCCCCCAGTCCGGTCTGGCGCTGTGGCGGCTCCCACCGCTCGTACAGCCCCGCCATCGCAAACAGGTCGTCGTCCGGCAGCGCCACGCGATACGGTTGCTTGCCGTCGCTCGTCTCGACCCACTCGTAGAACCCATCAGCCGGGACGAGACAGCGCCGGGACTCGTAGGCCTCAGCGAACGAACGTTTCTCCGCCAGCGTCTCGGCGCGGGCATTGATGTGCCCGTGGTCCGTGCGGTTGTCAGCCCAGGACGGAATCAGCCCCCACTCCATCCGCTTGATTGTGCCGGACGACTCGGCAGTGATGACCGGCAGGTCTTGGCTCGGAGCGGCGTTGTATCGCGGCTCGTAGTCGCAAGAAAACTCGGCGTCGAACCGCGTCTCAATTTCGTCGCGAGGAGAGAACAAACTGTAGCGGCCACACATGGCCTACTTTTGGCGTTCCCGCTGGATAAATCCACTACTCGTTCATCCACTCGCTCGCCTGTGGCTCCGTCGGGTCGGTCCTGACCTCGACGAGCGTCGGCGCGTCCGTCTGCACCGCCTCGCGAACCGCCGTGCGGATTTCGGACGGCGTGTCGGCTTGCACGGCTTCCATCCCCATTCCGGCAGCGACGGTTCCGAAGTCAATCGGCGTCGTGTCCCATCCGTACGCCTGGTGGTCGAGGTCGTAACTCCGGCCGGCCTCCTCACTGATAATCGCGTAATCGTCGTTGTTGAGGACGACGACGGTGATCGGGAGGTCCTCGGCGACCGCAGTGTGGAGCTCGTGCACGCACATCATGAGGCCGCCATCACCGGTCAACGCGACGACGGGCGTGTCCGGATTGGCTAGCTGTGCCCCAATCGCCGACGGCAGTCCGGTTCCCATCGTCGCCCACGACCCGGGGTTGACGTAGCTGCGCGGCCCGTACGCCTCGAACGTGTTCAGCGCCCAGACGCGGAACCCCCCGGCGTCGACGGCCGTGATAGCATCCGAAGGGACTGCGTCCCGGAGAGTTTGCAGCACATGGACGGAGGTGAGCGGTGGTTCCGAATCCACGAGCGGTTCGATACGACGCGCAGTGGCATCGCGGACAGCCTGTGCGCGTTCGGTGCCGTCCGCCTTCGTAGCAGGAGCGGTATCAGCCGCCGCGATTTTGTTCTCGACCGCCGTCATCGCGTCCGCGGCATCTGCGAGGATGCCGACAGTCGGGTCATAGCCCGTGCCGAGGTCGTCGGCGTCAATCGTGACGTGAACGAGCGTCTCAGGTAGTTCGACGGACCACCCGCGTGTCCCGTGTGCGTCGAGGTCGGAGCCGACGGCGAGTACGGCGTCGGAGTCGGCGAGACAGTCCAGTAGCTCTGGGCTTGCACTCCCGCTCAGGACACCGGCACTGAGGTCGTGATCCTCCGGGAACACGCCTTTGCCTTTGTACGTCGTCACGACGGGCGCGTCAAGTCGCTCGGCGAGGCTTCGGAGCGCCGCCGTCCCACCCGACGCTCGCACACCACCGCCTGCCATGATAACTGGCATCTCGGCCGCGAGCAGGTGCTCAGCGGCTTCCGCAACCGCCTGCTCCGGGACGGTGCTGGTGGACGGAGCCGAAGGTGTGCTTGCACCAGCGATTGGCACGTCCATCTGCAAGTAATTCTTGGGGAGTCCGACTCTGACTGGCCCCTTCGGAGGTGTCTTAGCGATCTGTACCGCTCGGTCAATCGTCGCCGCTGTCGTCTCGGGGTTCTTCAGTAGTATGTTCTCTTTGACGACGTTGTCGTAGGTGTCCGGCGGGGTTTCGTGAATCGCATCCCCGCCCCGGAGCGCCGGCTCGGTTTCGATGGCGAAGTGCACCAGCGGCGTGCAGTCGTTCAGCGCGTTTTTCAGGCCGTTCATCGCGTTCATATCGCCCGGACCGGGAACGACAACAGTGCTCGCTATCTGCCCGCTCGTCTCTGCATAGCCCCAGGCCTGATGTGAGACCGCAGTTTCGTGCCGTGCCACGACGAAACGGATGTCGTCTCGCTTGCCGATGGCCTCGTTCAGCGGGAGGGACTGCTTCCCCGGGATGCCAAAGACGGTATCGATGCCGTTCGCGACGAGACGGTCTACCACCGCCAGACTAACGCGCATACTGATTCCTCACTCCGAAGACAATTCACTCTCATGACTTTAGTTCGCCACCGGTCATGCTAGACCGCGTCGGATCGACGCCACAGACGCAGGGGCGGTTGTACTATCGAGCCCTGCATGGCCCGCGAATTTAAATCCGAAAGCGCCCAACTACGTGACAGATGACCACGGACCCCCCGTTCAGCATCCCTGCACACCCACAGCGGCGCTTTCCCCACGGGAGCGGGGTCGAATACGAGGGCGGGACGGAGTTCCGACTTATCCCGGATCGGGAGCGGTCGATGCCGGAACTCGCCGAGACAGTCGTCGACATCCTCGAGGCCGGACCGTACCGCTACGGTGATTTCCACGACCTGCCGATGCCGCTGTGGCTGGTCCGCGACGAGGAGACGACCGACGTGTTCCGCGTTGCCGTCCGCGACGGGACGGTCCGACTGCACGTCCTGCCGACCACGGAGTCCGACGGGCTACAGCGGTTCTTCGAGCGGCTGCGTGAGGCCAGCGAGGGAGAGTCGTGGGCCGTGCAACGACACGTTGACGGGCGGTAGCCGGGTCGCCGGAGTGGTGCAGACCCAAAACCGTCTTACACACCTGTCTCCATGTCTTGGCCATGACCGTCTCTCGCGAAGTCGAACTAGAGGGCCACATCATCGACTCCGGGATGATGCAGTCCTGTTTCGGCATCATCATGGATCTGGGCGGCTCCTTCTCCGTTCAGGAGTTCGATATCGGCCGTCACAAAGACGAGGAGTCCTACGCCCGGATGCTCGTCGAGGCTGACGACGAAGACCAACTGCAGTCGATTGTTCACGAACTCCACCAGCACGGCGTCAACCCCTCGGACCCGAAAGACGCCACGCTCGTCCCCGCACCCGACGACCAGGTCGTCCCGCACGGGTTCTACTCGACGACGAACCACCCGACGTTCATCCGCCACAGCGGCGAGTGGATCGAAGTCGAGGACATGGAGATGGACTGCGCCGTGGTCGTCGAAGACGGCGAAGCGCACCGCGCCTCGGAACAGTCGAACGGTGACGACGAGGAACCGAGAGACTACCCCCGAGCTTACACCAAGGTCCTGAACGCTATCGAGGAGGGCGACATGGTCGTCACCGACGAAACCGGCATCAAGGTCCAGCCGCCGGAGCGGCCCCGCGATTCGGGCGGCGCGTTCGGCTTCATGCAGGGCGGCGTCTCCTCGGAGCGCCCCTCGGAGTCGACCATCCGCAAGATCGCGAACGCCATCAAAGAGACGAAAAAGGAGGGTGGCAAAGTGATGGCGGTCTGTGGGCCAGCCCTCATCCACTCCGGGGCGCGCGAGGACCTCGCCCGCCTCGTCCGGGAGGGCTACGTCGATATGCTCTCGGCCGGCAACGGCTTCGCCGTCCATGACATCGAGCGCGACATCTACGGGACCTCGCTAGGCATGGACACCGAGAGCCTTGACCATCCCCGCCACGGCCACAAGCACCACATCTACGCCATCAGCGAGGTCATCCGCGAGGGCGGCATCGAGGAGGCCGTCGAGTCCGGCACCATCGGCTCCGGCGTGATGTACGAATGCATCGAAAACGACCGGCCGTTCGTTCTCGCGGGCTCTATCCGCGACGACGGCCCGCTCCCGGACACCATCACCGACGCCGTCGAGGCCCAGAACGCCATTCGGGAGCAGGCCCACGAGGCCGACATGGTGCTGATGCTCTCGACGCTGCTGCACTCGGTCGCCGTCGGGAACTGTCTCCCCTCGACGACGCGGGTCGTCTGCGTCGACATCAACCCCGCGACGGTGACACAGCTCCTCGACCGTGGCTCCGCACAGGCAGTCGGGATGGTCACCGACATCGGCACCTTCGTCCCGATTCTGGCCGAGCAGTTACTCGACGAGGAGTAAGACGACCACGAGCAGCGCGAGTGGTCGCTTTTTCGCCCACGTTTTTTATCGAGTGGTGTGTGACCACAGGGAGCACACCCGATGGTAAAAAAGGTGGATTGCGGACGTTTGTCCCGATTCTGGCCGAGCAGTTACTCGACGAGGAGTAAGACGACCACGAGCAGCGCGAGTGGTCGCTTTTTCGCCCACGTTTTTTATCGAGTGGTGTGTGACCACAGGGAGCACACCCGATGGTAAAAAAGGTGGATTGCGGACGTTTGTCCCGATTCTGGCGGAGCAGTTGCTCGACGAGGAGTAGGACGACCACGAGCGGCGCGAGTGGTCGCTTCTTCGCTCACGTTAGTCGAAAGAGCGAGGAGACGCGAATCGGTGTTTCGTGTCCTCGGTTGTCACGCCCGCGTTCTCGCGAGATGCTTATTACCCGCCATCCGATACTCTCTCTATGCCCTCTCCTTTGCGGCAGTTCACGCGGCTTTCCAGCGGGATCTCAGGCCTTGATTCGCTTCTCAGAGGCGGGCTTGTGGAAGGGCGGCTCTATCTCGTTATCGGACCGCCCGGGACCGGCAAAACACTGCTTGGCACGCAGTTTCTCGAAGCGGGGCTCGAAGCAGGCGACGACGTGCTGTTCATTCACGCCGAAGAATCGGCTGCCGATTTACTGGCGAACACTGCCGAACTCGGCATCGATATCGCCGACGCGACGTTTCTGGATGTCGGCCCCGATTCGGAGTTTTTCATGGAGGCCGAATCGTACGACGTGGTCAAGCCGCGAGACGTCGAGGACGGCCACCTGATTTCGGATATCCGCGAGGCTATCGAGCGGGTCGACCCGGACCGCGTCCTCATTGACCCGATCACACACTTCCAGTATCTCGAACCGACCGAGTACCAGTTTCGGAAGCGTATCATCTCTTTCGCGCGCTTTCTGCAAGACAGGGAGACGACCGTGCTGGCGACCAAGACGCCGAGCAATCAGATGGACAGCCAGCTTCGGTCGCTCAGTGACGGCATCATCTCGCTCAGTTACGGCGATGAGAAGGCGGGTCGGCGTATTCGACTGCGCAAGCATCGCGGCATCGGCCAACAGGACGGCTCACACGGGATGGAAATCCGGGAGTCCGGCGTCGAAGTGTATCCCGCGCTCGAACCGGAACAGCGGACGCGGTCGTTCGACCCCGCGCAGTTCTCTGCCGGGGTTCCAGAACTGGACTCACTTCTCGATGGCGGGCTCGAACGCGGGACGGTGACGATTCTCAGCGGCCCCTCGGGCGTCGGCAAGTCGACGACGGCGACGGAGTTCCTGGCCTCCGCAGCGGCAGACGGGTCCCCGGCGCTCGCCTACCTGTTCGACGAATCCATCGACACGTTCACACACCGCTGTGAGACGTTCGGGATACCGCTCTCGGAGTTGCGTGACGAGGGGACACTTCTCGTCGAGGAGATCGAGTCGCTGGCGATGTCGCCCGAGGAGTTCGCGAACCGCGTGAAGACACAGGCCGCGGAGCGCGGGGCCGAACTCGTGGTTATCGACGGCATCGCGGGCTACAAGAACGCGATCAAGCACGGACAGGACGACGTGGAACTGCGTCGGCGGCTCCACGCCCTGACACAGCATCTCACGCGCGGGAACACCGCTGTGATCCTGATCGACCAGCGTAGGGACGTGACGGGGCTTCACGAACCCACGAGCGAGAACGTCAGTTACCTCGCCGACAACATCGTCTTCGAGAACTACATCGAGGTCGGGGGCGAACTCCAGCGAGTCGTCGGCGCACTGAAAAAGCGCGTCGGCGGGTTCGAGGCGGTCCCCCGCCGGTTCGAGATAACCGCCGACGGCCTTCAGGTCGGCGACCCCGTCTCGGGGATGCACGGCGTGTTCGAGGGCGTGCCCGAACGGCATGGAGACAGCGGCGGACGCTCATCCACTCGCTAACCACCGATGGCCGACGTCCAATTACTGCTGGCCGGCGACGGCAACCGGGAGGCACTCGCCTCCGTCGTCGCCGAACACCACACGCCGATCACGGACGACGAGTTCCGGGAAGTCGACCTCCACATCGTCGACGAGTCGTCGTTTCCGAAGTACAGAGAGTCGATAGAGCAGTACAAACACCGGGCAGATCCGGTGTTTTGCCCCGTGATTCTGGTGCGTCGTGAGGGGACGCCAGTCAGGATTGACCTGCCCGATATCGACGCGGCCGAGCAGCCACTCGTCGTCGATGATATCATGACAGCGCCGCTGGACACGCAGGCGCTCTTTCGAACCATCGCGAACCTCCTCGCCCGGCGCAGCCACACCGAGGACCTCGTTGCGGACCTCAGAGAACAAAACAGCGAACTCCGGCGGTTCAGGAACGCCGTCGAGCATGCGGGCCACGCGATTCTGATAACGAACACCTACGGCGTCATCGAGTACGTCAACCCGGCGTTCGAGGAACTCACCGGATTCAGCGCCGAAGAGGCAATCGGTCGAACACCGCGGATACTCAAGTCCGGTGAACAGAGCGAACAGTTCTACGAACGGCTCTGGGACACGATCTGTCGCGGCGAGGTCTGGACGAGCGAGATCGTAAACGAGCGCAAGTCCGGCGAGCGGTTCATCATCAACCAGACCATCGCCCCGATTCAGGACGCGGACGGGACGATCCAGGGGTTCGTCGGGATGCAGGACGAAATCACCGGTCGCCGACTGCGCGAGCAACAGCTCACCGTGTTCCATCGGATTCTCCGGCACAATCTCCGGAACAACGGAACGACGATCAGTGGACGTGCGGATATTCTGTCAGAGTTAGTGGATGACGACGCCGCTCTCGACCACCTCGAGACGATCAAAGCGAACGTGCAGTCCCTGCTCGACATCAGCGAGAAAGCGCACCACGTACAGGAACTGCTCGCGGACTCGCTTACCGACGATGTCGAGCGCGAACTCGAAGACGTCCTCAGTGACATCACGGACGGGCTGGCCGCAGCATACCCCGACGCCGAGTTCGTCGTCGAGAGCGACTCCGTCTCGTCGTCCGCGATAGATGCAAAGGTAGTCCCAGCGTTGCAGGAACTCATCGAGAACGGTATCAAGCACTCCGACGCATCGGCACCGCGGGTCACCGTCCGGACGGAGCGCCACGACTCGACAGCGACAGTGACGATTGTGGACAACGGGCCAGGGGTCCCGGATCAAGAGCGGCGGGTCATCGAGGCGGCGGAAGAGAAGCCGCTCGAACACGGGTCCGGACTGGGGCTGTGGTTCGCGTACTGGCTCGTCAGCTACGTCGGTGGCGATATCGACATCCGGGCCGATACCGACGGGACGAGTGTGTCCGTGACTGTGCCCGTCCGGTGACGACGGACGCGCGTTCAGATAGCGACCCAGGCCAGCACGATGACAGCAGCGCCGACCAGCGTCGACGCGACGGCGTGCGTTCGGAGTTCGTCGAGCAGGTCGTGGGAGTGGTCGTGGAGTTCACAGACCTCGTCGATCTCGCTGCCGGCCTCGCAGTTCGGCAGGAAGTCCATCGCGACGTGGAGGAAGATGCCGGCGGCGAATCCGAAGATAACTGCGTTGAGAAGAGCGGACTCCGGAATTGGGAGGAGCGCGGACGGGATCGCCGTCAGGCCGACGCCGGCCGCGGGGAGCAACAGCGCGGTGGCGGACTTGCCGCTGCGTCCGAGCCGCCGGGCTGCGGCGTAGCCGGCCGGCCCTTTGTGTGAGACGATAGCGAGGCCGAGCAGGATACCTAGTTCCGGCATCGAGGCGTAGACCAGCCCGATGACCAGGCCGGCCGAGAGGGCGTGGGCGGCGATGGCAAGCGTCGTCATGTCGAAGGCAGTCTCGACGTGGGTCAGCCGGTGGCCGATAGTGTGGGTGCCGTAGCCGGTGACCAGTCCGGCGGCGATGCCGACGCCGCCGATACGCGCTGCGCCGGCCTGGCCGCCCAGTCCCATCGCCTGCGGGACGAGGAACATGGCCGCTGAGGTGACCATCGCCCCGCTCGCGAGCCCGTAGCCCCAGACCAGTCGGTAGGGGTTCGTTTCATCGGCCCGCGCCCCAAGCCACGCGCCCAGTGCCATTGCCACGAACGCGACCCAGGAGATGACCAGAACCTTACTCGCCCCGCCGGTGACTGCGACGCCGGACAGGATCACCAGGCCGACAACACTCGCGAGGCCGGCGGTGGAGATTCGGCCAGCGTTATTAAAAACTGAGGTTGAGTTAATAGACATTATCTACAATCACCGGCCTGTTGCTAATAAACCCATCGGTGGCGGTCACCGGGTCGCCGACCGATAGTCGCCCCAGTCGATGACGCCGCCGTCCAGTGCTGACGGGTCAGCGTCCCGGAGCGCCCAGAGGACCATTTCGGCGACGGATTCCGGGTCGCGTCCGCCGTCGCCGGAGAGGTCCGTCGCGACCTGTCCGGGGTCGACTGCACCGACCGGGATGTCGAGGTCGGCGGCGAACCCGCGGGCAACGGCCTCCGCGGCGGCCTTCGAGACTGCGTAGGAACCGTATCCGGGCATCCCTTCGCGGGCGACGACGCCCGTCGGGACGACGATGCGGGCGTCCGGACCGAGGTGTGGGACGGCTTCGCGGATCGTCGAGAACACGCCCCGAGCGTTCGTCCGGAGGTGGTCGTCGAAGGCAGCGTAGGATTCCTCGGTAAGCGGTGTCTCGCCGGCGGTTCCGTGGTAGACGCCGGCGTTAGCGACAACGTACTGTATTGCGCCGTCACCGTCTCGTGTGGCAGTTTCGACCAGTCGTTCCACGTCGTACTCGTCGCGCACGTCCGTCCGAATCGCGGTCACGGAGCCGCCTGCATCCCGTATATCGGCTTCGACACGCTCGAGCGCCTCCGCGTCGCGGGCACAGATGACCGTATGTGCGCCCGCTCCCGCTACCGCGTGGGCTATCTGCTCGCCGATACCTTTACTCGCACCCGTGACGACAACGGTCGCGCCGTCCATCGCTGGGACCATAGCGGTGGTACCGCTGCCAGCCACAAGGTCGTTGCTCCCACCGTCGGTGGGGTGAGAGAGCGGTAGCCTCTTGTCGAACGCCCGCTACCGACCGGGCATGGACATCACGATTACCGAATCGACGGTCGAGGGGACGGCGCAAGCACCGCCGTCGAAGAGCTACACGCACCGGGCGGTGCTGGCTGCGGGCTACGCCGACGGCGCGGTCGTCCACGACCCGCTCGTGAGTGCGGATACGAAGGCCACAATGCGAGCGGTCGAGGCCTACGGCGGGAGCGTCTCACTGGCTGAAGACGAGTCGACGGTCGAAGTGACGGGCTTCGACGGCCGGCCGGAGACGCCGGACGACGTGATCGACTGTGCCAACAGCGGGACGACGATGCGGCTGGTCACCGCGACAGCCGCACTGCAGGACGGCCTCGCGGTACTGACTGGCGACGAGTCCCTCCGGTCGCGTCCCCAGGGGCCACTGCTCGACGCCATCGAACAACTTGATGGCAACGCCGAATCGACTCGCCGGAACGGGCAGGCCCCGCTCGTGGTCGGCGGCGGCATCGACGGCGGCGGGGTCGAAATTCCCGGCGACGTGTCCTCGCAGTACATCACCGCCTTGCTGATGGCGGGGGCCGTCTCGCCGGACGGCATCGATATCGACCTGACGACCGAGCTGAAATCGTCGCCGTACGTCGATATCACGCTGGAGGTGCTGGACGCGTTCGACATCAACGCCCAGAAGACCGATACCGGGTTCACCGTCGAGGGCGGTCAGTCCTACACGCCAGCGGGCGGCGACTACAACGTCCCCGGGGACTTCTCGTCGATGAGCTACCTGCTCGCGGCCGGTGCGCTCGCCGCCGAGGACGGCCTGCGCGTCACGTCGGCGTTCCCCAGCGCTCAGGGCGACGCCGCCATCGTCGACATCCTCGACCGGATGGGGGCCGACCTCGACTGGGACGAGGAAACCGGCGAAATCACCGTCACGCAGTCCGAGCTAACCGGTATCGAGGTCGGCGTCGAAGACACGCCGGACCTCCTGCCGACCATCGCGACGCTTGGGGCCGCCGCCGACGGCGTCACCCGAATTACCGACGCCGAGCACGTCCGGTACAAGGAGACTGACCGCGTGAGCGCGATGGCTGAAGAACTGACGAAGATGGGCGCTGAGGTGGAGGAACACCAGGACGAACTGTTCGTCTACGGCGCGGACAGTGACCTCATCGGCACGACCGTCGAAGGCCGCGCGGACCACCGCATCATCATGTCGCTGGCCGTCGCCGGCCTCGTCGCCGACGGCGAGACAACTGTGACCGGCGCGGAACACGTCGACGTGTCCTTCCCGGACTTCTTCGACGTGCTCGATTCGCTCGGCGCGGCCGTCGAGCGGTAGATAGCGGGGATACCGACGCTATCGTCGCCTATAGCGGGACAAGCACCGGCCACATCTACAAGGTTCAAATGCCCCCAACCCCGACACCACTGTAATGAACGGCAACGAGTTCGGTCGTCTGTTCCGCATGACGACCTACGGCGAGTCCCACGGGGAGGCGATGGGCTGTACCGTCTCCGGCGTCCCGGCGGGCGTCGAACTCTCAGCGGAAGAGATACAGAAAGACCTCGACCGGCGCAAGCCCGGCCAGTCGATGATTACCACCTCCCGGGGCGAACCGGATAAGGTGACGATTAACTCCGGGATTCAGGACGGGTACACGACGGGCACGCCCATCGGAATGGTTATCGAGAACAAGGACGCCCGCTCGGGCAAGTACGAGCCATTCATTACGGCTCCGCGACCGTCCCACGGCGACTACACCTACTCCGCGAAGTTCGGGACCCGAAACTGGGGCGGCGGCGGCCGGTCCTCGGCCCGCGAGACAGTCAACTGGGTCGCCGCCGGCGGCGTCGCCAAGCAGATCCTCGAACAGTCCGACTACGACGTCCAGATCAAGGCCCACGTCTGCCAGATCGGCGACGTCGAGGCCGGCCCGGTGACCTTCGAGGACATGCTCGAACACAGCGAGGAAAACGAGGTCCGCTGTGCCGACCCCGACGCGGCCAAGGAGATGCGCGACCTGGCCGACAAGCACCAGAAGGAGGGCGACTCCATCGGCGGCGCGATTTACTTCGAATGTCGCGGCGTCCCGTCCGGCCTCGGCGCGCCACGGTTCGATAGCTTCCCGTCCCGGCTCGGCCAGGCGATGTACTCGATTCCGGCGGTCAACGACTTCGAGTACGGCATCGGCCGCGAGGCCCGGACGACGAAGGGCAGCGAGTACACCGAGAACTGGGAGTTTAGTGAGGACGGCCACCCCACGCCTGTCGGCAACGACCACGGCGGCATCCAGGGGGGCATCACGACCGGCCAGCCAATCTACGGCGAGGTGTCGTGGCACGCGCCGGTGTCGATTCCCAAGACCCAGAAGACGGTCGACTGGGAGACGGGCGAAGGCAAGGAAATTACCGTCACCGGCCGCCACGACCCGGTCCTGCCGCCGCGGGCGGTCCCGGTCGTCGAGGCCATGCTGGCCTGTACGGTCCTCGACTTCATGCTGCTCGGCGGCCGCATCAACCCCGACCGGCTCGACGACCGACCGGGCGAGTACGACACCGACTACCACCCGTCCAGCCCACAGAACGACCCCGAGGACGCGGACACCCACGCGAAAACCATCGACGACGAGTAAGATGGACGCACATCAGGAGTCAAAGTCGAACCCGTTCGGGATGGACGAGGAGTGCCAGAACTGCCCCGCACTGTGTGAGACGCGCGAGAACGTCGTCCACGGCTACGGCGACGTGGGCGCTGAGTTCATCGTCCTCGGCGACTCGCCCGCAGTCGGCGCTGACGAGTCCGGTATCCCCTTTACCGGCGAGCAAGAGCGCGAACTGCTCGACATCCTCGCCGCGGTCGACATGTGCTCGGACCCGAACGCCGACAGGCCGCAGCTACAGAACACCTTCCTGACGTACGTGACCCGCTGTCGCCATCCCGGCAGGGCGGCGACCGACGAGGAGGTCGTCAACTGCGAACCGTATCTCAACAGCGAGATACGGATGATAAATCCCGAGATATTGCTACCGGTCGGCCAGCGCCCCCTCGAAGAGTTAGCCTTCGAGTACACGACGATGAGCGAGGACGAACTCGACGTCGAGGACCGCCACGCGACGACGATCCGCGGTCGGGGATTCGAGATCCTCCCGATGATTCCGCCGAGTGAACAGACCGATGCGGAACGGACAGCGTTTCTGGAGCACCTCAGCGAGACGCTTGGACAGGACTACCGGCAGACGAAGGGCCGACGCGGGCGGTAGTCAGGTATCGGACTGGACTTCGGTCTCAGCGGTCTGGAGCAACTCTTCCGGGCTCGACACTGTCCCGTACTCAGTTGCCGCCTGTAGCCGGTTTTCGGCGTCGTGGCGGTACTGGCTCGCCTGTGTCGATTCGCCCTGTTCGCTGGCGTAAGTCATGCCGCTGAGCCACTCGGCGGCCTGCCAGAGACAGGTCGCTTTCTTGCGCGCCCGTTCCGCTAACTCGGTCAGCGAGTCGTCGTCCGCTTCGCGAACAGTCGTCGTGAACTCCTCGACGCTTTCCTCGAAGTCCGACGCGGCACTGTCGAACCCACCGCGAGCGAGCGCCATCTCCCCGTCTTCGACGGTCGCTAGCGCGTCGGATAGCTGCCGGCGCGCTTCGCGATACCGCGTGTAGCCGATATGGTACGCCCGTTGTGCCGCCGCAGTCCCGGACAACGTGGCCTCGCGTTCGCAGTCGCGGCATACGATCTTGGGTCGTGGCTCCCCGAGAACCCGGTACTCCGACCCACATCCGTCACATCTGTAGGTCTGGGATTGCTCCATATAGTTTCTCTTAGTTATCAAATACTGCTCACATCTTATAATTGTTCTGTAGCTGCGTCGGAACACAAGCGACTAATCACAGTCGGGCCGAGAAGACAGTATGACTACGGTAACTGTACTGGCTGATCCGCCAGTCGAAGGGGTCGTGTTACAGGACCTGGCGGGCGACCTCTTGGACGACGCCGAGGCGGCCAAGCTGTACGAAGCCATGCTGCTCGACGTCTGTCGTGCGGTGGAGATCAGCGGGGCCGAGCTGTTGGTGAACTACCGTGCCTCGGAGCAGGTCCCGGACGGCGTAGACCCCGAGACCGCGGTGCGAGAGCCAGTGACAGAGGCCCTCGAATCACCGGGCAACGCCCGGTTCGAGGTACAGGTCGGCTCGACGTTCGCCGGTCGGGTCGGGAACACTGTCACACACCTCCTCAACCGGGAAGACGTCGCAACCGTCGCCGCCGTCGAACCGACAGCGGCACTGTTGAACCGCCAACTCATCGACAGCGCGGCGATGAAACTCCGATCCAGCGGCGTGGTACTCGGCCCTGCTGAGGGCGGCCGTGTCTACTACGCGGGTTTCGGTGAGCCGATAGATTTCGAGGACAGCTACGCCACCCCGGCGGTCGAAACCATCGGCGAGCGCGCCGCGGATGCCGGCCTCGACGTGGACTTTCTCCCGTCAACGCCGGTCCTCGAAACGCAATCGGATCTCAAAACGATGGTTCCGCTGCTACGCGCCCGGAACCGAGCTGGTCGGGTCGTACCGGAACGGACGATGACGTTCTTCGATGACCTCGGAATCCGTGTTGTCGACAACGACGGCGAGCCGACCGTGGTCCGAGAGACCGACAGGTCTTAGAAGGCCCACGCAGTATGCCCGACTGCGGTGGGATGGCAGAGCGGCCTATTGCGCCTGCCTTGAAAGCAGGTATCCTCACGGATTCCTGGGTTCAAATCCCAGTCCCACCGTATTTTGCCACGAACAAACCGTGAGTGGCAAGTACACCAGCTGAGATTTGAAGCCGACGAGTCGCAGCCCTCGCAACGGCGTGAGCAGGACCGTCTCGGCTCGGTTCAAATTCCAGTCCCACCGTATTGCTCCGAGCAAATACGCGAGGAGCCATCGGTATGTACTGGCGGTTTGAACCCTGCAAGTCGCAGCGCACACAGTGAGTGCGACCGTCTTGCTCTGGTTCGAATGCAACTACAGCAACGTTCGGTCCAGTCCAAGAGCCTACAGAAGAGGTGGACAGAATTCGCTGCCTTCCGATGTGTAGGCACAGTTTACCGAACCGAAGCAATCGGGCGGTTTTATGTCGATGGTCCGGATTATATCCGTGTAATGGTACGTGAAGATAGGTCCCCAAGACAGCATCTTCCGGGCCTCCCAATCGTCTGTGTCGTCTCTCTCCTCCTCGCAGCCACGGTAGCGGGCCCCGCTGTTGCTGAACCGAGTCTGTTCGTGTCCGGCGCGTCGAAAGACGCGAACACGATACTGGCCGGTGAATCAGTAAACGTTACCGCAACGGTCCATAACACCGGCAGTTCGGGCGGTGCGATGGGTATCGAGTACGTAGTAAACGGCACGACTAGAGCGACCGAACGGGTGGTCGTCGACGCCGACTCGTCGGTCGAGCGGACGCGGGCACTGGAGTTCGATGCCCCCGGAACGTACAGGATTAAGGTCCAGAGCCCAGGGAAATCAGCTGGGCGAGTCAAGGTCAAGCCGGCACTAGTCGAGACAACGCGTACGGACTCGACTACGCGGCAGCTCAAGATACGCGGTGGGACAGTCCCGACGAACGAACCCTACGAACTGAACGTATCGGAACAAACGAACCGATCCTTTGCCGTCCAGTCCTGGACGGTCAACGCATCACGGCAGGCATTCACGCAGGACGTGACCGAGTACACTGATCCCAGCGCGGCAGACCTTGCGGTACCGTCCGGTGACGACGCATCGGTGTTCGGTGTGGTGACTGTCGGGTCGTCGGACGGCGTCGAGCCGTCGTCGATGCAGTTCGCGCTGGACCGCTCAACACTCCAGTCAGCCGGAATAGCACCACAGGATGTCCGCGTGTATCATCGCATCAACGGATCCTGGAAAGCCGCCGAAACGACCGTCGCCACGGAGCAGCCCGACCGTATCGTTTACGAGGCGGATACCGCAGGGACGACGGCCTACGCCATCGGGAAAATTGAGCCGTCGTTCTCCGTCACACGAACGTCAGTCGTCAGCGAACAGGCGACAGACGGATATCGGGTCAGCGTCAGAGGGACTGTCGAAAACGCCGGCAGTGCCCCAGGCACGTACGACGCGCAGATGCGGGTAGACGACGAGGTCGTCAACCAGACCTCAGTGACTGTGCCGGCAGACACCGAACAGACCGTGACGCTGTCGACGGTCGTGACGACGCCGGGGACGTTCCAGATCAGCTTCAACGACGCCAACGCCGGTGAAATCAAAGTAACCGAGAGCCAGCTCCAGACCGACGAGAACGGCGGTGCCGAGCCGAAGACAGAGCCGACGGGAACGGAGCCAGCAGTCCAGACCGAACCCGCGGGTGACGGTGACGGCGGACTCGGGCCGCTCCCGGCGACGGTCATGGGCCTCAGTACAGTGCTGGTCATCGGCGGACTTCTCGGTGCGTTGCTCCTGTTCGGCGTCGTCATCGTGCTCCTCCGACGGGGTGGCAGCCGGAACGACAGCGGCTTCGAACTGTAGGCGGGGAGAGAAACCCTTTTTGTGCCAGTGTCCAGAGAATCGCGTATGGATTGGCCACACGATCCGGACGGTGAGGAAGGAAGCGAGGGCCGGCGCAAGTACGGCCACGCTGTGCTGGCGAAGAAAGTCGACGAGGACGAGGACTTCCCACTGACTGCCGAGGAATACGTCGAACAGTACGGGGACCACCCGGTTCGGATCGACTACGAGACGGTCGTCAGCGTGGCGGACATCTTCGAATACGTCGATCAGGAGGAGTTCGAAGACTTCCCGGACTTCCACAAATCTCTCGGGCGCGCGCTGCGCGAAGCGGACTGGTGGCCGTACAGACTCGAACAGGCCTGACTGCGAAGTGTGTGGGCACGACACATACTTGTGGGAGGCCGATGTAGCGTCGCGTATGGCGACGACATCTTCAAGCGGCGACCGCACCGAGCAGGGACTCCCCGAGGAGGTTGTTGCCGATCTGTTGTCGGACGACACTCGCCGTCGTGCGCTCTCGATACTGGCAGACCGCGGTGAACCGGTTGTCGTAGCAGACCTCGCGGCGGCGGTTCTGGCGGCCCAGCGTGACATCGAGCCAGCGGCAGTCCCTGACACTGACAGGGACGAACTCACCGAGGAACTGTTCACCGAACACCTCCCGAAACTGACGGCAACAGATATCGTAACATACGATTCGATGGTCGGGACCGTCGAGATACAGCGCCCCGACGCGGTGCCGACTGACCCCCGTTGAATCGGCTCGCATGTCCGGAGTCCGACACCGGCCGGACCGGCCTTCAGTCCACTCTGCCGGTTAATTTCGACAGAGCAATACCCGTTGCTTCTAAACGAACGATGGACAGTGACCAACACCCAGATCACCCATATACAGATTGATAACTACGGGCCGTGGACTGTGACGCCTGAGCCCCGCCGTGAAGTCGACCTGCAGACGCTCCAGTCCCGGTTGTACGCTGACCTCGCACAGTTGTTCGGGAACCGCGACGGCTACATCTTCTTCTCGCGGTTCGACAACATGATCGCCGTGACGAACGGACTGGACGAGGCGGCACACGCACTCATTCAGGAGTCCGTCGGCAATCGCTACCCGGTGACGATGAGCCTCTCGGTCGCGACGGGAACGACACCCGTCTCGGCGCTGGGAACGGCAACAGAGCAGCTACAGGAGGCCGGTAGCGCACAGGACAAGGGCCGGCGAGAAGTGCTACGCGGTCAGACGATCGACGAGGAGTTCCGGAAGCCCACAGACGTGCAACTCGCGCATTTCGATGTCGACGACGCCACCGAGAAGTACACCGACCAGCTCAACGAGTTCGACACGTTCATCCAGATCGAGCAGGGGTACGCGGCGCTCATGAAGTATATGCGCGAAGCCCACGACTCGTTGTCGTTTTTCGTCGGCGGCGACAACGTCATCGCGGTCTGTCCGGACCTGGACGAGGCGGACTACCACGACGCAATCAACCACGTCCGTGACGCGGTCGACGTAGAGTTGAAAGTCGGTGTCGGACGCGGGCGGACGGCAGCTACGGCCGGGATGGACGCCAAGCACGCGTTAGAGACCTGTCGGGCGACTGGCGAGGCCGTTACCATCGAAACCGAGACAACCGAGTAAGTTGTGAACCACGCGATATAAACGTAGTGGAGGTATCTTTTAGACCGGTCGTGTGGTACTTAGACACATGAACGGTGAGGTCACTGTGCGGGAGGTTATGAACAGAGAGTACGTCGGCGCAAGCGAGTCCGACGACCTCCTCGAAACGACGGAGTTGCTGATCCGAGAGGACCAGCATCCGATTCTCGTGTTACGGGGGAACGAACCGGTCGGTGTCGCGACGGACAGAGACGTACTGGCATACATCGTCGACGGCGGTGACCCGGAGACTGCCACCGTCGGCGACGTGATGCGTGAATCCATTCCGACAATCGGACCCGATGCTGGACTCCCGGCGGCCCGGGACCGAATGGCGACACGGTCCGCGGAGTTTCTCCTGGTAACGGCTGACGGAGAACCCCTCGGAACGCTGACCGAGCACGACATCCTCTCGACTGCGAGGTTAGAGAGCGAGTCGACGGAGGTCGCCGAGCAACCCTCGACGGTTGCGACGACCGGGCAGGAAGCCACCACCGACGGGATGCAGTCCGCCGTCGAGGATTCGTTCGATAATCAGGGCATCTGTTCCGCCTGTAGCACGTTTACACGGGACCTGGCGTCGTTCAACGGGCAACTCCTCTGTGCGGACTGTCGTGACGTCTGACCCACGCCAGCCGGCCCCGCCTCTCACAGCGGACGGATACGGCGGCGTAGCCGAACTGTTTTGACCGTACGACACGGAGTACCACCGTGGAAATCGCCACCGCCTCGATGGACGACGTGGACACCATCGTCGACCTGTGGGTCCGACTGGCGGAGAGCCAACGTACCCACGGGTCACATCTGTTCGGGGACCGGAACCGGACCGCGGTCCGGGAGACTGTCGTACAGCGCGTTGTCGCCGAGAACGTCCGTATCGCCCGGATAGACCGGCAGATCGTCGGGTTCGTCATGGTGACCATCGACAGCGGCCGGTACGAACAAGACGAAACGCGGGGCATCATCGAGAACATCTTCGTGGAACCGGTCCACAGGAGTCAGGGAGTCGGTAGCGAACTGCTCGATACGGCGGAGGAACTACTTCGCGAAGCCGGTGCGGATATCCTCGCGCTGGAGGCGATGGCGGACAACGAATCCGCCCGACAGTTCTACCGAGCGCACGGCTACGCACCACACCGGATCGAGCTCGAAAAGCCGACCGAAAACGATACTCTCTAAACGGTCCCCACACAACGCAGGTATGCAACCGCGCCAGGGGAGCTTGGGTGGTCCAAGCACTCGACTTGTAATCGAGAGTTCGTGGGTTCAAATCCCACCCCTGGCTTCACGTTTTTACCGCTGGGGCGCATACGGTGGCGCATGAGTGAATCCGAAGGAGAACTCCCGGACAACGACGAAGAGTGGCGCGAAATTCTCTCCGACGAGGAGTACCGAATCCTCCGCGAGTCCGGAACAGAGCCGCGGTTCAGCAGCGACCTCATCGACGTAGAAGACGAGGGCGTGTTCACCTGTGCCGGCTGTGGGACAGAACTGTTCGATAGCGACAGGAAGTTCGAATCGGAGACTGGCTGGCCGAGCTTCTGGGACGTGTATCAGGAAGGCAACGTCGAGACACAGGCGGACAACAGCCACGGGATGGAGCGAACGGAAGTCGTCTGTGCCGAGTGTGGCGGTCATCTAGGCCACGTATTCGACGACGGACCGGAGCCGAGCGGGAAGCGATACTGCATCAACGGCGCGGCGCTCGACTTCGAGTCGGAGTAGCGACCACCGGAACCCTTTTTTCCGTCATTGAAGTTGATACGGCTAGACGTGACTGAACACGGGACCGACGAGGCGGACAACGAGGGGGCCGGGGCGCCGGTCGACGAGTCGCTGGTGGACGAGCCACCGACCGCCGCTGCCGAGCAGCCACAGCCGGAGAGTCACCTGCTAGCTGAGAGCCTCCGAACGTTTCCGTGGCTCCGGGCTGCCGGCGTCGCCGCCGGGACGCTGGCTGTCGAGTATCTGCTCGTCACGCTGCTGTTTCTCGTCGGCCCGCCGGAGGTCGGCCTGCAGGAGCTGTCGGACCGGCTGATCCAGTACGGGTTCGTGCTGTACAACGCCCATCATGTGCCGACACTGGTGACTGCGACAGGTGCCGAGGTGTACGGCTCGGCCGCGCGGAACGTCCTGTACGGTGTTGAGAACGCGAGCATCCCCCCTATCGTCTATTTCCTGATACCAATCGTCTCGCTGCTCACCGTCGGCGCACTGTTCGAACGCTACCGCGGCGATTCCCGGTCGGACAGCCTGCTCGAAGAGGCGGCGCTCGTCGGGACCGGCATCGGCTTTGGCTACGTCGTCACTGGGTTTATCGGGAGCTTCGTATTCGTCCGGACAGTTATGTTCGACGGCGGGGGCGAGGGACAGGCCGCGCCAGCGGTGCTGTGGCTCCTGATTCTGATGTTCTTCCTCCCACTGATATTTGCGAGCCTCGGCGCGGCCGCCCGCTACCTCTACACCGACTGGGCTTCGGGCGCGTAGGTCGTCTCGATAAATTCGAGGATGCGCTCGGACTCGGCCATCGTGACCCCGCGGTCGTCGTCGACCAGCACCGGGACGCCCCGCTGGCCGGAGACCCGCTTCACTTCGTCACGTTCTGAGTGCAGCGCCTCGACCCAGACGCTGTCGTAGTCGATGTCGAGTTCGTCCAGTCGGTCGGCGACCTTCTCGCAGTACGGACAGCCGTCGAGCTGGTAGAGCGTCAGGCTCATACTGAGCGGTACGGACGCCGCCCTCAAGGTGGTTGTGCTCGAAAAAACGCGACAGCCGATCTGTCGTTACTCGTACAGCCAGGGCGCGTCGATCTGGTCCCAGTCGACGAGTTCGTCCTCGTCGAAGAACAGCTCGATTTCGCGCTCGTTTGCGCCCTCGTCCTCGTGGTCGGAGCCGTGGATGACGTTCCGACCGAGGTCGAGGCCGTAGTCGCCGCGGATGGTGCCGGGAGCCGACTCGGCCGGGTCAGTCTCGCCCATCATGGTGCGGACCTGCCGGGTCGCGTCCTGACCTTCCCAGACCATCGCGAACACGGGACCGGAGGTGATGAAGTCGACGAGCCCGTCGAAGAACGGCTTGTCCTCGTGCTCGCCGTAGTGCTCCTCAGCGAGCTCCTGGTCGATCTGCATGAACTTGCCGCCGACCATCTTCAGGCCGCGGTCCTCGAAACGGGAGACGATGTCCCCGATGAGGCCGCGCTGGACGCCGTCGGGCTTGACCATCACGAACGTGCGCTCGTGCTCGGACATTACGCTTCAGCCTCCTCGGCTTCTTCGTCCTCGACGTCTTCGTCCGCGTCGGTCTCGTCAGCGTCGTCGGCGTCAGCTTCGTCCGCAGCCGCTTCCTCGTCGGTGTCTGCGTCAGCTTCCTCGGCATCAGCTGCCGGCTCTGCTTCCGCCTCTTCAGCTTCGTCTTCAACCTCTGTCTCGACCGCACCGGCTTCGCCGCGGGCAGTGTCGGTCCATTCGAGGTTGCGGGCCTCGCGGCCCAGATCGGCGTTGTTCTCGCACTTCGAGGAACAGAAGTGCGTGGTCGCGCCGTCCTTGTGGACGAACATCGTGCCCGTGCCGGGTTCGATGTCTGTGCCGCAGTAGTCACATTCGCGTGTCCGGGGCATGGTTACTGCCCTCCGATGGTGTCGGCCTCGCGAGCCGTCTCGCGGAGCTGGAGCACGTCACCTTCGCGGACCGGACCGAGAACGTTGCGCGTGATGATGCGCCCCTGGTTCTCGCCTTCGCGGATGCGGCACTTGACCTGCATGGCCTCGCCGTGCATCCCCGTCCGGCCCACGACTTCGATAACCTCGGCGGGCGTGGAACCGCTGCTTTCGGATTCCTCAGCGCTCATCCGAGGTCACCTCACCGAAGCTCCTCGACCTTGTCGGCGATGTCCTCGACATCGGCGTCAGCCTCACCGGCGTCGGTGACGGCTGCGGCGGCCGAGCCGACTTCGAGCCCGGCGGCGTGTCCGAGGTCGTCCTGCTGCTCGACGAAGATGAAGGGGACACCCTTCTCGTCGGCGAGTTCCGGAATGTGCATGACGATCTCCTCGGGCTGGACGTCTTCGGCGACGAAGACGAGCTCGGCGGAGCCGCGCTCGATGGACTTGGTCGTTTCGTTTGTACCCTTCTTTACAGCGCCTGTGTCCCGGGCGACCTCGAGCGCCTCGAGGGCGTCGTCTTCGAGGTCCGCGGGAACGTCGAAATCTACGTATACTGGCATTTGTATGTTCACCTCCTGCGCGCGAGCTCAGGCTCCCCCGCCGTGTCCGGGCCGCGGGGCCCGTCACACCGTGATGGTGTGTATCCTGAAAAGGCTGGGAGCATCATCAACTCGGCGCAGGCTGTACCCCATTCTGTGCCACCGGCCCTAAAAGCGCTTTCGAAGCCGAAATCGCGTGCCAGGCCGGCACACGGGTGCTGTCGGTGGGTCTGCCTACTTTACGGCCGCCGACGCATCGGCCAGCGCAGCCCTCGCGTCGGAGACAAGACGGGCAACCACCTCACCGGCGGGCCGAACGTTCTGTGCGAGGCCGGCGCTCTGACCGGCGTAGTGGGGCAGGGCTTCGACGTCGCCGGTCATGCCCGCAAGCGGGGGCATATCAGCAAGCCGACTGATCGGCTCGCCGTCTGGCATCTGTGCGATCTGTTCGGAATCGCTACCGTCGCTTTCCCCACCTGAATCGGCACCGGCCTGCTGCCTGACCTCATCAGTTTCGAGTACCCGGTGTGGCTGGTCCGGCCAGCCCCGGTCGAACAGTTCGGTGAACCGCGTCGCCGTCTCGGGCGCGTCGACGATGCGTTCCCGGTAGGTCTCGTGTGCCCCCGATTCTGTGGTCGCCACGAACCGAGTGCCGAACCAGCCGCCGTCAGCCCCAAGTGTCAGCGCCGCCGCGAGGCCGCGACCGTCGCCGAGACCGCCGGCCGCGACGACGGGTACGTCGACGGCGTCGGCCACTCGCGGGAGCAGGGCGAAAGTCGTCACGTCGCTCTGGACGTGGCCGCCGGCTTCCCGGCCCTGCGCGACCACGATATCGGCACCGGCATCGACGGCAGCCCTGGCCTCGGCGGCGCTGGCGACCGTTACCAGTGCTGTTCCGCCAGCCTCGTGCACCCGGTCGATGTACGGCCTGGCATCGCCAAAGGAGAAGGAGACGACCGACGCGCCCGCGTCCAGACACGCATCGAGACATGCCGACGGCGAGAGCACGCCCGTCGACTCGTCGAGGACGACGTTGACGCCGACCACGCCGTCGGTCGCGCTCGCGGCCGCCGTGTACGCATCACGGATCGCGTCGGCGTCGCGCCACGACATCGCCAGCATCCCGAGGCCGCCCGCGTCCGCGACTGCCGCAGCCAGTGCCGGTGTGGAGACGCTCCCGACCGGTGCCTGTACGACTGGGTGGTCGATACCTATCGCAGAGCAGAGCGGGGTCTGGAGGGGTGCCATGCCGGCGACTGTGTCCGATCCGGTAAAAGCGTACCTCGATAGCGCCGTGACCGTCAGGTCCATACTGGCGCGTCCGCCACCACCGGTATGGACATCGCGCGCTCGCTCCGAGCCGAGGCCCGCCGCGCAAACGAGCGGCGACTGCTCGTGCTGGCGGGCGACCCCGACCGGACGCGGGAGCGAGCGAGGGCAGCCCTCGACGCTGCGGATATCCCCAGCGCTGAGACGACCGTCGTCGGCCCGGAGCCGTTCCTCGACTGTGAACACCACGAGCAGTCCCGCGCCGAGGAACTCCTCGGGCGGACCCGGACGGCCGTCGTCGTCGATGTGCACGAGGAACTGCGGCCGGACGCGGTCGGGCGGACCGTCGGTGCAGTCGACGGCGGCGGCCTCTACGTTATTCTCGCGCCGCCGCTGGACCGATGGCCCGAGGAGCGCGACGGGTTCGACGCCTCACTCGCAGTCCCGCCGTTCAGCGTCGAAGACGTGAGCGGCCACTTCCGCCGTCGGTTCGTCGAAACGCTGCGAGCACACCGAGGTATCGCTATCGTCGACGTCGACAGGGGCACTGTCGAGCAGGACGGCCTGACGGACCCGCCACCGAGCCGCCCGGTTCCGAGCCCGACCCCGCCAACCGACGCGTGGTTCCGCGCCGAGACCTACGCTCAGTGTCTCACCGACGACCAGCGGGACGCGGTCCAGGCATTCGAATCCCTGCAGACCGCCGGCGAGGCAGTCGTGGTCGAGGCCGACCGGGGGCGAGGGAAATCCAGCGCCGCCGGGCTGGCAGCCGGAAACCTCGCCGCGGCGGACAGGGACGTACTGGTGACCGGGCCGCAGTACCGGAGCGCCGCCGAGGTGTTCGCGCGGGCGGCACATCTACTGGAGACGCTTGGCGTTGATTTCACGCGCGACCAGGCATCCGGACCACAGCGGCTCGGCATTGCGGGGGCGGGCTGTGTGCGGTACGCACCGCCGGACGAAGCCGCGGCACTTCCGGACGACCCCGACGTGGTCATCGTCGACGAGGCCGCGGCCCTGCCGGTCCGGCGACTCGAACAGTACCTCGATGCTCCGGCGGTCGCTTTTACCACGACCGTCCACGGCTACGAGGGGGCGGGCCGGGGCTTCTCCGTGCGGTTCCGGGATCGACTCGCGGAGAGCGACCACACGGTTACCGACGTGTCGATGACGACACCGATCAGGTACAGCGACGCCGACCCCGTGGAGGTGTGGGCGTTCCGGGCGCTGTTGCTGGACGCCCGCCCGCCAGCCGACCAACTCATCGCGGATGCGACGCCGGAGAGCGTACAGTATCGCCGGCTCTCGACGGCTGACCTGCTCGCCGACGAACACCTGCTCCGGGAGGTCTTCGGCCTGCTCGTGCTGGCACATTACCGGACGGAACCCTCGGACCTGGCCCGGCTGCTCGACGCGCCCAATCTCACCGTTCGGGCGCTGACCCACGGGGGCCACGTCGTCGCGGTGGCGTTGCTGGCACAGGAGGGCGGGCTCTCGGCAGACACGCGAGCCACGATGTACGAGGGCGGGCGGGTCCGTGGGAACATGCTCCCGGACGTGCTGTCGACGCAGCTCCGGGACGAGGCCGCCGGGATTCCGGTCGGCCAGCGGGTCCTCCGCATCGCGACCCACGCCGCGGTCCGGTCCCGCGGGCTCGGCTCCGAACTCCTCTCGGAAATCAAGACGGAGTTCGCCGACCAAGTGGACTGGCTTGGGGTCAGCTACGGTGCGACGCCGGAACTCGTCCGCTTCTGGGCGGACAACGGTTACAGTACCGTGCACCTCGCCACCTCGCGGAACGCGACCAGTGGCGAGTACTCCGTCGTGATGCTGGACCCCTGTTCCGACGACGGGGCGGCGCTCTCGACCCGACACGGTGGATGGTTTCAGGACCGCATCGCGGCGGTGCTGTCAGACTCGCTCGACGACTGCGACCCCGACGTGGTTCGGGCAGTGCTACGAGCGACTGACAGCGAACCGTCCCTCTCCCTCTCTGAGTGGGAATGGCGGCTAGTTGCCGGCGTCCCCGGCGGTGCGTCGGTTCTCGACACGAACCCGAAGCCGTTCCGTGAACTCAGCCGGCGACACCTCTCAGACCCGGCCGACCCAGCCGCGCTTTCGCCACGGGAGGAGCGCCTGCTTGTCCGAAAGGTCTTGCAAGCGCAGCCGTGGCCGGCCGTTACCGAGGAACTGGCGTTCGTCTCTGAGCGGGAGTGTATGCGAACGCTGGGCGGAATAGTCGAAAGGTTGACGCGTCTGTACGGCGACGGTTGGGTACAGGAGGAACTCGATAGACACCAATGAGCCTGCTCGGCCTCGAAACGCTGCTGTTTGTACTCGCGTTTGTGCTCCTGGTCGGCGGCGTCATCGGTAGCCTTACGCCCCAGGTCCCCGGCGCGCTCGTCTCGCTCGCCGGCGTCTATCTCTACTGGGTCGCAAGCGGGATGACCGAACCCGGGACGGTCCTGCTCGTCCTGTTGACGCTGGTCGGCCTGCTGACGTGGGCCGTCGACATAGCGGGCGGTGCCGTCGCCGCACGCGTCGGCGGGGCGTCGAACTGGACGGCGGTGCTGGCCGGCCTCGTGGCGCTCGTCCTCTTTTTCGTCACCGGCCCGCTCGGCATCCTGCTGGGGGTCGCCGGCACGGTGTTCGTCGTCGAGTTCTACCGGCAGGAGGACGCTCGCGGGAGCGCGAAGGCCGCGCTCGTGACGACCGCCGGAATGCTGGCCTCCGGCGTCGTCCAGGCCCTGCTAACCGCGTCGATACTGGTCACCATGGTCGCCGTCGCGCTCCTATGACTCGGTGTGCCGAGGACGACTGCGAGAACGAGGCCGCGGTCGAACTCCACATCCCCTGGGATGCGAACCGTCAAGTGTGTCCGGACCACGCCCGCGTCTGGGCACAGAAGGACGGCGTCGTCCCCGCGCCGATGGACGGCCACGAGGACGAGTGGTCGTAGGCTGTTGTTCTCCCGACAGACGGATTAGTTCACACGAAGGTATCAGTTAGGGTGGCTGTCAACCGTTCACGAAGAAAATATAATAATAATTGGGTTTGAATACGACAGATGAGGCATGTTATCATGAAACGCGAGATGCTCACCACCGACTTCATCGACCGTGCAGCGGACATCTACGACGACGTAACCGGTATTGTCGCCCATGACGGTACCGAGTACACGTACGCTGAGGTAAACGAGCGGGTCAATCGACTGGCACACGCGCTGTCGGACCGGGGCGTCTCGAAGGGAAGTCGCGTGGCCGTCCTCGCGCCGAACACACACTACTTCATCGAGACGCTGTACGCGACGAACAAACTCGGCGCGGTGTTCGTCCCGCTGAACTACCGGCTCGATCCCGCGAAAATCGAGTATATTCTGAACGACTGTGAAGCCGCGACAGTCATCGCCGACTACGACTTCGCGGAAAAGGTCCAGCCGGTACGGGACGACATTCCTGCGGAGACGTTCATCGGCTACGAGCCCGACCGTATCGACGGGGAATGGGAAGCCTACAGCGGTATCCTCGACGGGCAGCCGACAGCCGAACCGGACCGGCCGGACATGGCCGAGGACGACGACGCCAGCATCAACTACACGTCCGGCACGACGGGGGACCCGAAGGGCGTGGTCAGAACCCATCGGACCGAGAGTTGGCACGCGCTGGTGCTCAATCAGCACATGGAGATACGCGACGACGACACGTACCTCTGGACGCTCCCGATGTTCCACTGCAACGGCTGGGGCCACACCTACGCCATCACCGGGACCGGCGGCACCCACGTCTGTCAGCGGACCTTCGACGCCGCGGACACCTTCCGCCGGGTCCGTGAGTACGACGTGTCGTTCATGTGCGGCGCGCCGACGGTGCTGAACAAACTCATCCAGCACTACCGGGCTAACGACGGCGACGTCGTGACACAGGGCGACCGCGACGTGCGGATCGCGACAGCCGGGAGCGCGCCGGCGACGGCGACTATCGAACGCGTCGAAGACGAGTTCGGCTGGCGCATCATCCACATCTACGGCCTGACCGAGACGGCCCCGATCATCACGACCAGCAACTCCCCGCGGCGCATCGCCGAACGGGGCCGTGAACTCAAGGTCAAGCAGGGGTCCGAGGCGCTGTGTACCGACATCAGGGTCGTCGACGAGGACGGCACCGACGTGCCACACGATGGGACGGCCATCGGCGAGGTCGTGGTGCAGGGCAACCAGGTGATGGACCGCTATCTCAACAAGCCCGAGATTACCGAGGAGGCGTTCAACGACCGCGTCGAGGGGTACTTCCACACCGGCGACCTCGCGACGTGGGACGAGGACGGGATGATACAGATCATGGACCGCCGGAAGGACATCATCATCTCCGGCGGCGAGAACATCTCCTCTATCGAACTGGAAGACGAACTGTACGATCACCCCGATGTCCTGAAAGCCGCAGTCATTCCGGCTCCGAGCGAAGACTGGGGCGAGACGCCGATGGCAATTGTCGTTCCGACGGCCGACAGCGACGTGACCGAACAGGATATTCTCGAATTTCTCAGGGAACGCGTCGCGAGCTACAAGGTCCCCGCAGGCATCGACTTCCGGGACTCGCTTCCTGAAACGGCGACTGGGAAAATCCAGAAGTACGAACTCCGCGAGGAGTACTGGCAGGAACAGGAGCGCATGATCGGCCAGGAGTGAGCCTGCCGGAGTAGAGAAGAACAGCTTCGAGTTATCAACACGATTCTTTATTAGGGTTCCAGCGGTCGGTTACACCATGCATCTGGGAGTCGTCGTGCCACGCGTCGAGGACCACAGCACAATCGACCTGGCTGTCGAGGCCGAAAACTGGGGCTACGACTCGGTCTGGCTGAACGAACTGTGGGGTGCCAGCTCCGTCGTCGAACTCACAGACATTGCGACACGGACAGAGGACATCGAAATCGGCAGCGCGATACTCAACGTCTTTTCGCGGTCGCCGGCCGTGCTGGCGATGACAGCGACGACCCTCGACAGGGTCTCAGACGGGCGAGCGGTGCTGGGCCTGGGAACGAGTACAGCCCGGTCCATCGAGAACATGCACAGCATGGAGTTCGAGCGACCGGTCCGTCGCGCCCACGAAACCATCGACATCGTCAAACAGCTCATGACGAGCGACGAGCGGGTGACCCACGACGGCGAGGTTGCGTCGGTGAGGGGGGTTCCGCCGCTAGACCGCGACGTGCCGGTGTACCACGCCGCGCTCGGGCCGGCGAACAGGCGAGTCGTCGCCAGACTCGCCGACGGCTGGCTCCCACACATGATCCCGTTCTCCGAACTGGAGTCGGCGTTCGACTACATCGTGGAGACGGCACGCGATGCCGACCGCGACCCGAGCGAGATTACCGTCGCACCGTACGTGCCGGCGGTGGTCCACGAGGATTCCGAGCGGGCGACCGAGGAACTCCGTCAGCACATCGCCTACTACGTCGGCAGCGGCGAGGGGTATCGCCGGGCTGTCGCGGAGACGTATCCGGACCGGGCGGAGCGCATCGCCGACGCCTGGCAGGCGGGTGACCGCGGGGAGGCGACGGAGCTCGTCACTGACGAGATGACGGCTGACCTCGGCATCGCCGGGACGCCGGAACAGGCACAGGAGAAACGGGATAGAATTGCGGACAGGGCTGTCATCGACCGGCTTCTGCTAACTGTGCCACAGCAGGTCGACGGGGAGCTTGCTCGAACGACGATTCGGGCGCTGGGGCGGACGTAGCGCGCTACAGGTCGATCTCCATCATCACCTCGTCGGCGTACTCGTCGCCGAACTTGTAGTGGTCTTCACGGACGGCTTCGGTGTCCCAGCCGTGGCCTTCGAGGAACTCGATCGCGTCTTCGTTCGTCGATGGGACAGAGTTGTACAGCTTCTCGTAGCCGTTCGACGCCGCCCACTCGGTGCCCCGGGCGAGCAGCTGGGAGCCGATGCCGTGACCCCGATAGCGGTCAAGCACGCCCAGCGTTAGCTCTGCGGTGTGGCTGAGTTTCTCCACTTCAGGGTGTTTGAGGTGGACCCACCCGACAACGTCGTCGTCGATGCAGGCGACGAAGAAGATGCGCGACTCCAGTTCGTTGTGCCGGAGCAGCACGCCCTCGCTGTCCACCACGTCGGCGACGGTCTCCGCATCGACGTACTCGCCGCCGCCGATAGCGGCTCGGATGGCCCCGACAAGGCCGGTCAGGTCCTCCTGACGGGCCTGCCGAATGGTGAACTCGATGTCGTCGGCCTCGAACTCCTCCTCGACGGTGTCGTTGTACGCGATGCGGAGTTCCCCGTCGATTTCTGCCAGCACGCCGTCCCGTTTGAGTATCGCGACGTGATGGCCGAACGGGCGCGGGTCCATCTGCAGCGACGTCCGTGCGGCTCGTGGCTCAACTGACCCGTGCGATTCGATGTACTCGTAGATGTCCCGTCGGTCCTCGTGGTCGAACTGCAGTGGCTCTGTTAACTCCATGGTATCTGCTACCACGAGACAGTACTTAATCCTTTATCAAAAACCATGTACTTCTCAGTAAACGGTCGCTACTGCTCCGGAACGCCGGTCAGAAGGACTGCCACGTCACGGGCGTTATGCGTGTCGACGAGCAGTTCTGCGGCCGCTCTGACGCTGTAGGTGCCGGCTAACTCCACGCCGTAGCAGGCGGCGTAGCAGTCCAGCCAGTCGTTCATCGTCCGTTCGAGCCGCTCAAACTCCGCTTCGGAGAACCGGACCCACGACCCGCCGGTCCGGGCCTCGCAGTACAGAGCCACCGTTGGACCGAACCCCTCACGCAACAGTTCCATCGCTCGCTCCTCGTCCGGCGGGTCGGGGTCCAGCGACTCGTGGACCTGCTCGGCCCGGCGGGAGAGCGCCCGAATCCGGTCGTCGTACTGGCCGCTCATCACCGAACAGGTCACCCCTGCTTGAACTCGACGCCCTTGCCGCCGGCGGGGTGTTCCCACTCGGTGTCGGCGACGATGGCACAGGTGCCACACTCGACGCAGGGCTGGGTATCGAGGCTCACGAGGTGTTCCTTGGTCCCGTTGGTCTGGACCATCTCGTCGCGGTAACAGCCACCGCCGAAGTCCTCGGCGCTGACCGGGCAGGCCGTGACGGCGGTGCCCGAGGCCTCGAAGGACTTGTCGACCAGTTCGATGTGCGGGTCGCCCACGTCGTAGGTCAGGTCGCCGATACGGTCGGCCAGGTCCGGCGGCGAGACGGTGTTCTCGTCGGTCACGGGCTCGCCCAGTTCCTCGGCGATAATCGTCGGGAGCGTCACGTAGGGCAGTTTCGTGTCTGGGATCATCGACACCATACGGGGCGACGAGTAGGCCCGTTCGAGCAGTCCGGCCGCCGCGCGGACCCCGAACCGGCCGACGGCAGAGTCGGCGATAGCGTTCGAGAGGTCGTCGACGGGACCGAGTTCGCCGAGCTGTCCGAACACCCTGTACCCGGTCGGCCGGAGTTTGTTCATCACCCCCTCGTCGTGGAGTTTCTTCTCGTACAGCTCGCCGGCCTGAGACGGATCTCCGCGGGCCCGAGCGTCGGCGAACGCCTCGGCGGCCAGCGCCCCGGCGGTGACGGCGTGGTTCATCCCCTTGATGATCGGACCCTGGGCCTGCATCTGGCCGGCGGCGTCGCCGACCAGCACGAGGCGGTCCTTGTGCGGGGAGGGATGGGCCGCCTTCTTCGAGTCCGGAACCAGTTTCGCACTGTACTCGCGCTCGTTGTACTCGTCGCCGAGCCACTGGGCCATGAGTGGATGCGTGAGCAGGCTGTCGAGCAGTTCGTGGGGCTCGGCCCGCTCCTCGGCGATCGAGTCGAGGTGAAAGACAGTGCCGATGGAGAGCGAGGACTCGTTGGTGTAGAGGAAGCCGCCGCCGCGGACGCCGTCGAACAGGTCGCCCGAGAACAGGTGGGCCGCGCCGTCGTCGGGAGCCACGTCGAACCGGTCGTTGATGACCTCGGGCTCCATGTCGACGACTGCCTTCACGCCCTGGAACCACTCCTCGGGCTCTTCCCAGTCCATCAGCCCGGCGTCGCGGGCGAGTTCGGAGTTGACGCCGTCAGCCGCCACCACGAGGTCGGCTTTGATTGGGTCTAGTTCCTCGGTCGTCACGCCGACGATTTCGCCCCGCTCGCGGAGCAGGCCGGTGACGTGGACCTCGGTCAGCAGGCCGCCGCCGGTCTCGCGGGTGCGCTCGTGGACCTGCTGGGCGAGCCACGAGTCCATCTTCCGGCGGAGCACGGCGTCGGCCCACGCCGTGTCGTGGTGGTGCAGGTCGCCGATGTCGAAGGATTTCACCTTGTCGCCGGCGATGTTGTGGATGAGGTTCTCCGTCACCGGCCGCTCCGTCGCTTCCTCGCGGAAGTCCGGGAACAGCCCGTCGATGGTGTAGGGGGCCGACTCCTCGGCGTAGATGAGCCCGCCCGAGACGTTCTTCGAGCCGGCGTCGACGCCGCGTTCGAGCACCAGCGTCTCCACGCCGTTCCGCGCGAGGGTCGCCGCCGCGGCCGCTCCGCCCGGTCCGCAACCGACGACGACCGCCTCGTACTCCTCGTAGGCGTCAGTCATCGCTGGCCTCCATCATCGCACCGAGTTCACCGGCTTCGACGGCCTCGGTCAACCGCGGGAGCACCTCGAACAGGTCGCCCTCGATGAGGTAGTCCGAGAAGTCCCGGATGTCGGCATCCGGATCGGTGTTGACGGCGATGATTGTATCGGACTCGTCACAGCCCACCTTGTGCTGGATCGCGCCGGAGATGCCCGCCGCGATGTACACGTCGGGTTCGACTTCCTGTCCGGATTCGCCGATCTGGCGCTCTTCCGTAACGTACTGCTCGACGTGGCCGTCGAAGGAGTACGACGAGGTGATGACGCCACGGGACAGCCCCAGGTCAGCCTCGTCGAAGGCGTCGACGAGGTCCAGCGCCTGCTCGATGCCCTGTGTCGGGTCGTCGCCGATGCCCCGGCCGACGGCGACGACGACGTCGTTGCCGGTGAGGTCGACGCCGCCGGAGAGGCGGTCGTACTCCTCGACCTCGACTGTGAACCACTCCTCGTCGAGGTCCATCTCGTAGTCGACGACCTCGCCGTCGCGCTCGTAATCTGGGTCGGGCATCTCGAAGCTCCCCGGAATCACCGACGCCCCTTGCGGGTGGAAGTCCCGGTTGGGCTTGTCGATACAGAGAATCGTCGAGTACTCGAACCCGGAGAAGTCCGGGCGCTTCATGTGCAACACCCGTTCGAACTCCTTCTTGTCACCGGCGGTGCCGACTTTCGCGGGTTGGAGATCATCGCGCTCTCGATGTACAGCCCCGAACAGTCGGAGGCCAGCCCGGAGTCGAGTTCGCCCTGGACGAGCGCCGAGAGGTCCCGGCCGTTGTTCGTCGCCGGGAAGATGGTGTAGCGCGGCTCGTGGTAGTCCTTCCACGCGACGTCCTCGCGGCCCTCGGCGGCGAGTTCGCCGCCGGCACGGGCCATGTCACAGAAAATCTCTGTGTAGGGCTGGTGGCGGAACCGTTCCAAACGGGGGTCCTCGTGGTAGACGACGAGATCCGCGCCGTAGGCGATGACGTCCTCGACGTGGTCGCTCGCGTCGGACCCGATGAGCACGGCGACCACGCGCTCGTCCTCATCGTAGTCCTCGTTGTAGGTGTCCATCAGTTCCCGGGCCTTCCCGAGCATCTCCTTCGAGACGTCGACGAGTTCGCCGGCCTGGGTCTCGCAGTACACCCACATGTCGCGGTACTCTGCCCCGACGGTCCCTTCGACCCACTGTTTGTCGTTGGTCGGGTGGTCGAGTTCGGGATACTTCTCCTCCGGCGGAACGTACTCGACTTCCGCCGTCTCCTCACCTTCGGTTTCCTCGGTCCCCTCGACGGACTCGATGCGGCTCTCTATCTGGGACTTCGCCGTCTTGCGGTCCTGGCCCGCTTTCTCGCGTTCGAGCAGGTCTCTGAGCACGTCGCCGTCGTCGACCTCTCGAACCATGTTCGCCACGTCGGCAACCGTGAGGTCAGCGAGGTCGACGGTTTCCGGGTCCATCTCGCCGTCGCCCTCGTCCTCGACTTTCTCGATGCGGTCCTCGATGAGCGTCTTGACCGGGACTCGATCCTCGCCGTCTTCCTCCAGCGCCAGCATCGCCCGCAGTTCGTCCGCGTCGTCGACGTCCTTGATTTTCGGGCCTAGCTCGGCGATCTCGTGTTCCGTGGGGTCGATGTCAGGCATGGTCAGTCACCTACCGCGTACGGCGTAAGTTCGTCCAGTATCGGCTCCAGCGCCTCGCTGTCGTCGGCTTCAATAATCGTCGCCTCACGCTCGGAGGGAGCCTTCGGAATCGGGTCGACACCGGAGACAATGGTCGGGGACCCGTCGAGACCGATGTAGTCCGGGTCGAGATTGAGGTCCTCGTGGTCCCAGACCGTGAGATAGTCCTCGTACTCTTCGGCCCGCTTCTGGGTCTCCTCTCGGAGGTCCTTGTGGTTCAGCCGGTGGCTCGCCTTCCGGTAGGTCGGTTCGAACTCGGGGTCAGCGACGATGAAACACGGCATCGGCGCTTCGACCGTCTCGATCTCGGAGATGTCGCCATCGACCAGCCGCTTGGCCCGGACGGTACCGGCGTCCTCGTCGATGTCGAGCGAGACGACGTGGGTAATCATCGGCCAGTCCAGACACCAGCAGGTCTGTGGGCCGGTGTGACCCGTCTCGCCGTCAGCAGTTTTGAACCCGGCAAACACCAAGTCCGGCTGGTCGTCGAGGTTCTGGAGGCCAGTGGCGACAGTCATCGCAGTGGCCCACGTATCTGCGGCCCCCATCTCGCGGTCCGAGAGGAGATAGAGGTCGTCGGCGTACACGTCCCGCATCCCCTCCTGTAAGACCTCTTTGTATCCCGGCGGCCCCATGCTCATCAGCGAGACGTGCCCCCCGTTGCGGACTTTCGTCTGGAACGCCGCCCGAAGCGCGTGCTTGTCGTTGGGGTTCATCACCGTCGGTGTCTTCCCGCGTTCGAGATGGCCATCCTCGTCGAACGATACCTGTCCCTCGCGGAAGTCCGGAACGCCTTTCGTCATAACGACTGTGTGCATGGTATCACGACCCTCGTGAGTGTATCTCACACAAGAATCTATAATAAATGTATGTTTACAAATCTGTATGACAGGTAGGCGTATCTGTCTCAGGGGTTGTAGAATCCAGGTAACACGCTGTATGACGACAGCCTGACAGCTATGGGGCGTTTATATTTAGGGTGTGGAATGCTGTAATCCCGCGGAAACAGGGGGTCCGATAGCTCAGATGCGACCGGCGCGGCCCGGGTCCACGTCGATGGCATCGACCGGACACACGTCGACACAGAGCATGCAGTCGATGCACTGCTCCTCGTGGGCGGGGTCGGCCTTGATTTCGCTCTCCGGATGATCCGGCGTGTCGACCCACTCGAATACGTCGACAGGGCAATCCTCCAGACACGCGCCGTCGGCGATGCAGATATCGAAGTCGACGGCGACGTGTGTCCCGTGGATACCCAGTTCCTCGGGTTCGTCGACCGGCCCCCAAACGTCGTGTCCGTCGTGCTGTTCGACAACGTCGCGGTTCTCCTCGAACTCCGGATCTATGGCCATTGGTATCTTATCTCACTTTTGGGAGCTACTTAACTTTTCGACCTGACCGTCAGAATCCGGGGCCGTCGCGGCGATCCGGGCCCCGAGTGTCCCCCGGTCCGAGATCATCGATACGGTCGGCCGGTCCCGGCAGGTTGCCGCCGGGCAAGCCGGTTCTCTCGCCTGCACCGGCCCTGTCACCAGTATCCGGACCGCCGACTCCGACCCGCCGGATGAACTCGACGGTCCGTTCGTACACGTCATCGTAGTTCGCCCCGTGGAAGGGGAAGCCGTGATCCGACGGCACCGTCTCGTGGACGACATCGGTCATCGGCCCGAGCGCGTCGGCCAGTAGCTCGGACTGGGCTGGCGGGACGACGTCGTCGTTGGTCCCGTGGAGCAACAGCGTCGGCGGGGCGTCGGTGTTCACCTGCCCGACCGGCGAGGCGAGGTCGTAGGCCGCGGGTTCGTCGTCGGGTCCGCCGGTGAGATACGCGCGGTGGGGCGCGTCGGCTTCGTCGTCAGCGGCGTTATCGAGTGCGTGGAAGTCGTAGATGCCGGCGTAGCCGACGACAGCCGACAGGTGGGAGGACGCACCGGGATACAGCTCGGGTTCAAAACCGGGTTCATCCGCCGTCAGCGCTGCCAAGACAACGAGATTCGCGCCCGCCGAGTGGCCGACGCCGACGATGTGGTCAGTGTCCGCGCCGTAGCTCTCGCCCTCCGTTCTGGCCCACTCGATAGCGGCTTTCACGTCGACCAACGCCGCCGGGAACGTCCACTCCGGCGCGAGGCGGTACTGGGGCTCAATGACGAGGAAGCCGTCCGCCGCGAGGTCGAGCGCGTGCCGTGCGAACTCGCCCTTGTCGCCGGACGTGAACGCGCCGCCGCGGACGAGCACGGCAACCGGTTTCGGGCCGCTGGCCGCTGGCGAGTCGTACAGGTCAAGCGTCAGCGTCACGCCGTCCATCTCGTGGAACGGGATATCCCGCTGGACGGTTACCGACTCGGGAGCGGTATCTGTCACGGGCTACAGTCGGGCCGTCGCGGACATAAGCCCGACGCTATTCGCTCTCGACGCCGTGGTCGAGCGAGGCGTCGGCATCGCGGGCGTCCAACGACGCCTCAGCACCGACCAGTGCCACCACAGTCGCTGGATCACACGGTCGCGATAGCCGACTGGCCACTGCTGCGTTCCTGCAGGCGAACGAAGTCACCGCTGCTGAACTCGCTGTCCGCCGGAGCCTGCCGGTCGATGACTGCCATCCCACTCCCCGGCTCTCTGTTCTTGAGTGGCCTGACAGTCAGTTGCATCGTTCTGAACGAAGCGAAAAAGCTCGGTTCTCGGGCGGTACGCCTGTGGCCCGACGGTCAGCCTTCGACCTCGATCTGCTTGCCGCGGGCCGTCGCGCCTACCTCGACGGGCAGGCGCACCTTGAGGATACCGTTGGTGTAGTTCGCGGCGATACCCTCGTCGTCGACCCGCTTCGGGAACCGGAAGCGTCGGTGGTACGTCCGACGCTCGCCGCGCTGTTCGTCCTCACGTTCGGCGGCGATGTTCAACATGCCGTCGTCCCAGGAGACGTCGATGTCCTCGACGTCAAAGCCCGGGAGCTCGACGTTGAGGACGAACTCGTCGTCCTCTTCATATAGTTCGTAGTCGTCGCTACCGGTTTCGAGTAGGCGGGACGGGAGGTCAAGACCGCGCATCCAGGAACTCGGTGTGGTTGTTGGCAGTGCCATTGGCCATCACCTCGTGTCCATTTGACACTAGTGTTGCAGTTCGTAAAAAGTCTTACTAACCATGGTATATGACAACAAACAGTAATTCAGCTCATCGAGAGTTTAAAATAACCACTGCAAGTAGCCCCAGTCGGGTTAGAAGGCATGATTCGGGTAATGAGGAGACCGACTACAGGCAAGCGTATTTTTTACTAATAATACCCATCTATCGATAAGATAAAGTGGGAATAGGAGTATCGTTACTGGAACGATGTACGGCCGCTTCGTGACGGCCCTGTGGGTCCTGACGGGCCTTTCCGCGGTGTTTTCACTGCTCGCGTGGCGCAAGCGGGAGGACCCTGGCGGGACGCCGATGGTGGTGTTTCACCTCGCTCTGTCAGTCGGTGCTGCCAGCTACGCCGTCGACATCACCGCGACGACGCTGTCGACCCAGTTGCTCGCCCGACAGGTCGCGACCATCGCGCAGGGTGCAGTCGCCATCTCCTGGCTGCACGCCGCGTTGCAGTACGCCGACTTCGACCGGGCGGTGACGCGCCGGGCCGTCGGGCTACTGTCGCTTGATCTACTGATGCTGATGGCCGTGTTCGTCTTTCCGGGCGTATCGCTGTTCGACCTCCCGCCCAGCGGCTCCGTGGGGTCGCTGGTGGTGACGCCCGGGACCGGCCTCACAGCGGTGTTCGTCGCCCACATGGCGACGATTCTGATTGCGGCACTCGCCGGGACAGTCGTTCTCGTTCAGTTGTTCGTCCGCTCGCGACACCTGTACCGAACACAGGCCGCTGCCGTCCTCGTCGCGGCGCTGGCTCCCTGGACCATTGCGCTGACCCAGCAGTACTTCCTACAGATACCCGAAGACGCCACGATTTTCGCCTGGGGGGTCTCCGGGATAGCGATGACGACCGGGCTCTACACGTTCAAGACACTCGACCCGGTGCCAGCCGCCCAGGAGACCATCGTCGAGCAGATGGGCGATGGAACGCTCGTTCTGGACGTCGACGGTTGTATCAGCCACGCGAACCCAGCGGCCGAAACCCTCCTCGCTGGCCCCGAGGAAACGCTCGTGGGCCAGCAAGTAGACGCCGTCATCCCAACCTGGGACAAAGTCGCGGTCGACGACAGTGGGCAGTCAGACTGGTCGGAACTCGCGCTCTCCGTGGACGGCCAGCAGCGGTTCGTCGAACTAGAAGTGTCACCGTTTACCGACCGGTTCGACGGGCTCGTCGGCCGGCTCGTCGTCCTCCGGGACGTCACGGAGCGGAAGCAGCGCGAACAGCGGCTGGCGCAGTACAAGACGATTTTCGAGGGCGTCAGCGAACCCGTCTACGTCCTCGACGAGCACGACCGGTTCGTCACGTACAACGACCCGTTCGCCGAACTGGTCGGTACCGTCGAGGACAGTCTCGTCGGCGAACGCTTCGAGACGGTACTGGGGCAGATGGAAACCGAACCGATGGACGACGGGTCGGGGGAGTTCCTGATCCGGACCGCGTCCGGCGAGCAGGTCCCCTGTGAAGTCGACGCAGCGGACATCGAACTGGCCGGCGGTGAGTCCGGCCGCGTCGGCATCGTCCGTGACATCTCACAGCGAAAGGAAATCGAGTCCGAACTCGCAGTGACGACCGAGCGCCTAGAGACGCTCGTCGAGGCCGCCCCGCTCGCGATTGTGGCGATGGACACCGACGGGGTCGTCGAGGTCTGGAACCCCGCCGCGACAGAGCTGTTCGGCTGGTCTGCGGACGAGGTTCTGGGCGAAACGGTCCCCGTTATCCCGGCCGAGAACCGACAGCAGACCATCGAGATTCATGCGCAGGTACTCGAGGGCGAGCGTCTGGCAGGCCACGAAACGGAACTCCAGCGAAAAGACGGGAGCCACGTCGACGTGAGCCTCGCTGCTGCCCCGATACGCGGCCTCAGTGGCTCTGTGGTCGGCAGCGTCTCCGTCATCACGGACATCACCGACCAGAAGCGGCGGGAGCGACAACTCCAACTCCAGAACGAGCGGCTGGACGAGTTCGCCAGCCTCGTCAGCCACGACCTCCGGAACCCCTTGCAGGTCGCCAGCGGCCATCTGGAACTGGCGTCACAGGACGCTTCGGCGGACGTACGCGAGTCGATAACGGCCGCAACGGACGCCCTCAATCGGATGGAGACGCTCATCGACCACACCCTGACGCTGGCCCGCGAGGGGCGTGACATCGGCGACCCCGAACCGGTGTCGCTCCGAGACACGTTCGCTCGGGCGTGGGACGCCGCACCAACGAGCGCGGCCGAGCGCCGGATTCGGGACCCGCCGGAGCGCGTACTGGCCGACCCCGACCGCCTCGTCGAACTGTTCCAGAACCTCGTACGAAACGCCGTGGAACACGGCAGAGACGGTGCTACTCCCGAATCCGGGCCAGCGGTCGACGGGGCAGGGGCGGTCACCATAACGCTCGGAGCCACGCCGGACGGCTTCTACGTCGCCGACAACGGCCCGGGGATTCCGCCGGACCAGCGCGACGCCGTTCTCGAATCGGGCTACAGTACGAGCGATGACGGCACCGGGTTCGGCCTGTCGATAGTCGAAACGATCGCTGAGGCCCACGGCTGGGAACTGAAAATTACCGACAGCGAGGACGGCGGCGCCCGGTTCGAGTTCAGCGGCGTCGAGATCGAGACACAGGGCGAAGAACCGACCGCAGAGTCGTCGTGACGGCGGCCTCAGGGATGGGTGAAGTACGCGACGGACTCCGTGTCCGGGTCGTCCGCGACCTCGTCGAGGCGGGCGAAGCCGATACGCTCGAACTGAACCACCTCGTCAGCGTCGTAATCGAGTAGTCCGGGTTCCGCCACGCCGGACACGTCGCCGTCCATCGTCCGGAGGCGGACCTGTGGCCCATCAGCCGGTGCCCAGTGAATCACGTCGACGCCCTCCTCGCGGACGGCGTCGATGTCGTCGCCGGTGTACTCGAAGGCGTCGCGGGTGTGGCGCACGCAGCCGTACCCCTTGAGCCAGATACGCTCGCCGTGGCTCGGCAGGTCGTCACCCTCGACGACGACCCCGCTGGTTACCGGAATCTCGCGGCGGCCACGCTCCTCGAAGTCCGGATGGAGCGGCGGTTCGCCGGCGTCCGGACCGCCGACGACCTGGCGCTCGACGAGGCCGCCGTGGTCGTCGCTGTCCCGGACGAAAAAGGCCCGGTCCGAGTTGTCGTCTATGAGGTCACGGTTGTTCGAATAGATCGAGGACATCGCGAGGTCCACGTTCGAGGTGGAGGTCCCCAGCTGAATCATCGCGTCGACGACGGCCTCGCCGCGGATGCCGCGCCGTTCGAGGCTGGCGACGGTCGGCGCGCGGGGGTCGTCCCAGCCCGCGAGTTCGCCGTCCGCGATGAGTTCGGCGATGCTCGACGTGGACAGCGGCACGTCGTACTCGTCGACCTGGACGTGGCCCCAGTGGATGACCTCGGGGTACTCCCAGTCGAAGTAGTCGTAGACAAACTGCTGGCGTTTCGCGGAGTCCTGCAGGTCGATACCGCGGATGATGTGCGTGACGCCAAGCAGGTGGTCGTCGAGCCCGCTCTGGAAGTCCAGCATCGGCCAGCAGCGGTACTCCTCGGCCGCCTCGCGCGGGTGGGGCGTGTCGACCATCCGGAAGGCGACGAAGTCTCGCAGCGCGGGGTTCTTGTGGGTGATGTCGGTCCGGACCCGCAGCACCATCTCGCCGCTGTCGTACTCGCCGTCGACCATCGCCTCGAACTCCGAGCGCGTGGTCTCGGCGTCCTTCTCGCGGTGCGGGCAGGCTTCGCCGCTGTTTTTCAGATCGGAGAACTCACCCTGCGGGCACGAGCAGGTGTAGGCCCCGCCTCTGTCGATGAGTTCGCGGGCGTACTCATAGTACGTCTCGACCCGGTCACTGGCGTTGACTACGTCGTCGGGCTCAAAGCCCAGATAGTCAATGGCGTCCAGAATCGCGTCATAGGCGTCCAGATCCGGCCGCTTGGTCTCGGGGTCGGTGTCGTCGAAGCGGCAGATGAACTCCCCGTCGTAGCGCTCCTTGTACGTCCCCACGACGGCGGCCATCCGCGCGTGGCCGATGTGCCACGGGCCGTTGGGGTTCGGTGCGACCCGCATCCGGACGGTATCGTACTCGTCGGCGTTGGGCAGGTCCGGCAGCGGGTGGTCCTCGCCCTCGTCCTCGCTCTCCAGTTCTTCGAGTTTGTCCGGCGCTAACTCCGCCAGCCGCTCACGGCGTTCCTCGGCATCCATGCCGTTGACCCGCTCGACGACCGGGGCGATAACGCCCGGAATCTCGTCGCCGTACTCGCGGAACTCCGGGTTCTCGCCCATGAGTGGCCCCATGATCGCCCCGACCTGTGCCTCGCTGTCGTGTTTGACCGCGTTGAGGAGCGCGTTCGTCTCCGCCGCCTCCGTGATTCGGTCTCGCAGCTCGTCGTCCATTACCGGGACCTGCGACTGGGAGGGTCAAAACGCCGTCGGGTTCGGCTAGCTATTGGGGCAGGGTGTCAGCAAACGGTTCACATAGCTCCTTGGTCTGCAACGATTCGCTTCATTCAGTACAGGGTGCAGACACACTGATTAGTACAGCGAGCACCGTCAACAGCCCATACTTGTGGAGACAGTCCGAGAACCAACTGTTCCGTTGCTATCGATACGGACTTCTGCAAACCGGGAATTACAGTCGAAATGGTCAGTTGTTACTGGGTACGTTCCAGTCGTCTGTGTTGATTCGTCCGTCACTGTGAGGAGGTACCCTGGAGACGGGATTTCCAACCAAAGTGTCCCGTTCGGTGGGAGTGTTTCTGTCCGGGTTACGACTGAGGAATCACTGTCATTGTGTATTATCTCGACGGATACGGTTCGATTCATCGGGCTAGCATTCCAAACCTGAATCGGCAAGCCATTCCCAGTTTCACCGACCTGGATGACGACAGAGGGTTCGGCTTTTGTTCCTTGGTATGGGGCTGGAACAGATGGATCAAGCGTCGGCTTGTCAGTCGTCGTTACATCGGGCGGGCCGCTGTGGGCAGAGAGGGTGGGAAACAGGAGTAGTGAAGCTACGATACCGACAGTGATGATGAGAAACACCGCAAGAAACGGACGAATATTCATCACGCAAGCAACTCATCTATGGCGGTATGTGTTTTCCGGTTGTTAAGTTTGCAGACGAATCGTGTATTCTACGCACGACGGGTCACCCGCAAACGGAGAGTGGTCACTCCACAGCACTTAACGAGCCCGCGACCCGTTCCAGCGCACTAAGACCAGTCACCTCGCCGGACTGGTCGGGAATCGTCCACACGTCAAGGTCGGGCAGCGACTCCCGGAGTTGTGCTATCGCCTCCTCCTGCACCGCCTGCTTCCCCTGACAGCGCTGACAGTCGCCGGCGTCCTCGATGACCTTGTTCACGACCAGCGTCGTCACCGGCACCTCGAACTCCCGGAGCTTCCCGACCAAGCGCTCCGTCTCGCGGACGGCCATCGTCTCCGGAATCGTGACGACCCGGAACGCCGTCTGTTCGGGGTCCCGCAGGACCATCCCGACCCGCTCCATCCGCTCGCGCATCGCGGTGAAGTCGTCCGGGCCGTCGTCGCGCCGGTTCGCCATCGGGCCGAACATCATGGTCCGGGCGGTGTTGACCTTCCGGCGGACCTGATCCCGGAGGTCCATCGCCGTCGCGACGCCGCGGTCCATCACGGACGGGAGGTCGAGCAGGCGGAGCGTGTGGCCGGTCGGCGCAGTGTCGAACACCACGCGGTCCCAGCGGTCGCTCTCGATGTACGTCGCCATGCCCTCGATGGCCGCCAGTTCGTCGCTGCCGGGCATCACGCCGGTCGTGAACAGGTCGGCGATTTCGTCCTCGTCCATCCGAATGCCGGCGTCAGCAAACTCCGACGCCAGCGCCTCGAACAGCGACCGGTAGCGGTCGATACCGGTCTGTGGGTCGATCTCGACACCCCATAGCCCCGACTTGATTTCCGTCGGGTCGCCGCCGACGTCGGTTTCGACGGCGTCGGCCAGCGAGTGTGCGGGGTCGGTGGAGACGACCAGTGTCTCGTGGCCCGCTGTTGCCAGCCGGTGACCGGTCGCCGCCGCAACTGTGGTCTTGCCCACGCCGCCCTTGCCGCCGTAGAGGAGGAACCGAGTCACACGACTGCCTAGGGGCTGACCGGTCTTAGTTGCTGACCAGCACTGTTCAGGGTCGAAGGACGCGGGAAAAACGGACTGTCGGAGCGCTCAGTAGTCGCGCTCGACGAGGTAGTTCGCGATGCCTTCGAGCAGATACCGGGACTCGTTGTCCGGCAAGACTTCGAGGTTCTGCTTGCCGCTCGCGATGAGGTCCTGCCCGGTCTGGCGGGCGTATTCGATTGACCCTACCTCTCGCAGACGCTCGACGGCGTCGTCGATTTCGGCTTCCGAAACGGCCTCGACAGAGTCCGTGTCGACGAGGTCGCCCACGTCGACGCCCTGCTGGCGAGCGTGCAGCGTCACCAGCGTCTGCTTGTTCTCGACGAGGTCGGACCCGCGCTGCTTGCCGAGTTTCTCAGAGGGCGTCGTCAGGTCCAGCAGGTCGTCCTGAATCTGGAACGCACGCCCCACGTCGAGCCCGTAGTTGTACAGGGCGTCGACGGTCTCCGCGTCGGCCCCGAGCAGCGTGGCCGGGATCGAGGCGGCCGCGCCGTACAGCACGGCCGTCTTGAGTTCGACCATCTCCAGGTACTCCTCGGGCGTGACGACGTCGCGTTGCTCGAACTCGATGTCGAGGGACTGGCCCTCGCAGATGCGGGTACACGTCGTCGCGAGTCGCTTGTTCGCCTCGACGGTCCGCTCGGGGGCCGCGCCCGTATCGAGCAGGAACTCGAACGCCTTCGAGTACAGCGTGTCGCCGGCGAGAATCGCCGTCGAGAGGTCGTACTCCTTGTGGACGGCGGGCACCCCGCGTCGGAGCGCGTCGTCGTCCATGATGTCGTCGTGGATAAGCGTGAACGTCTGGATGACCTCGATAGCGAGGGCGGCCGACATCATATCGGCCTGCCCGCCCTCGAGCGTCGGGAAGTCACGGTAGTCTGCCGTCAGCGGGTCGACGTCGAGCAGCGACTCCGCGACCAGCAGCAGGACCGTCGGGCGGAGCCGTTTCCCGCCCGCGTCCAGCAGGTAACGCGACGCCTCGTAGAGGTGGTCCGGCTTCTGCACCGGAAGGTCCTCGGGGAGGGCGTCGTTGACCCGGTCTCGTCGGGCGACAATCGCGTCTTCGACCTGCTGATGGCGTTCGGACATCGATTTACTCGGTGAGCTGGATCATGTTGCCGTTGCGGGTGATGTGGAGGTCCCGCCCGGCTTTGTAGCCCATGTTTTCCGCGAGGTCGACGTACGGTGCGAACCCTTCGAGGCTCTGGTGGGCCGGAATGACGTTCTTCGGCTGGAGCGCGTCGAGCATCTCGTAGTGGCCCTCCTCGCGGAGGTGGCCCGAAACGTGGATGTCGTCGTAGATGCGCGCGCCCTGCATGCCCAGGAGCTTCTCGGACTGGTAGCGCTGGCCCTCGTTGGTCGGCTCCGGAATGACCCGGGCCGAGAAGAGGACCTTGTCGCCGTCGTCTAGCTCGTAGGGCGTCTCGCCGCGGCCCATCCGGGTGAGCATCGCGCGGGGCTCGCCCTGGTGGCCGGTAACGATGGGGAAGAAGTTCTCCTTGCCCTCGTTCATGATCCGCTTGAACGTCCGGTCGACGGACTTCCGGTGGCCGTACATTCCCAGGTCTTCCGGGAAGTCGACGAAGTCGAGTCGTTCGGCCGTGCCGGAGTACTTCTCCATTGAGCGGCCCAGTAGCACCGGCTGGCGGCCGATGTCGTCAGCGAACTCGACGAGGCTCTTGACACGGGCGATGTGCGAGGAGAACGTCGTGGCGACGATGCCGCCGTCGTAGTCCTCAATGCTGGTCATGACGTCTTTGAGGTGGCGACGAGCGACGGATTCGGAGGGCGTGCGGCCCTTCTTACCCGCGTTCGTACAGTCCTCGATATAACAGAGGACGCCCTCGCCCTCGCGGCCGATCTCGCGGAACCGCTTCATGTCGATGGGGTCGCCGATGACCGGCGTGTGGTCCATCCGCTTGTCGAGCCCGTAGACGACTGCGCCCTCCGGCGTGTGAAGCACGGGGTTGATCGCGTCGATGATGGAGTGTGTGACGTTGACGAACTCCAGTTCGTTGCGCTCGCCGATGGACATCGTCTCGCCGGCGCTCATCTTGACGAGGTCGTTCTGGACGCCGAACTTCTCCTCGCTCTTGATCTGCTGTTTGACGAGTTCGATGGTGAACGGCGACGCGACGATGGGGGCGTCGTAGCGGTGGGCGAGCTTGGATATCGCGCCGATGTGGTCGAGGTGACCGTGTGTCGGCACGATGGCCTTCACGTCGCCTTCCAGGTCGGACATGACCCGGTCGTCCGGGATGGCACCCATGTCGATGAGGTCCAGCGAGTGCATCCGTTCCGTCTCGACGTTGTCGTGAATCAGTACCTTCGAGAGGTTCAGGCCCATGTCGAAGATGACGACGTCGTCCCCTGCACGGACGGCCGTCATCTGTCGGCCTACAGCCTCGTAACCGCCAATTGTCGCAATTTCGACTTCCATGGTTGTAGCTCCGAGTGGAAAGCCGGCCGCGGGCATCCGGTGGGGCACGGCAACGACGGTATCTGCAATGTAGGCGACTTCATCCGCGTCGGCGCTCCAGGCCAGTCGGGTACGCCCGTAGCCTGTGCAACCGCAGTGGGAGGGACTTCCGTCCCGCAACTTACATCCGCCGTCTGCCGGCCGCCGAACCGCAGTCCGCGAGCGGCCGTGCGCTCGGTTACTCCGGACTACAACGGCGCTTCTTAAAACGGTGTGGGTTCGTCGCTACTCGTCGTCTAAGGGGTCCGAGAGCGGGTCGTCGTCACTGGAGACGTCGAAACCAGTGACACCGTCGTCCGCGAGCGTCGTGTCCTCGTCGTCAGTCGCGTCCGCGTCCTGTGACTCCACCTCGCCCTGTACGCTCTCGTCGGCCCGGGAATCGGATTGCTCGTCAGCAGTGCCGCCACCGAACAGGTCGTCCGTCGTCCGCGGGCCACTGGACGTGTCTGCCCTACCGGATTCGTCGAGTAGTCGGGTGTCCTCGGTCACGGCGTCGTGCTGGTCCGCCTCGGCGTCATCTGGTGATCCGACAGCAGTGGGTCCGGTATCGGCTTCAGGTTCGGTTTCCCAGTCGTCGGCCGGTACTGGTTCGTCCGCTCCCCAGTCGTCAGCCGCAGCGGGTTCCTCGCTCTGCGTGTCGAACTCCGCAGGGTCCGGCGGAGTCCACTCCTGTGGTTCCGTGCTCGATTCTGGTTCCTCGGCGGCGTCCTCGGCGAGCAGGTCGCGGTCCGACTGCTCGCTGGGTTCAGACTGGGGCTCTACCGTTTCCGTCTCACCGGCGAGGTCCGTCGGGGATGGCTCCGCAGTGGTGTCGTCCACTGCTTCAGATTCCGGTCCAGCAACGTTTTCCGCCGGCTGTTGGTTCGATAGCTGTTCGTTCTGGGCCGTCTCCACTTCGTCTTCGTCTGTCGCCGCGGCCATCGTGTCGTCTGTCGCCGCGGCCATCGTGTCGTCTGTCGCCGCGGCCATCGTGTCGTCTGTCGCCGCGGCCATCGTGTCGTCGGTCGACGGTGGTCCTGAAGTGTCGTCGGTGTCCAGAAGGTCCTTGTCTGTCACTGGATCATCGCCTGCTACCGGGTCATCAGCTGTTGCCGGGTCAGCATCCGCCAGCGGATCTTCGTCGGCTGCCGTCACCGGTGCGTCATCAGTCCCGGCCGCCGAAGCGTCGGACGTAGCGGACGCCACTGTCCCGTCGGATGGGTCGGAGGGTTCCTGGGACGCGTGGATCCCCGAGTCTCCGGACGAGTCCGCGTCCGGCTCGGAGTCAGCGACCGGCTCCGATACCTCGGGTTCGGCCGTTGCCGGCTCGACAGTCGCTGAGTCGGCAGCCGGTTCCGTCTCCTGAGAAACCGCCGGTTCAGTCTCGGCCGACTCCGTCGTCGGTTCTTCCGACTCCGAATCCGATTCGGTCGCCGCGGACGCGCTATCATCGGCAGTTTCAGTTGCTGCCTGGTCGCTCGCTGGTGGACTGGCGGCTGCCACGTCACTCGCACCACGCTGTGCTGTCTGGGCCGCGAGCGTGCCCGCCATCGTCGCGTCGGCGATGAGCTTGTGGCTCAGGCCGAGCAGGCCGGAGAGCAACAGGAGCCCACCGAGCGCACCGACGACGACGCCGAGTACCGCGCGATAGCCTTGCGTCCCCGAGAACGAGTCGAGAGAGCCGTTCTGTATCAGCACGTACCCTGCAGCGATGAGGCCGCCACCGACGCCGGCGACGACAAGCAATGTCCCGAGAAACCTCGTTCCGTATCGATAGACGTCGGTCAGACCTACTGCAGACATAGTCGCATAATTGATAACAGAGGACAAATATGTTACGACAGCCGAAGAAGTGATATTTAAGCTACCAGTCTGCCAGACCTGGGCAGAGATACCCTGCATCAGCCAGCCTGGGCACACTATGGACTAAATCGCTTTCTGGGACGGGCCAGTCGACGACAGTAGTAGCAGTCTCACCAGTCGTCGTCATCACCAGCGATAGTCGTTCCCGGGCTCTCACCGGCGAGAAACGCGGGGAGTGCGTCGGGCCCGAACACGACGGCGGGGGCCGAGAGGGCGAGCAGCGCACGGACCTTGCCGGCCATCCCACCCGACACGTCCGTCGCGTCGCTCCCGCCCAGCGCCGATGCGACGGCCTCGAATGTCTCGATGCGGTCGATGACGGTCCCGTCTTCGTCGAGGACGCCGGGAACAGTCGAGCAGACGCCGACGCGGTCCGCGTCGACAGCGGGCGCGAGTTCGACGACCAGTTCGTCGCCGCTCAGAACCGTCGCGCCCGCACCGGCGTGTGCGACGAGGTCGCCGTGGAGGACCGGGACGAACCCCTCGTCGAGCAGCGTCGTGACCTGCGCCGTCGGCAGCGAAAGGTCACTGTCGGCGTCGCGTGTGGCCGCCGAGAACGGGTGGATCGGGACAGCCGGAACTCCCTGCCCAGTGAGTTCATCGACGACGGCGGCGTTGAGCCGACACATCGCGCCGTGGATGGCCTGTACGCCGTCCACGTCGTGGGTCCCCGCGGTCGTGCTGACACCGTAATCGGCGGCGTGGTGGTGGCCGAAGCTCCCGCCGCCGTGAACGACGACGATATCCTCCCCGACTGCCGATTCGGCGATAGCCGACGCCGCCGCCGACAGAGCGGCCGTATCGACCGTCTCGGGTTCGTCTTTCTCCGTGATGACGCTCCCGCCGAGTTTGAGGACGGCCGTCATTCCTGCCGGACCCCGTCGGTGTCCAGTTCGGCCCGGAAGACGTCCTCACACCCCGGCGTGTACTTCAGCGCCGTGAGCGCGTCGTCCGTCTCGTCCAGCGCGACGATACAGCCACCGCCACCGGCTCCGGTGAGTTTCGCGCCGTGTGCGTCGGCGTCGCGGGCCGCCCACACCATCGAGTCCAGCGACCGCGAGGAGACGCCCAGCGCCGAGAGCAGTCCGTGGTTGAAGTCCATCAGTTCCCCGAGCCGCTCGTAATCGCCCGTTTCCAGCACCGCTTCGCCCTCGCGGACGATATCGCCGATTGCCGTGACGGTGTCGGCAGCGAAGTCGTATTCATCGCGGAGGGTCCGGACGCCGGCGACCAGTGCGCCGGTGTCGCCGGCCCCGCCGTCGTAGCCGATGACGAAGGGGAGGGTGTCGATGCCGTCCAGCCGCCGGCAGTCGTCGCCCTCCACGCGGACCGCCCCGCCCATCGCCGAGCAGAACGTGTCCGCCCGCGAGGCCTGCCCGTCCTGTACCTCGTGTTCGACCTGATAGGCGCGGTCGGCGATTTCGCTCGCCGGCAGTTCGACGCCGAGTTCCCGGGTCGCCGCGTCTATCGCCGCGACGACGAGCGCGGCAGACGACCCCAGCCCCGCCCCGAGCGGGATGTCGCCCTCGACGGAAATCTCGAAGCCCGCTTCCGGCGCGTCGGCCGCGTCACGGGCCTGTGCCACTGCCTCGTTGACGTACCCCATGCCGGCTTCGACGAGCGATTCGGCGACGTCTACGTCCGGATGGCTCTCCCCGTCGCCGGTGTACTCGACGGTAAAGCCGTCCAGTTGCAAGTCGTTCGCGTGGATTCGCAATCCCTCGTCGATCTCGGTTGCCGTCACATGCACTCGCCGCTCGATGGCGCAGGGCACCGCCGGCTCACCGTAGACGACCGCGTGCTCCCCGAACAGGTACACCTTCCCGGGAGCGCTCGACGTGACCATACCCGCTCGTGTGCACCCAGGGCGTTAGGCGTTTTCGGAGTCGATGGTCAGGACGACCCTCGGGATACTACTCAGAGACAGTGTCGACATCGGTGAACTCAAACCGGGCGCCGCCGTCGCTGCCGCTGCCGACGCGGACCGCCCAGCTGTGGGCGTCAGCGACCTGTTTCACGATGCTCAGGCCGAAGCCGGTCCCTTCGACCGCCGTCGAGTAGCCGGCATCGAACACGTCCCCGCGGTCGGCCACAGGGATACCGGGACCGTCGTCCGCGACGTAGAAGCCGTCGGCCAGTTCGCCCACGGTCACGGTCACGCCGTCACCGCCGTGCTCAACCGCGTTGCGGACGAGATTCTCGAACAGTTGTCTGAGGCGGCTCTCGTCGGCGCGGATGGGCCGGTCTATGTCAGTGCGGAGCGTCGCGGCTTTCGTGTCGACGTTTTGCCAGCACGTCTGGACGAACGGTTCGAGGTCAACCACGACGGGCGAAGCGGGTGACGCGCCGTCGCGTGCGAGCGTGAGCAGGTCGTCGATGAGTGTATCCATCCGCTGGTGTGCGCCGTCGATGGCGTCGATATGCTCGCTATCGGATTCCTCTCGCAGGAGTTCGAGTTGGCCGCGAGCGACAGTCAGCGGGTTCCGGAGGTCGTGGCTGACGACGCTGGCGAACTGTTCGAGCTGTTCGTTTTGCTGTTCGAGTTCCTGCTCGCGCTCCTTGCGCTCCGTGAGATCACGGCTGATCGCCAGGAACCGGTCCTTGCCGTCGAGGCTGAGTCGGAGCAGATGTACTTCGACCGGCATCGTCGACCCGTCGCGGCGTTCGTACAGGCCTTCGAACTTCCGGCGCTCGTCGACACTGAACCCGGAAAGCTGGGTCTGCACGTCCTCGGCGTCGAACGTCAGGTCGAACTCCCAGATCGACCGCCCGATCACCTCGCTCTCGTCGTACCCCAGCTCCGCACAGAACCGCTGGTTCACGTCGCAGATCGTCCCGTCGGCGTCAAGCACGTCGATCATGTCCGGTGAATTCTCGAAGAGGGCTTCCAGCCGCGACGACGTTTCCTTTAATCGTTTCTCGCGTCGTTTCCGCTCCGTGATGTCCTGCTGGAACCCGACGTAGTTGACGACTGTCCCGTCGTCGTCTCGAACCGGCGCGATCCGAACCCTGTTCCAGAACTCGGTCCCGTTCTTCCGGTAGTTCCTGAGTTCGACCGTCACCCGCTCCTCTGCGTCAATCGCGTCCCGCATTGTAGCGACGGACTCCGGATCGGTGTTCTCGCCCTGTAGCATTCGGCAGTTCTTCCCGAGTAACTCCGGAAGCGAATAGCCAGTCAGGTCGCGGTAGTGGTCGTTGGCGTAGATCAGCGGATTGTCCGTCTGGCCAGGGTCGGTGATAACGACACCGACCGGGGCCTCGTCTATCGCGCGTTTGTTCCGGAGTAGCTTCTGTTCGCGCTCTTTCCGGTCGGTGACGTCCCGAGCGACGCCGACGATGCCGTCGATAACACCATCGACGACCAGCGGCGTTAGCTGGTACGCGACCACCGCGTGTCCGTGGCCGGGGAACTCCGCTTCGATTTCGCCGCTAAGCTGCTCCCGCGTTCCGTCGAGCAGTTCCTGGTAGCGGTCTCTCTCACCCTCGGTTCGAATACGCGGAACGAGTCTACTGGTCTGTCCTTCGAGCGCAGCGCGCGTCGTGTCGTACCACTCTGCTATGGTCTCGTTGACGATTTCGAACCGCCCCTCCGCATCGTAAATACAGGCTGCCTCCTGCATGGAGTTGACCATCCGCTCGTAGCTCCGGAGCGCTCGGTTCCGCTCGGTGGTCGCCTGCTGTGAGCGGTGATGCTCGACGGCGTCAAAGATTCGGTTCGTCAACTCCACATGCTGTTCGGTGCCCGGCTCTTTCCTGAGGTAGTCCGTGACACCGGCCGAAATCGCCTCGCTGGCGACCGCCTCGCTCCCCCGGGCAGTGTAGATAATAAACGGGAGGGTCGGATGCTCGTCACGGACCGTTTCCAGAAGCTCGACACCGTTCCGTTCGGGCAGGTCGTAGTCGGAGACGAGACAGTCTACGGTATCGTCAGCCAGCCTCGCCACAGCCTCGGGAGCAGTGCGCACCGTTTCGACCGTGAAACGGCCGTTCTCGCGTTCGAGCGCCGTCGACAGCGTTTCGGCGTCGTCCGAATCGGTGCCGACGTAGAGGACCTGAACCCTGTCGTCCCCGTTGACAGCGGTCTCAGACGTCATTCGGTATCCCGTTCGAGTCTGGCCATTGCGCCGGGATAGATATCGTTCCCTGCTCAAGAGCAGTCGGAGTGATATGGCTCTGGGAACTGTCTCGGGACAGGTCCGGTCGCAGGACAACTGCAAACGGCGCGGGACGATTGCCGCCAGTGGTGTTCTGCAGCAGTGTCATGATGGTCGAGTAGTCGGCTGTGAACGGGGCCCTCCCACCGTGACCGCGGCTGAAATCGGTCACCGGAGAGACGTTCAGTCCGCTGTTCTTGTACGCTTACACGGGGTTCTGCAGTAAATAGCTGATGACCAAGTCCCTGTCACGTCGATCCCGCACTGTGAGGCGACGACGACACCGGAGTGGTCACATCGGAGTCCGCGCTACCGTTCCTGCACGCGCATCGACATTTCCTGCCGAGGATGGGCGGTCAGCGACGGCAACAACTCCAGAGGCGTCTCCCCCTGAAACTCCAGTCGGTACTGGCTAGCCGTCGTCGCGGTGATGAGTTGTGCTTCGAGCATGGCAAGATGCTTTCCGATACAGTGGCGCGGGCCACCACCGAACGGGAAGTAGGCGAACCGCGGGCGCTCGCTGGCTCGTTCGGGCTTCCAGCGCTCCGGATCGAACGTCTCTGGGTCGTCGTAGAACCGCTCGGAGCGGTGGACGCCCCACTGAGGAACCATCAGCGTCGTCCCCGCCTCGACCTCGTAGCCCGACAGCGTCACGTCCTCGGTCGGCTCCCGGAATATGGTGTACACCGGTGGGTAGAGCCGCATCGCTTCCTGAATCACCCATTCGAGGTAGTCCAGTTCGCGGACGTGCTCCATCCCCGGCCGGTCGTCGCCGATGACGTCGTCGAGTTCCTCGTGGACCCGCTGTTCGACTTCGGGGTGTTCCGACAGCAGGAACCAGGTGTAGGTCAGCGTCAGCGCCGTCGTGTCGTGACCGGCAAGCAGCATGGTCATCATCTCGTCGCGCAGTTGCTCGGGCGACTGGTTCCCCTCGTCGCGTGCACGCAAGAGCACCGACAGGAAATCCATCGGGCCGTCCTCAGCCGTCCCAAGCGATTCTTCACGGACCGCGATGATGTCGTCCAGCACCTCGTCCAGCGTCCGCACGGCGCGGTCGAACTCGGCGTCGTCGGGCATCGGCATCCACTGGGGCATGGCGAACCGGATAGGGTCCGGCTCGAACCGCTGGCCAAGCGGCAACAGTTGTTCCTCGATGGTCCGGACTCGCTGCTCGGAAAGCTCGACGCCCATCATCAGGTCCAGAATTACGTCCAGCGTGACCCGGGTCATCGACTGCTCGGCGTCGATGACGTCGCCGTGGGACCAGTCGGCGATCCGGTCCTCCGCGTGGTCGGTGATGCGGTCGGCCATCCCCGACAACCGAGCCATCGAGAACGCGGGGTTGGCGAGCTTTCGCTGCTGCTCCCACGTCTCCCCTTCGCTCAACAGCAGTCCGTCACCTAGCAGGTCCCCCAGCGCGTCGCCCTGGAAGTCGGGCTTGCGGAACTGGTCGGCCTCCGAGACCAGTACGCGCTCGATTGCCGTCGGATCACACAGCATGACCGTATCCATCGGCCCCATGTCGAAGCGGGCGACATCGCCGTATGCTCGCTCCAGCGCCGAGATGAACCGGAACGGGTCCCGAGCGTACGTGCGGCTACTGCCGAACAGCGGTTCGCCCTTCGGTCCGGGCGGCGTCTTTGACATCGGCTGACGTTAGTGTCGGACACGCTTGAATGGCATGCCAAATGTCGGGCAGCGGGCGGTTCACGTGCATTCAGAGCCAGCGGTTGGCGTCTAGGTCCCAGTCGGTGTGTGCCGATATCCAGACGCCGCCGAGACCACCGAGAGCGCTGAGACCGACAGTGTACAGCAGAAAGAACGTGAACACGAGCGCCAGAAACAAGTCGTACCCCGGTGCGCCGGGCGGAATCCCGAACCCGAGGAGGCCGGCGATGTACAGCGCTGGGAGAAAGAGGGCAAGCAAGGGAACCATCGCGCAGACGCCGGCCAGCGTTCCCAGCCAGAGCCCCGTCCGGTAGCTGCCGCCGTGGTTCGCCGCGGCCACGGCACCCCCAGCCACCGACGAAAAGGGAACGAACGACAGCGCAACCGTGACGAGCGCCCCGATACCGGCGTTGGTCACCGACTCACGCATATGCGTTCTCGGTAGTGGCGTCCCCCGTGATGTAGTTACCGACAGCGCGGCTGGCCAGTCAGTCGCCGATGGTCGTGTCGTGCTTGACGTAGTTACCCAGCCAGCCGCCGAGCGCGCTCAAGCCGAGGAAATACGCGGCCGTCATGACTGTTCCGAGGACGAGCACGAGCAGTCCCACCGCGCCGAACACGCCCAGTGCTTCGGGCACAAATGCCAGAAATGCGGCCAGAAAGACGAACACGACCACGAAGAAGACCAGCGATATCGCCAGCCCGACGGCGCCGGACAGCAATCCGACACGGACGCCGTCGTCTCGCTCGCCGCCTTCGAGATAGCCGGCGATGCCACCACCGAGTAGCGGCGCAAGCGGGACGAATCCACTCAGCAGAGCGGTTGCGACGGCACCGATAATCGCGTTAACGAGTGTGTCTCCCTCTGCCATTTGCCAGCCCTACTCCGGGGCTTGTGGTAGGTCTTGTGTTGGCGATACTGGCATCGCCACTCGCACTTCGACAGCGAGAAAACGAAACAGTTCAGCGACGTTAGATGTCGGACTCGAAGTCGTCGAGTCCGTACGTCGGCTCGGCACCGCGGCGGTCGAGCGTCTCGTTGGCCAGCAGCCAGTAGACGACCGACAGCGCCTTGCGCCCCTTGTTGTTCGTCGGGACGACCAGGTCGACGTTCGACGTGGTGTTGTTGGAGTCACACATCGCGATGACCGGGATGCCGACCGTGATGGCCTCCTTGACAGCCTGGGCGTCACCGATCGGGTCGGTGACGACCACGATGTCAGGCTCGATGTAGCCGTCGTAGTCGGGGTTGGTCAGCGTGCCGGGGATGAACCGGCCGGTGCGGACGCGCGCGCCGATCGCTTCGGCGAACTTCTCGGCCGGGAACCGGCCGTACTGGCGCGACGACGCGGCCAGGATCTGCTCCGGCTCGTAGTTGGCCAGGAAGTCCGCGGCTGTGCGGATGCGCTCGTCGGTCATCGAGACGTCCAGCACGTAGAGCCCGTCAGTCCGGACGCGGTGGATGAACCGCTCCATGTCCTGGGTCTTCTGCTGGGTCCCGATGTGGACACCGGCGCCGAGGTAGTCCTCGACGGGGATGAGGAGGTCGGCCTCCGACTGCTCGTCGGGCATGACGTCCTCGTCCAGCTGTGGGCCGGCGGCCTCGTCGGCGTCGGCCGCTTCGTCGGCCTCCGTGTCGGCATCGGTTGGTTCGGCCTCTGTCGCCTCTGCGGCGTCGTCGGCGGGCTGTTCGGCTTCCGTTTCGGTCTCCGCGTCGACCGCTTCGTCGTCCTCGTCGGACGGGTCGAAGTCGGAATCGGACGCGTCGAGACCTTCTTTTTCGTTGCCGCTCATACTGCGTTGTCCTCGATACGGATTAGTTCGTTCAGCTTGGCTGTGCGCTCGCCGCCGACCGCGCCGGTCTTGATGAACGGTGCGTCAGTGGCGACAGCGAGGTGTGCGATCGTCGTGTCTTCCGTCTCGCCGCTGCGGTGGGAGACGACGGACTCGTAGCCGCTTGCCGTCGCCAGTTCGATGGCGTCGACAGCGTCGGTGAGCGTCCCGATCTGGTTCGGCTTGATCAGGATGGAGTTCCCGGCGTCGGCGTTGATACCGGCCTGCAGGCGCTCGACGTTCGTGACGAACAGGTCGTCGCCACAGACGAGCGTCTGGTCACCGACCTGTGCGGTCAGGTCGGCGAATGCCTCGTAGTCGTTCTCGTCGAGTGGGTCCTCAACGTAGACGAGGTCGTACTCCTCGACCTTCCCGGCGATGTACTCTATCTGCTCCTGGGTGGACTTGACGCCGTCATCGTAGACGTACCCGTCCTCGTCAGCGTCGTAGAGTTCTGCGCCGGCGACGTCGAGGCCGAACGAGATAGCGAAGCCGAAGTCGTCGGCGACGGTCTCGACGGCCTCGTCCATAATCTCGAACGCTTCGTCGTCCGAAACGGACGGTGCCCAGGCTCCTTCGTCGCCCTTGCCCGCTGGCAGGTCGCGGTCGGCCAGGATGTCGTGGACCTCCTGGTGGACCGCGGCGTTGGCGAAGACGGCCTCTTCGACGCTCGGCGCGCCGACGGGGGCCGCGAGGAACTCCTGGATGTTCGTGGCATCCGCGGCGTGTTCGCCGCCGCCGATGATGTTGCCCAGCGGCGTCGGGTACTCGTTGCCCCGGAACGTGCCGCCGAGGTGCTGGTACAGCGGTGCGCCCAGCACGTCGGCACCGGCCTTTGCGGCCGCCATCGAGATGGCGACCGCGCTGTTGGCCCCGATGCCGGAGAAGTCGTCGGTACCGTCGGCGGCGTGGAGCGCCGCGTCGACGTCACGCTGGTTCCCAGCGTGGACCTCGCCGATGAGCCGCGGGAGCGCATCCTCACGGGCGTTGGCGATGGCCTCGTTAGCGGGGAGTTCGATGGCCTCGTACTCGCCCGTGCTTGCGCCGCTCGGTGCCTTGCCACGACCGAAGCCCCCACTCTCAGTGAGAACGTCGGCCTCGACAGTCGCGTTCCCGCGGGAGTCGAGGACGCGGCGGAGTCGGATGTCAGTGATGAGCGTCATCGTTAATCACTCCTGTTGACCGTGAACGGTAGGACGCCAGCGTCGTACTCCTCGGCGGCGATGAGTATCGGCTGGGTGTGTTCCGTCTCGATGAGCACGGGAGCACCGTGAGCCAACTGCAGCGCTCGTGCGCCGAGTTTGCGGGCCTTCTCGTAGCGGCTTTCCTGTGCGTTCATTGGTAGGGTGAGACGATGTCGACGAGGTCTTTATGTGAGACGAGCATCCGGCGACAGCAGTGCCGCTCGACGCCGAGTTCGTCGAGGACCTTCTCCGGGTTCTCGGGCTCCTCGGCCTCGCGGGTGCGTGCTTTGAACTCTTCCCAGTGCTCGCCGACGACGTTACCGCACGTGAAACACCGAACCGGTACCATCATACCTGTATCACCTTAGCGGTACGATTTCTGGTAGCGGGCCCGCGCACCGGGGCCGCCCCACTTCTTGGGTTCGGACTGGCGAACGTCGTTGACCAGCAGCGAGCGGTCGAACTCCATGAACGCGTCACGGAGTTCGGCGTCGTTGGTGTGGTCGACGAGCCCGCGAGCGATGGCGGTTCGGGCGGCGTCTGCCTGCCCCATGACGCCGCCACCTTCGACGGACACTTCGACGTCGACCTCGCCGCGGAGGTCGTCCTCGGCGATGCGGAACGGTTCCAGCATCTTGAGCTGCGCCAGCTCGGGGTCGACGAGTTCGACCGGCTGCGAGTCGATACGCACGCGGCCCTCGCCCTCGCGAACGGTCGCGCGGGCGACGGCGGTCTTCTTCTTGCCAGACGTGTTCGTTACCATGTCTTGTTCGCTCCAAGCGTTTCGCTGATCTCGCCCAGCGTGACGAACTTGATGTTCGACAGTCGGTCAAGCGACGTGCCGTCTAGGACCTCGCCGTCCTCGTCGTACGGGTTGCCGAGGTAGACACGGACGTTCTCGAACGCCTCGCGGCCACGCTGCTTCTTGTGGGGCAGCATGCCACGGATGGTGCGCTTGAAGATGCCGTCCGGTCGCTTGGGGTAGAAGTACCCGTTGTCGTTACCGATGTCGACACGTTTCTTGTACTTCTCTGTGATCTGCTCCTCTCGGCCGGTGATCACAGCGCGCTCGGCGTTGACGACGGCGACCGTCTCGCCATCGAGAGCCTGTTCGGCGACCTGTGATGCGACGCGGCCCATGATACAGTCGCGGGCGTCAACGATGACATCCGCGTCGAATTCTGCGACGCTCATCGGATCACCCGGACGTGGGAGCCTTCTGGGTTGTTTTCGATTGCCTGTTCGAGTGATACAGCCTCTCCAACCTGGTCGATCTTCGTCTCGGCGGTTCCGGAGAAGTCGACAGCGGCGACGGTGACGTCCTTCTGCAGGACACCGGAGCCAAGCACCTTGCCGGGCACAACGACGGTTTCGTCTTCCTGGGCGTATCGTTCGATACGGCCGAGGTTGACTTCCGCGTGTGTGCGCCGTGGCTTTTCTAAGCGCTCGGCGACGTCGCCCCAGACAGCACCGCCCGAACTGCGGGCGGCTGACTTCAGGTCGGCGATGAGACTACTGAGTCTCGGGTTCGTCTTACTCATATGATTCCTCCGTTGTGGGAAAAGTGCAGGGAGCAGGATTTGAACCTGCGGACCCCTACGGGACAGCGCCCTGAACGCTGCGCCGTTGGCCAAACTTGGCTATCCCTGCGTGCGATTGTTCGTTTTGCGTGCCCCGTAAAACCCCTTTCGGTCCTCGCGCTCGGGGAGCGGGCGGTCATCGGTAGTGGTGGGGTGTGTCGGGGCATTGTGTCGTTACAGTTGGACTGCGTCTTTCAGTTCGGTCGCGCGGTCACGCAGCGTCTCGACCGCGCGCAGGACCAGTTCCTCGGTGGTGAACGACCCGTCCGTCTCGACGTGGAACACGAACGCGTTCGGCACGTCCGAGACCTCGACGTCTTTGCCGGGGTAGCGGTTCCGGAGGTCGTTGTCGAACTCGTCTGTCGCGACGAGTTCGCCGTTGGTGGCGTCGCCGGCGGCGTGTTCGGCCGCCTGCTCTTCGATGACGCCACGCAGGATGTTCGGGTCGTCGTCCTCGAACTCGCCGAGGTCGCCGACGACCTCCACCTGCTGGAGGTGTCGGTAGCCGACGGCCACGCCGCCCTGATGTTTGGCGTGTTCCCGACCGGTGTCGAGGACGGCGTCGGCCTCGACTTCGAGACGTTGGCCCTCCTTGAGATCGATGATCGGGATGTTGTCGTCGGCCGCCTCGACCATCGGGTCCGAGGAGACGAGGTCGCTGGAGTAGGCCGTGCTCGGCCCGTCGACGGACAGCGACAGCGTCACCTCGTCGCCGATCTCGAAGTCGTCGAGGTCGGTCGTCAGCGGGACCAGTCCCAGTCGGAGACCGATCTGCTCGTTGAACATCACGCTGGTGTTCTCGATGACGCGGACGGTGTCGATACTGAACGTCGGCACGTCCGCGACCATCGCTCGCCGGATGCCGTTGGCAAATGCCGGCGTGATGCCGCGCACGAGGATGCGGGCCTCGCGCTCGCCGCGTTCGACGAACTCAACCTCGTAGTCCTGTGTCATTGGTTAGAATCCGGAGTTCTTGGGTGCACGAGTGCCGTCGTGCGGGGTCGGCGTGACGTCCTCGATGCGACCGATCTCCAGGCCCGCTCGGGCGAGTGCGCGGATCGTCGCCTGCGCACCCGGACCGGGCGAGGTCTGGAGGTTGCCGCCGGGACCGCGGACCCGAACGTCGACGCCCTCGACGCCGCGGTCGAGGGCTTTCTCCGCAACGACCTCGGCCATCTGCATCGCCGCGTACGGCGACGCTTCGTCGCGGTTCTGCTTGACGACCGTCCCGCCGGAGCTCTTCGCGAGCGTCTCAGCGCCGGTCTGGTCGGTGATGGTGATAATCGTGTTGTTGAACGATGCGTGCACGTGGGCGATGCCCCAGATGTCTTCGGTTTCTTCGCTCATTCTTGGGCCTCCGCGCGCTCAGGATGGAGTTCGTCCGACAGCGAGCTGTGCTCGTCGAAGCCGACCGAGCTCTCGACGGCGGTCTCGACCGTCATGCCGGGTCGGGTGACACGAGCGTCGTCCAGCACGATGTGGCCGTGGACGATGAACTGGCGGGCCTGCTCGGGCGTGTTCGCGTAGCCCTTGCGGTAGACGACCGTCTGCAGGCGACGTTCAAGCACGTCGGTCACGTCGAGCGACAGCACGTCGTCGAGCTGGTCCTGCTCGTTGAGGATGCCGTAGCGCTTGAGCCGAGCGAGGAACTCCTCGGACTCGGTCTCGTGCTCGCCGGCGCTGCCCAGCAGCTTCCGGGCCTCACGGCGGTAGCCACGAAGCTCGGACTGTGCGCGCCAGAGCTCTTCTTTGTTCTTCAGGCCGTAGCGGCCGATGAGGTTGGCCTCGTCGGCGATTCGCTCGCCCTGGAAGGGATGATTCGGCGTCTCGTAGAACTTCGTGTTCGAACCAAGCGCCATTATTCGTCATCCTCCGCGGCGGCTTCCTCAGCCTGCTCCTCTTTGATCGCCTCGACGTTGACGCCGATGGTCCCCTCCGTCCGGCCGGTGGACTTGGTACGCTGTCCACGGACCTTCTGGCCGCGCTTGTGGCGGACACCGCGGTAGGAGTCGATCATCTTCATGCGGTTGATGTCCTGCCGGCGGGTGAGCTGGAGGTCGTTGCCAGTCTCGTGGGTGGTCTCACCAGTGAAGTAGTCCTTCTGGTGGTTGGCCATCCATTCGGGCACCTCGTCGGCGAAGTTCTCGACGTGGTCGACGACGCGCTCGATGACGTCGTCGTCGAGCTTGCCGAAGACCGCGCGCCGGTCCACGTCCGCCTTCTGGGTGATGATTCGGGCGGCCCGGTGGCCGATACCGTTCAGTTCTGTCAGTGCTCGCTCGACGGATTTCGTCCCGTCGAGGTCTGTCTGTCCGATACGGACGAAATAGCGGATGTCCTCCTCCTCTTCGGCATCCGCGTCCTCGCCCGCGTTGGGGTCTTCTGCACTCATATGTAGGTACTGATGGGTGAGCGTCGTGGCGGGGATTCGAACCCCGGAGGCTGTACGCCACAGAGTTAGCAACCCTGCGCCTTGGGCCAGGCTTGGCTACCACGACACGCGTTCTATGACACTCGCGCCCGCAGCACGCGGACTCGGGGGCCGGTCCCCCTACACGAGTCTATCCGATTCTATTCCGGGGTTGTATTTAAACGCAACGAAGGGGCCCGACAGCGTGACTTCGGGACATACCCACAGAGACATGGAATCGCAAGCATCGCTGCACTTGTCAGGTGCCAGCACAACACATTCGTCGCTAGGCGCCCATGTCGGCGTATGCGTCGGTGCATCACTGACGGCGGCAACAGCGTCGACCCGACCGACCGAACAGCGGTCCGTGACCACCTGGAACGGTTCGCAGGGTCCGGCACGGTTACCGAAACGGACGACGGCACGCTCCGGGCCGACTTCAGCGGCCGAACCCACGTCGCAGTGGCTCCCGATGGTACGATAGACACCGGGATGCCGCTCCACTCGTTTGCCGGGACGCCGGAGCGGTTCGTGTTCGACCACGACAGCGGCGAGTTGCGCGCCGAGTTGGACGGGGAGAGCGTCTACGTGTTTCGACATCCATAGAGAGATGTGTTCTTCGCGCACGCGAGAGTGACCTTAGAACTTATCCGCTGTTGCGGGGCCGGGGCAGCGGGCTGCCCGCATTCGACGGGTCACAATCCTTATCGCACCTCCGGGACCTACTCCTGTGCATGAATACAGACGACGTACGCGAGCGCCTGCGAACGGTCGAGGACCCGGATCTGGGAGCCGACATCGTCTCACTCGGGCTGATCAACAGCATCGACGTGACTGACGACGAGGTCAGCATCGACCTGGCGCTCGGTGCGCCGTACTCGCCGACGGAGACGAGCATCGCGAACGAGGTCCGCGAGGCGATGGGCGACATCGACCGTGAGATAGACCTCTCCGCGAGCGTCGACCGCGGTGTCCCGGAGGCCGAAGACCCACTGCCGAAGGTCAAGAACGTCATCGCGGTCGCCTCGGGGAAGGGCGGGGTCGGCAAGTCCACCGTCGCGGTGAACCTCGCCGCCGGCCTCTCGCGGCTCGGCGCCCGCGTCGGCCTGTTCGACGCCGACGTGTACGGGCCGAACGTCCCGCGGATGCTCGACGCCGACGAATCGCCCCGCGCAACCGAGGACGAGGAGATCATCCCCGTCGAGAAACACGGGATGAAGCTGATGAGCATGGACTTCCTCGTCGGCAAGGACGACCCGGTCATCTTCCGCGGGCCGATGGTCGACAACGTCCTCACGCAGCTCTGGGACGACGTGCTCTGGGGCGAACTCGACTACATGGTCGTGGACCTGCCGCCGGGAACCGGCGACACGCAGTTGACGATGCTCCAGCAGGTGCCCGTCTCCGGGGCTGTCATCGTCACCACGCCGGAGGAAGTCGCCCTCGATGACGCCCGAAAGGGACTCCGGATGTTCGGTCGCCACGAGACGCCAGTGCTTGGCATCGTCGAAAATATGTCATCGTTCGTCTGTCCCGACTGTGGCGGCACGCACGACATCTTCGGCAGCGGCGGCGGCCGCGAGTTCGCCGACGAGACGGAGATGCCGTTCCTCGGCGAGATTCCGCTCGACCCCGAAGTCAGGGAAGGGGGCGCGACCGGGGAACCGCTCGTCCTTGATGAGGACAGCGACGTCGGCGAGTCGTTCCGCGACATCGCCGCCCGCACCGCCAACATGCAGGGCATTATCCACCGAAAGCGACAGAGCGACAGCCAGCGCGCCCAGCCAGAGCAGTAAGGGTTCAGAGCCGATACAGCAGCGGCTCAGTCACCGGCAAGAAACAGAGAGAAAGAACCGAATTACGCTTCGACCGGGTTGTTCATCTTCCGGGTGACGTAGCCGGCGATGCGGTTGCGGACACCCTTGGACTCGATGTTGGTCAGTTCCTCGACGACGTCTTTGTTGTGTTCGAAGTCTGCACCGAAGGCGTCAGGGTATCGCTCCATGAGGAGCGTCCCGGTCTTCTTGACGTAGGCGGGTTTGATTGCCATGCGCGCTACTTGCTTGGTCGCACTCAAAAAGGGTTCGGAACGGACCACGCACGCGAACGTTTATCAGTAGGGGTGGAACGATCCGTTACCGTGCGCTGAACGTCGCCGTGGCAGGGTCCGCGAGAGTGCGACACAGTCTGTCACGGGTCGTCGTGTGTCGCCTGTGTGCCCCTCATTCCGTGCGGCGTCCCTACCACTCGGCATCGATCAGGTCGCGTACGCGCTCGAAAGCCGCTCGCTCGCGTTCGCCGCCGGCCGTTTCGACCACGGACTCGAAGTACGCGAGACGGTCTAGCAGCGTCTCGCTGTCGTAGCTGGGCACGTCAAGTCGCGAGGCCGCGACGGTCGCCTCGACGACGGCGGCGTGGCCGCGGTTCGTCGTCGGCACGACCCGCCGCGTGACGGCGCTGTCGACGGGGTGTAGCGCCCATTCGACCCACTGGGTGTCCCCCTTCGAGCCAGAGTCACGCCGCTCCACATCGACTTCGACCCACGCGTCCACGCTATCGAGGACAGGGACGTCTTCCTCGCGGACCGACAGCGCCGCCTCGGCGAAGTCGACCGGGTCGCGCGTGAACTGGACGTAGCCGCCCCCACGCTCCCGGAAGTTCCGCCAGGTCCGGGTCCGGCCCCACGTCGTCGCCGTGGCTGGTCCGTCGCCGTCCGGCGCATGGACACCCAGTGCGGCGACGTTCCAGCGGTCGTTTGGTCCAAGCGTAGTGACGACGGTCTCGGAGACGCCGGAAAGGGCGACCGGCCACTCCGTCCCGGAGCCACCGGAGTCCGGGCCGCCATCTCCAGAGGAATCCCTGGTCACACTTCGAGCCCCCGTTCGAGCGCGACGAACAGCGCGCCCGCAACGAGATCAGCAGTCGTTCCGGGGTTGATGTCCCGCTCGACGAACTCCTCGGCGAGGCCGGTCGCGGTTTCCGCACCCTCGAGGACAGCCTGTGCCCGTCGCTGGACCTCCTCAGCGGTTTCGCGGTCCTGCCGCGTGACGATGAAGGTGTCCGGTTCCGCCGCGAGCAGTTCGATGAACACGTCCGATGCGCGGTCGGCGACCGGACCGGATCCGTCCAGTAGCCACTCGCTGGCCTCGAACACGCGCTCGAAACCGGACACCCACTCGGCGGCCACGCCATCGACATCCGCGCTGGACTGCATCACGTCGAGCAGCGTCAGCCCGCGCGCCCGGAGGTCCGGAACGGCGTCGCTCCCGCGACGAACGTCGAGCGGTTCCAGTCCGTCCGGCGGGTCGTCGACGGCCACGTCGACATGTTCGAAGGCGCGGTAGAACGCCGCCGCGTCCTCGACGGTCGTCTCATGAACCACAGCATCGACATCGGATGGTGACAGTCGCCCGTCCGCGGCCGCGGCGGCAAGGGGTGTGAGTACCATCAGGGCCCCGAACTGGGTGTTCCCGCCGGACTGGTCCGCCATCCCGTCGACGGCGGCCTCGAACGCGGGACCAACCGGGTCGCCCGCGGCCGCGCGGTCAAGCCCCGGACGCGCCCCCACAGCCCCGGCCATGAAATGCTCGAACCGCAGGTCATCGTACTCCCGCTCGCGGTCGACGTTGCCGGGCTTCGGCGTCCCGGAGACCTCCAGCAGCAGTGCAAGCTGGGCGTTCTGTGCAACCGACCGTTCGCTCACAGTGGCACCTCCGACGCGAACCACTCCGCTGTCGTCGCTCGGATCTCGTCGAGCGTCTCCGGCTTGTCGCTCGCGCGACCGACGCTGACGGCGTCAGCGCCGTACGAAAGGTACTCCCGTGCCGTCTCTCTCCCTCGAACGCCGTTGTTCGCGACGACGAACAGGTCGGTGGCGTCGGCCACGTCGGCGACGACCGACTCGGAGTCCATCGCGTCGACGTGGAACAGGTCTCCACCAGCGTCTTCGATGGCTTGAGCGACAGCTGGGAGCGAGACGCCATCAAGTTCGGCACGGCCCTTCACCGACACCGTCGCCCCTGTCGACGCTGCTGTTTCCACGAACGCCGCCAGTCGTTCCGGCTCCCGGAGCAGCGCCTCGCCGGCACCCGCGGCGCACATCTCGTCCTGCCGACAGTGGGCGTTGATCTCGATGATGGCGTCGTGGCGCTGACAGACGGCGGCGACACGCTCGACGGGGCCAAGCGTCGCGCTCCGGACGTTGAACGCCGGGCGCAGTGGTGCGTCCGCAAGCGCGCCGAGCTGGTCGTCGACGAACGCGACCGGGTCATCGGGCAGGAACTCGGAGCGGTCGCGGTCCGTCATCGCTCGGGCGGCCTCGCGGGTCCGGTCGTCGAGCGCGATACCGCCGAGGAACGCACACCCGACGTGGGACTCGACCGTGCGGGCCCACGACGCGTCGGCCTCGCCGCTCAGACTCGCGAGGGCGAGTCGCGGCTCGAACATCAGGCCACCTCCGAGAGAGCTGTTTCGACGGCACGGTTCACCCGTTCAGCGTCGGCCGCGTCGTCGAGGGTCGTATCGGTTCTGACGACCGGCACGTCGAGCAGCGTGGAATCGTCGTCGTCCAGTACGAACGCGTCAGCGAAGGGGTACGCCTCGGCCACGCCGCCAGTGCTGGGCTCCAGCCCGACGCCGGCCATCAGGTCCGCCGCCGGCCCGGAAAACACCGTGTCCTCGATGAACGGCGAGACGGCGACGACCGTTGTCTCGTGTAGCGCCTGCTCGAACTCATCGATGGCGAGCATCGGCCCGAGCGAGGTCACGGGGTTCGACGGGCCGATGACAACCGTATCGTCAAGTGCGGTCAGGACGGCATCCGTCGCGCTGGCCCGTTCTGCGCCCCTGAACTCAACATCTTCGACCGGCGGCTCCCCGTTCCGACCGACCCACCACTCCTGAAAGTGCATCGGACCGCTCGGCGTGTGGATGATGGAAGCGACCGGGTCGTCGCTCATCGGTAACAGTGTCCGGTCCAACCCGAACGCGTCGGCGAGCGTCCGCGTCACGGCTGTGAGTGATTGGCCCTCGTCTAGGAGCGAGGTGCGCGTGACGTGGACCGCGCGGTCCCGGTCGCCGATGTGCATGAACTCCGCAACGCCGGAGAAGCGGCGCCAGCGGGCAATACTTCGGCCCTCAGTCTGCGCGTCGTCGGGGAGGTATCGAGGACCACTATCCAGCCCGGCGGCGTCGGCGAGCCGCGTCAGTTCACTGTGTGTCTCGGCGGTGTCGTCGGCGATACCCCACCAGGTCTCCCGGTCGAGGACCTCACCGTCGAGAAACAGGACGGTATCGAGGTCCGGGCACACGAGATGGCCTCCCAGTTCGATATCGTCGCCGGTGTTGGCGACGACAGTCGTCGCCGCCGGCGAAAACACGTCGTCGGCACCGGCGAGGAGCTTCGGCGTTCCCGTCCCGCCGGCGAGAAACGTCACCATGTCTCGACGTAGGGGGAACTGACAGTATAAACGTGGCCACTGAAACTGGTCGGAGCTGGAAAGCAGTCTGGCGGAGACAGTGTTCTATTCAGAGAATCACAGCTGAGAATTGGGTGGGTAGAGTGAAGGGTATCGGTAGGATAGGCAGGGTAACGGGTGCTATGCCCATCGTGAATCCACACCGCTTCGCGCCTGCAGCCTCCAACGAAGAGTACGTCTACGGGTCCTGTGCGCCGGGCTGGCATTCGGCCGCCACGCATCAGGACGCTCTCGACGATTGGATCGCACATATGCAGGCACACGACATCGAGCGGGTCTGCTGTCTGCTTCCCGGACAACAGCTCGACGACGCTGGGGCCAACATCCAGCGCTATCGGGAGGCCTTCGGAGCGTCATCAGTCCGCCACGTACCGGTTCCCGACCACCAACTCATCCCCCAAGACCGCCTCCACGACGATATTCTGCCGTTCCTGGTTGACGCCTGTGAGACAGAAGAGCGGGTCGTCGTTCATTGCCTGGCCGGCATCGGCCGCACCGGACAGGTACTCGCCGCGTGGCTGGTGTATCATTACGACTACGGCCCCGACCGCGCCATCGAAACTGTCCAAGAGATGGGCCGTGACCCGCAAGACGCTATCGAATCGGGGAACGCGACTGAAGCGGAGCTGTCCAGTCTGCTGTCGTCGGTCGCACGCTTGTAAAAGGCCCCGTCGGTGCTCAGTCCGTCCGCGGGAGGAGCCGCGCACCGACGGCAAAGCCGACGACGGCACAGACTGTGAGAACGGCGAGTGGGGCGAGTGCTTCACCGGTTCCGGTTGTCGCCGCACGGACGCCACGCGAGAAGTACGTCAGCGGCGAGAGCCAGGTCGGGAGCCACGCGGGCAGGAGGGTCTGTGGGACGAACGTCTCCGAGAGGAAGAGCAGCGGGAGCGCGAGGCCGTTGCTCGCCGCGATGACGCCGTCCTGTGAGTCCGCAAGGCTGCCCAGCATCGCACCGACGGCACAGAACAGCGCGACGCCGAGGCCGACAAAGGGGAGTAGGAGCACAGAGGGGCGGATGGTCGCGCCGGTCAGCCACACCATCATGCCGAGTATGATGAGGCCGGCGATGCCGATGATGACGACGTTGACAAACGTCTGTGCCAGTAGCCACTCGGTTCGGGTCAGCGGCGTCGTTGCCAGTTTCTCGAAGCGGTTGCCGTCCCGATGCCGCGCCACCTCGCTACCGACGCGGGAGAGTGGCGTAAACAGGACGACGACGGCCAGATAGCCCGGCGCGTAGAAGCTCGGCGGCTCTGTGAACAGCCCGCCGCCGCCCGGCTGGGTCTGGACTAGCACGCCGAAGATGACGACAATGATGACCGGGAAGAAGAAGGTGAAGAAGACGGCTGTCCGTCGCCGGAGGAAAGCCAGCGACGCCGCGCGCGTCTCCGATGCGAGTCGCCCCAGTCGGCTCATTGGACACCACCTGCCGCCGGCTCTGTCCGGCGCGGTTCACCGCGCTGGCCGACAGCCGTTCCGGTGAGTTCGAGGTACACGTCCTCTAAGTCAGGCTGTTTCCAGGTGAGGCTGTCGTACTCGATGCCCGCCTGGCCCAGTTGCTCGGTGATGTTGCCGATGGACTCCGGGCGGATGCCGTAGACGACCAGCCGGCCGTTCCGGATCGCTGTCTCCGCCGGGTAGTCGATGGCTGAAACGGCGGCCTCGTCGAAGGTTCCGTCGACGATGAGTTGGCTGTCGCCGCCGTGTTCGGCCACGAGCTGGTCCGGCGAGTCGAGTGCGATGAGTGTCCCGTCGGCGAGGAGGCCGACGCGGTCCGCGAGCCGCTGGGCCTCCTCCATGTAGTGGGTCGTGACGAGTATCGTCACGCCGCGGTCGGCAAGCCCCTCCAGCAGTCGCCAGAGGTCACGCCGACCGGCCGGGTCGATGCCGGTGGTCGGTTCGTCCAGCACAAGGAGGTCCGGGTCGTTGATGAGCGCCGTCGCGACGCAGGCCCGTCGCTGCTGGCCACCCGAGAGGTTCTCGTATGTCGTGCTGGCAGTGTCGGTCAGACCGACATCGTCAAGGACGGCTTCGACATCGCGAGTGTCATCGTACAGACCGGCGTAGTATTCCAGCAGCTCCCGCGCCGTCAGCCGCTCGTGGGGCGAAAACGACTGTGGCAGCAGACCGATTCGGTCGCGGGCGACCGTTCTGGGCGACTGGCCGAACAGCCGAACCTCGCCGGTCGCGTCTGTCGTTCCGGTCAACGCCCGTACCAGCGTTGTCTTGCCAGCCCCGTTGGGACCGACCAGCGCGAGCACCTCTCCGGTGGTCGCCGTCAACGAAACGCCGTCGAGTGCAACCGTATCGCCGTAGCGCCGCCCGACATCCGACGCGACCAGTACCTCGTCCATGCGCCCTCGTCCGGTCGGGTGGCCGAAAGCAGTTCCGTTCTCGCGCGACTATCGGCTACACGTTACGGCCACATCTCAGACAGACGGCCGGAAGCCACGGCTTGTCCGTGACGACTGGTTGGGTGTCTTCGCAGTGATCACAGAACTCAGTTTTCGTCGCCATTTGCCGAATATGTCACGGCAGAACAATAAATAGGTTGTTGTGCGGTAGATCTTCGCAAACCGATGGCAGCTCCGGCACGGGATTCCACTGACATCACGATACCCTGTTACATGACGTGCGACCGGACCTCGCGTACGATAGCGTCCACGTCGAACTCCTCACTGGCCTCGGCTTTGTCGTAGACGGTCTCGTCGTCGACACTGATTCTGAACACGCCGTGGTCGCCCATGACGAGCCGAACGCTGTCGAGTTCCAGCTCCAGTCCGGATAAAATCGCCTGCTGAACATCTACTGCTCGCTCGCGGAACCCACACGGGACGCAGTATTCGATTTCGACAGAGCTCATACCGGCTTTCACGGCTGTCTGCGTGAAAGCTCTATGGTCGGTCGACCAGCGTTCGGAGCCGACCGACGAGCGTCACGTCAAAGCGGTGGACGCCGTACAGCAGTCCGACCGAGGTGATGAACACTACCGTCGAGAGGCCGTACGACTGGGACAGTGCCGCCTGTGACAGCGTCGCCCCGACGCCGACGAACCCGCCCAGTATCGACGCGATAATCGGGAGGACACAGGAGACACACGAAAAGAGGCCGACGATGCCGCCCACTGCGCCGCCACTTGCATCGACAGCAGTCACGAACACCAGGTACGAAAGCGCCAGATAGCCGGCGATCTTCCACGGGATGAGCACCACGCTCAGGGTTGCGCCGCTGAACACGACCGTCGGCGAGAACCCGGGCGGGGCTTGTGTGACCAGCCGGAGGCCAGTTCCCTGACCGCCTGTGCCGTACACGCCGCCGACGTACCCCAGCACGAGCAGGTAGCCCAGGGCGAGAACCGCACTGCCGAGTGTTCGCCGGCGGCTTGTCAGTTCTGGGCGTACCCGCAGGACAACGAGACCGGCGATGTTGAGCCAGATGAACGGGAACAGCAGCAGGAACGGGTCCGTTGCGGGTTGGGCCGTGTTGAGGACGTAGCCCAGAACGAGGATGGCCTCCGCGTTCAATACGGCTGCCCAGGTCACCAGCGAGCGTGTGTCCGGGATTACATCCCTGAAGGTTGCTGTCGTGGTACTCATAGTGCGAGTGCATCAACAACGATGGCGATCAGGACCGCCCCGAGGTAGGCGTTCGACGCGTGGAACGCCCGGAACGCCGCCGCTTCGGTCTGCTCGCGGTGGAGCAGGATGACGGCCCAGAGGAACACTGCACCCAGCAACACCGACGTGACGGCGTACAGCCAGCCAAGCGGCGTGAGCACGCCCAGAACACCTGCTGCGATGAGCGTCGCCCCGAGATAGTAGACGATGTGCTTGCGCGTCTCGGTCTCGCCGCGGACGACCGGCATCATCGGGAAGCCGCCCGCCTCGTAGTCATCCTTGTACGCGAGCGCGAGATTGTAGAAGTGCGCTGGCGTCCAGAGGAAGATGACGACGGCGAGGACGATTCCCGGGAGGCCGACCGACCCGTCAGCGGCGACCCAGCCGATGAGCGCCGGCAGCGCGCCGGCGGCCCCGCCGATGACGGTGTTCTGGACGGTGTTGGGCTTCAGTACGAGCGTGTAGATGACGCTGTAGAACACAATCGCGGTCAATCCGAGGACCGCTACGAGTGCGTTCACCTGCCAGAACAGCCACAGCGAGGCGAGCGACAGGAGCAGGCCGAAAGTCAGTGCGTTCCGGACCGGAACCTGATGGGTCGCAATGGGACGGTCCGAGGTCCGGTCCATCCGCTTGTCGATGTCCCGTTCGAGAACGTGGTTGAACGTCCCCGACGCGCCGATAGAGAGGACGCCACCCCCGAGCGTGAGCAACACCGTCCGAACAGTGAGCGTCTGCCCGGCGGCGAGTGCCATCCCGGCCGCGGCGACCAGACACAGGAGCCACATCAGCCGGGGCTTCATCAGGCGGAAGTACGCCGATGCGGTCTCGACGATGCGCTCGCGGGTGGAAAGCGTCGGCGACCGTGCCGGACCGTCGTCGGCTGGCTCCGGCGCGAGTGTCGGGTTCTTCACGGGGGTCTCGTCATCACTGCCCGTCTCAGCTTCGAGGTGCCACGCCAGAGCCAGCACGAACGAGCCGAAGATGCCCATCCCCAGAGCGAGGTGGGCGCCGGGGAGCGCCGTCTCGGTGCTCGTCGCGACGACGGCACCGAGCGCTATCTGGACCGGGTACAGCGCGGTGCCGAGGAGGATAGCTGCCTTGACGCGGCCGCGACAGCTGGATCGGAGCCCGATAACGGCCACAGCCACCACGAAGAGTCCGACGGCGGCTGCGACGAGTCGGTGTCCCCAGGCGACCAGCAGGGCCGTGTTCGTCACGTCGACCGGTCCGTCACACAGCGGCCATGTAGTACAGGCTGCTGCCGCATCGGTGAGCGTTGTCGTCGCGCCGGCGAGAACTAGCAAGTACACGCCGACGGCGGTCGCGGCGAGCAGCCCGGTGAAGGTCCGGCTCTCTGCCATTATTGTATCCTTCGATGCTGGCCACTTAGACCTCGCGATTCCGCTGTCTCCGTCCGGAGCCGTTCCGCTGCCCTATCGCTACAAATCGGGAGCCTGCGGCGAAGACAGCAGTTATTTATCCCCGAAATCCTAAGCCGCATCCATGACCCGGAAACGCGCCGGTCTGGTCGCGCTGTTCGGTGCTGCGTTGCTCGCGCTCGCCGCCGAGCCGGCCGCCGCCGCACAGATTCAGGACTCGACGACGGATAGCCTCATCTGGGGGCTGAACATGAACCTCCTGTACGTCGCTCTCCCGATTACGGTCCTCGTCGAAGGGATTCTGATCTACACTGTCTGGCGGTTCCGTAATCAGGAAGAGGCGCTTCCCACGCAGGAGAACCGCCGACTCGAAGTCACCTGGACCATCGCGACGGCGATCATTCTCCTGTTCGTCGGGGTCGCCTCCTACCAGGTGATGGCGAGCCCGTACGTCACCGCCGAGGCCGGTGACCAGGCCGCACTGCAGGAACAGGACACCGAACTCATTACCGTCGAAGCTCAGCGATACGGCTGGACGTTCTACTACAACGAATCGAGTTGGGATGGCCAGGCGGAGGTGACCACCACGACGAACATGAAGATACCGGCTAATCAGGACGTATCCTTGCGGGTTACGTCGACTGACTGGCTACACGCGTTCCACGTTCCCGGACTTGGACTGAAATCCGACGCGTTCCCCGGCCAGTACAACCGTCTCCGAACCAACGCGGGTAACACCGGCACGTACCAGCTCTACTGTGCCGAGTACTGTGGCTCTGGTCACTCACAGATGCTCGGGACCGTTGAGGTCGTCCCACAGGACGAGTACGAGGACTGGCTGGCAGAGCAAAAGAGCGGCGGCGACGACTCCGAAGGCAGCGACGAGTAGCGCGGTAACTGGGCGTCTTTTCCCTTCGAGAACTGCCGGGTTACGGAAGATTATTCTCAGCCAGCAGATCACGAATTTCCGGCAGGGTGAATGGGAGTCACGGTCAGATTGAAGTACCGCGCTGAAGCGGCCTGTCAGTCCGTTACTGAACGACCCATCTTTCAGTCACTTCGCCACTCGAATCAACTGTCAGGTTCAGGCTTTGGTGGCTGCTAACCCTATCACTGAATGCGTGCTTGCCGTCGATATATAATCTGATTCCACAGACCTCAGCGTCCGCCTCGCGGTTGATCCGGACTGATTCGCCTGGTTGAACTGAAAACTCCTTGTTCTGACAGGTGGCAGTTAGCACAACGTCGCCCGAAAAATCACCTGCGACTTGGACTGCCACGAGTTTCGATCCGGCACACATCGACGGCCAACATTCCGGTGTCGATACATCGGAAGGCGGCGTCCCGGTTTCAGTGGCAGTGTCGTTCGGCGTTTCTGTCGCCTTCGGTGCTGAAGAGTTGTTTTCGGTAGTACCGTCAAAATTCCACTCAACACAACCGGAGAGAGAGCTGGAAAGTGCTGAGATTGAGAGGAACTGTTGGCGATGCATGATAGCTGGTGAGACCGGTTGTGTAAGGGTCTTGTGAGGGGCAGGAGAACAGCCACTGGTTTAGCCACGCTATGAGGGGCAGCAGCATGCCGGGGAACGCTATAGACGGATTGAGTACTGCCACCAGCGATTCCCCGACCACAGAGAACAACGAGACAGCGACGGCGCTGCTTGCATTTGGACGAAAAGCGTAGAATCTGAACAGAGAGAGGACGGTGGCAGCAAGACAGCACTCACGAGCAGCCCGGTGGTCAGAACAATTGCCGCGTCGGTCGTCCAGTCCGACCGCTATCCGCAGATGTTGGCAGTCGCGTACACGTTGCCGGTATCGGTTATCTCCACGCCGATGCCGACGAGATTAGCGTTGCGGAGCGTGAGCCGTTCGCGGTAGTCCGGCCACGCCATCCAGTCGTCGACGATCTTTCTGGCGACTTCCTTGTCGGTGGCGTGGAACCGCTCTTTGCCGTCCTCTTCGTACGTTTGTCCGGCGACTGTCTGCTCAACCGCCTCGAACCGGTTTCGGTCCGGTTGCTCTATGTACTCACCCTCCGCAGAGTCGAACGTACACCGGTCATAGAGCCCGGTGTTTTCGTATCGGTCTTTGCTGGAGACACCGTCGATCTTGTGGATCGCCTGCCCTTCGACGGCCATCTGCTCGCTGTGGCCCTTTGCCATCTCGTTCAGATCCTCTTCAGTCCGGAGTCCCGACTCGAACGCTGGGACACCTGCAGCCTTGCGTTCCTCGTTGAGGAACTGCCGGACGTAGTCGGAGACGTTCTGTTCATTGAACTTCCGTGCCGGGATCGACTCCTGTTTCGGGGTCGCAGTCTCGGCCGGTGTCGCCGTCCCGTTTGCTCCTGGCGTCGGTGTTGGCGTAGTGCTATTGCCCGCCGTCGCCGTCGTCGTTGAGCCACCGCTACCGTCGTCGCTCTGTGAGTCAGTTGTCTGTGTCGTCGTATCCGCTGTCCCGCCTGCGAACTGTGCTCCGACAAGCACTCCCGTCCCCAAGACCACGAGGAGCACCACGGCGGCGATAGCGAGTAACCCTTTCTTTACCATATACAACGGATAGATTACAGAGGTATGTAAGCTTGATTCTTCATATACTTCATCTGATTTTCATTTCGTCTACTGTCGCCGGTGACGATAACCCATATATGCCACGGGCGGCCACTGCCGGTATGGTCGAGAACGTTATCTGGCCGGCGGCACTCGACGCCAACCGTTCGCGCAGCGACGGGCGTCGCGTGTCACTGGATCTGGCCGTCGAGGACCCGACTGTCGACGAGATCGCTAAAGCCGTCCAGCAGGTCGGTTACGACGCGGTCATCGAGCGGGACAAGACGTATCCACGCGAGTACGAAGCCCGCGGGCGAGTCGTCGTCAAGGACGCGGACGACGCGACGAAAAGCGACCTGCTCGGGGCTGTGGCGGCCTACATGCAGGCGCTACGTGAATGAAACGCATCGGCACTGTCTCGCGGGTCGCACAGGGACTGGCCGTCGTCCGGGCACCCGACGACGAGTACGCGTCCGTGGGAACCGACGTGGTCGACGAGGAACTCCAGACGGTTGGCTCCGTCGTCGACGTGTTCGGTCCGGTCGAGCGCCCGTATCTCGCTGTCTCGCCGAACGACAGCGTGCATCTCCCAGCGCTGGTCGGCACAGTCCTGTACGCGCGGTAAGAGCCCTCCGAACCGCCGACGTCTGTCAACATCTGCTTCGTAACGCTCAAACCGGTTCCTGCAGGACGTGTGTGCATGGAGCGACGGTGGCGAATCCTCGGCGGTTGTGGCCTTATCGCTGGTATCTTCCTGTTCGTCCAACTCGGCGCGCTGGCGCTGGTCCAGCCCTTCGAATCGGCTGGGTACCAGGCCGTCGAAGACCCGTCTGACCCCACGAACAGCCTCATGTACGTCGGGGCGATCCTGGTCGCAACGGCAGTTATGTTGCTTGCCTTCCGCTACGACGTGGACCAGCTCATTCGCGGGCTCATTGTCTTCTCCTCGGCCTGGCTCTCTCTATACGTGTTCCAGGTGCTGGTGCCGCCGGTGCTCACGTACGCCGGCCTCAACGTCGTTGCCGTCCTGTTGGCGCTGGGCCTGGGGACGGCACTGCTGGTCTATCCCGAGTGGTACGTCATCGACGCCGCCGGTGCGGTGATGGGTGCTGCCGCAGCCGGCCTGTTTGGCATCAGTTTCGGGGTGTTGCCAGCGCTCGTCCTGCTGACTGTACTCGCCGTGTACGATGCGATCAGCGTCTACGGGACTGAGCACATGCTCACGCTGGCCTCGGGCGTCATGGACCTCAAGGTCCCCGTCGTCCTCGTGATCCCGATGACGCTGTCGTACTCCTATCTCGACGCAACGGCGGCGGATTCGGTAGCAGAAGACGAGACTGACGACGACGCAACGGCGGCGGACGACGCGGCCGAGGAGCCGGCGACCACAGAACACGGAGCCGACGCGGACGGTCCGGCGGTTGCGGATGGGAGCCAGCCGGCGGAGCGTCCCGACGACGCGACAGAGACTGGCAAAGCAGACGAAACTGCTGACGTTCACGCCGACCCGCTAGAGCGCGACGCGCTGTTTATCGGGCTCGGTGACGCCATCATCCCGTCGATACTCGTCGCCAGCGCCGCCTTTTTCGCCTCGTCGGACGTACTGTCAGTGTTCGGCGTCCCGTTGCCGGCGCTGACCGCGATGCTCGGGTCCTACGTCGGCCTGGCGATACTGCTGTGGATGGTGCTGAAGGGGCGCGCACACGCAGGACTCCCGCTCTTGAACGGTGGAACCATCGCCGGCTACATCGTCGGCGCACTCGCCGCCGGTATTAGTCTGATAGACGCCCTCGGTCTCGCCCCGTACCTCTAATTCTCCTGCAGCCGCTACCGTCCGGTCAGGGCCTTGCTCGCGGGCGCGAAATCGATCTCCTCACCCCGGCCTTCTGCCTTCGCCCGCTCGTACAGCATGTGGCCCGCGGCGACGGTTTCGATGGCTGTGCCGCCGGAGTCGAAGACTGTAATCTCCTCGGGTGACTGCCGCCCGGGCGCGTTGCCGGCGACGATATCACCTAGCTCGGCGTGGACGTGGTCCTCGTCAATGACGCCCGCATCGAGGGCGTTAATGAACGACCCGGCGTCCTGTGTCACCCGCTCGCGCAAGTCCGGAACGTACGTGGCGCGTTCGATCGTCGTCGCGTCCAGTTCGTTCTTCTCGGGGTGGTACTGGCCCATCGCGGTTACGTGAGTTCCCGGCTCGAGTAGATCGCCGTCGAACACCGGTTCGCTCGCGCTGGTCGCCGTGATAACGACATCGGCCCCCTCGATTGCTGCGGCCGGGGACGCGACAGCAGCCACTGTCGGGTCCAGCGCGTCGTTCATCTCCGCGGCGAAGGACTCGCGGCTACTGGCCGTCGGGGAGTACACCTCGATGCGGTCGAAATCTCGGACTGTCGCCGTCGCACGGACCTGGCCGCGAGCCTGTGCGCCACTGCCGATGACTGCGAGGTCGCTGGCGTCCCGACGGGCCAGTGCGTCGACACCGACCGCCCCGGCCGCGCCAGTCTTGTGGGGGTTCATGCTCGCACCGTCGAGGACAGCAAGCGGGTCACCGCTGTCGGCGTCGAAAATCGGGAGCGTGAAGTGTGCATCTTGCCCGCTGAAACCGGCTGCGTAGGTGTACCCGCCCATCGCACCGGTGTCGGGGAGAATCGCGAGATAGCCCGTCAACATTCCCGCGGGCTCGTCCGAGAACAGCGTTGTTCTGGGAGTCGCCGGGGCACCTTCGCCACGCTGGCGATACCCCTCTCTGACGGCGTCGACGTACTCGGTGGGTTCAGCGAGGTCAGCTACTTCGTCGCTCTGCAGGAACAGCGCTGTCGCATCTGTCGTCATACTCCGTCGTTTGGGCGACCGACTCTTATACTGCCCGGCGGTGCCAATCTGTACGACCGGTTACGGATATCTATCGAAAACGGGAGAGTAGACGGACAGGAAAGCGCCTAGTCCGCAGTCTGTAGCGGGTCCGACTGCGGGCTCTGTTGGGTCGACGTGTCGTTTGGAACCGGGTCGACGGGGGCACGGACGAACATCGCGTGGCCGATGAGGCCGACTGTTACGACAGAGGCCAGCGGAATCGCCGTCGTCAGTTCGAAGCCGACAACGAACAGAGAGGCGGTGATGCCGGCCATGGCGAGCGGAATGAGTCCAAGAATGATGTCGTAATATCCCGTCATAAGTATGAATCAGTCTACGATAGCGGAGTATATGAATGTTTCCCTAAAATACGGGATAATACACTCAATGGCCCCTGAGAATTTATTCAGTACCCGCTGAGTAACAAACTCATAAGTTATGAGTTGGATTTTGGGGAAAGATTAATATATGCCTATTCTTGTGGACGGTTCACAATATAAGGGCATGGACGACCTGTTGTTGCTGGCCCGCAGCCGTACGCAGGATATGATATTTCACCACAAAGCTGGAATGCGGTGTTTGCCGGCCGGGATGCGATGTCTGCTGTGACGGTTATCTGTTTCTCGGGATAGAGCCCACCGACTCACCTGTTTTCAGAATTTGAGAACTGGATTAGGTGATTCATGGTGTGGTAATGCCCCCTATTTTCTCCGATGATAACTGGGTCCATGTGCTTATTAGGTACGCCAAGATACGTTGAATCGGAGAAAAACGGAACGCCGATTCCCAAACGAGACAATGAGCACGAACGCAACGGACAACACGACGGACGCCGCGACCGACGAGCAAGAACGACGATACGCAGAACTGAACATCGGCGACGAAGAGTTCGTAATCTACGACCGGGAGAACCACCAGGCATGGATTCAGTCGACAGAATCGCTCGAAGTCGCCGACCTGCGATAGTCCGTCAGCGACACCGCAGCTCTGTTACAGGCCGCTTATTTTGCGACTGCAATCGCACCGCGCCAGCACAGCAACAGTGTGCCACCGACGAGCACGGAGACGAGCGCGAACGTCACTGCCGCATTGCCGGGGAACATCGACGTCGAACGGAGCCCCTGCGCGATACCGACTGCCAGTACCCACCCCACGATAGTGCGGCCGAGAGCCGCCCGCACCGTTCCGGTCGCCGCGGCGGTGTACAGCCCCCCGAGTCCGGCGACGAGGAGCCAGCCGACGTAAAATGGCGTCAGCGTCCCAGCGAATCGAGCCGGGCTCAGTATCGGATTGATGCCGTGGGTCAGCTCACCGATACCGACGAACAGGGCAATCGCCAGCAGGTCGCCGACGGCCACCAGCGCCGTCCGGGCGGACAGTTCGATACGACCGTTCCCCACCGTCGAGACGCTCATACAGGTAGTTCCGGCTCCGGCCACTTCGCTCTCCCGGATTCGACGACGGCGGTTGGTGCCTTAGAACAGGGACCAGCACTGATTACAGTGGGCGGCCCCAGTGTCGGTGTATGGAGTTCACGCTGCTCGGCTGGCCCGAGGACGGCCACCGGCTCCGGCTAGATCACGAGCAGTTCGCGTACGCGGGCAAGTTCGTGATGACCTCGACCGGGAAGGCCGTCGTCGGGGACGATGGCGTGGTGGCCGCGGCCGCGTTCGACGCCGACCGGACCGACCCCGACACGCTCTGTGTCCGGTATATCACCGTTCGGCAGGACCGGCAGGGCGACCGGCTCGGTGCCCGCCTCCTCCGGTTCGTTCGGGACCGCGCTACGGAGCGGGGCTTCGAGCGCGTGTCCATCGGTGTCAACAATCCGTTTTCCTACCAGGCCGCCTACCGGGCCGGGTTTTGCTTCAGCGGCGCGGAGTCGGGGATGGCCGAACTCGACCTCGTCTGGCCGGGCGACCGCAGTACCGAACGGTATCAGGCCGGTCTGGACCTGTTTCGGGAGCGCGATCTCTCGCCAGAGGAAGAGTCGTTTCTCGCGGCGAAGGCCGACGCCGACCCGCCGTCGGTCCTCGACGACTGGGCCGAACCGCCGTCCGGACGGACAACCACATCAGGCTGATCGGCCCGATCGAGTCGACTGGCCTGTAGAGTCGTCCCATCTCCGAGAGATTCAAGCGGCTGTCGGCCAAAGGCCTGCCAATGGGAAACGCTGATTTACGGTCGCTCGCGGCGCTGTCGGACGTGTCGTTCGGCGACCTCGGCGGGAGCGTCGTCGCCGTAGACGCCCACAACTGGCTCTATCGCTATCTGACGACGACGGTGAAGTTCACCAGCGAGTCGAAGTACACCACCAGTGACGGCGAGGAAGTGGCGAACCTCATCGGCGTCATCCAGGGGCTACCGAAGTTCTTTGAACACGACCTCACGCCGGTGTTCGTCTTCGACGGCGCGGTCACGGACCTCAAAGACGACGAGGTCGAGAAACGCCGCGAGCAACGCGAGAAGTACGAGTCCGAACTGGAGGCAGCCCGGGAAGCGGGTGACAGCACCCGCGTCGCCAAGCTTGACTCCCGCACGCAGCGGCTGACCGATACCATCGTCGACACGACGCGGGACCTGCTGGAACTGCTCGACGTGCCTATCGTCGACGCCCCCGCTGAAGGCGAAGGGCAGGCGTCGGTGATGGCCCGGCGGGGCGACGTGGACTACGTCGGGACGGAGGACTATGACGCGCTCCTGTTCGGTGCGCCGATGACGCTCCGCCAGATTACGTCGAAGGGCGACCCCGAGCTGATGGACTTCGAGGCGACACTCGAACAGCACGACCTCACCTGGGAGCAACTGGTCGACGCCGCCATCCTGATGGGGACGGACTTCAACGAGGGGATCTCCGGTATCGGTCCCAAGACCGCCGTGACGGAACTCCACGAGCATGGCGACCTCTACGCCGTTCTCGAAGCCCGGGACGAACACATCGACCACGCCGACCGCATCCGGAACCTGTTTCTCGACCCCGAAGTCACCGACGACTACGAGATTCCGGACAGCATCGAGCCGGACGTCGACGCCGCCCGCGCGTTCGTCACCGATAAGTGGGAGGTCGACGCCGACGAGGTCGCTCGCGGGTTCGAGCGCATCGACGAGTCGGTCGTCCAGACGGGGCTAGACCGCTGGGCGTGACAGCGAAAACCCACGACTGACCAATAGCGCACTAAAAACGACCGCGGACGATTTCAGCTCAGACGACCGACTCGACCGTTTCGATCTCGTCGAGCGTGCGGTTCCGGATGGCTTCACCGCTGGCCGTGTCGAAGAGGTGAATCGCGTTCTCGGGGAACCGGACTTTGACGCGCTGTCCGGCCTTGAGCTGTTTCATGCCGCCGACCGTCGCGATGAACTGGTCGTCCATCGACTCGTCGAACTGCAGGTGGGCCGTGTTCTCGTTCCCGCGTGGCTCGACGACGTTGACCGTGGAATCGAACACGTTCGGGCCGGTGTCAGTCTGGACGAACTCGATGTCTTCGGGTCTGATGCCGAGCGTGATGTCGGTCGTCCCCTCGACTTCGGCGACCGTCTCGTCGCTGAGTTCGTACTCGAACCACTCGCCCCGTAGCGTCGACCCCTCCAGAGTCGTCGGGAAGAAGTTCATCGACGGCTCGCCGATGAAGCCAGCGACGAAGAGATTGTTCGGTTCGTGGTAACACTCGAGCGGCGTCGCACACTGCTGGAGGACGCCGTCGTTGAGAATGGCGATGCGGTCGGACATCGTCATTGCCTCCGTCTGGTCGTGGGTGACGTAGACAGTGGTGACGTCGAGATCCTGCTGGAGCTCCTGCAGTTCAGTCCGCATCTCGGCTTTGAGCTTCGCGTCTAAGTTCGCCAGCGGCTCGTCCATCAGGAACACTTCGGGGTCCCGGACGATAGCCCGCCCCAGCGCGACACGCTGTTGCTGGCCGCCCGAGAGTTCTCCGGGCTTGCGGTCGATGAGTTCGAAGATGCCCATATCCTTGCACGCCTTCTCGACGCGCTCGTTGATCTCGTCGTCGGGCATGTCCGTCGATTCCTCCAGCCCGAACGCCATGTTCTCCCGCACGGTCATGTGCGGGTACAGGGCGTAGGACTGGAACACCATCGCCACGTTCCGGCGGGCCGGCGGCTGGTCGTTGATTATCTGGCCGTCCAGCCGGATCTCGCCGCGCGTAATGTCTTCGAGCCCAGCGATCATCCGCAGGGTCGTCGATTTCCCACAGCCCGATGGGCCGACGACACAGAGGAACTCGCCGTCCTCGATGTCGACCGATACCTCGTCAACCGCGATGATTTCGCCGTCGTCGTCTTGGAACGTCTTCGTTACCTCGTCCAGTGTGAGTTGTGCCATTGTGAATACCTCCGTGATTACTCTCCAGCGACGCCTTTCGCGAACTGTTCGCCGAACACGATGTAGACGAGCAGCGTCGGAAGTGCTGCGACGATGGCGCCCGCCATCGTGGTGTTGAACGACTGGACGACCCCGCCAGTGAGCGCCGCGAGGCGCTGGGTCGCCACCTGCGAGGCCGGCTCGTTGATGAGCACCAGCGCAAACAGCAGGTCGTTGTACACCTGCGTGAACTGGTAGATGAGCGTCACCGCGAACATCGGCAGCGACAGCGGGAGGATGATGTTGCGGTAGATGCTGAACGCGCTCGCGCCGTCGAGGCGAGCGGCCTCGATCATCTCCTCGGAGATGCTCTGGTAGTACGACCGGAACAGCAACGTACAGATCGGAATCCCGTACGCAGCGTGGGTCACCGACAGCTGCAGCAACTGCACGTAGCCGTTACGGCTCGGATACTGCCAACTGCCGCCCGTAATAAAGCCGAAGAGAGTGTTGACGAAACCCTCGACTAGTCCGGGGAACACCTGGAACCAGAACTGTGCCAGCGGGACCAGCACGGCCTGGTAGGGGATGAAGATGCCCGCGATGATGAGAACGACCACGCCGACCTGGCCGCGCCAGCTAATCGTCGTCAGTCCGTACGCGGTCAGGCTTCCAAGCAGCGCAGACATAATCGTCGCCGGGATCGCCATCAACAGCGAGTTTATAAGTCCCGGCCGGAGCGTGTTCCAGGCGGTGCTGAGCGCTTCAAGCGTGAAGCCGTCAGTGCCCGGCGGCGCGAACGGGAGCGTCCGGGCGAACGCGCTCTCGGTCTTGAACATCGTCATCACGGCCGTCTCTACCGGGAAGAGGTAGAAGGCGATACCCGCCAGCAGGAGGGCATACAGGCCGATACGACTGTTCTCTGTACTGCGGAGTTCGTCGATGAAATTGCCGCCTCTGATACTCATAGTTCACCCCGTCGGTATTCGCTGTAGAGGTACGGGCCGATGACCAGCAGCGCGAGGGCAAACAGCACGATAGCGACGGCTGACCCGTACGCCCACTGGAGGCTGTCGAACGCGACCCGATACATCATCGTCGCCAGAATGTCCATGTTCGCCCCCGGCTGTGAGCCACGGAGCGCGTAGATGAAGTCGAACGCCTTCAGCGCGAACACCATCAGCACCACCGACGCGGACACCGCGGAGGCACGGAGTTGCGGGATGATTACCCGCGCATACATCCGAACCGTCGACGCACCGTCGACCCGCGCGGCCTCGTAGTGTTCGGTCGGAATTGCTCGAAGGCCGGCGAGGAAGACGACCATCGCGTAGCCGCTGAACTGCCAGATGAGCGCGAAGATGACCGCCGCCAAGGCGGTCGTGTTCCAGGAGAGCCACTGAATGACCTCGGCGTTGACCCCGGCCGGACGGAGTAGTCCCACGATGGCACCTTCGAGATTGAACACTCGGAGGAGCTGATTGAGCACGCCGTTGCGGGCGTTGTACACCCACGCCCACATCGTCGCTGTGACGACGAACGAGAGGCTCATTGGGAGCAGGTATATCGTTCGGAACGTGTTCTCGAAGCGTATCTGCTGGTCGATGAGGATGGCCACGAACAGGCCAAGCGCCAGACAGAGAACGGTGAACACGACGAGTAACACCACCGTGTTCTGTGCCGCCTGCCAGAACGCCCCGTCGTTCAGCATACGGCTGTACATACTGAGGTCGAAGGTCTCGTACTGTGCACCGCCGAGGCCGTTGTAATCGGTCAGCGACAGGAGGAAGTTCCAGGCGATAGCGCCGTAGACGAAAAAGCCCGCAAACAGGACTGGTGGGAGCCAGAACGGGGCGGATTCGACGAGTTCCCACTCGACCGGCAGTGAGTTCCGGAGCGAGTCGCCCCGGGTCGTCTTCACGGTCGCCCCCCCGTCTGTTGCCAGTTGGTCGCCGTCCGATTCGTCTCTCGATACCGCCGACCGGAGCCTACCCCCGGTGGCGAGGAGTCTACTGAGTATCTCGCGCATGGTTGTTCAGTGGTTCGCCGACGTGAGTTCGCCGTCCATCGTCCCGACGGATGTGTCGTCAGTCACACAGTCTCGCCAGCCAGCACGCGCGTAACCACGCGACCCGGCCAGCCTGTCGCACCAACACAGGCTGGCAGGCGGCGTGGTACCGTCAGATGACGGGTGTGCCATCCCGTCGTCGTGCCGAGCGGGCGAGCGGTTGCAACGCGGCGGGTACACCGGCTGCGAGTGTTCGCGATGTGTTACGTCCGTCGGTGTCCCATCGGGCCCCGACAGCCGACGACGGCAGCGACACACCGCCGTCACCGGACATTGTGGGGGCATCAGTCATGAACGTCTCTGTGGCGTCGAACTCATGGTAAGTGGAGAGAGATTCTACTTAATATTTCCGAATGATAATACACGTTTATCCAGGTCACGGGTTCTGAGCCCTACGGTCTCCGCTGTCCGACCGGGGACCCGTGGTGCGCAGTGAGCGACTGTCCCGGCAGCCCCAGGCCTGTGCCGAGTGGTGTCCCGACTCGTACCGGTGGGTTTTACGACCGGGCGGACCACCCCCCGGACGTATGACCGACGAGTACCGGACAGAGCAGGACAGTCTGGGTGAAATGCAGGTGCCAGCCGACGCGTACTGGGGCGCACAGACGCAACGCGCCGTCGAGAACTTCCCGATTAGCGACGTGACTTTCGGGCGGCGGTTCATCCGAGCGCTCGGCGTCGTCAAGAAGGCGGCCGCGCAGGCGAACCGCGACCTCGGAACGATACCGGAAGATAAGGCGGATTGTATCGTCGAGGCCGCCGACGAGGTCATCGCTGGCGAACACGACGACCAGTTCCCCGTCGACGTGTTCCAGACCGGGTCAGGCACGTCCTCGAACATGAACGCCAACGAGGTCATCTCCAACCGCGCCACGGAGCTGTACGGCGGCGACATCGGGACCCGCGAGATCCACCCGAACGACCACGTCAACTTCGGTCAGTCCAGCAACGACGTGATTCCGACGGCGATGCACGTCGCCTCGCTGGAGGCCGTCGAGAAGGACGTGATTCCCGGCCTGAAGACGCTTCGCGACGAACTCGAAGCCAAGGAAGACGAGTTCGAGAACGTCGTCAAGACCGGTCGAACCCACCTCCAGGACGCGACCCCGGTGACGCTGGGCCAGGAGTTCGGCGGCTACCGCACGCAGGTCGAGAAGGGAATCTCCCGGGTGCAGGACACGCACGGTCGCCTCGCCGAACTCGCCCTCGGCGGAACCGCGGTCGGGACCGGCCTGAACACTCATCCCGAGTTCCCGGCGAAAGCGGCGGCGTACATCAGCGAGGAAACCGGCCTGGAGTTCCGCGAGGCCGACAACCACTTCGAGGCCCAGGCCGCCCACGACGCGATGTCCGAGGCCCACGGTGCGCTCCGGACGGTCGCCGGCTCGCTGAACAAGATCGCAAACGACCTCCGACTGCTTGCGTCCGGGCCCCGCAACGGCCTCGGCGAGATCGACCAGCCGGAGAACCAGCCCGGCTCCTCGATCATGCCCGGGAAGATCAACCCCGTCGTCGCCGAGGCGGTCAATCAGGTCCACAAGCAGGTCGTCGGCAACGACGCCGCCGTCTCGGCCGGCGCTGCCGAGGGCCAGATCGACCTGAACCTCTACAAGCCCGTGCTGGCCTCGAACTTCCTGCAGTCGGCCAAGCTCATCGCCAACAGCAGCGCGGTGTTCGGCGAGAAGTTCGTCGCCAAACTGGAGGCCGACGCCGAGCACTGCGCCGAACGCGTCGAGCAGAGCATGGCGCTGGCGACGGCGCTCAACCCCGCCATCGGCTACGACAAGGCGAGCAAGGTCGCGAAGAAAGCACTCGCCGAGGAGAAGACTATCCGCGAGGTCGTCCTCGAAGAGGGGTACCTCGACGAGGACGAGGTCGACGACGTGCTCGACCCCGAGAAGATGACGAAGCGTGGTATCCTCGGCGACGAGTAGCGAGGGGCGCGAACGGAGTGAGCGGCCCTCGTACCGGAACGGCGACGTGAGGAGCCGTGATGGAGTAGCGAAGGCTGAGCGAAGCGAAGCCTTCGGATAGGCGAGCGGGGAGGAACGACCCGTGAGCAGCGAGAGCCGAACGGAGTGAGATTTCTCGTACCGGAACGGCGCTGTGAGGGTCCCGGTCCCCGAAACGCGAGGAACGACTGACAGAGCCGCGGGGTGGCACGACCCCTGTTATGTCTCTGTTTTCTGGTCGGTTCTGTGCCGACGGACAGCCGTCACCGCGGGAAACAGCATTGGGCCACCACGGCTGATGCTTCTAGACCCGCGACTCGTCCGCAAGGACGTAGCGGCTCTCGGGGTAGCGCTCGCCGCCGATTTCGGTTTCGCTCTCGTCGGCGAACTCGAACCCGAACCCCTTGTAGAACTCGGCCCCGGGCTCGTTCGCCGAAAGGACCATCGCGTTGATCCGGTCGATGTCGTGCTCGAACAGTTCCTCGCAGGTCCGTTCTAGCAGGGTCCGGCCGATTCCCTCGCGCCTGTAGTCGGGATGGACGTACAGCCGGAGAATGTACCCCACGCGGTCGGTTTCGTGCCACGTCGCGTGTGCGAACCCGACAACGCGTCCCTCGCGCTCGGCGACGAACAAGAGCGTCTGCGATTCGACCAGTTCCGATTCGATCTGCTCGGGCGAATACCAGTCGCCAACGCCGTCTTCGACTGTTTCCTGGGTGAGCAACGGGTAATCCGTCTCCCAGGCAGCCGTCGCAACCTGGTTGATTGCCGTCACATCATCCGGAGTTGCCGGTCTGACTGTCATATGGAAACGTATGTCACGGTGTGTGATATGTTTTCCCGCGCAAGTGGATCGAAATATCAGGTCTCGCCTCAACAACCGGATCTGGTCGGCGAGGGTGATCACCGAACAATCCAAATTCATAATGTTTTTTAATTATGAAACGGAGTATGTGATACAGATGCGTTACTCGGAAACGTTGCAGTTGTTCGACCAGGCCTGTGAGTTCCCCGCCGACCACACCACTATCGTCCACCAGCTCGGCGACGTCGAGCTGGTCGCCCAGAACGGCGACTCCGTCGAAATGAGTGAGGTGCTGGCTCGGACCAGCGAAGCCACGTACCAGTCCGCAGAGGGGCTGTATAACTCCCTCGTCGGGAACCTCGACGACGATTTCATCGGCCGGAAGTACTACGACGACCGGGCCGGGAGCACGTCCGGAACCGACGAAGTTCGAACGGAAACGGACCGTCTCTAGCCGCTGGATGCGCGGTGCCGCGTGCTGGCCCGACTCAGTTCATCGGCGTTGATTCGTTGAGCCACGCCGGCCGCTCCGCCGTCGTCTCGCCGATGTCCTCGTACCAGAAGCTGTATTCGACGATGCGGTCTTCGGTGCGATACCAAACGCTGAATCGGCGGACGAGGCCCGCGGGTTCGACCAGCAGTTCAATTCGGAGTTCCTCCAGCCGTTCTGTAGTCGGAATCTCACCGCCCGAACCGCGAATCCGGTAGGCCTGGCTGCCGTCACTGGTGACGACGGTCGTAGAACTCTGGTTGACCACGGCGTAGCGATTCAGGTAGAACGCCGTCCGGTAAGCGTACTTGTCGCGGCTGAAACGGACCTCGCCGCGCTGGCGCTCGACGGTGCCGTCGTCCCGTCGTTCGTACCAGTTGGTGCCGTCGGCGTAGGTCGACTGCTCGTACCGCTCGACGGTCCCGTTCGAGTCAGTCGTCAGTCTGACCATCTCGTCGCGATACCGCGTCGGTGATTCGACGGCGACAGTCTCGGTGCGCCGGACGGAGCTGCTGTCGTTCCCGATTGTGAGCTCGGTGTAGCGTTCGTTCAGAGTGTAGGTAGTGCCGTTGAGTGCCTGCCGGTGGGCGGCGGACAGGAGCGCGACGTTTTCGAGGCGCTCCGTGGTAACGCCGGGCGGCGGGTCCAGCATCGTTGCCGTGTCCGACTCCGCTGCTGTCGGGACCGGGGCCGGCGTGACAGTACCCTGATCGGCGGTGTCAGCGCCGACGAAGGCGTTACAGCCGGCTGTCAGGAGCAGAACGGCCACCGCGGCTGTCGACAGCCAGCGCATACTGACAGTGAGGGAGAGAGCGTCAAAAGCACGGCGGCGAGCGCGGGAAGGGTGCGTTTTTTGGCCCCCGGTCCCGGACACCTCGACAATGACCGAGTACGACTACGAGGAGCTGGGGCTCGTCGCCGGCTTAGAGATCCACCAGCAACTCGACACCGCGACGAAGCTGTTCTGTGACTGTCCGACGACGATCCGCGAACCCGAGGAGAGCGAGCGCTCCTTTACCCGCTATCTGCACCCGACAAAGAGCGAGCTCGGGGAGATCGACCAGGCGGCCTTAGAGGAGAGCATGGTCGACCGGGAGTTCGAGTACCTGGCCTACGACACGACCTGCCTCGTCGAGGAGGACGACGAGCCACCCCACCGCGTCGACCGCGAGGCGATGGAGACGACGCTGGAAATCGCCCAGCTACTGGATATGTCCGTCGTCGACCAGGTGAACGTCATGCGCAAGATCGTCGTCGACGGGTCGAACACCACGGGGTTCCAGCGGTCGATGCTGGTCGCTAACGACGGGGCCATCGAGACGAGCGCCGGCCCGGTCGGTATCGAGGACATGCTACTGGAGGAGGAGTCCTGCCAGCGCGTCGAGGAGACCGCCGACGGTGTCCGGTTCTCGCTCGACCGGCTCGGCATTCCGCTGGTCGAAATCGGCACGAAGCCGGACATCAGTTCGCCCGAGCAGGCCCGCGAGGCCGCCGAGCGAATCGGGATGCTCCTCCGTTCGACCGGGAAGGTCAAGCGCGGCCTCGGGACCATCCGACAGGACGTGAACGTCTCCATCGAGGAGGGCGCACGAATCGAACTGAAGGGCGTCCAGAGCCTCGACGACATCGACGACCTCGTCCGCAACGAGGTCCGCCGGCAGGTCGAACTGCTGGACATCGCCGACGAACTCGCCGGACGCGACGCCGCCGTCGGCGAGCCACAGGACGTGACCGGGGTGTTCGAAGACACGGAGTCGGGCGTCATCGAAGGCGCGCTCTCCTCGGGCGGCGAGGTACAGGGCCTCCTGCTTTCGGGCTTCGACGGCCTGGTCGGCCGCGAGATTCAGCCCGACCGCCGGCTCGGGACGGAGCTGTCCGACCACGCCAAGCGCCACGGCGCGGGCGGCATCTTCCACACCGACGAACTCCCGGCCTACGGCGTCACCGAGGCGGAAGTCGAGGCACTTCGGGACGCCGTCGGCGCAGGTCCCGAGGACGCTGTCGCCATCGTCGCCGACGACCCGGAGACCGCCGAACTGGCTATCGACGCCGTTGCCGAACGGGCCGAGACCGCGCTCGAAGGCGTCCCCGAGGAGACGCGGGACGCGAACGAGGACGCCACGTCGCGGTACCTCCGACCGCTCCCCGGCGCGGCCCGGATGTACCCCGAGACGGACGTGCCACCGGTCGAACCCGACGTGACCGAAGTCGAGACTCCGGAGCTACTCACCCAGAAGGTCGACCGGTACGAGAGCGAGTTCGACCTCGGCTCCGGCCTCGCCGAACAGGTCGCCTACGGCCAGCGGTGGCCGCTGTTCGAGGCGCTTGTGGAAGGCGAGGGCGTCGACCCGACGCTGGCCGCCGGGACGCTGGAGTCGACGCTGACCGAACTCCGCCGCGACGACGTGCCCGTCGGGAACCTCACCGACGAGCACCTGTGGGGCGCAATCCTGCTGGTCGATGGCGGAGACGTGCCGCGTGAGGGGATCGAGGACCTCCTGACAGCCCTCGCAGAGAACCCGTCGCTGACGGCCCAGGAAGCCGTCGAGCAGGAAGGACTGGGCGGCGTCGACGAGTCGGAGGTCCGGGACGCCGTTGTCGAGGTCGTCGAGCGCCACGAGGACCAGATCGCCGAAGAGGGGATGGGGGCGTTCTCGGCGCTGATGGGCGAGTGCATGGGCGCACTCCGTGGCAAAGCTGACGGCGATACAGTTAGCGACGTGTTGCGCTCGGAGATACAGAAGCGGGCTTAATTGCTCCGTTCGGGGCGTAAAGAGTCGATATCGACGGCGTTCGATGAGAGGCCATTACCGCTCGCGGACAGGTCGTGTTCGATCGTCGACTCGAGCAACGGGACGAGGGCCGGCGCGTTCGGCCCGATATCGACCATATCTTCCGATTGGTCGTACTGGACGACACCGGCATCGACCAGCCGCGGAAGGTGGTTGTGATAGAGGGCCGTGTAAATCTTGAGTCGCTCGTCGCGGTGCTGTTCGGCCGGTGTCCCGTGTTCGAATTCGGTCACCGTATCCGTGAGTACGGCTAGTGAAACCGGCGTCGTGTACTGTGAAAGCCCGTACAGGAGGTACCGCCGGTAGTGCGACGACAGGAGCGACAGTCGGTCGTCCAGCGGAAGCGAGTCGGGGATCTCAGTTTGTTTCGTATTCATTTTGATTGGTATGGTGCTGGATGGGGACAGCTATCGTGGCAGGTTTGGGGCGGTTCGAACGCTATTGTACCACGGTACGCTCGTGCTCGAGTTCGTCGGCTAGGTCTGCGGCATCCGCGAGACGGTTGACACGGTCGGTGACGCGGTGGACCGTTCCATCCCGCGTACAGGGGGCGACGTGCGTGAGGTCATCATCAACGTATTCGGCGAGGGCAAGCGTCGGCAGCGTGATCACGCTGACCGATTCGTCAGAAACCATGTTCGTCAGCGGGTGCTCCCAGTCGAAGGCGGCAAGCGAGGCATCGGCGTCGCGCTCCCACTGTTCGAACATGGAAAGCCGCTCCAACAGGTGTCGTCCCTCCGCAGTCCGCTGTGCGAGCCGCGGTTCGATCCGGCGCCCCCAGATTAATATCGACAGATCCTCGATATAGCCCGCGTCCTCGAGAGCCTGTAACCGGTCAATCAGGTAGTTCTGTTGTTGCGTTGCATCTCCCGGACAGAGGGACCGGACGAACAGTTCGACGCGAACCGGATTGGCAGTGGAATCCATAGTGAGATGTTGAGTATCCTGTGCCTCGATACAGCGGTAACTGTCCTAAGCACTCTCTCTAGGCCCCTAGAATAAATCGGGACGAATCGGATTCATGGGTGATATATCTGGGTCAATCGGTAATTGGTTAGTATGTGAATATCTGGTAGTTGTTTTGCCAAGTTTGTGTTCAAATCAGCCCGAATAGAGCTCTGGAGTTCGATTTCTGCATAGTATTCACCACAGACGTGTTCCCCGAGAAAATATTACTATTCTAACTAGACACCGGGCGTTAAGTAGCTCGCCGCCACACTTTGACTCATGGTCCCAAGTGTCATGGATGGCCATGATATCCCAGCCCTGTACGGGCCAGCCATGGATACACTACCACTCATGTTTGCGATCGTAGACGAGTCCGGGGTGATCCTCTCGACGAACGAGACGTGGAGCGAGTTCGGCCGGGCAAACGGAACAGAGCTGACACCGAATACGCTGGGCGTGAACTACCTCGACGTCGCTGACATGGCTGACGACGCGACCGGGCAACAGGCAGCCGACGGGATCAGAACCGTCCTCGCTGGCGAACAACCCACGTTCGAACTTGAATATCCATGTCACGCCCCGTCATCGCAACGGTGGTTCCGGTTGTACGCCGCCCCGTTCACTATCGACGGGGAGACGTATGCGTCCATCGCACATATCGACATCACGGCCCGCAAGCAACGGGAGTCAGTGCTCGAAGCGGCCTACGATATCTGTACCGACGCGAACCGGACATTCACAGAACAACTCGACGCGCTGCTAGAACTCGGCTGTGAGACGCTCGATACGTCGTTTGGGACGCTCTCCCGGGTCCACGGTGACGAGTACGTGTTCGAGGCAGTCACTGCACCGGCGACTGCCGACCTCGAAGCCGGCAGCACGACCAGCATCGAGGACCTCCCGAACTGCAGACACGTCGTCGAACACCGCGAACCGCTCGCGATCAGTGACGTTGCTGCGGACGCGCCGGACCTCGCTGACCCGGAGTGGGGAATCGCGAACTACATCGGCGCGCCCGTCGTCGTCGATGGGGCCGTGTACGGGACGTTCTGCTTCTACGGGCTGGAACCACGCGAGACAGTGTTCACGCAGTGGGATCTGACGTTCGTCCGGTTGCTCTCGGACTGGGCGGGCTACGAACTCGAACGACAGCGCCACACGGAACAGCGAAGCGCGTTGAATACTGCCCTCCCAGACCCCAGTTTCATCATTGATGCGGAAGGGCGATTTCTCGACTGTCCGACCGATCCCGAGACGATGGTGACGGTCGACGATACGGACACGCTTGTCGGTCAGACGCTACACGAGTTTCTTCCCCACGACACCGCTGATTCGCTACTGGCGACCGTTCGTGCAGCCCTGCGGACCGGGTCGTTCCAATCTGTGGAGTACAAACTGCAGCTTCCCGGTGGCAAGCGGTGGTTCGAGGCGCGGGTCGCGCCGCTGGAAAGCCGCACGTACGACCTCGATACCGTCATTTTCGTCGCCCGAGACATCACTGCGCACAAAGACCGACAGGCCGAACTCGAACGACAGCGTGACGAACTCGAACAGACACAGCGGCTCAACGTGCTGGGCAGAGAGATCGCGAAGGCGCTACAGGACACACAGACGCGTGAGGAAATCGAATCGGCAGTGTGTACGCATCTCACTGAATCGGACCTGTACCAGGCCGTGTGGGCCGGGAGCCGCGGGAGTGCCACGAGGATAACACTGAGTGCCGCCGCTGGGATTGACACGGCAACGCCGGAGCATATTTCGCCCGGCGAGCACAGTCTCGCCATCGATGCCATCGACACCGGCGAGGTACAGGTCGTCGAGGATATCACCGACGTGTCGACGCCCTCGGACACCGGGATGGACCGCCCACTACTCGCAGACCGCTGCTCCGTCGCGGCTGTTCCCCTGACAACTGGCGAGACCACGTACGGCGTCCTGATGGTGTATGCATCGACAGAAGCCACGATTGGCTGTCGTGAGTCGAGTATCCTGGCCGATCTAGGGCGACTTATCGCGCTTTCTATCCAGCGAGTCCACAGTCAGCAGTCACTGCTGGCGGCGACAACGGTCGAACTCGAATTCCTGACGCCGGACTCCGATGACGCCTTCGCCGGCCTCTCAGCGATGCTCGACTGTTCGTTTACGCTCGAACGGCGCGTCCCGACCAGTTCCGGGAACTGCCTCCACTACGTTCGCATCAGCGGTGTGGACACTGACCGGGTGTGTCAGGCGCTCACTGAGACGCCCTCGGTCGAGTCCTGTACCGTCGTGGAAACGGCGGCGGAGAACCGAGCGCCCCTGCTCGAAGTCGCGCTCGACGAGATATCCGCATCGCCGCTCGACACGCTCGCAGATTACGGCGGGGCCGTGCGGCGGGCCGTCGCAGCGGACGGCGACCTGCGGTTCACAGCGGAGATGGCACCGGACATCAACGTCCGCGCCGTCGTCGAGGCGATTCAAGAGATCGCGCCCGGGACAGAACTGCGGAGCAAGCAGTACGTCGACCAGCCAGTCTCGACGGCCACGGATTTCCAGACGCGGATACGCGACCGGCTGACGCCGAAACAGGCCGCCGCGCTCAAGACTGCCTATGCACGCGGCTACTATGACTGGCCGCGAGGGAGCTCCGCGGAGGAACTGGCTGCGACACTCGACATTTCCGCGCCGACCTTGCACTACCGGTTGCGGAAGGCCCACGACGCCGTCATCGGTTCGCTGTTCGACTCCGACACTGGGTCTGAAAAGCTCGACTGACCCTCAGTCGTCTTCGGCACGCTCGATTCGCTGTCGGGCTTGCCGAAACAGGCCGCGAAGCGTCTTCGTCTCCCGGCCGGTCGGTTGCGCACGCCCGAGCACCCGCCGGAACAGCCGCCGGGCCTTGTGTTGTTTCTCTTCGGGGTGACCGATAGCGCCGAGGAATCGGTCGAACTCCTCGTGTAGGCCCTCGACCGCCGGCGTCTCGGCGAGCGTATGCAGCTCCTCGGGGTGCTGGGTCTCGGCAACAGTTAGCTCACGCAGTTCATAGAGAACGATTGTAGCCGCCTGGCCGAGGTTCAACACCGGATACGACGCGCTGGCCGGGATAGAGCAGATGACGTCCAGCCGTGCGAGTTCGTCGTTCGAGAGCCCGACCCGTTCGCGGCCGAAGACGACGCAGATATCGCCCTCGACGTCCCGGAGCGAGTCGGCCAGGTCGGCCGGTGTCGTCGCCGGATACCGGACGTGGTTGGCGGGGTCCTCGTTCGTCGTCGCCGTGCAGGCGACGGTGTGGTAGTTCTCGACGATGTCGTCGAACGTCACCGTCCGGGCGTTCGGCAGGATGTCGTCACGGGCCTGGCCAGCAAAGCCATACGCTTCGCCGTCTGGGTCTAGCTCCGGCGGGTCGACGAGCAGCAGTTCCGACAGGCCGAAGTTCTTCATCGACCGGGCGATGGTGCCGACGTTGCCCGGCGTCTCCGCGTCGACGACGGCGACCGATATCATACGTCCAGGTCGCTGAGGTCCATATCGATCGTGTCGAGGTCTTCCTCGTCCATCTGCTCGACTTCCTCTTCGAGTCCCGGAATCGCTTCGTCCCTGTCGGGGGCCTCCGGCAGCGCTGTCGGGTCCTCCTCGACGTGTTCGAGGCCGACATATCCCTCGGGGGCGCGGTTCCCGTCGAGGAACCACTCGTGGAAGGCCGAGGCCAGGTCCGTCTCTCCAGCGTGGGCCTCGCCGCCCTCCTCGCGGAACCAGTAGATGAAATCCGTCTCGTGGTCCGAACAGACAACCACCTCGCCCATCGGCTCCCCGTAAATAGCATCCGCGACGTTGCACTGCTCGATGTCTTCGTCGCCGTGAATCAGCCAGCAGGCGTCACAGGGGTCGACGACCCGCTCTGCGAGCACCAGCAGCCGCTGGCGGGTTTCCGGTTCCATCGTCTTGAGCGGCCGGACCCGTCCGTCCGGCCCGAGTACGTCCTCGTCGAAGCGCCAGCCACGAAGCCCGATATTGACCTTGCTCATACGTCAGAGTGGGAGAGTCCCGGACTAAAAGAGCGCGATATGCCGGTCGACTGCTACCGATCCGTCCGCGCTCCAGCATCATCGCGGAGTGTGAACCGGGTGTGTCAGCCGGTTACACCCACCGCTCGTTCGAAACATAGACAGTTCTAGCTAAATTTAACATGATTATTCCAGCTAGCATCCGCGGCCAGCATCCAGATCAGGCAAAACTGTTGGTCTCGCCCAAACATTTATACGTGATTGGCTTTTCTCCGTAAAAGAACACATGGAACGGCCGACGCGCCAGCGGGATTCTGACCAGGAGGAACGCGAGGAGGAGTCCGAGAGCACGGGCCAGCAGACCTGCCCCGAGTGTGAGTCGGAGTCCATATCTAGCGACGGCGGTGGTGAACTCGTCTGCGAGGACTGTGGCCTCGTCATCGAGGACGAGAACATCGACCGCGGGCCGGAGTGGCGGGCGTTCAATCACTCCGAACGCCAGTCCAAGTCACGCGTCGGAGCCCCCACGACCCAGACGATGCACGACAAGGGGCTGACCACACAGATCGACTGGAAGGACAAGGACGCCTACGGTCGGTCGCTCTCCTCGGAGAAGCGGAGCCAGATGCACCGCCTCCGGAAGTGGCAGGAACGCATCCGAACCAAAGACGCCGGCGAGCGGAACCTGCAGTTCGCGCTGTCGGAGATCGACCGCATGGCCAGCGCACTCGGTGTGCCACGGTCGGTTCGAGAGGTCGCGTCGGTCATCTACCGACGCGCGCTCAACGAGGACCTCATCCGCGGTCGGTCCATCGAGGGCGTCGCCACGGCCTGTCTGTACGCGGCCTGTCGACAGGAAGGTATCCCACGGAGCCTGGAGGAGGTCTCGGACGTCTCCCGGGTCGAGCAGAAGGAGATCGGGCGGACGTATCGGTACGTCGCCCAGGAACTCGAACTGAAGATGGAGCCGGTCGACCCCAAGCAGTACGTGCCCCGCTTTGCCTCCGAACTGGAACTCTCCGAGGAAGTCCAGTCCAAGGCCAACGAGATCATCGACACCACCGCCGAGCAGGGCCTGCTCTCGGGGAAATCACCCACCGGCTACGCCGCCGCGGCCATCTACGCCGCCTCGCTGCTGTGTAACGAAAAGAAGACCCAGCGCGAGGTCGCCGACGTGGCCCAAGTGACAGAGGTCACCATCCGCAACCGGTATCAGGAGCAGATCGAAGCGATGGGCATCCACTGACCGGGCGCGTTCCCTGTTGTGCAGTAGCGTCGTTCTCTGGTCGCCGTTTATTCGCTGCGCTGACAGCTGTCGTGTAACGTAGCCGCCCGGTACTGGCTGGGTAGGCGTGCAGAACTATCTGTCTGGACGCCAATACCGTAGGTATGCCTGTCTCGCCCGCACAGAAACGGCTCGCAATTCTCGTTATCGGACTCGTGATCCTCTTTGCACCCGCGCTGTTCGTCGTCGCCACGCTGGAGTTTCTTATCCTGTCCGGTGACCTCGCGCTCAGCGAAATCTCGCTCCTCGAGTTCGTCGAACTGTATCTCATCGACTTAGTGCTGTTCGTCCTGCTCGGCTACGGCGTCTACCGGTTGACGTTCTGGCTGATTGAGAACCAGCTTCCGGAGGCACTCGATAGCGTAGACGAGACCGAGGCAACCGACGCGACTGACGAAGCAGAACCGTCTGGTGGCGTCAATGAGGACCGGTCCTGAAAGACCGGCACTGCTGAGGCGACACAACGACGTGCCGTGAGTTTCTCGCAAAGTCGGGACCGCTCGCGGGTTTTCCGCCGCCGACCGCGTCAACGAGGCCGACCCAGTGCTTGCGGGTCGCTCTCCCCGCTCGCATTTTCGAGGGCGACTCAGTGCTCACGGCTCCTTCCGTCGCCGCTCGCAACAACGAGGGCCGCTCACTGCTCGCGGATCGTTCCTCCCCGCTCGCGACAACGAGGGCCGCTCACTGCTCGCGGATCGTTCCTCCCCGCTCGCGACAACGAGGGCCGCTCACTCTGTTCGCGCCCCTCGCTTCGTTCGCGCCCCTCGCTAGTCCCCTGCAACCGCCGTCGGCTCCTCGGCACTCTCGCCGACTGAGCCGAGGTCCATCATTGCCAGCAAGGCAATGACGCCGAAGCCGACTTTCGTGACCACGTCGAGGTACACGATCACGAGTGTCGCAGTCTCGACGTCCATGAGGCCCACTCCTGCCGCACCGAGCAGCCACACGACCGGATACACCATCCAGAGGACGACGACGAAGTTCCGGAGCGTGCGGTACAGGCTGATCTCTATGTCGGACAGGGTCGACTTCGCAGCCGCCGCAATGTTCCGGTAGAGGAGGTAGATGACGCCACCGAACAGCGCTGCGCCGACCGCGAACAGCGCGTAGCTAATCGGCGATGGCGTGACCGCGCCGGCGAACCCGAAGACGATAGTCAACGCCTGCAGGACGACGAGTTTCACCGTGTCCTCCCGACTTGCACCGGCGAGGAGCGCCAAGAACCAGACGTTGAGCGGCGTCGTCAACAGCCAGTCAATGTAGCGGATCACGTACACCGTGTGGCCGCCACTCTGTATCGAGCCGAAGCCAAGCGCCATCAGGGCGTAGGCGACGATGGCGATACCCGGGATGGCGATCAACAGCAGGTACCGCTTCCGCGTCTTTTCGGGGACGAGCGTGTAGCCGTATGCCAGCACGGCCGTCCCGAGCAGTTCACCCAGTAGTCCCAGCGTGAACCAGGTCGTTATGGTTGCCATTGTTAGTCGTCCCCCACCACAGCCGTGCTGTCGGTGTCCGTCCCGGCCGAGTTTTCGACCGTAAAGCGGTCCAGGAGCGATTCGAGGTCGTCAGCCCGCTGCCTGAGTTCCGTCGCGGAGTCCGACACTTCGTCGATGGACGCGGACTGGTCCTGTGCCGCGCCAGCCACAGTATCTGCCTCCGTCGCCGTCTGCTGACTGATCGTCGTCAGGTCGTCGATGGTACCCATCACGTCCTGTGCGGTCCGGGCCTGTTCCTCGGTCGCCCGGTCGATCTCCTGGATGCCGGTGTCGACCTCTTCCGTGTACTCGACGATGGTCTCCAGCGCGTCGACGGTCTCCTCGACCGTCGAGACGCCTTCAGTAATCCGGTTACTGGTCGACTCCATCGTCTCGACCGTGTCGCCGGCCTGCTCTTGGATGCCCGCAATGCGCTGCTCGATGTCGGCGGCGGCCTCTTTGGTCTCCTCTGCGAGGCCCTTGATCTCGTCCGCGACGACGGCGAACCCTTCGCCGTCACCGTCAGCGTGGGCGGCCTCGATGGAGGCGTTCAGTGCGAGCATGTTCGTCTGCTCGACGATGCTCGTGATGACGCCGACGATCTCGCCGATCTCGTCGAGTTCGTCGTCGAGCGCGTTGATCTCTTCGACGGTCTCGCCGGTCTCGTCCTCGATGGCGCTCATTTCCGCGATGGCCTCCTGGGCGGCTTCGCGGCCGTCCTCACCGACTTCGGCGGCCGACTGGGAGGTGGTCGCGACCTGCTGGGCCGAGGAGGCGACCTGCTGGGCGGTCGCCGAGAGGTTCTGCATCTCGGCGGCCGCCGATTCGAGCCCCTCGTTTTGCTCTGTCGTCCCCTCGAAGATCTCGTTTATCGACTTCGACACTTGCTTGCTGGCCTGGTCGACCCGCTCCGCGTTCGAGTTGACGCGGTCGCTGGACTGGATGACGTTGGCCGCGAACGCCTTCATGTCGGCAATGGTGTCTTCGAGCGCATCCAGCGTCGTGTTGATGTCCTCGCCGACCTCCGCCATCGCCTCGTTCATACTGTCCGTATCTACCCGTGCGGTGAGGTCACCGTTAGCGGCGGCGGCGAGCGCGTCGCTGTACTGCTGTGCCTTGAGTTCGAGGTGGCCGGTCAGCGCCTCCATCTCGTTGCGTTCGGATTCGACGTCCTCACGGGCCGTCTGTGCCTGCTCTTTGGCCTCCTCGGCTTCCTGCCGTGCGGTTTCGGCTTCGGATATCTGCGTCCGGAGGTTCGCCCGCATATTGTCGAAGGCGGCGTACAGCGTTCCGAACTCGTCCTCGCGTGACGTGCTGAGGTCGACGTCGAGTTCCCCCTCGGCCATCGCTTCGGCCTTCACCGAAAGCCGTCGCAGCGAAGCGATCGTGTTTCCGCCGATCGTGACTCCGATGAGTCCGAGGTTGACGACGGCAAGCAAAATGAGCCCGATGAGGTCGGAGTTGATCTGGTCGCTCAGGGCGTACGCGTTCTGGCGATCAGCGTGGACCATAACGACCCAGTCCTGTGATTCGAGTCGGTTCAGTCCCATCAGCATACTGTCCGTTTCGTGGAAGGCGCTCTCGCCGGGTTCGAGCGTCCCCAGCGGGTTCGACTCCATCTCCGAGATCGGTGCCGTCGACCCGATCATCGAGGTGTTGGGGTGGGAGACGAACTCGCCGTCAGTGTTGACGACCGTGGTAAACGACCCATCGCGCTGGTTCGATATCTGATCGGCCTTCTCCCGGAGGTCGATCATGTACACGAGCGCTCTGTCTTCGTCACCGGGGACCGGCGAAACGACGGCAACTATCGGATGGTCGACGACCGAGACAGAGAACGGCTCCGTCACATGCGTGTCGTCGGGACCGTCGAACTGCGGCGGGTCCGTAGCGAACGGTGCGCCCTGCTCGGCAGCGTTGACCCCGATGAAGTCCTGATTCGAACTGGCACGGATCTCGTTTGTCTCGGTGTCGAAGTAGTGCACTGCGACGACACCGGGCGGGAGTTCCTCGTTGGACCGTAACTCCTCCAGCCGTTGCTGTTTCTCCGTGTTCGTCCCGTCAGTGAACACGGGGAGTCGCGACGTTGATCGGACATCCCGCTGCGATGTCGTCAACCATTCGTCCAACTGTGCGGCCTGCGTCTCTGACAGCGCCGTGATGTCGTCCGCAACGTCTTCCTCGAGAGTGGCGGACGCCTGCACGCTTGTCAGGACCCCGGCGGCGATAATAACAATTATCGCGAATGAAAGCGCCAACCCGAGTCTAGCAGCGTAACTGCCAGCAATAAAACTCGGGAGCGGCGAGTCCCTATCTGATTCCATCATCCAGTGCTACGCAAACGTGCTAATAAAGGGTTGTTACGCAATTTTCACCGATGATAAACGCTACTACCAACTGTGGACACCCTTCGGCCCCAGCACGGCTAACGTTGGTTAGTTGTGTTTTTCTGATAATATCTTCCGTAGTCGCCGATATGAGTACTGACCCAACTCGTTCGCTGTCGGCGCTGTCACTCAACATACCGCGATATGTTGAGAAGCGTATTCGGGGCCGCTCAGTCTGTGGGGAAAGGTTTTCCCGATACCACCTGACGCATACCCCAATGCGTGCTGTACGATTCCACGAGTACGGCGGGACGGACGTGCTCCGCGTCGACGACATCGAACGACCCACACCAGGTCCGGAGGAGGTCCTGCTCGAAGTCGAGGCAGCGGCGGTCAATCCGGTCGATACGTACTTCCGGAGCGGCGACTACGAGCCGGGCGAACTGCCCTGGATACCCGGCTCCGACTGTGCCGGGACCGTCGCCGCGACCGGCGAGCGCGTGGCCACCGTCACCGAGGGCGACCGGGCGTTCGCGACTGGACTGGGGAACTGGCTCCAGGGGACCTGCGCGGAGTACGTCACTGTTCCGGAGTCGCATCTGGCGCGACTCCCCGACGGGGTGTCCGCCGAGGCGGGCGCAGCCGTCGCGCTCGTCGGCGTCACCGCCTGGCAGACGCTCGTCGACGCCTGCTCGCTGGAGCCGGCCGAGCGGGCGCTGGTTCACGGCGGGAGCGGCGGCGTGGGCCACGTTGCAGTCCAGTTGGCTGCGGCGAACGGAGCGCAGGTGACGACGACAGCATCGCCGGCCTACCACAACCAACTGGCCGACCTCGGCGCGGACGACGTGTTCGACTACAGCCGGGACGACCTCGCCGACGCGGTGGTCGAGGCCGGCGCGCCGGACGTGATTCTCGACCACCGGCTCGACGACTACCTCGCGTTCGACGCCGAGGTTGCCGCCCAGGGCGCGCGAATCGCCGCTATCGGGAACACCGACCTCGCGGCGACGTTCGAGAACGTCCCGCGCTGCCGGGCCAAAGCCCTCAGCGTCCACCACGTCTCGATGTTCAACACGCCGGAGTTCGGCGCGGTGCTTTCCCGGCTGGCGACGCTCATGGCCGACGACGACGACCTGACGCCGGTCGTCGCCCGCCGGTACGACCTCGACGACGTCCCGGCCGCCCACGACGACGTACTGAACGACAGCTTCCTCGGCAAACTCGTCGTCACGCCGTAGACCGGCTACTGCGGACCCCGTCGTCGGTTTACCGGCCCGGCCCTCGCGTTTCCGGGGATGGGCATTTATCCCCCCGCTATCCGTTGACAGATGTATGTCAGCAGAGTTTAATTTCGACGGCGAGGTAGCACTGGTTACGGGTATCGGCGGGGCGCTGGGCAGCGCGGTCGCAAACGCGTTCCTCGAAGCCGGGACGACCGTCTGTGGCAGCGACATCATCGAACCGAACACCGAGGACTTCCTGTTGTCCGATCCCGACAGCGTGGATTTCTACCAGGCGGACTTCAGCGACGAGGAGGCTGTCGCCGAGACTGTCGACGCAGTCGTTGACGAACACGGGCGACTGGACTACTTGCTGAACATCGCCGGAACGTGGCGGGGTGGCACACCGATCCACGAGACGGACGTGGACACGTTCGACTTCCTGTTCGACGTGAACCTGAAGACGATGTTTCTGGCGTCGAAACACGCGGTTCCACACTTGCGGGAGACCAAGGGCGCAATCGTCTCAGTTTCCGCGCGGTCGTCACTGGAGGGCGGTGACGGCGACGGTATCTACCGCGCATCGAAAGCCGGTGTCCGACTCCTGACCGAGACCATCGCGGCGGAGAACCTCGGGGCCGTGCGAGCCAACGCCGTGATGCCGAGCGTCATCGACACCCCGATGAACCGCGAGATGATGCCCGACTCCGACTTCGAAACGTGGGTCGACCCGAAAGACATCGCGGACGTGATGTTGTTCCTCTGTTCGGACGCCGCCACCGTGACCAGCGGCGCAGCGGTGCCGGTGTACGGCGAGGTCTGATACTGTTAGCTAGACCGTCGGACAGCGTCTTCCACCGACAGCACGAACCACTCCACTCACGTTTGACTATTTAGGGTATCAGTGCGATTGCCTGGTCACCCACCGATATCGTGTCCAGAACGACGACCGGGGGTCCGGATGAGCGGGAGCAATCGTCAGAAGGAGACGGTAGATTCGTCTCTGATCTCAGTTCCGATTGCAATCCCCCCGCGATCATCATAGTACTTGCGTCCAATGAATGTCTCGTCGAGATTGCCGATAATCGAGGTGTAAAGCGCATCCGCGGTCAGATAACTCTCCTCTTCGACCGGGTCTAACGTCTCCTGAATAGTCACCGAGTTACCGGAGGGAGACGTTATTTCAATGGCACCGATCTGTTCAATCACAGCCGTATGCGTCGCTGGGAACTCGAGCGATTCATCAACAATCCGCTCTGTATCTGAATAGTCCATGTCTGTTGTCCGAGAACCGGGGGTTCGGTCCCTACGTTCCACAGTACGCGGCGAACATGAATCAAACCCAACAATTTTCACCGTGGATTTGTTTTTGATTATTTGAGACACAGATCCCGGATGTTGGCAGATCGGTGTATTCGAAGCCACATATCCGCGCTGTCGAGAAATGACCAGCAAGGAGGTGTCAGTGTGGACCTCTCGGCTGCTGCTGTTCGCCGTCGCAAATGATGTCAGACTGGTCATACTATCGGATGGTATTGCGAACCGGAATCACGGTGGTTTTTATACCCCAAAAGAATATGCCGCATCACAATGAGTGACAGAGAAACGTGGGCCTCACGGCTCGGGTTCCTTCTCGCAGCGATCGGTAGCGCAGTCGGTCTCGGAAACATCTGGCAGTTCCCGTTCAAGACCGCGACAAACGGCGGCGCAGTGTTCCTCGTCTTTTACCTCGCCGCCGTGTTGCTCATCGGCTTCCCGGCAATGCTGGCGGAGTTCATCATCGGTCGGCGAACGAACCGTAATGCCGTCGACGCGTTCGCAGAACTCGGGTTCAAGCAGTGGCGGGTCGTCGGTGGCCTGGGCGTCTTTACGGGATTCTGGATCCTCTCGTATTACAACGTCGTCGGAGGGTGGGTCATGCGGTATATCCTCGGTAGCGCGACGGGCGCATACTTCGGAAACTCCGCGGAGTACTTCGGAGCCATCTCAAGTGGGCCGGAAGCTGTCGCCGGGCAGGCGCTGTTCCTGCTAATCTGTGTCGGCATCGTCGCAGTGGGTGTCGAGGACGGTATCGAGAAGGCGACGAAGGTGATGGTCCCCAGCATCGTCATCCTCATGATCGGGATGGCGGCCTGGGTCACCACACTCGAGGGAGCAGGCGCTGGCTACAGCTACTTCCTCTCGCCGGACTTCTCCACGCTGGCGGCGAACGCCGGCGACCTGATCCCGTTCGCGGTTGGACAGGCGTTTTTCACCCTCTCGCTGGGGATGGCAGCCATGATCACCTACTCCTCGTACATCGGTGACGACGAGAGCCTCCCGGTCGATGGTGGCATCATCGTCGTGACGAACACGCTCGTCGGTGTGCTGGCGGGTCTCGTCGTGTTCCCGATTCTCTTCGCCATCAACATCAGTCCCGACACCAGCGGCCCGTCCGCCATCTTCGTCGCGATGGCGTCGGCGTTCCCACAGCTTCCCGGGGGTCGACTCCTCGGTATCGTGTTCTTCGGCGTTGTCCTCATCGCCGCGATCTCCTCCGCGATCAGCCTGCTCGAAGTTGCAGTCTCCTACGGTGTCGACAACACGCCGTACTCGCGAGTGCAGCTGTCGGCAATTCTCGGAGTTGGGCTGTTCGCTCTGGGTCTGCCGTCAGCCTGGGACCTGGCGTGGTTCGGCTGGTTCGACACGCTCGCGTACAAGCTGTTCCTCCCGCTGTCGGTGCTGCTCGTTCTGGTGTTCGTCGGCTGGGTGCTCTCCTCCAGCGCAGTTGCCGAGCTCCGACAGGGAACGGGTGGGCTCCGGGCGTTCGGCCCGACCTGGCTCTGGATGGTCCGAACGGTGGTCATCCTCGGTGTCATCCTGACGCTGGCGCTCGGCCTGCAGACGCTGTTCCTCGCCGAGGACCCGGCGATCATCCCGCCGATATAACCGACGTACGGTATCGGTTTCCGGCGGACCTTCTTTTCGGCAGTTCGCGGTGACCGCCCAGTGTGTGCGGTTGCTGCGAAAAACAGTCGCAGTGGTCCGACGCGGGTCCAGACAATCTTTCACAGAATGGTATTTTTCGGCCGCGGGAGTCTGAGTAGACTGTACCATAGGGCTGTGTCTCTGTCACGCTTCGCGTAGACGTAGATACACGCCACCGAAGAGGCAGACCGTTGCCACCAGCAACAGACCACCGCTCAGCACGTCTCTGAGGGTCCCGGAAACACCGGGACTTTCTACGATTTCAAACGTAGATTCAAACGCTATCGACTGAATGACCAGAGCCAATCCGCCTATCGGTATCAAGAGCTGTCGAATGCGTCCGTTTTCGTTGAAATTCACACCATTGTAGACACATGATGGCGGTATGAATGCGTTGCTGAATTTCTATGACTGGTGGACTCGGTGTACTAACTATTTAAACTAGACAGCAGCTATACGACACCCTACTAGCCGATTTCAGTCGGATTCGAACCCGCGCGGTTCGTCCGCAATCCCGAGACTCTCGGGGGCGGTGTCACCCTCGTCGGTGGTACCCGGGAGCAGTGCGTGGATATCGACCGACTCGCTGCCAAGCACCGCGAACCCGGTGAAGATGGTCAGAAAGCCGGCCACTGCAGTCGGGGTGATAGCCTCGCCGAGCACGGCCCACCCGCCGAGCGTCGACACGACGGGGACCACGTAGAAGATGAGGTTAGCCTGGATCGCACCGGTGACATCGAGCAGGCCGAAGTAGGCGATGTAGGCGATTGCCCCGGAGAAGATACCGACGTACAGCAGGGCCGCTATCGCAGTCGGAGACCAGACCGCCGTGGCCGCCGATTCGCCCATGCCGATGCTCAGCGCGTGACAGAGCGCAGCGGCGACGGGGAGCGCCCACGCGGTCCGGACTGTACTCGACAGGCCGCCGCCGGACCACCGGATGAGGACGCTGCCCAGCGCGGCGCTGGTCGCGCCGGCGAACAGAACGAGCTTGCCGATGCCGCCGCTCAGGAGCATCGCTGGGTCGGGGCTGACGACGAGACCGACGCCGAGCAGGCCGATAACCATGCCGAGGCCGCCGCGGGCCGAGAGCCGCTCGTCGGAGAGCAGGATAGCGGCGAACACCGGCGTCAGTATCGGGTTGAGACTGAACACGATGGCGGCGACCGCGCTGGTGGCGGACTGCTGGCCCACGAATAGCAGCGCGTTCGCGAGGCCGAGGGCGAATAGCCCCGTCGAGAGAATCGCCAGCACATCGCCACGGGTTCGCGGGAGCAGTTCGTCCCGTGATCGGGTCACGCCGATGTAGCCGAGGAGCACGACGGCGGCGATGTCGAATCGGAGGGCGACGAACAGAAGCGGCGGGAGATACGACAGGCCGGCCTTCGCGCCGACGAAGGTCCCGCCGAGCAGGACGCTGGCGACCGCAGCGAGGGCGAGGGTGCGGCGCGAAATCATACCGCCACCTCGTATTTGGGTTCTGAAATGACTGCACAGCCGACAGAGAGAACGCGTGGAGAAACCTGAATCATCGTACTCTACAGTACGGTATCGATACTTATAGGCCCGTTTAGAAAATATTACATAACGCGAAACGGCCGAACACCCGTGGCGGATGTGCACGGTGTGAAATTATTTCAGACTACGAAAGCGATTTAGGACGGACTTCCTAACGTGGCGGTATGGAATCGGCGCTCGAAGAGATCGAGTTCCTCGCGCTCTCGTCAAACCGGGTCGAGGTGTTGCGGCTTCTGGCCACGGAGCCACACTCACGCGGGGAACTGGCGGCCGAAACCGGCGCGTCACAGGCGACGCTCGGCCGGATCATCGCTGACTTCGAAGAGCGGTCGTGGATTCGCCGAACAGGGGGCGAGTACGTCGCCACGGCGACGGGCCGCATCGTTGCTAACGGGTTCACCGACCTCCTCGGTAGCCTCGAAACCGAGCAGCGGCTGCGCGACATCGTCCAGTATCTCCCCACCGATGCGATGGCCTTCGACCTGCAACATCTGGCCGACGCCACGATAACCGTTCCAAGTCAGACGCGCCCGAACGCGCCGGTCCAGCGATTGCTCGACCTGCTTCGAGATGCCGAGGAAGTCCGGACGTTCTCCCATGCGTTCAACGACCAGGCGATTCGAGTCGTTCAGGAACGGGTCACCGCCGGCGAACAGCGGTTCTCGGGCGTGTTCTCGCCCGGCGCGATAGACGCACTGGCGGCGGACGACCGACTCCGGAAACGACTCGAATCGCTGCGTGCCGAACCGGACGCGTCAGTCCGGGTGCGAACCGACGGTGTGCCACTTGCGGTGATGATCGCCGACGACGTGGTCCATCTGCTGTTGCGGGACGACAACGGCGTTCTACAGGCGTCGATCGATACGACCGCGCCGGCCGTCCGCGAGTGGGCTATCGAGGCGTTCGACGCGTACTGGGCGTCCGCGGAACCGCTCTCGGACGAGTGGGCGCTGTAGCCACTGTTTCTGATCGTCGGAGCCGCTGTAAGAATCAATAGAACCGCTACCGGACCAGATACGGGTCGTCGTTCGGCAGGAACCGCCCGAGGTCCGCCTCGCGGCGGTAGTCCGTCTCCAGCAGCGCGGTCAGCGCGTCGACGAGGGCGTCCTCCTCGTCAGCGGTCCACTCCGCGGGCTCTTTGATGGGGTAGACGAGCCAGCCGCTCCCGACGACCTCCGTGGCGTGGCGCGCGTCCATGTCTATGGACTCGGTCGGCTCCGAGGTCGTGTTCGCGAACACGTGTCGCGTGGCCCGCTCGCCGACAGGTAGGAGAACGTGGGCGGTGATGGCCCGGAGTTCCGTGTCGAACAGCGGTTCCAAGTCGTCGTAGTCCGACTCGGTCGGCGGTTCGCCGCCGCACATATACAGATAGGACAGATACGTCTTTTCGACGGTCGGCGGCGTGCCGGCTTCGGCCAGCAGTCCGGCCTCGACAAGCGCCCGCTGGAGGCGTTCGCCCGCAGCGCTGTCGGTAAAGGGGATGCCGGACGTTTCGCCACCGTGGACACCCGGATGGTCGCCGATGACGTGAAAGTGGGCGTTGGCGTCGCCGTACCCGGGCACGAACGGCTCACACGGTGCGTCGAAGCCGAAGGGGTTGTGCTGGCGGGCCGTGACGTTCTTCACGCGCGAAAGCAACGGGCCATCGCTCAAAACTCCGCCGGTTTCCGTTATCGAATACGAGAAATAATGGTGAAGTTTGATAACGCTTTTCTCGGATGCCCGCAAGGAGTCGGATATGCTCCGGTCCGGGAGAAGTGATATCGCGTGAGCCACGATGACCGTGTCGAGGACCTTCGGGAACGAAAAGCCGAGGCCGAACGAGGTGGTGGCGAGGAACGAATCGAGGCGCAACACGACCGCGGGAAACTCACCGCGCGTGAGCGCATCGATTACTTCCTCGACGACGGCACCTTCGTCGAGATCGACTCGCTCCGTGAACACCGCTCGACGAACTTCGACATGGCCGACAAGAAAGTACCGGGAGACGGCGTCGTCGTCGGCTACGGCAAAGTCGACGGCCGCCGGGTGTACGTCTTCGCCCACGACTTCACCGTCTTCGGCGGGTCGCTGGGCGAGGCGTTCGCACAGAAAGTCTGTAAGGTGATGGACAAGGCCATCGAAACGGGCGCACCCATTATCGGGCTGAACGACTCCGCCGGCGCGCGGATTCAGGAAGGGATCGACTCGCTGGCGGGCTACGCCGATATCTTCCACCGCAATCAGCAAGCTAGCGGTGTCGTGCCACAGATTTCGGCCATCATGGGGCCGTGTGCCGGCGGTGCAGTGTACTCCCCGTCCATTACGGACTTCGTCTACATGGTCGAGGAGACCAGCCACATGTTCATCACCGGGCCCGACGTCATCGAGACGGTGACCGGCGAGGAGGTCGGCTTCGACGAACTCGGCGGCGCGAAGACCCACGCCTCCGAGTCCGGGGTGGCTCACTTCACGGCCGCCGACGAGAAAGAGGCGATGGACGACATCCGGTACCTCCTCTCGTATCTCCCCCAGAACAACGTCGAGGACCCGCCGCGGGTCAAACCCTGGGACGACCCTGAACGGCGGGACGAGGCACTGAAGACGGCTGTTCCCGACGCACCACAGAAACCCTACGACATGACGGATGTCGTTGGACGCATCGTCGACGAAGACTCCTTCTTCGAGGTGGCCGAGGACTTCGCGCGCAATATCGTCATCGGGTTCGCCCGCATGGACGGCCACAGCGTCGGCGTCGTCGGCAATCAGCCACGAGTCAACGCCGGCACGCTCGACATCAATGCCTCGCGGAAGGGCGCTCGCTTTGTCCGGTTCTGTGACGCGTTCAACATCCCGATTCTCACGTTCGTCGACGTGCCCGGGTTCATGCCCGGCAAGGACCAGGAGCGTAACGCCATCATCAACCACGGCGCGAAGCTCCTGTACGCCTACTCCGAGGCCACCGTCCCACTGGTGACCGTCATCACGCGGAAGGCCTACGGCGGGGCCTACGACGTGATGGCGTCGAAACACATCGGCGCAGACATGAACTACGCCTGGCCAACCGCCGAAATCGCCGTGATGGGGCCGAAGGGCGCGGTCAACGTCCTCTACGACGACGAACTGGAAGACGCCGACGACGTGGAGGCCCGCCGGCAACAACTCATCGACGAGTACCGCGACGCCTTCGCAAACCCCTATACGGCGGCCAAGCGCGGCTTCGTCGACGATGTCATCGAACCCCAGGAAACCCGCCCGCGGCTCATCGACGACCTTGACCTCCTCCGGGGGAAACGCAAGGACCAGCCCGACCGCAAGCACGGCAACATCCCACTGTAACGATGGCCGCAGACACTGACTCGGCTGTCGATGCCGAACTGGTCGCGGAGATCGCCGCACAGCTCGACGACGCGTCGACGGACGAGGCGGCCGCCATTGCCGTCGCTGTCGGCGCGCACCTCACCGACCGACAGCGCGCGGCGGCAGCGGCCGCGGCTGCTGCGGCGGCAGACGACGGGGACTCCTGGGACGGCAAGCAGTGGTCGTTCTCCGGGCGCGTCGAAGCCACGCAAAAGCGCTCCGTCCGGGTCCGCTCGGACGCTCCGACCGACCCCTGGAGCGCTGCCGGCCGCGCCGAACGGTTCTAATCGCGGACAGTTTTTTGTCAGTTGCTCGGCGACGCCCTGAGTCGGTTTGTGGTCATGTTCCACACTAACATGATTATATATGTAAGTTTGGCCGCTATCTGCGCATAGTTTTATGGGCCGACTCTCAGTATGAGGGCGTATGTTCGATAAGGTGCTCGTCGCTAATCGCGGGGAGATAGCGGTGCGCGTGATGCGCGCATGCGAGGAGTTGGGCATCGGCACAGTGGCCGTCTACTCTGATGCCGACAAGCACGCCGGTCACGTCCGGTATGCGGACGAGGCGTACAACGTCGGTCCGGCCCGTGCCGCAGACTCCTATCTCGACCAGGAAGCGATTATCGACGCTGCCAAGCAGGCCGACGCGGACGCCATCCATCCTGGGTACGGCTTCCTCGCGGAGAACGCCGACTTCGCGGAGCGCGTCCAGGAGACGGACGGCGTCACCTGGGTCGGCCCCGAGAGCGAGTCGATGGAGGCACTGGGCGAGAAGACAAAGGCCCGCAAGATCATGCAGTCGGCCGACGTGCCCATCGTCCCCGGGACGACCGACCCGGTCGATGACCCCGAGGAAGTCGTCGAGTTCGGCGAGGAAAACGGCTTCCCGGTGGCCATCAAGGCCGAGGGTGGCGGTGGCGGCCGCGGGATGAAAATCGTCCACGACCCTGAGGAAGCCGAGGAACAACTCGAAAGCGCAAAGCGGGAAGGAGAGGCGTACTTCTCGAACGATTCGGTGTATCTCGAACGGTATCTTGAGAACCCCCGCCACATCGAGGTCCAGATCATCGCCGACCACCACGGCAACGTCCGGCATCTGGGCGAGCGTGACTGCTCGCTCCAGCGCCGCCACCAGAAGGTCATTGAGGAGGGGCCATCGCCGGCCCTGAACGATGCGCTCCGCGAGAAGATCGGCGACGCTGCCCGCCGCGGCGTCCGCGAATCGGACTACTACAACGCCGGGACTGTCGAGTTCCTCGTCGAAGAGGACACCGACCGCGAGCAAGGGGAACTGCTCGGCGAGGAGGCGAACTTCTATTTCCTCGAGGTTAACACCCGCATTCAGGTCGAGCACTGCGTCACCGAGGAGATCACCGACATCGACATCGTCAAGTGGCAACTTCGGGTGGCGATGGACAAGGAGATCACCTTCGAGCAGGACGACGTGGAGATCGAAGGTCACGCGATGGAGTTCCGCATCAACGCCGAGAACGCCGCTGACGACTTCGCGCCCGCAACCGGCGGCAGCCTCGACACCTACGACCCGCCGGGCGGTATCGGCGTCCGCCTCGACGACGCGCTCCGGCAGGGCGACGACCTCGTCACGGACTATGACTCGATGATCGCGAAGCTCATCACCTACGGCGGGGACCGTGAGGAGTGTATCGAGCGCGGGAAACGGGCGCTCAAGGACTTCGACATCGAAGGCATCCCGACTGTCATTCCGTTCCACCGCCTGATGCTCACCGACGAGAAGTTCGTCACCGGGACACACACCACGAAGTACCTCGACGAACACCTCGACCGCACGCGCGTCGAGGATGCACAGGAGAAATGGGGCACAGTCACCGAATCCGACGGAGACGAGGACGAGGAAGTCGTCGAACGCGAGTTCACCGTCGAAGTCAACGGCAAGCGGTTCCAAGTCGACCTCGAAGAGCGCGGCGCACCCCCGATCAACGTCGGCGACGTGGACGCCGACGGCGGGAGCCAGCCACAGCGGCCACGGGGCGGCAGTAGTTCAGACAGCGGAGGCGGCAGTGCCACCGCCGCCGAAGGGCAGGAAGTCGCCGCGGAGATGCAGGGGACGATTCTGGAGGTCAACGTCGAGGAAGGCGATGAGGTCGAGGCCGGCGACGTCCTCTGTGTGCTGGAAGCGATGAAGATGGAAAACGACATTGTCGCCGAACGCGGCGGCACTGTCAACGACGTAGCCGTCAGCGAGGGCGAATCCGTCGACATGGGCGACTTGCTCTTTGTGATCGGGTGAGCGAGCGGCCTGCCCGCCGCGCGCTGCAGACGCCTTTTATTCCGGCCGGTCGAAGCCCCCTCCATGAACGAGACACGCCACCGGGTACTCGATGCACTGGCAGACGGCCCTGTCTCGGGGCCGACCCTCGCCGACGAACTGGACATCTCCCGCTCTGCGGTCTGGAAGCACGTCGAAGCCCTGCGTGACGAGGGGTTCGAGATCCGCAGCGACGATGCGGGCTACGTCCTCGATTCGGTACCGGAGTTCGGGGCGAGCGCGGTCGAATACGGCCTCGACGCGCCGTTCTCCGTCGAGTACCACGACAGCATCCCCAGCACGAACGCTCGTGCCCGCGACCTCGCGGCGGAGGGGGCGTCGGACGTCGTAGTGCTGGCCGACGAACAGACCGGCGGCCGGGGGCGACTCGACCGCGATTGGCACTCACCGAGCGGCGGGGCCTGGCTCTCGGTGCTGTTCCGGCCCGACGTGCCGATGGCCCACGCGCCGGTGTTCACGCTCGCGGCGGCCGTCGCGGTGACGCGGGCGGCCCGCGAGGCCGGCATCGACGCCAGCATCAAGTGGCCCAACGACGTGCTCGTCCGGCGCGGCGAGGAAGAACGCAAGCTAGTCGGCATCCTCACCGAGATGGAAGGCGAGGCCGACCGCGTCTCGTGGGTCGTCGTGGGCATCGGCGTCAACGCGAACGTCGACCCCGCGGACTTGCCCGACGAAGCGAACCCGACGAGTCTCTCGGCCGAGCGCGACGAGCCGGTCGACCGACGGCTGTTCACCCAGCGACTGCTGGAGGAGTTCGACTCGCTGCGCCAGGACACGGAGCAGGTCGTCGAGGCGTGGCGGGAGTACGCGACGACGCTGGGACAACAGGTCCGGGTCGAGACGCCGGGCGGCCCCATCGAGGGCGAAGCCGTAGATATCCAGTTCCCGGGCGCGCTCGTCATCGAGACAGAGTCCGGGACAAAAATCGTTTCAGCGGGAGATTGCGAACATCTCCGTCCGGTTACGGAGTGAGGGCGACGACAGGAGACACGTCACTGTGGGACGCCGGTAGGCTGTTCGTCCTCCGAGATATCCTGTGGCGTCGTCTCGACCGGAACAGTGACGACCGGGACGTGGGCCGACCGGACGACCCGTTCGGCGACGCTTCCCAGCAACAGGCGGTCGATGCCGCCGCGTCCATGGGTCCCCATCACGATGAGGTCACAGTCGTGCTGGCTCGCGTAGTCGATGATTTCCCGGCTCGGGCTTCCCTCGGCCGTGGCTCGCGTGACAGTCACATCGTCGGCAACGAGACGCTCCACCATGTCCAGGGCCATCTCGCCCTCGCGGTGGAGCGAATCGGTGACGCTCTCCCACGTCGGTTCGTGCGGGAGCGTCGAGAACCGGCCGGTGTCGACGACGTACAGCGCGTGAATCTCGCTGTCGTGGGTCGTCGCAAGTGTTTCAGCGTGTGTGAGTACCGCTTCTGACCCCGGCGAGCCGTCTGTCGGCACCAGTATCCTGTCGTACATGCTGTACTATTGTCTGGCTGAAGGGATATAGTTTGGTAACAGGCAACATACAACAATCGAGCAGGATAGAGCTCAGTTCAGCTCTCGGTCCCGTTCGTACTCTGTTGCCCCGGAGCCATCCAGCGCCGGTTCGTCGAGGGCCTGTTCGAGCCGTCGTTCCAGTTCGGCTTCGGTTATCTCCCCGTTGGCGTAACGCTCGGACAGCCGTTCGACAGGGTCTGTCTCGTCGGCACTGGGCGCACCTGCTGTGTGCGTGGCCTGCGTCTGTGACACGTCAGTGGTCGACGCCGTCGCCTCGTCCTGACCGATGAGTCTCGACGCAAACCAGTACACGGCGTAGCCGATAGCCGCCAGCACCCCGATAGTAGCCGCCAGGGAGACGATACCGAATGCGAGGCCGACAAGGCCCCAGAACAGTCCGAACACGAGTCTCACAGCGGCAAGAACGACAATCAGCGACACGACTCCGAGCAGGCCATACAGGAGTATCTTCAGTGGTGTGCTCAGGGCGCGGTCGGTGGTGGAGGGCATCGCCCAAGGATACTATTCCCGCAGTGATAAGAATTATTCCGTCCCGGGGTGGACGACCCGCCGAACGTCGGCCGTCTCCGCCCGGCGAACGACAGCCCGAACCGGGTTTCGCGCCCCGGAGAGGTTGTCCGAATCCCCGTCGAGAACGAGCAGGCGTGCCGGCTGCCCGGGCTTGACCAGACCGCCGCCAAGCCCAGCGATTTCAGCCCCGTTGACTGTGGCCATCCGCAGTACCTCACGGGCGGAAATGTCGTACAGCTTCGCGGTAAACTCCATCTCGCGGAACATCGACGGGCTGTTGAGCATGACGTTGTCCGTCCCGAGCGCGACTGTCGTCCGGTCGGCCAGTTCCTCGACCGGCGGACGGCCCACGTCGGTGACGATGTTCGACCGGGGACAGACGACGACGGGGATTTCGCTGTCGGCGACCCGTTCGAGATGCAGCGACTCGGCGTGAACCATGTGGACGAGGAAGTCGGGGTCAAGGTCGAGCGCGGGGTTGATGTCGGAGCTGTCGACCTCGCCCGCGTGGATGCCGAACAGCTTCCCGGCCTGTCGTGTCGCGCGCCGTTCCGCCCCGAACTCGCTGTCGTTGGCCCCGCTCGCGCCAAAGCCGTCGGCCAATTCCATTGCATCGGTCGTCTCGCGTCCGAGAATGACGCTGTCGAGGTCTGAACCCGCCAGCGCGTCCTGTATCGCGCGGACGCCCTCAACGCCGCCCTCCCGGAACTCGATGAACGCGCCAGTCCCGGACTGCTCCATGAACGACAGCGTCCGCGCCATCGCGGCCACCAGTTCGTCCCGGCTCGCATCGCGGAGTAATCGGTGTTTCAGGCCGTCCGGCGGCGCGACCAGTTCTTCCAGCGAGAGCCCCTCTCCGGCCTCCTTGGCGATTGAATCGCCGATGTGGGTGTGGGCGTTGACGAACGCCGGGACCACGATGTCGTCGCTGTCGACCGCGGTCTCCTCGACGGCGGCTATCTCCCCGTCTTCGACCACGACGCGGCCCTCGACAGCCTCGAACGACCGTCCCGTCAGAATCGTCCCTTCGAGAATCATACTCTCCGTTCGCCCGTTCTCTCAGTTAAACTCATCGAGGGTGGCATGGATACCCGTCCGCACGTCCCGGACTCTGGCCCCGTCGAGATCGAGTCCGAGTTCGCGGATCGCCGCCGAACCGACCCGCTCGCTCTCGTCCGCCGGCGCGTAGACGCCGAGTCGCCACTGGTCGCGCTGGGCGGCGCGGATGGCGTTGACCAGGGTCGACTGCTCGCCGAGCCGGCGGACGTCGCCGTTGACGAGGACACGGCTGCTCGACTCGGTCATCGACGGTTCGGGCGGGATATCGAGCACGACAGCGTCGCTGTCGACGTTCGCTTCGTCGGCGATAGCCCGCTCCATCGCGCCGACCGCGTCGTGGTCGGCCGCCAGAATCTCGTCGGGCACGGCCCCCCACTCCGCCCAGACGGCGCGCTTGTACAGGTCCCGCTGACTCAGCCGCCGGGCGTACGCTTCCGTCGCGTCACACTGTCGGAGCGCCACGAGCAGGTCGTTGTCGTCCCATCGGCGAAGCGCCTCGGCCGTCGTGTCAGTCGCGGCGAGCAGTTCCTCAGTCCCCCGGCGCAGCATCGACTTGGCAATGCGGGCGACGTGGTGCTGGTAGACGGTGGGGTTCATCAGCGCCCGTGCGAGCAGGAGCGACTCGGCCGTCTGGACGTTCCCCTCGTCCAGGACGAGTTCGCCGTCGACGAAACACAGCTCCCGGACCAGCCGCTCGTGGTCGATGGTCCCGTAGGGCACGCCCGTGTGGTGGGCGTCACGGACCAGATAGTCCATCCGGTCGACGTCCAGTTCGCCGGAGACGAGCTGGCCCAGTTCGCCTTCGCCAGCAACGAGGCCGGCCACGCGGTCCGGATTGAGGCCGTGTTCGGTGAGCACCCGCGCGACAGGACCGTCACCGAGCAGTTCGTCCACGTCGTCGTGGTACTTGCCTGTCCGACGGTGGATGAGCGCCTCGACGTTGTGGCTGTACGGCGAATGTCCCACGTCGTGGAGCAGTGCCGCGGCGCGGACCCGTTCGGCCTGCTGGCCCTCAATGCCGAGGTGAGATAGTGCCCGGTCCGCGAGGTGATAAACACCCAGCGAGTGCTCGAATCGAGTGTGGTTCGCCGAAGGGTAGACTAGCGTCACCGTGCCGAGCTGGGAGATGTGCCGAAGCCGCTGGACCGGCGGTGTATCGAGCAATGCCGCCGCGACGCCCTGAATCTCGATGTGGTCGTGGACGCTGTCCTTGATTGTGGTCATTGCCCGGGCCTACGACGGCGGCCGGCAAAATCGTTCGCCACCGCACGCACCGGGAGGGTCGTCGCCTACCGGGGGACCCAGCCGTAGATGTGGTTCAGCATGACGTAGGTCACGAGTCCGAGAAAGAGGCTCAGCCCCCAGGCCGAGACGGCGATGCGGCCCACGCGAGCGTGAATCGTCTCCCTGAGTTCAGCGGGAGAGTGCGTCAGCCCGAGCACGACCGCGTGAACGACGACGGGCACGGACACCGCGGACAGCAGGATATGGATGGCGAGCATCACGATGTACGCCGTCCAGACGACCCCCTCGGCGACGATCTCCTTCTCGAAGCCGCCGCCGACTTTGAGAATATACAGCGCCAGAAACACCATGATGAGCGTGAACGCGGTCAGCATCGCTGCGCGGTGTTTCTGTACCTGATTGTTCTTGATGAAGTAGACACCGGCGATGATTGCGAGCAACGCGATACTGTTGACGACGGCGATTGCGTCACCCAGCAGGATGACGGTGTCGTTCGAGAACTCGGGGAGGGGTAATACGCCACCGAACGCGCCGAACACGAGCGCGTAGCCAACGACCGAGACGACAGCGGTGACGAGCCGCGGACGAGCGCGGGCACGCGACTGGAGTGTGTCTGCGACGGCCATAGCAACAGTTCAGGACCGGAGTGGTAACTGTGTTCTGAAACGGGCGGGAACAGCGGCGCGATTGCGAGCCGGAGCGGTGGCTGCTGACTCGGAAAAACGGCGGGAAATCCGATAGAAGCGTGGCCGAATCAGGCGAAGGTCCGGGAGACGTCCTCGTCGTCGGTCTCCTCCTGCTGGATCTTCTCCCAGGCGTTGTGGAAGTCAGCCATCGTGACCTCGGTGCGGTCGTCGCGGATGGCGAACATCCCGGCCTCGGTACAGATGGCCTTCACGTCAGCACCGGAGGCGTCCGTTATCTCCTCGGCCAGCGCCTCGAACTCCACGTCGTCGGAGACGTTCATGCTGCGGGTGTGGATCTGGAAGATCTGCTTGCGGCCCTCGACATCGGGGTTGGGCACTTCGATGAGGCGGTCGAAGCGGCCGGGGCGGAGGATGGCGCGGTCGAGCATGTCGAAGCGGTTCGTCGCGGCGATGATACGGATGTCGCCGCGGTCGTCGAAGCCGTCCATCTCCGAGAGCAGTTGCATCATCGTCCGCTGGACCTCGGCGTCGCCGGAGGTCTTCGACTCCGTCCGCTTGGCCGCGATGGCGTCGATCTCGTCGATGAAGACGACGGCGGGCTCCTCCTGACGGGCCAGTTCGAACAGGTCGCGGACGAGCTTTGCGCCCTCGCCGATGAACTTGTGGACCAGCTCGGAGCCGGCCATCTTGATGAACGTCGCGTCGGTCTCGTTGGCGACGGCCTTCGCCAGCATCGTCTTGCCGGTGCCGGGCGGACCGTGCAGCAGGACGCCGCTCGGCGGGTCGATGCCGACGTCTTCGAACATCTCGGGGCTCTTCAGCGGCATCTCGACGGTCTCGCGGACCTCCTCCATCTGCTCTTCGATACCGCCGATGTCGGCGAATGTGACATCCGGCGACTGGTCGACCTGCATCACGCGAGCGCGAACGTCGGTCTCGTCGTCGAGCTGTTTGACGATAGAGAGCGAGTTGTTGACGGCGACGCGGTCGTCGGGTTCGAGGTCCTCGCGCATCTCGTCAGTGACCTCTGTCAGGGCCTCCTGGTTGTTGCCGTGCTGTTTGATAATCACGCCGTCACTGGAGAGTTCCTGAACGGTCGCGACAAACAGCGGTGACTGCTTGAGCTTCTTGTTCTCGTGCGTGAGCCGTTCGAGCTTCTGCTGGTACTTGTTGTTTTCCGCGTTCGCGTCCAGCAGCTTGTCGCGCATCTCCTCATTCTGCGATTCGAGCACCTCTAGCCGCTCCTGCAGCGCCTCGATCTTCTGTTGCTGAGACGCGTCATCGTCGTACGGCATATCGACCTCGTCGACGGTGTCGGTCATTACGACGCCTTTAGTAGGTGTATCGTTATGAGGCTTCGGGTAGTCTCAGAAACTGTATCGCCCGGTGTGTGCCTTGACGGGGCCGTTACTGACCGCTCTCCGTCTATAGGTCTCAAACCGGCACGTTTCTTGGCCCCCATCGAAAACATCTGTCTATGCCAACCGACCGCGAAGAAGTCATCATCGTGGGCGGGGGCGTCGCCGGACTTTCGGCGGCGATATACACCGCTCGCGCCGACCTGTCGACTCGGATTATCTCGACCGGTGAGTCGATACTGAACCGCAATGCTCACCTGGAGAACTACCCGGGGTTCCCGGCGGGAATCAACCCACGGCTCTTGCTCGAACTCATGCGGGCACAGGCGCGGCGCGCCGGCGTCTGGTTCATCGACGGCGAAGCCGAGCAGGTGGCGGAAACCGAGGAGGGCTTCGAAGTCACCTGTGCCGACGGTGAGTCCTACGACGCGACGTACCTCATCGCCGCCTCCTGGTCGGACCCGTCGTATCTAGAGGGGCTGGAGCTATCACTCGTCGACCGCGGGTCGAAGCAGTTCATCTCGACCGACGACCAGGGCCGGACCGATATCGAGGGGCTGTACGCGGCCGGCCGGCTGGCCGAGCAGCACCACCAGACCATCGTCGCCGCGGGCCACGGCGCACAGGTCGGGCTGACACTGATAGAGAACTCAGACATCGACTTCTATCACGACTGGACCGCGCCGGAGGGGTATTTCACCGGCCGCGACCGCCCGGTTCCGCCGGGCTGCGAGGAAATCGACGAGGAAGAGCGCAAAGAACGCGAACAGGAGTCACTGGAGGTCATGCGGCGGTACTTCGAGGAGCCGATGCCGGGCGAGCCGACGATGCATCCGAGCGTCGACGAGGACTCAGACTGACCCTGTTTCGAGCGAGCGTGCAACTGACTGCAGCCGTTCGATTCGCTCGGCTGTCGGCGGGTGTGACCGTGTGTCGATGGACAGCGAATCGCTCGACGCCGCCGTGTCGAACCCGTGTGGGAGAAAGCACAGTCCGCGGACGCCCGCGTACGCGGTGCGCTTATCGGTCCCCGGCCGTTCGTCATTTCCTTCGAGTGTCTCTAACGCCTCGACGAGCGCGGCGGGGTCGCCGGTCAACTGGGCCGCGCTCCGGTCGGCGGCGAACTCCCGAGCGCGTGACAGCGACCGGCCGAGGACGACGACGGGGGCAGTGAACACGCCCAGCGCGACGCCGCCGAACAGGACTGTCACCGCGAACAGGAACAGGAAACCAAGCGTGAACGAGAGGCTTCCGACGGGGGCCGCGAGCACCCGGGCGCTGCACACGTACGCGAAGCCGAGCGCGACCAGCCCGAGCGCATAGCGACTCCCGCTCCCGCCGGGGAGGAGGTCATCAAGCGGGTCGTACTCGCCGTTTGTCAGCGACGGGAGGAAACTGGCCAGCGTCATGACGGTCGCGTCGCGGTTGGCGACGTGCATGAGTTCGTGGGCCAGCACCGCGTCGAGTTCGTCACCTCCGAGCGTCGCCAGCAGTCCCTCGCTGACGACCACCGTCGCGCCGCCGAGCGTCCCGATGGCGAAGCTGTTTGGCACGTCGGCGTCTGCGACGGCAATCCGTGGCGGCGTGAGGTCGGCCAGTTGCGCGAGCCGCTGCACCCGTTCGTGGAGGGCGGGGTACTCCTCGGGACCGACGATGCGAGCGTCAACCTCGGCCATTGTCTGGGCTCTGGTGTATCGCAGCTGTGCCCAGACAAACGCGACGAGGGCAGGGGCGAGAACAGCCACCCACCAGGCGATGCGTGCCGACGCCCCACCGAACGGGAGGTGAGCCGCGACAGCATCCCGCACCGGCGCAAGCCAGGGTGTCAGGAGCACCGCCGCGGTCGCGACCACAGCGATGTCGACGGCGAGGAGGAGCAGGAGAGTCCACAGCATCCGGCGAGTCAGTGTCCGCATAGAGGTAGTTCTGCTATACCCACAGCGGATGAAAGGTTTTCTGTTCGGACAGTCCAGCAGTGAGGGAAAATATTTATCCTGTCACCGGAAACGGTGCTACAGTGTCAACAAAGCTGGTTCGTGCCGCCCTCGCCCTCCTCTGTGCGGTCGCTGTCCTGTTCGGCACGGCGCTGTTTCCCGGCGCGCTCGGCGTCGAGTTCGAGTCGAGCGGTCCCCTCGACAGCCGAGCGAGCGAGCCGGTCACGCCCGACGGAACAGCACCCGACGACGTCGACAGTGGGTCGACGCCGGTAGCGACGAGCGATGGGGCAGAGACGACGCCGAGGACGAGCGACGAGCCGGCAGCGACAGCGACGCCAACACCGACGGAGACGGCGACAGCGACGCCGGTAGCCGGTGAAGGCGAAGACAGCGGGTCCCCAGTTCTGGTGAAACTGATCGGGCTGGCGCTTATCGGCGGGTTCGGCGCCGTCGCGGTCGGTGTCATCCGGGCGGCATCAGACCCGGAACGCGACGGGTCGACAGACGCCGGATTCCTCCTGCACCCGCTCCTCGACAGATTGGCCGGGACAGTCGTCTCGGCGGTTTCGAACGGCGCGGTTGGGCGGACCATCGGCCGGATTCCGAAGGTAACGACCGCCGCGCTGCTCTCGGGGTCGTCGGCGCTCTCACGAGTCGGGGCCGGTATCAGCGCCGTCTCCGGCGGTGTCCTGACCGGATTGGCGACGGGAATCGGGTCGGTCGGCACGATGTCACTGCGAGGGGTCGCCGGCCTGCCGAGTACGCTCGGGTCGCTCTCGGTCGCGCCGTTCAGAGCCCTCAGGGGCTTCGGTGGGACCGGCGGCTTCCTCGCCTCAGTCCGAAGTGGCGTCGATAGCCCGTCGCTGTTTGGTTCGTCGGACTCGGAGCAGCGGCAGTCGACGGCCACCGAATCGACGGCAGAGGCGGACGACGGCCCGGACATCGATAGCCTGTCCATCCAAGAGGCATGGGCACTACTGGCCGACCGCGTCTCCGTGTCGGACCCCGAGACGGCGACGCCCGGCGAGTACGCCCGCCGGGCTATCGACAGTGGACTTCCGGCAGAGCCCGTTCGCCGGCTAACAACCCTCTTCCGCGAGGTCGAGTACGGCGGGCGGTCGGCGACTGGTGCCCGAGCCGAATCGGCCCGGAACGCCCTCAGACAGCTCCTCGGCGGAGGTGACGACTGATGAGCGATTCAGAGTCACGACAAGGTGAGACCGCCAGCGCAACCATCGACGTCAGCGTCGAACGCCCGACGCCGGGGCGCAAGTTCGTCCGGCACACGCTGTTGGGACTCGTCGCACTTGCCGGAGCGGTGTTCGTCGTTACTTTTCCCTCAGTCCTCCCAGATGTCGGCAGCGGGACGGCTAGACGGCTCCGGCTCGGTGCAAGTATCGGAGCCGTCGTAATCGGCCTCTTCGGTCTGTATACTGTCGTGTTGACACAGGAGTCGGACCTCCCGCCAGTGAAAGGGAGCCAGCCGCGTGACCCGTATCGTGACGACGGTACAGACGACGAGCCGGCAGAACTGCTCGACGAACTGCTGGAACCCGAGGCGACACAGGCGAAATCCGGCGATATGGTCGGCGATGATATCGACGAGCTACTCGCGAAGATCGACGGACGTGTCGACCCCTACAACGGCCTCGAAGCGAGCTATGCGTCCGAAGTCAGGAACAGGCTCCGCGAGGCCGCGAGACAGGTGCTGGTCGAAACGGCGGACATGTCGACGGAGGCGGCGGCCCGGGACGTCCGTACTGGCTCGTGGACGGACGACCGCCGGGCGGCCGCCTTCCTCGGCGGCCCGGACGCACCCGACCCGCCAATCGAGATGCAACTACGTGACTGGGCCAGCGGCGAGGGGTTCGACCGGAAAGTCGAAGCGGCGGCGACCGAGATACGACGGCTCCAGCGAGGTGAGGGTGCATGAGCACCCGAGAGACGACACAGCGAAACGTGGGCGTCTCGGCCGCGCTGGTGGCCGGCGGGGCCGGAATCGTCACCGGGAACCCGGCGGTTTTCATGGTCGCGGCAGTGGCGCTGGTGTACGCGGCCTATCAGGCGGCCATCGGCGACCCTGAACCGACGCTCACGGTCGAGCGTCACGTCGAACCGGCCGACCCGGTCCCCGGGTCGGAGGTGACAGTGACGCTGACGCTCACGAACGACGGGGACGCGACCCTGCCCGACGTTCGCGTCCTCGACGGCGTCCCCGAGCGGCTCGAAGTCGTGGACGGCTCCCCGCGCTTTGGTACCCATCTCGAAGCCGGGGCGTCGGGTTCGGTCACCTACACCGTCGAAGCCCGGCGCGGGGACCACGCGTTCACCGACGTAGCGGTCGTCTGCCGGAACCTGACCGGGACCGTCGAGTTCGCCGAGCAGGTCGCCGTCGAGACGACACTCTCGTGCAGTGCCAGCGTGGACACCGTCCCGCTTTCGGGACAGACACTCTCCCAGTCCGGGCGCGTGCCGACGGACGCCGGCGGGAACGGCCTCGCTTTCTACGCCATCCGCGAGCACCAGTCCTCAGACCCGATGAACCGCGTCGACTGGAACCGCCTCGCGAAGACCAACGAGCTGGCGACAGTCGAGTTCAAGGAGACGCGGGCGGCCACCGTCATCACGCTCGTGGATTCCCGACACCCCGTTGCGGGCGAGACGGGCACGCCCACGGCTGTCCAGTTCTGTGCCTACGCGGCCCAGCAGGTCGGCTCGGCGTTGCTGGACATGGACAACCGGGTGGGTGCCGCCGTCTACGACAGTTGTGAGACGCTCCAGCCGTCGGCCAATCGGGCACAGGAACAGCGATTGGAGGCGTTTCTAGAGGGGACTGTGAACGGGGCGGCCACCGGGTCGTCGGGGGCCCGCGGTTCATCGCTGCTCGACACCGGCACCCGAACCCGGCGGATGCAGTCGCCGACCGGGATGACAGACCGGTACGGCATCGCCGACGGCGGCGACGCGGTGGCGACGCTCGACCGCTCGATACCGAGCGAGTCACAGGTCGTGTTCTGTACGCCCCTGCTCGACGACCGGGCGGCCGATGCGGCGAAACGGCTCGCCGCGTACGGGCACGCGGTCACGGTCGTCAGCCCGGACATGACGACCGGGGACAGTCCGGGCAGTACCGTCGAACGAATCGACCGAACGGCCCGCCTCGACGACCTTCGAGGGAGGGTTCGGGTCGTCGACTGGACGCCCGCGGAACCGCTCGCCAAAGCCCTCATTCGCGCAACGGAGCGGTGGGCATGACGGAACTCGACAGTCGGCCGGCGGCATCGAGCGCGGCGCTGGCCGGAACAGTCGCGGTGCTCGTCTCGCTCGCCCTTGCCGTCGCTGTCGTGGACCCGATACTAGTCCTGACCGGCTTCGTCGGCGGGCTCTGTATCGCAGCTGGGGTCTGGGCGCTCCGTAGCGATACCCACGACCGCATCGCCGGCGGCAGCGTTGCCGTCGTCATCGGCGCGGGCGTGTTCTGTGGAACCGCGCTGTTGGCGACTGACTACTGGTCGCTCGTCGTGGCGCTCGGGTTCCCGCTGGCCGCCACACTCGTCGTCATCGACGCGAGTAGCGGACTGGTGCCGCCGACCGACGCGACGGACGAACTCACGGCGATGCTCGACGAGAGTTTCGTGGTACTGGTGGTCGGTATCTGCGCCACAATCGTCTGTGCCGTCGCCGCTGCCGTCAGGCTGCCCTGGGTGCTCGTCCGTGTCGTTGCCGGCTTCTCGGTCCAGCCGCTCGTGGGCTTCGTGACGCTACAGGCTGGTGTCCTCCTCACCCTGTTGTTGCTGGACCGGGTCACGGAGACGCTCGAATCGTGGATTCCGGCACCCACGGCGACGACCGACCGGACGCTCGGGCGACTGGACCTGCTGGGGACGAGCTGGTGGGACGTCGACCGCTACGTCAAAGCCGCCGTGGGCCTGCAGTTGCTCGTAGCGTTTGTCCCGACAGCACAGGGACTGTTCGACCGCTTCCTCGATAGCCTCCCGGTGCTCGGCTCGGCCCTGCGGGTCGTTCTCAGTGGTCCGCTCCACCTCCCCCTTGTAGCCGGACTGCTGGCGTTACTGAGTATCCTCGTCGTCGAACGGCTCCGGCAGTGGCTGCTACAGTGGCTGGGGGACAACCCCGGACGGTTGCTGGCGCGGCAGACCGGCAGTATCGTGCTCCCAGTGGTGCTGCTGCTGGGCGCGCTGGTCCTTACGGCCGCTGGCGTGACCCGGCGGGTAGCACCGACCTATACTGGGGGCGGCCACTACGGCTCGGCGACCGTGGTCCTTCTCGGCGTCTTGGTTTCGGTCGTCGTCCTTCGTGGACTCGTCACGGTGCTGTCCGAACTAGTCGGTGCGGAGTTGCTGTCCCGACGTGTGGCGGGATTCGCGGCCGGGAGCGGACTCCTGTTCGTCATGACGCTGCTCGGAGCGGAGCGCGGACTCGCACCGATACTCGTTCTCGTCGGGAGCGCGGCGGCGCTGCTGGTCTGGGACGCCGGCGCGCACGCCAGCAGTATCGGCCACCAGTTGGGCCGAGACGCCGAAACGACGGACAGCGAATTCGTCCACGTCACCGGCACTGCGGCCGTCCTCACCGGGGCTATCCTGCTCGTGATGCTCGTCAGGTACGTGCTCATCCCGGTCGCGGTTCCGACCACGTCGGCCGGGCTCTCGCTCAGCTCGGTGGTCGCGCTCGGACTGGTCCTGCTTGCGATAGCCGCCTTCACTCTCGCGCTGAACGCCCACGACGGGGGACCACGTACCAGCAGCGACAGGAGTGGTACGCGAAACGAGCAGCCCGCTACTGACGGCGACTAGGCCCGCCGGAGAGACAGGGGCTTTTACCCCCGCACCGCGAACCGGCAGGTATGCTGACCGGAGTCAACGTCGTCCTGGGGGTGTCGGGGTCTATCGCGGCCGTCAAGACGGTGGAGCTCGCACACGAACTCCGACGACAGGGGGCGTCCGTCCGGGCCGTGATGACCGACAGCGCGACGGGCATCGTCCACCCGTGGGCACTCGAGTTCGCCACGGACAACGAGGTTGTTTCCGAAATCACGGGCAGTGTCGAGCACGTCGACCTCTGCGGGCGCTCGGGCTGGGGGGATGTGCTCTTGCTCGCACCGGCGACGGCAAACACCGTCGGGAAGGTTGCGGGAGCCATCGACGACACACCTGTGACGACGTGTGCGACGACCGCTCTCGGCGCGGACGTGCCGGTCGTCGTCGCGCCGGCGATGCACGAACCGATGTACGACCACCCCGGCGTGCTGGACGCCATCGACCGCGTCGAGTCCTGGGGGGTCGACTTCGTGGACCCGCGGATCGAGGAAGGGAAAGCCAAGATTGCAACGGAGGAGGCCATCGTCACGGCGACTGCACGGGCCGCGGACGACCGGCCGCTTGCGGACGAACACGTCGTCGTGACCGCAGGTGCGACCACGGAGTCAGTCGACCCGGTGCGGACGCTCTCGAACCGCTCATCGGGGCGGACCGGCCGGGCAGTCGCACGGGCCTGTTACGCCCGCGGGGCCGACGTGACGCTCGTCCACGACGGGCCAGACGTGCCGTACGCCACCGTCGAGAAGGTCGAATCAGCCGCGGAGATGACCGAGGCCGTTCGTCGGGTCGCCGACTCGGCCGACGCGCTGGTCTCGGCGGCCGCCATCTCGGATTACACCGTCGAGCAGGCACCGGAGAAAATCAAGAGCGGGCAGGCGGAACTGACGCTGACGCTGCAACCGACGCCGAAGCTCATCGACACCGTTCGGTCGGCCCACCCCGACCTCCCTATCGTCGGGTTCAAGGTCGAAACGGAGGGTGACGACGAGACGCTGATCGAGCGCGCCCGCGAGATACGCGAGCGGGCCGGGCTGACTTTCGTGGTCGCCAACGACGCGAGCGTGATGGGGGCCGACGAGACGCGCGCCCTGCTCGTCGACGCGGACACGGCCACGGAGTACGTTGGGGACAAGGAGGGACTCGGCGCTCGTGTCGCCGACGAAATCGGTGACCATCTGTCCAGTCGTGGCTGACCGCGTAACCGATTACGAAATAGTTTTGCGTGTTCCGTTGCTCCGGTCCGATAACGACAGTACTGCCCGACGAACCGCTATTCGGAGTTTCTAAACAGATACTGTGACTGTACTACCACCCCGTCGCCTGCTCGTGCCAGTAGCCGATTCGGTGACGGTCCGTAACACCGTCGCCTACGCCATTGAACAGGCCGAATCGGCGGCCAGAGAGGGACAGCAACAGGTATCCCTGCATCTCGTCGCCGTCGCAAGCACGCGCGCCGTCGACCCCGACGCGCAGACGGAACTCGGCCAGGCCAAAGACCTGCTCGACCGCATCGAGGTCTGGCTCGACGAGGATCTGGGTGCTGACCCACCGTCGAACCTCGACGTGGAACTGGGCGTCATCGGTGCCGACCGCTACCTGTTCAGCCCCGGCGATTACGCCGACGTCATACTGGCCTACGCCGACGAACACAGCATCGAACGGGTCGTCCTCGATCCGGAGTTCAACCCGGGCGGCACGACGCCGATGCTCCGGCCGCTCGAAGTCGAACTCGTCCGGGGCGATATCGACGTCGAGACCGCACCCGTCGAGCGGCCGGCACGGTCGACCGCGCTCGCTCGCGCCGCGACACTCCCGAAGTATCTCACCATTTTCGGGGCGTCGTACCTGTTTTATCTGCTGTTGAGTTCGTACAAACCGCTGGATTTCCTCACTGGCGCGATAACGGCGACTATCGTCACTGCATTGCTTGCGCCGATCGCGTTCAGTCGCCAGCCGTCGCTGACACGGGTTCCGGGGCAGTTCGCCCGGATGGCCCTCTACATCCCGTACCTCCTCAAAGAGATCGCAATTGCGAACCTCGAAATCGCCTACGTCGTCTTGCACCCGTCGCTGCCAATCGACCCCGAGATGGTCGAACTGGAGGCGGCCATCTGGGGAGACGGGCCGGTGACGACGCTGGCAAACAGCATCACGCTGACGCCCGGGACGCTCACCGTCAGCGTCTCCGAACAGGCGTTCGATATCCACTCGCTCACCGGAAGTGCGCGCGAGGACCTGTTCGACGGCGGCCTCGAACGGGCCGTCCGGTTCGTCTTCTACGGCCGGGAGGCCGCAGCGATTCCCTCGCCGCGCGAACGGGGGCAGGGGGACGGCGACGGCACAATCGAGAGCGACATCGACGACCCGGAGGTGGCCGACGATGATTGAGTTCGAGGCGGCGCTGCTGGCGATCGCCAGCGCGTTCGTCCTGTTCGCTATCGTGTCGCTGTACCGCGTGTTCGCGGGGCCGACGGACCACGACAGAGTCATCGCGGTCAACGTGATGGGGACGAACACCGTCATCGCTATCGCACTCGTCTCCGGCGCGCTCGATAAGCCGCTGTTCCTCGATATCGCGCTCGTGTACGCCCTGTTGAACTTCCTGCTCTCGATAGCGTTCTCGAAGTTCAACGTCGAACACGGGGGTGTGCTATGACGCCGCTGGAGTGGGGGATCGTCGTACTCGCACTGGTCGGTGCGTTCTTCGCTGGTGTCGCCTCGGTCGGCATCGTCAGACTGCCGGACGTGTACACTCGGACGCACGCGGCCTCGAAGAGCGATACGCTGGGTGCCGTCCTCGCTATCGGGGCCGCCGCGCTCGCGATTCAGACCGACCTCGCGACGATCAAAGCCGTCTTCCTGCTGGTGTTTATGTTTCTAACGAACCCCACCGCCGCCCACGCCGTCGCACGGGCGGCACAGGACCAGGGTATCGAGCCGTGGACTGCCGGCGATGAGGAGGGCGAGTCATGACGCTCTCGCTCATCGAGGGAGTGTTGCTGGTGTTCGTATTGTGCTGTGCTATCGGCGCGGCCGTACTCCGTGACGTGCTGGCGTCGCTGATGGCGTTTGCCGCCTACAGCCTCGGCATCTCCATTATCTGGGTGATGCTTGAGGCCCCTGACGTGGGGCTGACCGAAGCGGCTGTCGGGGCCGGCATCATGACGATCCTGTTCATCCTGGCGCTGGCAAACACCGTTCGGCCACAGGAAAACGGCCTGTTCGAGTCGATCAGCGTCCCGACCGTCGTCCTGGTCGGCGCGTTCGTCGTCGTCATGATAGCGACGGTTCCGTCGCTGCCTGCCGTTGGGGCGGAGGGCGCGGCAAACCCCGTCGTCAGCGGCGAGGTAACACAGCACTACATCGACAACGCATACGCGGACACGGAGGTCCACAACGCGGTAACGGCCGTGCTCGCGGCCTACCGTGGATTCGACACGCTTGGTGAGGCGGTCGTAGTCTTTTCCGCCGGCGTGGCGGCACTGACCGTCCTCAGACAGGAGGTGTTCGCATGAGTAGCGACGAGCGAACCGGGCTCTACGTCGAGAGCACGATCATCATGACGACGGTCCGCGTGGTGTCGCCGTTCGTCCTCACCTTCGCGCTGTTCGTGATGTTCCACGGCGCGAACTCCCCCGGCGGGGGATTCCAGGGCGGGGTCATCGCCGGGTCGGTCGTGATGATGCTCGCCTTCGCCTACGGCATCGATGCGGCCCGGGACTGGCTCGACGTCCGCGTCGTCGCCGCGCTCGCGTCCGGCGGCGTGCTCACGTTCGCAGCAATCGGTCTGGGAACGATGCTCCTGGGCGGGAACTTCCTCGAATACCACCTGTACGAACAGTTCATCTCGCATGTGGTCGCTTACGCCATCGAGCTCGTCGAACTGGCCATCGGTGGTATCGTCGCCAGCGTTGCCATCGGCCTCTTTTTCCTGCTCGCGGCCGGGTTCGGCCACGCCGTCGACTCACCGGAGGATGAGAGCTAATGTTTGAACTGCTGAACTCACACTACAACTACTTCGCGGTGATGCTCCTGCTGGGTATCGGCCTCTACATGCTCATCGAGTCCCAGAACCTCGTGAAGAAGGTCATCGGGATGAACATCTTCCAGACGGGCATCTTCCTGTTTTTCATCACGCTCGCGTTCCGGGCCGGCGGGGATCCGCCGATAATCAAGGAGGGTGGCGGCCCCTACGTGAGCCCGCTGCCACACGTCCTCATCCTGACCGCTATCGTCGTCGGGGTGAGCCTGACCGCCGTGGCGCTGGCGCTTATCATCCGCATCTACACCGAGTACGGGACGCTGGACGAAGACAAACTCAAACAGCTCTACTATGATTGAACAACTCCCTGTGTTACTGGTGGTCCTGCCGATTATCGGCGGCGCGGTGCCGCTGGTCGCCAGCCTCGTGAGCGACCGGGCAGGGTGGCCAGTCGCGACGCTGACGCTCGTCGGCCAGGCCGGTCTGGCCGGCCTGCTGGCGTGGACCGTCAGTACGAGCGGGACCGTTTCCTACGCGGTCGGTGGTTTCGCCGCCCCGTACGGCATCGAACTCGTCGTCGACGGGCTCTCGGGGGCCGTCGCCCTGCTCGTGGCCGTCGTGTCACTGGGCGTGCTCGCGTACGCCCGACAGGCCGGCCCGCACTCGAACGCCTTCTACGGCCTGTACCTGCTGCTGGTCGCCGGCCTGACGGGGATGACCGTCACCGGCGACGTGTTCAATCTCTACGTGTTCCTCGAAATCACGGGGCTTGCAGCGTACGGCCTCGTAGCCAGTGGCCGGGACGCGAGCGCCGCCGTCGCGGCGCTGAAGTACCTCATCATCGGGACCGTCGGGGCCTCGCTGTATCTGCTCGGCGTTGGCTACCTGCTCGCGGCGACGGGGACGCTCAACATGGCCGATCTGGCGAGCAAACTCGGGGAGATGGCGGCCTACGACTCGACGCTCGTCCTGACCGCGTTCGGGCTGATGATCGGCGGGCTGACGGTGAAAGTCGCCCTGTTCCCGCTGCACACCTGGCAGCCAGACGCGTACGCGAACGCGCCGGACACCGTGAGCGCGTTCATCTCGGCGCTCGTCTCGACGGTTTCGGCGTACGCGCTCGCTCGCCTGCTGTTTTCCGTGTTCACCGTTGAGTTCCTGACGGCCGTGCCCGTCGCTCGCTGGGCACTGGTCGGCCTGGCCTGCGTGAGCATCATCGCGGGGAGCGCACTCGCCGTCTCACAGGACAGCGTCCAGCGGATGCTCGCGTACTCTTCGGTGTCGCAGTTCGGCCTCGTCGTCGCCGGATTCGCCATCGCGACCCCGCTGGCCGTCGTCGGCGCGACCGTCCACCTGCTCGGCCACGCAGTGATGAAAGGCGGGCTGTTCGCGGCAACGGGGGTCATCGAGCGTAAGACGGGCGCGACGACGGTGAACGGCTACGCCGGGATGGGGAGCCGCGTCCCGATTTCGGCGTTTTGCTTCGCCGTGCTCTCGCTGGCGATGGTCGGCGTGCCGCCGGCGGTCGGTTTCGTCGGCAAGTGGTACATCGTCCTCGGCGCGGTCAACGCCGAGAACTGGCCCGTCGTGGCCGTGTTACTCGCGAGTACCCTGCTGACGCTCGCGTACTTCGCCCGCCTCGTCGAGCGGCTCTACTTCGCCGAGGCGACCATCCACTCGGAGGAGACACCTGCTGAGGCTCCCGTGACGGACGGGAGCGGACAGGCGGTCTCGTTCGGGATGATCGCCGTCGTCGTCATCGCGGCCGCACTCGCGGTCGCGCTGACCGCAGCCGTACCGGAGTTACAAGCAATGCTTGAGGACACACTTCCACCCCTTCTAAACCAATGACTGATTCGCTACGCCCAATCCTGGCAATCCTCGTCTCGGCGGTGGCCATCCCCGCGATTCTCTCGCTCAAGGGCCGACCAAACGTACGGGAGGGGGTGACCCTATTCGTCGCGTTCGCGAAGTTCGGGATCATTGCGAGCATGGTCCCTGGCGTCCTGAGCGGGACAGAGTACGAGTTCGCAATCGGACAGTTCGCCACTGGAATCGAACTGGCGTTCAGCGTCGACCCGCTCGGGTTGCTGTTTGGCCTGCTCGCGAGTCTGCTGTGGATCGTCACGAGCTTCTACAGCATCGGCTACATGCGCGGGCTGAACGAACACGCCCAGACCCGATACTTCGCCTCCTTCGCCGCCAGCCTCGCGTCGGCTATCGGCGTCGCCTTCGCGTCGAACCTGCTGACGCTGTTCGTCTGTTACGAACTGCTGACGGTGTCGACGTACCCGCTCGTCACCCACGACGAGACGGAGGAGGCCCGCGCCGCCGGCCGGAAGTACCTCGCGTACACCTTCGGCGGCGGCGTCGCTGTGCTAGGCGGGACCGTCCTCGTGTTCGTCCTCGCCGGGACGACCGCATTCACGCCCGGCGGTATCGAAGCGCTCGCGACGGCCGACCCGACGTTAGCGCGGGCGGCCTTCGCCCTGCTTGCGGCCGGTTTCGGCGTCAAGGCCGCACTGATGCCGATGCACTCCTGGCTCCCGGACGCGATGGTCGCGCCGACGCCGGTGTCCGGACTGTTGCACGCCGTCGCCGTCGTCAAAAGCGGCGTGTTCGGTATCGCCAGGGTCGTCCTCGACGTGTACGGAACCGGAACGATGGAGCAACTCGGCGTCGGCCTCCCGCTCGCCGCGATTGCGGCCTTTACCCTCCTGACAGCGAGTATCATCGCGCTCAGACAGGACAACCTCAAGCGGCGGCTGGCGTACTCGACGATAAGCCAGCTCTCCTATATCGTACTGGGACTGGGTCTACTCCACGGACAGGCGCTGACCGGCGGCCTGCTCCACATCCCCGCCCACGCGTTCATGAAGCTCACCCTGTTCTTCTGTGCCGGCGCGATCCACGTCGAGACCCACACCGACGACATCAGCGACATGGCCGGCATCGGGAAGCGGATGCCGCTGACGATGGCCGCCTTCGCCGTCGCTGCGGCCGGAATGGCCGGGATTCCGCTGGTCGCTGGCTTCGTCAGCAAGTGGTATCTCGTCATCGGCGCGTTGAGCCTCGATGGCGGGCTCATCTTCGCCGCAGCCTTGCTGGTTTCGGGCGTACTCAACATCGCGTACTTCTGGCCCATCGTCTACCAGGCGTACTTCGAGTCGCCGGAGAGCCACGACGAGAAGCCGCTCATCGGGGGACCACTTGGCGGGCGAGACGAGGTTCGGGCCGACGGCGGTGAGGACCACGAATCGGGCGCTGCCGACGGTCACTCCGACGAGGGCGATGTTCCGGACCCACAGCACGTCGACCATCTCGGCAAGCACCACGAAGAACACGAACACCACGGCGGCCCGCCCGCAGGCGGCTGGGACGACCGCGGCTGGCGCGGCGGCGAGAGTACGTGGTTTATGCTCGGGCCGATACTCACCGCAGCCACGCTGTCGCTCCTGCTGGGGACGGTGCCACACACGGCGATCTTCCTGCAAATCGTCGATACTATCGTCGAGAATCTCCCGGGGGTGGTCGTCTAATGTCGATGCTGACGACGGTTCCGCCGGTGGTCATACTGCTCGCGCTGGCAATCGTCGTGTCCCGACTCCCGCGGCGGGCCGGGCACGCCGTCGGTGCGCTCGTCCCGGCGCTGGCGGTGCCATGGGCAGTCGTGGTCCCTGAGGGTGCACACCTCCATGTAGACAGCTTCCTTGGCTTTGAGGCCGTCCTCCTGAACGTCGACCCGTTCTCCCGGCTGATGGGCATCATCTTCGGCCTCATCGCCGCCGTCGCCGTCCTCTACTCCTACGCCAGTGAGGCCGACACCACACAGACGGCGTTCGCGCTTTCGTATGTTGCGACGAGCTTCGGGGCCGTGTTCGCCGGCGACTGGCTCACACTCATCTTCTTCTGGGAGCTGATGGCCGTCACCAGTACGCTGCTGGTGTGGCACTACGGCGGCAAGGCAGTCCGGGCCGGCTTCCGGTACGCACTGCTGCACGGCCTGGGCGGCACGCTGTTGATGGCCGCCATCCTCCGGCACTACGTCGAGGTGGAGACGTTCCTGTTCGCGTCGGTGCCGGGCGGCCCGGAGACGGCCGGCATCACGTCCGGGCTGGCCGCCGCGCTGGCCGCGATCGGTATCGGCGTCAACGTCGGCTTCATCGGCCTGCATGCGTGGCTACCCGACACCTATCCGCGCCCGCACATCGCCGCCAGCGTGTTCCTTTGCGTGTTCACCACAAAGACCGGCGTCTACGGGATGTACCGCGCGTTCCCCAACGGCCACGAAGCCATCGCGTACATGGGCGGCGGGATGGCTATCTTCGGCGCGCTGTTCGCACTGTTCCAGAACGACATGCGGCGGCTCCTCTCCTATCACATCCAGTCCCAGGTCGGGTACATGGTCGCCGGCGTCGGTATCGGCTCGCCGCTCGCTCAGGCCGGCGCGTTCGCGCACGTATTCAACCACATCCTCTACAAGGGGCTGCTGTTCATGACCGCCGGTGTCGTCATCTACCGAACCGGTACGGAGAGCCTGAAGAAACTCGGCGGCCTCTGGCGAGAGATGCCTATCACCGCTGGGGCGTTCTCCGTCGCTGCGCTGTCTATCGCCGGCTTCCCCGGCTTCAACGGGTTCGTCAGCAAGGGCATCATCATCTCTGGAAGCCACTACACCTTCGGCAAGGGACCGCTCCCACTCGGTGAGTTCTATACGCTCGAGTGGATGCTACTGCTGGGCGGCGTCGGCACGTTCATGTCGTTCATCAAGTTCGGCTACTACGCGTTCTTCCACGGCAAATACGACGACAGCGTGCCGGACGCGAACCGCGGCCAAAGCATCGCCATGGTGTCCGTAGCCGCGCTCTGTATCATCTACGGTGTGTACGACACAGCCCTGTTCACTATCCTTCCGTTCGACGTGACGAGCGGGGCCGTCGTCGACCACGTCTACGAGACCTACACCATTCCCCATCTCATTGAGGGAGTCGCGCTCGCTGTCCTCGGGCTGATCGGCTTCGCGGTGACAAAGAAGCCCCTCTCGAAGCTCGGCCGCGTCCCGGACGTCGATTCGCTGTACAACCCCGCCGTCTTCTATGGCTCCCGCGGCCTCGTCGTCGGCGTGACCGAACTGTACGCCGCCGTCGACCGTGCAGTGGTCCGTGCGACGGGCATCATCACGCGAACAGTGACTTCCCCGAACGACGTGGTTGCACGGCTTCGTGACGACGACAGCCTCGCACATCCGATGCGGGCCGGTATCGGACTCAGCATCCTCATCCTCGCAGTCTTCGTTACGGTGGCACTGCTGGCCCTTTCATGATGTTCTAAAAACATATTCTGTGATAATTGCGGGTTCAATCGGAAATAACTGGGTTCAAACACCCCAAAATAGTTGTTAGCAGAGGAAGTGATTACAGTCTCTGATAATACAGGTGCAGACTTATATATCTCCATAGCCACGATTCGATAAGCACGGCATAACAGGGGAACCTGTTGATGCGTGCGGACATAACCATGGAACTCAAACGATTCTTCAACGACGACGATGCTGTGTCGCCGGTCATCGGGGTCATCTTGATGGTCGCAATCACGGTCATCCTCGCGGCCGTTATCGCAACATTCGTCCTCGGTCTGGGCGATCAGGTCAGCAACACGGCACCGCAAGCTAGCTTTAGTACAGATTACGACTCAGACAAGGGCGAAGTTACGGTAACCCACGACGGTGGTGATTCGATCAAGGCAAGCAACCTCTACTTCAGAGGAAGTGGATTCAACTCCGGCGCTGCTGCTACTAATGAAATCGATAGCAATAACGAGCAGTGGCCGAGTGCCAACGCCAGCAGTAACAGCAAAGTTGTTGCAGGAGACAGAGTCGCTGTCATGGTATCTGACGATAGCTACGACTTCAGCGTCGTCTACGAGTCGGCTACCGGCGACAACTCCGCAACGCTCGCCACTGCATCCGGACCTGACGCATAAGCTCGCGACATATCGTTTTTTCCGGCAGTGAAATCCGTGAGTTTATAACTGATGCACACTCTGAGTTTGGCTGTATTCCCTGCGATGGGTGGTGGGGAACTGGAGAATATGATATGAGTAAGCAGGTAGAACGGTCGGAGTCTGCGACAGATAATGACCTTTCCAAAGGAGAGATATTCGACGTCCTGCAGAACGAACGGCGTCGCTACACGTTGCAGTATCTACGGGAACACGACGGGCCAGTACAGCTCGGTGACCTCGCGTCACACGTCGCCGCACAGGAGTACGACTGCCCGAACACCGAAGTCACGAGCGCGCAACGAAAGCGCGTCTACACCACGCTACAGCAGTCTCATCTTCCGCGGATGGATGAGACGGGTATCATCGACTACGACGATGAAAACGGGACGATCTCCAAGACTTCACACACGGAGGAACTCACCGTCTATCTCGAAATCGTGCCGGGAAGCGAGTTCCCCTGGCGCGAGTACTACCTCTCGCTCGGCGCGGTCAGTCTGGCAGTCGTGACGATCCTCTGGGTCGGCGTCTATCCGTTCACGGCAATTCCGCCGCTGGTCTGGACCACACTGATTGCGGTTGTACTCAGCGTCTCCGCGGGCTATCACACGTACGCCGGTCGTGAGATGACACTGACCGAGTATGTGGCACAGGAAGCCGAGTCCGACAACTAAACTCCTGTTTATTTCACGGCCTGTACTGTTTCGTTTGTCTCGGCTACCGGTGAACTATCCACGCACCGCCATATCGAATTTCGGCGGTACAGCCAGCCTTGAAGGCTTTCAAGGCAACGTTGAACGGCTAAAACGTGTTGTGAGTATAAGTGGGCACATCCCATGTGGTTGAGTCAGCACACCCCGCGAGCCGGTAAGGAAATCCTTCGATGTATAGGGGGTTCCTACTCGGGTCACACTCGCGGTGTGCGTCGAATAAACCATGGATATCAAACAACTCATCCACGACGACGACGCAGTGTCGCCGGTCATCGGGGTCATCCTGATGGTCGCAATCACGGTCATTCTGGCCGCAGTAATTGCCTCCTTTGTGCTTGGTCTCGGTGACCAGGCACAGCAGGCCACGCCGCAGGCTAGCTTCTCCTTCGATTATGAGGGGGGTACCGAGCGGGCACTGACGATTACGCACGACGGTGGCGACAGTATCAGTCCAAAGGAACTGTACGTTCGCGGAAGTAATATGGACAATCAAACCAGTGGGGACGGGAATACCGGCCAGTGGACATCGACAGCGGTTGATGGAAGCCTGAATTCGGATTCTGAGGTGACCGCTGGAAGTTCCGCCCGTCTTGGTGACGATGCAGATGATGGTGTTCCGAGTGACTACGAAGTTCGAGTCGTCTACGAGACGCAAGAAGGCGACAGCTCTGCTACGCTCGCACAAGACACCGGTCCTGACGCATAATCCGGCCACCATTTCTTTGTTTTTCAGCCACTGAGCGGCAGCACCGTTGTTTTCTGGTAGCAGCAAACCAATACAACCAGAAAGGCCACGAGACGCTGGCTACTGCGACTCGCTACGCTCTCGCCTTGTTGCAGTGATTATATCATCTCAAACATAGGTCTCCCCTTTTACGCCCTTCTAATAGGTCGGGAAGCCAACTCAGAGAGGGGTTCTGGCGTCAGAGTCGCCGGCTTAGAATCAAACCCGAGAATCCGTCACGATACTTTTATTGCCAGATATCTAGTGACTGGTAACAATGGAAAGAACGCGGGCTGTTATTACCAGTGTGATAGCCATTATACTCGGCGTCACACTGCTCTCCGGCCCGCTGGTCCCCGGCGTGACACTGGCAACGGAACCAGAACCAGTCGCACTCGAATCTGGCAATGTCACGGTTTCCACAGTTGAAATGCCGGAGAAAGTAACGCTTGAAAAGGGGTCCTACGGCGCGGCGAGCTACTACCTCGATGCGCCGCCGGTCCGCGTACACTTCGCGAATCGGACCGGGCGGCCGACACTCGTCTACGAACTCACAATCGAGGAACTGGGGTACACGCGGACGACGAATCACTTCCTGGACGACTCGACCGGTGATACCTACGACCTGACGCTGGCGTCGGACACGTTTACCGACGGGGAGATAGAGCGCGAACAGTACAACGGAACAGTGACCGTGAGCAAGCGCGACGGGGCGGGCCACGGCGTAGTGGCGACGCGCAACGTCACGATATCGGTGGTCGAATGACGGCGACGGAGTTCGTCGGGCGTCTCCGACAGCGGACGCCCGCGCTGTCGAACACCCGCGAGACGGCATACTCGGTGCTGTTCGGCGACCGGCTCGGCCTGACTGTGTTTCTCGCGACGGTCGTGCTGTTCGGGCTACTGTGGCGGACGGCATTCCTGATAAACGATTCCTACACGCTGGCTAACGGGTTGTACAGCCTCTCGAACGGACAGCTAGCGATGACCGAGGCGGCCTACGGCCCCGGACTCGATACGCCGGGGGCGAGCAGGTACGGCGGCCAGTGGTACGCGCGCAACTACGGTGTCATCGTGCTCTCGTTGCCGGCCGTGTTCGTGCTCGACATGCTCACCGCTGTCGTCGAACTCCGGATTGCACTGGTCGCGCTCTGGTCGCTCGCGCTGCTGGCACTGGTGGTCCAGTGCAGTCACTACACCGACGGCGACTGGGTCCTCTACAGCGGTACCGTTGCCGTGCTGGGACTGTTCGGACTGAACGTCGCGCTGGCACAGCCACTCGACGCCGGCCGAACCCATCTGTACGCGCTGCAACTGACGCATCTCCTCATCGCGGCGTTTACGCCGGTGGTTTTCTATCGGCTTCTCAGTCGGATGCACACACGCCGGCTGGGGCTCCTGAGCGCCGTGGTGCTCACAGCCGGGACACCGCTGGCCTTCTGGGCGACGGTGCCAAAGCGCCACGCTGTCACCGGGACGGTGGTCGTCTGCATCGCGTACTGCCTCTATCGGAGCCGCAAGCCAGCAGACGGGGCAGTTATCACGCAGCGACAGACGTTCCGTTGGCTGGCCTACGCACTTGTGGGACTGTACGCGTGGGTCCACGCTCCGGAAGCGCTCCTGCTCTGTGTCGCGCTGGCGCTGGTCGACATCCCGACAGCTCCGGACAACAGTCCACGAACGCTTGCTCGTATCGGCATCGTCTTCGCCCTCTCCCTGCTGCCGTTCATCCTCACTAATATCGCCATCTCCGGGTCGCCGATCAAACCCCCGAGGTTGATCTCCGGTGGCGGCTCCCTCGGGGGAGACGGAACAGGCGGCACGAGCGGTGGTGGCGGCAGTGGCGGGTCCGGTGGATTGCTCACGCCGCTGGCACCCTTGCTCGGGACTGTGGAAAGCGGGGTGCGGCCACTGCTGCTGCTTGGCGGCGAACTCGTTTCGGGACTCAAAACGCTCCAGCAGCAACCAGATGACGTGTACCACGCGTTCGTGCGGTCGGGAAGCGCGGACGGTGCGCTCGATAACACCGGTGAGGAATCCGTCAATCTCTCGCTGCTCGAATCTGCGCCGGTACTCGTTGCTATGCTCGGCGCGCTTCCAGTCCTCCGACGGCTGCGTTTGCCCTCGTCGATGGCCGACCGAACGCTCAGCGCCGACCGTGTCGTGGACGCGTTCGCCATAACGGCGTTCGTCGGCGTCGTCCTGCTGTACAACAGCCGCTTGCCGCTGCACGCGCAGGTGACTGCCCGGTATCTGTTCCCGCTCTATCCGCTCGGCGTGTATCTGTTCGTGCGGCTACCAGCGGTACGCGGGAGCCTCGCGGACCACTGGGACGTGTTCCTCTGGACAGTTGCGGGGACAGTGTTGATCGGCGGGCAGGTGACCGTAGTGTTCGTCGCGCTGACGGTGAACGGCATCGGCGAAGCGTTCCAGTTGCACGCGCTGCTCGCGCTTGGAATCGCTATTCCACTCGGTATCTGGGCACTGTGTGGTCGCTCCGAAGACCGAGCCGGGCAGACCGGAGCAGTGCTTCTCGGTGCCGCAACGGGCGTTGCGACGGTGTTTCTACTCCTGACCACCGTCGAGTACTACGCACTGGGTGATTCGCACCTCCTGCCGATGATGCGAGCGCTCGGTGAGTTGCTGGCACTCTACTGAGTCGGTGACGGAGAATTTTAGTACGGGCTTGTAGTACCGACGGCATGGACCGACTCAAGAAGTCCCTACTCGAAGCGCCAATTATCGAGAAGGAAGGCTATCACTACTTCGTCCACCCCATCAGCGACGGGGTCCCGATGCTTCGACCGGAACTTCTGCGCGAAATCGTCATCAAGATCATTCGGAAGGCAGAACTCGACGACGTCGACAAGATCGTCACACCGGCGGCGATGGGTATCCACATCTCCACAGCCGTCTCGCTGATGACCGACATCCCACTCGTCGTCGTCCGCAAGCGCCAGTACGGACTCGACGGTGAGGTATCGCTGTCTCAGGTGACCGGCTACTCCGAGAGCGAGATGTACGTCAACGACGTGTACGAGGGCGACCAAGTGCTCGTCCTCGACGACGTGCTCTCGACCGGTGGGACGCTGGCCGGACTCACAGGCGCGCTCGAAGACATCGGCGCGGACATCCGCGACATCGTCTGTGTCATCAAGAAAGCCGACGGAACGAACAAGCTCGACGAGGCGGGGTACGACGCCAAGACGCTGATCAACGTTCAGGTCATCGACGGCGAGGTCACCATCGTCGACGAGCACGGCGACGATTAGAGCGGCTGTTGATACGGTTCCTGTAGCGAGGCGAGGGCGAGCCGCCAGTAGTCACCAGTAGGCTTACAAAAACCTGAGCCGACACTGGCTGTTGTGTCCCCCTCCATTCGGTCCCTCACAAAGGATTTCGCCGCGCTGTTTAGTTCACTTGTCTTGCTTGGGCCACTGACGCTCGGGCTACTCGTCCTCGCAGGCAGAATCATCGCCGATATAATAGGAGTCGCGGTTCCGGACCCGCTTGGAACCATCGGCTTCAGCGTGACCGCACTGCTGGCACTCTGGCTGGCGCTGGAGGGGGCGATGGTACAGCGACACGGGCTCGCTACGCTGGACCGCGGCGGTTCATTTCAGCGTGCTGCCCGGTATCTGTTAGTCACCGTCACGACACTCGCCGGACTTATCGTCTCTATCGGGTTTTTAGCGCTGTCGCTCCCGTGGGCATTCGAGACGCAGAATACGGCTGCACAAGTCCTTGGCGTGCTGCTCGTCGCGGCGTTGGTTGCCACGCTGTACCGAACACTCACAGCGGCCGGAGAAGGGTACAGCAGCGAGCAATAGCGGTGAACAGGCTGAAAGCAGTCTGCAGCGCGAAAACATTGCGGGAGGTAGATTTGAACCACGTTCACGTCGCTCCCTTTGGTCGCTCGTGACCTACTTCAAATCTACTGGACTACTCCAGTCGCTCACGGATTTGTGAGCGACAGAACATAGCGGGAGGTAGATTTGAACTACCGATCTGCGGGTTATGAGCCCGCCGGAATCTCCTGGCTATCCCATCCCGCTACCTTCTCGTAGTCCGGTCCCCTCATTAAGGGTTGTGATTCGAGTGCCGTCCGTGAGTTAGTAACGCGCTATTCTCACTCGTCCGCGTGAACCTGCCAGGTGAAGATGCTCTCGGCGACGTAATTGACCAGCATCGCGACTCCAATCGCGAGCGGGCTCGCAGCGATGAACCACAGGTCAGTTCCGGCGACAACGAGTTCAACCGTCAGCCACTGCGTAAGCAGCCAGTAGACGGCGAGCTGTACCGCGACGCCGCCGGACCGGACCAGATGGGATTTCCCGAGCCGTTTGGCGAACGAACGGCGGCCGGTGTCGCCCTGGCCGGCGAACGTCCAGTGTTCGTTGACCAGAAACATCACGAGGATCGCCGTCTCGACGCCGGCGGCTTTGGCCCACATATCGCTGACGCCGAACGCCAGGCCGAGTATGGCGAGGACCGTGTTGTCGCTGATCGCGCCGACGACACCGACGGAGACGAACTGGCCGAACCGGACGCCCGATACGAGTGACTCGAACCGGTCGGGAACGACGCGGCGAACCTGCTGTTCGATGTCCATCATCGGTCTTTCTCGACAAGGGCGGTTGGTTCGTCGAGGTGATCGGCCAGAGCCGTGTGGAAGCGATCATCGCGCAGTTGCTTCGACCGGTGGCGGGCCGTCAGCAGTGCCTCGAGCAGGTCTATCGACGTCCGTATCGGCGACACCGTCGAGCCTGGCTTGTCCTCCCACTCGATTGGGACCTCTTCGATAGACAGGTCCAGCGCCGCGGTGATAGCTATCAGTTCGACATCCCACGCGAAGCCGGGCTCGTACAGATGGTCACGGACGCGCTCCCAGGCGGCTGCGTCGATGGCTTTCGCACCGCACTGATAGTCGTACAGCCGCGCGTCGAGCAACCGGCCGGCGAGCCACGCAAAGCCGTCGCCGAGGAACCGCCGGGCGAACGTTTGATGGGTAGCGACCGTCGCGTCTGGGTGACGGCGGGAGCCAACAGCGAGGTCCGTTCGGCCGTCGGTGACCGGGTCCAGTATCCGTTCGAGCGAGCGGACCGGTGTCGACCCATCGGCGTCGACGAAGGCCAACACGTCGGTCTCCAGTCGCTCGAACCCGGCGGTGATCGCTGCGCCCTTCCCGCGACGGTAGGGCACAGTGTGGACCGCTGCCGGGAGCGACCGGAGCTGTGCAGGGACGCCGTCTCGTGGCGCATCGAGTTCGACGACAATAGTCCGCGGATTGAGGGCATCGTCGATAGCGGCGATATAGGTCCCGAGCTGGTCCATGTCGGGACGGTAGGCTGGGAGGACAACCCCAACGGTCGGCGACATTGCCGAGTAATCGGACAGGCGGAAGTAAAAACAGTTCGAAGCTACCGGTCCCTAATCAGGTCATAAGTCCGGGAGCAACGAAAAAGCGTATAGGCCAGCGAACCGGTCCCTTCACTGATGGAATACGGGCTCCTCGCCACCTGGCTCGCCCTCTACCTCCTGTTACTGTACGCTGGCGGGACCGTCGCTGGACTGCTGTTCCCTCGCTTCGCCGACCGCGGACTCGCATTCGGCGTCCCGGTCGCGGTATCGATACTGTGGCTGGTCACCTATTTCGTCGGTCGCCTCTCGCTGACGCTAGGTGTCTGGCTCGGTGTCGTCGCTCTCGCCGTGAGTACGCTGGCTGTCTGGCGGACTGACGGCGGACCGAACGCCCGAACCTACGCCGAGACGGCCGGCGTGTTCACAGTCGCGTTTCTGTTCGTCGTCGGCATCCGCGCGCTTGACCCCGGGATCGTCCCCATTGGCGGCGAGAAGTTCCTCGATTTCGGACTGTTGCAGTCGCTCGTGCGGGCCGACAGCCTCCCGCTAGAGGACATGTGGTTCGCCGGCGAACCGGTCGCGTACTACTACGGCGGCCACCTCGTCGCGGCGATTCTCACCAGAATAACGGGAACCGCGGGACAGTTCGCGTACAATCTCGCCCTGGCTGGCTTTTACGCCACGCTGGTCACGGTAGCGTACGGACTGGCTGGCGCTGTCGCGAGCGAACGTGGCCTCCCGCGACGACTGGCCGCCGGCCTCACAGCGTTCTGTGTCGGCATCGCAAGCAATCTGTCGACACCCGCCAAGTTCGTCATCTGGCTTCTGCCCGGTGAGCTGAGTCAGACCGTCGCCGAGCGGGCCGGCTACGAACTGGAGGGGCTCGCGGCGGGGCCGGACTCGTTCAGCTACTGGGATGCGAGCCGCGTCATCGAGGACAGCGCGGCCGATTTCGGAACGTACGAGCCCGGCGCTGCGCTGGTCATCGACGAGTTCCCGCTGTTCGCCTGGCTCAACGGCGACATGCACGCCCACATGATGAGCACGGGCTTCCTGTTGCTAGCCGCCGCGCTCTGTTTCAGCTACTACCAGACGCCGGCCGCGGAACGCCGACGCCGGCTCGCGTTGCTTTTCGGCGCGCTCCCGGCCGTCGCCGGCATCATGGCCGTGACGAACACCTGGTCGTTCCCGTCGATGGGCGGGCTGGCCCTGCTGACGGTCACCGTCGCGCCGGCCGACCCAACGACGCTCCTCCCGAAGCACGTCGGACAGCGGCTCCGGCTGAACGGAGCGAGCCAGGAAGGCGTCCGAATCGGACTGGGGTTGGCCGTCGCTGCTGTCGTGATCGCGTTGGGACTGCTCTGGTCGCTCCCGTTCTGGCTCGGCCCGGCGAGCGGACGCGAGATTGCCGTCCTGCCCGACCGAACCTCACTGCTGGAGCTCCTGGCCGTTCACGGCCTGTTCGTCGCCCCGTTCTGGCTGTACCTGTACGCCCAGACCGGCCGTGCCGTTGGCCGGAGCACGGCCCGTATCGTCGGTCTCGTCACCGTCGGAACGGCGGCGCTTGCGGCCACACTTGACATCGCAGCGGTCGGGCTGCTCGTCCCGCTACTGCTCGGCGCGTGGCTGTTCGCGCGCTCGCCGACACTTGACCGTACCGTCGACGCGGTTCCGGCGCTCGCTGACGGCGGCGACCGGCCCGTTGGCTTCGAAGCCGTGCTGATTCTCGCCGGTGCGGGCCTCGTTCTCCTCGTCGAGTTCGTCTTCGTCAGGGAGAACATCGGCCGGATGAACACCGTCTTCAAGACGTACATGCAGGTGTGGGTGCTCTGGGGGGTCGCCGCCGGCCCCGTGCTAGCGTGGCTGCTCACCCGCTGGCGGCCGACCGACGACCGCGCGCGAGCATGGACCAGCATCGGCGTCCGTACGTTCGTCGCCCTGCTGGTCTGTTCGGCGTCGCTGTACGGCATGTTCGCCCTCTCGAACCACGTCGAGGCCGCGGGCGATCCGACACTGGACGGGCTGGCCTATCTCGACGACGACCATCCCGAGGAAGCCGAGGCGATTCGGTGGCTTGACGACAACACTCAGGGCCGGCCAACCATCGTCACGGCCGCACCGGCGAGCTACCAGTGGGATGCTGACGACGGTGAGGGCGCAAGCGCACCGTCGAGCCTGACCGGCCTGCCGACCGTCGCCGGCTGGACTCACGAGGCCCAGTACCGCAACGACACGGTGTATGACCGCCGCGTCGACGACGTGGCGACGATTTACACGGGCGAGCCGGCCGAGCAGCGTCGCCTCCTCGAAGCCTACGACGTGCGCTACGTCTACGTCGGCCCCGCAGAGCGGGCCCGCTACGACGACGTGACTGTCGACCAGCTACAGGGCGTGACCGTGGCGAAACAGGCCGACGGCGTCACTATCTATCAGGTGCGACCGGAGTACTTCTGAAAACGGAGAGCGGATTGCTGCGGGCGAACGGCAGTTACTCAGCGCGCAGTGTCGGGCCGGTCAGGACTCGGCGTTCGGCGGCGCGCGCTCGCGGAGGACGGTAACGGCTTCGGCCTCAATGTCGTCCGTATCCAGATGCATCGGGATGTACTCCTGGCGTTTGAACGTCTCTTCCTCGTCCTCCGAGCCGATGGTACACCAGAGCTGTGGTCGGTCCGGGCCATGCCAGTCGCCCTGCCGCGAAACTGAGAACACCTCGTACTCCTCGTCCTCGTACTCGATGCGGCCGCCCTTTCGCAGCCCCGGGTCGCCGTGGATAATGAGCTTCTTCATGCCCGTTCCTTTGCCAACAGCGTACTTAGTGACTTCGAAGCCGATTGCGACACAGCGCACTAGCCGACAGCGGGCGACAGGTGAACTACCTGTGACTAGAATGACCTTATACTCTTGCCGATAGTGTTTAGATGGTTAACATCCTGATATCGGATATTTATATATCCGGAATAGCGACAGTCGTGTATGTTGAAACAACAGCAGCGGTCGTGCGAGCGGGCCTCGGTCGTGGTCAGCCCGATGGGCGATGACGGACGGATGGAACTCCGGGACGTCGAAGCCGACGAAGTCTACGAGGTCGTGGACTACATCGACGACGAACTGGCGACGAAGCTCCGGTCGCTCTCTGCTGGCGAAGCGGTGAATCTCGAACTGCTCTCGGGTTCGGAATCAGGTGTGTTCGGGGCAGTCCGAATCGAATCTAGTGGACCGTCAGCCCGGTTCCAGTAGCCGGAGCAGTGGCGGAACGCGGACGGGCTGAATATGGCGGTTAGTCGTGTGACAGGGACGGTACTGTGGGGCACACAGCAGGTGCGAACCAAACGGGTTTTAAGCGGCCACGTCAAATCGCTCGGTAAGGCCGATATCTATGCAGATGCCACGACGATTCAATACGTACTGTCCGCACTGTAACGAGCACCAGGAACACGAGGTCGAGAAAGTCCGTAGCGGCCGTCAGACCGGCATGAAGTGGATCGACCGCCAGCGCGAACGCAACTCCGGTATCGGGAACGACGGCAAGTTCTCGAAGGTCCCGGGTGGCGACAAGCCCACCAAGAAGACGGACCTCAAGTACCGCTGTGGCGAGTGTGGGAAGGCCCACCTCCGCGAGGGATGGCGCGCCGGCCGACTGGAGTTCCAGGAGTAACGATGGCAGGAAGCTTCATCACCGTCGAATGCCCCGACTGCGAGAACGAACAGACCCTCTTCGAGAAGGCCGCGAGCGAAGTTTCGTGCGCCGTCTGTGGCCACACTATCGCCCGCCCGACGGGCGGCAAGGCCGACATCGAAGGCGAAGTGACCGCCGTTGTCGAGGCCCGATAGGATGAAATACAGCGGCTGGCCCGAACCGGGCGAACTCGTCGTCGGCAAGATCGACGAGATCGAGGACTTCGGCGTGTTCGTCGACCTCGACGAGTACGAGGGCAAGCGCGGCCTCTGTCACATCTCCGAGGTCGCCAGCGGATGGATCAAGAACGTCCGCGACCACGTCAACGAAGGGCAGACAGTCGTTGCCAAGGTGCTTGACGTCGACGAGAGCGCCCAGCAGATCGACCTCTCGATCAAGGACGTCAACGACCACCAGCGAAAAGAGAAGATTCAGGAGTGGAAAAACGAGCAGAAGGCCGACAACTGGATGGAACTGGCCTTCGGCGAGGACTTAGACGACGAGACCTACGCCGCCATCGCCAACGAACTGCTGGCGGAGTTCGGCTCGATGTACGACGGGTTCGAGTCGGCGGCGATCCACGGCAACGACGCCCTCGAAGACGTCGACCTCTCCGAGGAGGAGATCGACGCTATCGTCCAGACGGCCCGGAACAACGTCTCCGTGCCGTACGTGCAGGTCACCGGCTACGTCGACCTGTCCTGTCCCGAAAGCGACGGCGTCGACGTCATCAAGGAAGCGCTCCAGGCTGCGGAGGGCAACGGTGAGGTCCCCAACGAGATCGAACTCGAAGTGACCTACGTCGGCTCACCCGAGTACCGCATTCAGGTACAAGCGCCCGACTACAAGACCGCCGAGGACGCGCTCGAAGAGAGTGCGGACCGCGCCGCGAAGGTCGTCGAGCAACACGGTGGTTCGGGGCAGTTCCACCGCGAGCGCAGCGAAGACGACGAGTAAGTCGATCGTCGCTCCAGTGATTCACCACCGATGAAATCGGACATCCGCGTCTGTGCCGCCTGGGAATCCGAACACGACCGGCCGGTGTACACGCTGGGTGACACCTGTCCGGACTGCGGGGGCGAGGCGGTCAACAGTGCACCCGCGCCGTTCTCGCCCGAAGACAGCTACGGCGAGTATCGACGTTCTCTTAAGCGCCGCAGCCGCGAATAAGCCGTATGGACGAATTCGACATCGAGCGCGTAGCGGACCCCGACCTCGACGAGCCGGTACTGGTCGAGGGGTTGCCCGGCGTCGGCCACGTCGGCAAACTCGCCGCAGAACACCTGCTGGAGGAGCTCGAAAGCGAGCTCGTCCGCCGCGTCTACTCGACGCATTTCCCACCGCAGGTCAGCATCGATGACGGCCAGGCACAACTCGCCTGCGCCGAGTTCCACGCTGTCACGCCAGAGGAGGGCCAGGACCTGCTCGTGCTCTCCGGGGACCACCAGGCGCAGGACAACCAGGGCCACTACGGCCTGACCGACACGTTCCTCGACATCGCCGACGAGTTCGGCGTCCAGCGGGTGTTCGCCCTCGGCGGCGTCCCGACCGGTGAACTCATCGAGGAGTACGACGTACTCGGCGCGACGACGACCGAAGACTTCAAGGAAACGCTGGAGGACGCTGGCGTGGCCTTCCGCGAGGACGAACCAGCGGGCGGTATCGTCGGCGTCTCCGGCCTGCTGCTGGGCCTGAGCAAGCGCCGCGACGTGCCGGCCAGTTGTCTCATGGGCGAAACGTCGGGCTACCTGGTCGATCCCAAGAGCGCGCAGGCCGTCCTCGAAATCCTTCAGGACGTCATCGGGTTCGAGGTCGACTACAGTTCGCTTGAGGACCGCGCCGACGAGATGGAGGAGGTCGTCCGGAAAATTCAGGAGATGGAACAGCAGAACTCCCCGTCGCCCGCCGACGAGGACCTCAGGTATATCGGCTGAGCCAGATTGCCGTTCCCGTGGCTCGGTATTGGTGACCTCGGAGTCGTTGCTACCGGAGAGCGGGAATTTCTTTACCACTGGAGCCTAACGGAGGGGCGTGCAGACAGAACCGGGCGTCCTACCGGAGTGGCTGCTCCTCGGGCTCGTCCTCGGTGTCGCCGGAACCCTCGTCGTCGCCGGGCTGTTCGTCCTCGCCAACCGCGTGTTTCCGGCCGAGCGGCCGAACCGGCAGGCGACCGACGGCGGAGAGATGCGACGCCGGGCGGAGCTGCGGGAGTACCTCACCGCCATCGACGAGCAGTTCGCCGAGAACCACTTCGTCGAGGGGCAACACGTCGCCTTCTACCTGCCGAAACGGGACGTGGCGATCACGTTCGACGCCCGGGCGTACTACCGCATCGAACGGTCGCCGACTGTTCCCGTACTGGTCGAACACGAGATGCCCGGCGTCTACCTCGGCGCGCGCCTGCCCTTCGAGACGCCCGAAGTCAACCTCGGTCCGGACCCTGAGGAGGAACCACACCCGACAGTGCAGGCGTTCAGCGAACTGGGCCTGACCCAGAGCGCGTCGCTGGACGACGTGAAATCGGCCTACCGCGAGCGCGTCAAGGAGGTCCACCCGGACCACGGTGGCAACGAGGACGAGTTCAAGCGTGTCCGGGAAGCGTACACCACTGCAAAACAGCACGCGTCTGGTGCGTCGAGACAGCGCGCATCGTAGGGAGAGACTGAACACCTGTCACTGCATCGGGACACAACAGACCGGTACAGCCGCATTACGGACAACCGTCTCAGTGACGCTTCCGGTCAGATATCGCGTGAGGCCGGATCGACCGTGTGTTCCCATCGCGATGAGGTCGATATCGTGTTCCTCGCTGTAGGAGAGGATAGCGCGTGCAGCCGGGCCGCTTGCGATATTACCCGCGACACTGACGCCTGCATCTCTGGCACGCTCATGGACCGTCTCGAGTGCCTCCTGGCCGGTCTGCTCAAGCGCGTCGTGAATCTCGGCTGCCCCCTCAACGCCGCCGAAGCGACTCGTATCGACGGAATACATCGTGTGTATCGTTGCGTCAAACACCTCAGCTAGCGTGATTCCCCACTCGATCGCGAGTTCTGCGCCCTCGCTGCCGTCAGTCGGGAGCAGAACGTTGTCGTACCGCTGGTCGCCGATTTCGACGATGTCCCCGTCCGGCGTTACCGTGACAATCGGGACATCTGCGGTCCGGAGCGTCTTTTCTGCGACACTCCCGAGGACAACCCGTTCGAACCCTGTCCGTCCCTGTGTCCCCATAACGATGAGATCAATATCGTGGGTATCGACGTAGTCGTTGATCACTTGAAACGGGATGCCCGACTCGACAGCGGTCGTGATGTGCCCAGAGAGATGTGCCCGGGCGAGTCTGGCGATGGAATCCACCGCTCGTTCTGCCTCCGCTTCGAGGAGACGCTCCCGGTCAGTCTGCCCGTCAGAATTCAGATCCGGTTCGATGTCACGGGAGTCAACCGCTGACAGTACGTGGAGGTCGGCACCGATTGTGGCAGCGAGATCGATACCTCGCCGGGCACCGATCCGTGCGCCGTCACTGCCGTCGGTCGGCACGAGAATCGAGTCGATCGTTCGGCTCATGGACACAGTTTGACAGGCTATTGATTTAACACTACGTTCGATTCTCACCACGAAGTAGCGTCGTCCATTCGAGAATCATCTTATGCCGCGTACGCGTGCTGCATCTCGCACGCCTCGTTCAACCGACACAGTACCCGACAAAAGCCGTAGCGAGATAGAAGATCACCACAGTAGTAATACGTCGCTTATCCTGATACTGTCGGCTGTACATCTGTGAAGAATTTCGCCACCTCAGGGTGGCGAATATCTTGAAATAGTTACAGCCAACAGTATGAGACAAGCGCACCACCGTTTTATCAGCCACCTGATCGTAGTCGGGATATGATCTCACAGATTCTCGTTCCGATGGACGACTCGGAGATGGCCCAGCGGGCGCTCGAGTACGCCCTTGAGAACCACCCTGGGGCGGAGATTACTGTCTTACACGTCGTGGGCGGACCGTCACCGTTGGGGGGAGCGGCCACGGCACTGGCTCTTTCGGACGACATCGAAGCGGCCGCGGAGGAGCGTTCGGAGGCGGTATTCGACGACGCTCGGGAGATCGCTGCCGAGTACGATGTCGAAATCACCACCGAGGTACAACTGGGACATCCGGCTCGGGCGATTCTGAATAGAGCCGACGATTTCGATGCGGTCGTACTCGGAAGTCACGGCGGCGCGTTGGCCGATCGACTGGTCGTCGGGAACGTCGCCCAGAAAGTGTTCCGTAACTCACCCGTTCCAGTCATCGTCGCTCGGTGATCGGCGGAGACTGAGAGATGAACTGACGGCCACACATTTGCCCCGTTTCCACCGGAATCGGTCCGGAGAAACACCGTCCCGGGTCGCTGGGGTGACTACGGCGTCACGACGAGCTTCCCGACGCCATCGCGGTCCTGCATCGCCGCAAACGCCGTACCGGTCTCTTCGAGCGGGTACGTTGCATCAATTTCCGGGGTGAGGTCGCCGTCGGCGACGAGGCCGACGAGTCGCTCCAGGTCGCCCTGGGTCCCCATCGTACTCCCGATGATACGTTTGTGGCCGAGGAACAGGTCGGGAATATCGATCTCGGATGTGCCACCGGCCGTCCGTCCACACACGGCCATGCTGCCGCCACGTTGGAGAACGTCAAGACCGAGCTGCGTGTACTCGCCACCGAGGTGATTGAGCACGCCGTTGACGGTTCCGATGTCGGTGACCGCCGCTCGAATCTCGTCCGGGTCGGTGCTCTCGATGGCGTAGTCCAGGCCGAGCGATTCGACCCGGTTCAGTTTCGCCTGTGAGGACGAGGTCCCGACGCTGTGAGCACCGAGAACGGACGCGAGTTGCACGCCTGCGACGCCGACACCGCCAGTTACGCCCGGGATGAACACCAGGTCGCCCGGTCCGGCGTCAACCCGGCGGAGCATGTGGAAGGCAGTCATATAGGCCGTCGGAAGCGCGGCCGCGTCGACCGTTCCCACGCCGTCGGGGAGCCTGACGAGGCGGTCGGCCTGGACGCGGGCCGCCTCGGCGAGGCCACCGTGGTACAGCGAGAAGTTCTCACAGAGGTTCTCCGGCCCCTCGCGGCAGTAGCGACACGTCCCGCAGGTCTCGTTCGGACAGAGTACCACTCGGTCACCGGGTTCGAGAGCGGTAACGCCCTCGCCCACGGCGTCGACGGTTCCGGCAACGTCGAGTCCGCTGACGAACGGCAAGTCGTCGGTGTCGACCATCGCAGAATCCCCTTCCAGAACCCAGAGGTCGTGGCGGTTGATGGCACACGCTTCGACGGAGACCACCGCCTCGCCACGGTCGGGTTCGGGAGTCGGTTGGTTCACAATCGAGACGCCGTCCGGGCCAGTGAGTTCGCTGAACGCTGCGACGCGCATCGGGTCTGGGTAGTGCCACGACGGGCTAAACAACACCGAAGTATGCAGTGGTGTGCCACGACGGCCAACGTTCCGGCCGACCGTGCCCTCAGATACCCTGGCTCATGAGGTGACTGCGCAGCAGGTCCGCCTCCTTGCTTCCGGCGACGGGGTTCACGAGGACCACGACGTCGTCATCGTCGAAAGCTCCCTCGTCAGCCAGCGCTCTCGCGCCGGCGATTGCCGTCCCCCCGGTCGCGCCGGTTTCCGGCCCCATCTCACAGCCGTCGACGGCACCGGCCAGGATATCCTTGTCCGAGACGGCAACGCCGTCGCCGCCCGAGCGGTCGAGCGAGTCCAGCGCCGCTGCGCCGGCGGCGGGGTCGGGCACCTCCAGCGGGCCGACGATAGTGTCGGGGTGCTCGATGGTGGCCGGTTCGCTCGCCCCCTCGCGTGCGGCGTCGGCGATGGCGGCCGTCGAGTCCGGCTGTGCGGCGTAGGTTCGTGGCACTGAGTCCGTGAGCCCGCTGTCGGCCGCTGCCCGGAAGCCGCGTTCGAGGCCGACGAGCGTCTCGCCGTGGCTGGTGGGGTGGACCACGGCATCGGGGACCGTCCAGTCGAGGTCGTCGGCCGTCTCGAACGCGACGGATTTGGCTCCCTCGATTCGAAAGGGATGGCCGGGCGCGACCGGGATCAAGCCGTCGGCCGCCTCGGCTCGTTCCTCTTCGAAGGCCGAGACGGCGTCGTCGTACCGGCCCTCGACGACGCGCATGTCGCCGCCGTGAACGTTCACCATCGCCTTGTTGAGGAACGGACACCGCGAGGGGACAAACCCCTTCGATTCGATGCCCGCGCGGGCCGCGTAGGCGGCGTTGGCCTGTGCGCCGTTGCCGGTCGATGGCGTCGTGACGCGCTCGGCCCCGCGCTGCGCTGCGGCAGTGACCGAGAGCGAGAGCTTGCGGTCGCCCAATGAGGCCGTCGGATTGCGCCCCTCGTCTTTGACGTACACCGAGTCGACGCCGAGTTCCTCTGCCAGATCCGGAACCGGGACCAGCGGCGTCGCCCCCTCGCCGAGCGTCACGGTCGCGTCTTGCGGGAACGGCCGCAGCGGCTCGTAGCGGCCGGGTCCGGTCGTGTCTGGCAGGTCCGCAGGCGTCAGGTCCGGAACGCCGTAGTCGCCGACGAGAACGCCGCCGCAGTCGGGACAGCGGTCGCTCGTGCTGTCGGTTTCCTCGCCACACGCCGTGCAGATAAGGCCGCGAAACGCCGCAGTCGTCTCCATGGTTCTCTCTGTGGACGGGACAACCAAGTGTGGTCCGGTCCCGCTTCAGCACGCTCTTGTCCCGGGCGGCCGAACTGGGAGGTATGACAGATGTCGTCGTCGCTGGGGGCGGGCTCGCCGGACTGGTCGCCGCCCGGCACCTGGCCGAGTCGGGCCGAGACGTGACAGTCTTCGAGCAGCGCTCGGACGTGGGCGGTCGCGTCCGGACGGCCCACGAAGACGGCTACACGTTCGACCGCGGGTTTCAGGTCATGTTCACCGCCTACCCCGCGGCGAAGCGCGAACTCGACATCGAGGCGCTGTCGCCGCGGACGTTCACGCCGGGGGCGACAATCGCCAGCCCGAACCACCGTTCGGTGCTGTCGGACCCGCTCCGCAATCCCTCGGCAGCACCACAGACACTACTCAACACGGACGTTCGCACGGCCGACAAACTCCGGCTGTTCCGGCTGCAGCGCGAACTGGCCAACGTCAAGCCCGTCGAACTGCTCTCCCGTGACGGGCGGACCATCCGGGAGTACCTCGCCGACTACGGCTTCTCACAGCGGTTCGTCGAGCGGTTCGCCGCGCCGTTCTACGGTGGCATCACGCTCGACCGCTCGCTCGGAACCGACAGCAGCATCTTCGAGTACACCTACAAGATGCTGAGCGAGGGCGAGATATTCGTCCCCGCCGACGGGATGCAGGCGATGCCGCGACAGCTCGCCAACCGCGCTCGCTCGGCGGGCGCGACCATCGAAACCGACGCGGCCGTGACGGACCTGGAAACCCACGAAGACGAGGTCACTGCCGAAGTGGGCAACGAGACGGTGTCAGCCGAGAGCGCCGTCGTCGCGACGGACCCGCAGACCGCGGCGGAGTTGACGGACATCGACGCCATCCCGACCGAGCCCGTCGGCTGTGTCACCCAGTACTTCGCGCTCCCGACAAACCGCGCGCCGACGACCGGACAGCGCATCATCCTCAACGCGGCGGACGACCGACCGAACACCGTCGCGCCGCTGTCGGCCGTCGCCAGCGAGTACGCGCCCGCTGGGATGGAGTTGTACAGCGCCACATTCCTCGGGACGCCGGAGGAAAGCGATGCGGAACTGGCCGCTGAAGTCCGGGCGGCGCTGCAGTCGTGGTATCCGAACGCGAGCTTCGAGGCGCTGGAACTGCTCCGGACCGACCGCGTCCCGCTCTCACAGTTCGCTCAGCCGCCGGGGTATCGGGACGCGCTCCCGGACCCGACAGCGCCAGAGGGCAACGCCGTCCTGGCGGGCGACTACACCCGCTGGTCGGCGATACAGGGTGCGCTGGAAAGCGGCAAGGTCGCCGCCGATCTGCTTCGATAAGAGAAACGCCGATACGACTGCAAAAGAGGGCCGGCGGCCTATGCGGCCGGACCGCCGCTATTCGTGTTTCCCTCTTGTTCGTGCCCCTCTCCTTCGAGGACTTCAGAGACGTACTTTATCGTCGCGAAGTACAGCAGCAGTAGCGAGAGCAGCGTAATCGCGATGAGACCCAGCGCGATTTCTGTCTGAACCATATTCCAGCGTCCACCGTCGCGGGTCAAATACTTACCGTTATAGCATGCGCCGGAACTCACCCAGCGGCGGGAACGACAGCGTCTCGCGCCCGCTCTCGTCCCAGACTACCGGCTCTAATCGGTCGGCATCAGTAACGAGCGGGGACTGAAAGTCGCTGGCCCGCATCTCGTTGACCTCCACGCCGGCGTTCAGCCTGTTGAACGACGGGAGCATCACCACGTCGCTGCCGCGGTACTGGCCGCTCCCGACGAGATAGCAGGGTTGGCGCTGACCCTCGATGGAAATGGTGGGATGGTCGTGCCCGACGACGTAGCGGTCGGCATCAACGTCGGGTGCCTCGTGGCCGTGACAGACGACGGTTTCGCCGACGCGATACGTCGTTTCGGTCGGGCCGTCCCACACGCTGTCGAGCATCGTGTCGTGGTTACCCGGCGTCACAAGCAGGCGAGCCCCGGCCGCCTGACAGGCGCTTTTGAGCCCTGCCACGGTGCTCTCGACCGACCGAGGGACGGTCCGGAACGAGTGGAGGAGGTCGCCGGCGATAACGACCTCCGCTGGGTCATGGCGCTCGACGAGCGACTGGAACCGCTGGACCATGTCCGAACCGGACCCGACCGGCAGTTCGAGATTCCCGCCAGTACCCCGGCCGACGTGGAGATCCGCGACGACGAGCGTCTCCCCAAGCAGGAGCGCCCGGTCGTCGTAGCTGGCTGTCATCGCCGTCCAGTCAGCACCGGGGAGGCTTATATTGTCGGGCATGGGGACGAGACACATCGCAGGTGGCCGGACTGCAGCCGAATATCTCGGCCTGACAGTGTCGGTGGTATTTTTACCTGCGACTCCCGTGATTCCTGTATGGTCGACGTCCTGGAGAACAAGCGGGCCGCGACGCGGTTTCGGGTCCTCGTGGAGATCGCCGAGCGCCAGCCCGCAGTGAGTCAGGGCGAAATCGCCGACGCTGTCGGTGTGACGAGCCAGGCCGTCAGCGAGTACATCCGTGAACTCGTCGACGACGGCTTAGTCGAGAAGGAAGGGCGGTCGCGCTACCGCGTCACGAAGGAGGGCGTCGACTGGGTGTTCCAGTCCGCGACCGACGTGCGCCGGTTCGCCGACCACGTCACCGACGACGTGCTCGGTAGCGTGCAGGAGGACGCCGCCATCGCCACGGCGGACCTGGCGGAAGGCGAGACGGTGACGCTCTCGCTGTCGGACGGCCTGTTACACGCCCATCCCGGCGGTGGCGACGCGACGGGCGTGACCACGACCAGCGCCGCGGAAGGCGAGGTCGTCGGCGTCACGGGCTTCGAGGGCGTCATCGACCTCAACCCCGGCCACGTCAGCGTGATACAGGTCCCGCCGGTCCGGTCGGGGCCGGTCGAGAACGTCGACGACATCGCCGCGGCCTGTGCGGACGCCCCCATCGTCACCGCCGCAGGCGTCGAGTCCGTCGTCGCGCTCCGCGATGCCGACATCGAACCGACGACGCACTTCGCGGCGGGCGAGGTGGCCGCTGCTGCCGCATCACGGGGACTCGACGCTGTCGTCGTGGCGACACAAGACACCGTCGGTCGTGTGACCGACGCCCTCCGCGACGCGAGCGTCGACTACGATGTGACGCAGTAACCAGCAAGTAGCGGGACTTTTCCGGTCGGCTACCGTCGGGACAGCCATGAGCGACCACGAGATGCACGACGCCGTCGAAGCGTTCCTGAACGAGGCCGACGACGCCTACGGCGAGTACGAGCAAGGCTACACCGACGCTGATGCGACGCTCCGGCGACTGGAGACGGCTATCGAGGAACTGCGGACGGCAACCGAGGATTGACCTCCTCCCACGCCTGAAGGCGCGGGATTCCCGCGGCACCGCACCGCTAGGTTGGGAGTTTCAGGTTTGTAGCCAGGTCGGCATGACCGGACTCCTGGCGGGGCCAAGCCGCCGTTACTCCTATCCCCGGTATGGGGATTCAGAGTTACCGTGTGTCGGAATCCACAGCCAGCGGCCCGAAAGGGATTCTTTTGGACGTAGCGTGGCCCGAATCCCGATATTATCCGTTTATCTGGGCGGCTGATCCGCCTCGGTGTGGTCATGCATACGGTGTCACCGGTTATAAAACTCCGGCTGAGTGAGGCTACAGGCGAAGCTGCCGGGTTGTCGGCTTCATCCACACCCCTGAAGGGGTGGGCTTTCGCCTTGCTCCCGCTGTAAGACGCCGTCCATCGTCGGGCGAACAGTATTGTAGGCTCAGGTTCATGTAGGCCGTATGACGGATGTGGTTCTGGTAGACGGCGCACGCACCGCACACGGTGAACTGCTGGGAGGGCTCGCAGAGCGAAGCGCGATAGAGCTCGGTACTACAGCCGTCGAGGGACTGCTCGACCGAACCGGCGTCGACGAAGACAGTGTCGACTGGGTCGGCCTCGGAAACGCGGTACAGGCGGGCGTCGGCCAGGTGCCGGCCCGACAGGTCGTCGTCGAGTCACCGCTTCCAGACAGCGTCGCCGCGACGACGCTGAACGAGGCCTCGGGGTCGGGACTGCGGGCGATTATGACCGCCGCCGACCGCATCGAGGCCGGTCGGGCATCGGTGTGTCTCGCCGGCGGCATGGAGTCGATGTCGAACGCGCCGTATCTCGTACCGGACATGCGCGGCGGCCGCCGACACGGGAACAGCGAACTTGTCGACGCGATGATCTGGGACTCGCTGTGGGACAAGCACTACGACGCCCACATGGGCACGTTGACAGAGGAACTCGCCGCCGAGCACGACATCAGCCGCGAGGCCCAGGACGAGTACGCTCGGCGGAGCAACCACCGGGCCGGCGAGGCCATCCAGTCCGGGAAGTTCACCGAGGAACTCGTTCCGGTGGAAACGGCTGACGGCCTCGTGACGGAGGACGAGGGACCGCGGCCGGACACGACGGTAGACCAGCTGGCGGCGCTCCCACCGGCGTTTGCAGACGGCGGTACGATCACCGCCGGCAACGCTTCGAAACTCTCCGATGGGGCGGGAGCGGTGGTGCTGGCCGACGCCGAGACGGTAGAGCGCGAGGGGCTGGGACCGATGGCTCACGTCGAGGACTACGCCGTCGCCTACCGCGACCCGTCGGAGTTCTCCATCGCGGTTCGGGACGTCGTCGCTAAACTGCTTGAGCGCAACGACCTCTCCGTCGCCGACGTGGACCACTTCGAACTCAACGAGGCCTTCGCCGCGCAGATGGTGTACGTCGCCGACGAACTCGACATCCCCGCCGAGAAGCACAACCCCCTCGGCGGCGCGGTGGCGCTCGGGCATCCTATCGGAGCCAGCGGCGGTATCCTCACGACCACGATGCTGTACGCGATGGAGCGAGCGGATCATCACCGCGGTATCGTGGGGATGAGCGTCGGTGGCGGTGGCGCAATTGCGATGTCTGTGGTTCGCTAATGAACCGCCGCCATCGAAGCGAGTGAGCGTCGGCGGTGGGGGCGCAATTGCGATGTCCGTGGTCCGGTAGGCCCCGCCAGCGGCGAGGCGAGTGAGCGTCGGTGGCGGTGGCGCAATTGCGATGTCAAAGCCAGCGTGAAATCCCGCTGAACTGAAAGTGGAAGAGCGAGAGGAGCGCTACGTACGGGACCAGTCGAAACGAGAGAACAGCAATTAGATTACGAGCCCGTTTTTCCGATTTCCTCCAGTGTGAGTGTGTAGTCTCCGCTTCCGCTGTAGACATACACGAGTATGCCGATCTCGCTGACCTGTGAGAAGTCGTCGATGATTATCTGTTCGCTACTGTCCTGCGTATAGGACGCGCGGTCGTAGTCGTTCGGAGTGGGCGTGCGACCGTCGAAGGAGACATAGAGGTCGAAGTCGGCGTCAGATGGGCCATCGAGGCTGAGGATCAGCTGCATGGGCGACTCCGTCTTGAGGGAGTACGTCTGCTTGTCATAATCGAGCATCCCATCGAGTGACCCGGACAACTCTTCGGTGAGACGGTCCTTCGATTCATCGGTGACGGAGACGCTGACTGACGTGGTCGCCTCGGCACCGTCGTTGTCAGTCACAGTGACGGTGACGGTGTAGTCGCCGGTACTGGTGTACGTGTGGCTGACCTCCGTCGCGTCCGTACCCTCGATGGGTTCAGAGCCGTCGCCGAACTCCCAGCGGTAGTTCGTTATCGAGCCGTCGGGATCACGGGAGCCGCTGGCATCGAATATGATCTCTTTATTCACAGTGACAGTTCGTGAATCGTCGTTGAGCGTCACGATCGGCGGTTCGTTTTCGGTTCCGCCACCGGCGGTTACGAAGTTGTATGCATCCGCGAGGCCGAAACCGACGAACTGGCCGTCTGCGTCCAGTGGCTGGGCGGTGTCGAGAAGGTTCTGTCGGGTCTGGCTGACGGACCAATCATGTTTGTCGAGACCGAGCGCAGCGACGCCGGCGACAGCAGGACTCGCCATCGACGTCCCGGGGAACTGAGCGTAGTCTCCCCCCGGAACGGATGAGAGTATGTCATTGCCCGGTGCCGCAATGTCGACCTTCGCGCCGTAGTTCGAGAACTCGGTCGGACTCTTGTTGCTATCGACGGCACCAACGGCGACGCATTCTTCGTAAGCCGCTGGGTACGACACGTCCTGCTGGCTTGGTGGATCACTGTCCTTATGATTCCCGGCTGCACAGATGAGGAGAACACCCTGATCCCACGCGTTTGAGACCGCGTTTTTCATTGTCTGGTTGTAGCCGCCGCCACCGAGAGACATATTGATAATGTCCGCCCCCTGCTCAGTCGCCCACTGGACGGCGTTAGCGATATCGGCGGTTCGGCCCCCGTTCGGGCCGAGTGCACGGCAACTCAGAAGCCGGGAGTTACTGACACCTGCGATACCGGTTTCGTCGTTCGTTTCGCCGGCAGCGATACCGGAGACGTGTGTCCCGTGCTGAGCGGATTGCGGGGCGGGATCGTCGTCGTTGTCGACGAAGTCCCGTCCTTTCTGGCTCCCGAACTGCCCGTCGAGGTCGGGATGGGTGTAATCTGTACCGGTGTCTATGACGGCGATGGTGACGTCTTCGCTTCCGAACGTAATGTCCCATGCTTTCGGGGCATTGACCAGTTGTGGCGCGTACTGGCTGTCGAACTTCGGATCGTTCGGAACCGTGGCGATCGGCTCGCGAACGTGGTTGAATTCCGTATATTTGACCCCGTCAATTCCTTCGACTGTCGGAAGGATTTCGCTCTTGAATTTCTGCGGGACTGCTGAGCGAAGATACGAAAGTGACTCGTTCACGTCGATAATATCGAGCTGTTCGAGGTCAGACCGTTCTTTTATTTTGTTATGAACATCTGAAGCGTTCCTGTCATTTGTCACACCGATCAGATACTCTTCTGTATCAGATTCCTGTGATGCGGTGGCTTCTCCACCAAAAGCTGCGACGGTTACAGCGGAGCCGAGTGCCTTGATAACTGATCTTCTGGACGGTTTCGGTAGGGTATGTCGGGACATCCGACTCCCAATAAATATGGGTGGGTTATAAAATTAATATATAATTCCTCATGCAGCCCGGTGTCTAATAAACAAAATTATATATGCTACTTTATAAATACGCGTTTATCTTGTTTTCTTATATATAAAGGTATAGTTATGAACGTTGCAATAGTTTATACCGGTCGGCAATAGCGACAGAACAGACGGACGCCGCTAATGCTACCGCAGCACAAGGAAGAATTATCGGGCCGGCCGCCCCCAAACAGAATATGACTGGATTCTCCCGGCGGGTAGAGCAGGTATCGATCTCTGGCATCCGCGAAGTGTTCGAGGCGGCGGGCGAGGACGCCATCAACCTCGGCCTCGGCCAGCCGGACTTCCCGACGCCGGAGCACGCCCGACAGGCGGCCGTCGAGGCAATTCAGGCAGGGGAAGTCGACGCCTACACGTCGAACAAGGGAACCGAGGAACTCCGGGAAGCAATCGCCGCCAAGCACAAGCGGGACAACGACCTCGACGTCGACCCCGGGGACATCATCGCCACCTCGGGCGGGAGCGAGGCGCTGCACATTGCGCTGGAGGCCCACGTCGACGAGGGGCAGGAGGTCATCTTCCCGGACCCGGGGTTCGTCTCCTACGACGCGCTGACCCATCTGGCCGGGGGGACGCCGCGACCGGTCCCGCTGCGTGAGGACCTCACGATGGCCCCCGAAACCGTCGAGGAGGCCATCACCGACGACACGGCAGCGTTCGTCGTCAATTCCCCGGCGAACCCGACTGGAGCGGTGCAGTCACCCGAAGACATGCGGGCGTTCGCCCGCATTGCCGACGAGCACGACGTGCTGTGTATTTCCGACGAAGTGTACGAACACCAGGTGTTCGAGGGCGAGCACCGCTCGCCGGCGGAGTTCAGCGACACGGGCAACGTCGTCGTCGTCAACGCCTGCTCGAAGGCCTACTCGATGACGGGCTGGCGGCTCGGCTGGGTCACCGGCGCGACCGACCGCATCGAGCGGATGCTGCGCGTCCACCAGTACGCGCAGGCCTGTGCGTCGGCTCCGGCCCAGTACGCCGCCGAGGCAGCACTGAGCGGGCCGCAAGACCAGGTTTCGGAGATGCGCGACGCCTTCCAGGAGCGCCGGGACGTGCTGCTGGACGGCCTCGACGAGATGGGACTCGACTGTCCGACGCCCAAGGGCGCGTTCTACGCGATGCCGAAGGTCCCCGACGGCTGGGTGGACGAGGTCATCGACCGCGGCGTCGTAGTCGTTCCCGGCGACGCCTTCGGCGAGCACGGCGCGGGCTACGCCCGAATCTCCTACGCGACGGACATGGAGACGCTGAAGGAGGCCATCGACATCATGGCCGACGCGACGGCGGCGGTTCGCTGAGTGGCCAGCAGTCAGCAGCCGACGCGGACAGTCGCCCCGAAATTGGAACAGTCTCGGAAGAGAGTGCGAAGAAACGCTTTATTTGCCGCCTGTCTTGGCTCTCGTATCCCATCGTGGCATATGCATCCGAGTCCAGCGCGCTGTTCGACGGGGAGAGACAGGACTATACGACGGGCAGACGCAGGTCCCGGGAGGACAGTGGGATGGAGAAAGCGCTCTGGTATCTGCTGACGGCGACGCGCGGCGGCGCCAACCGGGCGCGTATCATCGACGCCCTCTCGGACCGACCGATGAACGCCAACGAACTCGCCGACGAACTCGACGTGGGCTACAAGACGATCAGGCATCACATGGAACAGCTTGAGGACCACGACGTAGTCGAGTCCGGCGACGAGGAGTACGCCAAACTCTACTTCCTGACCGACCGGTTCGACAACTACCGCGATACCTTCGAGGAAATCGTGGAGAAGATGGACGAATGACGGGGACAGATATAGAGAGGTGTCGCTGATGGCGATGGGACCGCTCATCACTGCCGCGGCAGCGCTCGCGGGACTCAACGTCCTATTGCTGCTCCCGCTGCTTGGCGTCTGGGTCCGCAACTACGCGACGTTCCGGACGGGACTCGTCGCCGGTCTCATCGCTTTCGCCGTCGCGATGCTCGCCGAGAACGCCATCGCGGTCTACTTCTTCTTCTCGATGCAGAGCTTCTACGCCGGCGATCCACACGTCCAGCAGGCCGTGCTGGTCCTGCGCTCGCTGCAGTTCGTCGCGATTGCTGGACTGAGCTACACCACGCTGCGGTAGCGCGATACCGGGAGTCCCGCAGTGGTGTTGGCGATTCGTTCGGGCTCGGACCACGAGTACTGTACCGCCACGAAGACGAACACGTTCGGGACAAGCGCCTGACTGGCAGGGACCGTCGTCGAACGTATGAGCACAGATCACCAGGAGTCGGTACAGGAACTCGACGTTCGGGACGTCGACGGAGAACCGTTCGAACAGATCATGAACGCCCTCGATTCCGTCGGCGAGAGCGAGGCGCTCCGGCTGGTGAACAGTTTCGAACCGGTGCCGCTGTACGACGTTCTCACGAGAAAGGGATACCAGTACGACACGGAACAGGTCGCCGACGAGGAGTGGCACGTCACGATCCGGCCGGAGTGAGATGCGTCCCGAGCGCGTCTCGCGGTGGTTCGTCACCGCCAGCGCGCTGTTTTTCGTCGGCTTCCACGCCGCGATGGCGGTCGCCGCGCCCCGCCGCGTCGTCGTCACGCTCGGCCTGTACGGGTTCGTCCTGCACGTCCTGTTCGGAAAGGCCTACGCGCTCGTACCGTCGTACTTCAACCGGGACCTCGCGTGGGATCGGGGGCCGGCCGTGCAGTTCCCGCTGTCCGTCCTCGGTACAGCAGGGCTAGCGCTCGCGCCGTTCGGTCCACCGTGGCTCCAGCCCGTCGGAACCACGCTCTGGGCAGGCGGCGTCGCGGTGTTTCTCGGGACGGTGGGGTGGACGATTCGCGGCAACGTCACCGGCGCGGCGACTGGGACCGGCGGTCCAAACGCCCATCGGGAGCCGGTCGACCGAACCGCCAACGTCGCGGTCCCGATAGCGCTCGGCTACCTCGCACTCGCAGCCGGTGGCGCGCTCGCTACCACTGCCGGCTTCGAGTCGATGCTCCCCCAGCAACTGTCGCACTTGCTCGCTGCGGGGACGGCCGCGCTGTTCGTCTTCGGTGTCGGCTTCCGCCTGTTTCCCCGGTTTCTGGTCGCTGAAGCGCCGCGACCGGTCGTTACGGTTGTCATCGTTGCCGGCGCTGTCGGTCCCGCGCTGCTGGGCTTCGGACTGTTCGACCGTCGACTCCTCCTCATCGGTGGCATCATGGAAGCAATCGCAGTCGTGGGCTTTGCGCTGTCGTATATCGGGCTCTTCCTGCGGTCGGAGCGCCGTCGCGTCGGGTTCTACGTGGTGCTGGTGGCGGTCGTGGCCGGAGTCGTCGGTATCGGACTCGGACTGACTATCGCCGCAACCGGTCGGAGCCCGGCGCTGGTCAGCGCACACTATCGGGCGATGCTGGCGGGCTTTCTCGGACTCACCGTGGTCGGGGCGGCATTCCAGTTCTACCCACCGGCGGTCGGCGTCTGGCCCTACGCGAACGACCGGACAGCGCTGGTGACGATTGGACTGCTCGGTGGTGGGCTCGGCGTTCAGCTACTCGGTCTTATCGGTCGGTTCGGCTGGATAATATCGGTCGGCACAGCGGCTGGAGCTCTCGGTGCACTTCTCTATACGTATCTCCTGTTAGCGGCGTTCGCCCGTCGATGGCAGTAGTAGCGACGCGCTGTGGGCCTACTCCGCGATGATACTGTCGAGCAGTTTCGTCTGGGCGGCTGCGAGGTGTTCAGCGAACGTCGAGACGGAGATATCCAGTTCCGACGCCACGTCACCGGCGTTGGCCCCTTTCGGATACTCGAAGTACCCCATCTCGACGGCGGTTTCGAGTACCTCCTGTTGCCGGTCGGTGAGTTTACTTCGGTCGACGAGGATCGAGTCCACCGGGTCAACGTCGCCGTTCCGCCGCATCGACCGGAGCGAGACGCCGTCGTACAGTTCTTTCAGCCGTGTCACGATAGCGCGCACCCGGTCGACATCGGGAGCGTGGAAGGTCAGGTGGAGCTGTCCGCCCTCGGCGCGGATATCAGCGACCGGACAGTCGTATGTTTCGACCGCCTCGCAGACGCACTCAGTTCGCGACCGTGAGAACTGGTAGCGGGAACCGTTGCCCGTCGCGAACACCTTGTCCATGTCCTCCCGGGCCTCGATTGCCCCTTCGTCAGTGCCCGTCGCGGTGAACTCTTCGATGACTTGCCCGTCTTCATCTGGGCTGCTTCGGGCGACGTCGGTCACGGCCGCGCCCGCCTCGTCCGAGACGCTCGCCACCGGACAGGCCCCAGGGGTGTCGACCGACAGCTCCACTCTAATGCCGGAGTCGCTCATATGAGTTACTGTGACACCACATTACAAAACGGGCGAGGCGCGTTCCCACGGAGTGAAAAACCCCCTCAATCTGCTGGGTGCTGATCGGGAACCGACCCCTCGAACCCATCCGGCTGATAATCACAGAGGGGGTCCGCCGCCAGCGGGTCCCCCGTCGTCGCGTACGCTCGCGACCGACTGCCGCCACAGACTGTTCGGTACCGGCAGGCCCCGCACTTGCCTGTCAGCGCGTCGTCGTCCCTGAGCTGCTGGAACAGCGGTGAGTCCCGGTAAATGTCCACGACGCTTTCCTCTCGAATGCTGCCCGCCGATTTCGGAAGGAACCCGGAGGGGAACACCTCGCCGGTGTGGCTCACGAAGGCGAACCCCTTGCCAGCACGAATACCCATCCGGCGTTTGAGCCCGCTGGCTCCCTCGTCCTGCTTCTGCATCGCGACGCGCCGGTAGTGGGGCGCTTCGGTCGTCTTGAGGCCGAACGGTGCCTCGTCGCTGACCTCGTGGAGCCACGACAGTACGCGTTCGGCCCGCTCGGGGGCAATCGGCGTCAGGACCCGCCCGCGACCGACCGGGACGAGGAAGAACACCGACCACAGCACCGCATCGAGGTCCGCGACGAGGTCCCGGATCGCCGGCAGTTGCTCGACCGTCTCAGCACAGACGGTGGTGTTTATCTGCAGCGGGATGTCGAGGTCACGGGCCGCCTTGGCGGCCGCCATCGTCGCCTCAAAGCTCCCGGACTCACCCCGGAACGTGTCGTGATATTCGCTGTCGCCGCCGTCGATGGACAGGGCCAGCCGCCGGAGTCCGGCGTCGTCGAGTTCGGCCAGTCGGTCCCGCGTGATCGAGTTCGTCCCGCTTGGGGTCAGCGTCATCCGGAGGCCCTGCTCGGTCCCGTAGTCGATGAGTTCCGGGAGGTCCTCGCGGGCGAGCGGGTCCCCGCCCGAGAGGACGACCAGCTGGCCGTCGCCGAAGTCGCGGGCCTGGTCCAGCAGTGCCTTCCCCTCCGCCGTCGATAGCTCGTCGGGGTGGCGGCGCGGCTGGGCGTCGGCCCGGCAGTGTTTACACGCCAGTTCACAGGCCTGCGTCACCTCCCAGATCAGCACGAGCGGCTGCTCGTCGAGGTCGAGTTTCCCCCGCATCTATGCCTCCCGATGGACGCGGGTGACGTGGCCCCCACAGCCACACTGCTGGACGTACTCCACTGAAATGGTCTCGCCGAACGCCTCCGCCAGCGCATCGAACAGGTAGGTTTCCGGGTGGCCGTGGTCGGCGTGGCTCACCAGATTGACGTGGTTCCCAGCCGTCGTCATCTCGACGGCGTCGATGGCCTGTTCGACGACAACATCGGGGTCTTCGGCGTGTGCGGGCGTCTCCAGGTTCGCCGACCAAGAGTTGTCGTGAACCTCGGTTGTAACCGGAGGCACGTCCTCGTGGGAATGGCTCATATGTACCGGTTGACGGCGGGCGTCCCTCGGTCCTATCCCGAAGATGTTCGGGTTATTATACACAACGGATTGCAGAGAGGAATTCGTCTGAGCGACTTTATCACACGTATTGCTACGACACCCGTTCGACCAGCCAGTCGAACTGCTTGTTCAGTTCCTTCTTGCGCTGTCGTGAGATAACGGTCGAATCGATCATCTCGCCGAGCACCGGGAGGTCGAGCGCGCTGTACTCCGTCGTCGCCGTGACTTCAGTCCCGCCGTCGACGGCCTCGACCGTGTACTCCGTCATCATTGACTCGAAGATGCCCTGCCGTTGCTCGTACCGCAGCACTGCGTCAGTTTCGACGATTTCGAGGTCCAGTTCGATTTCGAAGAGTCCGACACGGTTCGTGATGCCGAGGTCGTCCCCGTCGAGTGTCACCTCGTCGAACCCTGCCGCAAGCATAAACGGCTCCACGTCAGTTATCAGGTCGGTGACTGTCTCTGGGTCGGCTGGGACCGTCCGAGTCAGCGAGACGCGTTCCATACCGGACGGCCAGCGGCCGGCGGAATAAGCGTTCGCCATACCCGGAGATGTTCGGCTCAATGGTTTTGCGCGACCTGATCTCGTGGTGATAGTGTGTGACACCACTCCCCAAGTTTCTTATCCCCATCACGACTATGCGAACATGTTCGGGATTACGGACGCGGGGGTCGGGCGAATATATTCGGATACACCAATGCCACACGCTGAACTCACGCTCACGATTCCGGATGAGATCTGGATCGGCGACATCTCGCGAGCGTACGACGACGCGACGTTTCGCATCCTGTCTGCGCTCCCCGGCGAGGACTCCGGTGTCGGGCTCGCGGAGATCACATCGGACGACCTCCCAGCGGTTCTCCGTGATATCGAGAACCGGGAATCGGTCACGACCCTTGAGATACTTTCACACCGGGACGACAGCGCGCTGATTCAGTTCGAGACGTCGATGCCGCTCCTGCTCTTCCCAGTCCAGGGCTCGGGCGTCCCGCTTGAGATGCCGTTTACCCTGTCCAACGGCGAGGCCGTCTGGGAGATATCAGCGCCACAGGAGCGGCTCTCCGAACTCGGCGAGCAACTGGAGGAGTTCGGCATCTCCTTCAGCGTCGACCGCATCCAGCAACACCTCGAAACCGAGCAGGTGCTCACCGAGAGCCAACTGGAACTGGTACAGGAGGCCATCGACGCGGGCTATTACGACACGCCGCGGGAGTGCTCGCTAACGGAACTGGCGGACCGCGTCGGTATCGCGAAGTCGACCTGCAGTGAAACCCTCCACCGCGCGGAGGAGCAGATCCTGAAACAGTTCGTCTCGGACCTCCCCGCGCGGTGAGGGGAAGTCGAAGCGCGTAATACGCGCCTCTGTGAGAGGTACGACATATGAGTTCCGACGCGGTCGACGAGACGCACGAAAACGCCCGACAGGAGGTCATCGCGGTGGACGCCGACGACAACGAGGAGGGGCTGGTCAATCGGCTCGACGCCCACACCGGCGAGGGGGTTCGCCACCGCGCGTTCACTGCCCTGCTGTTCGACGAGAACGATCGGATTCTGCTCGCCCAGCGCGCGGCGAACAAACGCCTCTGGGACACCCACTGGGACGGCACCGTCGCCTCCCACCCAGTTGAGGGCCAGACACAGGTCGAAGCTACCGAGGAACGACTCGAGGAGGAACTGGGCATTGACCCCTCGCAGTACCAGAACCTCCGCGTGACCGACCGGTTCGAGTACAAGCGCTACTACGAGAACGCCGGCCTCGAATGGGAAGTGTGTGCGGTGCTGCAGGCCACGCTCCACGACACCTCGCTGGAACCGAACCCCGAAGAGGTCGACGGCCTCATGTGGGTCCCCTACGAGCGACTGCGTGAACATCCCGAGTACTACCGCCAGCTCCGCCTCTGTCCCTGGTTCGAGATCGCGATGCGCCGGGACGAGGAACGGTAACGCCGACGGTCAGCATCAGCGCGGGCGGCAGGCATCGCAGTGACGCCGCCCCGACCCGTTTCCTTTTCGGCCCGGCCACCCAACCCCGGGTATGGACGTTCCGCTGTACGACTCTCTCGACGGTCAGGTCGTACTCGTCACCGGAGCCACGCGGGGCATCGGGAAGGCAATCGCCGACGGGCTGGTCGACCTCGACGCAACGGTGTATGCCGGCGCTCGCGATACCGGCGACATCGCGGCCACGGACCGCCAGGCCATCGAACTCGACGTGACCGACGACGACGGGATGGTCGCCGCGGTCGACCGCATCGAGCGTGAGCAGGGACGGCTCGACGTGCTGGTCAACAACGCCGGCGTGATGGACTCACGGGAGCCGCTCGACGAGATGCCGACAGATGTTATCGACCACACCCTCGACACGAACCTCCGGGGGGCGGTCCTCATGACGAAGTACGCCCTCCCGCTGTTGCTGGCCGAGGAGGGCGGCCGTGTCGTCACCATGGCCTCCGGGCTGGGAGCCATCACCGAGAGCCAGTCGGGCGGCACGCCGGCCTACCGCATCTCGAAGACGGGCGTCAACGGACTGACGAAGTACCTCGACGGCGAGTACGCGGCCGACGGCCTCATCGCCAACTCGGTGTGCCCGGGCTACGTCCAGACGGACATGACCGAGGGGAGCGCTCCACGGACGCCCGAAAAGGGGGCTGAGACGCCAGTCTGGCTCGCTCGCTTCCGACCCGATGCACCGAGCGGGCGGTTCTGGCGCGATAGGGCCGAAATCGAGTGGTAGGCAGCCGCGATCAGTCAGCGTTCTCGCTTCCGGCCGTCGCTGGCTCGTCTGTCGCGTGGGCGGGCTCAGCCGCCGGCAGTTGCAGTTCCACAGTCGTTCCCGGCTCGGCCGTATCGGGGAACGACATCCGGCCGCCGAGGTTTCGGACGATCCAGTTGACGAGCCAGAGCCCGACGCCGGAGCCATGTTTGAGCGGCGTTTCGGTTCCCGAGCGGATGACCTCGCGCTCGTGGTCGGTGATACCGGGACCGTTGTCGTGAACGGCCACACGGACGCCCGGCGTTCCGTCGGTCCGCGTCGCCGTAATCTCGACTTCGACAGGACCCCCATCGGTCGCCTGATGTTCGACGGCGTTCTCGACCAGTTCCTCTAGTGCGATGAGGATCGACGGACCGCCCTGTATCCAGAGATCATCCTCGCAGGTGAGCGTGATCGCCACGTCGGGGCGGCGGTCCCGAGCATCGCTCACGACCGATTCCAGCAGCCTCTGGAGCGCTGTCGGGCTGTGCTGTTCGGTCTCCAGGGCCTCGGTGACTCGGCCGATCTTGTTACTGCGGTCGACGATGTCGTCGACTGTGCTGATAATACGGTCGAGTCGCTCGCGTTCGTCGGCGTCGGCTGTGTCCCGGAGCAGGTCCGCGTTCCCTTTGACGACGTTCATCTCGTTCCGGATATCGTGACGGAGCAAGCGGTTGAGCACGTCCAGCCGCTGCTCGCGCTGTCGTCGCTCCGTGATATCTCGGAGGCTGATGAGGTGGCCCGAGACGACGCCGTACGCGCGGTACAGCGGTATCACGCGCACGTCGTAGTACCGGACGCTGCCCTCGTGTTCGAGGGTCGTCTCGGTCTGCGTTCGCTCACCGGGGCCAGGGACCGCCTCGGCGAGTGCAGGTACTGTATGCGGTAGCGAACGGCCCAACAGCGCGTCCTGGTCGCCGTCGAACAGCGCCGTAGCAGCCGCGTTGACATCGACAATGCGGCGCTCGTCGTCGACGATGATGACCAGGTCGTCCATTTCGGTGAAGATCGCTTCCCGGCCCAGTTCCCGGGTCACCGGTGCCACGTCGAGCAGTTGCCCGCGGAGGATGGCGACTGAGAGGACCGCCCCCGAGGCGACGTACCCGAGACTTGTTGGGTTGAACGGAGTCGGTAGCGCACCGAGCACGAACAGCGACTGGACGACCGTCGGGACGGCGATGGCGAGCAACAGTGCGATCCCCTGGCCCTGAAACACCTGATTCGACCGGAACAGCATCCGCAACAGGAGGACACCGCCGGCGAGAATCAACAGCAGTATGTAGGACATGTGCCCCCAGTACATGACTTCGTACGCGGGAGCGAGCGCCACCGACGATGCGGAGACGGATTGTGTCCCATGACCGGACCAGATGAGTTCGTGGGCGTGATTCGACCACACGAGCGTGACAAACACCGCCGGTTCGACGAGCAACAGCGCTGTTCGGCGTTGGGTGAGCCAGTGTGGATGCCCCGTGTACTCGATAACCGTCACGAGCCACGCGACAGGGATGATTACCGAGAGCGTCAGCTGCACCTGGACGAGTCGCTCCATGGTGGCCAATCCCGGCACAGCGAGCTCGATACCGTACGTCACGGCCCAGAGGCTCGCCGCAACGACGAACACTGCCAGCGGTCCTGCGCCCGGCCGGTCCCGGTGGAGCCACACCAGAAAGGCGACGCCCATACCGACGACACCCGACAATAAAACGACAGTAAGCGGCGACAGGACCATTCAGTAGCGTAGTAATGGCGTCCCTGATATAACTATTCTCGGTCACTTCGACTGCGAGCGAACCGCGGACCACACGGCGAGGGCACCAAGTACGAACGCCGGAACGAGCGGGAGTGTGAGATATGCGTCCCGGAGCGTGAGCCCGAAACTGCTGATGACGCCCTGTGCGGACGGCAAAAGCAAAATTGCGCCGGGGACGAACAGGAACGCCACGCCGATCATCCCGACCAGAATCCAGCCGCTCGTCCCGAACTCGGGACCGTCGGCGGCTTCCGTACCCGTCTCACTGTCCGCAGATGGGGCGTTTGCGGACTGTGGCTCCGTGTCGGGACGGTGGACGTAGCCGGACTCGTCGTCAGCCATCGGCACGCACCCCGTCGCGCCCGCTCGAACGGTGCGTCACGATGGGACCTCCCCCGGGAGTACCGACGAAACAACGTGGCTGCATGTCTCGGCATCAGGCAAGCGAGCGCAAAACGCTAACGGTCCCGCTACTGCGACAGACCAGGTGCTTCCTGGCTCGAGATGTCACGCAGGCTCATCCGATGCCCGCTGGATGAAGCGTGTGCGTCCCGCTGGCCCTCCGCGACCGACGAGTCTTCGTACAGTCCCTCGAACGCACACTCATGGCAGACGACGTGGTAGCTCCCAGCCATACATTTTGTTTCATATCGCTATATTTTAAGCCTACCGTTTTCAGATATTATATACATTGCAGTCCCGCAAACGGTCGTCAGGGTATTTATCGACCGCGACCGATGGAGTAGTATGGTGGATTTCCAGTCCCGTGACACACGCCGGGGTCCGACCGACGGGGAAGACGACGAGACAGACGAGGACGAGGGCGAAACGGGAGACGACGAGGAATCCGCGGCAGTCGATACCGACTCCGAGGCCGCCAGTTCAGAGCCAACCGAAGCAACGGATACAGCAGCGGAAAACAACGACAGAGAAGCAAGTGGGGGTGACGGAACGGAGACTTCTGCGGCGGACGACGTGACGGGGGACGGTGACGGCTCCACGTCGGAGCCTGAAGCCGACAGCGCCGTCGCAGAACGAATCGACGAGGCGGTAGAGCAAAGCAGCCATCCAGCCGCCGAAACACAGGACGCTGAAGGGGCCGGCGGGGCGGAGCGACCCGACGAGGGCCCCCACGAAGACCCCCTTTCTGAGACACAGGCAGGCGATCCACCGGAAAACACATCGCAGGCTGAGACGCCGCCGACAGCGGATGAACCACCAGCGCAGACAGTCCCACGGGACGACGCGTCGCAAGAACAGTCGGTTGCCGCCGCCGTCGTCACGGTCGGGACAGCGACGGAAACGGGCGACCCGACGGGCGAGGCGGTAGAGACAGCACTCGAAGCGACCGGACAGACGGTCACCGCCCGCGAGCGCCTGCGAGGGGACTACGACGGCATTCAGGGTGCCGTCGACAGACTAGTCGGGCGCGACGACGTGGAGGTCGTCGTCACCGCGGGGGGCCTCGGCGTCGCCCCGTCGGCGCAGACGCTCGAAGCAGTCCACCCACTGTTCGAAAAGGCCCTGCCGGGGTTCGAGGAAGTGTACCGGAGCCTCCTCTTCGAACAGCAGGGAACCGGTGTCATCGCCATCCGTGCGACTGCCGGGATCGCTGGAGAGACGCCGGTGTTCTGCCTGCCCGCGGACCCGGCAGCGGTTCGTATCGCTATCGACGAGATCATCGCGGCCGAAGCTCCGTCTCTCGTCGCTGACCTGTCCTGAGCCGACACGACGAACTCGCGGTATCAGTCTTGTGACCGTTTAGCCGGCTTAACGTGATATTTTCCGGTTCGTCCCAGGTCGCTAATTTTCCCACTTCCGACGGCTTTTCTCCCGAATATCGGCCGTTTAAACGTTTAAAGCGGCGTGAAAAGTCGTTAACTCCGTCACCCATTGAAGTAGAGACAGCCCACAGGCTCGTGTGTCATGTCCGATCGCAACGCGACACGACGCGGCGTGCTCACGGGTATCGGCGCGACAGCTGCAGCTGCACTGGGTGGGGCGGCCATCTCCGGGACGGTTGCGGCGGCCGGTCCCTGGGAGTCCGTCGAGTCCCCGACCGGGAACACCCTCCACGACGTCGAATACACGGCCACCGGCGCGTACGCGGTGGCGGGTGGCGGTATCGTCCTCGAACGGACTAGCAGGGGCTGGCAGAAGGTCATCGGCGGTGGCCCGACCGGCAACGGGAACAGCCTCTACGGGGCCGATGTAACCGACGACGGCAAGGCCCTCTGGTTCGTCGGTGCCTCGGGCGCTATCGGCGAGTACGACGTGGAATCGGGCGTCCTCACCGACCACAGCGCCCCGATGGACGTGACCAACAACTTCAACGACGTGTCCGTGACCGGGAGCGCCGGCGAGGCGAACGTCTACGTCGCCGGCGACTCCGGCAAGATGTACTACAGCTTCGAGAACGGCGCGAGCGAGACGTGGGACTACACCACGCCCGGCTCCGGGTCGGCCATCAACGCCGTCGACTTCCACGGCGTGCGCTCGGGCCACATCGTCGACGGCAACAAGAGCGTCTTCGCCACCGACGACGGCTCGACGTGGAACAAGATCGGCCTCGCCGACGCCAACGTCAACTTCTACGGCGTCGACTCCGACGGCCCAGATGACGTGTGGGTTTCCGGCGGTGGCGGGATGATTTTCCACTGGAACGGGTCCGAGTGGACGCCGACCGACACGGGCGACGTCGGCCTGCGTGACATCGAGGTCACCGGCGACGACAGCACCGGCTACACGGTCGGCGGCGGTAAGGTGTACGCCCTCGGCGATGGCGGCTGGACCCAGGAACAGACGCCCGCTGGCGAGAACCTGAAAGCCATCGTCCGCGGCGGCACCGACATCGCGGTCGGTTCGGGCGGGACTATCCTGGAGCAGTAGCGACGGTACAGTAGGGCAGGCCGGTTCGAGACCGCGGTGCGCCGGAGCCACTGACTTTTCACCGACCCCCTCCAACACCCTGCATGGACGACATTCAGGTCCAGGGTACGTCGGTCCCCGCACTCGGCCTCGGGACGTGGCAGCTCACCGGCCAGTCCTGCCGTGAAACCGTCGAAACGGCGCTGGATATGGGCTATCGCCACATCGACACTGCACAGGCGTACGGCAACGAGCGGCAGGTCGGACTGGGGATGGACGCCGCCGCGGTCGACCGCGAGGACGTGTTCTTGACGACGAAGCTCGACGGCTCCAATCGCGACGAGCGGAGCGTCCGCCGGTCGACGCGGGAGAGCCTGAACAAACTGGGAACGGACTACATCGACCTCCTGCTCATCCACTGGCCGAACACCCCGTGGATGGCATCCCTGTCGGAGACGCTCGGGGCGATGAACGACCTCGTCGAGGAGGGGCTGGTCCGGCACATCGGCGTCAGCAACTTCTCGCCGTCGCTGCTGGACAAGGCGCGGGACATCTCCGCGGCCCCTATCTTCACCGACCAGGTGCAGTACCACCCCTACTGGGACCAGCGGAAGCTACTCGACTACTGTCGCATCCACGACGTGCTCCTGACTGCCTACAGCCCGCTCGCCCGCGGCGGCGTCCTCGACGACCCCGCGCTCGTCCAAGTGGGTAACAGGTACGGGAAATCCCCGGCGCAGGTCGCGCTTCGGTGGCTGGTCCAGCAGGACGGCGTGGCCGCGATTCCGAAAGCGTCCAGCCGCGACCACCTCGAAGCGAACATGGCTGTCTTCGATTTCGAACTCACCGACGCGGAGATGGAGCGGATCCGGGACCCGTCGAAGGTCAAGACTGGCGTGCAGTTCGTCCGGTCGCAGTTGCCGTTCTGAGCACCACAGTTGACTGGTTCTGCGGTCACACCGATTCGTCAAGCGTTTTGACGCCGCCGTTCCAACCCCGCGCTATGGTAACGGCGCTCGCCGATGATATCTGGTGGTACGACCTCACGGGCGTCAACGCAACGCTCGTCGACGACGACGGAGCGCTAACGCTCGTGGACACCGGGCTTCCCTGGCACGGCAACGCGCTCATCGCCGGCCTGAGCGACGCCGGCTACGAACTCCGGGACCTGGACCGCATCCTCCTCACGCACTTCGATCTCGACCACGTCGGCGGGCTGTCGGCCTTCGACGGCATCGACGTGACTATCTACGTCAGGGAGCGGGACGCCCCGCTGGTCACCGGCGAGCAGGCTCCGCCGCTGGGCAACCACAAGGGAGCGTTCCAGCGACTCGTCTCGCCGTTCCTCGACGCGCCGGACAACGACGTCGTCCCCCTCGCCGACGGCGACACCGTCGGCAGTTTCACTGTCTACGATACCCCTGGCCACACGCCGGGGCACGTCTGCTACGTCAGCGAAGACCATTCGCTTGGACTGCTGGGTGACCTCGTCCGGGAGGACAGCGGCCGCTTCGAGCCCTCGCCGTGGCTGGTGAGCTACGATACCGACGCCGTTGCTCGGAGTATCAGAGACTTCGCCGAGCGCGCACCGCGGTTTGAACTCGCTGTGCCGGGCCACGGCGTCCCCTTCGAGGAAGGGGGTTCCGCGAAACTCAGTAAGCTGGCAGCGACGCTGTGAAACGGCTGGCCTAGTCGCTACTGAGCCGGCCGGCCACGAAGTCTTGGCCGCCCAGCCCGACCGCCAGCGCGAACCCGATCCCGACGGGGAACACGACCGCGAGCAACAACACGGCGAGCAGCAGCGAGTCGACGCCCGCGAGGTTGAGCGCGATAACGGCGGTAAACAGGTAGACGAGCGCCTGCAGCGTTCCCGAGAGGAGCGGCTTCGAGACCCACTCTTCGGCGGCATCGACCGACGTGATCACGTCGGCGACGTGATCAGCAACTAGTGCCCCCAGAACGAGGACGACGAGGGCACCGACCAGGGTCGGCGCGTAGGTCAATCCATCACGGAGCAGGGCCGCGACGGGAGCGATAGTGAGCGTCGCCGCAGCGACGTAGACGGCCGCCGCGTAGACGTAGTACTCGACGACTAGACCAGCCACTCTGCCAACGGTGCCGCTGTCAGCGTCGAGCAGCTGTCCGAGGTGCGTTTCCGGGAAGTTCTCCGTGATACCGGGACTGGAGACGAGGCCGGGGACGAGCGTGCCCAGCAGTCGGCCGAGACCGAACCCGACGACCAGGAACACTGCGGCGGCGACGATGTTCGGAACGTACCCGAACAGCGTCGCGGCAAGCGTCCGGAGCTCGCTGATGTTCAGCGTTCTGACCGCCGCAAGAACAGCGACCAGATAGACGAGATATCGGGCGAGCAGACCTGCTGCGGACGCGACCGGGTCCGACTCCGCTGTGACGGCAGACACCGGCGTTTCCTCGGCGCGGTCGTCGAGCCCGCGTTCGAGCGTCCAGTCGTACACCGCGCTGTCGAGGTACTCGCCGACCCCGTAGCCGATGGCGAGGATGACTGCCGCAATCAGTATCGTCCCGACGGCCGATACGCCGTCGGCGATAAGTGTTGACAGATATTTGGCAATTCTATTAGCGACGTTCGCTTGCAGCAACAGCGGTCGTTCCGTCACGGCCTGAATCGCTAGCATAGGTGTATCCGGTAGTTACTCTCTTAATCTATCTATTAAATCCGTCGAAGAATATGTTAAATTATGCCCTTCAACAGCAAGAGGGTGCGGCCGGACCGGCTGTTGGTACTGCTGGGCGGACACCATAGACACGAAAAGACCGGGCGAGCCTACAGTTCCTCGGCGACCGCCTCGGCGTCAAGCAGGTCCGGGTCGACGACGAGGTCGGTCTGTCGGCTGGCGAAGTCCGGCAGAGAGCCCGCCGCGTAGACGACGACCCGCAGGTCGGGGGCGAGGTCCTTGGCGACGGCGATGGAGGTCGCCTGTGACATCTCGGTCAGCAGGTAGACGTCGGCCTCGTGGATGCCGGCCTCCTCCAGCCCGGGTCGGTTGCCCACATCGGCGACCATCACTGTGTGTCCTTCGGCTTCGAGTGCGGCCGTGAGCCCGTTCGGGTCCGTGCCGACGAGAACGACGTTCATTCGTACTCGATAGTCGCTGGCGGTTTATGAGTCACGTCGTAGACGACGCGGGCGACGTTCTCGTGCGCCCCGGTGATGCGCGACTGGATGCGCTGGAGCGTGTCCCAGTCGAGTTCCTGTGCGCGGGCGGTCATCCCGTCCCGGCTCTCGACGGAGCGGACGGCGACGACCCAGCCGTGGACGCGGTTGTCGCCCTTGACGCCCGTGGCCTTGCCGATGACGGCGGCCAGCGCCTGCCACGGCTCGTACTCCTCCAGTTCCTCCTCGACGACGTGGTTGGCCTCGCGGGCCACTTCCAGTTTCTCCTCGGTGACTTCGCCGATGATGCGGACGGCGAGGCCGGGGCCGGGGAACGGCATCCGCTCTGAGATTATCTCCTCGAGGTCGAGCGCCCGGGCGACCTCGCGGACCTCGTCCTTGTAGAGGTCCCGCATCGGCTCGACGATGCCCTCGAAGTCCACCACTTCGGGCAGGCCGCCGACGTTGTGGTGGCTCTTTATCGTCCCCTCGCTCTCGATGCGGTCGGGGTAGATGGTCCCCTGAACGAGGTAGTCGGCGTCGACGTCCTTCGCGACAGTCTCGAACTCCCGGATGAACTGCTCGCCGATGATGTGACGCTTCTCCTCGGGGTCGGTCTCGTCGCCGAGCGCATCGAGGAAGCGGTCCTGGGCGTCGACGATCCGCAGCGAGTCCATGTAGCTGAACGTCTCGCGTATCTGGTCGGTCTCGCCTTTCCGCATCAGCCCGGTGTCGACGTAGACCGGGGTGAGCTGGTCGCCGATGGCCTCGTAGGCCAGCGCGGCGGCCGTCGAGGAGTCGACGCCGCCCGACAGTGCGATGACGGCGTTCTTGTCGCCGATCTCGTCGGCGATCTCGGCTTTCGCGTCGGCGATGAACTCGTCGACGTTCACCATCAGTGGCTCACCTCCTCAGTCGTCACAGTGTGTGGATCGTCGCCGAGCACCGCTTCGAGCAGGCCGACGAAGGGCGGGCTGGCGCGTGTCGGTCGGGAGCGGAACTCCGGATGGAACTGCGTCCCGATGAAGTACGGGTGGTCCTCGGGCGCGAGTTCGAGTATCTCCATACGGTTTTCGGCGTAGCCAGAGAACTTCAGCCCGGCGGCTTCGAGGTCGTCGATGTACTCGGGATTGACCTCGTAGCGGTGGCGGTGCCGCTCCGTACAGGACTCCCCGCCGTACAGCGTCGCGGCAAGCGTGTTCGCGTCGATTTCGGTTTCGTGAGCACCCAGCCGCATCGTCCCGCCCATGTCCTCGATCTCGTACTGCTCGGGCAGGATGTCGATGACGGGGTGTGGGGTGTCTTCGTCCAGTTCGGCGGAATGGGCGTCGTCGAGGTCCAGTACGTTGCGGGCGTACTCGACGACGGCCATCTGGAATCCGAGACACAGCCCGAGGAATGGGATATCGTTCTCGCGGGCGTACCGAATCGCCTCGATTTTACCCTCCGTACCACGGGCACCGAAGCCACCCGGCACGACGATGGCGTCGGCCTCGCGCATCCGGTCAGCGTGGTGGTCGTTCATCTTCTCGGAGTTGACCCATTGGACGTTCACGTCGACGTTCTTCTCCAGGCCGGCGTGTTTCAGCGCCTCGTGGACGGACATGTAGGCGTCTTCGAGGTCGTACTTGCCGACGAGGGCAATATCGACTTCGCCCTCGGTGTTCTGGGTGACAAGGTCGCGCCAGCGGTTCTCCCGCTCGTCCTCGGGCAGGGCTTCGGTCGCGATGTCGAGTTCCTCCATCACGTACTGGTCGAGGCCTTCCTCCTCGACCATCAGCGGGACGTGGTAGATGTCGTCGACGTCGGGATTCGAGAAGACGGCTTCCGTCGGCACGTCACAGAACAGCGCGATCTTCTCTTTCGTGTCGATATCGAGTTTGTCCGAACAGCGGCCGACGAGAATGTCGGGCTGGAGCCCGATAGAGCGCAGTTCCTTCACGGAGTGCTGGGTCGGCTTGGTCTTCTGCTCGCCGTTTTTCGAGTAGGGAACGAGCGTGACGTGGGTAAAGAGAATATCGTCCTCGTCTTCCTCGTGGGCGAACTGACGGAGCGCTTCGAGATACGGCATCCCCTCGATGTCGCCGACGGTGCCGCCAACCTCGATGATACAGACGTCGTTTCCTTCGGCGGCCTCGCGGATGCGGCGCTTGATGTCGTCGGTGATATGCGGGATAATCTGGACCGTGCGACCGAGGTAGTCGCCGGACCGCTCCTTCTCGATGACGTGCTGGTAGGTCTTCCCCGTGGTGACGTTGTGGTCGAAGGTCATGTCGATGTCGAGGAAGCGCTCGTAGTTCCCCAGGTCGAGGTCGACCTCCCCGCCGTCTTTGAGCACGTACACCTCGCCGTGCTGGAAGGGATTCATCGTACCGGCGTCGACGTTCAGATACGGGTCAATTTTGACCGCTGTAACGTCGAACCCGGCGTTTTTGAGTAATCTACCTGTGCTGGCGGCGGTGATGCCTTTCCCCAGGCCAGACATCACGCCACCGGTGACGAAGATGAACTTCCGACCCAGTTCCGGGTCGTAGTCCGTTTCGGGTTCGGTCGGCATACCGACGGTGAACCCCGCGTAGTCTAAACGGTTTCGGAGCGCGCACTGTTCGCCACCCCGTCGCAGTGTCAACGGGGCTACAGTGACGGCTGTGTGAGGACGCGCCATGCCGCCACGAGAACAGCCAGCGTCAGCGCCGAGAACAGCGCATCACCGGGACTAGAGCCGATGGCGATGAACAACAGGTAGCCGGCGACGAATCCACCCAGAAGCGAGACGACGCCGTGCCGTGTCGAGTGCGACACCGCCGCCCTGGTTCGTGTTGACATAGTTCATTATTTATCAGTATATAGTATAAATGTACCTTCGGCTGGTCGTCAGGACTTGAGCACGCCGGATTTGATAGCGACGTAGGTCCCGAGGCCCCCCAGCGAGGCGAGGACGAGCGCCCGGGCTGGTCCGCCCGCGACGAGCGCCGTCTGCATCAGGACTAGCAGCGCCACCAGTGTGGCGATAAACGAAACGGCAGCGAACGCAAGCGGGCGGTTCATGATCGGAGATTGGGCCGACAGCGCCTCTGTCTTTCGATACTGTCCGGTAGTCTCGGGTCCCGGCAGTCGGATGCAACACCGGCTACAGGTGGTCACGGAGAAACGGCCCAACAGTCTCACCGACACGGCCGCTCTGGCCGACGAAGTGGTGGTCGGCCGGCAGTCGCTCGACGGCCTGTCCCAGTTCGGTGGCCCGGTCGACGACCGGCTCCCAGTCCACAGTGTCGTCGCGCTCGCCGACCACGACCTGTACCGGGCAGTCGATAGCGTCGAGCGCGGCGACAGCATCGAGATGGGCGGTCAGTCCGGCCGGCGGAGCGAGGACGGAGAGGACCGACGGCTCGGACTCGCTATCGAGTTCGGCGGCCGCACAGAGCGCCACAGCTGCGCCGAAACTGTAGCCGAACAAGCCGACAGCGTCGGCCCGCTCGCTCGCCCACGCCAGGGCGTTCTCGGCGTCGACCCGCTCGCCGCGGCCCTCGTCCCACGCGCCGTAGTCGAAGCGGAGACAGCCGACATCAGGGGCCAGTGCGTCGCTAACCGCGTTCAGGCGCGTGTCCGACCGCTTACCGCCGTACTGTGGATGGGGCGGGCACGCAACGACGATAGCGTCCGACCCGGGTCGGTCGAGCGTCGCGGTGACGTCTCGCCCGCCCGGAATCCCGACGGTAGTCATACGTGTTCACTCGCCAGCCCTCTGTAAGAAATTTAAGGTTGGAGAGACCAATGCGCATATATGGGAATCCTCTCGCGCGCGTCGTACGTCATCCGCTCGAAACTCAACGCCGTCCTGAACCGAGCGGAGGACCCGACAGAGACCCTCGACTACAGCTACGAGCAGTTGCGTGACGAACTGCAGGACGTCAAGCAGGGAATCGCGGACCTGACGACCCAGAAGAAACGACTGGAGATACAGAAGCGCCGCCTCGAAGAGAACGTCGAGAAGCACAACGAGCAGGCGCGCCAGGCCGTCGAGCAGGACCGAGAGGACCTCGCCCGCCAGGCGCTGGAGAAGAAAAAGCAGAAGATGAGCCAGATCGAGGATCTGGAGGGCCAGATACAGGACCTGCAGAGCCAGCAGGACCAGCTAGTCGAGCAGAAAGACGAACTCCAGAAACAGATCGAGCAGTTCCGGACCAAGAAGGAGACGATGAAGGCCCGCCACGAGGCCGCCAAGGCGTCGGCGCGCGTCAACGAGGCAATGACCGGCGCTGGCGACGAGATGCAGGACATCAATCAGGCTATTGAGCGCGCGGAGGAACGCACCGAGGACATGGAGGCCCGCTCGCAGGCGATGGACGAACTCCGCGAGGATGGCGTCCTCGAAAGTCAGATATCGGATGAGAGTTCGCTGGAGCGGGAGCTTGAGGAAGTCCGACAGAAAGGCTCAGTCGACGCCGAACTCGACACGCTGAAAGCCGAGATGGGCAAAGCCGAGGACGGCGACAGCGGGTCAAGCGACGCGGACGTCTCCGAGGCCGAACTGGAGAAGGAACTCACGGACGAGAGTACGCAGGTCGACGTCGACGAGAGCGAGGTCGAGTCAGAACTCGACGAACTGAAAGAAGACGAAAAGTAGCGCCGCCGCCGCGGGATTTTTACAGCGGCCAGACGACAGACACCGAGAGCGTCGTGACGACGCACAGAAGGAGCTGTAGCGGGCCGCCGACGCGCAGGAAGTCGGTAAAGCGGTACCCGCCGGGGCCGTACACCATCAGGTTCGTCTGATAGCCGATGGGTGTCAGGAACGCCGTTGCGACTGCGAACGTCACGACGACGAGGAACGGGAACCCGGCGACGCCGATCTCGGCGGCGGTGGCGACGGCGATCGGGATCATCAGCACGACGGTCGCAGCCGGAGTGATGACGCTGGCGAGGACGGCCGTCAGGAGGTACACCAGCGCCAGCAGCGCCAGCGGCGGGAGGACGCCGGCCGCGTCAACGAGGAGGCCACCGACGAACGCGGCCCCACCGGTCGCTTGCATCGCCTGCCCCAGCGGGAGCAGTCCGGCAAGCAGGAACACGATGTTCCAGCTCACCGCGTCGTAGGCCTTCGATGCGCTCAGCGTGCCGGTCGCGACCGTGGCGACGACGCCGCCGAGTGCGGCGATGTAGATTGGAAGCAGATCCAGCGCCGCGAGCGCGATGACTGCGAGCAGGGTCGCGAGCGGGACCGCCGCCGCGGCGTCGAGCGACGGCGGGCCGCCGTCGAGCGCGTCGAACAACTCCGGGGGACCCTCGGTCAAGACCAGGTACCCCTCGTCCTGCAGGTGGCCCACCTCGTCGAGAGGCGTCTGGAGCAAGAGCAGGTCGCCAGCGGACAGCTCGACCGCCGCGAGGTTCTCGTGGATGATCTCGTCGCCGCGGCGGACGGCGAGGACCGTCACGTCGAACCGACTGCGCAGTTGCACGTCGGCGAGCCGCCGCCCGCGGAGCCGGGACTCCCTGTGAATGACGGCCTCCGCGAGAACGGCCGGATGGCCACTCTCTGCCAGGAGGTCCGCCGTGACGGACTCGCGGGCGAGGTCCCGCAGGTCGAGCGTCTGGGCGAACTGATTGACGGCCTGTCGGTTCCCGCGGACGGTCAGCACGTCGCCGGGTTCGAGCGGTCGGTCGGTGGCCGTCGCGAAGAACGACTCGCCGTTGCGGTCGATCTGGAGCACATCGATGTCAAGCGGGTCGCTCGCGGCGAGGACCTGTTCGACGGTGGCCTCGGTCGGCAGCGACTCTCCCGCATCGACTACGTCCGCGACTGCTTCGACCACGTCGTCGGGGACACCGCCTTCCAGCGCCTCCTGCACCGTCAGTCCGACCAGCGGCGACGAGTCCCGCACCTGTAACTGCGACAGGTGGCGGTCCATGTCGAACTCCTCCGTGAAGTCGGCCGCGGGGTGGACCCGTTCGGGAACGAGCGCCCGACCGACTGTCAGCAGATAGGCCACGCCGACGGCGAGGATGACGACGCCGACGGGCGTCAGCGAGAACATCGAGAACGGTCGGCCAAGCAACTGCGCCGAGAGGTCGCTGGCGAGGAGGTTCGTCGAGGTACCGACCAGCGTGAGCGTCCCGCCGAGCATCGCGGCGAAAGAGAGCGGCAACAGCAGGTTCGACGGCGAGATACCGTATCGCTCCGAGAGCCCGGTGACCAGCGGGATGAAGACCGCGACCACCGGCGTGTTGTTGACGAATCCCGCGCTGACGCCCGTCGTGCCCACGATGGCGGCGAGCAGGCGCTGCTCGTCGCCGCCGGTCAGCGCCGCCAGTTTGCCAGCTAACCAGTCGACGACGCCGGCCGACTCGACGCCGGCGCTGAGGATGTACATCGCGACGATAGTGACCACCGCCGGGCTGGCGAATCCCTCGATGGACGTCCGTGCCGGGACGCCGGTGTACGGTTCCAGCACGACCAGCGCGACGAGGACGGCGACGGCTGTCATGTCCGGGGGTAGCCACTCGGTGACGAACAGCGTCAGGGCGGCGGCGACGAGCGCGAAGACCACGAGCGCACCCGTCGAGAGCGGGGCCATACCACTTCCCTCGGTGGATGGGGGCAAAAGCGTCGGGGGCGATTCCGGCCGATCACCCCGCCGGCGGACGGCTGTGACAGGCGACCGGTCTCACTCCGGGTTCGGCGCGTAGCCCGCTCCGACGCGAAGCGTGAGGGCGCGCTCGCGCACCGACAGCGACAGCGTTTCGTGCGTGCTGAGTTCGCCGTCGCGGCTGAACGTCAGTTCGTCGCCGTCGCCGCTAACCGAGATCTCGTCGGCCCGGACGTGGGTCACCCCGTCGGTGTCGAGCGCCAGCAGTCGCTGGCCGATGGCCTCCGCGACGAGGTTGCCCGTGGGCATTTGTTCGACGATAGCCACGTCGAGCAGGCCGTCTTCCATGTTCGCCTGCCCGCCCTCTGCGACGAACTTGCGGGCGTTGCCCACCAGCAGGCACGTAGCCTCGCCCGACCACGTGAACGGGCCGTCTTCGCCGACGGCCTCGATAGTAAGGTCGAGCCCGTCGAAACGAAGCGCTTCCTGTGCCCCGGTGATGAGAAACGCCAGCGTGCCGAACCGTTCTTTGAGCTCCCCGGGGGTCGAGACGCTGGCGTCGGCGGGGAGCCCGGCGATACAGGAGACCAGAAACGGCTCGTCACCGGCGACTCCCACGTCGACCGTTCGTGTCTCGCCGGTGTCGGCGATTTCGACACCGTGTTCGATGTCCGTGACGCCGATGTTCCCGGCCAGGAGGTTCGCCGTTCCGGCCGGGATGACGCTCAGCGTCACCGAGTCGAGGTGGCCGGCGTCGTCGAGCCCACGGATGACCTCGTTCACCGTCCCGTCGCCGCCACAGACGGCGACCTCCGAAGCTTCGGCTCGACCCGCCTCGCGGCCGAGTTCGACCGCGTCGCCCGCCGCCTCGGTTTCGTACACCTCGAACCCGCGCGCCGCCATCAGCCGCGGGACGTAGTCGGCGTGCTCGCCGTCGCCACTGACGGGGTTGAGGATACACCGACGCGAGCCAATCTGCATGGTACTAGCGAGTCCGGTCCGGCACTTATACCGTGGTGATGTGCGGCGGCGTCAGTCCCAGTCGACGTCGACGCGCCGGTCCGTCTCGCGGAGAATGAAGGGACCGATAGCGAGCGTTCGTTTGGTTATCGTGACGATACGGAGGATGTACGATATCAGGACCGTGAACGGAAGCAGCGATGCTGTCGTCGTCACCGCGAGGAGCCACAACACGTCGGGGACGCCGGCCGTGACGCCGACGAAATCTTGCACATCGAGGAACAATAACGAGGTGATTGCGACGGTAAGCGCCGGGATAGCGACGTACAGCAATGTCCGGGAGAGGTCGGACAGTTCCCACTGAAAGTACAGCGTCTTGAAGTGTTCCCGGGCCAGGCCGAACAGTTCGAGCGTCTCGACGAGTTCCGCAAGCGAGTCGTCGATTTCGTCGGTGAGTTCGTCGGCGTAGGCCTCGCGGATGCGTCGACCGGCGTACAGCTTCCAGGAATAGTTGTAGTCCAGCGCGGCCTTGACGACGTCGAACTCGCCGAAGGTCCCGTCTTCGAGCTGAGCGGTGACGCTGTCGGCGTTGGTCAGCACGTCCGCCAGATAGTTCGACAGCAACGCCGCCAGGTCGTCATCGAGCGCCGCCTCCTCGGCGGCGTTCCGAGCATTCTCGGCCCGTTCGGCGGTCCCGCGGACCAGCGACCGGAGGAACGCCGAGGGCTCTGCCGGACTGACTGGCGTGTCGACGGCGTCGGCCACGTCGGCGCGGAACTGCATCGACCCGTCCATCCGCTCGCGCTGATCGCCCACTGCACCGAGTTCCTGTGACAGGACGAGCTGGTTCAGTGTCAGAACCAGCGTAACGGCGGTTACAGTCCCCGTAATCAGCGCCTGAAACAGCGTTTCGACCGGGTCACCACGAGTCAACAGCGTCAATGCCGGTGTGGGATGCAAAAGTCCGACGGCGAGAATCCCACAGAACAGGACACCGGAGAGGAGGGCAGTGACGAGCCAGCGGTCCGCGTCGAGCAGGAGCCAGAGAAGTCGGGTGTCACCGGTGGCGCGCTCCCGCATGGTATCGCTCGACGCTCCACTGTCAGTGGTCATACAGGTCGGCTCGCCCGCCGGGGATAAAAGGGCGTGCCTGGCAGATGCCAGAAAGCCAGTACACCGTCGGTGAGAATCGGCCGAACGAACTGCAGCTATCGGCCGGCGAGGAACGTCACAGCGGTCCGCTGCTGCTCGACCTCGGTTTCGAGGTGGTCGCGGAACTCGGCGATATCGATGTCCTTCTCCTCGCGTTCCTTGCGGTCCCGGACCGAGATGGTCCCGGCCTCTTCCTCGTTGTCGCCGATGACACACATGTAGGGCACGCGGTCGTCGTGGGCCTGCTGGATCTTCTTGCCGACCGTCCAGGAGCGGTCCTCGATGGTGACCCGGAAGTCATCGAGTTCGTCCTGAATCTCCTCGCAGTAGGCGATATTGTCGTCGCTGACCGGCAGCAGGCGGATCTGCTCGGGTGCGAGCCACGGCGGGAACTTCCCGTTGTAGTGCTCAGTCAGCACCATGAAGAAGCGCTCGTAGGAGCCATACAGCGCGCGATGGATCATCACCGGGCGGTGCTCCTCGTTGTCCTCGCCGGTGTAGGAGAGGTCGAACCGCTCGGGCATGTTGAAGTCCAGCTGGACGGTGGGGCCGTCCCAGTGCCGCCCCAGCGCGTCCTCGAACGCGAAGTCGATCTTCGGGCCGTAGAACGCGCCGTCGCCTTCCTCGACGACGTAGTCGATGTCCTGCTCGTCGAGGACGGCTTCGAGCTGGGACTCGGCTTTCTCCCAGATTTCGTCGCCGCCGACGGACTTCTCGGGCCGGGTGGCGAACTGGACGGTGTAGTCGAGGTTGAACGTGTCGAGCGTGTCGAGGATGATGTCGACCGTCGCCAGCACCTCCTCCTCTATCTGGTCCGGCCGGACGAACAGGTGGCCGTCGTCGATGGTAAAGGCCCACGTCCGGGAGAGCCCGGAGAGTTCGCCGCGCTGCTCCTTGCGGTACACCTTCCCGTCCTCGAAGTACCGTACCGGCAGGTCCCGATAGCTCCAGGAATTCTGCTCGAAGATAGTGGCGTGGCCCGGGCAGTTCATCGGCTTCAGGCCGTACTCCTCGTCGTTGACGTCGAGCAGGAACATGTCGTCGACGTAGTTCTCGTAGTGGCCCGACTTCTTCCACAGTTCAGTGCGGAAGACGTGGGGCGTCTCGACCTCGTCGTAGCCGGCGTCGCGGTTGAGGCCGGCGACGTAGTCCGACAGCTCGTTGAGGATCTTCTTGCCGTTGGGTTCGTACAGCGGCAGGCCCGGCCCGGTCGTCTCGTCGATGGAGAACAGGTCCATCTCCTGGCCGATCTTGCGGTGGTCGCGCTCCTCGGCCTTGCGGCGCTGTTCGAGGAATTCGTCGAGCGCGTCCTGCGTGGGGAAGGCGGTCCCGTACACGCGGGTCAGCGTCTCGTTGTCCTCCTCGCCGCGCCAGAAGGCAGCCGAGATTTCGAGCAGGGCGAAGCCACCGATTTCGCCGGTCGATTCGACGTGCGGACCCTGACAGAGGTCTTCGAACTCGCCCTGCGTGTAGAAGGAGACTTCTTCGTCGTCCGCGGCCTCAGTTTCGAGGATGTCCTGTTTGAACTGATTGTCCTCGTAGCGCTCGAAGGCGTCGTCGCGGTCGACAAGTTCGCGTTCGATGTCGAGGTCCTCCTCGATGATCTCCTCGGCTTCGGCCTCGATGGCTTCGAGGTCGTCCTCGTCGATGTCGACGCCGGTGATGTCGTAGTAGAACCCGTTGTCGGTCCACGGCCCGATTGTGAGCTTCGCGTCGGAGTAGAGGCGCTGCAGGGCCTGTGCGAAGACGTGGGCAGCGGAGTGACGAAGCACATCGAGATACTCGTCACTGCTCTCGGTGACGATTTCGAGTTCGACGTCCGCTGTCAACGGCGCGTGTTTGTCGACAAGTTCGCCGTCGACAACGCCGGCGACCGTGTCGTCACCCAGCCCTGGCCCGATTTCGTAGGCGACATCCTCGACCGTGCTGCCGCGTTCGACCTCTAGTGGGGTCCCGTCGGGCAGCGTGACCGTGACCGTACTCATATCCGAGGATACGACGGCGGCCGGGGATAAGTGTATTGAGACGCGGGCGACGCTGGCGTTACTCTGGCAACAGCGGGTCCGAGTCCTCGTCGATAGCGTCGGCCGCCGGCAGGTCAGACTGGGCTGGCGGCCGCGCCGCACTCGCCCGTTCCAGCGATGAAAACGTCGATTCGTCTTCCCCTTCGAGCATGGTGAGCCGGTCCCTGACAGTGACCGTCTCCCCGTCGGCTGTGTGCGGCGTCACGCACCTGAGCTTCGCTCCGTCGTACTCGGCTAATAGTTGGATCGGGAACACGAGCGCGCGGTACTGCTCTCCCGTTATTTCCGAATCTACCGACCGCACCCGGAACGCTGGGTCGAGTGAACAGTCGTTTCGTTTTGCCCACTCCTGAAAGACGCTAACTCGGTTGAGTGCGAATAGCCCGAGCTCAGTCCGTGCCTCCGCTGGTGTGGACGGGATCTGCCGGCCAATTACCTGAACGGCAATATCTGACAGAACGTCAGCGTCCGACAGTCCCTGAAGCCGGTCGATGACCGCAGCCTGTTGCTGCGTGTGCCCGTCGGGCAGGAGTGAACGAACGTACAGTTCTGCCCGTGTCTCGTCTGGCTGCGTGCTCCCCTGCATCGTATAGAAATTAATGGACAGCGACCGGCAAAAGTATTCCTGTTGACAAATAATGGTTAGAACGATTATACACTGAACGACGGAAGGTGAATCAACGGTTTCACCGTCGGTTGGACAGCCACGGACCGCGTCAACGTGATAGGGAGTACTATGTGGGCACAGTTCGCATGAGAAGCCGGATATGTACGATTCGGTGCTCGTAGCCACAGACGGCAGTTCGGGTACGACGGAGACGCTCGCACACGCCACCTCTATCGCGCGCGACAACGACGCGACCCTCCACGGCCTGTACGTCGTGGACAAGCGGCTGTACGTCGCGGCCGACAAGTCCAATCAGGACGAAGTGCGGCAGTCGCTGGAGGAAGAGGGGGACGTCGCGCTCGACGACATCGTGGTCAGCGGCGAGGAGTCCGGCGTCGAGGTCGTCACGACCATGGAAGAGGGCATTCCCCACAAGACGATTACCGACTACGCCGAGGAGGAAGACATCGACCTCATCGTGATGGGGACCCACGGTCGAACCGGACGGGACCGGGTCGCCAATCTCGGGAGCGTCACCGAGCGCGTCGTGCAGAGCGCGCCCGTCCCCGTCCTCGTGGTCCACATCGAATAGCTCAGGTAGGGGTGCCGGTCGTAGCGTGGACGTGTTCGGCGGCGGAGAGACCACCAGTAACACCCCGTTCTGACCGGTATCTTTTCGAGTCGCCGACACGATGGGAGCAGTATGGACAGCCGAGAGTACGCGTTCGAGGGAGCCACGCCGAACATCCACGGATACGCCCACGTCAGCCGCGAGGCGACGCTGGTGGGCGACGTCACTGTCGGCCCGAACGCGAACGTCTGGCCCGGCGTCGTGTTGCGCGGCGACGTGGCGCCCGTCGAGGTGGGCCGTGAATCGGCGATCGGTGACGGGGCTATCGTCCACGCATCGACCGTCGGCAAGAAGGTGATGGTCGGCCACGGAGCCGTCCTCAACGACGCAGCGGTCAAGGACGGGGCGCTCGTTGGCTTCAACTCGACAGTCAGCGACGCCACCATCGGCGAGGGCTCCATCGTCGCGATGGGGACGGTCGTCCCGCCGGGCTACGAGGTTCCTGCGGAGTCGTTCGTCCGTGGGAGCCCGGCCACGGTGACACCGCTGTCAGAGACAACAATCGACCCGAACGAGGTGTTCGAGGCGTTCAGCTCCGGCGATTACGCCAACCTCGCGGCCCGCCACGAGGATCTCTTCGAGTAACACCGGGTATCAACGCTGGAGACACACGACGGGTCACTTATAGTGGAAGAGCCCACACAGTACCGAGCATGGACGATATCGTCGACCTGGTGACCCGGTCGCTCGCCGACGACACTGCCGCCGAGTTCACTGAGCGGGTCGACGAACAGGCGATGCAGCTCCGGAGAGCCATCGAGGCCGGGGAGTTCGACAACGAAGCGTTCTCCGTCGGCCTGGAGATCGAACTGTACGCCATCAACGCGGAGCCGGACCCACCCGAGCCAGACGAGGAAGCAGACGACGAGGGAGTCGCCGAAGAAGACCTCGACGACGACCTGAGCGGATCGGGCGGGGCGGCCTGGAGCGGCTCACTCGACGCGACGGCGGAGCCAGAAGGCGGCGGTGGCGCATCGCTGGAACCAAACGGTGACGGCCCGTCGCTGGAGCCAGACGAGAGCGACCCGCTAGAATCCGCCGGCGGTGAGTCATTGGACCAGAACGCCGGCGAAACCGCTGCCGAGTCCGAGGATTCGTTCGGTCCCGGGGAAGGACCGTCACTCGACATCGACCCGGACAGCCCGCTGGCCGAGGACGAACCGGAGACGCCAGAGGAGGAGGCCGAACCGGCCGTCGAGTCGTCGGTCGAGGAAGAAAGTGACGAGCCGTACATGGACCCCGAAGACTGGGAGGGGCGGCTGACCCGCCTGCCCGACGTGGTGTTCGAGGGCGAGGCCAACAAGGAACTGGGCCTGCACAACGCCGAGGTCAACACCGAACCGAACAGCTTCGACCAGACCGGGATGGAGGTCCAGACGACGGCGGTGGAGATGCAGACGAAACAGGCCCGCCAGCAGGCGAGCAAGCACAACTGCGAACTCGTCCTCGACGCGATGTGGACCATCCCGCCCGAGGAGGGCAGCGAGCAGTACCTCTCGGCGCACGAGACGAACGACGGCGTCGTCCTCGCGGACAACATGCGGCAGGCTCCCAGATACGTGGCGCTGGACAACGAGGCGCTGGACCACGCCGGCGGCAGTATCGACTTCGACGTGCCGGGGTACAGCGGGTCGTTCCCGACGATTCTGTTCGAGTCGCTGGCCACCTCGATCCAGCCACACCTTCAGGTTCCGGATGCCGAGGCGTTCCCCGAGTACTACAACGCCGCGATACGGACGCTCGGACCGCTGCTCGCGCTATCGGTGAACTCGCCGTTCCTCCCCGCGGACATGTACGGCGACACCGACGGCGAGTGGCTCTGTGACAACACCAATCACGAACTCCGCATCGCGGCCTTCGAGCAGTCGGTCAACACCAGCGAGAACCCGAAAGTCCGGGTCCCGCGGGACCTCGACGACACGACGGACGTTGTCGGCCGCGTCGTCGACGACGACCTGTTCGCGCCGTTCCTGCGGGAGTTCCTGCACGACGACGAGCGAACGGCGTTCGAAGACGAGTTCTGGGAGTTCGACCACAAGCGCGGGACCTACTGGCGCTGGCTCCGCTGTGTCGTCGGCGGCGCGGCCGTCGACGGGGCAAGCACTGAAAAGTCGCTTCGCATCGAGTACCGCCCGCTGCCGACCCAGCCCCACGCCAAAGACATGATCGGACTGCAGGCGCTGACGGTCGGTCTCATCCGCGGGCTGGTCGTCGCCGACCATCCCGCCGCGGAACTGCCCTGGCAGGAGGCCAGGCGGAGCTTCTACAGCGCCGCGCAGGACGGCTCTGACGCCGACCTCTCGTGGGTGACAGCCGAGGGCGAGCGAACAGCCGACCACGACGAGATCTACGACGAAATCTTCGAGTACGCCCGTCTGGGGCTGGCCGAGCAGGGCGTGCCCGAGGCTCGCATCGGCGAGTATCTCGACCCGATTGAAGCCCGCTACGAGGCCGGCATGACCCCGAGCGACTGGAAGATCGACCGGGTTCGACAGTCCCTCGATTCCGGCGACGACCTCTCGACGGCCATCCAGTCGATGCAGCGGGACTACATCGAGGCGAGCCGCGAGCACCACTCCTTCGACGAGTGGGTGTAAGCGGCCAGTCTCATGGCGGCAAGAAGTCGGGATCGCCCTGCCGGATGGCGGGTATTTATTCGGATGACGCCGTTATATTCGGGTGATGGTATCCACAGGCGACACAGCGCCGGACATCTCGGCGACAATCGCGAACGGTGAGGTAGCGGACTTCGAACTGAGCGACCACCTGGGCGACGGGCCGGTCGTGCTCGCCTTCTTCCCAGGCGCGTTCACGCCGCCGTGCTCCAACGAGATGGTGGCCCTGCAGGAGCACCTCGGGGACTTCCACGACGCCGGCGCGACGGTGCTCGGCCTCAGCGCCGACTCGGCGTTCTCGCTGAACTCCTTCCGCGACGAGCACGGTCTGGAGTTCGACCTGGTCAGCGACATGGGCCGGTCGGCGATTCAGGACTACGACCTCGAAATTGACATCGAAGACCTCGGGCTGCTCGGCGTCGCGAACCGCGCCGTGTTCGTCGTTGACGACGACGGCGAAGTCTCCTATAGCTGGGTCGCCGACGACCCGACCAACGAGCCGGACTACGACGAACTGCTGGACGCCGTCGAGTCGGCGTAAACGGGCCACATAATACTCCGAACGGAATTTTTATCGGTACTGTCTCACAGCTACGCGTCTCGCGTCCGCCGAACGCCGGTGCCGGCCGACACCGCAGCGAGGTCGAACACGGCACCGTCAAGCGGCACGCCGGCGTAGGGGTCCGATGCCAACAGGAGCGCTCCGTCGAGGTCGACGTAGTCGACAAGCGGCGCGAGGTGGACCGCCGCGGCAATGCTGGCGTTTGACTCGACCATGCAGCCGAGCATCGAGTCGAGACCGTGCGCGTCGGCGGCGTTGAGCAGTCGGGTTGCGGGCCGGAGCCCGCCGCATTTGACCAGTTTGGCGTTGACGATGTCGCAGGCGTCGGCGACCCGTGGCACGTCCGACGCGGTGACGCAGGACTCATCGGCAGCGACGGGGATATCGGTCGCGTCAGTCACACGGCGGAGGCCGTCGATGTCGTCGGCTTCGACCGGCTGTTCCAGCATCGTGACGCCGGCGTCGGCGAGCCACGCAGTCTTATCGATAGCCTCCCCGGCGGTCCAGGCGGCGTTGGCGTCGACGCGTACCTCGGCGTCGGGGGCCGCGTCCCGGACCGCGTCCAGTCGCGCCCGGTCGTCGTCGGTTCCGAGTTTGACCTTCAGGTGGCCGAAGCCGTTGCCCGCCGCTTTCCTGGCCTTCTCGGCCATCCGCTCGGGCGAGTCGATGCCGACCGTATAGGTCGTCGGCGGGACAGCGTCAGGGTCGAGTCCCCACTGGCGGTACAGCGGCAGGTCCAGGCTTCGAGCGGCGAGGTCGTGGACGGCGATGGAGAGTGCCATCCGGGCAGCAGGCTGATTCGGCGCTTGCTCGCCGAGTTCTCGTTCAATATGCTGCTGGGCGTGCGGGTCGCCGATGCGGGCGACGGTCTCACAGAGCGAGGGCAGCGTTTCGGCCACTGACTGCGCGCTCTCGTCGTAGTACGCCGACGGCGTGACAGCCCCGATGCCGGTGGTTCCCTCGTGGGTGAGTTCGACCACGACGGTCTCGCTGGTCTCGCTGGTCTCCCGCGAGATGCCGAACGGGTTCGACAGCGGCAGGTCGTGGCGGTCGACAGTCCAGTTCATAGGATGGCGTCCAGCACCTCGTCGGGGACGCCGTGGCGGACGGGGTCCGTCGCCGGTGCGCCGAGGGATTCGCTGTACCCCGCGACAGCATCCGCGGCCTCGCTGTCGTCGAGATGGCGCGTGTTCAGCATCCCCGCGACGACTGACGCGTCCGAGATAGGCGCGGCCAGCCGCTCGTAGATGTCGACGTACTCGGGGAGCGGTGGAATGTCGAAGGACTCGTAGCCGTGAATCGCCTCGCGGCCGGCCTCGTGGCACATGACGAGCGCGTCGGGAGCCGACCCGTGGAGGATGCTCGTCGTCACGCCCGAATAGGCCGGGTGGGCAAGCGCGCCCTGACCCTCGACCACGAGGAGGTCCGCCGCCTGTGCCGCTTCGACCAGTCGCTCGACAGCGCCGGCGGCGTAGTCGGCGATGACGCGGTCGACGACGATGCCCCGGCCGGAGATGGCGATGCCGGTCTGACCGGTCGGGACGACGGCGGCGTCGAGGCCGCGCTCCCGCGCCGCGTCGCGAATTTCGAACGATGCGGTCATCTTCCCCGTCGAGCAGTCGGTGCCGACGGTCGTCACGACCATCGCGTCCACGTCGCCGGCGGTCCCCGCCGCCACAGTCAGGTCCTCAGGTGGCTTTCGGAGGTCGTGCAGTTCGGCGTCGTGTTCCGCGGCGAGGCGGGCGAACTCCTCGTCGTCGGCCAGGAAGTAGTGCAGTCCCGAGTACACGTCACAGCCGCGTTCGAGCGCCGTTCGCACGTCAGCGCGCCAGAACTCGTCGAACTCGCCGCCGATGGGCGAGATGCCGATGACGAGCGCGTCGACGTCGGGTGCGTCGGCCATCGACGCGACGATTGGGGCGTCCTGTACGTCCGGCAGCGAGTCGTGGACGCGCTGGCCGGCCCGCTCGCGGTCGACGAGTGCTCGTACTTCCCGGTCACCGTACCGCAACAGCCCGACGGCCGTTTTGGCTCGGTCGGGGAAGGCGTCGTGTGTTAAGATGGCTACGGCCATGGCCGGACAGAATCACCGCCCCGCGAAAAAGCTACGGAACCGGCACCGAGGGTGCCGGAATGAACAGGGCCCAAACTACGGCACGCGCAACCGAACGGTCCACAGTGACCGGACGGCATCGTCAAGTGCTGTGTCGGGCTCCCCAGTCGCGTCGACCGGTTTCATCGCCGTCGAAAGGTCCTCGAACTCGTGGATAACCGACCCCTCGCCGACGACGTACAGCCGGTCGGGGGACACCTCCTCGATAGCGGCCCGGCAGCGGTCAAGATGGGAGTCGATCTGCTGGTCCCGGAGCCGCTCGAACCGGCTCTGTGAGAAGCCGCCCTTGGAGTGCTGGCTCTTTAGCTCCGAGTCGAAGCCGTGGAAGGCAGTCTGCTCCCGGCCGTCGTACTCGCCCAGGGCGAACAGGTCGGAACGGACTAGCGCGACGACGTGCTTGCCGGTGGGCTCGAACCACGACCGCTCCAGTCGAACGGCGTCGGCCCACTCGGTGAACGGCGACGGCGGCGCGGGGACGGACAGACACGCCGACAGAAGGCCTGCGTCATCCGTAACAGCCAGGCACGGCGCGGCGCTGGCGACCAGCGACGCGCGGTCGCCGAAGGCATCCCGGACCGGGCCTGGCAGGGAGTGCTCCCCGTCGACGTAGGCAGTAAAGACGCCTTCCGGCTCCGTCTCGAAGGACTCCAGCCGGTCGAGGACCTCACTCAGCCGCGACCTGCTGAGCGTCTCCTCGGCCCGGAACGTCGATTCGCCTTCTTCGTCCTGCAACCGCTCGACGCGGTCTTGGAGTTCGGCGACGCGGTCCTCCAGCCGGTTGACCTCGGCCTCGGCCCGCTGGCGCTCGGTCGCTGCGTCGGCGCGGCGTTCCTTCTCGGCGTCGAGCTGTCGTTCGAGGTGATGGTTCTCCTCTTCGAGTTCGGCCACCCGCTCTTTCAGCGACGCTCTGCCCAGCAACCGGTCAAGCATCGACTGGATGGCGGACGGGGACGGGCTTAAAAGTGACTTCCCGGACCGCCACTGCACCGAGGAGCCGTCAGTCAATCTGGCGTTTCGCTGTCATCACGCAGTGACGATATGATGAGTCGCTTGATGCCGCGTCGGAGGAGCCCACTGGCAGCCGGCTGAGAGATATCGAGATCCGCGGCGACATCGCTGAGGGTCGCGTTCCGCGGTTCTTCGAAATACCCTGTTTCGAATGCGACGAGGAGCGCCTCTCGCTGGCTATCGGTCAACCCGGCGTCGGTGTTCCCTAAACTGGCGTATTCGTTCACGCGCAGTAAATCGATATCAATCCCGTTCTGTTGTGCGTAGTCCCAGAGGTGAACCAGATCCGTTCGGTCGGGCATCCACACTGTCAGAATCCAGGCACTCCCGTCGTTCTCCATGTCGAGTATGACACCGTTCGCGGAGGAAATTACAGGTGAGAGGATTTTCGCTTCGTCCGTGTACTCGAAGCTGTAGATGGCCTCGTCGTCTCGGGTTTCGATGACTCGCTCGAATTCGCCGATGGTACTGTCGTTCCGTAATCCGTCTTCGAACTGCTGGAAATCGGACGATTCGATGTGATAGAAGAATTTCCCCGAGGTCGGGTCTGTTCCCGCCTCTGACACCGACCTGACTTTCGAACTGCGGTCGTGAGTAACGGTCTCCGTGAGCACGATGTCCGGGTGCTCGGCTCGGACGACCGCCGTGATATCGGTCATTGTTCTGTATCGTGGTTTGGTGCGCTAACGCGGACAAGTAGACGTTATAACGGTAGCCGTGCGGTAGCTTAACTGGGTCGGTTGGTCGTGGTTTCTGCGCACGGGACTGCGGTCAGGGTTTGCACGTCGATACGAGCCGGTCAGCCTGGGAGACCCGATCAGAAATCACCCCACTGTTCAGCACAGTCCCGCACATCGATGGTTCAGACGCGATGATTGAACAGCACGGCCCAGAGACGCTCGAACCAGCCGGCTTCGGACGACGGGGTGGTCCCTGCGGGGAGGTAGAATTTGGATTCCGTAGCTCTGTCCTGATCGTCTGCAAGGTTCCGCTGTGGCATCAGGTGAATAGTAGTCCCCTGACTGCATTGCTCTGTAGCTTAAGCGTATAACCTACTTATACCGGCCCGCGAGAAGTCGCTCGCTTTCTGCCCGCTCAGTGAAAACGGAGACTGTCATCAGAGCGGGGGTTCGACGACCTCAGACCGCGGTATCGGGCAGTGTCGGCGTCCCCTCGGAGATAGAGAGCAGTTGTGCGGCGTGGTCCGCTTTCGCCAGGAACACTTCTTCGAGGCTGGGCGGGTTCCGGACGTTGGCGTTTTCAAGCATCGATTCGGGCACGACGAGTGTGTCTGCCGGGACCTGTTCGTCCCCGTGGACGGCGAAGTGCTGGGAACCGAGCTTCATTACAAGCGGATAGTCTGTGCGTTCGACCCCCTCGCCGGAGGCGTACAACTGTTCGTTCACTCGTTCGTGCTGCTCGCGACACATCGCGGCCGCCGCGTCGTCTCTCGGTTCGACGTAGAGACGGCCGAGGTAGTATCCGCGCGAAAACTGTTCGAACATCGGTGCAACTGAATGTGTGTCAGTGACACACATAAGTGTTCGCCGGCAACCTTTTGCCGTCGTGCAAACAGCGCGGACTCAGTGGGTGGACGACGCGGTGTCGGCTCCTGTCCGACAGGGCTATGCCACGGCCGGCCCCGAGTCGACCTATGAGCGAGCAGCGGGGGCCGTTGCCACGTCGATATGCGCGGTACTATCTGGAACAGACGCCGAGTCTCGTGTGGCTGCTGGTCGTCAACGCCGTCGCGATGCTCGTCGGCGTCCGGTTCTACGTCGAAACGATGCCCGACATGTCGACGTTTCTCTGGCCACTTTATGCCGATTCACCGGCTGCGCTATTCTTGATGACGTTATCGGTAGCTACCCTTCTGCCGTTCCTCGGTAAGTCACTCGACGAGGTTCCGCTGACGGTGCCGCTCGCGTACCTCCACACCGTTGCGCTGGTCTGGCTGATCAAGATGGGGCTGTGGACCGTCGTGGCGTTAAACATCGGCTTCGACGCCTACTTCCCGGCTCCGTGGGCGTATTTCGGCATCATCGTTACCCACCTCGGCTTCGTTGCCGAGGGACTGCTGGTCCCGCACTACGCCCGCACGACGAAAGGTGCGCTCGTGACTGCGCTGGTGCTGGCACTCGGTAACGACATACTCGATTACGGCTTCGGCTATCATCCGCCGTTGCGGTACGACCCAGGCCTCGTGTTACCGCTCGCCACCGTCGCGCTCTCGGTGCTGTCGGTAGCGATCGCCTGGCGGCTACTGCCGATGGTCGAACCGGTGCAGAAGACAGCTTAAACGCTCTTGGACTATCTACGATTGTTTCAAGCATCTGTGAACGACACGAACGAAGGCGTTTCTTTTTGATGTGGGAGGGCAGAAGTAGGGATAGGAATGAGCCCACGCCAGGCCACGCTCCTCACAGTGCTGGTCATCCTCGGGACTGTCGCTGTCGGCCTCCCGGCCGTGACAGCGCAGGAGACCGCGACGGAGACAGTGGCCACGCAGAACGACTCTACTAGCGGGATGGGGACGCAACTCACGGCGTTCCTCCAGTCGAACTCTGCCGCCGCGAACGACACGGTCGAGAACGGGATGTGGCGGTCGGCATACAACCAATCGAACGGAACTGAACGAGCCGAACTGGTCACGGAGCGAGCTGGCTCGCTCGAACGCCGGCTCGAACGGCTTCAGGAGCGCAACGACACGCTTGAACAGCGATACGAGAACGGAAACATCAGTGAGCAGGCGTACATAGCTCAGCAGAGCCGCCTCACGGCGGAGATCGCGGGCCTACAGACCGCGATTAACGACACCGACACGGCCGCCGAACAGACCGGTGTGAACGACACCGCACTGGAGCGGCTGAAACAGAACGCAAGCAAGCTCTCCGGCCAGCAGGTCTCGTCGATTGCTCGCGGCATCGCCGGACCACCAGAGACCGCCGGCCCAGGTGAGCAGGGACCACCGGACGACGCCGGAGTCAATCGAAGTGAGCAGGGACCGCCGGACGATGTTGGGACCAACCAGAGCGAACAGGGACCACCAGCCAACACGTCCGAACGGGGTGCAAACCAGAGTGAACAGGGACCGCCTGCTGACGCCCCCGGACAACAACGAAACGAGAGCGACCAGGGGCCACCGGACGACGGGCCTGACGACAGCGGAAACGAAACCGGGGAGTCCACACAGGGAAACGGGGCTGAACAGGGCAACGACAGAGGCAACGGGAATGGGGACGGCAATGACAGCGGCGACAATACCGCAGGAGACGACAGCGGTTCAGATGAAGCCGACAGTGGTGGGGAGGATGATTCAGCCGGTACATCGGACTCGGACGACAGTGCTGACGACAGTTCCGATGGCTCTGACGGAAGTTCTGGCAGTGACGGTGCTGACGACAGTTCCGATGACTCTGACGGGAGTTCTGGCAGTGACGGTGCTGACGACAGTTCCGATGACTCTGACGGGAGTTCTGGCAGTGACGGTGCTGAGGACACCTCTGATAGTAACGGTGCTGATGATTCTGGCGGCGCGTCCGGCGGTAACAACGGCGACGCGAATAACGGCGGAAACGATAACGGGCAAGGGAACAGTGGCGGACAGGGCGGTAATGGCGGAAGCGGCCAGGGGAACGGGAACAGCGGCTCACAGAGCATGTCGTGGATTGACCTGCTAACGTAGCCGGGAGACACCAGTAAACCGCCCGACGAGAGTCATGCTTTTGAACCGTGACCCGCTACCTACGTATCGATGGACTCCGCCGAGTTACTCAATCTCCTTGGAAACGCCAACCGCCGGCGGATTCTCAAACTCCTCGCACACAAGCCCTGCTACGTCACCGAAATCAGCGAATACATCGGCGTCAGCCCGAAAGCGGTCATCGACCACCTCCAGAAGCTCGAAGACGCCGGGCTCGTCGATTCCCGGACGGACGACCAGCGCCGGAAGTACTTCTCTATCGCCCGGAATCTCCGCCTGGAAGTCCGAGTCTCTCCCTACGAGTTCGGTACCAAGAGCGCCTACCCGGCAAACCCCGAGTTCGAGATGCCCTCCTGTCGCCATCTCTCGATAGACGTGGGGTCCACGTCCGACGGGGATTTTCACGACTTGGCGCGGGAACTGGAGCATCTCCAGCAGCTAGAGAACGAACTGTCGCTGGCCCAGCGATGGGTGCAGGCCCGCATGACCGACGTACGGGACCGCATCGACTCCGGCTTCGCGAACGGCGACGGACGACTGTACGCAGAACTGGTCAGCGGGCTCGCAAACGGTATCGATACCGTTCCGGCGCTGGCCCGAGAGATCGAGGCCCCGCCGGAAATCGTCGAGGAAGCGCTCACTCGGCTTGCAGAGGACGACGTGGTCGAACGGACCGACGACGGCTGGGAAATCGTCTGAACAGAACAGTAGTTCAAACAGCGGACCGTCTCAGTCCGCTTTCGACCCGTACGAACTCGGAACCTCGACCGACAGCTGTTCCGAGAGCAGGTACGTCACAGACCCGACAGCGGCCAGTCCGATCGGGAGTGCGATGTACGCCGGGACACCGTAGCCGGCCATCAGGAACAGCCCGGTTGCGACGATGCCGGCCAGCACTGCGTAGGGAATCTGGGTGTTCACATGGTCGACGTGGTCGCTCGCGGCGAACATACTCGACATCACCGTCGTGTCGGAGATGGGCGAGCAGTGGTCGCCGAACAGCGCACCGGTCAGGATCGCCGCGATGGCCGGTGCCAGCGGCGCGCCGAGCGCGTGTCCGAGCGGGATCGCGACCGGGAACAGAATACCCATCGTCCCCCATGACGTGCCGATGCTGAAGCTGATTATGACGGCGCTGAGAAAAATGATAGCGGGCAGCATCCCGGCCGTAATAATCCCCTCACTGATGGCGACGACGTAGGGGCCGACACCCAGTGCCTGGCTCACAGCGCCGATAGACCACGCGAGCGAGAGCACCGCGACGGGGAACATCACCATTTTGAACCCCTCGAAGATGGCGTCGCTCACTTCGTCGACCGCGATGCGTGCGTGCCCGACCAGAATTGTTAGAATGACCAGACAGGCCGAAAACGAGGCCCAGACGATGGCGTCCGCGGTGGCCGCGTTCGACAGTGCGTCGGTGAGACTGCGCCCGGCGAACCCGCCGCCGGAGTAATACAGCGAGAACCCGGTCACCCCCACGAGTGCGGCGATCGGCGCGGCGAAGTACCACCACCGCGGGTCGACGTGGTCGGGCGTCACGATATCGTCCTCCTGTGTTTCCATCAGCGGGTCCGCGTTGTCGCCGAGGACTTTCCCCTCCTCTCTGGCTCTGCGTTCGGCCTTCGCCATCGGGCCGAAGTCCAGGTCCGCGATGACGATAATAAAGACCATTGCGAGCGCAAGGAGACTGTAGAACCGATAGGGAATCGATTCGAGGAACAGCAGGAACGCGCTTCGGTCCACCCCGATTGTGGTCAGTTGCTCGGCGATGAGTCCGACTTCGAACCCGAGCCACGTCGAGACGACTGATATCGACGCGGTCGGTGCAGTGGTGGAGTCGAGGATATACGCCAACTTCTCGCGACTGATGTCGAACTTGTCGGTGATCGGGCGCATGACCGACCCGGTAATCATCGTCGAGGCGTACGAGTCGACGAAGATGGTCATTCCCAGTAGCGACGTGCCAAGCGCCGCCTGCCGGCGGGTCCGAATGCGCTTGACCATCTGTGACGCCAGCGCGTTCATCCCGCCGGAGAGGAAGATCATCCCCAGCATTGCCCCGATGAGGAACGTAAACAGTAGCAGTTTGACGTTGAACGGTTCGGTCACGTTATCCACGACGAACTGGAGGCTCCGGGCGGCTCCGGCGGCCGGATTCCAGCCAACCAGTACCGTCGCACCGATCCAGATACCTGCAAACAGCGAGAGGAGTACTTGGCGAGTGAACAGCGTCAGTACAATGGCGAGCATCGCCGGAAACAGGCTGATGAGCCCGTATGTCTCTGGTGCCATGCGTTCTATTTCTGGGATTACATACGAGATTTATAAGCGTTATCAACCTGAGATACTAGGTGTGAAAACCCAGAAGACGGAATATCTACCCAGAACTAGCACTTTATTCTGGACATATGCCGTTATATTGGGGTTGACTGACAAGACCGTGACAACCAAGATTACGTGACAAAGAGTTCATTCGCGTCGAAACTGCTACGGTCTGTCGCTCTCGTAAACAGGGGGTACCGACATCAGACATCGCTATAACTTGGCGGGAGAGTAGGATATACTGCATACGGAACGACGGGATCGTGAAATACAGTTTAGCGAGTGCAGCAGCCACGGCCCCGGTACTAACCGGAATATGCAGTCAGCGGAATCACAAGTCCTTCGTCAGCCCGCTCCGCAGGTCGCGGCCGAAGTAGTGCCCGACAAGCGCGAGCACGAGGCCGACCCCGCCAGCGATAGCGAACAGTCTGGTGCCGTTCAGTCCCGCGGCGAGCTGTGGGAGGAGGGACAGAACAGCCGTTGCGCCGCCGCTGACAGCGCCCGCCAGACCCAGTTCGGCGTATCGGCGCTCGCTGGCGAGCAGTCCGTAGACGAATCCGCCAAGCAGGATGCCGACCAGTTCGGTGAACGGGACGAGCGGTATCAGCCCGCCGAGCACCATCCCACCGCCGACCGCACCGAAGGCGAACAACAGCGCTCGGAGCGAAAAGTAGCTCCCACTGTCTTTGGTGGTGGAGTCGCTGACAGAAGACTCCGCATCGCGCGATTCCCCGACAGCGACGTCCGTCTCCGCTGACTCCGTCACGCCGACATCGACGCCGAGGTCACTGCCCGATTTTGCGTCCGCGTCGCGGGTCCGCTCCTCGGTTCGTTCGGCCATATAGAGTGTGTGACCGCGAGCAGTATGGTCCTTGTGGGGGCCGCCGGCAGTCAGGGATACAGTGGTGTGTCGCTCAGATACCGAGCCACTCGTCGTTGCGAACCGAGTAGCCGTTCGACCGGCAGAACTTCGCCGCCTGTCGGCGGACGTCGCGGGACCCGGGAAGCGTCTCTTTCTCGTGGATGCGCTCGATGATCCAGTCGGCGATGGCCCGAATACCCTCGTCGTCGTCATCCGCGTCGATAGCCCGCAGCTCCCGAAACGTCCGCTCGTAGCCGTCGCGCTGTGAGGCGCCAAAGGACGCGCTCTGGTGTTCGTCGGCGGCCTCGACGACGCGTTTCATCGCCCCGGCTACCGTCGGCCGCTGGACCCGCGTCCGGACCTCGGCCGGCGATTCGAAGGACTCGACCTCCGCATCGGGCAAGAGGTCCGCGACAGTGTACGTCCCGTCGGCCGACTCGATTTCGTGATCGCCGACCGTAGCGACCACGTCAGCCGCTGTCGCCGGGAATTCGAGCGATTCGAGTTCTGTCTCGAAGTACGCGAGTTCCGTCGGATCGACCGGCGGCTCGGGTTCGTCCGCCCGCTCAAGTTCCTCAGTGATAGCGCGCTCCCGCTGGCGGCGCTCCTCGTTTTGGGCCTGGGCTTCACGGCCGTTCTTGTTGTCTGCCATACTTGTTAGGAGAATGTCTAGTGGGATAACATTGTGGTCTGATAGCGTTTGTAACTCGCAGTAACGGACGTAGATATCCCGGACCAGAGCCGCGGCGAGCGCCCCAACCGCCGGCCGGTCGCCAGATCCGGCGCGTGGCTGAGAGCGCTCGCCGAAACGAGTGGGTTCAAGTCCCACCGGCGGAAAGTGCCGCGCATGAACGCAGGCGACCGGGTCCGCGTCGAGCGCGCGGCCCAGACCTACGAGGGCGTGGTGCTCCCGTCGAGTACGCCCGACCACCTCGTCGTCAAACTCGACGGCGGGTACAACGTCGGCATCGACCGAGAGGACGCGTCCGTCGACGTGCTGGAATCGGACGTGTACGACGTCGAGAGCGCACAAGACGAACAGAGCCAGTCCGCCATCGAGTTCGACGACGACCTCCCGACGGTCTCGCTGATCTCCACCGGCGGCACGATTGCCTCGACGGTCGACTACCGCACCGGCGCGGTGACGGCCCAGTTCGACGCCGAGGACGTGCTGCGGGCGGTGCCGGACCTAGCGGGGATGGCGAACTACCGCGGCCGCGTCGTCGCCAACATCCTCTCGGAGAACATGACCCCGGCGGTCTGGCAGGACCTCGCGCAGGCGGTCCACGAGGAGATCGAGGCCGGCGCGGACGGCATCGTCGTCATGCACGGCACCGACACGATGCAGTACTCCGCGTCGGCGCTGTCGTTCATGCTCGACACGCCGGTCCCCATCGTCTTTACGGGCAGCCAGCGCTCGGCGGACCGACCGTCCTCGGACAACGTGATGAACGCCGTCTCCGCCGTCGAGGCCGCCACGAGCGACTGCGCGGAGGTGCTGGTCTGTATGCACGCCGACGAGTCCGACGACCGCTGTGCGCTCCATCGCGGCACTCGCGTCCGGAAGAACCACACCTCGCGCCGGGACGCCTTCGAGACGGTCGGCGCGAAGCCGCTCGGCGAGGTCGATTACGACATCGACGGTGAGAGCACAGTTACGTTCCACCGCGAATACGCCGAACGGGACGCCGTCGACCTGGCGCTGCACGACGACATCGAGACAGACGTGGAACTCCTGAAGTTCTCCCCCGGAATGGACCCGTCGCTGCTAGAAGCCGCCGCCGAGGACAGCGAGGGCGTCGTCATCGAGGGAACCGGGCTCGGCCACGTCAACACCGACTGGATCGGGACCATCGAGAACCTGGACATCCCGCTTGTCATGACCAGCCAGTGCCTCGAAGGGCGGGTCTGTGACCGCGTCTACGACACCGGCCGGGACTTGCTCGACGCCGGCGTCATCGAGGGCGAGGACATGCTCCCCGGCACAGCGAAGGTCAAGCTCATGTGGGCGCTGGCAAACAGCGACGACGTTGCCGACGCCATGCAGGAACCCCTTGCCGGCGAGATTCAGCAGCGTTCGACGCCGTGGCTGTAGCACCGAACACGGTGTGGTAGCCTCGGCGGGACGGGCCGTTCCCGGCTGGCGAATCGACGCGACCCTTTTTTCACCGTCGCGGGAGAGTCTGCCCGTATGTCGCCGACTGTTCGGACGGCTCGTCACGACGACTACGACGATATCGTCGAACTGACAAGCGATGTCTGGGCCGACCGCGCGATGGCCGATTACATCCCCGACGTGTTCCGTGACTGGGTCGACGACGACGGCGCGGACCGGAAAACCCTCGTCGTCGATGTTGACGGTCACGCCGTCGGCCTCGCGCAGGCCGTCATGCTCACTGAGACCGAGGCGTGGTTTCAGGGCATGCGTATAGACTCGGACTACAGAGGGCAGGGATTGGGGTCGCTGCTGACCGACCACCTCATAGAATGGGCGGCCGATGCCGGCGCGTCAGTCGGCCGAAGCATGGTGTTTTCCTGGAACGAGGCCGGACTCGGGCAGTCGCTGGCTGCTGGCTTCGAGGCGGTCACGTCGTTCCGCTGGGTACACCCCGAGCCACGGGACGAGACGCCCGGGATGACTGTCGGAAACGACCCCGCGACAGCGTGGCGCTACTGGCAGGAGAGCGACGGACGAGACGTCCTGTCCGGGCTCGCGCTCGACAGCGGGGAGAGCTGGGCGCTCTCGACGCTGACGCGGGACACGCTCGACCGGCTGGCGACTGACCAGGCGGTCCTGACCGTCGGGGATAAGCCACGAGGCCTGGCGTGTCGCGTCCGGACGACCGAAGCTGACGGCGAACGGCTCGCGGAGTACGCTGTCGGGGTGTGGAGCGACGTCGACGCTGCGCGGGCGTTGTTCACTGCGATAGCCGCCGACGCAGCTACGCTCGGCGTTGACGGGACGCGGGTCCTCATCCCCGAGACACCGCGCCATGTGGCCCAGGCCGCGTACGCCAGCGGGAACATCGACGGCCGCCCGGACTTCGTGTTCGAGATAGACGGCCTCGGAGAGTTATCATAACCGATAACGCGGACGCAACACTCATTCAGATACACGCCCAGTCACCGATAGATGGATCTTGTTGGGAGTTCGCCGGCATTTCTCGTATACGTCGCGGCGTACGGCCTCGCGGCGGTCGGCTGCGGCGTCGGGCTCTACAGAGCGACTCGCATGGAAGATCCCGATACCCGCCGCGGGATGGTCGGACTCCTTCTCTGTAGCGGCGGCTGGGCGGCGCTGCAACTCGGGTTCCTGATCACGCCCGGGACGCTTGGATACGCGTTCTACCTCGGCAGCCTCATCGTCGGTCTCGCGACGGTCGGTGCGTGGCTGTACTTCTGTTCGGCGTACACCGGGCGGGCGTTCCACCGGAACCGACTATACCGTGTGGTCGCCGTGAGCGTGTACCTCGGTATCGTCACGGTGAAGCTGACCAATCCGCTTCACGGGCTCTATTTCGCCACGCAGTTCGTCTCTGAGCCGTTCCCGCATCTGGCAATCACACACGGCGTGTTTCACTGGGTGGTGACGGGACTCTCCTACGCGCTCGTCACCGTCGGCTTCTTCATGCTGTTCGAACTGTTCCTCGAAGCGGACTACGACACCCGTCCGCTGGGCGTTCTCGTCGGTGTCACGGCGATCCCGGCGGTCCTCGATATCGTCGGGTTCGTCACCGACATCCTGCTCGATATCAACCACGAGCCGCTCGGCGTCGCACTGTTCGCGTTCGGTGTCCTCTACGTGTACGACGAGGCGTTTCTCGCCGTGCAACTGACCGATGGCGTCGACGATGCTGTCGTATATCTCGACGATGACCGCTACATCAAGGAGTCTAACGGCGAGGCACAGCGGCTCTTCCCGGCGCTGGCCGGGAGCCGCGGGCAGCAGCTCGACACAGTGTTGCCGGCCGTCACTGAGATACTGCAAACGGACGAGCAGATTCTCGAACGGAACCGGAACGGCGGGACGGAGTACTACCTCGTCAGCGACACCTCGTTTTCGCTGGGGCAGGTTGACATCGGTCGGATGCTCGTGTTCACCGACGTGACCGAAAGCGAGCGACGTCGCCGCGAACTCGACCGACAGAACGAGCAGTTGGAGGGGTTCGCAACCGCGATCAGACACGAGCTTCTGAACACGCTCCAGATAATCACCGGCCGCGTCTCCGTCGCCGGAGACGCTCTAGACCGCGGCAAGGTCGGTCTGGCGAAAGAATCCCTCCAGTCGACGTCCGAGACAGCCGAGCGGATGTCCGAAATCGTGGACGGACTCGCGACGCTGGCCCGACACGGGCAGACAATCGACGAAACGACAGCTGTCGACCTCCAGCCGGTCATCGACGGAGCCTGGGACCGTGCCGACACGAACGGCCTCACGATGGCGGCCGACGTGGAGGGACAGATAATCGCCGATCCGACTCGATTGCGGGACCTCTTCGAGAGTGGGTTCACGTTCGCGGCCCACAACGACGCGTCGACGGTCACCGTCGAGCGAGAGGCCGACGAGATCGTCATCACCGACGACGGAACCCCGGCGGGCGAAACAGCGGCGGAGGCCTTTTTCGAGTACGGCGGTGCGATGCCGGACGCCGAAGCCGGGATGACGCTCCCGAACCTGCGGATGCTCGCCCGGACCCACGGCTGGGACGTGACGCTCGATACTGAGTATCAGGACGGCGTGCGAATCGTCATCTCGAACGTGACGGTGGCGGGCGCGCTGGAAAGCTGACACAGACGACAGGTCGTGCTATACGGATTGTCGAAGATTGTTTCGGGAGAGTGCCGGCTCCAAAGTCGACACATACCCGAAAACCGCTCCGACGAGCCGTATCAACCGCCGCTGACCGGCGGGAACAACGCCAGTTCCGTCTCCTCGTCGACTGCCGTCGCCAGCCCCTCACCGGCGGCGAACGGGTCCTCGCCGTCGACGAGCACCCGGACGTGGTCGGCCAACTCCTCGTTCTCGTCGAGCACCTCCTCGGCGAGCGCCGGTCGCGACGCGAGCAGCGCATCGAGCGCCGTTTCGACCGTGGCCTCGCCCTCGATATCGACGCTGACCGACTGGCCGTCGGCCGCGTCCCGGAGGTGTGCGAACAGTTTCCACTCCATAGCCGTACTCCGGGCGTCCGGCAAAAGAGGGTTCCGGACCGAGGTGTGTCCGGCCCGTTCAGGTGGACCGGGGAAGGGCAGCCGGCGACGGCGTGCATCCAGCAATAGGGAGGCCCGCCTCTCAGTTTGACTTCTCCGAGTCGTCACCAGCGCCCGATTCGTCGTCGACGCCGTCTCCGTCCTCGGCGGGCGCTTCGGAGTCCGCCGAGTCGCTGTCGTCGACCTCGTCCGCAGTCAGCTCGTCGTCCGCCCCGTCGATTCGCTCTTCCGGGTCCCACACTTCGACGGTGTCGTCGCCGTCGTCTGCCGGCAAGTCCTCGAACGCCTCGTCCGCAGTCAGCTCGTCGTCTGCGTCCTCCACATCGGCGTTCCGAAGCGCCGCCAGCGGGTCGTCGTCCGTGGGTTCGTCTCCGGTCTCGGTTGTCCCGTCGTCAGCGCCGATATCAGCCAGGCCAGCGTCAGCAGCAGTATCAGCCGCCCCATCCTCAGCGGCGGTGTCAGCCGGTTCACCGGCAGTGTCGGTGTCAGCTCTGTTTATCTCAGCGTCGGTGTCGGTCGTATCCTCGGCATCGGTCTCGGCCGCGTCGACATCCCCCGCGCTGTCGTGGGCATCGGCATCAGTCGTGTCGGCCGCTGGTTCAGCCGCCCCGTCAGTCTGCTCAGTTCCAGCAGCCGGGTCAGACGCGCCTGACTGGCCGTCCTCGTCAGCAGTATCGTCTTCCGACTCGTCCGTCACAGTCGCTGTCGTGGTCCCTTCCGTGGCTTGCTCCAGCCGCCGCAACGCGTCCGGCGTGGCGATTGCGTAGATAGTGTCGCCGGCCGCCAGCACACGCCCGCGAGACGGAATCGTCTCCGGTTGCTGGTCGTCGCGGGTAATCGCGACCACAGTGACTGCCAGACTGCCGACCGCCGCACCGTCGAGCGTGCTCCCCGGTTCGACGGTGGCGGTGCCCATCGTCTCGTCGGCCGCACGAAGCAGCGAGGCGAACTCCCGGTCGGAGCGGTCCTGCACCGGGAGCGTGACGAGCTTGTACTGCGTTTGCGGGTCGAGTTTCGGCGTGTCGGCGGCGTCGATAGCGACTGTCACCACGTCGTCGGCAACGCCCCGGAGTTCGCCGGTGAGCACGCGCTTCGCCGGCGCTTGCTCCCAGACCTGAACCAGATCGCCGGCGCTCGCGGCGTGGGCCGGATCGGCCTGGATGGCGACGGCGTTCGTCGAGGGCGGCAGCGTCGGGCCGATGCCGGCCGCCCGTGAGCCAACGGCGAGGTAGTCGACGTTGCCGTCGTCGGCCAGTTCGACGTCTACGTGGCCGACGCCGTAATCGGTCTTGAGGCGGACGACCAGGCGGTCCCGGAGTTCGTCTTTCGTCAGCCGCCGCGGGAAGAGAAAGCGCCGGTTCGCGAGCGCCTCTTTGGTCTCGTCTGGCATCGGGTCGTAACCGATGATGTCGTCGATATCCTCGGGCAGGCGAACGGACGTGACGCGGCCGACGGTCTGGACGATTTCGCTCACGTCGGCGTCGATGTTCCGGCCGCCGGTCGCGGCGAAGAGGTCGACGCCCAGTCGGTCCCCGATACGCATCCCGCCGTAGGCCCCGACGCCGCCGGCGAGGAACGCAGCGAGGTTCAACAGGACTGCACCGGCCGCCAGCACGTCCTCGCGCTGGGCGATGACCTCGCTGAGCGCCGTCGTCGCGCCGATAACGAGGACGACCGCGGTCAGGCCGAACAGGACCGCCAGCCCGGTCTGAATGCGTTCGCGGACGTACCAGCGATAGAAGACGGCGATAGCGCCCGCCGGCGTCGCGGCGAGCAGCGTGATGACGAGGAGCCAGACAACGCCCTCGACCAGCGCCCGCGACACCGTCCCCAGTTGCAGGTTCGCACCGACCTGTGCGAGCAGTGTCAGGCCGAGCGGCGTCATGCGACCGCCTCCGCGAAGGCGTCGAGGTCGGCGCGGCGGCCAATCGCGTACAGTTCGTCGCCGGCCTCGACAGCCGCGTCGCCGCGTGGCGCGACCTGCCAACCGTCCGCCGTCCGGATAGCGACGATGGCAACGTCGTAGACCTCCCGAACTTTGGCGTCCCGGAGCGTCGTCCTATCCAGCGGGCCGTCGGCGCGAACTGTGAGACGGCGAAACCGGCTTCCGGCCCGACGGAGCAGGGAGACAAGTTCGTACTCCCGATGGGTTCCGCGGGGTTCGACCACGACCTTTGGCTGAGCCGACCGCAGGAGTGGTTGCACGTCCGTCCGGGTCACGGCGACCGTGAGCCGGCCCTCGCCGCCGTCAGTCGTCGGTGCCTGTACCGGCGTTGGGGGCGTCTCGGAGTCAGCGATCTCCGGTTCCGTCGGCGTCTCGGCGGGCGTCTCGTCGGCCGACGGAGTCGACCGCGCGCTCACGACGGTCCCCCGGACCTGTGCGTCCTCAGTCAGCACCGTCACCTCGTCGTTGCGGGCCAGCCCGGTCGGCAACAGGGCGTCTACCGAGACGGCGTGGCGGTTGTCGCCCACACGCTTCGAGAGGCCGGAGAACGGCGGCGCGGCGACGACTGTCGCCCGCCCCTGCTCGTCTATCGAGACGGCAGCGTCGCCGAGGTCGAACTCCGATTTCAGGCGCTCCTCCATCCGGCGTTCGAGTTCGCCGATACGGAGGTCCGCCGGGAACCGCCACTCTTCGGTGCGTATCTCGGCCCGGAGTGGCTCCGAAAGCGGCGGATACCCTTCCATGTCGGCCACGTCGCCGACGACGCGGATACGAACCTCGTCGCGGCCACCGACAAATTCGGCCACGTCCGCCGAGAGTTTCTTCTCGCGTAGCCCCTGGAAAGAGAGCCGCTTCGGGAACTCCGCCCCGAGCTGGTCGCCCTTGCTGTGAGCGTACAGCGACACCATCCCGACGAGAACGATTGCAGTAATGATTCGCTCGGCGTTGGGGGCCTGCGTAATCGACTTGTCCGCCAGTGCCATGAGGCCCCCGCTGACGCCGGCAAGTGCGATTGCCAGCACGACAACACCGAACCCCGGCACGGTAATGCCGGTAAAGTACTTGAAACTGAACCCCAGCGCCCACGACACGAGCGCGGGAATCACTCCCACCAACAGCCCCAGATAGATCCCCATCAGCACCTCGACCGGGAGCGAAGCCATGTCCACATCCTGCGTGGCCGGTAGTAAATCGCTTCCGGCCCGCGGACAGTACATTTACACCCACCGCTGTAATCTGGATGGGTATGGACAGGCCGCGGAACTGGTTGGGAGCGCGCGCAACGATACTCTTGCCGGTCCTGGTGGCAGTGCTGTCGTTCGTCACTGGTGTGGTCAACATCAGTGCCGTGTCGATCAGCGGGCCGCTCGGGGACCTCATTCCGCGAAGCATCCAGCGCACCGCCGGGTTTACCGGTGCGCTCACGGGATTCACGCTACTCGTTAGCGTCGTCGGACTCCGTCGCCGCCTGCGGGTCGCGTGGTACGCGACCGTCGTCTTACTTCCCGTCGCGGCGGTTCAAGGGCTGGTGCAGAACTCGGAGGTGCCGCTCCCGTTTATCGGCCCAGTGCCGAGTTCGGCGGTGTCGATACCGCTCGTCGCGCTCTCGCTGCTCTCGCTCCCAGTAATATTGCTGAACCGGCGGCGGTTCGACCGGTCGGTCGACCTCTCGACAGCGCAACTGGCCGCGGGCGCGGCACTCCTCGGCTCGCTCATGTACGGGACGGCGGGATCGTACGCGCTCCGGGACGAATTCACCAATCTTTCGACGGCGACCGACGCGTTCTACTACACGCTGGTCACGGCCAGTACCGTCGGGTACGGCGACATGACCCCACAGAGCCAGCAGGCGATACTGTTCGGTATGTCGGTGGTCGTCCTCGGGACGGCCAGTTTCGCCATCGCGCTGGGGTCGCTGCTGGGCCCGGCAATCGAGAAGCGGCTTTCGGAGGCACTCGGAAACATGACTGACGCACAACTGGACTTGCTCGAGAACCACGTACTGGTGCTCGGCCACGGCGACCTGACGGAACCGATCATCGAGGAACTGACCGGCGCAATCGATTTCGTGGTCATCACGCCGGACACGGAGACGGCCACGCGGCTCCAACAACAGGACATCCCCGTTCTGACCGCGGACCCGAGCGACGAAGAGCCGATGCAACGGGCCGGTATCGAGGAGGCCGCGGCGGTCGTCGCGGCGACGAACGACGACGCACAGGACGCGCTGGCGATACTGACGGCACAGACGCTCAATCCGGAGGTCAACATCGTCGCCGGGGCGACCGACCGCGAAAACATCGAGAAGCTCCGCCGGGCGGGCGCGGACACAGTCATCAGCCCGGCGGTGCTGGGCGGGCACCTCATCGTCCAGTCTGCACTGGGTCGCGAGGGGATGGAGAACATCGCCGACCACCTGCTCGACGTGAACGACGAGGACGACGCAGATATCTAGGCCCGGCCGCGGTCGACGATAGCGACGTCCGTCTCCACGTCCTCCAACCGTTCGAACGTCGGCGGCGAGATGAACCGCGACGCCTTGCTCCGGTCGCGGCTCGCCCCGATCATGACCAGGTCGTATTGTGGGGCGGTATCGGTCAGGAACGTCTGGATATCCGTCCGCGGGACTCGCGTCTCGAACGCCCCCTCGTACGGTTCGATGAGGTCCGCGAGCATCTCTTCGGCCCGGCGGCGGTCCCCGCGGGAGCCGATACAGGTCGCGACGGCGACCCGCCCGCTCCGGCCGGCCAGTCGCGTGGCGAAGTCGACCATATTGTGGGCCACGTCGCTGACAGACCGCACGGGGACGATGACCTGCTTCCAGCGGGTCCGGTCGCTCCGTGACCGATGGACGACGATGTCGCTCTCACTTCGGAACAGCCGCTGTAAATACGACGTCAGCGCCCCGTGTCGACTCTCGTAGGGCGCGACGATGAGGTCGCAGTTGGTTTCGGCCGCGGTCTGCAGCGTCGTCTTCGCCGGTGACCCGTCGTCGCTCGCGACGACGACCTGACAGGAGACGCCCGTTCGCGTCTCGATGCGGTCGGCGTGGGTCTCCAGCCAGTCGACCTCCGCTTCGAGGTCAGTCTGGTCGGGTGATACCGACGCGTTGGCTGGGTCACCGCCGTCAGCGACGGGACGAGTCCGGGCCGATGGCGAGCCGGACCCGTTCTCCGACCGGATGTCCATCTGTATCGTGTCCCGCATGAGCGACTGTTGGGTTGTGGCGGCGTCGCTGTCCGAAACCATGTCCAGCAAGACGACTTTCCCGGCTTCGTGGGCAGCCGCGAGCCGCGCGCCCAGCATCGCTGTCTGGCCAGCCGAGTCGCCGCGCATCGGGACGAGGACGTGGTCGTCGCCGGACATCGACTCGTACAGGTACGTCGCCCGCTGCTCGTAGAACTCCTCGCGCCAGACGACGAAGAGGGCTGCCACGAGCGAACTCGCGAGGAAGATGCTGACAACGAACGCCGCCCGCTGGCTCGGTTCGACCAGCAGCGCCAGCAGGGCGGTGGAGTACGACGACGGCTCCTCGATGTCGAGCGGCCAGGTGACCACGCCGGTCGCGAAGACGGCGAGACCGGCACCGAGCGCGCTGACGCCGAACTGGCCGCCCGGGGCTGTGAGGTAGCTGTTCGAGACGGCGAGCGCGCCCAGCCCGCAGACCGCACCGATGGTGAGTCCCGCGACGAACCGCTTCGGGTCGGAGTACTTGCTCGTCGGATCGACGAAGAGCGTGTACGACCCCGCTGCAAGCGGCGGGAACAGCAGGAAGCTCAGTTGTGGGACGGCGTTCGCCAGCGTCGTCACCAGCACGATAGCCAGCGGGACGAACACCAGCATGGAGAGGTGGACGAGGTTTTCGGTCACCTCGGCCCACCGTCTGAAGTCCTGTAGTTCGCGGCGCTCGACCCGCCGGAGCCGTCTGACCGCCGCGTTGAGTCGCTTCCGGAACTGGTCGAGCATACAGTTTCCCACGGGAGAACGTCTGTTAAGCCCTCCGCCGGGAAGCGGCGCGACCGACCGATCACACGGGACACCCCCGACGGGCGCTCGCAGAACCCAGCGGTTCCGACGCTTACAGCGACGTGGTCGCCGTCAGACTGATTTCGATGGCGCGTTCGACGTTGTTCTTGGCTTTCTCGGGGAGTTCCTCGTCCTCAGTTTCGCCCTTCTGTGTCCCCTCGACGAGGTTTCCGTCGACGGTACAGATAGCGCCCGAGCGCAGGCCCTTGCGACGACACAGCGAGAACAGCGCGGCGGCCTCCATCTCGACGGCCAGCAGGCCAGCGGCCTCCCAGTCGTTGATGTACTCGTCCGTCTCGGCGTAGAAGGCGTCGTCCGTGGCGATGGGGCCGACGTGGACGTCCTCGTCGTTCGCCTCGGCGGCGTCGACCAGCGACGAGAGCACGTCGTAATCCGGGACGGCCGGGACGGACTTCGATTCGTAGCGCTGGGACGTTCCTTCGTCCTTGGCAGCGCCGTTAGCGACGACCATGTCGCCGATTTCGATGCCTTCCTGAAGCGCGCCGGTCGTGCCGACGCGGATGAGCGTCTCGACGCCGACAGCTTCCAGTTCCTCGACGGCGATGGCCGTCGAGGGCGACCCGATGCCGGTCGAACAGATCGTCAGTTCGCGGCCGTCGTAGGTCGCATTGACGAGTTTGTACTCGCGGTTCTCCGCGACGACCTCGTGGTCGTCACAGAGGCCCGCAATGCGGTCGACACGCCCGGGGTCACCCGGCACGAGCGCGATGTCTGTCAGGTCACCCGGTTCGACGAGTAGATGCGGTTGTTTCGCCATACAGGCCAGTCGCACGGAACTATTTAGTAGTCAGTGGATTCCCGTCGGTCACAACAGTGAGGTAGGACGGCCGCGAGAGCGGACGTATGGCAGACGATCTCTCGCTGTTCGACAGGCGGATGCGAGGACCGGCGGGTATCGCTCTCGCCGCCGGAGTCGTCCTCGGACTGCTGACCGGCTACACCGTCGGCGCGGGAACGCCGGACGGCCCCTCGTGGACCCTCGTCGTCCCGTTCGCGCTCCTTGCCAGCGTATTCCTGTATCTCGGAGCCTACAGAAACCTCTCGAAGCGGGTCGAGGATACGTAGCTTACAGCCAGGTGACGAGCACCGGGACGAACAGCGCGAGCGCCGTCCCGAAGATGAACGCCGTGAGCGCCCACTGTCGAATGATCTCGTCGGCATCGTCCCGGACGCTGCCGCCGAAGCGAGGCATGGCGATGCGGGCGAAAAAGTAGTAGATGAACGCGGTGACGCCCGCAACGCCGATAATGTGCGGTAGCAGCGGGACGCCGTTGAGCGAGACTGCCGTCGGAAGCACGGACGAGAGGCCTGCAACGACCGCGCCGTAGAGCAGTGCCGCAACGAGGGCGGTGCCGTGATGCACGACGGCGGCGAGCGGACGGCCCACTGCGGCCGGGTCAGCACGAGTGAGGCCGGCCGCGGCGACGTGCGCCGGCAGGTACCCCTGGTCCTGTGTCATCATCGGGATGTTCAACAACAGACCGACGACCGCACCGGCGACGACACAGACGAACGCCCACTGCGTGAGGGGGTAGTCAAGCACGTATCGTCCCTTGTTCGCAGTGCCAATGAGCATTGTGTCATGCGGCTGGGGAGAGCAGAAACGACAGGTCTGGTGGCGGGATAGTCCGTTGCGAGGATACCCTCCCGAGATATCACCGACGGCTCTGGCACTGTCGAGTGTAGTACCGCAGAGTCAGACAGGATACATAGGGTGATGAGATAGTGCGGTATGCGGACCCAGGTGTTATCACACCCGTTTCAGTACCCTCAACTGTGTCGTTTCGGGTCAATCGGGGACAGCTGTCCTCGCCGTTCAATTCACTCAATATATTACACCACGGTGATATATATGTCGCCGGCCGGTTATATGTGGTAAGTTATACTATGACACAGCAACGCTACCAGAACGGGAAGCAGGTGATTAGACGCTGGGACGAGGTTTTCAAGGCCGTTACGGCCGAGCCGCGGCGGCAGCTCGTCATCTCGTTGTCAGACGCCCACCCCGACGAGACAGTCCCACTCCCCGAAAGTGCCGTAAACCCCAACGTCCCGCGCGACCCGGCGGTCCTTCGACAGGAACTGTACCATTGTCACCTGCCGATGCTGTCCGACCACGAGTTCATTACGTGGGATACAGAGCCACTGGTCGCCGGTCGCGGACCACGGTTCGAGGAGGTGGCCGTCGTGCTCGAATCGCTGCAGTCGAACGCGACGGACATGCCGGAGCCGCTCATGTTCGGGTGTCAGCGGCTCGAACAGGAACGGCAGGAGCGACGCAGCGATTCGGTGGCAGAATAACGCCGCCCTCAGACCGGGCTGAACAGGAACAGGACGATGTTGTTCGTGGCCGGGCCGATACCGACGGCGGTCACGAGCGCGAGCAGGAGGCTCGCTTCGACCGGGTCCTCTTCGAGGTAGTCATCGAGCAGGAAGACGACCGCAATCGCCACGAGCAGTTTGACGAACACGAACAGCCAGCCTTTGCCGAGATACGGCGCTGTCGGGAGTGTCCCGGCAAACTCCATGATACGGGCGGGGATCGGCGTTCGCTCCGTGATACCGATAACGTCAGCGCCGACCGCCGTCGAGACGCCGTCGAGCATATGCGCGAACACGACAGTCGGGGCCGCATAGCGCATCCGAACCACGACCGGCGTCCGCCACAGCGCGACCGCAAGCACCGTTACAGCGGTGACAACAGTCGCGACGACGACGGCGACAGTCGGCCAGATGAGCCCCAGCAGGCCGGACTCCAGTGCCATCACGACGGCGATGACGAGCAACACAGTCAGGAGTCCGATACCGATGTACCCCAGATTGCGCGATATCGTCTCGCTGTGGCCGCGCCGGACGCTGAACAGCGTCAGCGTGATCCAGACGACACCCAGTGTGACGAACGTCGTGAGGTACACCGCCGGTGCGCCGAACAGCGGTGCGACCACGGGCCTGTACGCTTCAATCGGTGGCTGGTGGAACGCGTGGAGCGCGCCGCCGAGTGCCATCCACGGCGTCAGGGCGACCACGGTCCGCTGGTCGATCGGTGGTTCGAGGGCGTACAACAGCGCTGTCACCACGAGTGTGCCCGCAAGCAGCGCCACGGTGTACTCAAGCGGCGGGAGCGCTAACCCCGAAGGCAGTACCATGTCCCTCACGCCGACGCCGACGAGGGAAAACCTTCCGAACGAGACCGACGGAGGGCACACCGGTACGAGCGGCTATCGCGGACAGCCACTACAGCGGGACACCCGGCCCGCACCGTCCGCCGCCCGCCGTCTTTACGTAGACACCGCGTGTCACCCCGCGGTATGGACGACATTCCAGACCGCATCGAGCATACAGTCCTCGGCCCGACGACGACACCGGACGACGTACGAACCTGCCTCGACGAGGCGCTGCAGTACGGGATGCGGGCATGTATTCCGCCGTGTTACCTCCCGCTGGCGACGGAGTACGCGAACGTCCCACTCACGGCCGTTATCGACTTCCCACACGGTCAGGGTCAGACCGACAGCGTCTGTCAGGCGGCCAAACTGGCCTGGGACGCCGGGGCCGACGAACTGGATATGGTGTGTAACATCGGCCTACTCAAGGCCGGCGAGGACGACGCCGTCCGGGACCACATCACCGAGGTCGTCGCCAGCGTCCCGGTTCCCGTGAAGGTCATCGTCGAAGCGCCGCTGCTCTCTGACGACGAACTCGAACGGGTCGGACAACTGGTCGCAGACGCTGATGCCGCGTATCTCAAGACCGCGACGGGGTTCAGCGAGGGCGGCGCGACAGTCCACGACGTGGAGATCCTCAGCAAGTACCTCCCGGTGAAAGCCAGCGGCGGCGTCGGGTCGTGGGCCGACGCCGAGGCGATGTTCGAGGCCGGGGCCGAGCGTATCGGGGCCTCTAGCGGCGATACTATCGTCCGAGAGTGGCAGGGCGAAACTCCAACCAAACCGGAGACAGACCGAGACGACGCGGACACAACCGACGGCTACTGACCGGTCTAATCCGTCGCCCTTTTGCCGTCCTGGCGATAGTGTCTGGATGAATGGCCCGGTATCATATCGAGACGTACGGGTGCACCTCGAACAGAGGTGAGACCCAGCAGATCGAGCAGGCGCTCCGGGAGGGCGGGCACCATCCCGCCGACGGGCCGGAGTCGGCTGACGTAGCGATTCTCAACACCTGTACGGTGCTTGAGAAAACCGAGCGGAACATGCTCGCACGGGCCAAAGAACTCGACAAAGAAACGCCGGCCGACCTCGTCATCACGGGCTGTATGGCGCTCGCACAGGGCGAGGAGTTCCAGACCGCCGACGTCGACGCGGAGGTACTCCACTGGGACGACGTGCCCCAGTACGTCCTCAACGGCGAGTGCCCGACAATCACGCCGGACACCGAAACGGTGCTCAACGGCGTCGTTGGTATCCTTCCCATCGCACGGGGGTGTATGTCGGACTGCTCCTACTGCATCACCAAGCAGGCGACCGGGCGAATCGAGTCGCCGTCGGTCGAGGAGAACGTCGAGAAGGCCCGCGCGCTCGTTCACGCCGGCGCGAAGGAAATCCGCATCACGGGCCAGGACACCGGCGTCTACGGCTGGGACACGAACAAGGGGACGAGCCTGCTGCCGGAGCTACTCGACCGCATCTGCTCCGACATCGACGGTGACTTCCGGGTACGCGTCGGCATGGCGAACCCGAAGGGCCTCCACGGCGTCCGCGAGGAACTCGCGGCGGTGTTCGCCGAGCACGACGAACTGTACAACTTCATCCACGCGCCGGTCCAGTCCGGCAGCGACGACGTGCTGGCCGATATGCGCCGGCAACACGCCGTCTCGGAGTATCTGGAGGTCGTCGAGACGCTGGACGACCACCTGGACTACTGGACGCTGTCGACGGACTTCATCGTCGGCTTCCCGACCGAGGAGCCGGCCGACCACGAGGAGTCGATGGCGCTGCTGCGCGAGACCCGGCCCGAGAAGATCAACGTCACGCGCTTCTCCAAGCGGCCCGGGACCGACGCCGCCGACATGAAAGGCCTGGGCGGCCAGACGAAGAAGGACCGCTCGAAGGAGATGAGCGAGGCGAAGATGGAGCTGATGGCCGAGGCCTACGAGGAGATGGTCGGCCACACGTCCTCGGTGTTGCTCGTCGAGGACGGTACCGACGAGTCGCTGGTGGGCTACGACGAGGCCTACCGACAGGTCGTCATCGCCGACGCACAGGAGCGCGGCCTCGAAATCGGCGACACGGTCGACGTGGAGATCACGAGCCACAACACCGTCTACGCCTTCGGCGAGCCGATCGAGCGGGCGCAGGTCGCGGACTGAGCGGGTCGGCAGCCCGAATTTTCAGTCGGAATCGACCGAGCCGTCAGTCACCGCTGTAGGCTTCACGAAGGAACGCTATCGCCCCGCCGAACATCGCGAGGTTGCCGAAGAAAGCCAGGCGCTCACCACTCTTGTCGTCCGGGTCGGCGTTCCAGAAGTCGTGCATCGTCGGGGTAACGACGGCGAGGAACGTGGCGACGGCACCGGTCGAAACGCGCGGGAGCCGCCAGAATGCCGTCCCCAGCCCGCCGACCAGCATCATCCCCGAGGCCAGCGGGGCCAGCAGGTCCGGCGCGGGGACACCCGCAGACTCAGCGTACTCGATTGCGTCCTCCATATCGCGGAAGTCCTCAGCGGCCTGGAGGGCCACACCGAGGCCGAACAACAGTCGTCCAAGCGCGAGCCAGCTACGTGATGAGTCGTCACTCATATGCTACGGCATGGCACGGAAGCTACTAAAACGTCACTCCAGGTCAGCGAGTCGTTCCACTTCCTCGTCGTCTTTCCACTCGCCGAGTTCCTTCGGGTCGACGTGGATGAACGCGTCGTCGACCTCCGGGAGTTCCTCGATGGACTTGATGACCGCCGTCTCGATGTCGTGGGCCTCGAACAGCGTCAGGTCGCCTTCCACCTCGATGTGGAGGCTCACGTCGATTTCGGGGCCGACGTAGTGGGCGATAACGTCGTGTGCGCCTCGGACCTGCGGGTGGTCCAGCGCGCGGCGAAGAATTTCGCGCCGGAGGTCCTCCGGTGGTGCGCCGCCAACGAGATAGGTGACGTTTTCCTGTACGACCTCGATGCCGGTGTAGATGATGCCGATGGCGACGACGAGCGCAGCCAGCGGGTCGGCGATGGGGTAACCGGCCATCGCACCACCGACGCCGACCAGCGCCGCTCCCGCGGTGAGGATGTCGTTGCGGTTGTCCTTCGCCGTCGCAATGAGCGCCGGGGAGTTACGGTCCGTGCCCGCGCGGAGACAGTAGCGGTAGAGGGCGTACTTCGCGACGGCCGAGAAGGCGAGCACGAGCACGGCGGCTGGCCCCTGTGTTACCGAGATGTTCCCGTTCAGCAGGGCAGTACCGGCGTTCCAGAGGACGAACCCGCCAGCGGAAAAGATACCCGCGGCGACGAACAGCGAGACGAACGGCTCGATACGTTCGTGGCCGTGGGGATGCTCGAAGTCCGGCGGGCGCGTCGTCAGGTACAGCCCAGCGACGATGACCAGCGAGTAGGCGGTGTCGGCGGCGCTGTTGACCGCCTCGGACTGGACAGCGAAGCTCCCGGTGGTGAGCCAGACGCTGGCTTTCAGCAGCACGAGGAGGAGATTGACGCCGAGAACGAGCAGGCCGACCCGCCTGAGCGTCGCGCGGCGTGACATTGCTCCCCCGTTGTCGGGCCGCCGTCAAAGCCGCTTCGACACTGAGCTATCCCTGTGGTCGAGGCCGCGACGCAAAAGTTGCCGTCGTCGGCGAGAACGGATCGTATACCGACTGGTGGCAGTTACAGTACACCTTGTCGGCAGCCTCGAACTTCGCGCTTCCGGGCATCGTCTTATACCCGGGATTACAGCAGAGGTGCGTACAGCGGTTCACCCATGCGATGAAATCCTTAGCAGTGGCCGCGTCCAGGAACTCGCGTATCTCACCGGCAAGGTCGGCATACTCGTCGTCACCGGCGACCATCTTCGAGACAGCAGGTGTCCGGAACACTTGCACCTGTATCTCTTTGACGTCCTCGCCCTGTGAACGCCAGGTCGCGACCGCTGGCTTGCCGAGACCGTCGCTACCGATATCGTTTCCCCAAGACTCGTAGTCCTCGAAGTGCTCGACACGGAGTTTATCTCCGTCATTCAGCTGTGATTGCCAGTCATATGCCGCCTTCGACCTGAGGAACCCGTCACGCTCGGGGTCTGGCTCGAGTCCCGCGGCGACTTCGAGCCCGCAGTACTGGAACCACTGCTGGGAATACGTCACGCCGCCCAACTCCGCTTTGGCGATACGGAAGGTATCACCGCCTGCGGTCACTTCTGAGACGGACGGCCACTTTCCACGGAGTGCGCCATCGGATATCTCCAGCGGAACGAGCGGCATCGGTCGGTTCGCCGGGCCAGCGATGTTCTGGATGCCGATATAGGACACGGTACCACCACCGACACCGCCTTGGTCAGTCGCTGCGTCGACTGCGAGGCCGCCGACAGTCGTCACTCCCGACAATGCACTGGCACCGACCAGTCCTTTGACGAAGCGGCGGCGACCGGACGGGGCTGGGTACTTATCACGCTGGCCGTGATTTGGAGGGGCTTCTTGCGTCATGGGACCATACGACAGTTTGGCGTCTACTGAAAAAGGCCCACCCGATGCTTTTCAGCTACCGGAAATCGGCCGTTTCACCACAGTCCCACGGACGAAGACCGCGTCTCTGTCGGTACGGCCGGCCGGCCGAACTACTCGATTCGGACAGCCCCGTCCTCGGGAGCGGTTGTCCCGTCCTGTGATGCGAACGCAGCGTAGAGCCGGTCGTACGTCTCTTCGACGGCCTCGACGATGACTTTCGTGTCGCTGATGACCGGCATGAAATTGGTGTCGCCGTTCCACCGCGGGACGACGTGAGTATGGAGGTGGTCGTCAATCGATCCGCCGGCCGCGGAGCCACCGAGGTTCAGCCCCGCGTTGAACGCGTCCGGGGACAGCGCCGTTTCGAGAGCATCGAAGGTCCGCTGTTTCAGTCGGGCGTGATCGAGCAGGGTTTCGTCGTCGAGGTCGCCGTACTCGCCGGTGTGGGTGTGGGGAATGACCATCACATGCCCGGGGTTGTAGGGGTAGTTGTTCAGGAGGACGAAGGCGTGGTCGCTTCGTGCCACGAGGTTGTTCGCCCGGTCGTCGTCCCCCGCTTGAAACGCACAGAACACGCAGTCGACATCGGGGTTCGTCTCCTCGCATTCGACCCACTCGATGCGCCACGGCGCGAACACCTTGTCCATACCGCCAGTTGTCGACCCACCAGCAAAAACAACGTGACTGTTGCCGCAGAAGCTCTGTATAAAAGTGTTGGCCGTTCACGGTCGTAGACCGGATTCTATAGCCTTAGATGGGCTTTTAAACATTCTCGTATTCTCTAAGGCAGCAATCCGAAAAAATCGGCCGCTGTCTGGCGATAAACAGTGCTGAACGGACCAGAACTGAAGGTGGTTTTTATACTCCGTACCCGGCTTGTATCAGGCGGGATGGCAGCGATAAACGACGGCGTTGACATGGCTGAACACTGTTCGACGTGTGACCGCGAGACACCGCACGCCGTGCGTGTCCAGATACAGACAGAGTCCGATAAACGCGAGAACGCGGCGTTCTCCCGAGAGCCGTATCGGGTCAGCGAGTGTCAGATCTGTGGTACAACCACGTCCACGCGGATGAACAACGCCTGACCATCCCACACACCCCACCCCCACCCCACCGTTTCAGTACGCCACGCGGTCTTTGACTGCGTGGCCACACACCCCCCACCCCACCGTTTCCATACGCCGCGCGGTTTCTGACTGCGTGGCAACACACCCCACCCATCACACCCTTTCACACCGGCCACAGAGAGATGTCGCTGTGGATGCTCAAGAAGCGGAGTCCGGTGTCAGTCCAGCGGGTTCGAAGCCGGTGTTCACGCTACCGCGAACGGGTCGTCACTTCACAGCCGTCCTCGGTGATGATAACGGTGTGTTCCTTCTGACTGACGTACGCGCCGTCCTGCTCTTTGAGTACCGGATAGCCGTGGACGATGTCCTGCTGTTTCAGCCGGCGAAGCGCCATCTCCGCCCGCGGCGAGTCGAGCCAGCGGGCGGCGAACGGCAGCGTGCGGTACTCCTCGGTGATCTGTTCGAGGACCTGCCGGGCCTGCCGGTTCCGGACTGACCCCTCCCGTTCGAGGGCGAAAATCTCCTCGTCGGCCCCTTCCTGCACCTTGCCGTGGCCGTCGGTGGCGAACGGCTCGATAGCGACCACGTCGCCCACGTTGAGCGTCGCGCCCTGTGCCACCTCGCGGTTCGGGATGTTCGGCGACGTGTGCTGCTCCCAGTGGCCGAGTCCGTGACCGGTGAGGTTCACGACGGGGTTGTAGCCGTACCCCTCGATGACGTCCTCGACGGCCGCGCCGATCTGGCCCACGTCGACACCGGGGCCGGCAACGTCCAGCGCGGCGTCCAGGGCCTCGGCGGGCGCTTCGGCGAGTTCGTCCTGCCCGGAGAGGTCGACCGTCACGGCGGTGTCGGCAAGCCACCCGTCGACGTGGACGCCGATGTCGAGGTTGACCATCTCCTCGCCGAAGGTGGCGTCGTCGTCGCGCTCGGGCGTGGCGTGGGCCGCCTCCTCGTCGATAGAGATGTTCACCGGGAACGCCGGCTTGCCGCCCAACTCCTTGATTTTGTCCTCGGCCCACTGAGCGACTTCGAGATGGGAGACGCCCACCTCGACGCGCTCGGCCGCCTCGTCGCGCACCTGTGCCAGAATCTCGCCTGCTTCACGGCATTTCTCGTACTGCTCGGAATCGAAGTCCACGTCAGTCATGCACGGCGGTTAGTCGGTGGCGGGCAAAGGGGTTTCCCTCTGGCTATCGCCTCGCGGTCTGCATCGCGGCGGTGTTGCGTTCGGCTCCGGTGTGGCCGGCGTGGTCGAGGACGATTACGCCGGCGCGCCTGCCAGTAGCGTCCTCGAACGCCGCAATCGCCTCCTCGGCGGCCTGTCGCGGGCCGTACGTGTCGAGCAGTTCGACGGCGCGGCGGGCTAGGCCGAACCGGGCAATAGCCTCCCCTTCGCCGGTCGCGCTCGCGCCACCGCGGTCGTCCGCGTAGAAGCCAGCGCCGATCTGCGGTACGTCGCCGACCCGACCGGCCAGCGCGAACCAGCGCCCGGCGGTCGATGTCGCCGCCGCGAGCCGGCCCCCGTCGGTCGCGACCGCGCCGACGGTGTCAGTGCCGCTGAAATGCTCACGGACCCATTCAAGATGATCTGCGGGTCCGCCATCAGGAGGGTCAGCGGCCTCGTATCGCTGTCGTGTCTCCGCAGTCGTGAGGTCGCGACCGGTTTCGACACCCATGCCTGCCGCGAAATCGACGGCCTCGTCACCGGCCAGCAAGACGTGTGGCGTCTCGGTTCCCACACTGTGGGCCACATCGGTGGCGTGTACAACGCCAGACATTGCACACGCCGCCCCGACCTGGCCGGCGTCGGTCATCAGTCCAGCGTCGGTCCGGACCTCGCCGTCGCTCTGGACGGCCCCACCGACGCCGGCGTTGAACGCCGGATCGGATTCGAGCGGTCGAAGCGCGGCTAGCACTGCGTCCATCGGACCCTCCGCCGCCGTTGCCCGTTCAGCGGCGTCGGTGAGTGTTTCCTGCCGAGTGGCCGGTGACTCCGGTGGACTGCCCGCGCCGCCGTGGACGATGACGTGCATGCAACCCCGTTGACACACGAACGGCATATCACCTCCGGCTATGACGTTAGTGTCGTCCCGACGTTCGGTCGAAGCCCTTTCTTTACGGACTGTGTTACCATGTCTGAGGGAAAGCGGCACGCCTTTAGGGGCGACTGTCAATTGGCGGAATATGGGCTACGATTACGATAAAGTGGAGGTTCCCGACGAGGGACAGCAGATTCAGGTCACGGAGGACGACGAACTCGACGTTCCGGAGAACCCGATCATCCCCATCATCCACGGGGACGGTATCGGGACGGACGTCGGTCCGGCCGCACAGAAGGTGCTCGAAGCCGCCGCGAACGCCACCGGCCGTGACATCTCCTGGATGCGCGTCTACGCCGGCCAGTCCGCCCGGGACAAGTACGACGAGAACCTCCCTGACGACACCGTCGAGGCGATCAAGGAGTTCAACGTCGCTATCAAGGGGCCGCTGACGACGCCGGTCGGCGCCGGCTTCCGCTCGCTGAACGTCGCGCTCCGGAAGACGCTCGACCTCTACGCGAACGTCCGCCCGACCTACCACATCGAGGGCGTCCCGTCACCGGTCAAGGACCCCGAGGAGATGGACATGGTCACCTTCCGGGAGAACACCGAGGACGTCTACGCCGGCATCGAGTGGGAGGCCGGCACCGACGAAGTCGAGGAAGTCAAGGAGTTCGTCGAGGACGAGATGGACTTCGACGAGACCATCCACGACGGCCCGGTCGGCATCGGCGTCAAGCCGATCACCGAGTTCGGGACTAAGCGCCTCGTCCGCGAGGCCATCGACTACGCCCTCGAAGAGGACCGCGACTCCGTTACGCTGGTCCACAAGGGCAACATCATGAAGTTCACCGAGGGTGCCTTCCGCGACTGGGGCTACGAGGTCGCCGAAGAGGAGTACGGCGAGCACGTCATCACCGAGGACGAGCTGTGGGACGAGTACGACGGCGAAGCGCCCGGGGACGCGCTGGTCGTCAACGACCGCATCGCCGACAACATGCTCCAGCAGCTCCTGACCCGTACCGACGAGTACGACGTCATCGCGACGATGAACCTCAACGGGGACTACATGTCCGACGCCGCCGGCGCACAGATCGGCGGGCTCGGCATCGCCCCCGGTGCGAACTTCGGCTCGGCCCGCTGTCTCGCCGAACCGGTCCACGGCTCCGCGCCGAAGTACGCCGGCGAGGACAAGGTCAACCCAACCGCGATGATTCTCTCCGGCCGACTCATGCTCGAATACATGGGCTGGAAGGACGCCGGCCAGCTCGTTCGTGACGCCGTCGAGGAGACCATCTCCTCGGGCGACGTCACCTACGACCTCGAACGCCAGATCGAGGGCGGCAACAAGCTCGCCACCAGCGAGTTCGCCGAGAAGGTCGTCGAGAATATAGAGAAGCTCGCGTAAGCGAGTCGCGCTGATCACCCAAACTCTACATTTTTATTGCGCACAACAGCCGGGACTGGCGAGACGAGCGGTCGTGCTGTCGGGAGAACGGGGCCGTAGCTCGGGAGTCGTTTTATCGAGCGTATCCGTCAGAGAAGGGTTACTCCGTCAGCGGAAGGACCACACCGAACACGAGCGGTGAGAGGAGACCGACGAGAATACCGAGCATTTCCATGTCGACCAGCAGCGTGTCGCCCCAGGCGGGGAGTGTCCCGAGAACGGCGCTTCCGGCGACTTCCCCCGCGATGCCGAGGAGGAACAGCCCCGCCCCAAGCATGAACCCGCGCTTTGCGAGTGTCGCGTAGTCCGCGTTCCAGTTTTGGCTCATACAGGTCCGTTCTCGCGAGCCTACAAAGCTCTCTCGGATCGAAAGAGCTACAAGCGGGTTGACACTGATATCTGCGCATACATGGTTTCAGAATCGCTTCCGGAGCTACTTGAACTCCTTCTCTCGACGGTTCTCGCGGCCGGGCTAACTGTGGGAGGAGCACTCACCGAACAGGCCGCTCTCGCCGACCTGTCCGGCGGCATCTCCGCGTTCGCTGCGTGGGAAGTATATATGGGGCTGGTCCTCCTGTACGCCGGCTATATGCTCGCCTCCCGCCGAGTCCTGCCCGCGCTCGGTAGCGCCTGAATTCGTTCGTTGCGGGCGGTTATTCCTGAAGCGACCGCTGGGTCGTGTTCGCGACCCACACCGGCTGTGTCACTGTCGTAGACCCGACGTTTCGTAGCCGCAGGTATTGCGTGACACGGACCTGCTGGTCGCTCCGTTCGGCATCGAATGCCAGCCGAAGCGCCGAGACGGTACCGTCGTGACTGACGCGGAGCCGGACAGAGACATTGCGAGGGGCGCTCACGAACAGGGGTGTACTGAGCCTGTCAGGGTCCGTGAAACGGGTGCCGACGAGGACGACGCCGCCGTCGCTCCGGTCGGCAACGGAGAGATCGACGGCTTCCCCGATACCGCGTATCATCCGCCGCTCCGAGAGGTCTGAGACCGGGCCGTCGTCGCGGACAGTCCACTTGACCCGCTGGGGCCCGTTCGATCGCTCGTCGTACCGGGCCGCGACGATGGAGCCGTTGGTCCAGTAATCAATGCGGGTCGTAAAAGTGTTCAGTTCGGTGCCGTTCTGGCGGAACTGCCCGGCGTACGTCGTCTTGTTCGCCGCGACGTGGCGTGTGTGGTCGGACCGCCGGAGTACCGTCCCGTTGCTGTCGGTGACCCGCTGGCGGGAGACCAGCGTGTAGTTTGTCGTCGCGAGCGTCCGCGCGTGGGCGCTGGCCAGCACTGGCGGCACCACTGCCTCGTCGCTCACGCCCGGCGGATACCCGACCCCATCGGTCGGCACCGCTGCCGGCGTGACTGTTTCGGGGCTGTCCTGCTGGACGAAGCCCGAGCACCCGGCGAGTACGAGCGCGAGCGTCACGACAGCAGCCACTGCTCGCGTCATTGATTGCGCTACGGCCGCCGGCCCCAAACAGTTGTGGCTAGTCCTGCCAGTCCGGGTTCGATCTGGGCGGACTGAACACGTCGATACCCCGGACCGGTTCCTCGCCGTCGTTGCGCGCTTCGTGTGGCTCCTCACTCGGGACCACGTAGGAGTCCCCGGGGCCGATGACGTACTCCTCGCCGTTGACGTGGAAGGTAAAGGTCCCTTTCACAACGTAGCCGACCTGCTCGTGGCGGTGGCTGTGTTCCGGGACGGCCGCACCGGGGTCGATGTGGAACTGCTGGACGCTCATCTGCTCTCCGACCGCCAACTGTGTCAGGTGCACGCCGTCGACTGCTTCGACTGTCTCACAGGCCGCCTGTGGTACTTCTTCCATGCTCAGCTATGTCATGTCCACCGCACCTAAGCCTTCGTCCCCCGGCATCGGACGTCGGTGGATTCAGTACCGTCCGGCCCTGACAGAGAGGTATGTACGCGGTCGTCGGGTGTAGTGATTGCAGCGCGCTGTGGGTCACTGAGGGGCGACCGGAGACAACACAGTGCCCGCGGTGTGGCACGCGCCGCAAACACGAGAAGCGGCGGAAGTTCGTCGAAACGGACGACGAGGCCCACGCCCGTGAGGTCCGGGCGTCGATGCTGGCGAACCGGCAGGGGGAGGGTGACGCCTTCGCGGAGTTGGATTCCTACGCCGAAATGGAGCGCCAGGTCGACGACGCAGGCGTGGACGACGAGACGTACCTCGAAGATTCGGGGGTGGATACAGACGCCGTGTCGGCGGCCGCCGACCGCGCCGAGCAAGGGGCGACAAGAGGGTCGAGCCGTAAGGAGACGGTCACGAACGCGCTCCGGAACCTCGACGAGCCGACCGAGGACGACATCGTGGCCTACGCCGAGGAACGCGGCGTCCCGGCGTCGTACACCCGGAAGGCACTGACAAAGCTGGTTCGTGCCGGCAAGGCATCGGAGAGTCGGGGGCAGTACCGGCTGCTATGACCGCGACGTTAGATCTGGAGCGCGGCCCGGTCGCGGTCGGAGTTCTTGTCGGTCTCTCGGGACTGCTGTTTCTCCTCACACCGGTCGTTGACCCCGTCGCAGTCGGCTCACTGCAGGTGAGCACCGTCGCGCTCTCGGCGGTCGTTCTCACGCTCGGGTTCGCGCTGGGTACAGCCGTGTTCGCCCGGCGGGGCCAGCGGCTGTTCGCCATCGCACACGGCGTGTTCGCCGTCGCGTGGGCGTTGCTGGTGTTGGGTCCACTGCTTGGGCAGGAAGCACTCCTGCTCGCCGGCGTCGTCGTGCTGGTGGCCGGAGCGGGATTTCTGGTGAGTCAGCGCCGGCAGCGGTAGCGCACTGACACAGGAGCGGCGCTACCGCCCGAGGTCGGCGTGCGCCGAAGAGAGGTGGCGCGAGGACAGCGCCGCAAGTAAAGAGAGTTCGCCAGCCAGTGCGCCGGCGGCGATGACCTCCGCGAGCGCGTCGGCGTTGCTGCCGGCGGGGTCGCCGCCGCCGCCGTAGCCCAGCACGTCAAGCGCCTCGGACTGCGTGGGGAGACCCGTCCCGCCGCCGACAGTGCCGACCTCCAGCGACGCGATAGTGACCGATGCGTACAGACCGTCCTCGCGGGCGTCGACGGTCGTGATAGCGTTGCTCCCCTCGACCACCTGCGCGATGTCCTGCCCGAGCGCGAGGAAGGCCGCGGCGACGACGTTGGCGGCGTGGGCGTTGAACCCCAGCGCGCCGGCCTTCGCCGAGCCAACGAGGTTCTTGCGGGTGTTGGCCTCGACGATAGCGTCGGAAGTCGTATCGAGTCGCTCCTCCACCTGCTCGTGGGGGATGAGCACGTCCGCGGCGACGGTCCGGCCGCGGCCCTCAACGGCGTTGATGGCGGCGGGCTTCTTATCCGAACAGAGGTTGCCCGACAGCGCCACGAGGTCGGCCGGGGTTTCGGACTCGACAACGTCGCAGGCCGCCTCCGTCGCGATGGTGGCCATGTTCATCCCCATCGCATCCTTGGTGTCGTAGGAGAACCGCAGGAAGACGCTGTCGCCGACGACGTAGGGTGTCACGTCCTGCAGTTCGCCGTGGCTGGTCGTCGACTCGGCGGCATCGGCGAGTACGTCGACGTGTTCGCGGACCCAGGCCGACACCTCACCCGCCTCGGCCACGTCTTCGACGCGGAACACCGGGGCGCGGGTCATCCCGGATTTGAGCACGCGAGCGGTTGCACCGCCGGCGTTGCGAATCGTCGAGACGCCGCGGTTGACGGAGGCCAGCAGCGCGCCCTCGCTGGTCGCCAGCGGGAGGTGGTGGTCGCCCTCGGCGGCCCCGCCGTCGACGGGCAGCGGGCCGACCACACCCATCGGGACCTGCGCCGCGCCGACCATGTTCTCGATGTTGCTCTCGGCGTCGGCAGCGTCGAAGGTGTAGTCGCCGACCGCTGAGAGGTCCGCGCCGGTCTCCTCGGCCAGCAGGTGTCTACGGGCCGCCGCCGCAGTGTCGGGGTCGGCGTGGTCTTCCAGTTCGTAGAGCCGCAACTCACCGTCACGAACGCGCTCCGCGAGCGCCGTAGCGTCGGAGTCGGTCATACTGACCGGTGTGGCTTCGGGACTCCTAACAGTTGCTCTTGGCAGGCCAAGCGTTTTGCAGTCGCCGCGCCCGGAGTCTGTATGGTCGACCGCGTATTCACGAACTGTGAGGTGCGGCCGCTGTCCGGCGACGGTCCGGCATCGGCGGTCGCAGTGACGAACGGAACTGTCACAGCCGTCGGCGACCCGGATGACCTCTCGACCGCGGGTGCCGAGACCGTCGACTGTCGCGGTGGCGTGCTGTTGCCCGGCTTCGTCGACGCCCACACGCATCTTGACATCGTCGGCCGGCGTGCGGTCGAAGCCGACCTCGCCGGGGCGGACAGCCCGGACAACTGCATCGACCGGCTGCTGGCGGCCGACGACGGCGAGGGCTGGATTCTGGGGTTTGGCTACGACGAGAGCGACTGGGACGGAGACTTGCTGCAAGCGGCGACGCTGGACCGGGTGAGCGCTGAGCGCCCGGTCGCGGCCGCGCGCGAGGATATCCACACGGTGTCGGTAAACCACGCCGCGCTGGACGTACTGGACCTGCCCGGCGACGGCGTTCGGACCGAGGACGGAGCGCCGACCGGCGTGCTCGTCGAGGAAGCCGCCGAGGCCGTCTTCGACGCTATCGCGCCCGACTACACGCAGACCCGAGAGTACCTGCTGGCCGCACAGGAGGTGGCTCTCTCTGAGGGAATCACTGCCGTCCACGACATGGTACGGCAGTCTCACGCCCCGCGGGTGTACCGCGACCTAGACACCGAGGACGCACTCTCCCTGCGAGTGCGGCTCAACTACTGGGCAGACCACCTCGACGCAGTCAGGGAGCTTGGCCTGGTGACGAACCACGGGAGCGACCGAGTGCAAACGGGCGCGATCAAGACGTACATCGACGGGTCGCTCGGGGCCGGCACCGCGCGGCTCCGGGAGCCGTACGCCGACAGCGACAGCGTCGGCGAGTGGCGAACGGACCCAGATGCCCTCCGGGAACTCGTGTCAGCGGTCGACGACGCGGGCCTCCAGTTCGCCGCTCACGCCATCGGCGACGCGGCTATCGACGCGCTGCTTTCGGCTATCGAATCAGTCGACGCCGCGGACGAGCGCCATCGCGTCGAACACGCCGAGGTGCTCACCGGCGACCTGGCGGAGCGACTGGCGGCGTCGCCACTGGTCGTTTCGGCGCAGCCGAACTTCCACCGCTGGGCGGTGCCGGGCGGCCTGTACGACGAGCGACTCGGCGAGCGCCGCGCGCTGACGAACCGGTTCCGCGACCTCGTGGATGCCGGCGCACAACTGGCCTTCGGGAGCGACTGTATGCCGCTTTCCCCGCTGTATGGCGTCCAGCAGGCCGTCACCGCGCCGGAGTCGAACCAGCGCCTGACAGTCGACGAGGCGCTCCGAGCGTACACCAGCGGTGCCGCGTACGCGGGCTTCGACGAGGACCGGATGGGCACGATTACGCCGGGATCGGTTGCGGATTTCGCCGTGCTATCGGCCTCTCCGTGGAGCGTACCGGATGGTGATATCTCGGACGTAGCCGTCACGCTGACCGTCAGCGACGGCGAGGTCGTGTTCGATTCCGGCGAGTAAGTCCGACAGACGGCAGTATCGACGCGTCACGTTTCCTGTTTCTCGGTAACAAACAACATAATTCGACAGTACGGGATATAGAAGCAGTTAGATCGCCAAACCCGGATATAAAACCCGATAGGCCACCAACACCTGAAACAGAACTGTAGTTACCTCCAATATCAGGTATACAATTTCCTTGCCCACCAACCCTCGACTTTGAAGATAAAATCTTTTCACGAAGGAGTTCTGAAGTGTGAGTACCGACAGGTGGATACATCGTGCCCGAAATGGAAACCGCCGCGTTCGAGACGGACCTCAGCCTCTTCAAGTACGACAACCTCGAGCAACTCCCGCCGGCGTACCGGGACCTCGAGGCGGACGAGCGGACCGAGCGCATCGAGAGCGCGCTCGATACCCTCGGCGACGACGTGGTCATCCTCGGCCACAACTACCAGCGCCGGGAGATCGTCGAACACGCCGACTTCATCGGCGATTCCTACCAGCTCTCGAAGGAGGCCGCCGAGTCCGACGCCGACTACGTGATTTTCGGCGGCGTGACGTTCATGGCCGAATCCGCGGACATCATCACGGACGACGACCAGTCCGTGATCCTCCCGTCGATGGAGGCGTCCTGCCCGATGGCGGGCATGGCCGAGGCGCTGCAGGTCGACGCCGCGTGGGCAGAACTGACCGCGGCGCTCGACAACGACGAAGAGATTATCCCCATCACGTACATGAACAGCTACGCCGACCTGAAGGCCTTCTGTGCCGAGCAGGGCGGCCTGGTGTGTACGTCCTCCAACGCCCACAAGGCCTTCGAGTACGCCTTCGAGAAGGGCGACAAAGTACTCTTCCTGCCCGACAAGCACCTCGGCGAGAACACGGCCCACCGGCTCGGCATGGCCGACGAAACCGTCGAGTGGGACCCGTGGGACGCCGAGGGCACCGACGCCGCTGACGCCGTCGAAAACGACGTCATTCTCTGGGAGGGGTACTGTCAGGTTCACGAACGCTTCCGCGAGCACCACATCGAATCGATCCGCGAGGACTACCCCGACGCGAACGTCATCGTTCACCCCGAGTGTCGCCGCGAGGTCGTCGAGGCCGCCGACGTGGCCGGCTCTACGTCGACTATCTGTGAGTCCGTCGCCGAGGCTGATCCCGGCGAAACGTGGGCCATCGGCACCGAGATTCACCTCACCCACCACCTCCAGCGGTGGCACCCCGAGGTGAATGTCGTCCCGCTGTGTGGCGACGCCTGCATGGACTGCAATGCCATGCGCCAGATCGACCCGAACTACCTCGCGTGGGTGCTTGAGGAACTGGTCGAAGGTCGCGAGCGCAACGTCATCGAGGTCGCGCCCGAGGAGAAGGAACTGGCACAGGTCGCGATGGACCGAATGCTGGAGATCTAACCATGACGGACGACCCGATTACGACGGACGTGCTGGTCGTCGGCTCCGGCATCGCCGGGCTGGCGGCGGCGCTCGCCGCGGCCCGTGAAGGCGACGACGTGACGCTCGCCACGAAGGCGACCCGTCCGGAAGGCTCCTCATCCTGGTGGGCTCAGGGCGGCATCGCCATCTCCCGAGATACGCCCGAAGAATTCAAAGACGACATCATGGCCGCCTCCGACGGCACCGCCGACCCCGACGCCGTCGATGTGCTGGTCGAGAATGCCAACGAGGCCGTCGAGGACGTGCTGCTTGAGACCTTGGACGTCGAGTTCGACCAGAACGGCTCGGGCCACGACTTCACCCGCGAGGCCGCCCACAGCGAAGACCGCATCCTCCACGTTGACGCCTCGACGGGCAAGCACATTCACGTCCCGTTCCTGAACTACATCGACGACCACGACGGCGTGGAGATTCTGGACGACACCGCCGCGCTCGAACTCATCCGTCACGAGGGGCGGGTCCACGGCGCGATGCTCGAATCCGACGGCGAGGTCGACCCGTACTTCGCCGGCAGCGTCGTGCTGGCGACGGGCGGTATCGGCGACCTCTACCCGCGGACGACGAACCCCGACAACACCACTGGGGACGGCATCGGGATGGCCGCACTCGCCGGGGCCGAGGTCGAGGACATGGAGTACGTGCAGTTCCACCCGACGGCGTGCGTACTCGAAGGTAATTCCGGTAGCGCTGAGGTCGCCTTCCTCGTCAGCGAGGCCGTCCGCGGCGAGGGCGGCCTGCTACGCAACGACAAGGGCGAGCGGTTCATGCCCGACTACCACGCGGACGCCGAACTCGCGCCCCGCGACGTGGTGGCCCGGGCAGTCAAGGCGGAGCGAGAGGCGACCGGTGAGGTGACGCTGGATGTCTCGCCGCTTGACTTCGCCGAAGAGTTCCCGAACCTCGCAGACCGCTGTAAAGAGCACGGCATCGACTGGACAGACGGCATTCCGGTCGCGCCCGCCGAGCACTTCCTCTGTGGCGGCATCAACGTCGACGACCGCGGCCGGACGACGCTGGACCGACTGTACGCCGTCGGCGAATGCTCCCGGACCGGCGTCCACGGCGCGAACCGCCTCGCCAGCACCTCCCTGCTCGAAGGGCTGGTCTGGGGTCTACGCGCCGGCGAAGACGCCGCCGGGGCCGAACCCGAACCAATCGAAGCGCCGGAACTGCTCGAACGCGACCCGGACCTGCCCGAGCGGTTCGCCCGCGACAAGTTCCAGCGGCTGACCCGCGTAATGGACGAGAACGTCGGCGTCGAGCGCGACCCGGCCGACCTCCAGCGGGCGATGGCCGTCCTCCGCCGGCTCAAGGGCGAGGTCGACGCCTACGTCCGCACGCGGACCAGTCGCTCGCTGTACGAACTCCGCCACGCCAGCGTCACCGCCCTGTTGATCGCGCGCCACGCCGCCGAGAACGAGGAGAGCGTCGGCACGCACAATCTCGTGGATGCGAGCGAGGAACCACCGGAGTCCACGGCTGACTGATGCTCGCCGACAGCGACATCGAGCGGTGGCTCCGCGAGGACGTGGGCCACCACGACGTGACCAACGACGTGCCCGGCACGACCGAGGGGCGACTGGTAGCGAAAGAGTCCGGCGTCGTCGCCGGCCTTGACGCCGCCACCGCGGTGTTCGAGTATCTGGACTGTGCGGTTGAGACACCGGTCGACTCGGGGCGGCCATCGACGCCGGCGACGTAGTGCTTCGCGTCGACGGCCCGCGCAGTCGGTCCTCCGCGGCGAGCGCGTCGCCGTGAACATCACCGGCCATGCCTCGGGCGTGGCGACGAAGACACGGGCCGCCGTCGATGCGGCGGAATCGGCTGCGACAGATTCCACCCCTCGTATCGCCGGCACGCGCAAGACGACTCCCGGCCTGCGCGGCATCGAGAAGCGGGCGGTAGCGGCCGGCGGCGGCGACACCCATCGACTGGACCTCTCGCACATGGTGATGGTCAAGGACAACCACATCGCCGAGATGGGACTGGTCGACGCCATCGAGCACTTCCGCGAGCGGGCCTCCTTCGCGACGAAACTCGACGTCGAGGTCGAAGCTCCGGAGGACGCCCCGCGGGCCGCCGAGGCCGGCGCGGACATCGTCCTGCTCGACAACATGTCCCCCGCGGAAACTGAGCGGGCCGTCGACAGAGTGGCAGCGTCTACTTCCGGCGCGCTCACCGAGGCTAGCGGCGGTATCACAGTTGCGGACGTGCCGGCCTACGCCGAAACGGGCGTGGACATCATCTCGATGGGGTCGCTGACCCACTCCGCGCCGACGCTGGATTTCTCTTTCCGCACGGGCTAGGTACCGGTCAATCCGGCCCGCTCGTCGAGAATTCGGTTCTGAGTTCCGGCGGGAGTTCGAGTTGCTTGATACCAACCCGGTCGTCGATCCGGAACCGATACAGCGCTGTGGCTTCCGTCTCGGCCGCCCGTTCGAACACGTCGGGCGTCCAGGAAGTGTCTATCTGTTCTTCGATTGCCCTGCGTTCGTCGTCAGGGACTCGTTCGATGGTCCCCGTCAGCAGGACGCTGCGCCAGTTGAACGTCGTTTCGACGTCGTAGATGAGAAACCGGGCAACGTCCGCGTGGTCGCTTGCCGTCACTTTCCGGCTGTCGGCACCGAGAACGTAGACGAAGTAGAGCGCGGACTCGCCGTCGTACCAGAAACCAAGCGGGCGCAGTAGCGGCGCGGAATCGGTCGGGACGCCAAGCACGCCAATGCTCTTCCGTTCGAGGGTCTTTTCGATGTCCTCGACGTTCATCCGGAGCATTCCGTAGTCTTCTAGTTCGGTAACTGTCATGTCGTCACTTGTCGGTAGATAATCATAAAGCCATAGGGCGCTAGCCCCGGGTTCTCCGCTCACAAGGGTAGCCCTTGCCGTCAGTCCGTCTCAGTCCAGCCGGCGCGCCAGCATCACCTCGTCGACCAGTTCGCCGTCGATCTCGTAGTGGCCATCGCGGACAGCCTCGACCGTCCAGCCGGTCTCCTTCAGGAAGTCGATGGCCCGCTCGTTTGTGGCCGGCAGGCTGTTGTACACCTTTCGACAGCCGCGGCTCGCGGCCCATTCGACCCCGCGGTGGAGCAGGTGGCTGCCGATACCGTGGCGGCGGTACGTCTCCATTACTCCGAGCGTGAGTTCGGCCGTCGACGCGAGTTCGGCCACCTCGGACATGGCGACGTGGACCCAGCCGACGACGTCGTCGTCGACCGTGGCGACGAAGACGACGCGACAGCGATTGGGACCCCAGCGGACGAGCGTGTCCTCGTAGGCCAGTTGCTCGGCGACACCGGCCGCGATGATGTACGGTGCCTCGCTGGTCACGTCGTGTATCGTGCCGACGACGCCGGAGAGGTCCGACGGCCGGGAAGGTCGTATCTCGTAGCTGACGCCGGCCTCGTAGTGTTCGGCCGTCTCGCCGTGGTGGAGCGCCACGGTCAGCTTCCCGTCCTCGGTGGACTCGATGAGGTCGTCCCGTTTGAGAATGGAGACATGGTGCTGGAACCGCTCGGGATCGACGCTGATGGCTTCGGCCACCTCGGCGGGCGCGACGGGGCCGTTCCGCTCCACGAACCGATACACGTCGGACCGCTCACCGCCGAGTTCGAGGTCTGTTGGGGACGGCATTTCGCTATGGCTCACTGATGACTGTATCCACTTGAAAATTCCCGAGAAGTTAGTCTGAGAGCTTATGTCGACTTGCCAGCAGCGATGCCGTGGCCGCCGGTGAAAGCGTCTGGCAGCTGTCGATACGCGGGCCGTCGTCACGTCCGCGTGATGCTTTTGTATGGTCGTGGCTCATTCTCGACCATGCCAGACGCGGTCCGTCGCTGTTCCGAGGACGGCTTTTTCGAGGGGGATGCGTGCCCGGTCTGTGACAGAGAGGGGACCCTCGTTCTCGACGGCGAACGGCGGCGACAGCTCTCGAAATTCACCTCGGGAGCGCTCAGGCACTTCCCCGAAGACGCAGGCATCGAGGTAGACGAAGCGGGGTGGACGGCGTTCGCGTCCCTCCAGGCCGCAGTCGAGCGGAAGTACGACTGGGCCGACGGCGAGGCGCTGGCTGGAGTCATCGCCACGGACCCGAAAGGGCGGTTCGAGCGGACAGGAACCAGTGACGAGTCAAGTACAGTGGCCGCTGGCGGCCGCGTTCGGGCGGCCTACGGGCACTCTGTCGACGTAACCTTGGATGCGACCGACGACCCCATCCCGGCGACGCTGTATCACGGAACTGTACCGCGAAACGTCGCGTCGATACGCGAAACGGGACTGAAGCCGATGGGGCGACAGACGGTCCACCTCTCGGACTCCGTCGCGGCGGCCCGCGAGGTGGGACGTCGCCACGCCACCGAGCCCGTCGTGTTCGTCGTCGACGCCGCGGCGATGCAAGCCGACGACCGCCGAATCGTCAAGCGCGGGACCGAGACGTACACGACTGACCGCGTGCCGCTGGGGTATCTCTCACTGCTCGAAAAATAGCGTGATCGCGTCGCCCGCTATTCGACAAGCGGCGTGCCGGTCATCGCCTCCGGCTGGTCGATGCCCATGAGCATGAGCATCGTCGGCGCGAGGTCGGCCAGCGTCCCGCCATCGCGGGCGGTCCGTCCGCCGGCAGTCCCGTCGGAATCGAGGTAGATGAACGGGACGGGGTTGGTCGTGTGGGCCGTGTGCGGGTCATCGACAGTCCCCATGTCGTCGGCGTTCCCGTGGTCGGCACAGATGAGAGCGTGGCCGCCGGCGGCCCCAATCGCCGCGACCAGCCGGCCGAGCTGTTCGTCGACGGCCTCGACGGCAGTCACCGCCGCGTCGAAGTCGCCGGTGTGGCCGACCATGTCGGGGTTGGCGAAGTTCAGGACCATCGCGCTGGGGTCCTCAGTCTCGATGAACTCGATAGCGGTGTCGGCCAGTTCCGGCGCGCTCATCTCTGGCTGGAGGTCGTAGGTCGCCACGTCAGGGCTATCGACGATTTCGCGGCTCTCGCCGTCGAACGCGACCTCACGGCCGCCGTTGAGGAAGTAGGTGACGTGGGGGTACTTCTCCGTTTCGGCCAGCCGGATCTGGATCTTCCCGGCTTCAGAAAGCACCTCGCCGAGTACGTCCTCGGGCTGGTTCGGCGGGAAGGCGACCGGCAGGTCGAACGTCTCGTCGTACTGCGTCATCGTCACCAGCCGGGTGTCCGGCGGTTCGGTGTCGGCCCCCCAGTCGTCCGGGCGGATGTCGCCGAGCATCCGGGTGAGTTGTCGGGCGCGGTCCGAGCGGAAGTTGAAGAAGATGACCGCGTCGCCGTCTTCGAGACCGGCGTGGTCGCCGACGGTCGTCGGCTCGATAAACTCGTCCGTGGTGTCGCGGGCGTAGGACTCCGTAGCGGCCGTGACGGCGTCATCCGCGTGGTGGTCGCCCTCGCGGTGGACGATGGCGTCGTAGGCCCGACGGGTCCGCTCCCAGTTCTGGTCGCGGTCCATCGCGTAGTAGCGCCCGCAGACGGTGGCGACGTGGCCAGTTCCGTGCGCCTCGGCGTGGGCTTCGAGGTCGGTGAGGTAGTCCTCGCCGCCGGTCGGCGAGGTGTCGCGGCCGTCGGTGAAAGCGTGCGAGACGGCGTCAGTCCCACGCTCGCCAGCGAGTTCGATGAGCGCGTGGAGGTGGTCCTGATAGGAGTGGACGCCGCCGTCCGACACGAGGCCCATGAAGTGGACCCGACCGCCGTGGTCCTCGGCGTGCTCGAAGGCCGACAGAATCGTTTCGTTCTCGAAGAATGGCGGGTCCTGTGCGGCGTCATCGGGCGGCGACTCGCCCCGGGAGCGCGCGATACTATCGCTGACGCGAGCGGAGTCCTGCTTGACGACGCGGCCGGCCCCGATGTTGAGGTGGCCGACCTCGGAGTTGCCCATCTGGCCCTCCGGGAGGCCGACCCGGCGGCCGTGGGTGGCAAGCGTCGACGCTGCGCCCGCGTCTCGGTAGCGGTCGAAGTTCGGCGTGTCGGCGGCGGCGACGGCATCCCGGACATCGTCGTCCGGATTCAGGCCCCAGCCGTCTAAGATGATAAGTCCGACGTCCATACCCGGTGGGTCACGCGACCGGCCTAATACACTGTCGGTCAGTCCCGAACGTGACGGTCGATAATGCGAAATTCGGCGGCTCTGGTGTCGGTACTCCATGTCGCTACTCCGCTATCGCTGCCGGTATCGGGAACCCTGAAATTAAGAGGGTGGCCCGCCTTCGGTCTGGCATGACTCGGAACATTCTCTCGGACGATCTGGCCGACGCAATCGTCACGACAGCCCGGACAGCGACGGGTGACTCGCTCCGTTCAGTGACGTATTTCACGCGTGCGAACTTCGAGCAACTCTACCTGCGGGAGGACCTTGAACAGGACGCCGACCTCAACGACTTCGTGGGCCACGAATGGCAGGGGTACAAGCAAACGAAAAACGCATATCAGGAGTCCGAACTGGGCGACTACCGCTTCACCGTCCGCGCGTTCTCTAACGGCTACCTCCTGCGGGCGACGACCGAGCGCCAGGGCGTGCTCATCACCACGGACGGCCTGACGATGCAGTCCTACGAGGAGATCGCCGAGGCCATCGAACGCCTGCTCCGCGAGGAGTCGGGCAAGGAGTAACCACCGAATCAGCAGGTGACCAAAGGGTTATCCCCGTCCCCGCGAACGCACGGGCATGACGCTGGACCCGGTCCACGTCGACGGCATCGCCAAGCTCGCCGGGCAGGTGCGCGAGACCGTCGAGACGAGCGACCAGGAGGCGGCCGCCGAGGAAGTCTGGGACAGTTTTCTCGACCCGCTGTGGCAGGACGGGACGAAGATTCTGGAACCGCTAGACGAACAGCGCCGCCGGAAGGTTCCCATCGAGGACATCGCGCTGGCGGACCCGCCGTTTCCAACCCAGCACGGCCTGGATTCGGGGACTATCAATCCCACAACATTCAAGAACGGACTGGTGCTGGACGTGGCGCAGGCGGCGATGGGCAGCGTGCCCTCGGATGTCGAACTCCACCGCGGCCGGACCATCATCATGGCCGTGCATTCGAACGACGCAACGCTGGGGTTCGACGGCGAGTGGCAGGGCGGGGACCGCGGCTACGCCAAGCGGCGCGTCCTCGACGTGCCACAGGTCGACCGCTACGAGCAGCGGGTCGTCCACGCGCTGGCACTATACCTCGCCGAGAGCCAGCACGCGCTGACCAACGCCGACGTGGTCGAGGACCTGTTCATCCTCGACGGCCCTATCTATCCGACCGGTGTCCTCCGATGGGCCGACCGCGACACCGAACTGGCCGACCTGCTCGCGGAGGACGACCGCCCCAAAACGGTCGTGAACAACTACGTCGACCTCGTCGAGCGGTTCGTCGAGCGGGACGTCCCGATGGTGGGGTTCATCAAGAACTCCTCAACGAAGGCCCTCACGCGGGCGCTCCGGCGCAAGACCAACGCGCCGTGGGTGAACGACACCGCCTTCTTCCGCCGAATCCTGGAGCGTCGCGACGACGATGGTGAGCGGCAGACCGACTGTCTCACCGCGACGAACTGGTTCCGCTCGCGGGGCGGCACCGACGGCATCATGGCCGCCGACGGCGACGCGCTGGGCATCGAGCGGTCGCTCGACCCAGAGGCCTACGAGGTGACGTTTTTCGTCCTCTATGACCCGCGCTCCGACCTCGTGTTCCGCGTCGAGGCCCCGTACGCGTTCACCAAAGACCCGGAGTGTCGGGCCAAACTCACACGGCAGATACTCCACGACGTGGCCCGGGAACAGGGGCCGCCGCTGGCTATCGGGAAGGCTGACGAGTTAGCGAAGATCGACCGCCAGGGCAGCGAGGAACTCACCCGCCGCATCGAGCGGACCTTCGAGACCGACCGCGAGCGGGAGTTCAACGATATCCGGTGGGGAGCCGTCGAAGAATCGTTCTGAAGCGTGCTATCCGCGGCGGGCCAGAACGATGGCGTACAGGAGGACGAGGAGCCCGACGAGTTCTGTGATAGTGCCCGGAAGGGGAAACACCACTCGCGGGAAGACCTGCACGGCACCAAGGGTAACGAGGTACGAGACGAAGGTGAGGAGGCTGATTCCGACGGCCAGCGCGAGCATGGAGCGGGTCCGCTGTCGACGGTAGCCGACGAGCGCCAATGCAGCAATGAGCAGCCCGACCCCCGTCTGTGCGAGGTGGAAAGCAGTGTTCACGGTAACCCACGTTTCGGCGGAGAGGCCGGCAACGTCCATCAGAGCCCCTCCCAGAGATCCACCAGCGCGTCGGCGAACTCGTGTGTCGTCGATTCGACGGAGAGGCTGACATCGAAGGTCCCGTCGGTGAGACACACGGTGAGTTCGTCCATCTGTGCCTCGTACACGTCTACATGGTGCCCATCGTCCGCGATTTGCGTTCGAGCGGCGACGAGGCCGCAGTCCTCGAGGGCGTCGAGGCGGCGATACACGGTCGAGAGTGACATGTCGCAGTCGTTGCTGAGTTCAGTTGCAGTCATCGGTCTGTGACTCGTGGCTGCAAGGAGCGCGCGAGCGTAGTCATCGTCGAGGAGGGCGAACACCTCGGTCGGGGACGGGTCCTCGGCCACGCGCAGTGGGTTCACCCGTCACATTGGTATAACTCACTGGTCGTTCGCTGACTCAGAAAACGGACGGTCGATTACAGCGGACCTGTGCAGCTACGCCGTCTCAGCTTGCTGCACCGTCACGTCAACGGTCTCGCCAGCCACGCCGAGCCGGGCGAACTGCGTTCTGACGTGTTCCTTGGCCGCGTCGATGGCCGCATCGCGCGTCTCGAAGCCGCGGGGCATCGGGGACTCGAAAGCAATCCGGATCTCGCGGTCGCCGATAGACTGGACCTGACCGCCGCTTTCGACCTCGTAGAAGGCGTCACAGAGCCAGACGTAGGGCGTCCCCTCGTCCGGCGCGCCGTTGAACTCGGGCGGCTCCTCGCCCGGTTCGTACAGCGTCCCGGTCAGCGCCGTCCCGCCTGCTGTCCCCCGAATAAGCAACATAGCCCACTGTAGGGGCCACACAGGCAAAAGATTCTCCCCCAGGTCAGGGCTCGCAGTCGACCACGACAGGCAGGTGGTCGGAGCCGTAGTGGTCGTCGTCGCGGTCGGCGATGACCGCTCTGGTGTCGACGGCCACGTCCTCGCTGACGAACACATGGTCGATCCCCATCTCGGGGAGCAGGGCGTGGAAATCGGTCCGGCTCGTCGTCGGGCCGTGGGTGACGGTCGCTGTGTCGCGGGCGTCGACGAGCGTGCGGCCGTCCGGGAGTTCGTGGCCCTCGGCCCGCTCGTAGGCCGGCTCGCCGACGACACAGTTGAAATCGCCGGTCACGACTGCGGGGGCCTCGCGGGCGATGGAATCGAGGTGGTCAAGTACCAGTTCGATGCCCTCGACCCGCGCGTCAGCCCCCTGGTGGTCCAGATGCGTGTTCAGACACAGCAGGTCGTCGTCGGTGTCGCGGTCACGGAGGCGCGCCCAGGTCGCTACGCGGGGGTAGGCGGCGTCCCAGCCGACGCTGCTCGGCTCGGCGGGCTGTTCGGAGAGCCAGAACGTGTTCGTGGCCGCGCAGTCGAAGCGCTCGGCCCGGTAGCCGATGGCCGTGTGCTCCCCACCGGCATCGACGGATTCCCGTGGGTCACCGACCCACTCGTAGCCGTCCAGCAACACCTCTAGCTCCCGGAGCTGGTGGGCCATCGCTTCCTGAACCCCGATAATATCGGGGTTGTGGTACTGGATTATCCCCGCCACCAGCCGCCGCCTGTGAGGCCACCCGTCTACCCCATCCCCGGCGGTGTCGTACCGCACATTGAAAGACATCACCCGCGTCGGCTTCATATGCGTTCGTTGACAGCCATCCGGGTAAGGTTTCACATTCATGCTGCTGGGGAAAGGTGTTAATCCCCGGCTACCCTGGAGTGGGGTATGTCCGACCTCGGGGATTTCACTGATTTCGACGGCGACGATGCGGCGGCCGACGACGAGGCCGCCGATTCTGCCGAGACGACCGACGACAGCGACCGGGCTGTCGACGCGTCGGGGAGCACCGACCCGACAACACAATCGACAGACGACGACTTCGAAGATATGGACGTGACACCGGCCGGCACAGACACCGGCCTCGGTGTCCTCTCGGCGGCGAACGGCCTCCGAATCAGCGAGGAAGCGGAGGAAACGGTCCTCCGGGCGTACGTCACCGCGCGGAACCGCTCGCGCCTGCGCATCGGGACCTATCTGCTCGTCCCCTACCCTGGGGGTGAGCGCCTGTTCTGTCGCATCAAGGCCCTGGAGTACGCACAGGAGTTCCACGCCGACGACGCGACCGAAATCCACGCCCGGCGAGCGATGCGCGAGCGGGGCATCGACGAGCGGGATTTCAAATTCATCGCCGAGCTTGAGCCGGTTGCAGTGCTGTACAGCGACGGTGGCGAACTCAAGCGGCGGATGACTGACCGGGTGCCCAAACCCGAAACCGTCGTCCGGGAGGCCACCGACAAATCCGAGATCAAGACCGGCCTGAAGATTCCCGAGGACGGCGTCTTCCTGGGCCATCTCGCCGTCGGCGGCGAGAAGGTCCGAACGGCCGCCGAACCACCGACCATCGACTACCGGCTGAAAGACGACTACGACGCCGGCGACCCGCTCGTGTTCCGCCACACCCTCGTCGCCGGCGGGACCGGCTCCGGGAAGACCCACAGTTCCAAGAACGTCCTGCGGCAGTATCTCGGCCGGACCTACGAGATGGGCGACGGCCGCACGCCCGAACTCGCCGTCGTCCAGTTCGACCCCCAGGACGAGTACGCCCAGATGCACGACGACAACCCCGCGATGACGGACGAGTTTGAGCGCCGCTGCGAGCGGGAGGGCGTCGCCTACGGCGGGCACGACGACACCATCGCCTTCGTCCCGAAGGTGGCCGGCGCGGATTACAACGCCAGCCACCACCGCGCCGAGCAGGTGGAGTTCACCATCCCGTTCTCGCTCGTCCACGACAACCCCTGGCTCATCGCCGGGTCCAGCCTGAACGACAACCAGTACGGCGCGCTCGTCAATACGCTGCTCCCGCGGTTCGAGCGCGAATACGGAACCGGTGGGACCTACAGCGACTTCCGGACGTTCCTCGGCGACCCCGCGCTCAAGGAGGAACTGGACGAGGCGGGCGACGTGCACGAGGCCACGTTCGACGCCATCAAGCGCCGCGTCCAGGGCTTCGGCGCAGTCTTCGACCAGGACGCCCGCCCCATCACCGACCAGATATCGCAGTTCGTCCGCGACGGCGGGCTGACGGTCATCCCGACGTACCACATCACGGACTCCCGGACCGCATCGACCATCGTGCTGGCCGTCTCCAGCCTGCTCATCGATCAGAAGCTCTCGAACGACCCGGACTACGACCGCATCAAGGAGACGCCGCTCGTGCTCGGGATGGACGAGGCCCACAACTTCCTCACCGACGCCGACAGCGTCCAGGGCCGCAAGGTCATCGGGAAGTTCACCGAGGCCGCCAAACAGGGCCGGAAGGAGCGCCTCGGCCTGTACCTCATCACGCAGGACCCCCAAGACATCGCCGACCCGGTGTTCAAGCAGATCAACACGACGATGGTGCTCAATCTCGGCGACGAAGACGCCATCTCGGCGGTAAACATTCCCAGCAACCTCGAATCGAAGGTTCCCTATATGGAGAAGGGCCAGCGGGTCGTCTACTCGCCGGATAACTCCGAACCGGTCGAACTGATCGGTCTGTCGACGTGTGTGACCCGTCACGGGCGAGACTGACAAACCGACGGCCCGCTCACCGATTGCAGCGGGCCGAAGATTCAAACCGGCCCCAGCGGAAGTGGGCATATGGCAAAGCGAATCCTCGTTCCGGTCGACAGTTCAGATCAAGCAACAGTAGCCTGTGAATTCGCGGCCGAGGAGTATCCGGACGCGACGGTCGTTCTCCTGCACGTCATCAACCCCGCAGAGGCCGGCTACAGCGCGGAGGCCTCGATTCCATCCTTCTCCGAGGAGTGGTACGAAAAACAGAAAGCCACAGCGGAGGACCTGCTCGACGAACTCGAAGCTGAAGTGGCCGAGTCCGGTGTCGAGTCCGTCGAACGCGTCATCGAGGTCGGGCGACCGACGAAGGTCATCGTGGAGTACGCGGACGAACACGACATCAACCAGATCGTCATGGGAAGCCACGGCCGCTCGGGGATGTCCCGCATCCTGCTGGGCAGCGTCGCCGAAATCGTCGTCAGACGAGCGTCCGTCCCCGTAACCGTCGTCAGATAGTGCTACGGGTGCCGGACGATATGGACGTCGTACTCGGGGTCTTCCGACACCGGTGAGCCGACACTACAGACCGGTGTCGACACCCGTCCGGCGTTCTCACTGCCGATAAACACGATTGAGGCCCCCGCTTCGTGAGCGACTTCTCTGATGGTCCGGGTGATGTCCGTCGTCGTCGATGCCATCGAGCTCACGTCTTCCGGGACCTCGTAGCGGAACGACGCCGTCGGGGCGACCGACTCGGCTTGCTCTCGCATTCGGTCGGCGACGGTCCCAGTATCGAACACCTCGTCCGCATCGATCCAGCCGCGTTCCCGCGCGTACGCCGCATCGTCCGGGATAACGGACAGCACAGTGATGTCCTCGTCGCGATAGTCCGCGAACTCCATCGCCCGCGTTAGCGCGGCTTTCGACAGGTCCGAACCGTCGAAGGGCACGAGTAGTACCATATCCCTCCTGTCGCCCGGTTGTGATTTATTGGTTCCGCAAGCTGGCGCGATTTGAGTGGAATCGTGTTGGAATCGACACATCGCAGTCCTGCGGTAAGCCGAGCGAATAACCCGGCAAGGTGTCTGTAACTAATTATGTAGGGCGTGACCAAGACACATGGAATCACTCGAAGAGACACTCAGATATCCCATGGAAGACGACGACTGGACCGTGACCGTTCTCATCGGCGGCGTTCTCAGCCTCCTCGCCTTTCTCCTCGTACCCGGTATCCTCGTGTACGGCTATCTCGTTCAGGCAGTCCGCGAACGGGCAGACGGGGCGACAGAGCCGCCGGCGTTCGAGGACTGGGGCGAACTGTTCGTCGGCGGCCTCAAGGCCTGGGTCATCGGCATCGTGTACATGCTCGTCCCGCTCGTCGTGTTCGGGGTGACCGTCGGCGGCAGCCTGTTCGCGATGGCGACGGGGACCCGCGCCGGAGCGGGTGCCGGCCTGGCCGGCCTCTTCGGCGGGCTGGTGATCTCGTTCGTCCTGTCGCTGGTGTTCGGCTACGTGGCGACGGCCGCCATCATCCACTTCGCCTGTACCGGCGAGTTCGGTGCTGGGTTCGATTTCGGGACGCTACGGAAGTTAGTCCTGTCCCCGAAGTACGCGACGCCGTGGCTGGTCTCGATTGCGCTGTTCATCGCCGTCAACGTCGTGGTGAACTTGCTCAATGTGATACCGTTCCTCGGTTCGCTCCTCGCCGTGATTCTCAGCCCGTTCGCCACCTTCTACGTGCTGGTCGTCGCGACGGACCTCTGGGCCGGCGGCTACAACGCCGCACTCGACGAGCGGGACGAACCGGAGTCGGTCGGGACGGCGACGGCTTAGAAGATGTTGGCCTGCTGGTAGACCGAGATACCGTCGTTCGTTATCTCGTAGGGTTTCGTCTCCCGCGAGTGGTTCGCGTTCCGTATCTTCTGAATCTCGACGGCGAGTCGCGTCTCGCCGGTGTCCGACCGGACGTACTGAAGGATGAACACCGCGTCAGTCAGGTATTCGATGATACCGTGTCTGGACGCGAAGGGGTTGTTCTCGCTGGCTTCGGAGACGAGCATCGTCGTCACGCCGGCCTGTTTCAGTGACCGGGTGAAATCGAACACTTCGGTGCGTCTCCGGGACTGGTCGTCGTACATCATCTCTAGCAGGGAGACGGAGTCAAGCACCAGCCGGTCGGCGCCGAACTTCTCGATGAGCGCCGGCAGTTCGCCCCGGATGTTGTCGAGGCTGTTCGCCATCTCGACCGGGTCGAGGTCGACAATCGCTAGCTGGCCCTGTTCCTCGTACTCCTCGAACCCCCAGCCGCGTTCACTGGCAGTGTCCAGTATCGCGTCGTGGGACTGTTCGAGCGTCAGAAACACCGCGTTCTCGCCGTTCCGGAGGCCGTGGTGAAGGAACTGCAGCCCGAACGTCGTCTTCCCGGTTCCAGCCGAGCCGATAGTGACGATGAGATGGCGCTGTGGAATCCCGCCCTGAATCATCTGGTCGAGCCCCTCGATACCGATGTCGACCCGCGGGATGTCGGACTCGAACTCCTCCTCGAAGTCGCTACCACTGTCCCCGTCACCGCTGCCGGCGGACTCGAACGCGGTGGCGAAGTCGTCGTCGAAGAGCCCGCCGCCGTCGTCGCCGGAGGACCCAGCGTCGGTATCGGGGGCCTCACTTCCACCGCTGTTGAAGGGGTCATCGCCGCCGTCGTCGAACGGGCTGCTGTCACTCTCCTCGTTAAAGGGAGTGCCCCCATCGTCGTCGAAGGGGCTGTCGCCCCCACTGCTATCACTCTCGTCACTGTCTGCCGCAAACGGCCCAGTGTCCGCAGATGTAGGCTCCTCGGCGTCGCTCTCGGGTTGTGTCGCCGAAGTATCGTCGGTATCCGTCTGTTCGCTGTCGCCGTCCTCGTCGTCCAGCGCACTTTCGAACCAGTCGTCGTCGGACCCGTCGTCCCCGCTCATACGTACGACCACCAGCCACACGAACGGCCCATGGAAGTGGATACGCGTCGGGACGGATATAATTGCCGTCGTAGAGGGTTTATATGCGGCCGGCGGGAACGTCCGGCAATGACTGTCGGTATCGTCGCGCAGCGGGACAACGACCGGGCCATGTCGCTTGCGAGTACACTGTGTGACCGACTGCGCGCCACGTCGGCGGCCGTCGTCGTGGACGAAACGACCGCCGGGGCGCTGGGAGACCACGACGCGTGGGAGGCCGCCGTACCCGATTCGGCCCCGGTCGATGAGATGTCCGCCTGTGACCTCGTCGTGAGCATCGGCGGCGACGGGACGTTTCTGTACGCGGCCCGCGGCGCGGGGTCGACGCCGATCCTGGGCGTCAATCTCGGAGAGGTCGGCTTTCTGAACGCTATCGCGCCCGAGGAAGCCGTCGAGACGGTCGTCGCGGAGGTCGAACACATCCAGAAGACCGGCAGCGCCAGAACGCGGGCCAAGCCGCGGCTCCAGGCCAGCGGCGACGACTGGGAGCTGTCGCCGGCGCTGAACGAGGTCGTCGTCCAGGGCGAGCGCCGCGGTCACGGCGGCGGGGCGACGCTCGACGTGTACATCGACGACTCGCTGTACACGTCCGGTCACGCCGACGGCGTGCTGGTGGCGACACCCACCGGCTCGACAGCGTACAACCTCAGCGAACGCGGCCCGCTCGTCCATCCCGACGTGGCCGGCCTCATCATCACCGGGATGGCAGACGAAATGGGGACGCCGCCGCTGGTCGTCGACGTCGACAGCGAAATCGTCGTCGAACTCACGGACGCCGACAGCGGCGTCGTCGTCAGCGACGGACGGGTCAGAGAAGACGTGGTCCCGCCGGAGCGAATTACGGTCTCGCGTGCGAGCGAACCGGTCCGGCTCGCCGGGCCGCCGCTTGACTTCTTCACCGCACTGGACAAGCTAGCCTAACGCCGACCGACGGCGTACAGCACCGGTGCGAGGACGAGCAGCACCAGGCCGAACAGTTTGTACTGGAACGACGACGCGAGGACGCTCGCACTGCTTGGTTCCATCGCCGACGCCGGCGTAATCACGAGCAGTGCGCCCAGCGCAATCGTATGCAGCCCCAGCATCCGGAGCGACCGTTGCGGGAGAATTGCGACGAGCCCACCGACAAAGCCGAGTAGCAGGACATCACCGATGGTGTAGTTCAGCAGGAAACTATCGATGAGTTGCAGCGGTGACGCGAGCATTCCTATCCAGAATTTCGCCGGGATGGAATCTTTAAAGTTCCGTTACGCCGCCGACCTGCGGGCGGCGTTCGACCGTTCAATCGCTCGCCGTCCCCAATGGTGTGAGCAGGAGGTAGCCGGTCGATGGGACGCCGGCCGTCCGCAACCGGAACTGCCTCGGTTCGTCGAGTGCCGTCGAGAGGGCCACGACATCGATGTCAGTTGTACTGACTGTCTCGGCGTCCACTTCGTCGATACCAGCCACGAGCAGCGCCTCGGAGAGCGCTGTTCCGTCGAGGCGGTCGGACGGCACGTCGAACGTGGTCCCGAACGCCTCGTTGGCCGCACGCACGACTGGGCCGTGCCCCTCGTCGGCGAAGTACAACACCGGGTCCGGATGACCGTCGAAGAGATCGACCGGTTGTGGCTCCGGTGTTCGCTCGACATCTGCCGACACCGTCATCGTCTCGTCGGTCGCCTCGCCGGGCGAATCAGTCACCAGGAGATAGGAGACGCCACCCAGTCCCCCACCGAGCGCCAGGCCGAGGCCCACGGTGACCTGTTCCGAGAGCCCCAGCGAGAACACCGACTGCACCACCAGCGCCACGGTGGCGAGCACGACCGCTCCTGCCCCTATCCAACCGACCACGGCCGCGAGGCTCCCGAGGCGATGTCGACCGCCTGTGCCCGCCGACGACTTGCTCATCGGTACACACTCAATGGGCCATCGGTTAACGCTTTTCGAGAGGCGGCTGCCGATAAAACATATACAGTTGCCAGCCCTAGAACGGTGTAATACCGTGTCAAGAACTACAGGCGGCCCGCCGCGGGTGCTCGTCGTCGACGACGAGCACGACGTCGCCGACACGCAGGCCCTGAAACTCGGCGAGCGCTACGAGACGACTGTCGCGTACAGTGGCCAAGCCGCGCTCGACGCTGCCGGCCCGGAGTTCGACGCCGTGTTGCTCGACCGGCGCATGCCCGACGTGCACGGTGACGACGTGCTTTCGCGGTTGCGCGAGCGGGGGTACGACGGCATCATCATCATGCTGACCGCGGTCGACGCCGACCTGAACATTCTGGAGATGCCCTTCGACGATTACCTCCAGAAGCCGGTCGACCAGTCGACGCTTCTGTCGGCGCTCGACCAGCACCTCGACAGGCCCGACGAGGACGACAGGCTCGACGAGTACTTCCGGATCTCCTCGAAACTCTCCGTGCTGGAACGAGAGAAATCCACGTCACAACTGGAGGCGAGCGACGAGTACACCAGGCTGAAAGAGCGGGCCAGAGAACTGGAGTGGGTGTTGCACGCCGAGAACGACGATTTCGAGGAGCTGAAGGAGACGTACCAGTCGATCAGCCGAAGCTATAGTAACAATTGAAACGATGTACACACTGATCGCACTGCCGTCGTGCGATCAGGTGTGCATTGATTTTCAATGGCTACTATAGGTACCGAGAATCAGCGTCTCTTCGATATACTCGTCGATAGTGTCCCGAACCTCGGCGACAGGGTTGTCGTTGCGAGTTGCGCTCTGAAGAATCACGCCGTCGAGTATCGTGATCATGAACCGCGACACCGTCTCGGGGTCGACGTCGGCGAAGACCCCCTGTTCGATGCCGTCCTCGATGATCTGTACGAGTTGCCGGGCGAACAGCTCGTCCGTCTCAGTGAACTTCTCGCGGAAGTCCGGGTTCTGAACCGCCTGGGCGCGCATCTCGACGTACGACCCGAGGACGGCGTTCTTGTCCGGCGTTTCGACGCAGTCCGGGAAATCGTCGAGAACGAGGCTGACAAACGTCTTGATGTCCTGTTCGGGGTCGCCGGTGGATTCGACCTGAAAGATGCGGTTAAATTCCGTGAGGATGAACTCCTGGAACGACAGCAGGAGGTCCTCCTTGCCGTCGAAGTGGTGATAGAACGTCGATTTGCTGAGGTCGGCCTCGTCCGCGATTCGCTGTATCGAAAGTCCGGCGTACCCGTATTCCCGGAGGGCACGGAACGTGGCCCGCATTATCGCCTCGTGCGAGTCCGCTGGCTCCCCGGCGAACGGAATTCCATCAGTCATCCCGACCGAATATTCGTTCGGGCAGTAAATATTTTCCCACTGTTACGGAACCACAACGTTGATAGACGACCGAACGTTCGTTCGATGTACACGGTTCGGGCGGGAGTCTGCACAGACGTATGTGGGTACATATCCCGATCTCCCAAGCATGACGTCCGCTCCGGACAGAAACAACGGCAAGGAATGTCCGAAGTGTCCCTACGCATGAAACCACGAACATTACTGACGCTGGCAGTTGTCGCATTGCTCATGGCATCCGGAACGGCGATCGCCGCCGTAACCGGGAGCCCCGACTTCGACGCAACGTTCGTCGATAATACCGTCACGCCCGGTGAGGAGACGACACTCGACGTCGTCCTCGTCAACAGCGGCACGATCGACTCCGGGTCTTCGACCCAGGGTGTCCAGAGCAGCGAGGTGACGACCGCCCGCGGGACCACAGTCAAAGTCAACGACGGTGACGCCCCGATTACGGTGACAACGAGCAAACAGGCTGTGGGTTCCGTCCCGGAAGGGAAGACCCAACCCATTTCATTCGACATCAGCGTCGCTGACGACGCAAGTCCCGGGAGCTACACTGTTCCTGTCATCGTCGAATACGAGTACACGAGCTACATTTCGGAAAGCGACGGTGCACGGGACGAAGAGACCACCACCGAACGAATCGAACTCGAACTCGACATCGACGACGACGCGGCTTTTGACGTGGTAAGCGTCGACTCCGACGCGCGCGTCGACTCGACCGGCACGGTCGCAGTCACTGTCGAGAACACCGGTGACGAGCCGGCCCGAGAATCCTCGGTAACGCTGAAATCGACGAACTCCGAACTCACAGTCGGTGGCGACGCCAGCAGCTCCCGGTTTATCGACACCTGGGAGGCCGGTGAACAGCGTACCCTCCGGTACCGCGTCGGTGCGAGCGGTGATACGAGAGCCGAACCGTATCAGTTCGACCTCCAGGTCGACTTCGACGACACGGACGGGGTGCGAAAGAGCACGACCGCCTCCTCCCTCGGTATTACGCCCGACCCCGAGCAAACGTTCACCGTCGAAAGCACCGACAGTGACGTCGCTGTCGGCGATTCCGGGACGTACAACGTGACCCTGCGCAACGACGGCCCTGTCACGGTCTCGGACGCGACAGTGTCGCTTGCCACGCAGAACACCGCGATTACGTTCGGACAGTCCGAGTCCACGTCGCAGTTCGTCGGCTCCTGGGAGCCCGGTGAAACGCGAACGGTGAGCGTCGACGCAAGCGCCAGCGACGACGCCAAGACACAGAGCTACGCCCTGTCGGCGTCGGTAAGCTACGACGACCCCGAAGGCGATGCCGGCGTCGCTGACGACATCTCGCTCGGACTCACGCCCGAGCCGGAACAGTCCTTCGCCATGGGCGACGTGGAGTCGACCCTCCAGGCGGGCGATGACGGAACCATCGAAGCGTCCCTAACGAACACCGGCGACCGAACAGTCCGTAACGTCGTCCTGAACTGGGCGAGCACCCACGACAACATCTCGCCGAAGGAGACCCAGTACGCGGTCGGCGACCTCGAACCGGGCGAGTCCACGACCGTCTCGTTCGACGCCGACGTGTCGGACAACGCGAACTCCGGCCCACGACAGTTCGACTTCGTCGCCAACTACCGCAACAGCGAGGGCGACCAGCGCGAGAGCGACACGCTCGAAATCCGGCAGAGCGTCGACGGCAGCGCTGACGAGTTCATCGTCGAGACGACGAACGCGTCCGTCGACGTTGGCGGATCCAGCACACTCGAAGTGACGATCACCAACGACGCCGGCGAGCGACTGACCGATATCGAGGCAAAGCTGTTCGCCGAGTCACCGATTTCCGTGTCGGACGACCAAGCGTACGTCGACAGCCTCGACCAGGGCGAGTCGACGACCATCGAGTTCGGTATCAGCGCAAGCGGTGCCGCGATGACGAAAAACTACCCCGTCTCGGTAGACTTCCAGTACGAGGAGCCGGACGGAGATACGCCGGTGTCCGACACCTACCGCCTTCCGGTCTCCGTGACTAACTCCGGCGGTGGCAGTTCGCCGCTGACGGCGATTATCGGCGTCGCACTCGTGGCCGCCCTGGCCATCGGCGGCTACTTCAGGTTCCGCTAACGCATGGACTACCAGCGCTACATCGATTGGGCGGACGACCGAATCGTCCACGATTCACGGAAGGTGGTGCTCCTCTTCCTGATCGTGACGGTGGTCTTCAGCGCCGGCCTCGGGAGCGTCTCGACCAACTCCGGGACGTCACAGTTTACGACCGGGCTTCCGGCCGAGGAGGCACTGCAGGAGGTCAACGACAAGTTCTCGCCGACCTTCTCGCCGGATACAGGGAGCACACAGCTCATCCAGCAGGAGAACAACGTGCTCTCGAAGCCGGCGCTGCTCCGGATGCTCAGGTCACAGCATCGGCTGGAACAGCACGGAGCACTCCGTGTCACGTCGACCGCAAGCGCCGCCAGCATTGTCGCCCAGCAGCTAGACCCGGAAGCGACGACGACTGAACAACAGATCTACGCTGTCGAATCAGCGACGCCGGGTGAGATCGATTCCGCTGTCGGGCGCGCGGCCGAGCAGAGCCCCCGGTTCAAATCGTTACTGAGCAAGGATTTCAACCGCAAAGCCGCCTCGGCGTCGGCGACCATCGGGGTCGTCACGCACGAGGTCCCGGCCGGAATCTCCTCCGGGTCAGGCCAGGGCGGTTCGAGTCCGCTGACGAGCATCCAGAAACAGGCCGGGTTCACTGTCTCCAGCGCTGACCACGGTGGCATCACCCTGTTCGGCAGCGGTATCGTCGCAGACGAGTTCTCGAACGTCGTCGGCGACTCGCTCATCCTGACCGTGCCCGCGGCAGTGCTGTTCATCCTGTTTTTCCTGACGATTGCCTACCGCGACCTCGCGGACATGGCGCTTGGCCTGCTCGCGCTGTTTATGGCCGTCGTCTGGACGTTCGGCTTCATGGGGCTTGCCGGTATCCCCTTCTCGCAGATGCTCATCGCCGTGCCACCGCTGTTGCTGGCGGTCGGGATCGACTTCGGTATTCACGCCGTCAACCGGTATCGCGAGGAGCGCGAGACCGGGGCGTCCATCCAGAAGTCGATGCGAATCACGACCGACCAGTTGCTTGTCGCCTTCTTCATCGTTACCGGGACGACAGTCATCGGGTTCGCCGCGAACCTCACCAGCGCGCTGCCGCCGATTCAGGACTTCGGCTACGTGGCCTCTGTCGGTATCACCTTCACGTTCCTCATCTTCGGGGTGTTCCTGCCCGCCGCGAAGGTGGAGCTGGACCGGCTCAGACAGTCCTACCCCATCCCGACGTTCAGCGAGACGCCGCTGGGTGCAGAGGATTCCGCACTCAGTGACGTGTTGCGCGGCGGCGTCGTCATCGCGAACCGCGCCCCGATCATCTTCCTCGTTCTCATCCTCGTGTCCACGGTCGGCGCCAGCTACTACGCCACCGGCGTCTCGACGTCGTTCAGTCAGGAGGACTTCCTGCCGCCCGAGGAGAACCCGGACTTCGTCGAGGCCCTGCCGGAGCCGTTCGCCCCGAGCGAATACACCGTAACGGAGGTGACGAACTTCCTCGATGAGCGATTCGACACGACCCAGTCCAGTCAGGCGACGGTGTACGTAGAGGGGCCAATGCGGAACGATGCGGCGCTCGAACAGATGTATCGGGCGGGTAACAACCCGCCGGACTCGTTTGTCCGCGAGGACGGGCGCGCCGATTCGACATCCATCGTGACAGTCATTCAGGACCAGGCGGAACGCGACCCCGAGTTCCGTCGGATGGTCGAGCGCAACGACCAGAACGACAACGGCGTCCCGGACGATAACCTCGAAGAGATCTACGAGTATCTGCTCGACTCGCCGGCCCGTAGTACGGCGCTAGAGTACATCACCGAGGACTACCGGAGCGCGCGTGTCGTCTACACAGTCGAATCGGACGCAACCGACGCAGAGGTGACCGCCGATACAAGAAACGTTGCCGACGACTTCCGGTACGAGGCGACGGCAACCGGCTCGGTCGTCGTGTTCCAGGCCGTCTCGGACCTGATTCTGGAGTCCGCAATCCAGTCCCTGGCGATTGCGCTTATCGGCGCGTCAGTGTTTCTGGTCCTCATCTACAATATGCTGGAGGGGCGGCCGTCGCTCGGTCTCGTGAACATCATCCCCGTCGTCGTCACAGTGGCGTGGCTCGGCGGGACAATGCGGCTGCTCAGCATCCCGTTCAACGCGCTCACAGCGACGATGCTGGCGATAACTATCGGGCTGGGGGTCGACTACTCGGTCCACGTCACCCACCGGTTCGCCGACGAGTTCGACGAAAACGACCTCGAAACGGCGCTGGACCGGACCGTCCGCGGGACCGGCGGTGCGCTGTTTGGCAGTATGCTCACCACGACGTTCGGCATCGGTGTGCTCGGCCTGGCTGTGTTCCCTGCAATCGGCCAGTTCGGCATTCTGACAGCGTTATCAATCGGGTACGCCTTCCTCGCGTCCCTCCTAGTGATTCCCTCCGCCCTCGTCGTCTGGGACCGGGTGTTCAACGCTGACTGGTCGGTTCGTGGCCTACTCGGGTTCGGGCGGTCGCGTCCGCCCGCGCCCGTCGAAGGCGACGATTGAGTCCGCGGCCCTGGCGGCAGAACTACCGCCGGTCGTGTTCGAGCAAAACACGCCACTGAAGCCTTTATTTGCTGGCATCGTCCTAGCACTGGTATGACTCACGTCGTTATTATCGGCGCGTATGGGAGTGCCGGGGCCGCAGTCGCCGGCGACCTCGTCGAGGAGGAAGACATCGAACTCACGCTCGTCGACAACGGCGAGCCCGGCGGCGGCCTCTGTATTCTTCGTGGCTGTATGCCGTCCAAGGAAGTCCTCTCGGCGGGAGCCCACCGCTTCCAGGCGCGCCACGACGAACGGCTCGTCGGTGACGTGCCCGAGGTTGACCTGGAAGCCGTCGTCGAGCGCAAGGACGACCATGTACTCGACTGGGCCGGCCACCGGCGGGACTCCATCCACGAGATGGCCGAGCGCGACGACGTGACGTTCATCCACGACACTGCCACGTTCGTCGACGAGCACACGGTCCGGGCCGGCGGCGAGGAGCACGAGGCCGACTACGTCGTCATCGCGACCGGGTCCAGCGTGAACGTCCCGGACACGCCCGGCATCGACGAAGTCGACTTCATGACCAGCGACCAAGTGCTCGACGCCACGGAGTTCCCCGACTCCGGCATCGTGATGGGCTTCGGATACATCGGGATGGAGATGGTCCCGTATCTGGCGGAGGCTGGCGGGATGGAACTCACCGTCATCGAGCACGACGACCGGCCAATTGACGAGGGCGACCCCGAGTTCGGCGACGCGGCACTCGACATCTACGAGGACAACTGGGACGTGACCATCCCGACAAACTGCTACGAGCAGGAACTCGAAGAGACCGAGGACGGCGGCGTCCGCCTCACCGTCGAGTACGACGACGGGGGCGAGGAGACGTTCGAGGCCGACCAGCTGTTCCTCTTCACCGGCCGCCGGCCGACTGTCAACGGTTTGGGCCTGGAGAACACGTCCGTCTCGGTCGAGGGCGACTGGGCAAAGGATACGATGCAGACCCGCGACGCCGACCACATCTACGCCGTCGGCGATGTCAACGGCAAGGAGCCGATTCTCCACGTCGCCAAGGAGCAGGGCTTCACCGCGGCCGAGAACATCGTCCGGCAGGAGGCCGGGGGCTCGCTCAAGGACTACCGGAACGTCCACCACCACGTCATCTTCTCCGGGCTGGGGGTCTACCCGTTCGCCCGCGTCGGCCACAACGAGGAGACGGCGAAAGAGGCTGGCTACGACGTCGTCACGGCGACGCGACAGGCCAGCGACGACGGCGTGTTCAAATCGAAGGACGTGCCCGAGGGGCTGGCGAAGCTCGTCGTCGACGCCGACGACGGGACAGTGCTCGGCTGGCAGGGCATGCACTACCACGCGGACAGCTTCGCCAAGGCGTTCCAGATTATCGTCGAGCTGGGACTCGACGTGCGTGACCTGCCGGACCGGGCCTACCACCCGACGCTCCCCGAAAACGTCGACGGCCTCATCCGGGACTGCGTCAGCCAGCTATAGTCGTTCAACCGGAATACCGATGACATCGAAGCGCGTGCCGCCGTCCTCGCTTTCTGAAACGGTGATTCGGGCACCGTGGGCGTCGACGATTTCGGAGACGATTGCCAGCCCGAATCCCGTCCCCTCGTCGCTCGTGGTGTAGCCGCGCTCGAACACTTCGTCGCGTTCGTCCTCGGGAATTCCGGGGCCGTCGTCGGCGACGTAGAACCCCCGTCCGTCCGAGAGCGTCCCGACTCGGACGGTCACATGTTCGTCGCTGTCGCTGTCGTCGGCCCCCGTCAGACTGTGCCCGTGTTCCACGCTGTCGTCGGACTCCGTCCGACTGCTTGTGGAACCATGTTCCACACTGTTTCGGAAGAGGTTCTCGAACAGTTGCTGGAGGCGGGTCTGGTCGCCCGTGATTCGCACGTTCGTGTCGCGCCGTTCCAGCGTCGCGTCCGAACTCTCGACGGTATCCCAGGCGGCCGTGATGATATCGTCTAACGACGCTTCGGTCGCGTCGATGACCTTGTGACCGCCACGGGCGAGCGCGAGCACGTCGTCGATGAGTTCGTCCATCCGTTCGAGCGACCGCCGGAGCGCCTCGACGTGCTCCGGGTCCCCGTCGTACGCCTCGTCGACGAGCGTGAGCCGGCCGAACGCGACGTTGAGCGGGTTCCGGAGGTCGTGGCTGACGACGCTGGCGAACTCTTCTAGACGATTTCGCTCGCGTGTGAGTTCCTGCTCGCGCCGTTCGCGCTCCTGTTCGTAGCTGACCCAGTTCCCCATCAACTCCACGAGCGTGACTTCCCACTCCGAAAAGGAATCGCGGGGCTCCGTGCCGTAGAAGCAGAACGTGCCGTACACCGAGCCGTCGACGACAACGGGCGTTCCGAGGTAACAGGAGACGCCCATCTCGGTGTAGCCCGCTCTGTCGGTCAGTTCTGGCCGGTCTTCAGCGATATCAGCGAGCACCAGCGTCTTCTCCTCGACGACGGCCCGCTCGCAGTTCGTCGCGTCCAGCGGGACTGCATCGCCCGCCTCGATGGCCCCCGTCCGGTCGCGAACGATTTCGAAGACGTACATGTCGCCATCGATGCGCGAGAGGGCGGCCGTTTCGGTCCCGAGGGCGTGCTGCCCGATTTCGAGCAGGCGCTCGACCTTGTCCTCGAAATCGAGGTCCTTGCGGGAGATGACCCGGTAAATCTCTCGGAGCGTCCGCTCTCTGCCCCTGATCTCCTTCTCGTGCTTGTGGCGCTCAGTGATATCGCGGAAGTACACCGAAATCCCAGTTGGGGACGGGTACACGGACACCTCGAACCACGTCTGCAGCGGCTCGAAGTACGCCTCGAAGGATGCTGGCTCCTGCTGTGTCATCGCCTGCCGGTACTGCTTGCTGAACTCCGTGCCTTCCAGAGACGGAACCGCCTCCCAGAGATTTCGCCCCAGCAGGTCGGTGGTATCTCCGTCCACCGCCATCGCACGGCCGATGACACGTCTGCCGCGTTCGTTGGCGTACGTGAATTCCCAGTTCTCGTCCACCGCGAAGAACGCGTCGGTCATCCGGTCGAGAATGTCCGCGTCCTCCTGATAGCGGGCGACAGCAGCGGTGATTCGCTGTCGGAGCAGTTCCGTCTGTTCCGAAAGGGGTGTCTTCGTCACGTAGTCCGTGACCCCGGCAGAGATTGCGTTGCTGGCCACGCTCTCGTCGCCGTCGTCAGTGAAGAGCAGAAACGGGAGGTCAAAGGACCGGTCCCGGACGGCCCGTAACAGTTCGATTCCGTCTCGGTCCGGCAGTTGATACTCACTAACGACGCAGTCGTACGACGCGTTCTCGATAGTTCTGATCGCGTCATCCGCCGTCTCACACACTGTCACCGTGAACTCGTCAGTGCTACCAGTCAGCGCCTCCTTGACCGCCGTGATGTCGTCGCAGTCCTCGTCGACGTAGAGGACACGCACTCGACCGGCGGTCCCATCGGCCCCGTGACGGTTCGGCGTAGCCACGGGTGTATCCATATTCGTTTCAGGGCATGTGGGTGTAAAGTTGTACCGCCGGTAAGCTTCCATTACCAGGGTACTAACCCAGCTATAGCGGATACATACTCAGTCGGGTCGGCGGTTCGAGAGTACCGGTATCTCGTCGATGCGGTCCGTCGAAAGCGCGTCCCAGTCGACGCCCGCTGGTGTCGTGTGCGTGGTCTCCGTCTCGACAGTTCGCTCCGGCGTCACGACCCAATCCATCGGCACGTCGTGGTCGTCAACGGGCACGGTAGTATCGACGACGCCCTCTGGACCGCCCACAATCTGGAGTTCGTGGACCGTCGTCACGACCGGCGTCGTCTTGTCGACCAGCCCCAGTTCCCGGAGGACGGCGTATTCGAGGTCGCTGTACCCCTCGCCCTTCCCGATTCGCGCGCCGTCCTCGGTGACCGCGACCGACCCCGACACCACGAGGTCGACGCTCCCGACCGCCTCGGGGCCGACCTGTCGTGCGTGGTCCGCGACGTTCGAGATCGCCGGTGCCGCCTCGATGTCGTCGAGTTCGTCGGGGTCGAGTTCGTAGAAGCACCGCTCGTCCCGGAGCCGAGGAACGGCCATATATACCGTCTTGCCGGCCCGAAGCGCCGCCCGTCGGACCGGGAGCTGTGGCGAGTCTGGGTTCGCCTTGACCGTCTCTGCGGCGTCCCAGACCGCCGTCTCGGTCAGGCGCTGTGCAGCCTCGCTTGCGCCCTCGAAGTTCGGAATCCGGTCGTGGGGCGGGAACGGGAACCGGGCGATACCCTGCTCTTCCAGCGCGTCCCAGACCGTTTCGCGGATAGTTTGCTTGTCCATGGCGCTACGGCCTCCGGCGGCGGAACTGCTGTGTGCAGACCAGCGCCAGCAGTGCGACAAGCGCCCCGACGGCGGTGAACCCGGGACCGCTGGCGTCGGTCGTGGACTGGTCAGTACTCGGCGTGTGGTCCGCGGGTGTGGGCTCGCTCGTTTTGGTCTCGGCCGGCGTCACAGCCGACCGGGGAACGTAGCTGTCGGCGTCGTAGCGGTCCGGATAGAGCTGTGCGGTGGCGTTGTGTGCGAACGAGACCACGCTCCGCGGGGCGGGCTGATTGATGTTCCGCACCTGTACGGCGACCGTCGAGTTGGTCTCGCCCGCGGTCGTGCTGGCGTAGGGCTCGGTCTCCGCGATGGTCGCCGTGTTCTCGGTGACAAAGAGCACGTCCGGATCTAACTGGAGGATGACTTCGTTGCTGAGCTGTGGGTACTGGGTGTGGTTGCGGGCCGCGACGTTCTCCGCGCCCGAGAGTTCGATGAGCGACGTGACGAAGGTGTTGCCCGCCGCCACGTACCCCCCGCCAAGCGGGTACAGCGCCGTCGGTCGGTCTTCGGCGTCCGCAGTGACCTGCCGAACGGCGTCGACGTTCGCGTCCATCCAGGCGTTCGCTTCGCTCGCACCCTCGCAGTTACCAGTCAGTCGACCGATGGTCGCCGTCTTTGCTCGAATGTCCTCAATAGTTGTCGCGGCGGGGAGGTGATACACCGTGAGCCCGGCCTGCCGAAGCGGGGCCACATCACCGGCGCTGGCGTTCGGTGCAATCACCAGGTCCGGGTTCGTACCGACGACGCGCTCAACGTTGACACCGAAGCTCGCGGAGACGTTCGTTCGGCTCTCAGCACCGTCGAGATAGCTCGCGTACTGGGTGAGCCCGACCACCTGGGAGCGGCCGTCGATCTCCCACATCGTCTGGGCGGCCGAGGGGTTGGTCGTCGTCACCCGCGCCGGGCGCTCCTCGATAGTGACCTCGGTCCCGGTCGCGTCGGTCATCGTGACCGGAAACGAGCAGCCCTCCGCCTGTGTGGCTGCTGTTGCTGAAGCTGGAGTGATACCCGCGAACGAGCCGACGAGCAGGACAAAGACACAGACGAGAGACCGTCGTCGCATACCATAGGCGGGTGTCAGGAGCAATAAATACTTATCTACTGCAAGTGGGCTTTCATACATGCGTTTCGCGGGTCGGACTGTCGGGTGGTCGGCGGGGCTCGTCGCCGTCCTCTGTGCCGTGGTGACGACGAGCGCCGGCATCGGCCCGGTGTGGATTCCGCCTGCCGATGTCGGGAAAGTGCTGCTCAACGCTGTCGTCGTTCCGACTGGCATCTCGATCTCCGGCCCTGCCGTCGACGTGACCACGGCTCACGTGTTTTCCTACGCCGTAAGCGACCTCCAGACACAGATAGTGCTGCAGGTCCGACTCCCCCGGATACTGCTCGGTGCGGTCGTCGGCTTCTCGCTTGCCGCCGCAGGGACAATCATGCAGGGTATCTTCCGGAACCCGATGGCCGACCCGTCTATCATCGGCGTCTCCTCCGGCGCGGCGGTCGGCGCGGTCGCCTTCATTGTCGCGCCAGTCGTCATCCCGTTCGGGCTCGGGCTCCGCGGCGCGGCCTTCGCAGGAGCGCTGGTCGCGGCCTTCGGCGTCTATCTCATCGCGACGCGGAACGGCCGCACACCGGTCGCGACGCTGTTGCTGGCCGGCGTGGCGATACAGACGTTTCTGGGCGCGGTGGTCTCGTTCCTGTTGCTCCACAGCGGCGAGAGCATCCGGCGGGCGCTGTACTGGCTGATGGGCCATCTCAAGGGCGCGTCGTGGCCCGAAGTGACCACCAGCGTCGTACTCGTCGCTGTCCCGTTCGTCGTGTTGCTCGCGTACGCACGCGACCTGAACGTGATGCTGCTGGGCGAGGAGGACGCCCAGAGTCTCGGTATCGAGGTCGAACGGACCAAGCGGGTCCTGCTCGCGCTGTCGGCAGTCATCACGGCAGCGGGCGTCGCCGTCGCCGGCATCGTCGGCTTCGTCGGCCTCATCGTCCCTCATGTGATGCGGCTGCTCGTCGGGCCGGACCACCGGATACTGCTCCCGACGGCGGCGCTCGCCGGCGCGTCGTTTCTCGTGGCGACGGACACGCTAGCACGCTCGGGTAGCGCCGAGGTCCCGGTCGGCATCGTCACCGCCGTCCTCGGCGCGCCGTTTTTCCTGTACTTGCTCCGGAAGCGGGAGGTGCACGAGCTATGAGCGAGCAGACCGCGCCCGAAGGTTCGGACCCAGAACGGGACCGCTCCGGGCCGATGCTTGACGTGTCTGACCTCGCGGTCTCCTTCGGCGACCAGTCGGTCGTCTCGGGCGTCGAGTTCAGCGTCGACCGCGGGTCGCTCGTCGGCCTCGTCGGTCCCAACGGCGCGGGTAAGACGACCGTCCTGCGAGCGGTGAAGGGGACACTCGACCCGGACGCCGGAACGGTTCGCGTCGACGGCGAGCCCATCCAGAGTAAATCCGCGAAAGCGGTGAGCCGCCTCGTCGCGAGCACGCCACAGGGCACCGCACTGTCGTTCGACTTCAGCGTCAGACAGACCGTTGAGATGGGGCGGACACCGCATCTCGGCCGATTCGACCGAATGGACGACGGCGACCGGCGCGCCGTCGAGACGGCGATGGAGCGTGCGAGCGTTGCCCAGTTCGCCGACCGGCCGTTCACCTCGCTGTCTGGCGGCGAGCGCCAGCGGGTCCTCCTCGCTCGGGCGCTTGCACAGGAGACACCGGCCCTCCTGCTCGACGAACCGACGGCGAGCCTCGACATCAACCACGCCGTCCGCACGCTCGAACTGGTCCGAGCGCTCGTCGACGACGGGAAGACGGCCGTCGCCGCGATTCACGACCTCAACCTGGCCGCGCGGTACTGCGACGAACTGGTGTTGCTCGCCGGCGGCGGGGTCCGCGCCGCGGGCCGCCCCGCGGACGTGCTCACGAGCGACACGCTCCGTGACGCTTTCGACGCGGAGACGCTGGTGACGACCCAGCCCGGCACCGACGCGCCGCTCGTGACCCCGCTGGCCGAACAAGAGTCGGTCGCCCGTCGCGTCCACGTCGTCGGGACCGGCACGCCAGCGGCTGCCGCCGTCTCGAAGCTCGTCGGGGCCGGCTGTCGGGTCAGCATCGGCGTCGTCCCCGCCGGTGACACAGCTGCCGAGCGGGCCGCCGATCTCGACTGCGAGGCGGTCACGGTCCCGGCCTTCGCCGGCATCGACGACGCGGCACGCCAGCGCGCCGCCGACCTCGCCGCTGCGGCCGATGCCGTCGTGATAGCGGGCGAAACCGGTGACGGAAACAGTGCGGTTATTGAGGCAGGTAGCCCCCGTCTCGCCGTCGAGACAGACGAGAGCGCATACACCAGCAACGCTCACGACACCGTACCGATAGCTGCGCTCCCGGCGGCAGTCGCGTCTCTCCCACCCGCGGGGGAACGCGATGTGACACGGTCGCCCGCGCAGTCCACGACTGACTGAAAACAGCAACACCGATACTTCTCGTCCACGTACCCCGCCCGTGGACGACACGATCGCGTGGCTCCGGGACCGTCCGTACTACGAGGGACAGATCGTCGACCAGCGGACGATACCCGGTCAGGACGCGAAAACCGCGGACTGTGAGGTGACTGACCGCCTCGCCAGCGTTCTCGACGACCAGGGCATCACGGACCTCTACGCTCATCAGGTGGACGCAATCGAAGCGGTTCGGTCCGGTGACAACGTCGTCCTCGCGACCGAGACGGCCAGCGGCAAGAGCCTCGCCTACACCGTGCCGGCGTTCGAGCGGGCGCTGGACCGACGGGCCACGACGCTGTATATCGCGCCACAGGTCGCGCTCATCAACGACCAGACCGAGACGCTATCGGAACTGGCCCAGGGGCTCGGCTTCGCCTCCGGGGTCTCCGTCGCCCAGTACACCGGTCGGCAGTCGAAATCCGAGAAGGAGGCCATCCGGGAGCGCCAGCCCACCGTGTTGCTGACCACGCCAGACATGCTCCACTACGGCATCCTCCCCCACGCCCACCGGCTGTGGGACTGGTTCTTCCAGCGCCTCGAAACCGTCGTCGTCGACGAGGTCCACGGCTACCGCGGCGTGTTCGGCAGCCACGTCTCGCTGGTGATGCGCCGCCTCCAGCGTATCGCCGAGCGGTTCGACGCCGGCGGCGATAGCAGCGAAAGCAACGGCAGAAGGGGCGACAGCGCAACAGCGGGCGGCCCTGAGTGGGTCTGCTGCTCGGCGACCATCGGCAATCCGGTCGAACACGCGGCGGCCGTCACCGGCCAGCCCGAGCCGTCGTTCGCACTGGTCGACGAGGACGCGAGCGCCAGCGGGCCGCGGCACTGGCTGCTGTGGAATCCGCCGGAGTACGAGGGCGACGGCTGGGGGAGCGGCCGCCGGAAGTCCAATCACGTCGAGACGAAACAGCTGTTCGTCGACCTCGTCGAGCGGGGCCTCCAGACGGTCGTCTTCGCCGGGTCGCGCCAGACGGCCGAACGGTACGCCAGCGACAGCGCGGACGAACTCCGGAGCCGCGGCGAGCACGCCCTCGCCGACAGCGTCGGCGCGTACCAGGCCGCACTGACCGACGACCGACGGCGCGAACTGGAGCAGGGCCTCCAATCTGGCGACCTGCGGGGCGTCTGGTCGACCAGCGCGCTCGAACTGGGCGTCGACGTGGGCGGGCTGGACGCCGTGTTGCTGGACGGCTACCCCGGGACGCGGATGCGGGCTTTCCAGCAGGCCGGGCGGGCCGGTCGCGGCACGGACCCCGCCCTGGTCGCGCTCGTCGGCGGCGAGGACCAGCTAGATCAGTACGTCCTGCGCAACCCCGACGCGCTGTTCGAGACGGGAGCCGAGCAGGCCGTGACAAACCCCGAAAACGAGCAACTGCTTCCGAATCACGTCCACGCGGCCGCCTGCGAGAACTGGCTCTCGCCGGACGACGACCGCCACTTCGGCGAGCCGTTCCCCGACGTGGTCGCGGACCTCGAATCGGCCGGGAAGCTCGACCGCCGCCAGACCGATCAGGGGATGCGCTGGCTCGGCAAGGGTAGTCCACACCACGACATGAACCTGCGGACCGTCGACGACGGCGAGGTGAAACTGGTGGCGAAGGGTGACGTGATAGCCAAACTCTCCGTCGAGGACGCATTGCGGGACGCCCACCCCGGCGCGATTTACCACCATCAGGGGCGGCGCTACGAGGTGACGGACCTCGACCTCAACGCGGGTGTGGCAGAACTCGACCGGACGTGGGCCGACTACTTCACCCGCGTCCTGCACGACAAGACCATCACCGTCGAGGCGGACCTGGCGGAGCGGCGACTGCCGACCCGCGAGGACGTGCCGGTCCGGTTCGCGTCGGTGACGATGCGCAAGCAGATCACCGGCTACGAGCGCCGCGACGGCTCCTCCGGGGAGGTACTCGGCCAGCGTTCGCTCGACCTGCCCGAGACCACACTGGAGACGAAGGCGCTGTACCATACGGTGCCGTCGGACCTGGAGAGCGAGATACGGCAGGGAGCGTACGGAGCCGAAAGCGACTCCGGTGGCGAGAGCGAGAGCGGAAACGATGGTGGAGGCAGTAGCGGCGGTCAGCCCGGCAATGCAGCGCCCGACGGCGGCGGCGAGCCTGGCGACTTCCCGGGAGCCATCCACGCCGCCGAGCACGCCATGATTTCGATGTTCCCCTTCGAGTACCTCTGTGACCGCGGCGACATCGGCGGGCTATCGACGCCGCGTCATCCCCACACCGGCGAGCCGACCATCTTCATCTACGACGGCTACCCCGGCGGCATCGGCCTGACACGAGCCGGCTACCACGACATCGGGCCGCTGATGGACACCACGCTGTCGATGCTGACTTCGTGTGACTGCGCCGACGGCTGTCCGGCCTGCGTGCAGTCGCCCCACTGCGGGAACGCGAACGACCCGCTCGACAAACACGGCGCGATACATCTACTGGACGGGCTGGTAGCGCAGTAGCGTGACCGCCCGGTGGAAAAACCGCCTCAGGCGTCGCCCGCTGCCTTCCGCAGCGTGACTCCGACTACCGTCCCCGTCGGCTCGTTGTCTTCGACCCACACGTCACCGCCGTACGCGTCGACCAGCGTTCGGACGAGGTAGAGGCCGACCCCGGTACCGTCACTGTCCAGGCGTTTCTCCCCGCGCTCGAACACCGCCTGTTTCTGCTCGTCCGGGATTCCCGGTCCGTCGTCGGCGACAGTGACGTGGACCACGTCGCCATCGTCGATCACGTCGATGACGACCGACGGCACTGCCGAGTCGTTGTGCTGGATGGCGTTGGTGAGGACGTTCCGAAACACAGAGGACAGGAGTTCGTCGGCCCGCACCCGTACCGACGGGGACTCGTCCGGGACAGTGACCTGTGCGTCGCTGTACGTCGCTGCGATATCCTCGGACACCGAGGACAGTACTGGTCCGAGGGCGACCGGCTCGGTCTCCCAGTCCGTCTGTCGCATTACCGTCGCAAGGTTTCCAGCCGTTTCGAGCAGTTCCGCGGCTGCCTGGCTACTTTCCTGAATACCGTCGGCGTGTTCCAGGGCGTCACCGCTACACTGGTCCCGGAGCAGTTCCGCCCGGCCACCGATGGTCTGCAAGTGGTTCGTAAGGTCGTGACGAACGATCTGGTTCAAGAGATCGAGGTTGTCACGCTGCCGTTTCAGCTCCCGCTCGCGCTCGATCCGTTCGAGGGTCGAGAGCACGTTCTTCCCGAGGATGTCGGCCAACTGCGTCTCCCGCTCGGTCGGTTCGGCTCGTTCATCCGTCCCGGCTGTCAAGAGCCCGTACTCCGGGAGTGGAACGGAGATACAGCCGTGAAGGGGTGCATCGGACGCCGCTTTCTCTTCATCAACGAGGACCCGCTGTGTCTCGTCACTCTCGTAATGGTCCCACAGCCAACTCCCGCGTTCGTGTCGCATTCTCCGTCCCGGCTCGTCCGGGACCTCGACGTGCTCTCGAAGCGGCTCAGAGATCGCCTCGGCTTTGAGTCCGCTGTCAGTGGCCTCCCAGAAGACACTGAACGGGAAGTCGAGAATCGCTGTCGCAGTCTCGACTGCGATAGTCGCGACTTCGGACCGGTTCTCGGCTGTCATCAGCCGGCGTGTCGCCGCGTACAGCTCCCCGATCTGGTCCTCCGGAGTCGCCTGATAGCAGGGGGAGTCGGAGTTTGACCCCATTTTTACTCATTTACTTCGTCCTGAATATAAATGTTCGTCAAGGCCTGTGACACGGACACACCCCACCTGGCCGTCGATGCTCGTCCGTTCGGAAGCCCCGTTCGCGTTCGACTCCCCGTTATCGGCCACGAGGGCTAGCTGAAGTCTTCAAGACGTAACTGGTCGGGGTGGAGACCGTCCGGTTCGCTCGCGCCGAGCAGACGAGGCAGGGCCGTGTTCGCAAACGTCATGCCGACGACGAGCAGTATGGGGGCGAAGAACAGACCGTAGAAGCCCAGCACGACGGGGCCAAGCGTGTACGCGAGCATCAGGAGCCCGACGTGCGTGCTCTCGCCGCTGAGAAGTGGCCGAAGCAGCAGGTCCGGGATCGTGTCGACGACGACCACCGCGACGAGGAGGAATCCGAGCACATACGCGAGCAGCGAAGACTGCCCGTCGAGCACCACTGGGAGCGCGGTGAAACCGGTCAACGGGAGGTAGATTATTTTCATCCCAACGACAGGAATCAAGCTCGCGATACCGGTCAGCGCGCCGGCGAGCGTCGGATACGGGACCTCGACAGCCGCCGGCGCTACGACGTTATAGCCGGTGAACGCGGCGATAGCGATGAGCGAAATCGCCAACACGTTCAGGAGATTGCCGAACAGTACCGCTTCCAGTTCCTCGTCGACAGCTTCGAGGTACTCGCGGATGATGGCCCCGTCATCGAACCGGAGCAGCCACTCGCGGATGCGCCGGCCGTCCACCAGGAGGTAGTATGTGACGATGGTCGTAATAAACAGATTGAGGACGAACTGGGAGGCGACCGACGTAAGCACCATGGCGTTCTCGCTGAGAAAGTCGACGAACGGTGAGAGCTGTCCCGACTGGTAGGCGCTGTACAGCCCCTCGACGGTGAGGTCCGGCACGGACTCCGCGCCGTCGAGCCAACTGACGTGCGTCGCAGCCACGTCGATGAGCGCGTACTGGGTGACGAACTGCCGGGCTTCGACAATGAGGAGGACGGCCGCATAGCTGACGAGCAATAGGAGCGGAATCGCCAGCGATGCCATGACCACGACCGCACGCACTCGCGACGGAAGGCGGAGTCTGCGCAAAGAACTGTAGTACCGTCGCGTCGAATAATAGAGGAACACGGAGACAGTCAACGCCGCGATAAACTGATATGCGAGTACGCCGACCACCACCGCGACAGCGAGGCCGAAGAGGGCGACGACGAAGCGCTTCTCGTCCATATACGTACCAGCTTATGAACAGTTATAAACATACGGGCGCAGGGAACCTCACAGACAACATGGGGCCGGACATGGTCCCAATCGGTGGCTACTCGGTTCGCTCGCGCACCGGCCCGATGCTGTCGTGGACGCCGATGTTGCCGGAGAGTTCGTGCTGGCTCGTGTCGCTGAGGTCGATACCCTCAGCGCGGCAATCCTCCTGGACCTGCTGGATGAAGTCCGATCTGACCGATGCGAGGCGGTTCCGCCGTTCGTTAGGGATCCAGATCCGGCCTGTCAGGATGACCGCCGTCGACGCGAGGTCGCTGACTCTGGCCGTCGGTGCCGGTTTCTCCGAGACATGGTCGAGGTCGCGGGCGGCGTTCTCGATAATCGCCCGGACCGTGTCGATGTCGTCGTCGTAGCCGATACCGAACTGATAGGAAACTCCAATTGGACCCGTCGAAGTCTGGTTCGTCACCGCGCTCGTCGCCAGCGTCGTGTTCGGGACGATGATGCGCTCGTTGTCCAACGTCCGAATCCGCGTCACCCGCAAGTCGATGTCGACCACCGTGCCCTGCATCCCGTTCCATGCGATGATGTCACCGACGTTCAGATCCGGGTCGGTCACGATGAACGCCCCGGCGACGAAGTTCCCGAGGACGTCCTGTGCCGCCAACCCCACCGCAAGCGTGATGCCCGCCGCCAGCAGGGTCGACCCCGCGAGCGCGCCCCGGAAGCCCGCGACGCTGGCGCCGATGACCACCGCGAGGATGACCGATATCAGGTGGACAGCGCTGGTCAGCGCGCTGGCGACTGTCTTGTTAGTCTCGGTTCGTGACAGCAGCCATCGAACTGCTGGCACGACGATTAGCCGGCCGATAGCGTAGAGTAGCGCCGCGACAGCGAGGAATTGCGCCCCGTCGGTCGCGAGTTGTCCGTACGCCGAGACGATGTCGGTATCCAGGCCCACCGGGAACTGCATACTGTCTGTCGTAGCCCAATAGATATGAAATCAGGGTGCCACGTCGGTGCTGGTGGGGACCACGGCTCCGCCTGCTGTTCGCGGCGGTGCTGCGCGTTACCCAACTCGCTCGTTCAAAATTAGCCTCGTCTTCGTCCCCACAACCTCCTCCAGCTCGCGCGCCTGCGTGATGAGCCCGTTAACCGCGTCGGTGTCGGCGGCGTCGACGACGACGACGATGTCCTCCTCGCCGGAGACTTGCCACACGAAATCGACCTGCTGCCAGTCAGCGATGCGGTCCGAAACCTCGGCCGTGTCGACGTTGACATCGACGCTGACCTCGATCATCGCTTTCACGTTGCCGGTCCGCGTCGCGACAGTGAAGCGTTCGATAACACCGTCCTCGACCAGTCGTTCGACGCGGTTTCGCACGGTCCCTTCCGACGTGCCGACCCGGTCCGCGATCTCAGTATACGGGGTTCGGGCGTCCCGGCGAAGTATCGAGAGTATCTCTCTGTCGAGGTCGTCCATCGAGATGTGACAGTATCACCGGCCATGACTTGAGGATTACGAAATTCGAAACTCGTCTTCGAAAGCAACCCTTATGGCCGACTATAGTGTACGCATCTCGTAATGGCTGACGCATACGTGGCAATCGAGGGCGACCGCGTCATCGAGGCGCGCGCTCGCGCTCCGGGCACCGCCCGTGGCGAACTGGTCTTTACAACAGCGTACACCGGTTACGAGGAGAGCCTCACCGACCCGTCCTACGAGGAGCAGGTGCTGACGTTCTCCTACCCGCTCATCGGGAACTACGGCGTCCGAGAGGAGCGCTTCGAGTCCGACCGCATCCACCCGCGCGCGGCAGTGGCTCGCGAGATGACCGACGACGTGGCCGAGTGGCTGGAGTCCGAGGGCGTCCCCGCTGTGGACCACCTCGACACGCGCGATATCGTCACCGAGATCCGCGACGAGGGGGCGATGAAATGCGGCATCGCCGCCGGGCCGGACGTGACCGAGCAGGACGCGCTCGACGAACTCCACGAGTGCAAACACATGTCCGACCACACCGACATCGGCGCGCAGGTCTCCGTCGACGACGTGGAGGTCCACAACGAGGGCGGCGACGGTGCGACAGTCGCGCTGGTCGACTGCGGCGCGAAGGGCTCCATCGCCGAGTCGCTCGTCGAACGCGACGCCGAGGTCTACGTCTTCCCATACGACGCCAGCGAGGACGACGTGGCCGCGGTCGACCCGGATCTGCTGTTCATCTCGAACGGCCCCGGCGACCCTGAGAACTTCGAGCAGGCTGGGGAACTCGTCGAGACCTACGTCGGCGACGTGCCGCTCGCGGGCATCTGTCTCGGCCAGCAGGTCGTCGCCAACGCGCTCGGCGGCGAAACCGAGAAAATGGAATTCGGCCACCGCGGCGTGAACCAGCCGGTCCGTGACCTGCGTTCGAACCAGGTCGTGATGACGACCCAGAACCACGGCTACACCGTCGCCGACCCCGGCGACAAACTCGACGTGACCCAGGTCAACGTCAACGACGATACGCCGGAAGGGCTGGAAAACGACGACCTGGACATCATCACGCGTCAGTACCACCCCGAGGCCAACCCCGGCCCGCACGACTCGCTCGGCTTCTTTGATGATGTGCTAGGGATGGCGGGGGAGTAGGGAGAACCCGAGCGTAGCGAGGGGTCTCCGAATGCCCGAACGGCGACGGTAGGAGCCGTGAGGAGTAGCGAGGGGCGCGACTGAAAGGAGCGGCCCTCGGAATTGTGAGCGGGGAGCGGGACCTTTGGTCCCGCAGGCAGTCGGGCGGCATTGCCGCCCGACGACGGGGAACGGAGTGACCCGCGAGCAGTAGCGCGGTTCGGAGCGAGCGAAGCGAGTGAGAACCGCGAGACGCGAACGATGACGACAGGAACCGTGAGCAGCGCGGTTCGCACGCACATAAGCCACGTCTCTCAGTCGCTGTCGTCGTCGATTGGCTGTCCGCGGTAGTACGTGGTCTGGTCGCTGTCTTCGTCTTCGTTTGTGGTGTCTTGTGGTGCGACGGGGCGGCCGCGATACATGACCCGGTTGGCGGTGTCGTCGCCGTCGATTGCGTCCGGGCTGTCCTGCTGATGGTTTTCGATGAACTCGGCGGCCGCGTTCAGGGTTGTCTTGTCGGTCTTGCGGTGCACCCAGCAGTGATACATCTTCCGTGGGGTGCGGAGCGCGAGGCGGTGCGCACGGAATCCGGACTTGGTGGTAACGTCGGCAACCGCCTCGTGTGGGACCTCGATGACTTCGTCGTCCTCGTCTTTCCCGATGAGACAGAGCGTCCGGCGGCCAGTAATCAGAATGACCGTCCGACGGTCGCCGACCGGTGAGTCGGTCTTGCGTTTCGTCCCGCGCCCGATGCCGCGCTTCCCGTTGGTCAGGAGATACGCCGGGGCTTCCGCGCCGTCGAGGTACGTCAGCGGTGGGTTGTTCAGCGGTGGTGACCCGGAGAACCGACTCTCGTGTCCGGCGAGGACTGCCGTCGTTACCGAGCTATCGGGAGCCATCTCCGCAACTGTCTCCGCCCGCTCGGTGACGTCTTCTATCATCGGCTTTCCGGAGCGGCGACGGTGATTGCAACGCGATCCATACAGCTACTGCCACAGCCGCAGGAATGAGTGTTACGAACGTGCCATTATTGTCCCAGAACAAGACAGATAGGCACCGATATATGAATACTTACTATCTATCTCCACCATATTGGCGTAATACTGCTGAGTTGTAAGGCCAGAAAGAGGGAGGAGTATCCACGGCGAGCAGTCATCACAGCTCCACAGGCTCAGAACTCCTGTCTGACGCCCCGGAACTCGAACCGTGCGCCGCCGTCGTCGCTCTCAGTCACGGACACCGACCAGTCGTGTGCCGCCGCGATCTCCTTGACGATAGCGAGGCCGAACCCGGTGCCACCGTCAGTGGTGGTGTAGCCGCTCTCAAACACCGTTTCGTGTTGTTCAGCCGGGATACCGCCGCCGTCATCGGCGACGTAAAAGCCCGAATCGGTGAGATCACCGACCTCGACAGTGACGGCCGGGCCGCCGTGTGTCACGGCGTTGTTGATGAGGTTCTCGAGGAGCTGGCGAACGCGGCTCTCGTCGGCGTAGATCGTGCTCTCGGCAGTGACTTCGAGGGTGGCATCAGACGTCTCGACGGCCTGCCAGCAGGACAGGACAGTCGATTCGAGGGCGAGCGGCTCCGTTTCCGAGACCGTGTCTCCCTCACGGGCGAGAGTCAGCAGGTCCTCGATGAGTTCCTTCATACGGTCGATAGCACGGTAACAGCGGTCGAACTGCTCGTCGTTGCCGGTGTCTCTGGCGAGGGCGAGCGAACCTTCGAGGACGCTAAGCGGGTTCCGGAGGTCGTGGCTGACGATGCTCGCGAACTCTTCGAGCCGGTCGTTCTGCCGCTCCAGTTGCTCGCGGTACTCGATGCGGTCGGAGATATCCCGGGAGATCGCAACGAGTCGGTCGATCTCCCCGTCAGCGAAGATCGGTGTCACCTGCGTCTCCCAGACGCCGGTCGGGTGGAGGTCCCGCTCCTCGAACGTGATGGTTTCGCCGGCCGAGACACACCGCTCGTAGTGGTCGGTGATTCGACGGCCGGTGTCCGGGCCGGCAGCCTCGATTGGGGTCTGACCGGTCAGTGACTCGGTTTCGAATCCGCTCTGTCGTTCGTAGGCCTCGTTCGTCCGGACGTAGCGGAACGTCGGATCGTCCGCCGAGTCCTCGATGTCGACGAGCGCGATGGCGTCGTTCGTGTTCTCGAACACCGCCTCGTACTCGTCGGTGAGGCGGGCCAACTCCCGCTCGCGCCGTTTCTGTTCGGTGATGTCGGTCGCAACGACACAGAGGGCGTACGGCTCGCCGTCCTCGTCGAGTATCGGCGTCTTCCGCGTCAGATGTGTCCGCTCCGTCCCGTCGACAGGAATCACCGTCTCGACTTCGACGGTTTCTTTCTGTTCGAGGGCCCGCTGATCGTCGGCGTGGGTCTGCTCCGCGATGTGGTCCGGGAGAATATCGTAATCGCTCGTCCCGACGACGGACTCGTCAGCGTCGATCCCGTAGAGGTCACGGGCCGCGCTGTTAATGAAGAGAAAGCGGCTGTCGGTATCTTTCATCAGGATGTACGTCGGCGCTGTATCGAGAATGACCTGCAGTTTGCGGCTCGTGTCTTCGAGGGCCTGTTTCCGTTCTTTGTGGTCGGTCACGTCCTGATGGATTCCCACCGCACGTACCGGGTCGCCGTTCTCGTCGCGTTCGAACACCTTACCGATGTCGCGGATCCATCGGTAATCACCGGTGGCCGTCTTGAGTCGGTGGTCGCACTCGTAGATCTCCGTCTCACCGTCGAAGTGTGCGTTCAGTGCTTCGTAGGTCCGCTCGCGGTCTTCGGGGTGGATCAGTTCGTCCCAGGTGTCTGCCGACGGCTCGAGGTCGTCGAGCGAGTAGCCGAGCATATCGGCCCAGCGCTCGTCGAAGGTGACTTCATCCGTCTTGACGTTCCAGTCCCAGACGCCGAGTTCGGCACCTTCAAGCGCGAGTTCGTGGCGTTCCGTGAGCGTTCTGAGCTCTTGCTGCCGGTCGAGTCTGGAAAGCGCCTCTTCGGTGTTGGCAGCGAGAGTCCGCATCAGTGAGACCGATGCGTCCTCGAACGCTGCGGCATCGGTTGATGCGGCGATCAGCACCCCGTGGTCGCCCAGTGGGATCAGAATCTCGCTGCTGATGTCAGTGTCGGGGTTGTAGCGGCCGGGGATAGTGGAGACATCGTCGAAGACACGCTGTTCGCCGGATTCGAACACCTCCCAGACGAGGCTGTCGCCCTCGCGAAACGTCGGATGCTCGTCGATGATCGCCTGTGCCTGGTCGGTCACCGCAGCCGGTCTGAGAGCGTCGGCCGACTCGTCGGCGAGAAAAACGGCGCTGAGCGGCAGCCCGAGCAGGTCGCGTGCGGTTTCGACGACCAGTTCGGCGGCAGCCTCGCGTGACTCAACGTGCATCAGTTCCCGCGTTGTGTCGTGCAGTGCCTCGATACGCTGCTGTCGCTGCCGGCGCTCCGTTATCTCCCGAAACTGTGAGAAGATCGCGACGGTCTCCCCGTCTTCTCGGATGGTGCGGTTGTGCCACTCACAGACGATCTGCTCGCCGTCGCCGGTCTCGATATCGAGCACGGTATAGTAGCCACCGCTGGCTTCCTGTAGGGCCGTGATCGTCTCTTCGACCGCATCCAGCGCCGAGTCCGGAACGAGCGTCTCGAACTCCTTGCCGACGAGGGCCGCTTCCCCACGCCGGAGAATCTCCTCGCCTTTCTCGTTGACCTGAACCACCTCGAAGCTCTCGTCCCACTCGATGACGCCGAGCGGTGACTTATCGATAAACAGCGAGAGCCGCTTCCGGCTCGCATCCAGTGCTCGCTGTGACCGGTACTGCTCGACCGCGTTGGCGATTCGGTTGGCCAGAATCGTGTACTGGTCAGTGCCTTGCTGCTTCTGGAGGTAGTCCGTCACACCGGCCGAAATCGCCTCGCTGGCTACTTCCTCGGAGCCTTTCCCGGTAAAGAGAATGAACGGGAGGTCTTCGTCGACGGCCCGGACGGATTCCAGAAACTCGATGCCGTCCTGGCCGGGCATATCGAAATCCGAGACGACGCAGTCGATAGGCTCCTCGCTGAGCCGGGTGAGCCCCTCGCTCGCCGATGTTGCCGAAATCACGTCGAAGCGGTCGTCGGTACGGCTGAGAAACGCCGCCGTCATCGACGCGAACTCGGGGTCGTCCTCGACGTGTAGGACACGTACTGCATCGGCCATGGAGAGTATATGAGCGTGTCCAACGAATAAGTATTTGTGCCGATCTGTTCGAGTGACAGGAATCGGTGCCGCCGCGGTGAGCGGTTTGCTCCCGCGGCTAGCCGGCGTTACTCAGCGCCCCACTCGCGCTGGGTCTTTGGCCGTTCGTCGATGGCCTGGACGGCGAGTGGCTGGTCGGCGGAGTTGATGGCTTCCAGCGCCGCCTCGGCGCTCTCGTGGGTCGAGAAGTACGTCACGGTCTCCTCGACGCAGGCTTCCAGCACGTCGCGGTCGCGGGAGAGGACGAGGTCGACCTCGCCGCTCTGGATGGCGTCGATGATAGCGTCGGTGTCCTCGTAGTCGTCGAAGTCCTGTACGTCGAAGTGCTCCTCGAAGCCGAGGATGGGCAGGTCGACGATGGCCGTCCCCTCAAGCGGGATTGCCTTGCCGACGGCCATCTGGGCCTTCTGGTAGGCCTTGCCGAAGGAACCGGCGGTGCCCATGACCTCGCCGGTGGATTTCATCTCCGGGCCGAGACGCGGGTCCGACCCCGGCAGGCGGTCGAAGGGCAGGACGACTTCCTTGACAGAGACCTGCTCGGGGATCTGCTCCTGCACGTCGAGTTCCGATAGCGTCGCGCCGGACATCACCTTGGCGGCGATCTTCGCGATCGGGACGCCGGCCGTCTTGGAGATGAACGGAACGGTACGGGACGAGCGCGGGTTCGCTTCGAGGACGAACACCTCGCCGTCACGGACGGCGAGCTGGACGTTCAGCAGACCGACGGTGTCGAGCGCGTCGGCGATGTCCTCGACGACCTCGCGGATGCGCGGCATCACGTCTTTGATCTCCTGGGACCGTGGCGGAATCATACAGGCGGAGTCGCCCGAGTGGATACCCGCCGTCTCGACGTGTTCCATCACGCCGCCGATGAGGACGTCGTCCTCGTCGGCCACGGCGTCGACGTCCAGTTCGACGGCGTCGGCGAGGAACTCGTCGACGAGAATCGGCTTGTCCGGGCTCACGCGGACGGCCTCCTCGATGTACGTTTCGAGGTCCTCGTCGTTGTACACCACGTCCATCGCGCGGCCGCCGAGCACGTAGCTCGGGCGCACGAGGACGGGGTAGCCGATGTCGTGGGCCAGGTCGAGGGCCTCCTCCTTGGACGTTGCCGAGCCACCTTCGGCCTGTGAGATGCCGAGTTCGTCCATCAGCTTGTTGAATCGGTCGCGGTCCTCGGCGAGGTCCATCGCGTCGACGGAGGTCCCCATGATCTCACAGTCGAGGTCGCGGCGTTGGAGTTCCTGTTCGAGCGGGTGGCCGATGTCGACGGAGGTCTGGCCGCCGAACTGGACCATCACGCCGTCGGCTTCGGTCGCCTCGATCACGTCGGCGACTTCCTCGGCGGTGACCGGCTCGAAGAACAGCCCGTCGGAGGTGTCGTAGTCCGTCGACACCGTCTCGGGGTTGTTGTTGACGACGTGGGCGTCGATGCCCAGGTCCTCCAGTGCGCGGACCGCGTGGACCGAGCAGTAGTCGAACTCCACGCCCTGCCCGATACGGATGGGGCCGCCACCGACGACCACGACACTTTCGAGGTCCGGGTCGATCTGGAGTTCGTCGCGGTCGATACCCGACAGTGGGTCCCGCGTTGAGTAGTAGTACGGCGTCGTCGCCTCGAACTCGCCGGCGCAGGTGTCGACGAGTTTGAAGTCGCGGTCGGTCGTTTCGGTCTCGACGGCGTCAACTGTGACACCAGAGCCATCCGTCGCCGCTTCGACTTCCGGCTCGTCGCCGCCGTCCTCGTCGAGGTCCGCCGGGAGCCAGGAGACGTGCGTGTCGTTGAACTCGCCGCCGGCCAGCGCGGTGATCTCCTGATCAGTAAAGCCGGCCTGTGCGGCGGTCTCGTAGTCGCCCTCGCGGGCGGCGTCGGCGGCGTCGGCGACCTCTTTGAACCGCTCGACGTACCATTCCTTGATGTCGGTGATATCGACGACTTCCTCGACGGTGTAGCCGCGGCAGAACGCCTCGAACATCGCGTACGGGCGGTCCGGCGTCGGCTTTTCGAGGTACTCCGTTTCGAGTTCCGCATCGGCGATCTCGTTGAAGTCGGCAGCCGGGTTGTACTCCGAGGAGCGAAGGGCCTTCAGCAGGCTCTCGGGGAAGGTCCGACCGATGGACATCGCCTCGCCGGTGGATTTCATCGCCGTCGACAGTTCGAACTCCGTGTCGCGGAACTTGTCGATAGGCCAGCGCGGCACTTTCGTCACGACGTAGTCGATAGCCGGCTCGAAAGCGGCGGTCGTCTCGCCGGTAATTTCGTTGTCGATTTCGTGGAGGCGCTTGCCGAGCGCGACCTTCGCGGTGACACGGGCAATCGGGTAGCCGGTTGCCTTCGAGGCCAGCGCAGAGGAGCGGGAGACACGCGGGTTCACCTCGACCACGCGGTACTCGCCGCCGGGCGTGCCGTCGTCGTGCCAGGCGAACTGGATGTTACAGCCGCCTTGGATGCCGAGGTCGCGGATGACTTTCAGCGCGGAGTCGCGCATCTCCTGATGGCCCTCGTCGGGGATGACCTGCGAGGGGGTGACGACGGTCGACTCTCCGGTGTGGATACCCATCGGGTCGATGTTCTCCATGTTGCAGATGATGATACAGGAGTCGTCGGCGTCGCGCATCACCTCGTATTCGAGTTCGACCCAGCCGGAGATGGATTCGGTGATGAGGACCTCGTTGTTGCGCGAGAGGCGCAGGCCCTTGCGGACGCGTTCGATGAGTTCGTCCATCTCGTCGACGACGCCGGAGCCGGAGCCACCGAGCGTGTACGTCGTGCGTGCGATGACGGGGAGCCCGCCGACCTCGTCGACGGCCGCTTCGACGCGGTCCACGAGCGATTCCTCGTCCAGATCGGTGACCGACTCGCCCTCGTCGAGCGTGATGGTCGTCGAGCGCGGCACCGGTTCACCGATGTCCTCCATCCGCTGTTTGAACAGGTCGCGGTCCTCCGTCGCGTAGATGGTGTCCAGTGGCGTCCCCATCACGTCCACGTCGTACTCGTCGAGGACGCCCTCCTCGGCGAGTTCGGCCGTGACGTTCAGGCCGGTCTGGCCGCCCAGACCGGCGATGACGCCGTCGGGGTTTTCTTTCCGGATAATCTCAGAGATGGCTTCGGTGTTGATGGGTTCGAGATACACCTTGTCCGCCATCTCCGGGTCGGTCATAATCGTCGCCGGGTTCGAGTTCACGAGCACGACGCGGGCACCCTCTTCCTGAAGGGCACGACACGCCTGTGCGCCGGAGTAATCGAACTCGGCCGCCTGTCCGATCTTGATCGGGCCGCTGCCGATGAGTAGGATTGTACGGTCCTCGTCCGCTGTCATTGTACGAGCGGAGTCTATACATCGTAATAAGCCCGGCGAAACAATGCGAAGCTCGAAGCCTAATTTCGAATATCGTAACGTATGAGTGTCATACGATTGGCTGTCTCACAGAGAAGCCACAAGTTAGAATTCCGACGGCAGCGGTGCTGAGAGGCGTCAGTTGTCGCGGTCGGGAACGCGATACCGGTAGGGCTGGCCCTGAATGACCTCGACCTCGCCGGACTGCGCACGGCGACCGAGGACAGTCGCTACCCGGTGGGCACTCCCGAACGCCTCGTCGTGCTCTTCGAGCAGGTCACAGATCTCGCGGGCCGTCAGCGTGCCGTCGGTGTCAGCTTCTTCGAGCACTGTCAGGATGCGCTCGAACTCTCCCTCACGTATAGCCATACACAGTTACAACACCGCAACCATCATATAACACCGTCAGACAACAGTCAGACGGCTGATTTCGGGAAATCGACCGACAGCGGCGAGTCACTGGCTGTCGGACAGTTCGGGGTCGCTGTCTGTCGCGTTCCCCCAGCGCTTTCGGACCCACGTCGGTCGGGAAACGGTTGTCTCGCCGACTGCAGAGTACCGGATTTCGTAGCTGACCAGCGAGTTTCTGGAGCGGTCCCAGTACGAGACGGTGAGCGACCGGACGAGTCCGTCCGGCCGGACAGTCGCCCGTGCGCTGTAATTGTCGGCCGGTTCGAACGCCGCCGGTGGGTCCGTCGCCGTCAGCGTCACGCGACAGGTGTCGCAGTCGTCTCTGGGTCGCTCAACGCTGACGTTTGTCGCGAGATAGGCTTCGATGAGTCGCGCGGGGTCGGGGTCGAGTACCCCGCTGACCGGAGTTGGCCGCCTCGCTGCGGTCCGGCCCCCTGTGCTCGCTCGTCGTAGACGTAGCGTCGGTTCCCGTTGGTGTACACCCGCTTAGTGTAGTTCTGATCGAGGATTTCGGTCCGGAACTGGTAGTGATACCTGTCTTCGACGACGAGCGAGACGACCTGCGTGCCCCATTCCAGCGACAGCCGCATTCCAAGCACGTACGAGCGGTTCCGCGTTGCACGCCGATGTGCCGCCGCGAGTCGCCTGGCGTCGACGGCGTCCTCGGTCAGGGCGGGTTCGACCCGGTCGTCCTGAGACTGCTCGGGGACCGGAACTGGCGTCACCGTCTGTCGCTCCGCCCCGCCGAAGGCTCCACAGCCCGCAAAAACCAGAAGCAAGAGCACGACCGCGACGCGACCCGCCATGCGTCAGCGTGGGGACCGGACCAACTAAGTACTCAGGTCGCAGTCGGCCTCAGATGGCGGTGTCCGACCGGCCGTCGAAGTTCCGCTCGTCCCGGTACTGCTCGACGAACGCGTCGACGTCGAACTGGAGCATCTGCTCCTCGAACTCCGCCATCACGTCGTCGTCCTCGGCGTGGCTGATTGCGTGTTCCATCAGTTCCACGAGCAGTTCGACGACGATTTCGTGGAGGCGGCGGGAGTCGAAGTCGCTCACCCACGCCAGCGAGAAGCCGACCGACCCGTCCTCGCTGGTGTCGGCGGCGACGACTTTCTCCGGGAACTCCTCCATGACGACGCCCATCAGGTGGACAGTGGTGAACTCGTCGTAGTCGTCGTTGGTCTCGATAGTCGCGTGCAGCACTTCGGTGAGAAACTCCGGAACGAAGCGTGCCAGCGGGTGCGGGTCGAGCACGACGGCGTGAGTCTGCCCACAGTCACACGCGAACTCCCGCATCCCCAGATGGAGGTCATGCGTGTCGACGAGTTCGCCACAGGCCAGTTCGAGTTCGGACTCGCGCCCACCGGGCACGCGCGGTTCAGCCATTACCCGTGATTGGTCGCTCGCGTGGTTAAAGGCCGCGATACGGACTACAGCGGGTTAGAGCCCGCCGATGGACTCTGTATCCTGTGTGTAGCTGGACCCCGTTGCTTGGAGGTACGCGACAGTCGTCACAGCGATTGAGAAGACGCTGACGACACTTGAGAAGACAGTAGAGACTGTCGCCAACACCATCGGCGGCAACGAGATCGGGAGGAAGCTGACGGCACCTCCGAGAACGAATCCAAGCACCACGAGCACAATAGCCAGAACGAACGTGGCGAGGAGGTTGTCGGTGACGACGCTGACACTGTTGCTAATTGATTCGATAACGCCGCTGTCGTTCAGTGCAATCTCCTGTCGGACAAAGAAGAACAGGAGTCCAAACACCAGTCCGGGGATGATGAGTAGAATGAGGCCGATACCCACTGCGATAGTGGTGAGGATGCCGGCTGCGATCGCGACCACAACGGTCCTCCCGAGCCGTCGGCCCACATTGTCGGGAATCGGTTCGCGGTCATCACTGGCAAAGGCACGGATTGCGACGATGTTCAGCGCCTCATTGAGGATAAGCAACACGAGCGCACCGACGCCAGCAACTGCAAGCGGCAGGTCGAGTGCCAGTGGGGTACCCCCAGCCATTGCTGCCTGATTTACCTGTGCATCGCTCGGCAGTCGCCCCAGAAACAGTTCTGTGAACGCCTGCGAAAGTGACGCCCAGACAACAGAGCTGAGCAATCCATAGACGATGAATACGCCGGCAAACATCGCCCCACGTTCGCTGAGTAGTTCGTCAATACCGTCCTGGAAAGCACGGCCGATCTGGAGGGCCATATCTTCAGTCGCTCTCCGGGAAAATATAAAACTATTCGAATCGAAGGTTCCCGCCGACAGCGGAGCCGTGCCGCCTACGGCCAGTCGTCGCGCTCCTCGTCCGCGTCGGTTGTCGCGTCCGGCGTCTCCGGTTCGCCGAGGTCCCAGTCGGCCGCCTCCGCGGCCTGCGTGACGGGGAGGTACTCCCAGCCTGCCGTCTCGGCGAGGTCGGCGTCCTCGTCGTTCGCGCCGACAAAGACGTGCCGGTCAGTGTCGAACTGCTCTTTGACGTTTTCGAGGCTCTCCTCGCGGCCGCGCGGCCCCGAGAAGAAGTCCTGTCTGATCCGGTGTTTCCGGGTGAAGTTGGTCACGACGTAGGTGGGCTGTTCGGAGATGACGCCGACGTACTCAGACCACTGGCGCGCGTCGTTGAACACGCTGTCCGGATAGGCCAGTTGCTTGAGGGCGTCGAGGTCGAACGCGAGTGTCATATCGCCGCTGCCGCCATCCATACGCGACACTCCGCTTTAGGCCGAAAAAAGAGCGTCGTTCTCCCGCGGGCAGTTACTTTCGGTGCTGGTCCTGCTCGGCGAGCCGGTTAGCCTCCTCTTGTAGCTCCGCCATCTCGCTGGAGGCCTGACGGTCGCTCTGGCCGTGACTGTAATTGACCGACGCATCGAGCAGCGAGCCGGCGAAGCTACCGCTGTCATCGGCTGCTGCGTCTGCCGCACCCGACTGGCCGTCACGACGAATGAGCCGGACAACGATGCTGGAGAGGGCGTCACGCATACGCATCGCTAACGTCCGCAGCGCTGAAAAAGATCGGTGTCGGCGAGCCTTATTCGGCCGGTGCGGGCGTCTGTGCCTTGACTTCTTCGAGGTCCACTTCCTTCTCCAGCAGCAGTTCCTTCTTGTCGGCGACCTGCCGCTCTTCGCGGATGAGCTGTTTGAACGCCGACTGCTGTGAGAGGTCGCCGATCAGCACGCCGCCGATGAGCTGTCCGTCCTCGAAGGCGAGACGCCGCCACTCGCTGTCGGAGTACTTCCGTTCGGCCTCGTCGTCGCCGCGGGTCGGGTGCCCGAAGGAGAGGAACGGGAAGTCGAAGTGCGTGATGGAGTACGAGGAGACCCAGCGGAACTCCTTCTCCTCGGCGTCTGCGACCATGTTCGTCCCGGCGACCGACCCCTGTTCCTTGGCCGAGCCCCACGCGCCGTTTTGCGCCTGGGAGTCGAGGATGGTGTCGTAGAACTTGGTGAGGTCGCCCGCGGCGTAGATGTCCTCGACGTTGGTCTGCATGTACTCGTCGACGACGACGCCGTCGTCGAGTTCGAGCCCCGTTCCGTTGAGGAACTCGGTGTTGAAATCGAGGCCGATAGCGACGCCGGCCCACTCGCCGTCGTAGTGGTTGCCGTCGGGGTCGACGGCACCGGTGACGTGGCCGTCGTCGTCGACTTCGAAGTGGTCGACGCCGGACTCGAAGACGGGTTCGACGCCGTTCTCTTCGAGGGCCTCGTGGATGATCTCCGCGCCGTCCTCCGAGAGCGCGTAGCGCCACCAGCGGTTGCCACGCATCAGGTACTTCGCGTCGATTTCCTGAGCGGCACAGACCGCCGCGAGGTCGATGCCGAGCAGGCCCGCCCCGACGATGATGCCCTGATCGGACTCATCAGCGTGCTCGCGGATGCCACGCGCGTCCTGGAACGTCCAGAAGTGGTGGATGCCGTCGGCGTCGCTGTTCTCGACCGGTAGCTGTGCTGGCGTCCCGCCCGTGGCCACCAGCAGCTTGTCGTACTCGTAGGTGTCCCCCTTGTGGGTGTGGATCTCGTGAGCGTCGGGATCGATGTCCGTTACGTGGGTGTTCAGCTGCAGGTCGATGTCACGCTCGTCGTACCACTCCGGCTCGTGAATGGAGATCGGCGCTTCCGGCAGCTTCCCCTTGGCGAACTCCTTGATGAGGATCCGGTTATACAGTGCCTCCCCCTCGTCGGTCAGGACTGTGACCGACGCGTCCGGGTCCGCTTCCCGGATTGTCTCGGCTGCGGACGCACCCGCGATGCCGTCACCGATGATTACGTGCGACGTGCTCATGTACGGCCGATACGAAATCGGGCTTAATGTGGATTGCTATCTGCGTATCGTTTGCGATATTGCGCGGAACACCGCGAAGGACGCCGATAGTCGAGGATTTGAAGGCGCTGGGGCCCGTATCGGTGATCGAAATGAAAATATACCAGAACCCGCGCCACTGGGCGAGCAAGAAGGCGCTGACCACGCCCGGCGTCCGGTCGGTGGCCAACTACGGGCTGGTGAAACTCCACACCAAAATCTTCCTCGGGAAGGCCGACGAGGCCCACCGGGAGGAGCGGCGTGACCACCTCGACGACTTCTTCGACGCCACGATGGACACCTACGTGGCCACGCTCCAGGCAGATTACTCGGAGGCCGAGGCCCGGGAGATAACCCACATCCAGGCGAACTTCGACTTCTACAACCACGGCTGGACGGAGATGATGGAGTTCCCGGCCGACGAACTCGAAGCCCACTACGAGCGGTACGCGGACTTCTTCGACGCCCACGACATCACCATCGACGACCCGCTCGGGACGTTCCGCCCGGCCGGTGGCGTTGCCGACGCACCGTCGACGCCGGAGCGACTGGACGAGCCGGAACACCCCCACGCCGTCGGTGGGTTCGCCGACGACGTGTACGTCGAAACCGAGGACGGCGAGATGATCGTCGGCGGCGGCCGCGAGGAGCCGGAGGACGTGAGCCCGACCGACGCGCCGGTCATCGACGAGGACGACGTGGAAGGCGCGGCTGGCGACTGACTCGGGCGGCGATTACAGGATTTCTTCGGCAGGACGCTCTCAGCGCTGGGCTTCCGAAAGCGGCGAATCGTGGTCCGTCGCCGCTGTCGGTCCGCTTGCGATCCGGTCGGCGCATTCGAAGCCCGCGACGATACCGCCGTTGAGCGAGCGCTCCGGGTACTGGGCGCGCGAGGCCATCCCGGCGTAGTAGAGGCCGTCCGCGACGGCGTCGCCGAGGTCGTAGGGGATGACCATGTCCAGATAGCCACGCTCGTACACCGGTGCCGTCCGGGGATTGCGCCCCGTCCGAATCCAGTTGACGGCGTCCCGGTCGAACTCGGGGAACAGCGATTCGATGCCGTCCAGCCACGTCTCGGCAACCTCGTCGTCGCTCTGTTGCCAGATGGCTTCTGATTCGTCCTGGATGTAGCGCGCGACGTACAGCAGATGTTCGCCGCCATACCGCTCGGCGGAGACGAAGTTCGTGTGTTCGATGAGCGCGCCGAAGGGGGCGTCGTCGGCGATGTTCAGCCAGTACGTATCCAGCAGGGGTTCGTCCATGCTGATGACCGAGCACACCGTCCCCTGGAAATCGATATCGCAGGTGTAGCCGGTCAACTCCTCCAGTACGTTCGGCATCGCCGCGACGACGACGTCGTCGGCTTCGTGAACCGTCGTCTCGGTTCCGTCCGTGGCCGTCAACGACGAGACGGTCCCGCCGCTCGTATCGATGTCGGAGACGCGCGTGCCAGTGGCGATGTTGTCGCGGCCGACGGCGTCGACCAGCGTGTCGAGCAGGCGACCGAATCCGCCGTCGAAGTAGCCCAGGATTTCGCCGTTCAGGATGTCCCGCTCGCCGCGGAACTTGACCCGCCCGAGCAGCCACGCGGCGCTCACGTCGCCTTTCCGGTCGCCGAACTTCGCGTCGAGCAGCGGCTCGAAGAAGTTCTCGTAGACGCCCCGCGTCGTGTGTTCGACCACGAACTCCTCGATAGGCACGTCCTCGAAGTCCTCTAAGCGTTCGTAGGTGTCGAACGACGGGATGCCGCCGCGAACGTCGATGTCGAGGACGAGCATCCCCAGCCGGAACGTGTCGTACAGCGAGAGATGCGGGTACGAGAGGATCTCCCAGGGCTTGTCCATGGGGTGGACGACGCCGTCGACGTAGTAGGCGTTCTCCCCGATGTGCCACTCGACCGCGTCACCGAGGCCCAGGTCCTCGGCGAGTTCGACGATGGTTTCCTCGGATTTCGAGAGGTGGTGATAGAACTTCTCGATGGGGTCCCCGGCCGTCTCGTAGGTCGCTGCCAGGCCGCCCAGATCCTCGCTCGCTTCGAACACACGGACCTCGTGGCCGCGTTGCTGGAGCCGGTACGCTGCCGAGAGGCCGGCGATACCGCCACCGACGACGCCAATCATACCCCGACCTATCAGCGGTCGTGGGATTTAGTTTGCGCTTCGGTCGCCGCCGTCTCCGTGTCGTCGGGTCCGAAGTCATCTTCCGCCTCATCACCCGTCACCGCCTGCTGGAATTCGAGGATCGCGACGGTCCCCGTCGGGTGGTTGTCCTCGAACCAGAGCGTCCCGCCGTACAGGTCCATCATGACCGAGACGAAGTAGAGGCCGAAGCCGCCAGCGGTCTGGTCGGGCGAGAGCCCGCGTTCGAACACCGTCGTCTTCAGTTCGTCGCTCATTCCGGGGCCGTCGTCGGCGATACGGACCTGCAGCCAGTCGCTGGCCTGCTGGACCGAGACGGTCACTTGCGGGGTGTCAGCGTTGTTGTGGTCGACCGCGTTCCGGAGGATGCTCAGGAGGACCTCTTCGAGCAGTTCGTTCGCCTGCACGCTGTAGTCTCCGTCCAGTTCACAGGAGATCGATACCGAATCGTACTCGACCCGGAGCGACTCAATCGAGCGACGGAGTGTGGCGTTGAGGTCGACGGCGTCCAACCGCTCAGCTTCGCTCGCCGTCACGGTGTTGTTGATATCCCGGATCGTTTCGCTCATCTCCGTGAGCTTCCCACACCAGTTGCTGATGCTGTCGAGATGCCGTCGTTTCGACCGCGGCACGTCGGTTCTGATGTGCTCCGCGCGGCCGCGGATGACGACCATCGCGTTGTGCAGCGAGTGTCTGAGGACGCCGTTGAAGAACTCGATCTGCTCGCGGCGTCGCTGGACAGAACTGCGGCTCTGGCGGAGTTCGCGCTCGCGTTCCACCTGGTCGAGGGCGACCTGCGTCGTCTGTGCCAGAATCGCGGCGTATCGCCTGTCCTCCGTGGCGAGGGTGCTGTCGTGGGACGTAATCGCCATCACGCCGTGGGAGCCAAGCGGCAGCATCAGCGCGTTGTCCAGTGGGTCGAGTCCGTCCTTATCGAGCGAGACGGCCTGTATCTCACCGGTTTCGTATGTCTTCCAGAGCTTGCTTTCGGGCTCGTCCGTCGGCGAGGCGTACAGCAGTTCGTCCTCGACGTGTTCCGCAATCGATTCGCTAATGACGGCCGGTTCGAGGATGCCGTCGTCTTCGAGGAACACGCCCGCCGCGTTCTGGTCGAGGACGGCCGTCGCGAACTCGACAGCCATCTCCGCGACCGCCTCGGCGGTCTCGGCCTCGATAAACTGCTGGGTCGCGGCCTGTAACGCTTCGAGTCGGTCCTGGCGGCGCTGCTGGCCGGTCACGTCCCTGAGAACGACGAGCCGACCGCGTTCCGTCCCGGACTGGTCGGTGAGGCTCGTCGTCTGTGGGTTGTAGTACGTGAACGAATCTCCGAACGAGAACACCTCGCCACGCTCGATGTGGTCAACGAGCCCCGGGACGAGGTCGTCAAGCAACTCTCCGTCGGGGTCCGGCTGATCCAGTGCGCTGGCCGCCGCGGCGTTGTAATCAATGATGACACAGTCGTCGTTGAGAGCGATGACCGGGTCGGGGAGGTTGTCGACGAGGGTGTCACCCGACAGCGTCGTCACAGACAGCGACTCGTCCTTGAACAGTACCCAGCCGACGAGCACCGCGTTGAGCGAGAACGCTACCGGCGTGAAGTCGATGGCCGGGTGCGGCGTGTAGCCGAAATCATACAGCACAGCGACGAATATCGGAAGGCCGGTTCCGATAATGATCGCCGCTGTCTGTCGCCGATAGACGTTCTGCGACCGGAACAAGAACTCAATCAGGAGTGCGTATCCGAGCAGTAACAGCCCGTAACTGACGGCGAGAAGTACCGCGAACGTGGGACCACGCTGGATGGCGACCAGCGTCGTACCGAGCTGAGTGACAGGCACGGCCACCACTTCGACGAGGTCGTGTGCCTGGTCCGTCAGCAGTAACAGCACGTCCGCGTTCACCACGAGAAACAGCGGGACGAGAGACGATGGCCGAAGCCACGACTGTCGGCCGGTGTAGACGAGCGCGAAGACGACCCAGAGCCCGATGACCTGCATAGCGGCGGTTCGCGACAGCAGGTACACTGTCCTGACAGCGGCGGGGTCCGAAACTAGTATCTGCCATATCGAGAGAGCACACCAGCAGCCCCCAGCGACCGCGAGCCAGCCGTACTGGCGAGCGCCGGGGACATCCTGGTTTCGGGCGGCGACGACAGCGATTGCGAAACCGATGAGCGCCCCACCCGCGTTCCCGAGGATGGCGACCGTGGCGATGTCGACATCCATATCGATACCTATTCCAACGTCAGGTTTCCCTGTATTATGCCTTTGGGCCGCGTTCTCAGTACTGCGAAACGGCCACAGTGTCGGTTCGCTACCTTTTTGCCTACACTGCTGAAATTCGCAGGCATGCTGACAGTCCGGGCGCCGGCTACCAGTGCGAACCTCGGGAGCGGCTTCGACGTGTTCGGCGTCGCACTGGAGCGTCCGGCCGACGTCGTCCGTCTGGAGAAGGCCGACCGGGTCACCATCGAAATGACTGGCGCTGGCAGCCAGTATATCCCTGAGGACCCCGACAAAAACACCGTCGGCGCGGTCGCCGAGGCGCTCGATGCGCCGGCACGTATTCAGATAGACAAGGGCGTCCGTCCCGCATCGGGGCTGGGCTCCTCCGCGGCCAGCGCCGCCGCGGCGGCCGTCGGGCTGAACGAACTGTACGACCGCGGCTACTCCCGCGAGGAGCTGGTTCCCATCGCCGCCAAGGGCGAGGCCGTCGTCTCGGGGGACGCCCACGACGACAACGTGGCCCCCTCCATCATGGGCGGGTTCACCATCGCGACCGAGAAGGGCGTCACGCAGGTCGATGCCGACATCCCCCTCGTCGCCTGTCTCCCCGACATCGTCGTTTCCACGCGGGACGCGCGCAACGTCGTCCCCGAGACCGCCCGCGTCGATCAGATGGTAGAGACGGTCGGCAACGCCGCGTCGCTGACGACGGGGATGCACCGCGACGACCCCGAACTCGTCGGTCAGGGGATGCACGACACCGTGGTGACGCCGGCCCGCGCGAAACTCATCGACGGCTACGAACAGGTCCGCGAGGCCGCGCTGGCGGCCGGTGCGACCGGTGTCACCATCTCCGGGGCTGGTCCGACCGTTATCGCCGCCTGCGCCGAGGAAGACCGCCGGAAAATCGCGAGCACGATGCTCGATGCCTTCGGCGACCGCGGCGTCGATGCCCGCGTGTACCAGACCCGAATCGGCGGCGGCGCTGAAGTGTTCTGAGACTGGTGGTCGGTATGCTGTCGCGGCAAAACAGGCTACAGCCGTCTATCCACCCTGGACGTACTCGTTGCGAACGTCGTGGAGCACTTCCTCGGCGTGGCCCTCGGGGTTCGAGGGGGCTGGGTCGTAGACGGACTTGACTTCACCGTCGGCCAGCACGAACGTCCGGCGGTCCGTCCGGCCGCCACTGGTGTCCAGGCCGAACGCTTCGGCCACGGTCCCGTCGGAGTCGGCCAGCAGGTCGTACAGCAGGCCCTCCTCCTCGGCGAACTCGTCGTGGGTCGCCACGTCGTCCATCGAGACGCCGTAGACGGTGATACCGCCCTCGCGGAACTGCGGGAGGTGTTCCTGAAAGTCGCGGGCTTCGATGGTACAGCCGCCGGTGAAATCTTCGGGATAGAAGTACACCACCGTCGGCTCCTCGAAGTCGGGCGAGACGGGTTCGCCGAACTGGTTCTGGGCGCTGACGTCGGGCGCTGGCGCTCCGGGTTCGAGCATACCGTCGGTTGGTCGGCGGGGCCGACACACCTTTGGGTGGCGGCAGCACGACCCGACGGCAGGATTTGGACAACCATTTAACCGACCCGGGGGATACCAGAGATATGTCGAATCCGCGAATCCTGATTCTCGGGCCGCCGGGAGCCGGCAAAGGAACCCAGAGCGCCAACCTCGCCGAGGCGTACGGCGTCGAACACATCACGACCGGTGACGCGCTCCGGGGGAACAAGGACATGGACATCAGCGACATGGACACCGAGTACGACACGCCCCGCGAGTACATGGAAGCGGGCGACCTCGTGCCGGACGCGGTCGTCAACGCCATCGTCGACGAGGCGCTCTCCCAGGCCGACGGGTTCGTACTCGACGGCTACCCGCGCAATCTCGACCAGGCCGAGGAACTGGAAGGGATGACCGAACTCGACGTGATCCTCTCACTCGACGTGTCCCGCGAGGAACTGGTCGACCGACTTACGGGCCGGCGGGTCTGTGACGACTGCGGAACGAACTACCACGTCGAGTTCAATCAGCCCGAAGAGGACGGTGTCTGTGACGACTGTGGCGGCGACCTCATCCAGCGCGACGACGACAACGAGGAGTCCGTCCGCAACCGACTGGACGTGTTCGACGACAACACCGCACCGGTCATCGACCACTACGGGGACCACGACGGCTTCGTCGCCGTCGATGGCGAACAGACGCCCGACGAGGTCTGGAGCGACATTCAGGACGCCGTCGACGCACAGACGGCCTGAGACGCGACGGAACCGCCGTTCGAGGCCGATATCGTCGAGACAGTCAGAGTAAAACGTTGATATGCCGTCGCACCTCAAGCACACACAATGGCACGTACCGCGCCGAAGGTAGAACGACTCGCCGAAGACGGCGAGGCAATGACTGATGCGCTCTCGACGGTACTCGCTGCGGCCGAAGAGAACGGGACCGTTACCTGGAGCGACGTGAGCGACGACCTCACGAGCGGCGAGTGGGGCCGGCTCATCGAATCCGGCCTGCTCATCGACGCCGACGGCGAGGGGTTCGTCATCGACGATCCCGAGGGCGTCCGCGAGGCGCTTGAAGAGTCCGACGCCGAGCCCAGCGACGATGACGACGACAGCGGCTGGTCGAAGTGGGACAAGCTCGCCGGCCTCGGGACGCTCGGCCTGTTTGCAGGCTACTCGATGACCTCGGTCCGTGACGTTATCGCAGGCGGGGTCATCGACATTGTCCTCGGGCCGCTCAACGATATGCTTCCCTTTTATGTCGTCATCCTGGTGCTTGCGATCATCACCGGCACCACCTCGACGATTCTCCAGGACAACCTCATGGATATGTCGGGGATGGGCGACCATCAGGAGAAGATGGAGGACCTGAAAGAGCGCCGCAAAGCCGCGAAGGAACGCGACGACCAAGAGGCGCTTGACCGTCTGGAAGAGGAGCAGATGGAGCTGATGACCGACCAGATGGGGATGTTCAAACAGCAGTTCCGCCCGATGGTGTGGATCATGCTGGTCAACATTCCGCTGTTCCTCTGGCTCTACTGGATCGTCTTCGGAGCCGGCGTCGACGCGAGCCCGGTGATTACGCTCCCCATCTTCGGCGAGGTCGAAGCGTGGAGCAACAGCGTCGCCGGCCCAGTCCAGGCGTGGATTGTCTGGTACTTCCTGTGTTCGCTGTCGTTCACCCAGATCATCCGGAAGGCGCTCAACGTCGAGACGACGCCGACCGGGTAGGCGCGAAGAGACAGCCCTTTCTATCGGGGCCCCCCGAACACCTCTATGTTGATTACCGTCTCCGGCCCGGCCGGCAGCGGCAAGAGCACGCTTGCCAAGAGCCTGGCCGACGCCCTGAGCTACGAGCACGTCAGCGGCGGCGATATCTTCCGCTCGCTGGCCGAAGAGCGCGGGATGACACCACTCGAGCTGAACAAAGCTGCCGAGGAAGACGACCAGATCGACCGCGATCTGGACCGCCGGCTCCGGGATATCGCCGCCGAGCGCGACGACCTCGTACTGGAGTCCCGTCTCGCCGGCTGGATGGCGGGCGAGTACGCCGACATGAAACTGTGGCTGACCGCGCCGCTCGATGTACGCGCCGACCGCATCGCGACGCGGGAGAACAAGCCCTTCGAGCAGGCAAAGACTGAAACCCGGGAGCGCGGCGAGAGCGAGGCCCAGCGCTACAGCGACTACTACGACATCGATTTCGACGACCTCTCTATCTACGATCTGGCGGTCAACACCGCCCGCTGGGACCCGCAGGGCGTTCTGAGCGTGACCCTGCACGCCGTCGAATCGTACAGCCCCGACGGCGACGAAGGGAAGGCACCGGTCGAGAACATCCGGTACGAGTTCTGAGTCGATGACGCTCCGTGCCCCGCCCGACGACCGGGACCTGGACTCGCTTCGCTCCTTCGGCGTCGTCAACCTCGACAAGCCCCCGGGACCCTCGGCCCACCAGGTCGCGGCCTGGATTCGCGACGCCACCGACCAGGACCGGGTCGCCCACGGCGGGACCCTCGATCCGAAGGTGACCGGCTGTCTCCCCGTGTTGCTCGGCGACGCCGCCCGGATGGCGCAGGTGTTCGACGACGCTGTCAAGGAGTACGTGACGGTGCTCGAACTCCACGACCAGGCCCCCGCCGACATCGCGGATATCGTCGCCGAGTTCGAGACCGAGGTCTACCAGAAGCCGCCCCGGAAGAGCGCGGTCAAGCGCCAACTGCGCGCGCGGCGGATTCACTCGCTGGACATCCTCGAACAGGGCGAGCGTCGGCTGCTCCTGCGCGTCCGGTGCGCTTCGGGCACGTACATCCGGAAACTGTGTCACGATATCGGGCTGGCGGCGGGGACCGGCGCACACATGGGCGATCTCCGCCGGACGGCGACCGGTACCTTCGACGACGCGTCGCTGTCGACGATGCACGACCTCGTCGACGCGCTAGCGTTTGCCGACGAGGGTGACGAGGGGAAACTCCGCGAGATTGTCCAGCCGGCGGAGCGCGCGCTGGTCCACCTGCCGCGGGTCACGATTGCACCGAGTGCTGCTCGGGAAGTCGAAGACGGTGCGCCGGTGTATGCGCCGGGTGTCATCGAAACTGGGCCGGCCGAAGCCGGCGACGCGACGCCCGAGACGGGTTCGCAGGTTGTCTGTGTCACGCCCGACGGCGCTGCGGTCTGTCTGGGAACGCTCGTCGGCGACCCGGACGCCGACAGCGGCCTCGTTGTCGAACTCGACCGCGTGCTGGTGTAGGTCGTCGTTCCGGGGCCAACGTCGATAATTCCGGGTCAGGGACTCATGAGCCGCGGGAAAAGCTAAGAACGCTTCACGCATAGTACTAGTATGGACCGATGGGTCGACCCCGACGAGGCCGACCCGGCGCAGTGGCGTGGAACGGGACCGTACGACGACCTGCGCCGGGGCGAGGAGACGGTCTCAGTGCTCGAACGCGCAAGTCGGACGCCACTGCCGTATCAGTACGAGATCGATATCCACCATGACGACGACGTCGCCGAGCAGTTCCGGTCCAGCGAATACAAACACGCACGTATCGTCTACAACAGCGGTGTTGACGCCAACCGACGGATCAAGCTCCTTACCCGCGGAGTGCTGTGGGGTGGCGACGAACTACACCAGCGGTTTCAGGCGCAGTACCGTCGACCGCCGCCACCCACTGAGACCGTTCCGTTCGGTGAGTATACCGTCTGGACCCGGTACCAGTACGGGACCATCGAGCGAACAGACGACGGACTAACGTTCACTGAGAGCGAGGCGAACCCGGACGAATCGCTCCGGGAACTCGACTGGGCGACCCTTTTCGACCCGGTCCGGGAACGGCTCGCAGAGTTGGAACTGGTTCGGAACCCCTCCTTCGCGAAATACCGCTTGAAAGAACTCGGTGAGTGGACTGCCTATCGAACGCGGTTCCAGTACGACCCCGGCGCGTTCGCCATCGGTCCCTGATTAGGGGATCTATAATAAATCAGGATGGGGTGGTACACAACGGCATGAAGCACCTACTAACTGCGGTCCCGCTTCAGCCCGGTGGCGGGTTCCTCGAACTGGCGCTGCTGTTTCTCGTCCTCGCCGTCGTTGCTGGGCTGGCCGGCCTGGGGGGCGTGGCGGGGCTCAGCATGCGAATAGCGAAGATACTCGTCGTCGTGTTCCTCGTCCTGATGGTCGTTAGCTTCCTCCTGTGACGCCGGCTTCGGTGGGTAGTGTCACCGCCACACCGTTTCTGAATCCTTTTATCCATGTGACGACTTCTATCGGGTATGACCGAGCAGGACGCAGCCGACGACACGGCCGCGACGGAGGAGTCGACCGCGAGCGAGGCGCAAGCGGACGGCAACGTCGACGCGGATTTCGAAGACGCCCCCGAGGACGTCACCGCGGACGAGGTTGACCTGGGCGAGTTCGACGTCGACGACGATCTGGTCGACCGGGTCGCCGAATCGGACCCCGAAGACGTCGCTCGGGAACTCTCCGCACTGCGGACACGCGTAGACAGTCTCGAATCGCAGGTCGAACAGCAGGACGACGACATCGAGGAGCTAGAGGAGAAGCTCAAGCGCAAGCAAGCGGAGTTCCAGAACTACAAAAAGCGGATGGACAAGCGCCGCGAACAGGAACAGAAGCGCGCCACCGAAGACCTCGTGACGCGGCTGCTCGACGTTCGGGACAATCTGGAGCGCGCGCTCGGACAGGACGAGGACACCGATATCAGAGGCGGGGTCGAGTCCACGCTCCGTCAGCTTGACGACGTGCTCGACGCCGAGAACGTCGAGGTCATCGACCCCGAGCCCGGCGGAGACGTCGACCCGACACAGCATCAGGTGCTCGCCCGCGTCGACAGCGACCAGCCGGACGGAGCCATCGCCGATGTCCACCGGCCGGGCTACGAGATGGCCGACAAAGTGCTACGCGAGGCACAGGTCACCGTCAGCGAGAGCGAGGAGTAGCGGGCGACCACGATGGTATAGCGGTCGTATTGCGGTACATTAAATAATCACCGGTCAGGGAACGCCACCGAGTATAAAACCGCCCGGAGGAGGCCCCTTTGTCCGTTTTTCCGGTCAGTACATCTAGCAACTTTTAACCGGCGCAATCCGCTATGAGCGGGTAAGATGGCGAGCAACAAGATTCTGGGTATCGACCTTGGGACCACGAACAGCGCGTTCGCGGTCATGGAAGGTGGCGACCCCGAAATCATTGTCAACGGCGAAGGCGAGCGGACGACACCCTCTGTCGTCGCGTTCGACGACGGCGAGCGACTCGTCGGGAAACCGGCGAAGAACCAGGCGGTAAAGAACCCCGACGAGACCATCCAGTCGATCAAGCGCCACATGGGCGAGGACGACTACTCGGTCGAACTGGACGGGGAGGAGTACACGCCGGAGCAGGTCTCGGCGATGATCTTGCAGAAGATCAAACACGACGCCGAGGAGTACCTCGGCGACGAGATCGAGAAGGCCGTCATTACCGTCCCGGCGTACTTCAACGACCGACAGCGCCAGGCGACCAAGGACGCCGGGGAGATCGCCGGCTTCGAGGTCGAGCGCATCGTCAACGAGCCGACCGCGGCCGCGATGGCCTACGGCCTCGACGACGAGTCCGACCAGACCGTCCTCGTGTACGACCTCGGGGGCGGCACCTTCGACGTCTCCATCCTCGACCTGGGTGGAGGCGTCTACGAGGTCGTCGCGACCAACGGGGACAACGACCTCGGTGGCGACGACTGGGACCACGCCATCATCGACTACCTCGCCGACGAGTTCGAGGCCGAACACGGCATCGACCTGCGCGACGACCGGCAGGCCCTCCAGCGGCTGACCGAAGCCGCCGAGGAAGCCAAGATAGAACTCTCCTCGCGCAAGGAGACCCGCATCAACCTCCCGTTCATCGCGACCACGGACGACGGGCCGCTGGACCTCGAACAGAAGATCACGCGTGCGAAGTTCGAGTCGCTCACCGAGGACCTCATCGAGCGCACCGTCGGCCCGACGGAGCAGGCGCTCGCCGACGCGGACTACACCAAGAGCGACATCGACGAGGTCATCCTCGTCGGCGGTTCGACGCGGATGCCCCAGGTGCAAGACCAGGTCGAAGAGATGACCGGGCAGGAGCCAAAGAAGAACGTCAACCCCGACGAGGCCGTCGCGCTGGGCGCGGCCATTCAGGCCGGCGTCCTCTCGGGCGACGTGGACGACATCGTCCTGCTCGACGTGACGCCGCTATCGCTGGGTGTCGAGGTCAAGGGCGGCCTGTTCGAGCGACTCATCGACAAGAACACGACCATTCCGACCGAGGAGTCGAAGATCTTCACGACCGCTCAAGACAACCAGACGCAGGTCCAGATCCGCGTCTTCCAGGGCGAGCGTGAGATTGCCGAGGAGAACGAACTGCTCGGCGCGTTCGCGCTCTCCGGCATCCCGCCGGCCCCCGCGGGCACGCCCCAGATTGAAGTGTCCTTTAACATCGACGAGAACGGGATCGTCAACGTCGAAGCCGAGGACAAGGGCTCGGGCAACAAGGAGGATATCACCATCGAAGGCGGTGCTGGCCTCTCCGACGACCAGATCGAGGAGATGCAACAGGAGGCCGAACAGCACGCCGAAGAGGACGAGCAGCGCCGCGAGCGCATCGAAGCGCGCAACGAGGCCGAAGCGTCCGTCCGCCGTGCCGAGACGCTCCTCGACGAGAACGAGGAGGAGATCGACGAAGACCTCCAGTCCGACATCGAGGCGAAAATCGAGGACGTCGAGGAAGTCCTCGAAGACGAGGACGCCACGAAGGAAGACTACGAGGAGGTCACCGAAACCCTGAGCGAGGAACTGCAGGAGATCGGCAAGCAGATGTACCAGGACCAGGCCCAGCAGGCCGCCGGCGGTGCCGCGGGCGCTGGTCCGGGCGGCGCAGCCGGGGCCGGCGGAGCCGCTGGACCAGGTGGCGCAGCAGGCGGCGCTGCAGAGCAGGGCGAGGAGTACGTCGACGCCGACTTCGAAGACGTCGACGACGAGGACGAGGACTAACAGGACGAGGCCGAGTCGTCGGCTCGGAAGATGAGCGAAGCGATATCTTCCGGTGTTTCGAGACGTGAGCGGAGCGAACGTCTCGAAGACGATGACGAAGAATAAGTCGTTTTCACCAGCTCGTTAGACGTGTCTGGTGGGCTCGCAACGGTGAACGGCACATATTTTTTGAGTGCCGGAAGTGCTGAAGCTGAATCCACGGGTCTGGGGAGCGTTGTCGGATTCACGAAGCGGTCGGATTGGGTCAGTAGGAGTATCTGTTCAGTACATGGCTGCGTTCCATCATGTTGAGTTGACAATCGCTGTGAGCGGGCACATCGCTGTTCCGATCCTCCTAACCAAGGAATCGGAGTATTAGTAGGGATCGCCTAGCGCAGGTAACCCTGATAATCAAAACAGTATAAGATAATGAAAATAGCGCATATATATCAGATAGTCGAGCGTACGGCCGCACAGTGAGCAACCAGAAACAGATACAAGCGCAGCGGCTGAGCACCCACCTCGACGCGGTGCGACACGAAGACCGTCGGCAGATACTCTTAGCGATACGTGACACGGAGCGGTGGCGGCCGTCCATCTCGGAGTTCGACGGCGGTCGGACACCAGTGGGCGAGCCGGCAATCCCGGCGGACCTCTATCACCGGCATCTCCCGAAGTTAGCGGAGATAGGGCTCATCAAATGGGACCGGGAGACCCACTGGGTAACACGCGGCCCGGAGTACGAGCAGGTCCGACCGCTCCTTGCGTTCCTCTCCGAGAACTACGACGAGTGAGAGATAGGGAGGGCAAAATCCCGAACTGCGTTGTTCGCTAATCCTGTTCGAGTGGCGTCATTTCCACGACGCCCTGCGAGAGGAGGCGGCGCGCGATGACGATGAGTCCGTTTCTGAGTCCGGTCGCGAAGATGGCCTGTTCGTCGCCATTCTGCGGGTCGATTGAGCTGACGAGCATTGCCGACCGGTCGACGAGCAGGAGCCGGCCGACAGCAGCGTCTTCCTGCGGTGTCATCTCGCCGCGGAGCCAGTCCAGTTCCGACAGGAACGCGGTCGCGCGTGGGATTTCCTGTTCCACGCGGTCCCGTATCGAAGCGGACCCGCTTCCGACGATAAGGTCGATATCCGAGTCGATGGAATTGAGTTGCTCGATCAGTGGCTCGGTGAGGACCGCGTCGGAACCGATGACGAGGACCACTTCGTTGGTCGTGTCGCCGATGATTGCCGCGGCACGGTTCTCGATAGCTTCGGACCCGGTGAGCGACCAGACCTCCTGTAGCTCGGCCTCGTCGTCGTCGGACTCGATGCTTCCCATCTCGCGTAGCGCGGACTGGAGGCGTTCGACGCGCTCTTCGTACTGATCGCGGAGCGTTTCGGTGGCCTCGGAGAGCGGGACGGCCCGGAACTGCTGGGGACTGGAATGCTGGACCTCGACCAGCCCCTTCGCTTCGAGAATCCGGACGGCGTCGTAGACCCGCGTTCTCGGGACCTCCGTCACCTCGCTCAGTCCCTTCGCTGTACCGCTGGACATCCGAGAGAGTCCGACAAAACATTTCGCCTCATACTCTTTCAGGCCCAACTCCTGGAGTAAACTTACTGCTTCTTCGTGTGTTGCATCAGATGTCATGTGTCCCAACCTTCATCTCGGTGGAAGCCGAGGATGTGTAGAGAGATGACGCCCACAGGTAAAAGACGTTGTTACTGTAACACTGTCGGCTCTCGTCTCAGTGAGCGGTGGTCGACGAACGATCCACGGTGTATCGTAACTGAATGGGCCTCTAGCCGTTGTAATCGGTGATGTGTGTCGACGTTGTTTCTACGCGACAGTTATATTTACTCAATTAATCACACAACTGTTATACATGGGTCCTGACTATGAGTAGTTGGCACGCAGCAATCTATGTGTCCCAACCACATCTGCTGCGTGCTACTTTCAAAAAGTCGGTCCGACAGGCTTTGAGCGATGTGTCCGGAACGTGATTCGGCCGAAGCGGATCGCTGTCAGATAGAACTCAGCAGTCATCTCGCTGCCCGTAACTTCACCGCCCGATGGAAACAGTTCACTCCGAAAAGCAAGTTCATCAGATAGCTATTGTATCAGCCTACGGTTATAAACTGTAACCAGTACTGTACATTCGCGGACACGTAACCGGTGTTCACTCGGGTATTAGGTAGCCGTATTATACATCACATATCCAACTGATGAATTGACAGTAGAATTAATATGATAGATAGACATATTTCCAGTAATGAGTGGGTCCGACAGGCGGCCCGACCGGACATCTGACGACCCGGACACCCTCCACGCGGAGTTCGACTGGGACGTTGTCTCACCGTCAGTCGCGGTGATGCAAACGGTCGCGATCGCGGCTGACCGAGAGGCCATAGAGCTATCGCCCCTCATCGAAACGCTCGATCCGGACGCGCTTGACGAGCTATTTGTCCATGCATCAGGTCCGGACAGAGCCGTCTCGCTCTCGTTTCAGCTGGACGACTACGCAGTGACCGTGACCGGAGCCGGGGACGTGTATGTCCGCACCGGGCCCGTCCGTTCGTGACCGTTTGCAGGACAGGCACACCACCGATGGCGGCCGGTGACGCTTCCCGGAGACGCTATACGGACCCGCCCGTGAGGTGCAAACAGTCAGCCAGTCTCGTTACCGAGCGTCACTGTGTCGAGCGTCGTCGTCCGCTCGCCCGGCGCACCGAGTGGGCGGCCGGTCCAGCGAACCGCAATCGTATCGCCGCTGTCGAGGAAGAAGCCGACGGAGACGTCGCCGTCAAGGTAGTTACCGTCACCGTCTGAGTCCACGCGCGGGTCGTCAAGAACGATTGTATCGTCAGATTCGACGGGTAGCTGGTCCGCCTCAGCCCACGTCAGCGTGGTCGAGCGGTTCCGGTCGGCATCAGTGACGACGAGCGCCAGCGCGTGCGTGCTGGTGTCCGTGAGTCTGTCCCCGCCAGCGTGGGTAAGCGTGACCGCCCCTGCCTCGGCGTCGAACTGGCCGTCGATGGTGACCGACGGGGACGCCGTCCGCAGGTCCGCGCCGGGGCCGACGACGAGTGCGGCCAGCCCGACGACGGCCAGCGCCGCGAGCCCCCAGACTGCGACTCGCTCGACCGTGACGAGACCCCGGTGACCACGCGACGACTCAGGATTCATTGCCCGAATCCTCCCCCGGCACGGAAATAAGCGCCCCGGTACGGTCCGAACGCTGGAGTCGTTAGTTGAATGTTCGAGGACCCGTTCAATTGGACCACGGTAAAGAGCTATAGTAGCCATTGAACAGCAATGCACACCTGATCGCACGACAGCAGTGTGATCAGTGTGTAAGCAGTACAGTCAAACACTACTAGTCGGCAACCCGTTCTTTTGAAGTAGCTCAATCGTCTAAGCCTCGTACAACGAATGAGTCAGGATTTCTACGAGATACTCGGTGTCTCTCGGGACGCCTCCGAAGACGAGATCAAGGAGGCCTATCGAGAGAAAGCCCGGGAATACCACCCGGACGTGAGCGACGACCCCGACGCCGAGGAGAAGTTCAAGAAAGCCAAGAAAGCCAAGGAGGTCCTTACCGACGAGGAGAAGCGCCAGATGTACGACCAGATGGGCCACGAGCGCTTCGAGCAGGCCGAGAAGCGCGGCGGCGCTGGCGGTGGCGGCGGCCGCGGCGGCATGGGCGGGGACCCGTTCGGCGGCGGCGCTGGCGGCTTCGATATGCAGGATATCTTCGACCAGTTCTTCGGCGGCGGTGGCCGCGGTGGGCGCGGTGGCAGCCGACGGCGGCAGGGCCAGGACCTCCAGACGCGACTGGAAATCGACCTCGAAGAGGCGTACAACGGCGCGACAAAGCAGCTGAACGTCACCCGGCCGGAAGCCTGCGACGACTGTGACGGGGCCGGGCATCCGCCGGGGGCCGACTCGGAGACCTGCCCGGAGTGTAACGGGCAGGGCCAGACGACGCAGGTCCAGCAGACGCCGATGGGCCGGGTTCAGCAGCGGACGACTTGCCGCCGGTGTGACGGCGAGGGAACGCTGTACGACGAGACGTGTTCGACCTGTCGGGGCAACGGCGTCGTCCAGAACGACGCGAGCCTCGAAGTCGAGATCCCGGCCGGCATCGCCAACGGGCAGACGCTCCGGATGGAGCGCGAGGGCGCGCCCGGCGAGAACGGCGGCCCGAACGGCGACCTGCTCATCGAGGTGAGCGTGCGCGACCACCCGGACTTCGAGCGCGACGGCGACGACCTGCAACACCAGCAGGCCATCTCGTTCCCGCAGGCCGTCTTCGGCGACACCATCACTGTCCCGACGCTGGACGGCGAAGTCGAAGTCGACGTGCCCAGCGGGACCCAGAGCGGCGAGGTGTTCCGACTGGAGGGCAAAGGAATGCCGCGACTCCGCCGACGCGGCAAGGGTGACCTCTACGTACAGGTGCAGGTCGTCACGCCCGACAGCCTCAACGCCGAACAGAAGGAGGCCCTCGAACAGTTCGCGGAGGCCGGTGGCGAGGAGGTCGACGTCGAGGAAGGCTTCTTCGAGAAACTGAAGAACTCGCTGTAGTCAGTCGCCGCTCGCCGGCGTCCCGTCTGAGCCGGACTGACCCTCGTACTTCGCAAGCGCCGCCGAGAGCGCGGCGTCGGCATCGACATCGAGTTGTTCACACAGCGCGAGCAGCGCGAACAGGGCGTCGCCGAGTTCCTCCTCCCGTATCGACAGCGCCGTCGAGTCGGTACCGTAGCCGGTCGTTTCGTTGACTTCGGCCGCGATGTCACCGAGTTCAGCCACCACGTCGAGCAGCCGGTGGGCGGGCGGTGTGTCGAAGTCATTGTATCTGAGCACGTCGGCGACTTGTTGTTGCCTTTTCATTTCTAGAGCGTGGAGGGGGCCACTTATATCGGCTTTGTGGCCGCGCTGTTTTTCATCGGCGGGACCGAACGACGACACATGCAGGTACTCGGTGACCTTGTCGCGCAGGCCCGCGACCGCGACGGCGTTCTCTTTCGCTCGCCGGAGCGGTCGACACCGTACAGCTACTCCGATTTCGCCACGAACGCCTGGAAAGGCGGGAATCTGCTGCGGCACTACGGCGTCCGGCACGGGACGCGGGTCGCCGTCGTCGTCGGCCCGAAAGAGCCGACTGACGAGGACCAGCTGGGCTACCTTCGGGACGGGCCGGACGCGCTGCTTGCCTTCCTCGCGGCCGCGCTCGATGGCGCGGTCGTCGATATGGACCCGCCGAATGCGGTCGATGCGACAGCACTGGTCGCACCAGCGGCGTGGCTCGACCGCTACACGCAGGGGCCGGGAACGAAAGGATTAGCATACGGCGGCCCAGTCGATGATCCCACCATCGCCCAGTTCGAGCGGGAGCTGTGGAGCGAGAACCCGCTCCAGCCGCCGGGCGAAGTCGCGCCCGAGGACAACGTGCTGGCGGCCGACAGAACGTACACGCACGGCGAACTCATGGCCGAAAGCGGTCGTGTCGTCGCAGACTACGATATCGGCGCGGAGACGACTGTCGCGCTCCGGGCACCGATGACGACGGCGGGGGCAATCATCGCCGGACTGCTTGCACCGATGCGGGCCGGCGCGACGGTGGTGTTCGGTGGCGACGAGACTGGGGATATCGCTGTTGCTGACGGGGATGCGCCGGAAGAAACCGTTGTTCGGCCAGACGACACGACGCCGTCGTAGCTCCTTTTAATCGTCCGCTACGGGGCCGTTTAGCGAGTCGCGCGGTACTCGCCGTGTTTGACGCCGAGCGCTAGAATTAGCGCGAAGACGACTATCTGCCCGACACTGACGGGAAGTGCGATACTCGAAGGCATTCCCATGAACGAGCCACTCACCATTACCCCGACAAGGACGAGAAAGGCGATTGCAGTCTTTGTCGTATCGAATTCCATAACAGCCGATCATTGGAGCCCGGGTCGTCTAAACGTTGGCTTTGCGGTTACTCTGTCGGGCGGACGAAGTCCGCAAGCGTCACCAGTAGGCCGAGCACCCACCCCAGCGGGATAGAGATGCCGAGCCAGATGATGACGTAGGCGATACCTTCCCGGTCGAAGTTCTCGATAAAGAACTCAGCGACGCCGACGGAGGCCAGCACCTCGTAGAGGAACCACCGCGACAGCGAGTCGCTCGCTGGAATGACGACCGAGGCGACGGTCGTCGAGTACAGCGCTGCGACGACCGGCGGCAGGAAAATGGCCGTCATAGCGAACGGATATGCCAGCGCGACCGTCGTCCCACGGCCGCCGACCCGCCGGAACGTGACCGCGAGCGCGCTCGATAGCGTCGCAACGCCGCCGGCGACAACCACGGCGGTGAACCCACCCGACACGAGGTCGATACTCCCCGGTTCGAGTCGCGCGAGAGCCGCCAGGCCACCCCAGGCGACGACGGAGAGGAGAACGACACCGACAACGCCCAGGCGGGTCGCCGTGCCGTCGATGCGACGGGTCTGGTAGCGCAGGACGACGCCACACAGTACCAGCGGATACACCAGCGCGATGACTGGGACCCCGAGCGCAGACCAGAGGCGATAGAGGGCCAACCCGACCGAGGAGTCCGGCGTCCACGTCCCGAGGACGGTGTCGTTAGCGTTTCGCTGACGTGGATACACGAGTTCCATCCACGTTTCGTGTAATCTATTGAGGTCGATACGGATCCCGCCGACGACCCCGTGGCTTCCGGTAGACATACCGGTGGTTTCGTTCTACCGGCGTTAAATGTTTCACGGCAGCCGTGGCAGTTGTGATATGCTGTGAAGAGTACTGCCCCGATTCGAAACCGACATATTCAGGACGGGGAGTCACAAACGGTCAGGTATGACAGACGGTAGAGCGGACGTGTCCCGTCGGGGCTTCCTGCGGACGGCGGCAGGGGCCACGGCTGCGTCGGCCGCAGCAGGCACCGCGACCGCACAGGAAGGCACCGAGGGCGGCGACGGCGGTGGAGGCGGCGGCGAGCCGGACTACGGCGGTTTCCTGGACCAGGTAGGGAACTTCGACGGGTCGACCGTCGACGCAACCGGACAGGACACAGCGACGGTGGAGGTCGGCGTGCAGGCCAACGGCGGAGCCTTCGGCTTCGGCCCGCCCGCAATTCACGTCGACAACGGCGCGACCGTCCAGTTCGAGTGGACAGGTAACGGCGGCGGCCACAACGTCGTCTCGGACGGCGACGGGCCGCTGGACTCCGGTAGCGCTGTCTCAAGCGCCGGCGTCAACTACGAGCACACCTTCGAGGAGGACGGCATCTACCCCTACGTCTGCGTGCCACACGAGAGCCTCGGCATGAAGGGGGCCGTCGTCGTCGGGACGGACTACCCAGCGAAGTCCTCCGGCGGCGGTGGTGGTAGTGGGAGCTCCGGCCCGCCGGAAGTGCCAAACAGCGCGAAAACGCTCGGCGTCGCAACCTCGTTCGTGATGGTCGCGACGCTCGGACTCGCGTACTTCTTCATCCGGTACGGCGGCGACTACGAGACGCCCGAGTAACGCTCCGTCGCCGCGTTACACCGAATCCGGACCGGCGTGAATATCCAGATCGACGTCCCGTTCCTGCCCTTCGAGGTCCTCGACGACACGTTCGACGATTTTGGTCGCCTCTTTGCGGATGAGCGGCTTGACTTTCTCGATGACCCAGTCCATCGAAACGAGTCTGGGGAGGTCGACGGCATTGTCCGAGGCCGACCCGGGGTCGAACGCAACGTGAAACCGCACCCGTGACGCCGTCTCCACGTCCGCCGGGACGCCGTCCGGGTCAGGCTCGACTGCCCAGTACCCTTCGGCGTCGATGTCCTTGACGATCCGCCAGTCGATGCGCGTCGGCGGTGAAACGTCAGTCACCGCCGACCGAGCGGTGTAGGAGAGCTTCCACCACGAGAACACGAGGTCGTAGTTCGTCCCCGGCGAGCCGTCGCCGTCCTGTACCACGCGATCGAGATACTCCGAGTATCGCGCGTAGCCCGGAAAGTCCAACAGAAACTCGTAGACCTCTTCGGGTGGGACGTACACGACCGTGCTGACCTCGACTTCGTCCACGTCTGTGACACCGGATGTACTGAAGGTAAACTTTCGGGCATCGAACCCCGGCCGTGGCCGCGCTTTTTGCCGAAACATTTCCACAGAGCATAATTACGAACAGAAAATATTATCACTCTGTATTGGATATAGTGACAGTACCATGAGTGCATCCGATATCCAGTCCGCTGATACCGACAGCGAGCACGAGACCAGCGGGTGGGACGCCGTCCGCGATCTCCCGCCGAGCGCGAAACTCGTCGCGAAAGTCCTGGAGTACAACGAGACTCTGACTCAGAGCCAACTCGCCGAGGAGACGCTGCTGCCACCGCGGACGGTCCGGTACGCACTCTCCCGCCTCGAAGATGTCGGCGTTATCGACTCCCGGTTTTCCTTCGCCGACGCGCGAAAACGGATCTACACGCTGCAGGTCGAGTAGCCACCCGACACGACTCACGTCGAGTAATCGAACCCTGTATTCCGCGCCAAGAACCGTTTTACCGCTCCTTGTCGCCCGTTGACAGTGTGAGGACAACGTTGATTAGTCAGCCTCACAAGACATCTGGTATGAAAGTCGTCCTGATTGGTGTCGGGCAGGCTGGCGGGAAAGTAACCCAGTCGCTTGCCCAGTTCGATTACGACATGGGGTTCGACGCTGTCCGGGGGGCCCTCGCCGTTAATACGGCGCGAGCCGACCTCCAGAACCTCGATATCGACACGGCCCTTATCGGACAGGACCGCGTGAAAGGTCACGGCGTCGGCGGTGACAACGAACTCGGGGCCCAGATTATGCAGGAGAACGCCACCGAGGTGCTCGACGAACTCGACGGGCGCATCACGACCGAGGCCGAGGCCATCGTCGTCGTCGCCGGACTCGGCGGTGGCACCGGCTCCGGCGGCGCACCGATGCTCGCCCGCGAACTCAAGCGCATCTACGAGAAGCCGGTGTACGTCCTCGGCATCCTCCCCGGCCGGGACGAAGGCGGTCTGTACCAGGCAAACGCCGGTCGCTCGCTCAAGACCGCCGCCCGCGAGGCCGATTCCCTCCTCCTCGTCGACAACGACGCCTGGCGGGGCAGCGGCGACAGCGTCGCTGCCGGGTTCGAACGCGTCAACGACGCTATCTCCCAGCGGGTCGGCCTGCTGTTTGCCTCCGGCGAGGCTGTCGAGGGAGTCGGTGAGAGCGTCGTCGACTCCTCGGAGATCATCAACACGCTCAGGGGCGGCGGCATCGCCTCCATCGGCTACGCCAGCGCCGAGGCCAGCGAGGACGCTGGCGAGAACGTCAACACCATCACCAGCGTCACCCGGAAAGCCCTCCTCACGAGCATGAGCCTGCCCAACGCGGTCAAGGCCGACTCGGCCCTCCTCGTCGTCGCGGGCGACCCCGAACGCCTCTCGCGGAAGGGCGTCGAACGAGCGCGCCGCTGGGTGGAAGACCAGACCGGGAGCATGGAGGTCCGGGGCGGGGACTTCCCGCTCGGCTCCGACAAAATCGCGTCGCTCATCGTCCTTTCGGGCGTCGAACGGTCCGAACGGGTCGACGAGTTCATGAAGCGCGCCCGCGAGGCGGCCGACTCCCAGGGCGGGACGACCGACCCGGACGAGTTCACAAACGACAAACTGGACGGACTGTTCTAAACTGTTTTCGGCGCAGATACCGGAATCACTCGACTGAGACGGCAGCCTCAGGCGAGGCTGCTACCGTCGAACTTCGCGCGGTCGAAGTCGTGGTCGAGCAGGTCGAGAACGGTCGGCGCGATGTCGTAGAGGTCGGCGTCTTCGATGCGAACGTCCGGGTCATCAACCAGGAGCGTCGCGTTGTCGAAGCTGTGCATGCCGTTTCGCGGCCCGACACCGAAGACGTCATCGGAGCCCTTGAATCCGGCCTTCAGGTCGAACCCGTGGTTCGGAACGACGGTGAGATCCGGCGCGATGTCATCGTGGTCGCCGCGGAAGGCGTCTTCCTTGGTCACGACACGGTCGGCGACCTTCTTGCCGTCCGGGCCTTCCAGCGATTCGAGTTTCTCCTTGAGGTCCGCACGGACGGACTCGTACTCGGATTCGGGAACGCTGCCGTTCGGTTCGCGGCCCTCCAGATTAATGTAGAAGCGGCCGGGGATGAGCGAGTAGGCTTTCGTGTCCTCGCTGATGTCGCCGAGTTCGGAATGGTCGTCGGTCGCATAGTCGAGCCACCCCTCCTGCTGGAGCCACTCGTTGAAGTGAACCTCGTAGTCGAGGGAGGTGAAGCCGTGGTCCGAGGCGACGACCATCGTCACGTCGTCGGGGAGTCGGTCGCGTAGGTCACCGAGATAGGCATCGACCTGCTTGTAGAACTCGAAGAACGCCTCCTGGTTCTCGCCGTCGCGCTCGTAGTCTTTGAACAGGAAGTGGTTGACCCGGTCAGTGGTCATGAACACCCCGAAAAACAGGTCCCAGTCGTCCTGCTCGACGTAGTGTTTGAACGCTTCGTAGCGTTTTTCTAGCGTCTTGTGGGCGTCCTCGACGAAATCGCTCTTGTCGTCGTCGTGGCCGAGTTTGGCGTTGACGTCGATCCGGTAGTCGCTGTCCTGAAGGTGATCTCGGAGTTCGTCCGGGTAGGCGGCCTTGTCCACGCCCGGTGAGAGGAAGCCCGAGACCATCCGCTGGACGTTCCGCTGGGGTGGGAACGTGACCGGGACGTTCAGAACCGTCGCGTTGCGGCCATCATCGGTGACGCGGTCCCAGAGACGCGTCGCCTGCACGTCACGCCCCATCGGGACGTAGGTGTCGTATGACCCGACCTCGCGGTCCTGAAAGCCGTAGACACCCGTTTGTCCGGGGTTAACGCCAGTCGTCAAAGCCGGCCAGCAGGCGCTAGACTCGGGCGGGACGATGCTGTCGATGGGGCCGGCGCTTCCGTCCGATGCCATCTCCGTGAGGTTCGGGAACACGTCGGGGTGTTCGTCGATGAGGCTGAACGGTACGCCGTCAATGCCGAAGAAGGCAACACGCGGTGCGTCGTCTCCCTTCAATCGGTCGAATAATCCCATACGACCCGTTAGTCAGGTCAGGAACAAGAAACTTCTTTTCGGAGCCGCGTCACCGAAAGCGGCAAAACCATCGATACAGCCCACGCTCAGGACGACTGGTCCGCGTTCTCCGGAACCACGGTCAGATGTGCGATTCCGGGTGTCGACCGCCGCTCGACTCGCGGAACGACAGTCGTGTGGTCCAGCGCCGTGTCGGTGTCATCAGTAGCCATACACGTATCGATAGTAGTTACACGGACAAAAAATTACCCATGCTCATACATAATCGGAGACACCTGCCGGTATTACTTCTGGAAATACGGCGGCGGTGGAACAAAACCGCAAAAATGTGGTCCCGGAAGCGTCAGTTGAACTCTTCGTCGTACAGTTCCTGGGCGTGGACAATAGCGTCCTTTGCGGCTTCTTTGTCCTCCCAGCCCAGCGTTTCGACTTCTTTGCCTTCTTCGAGGTTCTTGTAAGTCGAGAAGAACTCGTCGATCTCGTCGAGGGTCTGCTGCGGGATGTCGTCGAGGTCCTCAATGTGATCGTAGCGCGGGTCCTCGATCGGAACTGCGATGACCTTATCGTCTTGCTCGCCGTCGTCATCCATCTTCATCAGGGCCACGGGACGGGCCTCGATGACACAGCCGGGGAACGTCTGGTCTTCGACGAGGACTAACACGTCGAACGGGTCCTCGTCGTCGTAGTACGACTGCGGGATGAAACCGTAGTCAGACGGGTAGTGAACGTTCGAGTGGAGAACACGGTCGAGGACGACACCAGGGATGTCCTTCTCGTATTCGTACTTGTTGCGCTCGCCTTTCAGGCACTCGACGACAGCGTAGATCTCTTCGGGCGGGTTCGGTCCAGTTTCCAGGTCTTCCCAGAGGTTCGTCATCACCGGCGACTGCGCGACGCCGTCAAAAAATCCTTTCGTAATAGCCACAGCTATTCGGTATTATGCGCTATATAACCCAATAATATCTAACTATAGATATATTCTTAGATTACACTTACTACCTGTAAACGACAATCTGAAAGCAGATTAATCGGAAACTCAATTTAACTGAACCCATATAATATAACTTTCTCGAAATTATTGTACCTGCTAGTTGTGTGGTGGTTAATGCCCCACAGCAGGCGTTGTGCGCCAGAGTTAACAAGTGTTAAATAGCTTGCTGACATTTACTCAACTATGTCAGAGGCACAAACAGTTACTGACAGTCCGGGCATCGCAAAAGAGCTTACCGCTTTTCAGCAGAATATCCTGGTAATACTCGCTGAAGAGCCACGGTATGGTCTCGCTATCAAGCGCGAACTGGAAGAATACTACGACGACGAAGTCAACCACGGTCGCCTGTACCCGAACCTCGACGACCTCGTCGAGATGGGGCTCGTCGAGAAGAGCGAACTCGACAAGCGAACGAACCAGTACTCCCTGACCGAGTCGGGCAAGGACGCAGTCCTCGACCAGCTCGGATGGGTGTTCGGGAAGTTCATCTCCGATGACGGTCGAGCCGACGAACTCCGTGATCTGATCACGGCGCAGCAGTAGACTCGCATCTGGGCACCTGCGAACTACTGTTAATCAATTCTTAACGCGAACCAAACCTGGCTACCGGCGGGTATACCGAACGGTTACGCGTCGGGGACGCGGCCACCGGCTTCTTCCACAGTGAGACGGATCGACTGGTCGAGGGCCGACTGTTGTTCCGCAGTTGGCCACGCGTTCCGTCGGACGTAGTCGTCCCGAAACTCCTGAATTTCGTCCGGTGTCGCCTCCGAGATGGGCTTCGCGTAGTGGTTACCCATGAAATCGGCGAGCAGCTCCGCGTTGGCGCCGTGTGTCTCACCGTGTGTTTCGGTCACAGCTTCGACGACGGCTCGGTTTGCAGCGTCGATTTCCGCCCACTCGTCCGGGTCGCCGGGGCCCGAAAGCCGTATCTCGACGCCACGGTCGATGTCGTCGACCCGCTCCGGACGGATGACGCCGTCATCGACCCATTCGACGGGATGGCAGACGAGTACGTCACCCGTCTCGTCGTTTCTGATACGGGCAGTGTAGTCGTACTCCGCGAGGATTTCGTCGCGTTCAGTCCTGTAGGCGTCGGCCTCGGCATCATCAACTACTTCGCGAGCGAGCCTGGTCAGCCGTTCGGCCTGTTCGGTCACATCTGTCGGCAGGTCAGTCATCGTCGAGTGCGTCGTTAGCTAGTTCGTCTGCACGGTCGTTTATTTCCCGCGGAACGTGCTCGATCTGCCAGTCGTCAAAGTCTGTCAGTAGCTCGCGGACACGGACACGGTGCTCGCGCAGTTCGGGGTCGTTCGTATCCCACTCGCCACGGACCTGTTTGACGATAAGCTCTGAGTCACCCCGGATATGGACATCGTCGAATCCGTAATCGCGTGCGACTTCAACCGCGCGGATGAGCGCCTTGTACTCCGCCTGGTTGTTTGTCGCCGTTCCTATCGTTTCTCCACCCTCCGTGACAATCCCGCTGTCGTTGACCAGCACGTAGCCGACCGAGGCTGGTCCCGGGTTACCCCGCGATGCGCCATCAAAATATGCATGGACGCGCCCGCCGTCAGTGCCGCGCAGCAGGGCCTCAAGTCGTGCAGTCCCCTCACCCTGTACGACGACTTTTCCGTCGTAGGCGACCGCCGTCGCGCCGCCGTATTCGACGCGCCAGCGCTCGTGGTCAGTGTTTCCCTGTTGGATGTCGAGTCCCGCGTCCGCCAGTCGCTCGCGGGCCGTCGTCTCGTCGCATTCGATGACCGGCATTGTCCGAGGGTGGCTGACCCGTCGGTATAGACGTTGTGGTCGGCCCGTCAGTTTCCGGCGTTTCTGCTGATTCGCTCGGCACCGGTCTGTCGACCCTCTTCACCGCCGAGTACCCGACCGAGAACACCGACCAGCCCGCCGACGGTGACAACGGCTCCGGCGGCGAACATTATCGACAGGATTGGGTCGACAGGCTCGATGAGGATGGGTGAGAGAAACAGGACAATCCCGGACAGAATGGCTATCGCCGCTGCAACGGGGCTTACCTGTTTCCCCGACGAGACGCGGTAGGTGGAGTGTGCGAGCGTGAGGGCCGCGAGTTCTCCGACGAGAAGGTTGACCAGCGCCTGCTGGTACGCGACGGGAATGACGGCAGAGACGAATACGACGACCATGCTGACCAGCGTCGCGCCGAGGAGGAACCACTTCGTTGTATCTACCATGATTTATATCACCTGTTGTTACTCAATCCAACCCTGTAAGAGTTGCTCTCCCACGGACCGCCGGAAAGGTTCTTATCGGGGAGGACCGAAGGCGTGACAGATGCAACTCGACGAGTTCATCGAGGGGTTCGAGGAGGACGAAGCCGCACAGCGGCGCCGCCTTGCGGCGGAGAAATCCTACGCCATCACGGACCACCTCGAAGACGTCGAGCAGCAGTTCGAGGCCGCAGTGCAGGGCGATTCGCTGTTCGGATCGACAGCCCCGGAGATATTCGTCGGCCGGTCGGGGTATCCCAATGTCTCGACGGGCCTGCTCTCCCCGGTCGATACCGACGCCGCCGCTGCCGGGTTCGCGACCAGCGGCGACTGGTACCAGGAGGGACTTGGTATCGAGGACGTCCTCCAGCGCCGGACCGGCATGGTGAACTCCACCCAGACGACATCAGTCGATTCCGTCAGCGCCGGCGGCGGGCGGGGCGGTGGCGGGGTTCACGACGTCTGGAACGGCTTCGTCGGCGTCCAGCGAGAAGTCGCTATCGCGGACCATCCCGTCGATGTGGAGGTGGGTCTCGACGGCACTCCCGAGATGGATGTGAACTTCGACGACGTCGGGACGCCGACGGGGCCGCGCGCCCACGCGACTGGTGCCGATCTGGCGGAGAACCCCCACGTTCCCCGACCCGTCGAAAAGACGCTGTCGGACGACGACTGGCGCGCGGAGGGTGCGATGGCGTATCTGTACCGCCGTGGGTTCGACGTGTACGACATCAACACCATCCTCTCGGCGGGTGCGCTCGGGCAGGCCAGCGAGCGGTCGCTAGTGCCGACGCGGTGGTCGATCACCGCCGTCGACGACACGGTCGGGCAGTACGTCCGCGGGACGCTCCGCAACGCCGACACCATCGATAAGCCGGAGTTGTGGTACAACGAGTACATGGGAAACCGCTACTGGGTGGTGCTTGCGCCCGGCCGCTGGGAGTTCGAACTCGTCGAGATGAAAGCCCCCAGAGCGTCTGGAACCCCCGTCCCGAGACGGGCTACTACATGTCCAGTGCTCACGAGGGCTACGAGGGACGGACCGCCTACGTTGAGGAGACTGCAGGGGCGTACTACGCGGCTCGACTCGGCGTCCTCGAACACCTGCAGGAGCGCGACAGACAGGCGAAGTGTCTGGTGCTGCGGGAGATCACCGACGACTACTGGGCCCCGGTCGGCGTCTGGCAGGTACGCGAGGGTGTCCGCAACGCGTTCGACGGCGAACCCGGGACCGCCCAGTCCTTCAAGGAGACGCTGACGGCCATCGCCGACCAACTCCCCGTCACCCTCGGGCAATTACGGCGCAAGTCCGAACTGGTCGCCGGGCTCCAGTCGCAGTTAAGCGATTTCTAACAGCGCTTCGCGTTGCGGTAAACGACCCGTATCCAGCAACCGTTATCGGCGTCGCCCGCTGTCACCGTCACCGGCGTCGTCCCAGGCTGAAGTGCCGAATCCGCTCTCGTCGGTGTCGTCGCTCCAACTCGGTTGGTCAGTATCGCTGTCTCCTATCGGTTCATCCACGCTCGGAGTGGTCCCTGTCGTGGCTGGCCCGGACCCGTGTGTCCCGCCGGTCGCAGTCGTGGGTGCGAGCGGCGGTTCGCCGTACTCCTCCTCGTATGCGTCCGCGAAGCCACGCCCCCAGACGTACATGATGGCCGACTGGCCGACGAACGCGAGGAACGGAACCGCGAGGTAGCCGACGATGGTGAATCCCAGAATGGTCGCTCCAACGGAGACGATGACGTTGACCGCAAACGCCATCACCACGGCCATCAGCATCGTTCGACTTGTCCCGACAGACGAGAGAACATCCCGGTCAAAACCCGCAGCGATACTATCAGCCCGGACGAAGTTCCCTGTCGCGACGGGCAGTATCACTGCCATTGCGAGAACGCCAATAAAGTAGAGCAAGGCAGCAATGAGAAAGCCAAGGAGCAGCAGCCCCCCTGAGTCGCCGAGTCCACCGCCGATAATCAGCAGGACCGGGAGAGCGAGCACGAGGGTGAGCAAGAGACCGTACCCCATAACGATGACCGCGTGCCGGACTCCGTCGACAGTTATGTCGACCAGATCCAGTTCGTCCCAGGCGGGTGGAGCGTCAGTCTCGCCCCTGAGGACCCGGCGCATCACTTCGAGCATATATCCCTGGAACGTGAACAGCGGAACGAGCAAAAAGCCGAAAAACAGTACGACGCCACCGAGGGCGACGCGTTTGACCCAGTCATCGCCCTGTGTCTGGTAGCGAAGTGCGTCTTCTATCATGTTCAGTCAGTCTTAAGATAGGTTCAAATAAGTTGTGTAATCAGTGAAAGCTGCGATCCAGACATCGCAGCTCTCGGACCAATTCAGTGCGGGCAACGGCGTGGCTCAGGTGCGATCGGTGCTGTGTGGCGAAACCTCGACGAACGCCGGGGTATCGACTGGCCCGGCACAGACTGGGCATCCAACAACCAACAGGCGCTCTCGAACGCCACCGTCGACCGTTGCACACGCATCACAGTTCGGGCATGTGAAGCGGTACTCCGGCATGTACTCAGGCACGGACTGGGATAGCCGAAGGAACTGCCCCCTCAATGTGGAGGGGATATAGGTGCGCGAGGCGGCACCGCCGCGGGTCGGCTTGCCGACCACTGGTGCCGTACAGTGGGGAGAGTCTCGGATATATAGACCACAATAGCGGTCTTAGGAAGGGTTATTCCGCTCGCTCGGAACTATTACGCGATGACTGATACGCCCCTGAAGTTCGGATTCGTCTGTGTCCAGAACGCGGGCCGAAGTCAGATGTCCACAGCGTTTGCCAAGCGAGAACGCACCCGACGCGGACTCGAAGACGAGGTCGAAATCCTGACCGGCGGCACAGACCCCGCGGACGAAGTGCATCCGGAAGTCGTCGAAGCCATGCAAGAACTGGGCATCGATCTGTCTGACCGGGCCCCACGACCGGTCTCGGACGACGAACTCAACAGTTGCACCGTCGTTGCGACGATGGGGTGTTCGACGCTCGAACTCGATGCCGACGTCGCAGTGCGTGATTGGGCGCTAGAGGACCCGCACGGGCAGTCGGTCGAGCGGGTGCGGGAAATCCGCGACGAGATAGAGAAGCGTGTCGCCGACCTGTTCGACGAGTACACCGGATAGCTACCACTCGACGTACGTGAGATACTCGCCCTGTTCGTAGGCCAGAAGCCACGTCCCGTAGCTATCCGTGACCTCGATTCCCTCGTGCTCCCGAATGCGGTCAGTGACCGATTGGAAGGCTTCGTTGTCCTCGAAGTATCCGCCGTCGATGGCCTCCTCGACGACCTCTCGTTCGGCGTCGGAAAGGCCTGAGAGGGTGAACAAGTACTGGTCTCGAATCTGGTCAGCAAACGAGGCAACACCCGACGCGACTTCCGTCGCCTCGTACCGGTATTCGGTCTCTGTTGTCGTTCGTGTACTGACCGTAACCCGATAGCGGTCGCCGTCGTGGACGATAATATCGTACTGGCGCTCCGGAACGAACACCGACCCGTCGCCGACTTCCTCGGCGGTTCCGTACCCGACACCCACGTCGTACCCGTCCCCGGTGGGTGGGTTGTCATCCGAGATGATCGAGTCAAGGCGCTGGCGGTCCGCCGTCGGCAGCTCTTCGTAGGCGATTTCGCCGATTTCAGCCGTCGAGTTAGCCGGATCGAAGTCGATCCGTACCTCGTACACCGTCACGTCGCTACTTTCGAGTGCCGTCTCCGAAACTTCGTAGAAGGCATCGTCGATCCGGACGGTATCGGTCTGGTCGAACAGTTCGTATCGCCCCCGGCGCGTCGCAGAGCCGTTTTCGATGGCCTCCGAGGCGACCGTGTACTCCGCCGACTCGGGACCGGGCGACATCGAAACTTCGTCGGCGATGTCGGCCGCTGTCGCGTCGTCCATGTCAAGCACGACAGAGGGATGACCGCAGCCGGCGACAGCGACCGAGAGGAGGGCTGTTCCGCTCGCGAGGAACTGACGTCGTCGCATGCGCTTACTGACAGGCAGTCAAAAGGAAAGTTTTCCGGGTGTTTTTTTCCGGTCGGAATCGTGCAGACACGCCTCACTCGAGGGAACAGCCTGAGCTGCAGTAAGCGCCAGACGGCGGCAGGGTCCGCAAGGTTCCCTTGCGAGTTGATAAATAATTCCTTCAACAGGGTTTTTCAATTCCGCCGAAATCGACGGACTACGGCACTTTAGCGCCGGTTCTGGTAAAGTCAGGAACGGGAAGAACTCGGTATGGGCCAACGCGGATTTGAACCGCGAACCTCCCGGTTATCAGCCGAGCGCTCAACCTGATTGAGCTATTGGCCCAACGCATTCAGTTGTACCCGAGGGGTATTGAAAAGGGTAACGTTTCGCGGCCGGTTGGGGATGTGAAACCGCGTCAGGGCTTCAGTTTTCGTCGTTGTCTTCGAAGTCGACGTCGGTGGCGTCGTTTGGGTCGAAGGAGGTGCCGGAGCCGGAACCGGACCCCGAACTGGGGCCGCCATCTGGACCGGTCGCACCGGGGCCGGCCGGGCCGTTCTCGTCGTTAGGGAACCCGCCGACGTACACCTGCCCGCTGGCGAAACCGCCGGTCTTGGCGTCGACGTAGGGCTGGACGACCCAGCGGCGCGTGGCGGCACGGACGGGGTAGCGGGTGAACGGCACCGCAAGCAGAAGGCCGACGAAGTCCGTAACCAGGCCGGGCGTGAGGAAGAACGCGCCGGCGGCGATGAGGAGCCCGCCGTCGATGAGTTCGTCGGTCGGGAGTTCGCCGACCGCGAGCCGCTGCTGGATCTTCCGAAGCGTCGCACGGCCTTCGGCGCGGACCAGCAGCATACCGACCAGCGCCGTCAGGACGACGAGGGCGACCGTCACGAGCGAGCCGAGGAACGGTATCGCAACCGTCACCAGCAACACGATGTCGAACAGCGGGATGAGCAGCAACAGCCCGATGACCCGGAGCATACCACTGCTTGCAGGCCCGCCCCCAAACGCCTTTCGAGAGCGGGACCCGGCTGTCGGCCACCGGGGTAGCGGGTCAGCGTTCCCGCAGTCGGACTTCGACTGGCTCTGTGGGGCTCAGCGTAATCTGCATCGCCAGCGACAGCGGGGGTTCGATGACCGCTTCGACGGCGTACTGTTGGGCGATGGTCGCCAGCGCGAGCTTGGCTTCCATCCGGGCGAAGCGCATGCCGATGCAATGGCGCGGGCCACCGCCGAAGGGGTAGTAGGCGTACTCCGGGAGCGACGCTTCGAAGTCGTCGTCCCACCGCTCGGGACGGAACGCGTCGGGCGCGTCGTACCAGCGCTCGTCCCGGTGGACGAGCCACTGCGGGAGGGTGAGCTGTGCGTCCGTCGAGAGTTCGTACCCGCCGAGCGTCACCGGCTCCGTCGGCTGGCGAAACACCGTGAACGCGGGCGGGTACAGCCGCAGGACCTCGTTCAGCACGGCATCGAGATACGGCAGTTCGAACAGGTCTTCGGGCGTCGGCTGGCTGTTCCCCAGCGTCGCGTCGAGTTCCTCGTGCAGGCGCTGCTGGCACTCGGGGTTGTTCGCCAGCAGGAACCAGGCGTACGTGAGCGTCAGCGCCGTCGTGTCGTGGCCGGCGACGAGGAAGGTCAAGAGCTGGTGACCCAGTCGCTCGCGGTCCATCGTCTCGTCGTCGAGCGAGAGCAGCAGGGAGAGTACGTCGTCGCGCGCCTCGCGGGCGTGCTCGGCCTCGCGCTGGCGGGCGGCGATCACGTCGTCGAGCGTCGACTGGAACTCGGCGAGTGAGCGATTGACGGCACGGTTCGTCGGCGTCGGAACCCACAGCGGGAGATACGCCGACAGCGACCGCGGGTCCAGCCGCTTGCGTAGCGCGTCGAGTAGGGGTTCCAGCGCGTCAGCGGTGGTCTCGATGTCTACGTCTAACAGCGTCTTGCCGAGAATGTTCAGCGTCAGCGACTGCATGTGCGGGAGTACATCGATGCGCTGGCCGTCGCTCCAGCCCGCCGCCGTCCGGTCAGCGAACTCAGTCATCGTGTCGCCGTAGGCGGCGATGCGCTCCCGGTAGAACGCCGGCTGGAGCGCCGTTCGCTGGCGTTGCCACTCCTCGCCCTCCAGCAGGAACAACCCCTCGCCGATGAACTGCCCGAGCGTATCCTGAAGGAGTTGTCCCTTCTCGTAGGCGTCAGCATCGGTTACCAGCACTTGCTCGACGAGGTCTGGATGGCAGACGAAACAGCCCGTCGTCCCGGCCACGTTGTACCCCACGACGTCGGCCTCGTGGGCACCAGCGCGGTCGTAGAACCCCAGCGGGTCACGCAACATCGCAGCGGTGTTGTCGACGAACGGGACACGGCCGAGACGGGGCGGCCGGTCGCCCGGCATGACTGGTTCCGGTGGTTCGGGAATCGCCTGCTGGGAATCCATCGCCGACGTTTGGGCCGCCCCGCCAATCGGTCTTTCGCCGGGAGTGAGAGGGCCTTTGTACGCCCACCGCCCAGACCTGGTATGGACGAATACGCACGCGACACCAAGGTCGAGTGGCGCGAGTGGGGCACAGCCCCGTTCGAGGACGCCGCCGAGTCGGGGAAACCGGTGCTGCTGGCGCTGACGGTTCCGTGGAGCGCCGAGTGCCGGGCGATGGACCGAGGCACGTATGGCGAGCCCCGCATCGCGGCCAACATCAACGACGGGTTCGTCCCGGTCCGCGTTGACGCCGACCGGAACCCACGCGTCCGGGAGCGGTACACGATGGGTGGATTCCCGTCGACGGTGTTCCTGACTCCTGAGGGCGAGGTCATCACCGGCGCGACGTTCCTCGGGCCGGACGGGTTCCGCGGTATTCTGGACTCCGTCCGGGAGTCGTGGGACGCCCAGGGCGCGGCGGCGGGCTCGATTCCCCGGCAGCTACAGGACGAATCGCCGCCGGCTGGCGAACTCCGGCCGCGCATCGAGGAACACATGGTCGAACAGTTGCTTGGCGCGTTCGACGACGAGTTCGGCGGCTGGGGAACCGACGTGAAGTTCCCGCTGCCGCGGACCGTCGAGTTCGCTCTCGTCCGGGCGCGAGACCAGGCCACCCGAACACTCGAAGCGATTCGCACGCACCTGCTCGATACCTACGACGGCGGCTTCTTCCGATACTCGACGGAGCGCAACTGGGGGAACCCACGGCGCGAGAAACTGCTGGACGAGAACGCCGCCCTAGTCCGGGCGTTCGCTCACGGCTACCGGTACACCGGGACTGAGGCGTACCGGGACGCCGCCCAGCGGACCGTCGACTACCTCACGACGACGCTGTGGGCCGACGACGCGTTCGCCGCGAGCCAAGCCGGGTCGGACGAGTACTACCGACTGGAACCGACTGAACGCGAGGGAACGGTGTCGCCAAACGTCGACGAGACGGTGTTCGCCGACCGCAACGGGCTCGCCATCGATGCCCTGCTGTGGGTCGCTGCCTACACTGACGACGAGCGCGCCCAGCAGTACGCCAGTCGCGCCCGGGACGCTGTCTGTGAGTCGCTGGTCGACGGCGGCGAAGTCGCCCACTACGACGGCGCGGACAGCGATACCGGTCTGCTGCTTGACCAGGCCCAGCTCCTCCAGGGCCTGACGACGAGCTGGCAGGTCCTCGGTGAGCCGGGGCCGGCCAGAGCTGTCGCCGACTGGACCATCGAGAACCGTCAACAGGACGGCGGCGCGTTCCGCGACGGTCCCGCCAGCGGGGCGGGGCTCTGTAACCGCTCGCTCCATCCGCTCGACGCGACAGTGGAACTGGCTGACGCCCTTGTCGACCTCGCGGCACTCACCGGCGAGGACCGATACCGCAACGCGGCGCTTTCAGCCGTCGAGTCCTTCGCCGGCGCAGCAGAACGGATGGGCGTCGAGGTGGCCGGCTACGCCGGCGTCGCGGCCCGCCTCCAGCAACCCCAGACGCTCACCGTCGGGGCCGAAGCGGGAACGGACCTCCACCGCGCGGCACTTCGGCTGGCCGACCACGAGACCACCGTCGTCCCGGAGCCGGACGGCGACGGCACGGCGCGACTCCTCGACGGGGACGCTATCGTCGCCGAGGGGACGACGCCGACCGACCTCGAAGCCTCGATAACTGGCGAACGCTGACACGAACAACGGCAGCAAACGTGGACAAACGGTAAACCCCCGACAAGTTTTTGCACACGTACCCTGATGTATGGGTATGTCCAGTCTCAGAGATCTCGGCCTCTCCGAGTACGAAGCTAGAGCATACCGGTCGCTACTGGAAACGGGACCGACAACGGCCAAGGAACTATCGCGGGCCAGCGACGTCCCGATGGGCCGCATCTACGACGTGCTCAACAGCCTCGAAACGTACAATCTCGTCCGCAGCCAGACCGCCAGCCGACCCAAGAAATACGTCGCCGTCGAGCCGGACACCGCCCTCGACCGCCTGCTCGAAGACAAGAAGCGCGAACTCCAAGAGAAGGTCGGCCAGTACGAGGAAATCGTCGACGACCTCTCGTCACAACTGGAGTCGGCAGACCCCGTCGAGGAGCCGTTCTGGACGGCCGCCGTTGGCCCCAACGACTCGCTTGACCTGTTGCTCGAACGGCTGGCTGCCGCCGACGACGAGATCATCATGGTCGGCTCGGCACCCGCTCGACAGGTCGATATCCTCTCCGGCACCGAGCGGATCGTCGATGAACTCGAGGCGGCGCTGGAACGAGGCGTCGAGGTGTCCCTGCTCGTCCGACCGGATCTGTTCGAGAGCCTTCCCGAGGAGGCCAACCGCGAGTACTACGAGCGCCTCTTCCACTACGACAACTACAGCGCCCGCGCTAGCCCGAACATCAGGACCACGTTCGAGCTACTCGACGGCGTCGAGGTCTGTATCGAGGTCCCACACCCCCTCGGCCGCGAGGAAACCTTCGGTGTCATCGACATGAAGGACTCCGATTTCACTGCCGATATCAGCCAGGCCTTTGAAGAACACTGGGCCGAAGCGAAGCCGGTCGGCCCGCCGTAGCTGGGTCAGCAGAGAGTTAGAAACAGCGTCACAGACAGCGACCGCAATCTCGCGAGTCGCTACGCCTACGGCTTCGCCGTTCGTAACCGAGACGTGTTGCGTCTCGCGCTCCTCGCTCAACGTCCTGATGACTTCGCTGTGCTCAAAAACTACCGCTGTCTCGCGGGTCGCTATGCTCCCCGCTCCGACGTTCCGAGTACTTCGCTGCGCTCAGTCCTCGCTGTCCTCGCTAACTTCCTGCCGCAGATCGCCCAACTGCGCCACACGCTCGGCGTGGGCGTTGTGCTGGTGAATGGACTCGTCGTTGGACTGTTTCATCGTCACGACGGCGTCGTCCGGCAGGTCCGGGAACGTCTCGACGACGCCCTCGGCAAGCGCGCGAACGCAGTCCTCGACGAACTTGGCGTCCTTGTGGGCCTCGTAGGTCATGTGGTCCTCGTCGGGCCGCTTTGCGAGGTTGTAGATGCGGGCGCTCATCGAGTCGCGGGCGACTTCGATGAGTTCGTTCAGGTCGACTTCGGGCGCGCCGTCGCTCTGGACTGTGAGCGTGGCGTGGCCGCGCTGTGAGTGGCCGGCCTGGGGAATTGTTTCGAGGAACTCCTCGATGACGTCGTCGTCGACGTCGAGTTGCTGGAGCGTCTCGCGGGCACGGGAGGCTGACATCCCCTGGGAGCACGGACAGACAGTCATCCCGGTGACGCGAGCGCCGATCTCCTCGCTCGTCCCGTCTTCGGTCGCCGTCGCCGAGGCGATGATATCGGCGGTCGACTGCGTCGGCATCCCGGAGGCCGGCGTGGACTCGTGGGTGACGTACTCCGCTTCCATCCGGACCTCCGCCTTCGTCGTGTAGTCGTGTTTCTCCAGCAGAAGTTCGGCGGCGTCGCCACAGACATCCTCGACCCGATAGGCTTCCTCGGACACGGCGGTTTCCAGCGTCTCGTCGATGACCTCCATATTGCGGGACATATCGGCCCCCTTGCGCCAAGACGGCAGATCCACGAACACTTCGAACTCCGCCATGAGTACGATGGGGTCGCGGTCACGACGCCCCAGTTTGACGAGTTTCTCGACGCCCGTCACACCGACGCGATTGAGACCGACCGTTACGTCCGGACTCGACGCCTGCACGTCCGGGAGTTGCTGACTCATTGCCCTTCCTATGGAAGAGAATCGGTTAGTGCTTTCGAAAGGGTGGGCGGGTCGCCGTGAGCATCGCCACCGTAGAAACGACCCGCTCCGAACCGGGTCAGAGCTGTGTGTTGTCCGGCATCGATTCGCCCGTCTCGAAGTCCCGGAACAGCAACTCGAAGTCAGTGGCGTCGAAGGAATCGGTGATATCGTCAAGCTCCGCCCGGACCTCCGCGAGTTCGGCCTTCAGTTCGGAGAACTCCTCGCTCTCATCGAGGACGGCCTGTGGTTTCGACGATTCCAGTGCCGCGTATTTCGCCGTGAGCGAGTAGCACTCACGCAGGCGTTCCTCGTAATCGGCGTACAGGAGCAACTGTTCGATTGTCCCGAAGAGGTCCTCCTTCGACACCGGTTTGAGGACGTAGTCATCGAAAGGCATCTCGATGATGTCGAAGTCGGGGTCTACCGCGGTCACCATGGCTACGCGCGTATCGTAGCGTTTCTCACGGATCGCCGACAGCACCTCGTCGCCGGAAAGGTCCGGCATCCGCCGATCCAACAAGACAACGTCGACTGCGGAATCAAGCTTCGAAAGGGCGGCCTCACCGCTGTATACCGTCTCGACTGTGTACCGGTCCCGCAACTGTTCCGCGTACACGTCGGCCACGGCTGGTTCGTCGTCAACGACGAGGATTGTCGCTTGCCGACCCATTGTCATTAGCTAGCATGTTTAGAACAGAATTGCAAAAGGATTCCGGCTGTCCCAACTGGCTGCCTTATTATCCAGGCCCTACTGGCCGACGATATCGTCGTACCGCGCTCCGGTCTGTTTGAGCGTCGCCGTCGAGTAGAGCCGGTCGTGTTCGTAGGGGAGGTGTTCGGTGGCGAGTTCGTTTATCTTCTGGTCGACCACGCTCGCTTCGCGCCCGTGAATCATGGTAAAGAGGTTGTACTGCCAGTCCTGCTCCGGGCGGCGTGGCCGGTGATAACAGAGCGTGACGTAGGGGAGTTCCCCGACTGCCTGTCCCCGCTCGTCGAGGGCGTCGTCCGGCACGTTCCAGACGACCATACAGTTGTTGTCGAACCCGGTAACGATGTGGTTCACGACACAGCCGATGCGCTTGATACAGCCGGTCCGCTGGAGTTGCTTGATAGCCGAGAGTACTTCGGACACGTCGGCATCGACAGCGTCCGCCACGTCCCGGTAGGGCGTCGCGACGAGCGGGAACCCACTCTGGATTTCGAGCAATAATCGCCGGTCCAGTTCTGAGAGGTCGACGGCGGCGTCCTCGCTTATTCGCGTTGCACTGGCGTCAGTTGTCTCCAGACTCTCCCGGGCGAACCGGTCCCCATTGACGACCGGGAACTCCAGATCGATGTAGTAGTCTGTCAGCATCGGCAGGACGAGCACCGAGCAGCCGGTTTGCTCCTCGATCTCGGCCAGAATCTCGTCGCGTCGCTTTCGGGACCCTGCAGTGACGACGAACCACATGTTCCACTCGTGGTCGCGAGCGTAGTTGTGGTTCACCTGCCGGTACTCGTTGATTATTTCGGCGACCTCGTCGAACCGATCCTCCGGGGCACTGACAGCAGCAAGCGTCGAAGAGCCGATGACCGGCGGGTTCAGAACCGGGCCGAAGCGGCGGAAGATGCCGTCATCACGGAGCGTTTTGACCCGGTCAAGTGCTGTCCCTGCTGAGACCCCCAGCGCTTCACCGACAGCCTCGAAGGGACGTTCCTGAATCGGGAAGTCACTCTGGAACTCGTCGATGAGCGCAGCGTCTACCTCATCGATCTGCTCGCGCCACTCGCCCGACTGGAGACTCATTGTATTCGGTTAGGAGTGTAGTCGTGTATCCCTTTCGGGACCGCAGCCAGTTCCCGCAAATTGAGAACGAAACGCAGGGGCTTTTGAACTCTGGCCCGAACACGTTTCCATGGCGCAAGCGACCCGGGAGTACGGCGAATGGCCGCTCAAACGACTCATGACGGAAGTCGTCGGCTCCGGTCACAAATCGGCCGACGATATGTCCCGCACGCAGGCCCGGGAGGCGTTCCGACGCATCCTCGGCGACGAACCCGACCACACGACGCTCGGCGCGTTCTGGCTCGCCAACCGCTGGAAGCGCAACACCCCAGAGGAACTGGCTGCCTATGTCGACGTGATGTCCGAGGAATCGGTCGAGACAGCCGCTCCGGACGCCGACCCGGTCGACTGCGGGGCCAACTACGACGGCAAAGGTCGGTCCGCGATTCTTGGCGTCGCCGCGGGCGTCGTCGCCGCCGCCGCGGGCACGCCCGTTGTCGTTCACTCCGGCGACCGCGTCCCCACGCAGAAACAGGACGCCTACAAGCACGTTCTGGACGAACTGGGCGTCCGAACGGAGATCGAACCGAGCGAAAGCGCCGATATGGTCGACGAGGTCGGCTTCGGCTTCTACTACCAGCCGGCGTTCAATCCCGGCATCGACGCCCTGTTCGAGCGCCGCGACAACATGGGCGTCCGGACCTTCGTCAACACCGTCGAGACGCTCGCGAACCCGGCCAACGCCAGCGTACATCTCGGCAGCTTCTACCATCTGGCCTTCGCGAAGAAGATGGTCCGAACGCTCGCACGATCTGAAACCAGCAGCGTCGAGCGTGCCCTGTTCTTCCAGGGAATGGAAGGCTACGACGACGTTCGCCCCGGCGAGACGGTCGTGGCCGAATGGCCCGTCACCGGCGAGGAGTCCGACGACGAGGACATCGCGGACTTCGAAATCCGTACCGGCGAGTACGGAATGGACATCGAAAGCGAGGACCTGCAGGTCGACGACATAGCCGAAGAGTCGGCGGCGATAACCGAGGCCGTGCTGGCCGGCGAGCGCGAGGACGGCTTCGCCGACGCTGTCGCGCTCAACGCCGCCCTCCGCATTTACGCCCGCGAGGACGCCAACAGTATTCAGGACGGCCTCGAACAGGCCCGTGAAGCGATTGCCGACGGCAGCGCAGCGGAGATACTCGACGACCTCCGGGCCTTCTAATCCGGCGACGGGGTACGGAGCGGAACCCACTTCTACCGAGCGGGCGAAGTGATTCTAATGGGACAACACGCCAGCGCTCGCGACAGCACTGCGTGGACAGTACCCGCATCAGAAACACCCGGCGTCCACGAGCTGGTCGACACCAACGGTATCAGGCTCCACACCGTGACCGCTGGGCCGCCGGACGGCGACCTCGTCGTCTTGTTGCACGGCTTTCCGGAGTTCTGGTACGCATGGAAACACCAGATCCCGGCGCTCGCCGACGCCGGCTACCGCGTGGTCGCGCCGGACCTCCGGGGGTACAATCACTCCGACAAGCCCAACGGCGTCGCGGCGTATCACATCGACGAGCTGGTCGCCGACGTCGCGGGTCTCGTTTCGGCGTTCGACCGCGAACAGGCCCACATTGTTGGGCACGACTGGGGCGGCGTCATCGCCTGGCAGACCGCCATCGACCGTCCCGATATCGTCGACCAGCTAGCGGTCCTGAATGCACCCCACCCGTCGGCGTACGAGCGAGAGCTCCGCCGCTCGTTCGACCAGGTTCTGCGGTCCTGGTACGTGCTGTTCTTTCAGCTTCCCGTCCTTCCCGAGGCCAGCCTCCGCTGGAAGGATTGCACCGTGCTGGAGCGCATCCTCGCTGACGGGCCGACCCGCCCCGACGCCTTCACCGATACCGACGTGACGCGGTACAAGCGGGCGCTCGGGCAGCCGGGCGCGCGCACGGCCGCAGTCAACTACTACCGGGCACTCGGCCGACGGAACGCAAAGCTGACGCTCACAGCAGGCGGCATCGGCGACCAGCCGGTGACAGCGTCGACGCTCCTTATCTGGGGTGTTCAGGACGACGCGCTCTCGCTCGCCCTGACTGAGGACCTCGACGAGTGGGTCCCGGACTGTCGAGTCAAGCGGCTCCCGGCGGCGAGCCACTGGGTTCAGTTCGACGCCCCCGAGCAGGTGTCGAAGCTGCTACTGTCACACCTGCCGTAGCCCGGAATAGCGAACAGCCGACACTCCCGCTCGCGTGGCGACGTGTCGGGCTCCCGCGACCCGCCACGCGACGGCTACTCAGATCATGGCGGCGATGGCCTCGTATCGGTACTTGAACTCTCGGTCAGTGGGCAAGCTTTTCTGCCGGGCTTCCCTCCGATTGAGTATGAGTGACCTGACTGCGACCCTCCACACGACAGAGGGCGAGATCGAAGTTGAACTGTACGACGAGCGCGTACCGACCACCGTTGAGAACTTCGTCGGCCTGGCCGAGGGTGCCGACGACTACGACGGGACCGAAGTCGGTCCGGGGACCGGTGCGTGGGAAGACCCCGAATCCGGCGAGAAGCGCATCGACCCACTGTACACCGACATCGACATCCACCGCATCATCGAGGACTTCATGATCCAGATGGGCGACCCGACCGGCACCGGCCGCGGCGGCCCTGGTTACTCCTTCGACGACGAGTTCCACGACGAACTCAGTCACGACGGCCCGGGCGTCCTCAGCATGGCCAACAGCGGCCCGAACACCAACGGCTCGCAGTTCTTCATCACGCTCGACGCCCAGCCCCACCTCGACGGCAAACACGCCGTCTTCGGGAAAGTCATCGACGGGATGGAGGTCGTCGAATCCATCGGCAGCGTCGACACCGACCGCAACGACGCGCCGACCGAGGAGATGCTGCTCGAATCCGTCGAGATTCACCGGTAACCACACAACGTTTTCGTTGTTCCGAGCGAGCAACCGATAGTGGCACACGTCGAGCGACTCACCGTCTACCCCGTCAAGGCACTGGACGGCATGGACTGCGACTCTGTATCGATCCGCCCGGGCGGGACGCTGGCGCACGACCGCGAGTTCGCCATGTTCGACGCCGACGGCGACGTGGTCAACGGGAAGCGGACCGACCGCGTCCACGACATCGACACCAGCTACGACACCGGAACGGGAACGCTGTCGGTCACCACTGACGGCGATAGCGTGTCGTTCGAACTCCGGGATGCGGATGACCGCGCCCGAGCAGCCGAATGGCTCAGCGCGTTTTTCGACGTGGACCTGACCGTCGAGCGCGACGAGACGCTCGGATACGTCGACCGGCGGGAGATGGGCCCGTCGGTCATCAGCACTGCGACGCTTGAGACCGTGGCATCGTGGTTCGACGACGTGACCGTCGAAGGGCTGCGACGGCGGCTCCGCGCGAACGTCGAAATCGGCGGCGTTCCGGCGTTCTGGGAGGACCGCTTCGTCGGTACGGACGCTCCTGCCTTCCGGGCCGGCGGCGTCCGCTTCGAAGGGGTGACACCTTGCGGTCGCTGTGTCGTCCCCCAGCGGGACCCTGACACCGGTAGGGAAACCCCGGAGTTCCGGGAGCGGTTCATCGAACGCCGGCGAGAGACGTTTCCGGAGTGGGCTGACCGGGACGCCTTCGATCACTTCTACACCCTGATGCTCATCGCCCGCGTTCCCGAGGGCGACCGCGGTGCGGACCTCGCCGTCGGGGACCTCGTCGAGGTCGTGTCGACGGATGAGACGTAGCGGGCGAACGCGGCCGAGACCGACAATCGAAAGGCGGTCCGCCTCGAACGGGGCGTAATGGCAGACGCGGACGACCACGTCGACCCGAGCGAGTTCGGCGAACAGGACGGTCCCCCGGTCGAGGAGAAGCCCTACAAGATCATCTTCGAGGCCAACAAGTGCTTCGGCGCGGGCAAGTGCGCCGAGAAGTCGCGCAACTGGACGCTCGACCTCGACACCGGCATCGCCAAGCCCGAGACTTACTTCATCGACGAGGAGGACCTCGATCACAATGTCGCGGCCGCGGAGGCCTGCCCGGCGAAGAAAGACCGGGGCATCATCCACGTCATCGACCGGCGAACGAACGAAGAGATCGCCCCAGACCCGAACGGCGACGGGTCACTCTCCGTCGACTGGTAGCGCAGTTTCTGATAGCGACAGCCGTTACTGCCACCTATCAGTCCACGGCGGTATCCTGTGCGCGCGGTCAGCGACACCGAGAACTCGGTTCTGCGGGGGTGAATCTCCGCCCCCAGAAATCAGCCACCACAGGATATATCATGTAAGATTACTATAGATAATAAACTGAATTTCTTGATGCAAGCAGTTTAATATTTCAAGCTACTGTATGACATAACTTCTATTTATGGGGGGCAATTTGGGTATCAATATGCCACGTTCAAGTAGCATGGAGCGTCGATCGTTTCTGAAAGCGACGGGCAGTGCTGCGGCCGCCGCAGCACTGGCAGGATGTTCAAGTGATAGTGATAGTGACGGAACTGAGGACGAGGCGGGGACCGGAGACGGTATGGACTCGACGGACAGCAGTGGGGGCGATGTCGGGACCGACCTGAAAGAGGACGGTGACCTCTGGCGAGTCAATACGGGGACGATGACGACGATGGACCCGATTGAGGCGACCGACACCCAGTCGGGGATCGTCATCCAGCAGATGTTCGATCCGCTGATGAACTATCCCGACGCGCAGCCCGCTGTAGAGGGACTTATGGCTGCGGATTACGAGGTATCCGACGACTTCACGACCTATACGTTCCAGTTGAAGGACGCGACGTTCCACAACGGGGACACCGTAACCGCCAGTGACTTCGTCTACGCGTTCGAGCGGCTGACTGCATCTGACAACTCCAGTCGTGCCTACTTCGTTCTGGACTCGCTGGGCGTCACACACGAAACGACGACCGAGACGGTCGACGGCGAAGAACAGGAAGTGTACGAGCCCGGGACACTCGGCGTCACGGCCGTTGACGAAACGACGCTCGAAATCCAGCTAGACGCGCCGTTCGCCTCCACGCTGGAGATGCTCGCGTACTCCTCCTTCTCACCGGTTCCCGAGGGCATGGTCGGCGACATCGAAGGGTACGACGGCGAGATGACTCAGGCCGAGTTCTCCAGTTCGAACCCTGTCGGGAACGGCCCCTTCGAGTTCGATACGTGGGACTCCGGAACTGAGGCCAGAGTCGGCGCGTACGACGACTATTATGGCGAAAGCCCAAGCATCGACGGCGTCCACTTTTCGGTCATCGAGAGCGACTCGGCCAATTACAACTACGCGATGAACCGCAATGCCGACATCTTCGAGTTGCCCACGGCGCAGTACGACCCCGGGAAGGTATCTGTCGAGGAAGAAGACGACCAAGGCCGTCAGATCGGGACCTACGGCGAGTTGCGTAACGGCGCGACGGCCAACTACTCCGGTGTGTCGACCATCGGTGTGTTCTACCTCGGATTTAACATGGCCAACGTGCCAAAGCCGGTCCGTCAGGCGGTCGCGTACGCGATGAACCAGCACACCGTTGTCGAGCAGGTCTTCAAGCAGCGCGGCGAGCCCGCGTACAATTTCACGCCGAAGTCGATCTTCCCCGGCGGTGCCCAGAACTACAACGACCGCGCCGAAAACGAGTACCCGTACGGCTACGACGACAGCCAGCTCGGGGAGGCCCGCTCGGTGATGGAGGAGGCCGGCTACGGCGAAAACGAGCGTGTCGCCGTCGAGCTGACAATCTACGAGTCCGGTGTCTGGAGCGAAACGGCAAGCATCCTCCGGGACCAGCTTCAGAGCGTCTACATCGACCTCGAAGTCAATCAGGCGCCGTTCAACACGCTGCTCGAACGTGGCCGCAACGGCGAGCTAGAGATGTACTCGCTTGGCTGGGTCGCCGACTGGCCCGCCCCGGACAACTTCCTCCAGCTGCTGAACCCGCCACAGACCGATACGAGCCTCGACTTCCCGATTTCCTACGTCAACTGGCAGCCGGAGAACGGCGACGCCGCACAGCAGGCAGAGGAGGCATACCAGTCGCTCAGCGACAACCCGGCACCGACAGAAGAAGCTCAGGCCGCCCGGAACGAAGCGTACATCAAACTGGAGAACGCGAACTGGGAAGACGTCGCAATGCTGCCGGTGTATCACGAACTGAGGGAGCTGTTCTGGTACGACCACGTCGACTTTACCCCGCCGGCTGGGATGGGGCCGAGCCGCCAGAAGATGAACACTGTGTCTCTCGGAGAGAGAGAGTAGTCCCGCTCCCGCTAGCGTTTCGTTTCCGTCATACCCGGTGACGGTACCAAGTTCGCAGCCCTCAAAGATTATGAACTCACAAATACCCGTACAACCGAGACAAGACAAGCCATGAGCCGCTTCACATACCTGTTCAAGCGTGTGGCTCTGTCAATCCCCGTTATCATTTTCGGGACGACAGTAACGTTTGCAATCATCCGGCTGGGGCCGCTTAGCCCCGCGGCAGCGATCCTCGGACCGCAAGGCGATGCGCGTGCGATTCGACAGATCGAGCAACGATTGGGATTGAACGAGCCCCTCTGGGAGCAGTACTTCGATTTCATGGGTAATCTGTTCCTGTTTGATCTGGGCCAATCGTGGGTCGTCAACTCCGGAACGCCGGCCATCGACCTCATCATCAGCTATGCCCCACGGACGATCTGGCTCGGGTTCTGGGCGGTCCTGATCGCCCTCGGAATCGGAATTCCACTCGGCTTCTACGCCGGCCTGAATCCCAATACGTTCTCTGACTACTTCGCCTCCTTCGGTGGAATTGTCTGGCGAGCGATGCCGAACTTCTGGCTTGCGGTGATTCTGGTTACGGTGCTTTCACAGACAGAGCAGCTGTTCGGGTTCAGCTGGACCAGCTTCATCGTGGAGACCAATGTCGTGACCTCTCCGAACCTCGCCGTGCTCAGGAGCCCGACGAGATTGATAACTGATCCCGGGCAGGCATGGACCAATCTGGCGAAAGCGACAAAACAGATACTGCCGCCCGCACTGGTGCTCGGGTCCGCGTCGATGGGCACAGAGATGCGTATCGGCCGAACCGCCGTCCTTGAGACAATCAACTCGAAGTACGTCGAAACGGCCAAGGCCAAAGGCGTCTCACCGCGAGTGCTGGTGTGGAAGCACATCTTCCGGAACGCCCTGATTCCGCTCGTGCCGGTCATCACTGCGGAAGCGTTCATCCTGATCGGCGGATCAGTGCTCGTCGAGACTGTCTTCTCTATCAACGGTATCGGCCTGCTGTTCGTCAAGGCGGCAAAGCAGGGTGACCTCCCGCTTGTCGGGACGCTGATGTACCTGTTCATCCTCCTTATTGTCGGCCTGAATATCGTACAGGACTTCGCGTACACGATTATCGACCCGCGTGTGGGGTACGACGGATGATGGAAACAGAACTCACCGATGACATCGATCAGCCGTTGAAGGACCGACTCAGGGCACACCCCAGACCGGCACTACTGTGGGGAGCAGGACTCTGTATCCTGTTGCTGCTTGAAGGACCGACATACCTCGATGGGCTGCTTGGCGCGATAGGCGCCGGACTCGGGTTGCTCCCGGGAGCACCCGGCGCCGAGGCGTTCGCCAGTGCGTCAGCCTTCTTCAGCGAACTGCCGCATCTGTTGAGCCGGGAACTGGTACCCAACCGAGGGTATTACGACGGGAGCGCCTGGAAGGGGACCTTCCTCGGCCTTGAGCCGAAATACGCGTGGCTCATCCGCTTCCTGCTTGTGTATGCATACGTTGCAGCGTTGCTAGGCTGGCTGTGGTACGGCTACGTCCTTTTCCGTCGGCACTACCGCGCTGCTGACTGGACGCCGACTGACGACGTCATCGACCGACTCCGAAGCCACTACTGGGGCCTGTTCGGGCTCACTGTCGTCGTCTTCTTCGTCACGATGGCCGCGTTCGCGCCCGTTGTCGGCCCAACCACGGCCGAAGAGAATATCGAGGGACCGTACTCCCACGATATGAAGTACTACGACGAGGACACGGAGACGGTCGAAACAATTACCATCGGTGAAGCGAACCTCGGTTCCGCTTCCCGCGGTAGCGGGGACAGCAACGTCGGAGTCTGGAGTTACGACGACTTCGGGCGGTTCCACCCTGTCGGAACGCTCGTCAGCGGCAAGGACCTGTTCACCTTCCTCGCGTTCGGCGCACGGGTGTCACTGTTCATCGGGCTCGGGTCGATGGCGATTGCGGGCTTTATCGCAACGACGCTGGCATTAGTTACCGCCTACTACAAGGGGGTGACTGACCTCATCGTGGTGCTGACCAGCGACTCCGTCCAGGCAATGCCAGCATTGCTGCTGGTGATTCTTGCGACGGTGGTGTTCAGGAACCACTGGATAGCAGAGCTATACAGCGGGGCCATGCTGTTCATCCTCCTGTTCGCGTTGATACGCTGGCCGGGGCTGTGGCGAGCGGTCCGTGGCCCTGCACTACAGGTCGGTGAACAGGAGTGGGTCGACGCGGCAAAGAGTTACGGCCAGCGACCCACTGTGATTATGCGGAAACATATGGCACCGTATATCCTCGGTTATCTCCTGGTTTACGCCTCCCTGACGCTCGGTGGCGTGATTATTTCCGTCTCTGCACTCTCGTTCCTCGGACTCGGGATCACCGCCCCGACTCCTGAGTGGGGGCGGGCGATCAACATCGGACAACAGTACATCGCCAGTCAGTCCTGGCACATCTCGCTCATCCCGGGTATCCTGATTACGCTGGTTGTCACCGGCTTCAACGCATTCAGCGACGGGATTCGTGACGCTATCGACCCACAGAGCGAGGGTGCCGAAGGCGGTGCGACTGGCGCGGCCGCCGGAGGTGGTGGCGGATGAGCCACACCGACGACGGCGAGCCGCTGCTGGCCGTTGACAACCTCCGAACCGTGTTCCACAGCGACCGAGAGGAGATCCGCGCTGTCGACGGCGTTTCGTTCGACATCGAGCGCGGCGAGACGCTCGGTATCGTCGGCGAATCCGGCTCTGGCAAGAGCGTCACCGCACGCTCGATAATGGGACTGGTCGACAGTCCGGGCGAAATCCGCGAGGAGTCGTCTATCCGATTAGACGGGAGAGAGCTGACGACGCTTTCCGAAAAGCAGTATCGGTCAGTTCGTGGCGGGGACATCGCGATGGTGTTTCAGGACCCGCTGAGCTCGCTCAACCCGGTGTACACTGTCGGGAACCAGATCATCGAGGCGCTGGAGCTCCACCGCGGTATGGAAGGCACCGAAGCCAAGTCGGAAGCCATCGAACTGCTGCGTGCAGTCGGTATCCCCGACGCGGCACGGCGTGTCGACGAGTTCCCCCACGAGTTCTCCGGCGGGATGCGCCAGCGAGCCGTCATCGCGATGGCACTAGCCTGTGACCCCGACCTGCTCATCTGTGATGAGCCGACGACAGCACTCGATGTCACCATTCAGGCCCAGATTCTGGACCTGCTACAGGAAATTCAGACGGAGCGTGACATCGGTATCATGTTCATTACGCACGACATGGGCGTCATCGCGGAGGTTGCCGACCGCGTCGCCGTGATGTACGCCGGCGAAGTCGTCGAGAAAGCACCCGTAGAGGAACTGTTCGCGAACCCACACCACCCATACACGCAGGGACTACTGCAGAGTATTCCCGGTCGGAACCCCAGTACGGATCGGCTGCCCACTATCGAAGGGGACGTGCCGACGCCACACGAATCGGCGTCGTACTGCCGGTTCGTCAGCCGATGTCCGAAGGGCTTCGACGAGTGTGAGCGGGTCCATCCCGCCCATGTGGAGGTCGGCGAATCAGCAGACCACACCGCCGCCTGTCTCCTGTATCCCGAAGATATGCCTACCGACGACACTGTGACACACCACGAAGAGAACGCAGACCAGACGGGCGCCGAGGCAAGCGAAGCGCTGTCGGCGGACGACTGGCCGGCTGAGCGCCGAAAAGCCGGTGAGGATACCGGCCCGGCCGGGTCCGAAGACAGCGATGCCCGGGCTGACGGTGGCCACGGCCACAGTGCCGGAGACACCGGCGGACAGCTGGAGGGAGGTGACACAGATGAGTGAGTCAATCGTCGATACTGTGTCACACCAGACCGGCGAGACGTTACTCGATGTGCAGGACCTGAAGACGTACTACGAAGGCGGTGGGCTGTTCGGTGGGGACCCGGTGAAAGCCGTCGACGGCGTGAACTTCGAGATCGCGCGCGGCGAGACGTTCGGGCTGGTCGGTGAATCCGGTTGTGGCAAGACGACTCTCGGTCGGACGCTCATCCAACTGGAGACGGCCACGTCCGGGACGGTCTCCTTCGATGGAACCGATATAACCGAACTCAGCGGCGGCGACCTCAAGCAGTGGCGCCGCAACGCCCAGATGGTGTTTCAGGACCCCGAATCGAGCCTCAACGACCGGATGACTGTCGGCGAGATCATCCGCGAGCCGCTGGACGTCCACGAACAGGGGACGGCCCGCGAGCGTCGGGAGAAGGTACGGACACTGCTCGACGAGGTCGGGCTCATGCCGGAGCACTACTACCGGTATCCCCACCAGTTCTCCGGCGGGCAGCGACAGCGTATCGGCATCGCTCGGGCACTCGCGCTCGAACCGGAGTTCGTCGTCCTCGACGAACCCGTGTCGGCACTCGACGTGTCCGTCCAGGCCCAGATACTCAATCTGCTGGAGGAACTTCAGGAGGAGTTCGGTCTCACGTACCTCTTCATCGCGCACGACCTGAGCGTGGTCCGGCACATCTGTGACCGCGTCGGGGTGATGTATCTCGGGAACCTCATGGAAGTCGGGCCGACGGAACAGCTGTTCCAGAACCCGGAAAACCCCTACACGCGCGCACTGCTGTCCGCAATTCCGGAACCGGATCCGACGGCTCAAGCGGACCGGATTACCCTGCCTGGCTCACCGCCGAGTCCACGGGACCCGCCGGAGGGGTGTCCCTTCGCAACGCGGTGCCCCGTCCGGATTCGGCCCGAAGACATAGACGCTAGCGACGAAGTGTGGGACCGGATTCGAGAGTTCCGTGATGTCATTCGCGAGCGGTCCCGCGCGGAACAGTCGATCGGTGAGCGGCTCAAGGAACGGCTCGGGTTCGATACCGCGTTGGCCGACGGGGATGAGATCGTCGAGGAGGAGTTCAGCGACGTGGACCTCCCGCCGGACGTGCGGGAGCACGTCGAACAGGCTGTGACGTATCTCAGTGATGGAGACCCCGACGCTGCACGGGCCTACCTCAAGGAAGCGTTCGGCAGTCGGTGTGACACCGAAACGCCGCAGTACTACGATGTCGACGACAGACGGACGAGCTTCTGTCACCGGCACGCGACGGACCACGACGCTCCCGGCGAAGAACTGCGTCGCCGTGGCTACGACACGCACGATGGATAACCTGGCGGGGAAGGTACTCGATCTGCTGTGGTACGCCCTCGGCGTCACACTCACAGCAACGCTTATCGGTGGCGTGCTCTCGCCGCTCCGTGGCGGTGGCTGGCTGACGGTGAAGTTCGTGCTGTTTTTTATCGGCTTCGCGCTGTTCGGCTACGCATCGATCACCCTGTGGCGCGCGCCGTCCCTCGATTCCGACGAGTCTGATGAGTCCGGCGTGTCGTTCGGCGTGTCAGCGCGGGAGCGGACGCCGTTCGAGTCGGTGTTGGCCCGCGTCGTGCCGCCACTCGACTCGCTCGCCCCGCCCGAAGACCGGCTCTCACCGCCGGTGAAGCTATTCGTAGCGAGTCTGTTCGTCCTCGGGCTTTCACTGAGCATGGAGGTCGTCTTCGGCGTCCAGTGACACCACCATTTACCTCCCGCGGGCGTAACGACAGGATATGGTTAAGACAGGTGGCGAAGGGACAGACGACCTCGAACGGCTTGCCGCCGGTTCGGACGACCGCAAAGCATCGTGGAAACAGACGCTGGAAGAGACACAGGCGCTGGCTGACCAGCGGCGCGCTAACGGCCGCGAGGCCGTCGTCGTCCCGGCCGGGGACGCGGGCCTGCAGACAGTCGACGACGGTGACGGACTCGAACTCGTGTTCGTTATTCCGGGTAACAAGGCCGAGGAAGTGACGCGGCTGGTCGAATCGAACCCACTCGAAGCGTACGACGTGTACCGGCGGACGGTCGGGGAGCAGGTGTTTCTGGCCGTCGAGTACTTCGATCCGGACGCCGCCTCGCTGTTCATCGCTGGCGCGTACAAACTCCAGGATGCCGGGAACACGGTTACCGCCGCGAACGACGGTGCGACGTTCCAGACGTTGCTCAGGAAACTGGACGGGACGCCGGTCGCAACGTTCGACCACGCCGACCGGACGAAGTTCCTTCCGACCGACAGGCTCCCGGTCGAGGAGTAGACGGACGTCAGAGGAGAAGTGACAGCTGAACCAGTGTGTCACGGTCGCTATCGAGTTCCGCCGACCTGACTGTGGTGGGACGCGATAGGACACCTCGCAGTCCGAGACCGAAAGGACCATTCACTAGCCCCCGCAGAGTTCAATCTGCGCGAGGGTAGCCGAGCTTGGCCAAAGGCGGTGGGCTTAAGACCCGCTCCCGTAGGGGTCCGTGGGTTCGAATCCCATCCCTCGCATTCTGTTGCGAACAATCCGTGAGCAACGAATGTCATCGTGGGATTCGAATCACGGAAATTCGAACGAAGTGAGGATGTGCATCGGGTTCGAATCCCATCCCTCACATGAATCCGCTCGAACAATGTGAGAGCGTGTGAACCGTTTTGATGGCAATTCGAACGGAGACGAACCGGACACGACGCGTTTTTGCACGTCTGTGGCCTATACCGGCGTAATGACTGATGTGCCAGATGACGTTGCCGAAGCGTTCGACCGACACGATGCGCTCGTCTCGGCTGGGGATAGCTACGCTGTCGAGACGACGAACTTCGACGGCCGCGTGACTGCAACTGAGGGCGAAAAGTGGCGGACGACCTACGAGGTGACGGTCAGAGCGCCGTCGCTACAGGCCGCGACAAGCGACGAGGTCGGTGACGCCGTCATCGACGGCTGGTTCGAGACACTGGAGCGGCGGCTGGAGGATGCGCCGAAAGCGACCCGAACCGCTGTCGAGCTGGACGATTACAGCGTCGTTGAGGCCGGCGAGCAGGTCGTGGTCACGTTCGAGTACACAATGGGTGGCGAACGGCAGGCCGCGGACGTCGCCAAAACCTTCGTCGAGTACGTCGAGGGGACGTACGTCGAGGGCGTCATTCCCGGCTACGACTATGTCGGCGTCGTGGCTGACCTGCTCAATTCGGCGAGTACCGGCGGGAGCGAGGGGTCTCGCGGCGGGACACCGCTGTAGCTGTACGTGTCGAGCATGGAAACAGGGTAACAGCCAGCCTCAGTCCATCGCGATGTAGGTCTGTGTCGTTTCGACGCCCTGGATTTCCTGGATATGTGTCGCTGCGACGTCCTTGACTTCGGCGGGTGTCTCCACGTTCACTTTTGCGATGAAGTCGACGTCACCGGCGACGATGTGGGCTTCGACAACGCCGTCGACGGCTTCGATATCACTTTTCAGACGATCCGCATCACCGGTGTGGGCTTTGACCATCACGTACGCAATGACCATGTTCAGGCACCTCCAAGCGCGGTCGCAGGCTCTGATTCACCGACAACGATACTACGGACGTCGGAGAGCGTCTCGAAGTCGGCCAGTATCACGACCCGGTCACCGGCCTCCAGTGTTTCGTCCGGGCCGGGAATGGCGAGCGGGGCTTCGCCTTTCCCGTGCGCCATCAGTCGGGAATTCGACGGAAGCTCCAACTCCGACAGTGAGTACCCCTCCATCGGCGATTGCTTCTGGATGGTGAACTCCACGAGCTGGAGGTTCTGTGCGATGTCGGCGACTGCGCGGATGTTCCCGCCCAGCAGCGCGTTCTTCGCGGCGATAGCGCCCAGCCGTTCGGGGTAGATGACCTCGTCGACGTCGGAGGCGTAGCGTCGGTAGATCTCCTCGCGGTAGTCCTCGTCGATGCGCATAACGGTTCGACAGCCGTGTTCCTTGGCGATCATACAGGCGACGAAGTTGTCGTTCAAGTCGCCGGTGAGCGCGCCGAGCGCGTCGGCGGCTTCGAGGTCGGCGCCACCGAGTGTCTCCTCGATAGCGCCGTCACCCGCGATCACCTCGAAGCCAGCCGTCCGCGCGCGCTCGACCGCGTTCTCATCGCGCTCGATGAGGACAACTTCGTGGCCACTCTCTTGCAGGACGCGAGCCGTCCGCAGTCCGACACGACCTGCACCCACGATAACGAATCGCATACACGCTCCTATGGGACGGGGGTGAATAAAAGTACCCACCCGGTGGAACCACCGGACGCCTTGACCACGCTATCAAACAACAAAGCCGTTGTTGTCCCCTGACGGAAGCTTTTTCGTGCTATGACACGACACACCACAATATGGTTAGCGCGTTCATTATGATCAAGACCGCTGCCGGGAAATCCGAAGAACTCCTTGCGGCAGTTCGCGACGCCGAGGGCATCACCGAAGCACACATCGTCGCCGGGCAGTACGATATCATCGCCGAAGCGACCGGGACGGAGGTGTACGATATCATGCAGTCGGTCGCAGGTCACGTCCGTGATCTCAACGGCGTCGCTGACACGCGCACGTACATCTGCTTAGAGTGAGCGAGTCACGTTGTTCCGACACGGCAAAGGGACTTGCCGCCCTACGTCGAACATGGTCAGTGTCGCCGGTATTATCGGCCTGCTCGTCATCGTGCTGGTCAACAGTGCTGTGACGGCGCTCATGACGCGCTTTTTCCGCGTCCGTTTGCACACGCGGTGGGGAAGTATCGTCTACTCGCTGCTCCTCTGTCCGGTAGTCATGGTCGTCATCCTCATCGTATTGAGCGGTGTATTCAAACTCGGTGCGGATCTCGGGAGTCAGACGGCTGTCATCCTCATGACGGTCGTTATTCCGCTCGCTATCGGGATCACGTTCGATTACTTTTGGATGCCTGCCCCCGACGAGGTCGAACTGCCGGCGTCGATGGACTAATCGAAAATCGCCGCTCGGACGCGTTCGTACACGGTGTCCGGGTCAGCGGTCGCGTCGACGCGTACGAACCGCTCCGGGTCGGCGTCGATGAGTCGCTCGTAGTTGTCACGAACCGTCGAAAGATAGTCAGCAGTTTCGAACTTGTTCGTCGCGCCGCTGCGCTGTGCGGCGGTTTCGGGATCGAGGTCGAGATACACGGTCCGGTCCGGCGGACGGGTCCAGGGGGCGTGGACCTCCCGGACGTACGACAGCGGGTCGTCGAACGTCTCACTAGCTTCGAGTGTCGCACCCTGATACGCGTACCGCGAGTCGCTGTAGCGGTCGGAGACGACAAGTCGGTCCTCGTTGAGCGCCGGTCGGACCGTGTTCGAGAGATGTGCGGCGTGGTCGGCCGTGTAGAGGAACAGTTCGGCCAGCGAGTCCGCGTCGTCGTCGTCGATAGAGCGCTGGACGGCGTCCCCGTACCAGGTGTCGGTCGGTTCGCGCGTGAACACAGCCTCGCTGGGGACAGTGTCGTCGCTCTGGAGCCGTTCCCACACAGTCGTCTTGCCGCTCCCGTCCAATCCTTCGAGCGTGACGAGCATACCTCACAATCCGTGTGGGGGGACGTAAGCGCCCCGACCGGACAGTGCATCCGTAGGCTGACACAAGTGGCCGGACTGCGGACCGGTCAGCCGAACAAACACGCCCACCTTTACGGTTCTACCGACCGTACTGGAGTCTATGAATGTACTTGTCGTCGGCGGGACTGGATTCATCGGGCAACACCTGTGCCGCGAACTCGACGACCAGGGACACACCGTCACTGCGTTGTCCCGGTCACCGGAGGATGCGACGCTTCCCAGCGGTGTCGAAACTGTTGCCGGGGATGTCACGGAGTACGACAGCATCGAGAGCGCGTTCGAGGGCCAGGACGCGGTGTATTTCCTGGTCGCACTGTCGCCCCTGTTCAAGCCGGACGGCGGCGACGAGATGCACGAACGCATCCACCTCGGCGGGACCGAAAACAGCGTGCAAGCCGCCGAAGAACACGACGTCGACCGGTTCGTCCAGTTGAGTGCGCTGGGTGCGGACCCCAATGGCGATACGCATTACATCCGGTCGAAGGGTCGGGCCGAGCAGGTCGTTACGGAGTCTTCGCTGGACTGGACCATCTTCCGGCCGTCGGTCGTCTTCGGCGAGGGCGGAGAGTTCGTCTCCTTCACGAAGCGCCTCAAGGGGATGTTCGCGCCGGGCGTCCCGCTGTACCCGCTCCCCGGCGGCGGAAAGCAAACCAAGTTCCAGCCCATCTGGGTTGGTGACCTCGTGCCGATGCTCGTCAACAGTATCGAATCCGAAGAACACGTCGGTGAGACCTACGAGATCGGTGGGCCGGAAGTACTGACGCTCAGAGACGTGACCAATCAGGTGTACGATGCTGAGGGGGCGTCGATAAGCATCGTCCCGCTCCCGATGCCGCTGGCGAAGGTCGGTCTCTCTGTCCTTGGGAGCGTCGGGTTCCCGATGGGTGCCGACCAGTACCGCTCACTCAAATTCGATAACACTCCGACAACGAACGAAATCGACGCGTTCGGAGCCAGTAGTGGCTCTTTAACGACACTCAGCGGATACCTCCACGGATAAGCGTCGACAGTAGCCACCTCCTAAAGAGAGTTGTGTTAGCTAGTATTGATTTTCAATCCTGGCTTTCAGGGCTGAGATCCGGGCAAAACACTTATACTCGCTATCGCTCTTTGACCCTTTAAGCGGAGAACTATATAATGAAACTGGCGATGATCGGCTTCGGGCAGGCCGGTGGCAAAATTGTGGACAAATTCCTCGAGTACGACAAGGAGACCGGCTCGGGAATCGTCCGCTCGGCTGTTGCGGTCAATACAGCGAAAGCAGACCTGCTTGGGCTAGAACACATTCCGGAAGAGAATCGAGTGCTCATCGGCCAGGCCCGCGTTAAGGGCCACGGCGTGGGCGCAGACAACGAACTCGGCGCGGAAATCGCCGAAGAGGATATCGACGAGGTTCAGGGCGCGATCGACAACATCCCTGTCCACGAAGTCGACGCCTTCCTCATCGTCGCCGGGCTCGGCGGCGGGACGGGGTCGGGCGGGTCGCCGGTCGTCGCGAAACACCTCAAACGCATCTACACCGAACCGGTGTACGGCCTGGGCGTCCTGCCGGGCAGCGACGAGGGTGGCATCTACACCCTCAACGCCGCTCGCTCGTTCCAGACGTTCGTGCGCGAGGTGGACAATCTGATGGTGTTCGACAACGACGCCTGGCGACAGACCGGCGAGTCCGTCGAGGGCGGCTACGATCACATCAACGAGGAGATCGTCCGACGCTTCGGCGTGCTGTTCGGGGCCGGCGAGATCGAGGCCGGCGACAACGTCGCCGAAAGCGTCGTCGACTCCTCCGAGATCATCAACACGCTCGACGGCGGCGGCGTGTCCACCGTCGGCTACGCCTCCGAGGACGTCGAGGTATCCTCCGGCGGCGGCGGCCTGCTCTCGCGGTTCAAGGGCGACGACTCGTCTGACGACGGGATGGACACGGCGAACACGACGAACCGTATCACGTCGCTCGTCAGGAAAGCCGCGCTCGGCAGGCTGACGCTCCCCTGTGAGATCGAAGGTGCGGAGCGTGCTCTGCTCGTGATGGCAGGGCCGCCAGAGCACCTGAATCGGAAGGGAATAGAGCGCGGCCGGAAGTGGCTCGAGGAGCAGACCGGTTCGATGGAGGTCCGCGGTGGCGACTATCCGACCAACGCCCCGAAAGTGGCCGCGTCCATCCTGCTGGCCGGCGTCCACAACGTTCCCCGCATCAAGGAACTCCAGCAGGTCGCCATCGAGGCCCAAGACAATATCGACGATATCCGTAACCAAAGCGAAGATAACTTAGAGGACTTAGTCGAAGACGACGAAGATGAACTTGATCCGCTGTTCTAACAAGACCGCCGCACTCCTCTGTGTTGTCGCGCTGCTCGCGACCGCCGGCACAGCGAGTGCGTTCTCTGTCTCTGCCGAGGGAGTCCCGAGCGAGACAGCCGTCGAGGAAGAGGTGTCGGTGACGTACACGATTGACGACCCGTTCACCGACGCACCGAACGAGTGGACGCTCGCCGGCTCGACCGAACTCCAGGACGTTAGCTGGACGGTCACTGTGTTGCGTGCGGGTAGCCAGGTGAGCCAGGAAACCTACGGCGACCAGTCCTTCGAGCAGGACCTGGAGATCGACAATAACGGGGACCAGGTTCGCGTCGAGCTCGTCGGCACGACGCCGGCCATCTCGAACTACACGTACGACCCGGCACAGAACTATCAGGTCGCCTCTCTCAGTCGTATCAGCGGGAGCAACGAGGACGAGTTCCGCAACGACACCGCCCGCCACTACACTGAAGAGAGCCAGTCAGCGAGACAGGCAATCGACGACGCGCAGGCCGCAATCGACGAAGCCGGTGGGAACGAAGACGCCGAGGATCTAGTCAGTAGCGCTATCTCCTCCTACGAGAACGGGAACTTCCAGAACGCCCAGGACCTCGCCGAGGAGGCCGAAAGTCAGGCACAGCAGGCCCAGCAGAGCGCTCAGACCCAGCGAACGCTCCTGCTGGTCGGCGGCGGACTCATCGTCCTCCTGTTGCTGGTCGGTGGCGGCTACTACGCGTACACCCAGATGAGTGAGGACGAGTACTCCAAGCTGTAATGCGTCTCGTCGTCCCCGTCTCGGGGTCTGACCCCAAAACGCGACTTGCGTCCGTTCTTTCTCCCGACGAGCGCCGTGATTTTACCGAAGCGATGCTTGCAGATGTCGTCGACGCAGTGACAGCGGCGGGCCACGAACCCGACGTTATCTCGACGGCACCGCTCGACTGTGCCGCACCGCTCACTGTCGACGACCGCGGGCTCGACCCGCTCGTCAACGACCTGCTCGCGTCGATAGTGACTGACGGCGATGGCGCACTTGCCGTCGTGATGGCGGATTTGCCGCTCGTAACGCCGAAAAGTATCGAGCGACTGCTCGCCCCCGACGCCGACGTCGTGCTGGCCCCGGGTCTGGGCGGCGGGACGAACGCCTTCGTCTGTCGCCACCCCGAGTTCAGGGTCGACTACCACGGCGCGTCGATACGTGACCACCGGCAGATTGCCCGGGACGTGGGAGCCAGCGTTACCGAAGTTGACTCTCGGCGGCTCGCGACCGACATCGACGAACCGGGCGACCTCGCTGAAGTGCTGCTACACAGCGACGGCGCGGCCGCGGACTGGCTCATTGACGCCGGTTTCAGTCTGTCGCTCACAGACGGCCGTGTCACCGTGAGCCGCGAGTGAAGGTTTTTGTTCGTGGGGTGCACACCCCGGGACGTGATACCCGGCACGGACGCGCACGATATCGACATCGAGATCCCGGACGCCGACATCGAGCGACTGCTGTCGGTGATGCCCGGGGACGTCGAGGCCGCGTCGGCGCTGTCCTACTGCCGGAACGTGTTCCTGCCGCTGACGACCGCCTGCCGATACACCTGCACCTACTGCACGTACTACGACCCGCCGGGGCAGGCGGAGCTGATGGACCGCGAGGAGATCCGCGAGACCTGTCGCCGCGGGGCCGACGCCGGCTGTACCGAGGCCCTGTTCACCTTCGGCGACGACCCGGACGACCGCTACACCGCCGTCCACGACCAGCTCGCCGAGTGGGGCCACGACTCCATCCACGAGTACCTCCGGGAGGCCTGCGAAATCGCCCTGGAAGAGGGGTTGCTCCCGCACGCGAATCCGGGCGACCAGACGCGCGAACAGATGGCCCACGTCGCCGACCTGAACGCCTCGATGGGCGTCATGCTGGAGACGACCACTGAGGTGCAGGCTCACGGCGGTCCGCGGGCGAAAAACCCCGGCCAGCGGCTGAACACCCTCCGCGTGGCCGGCGAACTCGGTGTGCCGTTCACGACGGGCATCCTCGTCGGCATCGGCGAGGACTGGCACCACCGCGCCGAGAGCCTGCTCGCCATCCGTGAACTGCACGAGCGCTACGACCACATCCAGGAGGTCATCGTCCAGCCCGTCGTCGAGAACGAGCGCTGGCAGGGCGGCTCTCCCGACCTGGCGACGATGCGCCGGGTAACGGCGATGGCTCGCGCAGCGCTTCCCGAGGAGGTGTCGGTACAGGTTCCGCCGAACCTCGCGCCCGCCCGGGACCTGACCGACTGCGGTATCGACGACCTGGGCGGCGTCTCCCCAGTGACTGTGGACCACATCAACCCCGAGTACGAGTGGCCCGCGCTGCAGGAACTGACGGCCGTCGCCGACGCCGCCGAGGTGCCCCTGACAGAGCGGTTGCCGGTCTACGACCGCTTCGTCGACGACGGCTGGCTCTCGGAGCCCATCGAGGCGGCTATCGAGGCTGAGGACGACGACGGCGAACGGTTCCGGTCGATACTGGACCGCGGCGTGAATCCGGCGAGCGTGTGATCCCGTGGCCTCTGCGCATGAACAGCCGTCACGGTCAGAACGGATCCTGGACACTACTCACCTAGTCGACTAGGCCGTAGCTACACATGTACTGGCACACCAATACATATCATGCCTGGACGTGCCTCTGACAGCAGTGCCAGGCAGAATACTCTACCACGTCGACCACGGCCAGTGCCCAGCCGTGGTCCACTACTTCAGTCGAGCAACGGCGTTCCGTCAGCCTGTGGCCCGAGTTGCGGGCCGAGCACGTCGGCGTCGGGGTCGATGACGCGGCGCTGTTCGTAGTCCGTCGACCGCTCGACCGGTGTCCGGCCGATGGCGGTGATCATGTCGGCGTACTCCTGGAACGACCGGAACTCGCCGTAGTCGCCGCCGGCGCGCTTGGTGATCTCCTCGGAGAGGATGGTTCCCATGAAATCGTCCGCGCCGCAGGTGAGCATCTTCAGCCCTTGCGTGTCGCCGTATTTGACCCACGAGGACTGGATGTGGTCGACGTTGTCGAGGAAGAGCCGTGAGACGGCGATCAGCAGTTCGTCCTCGTCGATGGACGCGCCGCCGTCGACCATCCCGCGCTCGTACAGCGGCGTCTCCTCGTGGACAAAGGACAGCGGGACGAACTCCGTGATCGCGCCGGTCCGGTCCTGCAGGTCGCGGATGCGCTGCAGGTGCAGCGCGCGGTGGCGCTCGTTCTCGACGTGGCCGTACATCATCGTCGAGGTCATGTCGAGGCCGACCGACGCGGCCGCCTCCATCGCTTCGAGCCACTCGTCGGTCCCGATCTTGCCCGGACAGATGACGTCCCGGACCTCGTCAACGAGAATCTCGGCGGCGGTACCGGGCACGCTGTCGAGGCCAGCGTCTTGGAGGCGACCGTACACCTCCTCGTAGGACCAGTCGGTGCCGCGGCGGGCGTGATAGGCTTCCTCCGGCGTCATCGAGTGGAGGTGGACGTCGCCGACGTTCATCGCCCGAATCTGTTCACAGTAGGTGGCCGGGTCTTTCTCGTACTCGTCGGGCGATCGGTAGTTCAGGTCGCCGCGGTCGCTCGTCTCCAGTATCTCCCGGTGCTCGTCGTCCAGCGCGAGCGCGGGATGGAGCCCCGATACCGAACAGACCTCGTAGATGCCGCGGTCGAGGGCGTCCCGTACGATTTCGCGGGATTCACTCGGCGTCTTCGTGAAGCCGCCGTGGTCCTCCTGGTAGTCGCTGCGGAACTGCTCGGAGCGGTCCTTGAAGTTACAGAACAGACAGCCGGTGTTACAGGCCGTCGTGACGTTGTTGTTGAGGTTCGCGACGAAGGTGACCTCGTCGCCGACGACCTCCGCCCGGCGTCGGTCAGCCGCTTCGAGTACCTGCTCTTTCCGGTAGTGGTCGATGCCGTCCCGGTCGGTGCCCGTCGTGAGGAGTTCGACTGCGTCGTCGACTGTCAGTCGCGTCCCGTTTCTCGCCTTGGCGAGCGCGTTCTCGAACGACTGGGCAGTCGTCGGACGGTGCTCGAACTCGACGGAGCCGTCCGGCGTACCGACGGTCTCTGGGACGTCCGGCATTGCTGGACAGGAGGGAAAGAACGGTCAAAAACGTATGGGTACGCACATGGTCCACAAGGTCGACAGGTCCCCGTGTTTCGGGACGCAAGCGGCTGCAGTTCCGGAAGAGAGATCAGGTCGGCAATACGCCGCCGACCCAGCCCGCAGTCTCGATGACGATCCAGGCGACGAATACCGCGTAGGCGCCGAGCAGCGCATAGGATTCGAGTTCGCTCAACACGAGGTCGGTCCGGAGGGCGGTGAACAGGAGAATCGTCGCCCCGGTCAGGACACCGAACATCGGCACGGCCATCGCGAAATCGACGGTCCACGCGCCGGCGATGAAGACGCCGAGCGGGATGGCGACGAGCAGGTCGAACGTGTTCGAGCCGAGGACGTTCGCGAGCGACGTGACTCCGCGGTCGTCGCGGGCCGCTCTGACACTGACGAGCGTGTCGGGGAGACTCGTCGCCGCCGCCAGAATCGTCACGCCGAGCAGAAACTCCTGCACGCCGGCGGCCCGGCCGATGACTTTGACGGAGTGGACCAAGCTCTCCACCGCCACGAGAATGACCGCGAGGCCGAGCAAGAGAAAGAGCCACTGCCGCCCGACAGAGATACCGGCGGTCCAGTCTTCCCCCGGGTCGTGGTCGGCCGTGTCCTGGTACTGGATGAAGACGTACAGGCCGTAGAGCGCGAGCGGAATCGCCGCCAGCGGCCGCGTGATGACGCCCGTGAGCGTCGCCTCGCCGGGATAGTAGATGACCGCGAGCGCCATCGTGATGAGCAGGACTGAGACGGCGAGCATGTAGAACTGCGCCTCCTTGTAGACGAGCGTCCGACTCGACTCGAGTTCGTCGTCCGTGGCGATGCCCGCGGCGGCGGGGATGATGAGAATATTGAAAATCGCCGAGCCGACGATTGCGCCCACACCGAGAGACATCGACCCGTCCAGCGCCGAGAGCACGACCGCTGCGACCTCCGGGAAGCTCGACCCGACGGCGACGATGATTGCGCCCTGAACGACTTCCGGGAGGCCGTAGTACGTCGCGAGCCGTTCGCTCGCGGATTCGAGCCAGTCGCTCCCTTTCCAGATCGCTGCCGTCGCGGCGACGATGATCGCAGCCTCGACCAACAGACTGGTAGCCATCAGGAGGTCAGTCGACAGCCCGACGGAAAACGTTGCCTTCCGAGCGCGAGTGATACTGTCTGTGACGAATTTCGCCACCGCGAACATCTCATAATAGTTACAGCCGACAGTATGAGAAACGTCTTTGTCCCCGGCCCGAAAGGCGGGCACAATGACGAGCGTCAAGGAATTCCGCGTGGACGAACCGGCGACGGCCGAAGACCTCGGCCGCGGCGCGTTCGTGTTCACGGACGACTACTCCGTGTTCGACTGGGGCAAGATGCCGGACCGGATCCCCGACAAGGGCGCGTCGCTGTGTACGATGGGCGCGTACAACTTCCAACTGCTGGAGGAGAACCACGTCCCGACACACTACGAGGGCGTCAGGCTCCCCGACAGCGACGAGGTGCGTGACCTCGGCGAGGCGCTGTCGGCCGACGCCGCCCCCGAGGAGATGGTCATCGAACTCACGCAGGTCCCGGACCTCCCCTTCGAGGACGGGAGCTACGACTACGACGCCTACCACGCGGGAGCCAACGAGAACTACCTCATTCCCCTGGAGATCGTCTTTCGGAACCGGGTCGGCGTCGGGTCGTCACTGCGGTCCCGGACCGAGCCTGCCGACCACGGGCTCGACTACGACACCTGGCCCGAGGAGGTCGTCGACCTCGACGAGCCCATCGTGGAGTTCTCGACGAAATACGAAGAGCAGGACCGGTATCTCGACCGGGAGGCAGCCGACCGGATCGCCGGCACGGCCAGCATCGACCGCCTCGAAGAACTGGCTCGGGCGGTCAACCACATCGTCACCCAGCAGGCCGCCGAGGCCGATCTGGTCCACGAGGACGGGAAGATCGAGTGCCTGTACTACGACGGGGAAATCCGCGTGGCCGACGTGGTCGGCACGTTCGACGAGAACCGCTTCTCCTACGGGGGCCAGCAGGTCTCGAAGGAGGTCATCCGACAGTACCACAAGCGCACCCAGCCCGAGTGGGTCGAAGCCGTGAGCGAGGCCAAAGAGCAGGCCGACGCGGAGAGCATCGCCGACTGGAAATCGCTCTGTGCGGAGTCGCCAGAACCGCTCGATGAGGACGTAATCCAGGTCGCTCGCGACCTCTACTGTGCCGGCACGAACGCCTACATTGGTGGCGACGTGTTCGACGCGCCGTCGCTCGACGAAGCCGTTAGCGCCGCTGGCGAACTCTAAGCTGTTTGAAAGTACAGCGCGTTTTCAGTCGTCAGCCTCGATCTCACCGTCGTCCTCGGCGACGAACTCGCCGAGGCCGTCGATGGGACGGTCGGGGTTCAGCTGGTCGAGTTTCTCCGGTGCGCCGAGTTGGGCCGAGGTCTCCTCGGGGTCCCGAAGCTTCGTCCGGCCACGGTGGACGTTCACCTCGTCGTTGAGGTGGAGTTTGATGGCCTCGATGAGCGCTTCGGCTTCCAGCGGCTGGCCGATCTGCTGGAGTTCCTCTTCGGTGGCGTCGTCGGGGACGTTGAACGCGCGCTGGGTGATGATCGGCCCTTGGTCCAGGTCCGTCGTCACGTAATGGGCAGTGACGCCGGCGATGCGGACGCCCTCCTCGATGGCCTGCATGTACGCCGACGCGCCGGGGAAGGCGGGCAGCAGGCTCGGGTGGACGTTGATGATGCGGCTCTCGTAGCGGAAGACGACGTCCGGCGAGAGGATGCGCATATACCGGGCCAGCGCGATGAGGTCGGCGTCGTACTGCGCGAGCAGGTCGAGCAGTTGGTCCTCGTCCGGCGTCCCCTTCTCGTCGCCGATGTCGTGGAACGGGACGTCGTACTTGGCCGCCAGCGGTTCGAGGTCGTCGTGGTTCCCGATGACCACCTCGATGTCGGCCCCGAGGTCGCCGTTGGCCCAGGCCTCGAATAGCGCCTCTAGACAGTGGGACTCCTTCGTCACGAGGACGGCGATGGTCTGGGTCTCGCGGTCGGACGGGAACCGGACCTGCACGTCGACGCCGAGTTCGTCGCCGAGTTCGGTGAGGTCCTCGCGGAGCTTCTCCTCCGTCGTCACCATCTCGGACGTGTCGACGCGCATGGTCATCCGGAAGACGCCCTCCCGAACGGCCTGGTCGAGGTCCTCGATGTTGATGCTGCGCTCGAACAGGAGCGAGGTCACTTCGGCGATGAGGCCCGTATCGTCCTCGCCGACGACCGTAATCTCGGTCAGACCGCGCGTCACGATTCCCACCTCCGGACAGCGTCGTGATTCATTTGCCCCAGAGTCGGCAGTCCCTCGGCAAAAGCCTTCGTTTTCCACCTAGCGTGGAGACCAACGCTTTGTGTGTCGCTCCGTGTATATATGGCCGTGATGAGTGATTCGCCGACCGTACTCTGTGCCCAGCCGGATTCCGACGAGCGTGTGGAGACGGTCGACGCGCTCCCGCGAGGACTCCATCTGCACCCACACGATTCTCTCGGGCGAGGCGATGGTCGCCGAGGCCACCCACGAGGACCCTCGCTTCGCCGAAGTTGACGCACTGAAACGGCTCGACAGCAGGTCTTACGCCGGCGTGCGAATCACGGACAAGGAGGGGCGGGCTATCGGCGCAGTGTACTGTACCGACGGCGAGCCGCGGCGCTACACTCGGACCGATCTCGACGTACGCCAGCGGCTACACGCGAGTCCCCACCGGTATCTGCACGCTGACGCGGGCGACCTCGACATCCGGGTCAAAGGGCTGACCGACCAGCCGTCCGACTGGACGCCGGTCAGCGCCGGGACGTGACCTGCCGGGAGAACACAAGCGTTTTCTCCGCTGCCCGCTCGCTTGCCAGTAATGACTGCCTTTACCGCGACCGTCACCGTCCGGCTCAAGCGGGGCGTCCTCGACCCCGAAGCCGAGACGACACAGCGCTCCCTAGAACGCCTCGGTTTCGACCTGAACGACCTCCGCTCGGCGGACGTGTTCGAACTGGACCTCGACGCCGACAGCGCCGAGGACGCGGCCGAACGCGCCGAGGAGATGGCCGAGCGGCTCCTGGCGAACCCCACCATCCACGACTACGACATCGAGGTGGCACAGGCAGAATGACCATCGCCTCGAAACTGACGGCAATGGTCAGTACTGTCTCACGGAGGGGGCCCGCGTGACCATCGCCGTCATCCAGTTCGGCGGCTCGAACTGCGACCGCGACTCCGTGCAGGCTCTGGAGTCACTCGGCTTCGGCGCTGAACTCGTCTGGCACGAGGACGGCCTCCCCGAGGATGTCGACGGCGTCGTCCTCCCCGGCGGTTTCTCCTACGGCGATTACCTCCGTGCCGGTGCGATGGCCGCCCGCTCGCCCATCATGGCCGAAGTTCGTGAGGCAGCGAGCGAAGGCACGCCAGTGCTTGGCATCTGTAACGGCGCACAGATCGGCTGTGAGTCGTCGCTGACCCCCGGCGCGTTCACGACCAACGAGAGCGCCCGGTTCCAGTGTGAACACGTCCACCTGCGCGTCGAGAACGCCGACACGCCCTGGACCAGCCAGTACGAGGACGGCGAGGTCGTCGAACTCCCCATCGCCCACGGCGAGGGTCGCTATGAAATCTCCGACGACCGCTTGGACGAACTCGAAGCCGAAGACCGTATCCTGTTCAAGTACTGCGACGAGGACGGCAATGTGTCCCCCGAGGCGAACCCGAACGGCTCGAAACACAGTGTGGCCGGCGTCACCGGTGAGGACGACCACGTCGCCGTCATGATGCCCCATCCCGAGCGGGCGACGCTTTCGGACCTGGGCCGGACCGATGGCCAGGGCGTGCTCACGGGCTTCGCCGAGTAACACCGGCAGCTTCGGCTTTCATTGCGGTGGTTTCACAGAAGATCTGAACCGGACGCGTAGTCGCACCGCTACGGAGATCGTTTCAAAGGGGAAGGGACCAGCGGAGCGTGTGACATAGTCCGGCGGTCCCTAGTCCAGCTTTGTGGGTCAAGCCGTATAAGCGCACGCTTACCGGAGTGTAAGTGAAATCGCCAGTTATGGGTCCGCTGTCGGCGGCTGCGGTACACGCGACCCTTCCCGGTCACCGACGAGCAGTTCGCCGTCGAGGAACCGTGCCGTCCGGGCGTCGGTGGGGTCCTCGAACAACTGCTCGGGCGGGCCGGTCTCGACCAGTTCGCCGTCGTGAAGGAAGGCCATGTGGTCCGAGATGCGTTTCGCCTGGTGCATGTCGTGGGTGGCGACGACGACGCCGACGCCGCGGTCCCGCGCCCGCTCGATGGCGTTTTCCAGCAGCGCCGTGTTGTACGGGTCAAGGTTCGATGTGGGTTCGTCCAGCAGCATGACCGCCGGGTCAACGGCGAGTGCCCGCGCGAACGCGACACGCTGGGCCTCGCCGCCGGACAGCGAGAGCGCGTTCTGGTCGACCGATTCCGCAAGTCCGACCGTTTCGAGCGCGGCCATAACGGTATCGGCGGGCCGTGACGAGCCGACGAGTTCGCCGAGACTCCGGCGAACTCGGGCTCGCCAGGGTTCTCTGACGCGCAGGCCGTAGGAGACGTTCCGATGGACGGGCGCGTTGAAGAGGCTCGGCTCCTGAAACACCATACTCACCTGCCGGCGGATACTCAATCGTTCGTCGTCGGCCATCGCCCAGATATCGTCGCCGTCCCATGCGACCGTTCCATCGTCGGGTCGGCGAAAGGTCGCAAGCAGGCGCAGCAGCGTCGTCTTGCCGGTGCCGGAGGGACCGACGACGGTGACGACTTCCCCCGGTTCGACCGCCAGCGAGACGTTCTGGAAGACGGTCGAGCCGCCGAACCCAGCATTTACCTCGGTCACGGAGAGCGTCATACCGAGCGCTCACCCCGGCCCTGATTCCTGAGCCACGATCCCAGTCCGTTGACGGCCAGCACGAGCGCGAGGAGTATTACGCCGAGAACCAGACCGACCTCGTAGCGCCCCTGCCGTGCCTCGACTGTTATCGCCGTCGTCAGTGTCCGAGTGTAGGACTGTCCGTCGCTGTAGACGATGTTGCCGCCGACGATGAGTATCGATCCGACCTCGCTGATGGCCCGGCCGAACCCGGCAAGAATGGCGGTAACGATGCCGAAACGGGCCTCCTTGATGACCGCCAGCCCAACGTCGACTCTGGTTCCGCCCATCGCGTAGGCCGCGTCGCGGACCGACTGGTCGACGCCCTCGACCGCCGAGAGGCTGACGCTCAGCAGGACCGGCGTCGCGAGGATGAACTGGGAGAGTATCATCGCCCGCGGGGTGAACGCGAGGTCGAGGCTCCCCAGCGGGCCGCTGTTTGACAGAAGGATGAGGACGACTAGCCCGACGACGACGCTCGGGAACCCCATGCCGGTGTTGACGACGGCTGTGACCAACCGCTTCCCGCGGAAATCGGTGAAGCCGATACCCAGCGCGACGGGCAGGCTAAACAGCGTGCTCAGGCCGACAGCAGTCAAGCTGACGTACAGCGAGACGGTGACGATGCTCACGACGTACGTCCAGCCGCCGTCCGGGAGCTGTGCTTGCAGTGGAATCATCGGGGTCAGTAGTCCGCCGGCACCTGCTCGTCGACCCAGTAGAGATACTCCTTGTCGCGCGGTGAGAGGCTGCTGGCCTGCTGTGCCGTGTACCCCTGCGGGACGTACTGGCCGAAGTTCGGCTCCTCGGCGATGGCGTTGGGGAAGAACAACTGCGAGCCGTTGGCGGTGTAGTCGGCGATCATCGACTGGCCGGTCGGGCTCGTCAGGAAGCCGATGTAGGCCATCGCCGCCTCGTAGTTCACGTCGTCGTATTTCGCGGGATTGACCGCCATCACGCCGTAGGGGTTCTTGAGGATGACCGGGCCGTCCTTCAATGGTCCCTGAACGTGAATCACGAGGTCGATTTCTGTTTGCATCGAGAGGTAGGTCCCGCGGTCGGCGAGCGTGTACGCACCGGTCTGGCTCGCCTGCACAAGCGTATCGCCCATCCCCTTGCCGACAGCGCGATACCACTCGCCGCTTGGGTCCGTGCCGGCCTCATCCCAGATGATGAGTTCCTTCTTGTTCGTCCCGGAATCGTCGCCCCGCGAGACGAACGTCGACTCGCTCTCGGCGATGGTGGTGAACGCCTCGGTGGCGCTACCCATCCCGTTGATGCCCGCCGGATCGTCCTCCGGGCCGACGATGACGAAGTCGTTGAACATCACGTCCCGGCGGTTGACGCCGAAGCCGTCCTGCATGAACTTGTCCTCGGCGTTGCGGGCGTGGACGAGGATCACGTCGGCGTCGCCATCCCGTGCCGTCCGGAGACTCGCGCCGGTCCCCTTCGGGATGGTCTTCATCGTCACGCCGTAGTTCTCCTCAAACACGGGATGGAGTGCGTCGAGAAGCCCCGTGTCGTAGGTACTCGTCGTTGTGGCAAGGACCAGTTCGCCGTCACCGATCTGGCCCGAGCCAGTCTGCGACCCACCGGACTGTCCGTTCCCTCCACCGTCTGTCTGTGCCGCCGTTGATTCGCTGGTGTTGCTCTCGCCGGCGCAACCAGCGAGTCCGACGACGGAGGCGGCACCAAGTGATGCGAGGAAGCGTCGGCGTTGCATCGACATGGACACAACGACGGCGGCAGGGTTCTTAATTGTTGATGGTGATGTCTGTCACACTGGCCTCAGCGGGCTCATAGGTTCCGCGCGGCAACGCCTTTGTGACGGCACGGTCATGTGGCGGTATGGACGCGACCGCGGACGTCGAAGTGCAACTGGGGCAGGGCGACGTGGCGCTGACTGCCCGCGACCGGACGCTCTTGCAGGCGGTCGCCGCCCACGGGTCGCTGAACGCCGCTGCTGACGCGCTCGGCCGGTCCTACGCCCACGCCCAGCGCCGAATCGTCGAACTGGAGGACGCCTTCGGCCCGCTAGTCGACCGCAGTCGCGGCGGCAGCGGTGGCGGCGGCAGCGAGCTCACGGACACCGCCGAGCAACTGCTGGCCCGCTTTCAGCGCCTGCAAGCCGAGTTCGACGGCGTGGCGACGACAGCGGAGACGGTCCTCCGAGGGACCGTCGTGGACCGCGACGGCGAACTGGCGACCGTCGAGACGCCGCCGGGAACGGTCCGGGCCATCGTCGACACCGACGCCGAAGCCGGCGACACCGTAGAAGTCGGCATCCGCGCCGACACGGTGACGCTGAACGCACCGCCCGCTGCGCCCGAACCGGCGGGAACGAGCGCGCGGAACCAGTTTGCGGGCACCGTCGAGCGTATCGACGAAGGTGCCTCTATCGCGCTGGTCGCATTGGCAGTCGACCCGGACACGACGCTGTCGGCGGTGGTGACCGATACGAGCCTCGACAAACTCGACATCACCACGGGCGCGGAACTCGTCGCCTCGTTCAAGGCAACCGCGACCGTCGGCGTCATTCCCGCTATCGAACAGTCGGGGCCGGATGAGTCGTCGTAAGCGAGTGAAACACGGTGACTTCGAAGGGGCGCCTCAGAGACCCCAGTTAGACGGCAGCAGCTCGGACTGGCAGGCACTACAGGCAACCATCCCATCGTCGTCGATACACTGTCGCCGTTCGCCACACAGGTCACATTCCGCGACCGTCCCGCGTGTATTGAAACTGCGCCTGTCCTGGTCACCGTTCGGGGTCATATCGAACAGTCTTAGGCGCGAAAGACGGATAAACGTTGGTCGGCAGGCCGTCACACGGGTTCTCCGGGTCGAAGGGCTATCGAGCGAGCGGAAGCGAGTAACTCTTCTCACGTTCGATGACGGCGTCCCACGTCGCCTCGCACTCGCAACTCACCTGCTCGAACACCGACGGGTCCTGTCGGAGGTCGAAGTCCTTGATAGCGCGCTGGACCTTGTCGTCACACTCGCCGCAGTTGTGCGGGCCGCGGTCGCTGCCGTGGCCGACCGGGTCGGAGACGACGATGACATCCTCGTCTGCGGTCGACTCCAGCACGTCGGCGACCGACCAGAGCCACGGCGGTCGGTAGCCGCCGTCGTGGTACAGTTCCTCGACCATCGTGTAGCGCTGGACGTTACAGGGGTTCATCGACACAGTGTGACAGCCCTCGACGGCCGCACAGCGCCGTACGGACCGCTTCATGTCCTCGACGGCCTCGGCTTCCGAGAGGAACGGCGGTTTCATCAGCAGATACGCCTTGACGCCAGCGCCGGCCGCCTGCGCCGCCTCGGAGGCTTCCTCGAAGTCGGCGAAGTCGAAGTACTTGTTGACGCAGTCGTGGCGCACGCGGTCGGTTGCGGTCTCGAGGCCGACGGCTACGTCCGTCTCCAGGCCCACATCGACGAAGTCGCCGACTGTCTCCTCGTCGACGAAGTCCGGCAGCGACTCGACGACGATACGCTCGCGGTCCGCGAAGGTTTCGGCGATGGCCCGGCGCGTCTCCGCCGGCACCTCGCGCTCGTCGAGGAAGCTCCCGGAGGTGTAGATCTTGATGAGGCCGCTTTTGTCGTCGCTGTTCTCGCTCTCGTGGTCCAGACAGTGCTGGATCTGGGCCATGAGGTCCTCGTGGGCGACGCTGCCGCCCTCGACGCTTTCGGCGACGTAGCCACACATCGTACAGCCGCCGGCACGCGCCCACCGGCAGCCGCCGGTGTTCAGGATGATGGTCAGGCTCTGGTAGACGCCGTCCGGCGTGTTGTCCTCGTCGAGCCACACGCGGGTCGGCTCACGAGGGTCGTAGGTCGAGTCGTTGCGCGACCTGATGTCACGCATCACGGAGTTGTGGGCGTCCATGCCCTTGCCCTCCTCGTAGACTTCGGGACTGGGCTTGCTCATTGCGGCGAGGTAGCCGATGAGCGCGTAAAGCCGCTTCGTTACTGCCGGGATCGTGGGTCGGTTCGGTCCGAAAGTGCGCCGGAGCGGTGGGCCACGAGCCACGCCAGTCCGGCCAAAACGGCCCCGACAGCGTTGGCCACGAAGTCAGTACCGCTCACACCGCGTGACGGGACGAGCCCCTGTAGCAGTTCGACTCCCGCCCCGTAGCAGACGGAGACGGTCACGAGTGCCACAACTGTGGTCACATCGCGGGCCTGTCGACCCCACGCGAGCAGTGCCGCCAGTAGCCCGTAACTCGCCGCGTGAACCCACTTGTCCAGCCTAAAACCGAGGAGTGCTGGGACCTGCTCGCCCGCCCCTTCAGGAACCGGGAGAAGCGAGGTGACGAGTAATAACAGCGAAAACCCGACAGCGGGCAGGTAGCGGCGGGATCCCGACCAGTCCATACTGGCGGTTCTCCCGTTCGGCAGATAAGTCGGACGGTCAGATGCAGCGTCGGTCAGTGGTGCTACTGCTCTTCGGTATGGCGCATCTGGACGGCGATGCCCCGCGTCGAGGACTGCATTTCCGGGCCGCTCATCTGGGCGCGGCCAACACCGAAGGCCGCGTCGCCCTGAATCACCACGTCGTCACCGACGCGGATATCGTCGCTTGCGTCCGTGATTCCCGGTGCAAGCACCGAACCGTGGGGGACGAACGGCTCGATTTCGACCGTTTTGGTGTGAACGTCACTCTCGACCCAGCGGCGCGCCCCGGCGGTGGTCAGCGAGAGGACCCCGTACTGCTGGGCCAGCGCCGCCAGCTGTTCGCCGTCGGCGTCGTCGGCGCGCAGTTGCGGATACCGGCCCTGCGTCGACAGATCGTCGAACAGTTCGTCGCCCGCGCCCTCGCCGAACTGGTAGTCCGCGACGGCGCGGATGGTGTTGTGTTCGCGCTCCCGCTTCGGATAGCGGTCCCAGCCTTCCAGTTCGGCAGCGAGGTTCCCCAGCGAATCCGCCGTGGTCGGGTGGTCGGTGACTGTGTAGGTGAACTCCCGGCCCAGCGAGTCGGCCACGCGCTCGCAGATGTCGCGGTAGCCTTCGCCGGGTACGTGGGCAATAATTTTCGGGTAGTCGGTGCCTTCTAAATACCGTTCAAGCACGCGGCTGACGAACTCGATTTCGGTGGCGGTCCAGTTGCCCGTCACCACGGAGTCGTAGTGCTGGGCGGGGTAGGTGAGTTCGAGTTCCTGGGGCACGACGCCGATGGGCGAGGTCATCGAGACGACGTGGGCGCGCCACTTGATCGCGTCGTGGTACTGCTTGTGGCTCTGGGAGTCGCTGTAGGGTTTGCGCGCGGAGCAGGGGACCAGCACAAGCGGGCGGTCGTCGAAGCGCGGCACGTAGCGGTCGGTGACGCGCTCGGCGAAGCGCTGGATTTCGACGCGGCGCAGCGAGTCGTCACTGGCTGCCGAGAGGTCGGCCCGCCGGATGAGCGGCGTGCGCTCCTCCAGGTAGCTGTACCGCTGGTCCAGTTGCCGGAACGTCGCGGTGAGCCAGTTGTCCTGTCTGGCCTGTCCCTCGACGTAGTCCCGAAGCCTACCGTCACGGATGCGGCGGCGGACGCGGCGGAGTTCCGCAGCGAGGGCATTGACGTTGTGTTCGACGCAGTCCTCGCGGTCGAACTGCTCACGCGGTTTCTGGCAGGCTGGACAGGCACACGGGAGTTCGTCGAGGTCTTCGAGGAAATACGCCTCGTCGGTCGTGAGATACCGACCCTCAGTCCCGCGGACGACGGCGCGGTCGGGGTCCACGAGGTCCACGCCGGCGTAGACGAGCGTCGCGACGTTTCGCGGCGTGGCGACGCCAGGCAGGTAGAGCGCGGTGTCGGCGGGGATAGCCTCCCGGACGGTCGTGACGGCGTCGACGAACGCCGACGCGTGCCCGACGTAGCCGGGCGCGCCGGCGAGTACGTAGGCGTCACTGCCGTGGTCGGTCGCGGTATCGGGCGAGACGACGGCCGCGCTCGGGAACGACACGTCGGGATAGTCGACGGCGAAGGCCTCGGCGACTTCGTCCGGCGTGCCAGCGGGGAGTCCGCGGTGGGGCAGGACAGTGAGCAGCGAGTCGTCGCCATCGGGGGCGTCTTGCTCGGTGGGCCAGCGGCTTCCGGCGTCGTCGAGGACGTGCCGGCAGTCGCCCGGCGTTTCTGTGTCCACGTCGTCGACCAGCGCCGGCGTCGTCACGGAGTCGGCGAGGCGTAACTCACCCACTCGCGCGGCGCTGTCGCGCTCGTGGATCTCGAAGTAGTCGGTCATGCAATGGCGTCAGCCACGCGCGACCAACTATCTTGCCTTTGTACCAGCACCGGCCTCGGTGGCGACCGAAGGTACGTTCAAACGCTCCATACTTCGTCCCAGTCGACAGTTATGTGGCCATGATTATCGCGGACAGGTCGCTATCCGCTGATTAGCTGGGCCCTAACTAAATCTATAGGGGACGACTGACCGTTCGTGCAGCGACAGACACGACGAGACGTGTTGCTCGCCCTCTCGGGGACAGCCGTAGCGCTGGCGGGCTGTTCGACCGGCCTCTCCTCAGGGGACTCGGACGCGAGGGCCGCGTCACACGAGACGGAGCCGACACCGACGGAACAGGTCGCCGAGTCAACAGTGGAAAGCGGGCCCGCAATGTTCGTCCATCTCGATACACTGGATGCAATACAGTCCCGTGTCGAGAACGGAGACAGCCCGTGGACAGGGGCCCACGAAGCCTTCATGGACGATGTCCGCGACGCGATGGCAGCGGATCCCGAGAGCGTCACGGACAACGGCGACGGCCACGAGTTCAAAACGAAAGGCCCCGAGGACCCCGGAGCGCGCAAGGACTACGTTGCCGCCATCAGGACAGGGGACAGAATACGGGATCTTGGCCTCGCCTACCAGTACACCGGTGCGGATCAATACGCCGAGAAAGCCGTCGAACTGCTGGACCACTGGTTCCTGAGCTCGGAGACCTATATGGCCCCTGTGAAAACGAACAGCATCGAGCAGTTCATTACGCTCCCGAAAATGTGGTGGGGCGCGGAACTCGTTCGCGGCCACGAGGCGTGGACCGACGACGGCGTCGGCACGGAGGCCGACCTGCAGGAGTGGGTCCGAACGTTCCTAGACGATGTCGGTCATAACATTCCGACCGAGATGGGGCAACAGAACATCTTCAACTGGCAGGAGATGACCCACGCCGCCGGGTCAGTGTATCTCCGGGATTGGGATCGCTTCCGTGATGCCATCCAACGGAACCGCGAGACCGGCTTCAACCAACTCCGCGAGGACGGCCTGCTGGAAAACGAGATTATTCGTGCGTCGAGTCTGGCGTACTCGCTGTACGCGGCGAAGGCACTGGTCACCGCCGCGGAACTCAGCCGACTCTACGCCGACAAACTCAGCGGCCCCACACTGTACGAGTACCAGAAGTTCGACGGTGACAGGGGTGCCATCGAACGTATTCTTGACGCCCACGCACCGTACGTGGCTGACCCGGAGGCCTGGGAAGCGATGGGCGAGGGAGCCCCTGATCGGTTCGTCAACAACGACGGCTTCCCCGCCAGAAAGCAGGAGGCTGCGTCCTCGCTGTACGAGGTGGCCTACTCGTACTACGAGAAAGACACCTATCTGGAAACGCTCAAACAGAGCGGCCAGCCGGTGAAGAACGTCCCGACGTACGTCTCGGCCCAGCAGGCGGCAATCGATAACCCCGACCGACCGCATCGCGACGAGCGCATCCTCGGCTGGACGACGTTCACGCACGGTGAGCGGTTCCGGCTTGACCTGTAGCGAGTCAATCGGACACCAGTCACGGAAACGCAACCACACCACCACGCTTTGGATGCCAGCAGCCACAGTGCAGGTATGGATGTTGTCGTAACCGGCGGCCGTGGGAGTTCCGGGCGCTGGATCGTCGACCGCCTCGCCGGACCGCATGACGTGACAGTGCTCGACCGCCGCCTCCCCGACGATGGGGGGCATCCGGCCGTCGGGTACCGAGCGCTTGACCTGACGGACGCCGGGGGCGTGTTCGACGCGCTCACCGCCATCGACCCGGATGCAGTGGTCCACTGGGCGGCGATTCCGGTCGCCGGGAACCACCCGGGGGTAGACCTGTTCCGGAACAACACGCTGGCGGCACACAACGTGCTCTCGGCGGCCGGCCGCGTCGGCGCTGACGTGGTGCAGGGCTCCTCGGATGGCGCGTACGGCTTCTTTTTCGCCGAAGAGACACCGGTTCCTGACGAACTCCCGATTACGGAACAGCACGCGCTTAGGCCGGAGGACGACTACGGGCTCTCGAAGGTCGTCACCGAGGAAATCGGGAAGACAATCGCCCGCCGGGACGGCATCGCTGTGGCGTCGATTCGCCCCTCCTGGATACAGATTCCCGGAGAGTACCCCTGTCGGGACGAGGGGTACGTCAACGACCTCGCGGCCGGCGCAGGCAACTACTGGTCCTACGTGGACGTGCGAGACGTGGTCGACCTCGTTGAGGCCGCGCTCGCGGGCGAGGTTTCGGGCCACGAGGCGTTCAACTGCGTCGGCCCCGACAACGCGCTGGGCCGGCCGCTGGTCGAACTCATGCGCGAGCAGTACGGTACTGTCCCGGACGATTGCACGGTCGAAGGAGACGCTGCGGCGTATTCGACGGCCAAGGCCACGGAACTGCTGGGCTGGGAGCCGACCCGTTCCTGGCGCGAGGCGGCCGACGAGAACGTGGCCGTGCCGACAGTCTGACCGGCAGCGGCCGAGACAACTGCGCCGTCAGTCGCGGGCGTGCAAGTCGCGCAGGCGGACGCCGTCGGGAACACGGTCGAGCGCCGTCGCCGGCCAGTCGTCGTGGACCAGCGTGAAGGACACGTCGGGATGGAGTTCGACCAGCCGCCGAACACCGTCTGCTGCGGCCTCGTAGGCCGCCCGGTCGGTCCGGTCAGGGACCTCCGCGGTCAGGGGGTATGTGTCGGCGAGTTCGCGCGGATACGGGCCAAACGGGGGACGGACGCCCCAGGTCTCGTCGTACTGTGCGCTGGAACTGCCTTCGGTCAGCAGCACCTCGTCGCCCTCGACTGGGAGGCGCTCCAGTCGGTTCTGATGGCGGCGGACCTCGGGCCGGCGAGCGCTTTCGTTCGAGGTGTAGAAGAAAGCGTCCTTCGAAACGGGGTCAGTCCGTTCGAGTTGCTCAGCGTGGTCCAGCAGCGCGCGGTAGCCGTCGAGCATGGCCGGGTGGCCGCGGGCGCGACTGTCGACCAGTTCCATGAGATTGCCCGAGCGGATCGCCTGCTTGACCGTCCGGATTTCGCCGTAGGTGACATGCAGGTTGTGTCTGGCGAGCAGCTCCTCGCGCTGGTCGGCGTCCATCGCATCGAGTTCCGCCGGCGTGTGGTCGGTACAGACCGGGCAGTGACACGGGAAGTAGCTCAGTTCGTCGAGCAGTTCCGTCCCCTGCACCGTGAGATAGCGGTCGTCGCGGGCATACAGCGCGTACGCCGCCGAATCGAACAGGTCACAGCCAAGCGCCGCCGCCATCGCGAACATCATCGGGTGGCCCGCGCCGAACAGGTGGACCGGGCCGACCTCCCCCAGCCCGCGCTTGCAGGCCGCGACCACATCCGCGAGGTCAGCGTAGCGGTACTCGTTCATTAGCGGGACGACGGCTCCCAGCGGGAACACGTCAAGTCCGGTCGAGACGGCATCTGCAGCGGCGCGCTCCCGCAGGTCCGGATACGTCGCGCCCTGAACCGGCGCACTGACGAGCATCTCGCCGGTGTCGACGGTAGCAGCGTGTTCGAGCCGTTCCTGTGTCGTTTTGAGTTCCTCGGTCGCCCGCTCGCGGTCCACGTCCGGCGGCGTCGGGATGTCCACCGGCGTGCCGATATCGGAGCCGATCTCGTGTTGGAACTCCAAAATCTCCTCAGTGGTCACGTCGATGTCGCCGTACTCGGCGAGCTGGAAGGACCCGGAGTCGGTCATGATAGCCCCGTCGAACCCAAGCAGGTCGTGGAGGCCTTGCTCTAACACAGGCTCACGGAGGTCATCGGAGCCGTGCAGGATGTAGCTGTTCGTGATGAGTATCTCCGCCCCGAACTCCGACGCCAACGTTGCCGGTGCAACCGTCTGGACGTGCGGATTGACCACCGGCAGGATGGTCGGTGTCTCGACGGTGACGCCGGCCCGTGGCACCGTTAGCTCGCCCAGCCGGCCCGCGGCGTCGTACTGGCGGACCTCGAAATTCGTCATTACACGTCGTCGTCGGTCAGCGCGCCTAAGGGTTGTGTTCCCCCGTGAGCGCAACCGTTCGAAATCGGGGGCAGCAGTGGACAGAGCGACGCGCCGGCCGGCACAGCGCCGCTATTCGTCGGGTCGGTCCGCCCCGCCGGGAACCAGTTTCCGTTCGGGTCGGTGGACGGTCCCGGAGTCCTCGTCGGCGACGTACGCCTGTGACGTCCGGAACATATCGACCACCTCGTCACGGGACCCGTAGGCGTCCTCGACAAGCCGTTCGAGCAACTCCGCCCGCGAAATCGGGTGGCCGGTCTGACGGCGGACAGCCGCGCGCAGTTTGTCCAGCCGGCGTTCCGTCTGTTTGTCGAGTTCGATCGATGCCATATGTTAGATGGTACCACCCCTCAGGTTTTCAAACTGTCGTCAGTTCAGCGCTCGAACAGGGCATAGTACATGATACCGACGGCAGACCGACTGTCACGGAGCGTCCCGTCGCGCACCGACTGGACTAGCGAGTCGAAATCAGCAGTGTCGACCCGGATCGATTCGTTGTGGTCGAGGTCCTGGTCGGCCGTGGCCGCACACCCGCGTGCGACGTAGTAGTGGAATACGTAATCGGTGTTGCCGTTGGCCGGTTCGCCCGTGTAGAGATGGTCGAGCGTGTCGGCCTCGTAGCCCGTCTCCTCGCGGAGTTCGCGGGCGGCGGCGACGGTCGGGTCGTCGTCTCCGTCCTCCATCGTCCCGGCCGGCAGGCCGCGGTTGACCCGTCGAACCGGCTGTCGCCACTCCTCAATGACGACCACGTCGCCGTCGGCGGTAAACGGGAGCACGATGACGCTCTCGCCGTGTTGCACGTAGTCGAACTCCTCCTCGGTTCCGTCGGGCAGGCGCACGTCCTCGCGGACGACATCGAATCCCGGACAGGCGTAGGCGGTTTCGGCACCGAGCGTTTCCCAGGTGAGTTCCTCGTCCATATCGGCAGTGTGGCCCCCACTGGCAAAACCGGCACGGGTCCACGAATATACAGGCACCAGACGGATACGACGTGGTGTGCTATGTGTAGTTGGAATGAGAATATCGACGTTCGGCCTCCTGGTCGGTGTCGTGTTGTTCGTCCTCCCGGCCCCCGGAACGTTCATCGCCGGGGGACTGGTGCTCGTCGCCGGCGCGCTAGCCCGCTGGGGCGGGCTCTGAGCGCAGGGGAAGAACTTACAGTTTGTCGGCGGCCTGCGCCTGCTCGGTCCGCCGCTCGGCCTGGTCGAGCCGCCGCCGGGCTGCATTCGACAGCGGGTCCGAAAGGTCGTCGTTGGCGTCCTCGATTCTGGTCGCGACGCGCTGGAGTCGGTCGGCGACGGCCTGGAGTTGTTTGTCAGCGTTCCCGCGGTCACCGGCCTCGGCGCGTTCCGTCGCCCGCTTGGCGGCCTCGACGACAGCGGCGAGTGACCGTTCGAGGCCCTGGATAGCGTTCTCGGAGCCACCGCTGCCGCTGTTTCCGTTCTCTGTCCCGTCATCATCGTCGTCGCTGTCGCCGTCCATCTGGTCTGCGACCGACTCCCGGGTTTCCTCGGCGATATCGACGAGGAACGACGCCAGCGACGCTTTGCCGGTGCGGGGCTGTTCGATTTGTGCCGCAGTGTCGGCCTCGGGGTTCGGGTTCACGCGGAACGCACCGATCTCGTCGTCGCGATCCCGGACTTCCGTCGTGTACGCGCCGCCGCCGTGGACGTAGACGGCATCGGGCTCCGAGAGCGGGGCGTCGTACAGCCGGCCCGCGAAGTCGTCCTCAACGGCGAGGTCGGTGAGGTCGCTGTCGGCTCCCGACGGATCGACTTCGAGGCGGGTCGCGTTCTCCCGGGCGACCAGGGGGAGTTCTCCATCGACTCCGGCTCGCGTCGGCCCGTCAGCCGACTCCGAGTCGTGGACCGACACCGTCTCGCTGTGTGGCGCGACGCCGGCCCCGTTGACGGTGAACCGGTGGTCGCCTTCGGGCACGTCCTGGACCACGGCCAGTCCAGAAAAGGTCGGGACGGCCTCGGGGTCGCTCTCTAGCAGGGCGACGGACTCGACGGCAGTGTCCTCGGTCGTCAGTCCCTCGTCTTCCGGTGCGTCGTCGTTCGAGACGGCTTCCGAGAGGCTGGCAACGACGGTCCGTATCTCCGCCGGTGCCCCGATGGCGTCGTATCGTTCAGCCAGCGCCGCCCGGTGGTTGGGCTCGGAGATGTCCGCGGCGGGGTTCTCGTATCGCGGCTGGTTCCAGGGTGCGCCCGTCGTCGTGATGTGGCCCGAGACGACGTCCTCGGCGAACTGGGGGACGGCGAACTCGAAGCTCAACTGCGGGCCGGTGAAATCGGCGATGTGCTCCAGTTCGCTGCTCGGCACGAGATCGTACTCGATGTCCGGGTCGGCCTCGCCGCGGTCAGTGTGCTGGAAGACGAGCCCCGTCTCCCGCGTCGGCAGGTCCGTCGGTGGTTGGGTGAGACTGTCGAACGAACGGATCGTGAGCGACTCCGAAATGAGGTCCTCGCGGCTGACCGACGGGAGCCGCTCGTGTTCGTACAGCGGCGCGCCCTCGTACTCCGGAACGAGGTAGGGGAGCCGGGACCCCTCGTCGCGCGGGAGCCCGTAAGCGACGGGGATCTCCGCGAGGTCTTCGATGGTTTCGACGGCGCTGTTCGTGATGTCCGCGAACCGGTCGCCCTCCGGCAGCCGGGTGAACCGGTCGCGAGCGTCGTTGACCGACAGCGCGCTAGAGTGTGACCCCAGTTCCGAGAGGATGCGTGGGACCATCTCCGGGTCGGGGTCGAGGAACTCGTTGTTGGGTACCTTCCGGGAGTGCGAGCTGGCGACGTACAGTTGCGGGTCGCCCGTCCCCGTGTCGACGAACACATGCAGGACCTCCCAGTCGTGCCAGTGGAAGTTCGTCGTGAACTGGTCGAACGCCGAGTAGAACCAGAACTGGACGACGGCGAGCGACGAGTTCTCGTACTCGACAACGTTGTAGAACGCCGTCGGGTCCGGCGGCTCCCCTTCGGTCATCCGCTCGTGATACCCGTCGAAGGCGTCGAACCCGTCGACGACGGTTTCCCCGTCCTGTTCGCTGGTGTACGGACGCGGGTCCGTCGGGAACCACGGCTCCGCCTGATCGAAGTACAGCGTCGGCGCGAACCGGCGCGCGAGTTCTTCGGCCCGTTCGCCCTCGACTGTCGAGGCCGCGTCGTCGCTCCCGCCTTCGAACGCCGAACAGCCGGCGACGGACGCGAGGCCGGCTCCGGCGACCGTCTGCAGAACCGCACGGCGGGACAGCGCGCCCCGGTCAGTCATCGATACCTCGTCGCGTCGATGCGTCGTCCGACAGCGCAACCGGCCGCTGTCTCCGAGCCCAATAATCCATACACTATTCAGCGAATCGCGGAGGAAAACCCTTCTGGCAGTCACCCAGTGTGCCCCGTCAGTACTGCTCGAACCCGTCCGTATCGAGGTAGTTGTGCGCGACCGTGATCGAGTGGTCAGCGTGGAGGGCCTTCGGCCCGAGCGAGACGCGCTCGTCCGCGCGGTCGGCCAGCAGCGTCGCTTCCTCGTCCCGGAAGTCGTGATGGTCCGAGAGGACGAACACCGGGTCCGACGGCGGTGCAACGTCGACGATGGGGTCGCCGTCCTCGTGCAACTGGACGACGGTTCCGCGGCTCGCCGCGTCGTCGAGCGTCCCCTCGAACCCCCGTCGCGTGAGCGACACGCCCGGCGAGGTCTCGACTGGGATGTGGCCGATAGCTTCCTCACGCTCTTCCAGCGCCTTGCGGATCAGCGCCGCCGTGGACCGTTCGTCCGGGTTCAGTCGGCGGAGGTCGCTCCCCTCGAACGTGACGGTGTACTCGTCCGCCAGGATCAGATGGACCCGAACGTCCTCGCGGATGGCGTGGCTCAGGAAGAACGCGCTGGTGACACACCGACAGAGCACGTCGAGCCGGCCGGCCGCGCCGGCCAGGTCGTCGAGAGAGAACTCCGGCGTCGTCGGGGCGTCGTGGCCGATGATGACGAACTGGCGCATACTGAGTCGTCACTCCACGGCGATTTACGTCCGTCGACTGCTGTCAGTACCGATACGAAAGTCGCTACAAACGCCGTCTGAGCGTCCAGAAAGGGTTTACCGGGTGCGACGAATCGCGGACTATGCGCAGACGTGCCCTCCTCGCGTCGGTCCCGGGTGTGCTGGCCGGACTCGCCGGCTGTTCGTTCGGCACCCTCGGCTCAGACGAGACCGCAGACGTAACGCCCGCACCACGCCCGACACAGTCACCAACCGACGCGAACGACAGCGGGACAGAGACGCCGACAGATAGCGGAGACCCGCCCCGACCCGAGAATCCGACGACCGTCATCGAACTGGAAACCGGGCCGCGAACCTATGCCCTCAGTTCGCCAGGGCTCCACACCGCCGACAGGGCGCGAGTCGGGCTCTGGTTCGACCAGACGGCGACCGACGACCATCCGGCCACGCTTCGGGGCTGGCTCCAGAACAGCAACGAGTTCGAGAACACGTTCAGGGTCAAGTGGATTCCAGGAGTCGGACAGACACACAGCCGCCAACCCAGCGGCTACGACCACGAAGCGCGCCTCCATCTCGCACCCACGGACAACAACGACCTCGCCGACGAAGTGCCCTCACTCGGCCGAACAGACGAGGGATACTGGCGCGTCGACGACGTCGGCCCGTGGATGCCAGAGACGTACCGGCTAAATCCCGGTGAACGGGTCAAGCTGGAGTACGCCCTCGTCGGCGAACCGGGCCAGTCCGGGCGGCCGACCGGCACCTACGAGTTCCGCGGTCAGGCCGGGTCCCTCTCGGTCTCCGTCTGGGACACGCGAAGTCCCGGTCCGGAAACCGATTCCCGGTTCGCCGGCCGCTCGCTTCCGGCGCTTCCCGGCGACGGCGACGTCCAGTGGTTCCACGACGCCGACAGGACGACCCCAGCCTTTGTTCGGCCCAGTACCGAACGCGCGGAACTAGATACGCAAGTCGGCTTCGAGATGGTCAACAACAGCCACGAGCGACTGCAATGCGGCCACTGGGACCTCTACAAGCTCGTCGACGGCGAGTGGTTTCACGTCGCACCAGCAGCCCACACCGCCGACTGTCGGCTCCTAAAACCGGGCAGTCAGGAGCAGTGGGGCCTCCGGGCGTTTAACGGACCAGCTGTCGGTTGTGGTACCGGCGACTGCCATTGTGATGGTCTCACACAGGGCTATCTCGGCGGCGGCGAGTACGCCATCGTTGCTGGCTACGGCCACGCGACGAACGAGAGTGCTGCTCTGGTTGCGCTAGTCGGTGACCGTGCTGCAGTGACCCCGACTGACGGCGTGCCGACGGCGCGCGACGGCGATACCGTTAGGGTGACGACCGACCGCCACGGCGACGGCGAACGGCCGGCCGACGCGACGTTCACGCTGACTCGCACTGACAACGCGAGCGAGCGGGTCATTGCCGAACAGGTGATGGCACACGGTCGGTTCGCTATGTCCGACGGCGGGCTTCGCAACGCCATCCCGTTCCTGACCGACGATGTGAGCCGCGTCGTCGTCGAAACCGACGAGCATGCTGTGGACGGCGTACTCGGGTACGATACAAGTCGTCGGCGGTTCCGGTTCCGCGGGCAGGCGTACGAAGTCACCCGGGGCCAGAGCGGTGGGTGACAGTCGATGCGGAGAGACGGTTCTGTTGCTCCTCAGTAGGAAGTCGAAAAATGGGGCCGGCGCGAATGTCGAACACGGGAAGACGGTCGCTCATTTCGTTCGCGCTGCGACTTCCCTGCTCGAATTCTCGGAGCCATTTCCTCACAACGGACACTCGTCGCTGTCGCTCCTCGTGATTGCGTTGCGATAGAAATGGGCCGGCGCGACGCGGAACTAACCGGTTTCGTAGGATGCTCATACTCGGTTCGCTGTCGATTCGTCGCTGATGGGTCAGTTGGTGTCATTGGGTGAACTCCAGTTCATTGATGAGTGGTCGGCGGCGGTCCTCCATCCGGTTGCGAAGCCGTCGCCGCCGCTGTTCGGGGTCTGCCTTGTCGTAGTGGTCTTCGATAGTACTCACCGAGGAATTGACGCGCTCCGCTACGTCCTCCGGCGGCCATCCTCGGTTTAGGTGCCACGTAATCGAACCCGTCCGAATCTGATGCGGGGACCGGCTCGACGGGCACTTGCTGGCGTGGGCGTACTCATTCCAGTCGCACTTCTCGATGTCCTTCTCGTGAGGGCACATCCCGTAGCTGCACGGGAGCGTGGCGAGGTAGCTCCACACTCGAATGGTGTTGGTCGTCGGCCGTCCACTCGCGCTCGCCAGCAGCGGCTGACGGCCATGCTCGTCCCGCACATCGTACCGACGGCCGTTGATGTACGCCTCCAGCGCGTCGGCCGTCTCTCTCGGAAGCGCCACCGGACGCTCACCGCGGCGCTTGTTCTTCAGCGGGGTGTCCGTCTCCGGTCGGTGGCGAAACTCGACGTAGGGGCTACTTCCCAGCTCCGTGTCCCGCAGGTCCAGGGCCCGCAGGCCGCCCTGTCGAGCGCCAGTGTTCCACGCGAGTTCAAGGAACGCGTGTTGCCGAGTTCCGTAGTCTCTGTCGCTCCCACGGTAATAGGACAGCAGTGCGGCTGCTTTGTCGGCAGCAAGTTTCGTATCGTTTGACCGGTCCTCTGGGTCGAGGTCAGGAATGCGGATTTTCTCTGATAGACCTTGGTCGACCGCTTCGAGGTCTTCGAGGAACTCGAAGAGCATCTTTAACGTCCACATCTCTCCTTCGAGCGTGGCCGGCGCGATCTCCGCGCTCCGCATCTCGTAGTATTCGTCCAAGTCGTAGCCGCGCAGTTCCCCGACCGTCTCTATGCCGACGGAGTCACACCACTCAACGAAGAGCTTCAGCCGGTACTCCCAGCCGTGAACGCTTTTTTCCGTGGAGTCGGACCGGCGACGTCGAAGGTAGCGCTGGCAAGCCTCGCGGGGAGATAGCTCTGTAGGGTCGCCCCGCCGTCTACCGCCGCGCGTCATGCCTCTAACTCACTCAGTTCGCTCTGGTCGTCGGGGAGCTGGCGGCGAACCTGCGGCTGGATGTTACGGAAGTCGTCGGCCCACTCCTGCATCTCGCCACGAACCGCTTCGACCTTCTCACGTAGTTCGTCGATACTGTCAGCTGAGACCTTCGCCTTCATCTTGTCGCGGTTGTTGCTATCACCGCCCCGCGTGAGTTCGACTGTGAGGCTATAGGCGTCAGTCACCGGCAACCACCACCTTGCCGCCAGAATCGTCGGCGCTGGCCTCCTCTCGCTGCTCGTCGTGAGCCACGCGCTTCGCCTTCGCGTACTCGCCGTCCGTGCCAGCGTCGTAGTACTCCGTCCGCACCTCTCGAATCGCCTCAATCTTGTGCGGCGGGAGTTTGACGCGGCGGTCACGCCACTCGGTGAGACGTACCCAGCCGCTTTCGAGCGTCTGGTAGTCCGCGACGTAGACGACGCCCTGGCCCCGAATCTGGACCATTGCCGGCGTGTACTCTGGGTGTAGTGGCAGGTCTTCGGGGTCAATCTTCTCGCCGTTCATGGGCCGTCCTCCGCGTCGTCGTCAGTCTTTTGCTGGCCGGCGTCGTCGTCTGAGTCGGGGGCTCGAAGGCTACTGGACATAGTTTACGCGGCCCCCTCGTTTCGACGCTCCTCGCTGTTCTCATCCACGCACAATACCGTGTCTTCGCAGCTGAACGGCGTCGTGTCGTGCTCGCGCAGCACTTGACGCACGTACTGCGATGCGTTCATATCGTACTTATCCGCTTCTCTGTCTATCTCATCCGCCATTTCTGGCGACATGGAAACAGACATTGTCAGAAATCGTGCCATGCATTAGTGACTTACTAACCACTATAGTCTTATATCTTTCTACTAGCTCTAGTTTATTCGTATAGGAATCATACACCAGTATGATACTGCCTTAGTTATTTACTAACCAATAATGCGATACTCGGGAGACTGGATGGTGCTCGCTGATGACCGAATCTTGGAATACGTCAGGGAGAACCAGACCGCCGGATCTACACAAATGGCCGACAGTGGATACGTTCGGTATTCACAGTCCTATATCTCGAAGAGGTGTAGAAAACTCGTGGAACATGGTCTACTAGAGCATTACGGGAATGGAGTGTATGGAATCACCGAACGTGGTGAGCGGTATCTGGATGGTGAGATAGACACCTCCGAAGATGTACCAGATGAAGTTGAGTCACACACCGACGACGGCCCCAGCGCAAGTGAGAACCACGAGCAGGCGTGAATGACACTGAGAAAATCGGCTTCTTGGATGAATCAGGTGGATGAGCGTATCATGGAGTGGATTCGTGAGAATGGGTTTGCATCACCAGGCATCCTCTCACGAGAACGTGGGTTCGATGTCTCTTCCGGCTATATTCGGGACAGGTGCAAGTGGCTTCAGTACGCTGGACTGCTTGCACCCGTCAGTGGCGATTTGTACGATCTGACGAGTGAGGGCATTCTGTATCTGAAAGGCGAGCTCGATGCGAGGCACTGCCCGCGGCCGACTCCAAGCAAGGTCTTCGAGGATCGGTATGCAACACCACCAGACTGGGTGGAAGCCCGTGGAAGATTTCGTGTCCATCTATAGAAATATGAGACAAGTTCCACCAGGCGAGCAGCCGCGCATTACCGACCTTTCGTCGATACAAGCAGAGAACTTCAAATTCAGGAATACAAGCTTTCTCTATGATAAAGACCTGCCGTATGATATGTTAAAGTACCAGTCCCGTGAAAGACTACGGCATCGAATCTGGAACGTACGGAATGGTGATTTAAGAAAGCTGATGCGACGATTTCCTATCAATCATAGTCTCTGTGAGCAGTGTGCTGGCTGGATGCACGCCGTAGCCGGTCGTCACTTTTTCCCTGATGCCAACCACCGGACTGCCCTGGCGCTTCTCAGAAAACTACTGAAAGACAACGGTATCGTCCCAGGTCAGTGGCCGCCACAGGTCCTACGCGAAACAGTCATTCGCTCACACAAAGTCCGGAAAGAAATTGAGGATATCAGACTGGATACGCTCTACAGACGGGACCGGATGTTTCTCGTCTGGATACTGTTCTTCAAAACGGTTCTCAGAAGTCCAACCGAAGAACGATAAGACAGCTATTCGTCGTCTTCAGGCGATGCAGCACAGGCTTCGTACAGTTCCTTGTTCTCCCGAACGTCACGCGCCATGTCGCGTTCGGACTCCCAGTTCATACTCATCTTGGTTAATTAGTTAGCAATTCAAAGGTATATTCTTTTGGGTACGCCACATGGCATACTACAAAATGGATCACAGCCACCCCACTTTTTCGCTCTCTCGCAGTTTCGCCTCGGGCGTGTGCGTCCCGCGATAGTGGTCAGGGAACGTCTGTAGACCGTCCCAGCAGCTCCAGTCACAGACTATCATAACGTCCAGTAAATGAAGCCTCAGCAAGACTAGTCGGTATGCACAACATCCACGTCGGTAAGTTCCAGAAGGGGCTCCTTGTCGAAATCATTCTTGTTGTGGGTAATGAAGGTGCCACCCTCGGTGTGTGCGGTAGCCAGGTTCAGGAGGTCCGCGGAGTCAAGAGTCACGCCCTGAGACTGTAGTTTCTCATCGAGATAGGCGGCTTCGAGCGCGGTGTCCGACGTGAACGGGAGTATCCGGTCAAGACTTGACCGGAGATGCTGTTGCTCTTGAAGCATATCGCTCCGACTGTCGTAGCGCTGAAACGACTCCCACGCGACGTGAGAGGGGATTGTCCATTCGTCGGTACGGTACTGCTTCAAATGCTCAACCACCGCTTCCTCGGAATTTCGAAGCTTAACCAGAATATCTCTGTCGAGAACAATCATCTACCGGCGGTCCTCCAGCGATTCATTCAGCCGTTCGCGGGCTTTGTCCATTTGCTCGATCTCTTTCTCGTCGACAGAGGGAAGTGACTCGGCTATTGCTTCTACGTCTTTCTCGCTTCGACTGAGTCGGTCCAGAAGGTCGTTGAAGCTTTCGTCGTCCCGCTTCAGGTCACGCAGTCGTTCTTTCACTTCGTCGGTGACTCGGATAGTGCTCATATGTATACGTTGTGTACAAGAGGTTGGTATCTGTTTCGGTGACTGAGAGAATTAGTCCGCTGTATGGTGAGAGGCCGGCAGCATCGTACCTGGATGTACCACCTCCGCGCTCTCGTCGCCGCCCTCGAGGAAGTCGACCTTCCCGCGCTCTCGTCGAATCGCCTCCGGGCTGAACTCTCCGAGGTAGTGCTTCCTGAACGTGTCCCAGTCCTCCCAACCCCCGAAGGACATCACGACCGACGGGATCACACCCTGTTCCAGTAGGTACGTGCCCCACGTCCGCCGGAGATCGTGAACGTCGAGGTACTGCCAACCCCTGTCGCCGGTTTCCTCTTCCAGTGCGTCAGCTGCACGCCGGACCCAGCGGTACACAGTTGACCCAGCCACGTCCAGCAGCGGCTCGTCGTCGTCCTGCTGGTACGCCAGCGTCTCCGCGATGGTAACGACTTCCTGCGGGACTGGCGGCTCTCGGTACTTGTCCCGCTTCGCGTAGCTCTCCCAGACTCGGATGTGATCGCCAGTCGGTCCGTCGACGAGGTCTTGCGGACATACCTCGATGATTTCCGAGCGCCGGAGTCCGACCCGACCGGCCAGTAGGAACGCGAGTCGTTGATGTGGCGTTTCGGCCTGCTCGATAAATCGCGTTAGTTCGTCGTCCGACAGCCACACCCGCTTCCCATCGTCGTTGTCGTAGTCCTTCAGCCTCATGCACTCGTTCCCCAGTTCTATTGCAAAACATCTAGTTTTTTCGGTCAACTCGGGGGTCAGCAGGGAACAAATAGAGCGAGATTGCACCAGAATGCCGGGTTCTCGGGCATATCTTTCATGCCGAAACTAAATTCTATAAATACCATTCACTCAGTCTTTTTCTGATAAGCGTCTGTTTCCACCCTTTTGGACTGCGATGCTCCAACACCATACACTATTCTTCGCAGAACCCTATCCGAAATATCTCGAATATGTCTTCCCTGTGTTGTTGTTACAGTCAGATGCAACCCATCCGGGCGAAAGTTTGGTTCAGCAGCGAGTTCAAAAGCAAGTTCTGGGATATTGCTCTCATATTCATATTTGGACTGTCCTGTGGATTTGTTAGGATTTTGTTCGTCAGGAAGTATAGAATCTATATCAGAGAAGTCTTCCTTTTCAAATTCATATTTCGAATAAAATTCGCGTGCATCTACAGAATGAAATCCATTCACCGTGCTGTAAACGTCGAATTTTATAGCTGTACGCTGTTGGAAGAATTCATCTAAAGGATGCTGGTTTCCTTCTTCTTGAACAAAAATTCTATTTCGGGCAACGAATTTGGAGACCAGTCTAGGGCGCCACTTAACACCATATAGTGTGGGAACGACTACATATTCTCCTAACTCTTGCGGTTCCAATTCATCTAAGGAACTTCTGATATTGTTCTTAACCGTATATCGATACGAAAGCAGTGTTAAGAGTGTAGCTGTTGAGGCTAAGATCCCTCTGCTTAGTGCTGGACCCAACTCAGTAGAACCATACTCTTTCGAAAGAAGTGTTACAATAGCTGTAATGCAAATCGAAATCCCTCCTAGTAAAATAAAGTCGATACTAAGATTCCTTTTTGTGAATTCCGTGAATTTATGAGAAGCAGATCTTAGAGAGAGGTCCATGTGCTATTGAGAACAGTTATTTTTAAAAGCTTAATGTCGCTTGACAATACGTTTCGTATTGAATCGCACACACCCAACAACTGAGCGAGAACACAAAATTTGCTCGCCTTAATTTGAAATATTCAAGCAATAAGTACGGCAAGTTAATATTCGGATTTCCGACTCTCCCCACAGAACCGGACACATTTTCTAGCAAGGATTTAAACCACTGAAGATTAATTGTCGCATAGTGACAGTCGGCCAGAGAGCGAGCTGACAAAAGCACGAACCCTGGTATTGAGGTTCGAATCCTCAGGGGGGAATCACAGCGGACACGAGAATCGTGTCCTCAAAACAGTTCGCTGCCTATTCGAAGCCGTAGAAAATATGACAATAGGAATTATCGCATCTGGCCTGACTGAATCGATTGCAAACGAGCCCGTGTCGTCGCTCACGGGGCTAATAATCATAGCGGCCGTGGCATACATCGGGACCGTCTCGGTGAGAGCATTACCCCCCTATCCTCGGTCCGTTAGCTCCTGAGTGGCATCTAACACCGACCCTTCGAATGGTTCTTTTAATCAATCGTACGACCTACGCTCACGATTATCTGATCGGCTGAGTAATGAACTACAGTCCTCCACTGAGTGAGAATCTGTCAGGCACAAAACGGCCGACTTTCACCCGAAAAACCGGACACTCAGAAAACCTCGTCCCACGGGATTTTGTGCTGCTTCCCCATCGAGTGACCCGAGCGGTTCCATCCGCCCCGATCTTGGACGAGGTTATTCACCGTCGACGGCTTCATGCGCGTGGTTCGGAGTACGCCGTCCGCCTCATCGAGGAACACAAACGCGTACCACGCTGTCGCTTGTGCGTCCGACGCGATGAGAGAGCGCGTCTGTCCTTCCCAGACGCGAAAGCGACCATCGCCGGGATACCTGTTGCCGACTGTCGTTGATGTCGATTTGACCTGGTATTTTGTCGCCCTGCTGGGGTGTCTGAGGTCCCACCAGTCCGGGTCAAGCGATAGGCCCTCCAAGCCGTACACCTCAGCCACGATCTCCTCGGCAACATCGCCAAACGACTTCGACCGCTGTAACCGCTCCTGTCGAGTCCGAGGGAGCGACCGGATATCGAGAACTTCCGTCACTCCTCACCACCGCCAGCCGCCGCCTCGAAGCGTACTATCTCTGCTGGCCGTAGCCCTAACCGCTTCGCCAGCCAAGCGATTCCCAGCCGGGAGAGCGCCGCACCGTCGGTGACCGCCAGCGTGACACAGAACCAGATGAGAGCGCCCAGCTGTACCCACGTCAGGTCAGGCATCGCTCTCACCTCCGTCCGTTGCCTTCGGTGGGTAGATACCTTCGTCGACGAGCGCCCGGCGGTGTGACCGGACATCCTCGACGAGCCCGGCGTCGTCGATCCCTTCCTCACCTCGGAGAACACGGACGGCTTTCTCTGCGGTTTCGTGGGCCGCTTGCGCCTCGTTGCGCGTCTCCTCGACGTAGCCGACCACGCGGCGGCCGACCCAGCCCGTGATACCGACCACGAGCATCGATGAGACGCTGACCGCCCATGCCGCTGCGGTGTACGGTTCAACCATCAGCGTCCCTCCAGATTGCCACGGCGCCAACGACGACGGCGATGAGTAGCAGCGTTCCGGGCACACCAAGTGTACCGGTCAACGCACCGAATACCTGCCCCAGTAGCCGTGCTACCGTCATCGAAGCACCACCACCGCAACGACCGCGAGGGCTGCGAGCGTTGTCTGTGGGGCAGTCAACGGCCCGACCGCCGGCAGCGTCGGGAACCCATCAGGTAGCAGGGCAGGCGGAGACTCTGGCCCGGTGTTCTCAGGCGGCGGGTCACTGCTTCCGTCAGGCGGATCGCCGTCACTGATGGGTGGGTACGTGGGTTCGTCGTTCGGCTCATCACCGGAGTCGGGTACACGCTTCTCGTAGACGTGCATCGTTCCATACGTCGTCGTCTGCTTGTCCCACGACGGGCCGCCAAGCAGCTGCACACCGAGTTCGTAGTCGCCCGGAATCAGGTCGAAGTTCTCCTGTAGCCTCTCCCACGGAACCCGATTCGAGATTGTAGCCGTCTGTCCGGCTTCAATCGTCTCAGTCTGACTCTGGACATGGGTATCATCGAATGTCCAGATGACCGCTGCCTCTCGTTCCTCGGAAGAGGTGTTCGTCACTTCGGCCTGTAGCTGTGGCTCGTATTCCTGCCGTCGGTCGACACGCGGATCGTCGGGACTATACACAGCGAACGAGGTCGTTCCGACTGATTCCAGTACGAGCCCGCCGTCTGGAATACCGCCAGCGAACGTCACCATTCAGATCACCACCAGCAGCACGACGGCTAGAGCGAACCCCAGCATCACCTGCTGGGTCGTTCCGCCAAGCGCATCTGCGATATCGCTAATCATCTCTGTCAGTCGGTCACCTGTCGTCGGCAGGGCCGGGTCCTGTGCATCAGAGTGAACGGTTACCTCCGCCGCCCGCTCTTCTGCAACCGTGTCATTCGGAACTTTCAGCACTTCCGCGGTGACGCTGTGTTCTCCACTACCCAGCGTTACTCGCTTGGTCACCGTCTTCGGGGCGCTATTGCCGTCAAGGCACTTCGTTTCTCGATGGACTTCTTGCCCGTCGACGTAGATGACGACCGGCGTCCGCCATCCAGTGTTGAACTGGAGTATCCCGCTCTGACACGTCCCATCCTGCGGGGCAATAATCGAACTCTCGTTTCCGACTGTGACCGTCACGGTGAACGATTCGTCTGGGCGGGCCTCGCTCGGTACGTCTATACTGTCGATATACGGCTCTGATTGGTCGATATTCAGGTTCACCATTATCCTAACATCCCTCCGAAGTCTGCCCCGGTCCCAGCGTACAAACCCTTGATCTCGACCGGGTCGAGAACGATCTCAGCGCGGTCATCAAGCGGGCCGATAGGCTCCTGTAGTGGGTTCCCATCAGCATCGATAGCCGGTGAGAACCATGTGTACTGAACTCCGTTAGGACCACCGTCCCGGCGCGCTACGCCCATAAACTGGCTGTACGTCGTAGCAAGACACGGGAGGTCACCCTGTGCGCTACCGTCGATAGCGGCCGCTGTCGGGAACACACCAGCCGACATCACCCATTCAACTTCGGGTAGTCGATTCCCGTCTGGATCCACCACCGAAACTCTCACCGGCCGGAATGCTGCGGGAATAAGTACCCCACTCCGGTTGGTGCTAGTGGCGTGGTCCCGAGAACGGGTGACCCGTGGCCGGTCGAGGGAGACGGTGATCGTATCCGCTCGGTCACCGGGCCGACGTGGGCGTGGCCGTATCGTGTCGGTCGTCGCACCAGCCGCGACAGCCGCCGCCCGTTGCGGAGCTGGACGCTCCGTACTCAGTGTTTCCCCGTCAGCAGCGGTTCCCGTCCTCGCCGGGATTGGGCGCGTCTGGCTCCCTGCGGTTGTCCCGGCCGATGCTTCAGTGTACGTCGCCATCGGATTACCTCATCCCGATACCGACCTGCGCGACGTTGTGGGCCTTCAGGAGCTTGTACAGGTTGTTCGCCCCGCTATCCTGTATCGTGTCCTCGTGGCTTGCGTCCTGACCGCTTTCCTCCCGAATCCACAGGTCGTGGGTCCCGATGATTGCATCGTTGTTGCGGTTGTTCCGATACTGCGAACTGGCAACGACGTTGTCGGTGGTAGTATAATTCGCGTAGTTGTTGTCGGGATTCACCATTCCACGGCCATGGTGTGTGCTTCCCGACTGCGTGCCGCTCATCGCCGGGAGGAAGTTTGTCCACTGCCTCTTTTCTCTATTATCGTAGTCGGCGTTGAACGCCTGTGCGTGCCATAGGGTCACGTAGTTACTTTCGCGGTTGGCCGCAGAGTCGAAGTCCCATGTCTTCGAGAGTTCAGCCATTCCGATGGCGATATCTTCGTCGTTACCGTCACCCTCGTTCCGTTCCGCGTAGAACGCCCATCCCGAGTCTGTGTAGTCCATGTAGTAGCTCACAGAGTGGGACATAGACATACGCTCACCCCCACGGTCGTCGGGAGCGTACGCCATCGGATCGTCATATCCGTCGTTTCCAGTCTTTTGTGCGACATCGTTGGCGTAGCGGTCTTCCCATGTCGTGTTCGCGGTATCCCACGAGGGACCGGATTCCATGGTGATGCCACCGCTGTATCTGTTATCTCGGATTTTGAGACGGTGGTTCTCGCCGTTCGGCGTCTCCAGCACGAACCACTCACCCGTAGTGAGCGGAGTCGCACCGCCGTTGGCTGATGTGTCGATGATACTCCAGCCACTGATACTGTCGATGTTGTCGCGGAGTGCCGCGAGCGCTTCGCCCCAGGTAACTGCGTTTGGTCCTGTAAACGTCATTTTACTTGAGTGCCAGCACGTTCAGGGAGGTACTGGCGTCTCCCTCGGTCATCTTCCGATACCACAGCTTTGAGGCACCCAGTCCGCCCGGCGGGGACAGAGAGAACGGCGCGTCCGACGGGGTCAGGGGGATGAACCGGTCAGCCTTATTTGTCGCCTTGAACGCGACAACTATCGGGGAGTCAAATCCGTAGACGACGACGGTATCCGCGGCGAAGTCCCACGAAACCGTCTGTTCGTCGGTATCGTCAACCGGAACGCCGGGTTCGCTGTAGTACACCGCTTCCGAGTCGCCTGAAACGTTCTGGTCGATGTCGTCGCCCCGCATCTCCATCAGCAGGGCCGCCAGCAGCGCGTTCGTTTCGTCTTCGAAAGCCTCGTACAGCACGTTCCTCGGTGCGCCGGGGAAGTACTGTTCAAGCAGATCGTCTATCGGCGTATCTGTCCCGATGAGTCCGTACCCGCTCATATCGACTGCCCCGAATCAGTGCCAGCACGGTCGCAGCCTGCACTAGCGAGGTCAACAGCGACGAGAACGGCGCTATCAGGTCGGCTACTACCCGGGCCTTCTCCGCAAGCCCTGCAAGCACGTTCCCGCCGCTGTCACACGGGCAGCCAGTATCGGTACTGCTGCTATCTGGGTCGTCAGTGTCGTGTAGAATCACCATGTGTTGGAACGGTGGCCCGTTAGGCCACCATGGTCTGGGTCACCTTTCGCCGGAGTTCAGCAGCCTCTTCATCCGGTCGAAGAGGCCGCTGATTCACCGGGATACTCACCTCGACGTTCTCCGCGTCGGCTGCCTCGACAGCCGTGGCGAACTCTGTGTCGAAGAACAGCAGGTCCATGTTGAACTTCGGCGGGAGCACACCGCGCATCCCGCTGTTGCGTCCGTCCCATGTGATCTGGCGGTCCGTCTCCGGCGAATCCGGGTTCGAGAACGCCCATGTGATACTGTCTTCGCTCTGAAGTTCCTGCGAGACATTGCCCTTCCCGCTGTTGCGCTTCTGTATCTTCGTCAGCCCGTGGCGCATCACCGCGTAGAAGGCGACTGAGACATCACCGTTCCCAGTCGTCTCTTTCAGCTCTGCCGACGCAACGAAATCGCCGTCAGTCCCGAACGTGCCCGTGTACTGCGTGTCTGTGCTGTCAGTAATGAGCGTATCCGGGTCACCGTCACCGTCGCTGTCGAAGTAGCCGACGAGCGAGGCGTCAGTCGTGTACTCGCCGGCAGTCACGTCGTCCATGTAGTCGACGATCGGGGCCTCGGGAGTGAGGTCGACCGTGGTAGTGTCGCCCCCTGCTGCCGTCGCTGTCTGTTTGCCGACGAGTGCTACCACTAGCGGCATCCCGACTGGAACCTTCCAGACCTGCGTGCTCGGGACCTTCGTCGTCGCGACGATTCCCTCTGAACCGGGCTGGTAGCTCTTGAAATCGAACATCTCGGAACCGAGGTAGACCGTCTTCCCCGGCCGTGCGTTGGCTCCGCTCATGGTCTACCGGTTGTCCACCTGCATGGGGTAGTTGAAGAACAGCGTTGCCGGGTCGACCACGTCGGGGCCGTTCACCAGAAGTGCCAGCTCGTCAGCGTCTTCCAGCGTCAGCCGCCCATTTGGAACTCGATCACGGAGGAACCGAACCCGGCGGCGCTGTGCGTTCTCGCCGGACTGCTGGTCCTTCAGCGACAGCGTGTTGAATGGAGAGACGGCGAACTCGCTGATGACTGTCCACGAATCCAGCGGGTCGTTTGGTTCCCGATAGCCGAAGCCGATCTTCGTCGAGCGCGAGACGTTGCCGCCGTCCTTGGCTTCAACGTCGAGAATCGCCGGCGATCCCTGTGCGATAGAGATAGCGATTCCCTCCGGCACGTCCCAGGTCGTGATCGGCGTCGGCGTACCCGCGACGTTCTCCGAGACTGTCGCGTACTGGAGTTCCGTGCTGAGTGTTTCGTCGGTCATCAGTTGGCCCTCCGTGCAGCGTCGAAGCTCTGGACACCGAGCATAGCGAAGCCGATTCCGATACCGATAGCGAGCATCCCGAGCGAGCCCCGAAGCGGGCCGACCCATGCTGCCGCGATGAGCCCGAGCCCGATGAGCGAGAAGGCCCCGCCGGTCACCATCGACGCAGAGCCAAGGTCACCCTCAAACACTGCATTCGATACATCCACCAGTCGATCCTCGATGTTGATACCTCCTGCCGACATCAGAACGGGAAGCCCTGCCGCCGCGCTGGCACCGATAGCAGCGTTCCGTTCAGAGACTTGTAGTGCCATGATTCAGATGATGAAGTAGCCCGCGATGATTGCAGCCCCGAACCCGCCCACAGCAGCGATTCCGATGGGCGTTTTCAGGAACTCGACGATACCATTGGACCCGGAGCTACTGGGTGACCCACCCGACTCCGAGTTTCCGCTTGTGCTGGTCGAAACCATGCGACCAGTAGTTGCCGCGAGGGATGATTCAGTATTTGTTTGTTGACAACACCGATAGCGAATGGCCGCGAGAAGTCTGTACGCGCTATTTTACGCTATCGTAAGTGCGCCGGAATCTCAACCGGCCCTCGGATAGTCGATGATGCTCCAGCCACATCTTTGTACGTGAGGAACTGGTACGCGTTCGGGTCCATTTCGGTCACCCGGTGCTTGTCGGGGATACTCACCTTGCTGAACTTGCTGTCTTCGTGGTCTCCGTAGGCGAAAATCAGGTAGTTGTCCGTCTGTGTCCAGATCTGATCGTGGACTTCTTTCGCCTTGTGAGCGGCGAGTACTAATCCACAGTTAGCGTGGGTGACGTGCCACTTCACGAGGTGCTGAAGGACTTCGGGAATATGATGTGCGGACATCCAGTTGTGTGCCTCATCGAGATAGAGGTAACACCGCTTGAGCTGGCCGAACGCTCGAAGGTACTCGTCGAGGACATCTTCGGTGAACGGGTTCTCTCGAATCACCTGCTGAGTGTTGCCGCGCATCCAGTGGTCGAGCACGTCACCGGGATTATCGGGAAACACCGCACCCGGTGGCCCATGCTCGGCGTTCGGATCGATACAGATGTAGCGCTCTGTCTGGGTCAACAGGTGCTCGAAGAGCACTGACTTCCCCGAGTTCTTCTGGCCGAGGATGACCGAGATTTCGCTCAGGTCAATATCCATCGCTTGCTACTGCCCCTCGCTGCCGCTGTACTCGCCGGGTTCCGGTACGTCGACGTCAAGCTCATCGTACAGCCCACGCCGAGTGAGTACGTCGTCAAGCGTAGCGATAGCGTAGGCTGTCGCCTCCGGCCTCGCAAGCGCGTACTGCGAGAAGAGATGGATGAATGTCTCAGGACCAAACTGGTCCTCCGCGCGTTGTGGGTCGAGGCCGAACATCGGAGCGAACCCCTGTAGCTTCGCCTCGATCTGGTCGACTGTTTCCTCATTGTCGACAAGAGCGGACCATCCCAGTCCGCGAAGATCTTCCTCCACCTCGTAGAGTGTCCGGGCCGTTGCACCACTGTCGTCGGCAACTTGTTTGAGTCGCTGCGTTCGTTCTTCGGGCGATTCGTCTGCCTGACTCGCTAATAACGCGAGCTGCTGAATGAGTTCCTGCATGATTACCAGGTACTGCTGTCTTCAAAATCGAATTCGCTTTCTGCGCTGTTCTCGCTCTGTTCTGCTCTGTGTTCGGCGCGAGTGTCGCGGCGATCTCGACGGCCGTCCTGACCGCGTACCGCTGTCACGTCGTCGTTGAAGTCAGGAGGGTCTTCGCTCTGTTTCCGGTCAGTCTCAACCGGGTCAGTATCTCGATGGCGACGATAGCGCATCGCTCGGCCCCCAGCGGTCCCCAGCATCGATAGAGCGAACATCGCTGTCGGGCCGACATCGACATCGTGCTCGTCACACATGGCGATGAACAGCTCTGCATTGGCCGCTTTCTCCTGTTCAGAGAGTTCCCAGCCCTCCCAGTCAGTCATCGTCGCGGTCATCGAGAAGGGCATTCCAATGAGGTGCTTCACGACCGTCTCATCAACTACCATGCCGCTGGCCTGCTGGGTTCCCGCTGGTGAGTGGGCACCGCCGGAGTCGGGTTGTTCCTCGGCACTATCGCCGCTCTCTCCTGACTCTTCCCCGAAGGCATCAGCAAACGTCTCACGGACTTCCTCGCGGCGCTGTCGTTCTCCCTCGCTATCTGCTTCCGCTACGATTTCGTCTGTTGAACGGTCGCTATTGCCGCGTATCCGGTCCAACAAGCCACCGCTATCCTCGCTGTTCTCGCTACTGTCGTTCTGCTCCTGCTGTTTTGGTTTTTCAGCGTGTTCGCTATTCTCGCTCTGGTTCGCTGGTGACGCCGACTCACTCGGTTCGAGGTCGTCTGGTGACAGCCCGTCTAAGTCGACACCGCTGGGTGGTTCTACTGCTGTTCCTTCGTCGTCTGGCGCTCCTTCAGGGGATAGCTTCTCTTTCCCCTCGTGACCGACGGAGATGGCGTCTGTCTGTGTTTCTGTGCTGGCGCTCGTACTCTCTGAGTTTGTCACTGTCTGGGTTCCTCCCTCCGGTTCGCTATCGTTGCCACTGTCGACGTTCTCGCTCTCACTGAGTGCGAGTGTATCTGTGAGAAAATTCTCTAATTCTGCCTCCTCTACACCGACAATTCGCCCGTACCCGTGTTCCCCAGCGAGACGCTGTTTCTCGCTGTACGGTAGCGCCTCTAATTCCGCTACTGTAGAAGGGTCCGCGGGTTGGGAGCTGTCTGTTTCCTCGCTGGCGGCCATGCGGCCGGCGATAGTGGCACTACTACCAAGGGTGCTCGCTTGTTGTCAACAGCAGAGAATAGAGAAACAGGTTACTTTGACTGGTGTTCAATCTGAGACAACTTGTCACGAACCGCATCTCGGATTAAATCGGATCGGCTGTGATATCCAGCCGCTACGTATCTCTCGTCTATGTTTTCGACCATTGACTCGGGCATCGACACACCGGTTGTATTTCGAGTCATAGTCTTTGATGGGGCGATATACAAAATAAAACCTGTTGCTTAGTTAATAATTAACTAAGCAAGACGGAAATCACGCATCGGCAGTTTGGTTCTGAGTTCCACCCTTACGTGAGAACGGTCGGACGTGGACAGCGGTGTAGTCGCTTGGTGGTATCCCGTTCTGAAGGTGGACATACCCGCGTTTCTCAAGTCGGGCAAGAAGGCGCTGTGCGTCTTGTTGGTCGATACTATCGACGGCCTGAGCAAGTGCACGCTTCGCGCTTTCCCCTCGGACAATGCCGTTATCAGTGCGCTTCTCGCAGAGCGTCCGGTAGGCAATGGCAAGTTCTCGATTGTCCGGGTCAGTATATGGTTCAAGCCCGCCATCAGTCTCCGGCTCCGAAACGCGCTGACGAACGTATTCCTCTAGATCGGCGCTCATGTTGTCGACCTGTTCTTTGTACTGTTCTTTCAGCGTGGTCGACAGACGGAAGGTGATTTTGTCACTCCCATCTTCTTCGTGAAGTTGGCTTCCACCAGTCATGTCTGACTAGCCACCTCCTCGTAAGACGGGGACGAATCCCCATACGGCGCGGTGACGGACGCCGATGTTGGTACGTGTAGGACAGCCCCCCATGGGGTCGCCAGAAGGTCACGCGCTAGGGCGGGCGTGCGCGCCTGTGTCATCGGCGGCCCTCCATCTCGTCACGGGCAGAGCGGAGTAGGTTCCCGATGGTTCCGGGCGAGCGACCGGAGAGTCGGGCGTACTCCCGAACCCCGAGGCTTCCGAGGTCACAGGTCAGGTAAGCGTCGAGTTCGGCAGGAGTGAGTTGGTTGAAAGCGGTCGGTTCGTCGTCGAGGCGGAGCCATGCTGGTGGTGATGGGTACTCGCGGCCGGTATCGAGATGTGCGACAACGATCTGCCCGCGGACCCACTGCCACCACAGCGAAGCGACGTGGGCACACCAGCCGCCGTGGTACTGGTAGCCGGCGCAGTCGCAGTCTGCGACGAGTGTGCGGCCCTGTAGCGCCCACAGCACGCGATGAGTGCTGTCGCCGTCGCTCAGGTAGACCACACGCTCGGCGTCGTTGATGGCCCCACCACGGTCGTTCTCGGACTGTGCGCGCTTCCACGCCGTCGAAAGCGTCCAGTCGTCGGGCATCGACAACGTCGACGGGCCACCAACAGACTGAGGCAGGTCGTCGCTCGCCTGCCAGCTCCGGCTAGCACGGCTCATGGACGACACACCCCCTCGTCTAGCGCCGGGCACGGCTGTCGCGGTGATTCGATGTAGCCGCCGCAGTAGTCGCAGATGGAAAGCTCGTGGGCCCGCTGAATACTCACAGCGACCACCCCGTAGAGCGGCCGCTAACTGTTAGGAAACCCGGGAAAAAGGGTTTGTATGGTATGGGCCGGCGCGAATTCGAATCGCGGTTACGGCCACCCGAAGGCCGAAGGATACCAGGCTACCCCACCGGCCCGTGCGATAGCAATCGGATAGAAGACAGGGGCAGTTTTAACGGTTGCGAAACAGCGAGAAGCGGAGCGGTTTCACCGGCGGCCCGCAAGCGGGAGGTATGGACCGCCACGACGAACGCATTCCGACGGAGACGTTCGCCACCTGTCTCGACAACATGCCCCAGCCCTGTGTCGACCTCGTCGTCGAGTACGAGGACGGAATCGTACTCACACGACGTCAGAACGAGCCAGCCAAAGGCGAGTGGTTCTGGCCGGGGAGTCGCCTCTGCAAGGGGGAGCGACTGGACGACGCGGCGGCGCGCATCGCCCGAGAGGAGCTTGGCCTCACATCGGTTGCGACGGAACAGCTCGGTGTCAGCGAACACTTCTGGGACGTTTCTTCAGTTGATGGCGTCGACTCCCGGCACACGGTACCAATTGTGTATCGAGCCGTCCCCGACAACGGGGCCGAAATAGCACTCGACGACCAGCACGACTCGTATCGCATCGTCACAGAGGTTCCGGCAGACGCGAACCAGTACGTCACGGAATACTTCGAGCAGTTCGATATCACCCAGTAGCGGGTGAACAGTGCTGTTTTGAGGACGAATACGTGTTTCATGAGTAGTCAGGCTGTACGAGACTAGCAGGCAACTGAACAGAAGATTGATTACGCGTCGCAGTTACTCACTAACTGAGTAACTATGACCATCCTCATCACTGGCGGCGACGGCTACGTCGGGTGGCCGGCCGCACTGCGAATCGCGGACCGAACGGACGACCGAGTGCTGCTTGTCGACAACTTCGCCCGAAGAGAGTGGGTCGAGGACGTCGGCGCGACGAGCGCGACACCGGTCGCCAGTATCGACGAACGCCTCGACGCGGCTCGCGAGGTCCACGGGCTGACGAACCTCTCCTTCGTCGAGGGCGACCTCGCCGAGAAGTCCTTCGTCGACGAACTGCTGACGGTCCACGAACCCGAGGTCGTCGTCCACACCGCCGCCCAGCCCTCCGCGCCGTACTCCCAGATCAACGGCGAGCGGGCGAACTACACCCAGCACAACAACCTCCAGGCGACGCGGAACCTCCTGTGGGGGCTCGAGGAACACGACCTCACTGACACCCACTTCGTCGAGACGACGACGACGGGCGTCTACGGCGCGCCGGAGTTCCCGATTCCGGAGGGCGGTGCGGCGATGGAGAACCAGAGCGAGCGCGACGACGTGCCGTTCCCCAACATGGGCGGGAGCTGGTACCACGCGACGAAGGGCTTCGACGCACAGAACATGCGCCTGGCCCACACGCAGTTCGACATCCCGATTTCGGACGTTCGCACGGCCATCGTCTACGGGACAGAGACCGAGGAGACCCGCGAGGACGACCGGCTCAAGACCCGCTTCGACTTCGATTACTACTTCGGCACGGTCACGCACCGCTTCTGTGCGCAGGCCGTCGCAGGCTATCCCGTCACGGTATATGGCAAAGGCGAACAGCGCAAGCCGTTCATCTCGCTGGAGGACGCCGTCGAAGGGCTGGCTGAAGTGGCGCTGACCGACCCTGACGAACGTCCTGACGGACTGACGGTGTACAATCAGGTCACGCGCGCCATCAGCATCGTCGAAATCGCCGAGACGATTGCCGACGTGGGCGGCGAGTACGACCTCGACGTCGACGTCGAGCACTTCGAGAACCCCCGCGACGAGGACGAGACCCACAAGATGGAGATCGAGAACGACCGCTACGACGACCTCATCGGCGGCCAGTCCCAGTCCTTCGAGGACGGCGTCGGCGACATCTTCGAGACGCTGACGCGGTACGCCGACACCATCGAAGCCCACGAGGACCGGTTCCTGCCGGGCGTCCTGAGCGAGGACTGACGATGGACGTGCTGGTCACCGGGGCCTGTGGCTACATCGGCAGCGCGCTGATTCCACTGCTCCGAGAGGACGACCGCGTCGACGACATCGTCGTCTTCGACGACCTCTCCTCGGGGTCGCCGCGAGCGCTGCTAGGGACACTTGGCAACGGGCTCGAATTCCGCCGTGGCGATGTCCGCGAGTACGGCGACGTGGAGAGCGCCATGCGCGGCGTCGACCGCGTCATCCACCTCGCGGCTATCACGGGCGCATCGAGCACCCACGAACGCCGCGACGAGACGTTCGCCATCAACTACGACGGCACCGAGAACGTCCTGACTGCGGCCGGCAAACTCGGCGTCGACCACGTCGTCTTCGCCTCTTCGTGTAACGTCTACGGCCGCGCGACCAGCACCGACATCGACGAGACGGTCGACCCGGATCCCATCAACCCTTACGCAGAGACGAAACTACAGTCCGAGACCCTGCTGCGGGAGTACTGCGAGGAGTTCGACATGACCGGGACCGCCCTGCGAATGGCCACGAACTTCGGCCACTCGCCGGGCATCCGGTTCAACCTCGTCGTGAACTACTTCGTGTTCCGCGCGCTCACCGACCGCCCGCTCACCGTCTACGGCGACGGCTCGAACTGGCGGCCATTCATCCACGTTCAGGACGCTGCCCGCGCCTACGCGGAGGCGGCGTGTGACCCCGAGTCCTGGGACGAACCAGTGTACAACGTCGGGTCGATGGACGCGAACTACCAGATCTCGGAGATCGCCGACATCGTCGCCGATGAGGTCGCCCCGGTCGACGTGACCTACCTCGAAGACGAGCATCCCGGCCCGTCGTATCACGTCAACTTCGACCGACTGAGTCAGACTGGCTTCGAACCATCGTGGACGCTCCGCGAGGGCGTTCGCGACCTCGCGGAGAAATTCACCACCAATGCCTGAGACAGAACCCACAGACAACACACCTCACATCGCCGTCACCGGCGGTGCAGGCTACATCGGCAGCCGCGTCATCTACGAACTACAGCAGGCCCACCCCGACTGGGAGATCACTGCTATCGATAACTTCTATCTCGGCACCATGCGGTCCGTCGGTGATGTCGACATCGAACACGTCGACATCCGGAACCGGGACCGTCTGGAGGCGGCGCTAGACGGGGCCGACGTTGTGATGCACCTCGCCGCGGTGTCGGGAGTTGACGACTGTGAGGAGAAACAGGACCTTGCCTACGAGGTCAACGTCCAGGGAACCGACAACGTCGCCTGGTTCTGTCGGAAGACTGGCGCAGCGCTGATTTTCCCGTTCTCGATGGCCGTCATCGGCGACCCACAGGAGTTCCCGATTACAGTCGACCACCCCCGAGACCCGCTGAACTGGTACGGGCGGACGAAACTGCTCAACGAGCGTGACATCGAGACGTACGCCGACGGCACGTTCCCGGCCCACCAGTTCATGATCTCGAACCTCTACGGCAGTCACGAGATAGACGGTCAAACCGTCTCAAAGGGGACTGTCATCAACTTCTTCGTGAACCGCGCGCTCGCTGGCGAGACGCTGACCGTCTACGAGCCCGGAACGCAGTCCCGGAACTTCATTCACGTCAAGGACGTGGCCCGGGCGTACGTCGACAGTTGCGAACGGCTACTGGAGCAACTGGACCGCGGCGAGACCGGCGTCGAGAAATACGAGATCGCCAGCGACGAAGACCCGGGCGTTCACACCGTCGCCAAACTCGTCGAGGATATCGCCGCCTCGGCCGCCGACATTGATGCCGACGTGGAACTGGTCGAGAACCCGCGTGGCGACGACGAGACGCTCGTCGATTCGTTCCCGGTCGACACCGGCCGAACGACGGACGTACTGGGCTGGACGCCGGAACACGACGTAGAATCGGCGATTCGAGCGGCGCTAGAGTCGGCAAACACGTAGACGGCGAGTCCCGATGGATTTATTCGCCAGACCGGAAAGAGAAGATACATGAGCGATACGCCCGGGGCGGGAGCGGTACTCGATGACCGGCCCGAGCTACGAGACGCGACAGCGGCGGTTCTGGCCGTCGACGACGAACAGGACGGCTGGACGTTTGACGACATTCCCATCGATTCGGGCCAGTTCGGTGAACTCGTCTCCGCGGGCATCGTCGAGAAAGACGGTGACGAGTACCGCGTCGCTGATCCCGACGCCGTGCGGGCCGCACTCGACGGCAAATCCGGGGTCGGCAGCGACAGCGAGAGCGGGACGGCTCTCGGTGACGCGCTGCGGTTTGATTTCGACGCGCGAGCAACTGGCCTGCTCGTCGCTGCTCTAGCGGTCGTGTTTGTCGCCCGAACGTACGTCATCGGGTCGATCTACCGCGGCGACGACATCGTCTTGTCGAGTAACGATCCGTATTACTACAGGTATCACGTCGAACAGGTCGCGGCCAACGCCGGCGGCGCGGCCGATTTCGGAGCGCTCTCCGTGATTCCGGATGTAGTAACCAACGGGGAGCCACTCACGATCGCGACGCTCTGGTGGGTCGCCAGCCTCTTCGGCGGGAGCAAAGCAGTCATCGGCCACGTTCTCGCCTGGTATCCGGTCGTGTCGGCACTCGTCACGGGCGTCCTGCTCTATCTACTCGCGGTGCGGGTGTCCAGCGATCGGCGTGTCGGTCTCGCATCGGTCCTCTTCCTGGCATTTATTCCCGGCCACGCCTTTCGGACGAGCCTGGGTTTCGCAGATCACCACGCCTTCGACTATCCCTGGCTGGGACTCACCGCGCTTGCACTCGTGGTCGCGCTAACGACGGCCACGAGCCGAACGTCGCTTCGTCGACCACAGCCGTGGATCGCCGCGGTCGGTATCGGTGTCGGGATTGCCGGACAGGTACTTGCGTGGGAAGCCGGGCCGCTGCTTGTCCTGTCGGTCTGTCTGGTGGTGCTTGGACAGACACTGCTGGATGGCTCAAACAACCGGTCGGCACTGGTCAGGAACGCGCCGGTCCTTGCCGGCGTTAGCCTCGGCGCGATACTCGCCTGGAGTGTTCATACTGTCACCGGCTGGCAGACTGCGCTCGTCGCTAGCACGCCAGCACTGCTGACGCTGGGCACTGTCGTCGTCATCGCGACAGCAGAAGCGGCCAGGCGATTCGGTGGCACTGCCAGACAACTGGCTGTGGTCGATCTCGGGCTTGGCATCGTCACCATCCTCGTCTTTCGTTTCGGCTTCACAGAACAGTGGGCCACGTTCGACAGGCGGCTCGATACGCTGTTTCGGTCCGACGCGATCGCCGAGACGTACGGACTGTTCAGCGCAGACGCCTTCGGCTTCCTGTTCCTGCTCGGCCTGACACTGTTCCTGGCACTCCCGGCGATGGTGTGGGGCATCGACCTCGCTCGGAACGACCGGAGCGGCTGGCTCGTCGCCAGTAGCTATGCCTGGGTACTGCTAGCTCTTTCCGTGATTCAGGTCCGCTTCGTCGGGGAACTGGCCCCGTTTCTCGCGCTGTTCGCCGGCCTCGCGTTCGTCTGGGCCGCCTCGTGGGTCGATCTCGCCCGACCGGTGCTGACGACTGGCGACAGCGACCTTCGAGACGTACTCGTTCCCGACAGCCGGGCAGTTGCATCGCTGGTCGTACTGTTCCTGTTGTTCGGGGCCCTCGGGATGGTGCAGGTGCCGGTGAAGACGAGTCAGGTGCTCGTCGAGGACGGGACATACGACGCGGCGACTGCAATCGAGGCAGACGCCGCCGATCGCGGGCTCGAATACCCCGAAAACTACGTCCTCAGCCGCTGGGGACAGAACCGCGTGTACAACTACTTCGTCAACGGTGAGTCACGGAGCTACGGCTACGCCCGCCAGAATTACGGTCCGTTTGTCGCAGCGACGGACCCCGACGAGGCCCACAATCGGATTTCCGGTCGAGTCGGATACGTCGTAACGACAGAGATGGAACTGGAGGAACCGAGCACGATGTACGCTCGACTACACCAGCACTTCGGAAGCCAGAACGGAGATGTGGACGGACTGGCCCGCTACCGGCCGCTCTTCACGAGCGAAGACGGGAGCCACAAGGCGTTCGCGGTCGTTCCCGGTGGAGAGATCCGGGGGACTGCAGCCCCGAATTCGACCGTCTCGGTCGTAACGACAGTCGCTGTCTCGGACAGAGAGGTCGACTACGAGCGCCAGACGACAGCCGACCGCAACGGTGAGTTCACTGTTACCGTCGCAAACCCCGGGACGTACACCGTGACGACCGATAGCGGAAGTGAAACGACTGTCGAAGTCACAGAACGGACAGTGTACGACGGCGGCAACGTCACTATCGAGTGATTTTCGGAGACAGACACGCTGTGGTTCTGAAGCGAAAGGACCATTGTACCCACCGAAAGAACAGGGAGTGTGCGCGTCTGGGTTCGTGCCGGCATCGTACTTGTGCTGTGTCTGATACTCGGTGGACTGTTCGTCCACGCGGCAGTTACAGAAGAGCAGCGGTCCCCGTATCCAGATGCTGCGGACCTCTCGTCCGGGTACGAGTCGTACGTCGGACAGCACCTCATGGTGTTTGGAACAGTGACAGAGACCGGCGATGGCGGAATGGCAATCAGGGCCGAAAGCGACGGGACGGCAATAACGCTCAGGGTCACTGGGACGGAAGCGGCCGTCGAACCCGGTGGCGTCGTTCAGGTGTACGGAACGCTTGAATCGAATCAGACGATAGCGGCCGAGCGCGTCGAAGTCGTCAACAGCAGTCGGTGGGCGGAGTTCTACAAGTACGGTGCCTCGGCTGTCGGCGCACTCGGATTCCTGCTCCTGTTCTTCCGGTATTGGCGAATTGACCGAGAGACGTGGACGATGGAGGCACGCAATGGCTGACCTGCTGACTCACCTGCTCGTACCATACATCCTTTTGACGGTCGCGAGTTGGCGCATCGACTGGCTCAATCAGCATTGGGTCGTCGTTGGGATGGGCGGTGCGGCGATTCCCGATCTGGTGAAAGTCGGGATCGTGGTGGACGGGAGCACTGTCGAAGCGTTTCTGGGCATGCCGTTCACTTATGCGCCCCTCTCCACACTCGGCGGAGTCCTGCTACTGGCCGGTGTCATCACCGTCGCATTCGAGAGACGCCACTGGCGGCGCGTGTTCGGACTCGTGACGTTCGGCGGCCTCACGTCGCTGCTGCTCGATGGGATGCGAGTGTACGCCGACGGGCGAGCGAGCGCCTGGCTGTATCCGTTCACGAACTGGCGGCCGCCGACGCCGAGCCTGTACGTGTCTTCGGACCCGACCGTGCTCGTTGTGGCGCTACTCGCTGCCGGCACGGTAGCCGTCATCGACAGGCAAATACAGGCAGGTAACTGACTGCGCTACCAGGTCAATCCTTCGTAGGTGATGCCGTCGCGCCGCTCGATGATGCGTCGACCGTCAACGACGACGGAGTCTGCCATCTCGTCGAACGCAGCGTCGAGCGCTGCGAACTCGTCCCAGTCAGTGACGACAACAGCGCCTGATGCCCCCGCGAGAGCGGTTGCGGCCGAGTCGGCGTACTCGATGTCGGGATAGCGTTCGCGCATATTCTCGGTGGCAACGGGGTCGTAGGCGACGATTTCCGCGCCACGTTCTTTGAGTCCCTCGATGACCGGAACCGCGCGCGTGTTCCGGATATCGTCCGTTCCGGGTTTGAACGCCAGGCCGAGAACGGCGATGCGTTTGCCGGACACGTCGACGTGGTCGTCAAGTAGGGAGAGGAGGCGCTTGGGCTGGTCGTCGTTCAGTTCTACGGCCGCAGAAAGAACAGCAGGGTCGTAGCCCTGTTCCCGTGCCGCGGCGATGATGGCATCCGTGTCCTTCGGGAAGCAACTGCCGCCCCATCCCACCCCGCTCCGGAGGAACTGTTCGCCGATGCGGTCGTCGAGTCCGATGGCATCGGCCACCTCGTAGGCGTCGACGCCGAACTCCTTGCAGATGTTCCCGATGTCGTTGATGAGGCTGATCTTCGTCGCGAGGAACGTGTTGTTGGCGTACTTTATCATCTCGGCCTCGGCGATGCCGGTTTCGACGACCGGCACATCATCGTCAGCGGCCTCGCGAAGCGGTTCGTACAGTTCGTTGAGAAGCGCCGTCGCACGGTCGTCGTCCGTCCCGAAGACGAGTTTGTCGGGGTTCAGGAAATCCGCCACGGCCGTCCCCTCGCGCTGGAACTCGGGATTGGACGCGACGAGGAAGTCCGTCCCGCGTTCGAGACCGGCGTCGGCGATACGGGGGGCGAGCCGGTCCTCGGTCGTGTTTGGGACGACAGTCGACTTCGTGACGACGAGGTGTGGATCCGTTGCCGCGTTCTCGGCACCGGCCAGCGCCTCGCCGACGGATGCCGCACCGGCTTCCATGAACTGGAGGTCGATGCTCCCGTCGTCGTTCGAGGGCGTCGGGAGCGCCAGCATCGTCAGTTCAGTATCGAGGATCTCGTCGTAGTCGGTACTTGCCCGAAGTCGACCGCCGCCGTGTTCGGCGACGAGTTCGTCGAGGCCAGGTTCGTGTATCGGCGACCGGCCGTCGTTGACCGTGTCGACGATGTCCTCGTCGATGTCTATCGTTACCACTTCGTGTCCGAGATCCGCAAGACACGCCGCGACCGTCGTCCCGACGTATCCGCTCCCGACAATACTGACGTTCATCGGGCGGCAGTAGTCGAGGGGCGGATATTATAATTCGGATCTTATAATTCGACAAGAGTTTTATCGGACGGCCAACGAATTGAGATATATGAAAGCTGTCGTACTCGCCGCTGGTGAGGGGACCCGTCTCCGCCCGCTGACCGAAGACAAGCCGAAGGGAATGGTAGAGGTCGCGGGGAAACCGATTCTGACCCACTGCTTCGAGCAGTTGATCGAACTAGGCGCTGACGAACTGCTGGTAGTTGTCGGCTACAAGAAGCAGGCCATCATTAATCACTACGAGGACGAGTTCGAAGGCGTCCCGATCACCTACACCCACCAGCGCGAACAGAACGGCCTCGCACACGCGCTTCTGACCGTCGAGGAGCACGTCGACGACGACTTCATGCTGATGCTCGGCGACAACATCTTCGAAGCGAACCTCCGAGATGTCGTCAACCGGCAGGCGGAGGAACGTGCCGACGCCGCTTTCCTCGTTGAGGAAGTCCCATGGGATGAGGCCGGGCGGTACGGTGTCTGTGACACCAACAAGTACGGCGAGATCACCGAAGTCGTCGAGAAACCGGAGGACCCGCCGTCGAACCTAGTGATGACCGGGTTCTATACGTTCACGCCGGCCATCTTCCACGCCTGCCATCTGGTACAGCCCTCCAACCGCGGCGAGTACGAGATCAGTGACGCGATTGACCTCCTGTTGCACTCCGGGCGGACGATCGACGCGATCCGCATGGACGGCTGGCGGAACGATATCGGCTATCCAGCGGACCGCGACCAGGCCGAGAAACGGCTGCAGGGCGAGATTGACCCGGAAATGGCTGCCGAGAACATCGCTGCAAGCGAGTGAGGGCCACACAGGATAGCCTGGTCAGTAACCAGTGAGGACCACACAGTCACGTAGTTGGATCGACGCTGTGATAGCCGATACGACTGCGCTGGTACGTTCGTCGTGGGTGCGTCAGTACGCAAACAGCTCTCGTGCAATACTGTCTCTCAGTAGCACACCGTCTATTCAGGGCGGTTTGACTACAGTAGCTTCAGTATTTGAGTCCCGGGACGCAGGACTTATCCCGGAACTCGGCAATCACACTGATAATGGATAGTGGCTGGCGGTACCGGGTCGCAAGTGTAGCCGGCGTCGTCGTGCTGACAGCGGCCGCCGTCGCACTTGTTAACAACGCTACCATCCAGTCGATAGCGACAACCATCCCGGTGTTCAATCGGCTACCGACTGACCCCCCAACTGGGTCGGAGTTCACGTTTGAACTGTTGGTCACAATCGCAGTCGTCGTTAGTGTGTTCCTCCCACTGTACAAACCCCGCCCGCGAAGAATTCTCGACGCTATAGCACTGGCCCAGAAGCGGGTGCTCGTAGCAGTTCTTGTTCTGGCGACAATCGGCTACTTCGACTACACGTACCGATTGCCGCGCTTGACGGTCGTGTTAGTAACTCCCTTATTACTGGTCGCACTGCCCGCATGGTTCGTGTGGATTCGCAAGCGGCCGTCGTCAAACGGCGAACGAACCATCGTCGTTGGGGACGACCTCAAGGTGATAGAAGAAGTGGCAAGTGAAGTCGACGGGACGCTTCTGGGCTATCTCTGTCCAACGAGTGTCATTACGACAGTCGAACGGACCGAAGCCATCGCTGACGGCGGAACTAACACCAGTGGGTTGGAACGGCTAGGTGGCCTCTCGCGAATCGAGGACGTACTCGTCGAGTATGATATCGACACTGTTGTGCTAGCGTTTGAACATGCCGACCGGGCGGAGTTCTTCGGCGCTCTCGACGCCTGTTACGAGTACGGTGTCAACGCGAAAGTCCATCGCGACCATACAGACTCTGTGTTGACCGCCAGCGGTGGCGTCGGAACCCTGATCGACGTGGAGATCGAGCCATGGGACATACAGGACTATATTCTCAAGCGCGCGTTCGATATCGCGTTTGCATCGGCTGGGCTGGTCGCGCTATCGCCCGTGATTATTGGCATTATACTTGCGATAAAAGCAGAAGACGGTGGCTCAATACTGTACCAGCAAGACCGAACAGCAGTTTTCGGAGAAACCTTCTCCATCTACAAGTTCCGGTCGATGATCGAGAACGCCGAAGACGAGACCGGCGTGAAAATCAGTGACGAGGATGCGGGTGGGATCGATCCACGCGTGACATCGGTTGGCCGAGTGCTGCGACAGACGCACTTGGATGAGATCCCACAGCTCTGGTCGATACTACGGGGAGATATGAGCGTCGTCGGCCCACGGCCAGAACGGCCGGAACTGGACTCGGATATCCAGAGCGGTGTCGTTGACTGGCAGAAACGATGGTTCGTCAAGCCAGGCCTGACCGGGCCTGCCCAGGTTAATCATGTGACTGGAAAAGAGCCGAGCGAAAAGCTACGATACGACCTCGAATACGTGCGTGACCAGTCGTTTAGCTATGATATGAAGCTTGTTTCAAGGCAGGTCTGGAGCGTTCTTATTGACCTCGTGATGGCATACAGAAATCGGTGAGAACTGGCAGGCCATTGTACGACCCACTTGCTCCAGTATCGGCCGGAGTACACCGTTCGTAGTGAACTCACGTATCTCCGAAAAACGCTCCAGCAGAGGGTATCGCGGCACAAACCCTGGGAAGCATACGAGTTATACACTCTATGCACGGTGCTGTCACATCTTAAGTTGCGCGACCCTAGAGAAATTCTGCCCCCACCTCTGTAGCCTGCTCTGGAAAAGCGAGCCGCTCCGGTTCAACAACAGCTAAATTAGTGGCAACCCCGATCCGGTAGAGCTCTCAGAGAGCCGCAAATAGCCAGCTACGCGCTGCTCACTCGACTGTCACGCTTTTCGCCAGATTCCGCGGCTTGTCAATGTTCCGCCCCAGCAACGCAGCCGTGTGATACGACACCAGTTGCAGATGCGTGTTCGCCAGCACTGCAGCGGCTCGCGGATGGGTCTCCGGAATCTGGAGCACATGGTCGGCGTACCGTTCAACGTCGCTCTGTCCGTCCGTAATCGCGACCACCGGCGCGTCCCTTGCTTCGACCTCTTTGACGTTCCCGATCGTCTTGCGGGTGCGCTCGTCGTCACCAGTCACGATAGCGAACACGGGCGTGTTCTCGGTCACCAGCGCCAACGGGCCGTGTTTCAGCTCACCCGCAGCGAAGCCCTCGGCGTGCTTGTACGTAATCTCCTTCATTTTCAGCGCGCCTTCGAGCGCCACGGGATTCTGATACCCGCGGCCGATGAAGAAGTAGGCGTTGGCGTCTTGATACAACTCAGCGACCTCCTGAGCGGCAGATTCGTCGAGAACCTCCTGAACGTGGCCGGGGAGGTCGCGGAGCGCGCTGATGACCTGCCGGGCGTCGCCGGTTGTGGACGTTCCGAGCGCGAGCAGGTTCAGCGCGGCCAGTTGTGAGGCAAAAGTCTTGGTCGCGGCGACGCCGATCTCCGGCCCAGCACGGATGTACAGCGCGTGATCGCACTCGCGGGCCGCGGTAGAGCCGACGACGTTGGTCACGGCCAGCGTGCGCGCGCCACGGCGGCGGGCCGCCCGAAGTGCCGATAGCGTGTCCGCGGTCTCGCCGCTCTGTGTGACGCCGACGACGAGCGCGTCACCGATGGGTGGCGTGGCAGTGGCGTACTCGCTTGCGAGGAACGCCTGGGCGGGGATACCGGCTTCGCGGAACAGTTGCGCGCCGTGCAGGGCGGCGTGGTAGGAGGTCCCGCAGGCGACGAACTGGACGCCGGTCGGGGAGAGATCTCCGAGGTCGCCGATGTCGACCGTCCCGGCGAGTTCGTCGACGCGGCCGCGGAGACACTGCCGGAGCGCGCGCGGCTGTTCGTGAATCTCCTTGAGCATGAAGTGGTCGTAGCCGCTCTTGCCGGTCTCCTCGGGGTCCCACTGGATAGTGTCGATGTCTTTCTCGACGACATTGCCGTCGATGTCAGTCACAGTCCACCCATCACCGTTGAGTCGGGCGAACTCGCCGTCAGCGAGATAGACGACCTTGTCGGTGAAGTCCCGGAAGGCGGGTACGTCACTGGCCAGATACGTCGCATCGTCGTCAATGCCTAACACGAGCGGCGAGTCGTTCCGCGCGGCGAACACCGAGTCACAGCCGGCGATGACGACGGCGACGGCGTAGCTGCCTTCAAGTCGGCTGACCGTCTCTCTGACAGCGTCTTCGGGGTCGGCTCCGGCGTCCAGCGCGTCCTCGATGAGATGGGGGACGACCTCCGTATCGGTGTCAGATGTGAAGGTGTGGCCGGCGCTCACGAGTTCGTCTCTCAGGGACTGGTAGTTCTCGATGATACCGTTGTGGACGACTGCGACCTCACCGGTGCAATCCTGATGGGGGTGGGCGTTCTCGTCGGTCGGCGGGCCGTGCGTGCTCCAGCGAGTGTGGCCAATGCCGACCGAGCCCGAGAGCGTCCGTTCCGACAGCGCGTCGCGCAAGTCGGCGATTTTGCCGGAGTGTTTGCACAGGTCGATGTGGCTGTTCGCCAGTGCGACGCCAGCGGAGTCGTACCCGCGGTACTCCAGTTTCGAAAGGCCGTGGACGAGCGTATCGAGCGTCTCGTCGCCGCGGCCGACACAGCCGATGATACCACACATCAGCGGACCACCTCCGCGCCCTCGCGGACGGTTCCATCGACTGTCACGCCAGTGGCGAGCCGAGCGTTGGGGCCCACGAGCGATCCGGAGACGAAGCTCACGTCCCCGAGCGCAACAGCACGGTCGGCAATAACGGCACCGAGCCGCTGGTCTTCGAACACTTCCGTGCCGACCTGGACATCGGCCGGGCCGCCGGGGACGACCGTATTGACGCCCAGGTTCACGTCCTGACCGGTGACAGTATCGATGAGGGTCGAACTCGGGTCGACACGCGTATCGGCGTCGAGGACGGTGTGCTGGATGACACTGTTGGCCCCGATAGTGGTGTTACGGCCAAGCGCGACGTTCGGACCGATGACAGCGTCCGGTCCGACCTCGCAATCCGGGCCAATGACGACCGGCGACTGGAGGGTCGCCTCGTCGTGGACGCGTGCGGAGTTGTCGACCCATACCTGCTCGTCGCGGGCCGATTCGACGACCCGACCCCGCGCCAGTACCTCGCGCGCGACGGTCAACAGGTCCCACGGGTATGTCGCGTCGACCCACATGCCGTCGACCTCGACTGCCTGAATACGGTCAGATTCGAGCAGGAGTTCGATAGTGTCGGTCAGTGCCAGCTCGCCGGCGTGCCGCGTCGTTTCGTCGATAGCCTCGAAGATGTCGCCGTCGAAGGCGTACACGCCGCCGTTGATGAGCCTGAACTCGTCGTGTTGGGGCTTTTCGACGATGTCGACAATATCGCCGTCCTGTACCTCGACGGCACCGTACCGACTGGTGTCCTGTCGTTCGATGACAGCGATGCTTGTGTGCCCAGTCTCCGCATAGGAGGTATCTACCGACTCGATAGTGGCCGCGTCGACGAGACGATCACCGTTCATCACCAGAACCGGGCCGTCGACGACGCTCCGCGCCTGGAGGAGCGCGTGCCCGCTACCGAGCTGTTTCGTCTGGCTCACGTAGGAAATAGGAATGCCACGGTACGTCGGCCCGAAGTGGTCCTGAACGCGGTCGCGCTTGTAGCCGACGACGGCGACCAGCTTCTCGATGCCTGCCTCGACTAGTGCGTCGAAGACGTGTTCGAGGATCGGACGGTTCGCGGCCGGAAGCATTGGTTTTGGCCGGTTTCGCGTCAACGGCCGGAGGCGAGTCCCTTCACCCGCAGCGAGGACCACAGCCGTATCGATGTGCATACCTGTTGCAGACGGAGGAGGGGCTTCAATATGGCGGCCTTACCGAGATTGGTCGGCGTCTACTCGCCACGCATGTCCAGTTTGTGGCGTCGAAACCGAACGGGAGGGAGCGTCCGAGACAGTCGGTCCTCGCGATGCTTCACTGGTTCCGGGTACGGACTACTGCTCGCCCATCCGCTCGCCGGCGACCCGACGGCCCTTCGTCGTCAGATTCACTTCCGTCCGCTCCCGGAGCACGCTTATCACGTCGAGTTCGATCAGTCGGTCGAAGATTTCCTCGGTTTTCTCAACGTCAATGCCGACGAAGTTGGGAATGTCGAACGGCGACACGCCGGAGTGCAGCGCCATGATTACCCGCTTCTCAGTCGAGCTCAGGTCCAGATCGGCCTGGTTCTGTTCGGCGCTCTCTTCGAGCATCGTCCGGAGGACGGTTGCGTGGAACTCCTCGCCCGCGAGATGTGTTTCGACGCTGATGTCGTCCTCGCTGTGCTCGACCTGAATGACCGTCCGTTCCTCGCCGCTGACCTGCTTCTCTTCGACAGCGAGGTCACCGATGTCGGCGCGGTCGATGACAACGGCTTGCCCGTCAGCCATCGCGAGTTTCAGCGCCTCGTCGGTCACTTTGAGGCGACCCTTCGTCCACTCGGCGGACTGGACGACGCCGCCTTTCAGTGCAGGGTGTTGAACCAGCACGATTGCGCCGTCGAGACTCGCCCGGTAGAAGTCGGTCTCGAACGTCCCGTGGTCCGATGCCGACACGAGGATAACGTCCTCGCCGACGTAGAGCGCGACGTAGTCGGAGACGCCGGCGCTCTGCTGGTTCACGTCGAACCGGTCGGCGATACGGTCGATGTCGGTCAGTGAAATCTGTCGCTTGTCGTCGCCCAGCAGGGCGACCCGCTCGGTGGTAAGGATAATGCGACAGTTTCGCCACTCGGCGTCGGTGAGGCGCTGGCCCTGTGAGACCGCCTGAAGGAACTGCCCCTTCGTATCGGCGATCTTCTTTTCGGTGTCGCTCATACCCCGTACCGGCCTCTCGTACACTCGTTGACCGCAGGACTCAATATAAGTTCCGTCGCCAGTGTCGAAAGTGAGAACGGCCGACTGCACTGGTGAGCCACTCACAGCGGAATCATGCACAATTAGATAGGATATTTTTTGAGTACGGCGGTGTACTGTCAACTGATGACACGGGGTGACGAACCGGATCGGGGCCAGTCCCAGACGGGGCGAGAGACAGTCGAACCACCGGACTGGTTCGTCGAACAGGCGAACGTGACGGACCCGGCCGTCTACGACCGCTTCGAACGGGAGTGGCCCGATTGCTGGCGCGAGGCCGCCGCGTTGCTTGACTGGGAGGTTCCGTTCGAGACGGTGCTCCGTGGAACAGACGGGCCACCGTTCGAATGGTTCCCCGGTGGCCGATTAAACGCCGCATACAACTGTCTCGACCGACACCTCCCCGAGCGGAAGAACCAGCTCGCACTGGTCTGGGAGGGGCACCTCGGCGAGTCCCGCACCTACACCTACCTCGAACTGTACCGGGAAGTCAACGCCTTCGCCGCGGCGTTGCGCGAGCGCGGCGTCGGCCCGGACGACGTGGTGACGCTGTACCTGCCGATGGTGCCCGAACTCCCGGTCGCGATGCTGGCCTGTGCGCGCCTGGGTGTGCCACACAACGTCGTCTTCGCCGGGTTCTCCGCGGACGCACTGGCGACGCGAATGGAGCGAGCCGACTCGGAGTACCTCATCACCTGCGATGGCTACTACCGCCGCGGTAGCGCCGTCGCACAAAAGAACAAGGCGGATAACGCGCGCATCGCCGTCGACCACGACGTGTCGGTCGTGGTGCTCGACCGGCTGGGCCGTGATGTGCACTTAGGCGACGACTACGACGACTATCACGACCTGCTGGCGGCCCACGAGGGCGAGGAAGTCGAGCCGGTTTCGCGGGCGGCGGACGACCCGCTCTTTCGCATCTACACATCGGGGACGACCGGCCAGCCGAAGGCCGTCACCCACACGACCGGCGGGTATCTCGCACACGTCGCCTGGACCGCCCGGTCGGTCCTGGATATCAAGCCCGAGGACACCTACTGGTGTTCGGCCGACATCGGCTGGATTACCGGCCACTCCTACATCGTCTACGGCCCGCTCGCGCTCGGCACGACAACAGTACTGTACAACGGTACGGCGGACCACCCGAAAAAAGACCAGCTGTGGGAACTCATCGAGAAGTACGCCGTCGACGTGTTCTACACCGCGCCGACAGCCGTTCGGGCGTTCATGAAGTGGGGCGAGGAGTACCCCGACCGACACGACCTCTCCAGTCTACGCCTGCTGGGTACGGTCGGCGAACCAATGGATGCTCGCGCATGGGAGTGGTATCGCGAGCACATCGGCGGCGGCGAGTGCCCCATTGTCGACACATGGTGGCAGACCGAAACCGGAGCGGTGCTCGTATCGACGTTGCCCGGCGTCGACGAGATGAAACCCGGGGCCGCGGGAACGCCGCTGCCAGGAATCGAGGCGTCCGTCGTCGACCGCGAAGGTGCGGCGGTCGAGTCGGACACGGCCGGCGAACTCGTCGTGACGCGCCCCTGGCCGGGGATGCCGCGCGCGTTACTCGACGGAGCGGACTGGGGCAGCGTCCCGGACAGCGCCGGGGAGTGGCGGTACTACCCCGAAGACAGCGTCTCGGTCGGCGACGACGGTTACATCACCTTTCTCGGTCGGATTGACGACGCGATTAACGTCGCCGGCCGGCGGTTCAGCACCAAGGAACTTGAGTCGACGGTCGCCGGCGTCACCGGCGTCGCCGAAGCCGCCGTCGTCGGTGCCGACGACGAGACGACCGGAACGGCGGTGTACGCGTTCGCCTCTCCGGAGGACGGCTACGCCGAGAGCGAACTCCGGACGGCCATCGAAGATGCCGTCGTCAACGCTATCGGCGGTATCGCCCGCCCCAAGGAGATCGTGTTCACGCCCGACCTTCCGAAGACGCGCTCGGGCAAAGTTATGCGCCGCCTGCTGACCGCAGTGGCGAACGACGAGGAACTGGGCGACACCAGCGCGCTACGGAACCCCGAAATCCTCGGCGAAATCCAGTCGACGACGAGGAGAGAGTAAGACGTTTCGTCTTTCTATATATCTCCGAAATATTTTCGTGGCAACAGTGTTCTTAGCGACTGTTTTATCGTGGCTCTCTCGTCTATACGCACGGTCTGACCGCAATACTTATTTCGGTATTCTGTAAATTTCCGAAACACATGGACGGAGCAGCCGATCAAATCGGTAAGCGAGGGTACGAAGAGCTCCGTCGCGCGGCCGAGACACACCGGGCCGACCTCGTGCTCCGGTTCGGTGCGGAGGTCGGACTCCGGCCGGCGGAGATGACGGCCGTACGGCTGACCGATATCACCGAGTTCGAGGGCCATCACCTGCTTGCTGTTCGGAACGGCAACGAGATTGTACGCGAAACGTACCTCCCGGACTCGGTCGAACACGACATGCGGAAGTACGCAAACGCGTCCGGGAAAGCCGATGACGAGCCGCTGGTTTCCGTTTCCCCGCGGCGGCTCCAGATGCTCGTCAGCGAGGTGGCCGACCGGGCCGCCGAGACGGCGCCGCACCTGCGAGGGGTTTCCTCGCGCGACCTCCGATGGCGGTTCGCGGCGAGCCTGCTGAACGACGGCGTCCCGCCGGACGTGGTCTGCACGCTCGGCGGCTGGGACCGACTCGACCGCCTCGATCCCCTGCTTGACGAACCGGACCGGGAAACCATCGTCGCGGCCGTTGACGGGTCCGTCAAGCGGGCAGCCTCAAGCGAGTCCCAGCGACCCGTCGACTGGATTATGACGGTCAGCGAGGCGCTTGCGGCCGCCGCGACCGGCGAAGCAATTGCGACGGCAGTCTGTGACCACCTGACCGAGACGGCGGGCTTCGAGTTCGCCTGGCTCGCCGAGCGTACCGGCGACGGGCTGACACTGCGCACGACGACAGAGATCTCGGAGTCGGCCGTCGAGCGCCAGATTCACGAGCATATCGAGTCGGTCACCGCGCCGCTAGACGTGGGCGAGGTTCGTGTCGTCGACGACAGCGCCGGACCGGTCGCTCTGGTCCCGCTCGTCAGAGAAAACGCCGTCTCCGGTGTCATCGGGGTCGGTTCCAGGGAGGAGCTTACCGACGCGGAACGCGCCGTACTGTCCGCACTCGGGGTTCAGGTCGGCCACGCACAGGTCGCCGCCGAACGCAAGCGACTCCTGCTTGCCGACACGGTGACCGAGTTGGAGTTCCACTGTGCGGACGGGCGAACCTTCACCGCCGGGGTGTCCGGGGCGTTGCAGTGTACGGTCGAACTGTCCGGCGTCGTTCCCGTTGCGGGCCAGTCGCTGCTGTACTACCTGATGGTCGAAGGTGCCTCGGCCGACGCGATACTGTCGTACGCGGACACCGACGACGGCGTGACCGACGCCAGACTCCTCGAAGAGCACAGCGACGGCGTGCTACTGGAGGTCGTAGTCACCGACACGCCAGCGCTCCAGTTGGTCGAGAGCGGTGGCCGCGTTCGCTCTGTGACGGCCACCGACGGCGTGGCGACTATCGCCGTCGAGCTCCCCAGCGAGGCCGACATCAGACCGACAGTCAACGCCGTCACCGACGCCTACCCGGAGACGTCGTTAGCGGCGAAGCGAGAGACGGAACGGCCGGCCGAAACAGAGACAGGGTTCCGCGACCGACTGACCGACACGCTCTCCGACCGGCAGGAGACCGTCCTCCAGGCGGCCTACCACAGCGGCTACTTCGAGTGGCCCCGCGGGTCGACCGCCGAAGAGCTAGCGGACTCGCTAGACGTCTCGTCGCCGACGTTACACAATCACCTCAGGAAAGCCCAGCAGAAGGTCCTGACCGCGTTTTTCGACGACCGGCCGACCGAACCGCGACAGCCGACCGACAACTGAAACCCTGTTTCATGTTATCGTAGTTAGACCCCCCGTTTATATGGCCACTGTGAAATATCGATGATAGACCATGTCAGATGAAGATGTCCAACTCGAAGCACGGCTCGAAGAACAGGAGGTTTTCGAGCCCCCGGAGTCGTTCGTCGAGCAGGCGAACGTCACGGACGAGGGTATCTACGAGGAGTTTACCGAGAACTGGCCGGAGTGCTGGGAGGGGGCCGCCGACCTGCTCGACTGGGAGGAGGGTTACGATCAGGTACTCGACGACTCGAACCCGCCGTTCTACGAGTGGTTCACGGACGGGAAACTAAACGCCTCGGCGAACTGTCTGGACCGCCATTTGGAGGAGCGCGGCGACGAAGCCGCTATCGAGTGGGTGGGTGAGCCGGTCGAGGAAGACAACATCACCTACACCTACGAGGAACTTCACCAGAAGGTCAACGAGTTCGCGGCCGGCCTGCGGGAGATGGGCGTCGGCGAGGACGACGTCGTGACGATGTACATGCCGATGATCCCGCAGCTGCCGATAGCCATGCTGGCCTGTGCCCGCATCGGCGCGCCACACTCCGTCGTGTTCGCCGGCTTCTCCGCGGACGCGCTCGCGACGCGGATGAACTCCGCCGACTCGGAGTATCTGGTCACCTGCGACGGCTACTACCGACGAGGGGACCCGCTTGACCACCTCGACAAAGCCAACGAGGGGCTGAGCGGCGTCGACCACGAGGTCGAACGCGCCATCGTCGCCGAGCGCCTGATGGACGGCGACGGCTTCGACCACGACTACGCGGGCAATCAGGTCGCCTTCGACGATGTCATCGCCGACAACGAGGGCGAGACGGTCGAACCGGTCGACCGCGACGCCGAGGATATGCTGTTTCTCATGTACACCTCCGGGACCACCGGGAAGCCGAAAGGCGTCAAACACTCCACGGGTGGCTACCTCGCGTGGGCAGCCTGGACCTCTCAGGCAGTGCTCGATATCAAACCCGAGGACACGTACTTCTGCTCGGCCGACATCGGCTGGATTACCGGCCACTCCTACATCGTCTACGGCCCGCTCGCGCTCGGGACGACGACGATGATGTACGAGGGGACGCCGGACTACCCCGACAAGGACCGCCTCTGGGACATCGTCGAGGAATACGAGGCCGACCAGCTGTACACCGCGCCGACGGCCATCCGCGCGTTCATGAAGTGGGGCAAGCAGTACCCCGAACAGCACGACCTCTCCAGCCTGCGCCTGCTGGGGACGGTCGGTGAGCCGATCAACCCTCGCGCCTGGAAATGGTACTACAAACATATCGGGGGCGAGGAGTGCCCCGTCGTCGACACCTGGTGGCAGACCGAGACCGGCGGCATGATGATAACGACGCTGCCCGGCGTCAAGGACATGAAACCCGGGTCGGCCGGGCCGCCGCTACCGGGCAACGACGTCCGCATCGTCGACACCGAGGGTAAGGAAGTCGAACCCGGCCGCGCCGGCTACCTGACCGTCGACAAGCCGTGGCCCGGCATGCTCCGGACGCTGTACAAGAACGACGAACGGTTCATCGACGAATACTGGGCCGAGTACTCGGACACCGATAGCGACGACTCCGACGACTGGGTGTACTTCCCCGAGGACGGAGCGAAGATCGACGACGACGGCTACATCACCGTGCTGGGGCGGGTCGACGACGTGATCAACGTCTCCGGCCACCGCCTCGGGACGATGGAGATCGAGAGCGCTATCGTCGGCGTGGAAGGCGTCGCCGAAGCCGCTGTCGTCGGTGGCGACCACGACATCAAGGGCGAAGCGGTGTACGCGTACGTCATCACCGAGGACGGCTACGAGGAAGACGAAGACCTCCGTAGTGCGATTATCGACGGCGTCGAGGACGCTATCGGGCCAATCGCGCGGCCGGAAGCCGTCATCTTCACGCCCGAACTGCCGAAGACCCGCTCCGGGAAGATCATGCGCCGCCTGCTGGAAGACATCGCCAACGGCGAGGAACTGGGCGATACGAGCACGCTGCGAAACCCTGACGTCGTCAGTGATATCGAGACCAAAGTCCAGGGTGACTGAGCCGTAGCGGCGAACAGCACCACGAATTTTCAACCTATCAACCCATGTCAAGAGACACGCCTGCGGATCGAGAAGAGTCAACTATCCACTCAGATGGCGGCACGGAGGCCGCCCACGAAGACATCGACTACCTTGACAGGGAGGTGAACCTGTTACGGCCGAGCACGCCGTTCATGCGCGACCACCTGAAGATCATCTGGAGCAGTTTCGTGCTCTGGGCGCTGGTCGTGTTCGGGCCGGTGACGCTGACCGCGCTTGCGCCGGAGATGATGACCGTGCAGACGCCCATATTCGGCTTCCCGCTGCACTACTTCCTCGTCTCGCTCGGCGCGCCAACGGGTGCGCTCATCCTGGCAGTCGTCTACACCCGCTACAGGGACCGACTCGACCAGAAGTACGGTATCGACCCCGATTCCGTCGAGAGCACGGCTCCCGAGACCGGCGAGGCGACGGCCGCTGACGGGGGTGTCGAGCA